>NZ_CP190956.1:0-2768941 GCF_057458005.1 Cutibacterium sp. LaCa_255 | reverse complement strand
TCCACCACCTGTTCCCTAGAAGTCGTCGAGAGTTGTCCACACAGTTTTCCACAACCCGTGTGTCAAGGCACCGGAGGGGCACCGCACTGTCGAACGCTAGTGAGTCACGGGTCCATCCGCAACCGGTTTGAGTGGCTTGTCAAGCGGGTCAGAGGACTACATGACTGTGGTTTCATGGGTGTTGTTCGATGACTACTCGTTGCGAGATTGTCAGTTTGCCGATGACGGGGTCGACAACGTACAGTTGTCCGGTCGCTGTCTTCAGCGTCCACTTCCCCTGCGCCCATCCGGGCGCCCCGGACACATGGGACCGGCTCGTGTCGATCCCCCGGGTGATCCCCGAGACACAAGGGAGAACATCCCCGTGAAGCGCACTTTCCAGCCCAGCAATCGTCGTCGTGCCCGTAACCACGGTTTCCGTTCCCGCATGAGCACCCGCGCCGGCCGCGGCATCCTCGCCGCTCGTCGTCGCAAGGGTCGCGCCAAGCTGTCGGCCTGAGTCCCCATGCTGCCCGCCCGGTCGCGGATGCACCGTCCCGGTGACTTCCGCGCCGCGGTCCGCGGGGGCGTCAGATCAGGCCGTCCTACTCTCGTCGTCCACGCTGGACGATGTGCACAGGTTCAGCCCGATCCGACCGACATCACCGAGTTGTCCACAGCCACTGTGGACAACTGTGGTACCGGTGGTCCATCAGCGTCCGACGGACCGATCACTTCCCGATCCGAGCTTGCGCCCCGGGTCGGTTTTGTCGTCTCCAAGGCCGTGGGTAATGCCGTCACCCGCAATCGTGTGAAGCGGCGCCTGCGGCACCTGTGTCGTCCCCTCGTCGACGAACTCGCGGACGGCACCGTCGTCGTCGTGCGGGCTCTGCCGACTGCCGCAACCGAACCGGGTCGAGTCGCGAAGGATCTCGACGGCGCATGGCACCAGGCACTGCGGAAACTTCGATGATGGCTGCAGCGGTACCGGCACGGCGACCGGATCACAGCAGCGGCGTGTGGGGCACGTTGCGGCGGTTTCGTCCCCTCACGTGGCTGGCCATTGGCTTCGTCAAAGGCTGGCGTGCCTTCATCTCGCCGCTTTACGGAGACGTCTGCAAGTATGAGCCGAGCTGTTCCGCCTACGGTCTGCGAGCCCTGAAGGTGCACGGAGTGTTCCGAGCGACACCGATGATCATCTGGCGGATTCTGCGATGCAACCCATGGTCCAACGGCGGGTATGACCCAGTGCCGGGCACCCCCGAGGCGAGGCAATGGCGTGAACTCCACCCCGAGCTCGCGCGCTCCACAAAGAAACCGACCGATGACCTGACGGGTGATGACCCGAGGGATCGCGGATCGGTCCCACGAACCATCCCCGGACACACCGATCCGGGGAGTACCCACATGGGTACCCCTTCCCACACCCGAGGTGAGAACTGATGCTCAACCCGCTGGTCATACTCGGCCTGGGCGGCGCCCTCCATGCGATGGGTCACGCCATCATGGTGCCGCTGTACTGGGCGGTGTCCGGCCTGCTCGTCCTCTTCCACTACCTGTGGTCGCCACTGTTCGGTCGCGACTCTGGCGTGTCGTGGACGTTGGCCATCGTCTGTCTGACGATCTTCATCCGGCTGCTATTGGTGCCGCTGTTCGTCAGGCAGATCAACTCTGCGCGATCGATGCAGCTCATCCAGCCGAAGATGAAGGCCATCCAGGAGAAGTACGGCGACGACCGGGAACGTGCCGGCCAGGAGATGATGAACCTCTACCGCGAGGAAGGGGTCAACCCGGCAGCGTCCTGTCTCCCCGTGTTGCTGCAGATGCCGATCTTCCTGGCCCTGTTCCGCGTGCTCGACGGCGCCTCCCGCGGTATCGCCCGCGGTCACTTCTTCACCGAGAATCCGGGGCTCATGGAGTCCCTGCAGCACGCCAAGTTCTTCGGCGCTGAGCTGGCCGGTCGCTTCCTGCCGATGAACGACGGCTTCGGCGGCACCCAGGTCGTCGCCCTGGTCCTCATCATCATCATGGTGGCGACGCTGTTCTACACCCAGCTTCAGCTGATGCGGAAGAACATGCCGCCGGAGTCCCTGACCGGCCCGATGGCACAGCAGCAGAAGATGATGATTTACCTCTTCCCGCTGATGTACCTGTTCTCCGGTGTGAGCTTCCCGATCGGCGTCATGCTCTACTGGTGCACCTCGAACCTGTGGACTCTCGGTCAGCAGGAGATCCTCATTCGTAACAACCCGACGCCGAACACCCCGGCCTACATCGACTGGCGTGAGCGCATGATCGCCAAGGGTAAGGATCCCGACGAGATCGAGCGTGCCCGTCGTGAGAAGCGTCGCCGCAAGGTCGTCGCTCCCACTCCGGTGGCAACTGCTGAGGATGGCGAGAAGCCGATGGTTGCCCGTCAGGGTGTCACCCGTCAGACGGTACGCAAGGACGCCAGTGGTGGCCGTCAGGTCGTCCGTCGTCAGCAGCCGGCCAAGCAGACGCGAGCCCAACGCAAGAAGTGAGGCCGGGCCCCGGACCCGTCATGAACCATTCCACTGACCAGTATGACTGGTTGATTTTGAGAGGTAACGAACAACGATGAGCGAGAGCAGCGAGCGCATCGAGGAGCTCGACGTCGATCAGGTTGAGAACCATGGCAATATCGATGTCGAGGAGATTGAGGACGACGACGTCGACCTCGAGTCAGGGGATGACGTCGAGGACGAGGACGATGAAGAGAGTGACGACGAGCAGTCTGGTGACCCTCTGGATGAGGAGGGTGACATTGCCGCCGACTACCTCGAGGAGCTCCTCGACATTGCCGACCTGGATGGTGACATCGACACCTATGTGGAGAGCGGGCGAGCCCACATCTCCATCGTCACGGATTCCCAGACCCTCGTCGGCAAGGACGGCCAGGTTCTGGAGGCCCTGCAAGAGCTGTCCCGCTTGGCCGTCATGACCGAGGTCGGGCATCGCTCCCGCCTCATGCTCGACATTGCCGGATACCGGGAGTCGCGTCGCAAGGAGCTAGTGGCCCTGGCAACTGAGGCAGTTCAGTCGGTCAAGGAGTCCGGTGAGCCGGCTCACCTGGCTCCCATGAACCCCTTCGAGCGCAAGATCGTGCATGACGCGGTTGCGGCCGCGGGGCTCGTCAGCGAGTCCGAGGGTGTCGAGCCCAAGCGTCACGTGGTCATCACGCAGGAGCAGTGACGCATACTTAGTCGAGTCACAAGCGTGGAGCCTGGTGGGTGTGATGCCCGCCGGGCTCTCTCGTTGTGCACGGATCCCTACGTCTCCGTACCTTCTTCCACTGCACGTTGCCCACGTTTTTCCGAGATGACCACGGTCGCCCATCCCTGCTGACGTGAGGAGTGGTCCCGGGGCTGAGCCGATCAAGCCGTCAGACGTGGCTGTCATCTTTGATGAGGGGATTATTCCGACGTTATAGTCGGAAGAGTGACGATTTCCGTTCGCCCCATTTCCGTCCCTATCATGCTCGAGTTCATTGCGGCCCGAGGGTCAGCTTCTTTCTTGCAGACCCCGGCATGGGCGCGGGTGAAGTCGGAGTGGCGAGGTGAACGGATCGGGTTCTACGACGGTGACGAGCTCACCGGTGTTGGATTGATCCTCTACCGCAAGCTCCCCAAGCTGCCTCGTCACCTGGCCTATCTGCCGGAAGGACCGGTCCTCGACTGGTCCCGCGACGACATCGCCGGGCACTTTGACGCCCTGGTTGCCCACGTCAAGAAACGCCAAGCTTTCGCCGTGCGTATCGGGCCGGCCGTCGTGCACCATATCTGGGGTACCAAGACGATCAAGGACGCCATCGCCGACGACAACGTCACCTCACTGACTGAGGTGGAACCGGACGTCACGACCCCTGAGGGTGAGCGCGTCATGTCGGTGCTTAAGCAGGGCGGATGGGTGACTGACGAGAGTGGCCACGGATTCGCCGCCGGACAGCCGCAGTTCAACTTCCAGCTTCCGTTACGCCACGAGGATGGCACTCAGAAGACTGAGAACGAGCTCCTCAAGGGTATGAATCAGCTGTGGCGTCGCAACATCAAGAAAGCCAACAAGCTTGGCGTCGAGGTCAAGCTCGGAACCCGTGAAGACTTGCCGCGATTCCACGAGGTCTACCTGGAGACCGCCGAGCGTGATGGGTTCACGGGACGTCCGCTGGAGTACTTCGAGCACATGTGGGACGTTCTGAATGCTGAGGAAGAGGGTCGCATGAAGGTCTTCCTCGCCGAGCATGAAGGAGATCTCGTCGCCTCGACGACCTTCGTCACCGTTGGTGAGCACGCCTGGTACTCCTATGGCGCATCGACCACGGCTAAGCGTGAGGTGCGTGGATCCAACGCCATTCAGTGGGCCATGATTCGCACCGCCAATGAAGCGGGATGCGCTGTGTACGACATGCGTGGCATCGTCGCCGGTGTTGGTGCTGATGATCCGGAGATCGGACTTATCCAGTTCAAGGTGGGCAGCGGTGGCCAGGCGGTGGCCTTCCCCGGCGAGTGGGACAAGCCGATCAACCCCATCCTTTACAAGGCTTTTGACTTCTACATGAAGAGACGCTGACATGCTCAAACTCACTGTTGATACGGAACGCTGGCACAGTCACGTGGCGGCATTCGTTGATTCCTGCCCGGGAATCGTGCCTGTGACCAAGGGAAATGGGTACGGATTCGGACACGCATTGACGGTGCAGGAGTCGCAGCGCCTCGGTGTCGGCATCATTGCCGTTGGCGTGGCCCAAGAGGTGGTGTCGGTCCGTGAGCATGGCTGGGACAAGGAGGTTGTCGTCCTCAACCCGTGGCGACCCGGTGACGAGGTGGCCACTGAGCTGTTGAGCGATTCCAAGGTCATCACGACGATCTCGAGGGCTGAAGACGTGGCCGCTGTGCGTGAGATTGCGCCGGGCGCACCCATCCTCGTCGAGGTGGAGACCTCCATGCATCGCCACGGTGTGCGCGCAGATGAAGTCGCGGCACTGGATCTTGACGGTTTGAACGTGCGTGGATGGACGATTCACCTTCCGTCAGGGGCGGCACTCGATGAAGGTCGCGAGATGGCGCGGATCGTCAAGCGTCATCCGTTGGCCTCACGCGGTATCTGGTTCTCCCATCTCGGCCTTGACGACTACAAGACGCTGTCGAAGGAACTCGACGTCCCGGTGCGGATGCGTGTCGGGACCCGGCTGTGGCTGGGTGACGTCGACGCTTACCGGGTGACGGGAACGGTTCTGGACATCCACTGGCTGCCCAAGGGAACGCCGGTTGGTTATCACCGAATCAAGACCCGTGCTGACGGATACATTGTCGTGGTATCGGGAGGAACGGCCCATGGCGTTGCCTTGTCGGCGCCGATCTCTGCCGGGTCCTTGCGGCAATGGCTCATCCCGGGGGCTGAGGCTCTGCAGCAGATGGTGGGACGGGTGACGAGCCCGTTCACCATTGCTGGACGGCGCCCGGTCTTCGCAGAGCCTCCCCACATGCATTCCTCGATGGTCTTCATCGGAGGTCCCGGAGAGCCCGCCCAGGTTGGCGACGAGGTGCCGGTGAACGTCCGTATGACGACGGCGACCTTCGATGAGATTCGCGTGAAGTGATATGCGGGGGCCGCACGTCCCTGGCGTGTGTGCTGTCTCTGCGCGCTGCTGAGTGTTGAGCGCTCTGCGAGCGGTGTGATGATAAGCCATGAGTGGCAGGGGGCTGGTGGCTGTGTGGCTTTGTGTGAGCTGTGTTGGCGGGAGTTTGTGAAGCGTGTGGTTGTCGATGCCTATGTTGAGTTCGAACCGGATCTGTGATGGGGTCACTCCCCTCTTGTCATCCGTTGGCGTGCGTGTGACGCTGCTAGTCGTGCGGTGTAGGTGGTGACCGTGCGGAGGGTCCTGCTGGCCATCCGGTCCGCGACGCCTGAGAGAGGTGGGGAAAGGTGCGGATGCGTGGACTGCGGGTTCTTGCCTGGGGACGAGGATTTCCGACGTCATAGTTATTAATCCATATATCGACAAAACTATATATGGCTGGAACTGTTCCACGTGGAACATCGGAGCTTGTGAAGGGTTTCGTCGGCCTGAAGCGTGATTGCTGGTAGAAGCTCCCGCTGCGGTCGTTCGCACTTCGACGCCTGGGGTCTTGCTGGATTATGTGCTGCTTCAGTCGGATGTGGATGAGTCGGCGCTGTGTTGTGGGGGAAGTCGTATGTGACCCGTTATACCTCCCGCGGAGTCTCAGTTTGTCGTCATGCCCATGGCCTGAGCGTTGCTGATCCTTCGAGGCTGGAGATCGCGTGACGATCTAACCGATCTGATATCCGAAATGGCATTCGAGAATGTCGTGGTGAGGCTGTTGGCTGGCGGCACGACACTGGCGAGATTGCATGTTGACCGTACACATCGACGGACGGTGTATTCAGAACTTGAGTCTTAATGACTCAAGATTAGGGTCATTATTCCGTTGTGCTGGAGCCTTGTGCTCGAAGCTAGCGAAATGGGGCACTGAACCACATGACTGGAATTGCGTTGTGTACAAGTTATTGAATACCAACGGTATCTCGCAAGTGAGGAGACTGGTCGGCTGACTAATCAGATGAACCTTGATGGGTGGAGGCTGCGAGCGACATAGGACCCACAGGGCCCGAGTGTGCACGGGACCTCACTCGCCAAGTGTCTTTGCTGTAGTTGCGCGCCCGACTCTAGGCTTGACAGGTTGATCATGGGATGGATACCACTTGGGAGTGGACAGCTTCGCAACCACTCCCCCGCCCTCTATGGCACAGCAGTCAATGTTGAAGCGCCATGATGACATGCCAGGGGATGAAGACGGGGAGAGCTATCCGGCACATGTCCTTCGAATTCGATGCTGAATGTTTGTGATCATGCGTGGCCTGATACCTGTCGACGTGATCATGGGCGCGGTCAGGGTTCAACAGCTATGCCCAGTGTTTCATCGGTGGCTGGGTCAGCGTTATTGGGTAGTTCTTAGTCCGAAGAGATCTGGACGATGAAAGGTTCGAGGAGAGGAACAAAGACCCCCAGAACATCATGTGGCCGAGATACCGGAGGGTTGGGATGGGCCTTGTCATGCATGGTGATGGCTGGCGCCAGTGGGATCGGCAGGTCGCGAGGACTCCGAAGGCGGCGACCGGGGTACCTGAGGAATGGTGAATGAGGGAGCCTCCTCACTGTATGCAGACATGGCAGGATGTTTGGCATGACCGAGGTGACGGACGACACGATAGCCGAACGACTTTATGGCGACAGCTATAAAACAATTAAACGATATGTCGATATATTGGCTAATCGAGGAGTCGAGTGGGGATTGATTGGACCTCGCGAGGTCGACAGATTGTGGGAGCGCCACATCCTCAACAGTGCGGCCTTGGAAAGCCTGATTCCGCAAGGATCGAGAGTCGCTGACGTCGGGAGTGGTGCAGGATTACCTGGTATTCCACTGGCGGTTTTGCGACCGGACTTGGAGATGACCCTCGTCGAGCCGATGCTGCGACGGTCCAACTTTTTGACCGAAGTCGTAGATGAGCTTGGCTTGGGTGATCGGGTGACGATTGTGCGAGACCGGGCCGAGGATGCAGGTATTTCGGTTGACGTCGTCGTGTCCCGAGCGGTTGCGAAGTTGGCGACCCTTGTCGGATGGACGGCTGGCTTGTTCGGACAGACTGGTTGTCTTCTGGCATTGAAGGGGCAGTCTGCTGAGGAAGAAGTGGCCAAAGCGAAGAAGGAGCTTTCCAAGCGCCATCTGTCTGCAGAGGTGCTTCTCGTTCGTGCCGATCCATCGTCGGAAGTGACGCGCGCAGTGCGCGTCCGTCGGTCTGAATCTGCGTGAGGAGTCGCAGGCTTCACGGGCGAGAATCCAAATCGAGATCCCTGACGAAGGTGTGCGTGATCGCTATCTGACTAGGTGAGATCACAGCTCGGATGTCGCCGAATGCTCTCATGACAACTGAGTCAAGGTTGTCCATCCTGTGCTGGCATCAGGATGACCGTTGGTTCGCGAGGCGGTGGCGGGATACACCAGGAGCGGGTGCTGGTTAGCAGACTGTGACCGTTATGTGGTGAGAGATGGTGAACTCAATGGCGTGTGAGTGACGATGGCAGTATTTGGGTTCACGGCGAGGACCGTATGTGAACGACAGTGCCGTCATAGCGTAGTTGGTACCGCAAACGTAGTTGGAGTTTGTAGGTGTATGACTGTGATTTTGAAAGGGGCCGCTGGAGTCTGGGTCGATGAGGCGCTTTGCCGGCTGCGTTGCTAGGGCGATCCGGCAGTTCGATCCAACCTGAGCGAGATGGAATGGCGGTGTTTCACGTGAAACACCAATCCAGGCGTGGCGTTGACGCCATCTCCCAGGCGATCCGACGGTATTGATCGACATGGCTTTGCCAATACGTACCGAGCGACGAACCTTGGTCTCCTCCCTAGCAACTCCTGTCACTGTTCCCACTGGCGTCACCAACACCACCACGACCATCGGTGCCATCCTGAGCCGGTACTGTGCCGTCCAACATTGTTGGCGAGGTTGCCGCTCACATCACCCAGCACAGTGCTGACCAACGTTATTGGTGCCGCGTCGACGGACGTCAACAACACCGTGTTGAACGAGGTCGCGGCACTGTCTGCCGGTATGTAGCCAGATTCGTTCCCGTCGATCGCATCGCCTTCAGAGGGGATGTTGGAGGCAGATAGCCACGGCAGTGCACGAAAACGACCAGTTCGACAGCCTCACCAGCCGGAGCAATCAACTCAACAGCTGGGACGTCAGGCTCATCGAGCAGCCGAACTGCTAGCCCGTATTCGGCGGAGCATCCTTACAGGGCGGAATCTCGAGCAGTCCAAGGAATGTGATCATGGGCCATTGGCTCTCGGGACGATGGCATCTTGGATTCGTTGGTCATGTCGCGAAACCGTAGGTAGCGGCCGTCGTCATGGCAGTCCGGGTGGAGGAATGAGTGCAGGCCGGACTGTCCGCTTGGCAGGACGATGTACATTCCCACGACGTGGTTATAAAGAGAGGCAATCCGCCTGAGGGTACCTGTCGCACGATGTAGCCTATGACGAGTTTCAGCAGTGACGAGTCGCGATCCGGGGTTGTCGGACAGAACGGTTCGACGGCTTTTCAGCCGGTATGTTCTTGAGCTATCGCCTATGGTCTAGTTATCCACCAGGAGTATGGGGTTATCCACAGGTGCCCATGGTGAAGATGAGTAGTTATCCACAGGTGGGGAAATGTCTCTGGTTCTGGCGGATGTGCCCGGTAGAGTGACCAAGCGACGGTGTTTCACGTGAAACGTCACTCCCGCTCGCAACGGAAAGGATGCGCATGACCGACGAGGTCCCCATCTATGACGGAGCACCTAAGCGGGCGGCCTTTGATGGGCCCGAGGTGCCTGACGCAAAGGATACGGCAGCCGACCGTGCTGATGGCTCGACGGCATCTGCTGTGCCATTGACACTCCCCCGTCCCACCGGACCCGCCACGATCGTTGTAGCCAATCAGAAGGGCGGAGTAGGGAAGACCACCACAGCAATCAATTTTGCCGTCGCTTTGGCCATGAGTGGTCTAAAAGTGCTCGTCATCGATACCGACCCCCAGGGCAACGCATCGACAGCTCTTGGGATCGACCACGAGGCAGGTACACCGGGAACGTACGAGGTCCTCATTGATGAGGAGGATATTGCCCTCGTCGCCAAGGAGAGCCCGGAGGCGCCCGGTCTCGAAGTCGTACCGGCTACGATTGATCTTTCCGGAGCAGAGCTCCAACTTGTTGATGTGAAGGGGCGGGAGCGCCGCTTACGGAAAGCGCTGCGTAAGTATCTCAAGACTCACGAGGTCGACTACGTTATTCTCGACTGCCCGCCGTCTCTCGGCCTGCTGACCCTTAATGCACTCGTCGCTGCAGACGAGGTTTTGCTCCCTATCCAATGTGAGTATTACGCCCTTGAAGGCGTTACTCAGCTCATGCGCACCATTGACGCTGTCCGTCGTGCGATGAACAAGGATCTCCGCCTTGGGTCGATACTTATGACGATGTTTGACGGCAGGACCAGGTTGTCCACGCAGGTGGATGAGGAGGTCCGGACCCACTTTGCACGCGAAACGATGAAGGCGCGGATTCCGCGGTCCGTCCGTGTGTCGGAAGCGCCAAGCTACAGCCGTAGTGTTCTGACCTACGAGCCGAAGTCCGCCGGCGCCGTCGCATACCGGGAGGCGGCAGCAGAATTCGCCAAGCGACACGCGCCTGTCTCGGATTCCAGTAAGCATGGCGGAGACTCGCCTGTTGATACCTCCGAGACGAAGGAGTTGTGACTGTGGGAGCAAAACACAGCGGACTGGGCCGCGGTTTTGGGGAGTTCTTCCAGAGGACTGATCTCGATGACGATGATGATGACATCCCCGAGGAGGAGGGAGACTTCGCGGACGCCGCTGCGGAAGATAGAGTCCAAGGATCACGATTCGCGCTCATTGATGTTGACAAGGTCCGGCCAAATGGCCAACAGCCACGCAAAATCTTTGACGACGATGGCCTGACGGAGCTGACAGAATCGATCAAGACGGTGGGCGTTTTGCAGCCTGTGGTTGTCACGCCTGTTGACGATGGATATGAGCTCGTCATGGGTGAGCGGCGGTGGCGTGCGACCCGTCAGGCTGGTCTGACGACTATTCCCGCGATCGTACGTACGACAGCGAGCCAGGACATGCTTCGAGATGCTCTTCTCGAGAACCTCCATCGCGTCCAGCTCAATCCGTTGGAAGAAGCCGCGGCGTACGAGCAAATGCTCAATGATTTTGGTTGTACTCAGGACGAGCTGTCTGAGCGAGTTCAGCGCTCTCGCTCGCAAATTGCCAATTCGATCCGCCTGTTGAAGCTGAGTTCAGGTGTTCAGAAGCGACTCCTCGAGGGTGATATCACCGCTGGGCACGCGCGTCCCCTCTTGTCGCTGGATGATCCAGACCTCCAGAGCAAGATAGCCGATCGCATTGTCTCGGAAGGCTTGTCAGTACGCGCCACAGAAGAACTCGTTCGGCAGACACTGGATGACACCACCGAGGTCAAGCCGCATCAGCGCAAGAAGCCTGGGAGGGACACGGAGGCGATGAAGTTGGGAGATGAGCTGTCCCAGCGTTTCCGGACGGCGGTGAAGGTGAAGCGTCGCAACGGTCGGGGCACGATCACGATGGCATTCAGCGATGATGACGAGTTAGAGCGACTTATCGATATATTGTCAAAGTGATAATCACATGACGAATGTCCCTGGCTGATGCTGAAGCGGTGGCCAGGGACATTGTCATGGGTGATTGGTGATCAGGGGATTTGAGTCCACACGACTGGCGAAGGCCTCCCATGCTTCGAGGAGCTACGGGCAGTTGATGGCATGTCCAGGCCCCTGGGCTCGCTGTGGTTGAGCTCTTGGGGGCATCGACTCACGTAGCCTCCGAAACGGAAGCCGCGTCACTTAGCGGGTACTTCGTGGTGAGCCCAGTAGTCCTTTGCCTCGTCAATACGGCGGTCGACATCCTTACGGGCAAAATGCTCGGCAACGAAGGACAGAAACGGCACGGTTCCAGCGAGGGCAATGATGAGCAACCTCGTGAGCGGCCATCCTGCCTTGCGTCCCAAGATGTAGGCCGTGATGAGGAGAACGGGATAGAGCCATCCGTGAGAGACGCCGACGATATTGACCATGGTCGGCCTTCCGGCCGCGTACTTCAGTGGCATTGCGACACACACCAGGACGACCAAGAAGGTGCCCACGAGATAGGCCATGACTCGGTAGACGATCAAGGCTTTGCGTACCCCAGAGATGTCGTCAGGTTCGATCCACGGCTCTGTTTCGGCGTCAGCAGCGCTCCCAGTCGAACCGGGGTTGGACCCATGATCGTGGGCACTGCCACGCACGTCACTCGTGTCTATTGCCTCGCTTGTTGAAGAGGCAGCGTAGAAGTCGTCGCTGGTCACGTCGTCGCAATGTTGCACGTGAAACAGAGTACTGATGCCGGCCAACCGGCTCTGAACCGGCCACCAGTCAATCCTTGTGTTTCCCCGCTGCTCTGGTGAAGGCAATGGACATAGCGATCGTGAAGATCGCAAACACCCACCATTGAAGGGCATAACCACGATTGCGTTCGCCGCCATCTCCCTTGGGAAGCACGGGCTGGGCAGGGGACAGACCTTGGGCACGAGCATCTTGCTCGATGAGGGTCAGTGTTGCCGGCACCAATGGTTGCGGCCACGTCTGGGTCAGCACCTCCAATCGAAGCGACGGCAGCACAGCCGCCGGCATCTGTGGGTTGCGGTGCTCGTCGGACTCCGAAGCAGCCAGGACACCCGTGAGTGTGACGGTGCCCGAGGGAGCTGAGGGAATTTCTTGACCCTTGGAAATCTGGCCTCTGACGACAGCGATCGTCTCACCTGAGGTGAGACGCATTCCCTCGACGGCTCTGACAGGCCATGATGTCCCCACCATTGTGCTGGTCGATGGCTTGAAGGTGCCGGTGATCCTCACCCGACGCCCGTACTGGGCCATGACGTCAGCTCGTTTGGGAGCTTTGTTCCACGTGATGACAGGCTGATCTATACGGGCTTGGGTGGAATTGTTCTGCTGGGACTCGAAGACATTCATCTGCCACAGGCCGAGGACGACCATCACCCCGGCCAGCACTGTGCCGATCAGCATGATCAGCGTCTGCTTGACACGAATAGCAGAGCTGGATCGTGAAGTCGTGCTGTGCTCAACCATGGTTACGGGCGACGTCGTCGACAAGCTGCGAACACACCTCGCCGAGATCCAGGCCAGCAGCTTCCATGGCCACGGGGACAAGGGACGTTGCCGTCATGCCGGGAGCAGCGCCAGCCTCCAGGAACACCGGACGACCAGACTCATCGACGATGGCGTCCACGCGAGAAATGCCGGAGAAGTCCAGCACGCGCTGGACGATGCGGGCCATCTCAGTTGCAGCCTCGGCAGCCTCGTCACTGATGTCGGCGGGAGCCGTCAGACGGGTCTCGCCCCCGGTGTACATCGCCGAGTAGTCATAAACCCCGCCGACCGGACGAATCCCCACGGCAGGCAACACTCGCGTCCCCTCGGAGGTCGTGATCATGCCAATTGCCAGCTCAGTACCGGTGATGAACTCCTCGACGACTGCCATGTCGTCATACGCGTACGCATTGGCGATGGCTTGGGGGAAGTCTGCGGCATCGTCGACCTTCGTGACCCCCAAGCTCGAGCCTCCCCGAGCTGGTTTCACGATGACTGGAAGTCCGAACCGTTCCAAGATGGACCGGATGACGGTCCGAGCTCCAAGCTTTCGGAAAATGTCGTGGGGGAGAGCCGCCTGCTGCGGCGTGACGACACCCGCGGCAGCAACAGCTCGTGACGCAATGGACTTGTCGAAGGAAATACGGCAGGTTGCCGGTCCCGACCCCACATAGGGGATGCCCATGAGTTTGAGGACTTCAAGAAGGGCGCCGTTCTCTCCCAGGCCGCCATGCAGCATGGGGAAGACGACGGCTCCGTCGTTGGCACGTAGGGTCTCGATGAGGGAGGAGTCGATGTCGGCCTCGACGACCTCATGCCCGACTCGCCGCAGCGCCTGGGCAACGGTGCGACCTGACTTCAGAGAAATGTCGCGCTGGTGGCTGAGCCCCCCGGCGAGGACGACGACTGGTTGCAACATGGAACCATTCAACCAGCGTCATGACGATGATGGGGATACCGACCCTCCCGTGACAGCCAGACAGGGCACACAACCGCGGCCATACGCGGATTCTTCACATCGATTCGCAGATAAATCGACAAATCTCCGATTTCTCAGTCAGTGGCCAGGTGAACCTTGCGGTCCCATGAGTCATTGTCCGGTGAGCTGGACACGGCGTCGGACCCGGGGGCGAGACCCTCACAGACCGCGGAACCGTCCGTGCGGAATCAGGCGAGGTTTGGTCCAGGCCCAAGATCGCGGGAACGACTTCGACCATCAGCCAGCTCGAAGGTCTCGGCGATCTCGAGCTCCTCGCGCATCACACCGGCAAGCCTCTCGACTCCGACCTTGATCCGCTCAGGCGTCGGGTAACAGAAGGACAGCCGAATATTGCGCTGTCCCCGTCCGTCGGCGTAGAAAGCCGTTCCCGGGGTGTAGGCAACGAGCTTGGTGACGGCCCGAGGGAGCATAGCCGCCGAGTCGACCGCTCCAGGCATCGTCAACCAGACGAAGAATCCACCGGACGGACGAGTCCACGTCGTCCCCTCAGGCATGTGCTCGGCCAAGGAAGCCAACATGGTGTCGCGACGGATGCGGTACATGTCGATGAAGCTTCGGACCTGTCCGCGCCAGTCCCAGTGGGTCAGGTAGCTGGAAATGGCGAACTGGGAAAAGACCGGCGGGCACAAGGTCGCCGATTCCTGGGCGAGGACCAGCTTGTCGTGCACGAAGGTCGGGGCTAGCACCCACCCGACGCGAAACCCCGGAGCGAAGGTCTTGGAGAACGAGCCTAGGTAGACGACGTTCTCGGGATCCATCGACTTCAGGGTCGGCAAGGGATCCTCGTCAAGATTGAGTAGACCGTACGGATTGTCCTCGACCACGAGAAGGTCGAGCTCGTCTGCCATGGCCAGGATCTCACGTCGTCTCTCGGCCGACTGGGAGATTCCCGACGGGTTCGAGTGGTTGGGAATGGTGTAGAGGAACTTGACCGACTTGCCGTCACGACGGGCCGCCGTCACCTCCTCGCGCAGCGACTCCGGCACCAGGCCGCTGTCGTCCATGTCGACGTGGATGACCTCGGCCTCGTACGAGGCGAAGGTGTTGAGCGCTCCGACGTAGGACGGCGATTCCGCCATGATGACGTCACCCGGGTCGCAGAAGATTCGAGTCACGAGGTCGAGTCCTTGCTGGGACCCGCAGGTGACGGTGACGTCGTCGGGGTCAGCGATGAGACCTTCGACGGCCATGACCTCGCAGATGTGCTCGCGGATCTCCGGCTCGCCCTGGCCCGATCCGTACTGCATGACGACGGCACCGCGGGTGTCGACGAGCTCCTTCAACGACTCACCGACGACGTCGAGGGGAAGATCGGCGATGTTCGGCATGCCACCGGCCAGCGAGACGACTTCGGGACGGTTCGCCACCGCGAAGAGAGCCCGAACCGGGGAGGTCTTCAGACCGAGAGTGCGGATGGAGTAGCGATCATGGAACTTGTCGAAGGTGGTATCGACGCGACGGCTTGTGATGGCCTCGGCGGCTTTGGGAGCAGCAGCGGCAGCGGCATTGATGCGCACGTCGTCGGTCGAAGGGACAGGCTTCCTGATGATGTGGTCTGTGCTGCTCACCCTCCCACTGTGCCCCACCAATGCCTCGGAAATCTAGAATGACACTCGTACGAGTGTGGTCTATTTCACCCACAGGGCGTCACAGAAAGCCCTGTCGGTAGTGTTCACCGCCACAGGGCATGTTGGGGATCAACGAAGGAGGCATCGTGCGAGTCAGACACCTGACGACTCTGGCGAGGGAAGATGCCGCATCCCTTGGTGTTTCCGGAAATCTTCGTCCTTGGGGGATTGACGCCGACTCGTCCCTTCCTGACTGGGCTGACGCCGCATGCCGAGCCTGGGGGTTCTTCGGGGTCGCGAGCCGGCACGGAGACGAGGTCGACGGGATCATCCTGGTGGCACCCGAATCCTGTCTTCCCGTCGAACACCCGATGTCGAAAATTCCCCGTACACCCGGGGGAGCGGTTCTGGTGGGCTTCCTGCCTCATCGAAATGATGTTTCTTGGGGGCGAGTACGCACCTCGTTCCTGGCAGCACGCCTGAACGGGTCGGTTCCGGTCATCGAGGCCGGTGCTGTCGTCGGACCATGGGTTGATCGGCGGCTTGCGCCGGTGACCTGGTTGGAGTCGTGGGGATTCCAGGAGGCCGACCCCATGTGCGCGGGGCCCGTTCGACGGATGAGGCTGGATCTGCGTAGGTCAGTCAAGACCGAGGAGACGTGGGCGGAACGCTTGTTCGGGTGGCTGCGTGGTAACGGACTTGCTCCAGCTGACGTCGGTCGATTGCGATGGCCGACGGGTTCAGTGCGCCATGATCACGAACCGCCGGCGACTTTTATTCAGACCAGGACGCAGTCTCCGCAGCAGGCCATTCGCGAGCCGCTCACCTGATAGTAGAGACAGCAACTACGTCGATGGAACCCTGGACCAGCAGTAATACCAGGGCGAGGGTCGACCATGATCAACAACTCGGTCGCAGCGTCGATGGCGGCCTGGCGTAGATCAGGACGGCAGCGGGAAATCATGACCACCGACGTGCTCACGGCCGACGCGAGGTTGTCGCGAGCAATAATTTTGCTCAGCCCGGCCACGATGAAAGCATCCGTGATCCTCTCCACTGCCGAGTCGGTGATTTTCGCCGATCCTGGTTTCCAGGCCACTGACACCGGAATCGGAGCCTGAAGCACATCCTGGAACCAGAGATCCTCCAGGCGGGGGAAAATGACATCGTGGCCCAGAGCCCGTGCTGTCACCACTGGCACGACGAGCCTGGCGACAATTCCCAACTGAGTGGCGGACAAGGCGACCCGACGGGGAACTGGACCGGGAGCTGCGGCGACATCGTGACCGTGACCGGCCCTTCCCTCGTGGCGTTGGGCCAGCAGGGCCTCGTGGGTGTGGTTGATGCGACGGTCCATGACCTCGGGCGTCACCAGTTGGGTAGCGGGAAGCCAGGAATTGGCGGGGGCCTCGTTGGATCGGTGGTTTTCGACACTGACCCACTCGTCGAAACCCGCTGCAGTCAGATCGATGATGTCCACGCACCCATGGTGCTTCCCCCACGGTGGCAGGAGCAGCTGAATTGGGATTTTTGGACCCGGGGCGTCGGTAAAACGCTGATCCTTCGCAGCGAGCGGGGTTGGTGACAGGCACACGACAACCTTCCGGGGACAGTCACCAGGATCCGGGTGCAAAAGCTCCATCTCGGACAGGGCTGAGGCACTCGGATGCGTCGATCCTTGGCGAGGCGGGGATTTTGCCACCATGAGGAGGGCGGCTGTGGAAGACCCCGCAGGGAGAGATCGGTCCCGGGTGACATCACCCGGGACCGTCAATCTCAGCGGAAGTTGACCTGCCGTCCGAGGGTTCCCACCAATTGCTGGCGGTATTCCTCACTGACGGCCCGGTCGTGGAAGCCACGGACGTGATCCAGGCGAGCCTGGACGTCAATCTCCTCGCAGGCGGCGGCGTTGCGCGGGTCAGCCATGAACTCCTCGAGTTGTGCGATGCCCCTCTCGGAGCGTCGGACGTCCTCGGCCTGCTTGGCGTCGAGGCGCTCGGCATACCAGTCAGAGGCCAGCACGGACTCATGGGTGAACATTTCTCTCAACTCGGGATCGTCCAGGGTCCAGCCCTCCGAACAGGTCCCGTTGGCCATGACCTCGAGCAGGGCCCGAATCGGCGGCACGGCCAGTGAGATCGTCCCGTCGTCGAAGTAGGCCTTGGCCACCCGGGCGTGAGTCATCGAGATCGTCCGCACCGAATCAGCGAAGATCTCGGCGTCCTGCAGCTCCGGACGCAGCATCTCCGGGGTGAAAACCGTATCGGGGTGCAGGAAAATGCGGCCGAAGTAGGCGCGCATGAACTTCTCGGTCATGCGGTAGCCCAGACGGGAAGCGAGAATGAGCTCGCCGTCCTTCTCGAAGTCCTCCATCTTCTCCAGGTACCCGCCCTCGATGAGGGTCTTGGCATCCCTCTCCGTCGGCGACATCCGGGAGAAGATTTCCGGAACGAGCAGGGAGATGTCGTGGGCCACCTCGACGTTGGGCCCGATGAACCCGGCCGAGGACAGCCAGCCGTCGTAACCCGACAGCACGAAGGACAGGAAGGAGGAGTTGAGGTCAAAGACCGCCGGCAGGGCATTGAACGGAGCCTTCGTCAGCGCCCCCTCCGAACCGGCACCCGTCGTCGAGGGGCTCTTGCCGGTCATGGAGGAGATGAACTCCATGAACAGCTCCGGCAGCTCCATGTAGTGCAGTGGGTTGTAGGCGCACAGAGCCGGAATCTTGTCCTCCGGCGGGTTGTTGCGCCGTCCAGCGGCGACGATGTCGACCGGGAGCGGTAGTGGCTCGTTGACCCGACGGCCGTGATACAGGTGGCTGGCCAGGTTCGCGATGGCCGTCTCGCGCGGCTTCGCGATGTCGGGACGAATCTGCAGGTAACGCGGGTTACGCGACCGCACCCCGTCGATGAGGCGCGGATCAGCACTAGAGACGATGTACTTCGGTTCCTCGGAAGGATCGGAGTCGGCGAAATTCGACAGGAACGTGCGCATCGGCTTGGTGAACTTCGAGAAGGTCACCACGTCGTCACGCATCGCCGTGACATCCTCGCGAGTCAGCGGCTGATAATTCGAGATGAACAGGCCACGCTCACTCATGTCGCGCTCGGTCTGGGTGTCATAGCCACGGTGAATGGCGTCGTCAGGACGCTGGAAGAGGAGAGCCTCGCAGTTGGCGACGACCTTGCGCGACAGGCCCTCTGGACCGGTGACCATGCCAGGAGAGGTGACGATGGAGGCCGTCATGTCGTCCTCGGTCTGGACCTTGATAGCCGGGGCGTAGTCGTGGCGCAGGGTGAACAAACGCCAGGAACCGTCGGGCTGGAAACCGACGCGAGCCATGCTCACTAGGATCTTCTGGCCGTCGAGTCGCACCATGTTGCCGTGCCGACCATTCGTCGGCGCGACGGTGAAGTGGGAGAGCCAGTCGTCACCCCATTCCGGCTTGTAGTAGCGCTTGATGGTGAAGACGAGCTCCTTGCGGAACGACGGGATGGAGTTGATCCAGTCGTTGTACCAATCGGTGAAGTCCGAGGACGGAGTCAGCAGCTTGATGACCGACCCGACAGAACGCTCCGCCGACAGGATCGGACGGTGATCCTTGCCGTTGAGCTCGGGATCGGCGAATCGGGTCGAGAAGTCCCGATGCAGGATGTCCTCGACGGCATCCATGTCGGCCTCGAAGTCCGGGACGTAGGCGTTGCCCTGCAGGAAGGTGTCCGAGATCGCCTTGGAGATCTCCGACTTGCCGCCACCGGAGACGGTGCAGCACTTGTGCAGGGTAGTCGACTCACCGTAGGTGCCCTTGAGGTACCACTGGTCGTCGGCCTCGTTGTGGATCATCGTCATGCGGTAGCCGTCAGGGGAGAGGTACTCGGTGTCGGCCCGCATCGGGATGGACTGTGCACCGTCATCCCAGGAAACGGTGCCATCCCGCAGGCTGAACTTAGTCCCGCCGGGCACCAGCAGGACGTTGTCGATGCCGAGGACCTTCGCATGGCCCTTGTCGAGCATCTCGAAGTCATCCGGGTTGTCCGCGACGACGTCGGCGACTGTCTGCTGGCAGCTCGGGGTGGCGTACTCCTGGCCCTGGTTGTGGGAACGGTAGGCGCGGGCACCGCCGGAGTGCTCCTCCTCGGCCAGCCCGAAGAGGTTCGCGGAGTAGGAGATCTGGGTCTTGACCTCCTTCTTGCAGTAGCCGAAGTAGTTGTCGGCGACAATCGTGAGGATGACTCCGGATTCGTCACGGGCGCACAGCTTGAACGGCTTGCCCTCGTTGTAGAGCTCGGACTCATCGGACCAGCACATTCCGTCGCGACGCTGCCGGTCGGTGGCCTGGTCAATGTGAGGCAGACCGAGATCGACCTTGCGGACGAGGTTGAGGTGCGGGGCCAGGATGACGCAACCGCTGTGGCCGGTCCATCCGGCGGGGGCGAGGGCGGAATCGTTGCCCGGCAGCAGCGGATCGCCGGCGTTTCCGAAGATCCCCTCGACGAAATCGAGGTTGGAGACCAGACCGCCGGGGGCGAAGAAGCGGATCTCCATCCGACGCTCGGAGACGAAGTCGGGAATCTCGGGAACCACGAGCGGGCGGAGCAGCAGGGACACCCAGGTGTGAGCCTGACGCTCCACGGGCTGGGTGGAGGTGTAGGGGAGCAGGGTGTGTTCCGGTGGGGCCTGGAAGGCGAGGTCGAGGAGACGAGCGACGACCTCGATCGGAACGGCCTTCTTGTCGTCGGGGATTGCCAGACCGCCCTCTGCGACGTGGAAGACGCCGGCCGTGGTGCGGCGGTCATTGCGCGGGTTGTGCAGCACGCCGTTGGCGACCCGGTAACTCGCGACCAGGTCGGAGGTGAACTCGTCACCGTCGACCGGGAGGGAAAGGGCTCGGGCCAGACCGGGCTCATCGAGAGTCAGGGTGGTTTCGGGCAGGTGGGGATGGACGGGAGAGTCCTCGCCGAGGTAACGGTCGATGAATGCTTGGATGCGTCGGTCAGCCGGGCAGAGGAGCTCGGGGATCTCCCGTCTGAGTTCCCGTTGGCGAGCAAGTACCGGGGCGACGACGTCGATGTCGGAGGCGCGCGCGGCTGTCGGCAGTGGCAGGCCGTTGAGCGCCAATCTGAGGTTCACGGAGTCGGTGTGAGCTTGGGTGGCCATGAATCCATTGTCCCCTGAAATTGTGAAGTTTCCATGAGCGTGGTCAGACGGGCATCCAAGAGGGGTGGAGATGGGCGTCAGGGCACTCGGCCTGCGTAGGTGCGGATGGTTCTTGACGTTCGGTGGGTCGACACGTGGGCTCCCTCCACGTCAGTTGCACTTGTGTGGCCGAGGTGCTGGACGACACGGGCACCACAAGGCTTTCTGCCGTTCATCAGGGACAGGCGGTGATTCGCTCTGGATGAAAGGCTACGAACCTCTTGATTGAGTAAACGATTTCACCTATAGTCTGTCACACCGCGGGTAAACGATTACTCATCACTGTCGATGGAGGTTCTTGATGTTGCACAGTCCACACCCCACTGATGCTGTCGAGCAGATGCTGAACGCGTCACTGGACGCCTACGACCTTGAGATCGACGCCCTTAAGAAGGCTCGTGGGCATTTTGAGGAAGATCTCATTCCTGCCCTAAAGGTTCTGCAGGAGTGCCGAGGGAAGATCATCGTTTCCGGACTCGGAAAGTCCGGCCATATCGGGCGGAAGATAGCTGCAACCATGAGTAGCCTGGGTAGCCCTGCTGCATTCGTGCAGTCAGGCGAGGCGCTGCACGGTGATTCAGGGGAGTTTGCCCCAGGAGATGTCGGCATCCTCATCTCAAACTCAGGCTCCACGGCCGAGGTCTGTGCTCTTGCGAATATGCTTCACGGCTGGGGTATCCCGTTTG
The DNA here is from genome assembly GCF_057458005.1 of Cutibacterium sp. LaCa_255. Lineage (NCBI taxonomy): Bacteria > Bacillati > Actinomycetota > Actinomycetes > Propionibacteriales > Propionibacteriaceae > Cutibacterium > Cutibacterium sp. LaCa_255. Next base: position 2,747,724 of record NZ_CP190956.1, on the reverse strand, counting down.
TCGCCATCACCAGGAACGCTGATTCGCCGCTTGCCCGATACGCTGCCTCAACGATTCGTCTTGGGATCCAGAGTGAAGCAGACCCACTAAATCTTGCACCCACATCCTCGTCAACGGCAACCCTCGTAATCGGTGATGCGCTGGCCGTCGGTCTGATGAGCACGAAATCGTTTACCGCAGAGGATTTCGCACAACGACATCCGGGCGGGGCTCTGGGCGCACAGTTGACGATGAACGAGGAGGTTTCCTCATGAGCGTGGCAGTCGTTGGATCCTTTATGTACGACCTGATGGTTGACACCCCAAGGCAACCGAGAATCGGGGAAACACTTCGAGGAATTTCTTTCAGGCAATCAGTTGGTGGCAAAGGCTTCAACCAGGCTATGGCCGCTGCTGCAACCAATGCTGATGTCATCATGGTTGGGCGACTTGGTGACGACAGTTTCGGTGCTGAGTTTCGCTCAGCAATGCATGCAGCAGCCATCGATGACAGTCATGTGAAGGTGTCGACAACCCCAGGATCAGGGACCGGGGTAGGAATGCCCTCTGTCTTCCCTGACGGAAACAACGCCATCATCATAATTCCGCGCGCTAACCTCGAAGTCAGCGTTGAGGATGTTGATGATGCTGCCCGCGAGATCACTTCGGCTGATGTCCTGTTGCTGCAGCTTGAAATACCAGTGGATTCGGTTGTGAGAGCAGCCGAAATTGCGCATGAGGCGGGAACGAAGGTCATCCTCAACCCTGCACCCCAGCGGGACTTGCCTCCCAAGACCTGGGAATTTGTCGATCTCTTCGTACCCAACGAAGGAGAGTTGCTAGCTTTCGCGGAATCCATGGGGATTCTAGGCGGGTCTGAGGACATCCTTGATGTCGCGCAGAGGTTTGCCGATCAGGTGTCAGTCGTCGTCATTGTCACCCTTGGGGACAATGGTGCCGCCATCTGTGATCCGAACGGCACACCCCGCCACGTCAGTGGTTACCGAGTCAAGGCGGTTGACAGCGTTGGCGCTGGGGACACCTTCTGTGGCGCCCTCAGTGCTGCTCTGTCTGCCAGAATGGAGATTGACGAGGCGATTGACTTCGCGAATGCAGCCGCAGCCCTTTCCGTTACGAAGAGGGGGAGTGGCACAAGTGCGCCGGCAAAGACGGACGTCATCCAGTTCATGAACGATCACACTGGTGCTGGCGCGCGGGGAGGCGCTTCATGCTGATCCAAGATGCATCCACGTTGAACCCTGACGGGTATCTTGACCGAACCCCGAGAATCCAGTTCGCTTTGTTGACAACGCTCTTTGCACTCTGGGCAGCTGCTGCTGCTCTCAATGATATCCTGATTACGGCATTCAAGAGCGTATTCAGTCTGTCTGACCTAGCGACAGGATTCGTGCAGACGGCTTTTTATTTCGGCTATTTTGTTATCGCTATACCGGCTGCCAGATTGATACGAAGATTTACTTACAAGACAGCCATTATTATTGGCTTGATATTATATATAATTGGCTGTTGCTTGTTTATTCCGGCGGGTCACGTAGGAACCTACAGTGTATTCCTTGTAGCGCTATTTGTTATCGCAGTCGGCTTATCTTTCTTGGAGACCTCGGCCAACACATATTCGTCGATGATGGGTACTAAAGAATCATCCACACGTCGGCTAAACATCAGCCAGACCATGTATCCGATCGGCTCGATTGCGGGTATCCTATTGGGTAAGTACTTGGTTTTTGGGAGCGGTGATTCCTTGCAGGGCAAGCTAGCTGCGGCGACGTCTGAGGCCCAGAAGCACGCCATTGCCGAACAATCGCTTAATGCCACCCTGCAGCCCTATAAAGTGATCATTGTCATTTTGATGGTCATTCTTGTGATGTTTATCATCACTGATTTCCCTACCTGTAAACCGATCAAGGAAGATGGCGGCCCACAGGCTGGTCTGGGTGAGACGCTGAATTATCTTCGACACGACAAAGACTTCGTCATCAGCATTGTGACCCAGTTCGTGTACATGGCGATGCAGACGTCCGTCTGGTCGTTTACAATCCGTCTTGCCCTCGAACTTGACCGGAACCTGAACGAACGTGCGGCGAGCAATTTCATGCTGATCTCCTATGCGCTCTTCTTTGTCGGTCGGGGGACAGCGTCCTGGCTAATGGGCAAGTTCCGTCCTGCAAAGGTGCTTCAGGCTTACTCTGTCCTTGGTGCCATCTGCATGATTTATGTGGTGTTCGGCCCCGGTATGACTTCGGTTTACGCCGCGACGGCCTCGGTATTGTTCTTCGCACCCTGCTGGCCAACGATATATGGCTCCGCGCTGGAGTGTGTCAAAGAACCCCGATACAAGGAAACAGGAGGCGCCATTATCGTGATGGCAATCATCGGTGGAGCCGTCGGTCCCGTTATTCAGGGATGGGCTTCGGATACGATGGGATCGATGCAGAAGTCATTCGTTGTCTCGGCTATCTGCTACGTCATCATCCTTGCATACTTTGTCCATATGGCCCGCAGTGACAAGAAGGTGGCCGTGGAAACTGTTAATTCAAAGGAGAACTGAGATGCTCAAAGAGATTCCAGATATTTTGTCACCCGACGCGGTCAAGTTGATGATGGAAATGGGTCATGGTGACACACTATTGATCGCAGATGGGAACTACCCTGCCACAACGAACAATCCGCGAGTAATTCGCGCTGATGGGCACAAATTGACTGATCTGCTGGATGCAGTTCTCAAACTTTTCCCGCTGGATCGAGTTGTTGACGCGCCGGTGACACTGATGTCGACCGGCAACAATACGAAGCCTCCAGTGTGGAAACAGTTTGAGGAGATTGTTGAACGACATGAAGGAGGAGTCCAGTTTGGTCAGCTCGACAGGTATCCGTTCTACGACGCTGGAGCAAAGGCAGCTGGCATCATTCAATCGGGCGACAGAGCACTGTTTGGCAATATCATGCTCCAGAAGGGCACACTCTGAGCTTGACTCATGGCTCTGATTAGGAGAAAACAGAGAGGGGCACGGGTCCAGAACTCGTGCCCCTATTCTGAGGTGAAGGGGATGTCGGCGTGGCAAGAGTAACCATCAGTGATGTGGCAGCGGCAGCCGGGGTGTCGACCGCTACTGTGTCGAGGGTGATCAACGGGATCGGAAACGTCAATCCTGGGATGCGTGACCGTGTCAGTGCTGCCGTCAACGAGTTGCATTACCGACCCAATCCCACCGGTCGAGTGCTCCGGCAGCAACGCACGGACACAGTAGCCGTACTCATGCCCGACATAAAGAACCCGTACTTCACGGAATTCACCTACTTCTTCGAATCCTCGGTATCCGCTCACAACATTCAGGTCTCAGTCGGCAACACCGATGAATCATTGGTGAATGAGGAGCGGTATGTCGCTTCCGCTATCGAGCAGCGGTCGGCCGGGGTAGTCCTCGCCGTCGCATCGGACAGATCTGAGGCCCCAGCTCTCATCCAGGAAAAAGGAATTCCGCTGGTTCTTTTCGATCGTCTTGTTCATGGGTACACGGGAGCGTCTGTGTCCGTCGACAATCGTGCTGTTGGAGCGATGGCCGCGTCGCACCTGTTCGCGCGTGGCTTTCAGCGTCCAGCAGTGTTGACCGGCTCCCGTCGCGTGTCCTCGACGAGGACGCGTGCGGATTCCTTCTGTGACGCAGCAGCGAAACGTGGGATGGTGGTTGACCCCGAGCTGGTGGTTCAGACTGACACCCGTGAGCTGGGAGCTGAAAACGCGGTATGGGAATTGATCGGGTCGGGCAAGGAATTCGACTGTCTCTTCTCGACGAACGGCCCGCTGACTATGGCTGCGTTCCGTGTACTCCATGAGGCTGGGTGGACGGGGTACAACCGTGTTGGCCTTATCGGTGTTGACGACGAGTTCTGGACCTCCCTCGTAACTCCCCGGGTGACGGTCATTCGACAGCCGGTCACGGAAATCGGAAGAATGGCTGCGAAGCTCCTGATCGAACAGTTTGGGCGGGGTACGGCCGAAGGCCCACGCAGCGTGGTTCTTGCACCGCAACTTGTCGTCAGGGAGTCCACCATGCGCGTTTGATTCTAGTCCTTCGCCATGGGGAGGCCGCCGATCATTGTTCCGTACCGCGCCATCTCCCGCGAAGGTGGAAGGCGGCCATCTTGGGCTGGCGATCCCGGGTGAAGATGCCCTTCCGGTTGCCACCGACGCGCATCGTGCCGCTGGTGGTCGCGAAGTCCGCGAAGTTCCAGATTTGCTCGCCGATGACGGCGTCGAAGGAGTCGAAGACCCGCTCGTTCATCTCGAGGACCTCGACCTGGTACTCCTCGCTCCACGGTTGAGCGGGGGTCTGGTGCAGGCCAGGCATGGTGTCGGCGCCGTACTCGGTGATGATGATCGGCTTGTTCTCGCTAGCCCAGCCCTCCATCTCCTCGCGCCAGTGACGCTCGGCGGCGGCGAGGTCACCGGTGTCGACGTACCAGCCGTAGTAACGGTTGAGGAGAAGGACGTCGGAGTACTGCGAAACCCGGCACGCCCCGTACGGGGCGAGCATGACGTTGACAAAGCTCACCGGGCGGGTGGGGTCAGCGTCACGGGCCACGTCGAAGAGGGGACGGAAGTAGTTTTCTGCCGCCTCGGTCTCGGACTCGGGCTCGTTGGCGATGGACCAGATGATGACGCTGGGGTGGTTCTTGTCACGGGCGATGAGGTCGCGGATGACCTGGGTGTGAACCTTCTGGGTCTCGCCGTTGATGGTCTCCTCGGAGAAGGTGGTGTAGCCCTGGGCGCCAAAAATGCCGCCTCCCAAGCCCATGTTCATGCCCACTGCGGGAGTCTCGTCGATGACGAGCAATCCGTGACGATCAGCGTAGTCAAGGACGTGTTCGGAGTAAGGGTAGTGGGAGGTGCGCAGGGAGTTCGCGCCAATCCATTCAAGGCATGCGGCGTCCCGCAGCATGAGGGCGTCGTTGTGGGCTTTTCCGATGGTCTGGTGATCCTCGTGCATGCCGAATCCGGTCAGGTGGACCGGTTCTCCGTTGATGAGGAGGCGATTTCCGTCGACGCGGACCGTGCGCACACCAAAAGCCTGACGGTAGGAATCGACGACGCGCTCCCCGTTGAGCAGGGAGATTTCGGCCTCGTAGAGGTAGCCTTGACCCGGCTGCCAGAGGTGGACCGAGGGGATGCTGGTGGTCGCGGAGGCACCGATCCCATTGGCGACCTCATAGCCCTCGGCATCGAAAATCGTCACCTGGGTCGTCAGGGAGTCAGAATTCCGCGAGAGGACCGTCCAGCTGACGATTCCGTCATCCCCGTCGAGATCGGTGGTGATGGTGACGTCCTCGACATGTGAGGTCGGACGGCTGCACAGCCAGACATCGCGGTGAATGCCGGCGTAGTTGAAGAAGTCGTGCCAGTACTTTTGCTTAGGGCCCTCGGGCGAGTCGACGACGATGCCCGGCGGAATGGTCTGGAAGGACAGTCGATTGTCGACGCGCACCGTCAGTTGACATTTTTCGCCGGCGCGGACGTGGTCGGTGATGTCGGCCTCGAAAGGAAGGTAGCCCCCGGCATGGTTGGTCACCTCGACATCGTCGACCCAGACGGTGGCGGTGTGGGTGGCGGACTCGAAGTGGATGACGACGCGATCCTCGGCCCAGCCGCGCGGGATGCGGACTTCGCGCTGATACCAGACCGGGCCGACGTAATCACGGACTGCGGGGTCGGTGGAGAGATCCTGGTAGGAGGCCGGAACTGCCATCTCGGTGCGCTCCGGCAGCAGCTGGGTGAACCATCCCTCGGCCTGGCCGCGGTCCTCGGCGTCGAAGGCGAAGTGCCACATTCCCGACAGACACTTTGTTTCTCGGGTAGGGGTGTCCTGTGGTCGAAGCATCATGGCCTCCCGGTGCTCTCTATTGTGGGATGCTGATTTGAGGCCGAAGGGGTGAGCTCGGAGATGACCGTGATCGTGCGGTCGTCGCTGGGTCGCAGGGCGAAGTCCATGGTTCCCCATGGTGGCTGGTAGTCGCCTTCGACGTGGGTGTGGACGGTGACGGTGGTGGCGTCGTGGTCGACGGTCCAGGTCAACCAGTATCCGTGCCCATCGCGGTAGCCATAGGTGTGGCCGTCGTCATCGAAGAAAAACCCCTCCGAATGGCCCTCGCCATCAGGAAGGTAGAGAACGATCCGGTGCGGGGAGTTTTCGACAGTCTGCGTCGTGATGATCTCGTCGGTGGGCTCGGGAAGGGTGCACTGTGGGATTCCCGCTCCAGCGCGAACGAGTAGGGGAAGACGGTCGAGCGGGGCATCGAGGGTGACCGTGCCGGGGTCGTGGTGGATGCCGGTGTCGAATTCGAACCAGCCGCCTGGGACGTCGGGAAGGGTGACGGTACGGGTGGCCTGACCTTCCTCCACCACGGAAGCGACCAGGAGATCACGTCCGAGGAGGAAGTCGTCGGACTCCTCGAGGAGGGAATCATCGAGGCTGAACACCGGGTTGACGATGGGTTCGCGTCTCTCTGCCGCCAGGTAGGACAAGGTGTAGAGGAACGGAATGAGCCGGTATCGCAGCCGGATCATGCTCCGGACGATGTCGGTGATCCCCGGATACATCCACGGTTCGTTGACCGATCCGTCGTCATGCCAGGAGTGAATGGTGAATCGCGGGTGCATGACGCCGTTGGCCACCCAGCGGGCGAAGAGCTCGGGGCTGGGGCGAGCGGTGCCGGCGAAACCGCCGACGTCGTGGCCGAAATTCACCAGGCCGGACATGCTCATCCCCACGCCCATCCGGGTGTTGTACCTCAGGGTGCGCCAGGAGGTGGAATTGTCACCACTCCAGGTCTGGACGTAGCGCTGCAGCCCGAGCGGTCCGGACCGGGAAATGAGGAAGGGGCGCTCGCCGGGAGCGGCCTCGCGCTGGGCCTCGTAGGAGGCGCGATTCATGAGCAGGGCCTGCACCGGGCGGATCCGGTCGAGTTCCACCGGGTGACCAAAACCGTCACAGGTGGCGTCCTCGGACCACAATTCGTACTCGTTGTTGTCGTTCCAGGTGGATTCCACACCCATGTCGATGAGCTGGCGGCGGACGTTGTCCTTCCACCACTGGACGCCGCGCGAATTGGTGAAGTCGACATTGCTGCCGTGGCCACCCCAGAACATCGAGGTGACGGGTTTGCCGGTTGGTGAGTCGGTGACGAAGATTCCCGCCTCGGCGGCGTCACGGTAATAAGGGTGGGTCGTAAGCAGGGCTGGCTTGATATTTGCCGCTAGATGAAGGCCGGCGTCACGGAACTTCGCGGTGGTGTCGGTGGGTTGGGGGAATTTGTCACGGTTCCAGGTGAAGACGTACCGACGCGGCCCAATGGTGGTGTACCCCGACGACAGCTGGAAGGAATCACAGGGGATGGCGTGCTCCCGCAGCAGGTCGATGAATTTGAGCAGCTGGTGGGAGGCGTCCGGGGCGTCGGTGTAGTGCATCGTCGAACCGGAGTAGCCCAGGGCCCAACGCGGCAGGAAGGCTGGGTCTCCTGTGAGGCGAAGGATCTGCGGGGTGAGGCCAGAGACCTGGTCGGCGGTCATGACCCAGTAGTCAATGTCGCCGTGGTCGGCCTGCCAGGAGGTGAAGGGGCGGTGATAATTGTCGACTTCCGCTCCCAAGTTGAACCGCGACGCCGACAGGTTGTCGTAGAAGATGCCGAAGGCTCCGTTGGCGGTGCGGGTCATGAGGAAGGGGACGTGCTTGTACAGCGGGTCAGTGCTGCTGGCGTCGTAACCAAGGGCATCCAGGCAGCGCATGTCGAAGATACGTCCGGTGCGTTCCAGGTTTCCGGCCTTCTCACCGAGCCCGTAGTACCGGTCGTCGAGATTGCGAACCCGATGATGGGCCACCCGACCGGTCCGCGATCCGATCTCGTAGGCACCTGTGGGGCGGTCCTCGCTGACCGTGACCCAGCCGTCAGTTCGACGTTGCCAGGTCATCCGCAACGGACAGTCCCGGATGATGACCCGTAGGGAGTCGGTACCAACGATGAAGGCTTTCTCGTCGGGATCGGGGGAATCGACCGGCTCGTCGGCATAGACCCCGGAGAATTCCGGGTGGCGGGCGATCTCCGCTGCACTGTCAGCGACGGTCGTCGTCACCTCGACGTCCTCGATGGGCCCGATGTCGCGGGAATTGCCCTGCCACGCCGGGGCGGGGGAGTGGTCGAGCAGGTCGTCGGGGCCGAAGCCGGTGTGGTCGGTGACGTCGGGGCCGGGGCTGATGCTCCAAGTACGATCGAGCTGGGGACCGCCGATGCCGAAAACTCGCACGTGGGCGATGGCCCGCGTCACAAATGTGACGGAGGCACACCATCGGTCGTCAATTGTCAGCCGGATGTTCGACCCGGTCGTCGAGTGATCGGTGATTCTCAGGAGCGTGTCCATGGTGTGCCTCCGTGATGGTGGGATCAGGCGTTGTGCTCAGCTTGGGCCTCGTGGCGGCGGGCCAGTTCGTCGGCATTGGCGATGACCTTGGCGCGGGTGAGCGGGTAGCCCAGCAGGAGGAGGGCAGCGCCGAGGCAGCAGATCGTCGGGATAGCGGTGGCGAGGGTGTACAGGTTATTGACGACCGACTCAGACTGAACCGTGCCGCCCTGAGAGGAGGACTGGTAGCCGACCATCGTCAGCATGACACCACCAATACCACCGGCGATGGCCTGAGCGAGCTTGCGGGCGAAGGAGTTGACGCCATAGATGACGCCGTCCTCGCGCTCCCCCGACATGACCTCCTGAGCGTCGATGACATCGGTGATGAAGGCCCACACCATGAGGTTGAACACACCGGCACCCAGTGACCCGAAGAACAGGCCGACGAGGAAAACCCAGGGGCTGTGGGTGTGGATGATGAGCATGGTGCCGTACACGGCCGCGCCGAAGAACAATGCCACCGTCGCAGATTCTTTCCGACCGAATTTCCGCACCAGGGCTTGGGCGAAAGGCGCAACGAGGATGACTGTCGTGAAATTGAAGACCAGAGCGATCGACATTGCTGTCTTGTTCTGGAAGTAATCATTGAACAGGTAGGTCAGGGTGACGCCGGAAAGATTCTGGTTGATGACGACAACAATATCGATGATGACCAGCATGACGAGGGCCTTATTATGGGCCATCTCCGAGAACATCTTTCCCAGCGGAACACGCTCGGTCTTGTCGATGCGAATGCGCTCCACGGTGAGCATCGTCAGAGCGACATAGCAGAACAGACCGAGGATGGCGAAGACCGCAGCACCTATGAAGAATCGGTGCGGATTGATCTGATGGGAGTTGTTGCCGTACATGATGAGCGGCACGACATAGCTGACGATAGCGGCGCCGGAAGCCGATCCGATGCTACGGGCGGTGGACAGCGAGGTCTTGTTGCGCGGCTTGCCCGAGATGGCCGAAGCCATCGACCCATAAGGGATGTTGACGAAGGAGTAGAAGATGCCCCAAGCCAGGTAGGTGACGAAGGCATAGATGACGCGCGTCGTCATGGGGAGGTGCCCGGCAGCTGGGAGAAAGAGCAGAATGGCGGAGGCGGCGAGTGGGAACTTCATCCGCATGACCCACGGGGTGAACCGTCCGTGCTTGGTCATCTTGGCATTGTCGATGAGGCGGCCGACCATGATGTCGACGAAGGCGTCGACCAGTCGGGCGGACATGAACAGCGCGCCCACCAAGGCGGCCTTGAGGCCGAACACATTGGTGTAGAAGATCATGAGAAACGAATTCACCAGGTTGAAGGTGAAATTGTTTCCTACGTCGCCGAGCGCGTAACCGATCATGTCGCGAATATCGAAATCGCGAGCGTTCACCGCCTTAGCCTTCTGGCTCTTCGTCGTAGTGGTCGACATTGACAACCCTCTGTGTTTTCGGGGCTGCGACGGTCATCGTCACAGCATTTGTGGACAGGCAACATCGCCTTGTTTAGAGAGTCGCACTGCGGCGCTGAGAACCGCGATCCTTTGCCACGGTTTGCACCCTGTGCATCTCGGGCATGAGGCACGCCGGCCAGCGGTAGAGTCAGAGCATGGGGGTAGGCGAGGGGTCCACCACACCGGTTACCATCAGCGACGTCGCACGGGCTGCCGGTGTTGCTCCGTCCACTGTTTCCCGGGCGTTTTCTCGTCCGGGACGGGTGAGTGTCAAGACGTCGGAACGGATCTTTCAGGTTGCCCGGGAGCTCGGTTATCGTCAGGACGAGGTGCCCAGAGTATCGGCGAGTCGAACCCATCATCTCGTGGCTGCGTGCGTTGCTGATGCCATGAACCCGGTGTTCGGTGCCACCGTCAAGGGGATTTTCGCCGGCGCCCGTAAGCGGGGCTACATGGTCGTCCTCATCGACTCCAACGAGTCCTCCGAGATCGAGTCCGAGACCACGAAGCGATCCCTGGTCACCGTCGACGGTTTCATTTTTGCCGGCTCACGTATGTCTGACGCCGGTTTACGGCACCTGGCCGGGATGAAACCGGTGATTACCGTCAATCGCAAGGTGCCAGGGGTGTCGTCGGTGACGCCGGCTGCTGATGAAGGACTTGGAGACGCGCTTGCCCATCTCGTGGCCGATGGACGCTTCACGGTGACCTACCTCGCGGGGCCCACGGCATCGTGGCAATCCGGAGTGAGGTGGCGCAGCTTGCTCGACGGGGCGCGGCGAAATGGACAAGTGACGGTGCATCAACTCGCCTGCCCGACACCCACCATCAGGGGTGGCATCGAGGTCTTCGACATGTGGAAGGCCCACCCAACCTCGGCCGTCATCGCCTACAACGACCTCATTGCCATCGGATTCATGAGGCGAGCGATGGCTTGTGGGGTGAAGGTTCCTAAGGACGTGGCCGTCATCGGGTTCGACGACATCCCGTTCTCGGCGTTGGTCTCGCCGGCCCTGTCAACGATTTGCGTCAACCAGTTCCAGATGGGCGTGGTCGCCGTCAATCGTCTTCTCGACATGGTGGAGAGGCCGAGCCGACATGAGCGTCGGGCCCCCAGCGAGGACATCGTCCCGGTGTCCTTCATGGAGCGTGAATCTGGCTGACGAAGTGGGGCAAGTGACGGCAACTCGTTCCAGGAAATGTCGTCACGGGGCACAGTGAATGTCATGTCAACGTCGACTCTCACCCTTTCCGAGGATCGCCTGCTGCCCCGCGAGTCCTCCGCCCTGGCCGCTGCGCGCGAAATCTACCGATCCACGAAGGATCTGCCCATCATTTCTCCCCATGGACACGTTCCGGTGTCATGGATCGCTGATGACCTGGCCTTCTCCGACCCGACGAGCCTGCTCATCACCCCCGACCATTACGTGAATCGCCTGCTGCACGCCAATGGTGTCGATCTCGAGGACCTTGGTGTCGGTCGAGAGTCTATGAGTGAGGAGGACAACCGGAATGCCTTCCGAATCCTCTGCGAACACTGGCGCGACTTTGCAGGTACTGCAATGCGTTACTGGCTGGTTGACCAGCTCGTCGGTATTTTTGGCGTCACCGAGCGCCCCAGCGTCGAGACCGCTGATCACATCTATGACGCCATCGCTGAGCACATCGCTCAGCCTGACTTCCGCCCCCGAGTCCTGATGGACTCCTTCGACATTGTCTTCATCGCAACCACCGACGACCCATGCGATGACCTTGACGGCCACGCGCGGTTGGCTGCGGATGAGACCTTCACCCGTCGTGTTGCTCCCACCTTCCGCCCTGACAAGTACCTGGAACCGGCGGCCGAGGGCTGGACGGACCTCCTCGCGAAGCTGTCCGAGGTGAGCGGCTACGACGCGACGACCCTCGACGGGTTCACCGCCGCCATGGAGACTCGTCGTGCCTACTTCAAGGATCACGGAGCGGTCTCCAGTGACCACAGCCACCGTGATCTCGGCACCGTCATTCTTGGCCACGATCGTGCAGCGACGATTTTTGCCGACTCGGTTGCGGGGCAGGCCACTGTTGAGGAGATGACCTTGCTGCGTCGGCATCTCTTCACTGATCAGGCAAGGATGGCCAGTGAGGACGGCCTGACGATGACCGTCCATCCGGCGGTGCACCGCAACCACGACACGTCCGCCTTCCGCCGCTTCGGGGCCGACATCGGCTCTGATGTCCCGATTGCCTTGGAAGCCGTGGACTCCCTGCACCCGTTGCTCGACAAATTTGGGAACACCGACCTCAAGCTGGTCATCTTCACGATCGACGAGACCCTTTATTCGCGGGAAATCGCTCCGCTGGCCGGTTGGTACCGCAGCCTCTACATAGGAGTGCCCTGGTGGTTCATCGACGCCCCCGAGTCGGTGATGAGGTTCAAGCACGCCATCACGGAGATGGCTGGGTTCAGCAGGGTGAGCGGCATGATCGACGACACTCGCGCCTTCTGCTCGATTCCTGCACGCCACGACATGAGTCGGCGTCTGGATGCCGCCCATCTCGCCGAACTGGTGGTTTCAGGCAGGCTTGACCTGGACGAGGCGGTCGAGATTGCTCACCGACTCGTCGTGGAGCAGCCCGCCCACGTCTTCGGGCTCTGATCCGGAGGAGATGCCATGAGACTCGATCTCGATTCTCTGCGTGGTTCCGTACTGACGGATGCCGGCATCAGCGTTCCCACCTTCGATGTCGAACGAATGCGTAGTCAGGCCCATGATCATCCGCGCTGGATGCATATTGGTCCCGGAAACCTGTTCCGCGTCCACATCGCTCGGCTGGCTCAAGACGTCATGAATTCGGGAGCGGAACAGTGCGGCGTCGCTGTCGTTGCGCAGCGGAGTCCGCAGCGCCTCGATCGTGGCCTTGGCGACCATGACCTGCTGACCCTGGGAGTCACTTCCCATGCTGATGGCCACACTGACTTCGGAGCCATCGCCTCCATCAGCGAAGGACTGGCCTACCGACGTACTGACGATTTCCGTCGCATCACCGGGATCGCATGTGCTGACTCCCTGCAGCTGATCACCCTGACGATCACGGAGAAGGGCTACCAGCTCACCGGGTACGACGGTTCCTTCCAGGACGCCGTCGTCGAGGATTTGGGCCGCGACCCCATGACCGATGCGATGTCGACGACGATGGCCCTTGTCGCCGCCCTTCTGGTGCAGCGCTCGCACGCCGGTGCCACTCCGGTTGCACTGGTCTCCTGTGACAATTTCTCCCACAACGGAGACGAGCTCCGCACCTCAGTGCTGACGATCGCCGAGGAGTGGGAGAAGAGGGGAACTATCGACCACGAGGTCGTCGAATGGATCTCGGAGAAGGTCGCCTTCCCGATCTCGGTCATCGACAAGATCACTCCTGCCCCCTCGCAGAAGGTTGCCGACCAACTCGCCTCGATGGGGTTCGAGGACATGTCGATTGACCCCGACGCCGGGGTGGCAGGATTCGTCAACACCGAGCCGGCCGAATACCTCGTCATCGAGGATTGCTTCCCGAATGGGCGCCCGGAGCTGGAGAAGGCTGGAGTCCACTTCACCGACCGTGACACGTGCGACCGATTCGAGCGGATGAAGGTGACGACCTGCCTCAATCCGCTGCACACTGCTCTGGCCGTCACCGGCGTGCTGCTGCGCAAGCCCACTATCGACGAGGCCATCAAGGATCCCGGTCTCGCTGGCCTGGTGCACCGTCTGGGATGGCAGGAGGGGATACCGGTCGTCAGTGACCCCGGGATTGTCGATCCCAAGGAATTCCTCCGGGAGGTTGAAGAGGAACGCTTCCCGAACGCATTCCTGGGCGATACACCAAGTCGAATTGCGACTGATTCCTCACAGAAGATTCCGATCCGTTTCGGCGAGACCATCAAGTCCTATCTTGCCGATGATTCCCTGGACGTCGCGTCGCTACGGGCGATCCCCTTCATCCTTGCCGCCTGGTGCCGATACCTCATGGGAATCGCCGATGACGGCAAGCCGGTCGAGCTTTCCCCCGATCCTCTGCTCGATGATCTTAAACCCGTTGTGGCAGGAGTTCATCTGGGTGACGAGGATCCCAAGGCCATCACCCCCATCCTGCGTCGCGCCGCCATCTTCGGTGTGGACCTGACGACGACGCCACTGGCGGAGCTCGTTGAACAATTCTTCATTCGTCTGACGGCCGAGCCGGGTGCCGTCAGGGCGGTTCTGGACAAGGAGTTCGCACAATCATGAAGATGACATTTCGGTGGTACGGTCCGGAAACCGATCCCATCACCCTGCAAAATATCCGTCAGATTCCCGGAACCAGCGGAATCATGGGAGCAATGGACTGGATTCCGGTCGGAGAGGTGTGGTCAGAGGAGGAGATTTCCTCCTACGTCCAGAAGGTCAATGAGGCCGGCCTGGAGTGCGAGGTCATCGAGTCGGTGAACGTCCATGAGGACATCAAGCTCGGCAAGCCGTCTCGTGACACCTACATCGCCAATTACTGCAAGACCCTGGAGAATCTCGCAGCTCATGGGATCAAAGTGGTCGTCTACAACTTCATGCCGGTGTTCGACTGGCTGCGCACCGAGCTGTTCCACCGCAATGAGGATGGATCGACCTGCCTGTACTACGACCACGAGGAGCTCGAGGGTCTGACTCCTCAGGACATTGTCAAGGCCACCCTGGATTCGTCGGCCTTTCCGCTGCCCGGTTGGGAGCCTGAGCGACTGGCCGACCTCGACGAGGTGATGGCCCAGTACGCCGACATGGCTCCGGACCAGCTGCGCGACAACTATCGCTACTTCTTGGAGGGAATTGCTCCGACCTGTGAAAAGGTCGGTATCCGGATGGCTGTCCACCCCGATGATCCCGCCTGGGACATCTTCGGAATTCCACGCGTCGTTCACAGCGATTCAGATTTACAGAAGGTCGTCGATCTCGTTGATTCCCCGGCGAACTCGCTGTGTGTGTGCGCAGGGTCACTGGGGTCAAATCCCGACAATGATGTTCCTGCCATTTTCACGAAATACGGAGATATGGGACGAATTGCTGCGGCTCATGTCCGCAACGTGAAGTTCCTAGGACACAAGAAATTCAAGGAAGCGGCACATCTCTCCAGTGATGGATCGCTGGACATGTACGCCATCATGAAGGCCATTCACGATCACTGCCCGGACGTCTACATTCGTCCGGACCACGGTCGGATGATCTGGGGAGAGATGGGCCGACCGGGATACCCGCTGTACGACCGCGCTCTCGGAATCACCTACCTTAATGGCTTGTGGGAGGCCATCGAAAAGGCGTCCGCCAGCTGATTCAGCCGATCACTGGAGATGACCGGACCAGTCCTCGGCGGTTGTGTCGCACTCGTGGCATGCAGGCTGTTGATGAAGCCAGGCTCGGTCGTTCTGTGTGGTGGAGTCGTGATCGTTTCGGAATGTCTATTCACTGGGAAGAATATACTTTTTCGGTGCGTGATGAATAGGTGAGGTCATGAATGGGTGAGGTCGGTCGAGAGGATGATCGCCAGGGATTATCAATACGCTATTCTCACTGCCACACATCATAATGGATATGCGTTGTTCGAGTCTGTATCTTCGCTACCCGACGGCCAAGGTATTAGGTTGAGACTTCGTTGCTGAGTTTCTCGTAGCCGTTCGGAACCGTGGGATCTGGGTAGGCTTGTACACTTCCCTCAGCGACTGGTCATGACCGGACTTCCCGCACCATGACGACCGTCAGCACCCGATGCGGGGTGTCGCCCCTGATTATGTGCCAGATCTCGAGTCCTTTCGGCAATTTTTGCATGGTCAGGTGAGAGAACTGTGTTCCGGTTATGGACCGCTCGACGTCCTATGGTTCGACTTCTCCTCCCCGGGGACGGGGCCGTAGCAGTGGGGTGCTGACGAGCCCATTCGGATCGTCCGTGAGTTGCAGCCTGACGCGATCGTGGTTAACCGCCAATTTCTGCGCTTGAGAACAGCATGCGATCATCTCGCAGATAGGATTCTTGCGAGCTGGACATGTTGGGAGGCGATGGGTGATGGCCGGCAGTGGGACCACGACTCTCAAGGGCCAGAACGGGCCGCGGGCACGTCAGCTTGCGATCGCCGAGGCGGTCGTTCGAGCGGGGTCGGTCACCGTCGAGGACCTCGTCGAGGCCACCGGTGTATCTGCCATGACGGTTTATCGCGACCTTGCGACCCTCGAGGCCAGTGGAGTGCTGCAGCGCCATCGCGGCCGGGTGGTTGCGGTTGCTAACGGTTTGCACGAGGCGGACGCCACATTTCGGCTGGAGCAGAGTTCGACGGACAAGCAGGCGGTAGCCGACCTTGCCGGAGATCTCATTGGCCCAGGATGCTCGATCATGCTCGACGACTCGACGTCGGGAGTGTGGCTGCTGCGGTCCCTCGGAGACCACTCACCACTGACGGTTGTCACCAATTCACTCTTGGTGGCCGACGAGGTCATTGCCAATGGTTCGGACAAACTCGTCGTCTCAGGTGGCGAGTACCAGTCCTGGGCGAAGTCGTTGATGGGCCCCGCGGCGGTTCGGATGATCCGTTCCATGCACGCGGATCTGTGCTTTCTGTCCGCCTCGGGGATCTTCGAGGCCGGGTGTTATCACCCGTATCAGGAGGTCGTTGAGGTCAAGCGGGCCATGCTCGAGTCAGCCGAGAAGCGGGTCCTGCTGCTCGACCACACCAAGTTCGGACGACGCGCGCTGTTCAAATTTGCCGATCTGACGGAATTTGATCACGTCGTCGTCGATGCCCACACCCCACACGGGATTCTTGACCAGCTGCGCGACCTCGGGGTTCACCTCATGGTGGCAGAAGGCCCTACGAAGAAGTCGTGATCATTGGCGGAGTAATTTTCTCCCATCCCCTTGACCCGGAACGGGTGCGGTGACACGATGAATTGACACCCGCTGATGGCGGATGGCCCTATCGCCTTGGTTTTGGGTTTGCGAAGGGTAATCGGTGGAGTGCGTCTGTGTGGACGCTGAGCCGGAAACCACATGGTCACAGATGTCGATCGGATCTATTTCGGCGATGAGGACCAGCAAACACAATCACGAGGAAGTGATCATGGCTGAAATCGTCATTGGTGTCGATGGGGGAACGACCGCGGTCAAGGCGGTCGCATTCAGTCTCTCAGGCGACGTCGTCTCGACCCGTCATGAATCGGTCCCAGTCAGGTACGGCGATCATGGCGAGGCTGAGCAGGACATGAATCAGATCTGGGAGGCCGTCGCAACCTGTATCCACGGTGTCGCGGATGCCTTGGGCCCAGAAGACGACGTCGTGGCGGTCGGTCTCACCGGGCAGGGTGACGGAGCGTGGCTGATAGACGAGGATGGGGCTCCTGTCCGGCCGGCAGCAATGTGGCTGGATGGTCGGGCCAGCGAACGTGTCGAGCAGTGGAATGACGATGGTCGAGCGTCCCGGGTCTTTGACGTGACAGGGACGAAGGTCTTCGGCGGGCTCTTCCCCGTCCTCATGGAGGAGCTGTTGGAGACGGATGGGGCACGTGTCCGCCGCGCAGCGACTCATCTCAACTGCAAGGACTGGATACGATTCAAGCTCACAGGAAATCGTCTCACGGATTACACCGAAGCTTCCCGGTCATATCTGGATGCGACGACTGCTCAGGGATTCTCGCGCGGATTGGCGGAGGATTTGGGGCAGTCGGAATTACTTGACCTTCTTCCGGAAATCCGCCGTTCCGAGGACATCGGGGGTTATGTCACGGAAGAGGCATCCCATGAGGTGGGGCTTCCGGTCGGTACTCCGGTCGGAGTGGGCATGCTTGACATTGCTGTCACTGGCGTCGGTCTGGGTGCGGCCCACGACGGGGAGGGCTGGCTGATTCTGGGAACCACTGGATTCGTCGGGACCCTGCTGCCGTCCATCGAGGACCGTAGGTCCAAGGAGTCCATGCTGGTGGCGACCGGTCGTGGCACCCAGGTGCTGGAATTCATGGCGCCCATGACGGGCACGCCAAACCTTGACTGGATCCGACGGACCCTGGGGTTGGCCGATGAGAGCTGGCAGAGCATCGAGGCCCGCGCTCGCCGGTCCACCCCTGGGGCGAATGGCGTCGTGTACCTGCCCTATGCCTCCCCTGGGGGCGAGCGCGCGCCCTTTGTCGACACCAACGCCAGCGCATCGTGGATGGGGATGTCGCTCACCACGACCCCCGAGGACGTGTTGCGCAGCGTCTATGAGGGCGTTGCGTTGTCCCTGGCCGACTGCGTCTCACACTTGGCGATGAGTGGCGATCTCGTCGTGTCCGGCGGTGGGTTCAGGTCCGACCTGGTCTGCGAGATTCTCGCTGACATTACGGGCAAGTGTGTGGTGCGACAGAGCGCGCCGGAGGCCGGAGCTCGCGGAGCAGCTGTTCTTGCCCTGGTCGCGGCCGGCCGTTACGACACGATCGGGGACGCCTCTGCAGCCATGGCATGTTCCTTCGAGACCTTCGACCCGCATCCGGAGCGCGGTGAGATTTACCAGGCCGTCGCGAATGTGTATTCCGAATCCCGTAGTGCCATCAGACCGATGTGGCCCCGGATGAGAGCCCTTCGACAGATCAAGGAGGCTGACAATGAGCGTTGATTCTCCAGTGAAAGTCCTTGTGGCAGGTGATCAGTTCGAGACGGTCGAGGTGCTTGGTGGCGCCTTGCGCAAGGCTGTCCCCGATGCCGAGATCACTGAGCTGTCATCACAGTGGCCTATCACACCCATGGGCGACATCGACGAAGTGCACGAGGCAGCCGGTGACGTGGGTGAACTCATTCATGCGCTCCAAGGGATCGATGTGTGTGTCAGCCACACCTATCCATTCACGGAGGAGGTGTTTGACGCCTGTCCCGATCTCAAACAGGTGACCATTACCCGGGGCGGTCCGGTCAACGTCGACATCGAGTCGGCCACTCGACACGGGGTCCAGGTGACTTACGCACCGGGACGCAATGCGACGGCAACAGCCGAACACACCGTCGCCATGATCATGGCGACGGTACGACAAATCCCTGCTCACCACATCACCTTGACCTCAGGCACCTGGGAGGGCGACGCATACCGATACGACCGGGTGGGTATGGAGATCAGCCGAAATGACGTAGGAGTTGTCGGCTGTGGTGCAGTCGGTTCCCGGGTAGCGATGATCATGGCGGCCATGGGAGCCACGGTGCGGGTGTTCGACCCCTGGGCCGATCCCGACTCGATGCCAGATGGCGTCAAGGTCTGTGATGACTTCGACGAGGTGCTGAAGGTGAGTCGCATCCTGACGCTTCATGCCCGAGCCAACGAGAACAACCGTCACATGATTGGGGCTGAGCAGCTCGCGGAAATGCCTGCGGGTTCCGTCCTCGTCAATTGCGCTCGCGGTTCACTCGTCGACTACGACGCAGTGTGTGATGCCATCGAGAGTGGCCATCTCTACGCTGCCGCCTTTGACTGTCTACCCCGCGAGCCGTTGCCGCCGGATTCCAGACTGCTGCACACTCCGCGCGTGGTCCTCACCCCACACGTCGCCGGCGCATCTAGGCAGGCTGCAGAACTTGCGGCGCGTATTGCAGCTGACGATGTCGCTGCACTGGTGCAAGGACACACTCCCACATACCTTGCCAACCCCGATGTCATCGATTGAGTTAGGAGAACAACATGCTCTTGGAACAAGAACGACAGGCTGTCGTCGACACATGCCGCACCATGCAAGCCCAGGGACTGGTCGTGGGAACTGCAGGAAATGTGTCGATCCGCGTCGACGACATGGTCGTCATCTCGCCGTCCGCAGTGCCTTACGAGGAACTGACTGCGACCGACATCGGGGTCCATGACATGGATGGCAAGGCCATCGAGGCGAAGTACAAGCCTTCCTCGGAGCTGCCGCTGCACCTGAGTGTCTATCGAGCCAGCGGCACAGGGGCGATCACGCACAACCATGCCCCGGCATCAACAGCTCTGGGCCTTGTCGTCGACGAGATTCCGTGGTCTCACTACTACTCCGGAATGTTTGGCGGCGCCGTTCGAGTTGCACCGTACGCCGAGTTCGGAACCGATGAGCTGGCACGTAACGTCACGAAGGCGCTTGAGGGACGATGCGCAGCTCTGATGGCCAATCACGGTGCGATCACGACGGGGCCGACGGTTGACAGGGCTCTCTCCCTGCTCCCGTACCTCGAGTACATTTGTGAGGTGCACCTCCGTGCAATGTCTACTGGCCGTCCCATCAAAGTACTTGATGAGGAGCAAATTACTGATGCCACACAGGGGATTGCCGGTTACAAGCCGAAGGCTGCCGACGAAGACTGAATACCCGGGACGACGTTGCCTAGCCTCAGCCCCTGAAACGTCCGGAACATAAGGAGAAAGCGGATGCCGGACCTCGGACGCGGCATGGTCATACCATCTGCCACGAGCCAGACGTTGCAGGCTGCCCTGGCGGCTCCCTCACCGAATGTCTTGCTGACTGGTGTGGCTCTTGACGAGCTTCCAGAACGTGCGAAACAGGTGCTGGGGGCCGGGAAGCACGCGATTGTTCACGCTGACATGACATCGGGCTTACATCCAAACGCGGCGGCGCTGTCGTTCCTGAAGGATCATTGCGGAGTTGAGACGATCATCAGCACCAATGCCAAGGTCATCGAGACAGCTCGACGCCATCACCTACAGACAGTATTCAGGGTGTTCCTGCTCGACTCAATAGCGCTGCGAACTGCGGCGCGCACGCTGGGAAACATTCAAGTTGATGCCGTGGAGATCCTGCCGGGGCCAATGGCAAGGTCCGTCATCGAGCACATACGGGCCACCGGTCCTGATCGCACATTGCTTGCGGGTGGTTTTGTCCGGACGTCGCAGCTCGTCGAGGATCTGTTTCGCGCCGGGTTCGACGGGGTGACGACGTCATACCCTCCGCTGTGGCAGAGAACGCCGCTGAGTCAAGGCACTCGCTAAAACAGCGTGTCAGATCACCCGCCGTCATCCGCTGACACAGTATGCAAAACGTGTCCGGAGAAGGAGAGCAGTTATGTTGGAGCATCTCAAGGCCGAGGTCTGTGATGGGAACCTCGAGCTCCCACGCCATGGCCTTGTGACATGGACATCGGGGAATTTGTCAGCCCGCGATCCGCAGACTGGGTTGGTCGTCATCAAGCCGTCTGGCATGGCTTATGAAGGGATGACGCCGGACGACATGGTCGTCGTCGATCTTGACGGCAAGGTCGTCGAGGGGGTGCACGGACCATCGTCCGACACGGCGTCCCACCTGTACGTGTACCGCCGGCGTCATGACATTCGCAGCATTATTCACACTCACTCGACCTTCGCAACGGCGTGGGCTGCGACCGGTCAGGACATCCCGTGCTGCTTGACGGCCATTGCCGACGAGTTCGGCGGGCCGGTACCGTGCGGCGACTATGCCCAGATCGGTACCGAGCAGATCGGTGAGCAGATCATGAGGTTCGTTGATCAGTGCCCTGCGGTCCTGCTGAAGAAGCACGGTGTCTTCACCGTTGGCACGTCGATCGCGAGGGCCGTCAAGGCTGCTGTCATGGTGGAGGACGTCGCCCGGACCGTGACCTACGCGAAGCTGATCGGGGAGATCTCGCCGTTACCGCAGTCCGAGATCGATGCAAACCATGACCGATACACCAATCGGTATGGAACCGCGGCTGCATCGTCAGGTGTGACGCTCTGACGGGACGCGTTCCCGGAATGCCCCCTGCTATCACGTCCGGCCAGACCTGACAGCAGGGGCAATTTGGCATCGCGTGGCTGGAGCCTGCGCCAGTGCGCAGAGGGGGAAGGATCCAACTGTGGCGAAATCCACACCCTAATCCCTTACTTTTCACATCAACAGTGTTAATATCAACACTATGAGTCGTTGCTTCTCGCATTTGCGAGTGAGACTCCCCAACGCACGGCAACGAAGCATGGAGGGATCATGGGACTGAGAATCGTCGTCGCCGCAGATCCGGCGGCAGTGCAGTACAAGGACGCCATCAAGGCCGATCTCGAGGCTGATGCGCGAGTCGACGAGGTTATCGACGTCGGCGTCCAGGAGGGTGATGACACCCTGTACCCGCACATCGGCGTCAAGGGAGCCCACGTCATCAAGGATGGCAAGGCCGATCGAGGTATTTTCCTCTGCGGCACCGGAATGGGCATGGCCATTACCGCCAACAAGGTGCCGGGCATCCGAGCCTGCACCGCTCACGACTCCTTCTCTGTGGAGCGCCTCATCATGTCCAACGACGCCCAGGTCCTGTGCCTGGGACAGCGCGTTATCGGGCTCGAGCTCGCTCGTCGTCTGGCCCGCGAGTTCATCGGGTACACCTTCGATCCGAGCTCTCACTCCAAGACCAACGTCGATCTCATCAACGCCTACGAATCAGGCGACATCGCCGGGGAGGCTGCCCCGGGCAGCTGCTGCTGACACCGGTGTGGCGCGGGAGCCGATGACCGCGCCACCCACTTCACACCTCACATCTGAGCCACCCCACCCCCTGGGGGGACGACCTCCAGGACGCCCAGAAAGACCGTGTGCAGCACCGTCGTTGCCCACGGACATCCGATCGCGGGTAGATCCCGCCCTCATGAAGGAACACCGATGTTCACCACCTCTGTTGGAGTCTTCATCTTCGGGCTCCTCGCCGCCATCGCCGGCGGCGCTGTCGGAGCTGCCATTGGCGGCAACTACGCCTTCGTCCTCACCGGTTTCTGCGTGCTGGCCTCCTGGGGAGTCTTCGCCGCAACCGGAAACACCTTCGGCCTGGACTACCTGGCCTTCGGTCCCTTCATGGGACCGCACATCGCTTTCGCCGGCGGCGTCGCGGGAGCCATTTACGCCCGCTACCGTGGCCGTCTCGATGACGGCAAGGACGTCAATACCCCGCTGGCCGGCATCGGCCGCCCTGACATCCTCCTGATCGGTGCCCTCTTCGGCGTTTTTGGATACCTGTGCCAGATTGGCATCTCCAACATCCCGTGGTTCGGCAAGCACACCGACTCCGTTGCCCTGACGGTGCTGATCTCCGGTCTGCTCGCCCGCCTCGCCTTCGGCGGTCTCCCCGGAAAGGGTCTGTTCCACGGCTCCCTGCACAACCCGGAGCTCTTCCACGAAGACGCCACCACCTTCCCGGCCAAGATCAAGCCGGGTCCCAACGGACGGTGGCTGGAGTGGCAGGAGAAGCCCAGCCAGCTGCTGACGATCGGTTCCCTCTTCGGCATCTTCGCCGGTGGAGCCTCGCTCTTCCTGGCCGCCAACGTCGGCGCCC
This sequence comes from Cutibacterium sp. LaCa_255, assembly GCF_057458005.1. Lineage (NCBI taxonomy): Bacteria > Bacillati > Actinomycetota > Actinomycetes > Propionibacteriales > Propionibacteriaceae > Cutibacterium > Cutibacterium sp. LaCa_255. The sequence goes on along the minus strand of NZ_CP190956.1, from coordinate 2,724,559 downwards.
GCCTCACCAAGATGGGCTTCGACAACAACCTGGCCGCCCTCAACGCTAACAGCTTCTGCTTCGGAATCTCGGCCGTCATCATCCTGTTCCTCATCACCAACCGGAACATGCCGGTCCAGCATCACGTGACGAACATCGCCGGCCTGGCCGCAGTGCAGTTCTTCCCGCTGCTGATGGGCAAGAGCATTGGCACCTATACCTGGACGGCCACCTCGACGTGGGATTCCCACACCTGGGGAATGGCGGCGGTCGCCCTGCTCATCGCCGCGATCTTCGGCATCTTCGCCGCCGGTCTCGGCGAGTTCTGCGCACGGCTTTGGTACGACCGCGGCACCAGCCACATCGACCCGCCTGCTGCTGCCATCTGGCTGAGCAACACCGTGGTCGTCACACTGGCTGCCCTGTTCGCCTGATCTGACCCAAGGAAGTAGCAAGTATGAATGACGTCATCGACGCACCAACCACATTCGCCAATGCCTATGTCTTCGACATGGACGGCACCATCTACCTTGGCGACCACCTCCTGCCTGGTGCCCGCCGCATGATTGAGGAGCTGCGTCGTCGCGAGATTCCCGTGAGGTTCCTATCGAACAACCCGACGAAGGATCCGAGTCAGTACGTCGAGAAGCTCGAGAAGCTGGGCCTGCCGACCGCTATCGAAGACATCTCCAACACAGTCGTGACGACGACGCGCTGGCTGGTCAACAACCACCCGGACGCCAGGGTCTTCGCCATCGCGGAGGAGCCCCTCAAGCGGAGCTTGCAGGAGGCCGGTGTCGAACTGTGCGAGGATCCCGAGAAGATCGACATCGTCATCGCCTCGTACGATCGCACCTTCGATTACCGCAAGCTGCAGATCGCCTTCGACGCCATCTGGTTCCACAAGCGCGCCTTCCTCGTCCAGACCAATCCGGACCGGTTCTGCCCCTTCCCGGGCGGCCGCGGCGAGCCCGATTGCGCTGCCATCACAGCAGCCATCGAGGCGTGTACCGGACAGCAGTGCAAGGTCAGCCTGGGGAAACCATCCCCGGTCATGCTCACCGAGGCGCTGTCCGGGCTCGACGTCGATCCGTCGGATTGCGTCATGGTCGGTGACCGACTGCAGACCGACATTCAGATGGCCCTCGACACCGGCATGCAATCAGCCTGCGTGCTGACCGGTGAGGCCACCGCGGATGACGTCGCAGCACTGGATGCCGAGCACCGTCCGACCTGGACCCTGGATCGCATTGACCGGCTGATCCCTGCCTCGGCATGGCAGGAACTCGGCTGGACCGAAGACAACGACTGACACGACGACGGGGCTGCGAGCATCGCGGCCACAGCCCCTCAAGACACACTCACAGGAGACAACGATGTTGAACAACGGCCCTTACCTCTTGGGCATTGACTACGGCACCGAGTCGTGCCGAGTGGCAATTTTCGACCTTGAAGGACGTCCGCTGACTTTCGCAGCGACCCCGTACAAGACCACCCACCCCCGTCCAGGCTGGGCCGAACAGGATCCCGAGGAGTGGTGGAAGGCCCTTCAGGCGTCCTGCCATCGTGCCATCGCGGCTGCCGGGATCTCCCCGGCTGCCATCGGCGGTATCTCCTACGACGCCACGACGCTGACGATGGTTGCCATGGACGAGCGTGGCAACGAGCTGCGTCCGGCCATCATGTGGATGGACGTCCGCGCCACGGAGCAGGCCGCTCGCGCGGAGGGATCTGACTCGGTCGCCCGCCTCTACAACGGCGCCGGAACCTCCCCGGCAACCGCCGAGTGGTATCCCTTCAAGGCCGCCTGGCTGCGTGAGCACGAGCCGGAGACCTATCGCAGGACCGCTCACCTCGTCGACGCACCGGACTGGGTGACCTACAAACTCACCGGCGAGTGGACGACCAACATCAACTCCGCCGCTATCCGGATGTACTACAACCGCGACAAGGGCGGCTGGCCGGAGGACTTCTACGAGACCATCGGCTGTGGTGACGTTTTTGACAAGATCCCGGAGCGGGTCCTCGATCTCGGCACCCCGGTCGGCACCCTCGGCACGATTCCTGCTCAGCTGCTCGGCCTGCGTCCGGGAATTCCGGTCGCTCAGGGTCTGGCTGATGCATGGGCCGGCCAGATTGGACTGGGCGTGCTGTCCCCAGGTTCGATGGCTCTCATCACCGGCTCCTCGCACGTGTTGACCGGCCAGTCCGACACTGAGATCCACGGCCAGGGATTCTTCGGCGCGTACACCGACGGCGTCATGCCCGGCCAGTACACCGTCGAGGGCAGCCAGGTCTCGACCGGTTCGGTGCTCAAGTGGTTCAAGGACAACTTCGCCGCCGACTACACCGCTGCCGCAGAGAAGATCGGTCTCAACCCCTACGACGTCCTCAATGAACAGTCCCGGAACATCCGTCCCGGATCCGACGGCCTCATCATCAACGAGTACTTCCAGGGCAATCGCACCCCGTACACCGATTCGAAGGCCCGAGGTATCATCTGGGGACTTTCCCTCATGCACACTCCGGCGCACTTCTACCACGCCATTCAGGAGTCGGTCTGCTACGGCACGGCCCACAACCTGCGCGCCATGAAGGCTGCCGGTTTTGAGGTCGACCGCATGGTCACCTGCGGCGGTGCCACCAAGAGTCGCAACTGGATGCAGATGCACGCTGACGTCGCAGGCGTCCCGATCGCACTGACCGAGGTTGGCGACGCCGTCGTGCTCGGTACCTGCATGGTCGCCGCCGTCGGTGCCGGCCTGTTCAAGGACCTGCCCGAGGCTGCCAAGCAGATGGTTCACGAGATTGACGTCATCGAGCCCGACCAGGAGCGTCACGAGGAGTACCAGTACTACGTGGACAAGTACTGCGACACCTACCCGCAACTGCGCCCCATGATTCATGACATGGTCGATCACGAGGCCGACAAGAACTGACGATCACACCGATCAGAGGAGAAGTAATGTCCGAATTGATTGACAAGGCATTGGCTGATTGCGACGACACTGACGTCGTGATCATGGGTCACGACGTGCTTGATGAGACCGGGCGCGTGTTCAAGGAACTGTTCGGTGGCGCGAAGGCGATCATCATTGCCGACGAGAACACCTGGGCCGTTGCCGGTGAGCAGACCAAGACGTCCTTCGAGACCCACGGGGTTGAGACCGTCGAGCCGATGATCTTCCCGGGACGTCCCACCGTTTACGCCTGCTACGAGAACATCGAGAAGATCCGTGACCACATCCGTGACCTCGACGGGGTGATTGCCTGTTCCATCGGTTCGGGCACCCTCAATGACCTCACCAAGCGAGCCAGTGACGAGCTGGGGCGGCGCTACATGAACGTCTGCACGGCCGCATCGATGGATGGATATGCCGCCTTCGGCGCCTCCATCACCGAGAACGGTTTTAAACACACCATGAGTTGTCGCGCCCCCCAGGCCCTCATTGCCGATCTGCCGATGATGGCTGGTGCGCCCCAGCGCTGCACCGCCACCGGACTGGGTGACCTCATCGAGAAGATCCCGGCCGGAGCCGACTGGATCGTCGCTGACGAGCTGGGTGTCGAGCCGATTGACCAAGAGGTGTGGGATCTCGTCCAGGGTCCGCTGGCTAGCGCGATCAGTGACCCGGAGGGCCTTGCGAATGGAAAGCCGGAGGCATTCAACGGCCTCGTCGAGGGTCTTGTGATGTCCGGTTTGGCGATGCAGAAGTACCGCATCTCGTCTCGTCCCGCGTCGGGTGCCGGCCACCAGTTCTCCCATGTGTGGGAGATGGAGCATCTCGGTATGGATCAAGAACCCCCGTTGACCCACGGGTTCAAGGTGGGCCTGGGGACCATCTCGGTGCTGGCCCTGTGGGAGAAGGTATTGGAGCATGACTTCACGACTCTTGACGTCGACACCGCCGTCGCCAAGTGGCCTACGGCCGAGGAGATGGAGGCCAAGGTTCGCGCCAACTTCACCGGAGACATGCTGGAGCCAGCCGTCAAGCAGACGATGGACAAGTACCTCGACGCGGATGCCCTGCGCGAGCGTTTGGAGGTCGTGAGGTCGAAGTGGCCGACCATCCAGGAGCGTTGCCGCGCTCAGGTGATGCCTGCGGCCCGCGTGGAGAAGATTATTCAGGCCGTTGGCGGTATCTACCATCCGGCCCAGATCGGCTTGACCCGGGAACGTTTCCACGACACCTACTACCGGTGCCAGATGATCAGGTCGCGGTACACCCTGCTCGACCTGCTGGTGGAGACGGGGACCATCAGCGACTTCGTTGAGCCGCTGTTCGAGTCTGACGGATTCTGGGGTCAGCGCCCCTGGCCGCAGGACTGACAAGGTCCGTCAGAACTGACACATAGACCGTCGTGGGGTGGGGCCGGCTTACTCGCCCCGGCCCCACCCCACGACTGCATCGAGGAGAGGGTCATGGCCGACAAGTTCGTGGTGGGACTGGATTTTGGCACTCTGTCGGGACGTGCTGTCATCGTCAGAGTTAACGACGGTACCGAAATGGGCACTGCTGTCCACGAGTACCCGCATGGCGTCATGGACCGGGTATTGAGTGCGGCAGGCGGACAGGAATTGCCGCCTGATTTTGCGCTCCAGGACCCTGCTGACTACATGGAGACACTTGAGGTCATAGTTCGCAGGGGCATCGAGGATGCCAAGATCGATCCCGCGCAGGTTGTCGGGATCGGATTGGATGTCACCTCGGCGACGGTCGTGGCCGCGAAGGCGGATGGCACACCCATGTGTCAGCTGTCTGAATTTCGTGATGAGCCTCACGCCTGGGTGAAGCTGTGGAAGCATCATGGTGCGCAGGACCAGGCGGATCGCATCGTGAAGCTCGCACAAGTGCGTCGGGAGCCGTGGCTCGCTCGCTACGGAGGGATTCTCTCCTCCGAGATGCTCATGCCCAAGGTCCTTGAGACCTTGGAATGGGCGCCGGACGTGTACCACGCCACCGATGTCTTTTGTAACGCATTGGACTGGTTGACGTGGAGGCTGACCGGAGTTCTCGCCTTTTCGGCAGGGGATTCGGGATACAAACGTATGTATCAAGATGGCCAGTACCCGTCCCAGGAATACCTGGCCAGCCTGAACCCTGAATTTGCTGATGTCTTCGTCGAGAAGATGAATGCACCTGTGTTGCCGTTGGGGGCGCGGGTCGGTGGATTGACACCTGAGTTTGCCGAGCGTCTTGGCCTGCCGGCAGGAATCGCCGTCGCGACCGGAAATATCGATGCTCATGTCACGGCAGCAGCTGTTCAGGCAGTTGAGGATGGCCAGATGACGGCCATCATGGGAACCTCTGCCTGCTACGTCGTCCCAGGGCCGCAATTGAAGGAAGTTCCGGGGATGTTCGGCGTCGTCGACGGAGGCATAGTCGACGGCTCATGGGGCTTCGAAGCCGGTCAGACGGCCGTCGGGGACATCTTCGCCTGGTTCGTCAACAATTGTGTCCCAGGTTCCTACCATGACGAGGCCATGCGTCGCGGTATAGGTATCCACGACTTGTTGACTGAGAAGTGCGCGGGTCAGGAGGTTGGAGCCCATGGGCTCATCGCGCTGGACTGGCACAACGGCAACCGATCAGTCCTGGCGGATGCCAATCTGTCTGGAATGATCCTTGGCCAGACCCTCACGACGACCCCGGAGGATCAGTACCGAGCCCTGCTGGAATCAACAGCTTTTGGGGCCCGCACCATCATCGAGTCGTTCCGTGATTCGGGAGTTGACATCGATGAGCTCGTCGTCGCTGGTGGGTTGACCAAGAACACTTTCCTCATGCAGCTGTTCTGTGACATTTGTCGGGTGCCTCTGAGCGTGGGGACCGCGCAGCAGCCGGGTTCACACGGATCTGCGGTCTTTGCGGCAGTGGCCGCGGGTCTCTACCCAGATGTCAAAGCAGCCTCTGCTGCCATGGGAGCGAAGGAGGATGGCGTCTACCAGATCAATGAGGAGAGAGCCGTTCAATATGACGCCTTGTACGCCGAATACGCTCGTCTTCACGACTACTTCGGCCGCGGCGGAAACCAGGTCATGCACCGGCTCAAGGAGATCCGACGCCAAGCACGTTTGCGGGCCCGGGAGGTCAAGAGAGGGTGACGAAGGACGGCATCCTTGCACATCTGTGACATCAACACCTCCACAAGTGCATGACGATGGGGTTGCGAATAGGATTCCCAGTGAGGACCTGAACCCCCACCCATCGCCATGACGAGCGACAACACATCACACAGATCAGGCCAACAAGCCAATACGAGAGGAACATCGTGGCAACCGAACTGACGTGGACCGACACCGACAAGCTCGCTGTCGACACCGCACGAGTGCTGGCGGCCGACGCCGTCGAGAAGACCGGTAACGGGCACCCCGGCACCGCCATCTCCCTGGCCCCGCTGGGCTACCTGCTCTACCACAAGGTTATGGCCGTCGACCCGGCCGACCCGAACTGGCTCGGCCGTGACCGCTTCATCATGTCCGCAGGACACTCCTCGCTGACCCAGTACACCCAGCTCTACCTGGCCGGTCTGGGCCTCGAGCTGTCCGATCTGGAATCCCTGCGCACCTGGGGATCCCTGACCCCTGGCCACCCTGAGTACGGCCTGACGAAATTCGTCGAGACCACCACCGGCCCGCTCGGTGCTGGCGTTGCCAACGCCGTCGGCATGGCGATGGCAGCTCGCCGTGAGCGTGGCCTCCTCGACCCGGACGCCGCTCCCGGAACCAGCCCCTTCGACCACTACGTCTACGCCATTGCCGGTGATGGCTGCATGCAGGAGGGCATCGCTTCCGAGGCGTCGTCCCTGGCTGGGACCCAGGAACTGGGCAACCTCATCCTGTTCTACGACGACAACCGGATCACCATCGAGGGCGACACCACCATCGCCTTCTCTGAGGACGTCGAGGCTCGTTACGAGGCTTACGGCTGGCACGTCCAGCACGTCGACTTCACCAACGGGGGCACCACCTACGAGGAGAACGTCGAGGCCCTCATGGAGGCCATCGACAACGCGAAGGCCGTCACCGACAAGCCGTCCTTCATCCGTCTGACCACCGTCATCGGCTGGCCGATCCCAGTGCTCGCCGGCCTGGCCCAGGTGCATGGTGCGAAGATCGGCACCGAGGGCGTCAGCGCCCTCAAGGAGAAGCTCGGTTTCGAGGACACCCCCTTCGCCATTGACGTCGAGACGGTCCAGAAGGTGCGTTCCGCCTTCGCCGAACGCGGCAAGGGTCTGCGCGAGGCATGGGACAAGAAGTTCGCCGCTTGGCACGACGCCAACCCTGACGGCGCCGACCTCCTTGAGCGGATGCTTGCCCACAAGCTGCCCGACGATCTCGAGATCCCGACCTTCGAGCCCGGCAAGATGAGCACCCGCAAGGCCTCCGGAGCCGTCCTGAGCGCTCTCGGCCCTCAGCTTCCCGAGCTGTGGGGCGGATCGGCAGACCTCGCCGGCTCCAACAACACCACCATGAAGGGGGCCGACTCCTTCCTGCCCGAGGATCGCTGCTCCGAGAAGGATCCAGGTGGCCCCTACGGTCGCACCATCCATTTCGGTGTGCGCGAGCACGCCATGGGTGGCATTCTCAACGGCATCACCCTGTCGGGCCTGACCCGTTGCTACGGCGGAACCTTCTTCGTCTTCTCCGACTACATGCGTCCCTCGGCCCGTCTCGCGGCCCTCATGAAGGTCCCGTCGATCTTCGTGTGGACCCACGACTCCATCGGCGTTGGCGAGGACGGCCCCACCCATCAGCCGATCGAGCACCTGGCTTCCTACCGTGCCATCCCGGGCCTCGACATCGTCCGTCCGGCCGATGCCAACGAGACTGCGGTGGCGTGGCGCACCATCCTGGAGCACAGCGACCGTCCCGCCGGACTGGTGTTGTCGCGTCAGGACCTGCCGACGATCGACCGTAGCGAGTACGCCTCTGCCGAGGGCGTTGCCAAGGGTGCCTACGTCGTGTCCGAGGCCGGCGCCGAGCCCAAGCTCATCCTCATCGGCACCGGATCCGAGCTGTCGGTGGCCCTCGAGGCGCAGAAGAAGCTGGAGGCTGACGGGGTCCCGACCCGGGTCGTCTCTATGCCGTGTCAGGAGTGGTTCGACGAGCAGGATGAGGAGTACCGCGAGTCGGTTCTGCCCAGCTCGGTGACCGCTCGTGTCAGCGTTGAGGCCGGTATCGCCATGGGATGGTCGAAGTATGTCGGCTGCAAGGGTGCTTCGGTCTCCCTGGAGCACTTCGGTGCCTCTGCTGCCGGAACCCTGCTGTTCGAGAAGTTCGGCTTCACCGCCGACCACGTCGCAGAGGTCGCCAAGTCCGTTCTGTGACGCGGACCGAGGCATGACGATGTCGAACCGACGCCGGGCGAGCCAAGACGAGGAGATGCTCCACGTCGCGGAGATGTACTACTTCGAGCAGATGACCCATGCCGCGATCGCCCAACGACTCTCCATGAGCCGTTGGACGGTTGGCAGGATTCTCGAGGAAGCTCGCCGCACCGGGATGGTCAAGATCACCATTGATCACCCACTCGCCCGGCATCACCGGCTCGAGACCGAGTTGGTGGAAACCTTCGGGTTGCAGACGGCCGTCGTCGTGCCCGTCCAGGCCAGTGACGAACTGACCTTGGACCTTGTCACTCGGATGGCAGCTCAGCGGCTGTCCGAGTGGCGACCCCAGCCGCAGGTGGTCGCGGTGAGTTGGGGACGGACGACGGCTCATCTTGCTCAGCACCTGGGGTCTGGTTGGGATCCCGATGTCGTTGTCGCCCAGACCAACGGCGGTGTTGCCGTCACGAGGAACGACCTGGTGGGACGCTCCGTCGTGCGGATGGCCGAACTCGGCCCGGGCAGATCTCTCACCCTGCAGGCCCCGACGATCGTCGGATCGGCGGATCTGGGGAAGATGCTCCGCAAGGACGCGTCGGTCTCACGCCCGCTGGAGGCTGCCCACAAGGCTGATCTCCTCGTCTACTCGCCCGGAGCTGTCAGTACCGATTCGATCCTGGTGACGGCGGGCCACGTCACGAAGGACGGTATCGAGGAGCTGCGTCGCAAGGGTGCCAGCGCAGACATCATGAGCCACTACGTCGATGTCCACGGCGAGGTCGTCGACGAGGAACTGGATTCGCGCACGATTTCAGTGGATTTGGACTGCGTCAGGGTGACAGGCGACGACCACAATCCTTCGCGTTCTCGACGAGTCCTGGCTGTTGCCTCGGGAGCCGAAAAGGCCGAGGCCGTGGGGACCGTTTTGCGGGGAGGATTGTGCACGGATCTCGTTGTCGATGCCCATGCTGCGGAGCAGGCTCTGCAGTGATCCTTTGTGTGGTCTGAAGGCCCAGACCCTCATTTCTGCACGGAAGTGCAGACTGCTGACGAATGTGGGATTCGCGTGTGACTAGTGGTTAGCGTGAATGGTGTCGGGCCCATTGCCGGGCCACAACCCACCTTCGGAGGTACGAAGATGCTCAAGATTGCAGTGCTCGGTGCGGGCGTCATGGCCACCGCATTGACCTTCCCCGCTGTCGAGAACGGCAATGACGTCCGTCTCATCGGCACCCACCTCGATGATGAGATCATTGATTCCATTCAAGCCACCCGGGAGCATCCTGTTCTCGAGCTCAAGGTCGACGAACGCGTCAAGGCCTATCACTTTGCTGACGCTGCCGAAGCCGTCGAGGGGGCTGACGTCATCATGAGCGGCGTCAACTCTTTCGGTGTGGACTGGGCCGGTGAACAGCTGGCCAAGCTGGCGAAGCCGGGCCAGACCATCCTGTGCGTCACCAAGGGCATGCAGGCTGACGAGGACGGTACCCTTCACATCCTTCCTGATGTGTTGAAGAAGCACATGGGCGACCTTGCCAACGAGGTTCACTGGGCAGCGATCGTCGGACCGTCGATTGCTGGTGAGCTGGCTGTGCACCGCAACACCTGTGTGGTGTTCTGCGGTGAGGAGCAGAAGGTCCTGGACCGGCTCGCTGCGGCGTATCGCACCGACTACTACCACGTCTGGACGTCCACCGATTTCATCGGACACGAGGTCGGTGCCTGTATGAAGAACATTTTCGCCTTTGGAGGCGGATTTGCGGCTGGCATGCTCGAGAAGGCTGGCCAGACTGATGCCAGGTACGTCATGTACGACTACACGGCAGCCCTGTTCGGTGAGGGAGCCCGTGAGCTCAAGCAGATGGTTTCCTTCATGGGCGGCGATCCCGAGGTGGCCACCGGTCTGGGCGGTGTTGGCGACATGTTCGTGACGACGATGGGCGGACGCAATGTACGTGCCGGCACCTATGTCGGAGCCGGAGTGCCGTTCTCGGAGATCCGCAACGTCAAGATGAAGGGCATCACCCTCGAGGGGGTTGCCGCCATCGGCGTCGTCGGTGAGGCGATCGGAAAGATGACCGAGCGCGGGGCCATTGCCGAGACCGACTTCCCGCTGGTGCGGGCACTGTACGAGATCGTTGCCCACGATGCGCCGCTCGACCTGCCTTGGGAGAAGTTCTTCGGTGGGGAAAGGTGATCACTGGCCCGCCTCGGTAGGGGGGAACCCCAGTGCGGGCGTGACGGTGCCCGAGAGCCGTGAGGCTCTGCACACCTTCCCACGGCCATGAGCACCCACCGTCACTGGTATCTGCCGTCGGCACCCACCGCAGCGGGTGCAAAAACTGCCGACTCGAGAGGGTCTTGAGCACTCTGGTGTTTCACGACCCCGCGGGTCGGTGTTTTTGTGCACCGGGACTGGATTGCTGGGTGCTTCCAGTGGTTTTGCCTGGATGGGCCGGGTAACCGCTCGGTGGTTGTGAACCGGAGGTGCCCTTCGAGCCACCACGACCTAGACTCATCTGGTCGAACTAGAAAGGCTGTCATGAACAACGTCATCGAGGTCACCGACGCGACCTTCGCCTCCGAGGTTCTCGGGGCTGCCAAGCCCGTCCTCGTCGACTACTGGGCTGACTGGTGCGCCCCCTGCAAACAGCTCTCCCCGATCATCGAGGAGCTGGCTGGGGTCTATGGCGACCGGATGGTTTTCGCCAAGGTCGACACCAACGCCAATACCCGGATTGCGGCCGAGCAGGGAATCATGTCCCTGCCCACGATTCAGATCTGGCAGGGCGGCCAGCTCGTCAAGTCGCTGCAGGGCGGTAAGACGAAGAAGGCGCTCGTCAAGGTCATCGAAGAGTTCGTGCGCTGAGGAGGAATCATGCCGTCCGCCACCAAGAAGGTTTCCCTGGTCCGTCGTAGCGAGGGCCACTACACCGCCACCAACGCGCGTGGCGGTCAGATCCGTTTCGGCTCCGGTCAGGATGCCGAGTTCACCCCCGTTGAGTTGCTGCTGGCAGCCATCGGTGGATGCTCGTCCGTCGACGTCGACACCGTAACGAGCCGTCGCGGCGGGCCGACCCAGTTCACTGTGTCCGTCATGGGCACCAAGGTGAGCGACGAGGAGGGCCGAGCATCCCTGGGAGACGTCTCGGTCGACTTCCAGCTCAGCTTTCCCGACACCGACGAGGGCCATGAGGCGGCGGGACTGGTGAATCGCGTCGTCGCGATGTCGCGAGACAAGAACTGCACCGTTTCTCGCACGGTTGAGGCGCAGACCCCGGTGACCTTCAGCGTCGCCGGTGAGCCCTTGGACTGAGGCACCTCACGCGGAGGTCCTGGGAACTCCACACAGACGTGACGATGGCCGGGCCCGGCGACGAAAATCCCCGGGCCCGGCCATCGTGTGTCAGCAGGAGATGAGATCGCGCAGCCAGGCGATCATGTTGTCCTCAGCCTCCTTCGCTTGGGGGAAGGCGAGGGTGAAGCTCTGGGTGGCGTGGGCCATCCCCGGGATTGTCGTCAGCTGTACCGGCACCCCGGCCGCTTCCAGCTTGTGTTGCCACGCGAAGGAGTCGTCGCGTAGCGGGTCGACCTCGCAGTTGAGCACAAACGTCGGCGGAAGGCCGGTCGCATCCTCCAGACAGATCGGGTTGCTGCACGGGTCGTCAAGACTTGCCCCATGAGACAAGTAACGAACATGGCTGTGGTGCAGCGCGGCCGCGAGACCGGGGGCGTCACGCTGGGCCTCGGCCATCGCGTCGGAAGTGTCTGAAAGGTCGAGAACCGGCACCTCGAGGACCTGACCGAGAATCTTCGGGCCACCCTCGTCACGGCAGGTGATTCCTGTCGCAGCCGCGAGATTTCCACCGCCTGAGTCCCCGCCGACGACAACCCTGGATGCGTCAAACCCCTCAGCTTGGGAATTTTCTGCAACCCATCGCACGACATCGACGACGTCATGCAAGTTCTCGGGGTAGTTGTGCTCGGGCAGCAGCCGGTAGTCGACGCTGACGACGCACATGCCGGCACGCTGGGCAATGCTGGCCGTGCGGGAGAGCACGGTGCGCGGAGAGCCGTGAACAAAAGCCCCGCCGTGGGCCCACACCAGTACTGGAGTGGGATCAGGGAGGCCCTCCGGACGCTGGATCAGGACCGGGATGGGGCGATCGCGGCCTGGCACCATGCGATCCTCGAGCTCCAGCGAGTTGGGAATCTCGGGTGTCAATTTTCCCCGCAGGCTTGCTGCGAAGTCGTTTTGCTGCGCCCGTTGCTCCGCGAGCGTCTGTTCCTTCTGGGGCTGACGCTCCAGGATTTCGGCTAGTCGTGGATCTAGTTTCATCTCACTTCACCCTTGTCACTCGTGTGATGCACAACGATCCGAGGACGGCCAGGACGATCGTTGCGATGAAAAGTCCGGGATAGCCGGTCGTCTTCACCAGCGTCGCGCCGATACCGGGAGCGAAGACGATCGGCAAGGAGTTGGCGGCGTTGAGGAAGCCCAGGTCACGAGCCGAATCGTCGCGGTTGGGCAGGACCTCGACCATGAGTGCGCCATCGACGGCCATGTACGTACCGAAAGCGGCGCCGCCCAAGGCTGCGAAGACGGTGAGGGTCCAGGGCTCGTTGACCAGGAAGAGAGGGATGACACCCGCTCCCGCGATGAGCGGGGCGATCATCGTGAAGGGTTTGCGACGTTTGACCTTGTCGGACCATGGCCCGGTGATGACGTCGAGGATGACGGCGGTGACGGCAAGAACCGATGAGTTCATGGCAATGAGCTTTCCGGCGGCTGCCCGTGTCATTCCCATCTCGTCAGTGGCGATGTAGAGCTGGAACTGCATCACCATGAACAGGGAGATGACGAAAAGGAACCGGCCAACCAGAATCCACCAGAACTGTCCGTCCGAGGGCGGCTTCATCTGGGATGCGAACTGACGCCAGGTGACCGGTGGCCGCGGGGAGTGATTGCGCAGCGGGTGAGGCGGCAGAAGGAAGACCACGATGATGCTCGAGATCAGCATCATCCAGGCTGCGACGAGGAATCCTTGGGATGGTCGGGTGACAAGCGCCCCTGCGATAACCGCACCAATGATCTGGGCCAGAAGATAGCCCGCGCCGCCAAAGGCGGACACCTTGCCGAGTACGGAGTCGGGGACGTAGTCCGGGGGAACGGCGTTGAAGGCGCCGAGCATGCAGTTAAGTCCGCCTTGGTAGATCATGTGCGCGATGACGAGGAGGGCGGGGTTTCTGGTCAGGCCGATGGCGGCGAAGGCCAGGGTTCCGACGATTGCGCCGCCGATGATCCAAGGGTTGCGCGGGCCGAATCTTGACCTCGTGCGGTCTGACAGGGTGCCCGCCGTGATCATGCAGATGACAGCTGCGATGGCTCCCGTGGTGGTGAGCAGGGCAAGGAAGTCGACCTTGTCCTCAGGCTTTACTTCAGCAGCCAGTGCCGCGAGCAATGTTCCACAGGCTGCGCCGACGGCGGCCCAGCCCAACTGTCCGATGAACATGACTGTGCCAAGACGGCCGGTACTCGCGTACTGCTTCTGCTGAGGCTGGGCAGCTTCGTTCGGGGTTGTCGTCATGGGCTTGCTCCTTTGCCGGGGAGGTGCGGGTGGGCCGACCTCCACAAACCCTAGTGGTACTAGGTATTGTAGGACATGGTTCCCGGCGTGGTCGACATCTGGGGTGGCTCGGGCACGTCGGAGAACCCAAAATCCCGCCTCGCGGGCGGTTGAAACACTGCCTTGAGCTGTAAGTCCGTGAGACGGGATTCTTGTGAACCGGAGCTGAGGGGAGTGTGGGGTCGGCGTCGGCTTACCCGTAGGCTGACACGGTGCCCCGATCGCCTCTTCCACAACGTCACGGCCTGGAATCGGCATGGGTCCACACCCCCGATCACGGAGAATGCCGCAGGTTGGCGACCGCACGGGGGATTGACGGCTGGCCCTGGCCGACGATGCGTGACTATCTGGTCGAAAAGCTCGTCAGAGTGGGTGGGCAACGAGTTGACGAGATGCTCGACGAGGGGAGGTTCGTCGACGAAGCCGGATGTGCCTTCACGGGGAGCTCCCCCTTCGCTCCGCAGACATTTGTCTTCTTCCACCGCGATCTTCCTGAGGAGACTTCTGTCCCGGCTGGTATCGGGATCTTGTACGCCGACGATCGGATCCTGGCCGTCGACAAACCGCACTTCCTGTCGTCAATTCCGCGAGGCCAGCACGTTCTCGAGTCGGTGGTTGTCCGGCTGCGGACCCAGCTGGGGTTGCCAGAACTGACCGTGGCCCATCGTCTCGACCGGGTCACTGCCGGAGTGCTCCTGCTGACCAGGGAGAGGAAGTGGCGTCGGCCCTACCAGGAGATGTTCGAACGCCGGAAGGTGTTCAAAAAGTACCGGTTGGTCGCCCCTGTGGCGCAACACCGTGCCGGGGACGGGGTCGTGGTGGCGAAAGACGGCTGGCAGGTGAGGTCGAGAATCATCAAGGAACGAGGCATCCTGCAGGCTCGTGAGATTCCGGGCGAGCCGAATGCCGTGACTGGCATCACTTTGCTGGCCGAGCATGAGGGGCTGGGCCTCTACGAGGCTAGACCGAGGACGGGTCGCACCCACCAAATTCGTCTCCACATGCAGCGGTTGGGAGCTCCCATAGTCAATGACCCCTTTTACCCGGTACTTCTGGATACCCCGGTGGATGACTTCAGCCACCCGCTGCAGTTGCAGGCCTGGCAGATGGGATTCACCGACCCCGTCTCCGGGGAGCCAAGGATCTTCACGTCGAGGTTGGGTCTGTCCGCCTGGCAGTAAGTGACATGGGCCCACCCGAGAATGAGGTGACGAAAATGGCCGCCTCCCCGGAACACGATTCGTAGGAGCGCTTCCCGCTGTGCCAGAGCGGTGTCTCTCGGTGTGGAGCACCCACTGCTATTCCACTGAGACAGTGGTTCGCCGCATCGCCTCGTACCTTCACGAAGCGACACGGCGAAAACTGACGAGAGACTCAGCGTCCCAGCTCGGCGAGGAAGCTCTCCGCGTCGAGGGCCGCACGACATCCGGATCCGGCCGCGGTGATGGCCTGCTGGTAATGGGAGTCGACCAGGTCACCGCAGGCGAAAACTCCCGGCAGGTTGGTGCGGGTGGATGGCTCGGTGCACACGACGTATCCGGCATCGTCCAGGTCGACCTGGCCCCGGAGCAGCTCGGAGCGCGGGTCGTGTCCGATGGCTTCGAAGACTCCTGACACCTCGAGTTGACGTTCCTCGCCGGTCTTGGTGTCACGCAGGGTCACCGACTCCAGTTTGGATTCGCCCTGCATGGCGACGATCTCGCTGTTCCATGCGAAGGTGATCTTGGGGTCGGCCTCGGCACGGTCGGCCATGATTTGGGAGGCGCGTAGCTTGTCACGACGGTGAACGAGGGTCACCGAGTTGGCGAACCGGGTGAGGAAGGTGGCCTCCTCGACCGCGGAGTCACCGCCGCCGACGACAGCGATGTCCTTGCCGGTGAAGAAGAACCCGTCACAGGTGGCGCACCAGGACACGCCACGACCCGACAGACGGACCTCGTCCTCGAGACCGAGCTTGCGGTAGGCCGATCCCGTGGCGAGGATCACCGCGCGGGCGTGGTGAGTGTTTCCATCGGTGTCGATGACCTTCTTGATCTCACCGGTGAGGTCAACCTCGGTGACATCGTCAGCGACGAGCTCGGCCTCGAATCGCACAGCCTGGGCGCGCATCTGAGCCATGAGATCCGGACCCATGATGCCCTCGGAGAAGCCGGGGTAGTTCTCGACCTCGGTGGTCTGCATGAGGGCGCCACCGGCATCCATGGATCCCTCGAAGACGAGCGGCTTCAGCCCTGCGCGGGCGGTGTAAACGGCTGCGGTGTATCCAGCCGGACCGGAACCGACGATGATGACGTCACGGGGCTCGTCGTCGCCTCGGGTGTCGGTGTCAATGGTCTCGGCGGTCGGTTGAACGGTGTCGGTCTCCGAGGAATCGGACAGCGAGATGTTGCCGAGGATGGTGTTGGGCACGAGGGGCTGAGGTGTCATGGCGTCTCCTGGTCGGTGACTGGTTCAGGGATCAACCTATCCAGCACACAAAGGGTTCAGGACATTCCCGGTGGGGATTAGGGGCGGACGGCGGGCCCTCCGGTGCTCTCACGAATGACGAGGTGCCAGGGTACGGGGACGTCGGTTCCTGGTTTGTGCGTGTCACTGCTGGATTGGCCGATGCGTCGGGTGAGGATCGTCAAGGTCTTGTCAGCGAGCGCGTTCAGATCAGGAGCGATGGTGGTCAGGGTCGGGGTTGAGTAGACACCCTCTTCAGTGTTGTCGAATCCCGCGATTGCAATGTCTTGCGGGACTCGCACCCCAGCTTCGTGACAGGCGCGAACCGCACCGATAGCCATTGTGTCGTTGAAGCAGAAGACGGCGTCAGGCTTTTCCGTGAGGCCGAGGAGATGGTTCATGGCATCAAACCCAGCTGATCGCGAGTAAGTAGGTACACCCACCACCAGGTCGTCGTCGAGGGGAATGGCTGCTGTTTCTAGCGCCTGACGATATCCGGTGAGCCGCGTCGATGCAGTGCCCTGATCTGGGACGTGACCTATGACGGCGATCCGTTGGTGCCCAACTTCGATGAGATGCTCGGTCATCCGACGTGCTGCGTCGACAGATCTCACTGCGACATGGTCATGATCGGGTGGAGTTGCCCGCTCACCGAGTAACACCATGGGAACACTGGTGGGATGGTCGGAAATCTCCTCCGAGGTCAGAGACAGGGGTGAGAAGACAATCCCATCAACGACGCCCCGGCCGAACCGAGTGAGTACTCGATTTTCCATGACGGGATCCGCGCCAGTCAGCTCCATCAGAGCGATGAGCCCCTCCTTCTTGGCCCGCTCTGAAATACGAGAGGCGAGCTCTGCGAAATAAGGGGTCTCAATTTCCGGGAGAGCCAGAGCGATGAATCCGGTTCGTCCGGCTTTCAACTGGCGCGCTGCGCGATTGGGTTGATAGCCGAGTTCCTTGATGACCTGCTCGACCCGAGCCCGGGTCTCAGGGCGGACGTGGGGGCTCTCATGTACAACGTTGGAAACAGTTTTGACGGACACCCCTGCAGCTTCGGCAACATCCACGAGGCGCGCTGTCATGGTCATGATTCTAGATCCTCGTGATGGTTCGAGCAATGTCGCAGGGCTGACGTTTCGGCGTGTACCTTGCATGTTCCGTTACATCGTTGTAAGAATGGATTACAACGTTGCACAGGAGCTACGGAGACGGCACCGACGTCGTCGCATAGAGGAGACATCCATGAGGACAACGACTGTCCACGTCCATCCCGCCTATCAGGTGGGAGAAGTAAACCGGAGGATCTTCGGCAGTTTCGTCGAGCACATGGGTCGCTGTGTCTACACCGGCATCTTTGAGCCGAATCATGCCGATGCTGATTCCCGCGGATTTCGGCGTGACGTGGCAGCACTCGTCAAGGAACTAGGAATTACAGTTCTGCGCTATCCCGGCGGAAATTTCGTCTCGAACTACCGTTGGGAGGATGGCGTCGGACCGCTCGAGGAGCGACCGAGGAACCTTGATTTTGCGTGGCGGTCGGTTGAACCCAACACCGTTGGGGCCAATGAGTTTCTCGCATGGTGTCGACGCATGGGTATTGAGCCGATGCTCGCAGTCAATCTTGGGACACGTGGGCTCAACGAGGCCATGGAATTCCTCCAGTACGTGAACGGAGATACTGACACCCGTCTTCCCCAGTTGCGTAGGAGCCATGGGTGGGAAGATCCGTGGAACGTCGAGACCTGGTGTCTGGGAAATGAGATGGACGGACCTTGGCAGATGGGCCACAAGACGCCCGACGAATATGCCCGGACGGTGACCGAGGTGGCCAATGCCTTCCACCGCTTCGACGACAAGCTGTCACTCATTGCGTGCGGTTCGTCATCGCGGTCTATGCCGACGTTCGGACGCTGGGAGCGCGTCGTCGTCGATGCAGCGTTCGACAACCTCGACATGGTGTCAGCCCACGCCTACTACGAGCCCATAGATGATGATGTCGCCTCCTTCGCCTGTTGCGCAGAGGACATGGAGAGGTACATCCGCGATGTCGCCGCCACCCTCGACCACGTCGCGGCCATGCATCACAGCGACCGTCGACTCAAGATCTCCTTCGACGAGTGGAATGTCTGGTATCAGAGCCGGTTTGGTGGGGAGAATTCTATCGGCATGGAGCATGCGCCACACCTCATCGAGGACACTTACTCGGTCTTGGACGCGATGGTCGTGGGCTCCCTCCTCATTACCCTGCTACGTCATACGGACAGGATTGGTGTCGCATGTCAGGCGCAGCTTGTCAATGTCATCGCTCCGATTCGTACTGAAGAGGGTGGTCGCGCCTGGAGGCAGACGATCTTCCACCCATTCGCGTTGATGTCACGACACGCTCGCGGGGTGGTTCTTGATACTCGCTGCGAGGGACCGGCAATCTCCACACAACGGTGGGGAGGGGCCGATCAGGTGTGGACCGTGGCGACGTGGGATGCCGAGAACCATGATCTCGTGGTCTTCCTCGTAAACCGTGACCTTCACGAGAGAGCTCGGGTGCGGATCGATCTGCGGGCCTTCGGCGACTGCAAGGTTGTCGAGTGCCTCGCTCTCGACGATGAGGACATTGCAGCTGTCAACACTGCAGACCGACCAAACCGCGTTGAACCGCGCAACGCTACCTGCGACATCACGTCAGGAATTCTCACTTTCGATGCCAATCCGGCGAGCTGGAATTGCCTGCGGCTGAAGACCTCGTCCAATGAGGACAACTGATTTTCGGAATGGGTGGATCGATGTCGATCTGACCAACAAGGAAGGAAGAACACAGCATGATTGAAAATCTGACACGACGGGGTTTCCTCTCTGGCACAGTGGCGGCCGGTGCGGTAGTCGGCCTGACTGCTTGCGGTGGCGGCAAGTCTGCCGGTGGTACGGCGAGCGACCAGGCATCGGGCAGTGGCGGAAAGACGTACGACGGTCCCAAGGTTGAGCTCACCTTCTGGAATGGCTTCACCGGTGGTGACGGTACCTTCATGAAGAAGCTCGTCAACAAATTCAACTCCAGTCATGACAACATCAAGGTCACCATGCAGTCCATGCAGTGGGCCGACCTTTACAAGAAACTTCCGACCGCTGTCACAGCAGGCAAGGCCCCTGACGTGGCTGTCATCCACCTTGACTCGGTGGCGACCATGGCGGCCCGCAAGTCCATCCAACCTCTCGACGACGTTGCCAAGGCACTTGATCTGAAAGGCTCCGACTTTGCGAAGGTGCCGTGGGTAGCTGGAATCTACCGCGATGTGCGGTACTCGATTCCGCTCGACGTCCATCCCATGGGCCTGTTCTTCAACAAGACCGTCATGGACAAGGCTGGGCTGGATCCCAATAAGCTGCCGCAGACCCAGGGCGATTACATGTCTGCGTTGGAGACACTCAAGTCCAAGGGGGTTGCTGGGCACTGGGCATCACCGTTCCAGTTCACCGGAGGAATGAGCGTCTACAGCTTGGTGTCCCAGTTCGGTGGAGGACTCTTCTCGGAGGATGCCTCCCATGCGACGTGGCACGAAGAGCCGGGTATCAAGGCCATGACGTGGTGGATGGATTTGGTCAAGAAGGGGTATTCCCCAGCCAAGGTTGCCCAGGATGCGGACTTCGTCGCCCTTCAGAACGGGAAGACCGCTTTCAACTGGAATGGCATCTGGTCGCTTAACACCTTGGCTGAGAACAAGGCTTTGGAGTGGGGGGTTGCCCCGTTGCCACAGATCGGTGAGCGTAAGGCCGTCTGGGCTAACTCTCACCAGTTTACGATCCCGACACAGCGCAATGGGAACTCAAACCGTGCGGATGCTGCCAAGGTGTTCGTCAACTGGGTTTCCCAGCAGTCGCTGGAGTGGGCCAAGGGCGGCCAGATCCCGGCACGTAACTCGGTCCGCGAAAGTGATGGTTTCGCCAAGCTGACTGGCCAGTCAACCTTGGCCAAGCAGATCAACGATGTGGTGTTTCCCCCAACCGTCCCTGGCATCAGTGATGTCATCGGTGAGTTCTATCGCGCTGTCAACGAAATCATGCTTGGTGGCAAGGGAATTGAGTCGACGTTGAAGGAATCCGCCAGCAGAGCCGACAAGATTCTCGAGGAGAACCGAAAGAAGTATCAGTGATGTCGGTCTCAAGGGAAGGAACTACAAGGAGGAAACGTAAGAGCGTCGAGGGCTCTGCGGGTGTTGCGTTAGTCTTCCTCGCTCCCTACCTCGTCGTGTTCACGGTCTTCGTCGCCGTTCCTGCAGTGTACGGCATCTGGATCAGTCTGCATGACTGGGACTTCACCCTCCCGGCGCGTCCTTGGGTGGGGTTGCAGAACTATGCGGACCTGTTTGACCCACAATCGGTGCAGTACGAGCAGTTCTGGCGAGGCATGGCGAACACCGGTATCTTCACGGTGGCGAGTGTGCCTTTCCTTGTAAGCCTTCCGTTGGGGCTCGCAATCCTGCTGAGCATGAAGTTCCCGGGGCGGACGTTCTTCCGGGCAGTGTTTTTCGCTCCCTACGTGCTCGGCGTCGCTGTCATCGGTGTCATGTGGAGATACCTGCTGGACGGCAACTTCGGTCTGGTGAACGCCATCTTCCACACAAACATCCAGTGGACCACCTCCCAACCCTGGGCCTGGATTGGTCTGGTCGGTGTCACGGTCTGGTGGACGATCGGGTTCAACGCAGTGATCTACATGGCTGGCCTGGCCAATATCCCTCAGGAACAGTATGAAGCTGCGGCCATCGACGGTGCTGGACGGTGGCAGCAGTTCAAGTACGTGACCATGCCAGGGCTGCGTCCCGTGTTGATCTTCGTTCTTGTCACAACGGTGTTGGCCAGTGCCAACATGTTCGGCCAGTCTTACACCATCACCCAGGGTGGCCCGGCTGAGTCGACACGGACCGCAATCATGGTCATCACCGACCTGGGATTCAGCCAGAACCGTGCCGGTCAGGCCGCCGCGGAGAGCTACATCCTTGCTGCCATCCTCATTGTGATCTCAATCGCGCAGTACTACGCCACACGCGATCACAAAGAGGCGAAGGACCGACGTCGGTTCCGTCATACGGCCCGGTCCAGGAAGGGCGAACTGTCATGAGGAAGACATGGAGGAATCCGATGTTCTGGGTAATGATGGTAATTCTTACCGTCATCTTCCTCGGGCCTCTCGTGGTCATGATCCTCACCTCGTTCAAGACGAGCATCGAGGCAAAGCAAGTTCCGGCCACATTCTTTCCACACACCTGGACGTTGCGTGCCTACCGGCAGTTGCTGTTCGTAGATGATGCGAGTCCGGTTCTTCGATGGGTACTGAACTCATTTGTGGCTGCGACGGTCAATTCGGTACTGACCTGTTTGTTTGCCGCGATGGCTGCCTACGCCTTCGCCCGCCTGCGGCTGCCCGGGAAGAACGTCCTGTTCGCAATCGTCCTGTCGACGATGTTCGTGCCGGGATTCATCTTTCTCATGCCGAACTTTGAGTTGATGTCGAAGCTTCAGTGGTTGGACTCGCTTCCCGCGATCATCTTCCCGGGAACCGCAGGAGCTTTCGGAGTGTTCTTCCTCAGACAATTCTTCGTGGCGCTACCGAAGGAGTTCGAGGAGAGCGCGAGGATTGACGGAGCCGGACCATTCACGACCTTCTTCAAGATCGTGCTCCCCAACGCCAAGGGAGCCTTGGCGACCCTGCTCGTGCTGTCTTTCCTGGGCAACTGGAATGACTTCGTCTGGCCGATTTATGTGTTGTTCAGCGACGCGAGTCTCACGCTCCCAGTCGGTCTGACCCGCCTGCAAGGAAGTTACACAATTGACTACCCGGTCATCATGGCTGGCGCGACGATGGCAGCCGTCCCGGTTCTCGTCATTTACGTAGTCTTGCAGCGGTACATCATCGAAGGCGTTGCCAGCTCCGGCCTCAAGGGGTGAGGATGTGATGTCGAAGCGGCCTTTCGCAGCGCTTGTGCTGGGGTTCTGTCTGATCGTGATGGGTTGTGACGCCGGTAACCGACCGGACCCGACTCCCCGCGCGACTCCGGGGATTGCTGCCGGCCAGATCATCAACCCAGTGTCGCGGAGCTTTGCCGACACCTGGGCCGACCCGTCAGTTATCAGGGGTGTGGATGGCTGGTGGTACGTCTATGCGACGTCAGACCCGCTGCGTGCCGGAGGGGCTCCTGCCCTAGGGCATGTTGCCAAGACAAGGGACTGGCAGCACTGGACGTATGTCGGACCGCTTCTCACCTCGGAGAACATGCCCGACTGGATCAGTCCGGCAGCCGGACTCTGGGCCCCGGATGTTCGTCGTATCGGTGACCGATATGTCCTTTACTTCGCAGTGACGGAGACAGCTCTCAACGCCGGGAAGGACGACTCGGCGATCGGCGTTGCGACGGCTCCCTCTCCAGTAGGGCCGTGGACAGTGAAACCGGAGCCGCTCGTCCCTCCTCACTCCGATGGACACGACGGGTGGTTCTCGACCATTGATCCAACTGGATTCACGGATGTCGACGGTACTCATTACCTTTACTGGGGCTCGTACCGTGGCGGGATTTTTGCTGCGCGAACCGCTCCGGACGGCCTCTCCTTGGCGACAAAACCGGTACAGGTTGCCCATTCTGACCGGTACGAGGCTCCCTACGTCGTCAAACATGGCGACCAGTACTACCTTATGGCGTCCTCGGCAAATTGTTGTGCCGGGCCGAGTACCGGATACTCGGTCTTTGCGGGACGTGGTCAGTCGCCGTTGGGCCCATTCCTCGACGCTGACGGCACCGCCATGACGAAGTCGAACTCAGGTGGGAGCATCGTCGTGACCCAGAACGGTAACAAGTGGATCGGTGTCGGCCACAACGCCGTTTTCACTGATTCGTCAGGACAGGACTACCTCCTCTACCACGCACTGGATCGGGTACGGCCATGGCTTGGGGAGGCCGGAGGGATCAATCGACGTCCGCTCCTGGTCGACCGCCTGGAGTGGATTGACGGTTGGCCGATGGTCAACGGTGGTGCGGGGCCCTCTGACACACCCAGCTCCGCGCCGTTAACAGCCTCTCTACTAGGTGGAGAACCGTGGAATGCCTCGTCGCAATTCACCAATGCTCATCCGGTCGACGCTGGAGGGGTCAATCAGGCCATGCGAATCGAAGGTGAGCGCGTCGTCTCACGAAAGAGACTTCCGGCGGACGACGTGCGCCTGGAGGTGGATGTACTGCCCAAAGATTCGATCTCTGTGGAACTGGCGGATGACGTCAGTGTCGAGGTGGACGCGGATTCCGGTGTGCTGAGGGCGAGACGAGATTCGTGGACTGGGTCAACAGAGTTCCCGAAGGACGGATCGTGGCGAACCCTTGTTGTCACCATTCAGGGGCCGCAGTTGCGCGTGGCACTGAGACCGGCGGGATCAAGCGATGCATCGGCCTCCCTGGTCTCTCCGAAGGGTCGTCAGTTTGAGGGCGGCCCTGTGAAAATCTCCGGCCACGGTGTCGTGACTAACGTCGTCGCGGCCCGGACCCACAGCATCCATGACGACAGGGCACCGCAGCCAACTCCCGTCGGGACACCGCAGCGGGTCGATCTGGTAGCCGCTGTGAGCGGAAGCAACGTCGAGTGGTCGTGGATTCGCCGGCCTTCTGGCGTTCACACGAAGGGTGGCGCGATCGTTTGGCCAGTCACCGACGGAGATCTCGCGGGGGAGGGCGCCTCGGGTGGATTGCTGCTGCGTGACCCACCGGAGGGAGACTGGATCGCTCAGGTGAAAGTCGGTCTGGACCTTGGTTTGGACACGGTCCGTAATTATCAGCAGGCCGGGATGGTGGTCATCAATGGTGATGACGACTTCATCCGCCTTGGCGCGGTGGCTGTTGAGGGAACGCGCATCGTCGAATACGGACGCGAGATTACCGATGCGGATCGGTTCCGCAGTTACGGTGGGGCAGTGGTCGGTCGACCTGCGGGTGTGACATGGCTACGTGTTGCCCATCACGTCGACCATGGCGGTGAGCACCTCTACCGATCGGCGCTCAGCCATGACGGTCGCCATTGGACGTGGGGCGCCACGTGGACGATGTCGTCGGCCTCTCGTCCACGAATTGGGCTGTACGCCGGGGGAGGGGAAAACCCAGCGGTGGAGGCCCACTTCTCCGATCTCATCTTTGTGAATGAGTCGTGGCCTTCCTGAGCACCTCCTGTGGAGATGAGAGGTGGCGAGGTCGATTGGACGGCGGGTTCCCTGACTGGGGGTTGACGCGATCCCCGTGGCGCCTGACCACGGTCGGATCCGACCCCGTTGGAGGGTGGGACTGCAGCCTCGAACCTTCTCCGCTGACGGGAACACGTTGCTGGACAGTGCATCGACCAGTTGGTGCGGTCGTGAACACTTGGAGTTATGAGTGAGTCGACGAATGGTCCCCGTGAGCCGCGTGAACCCAATCCCCTCCAGCACGGCGAGGAGGGAGGCTACCCCTCTCGCCCTGACGACAATCGCCAGAGCTGGGCGCAGGATGCCTACTGGTCGCGCAGTAACGATTCCTGGACGAACCAGGGAAATCCGTCAACCACCCAGCCTCCTCCGTGGGAGGCTTCTGAGCAGCCGGCCCCGAGCGCGGGTGGCAAAAACCCCGACCCGGCTAAGGGCTCGTCGCGATCGGCCCGGAAGGGCTTTCGGGGCGGCACAGTTGTTCTCGTCGCCGTGTTGGCGGCGGCTGTTGGCGGCGTTTCCGGGGGCCTTGTCGATCGCTCCCTGGCAAGGAACGACGCCCCGGCTGTGACGTCGAGCCCTGCATCCCCCAACAGCGTCACCAAAGTGGTTCAAGGCTCATCCTCCGCCCCGGACTGGACGGCCACCGCCTCCGCCGTGTCGAACTCGGTAGTCGCCATCACCGTGAGGACGGGCAATGGAGGAGACGAGGGGTCGGGAGTCGTCGTCGACACGAACGGCAACATCGTCACCAACAATCACGTCGTTGCCGACGCGGTTTCGGGCGGCCAGCTGACGGTTTCCATGGGCAACAAGACCTACGAGGCCAAGGTAGTTGGTACAGATCCATCGACGGACCTTGCCGTCATCCGGGTGACGAACCCGCCGAAGTCCATGAAGCCGATCGGTGTTGCTGACTCCAGCAAGTTGACCGTTGGGTCTCCTGTGATGGCCGTCGGCAATCCGCTCGGCCTGTCGGGGTCGGTGACGACCGGAATCATCAGTGCCCTCAATCGTCCGGTCACCACCATGAATCGCAGTAATTCACGGGATCTGCTGGGATCTCGAGATTCGTCGTCGGGTGTGGTCGTCACGAATGCTATCCAGACCAGTGCAGCCATCAATCCGGGCAACTCAGGTGGTGCTCTCGTCAATGCCAATGGTGAGCTCATCGGGATCAATTCCTCCATTGCGAGCCTTTCGTCAAGTAATTCCGAGCAATCGGGCAATATCGGAATCGGCTTTGCGATCCCGTCAAATCTTGCCAAATGGATTGCCGATCAGATCATTGACACCGGAAAGGCAACTCACGCCTTCCTGGGCATCTCCGTGCGTGACGTCGCTGGCAGCAAGGATGGTGTCCAAGTCCTCGGAGCCGGGATCGCCACGGTCTCACCCAACTCGGCAGCTGACAAGGGCGGGCTGCAGCGTGGCGACGTCATCACCAAGATCGACGACACCGATATCGTGTCCGGAGAGTCCCTGGTCGGTCTCGTGAGGTCGTTCAAGCCTGGCCAGAAGGTCAAGATCAGCTACATCCGTGGTTCGCAGCAGGCCACCGCCGACGTCACCTTGGGTACGGCGAAGTCCTGATACGGGTTACGCGACGTGGGAAGGGGCCCCGCAGCTGCTGTGGCTTCGGGACCCTTCCCACGGGCGCAGGACTGGCGAGTCACATCAGATCGAGGACTGCACGA
This sequence comes from Cutibacterium sp. LaCa_255, assembly GCF_057458005.1. Taxonomy (NCBI): domain Bacteria; kingdom Bacillati; phylum Actinomycetota; class Actinomycetes; order Propionibacteriales; family Propionibacteriaceae; genus Cutibacterium; species Cutibacterium sp. LaCa_255. The sequence goes on along the minus strand of NZ_CP190956.1, from coordinate 2,698,268 downwards.
GCAGTTGCATCGTCGACGACGAGGTCCGTCGCCACCCTGGCACGCAGTGCGGCCAATAGTCCGACAGCCTTGGCGCGGCCAGCGACGACACAGAGCCGACGCGGTATGCGCTGCAACTGGAATGGGGCCAATCCGGTCGCCCTCTTGTTGAACTCGACGTCATAGGCGCCGTCAGCCTTGAGAAAGACGGTGTTGACGTCACCAACAACTCCGGACCGCATCAAATTCGCCTTTTCCTCATCGGTGATGTAACCGGCGGAATAGACGTGGGAGGGGACTGGGCTGTCGAGGGCCCCCACGCCGAACACGGCGAGGTCGAGCTCGCGATGTGCCTTGAGTACTGCCTGAACGGAGCGCTCCTGCCACATCGCGGTCTTCGTCGTAGCATTGTCGAAGAATGTCGGGACCGGGAAATGAATGACCTCACCCCCAAACGCGGCAGCCATTCTGGAAAGGATTGATCCAACGTAAGGAATCCCTGAACTAGCGGGGTTGGCCGACCCATTCATCTGTACGACGCGCACTCCCTTGACGTCCTTGGGGACGACATAATGGGTGACGGCATCCAGGGTTGTTCCCCAGGCAACTCCTATCGCGGAATTGTCCTCGATCATGTCCGTAACCATCTGTCCGGCGATCCTGGCCACCTGGTCCAGGCGGTGAATCTCGGTCGTCCCTGATTTCACCGGCACGACAGTGGTGTTGACCCCGAACATCCTCGTCAGGGTGGAATCCAGGCCGTTACGTAACCCAGTCGGCTCTGACAAGGTGATACGCACAACTCCGGATTGACGTGCCTGTTTGAGAAGGCGAGACACGGTTGAGCGGGATGTGCCGAGATGGCTGGCGATGGCATCCATCGTCTCGCCCTGCATGTAATACATGGACGCTGCTGTCCATACGTCATTGGACAATTCGTTCATGCCCCTCCCCTTGCCATGCACATAAGTGCAGAATTGCGATTCTCCGGCGCCGTAGATGTTTGACTGAGCCACGTCCAGCCCCCACAGGGTCGGGACGACGGTCCCCGTTTGCTGAATCCTACGGGATCGACCGCCACCGGCGAGTAAATCGGTGTCAATGGATGACGCCACGACGAAGGAGTCCTCATGCTTCTCGAAACTGCGGTGCCCGCCGCGACGATCTTCGGATCTGAGTTCCTGGGCACCATGATCCTCATTCTGCTGGGTTGTGGCGTCGTCGCCAACAACCTCCTTCCCAAGTGTAAGGGCAATCCCGCTCCCGGTTCCCTCCAGATCAACTGGGGATGGGGCTTCGGTGTGATGTTCGGTGTCTACGCAGCCTACAAGACCGGCGGACACCTGAACCCGGCCGTCACCATCGGCCTCGCACTTGCTGGTAAGGACCTGGCCAACGGCATTCCCGCCACCGCGAGCAACATCATCATCTACATCCTCGCCCAGTTCGCCGGTGCCTTCGTCGGCGCCGTGCTCTGCTGGCTGGCCTACAAGCAGCACTACGACGAGGACTGCGACCCGGCCCTCAAGCTCGGTACCTTCGCCACCGGCCCTGAGATCCGCAACCCGCTGTGGAACACCATCACTGAGGCCATCGGCACCTGGGTCCTCGTGCTCTGGGTCATCATTTCCGGCTTCACCCAGGGTGTGACTATTGGCCCGCTCGCCGTCGCCCTGCTCATCGTCTCCATCGGCGCCTCTCTCGGCGGCCCCACCGGATACGCCATCAACCCGGCTCGTGACCTTTCCCCTCGTATCGCCCACGCCGTCCTGCCGATCAAGGGCAAGGGTGGCAGCGACTGGGGCTACTCCTGGGTTCCGGTTGTCGGCCCGATCATTGGTGCTGTTCTCGCCGCCCTCACCTACACCATCTTCTGGCACTGAGTAGATTTCTCACTGTCACACCAGAGCTGATTTCGTATCAGTCGCAACCTCTCAGACAAGTCAACGTAGACAAGAAAGGCAACAATCATGAGCGACGAGAAGTTCGTGCTCGCCATCGACGAGGGCACCACCTCGACCCGGGCCATCGTCTTCAACCACTCGGGCCAGATCGTGGCCGTCGGCCAGCAGGAATTCGAGCAGATCTTCCCGCGTGCCGGATGGGTTGAGCACGACCCGATCGAGATCTGGGAAGCTGTTCGCGATGTCGTCGGACTCGCGCTGACCAAGGCCAACATCAACCGCCACCAGCTGGCTGCCGTTGGAATCACCAACCAGCGCGAGACCGCCGTGGTGTGGGACAAGAACACCGGCGACCCGATCTATAACGCCATTGTGTGGCAGGATACCCGTACCCAGAAGATCTGTGACGAACTGGCTGGCGACGAGGGTGCTGACCGCTTCAAGCACATCTGCGGCCTGGGTCTCGCCTCGTACTTCTCCGGCCCGAAGGTCAAGTGGATCCTCGACAACGTCGAGGGTGCTCGTGAGAAGGCTGAGGCTGGCGACCTGTACTTCGGCAACATGGACACCTGGGTGCTGTGGAACCTGACCGGAGGCACCGACGGCGGCGTGCACGTCACCGATCCGACCAACGCTTCCCGCACCATGCTCATGAATGTCAAGACCCTCGAGTGGGACGACTCGATGTGCGAGGTCATGGGTATCCCGAAGTCGATGCTCCCCGAGATCAAGTCCTCCTCCGAGGTCTATGGCTACGGCCGCAAGAACGGCCTGCTGATCGACACCCCGATCTCCGGCATCCTCGGTGACCAGCAGGCTGCCACCTTCGGCCAGGCCTGCTTCGAGAAGGGCATGGCGAAGAACACCTACGGCACCGGCTGCTTCATGCTGATGAACACCGGCGAGGAGGCCATCTTCTCCGAGAATGGTCTGCTGACCACCGTCTGCTACAAGATCGGCGACCAGCCCACCGTTTACGCCCTCGAGGGCTCGATCGCCGTTGCCGGGTCTCTGGTCCAGTGGCTGCGTGACAACCTCAAGATGTTCGAGACCGCCCCGGAGATCGAGGCTCTCGCCAACACCGTCGAGGACAATGGCGGCGCCTACTTCGTGCCAGCCTTCTCCGGCCTGTTCGCACCGTACTGGCGTCCGGACGCCCGTGGCGCCCTCGTCGGCCTGACTCGTTACGTCAACCGCGGCCACATCGCCCGCGCCGTGCTCGAGTCGACCGCCTACCAGACCCGTGAGGTCCTCGAGGCCATGAACGCCGACTCCGGTGTGCCGCTCACCGAGCTGCGCGTCGATGGTGGCATGACCGCCAACGAGACCCTCATGCAGTTCCAGGCCGACCAGGTCAACGTGCCGGTGGTTCGCCCGGTAGTTGCTGAGACCACCGCTCTGGGCGCCGCCTACGCCGCTGGTATCGCCGTCGGCTTCTGGGAGGGTGAGAAGGACGTCACCGCCAACTGGGCCGAGGACAAGCGCTGGGAGCCCAAGATGGACCAGGACGAGCGCGAGCGTCTGTTCCGCAACTGGAAGAAGGCCGTCACCAAGACCTTCGACTGGATGGACGACGACGTCAAGGAGTGATCCTGAGTTGGTTCTGATGGACCGATGACACCTGGTGCCCCGTGCTTTCGAGCACGGGGCACCATTGCGTTTTTTGGGGGGCACTCGCTTTCGCGGGTGACTCTGCAGTTGCCCTCTGCGGGGTTCTCGTGACGGGCCCCTGTCACACGGACCTTCCTCCACCGGCCCCTCATGTCAGACCGCACGACGACCGGCCTGAACAACGACCAGACCGCACGACGAAAAGTGTCAGCTCGAGCGAAGGTCGTAAAATCCTGGCCGCGGAGGAGGGACGAGTTGGGGGTTTCGTCACTGAGGTGGTGCGGCGGCAGAAAAGATGCCTCACTTGACGACGGTTCCGTCGGAAAGCTGTCGGTCAGCAGTTGGGTCGCTGCCAGAAAGCACATGTCGGAGAGCAGATGGTCGCCAGCCCCGGGCGTCGAAAAATGTCGTCAGGACCCGGTGACGGTGATATCTGCTATCCCACCCTGGAACCGCGAGGTCGATTTCGGAGGAAGCTCCGTCAGATAGATCAGGAGATGACGGGCCTTCGTCTTGCCGGATGGTTTCAACGTGACCGTCGATCCGGCCCCCGGCACCGCCGCCACCTGAGTCCACTCCTTGATCGTCGTCATGGGAGCCTCATCGGAGGAGACATCACTGGTCGGCTGCCACAAGGAAATGTCCGTTCCGGATCCGACCAGCCGCACCTTCACCGATGTGACCTCGGTGACGCGTCCCAAATCAATGACCAGGCCGACTCCGGGCTTGAGGTTCCCGAGCTTCGCAGAGTTGTGATAGACGACTGTGTGCCAGGCCGTTGACGGGTCGCCGTCGATCGCGAGTTTGACCTCGTCGTGGTTCTCCTTGGCGTCGCCACCGTCCTTTTCGGGATCAAATTCCTGGACGTGCGTCACCTCGACGGTCGTCGGCTCGCTGGATGCCTCCGGGGCGTTGCTGCCAGAATGACGCACCCCTGCGATGATGAGACACACGATCATGACCACGCCAACGGCAGCCATGAGTACTGGTGGCCATCGACGGTTGTGAGGGCGCGGTTTGGCCAATACCAGCTCGGCACTGCCGTTCTCCGAGGAATCCTGCCCAGCGGGGGAGAGCTGTGTGGTGTGGGGATCGTTGTTGCTCGTCCACGGCACTGGCCCTGCCTGACGCCCCCACTCTCCGGCAGCCGCGTCCGGGGACCAGTACCCCTCGTCGTCAGGTCCGTACTCCTCTGCCCGTTCCGGCTCATCCTGGTCCGGCGCAAAAGCGGCGGATTCGTCGGAGCGCCATGGCTCTTCCCCGGCACGGGAAGCCGGTCCCACTGGGAACCGGATGCGACGCTCGAGGTCAGCGGCGGCGTCAGCTGAGCCGAGGGTCCGACGCAGGGAATGCGCAATCTCATTCGCGGTGCGCAATGGCACCTCGTCATAACGGGGAACCTGCGAGAGGATCTGGTCGCAGAGGACATCGAGGGCCGGGGAGACCCCGGCGCGGACCTCACGTGGGGTGAGCCAGCCGTGGGAGTCAGTCGGGGCGGGTGGCAGTCCCCAGGACATCGTCGAGGCTGGCTCGACGGACGGGCGGTGGCCATGTCCGACTGGCCAGCGCGAGACCAGACAGGCATAAAGAACCCGTCCGATGTCTGTCACGTCGGCGACCTCGCGGTCCGGCCAGGGACGAGAATTGTCGCCCGGCCGAGGATGCAACGCGGCTTCGACGAGCAAGCCACTGATCTTGAGATTCCCGGTCGAGGTGACGAGAACCGTTCCTGGGTTGATGCGTTCGTGGAAGACCCCTTGGGCATGCAAGGGTGCCATCGCGTCGGCGATTTCATGGGCAATCCATGCCGCCTCCAACGCCGAGAGGGGCCCGGTCTCCAACAGTTCCTCGACCGACTTTCCAGGGGCGTATTCGCTGACAACCCATGATGCTGGTTCGCCTGGTCCGGCGACGATGGCGTCGAGGACCCGCAAGAAGCGCGAATCGGTGGCCACGGCAGCTTGTCGGGCCGCGTCCAGGACAGCGGGTGTGCGACGACCGTGCGGGGCCAGAGCGTGAATCAGGACCGGGCGGTGCAACTTGGTGTCGAAGGCTCGCCAGGTCAGTGAGGACTCGGGATGGGAGAGCTCCTGGTCGAGACGGTAACGCTCACCCAGAAAGGATCCTGGGAGAAGGTCGGGGAGGTCATCCGCGGCATGGAGATCCGAGTCGTACTGACCGCCGTGACGATCGGCGAGGTCCTCGAAAGACACTGCCACCTCCTGCCCGATCGATCCGAATGTGCATCGTCAACGATACCGATCCGTGCCGCGAACCCCGGGATTGTCACTCGGCGAGGTTGCCCTCACCGGTGGGGAGGTGATGCTCAGAATCGTCGTCCGAGGCCGTGTCAGGATCCTCTACTGCCGAAGGGGAAGGCGTGGTGTCAGAAATGTCATCGGAGGTTGAGCCAGCGGTGGGGCCACTGGTCTGGGACTCACCGTTGGATTCGGCCTGACGCCGGGAATTCGCGGTCACCTGACGAATGCGCAGCACCGTGGCGATGATGAGCACCAGCGCCGACACCACAACGATGATCCAGCCGACATCGTCCATCTGAGTCGCTTTGACAACGAAACTGGTCTGGGACCCCAGGCTGCGTCCTGACGGAGTCGACAGGTGTGCCTGCATCTCAACGACTCCATTTGAGCTTGCTTTCGGGGCGAACCTGATGGTTTGCGTTTCCCTGGGCTGGATCGTGACGACCTGGGTGTCCGGGATGTCGATGCGCTGTGGGTTTTCTGAGAAGACGACGACCTTGACGTGAACCGTCTGTGCGAGCGAGTTCGTGACCGTCAGGGGAAAGTCATTGGTCGAGGAGGACATCACGAACTGCGGGGCTGAATGCAGGACTAGGCCCTTGCCGGCCATGGCGTCCGCTGCTGGGCGCATGACGTCAGTAGCCCATGCCTGACGATCCTGGAGTGACGACGACAACGACCTGCTGACAAATTTCGCCGAGGTCAAGGAGGTCGCCTCCGTGGGGGCACCCACGAGGTCGGACCAGTCGTCTGAATCGATCCCGACGTCGTGCTGGACGCGCCACCAAGGGCCCTTCAGGGTGATGTCACCGGCGCGTGTTCCCGGTAGCCGAAGGCCCGGCTTGGCTCCGGTGAGAACTGCCGAGAGATTCTGCAGGTGCAGCCACCCGACCGGCGCGGTGGCTTGAACATCGTTGACGGTGGTGACGAGGGTGACCGCCGGAATCGACTCGTGAGTCATGAGGAGGGCCTGGGACAGCAGCATTCCGCGCCGCTGGGGGTCGCTGTTGGATTGTGGATGGCCGTCGGTTCGGGCGGTGTCGGCCAGACCGATCACCTTGACTCCGGACTCCTCCCGGACGCCGTCACGAGCCGATGCCGCACATGTCAGGACCAGCGCGGGGGAGAGTTCCTTGGTGAGGGTCTTGAACGAGGACCTGTCGAGTTCAGCTGCTGGGTCGACGACTGCTAACGGTAACTTCGCGGCTGGATTCGAGGGGTCGAGAGCGTGTTTCACCGTCAAGAGGACGTTGGGGCGGCCCTGCCGAACCGCTCCAATGACATCGGCATTTCCGTACGGTAGGCGATATGCCTGGCCGGTGGTCAGTAATGGTTCGACGAGGTCGAGCCATTCCCTGGCTGTTTGCTGGCCCTTGCCCTCGACGGTGGCCGTGCCTTTGCCAGCCACGCGATATCCCGAGGCCATCGCCCTGGCCTCGTCGATGAGGCTTGGATCGACGAGAACTGTCGCGTTACGGGTGTGTGCCGCTTCAGCAAGAGGCTTCAGTCGATGGGTGATGTCATCCGCGAGCGACTCGTCGGTGAAGGTGCCATCGATCCTGCGGGTGGGCATGGTCGAGAGCACGATGACGGGGGCGAGGTTCGCGCTGGTATGAGCATCTGAGAGAACCGTGAGTACTCGTGCTCGACCGACCGTTCTGCGCGACTGGTTCTCGGGGGACGCCTGCACGTGGATACCGATCGCGTCAACGGCGTTGGGTGACGTCAACCCCATCTGGGCTGGTGTTCCAGTCACGGTGAAGGACCCACTGTCGCCTGGTTTGAAGGTCTGGTTGGCCTCTGGGTCGGTGATGTTGAAAATTGACGCCTCGTTGGGCTCCCGATACCACCGCATGCCAACCGGCACGGTGGCGGGGGATGCCAGCAGGTCAGAAAGGTCACGGGTGTCGTTGATCTGGTCCTGGGAGCGCCAGAACGACGCTTGAACCCATGTCATCGACACCGAAGAGGTATTTGTCACCGTTCCCTTGATGGTGATGGGAGTTTTGGGATCCCCTGTCGGTGGGCTGACAGAAGTAATCGTCACCTTGACCAATTCTGCCGCGGTACGTGCCTGGGCAGGGGAAGATCCCGCGAAGACGGTCGTGAGGACCATCAACAACCCCAGCAGCCAAGCGGCTGGGCAAAGGCGGGAAGCAGGTGACACGTTTGTCATGGTAGTTGGCCGGGGACGGGATTGAACCGTGGTCCGCGTGAGGTTCAGTGCTCTTGCTTGGCCCACCACGCCAGTAGCGCGGCCTTTGCCTCGTCAGGAGTGTGCGGGCCTTCGTCGAGGCGGAGGTTGAGGAGGAACTTGTAGGCCTTGCCGACCGCTGGGCCGGGCTTGATGCCCAGAGTGGCCATGATCTCTTCGCCGTCGAGATCGGGACGAATCGCAGCCAGCTCTTCCTTGGCGGTGAGGTCGGCGATGCGCCTCTCGAGGTCGTCGTAGGCGAATTCCAGCCGCTCGGCCTTGCGACGATTCCGGGTAGTGCAGTCAGAGCGGGTCAGGATGTGCAAACGCTCCAGTTGGTCGCCAGCATCACGGACGTAACGACGCACCGCCGAGTCCGTCCACCCCTGGTCGCCGTAGCCGTGGAAGCGCAGGTGCAGTTCGACGAGTTTGGACACATCTTTGACGACCTGGCTGGGGTAGGTGAGGGCCTTGAGACGTTTGCGGGCCATCTTTGCTCCCACGACGTCGTGGTGGTGAAAGCTCACTTTGCCGCCGGGCTCGAACTTACGCGTCGGCGGTTTGCCGATGTCATGCAGCAGAGCAGCCAGACGACCGGTGAGGTCAGGCTCGTGACCGCGGCGCTTCTCGAGGTCGATGGACTGGTCCAGGACTGTCAGGGAATGCTCGTAGACGTCCTTGTGACGATGGTGTTCGTCGCGTTCCAGACGCAAGGCTGGCAGCTCGGGGAGCACATGGTCGGCGATACCAGTGGCGACCAGGAGGTCGAGGCCCGCGCGCGGATGGTCAGTGAGGAGGGTCTTGGAGAGTTCGTCACGGACACGTTCAGCGGAGATGATCTCGATGCGTGGGGCCATGTCAGTCATGGCGGCACGGACCTCGTCGGTGACGGTGAAGCCGAGCTGGGAGGTGAACCGCGCAGCTCGCATCATGCGCAGCGGGTCATCGCTGAACGACCGCTCTGGCGGGAAAGGAGTGCGCAAAACTCCCGCCACGATGTCGGCGAGTCCGGCGTAGGGATCTGAGAATGCTCGAGTCATGGCATGCAATGCCATCGCGTTGACCGTGAAGTCGCGACGGATGAGATCGTCCTCGAGGGTGTCTCCGTAGACGATCTCGGGCTTGCGGGAGTCAGGGTGGTACGCGTCTGCGCGGTAGGTGGTGACCTCCACCACCCAGTCGTCGATCTGGGCGCCGATAGTCCCGAAGGCTCGGCCAATGTCCCACGTCGCATGGGTGCACCTGCGAAGAATTGCCTCCGTCGTGTCGGGGCGAGCGTCGGTGGTGAAGTCAAGGTCGTGTCCAAGACGACCCATGAGGGCGTCGCGGACGGACCCACCGACGAGATAAAGATCGTGACCTGCCTGCGCAAAGACCTTGCCCAGTTCAGCGACCAGCGGCACCTGCTCAAAAAGCACATCGATGCGGTGTTGGAGCAGCTGCGGCACGGTCATCCCCGACTCGTCGGGGGTTGGGCGCAGGGCGGTGGGCAGCGTCGAGGGGCTGTTGACGTTTTTTTCAGGCATGGCGGCAGACAGCCTACGCGACATTGGCTTTTGCGGCGGTCACGAAGCTGACGAGCTGGAAGGGAAGTACTGAAACCAGCGTAATCAGAAACCGTGTCTCGGGGATGGTCAACAGCCTTGTCAGGACAACTTGCGACCGCGTGAACTCTGGTGGCTGGTGCCGCGGGACTTGCCAATGCGGGCCAGGGTGCGCACTCGGGACCACTCGCAGAACAGGGAGAACAGGACGACGCACGCCAGCGTCACTCCAGCCGCCCAGCCGGGTAGATGACGGTACGCGGCCACCCACAACACGAGGGCAAGAACGCTCAGGGACAGGTAGGCGCGATTCACCATGACACCGAGTTTACGGGGTGCGACGAAAAGCGCCGACATCGTGCGTGTCGGGCAGATCTCGTGATGAGGATCGATGCGACGCGGCGAAAATGTTCAGCAAAGGTCAGGGGGCCAGTTTCAGAGGTCGACATGTCCGCGTGTCATGCTGAGACCATGCGTCCTGATCCGAATGCACCTGTGGTTGTGGCCGTTGACTCGTTCAAGGGCTCCCTGAGCTCCGGCAAGGCGTGCCGGGCGGTACAGCGAGGGTTTTCCGCAGCTGACCCGGGGCGTGAAGTCATGACGATTCCGGTTGCTGACGGCGGTGAGGGAACCGTGGAGGCTGTTCTGGCAGCTGGGTTCCACGCCGTAACCGTCAAGTGTCACGGGGCGACCGGTGACCTTGCCGAAGTCGACTATGCCTTGCGCGACAACCAGGCAGTCATCGAGATGGCCACCTGTTGCGGTCTGGAGAGGGCGGACAGAGTGTCCGGACCACCGAGCCCTCGACGCGGGTTGGTGGCATCCAGTCGCGGCCTCGGGGAGGTCATTGCGGCTGCCCTGCGTAGTGGAGCGACTGACATCACCGTCGGGGCCGGCGGTTCGGCCTCCACCGATGGCGGTGCGGGGATGCTGGAAGCCCTCGGGGTGCGCTTGCTCGACAAGAACTTGGCGCCCATTTCTCCCGGCGCAGCGGGGTTGCCGGAACTCTCGCGCCTCGACCTGTCCGGGTTGAACCGAAAACTGTCGGGAGTGAAGCTGACCGTGGCATGTGACGTCACCTCACCGCTGCTGGGGCCGAGCGGTGCAGCAGCAGTTTTTGGTCCGCAAAAGGGATTGGACGAAGGAGGGATCGAGGTTGCTGAAGCCGGCCTGACTAGGCTTGCTGATTTCATGGAGGCGGCCATTGGTAGCGCGTACCGGGACGACCCTGGCTCTGGTGCCGCTGGTGGAGTTGGCTGGGCGCTCCGTTGTCTGGGCGCGAAGTACCGTCCAGGAGCAGCTGCAGTGCTCGGATGGGCAAAGGCGGTGTCAAAAATCTCCGAGGCAGGGTTGGTCATCACAGGTGAGGGACGGATCGACCGGCAGACTCTCCTGGGGAAGCTCCCCGACACCATCCGCAAGATTGCTCTCGATGCCGGGGTGCCGGTGTGGGCAGTCTGTGGAAAGTGCGACCTCCCCGAGGATAAGCGCGGGGCATTCCAACGAATCATCTGTTTGTCGGACATCGAGCCGGACCCGGATGAGTCGATGGCCAAGGCCGGATCGCTGCTCAGCCAGGCTGTGGAGCAGGCGGTGCGGGAGGAACTCGGACGTTGACACTCTCCCTTGCTGACGACGCACGTTCGGCAGAGCCATCCACGACCATTCCTAGGATTTCGGTCTCACGATCGGTGATGAGAGAGTGACCCCTTCACATCGCAGTGGCGGCGAGATCCAGATCGATGTCCTCGGCAATGAGAGTTCTCATCGTCATGCGCGTTCTTCCGTCACCCCGGTGACGGCGTTGGTGCCTTGAAGGGAAAATCGCACCGGAGCTGGAAGTTGTTCTGGAATCGTTGGAAGAATCCTCAAGGAGTCGTGGCCACCGCCAATGTCCATGCCGTTGGTCAACGGGCAGCGGGCAAGAGCCGTGATGTCGTAGGCGGGGTCCATCGTCCGATGGTGGGCATGGTGTCGCTCAATGGGATGAAGACATTGTCGAAGAACGCCAATCCGGTGATGACCAGACCGGGAACGTGCATGGCGACCTCGAGGCGTACGTTGTCCGGGCGGGTCAGGCCCAGGGGCATGTCGATGGTGGTCGACGGTGAAGGAGATGTCGTTCACCGCGTGAACAATTTCCCTGGCTGAGCGACAGAATGATTTCGACACGCCCTTGATGGTCAGCGGGGTGTGATTTTTCGTCATCAGCCGCTCCTGCCCTGTCGTTCCATTGGGAAGGACTCTTGCCGAGGGAGAAGTCCAGGACCGCATTCGAGAGTCGTTTCGGGGCACGGTGTCACACCATGGTGATGACAGGTGTCATGTCGTGATGAAAATGGGCCGCCGGATCAAAAGGCTCCACGGATTCTCGCGGCGTCGAAAGCGTCCTTGCACTCACGGCGCAGGGCGCGCAGCACGTCATGATGCTGGTTCGCGATGCACTTCGTCATCACCTGGAAGGTCATGGTGTCGCCGGTGATGTCGCCGACTCCCAAGACCAGGGGCTTGTCGAGCAGGGTGCCCTCGAATTCGACCGCAATATCGTCGAGGACCTTCCGGATGACCCGGATGACCTGATTCGGGTCCTCCAAGGCGTGCACCTTGATGTCGGTGAACGAGGTCGTCCATCCTTGAGTCACATTGCCGACCTTGGTGATCTCGCCGTTGCGCAGGTACCAGGCCACGCCGTTCCAGTCGCGGATGCGCGTCACCCTCAGTCCGACGTCCTCGATAACCCCCTCCACCTCGTTGATCTTCACCGCGTCACCGACGCCATACTGGTCCTCGAAGATGATGAAAAGTCCCGCCAGGACATCCTTGACGAGCGTTTGCGCGCCGAAGGCCAGGGCGACGCCGACGATTCCGGCGGAGGTCAGGATTGGGGTGATCTTGATGCCAATGGTGCTGAATCCCGACAGCAGGGCGACGATGATAATGATGGCAACGCCGACATTCGAGAGCAGTCCGCCGACGGTCGTCGTGCGCTGATTCTGCCTGTCGAGAGTCGCACCTGTCGCTTCGGCGAGGATACGGCGGGTGCGCCCGGGCATGGTGGCCTCGCGCTTCTCCGAGCGCGACACCATGAGGCGAATCGTCCAGTCGACGCCTTTGCGTAGCAGCCAGCGGGCAACTATCGCAAGGGCGATGATGATGAGGATGTGGATCAGCGTGTCCCAGGTCCACACGTCGGACTTCAGCGGAGGCATGGTCTCCCTTCGCGGTCGGGTTCAGGTGACAGATGTGCTCTTGGTAACACTTCTACCTTCTCACTCCGGGCAAGAAAAAACCCTCCCCGGACGCGTCCGAGCCATCAACATGACAGGATCAAGGCATGAGTGACGACAACGTCTCCCCTGCAGCACGCCTTCCCGGCGGTGATCAGCCGGCCGCAGAGCGACCGCTGGATCCGCAAGACCTGCCTGAGCATCTGGCCGAGCCGACACAGATGCCTTCGACTGGCCCTCAGGTTGCCCAGGCCGTGGTCGAGGCCGTCGGCGGCACTCCGCGCGCCGACGGCATGGTCGATGCCGCTGAAGAAGTTCGTATCGACGTCCTGTCCTTCGCGGACGCACCTGCACCGGGATGGTCAACCTGGTCGACGGTGAGCTTGCACGCTGAGCCGAACTCAATAGCCCTCGTCGACGGGACCAGCAGTGACATTCGCGCTGAGCTCATGGTCGTGGGCGCTCCCGGCTCCGACGTCATGGGCAAGGTTCTGGGGTCGTGCGCCTTTGCGGTGCTGCGTGACCACTGGCCGATGGCCCCGGGAATCGTCTTCGGCGACGTCGTGTCGATGTACGCGCCGAATTCCACCACCCCGCATCTGATGTGGTGTCATCCATTCACCACCCCTCAACTCGACCGGGTGGAAATTGGTGATCTCAAGGTGCACTGGCTCCTGGGCGTCCCGATCACCGAGGCCGAACGTCAGTGGCTGGAGGTCAACGGCTTCGACGATTTTGTCGATCTGCTGGACGCCAAGGCGGTGAATTACACCGACCTGCAGCGTCCGTCGGCGGTGTGACGTCTCAGGCTGACTCCCGCCAAAGCACTTCGTTCGGTATGACGAGGTGGCGTTGGGGGAGTTCCTGACCACGAATCTGTGCAACCACCATGTCTGCCAGGGCGGCTCCGGTCGCCCTGGCATCACTTCGTACGGTCGACAATGGCGGATCGCTGAGGGTCGCAGCCGGCGCATCGTCGAACCCGACGACTCCAACATCCTGCGGTACTCGCCGCCCAGCTTCGTTGAGGACGCGGATCGCACCGGTGGCGAGTAGATCGGAGGCCACGACGACTCCGTCGAGATCCGGGTAGCGCTGGAGGAGCTCGGACATTGCCCGTTCGCCTGCGGCGAGGGTCCACCCATCGACCGTGGTGTGCCCGAGCGCGGCATTTCTCGCACCTTGGTGGAACCCGTCGAGACGCAACGGGGTGACTGGTGCCCAGGAAGGCCCACCAATGGCGACCACTTTTGACCGACCAGTGGCCACCAGCCGTTCGGTAATGGCTCGGGCACCTCCGACGTTGTCCGTGTCAGCGGAGGGGATGTCGGATCCGGGGAATGGCGTTGATGCCGTCACGAGCGGGATATTTGTCGCCATGAGGCGTGCAACGAGCGGATCCTCGTTGGTCATGGCGACCAGAATCGCCGCGTCGAAGGATCCTCCGGCAATCAATGACCCCACACGTTCTGCTGAGCGGGGATCATCGACGAGGGCAAGCAGCATCTGGTAGCCGTGCTCCGACAAACGAAGGTTCGCGCCGGATGCCATCGGGGACAGGGTCGGCTCGGTGTAGAAGACATTGACGTTCTCGCGGGCGACGAGGACCACGGTGTCAGTTGACTGAACCCGTAGTGACCTTGCTGCCCGATTGGGTACGTAACCGGTGGTGATGATCGCGTCAGCCACGGCACGAGCAGTTGCGGGGGCCACATTGGTGTGACCGTTGAGAACTCGTGACACCGTCGCATGGGATACGCCGGCCACCCGAGCCACGTCATGCATGGTGGGCCGACCTGTGTCCTCGCTCATCGGCAATCCTCCTTTTGTCCCCGGATCGTCATCGGCGACGCTCCGATTGTGGGCCCTCACTTGTCGGAGTGGGGTGGCATGCCGTAATGTACACGTGTACACGACGTTTGTGGCGGATCCAAGGCGGTCTCCACCACACGCCGGTCAACATCCCGAGGATGCGGGCTCTCCGCGTCCCGACGCTCAAGGAAGAGGGTTGACATGATCACACGCCGTACTCGTCGGGTGGCCTCTGTGGCTGCGATGGTCGCCGGAACGCTCGTTCTCGGTGCCTGTGGCAGTTCCTCGGAAGGATCCGGGTCGTCGAGCCAGAGCGCTTCGCAGTCCGCTGCCACATCTGCGTCCGGCCCGGTCACCATTAAGTACCTGCATCGTCTTCCCGACGGCGAGGGCATGACAAAGGTTGCTGACGTCGTCAAGAAGTGGAACTCCGAGCACCCCGACATCAAGGTCGAGACGACGAAGTTCCCAGGCAAGGCCAACGAGCTCATGCCGAAGCTCGAGGCCGACGTCAAGGCCGGAACCGCCCCCTGCCTGGTGCAGGCCGGGTATGCCGAGGTCCCGGACATGTACGTCAAGGGCCTGGTCCAGGACGTCACCAGCGAAGCTGAGAAGTACAAGGACCACTTTTCCGGCGCCTACGGGCAGATGTCGGTCGGCGACAAGGTCGTCGGTCTCCCCCAGGACACCGGCCCGCTGGTCTACGTCTACAACGAGGCTGAGTTCAAGAAGCTCGGCATCGAGGTTCCGAAGACCTCCGATGAACTGCTCACCGCTGCCAAGAAAGCCGCGGCCAAGGGCAAGTACATTCTCGGGTTCGAGCCCGATGAGGCCCAGAACTCGCTGTCCGCCCAGGCGGCTGCCGCTGGTGCCGTCTGGTACTCCGCCGAGGGTGACAAGTGGAAGGTTGACACCAACGGCGACAAGACCAAGGTCGTTGCTGACTTCTGGCAGAAGGCCCTCGACGACAAGAGCGCCCTCACCGACGCTCGTTGGAGCGACGCCTACACGAAGGCTCTCGTCAACGGAAAGCTCATCGGCAACATTGCTGCTGCCTGGGAGACCGGCTTCATGCTCGACGCCTTGGACAAGACGCTTTACAACGGCCAATGGCGTGTGGCTCAGCTGCCGCCCTTCGGTGGCTCTGAGCTGACCGGTCCTGACGGTGGTTCCGGCGTGGCGGTGGTCAAGGGCTGCAAGTACGCCGCCCAGGCGATGCAGTTCAACGACTGGTTCAACACCCAGGTCGATGACCTTGCCACCCAGGGGCTGGTTCCCGCCGCCAAGGGCCAGGTGACCACCCCCGAGAAGATGAAGAAGCAGTTCGGCGGACAGGACGTCATGGCTGAGCTCGCCAAGGCCAACGAGAAGCTCGCTCCTAAGTTCGGTTACATCCCTGGATTCGCCGTTGTGGGCACAAAGATGAATGAGAAGGCTGCCGATGCCGCAGCCGGCAAGGTCAAGGTATCGGACATCTTCCAGACCGCTCAGGACACTTCGGTCAAGGCGCTCAAGGACGCCGGCCTTCCGGTCAACGAGTGATGTCGACTGGGGCCGGGATCAATTGCCGGCCCCAGATCCCATCTGTCGCATGACGAGCGCGGATCGGGACAACGATTTTTCGTCAGCTCGGGGCCTCTTGAGCTCCAAGAGGCCCCGGTCCTCACCCCAGCAGACATTTTTGGTCCGCCATGGACGCGGTTCTCGGTGGTCGGCAATTGGCCACCTCACGAACGGTGCGAGACGATCCACACCGTGACAATTCCTCACAGGAGACGTCATGTCCTCAACCACGATGGCCAGTCGAAAGGCCAGACACGAGGCGCTGACCGGTTGGCTCTTCGCGTTGCCGTTCACCGTCGTCTTCATCATCGTGTTCATCGCCCCCATCATCGAGAGCATCCGGGCAGGCTTCCACAAGCAAGTTGCCGAAGGCGGTGGGCTGTTCGGTGGCGGCCAGACGGTGGAGAAATTCGTCGGTCTGCAGAACTTCCAGGAGGTGTGCACGAATCCGGCCTTCTGGCACGGTATTGGTCGCGTCATGCTCTTCGGAATCTTCCAGATCCCGATCATGATCCTGGCGGCGCTGTTCCTGGCCCTGGTCATCGACTCCTACTTGGTGCGCCACCCCGCATTCTGGCGCCTCTCCTACTTCCTGCCCTACGCGATTCCGGGTCTCGTCGGCGCAATCATGTGGACCTACCTCTACCTGCCCGAAATCTCCCCGTTCGCCGGGCATCTCGGCTTCAGTCTGCTGAGCTCCCACGTCATCCTGGGCTCAATGGCCAACATGACGACGTGGACGTTCACCGGCTACAACATGCTCATCTTCTTGGCCGCCTTGCAGGCCATCCCGTCGGATCTCTACGAGGCAGCTCGCATCGACGGTGCTTCCGGGTGGCAGATCATGACGAAGATCAAGATCCCGATGGTTCGCGGTGCTGCGCTGCTGGCCGTCCTGCTGTCGATCATCGGCACCGTCCAGCTCTTCAACGAGCCGACGGTTCTGGCCACCGTGGCGACCTGGATGCCGCGTGACTACACCCCGATGATGATGGCCTACAACACCATGAACGGAAATATCAGCCCGAGTGGTGCCGGACCGGCCTCGGCAGTGTCCATCATGATGGCGTTGGTTGCTGGAGTGCTCGCAATGATCTATGCCCTCGTCCAGAGGAAGGCGGACTGACATGGCACGCGACAAGACCGCCGTCACCAAGGATGGCATTCGCTATCGTCCGTCGCTGGCGGGGCTGCCGCCGCGCTCCATTGCTCCCTCCAAGACAGCTAGGACGATCACTTTCGTGATCCTGGCCTTCGTGGCCTGCTACTTCTTGCTTCCCATCATCTGGTTGGTCGTCGCATCAACCAAGAACAACACCGATCTCGTGAGCACCCCCGGATTCGCCTTCGGCGAGTTCAACTGGGCCACCAACTGGCATTCCCTGATGGCCTGGACCAAGGGGATGTTCCCGCGTTGGGTCCTCAACTCGCTGGTCTACTCGACCGTGGCAGGTGCCGTTGGGACGATCATTTCTGTCGCCTGCGGGTATGCGATGGCAAAGTTCCAGTTCCCGGGGCGCCGGGTGCTGCTCGTCGTCATCATGACCGGCTTGCTGATGCCGGTGGCACTGCTCACCGTTCCGCTCTACCTGCTGTTCATCAAGATGCATCTGGTCAATACCGTGTGGGCGATGATCATCCCGTCGATGGTGAGCCCCTTCGGGGTCTTCCTCGGCAACGTTTACGCCGATTCGTCGGTTCCGACTGAGCTTCTAGAGGCTGCTCGCATCGACGGGGCCGGCGAATTCCGAATCTTCTCCACGATGGTATTGCGCCTGCTGGCTCCTGCCATGGTGACGATCTTCCTGTTCATTTTCGTCGCCACGTGGAACAACTTCCTATTGCCGTTGATGATGATCACCAACGAGAGTCTGCAGCCGGTGACCCAGGGCCTCTACGGCATGATGGCCTACTTCGCCCCGGACAAGGGTGCCGTGATGCTGGCCTCTGTCATTGGCGTCATTCCGCTGGTGATTTTGTTCCTGGTACTCCAGCGTTACTGGCAGTCCGGGCTCGCCGCCGGCGCCGTCAAGGGCTGATGACAGCTGGGGTCCGATAGGACTTCAGCAGCATGGATTCCATCCTCGGTGGGATCCCCCTAAGGGGACCCTCGGACCGGTCAAGGGCAGTTCGTGCCCTGAGGACGCTTGCTCCTCCTGTCCCCTTCCTGCCGTGTATAAAAACATCGGGCCGGTCACTGTCAATGCAGTGACCGGCCCGATACGTCGTTGGGGCGGCGAAAATCACTCAGCGGCGCTGGGGTGAGTCATGTCGGCGGGAACGACCCACTTGTCGAAGTCCTCCTCGCTCATGCCACCGATCGTCAGAGCGGACTCACGCAGGCTGATGCCCTCGTGATGCGCGTTCTTGGCGATCTTTGAGGCCAGGTCGTAACCGATGTGACGGTTGAGAGCCGTGACCTGCATGAGGTTCTTGTCGAGATTCTCCTTGATCTTGTCGGGGTTCGGCTCGATGCCGTAGGCGCAATGCTTGTCGAAGCTGATGCACGAATCGGCGATGAGGCGGATCGACTCCAGGCAGGCGTGAGCCATGACGGGCTTGAACACGTTGAGCTGGAAGTTGCCCTGAGAACCGGCGAAACCGACCGTCGCGTCATTGCCGAACACGCGGGTGGCGACCATCGTCATGGCCTCGCACTGGGTCGGGTTGACCTTGCCAGGCATGATCGAGGAGCCGGGCTCGTTCTCGGGGATGAGGAGCTCACCGATGCCGTTGCGGGGGCCGGATGCGTACCAGCGAACGTCGTTGGCGATCTTCATGAGGGCGTCGGCGAGAACTCGCAGGGACCCGGAGACCTGCACCAGAGCGTCGTGGGCGCTCAGTGCGGCGAAGAGGTTGTCGGCCTGCTTGAACTCGATGCCGGTCTCCTCGGTCGCATGCTTGGCGACGGTCGGGCCGAAGTCGGGGTGAGCGTTGAGGCCGGTGCCGACAGCGGTGCCGCCGATGGCCAGCTCGCGAGCGCGGGAGTCGGCGTAACGGATGCCGTCGAGGGCGAAGTCGATCTGGGCGACCCAGCCGCTGATGACCTGGCCGAGCCGTATCGGGGTGGCGTCCTGCAGGTGGGTGCGGCCAACCATCACGACGTCGTCGTACTTCTTGGCCTTCTCGTCGAGGGTGTCGCGAAGCTGCTGGACGGCGGGGTACAGGCGCTCATTGAGGGCGCAGACGACGGCGATGTGCATGGCCGTCGGGAAGGTGTCGTTGGAGGACTGGCCGCGGTTGACGTGGTCGTTGGGGTGGACCGGCTTCTTCGAGCCGCGCTCGCCCCCAGCCAGCTCGATGGCGCGGTTGCTGATGACCTCGTTGGTGTTCATGTTGGACTGGGTGCCCGAACCGGTCTGGAAGACGACCAGTGGGAACTCGTCATCGAGCTTTCCGGCGATGACCTCGTCAGCGGCCTGGACGATGAGGTCGGCGACGTCGCCCGGCAGCTCACCCAGTTCCTTGTTGGCCAGTGCCGCGGACTTCTTGAGGGTTCCGAGAGCACGGATCATGTCTCGGCCCCAGACGAAGGTGTCACGACCGATCTCGAAGTTGTGAAGGGAGCGCTGTGTCTGGGCGCCCCAGTAATGCTCGGCGGGTACTTCGACCTCGCCCATGCTGTCTTTCTCAATGCGCATCTCTGCCATGTCGCAAGCCTACTTGTGCTTCCTGGCTGAGGGGGTAGTGGGGTCGGGTCCATGAGGAGGTTCCCTGGGGCCGACTCCACGCACTGGTACGTGATCAGGTTATATCAGTGATGCGATGCGAATAATGAGCCACCCGACCGGGGTCGTCGCCCCTCCGACAAGGTTGCTGATGCGGGTTGCACCGTTAGGGATCTTGATGCCTGAGGTGTGAGCGGCGCCGGTGAACCATGTAGCCAGGTCCGTCCCGGCGTACATGATGACGGCGAGGGCCAAGGTGCCGGTGAGGAGCATCCGGAACATGTTCCTGTGACAGAACGGAGTGACCAATGCCATGAGGAACATAAGCGAAGGAAGATCAACGAATGGGAGAACCTTGTTTCCGGGGAGTACGAATGCCAGCAGCAGTGCGATCGGGATGAGCAGGACTCCGGTGGCCAGGACGGAGGGTTCCCCGATTAGCAATGCAGTATCCATGCCGAAGTAGAAGTCCCGGTTGGGAAACCACTTCTTTAAGCGTTCCTCAGCGCCGTCACGAACGACCGTCAAGCCTTCTACGAGGATGTCGATCATCTTTGGAAGAATGAACATTGCAGCTGCGATATCGACACCGAGAATTAGAGACTTTCCAATGTCATAACCAGAGCCGAGTCCCATGCCAAAACCCAGGATGAGTCCGATGACAATGGGCTCCCCCAGAACTCCGAAACGGTTGGAGATCGTCTCTGGATTGAAGTCAACCCGCCTCAGTCCGGGAGTGCGTTCGATCAGCCAGTTGACGGCGAGGCCGAAGGGCACGAAGTTGAGACAGGTGAAGTGAGGGAACGAGATTCCCCGCAAGCCGTACTGCTTCTGAATGAATGGTGCGATGAGGTCTCCGGCAACCAGGCTCAGCACGAAAGCCACCATGCAAGCTATGACTCCGATCCAGAAGGATCCTGATGCATTTTGCGCTAAGGCGCCCACCAGCAGGAATATCCAGTAATTGAAAATGTCGATGTCAATCGTCCTAGTGGCTTTCAGCATGAGCAGAATCAAGTTAAGGACCAGGAAGGAAACGACGACGACAGGTACGAGGGGCGACCCCCAGCCAATGGTCGAGGCAGTGCCCCAGCCGACATCGAGGACGGTGAGGTCCAGACCCATCCGCTCGACCATGAGATGAGTGGCGTCTCCCAGGGAATCCAGGAGGAAGGTGATGATGAGGTTCACTCCGACGAAGCCGATTCCCACCAGCATTCCAGCTTTGAAGGCCTGGCCGAGTCTCAGGCCGAAGACCAGACCGATGAGGAGGAACAGTATGGGCATGAAAACTGGGGCGCCGAGCCCAAGGATGGAGTTGATGACGGACATGGTCTTTCACCGTCTCCGGAGTGCGGCGTGGAGCCGGGTTGCGAGCATCGCCGGTGTCTTCCGAAACGCGTCGATGGTTGATCCCGCAAGGTGACCGGTCACGGTGACGTTGTCCAGGTCGAGGAGCGGGTCGTCACTGGCCAGGGGCTCGTTGTCGAAGGTGTCGAGGGCTGCTCCTGCGATTGTTCTGTCTCGGAGGGCTCGGACCAGCGCCTTCTCGTCAACCAGGCCAGACCGGGCAGTGTTGATGAGGATGGCATGGGATGGCAGCGCGGAAAGGACCTCGCTGGACACGAGATGGTGGGTTTGAGGTGTGAGCCGGGCGTGGACGCACAGGATGTCGCTGACCGTGGCAAGGCTGGTCATGTCATAGTGGCGTTCGAAGGCCTCCTCCTCCACCATGGGGTCGTAGTAGGCGACCCGGGCCCCCATGACTTGAACGAAGGCGGCCACTCTGCGCCCAATCTGCCCTAACCCGACAATGCCCACCGTTTTCCCTTCAATCTCTGGGATGGACTGGACATTGGGGAAGTCCCGGGCCCAGGATCCATCGCGCAGGTTGGCCTGTGATCGTGCGATGTTTCGGGTCTCGGCGAGGATCATCCCCAACGTGAATTCCGCGACGGCTTCAGCATTGCGTCCAGGAGTGTTCAGGACCTCGATGTGATGCTTTGCAGCAGCTTCGGTGTCGACGTTCTCGGTGCCTCCGCGCAGGACCCCGATGACCTTCAGGTTGGTCGCCGTTTCCATGACAGAGGAGGGCACTGGGCAGAACTGGGTGACGATGGCGTCGAACTCGGCGACGTCATCGAAGATTGCTGCTGGAATATCAATGGCGTCAGGGCCTGCCTGCTCGACGAGGAGATTGTCGTGCTGGAGGTCTTCGATGGAGTCGTGATTCCAGGTTCGTATGACTGAGGATTTTTCCAATTCTGGGATTATGGAGAATCCAGACCTTATGTAATCGGCTGGGATGAAATTATCGGCGATGCACAAAATTTTCATGGTTCACCTCATTAACATTCCACCAGTGGCGTTGACTGTTGCACCGGTGATGTAATCGCTTTCTGGGCTTAGAAGGAACAGGATAACGGGGGCGATATCATTGGGTTGTGCAATCCTTCCAATTGGTATCCGATTTCGGTAATAGTCGGGCCGGGCGGTGATGGAATCGCGAACCATGTTGGACTCCATCATGCCAAGAGCGATGCAGTTCGCGTTGATGCCACGTTGAGCCACTTCACGCGCAAGTGACATCGTCATTGTCACAATTGCCGCTTTTGACGCGGCGTAGTGGGCGTGTCCGGTGGTTGATCCTTGGAAGGCTGCTTGTGAAGTGACGTTGACAATTTTCCTGGTGATATTTGCTGGTTCTTGGGATACCATTTTCTGGCACAGAATGAATGGGGCCCTGACATTAATGGCGAAGGTCAGATCCCAGTCGTTGACCGGTATGTCCTCGAATTGCCCCGAGAGCCACGTTCCAGCATTATTGACAAGGTGGTCGATGCCCCCCATGTCATAGGCGGCATCTTGAAAGAGTCTCTCGGTGGAAGCAACATCGGCAAGGTCACAGGCGTAACCATGGGCGCGGTTACCAAATTTGTCGACGAGTTGCGCAATACCGTCAGAGTGACCGTCTGGCCGATACGACATTCCAACCGAAGCGCCGGCTTCCAGCAATTGGCGGCTCACCTCCCATCCCAAGCCCGTTGCGGCTCCTGTGACGAGAGCGGTGCGTCCCCGGAATGGTTGGTCAATCATGAGATGTCTCCTTGTTGAGGGTCTCGCGCCAGGCGTCATAGTGGTCTGCGAAAAGTCCGGCCTTGGTGGGATTCGGGATGAGCTCGCGATGCTCGGGAGCCATCTCCCGAGCTGCTTCGAGAACGTTGGAGTACTCCCCGATCATGGCCGCGGCTGCCATGACAGTTCCCAGAGTCCCCGCCTCGTTGACCTGGACGACATGCAACGGCCGTTGGGTTGCGTCGCAGAACATTTGCGTCCATTGCGGGCTGTTGGCTATCCCGCCGGTGAACACCGCCTCTTCCGACAGGGGCTGGATTCGTTCGAGGCGTGCGATGTGATCCATGTGACTGAAGATGATGCCTTCATAAATCGATCGCAGGATGTCGGCCAAGCCGGTGGACGCCTGGATCCTTGAGAAGACGCCTCGCACCGTTGGATATGCCGAGTTGCCGAAGACGAAGGGTAGGAAGGACGGGGCATCGGAGTGCTCGGTGTGTGTGGAAAACACGACCTTGTTGATGAGTTTATACAGTTCCTGTCGCGAGGGCAGTTCGTGCCCACTGAGCTCCATGGCCGGGTTGAGGACGGAGTTGATGAACCACTCGAAGACCCCCGCTGACGTCGGTGATCCCTCAGTTATGAGCCACGCATTGGGGGGCGGGTAGATCGATGTCATGAACAGGTCGGGATCGACCACAGGGGCGCTTGACACGAATTCATTGATCGACCAGGTGCCGGTGACGATGGCGAGACGATTCATCTCTACCAGTCCTGAGGCCAGTGCCGATGAGGCAATGTCGAAGACCCCACCGGCGACCGGTGTGCCAGCTGCCAGGCCAGTCTCGGCCGCTGCCCGGGGTGTGACAGTGCCGGCCTGCTGGTCGGACTCCACCACAGGAGGCATGAGGTGGGCCAGCTCGCCGATTCCGTAGAAGTTCATCACATCGGCGTCGTACTCACGTTGGGAGACGTTGAATAGGCTCGTTCCAGAGGCGTCGGAAATGTTGTTGGTCGCCTGCCCGGTCAGGCGCATCCGGACGAATCCGGAGGCGAGCAGGGCCCAGCAAGACCGTTCGATGACTTCGGGTCGGTGCCGTTGCAGCCAGGACAAGAGAGCAGGAGGCTGTCCAGGCCACAGTGACTGGGCCGTGCGTGGTAAAATATCGGTGGCAAAGTGGGAATCCTTTCGCCAATCTTCCACGAGAAGTTCGGCCCTCTCATCGGTGGAGATGATGGCGTTGTACGTGGGTCTGCCTTCATCGTCAACCATGTACAGCCCATTTCCGTGTCCGGTTGCCGACACGGCGGCGATGTCGTTCCCGCTGATTCCCGAGGCATCGAGCACCCGATGGATTGCGGTTACGTTTGAACGCCACAAGGCATCCATGTCCCGTTCGGTCAATCCCGGTCCGGGAGTGTGGAGTGGAACGTGATCTCCGCAGCGAGAAGCGACGAGAGTCCCATCCGGCTTATACAGGGCGGCCTTCGTTATTGAGCCGCCGTCATCAATTCCGAGTAGATATTTCATGATGCTCACTCCACAATGAGATGTTGCTTGTTGTTGCTCCGCTGAGGCCGGCATCACGCAGCGCGCTGAGCATCTCGTCGGTTCGGATGAATCCACCCGCGAGGATCTCCGAATCGGGCAGGACGTCTCTGAACTGCGCGTGTACATCCAGTGCGACTGCAGCAGGGAGAAGCTCGACGCCGTCTCCTTGGAAGCCCTTGAGTGCCTGCAGCGCTGTCGTGACCGAACGTGAATCCATCAGGGCGACTCGGTAATAACGACGCATGCCGGTGCGCTTGGCTAAGGCAAGAGTCTGGTGGGAGGACGTGAACACGCCGTCAACCTTGAAATTGTTGCGCAGAAGAAGGATTCCGTCCGGATCGGCACGAAACCCTCCGATGAGATCTGACTGCACGAAGACGTTCTTGCGCATGGCATGAACACGAGATGACAGGCTGACGAGGTTCCCGATGTGCACGTTGGACAACAGGACGTCAGGACTGGGACTCGAGAGCGCCGCGTCGAGTGTGCGCAGATCGCGCACCGATGGGATGACTCTCCATGACGGGGAGGTCATGATCGGCATTTCTGTTGGTATATCGCCATAGCTGCATCCACCCCGACGCCCCCGTGGATGACGGCTGCCATGGCAGCGACCTTCGCTGTCGGATCTGGGTCGTCCACGATGTTGCGTCCCACCGCGACACCGCGCGCCCCGGCATCGAGGCATCGCGACAGGTAGGTGAGGTAGTCGGACAGATCCTCGGTTCTCGGGCCCCCGAGGGCGACGACGGGCACGGTGACGGCGTGGATGATTCGGCTGTCCTCCACAGTTCCTGTGAGCCGAGTTTTAATCATGTCAGCCCCCACTTCCTCAGCGAACCGGGCCGCGACTGCGACGTTTTCCGGTCGTGAGCCCGGGTCGTCGACACCTGCGTAGGAATAGGGGAGGGACTCGACGATGAGCGGCATTGCGAAATGTGATGCTTCGCCACTGAGTTTCTGGATCTCAGCCTGGGTACGGGGACCGTGTTCGGCTCCCATGAATGACATGACGACCAGCCCGTCAGCGCCGATGCGGACCCCGTCGAGAGCCGAGTTAACCATGTGCGTGGATGGTACGGAGGGATCGAAGACGTTCGTTGAGGCATCGCAGCGTAGAACGACGCCGACGTCTCTCAAGAAGGATGCACAGCGGGCCGCGATCCCATGGGGAACTAGCACGGCGTCGAGGCCTTCCTGCGCCATCTGTGGAACGGCAGCCACAGCTCGGTCCACATTGCCGGCGTGCGGACTGAAGTTGTGGGCATCCGCTGCTAGCATGAAGCTGCGACCGTCGGGGGCAATAATGTGGTCCATGCGACGTTGTGAAATCTTGTGAATCGACATTGATTCTCCAGCCTTGGTGGTGACGTGGAAATGGATCCCGCGCATTGCTTGTAGGGTGTTTCTAGAAGTGATGGCGTCAACAAAAAACGCCCACCAATCCCTTTTGGGATGGTGAGCGTTCAAGGCGCTAACTCACGAAAACTTTATTTTTCTTAAAATGATAACAGTCGACTGCTGGTCTGTCAAGGGGCTGGGGGTCATGTGTGTGAGGGGAATCATCCCAGGGCTGGTTCTGTGCCTGCGTTCTTCGGAGAATAGGAACAGGACGATGATCCGCGAAGCTCCGGAGCTGGTTCTTGACACCATCAGGTCAGCATTGTGGCGTCGACATCAAGGGGTGCTCGTTCCGGTGTGAGGCGCGGCTGACGGTGCTTCGGCTCGGAATATTGGAGCGTGCCCCAGATGGGTGGTTGACGCGGGTGCGAAAACTGTCACCTCAAGAAGGGGCGGAGCAGGTTCGTGTAGATCCCCTGGAGCACCGGAGACTTTTCATGCCTCACAGTGAGAATCGGCCACATGTTGAAGGCTGTCAGTCCTGAGAGAAGAGGGACGAGGCGGACAGACACGAGCCGTGGTCCTCCGAGGCGTCATGAAGGTGCATGGTTGATGATTCGTGGGTCATGGAAATGGCAGCTGAACCGCGATGCATGTCGTCAAAATGACGCTCCCTGACGGGTCCTGCCGTGCCAAGGCCGCTGGGGGATTTCGTGCCTGCAGTAGTGGAGGGCTTCCGGGGAGTAGCGAAAGTCTTCGGGGGCGCCGCTGGATGCGCGCCCTGCACAAGGTGAGCCGAGGATGCGTTGGGAGTTGGGAGACTCGCTGCGTCGAAACGAGGGGCAGCAACTTCGGACGGAAGGGGTTCGTAATTGTCAATCCCCAAGGATTCGGGAACGTCTTCACCTGGATCCCGGGTAGGAGACGACGAGCGCTGAGAATACGACGGTGTCGGAAGGGTCTGATGAGGGTGAGGACGTGCAGGTTCGTCGTGCTTCTCGGAGTCGTCAGAAATACCTGAGAGCGCGCTGGTCAGGGCGGTGAAGGAATCGCTGAGCAATTTGTCAGCTGAGAGGTCCGACACCGGGTCAGTAGCTTTCGCCGATGTGTGAGGCCGCCGCTTGATGACTTTCTTCTGCCCCAAGGAGTCGGGACTCAGAATCCGCAGTTCTTGGTCATCCGAGCCAGATTCGTGTTCGTAATCCCGACCGATCTTGCGTTTTTCCTTGTCCTTCTGCGCCTGGACGATCCACATGATCACCGTCGCGAGCAGCACCAAGCCGATGATCCCATCGAAGGCGCTGTCTTTCATGACGAAAAGGAGAATGGTGAGGAAGACTATCGCCGATGAGTGCTTGCTAGCTGACGAGCCCTTGCTCGAGGTGCCCTTGCTACCGGTGGCCATGTCACGAGGATACGTGATTGGTGTCCCCGACACTCTGCCGGCGGAAATGGAAAAGGATCACCTGAAGTGACCGTGTGCCGTCCTAGCTGCGTGCGAGAACGAGACGATTCCTAGGATTACTCACATGACACACGATCCCGTGACACAACGAGCTCCTCACAAGGCCGTCATCATGGCTCGAGGCCTGGGAACCCGCATGCGCAAGGCCGCTGTGGGTGTCTCCCTCACTGCAGAGCAGGCAAGCGCCGCACAAGCGGGCGTCAAGGCAATGATCAGTCTGGATGGCCGTCCTTTCCTCGATTATGTGATTTCTTCCCTCGCAGATGCCGGGTTTGACCAATTCTGTCTGGTGATCGGTCCGGAGCATGATCTGATTCGCGATTACTACGACTCTTGCGAGAAGTCACGAGTCGAGATCACATACGCGATTCAGGAACAGCCGCTAGGTACTGCTGATGCGGTTGCAGCTGCCGAGCACTTCGCCGGTGACGACAGAGTCCTTGTTGTGAACTCGGACAATTTCTACCCCGAGGACGCTGTTGCCAGGCTTCGCGAAGTACCCGCATCTGCGACGCTCGGCTTCACGAAGCGTGCCATGATCGATCAGTCCAATATCGACCCGGAGCGTATTCGTGCCTTCGCTCTGCTGGATTCTGACGATTCTGGTCAGCTCACCGACATCATCGAGAAGCCGGCCCCCGAAGTTGTTGACGCTGCTGGGGAGACCGCGTTGGTCTCGATGAACTGTTTCCTGCTTACCCCGAGGATTTTCGAAGCCTGTCGTTCCATCGAGAAATCTGCGCGTGGTGAGTACGAGATCGTCGATGCGGTGCGGTGGATGGTCGAGCAAGGCGAGCGGTTTGCCGTTGTTCCCGTCGAAGCGGGCGTTCTTGACATGTCGAACCGTGGGGACATCGCCTCGGTGGTTGACGCGCTCGGTGGTCGCGAGGTGAAACTATGACGCGTTGGTTCGTTCCAGGGCGTATCGAGGTCCTCGGGAAGCACACCGATTACGCCGGTGGGTCGACGTTGGTGGCCGCAGTGGATCGCGGCGTGACAATTTCGGTGGAGCCAGGGGACAGGGGGCTCACGGCATCGACCGACGCAGCTCCCGGTGAGTTGTCGTTGAAGGCTGGCTACGATCCAAAATTGCCGGCAGGGCACTGGGGCAGGTACGCCCAGGCCGTACTCGATCGCCTGACGGCCAATTTTGGCGACCTGGCCCCGGCGAGGATCCGGTTGACCTCCGACCTGCCGCTTGCCAGCGGGATGAGCTCCTCGTCAGCTCTGGTCAGCGCGATTGTGCTTGGTCTGGCCGATTTCAACGGGCTGTCGGATACCACTGCTTGGCAAGACAACATCACCGATGACGTTGACCTGGCAGGATACCTGGCCTGCCACGAGAACGGCATGACCTTCAAGAACCTTGCTGGTGCCGCTGGCGTGGGAACTTTTGGCGGCTCAGAGGACCACACGGCGATGGTGTGCAGCGAGGACGGTCGACTCGGGCAATTCCGCTTCTGCCCGATCCGACTGGAGACACGAGTCCCGTTCCCCGAGGACA
Organism: Cutibacterium sp. LaCa_255; assembly: GCF_057458005.1. Classification (NCBI taxonomy): domain Bacteria; kingdom Bacillati; phylum Actinomycetota; class Actinomycetes; order Propionibacteriales; family Propionibacteriaceae; genus Cutibacterium; species Cutibacterium sp. LaCa_255. Next base: position 2,669,568 of record NZ_CP190956.1, on the reverse strand, counting down.
TGTCGTTCGTCGTCATTGTTTCTGGGGTGGCGGCTGAGAAGACCGGAGCTGCGCGGGATCTCTACAACGCAGCGTCCCTGGCAACTCGGGAGATCGTCAGTCGGTGGAATTCGAACACTGGTCGTCATGACGCGGTCATCGGCGATGTCCTTGCCGTTGACCCTGACGCCGAGAAGCTTTACGAGGTGGTGCGGGATCGAGAGGACCTCACCCGACGCCTGGATCATTTCCTCACCGAGTCCGAAAAGATCATCCCGGAGGCGTCCAAGGTGCTATCGTGTGGCGACCTCGAGGAGTTCGGTCGAATGGCCCAGGAATCTCAGCGAGCGGCCGAGGATCTTCTTGGCAACCAGGTTCCGCAGACCGCCGCCTTGGCGCGCATCGCGCATGATCTCGGAGCGGTTGGTTCAACCTCCTTTGGTGCTGGTTTTGGCGGCTCGGTGTGGGCGTTGGTTCCGTCCGCGGAGTCGAAGGAGTTCGCCGAAAAATGGATCGCCTCGTATCGCGACGAGTACCCGGAAGAAGCGTCCCAAGCGATGACTGTCGTTGCCCGTCCGGGACCCTCTGCTCGGCGCCTGGACTGAAAAGCCGGGAGTCCGCTCATCGCCATCTCGCCATCGCGCAGGGGTGGTGAGCGGATCTTCGCGACCGCGGTCGTCCTGGAACCTGAAGGCGTTTTCCAGCTTATCCTTGAACCGTGGCGGACGAGATCGAATTTGGCACTGGCGGCTGGCGAGCGATCATCGCGGATACCTTCACTCGTTTCAATGTTGAGCGAGTCGCTCAAGCGCTATCAGACCGTATACATGACGAGAACCAACAGCAGCGCCCGGTTGTCATTGGGTACGACCAACGCTTCCTCTCCCCAGAATTCGCATGGTGGGCGGCAGAAGTGCTCGCGGCTAATGGGCTCACCGTTCGGATCATTGACCGGCCTGCTCCGACCCCGATGATCATGTGGACTGTCCGCGACCTGGACTGTGCCTATGGCATGGCGGTCACGGCCTCCCACAACCCCGCGACGTACAACGGACTCAAGGTGTTCACGGAGGGCGGTCGTGACGCCAAGGTGGAGATTACTGAACCCATCCAGCGTCGTGCCAATTCCATCGGCCCATCCGACATCAAGCGCGTACACCGCGCTGACGCCCTTCGTGACGGGCTGGTCGAGGTGCAAACCTCGATGAACTGGTACATCGACGCGATCCTCGACCATGTCGACCTCGAAGCGATTCGACACGCCCACCTCAAGGTTGTCCTCGACCCGATGTTCGGAGTCTCTCGCACCTGCCTCCAGACCATCCTCATGACGGCTCGTTGCGACGTCGACACCATTCACGAGCGCCGCGACACCCTCTTTGGCGGGCGTCTCCCTTCCCCGAACTCCAAGACCCTGCAGGCGTTGACCCAGGAGGTCGTCGAGCGGGGAGCCGACATCGGCATCGCCACCGATGGTGACGCTGACCGACTCGGTATCATTGATGATCAGGGACATTTCCTGCACCCCAACCAGATCTTGGTCCTGCTGTACACCTACCTGTTGGAGGACAAGGGCTGGAAGGGCGGGTGCGTGCGCAACCTCGCGACGACACACCTGCTCGATCGCGTTGCCGAGGCCCACGGGCAGACGTGCTACGAAGTTCCGGTCGGTTTCAAGTGGGTGTCGTCCAAGATGGCTGAGACCGGCGCTGTGATCGGCGGTGAGTCCTCGGGAGGTTTGACCGTCAAGGGACACATTGCGGGCAAGGACGGCGTCTACGCGGGCACCCTGCTGGTGGAAATGATCGCCAAACGGGGCAAGAAGCTCTCCCAGATCTACGCTGACATCGAGGAGCGTTACGGTCGCCTCGAGATGGTGGAGGATGACTTCTCCTTCGCGTCCGAGGACAAGGAGGCGCTCAAGAAGCGCATCTACGAGGAGAAGGATCTTCCCGACTTTGGCCTCGAGATTGACCACATCAGCGACATGGACGGAGTCAAGGTGTACTTCGCCAACGGTGGGTGGATCATTGTTCGCTTCTCCGGTACCGAGCCCCTGCTACGAGTGTTCTGCGAGATGCCGGACGCTGAGATGGCCCGTGCGTGCATCGACGAGGTCGTTGAGCACTATCAATTCGAGTGACGGGGTGGCCCTGCTTACGCCAAGGGGTTGGGCCCGGCGACCCGGGCAGTTGGCCTGGTGATGGGTTTTCCCCGCTTGGTGTGTGGTTGCGACAGAGGCGTGACGTGACCACACACCAAGCGGGGATTTTGCCCGGTATTGGGCTCGGGGGCAGGGGGCACGACGCGCGGATGAGGTGAGGATGTGCCTTGTTGCTATCCACGCAGCCCAGTGACGATTAGCCCATCATTCCCCGGTCCAATGACGATCCACCCGCTTCGAAATGTCACAGGTGATCTCGTAACTGATGGTTCCGAGCTGCTCGGCCATGTCGTCGGCGGTCAAGACCTCGTCTTCCTGGGTTCCAATGAGAACTACCTCATCACCCACGGTGGCAGTCGAATCAGGGCCGAGATCGACCATGAACTGATCCATGCACACCCGACCGACGATGGGGTGAACAGCGCCTCCGATGAGCACGCGCCCCTTGTTCGACAACGCCCTGGATAGCCCATCGGCGTATCCGACAGGCACGGTGGCGATTTTTGTCGTCTCGCCTGCGGTCCAAGTTCGTCCGTAGCCAATAGTGTCGCCTGGATTGACAGTTTTGACGAAGGTGACGTGACTCACCCAGGACAAAGCAGGGTGCAGTTCGGCGCGACCAGCGTGCGGGTCGGGGTCGTATCCGTAACCGACGATGCCTGCGCGCACCATCGACGTTCGTCCCAGGTCATGTCCAAGGATCGCGCCGGAGTTGGCAAGGTGCACCAATGGGAAGGGTCCGCGCTCCGCCTCGATTCGGGATACAGCATTCATGAAAGTGCTTATCTCGCGTCGTGTGAAGTCCTTTCCCTCGGGGACGTCACTGATGGGCAGGTGAGTGAATACTCCCTCGACCTCGACGTTCTCGGCACGATCCGCGGCGGCCGTGAGTTCGCCAAGTTGTTCAGGCCGCAACCCAATACGCCCCATACCGCTATCGACGGCAATGTGGATCTTGACGGTGACTCCCCGCTTCCCGGCGGCAGAGTTCACTGCATCCAGGGTGTCGAAATCCACCACCGTGAGGCGCATGCCGGATTCGATAGCAGCATCGAGGTCCCAGGGGTCAACGGGGGAGAGCTTGAGGATGGGGAGTGTGATGTTGGCTTCCACCAGCTCTTGGCCTTCCGCGACAGTGGCGACGGCAAGCCAGTCAGCGCAGTGATGTTTTTCGACATAGCGGGAGACCTCGACGGCACCGTGCCCATAAGCATCGGCCTTGACGGCGAAAAGGATCTTCCGGCCACCAGCCCGTTTCCTGACGACGGCGAGGTTCGCAGCGATGGCAGACAGATCAACAATGGCGTGTGAGGGCGACGGGCATCTTGACATGTGTCATAACTCCTTTGAGCTGTCAGAAATTGCGATGCGGTCAACGGATAGGGGAGGGCGACGCCGGCACGCATGACGGAATGATGGAACTGGCCACGTCCGCGTGGCTGGCGGACGGCCCCATTCCGGGCACTTCACTGCGGGCCGGTTGCATCAGTTGTCATCGTGTCTCACACTCTGGTCCAATTCCCTACCAGCCAAGATTTGGTGCGGTCCCGATAGAACGTGCTGGTCATCATCGTCGCTCGACTGTCCCTCTCTAATCGGTATCGTCGGTCCCCGCGTCGTCGCGGATGGCGTGGTGGCGGTCGAAGAACCAGCCGATTCCGAGAATGAGGAACCAGAGAGGCGTGAGTGCGAGAGCATGGGCGGTGTCAGGTTCCTGGGCCAGCAACACGAGGGTGAAGACGAAAAACGCCAGGATCGCCCAGCACATGCCGCGCCCACCAGGCATGGGGTACTTCGACGTTGAATGGGCGTCCGGAGCAATCTTTCGGTACTTCATGTAGCTGATGACGATCATGCTCCAGACAAAGATGAACAGCACTGAGGAAATTGTCGTCACAAGAGTGAAAGCCTCGACGAAGGATTCTGACGCCGCCAGCAAAAGCGCTGTGCTGAGAACCAGGACGGTGACGACGAGCCCCCATCGCGGGACGCCATTTTTACTGAGGCGCCCAAACTGTCTCGGAGCCATCCTCTTATGCGCGAGGCCAAAGAGCATCCGTGAAATGGAGTAGATCCCGGAGTTCGATGACGATGCAGCGGACGTGAGTACGACGAAATTCATCACGCTGGCGGCCCCAGTGAATCCGACGAGTCCCAAAACCTGTACGAACGGGGATGAATCCGGGCGGACCTCGTTCCACGGCACGGCTGTCATGATCGCGGCCAGAGCGCCGATGTAGAAGATGAGGATTCGTGCCGGAACAGCACTGATGGCTCGGGGAAGCGTATTTTCAGGGTCTTGGGTCTCGGCTGCGGTTGTGCCGATGAGTTCAATCCCTACGAATGCGAAGGCCGCCATCTGGAATCCAGCGAAGAACCCACTCCATCCATTTGGCATGAATCCACCGTGATCCCACATGTTGGTGAATGATACGGCGCCCCCAGAGGGGGACTTGAATCCAATGATTGCCAGCACGATGGCAAGAATGATAAGTGAGATAATCGCGATGATCTTAATAAGTGCGAACCAGAACTCCAGTTCACCGAACATTTTAACAGTGAGGAGATTCAAACAGAGAAGTAGGAAGAGTGTCGCAGCTGCTAGTAAGGTAGCAAGGCTATGGTTTTTGATCCAGAAATCCCAGTAAGTGGTGATTCCAATGAGTTCGGCCATTCCAGTGACAATCCAACAGAGCCAGTAGGTCCATCCCAGGAAGAATCCTGCCCAAGGGCCGATCAGATCGGCTGCGAAATCCTGGAAGCTCTTGTAATCGAGGTTGTACATGAGCAACTCGCCCATGGCTCGCATGACGAAGTAGAGCATGGTCCCGATGATGAGGTAGGACACGATGATGCTTGGTCCGGCAGCGTGGATGGCTTTCCCGGATCCGAGGAACAGGCCGGTCCCGATGGCGCCACCGATTGCGATCAGCTGGATGTGACGGTTGTTCAGATTGCGGTGGAGGTGCACCTCGCCGTGCTCCTCGGAATGTGATGAATCCGCAGCCAGGGAAGCCTCACTCATTGGCATTTGAGGGCGCCCCGAAGTGTCTGGATTTTCGCCGAAACCAGTCATGTGTCGCCTCCGTGAAATGGACGTCAGAGTCGCGCGGTGAGGGTGAGTCGACGGTGTCTCAACCTTCCACGATGAAATTTGTTTGCAGCATAGCACCGGCCGGTCGACCCCTGGTGATCGTCATTTAAAGGATGGCCAAATAGTCGTGGTTGGAGTACGAGTGCCATGCTCGTCGATTTCTAATCATTATGGTGATCCATCCGCCAATGAGATGGCTATCAACCCATATCAACAACCATTGACCCCGTCAGGACAACTACCGTGTCTGTGTGGTCAAGAACCTCGATCGAGGCTGGCTGCTTCCAGGGAGCATCTCTGATCCGCGAGGCGTGTCTGCTCCGCGGACCAGAAGTCGATGACGGTCAGCGCAACCCCTCCTTGCGCTGCGTGCGGTGGCGGTAGACGAGGTACATCGAACCGATGAAGACGAACCAGATCGGCGTGATGAGCACCGCGATTCGCGTCGTCGGATCCAAGGCGAGGATGACGAGGCTGATCGCGAAAAATGTCAGCACGACCCAGCACATCGGGACGCCGCCAGGCATCTTGTACACCGACTCCTCGTGCAGGTCGGGGCTCTTGTGGCGGTACACGATGTAACAGACGACGATGAGGGACCAGCTGAACAGGAACAGCAGAGCGGCAACAGTCGTCACGAGGGCGAAAGCCTGCATGATCGAGTCTGAGGTGTACAGGAAGATGATGCCGCAAAGCAGCAGCAGGCAGGATGCGGCAAGCGCGTTGCGCGGGACGTTGTTGCCCGACAGTTTTCGGAACCTTGACGGAGCCTGACCATCGAGAGCCAAGCCGTACATCATCCGCGATGTGGAGTACAGCCCCGAATTGTCCGACGATGCCGCGGCGGTGAGCAGGACGAAATTCATCACGCTGGCAGCAGCTCCGAAACCGGCCAAGCCAAACAGCGACACGAACGGGCTGACACCAGGCACCACCTTGCGCCAGGGGATGACGGTGGTGATGGCTAACAGGGCGAGCACGTAGAACAGGGCCAACCGCACAGGAATGGCGTTGATCGCCTTGGGAAGGGTAGTGCAGGGGTCCTTCGTCTCGGCGGCGGCGGTGCCCACGAGCTCGATGCCGACAAAGGCGAAGAAGGCAATCTGGAATCCGCCGAGGAATCCCATCACTCCGTTGGGGAAGAAGCCACCGTCGTTCCAGAGGTTCGCAATCGTGGCTGGGTCCCCGTCCGGGGACACGAAGCGGGTGGCCACGAGCACAATGGCGACGACCACCAGCGCACCGACAGCGATGAGTTTGATGAGCGCGAACCAGAACTCGGCCTCGCCGAAGAACTGCACGGCAATGATGTTGAGGGCTAGCAGGACGGTGGCCAGGGCAGTCGCTGGCAGCCATTTCGGGATGTTTGGCCACCAGTACTGCGCGTAGGCGGTGATGGCCGCGAGGTCTCCCATGGCGGCGACGATCCACGAGAACCAATACGTCCACCCGGCGATGAAACCTCCGGCAGGCCCCAACAGGTCCTCAGCGATGTCACGGAAGGACTTGTAGTGGAGGTTTGAGAGCAGCATCTCGCCGAGGGCACGCATCATGAAGTACATGAAGAAGCCGATCAGCGCGTAGATGAGGGCACTGGATGGGCCGGCAAGGTGAATGGTGCTGCTGGAGCCCATGAACATTCCGGTGCCAATGGCCCCACCCAGGGCGATGAGTTGCAGATGCCGGTTGGTCAGGCCGCGCTGCAGTTCCCGCTCTTCAGCAGGGTCGATCTGCTTGAGGGTCGCTGATGCATTCTTCATCGGTCTGGTTAGATTGCTGCGGCGGGATGCGCCGCCGGATTGCGTTTCTCGTGCACTCATGGGGAACTCCTTTGTCCACTGAGCGTGATAACGGACGCCTCACAGGCGATGGGGAGTAGCTGCTTCCTTCCAGACAGCAGAGGAGGTGGCGGTGGCAAGTAAGCCCGCGTAGGTCGGCCGGAACCTCACTTCGGTCCCGATCTCAACCGGGCTGCCAGAATCGGTCACGTCGACGATGAGGTGATCCGAGCTGGCCCCAAGCACGATGTGCCCGGGATCAATGGGCGTTAGATCAGACGGGTTGACGTCCTGACGCCCGAGATTGCAGATGGCGCGCAGCCGAACGCCGCGGTCGGTGAAAGTGACGTGCTGGCCGAAAGCGTCCTCGCCGGTGCGGCCGAGCGGGATTGACGGTTTCCGCTCGAGTTCGATGATCTCGGAGACCACTTGGATGGTGTCCTGGCAAGTCCCTGGCCACGGAGACCGGTCCAAGGTGTTACGCCCCAGGATGATGGCCTCGCCAATACGTAGATTGTTGATTTCCGACGGCATGTCTCCGCTCATCATGAGGGGGAGGTTGGCCGAGTTCCCGCCGGAGATGAGGCCGAGTTCCAGACCAGTCGCCTCTCGAGCGAGGTCGCGGAGCTGGACCAGGCGGGTCATGTTCTCGGCACTTGGCTGGACTCCGCCATAGCAGGCGAGGTTGGTGCCAACTCCCCTGACGTCGATCCCGGGCAGTTTGGCCGCTGCAGACACCACTTCGACGAGATGGTCCGGCCAGACGCCTTCTCGCAGGTCACCGACGTCGACCATGATGATCACCCCGTGGCGGGTTCCCGCTCGGACGGCGGCGTCCGACAATGCGGTCATCGTGATGAGCGACGAGTTGAGAGAAATGTCGGCGAGCTGGACGGCGGCGTCAATGTCGTGACGTCCCGGGGCTCGCAGCAACAGAGTTGGCAGGGAGGTTCCGGTTTCAGCGATGCGGCGCAGGTTCTGCAACCGGGAATCGGCGAGCATCGTGATACCGGTATCGTCCAGAGCCCGCAAAAGGGCTGGGTGGGCGTGCAAGACCTTGGTGACGGCAGCAACCTGAATGCCGTGGTCGGCGCACTGGTGCACGATTGCTCGTGCGTTGTCGTGAATCCGGTCGGCGAAAATCTCCAACCGGGGTGTGGGGCCGTTCATGATGTGCTTTCCATCCCATGTGAGATGTCGTTTTTCGTCACGTCGGGCGAGGGGACGTCTCCGTTAACGCCTGGCCCCTCGTCACCCGGCAGTTCTGTGTTGTCAGTGATGGCGTCGATCCAGGCTGCGAAGCTTTGACGGACCTCGTCGCGGTAGCACTGGGCCACCGTTCCGAGGGCAGAGAACCGATAGTCGCGGTCGATGACGATGGTGGCCTCGGGGCTCGGCAACAGCTGGGCTCCAGCTCCGGTGCAGATACGACGGAGGATGTCCGCACCACCAGGAATTCGCGTTAGAGCACCGCCGGTTCCCACCACCCAACGCACGGCACTGAGGTCCTTGCCACGCACCACCTGGGTCTTACCAGTGGGAGTGAATATTTCAGTCACGGTACCGGCGTGGCGACCCACCCCGATTTCAACAGCCTCCTTAGCCAGCCATCGGGTGACTTCCGCTTCGCGTTCATCACTGGGAATGGCACTCAACCATTCCAGACGCTCCTCGTCCTCGCCCTCGTCAGTCATGGCAGCGACCCGCCGGGCGTTGACGAAAACTCCCAGGTCCCCCTCGACGGTACGCTTGGTACGCGGCTCCGGATCGATGACTCGGGCAGTCCACTCCGAGGACCCGTCCGTGACACTGTGGACGTCAGTGGTGGCACCACCGACATCGACCACCACGGCGTCCCCGACCGCGTCGGCGAAGAGCTCGGTGGCGAGAAGTACCGCTCCCGGGGTCGGCAGGATCCCGTGTCTGGTCATTTTGGCCAGCCCCTGCATCCCCGGTGCTGCGGTGATGTGGTCATTGAAGACGTCGTGGATGACGGCTCGCACCGGTTCGACGCGCAAAACATCGACATCAGGGAAGACATTGTCAACGCATGTCAGCGGCTGGCCTGCCTCGGTAAAAATGTCCTGGATCCGTCTCCGGACTCGAGAGTTCCCGGCGTAAATCACCGGCACCCCCAACCTGGCAGAGGCGATGATCCTCGCGTTCTCGACCACGGTCCGTTTCTCCCCGTCGTCGACTCCGCCGGCCAGCAGGATGATGTTGGGGTTGTTCTCCTGCAGATCCTCGAGATCGAACTCGTCCATCGCCCCGACGGTGGTCATCGTGACGATGGCCCCGGCACCCAGGGCTGCCTCGCGGGCAGCCCTGGCCGTCATGGACTTGGTCAGACCGTGGACGCTCATGCGCAACCCACCGGCTGCCGAGGAGTTCACGAAGACCTCCCCGGCGTCCAGCGGTAGGTCACACCGCTCACTCATCTGGGCGATCGCAGCGTCCGCGCCGATACGCACGTCGCCGGCGGCCACTGAGGTGGGGGCGAAGCCCTGACCGATGTGGTGCAACAACCCGGACTCCAGCTTGAAGGCGTTGGCCTTGGTGATGGTGGAGCCGATCTCCAGAGTCGTGAGCACGGTCATTTTTGTCAGGCCTCCTCGCGGGCCCGCATGGTGCGGACGATGGCGTCGAGGACGTCGATGCCCTTGGTGCCGCGTCCGAAGGTGGCATCGAGACCAGTCTCGGCAGCCATCTCTCGGCTCACCTGGGTACCGCCGGCGACGAGCACGACCTTGTCGCGAATGCCCTTCTCGGTGGCCAGATCAGCCAGCTTGCGCATCATCGTGCGATGGATGTCGTTGTGGCTGATGATGGTCGAGATGAGGATCGCGTCGGCGCCGCTCTCGATGGCCGCGTCAACCATCTTCTCCACCGGTACAGAAGTCCCGAGGTAGCGGTACTTCACGCCATATTTCTCGATGCCGCCGTGCTTGATGTCGAGAATCTCGCGCAGACCGACGCTGTGTTCGTCCTCGCCGACGGTGCCGGCAACCACCGACAACTCGTGGTCGGTGACGTACTGACGCAGTTCGTCGGGAGGAAGCAGCTCGATCTTCTCGGGGATCGTCAGTTTGGACGGGTCGACGTCGACGTGGGTTGCCTGGCCCTTGACCTCGACGAAGCATCCCTCGGCCGGGTGCAGCACCTGCAGGTTGCACACCTGCGGGTCGTTGATGCCCATCTTGCGCGCCATCTCGACAGCTGCCTCACGGGCGATGTCCTCCGAGGCGGTGATGTTCATCTGCACCAGGACGACGCCGTCGCCAGCCCACTCGGCCTCCGGACGCAGTGCCGTGCCGTCGCGGAACGGACGGGTCCGGGCCAGACGGGTGGCAGCGGAGTCGTTCGGGTCGAGCTCGTCGATGTAGACGATCTTCTCGGGCTTGCACAGGGTGCAGCCGTCGATGAGGTCACACGGCTTGTCGAGCCCCTCAGGCAGGTTGTTGTTGCCGAAATGGTCGCAGACCGGGGCGAGGTAGTCGGGGTCACGCTCGACGACGGTTCCCTCGGCGATACCGCCTTGGCCGTCACGGGCGATGCCGTCATGGTTGCGCTCCGGGAATTCTGCCGAGTCGACGAAGAACCCGTCCTCCACGGCGGCGAAGTACCCACCGACGTGCAACATTTCGGTAAGGAACCCGATGGCCCTCTCTTTGAGGTCGCGGACCATGGCGCCCAGCGGCCCCTCACGGTTGATGGTGACCATGTCCTTGATGCCGTCCAGGGCGGCCCAGGTCTGCTTGACCGTCTGGACACCACGGATGGAGTTGTGGTGCCAGGGCAGGTTGCGACCCTCGTCAGGGGTGATGGTGCTCTGGATGTCCGCGCTCGTCAGCATCGAGATGAGGGTGTCGATGGTGTGGGTGCGGATGGCTTCGGCGAGGTCGGACTCGATGTACCGGGTGTTTTGTTGGGCGCGCATCTTGTACTCGCTGAACAGATCACGCAGGGCCACCGCGTACGGCAGGTCGTACCAGAGCTTCGGGGCCGGGGGAGCGCTCGGCGGGACCGTCGACAGACCGATGAGATCCTTCGGCATACCCACCAACACCGAGAATATGCAGTTGAGACCGTGCTGGACCATCAGCTCGGGCATGACCTTCCAGCCATGGCGAGCGGTGGCATTGGCGTTGTGGGCGCCGTCGATCTGGAAGATCTGGGCTCCCGCCATCACCTTCTTGGCCTCACCGGCGTCGACGTAGCTGCGGTAGGCGTTGATGTTGCGGTACAGCAGGTTGTACTGCGGGTCCTGGTGAGCACCGTTGACTCCCTCCTCGGCGAAGAGGACGGCCACCTCAGGGCCAGCCACTCCGGAGACATAGGAGTGGAAGTTGATGGGGCGTCCCACCTCGTCCTCAATGAGGTCGCAGGCCTTGCGGCTGGCGCGCAGCTGCTTGCGGGTGATCGGGACGCCGCCAATGCCTTCCGGGGTGCCCTCGAGGAGCCCGTCGATGTGGCTCTGTCCGGTGGTGCGGATGACCATGATGTGGTCGGCACCGTTCCAGGCGGCCATCCTCATGCGGCGCAGGTCATCCTCGAAATGTCCGGAGGCGATCTCGGAGGTGACGACTGGGGCCGGCTGGGGATCTATGTTCTCGAAGTACTCCGCGGCGGGCAGGGGCATGCTCCGCTTCAGCGGGGTGGACATGTTCCGGTAGTGGAAGTCGCCCATGTCGACTCCCTCCCCCGGGACGTTGCGCCAGGTCCATCCCTTGCGACGGGGGTGATAGTGCTCGAGGTCGGTGAGGATTTCCTCGACGTCAAGCTTGGTGTCCGGGCCGAGGGACTCCTGCTCGGGGCGGGGCTCAGTGGGCTCCGTCGACTCGACAGGCGGAACAGTGGACTCACGCGGCGAGTCCATGGGGTCGAGCTGCTCGCGTTCCTGAGCGTGCTTGTGGTGGAGGCACGGGTCTTGGATGGTCATGCCGGGACTCCTTCCTCGGATTCCGTCGGTGCCATTGCCGGGGGCAGTGGGCTGCCGTCGAACAGTCCGTCGAGGGCCTTGGGGTCCTCGGCAATTCGGGTGGCGGCGTCGCGCAGGTCCATGCCGTCACGACGGGACAGTCGCAGTACGGCGTGGCCGGCTCCCTTGCCGCCCAGTCCTGCTGCGAAGACGTTCTCGACGACGGCGTGGGTCGTCACGGAGTCGATCCCCATGCGCAGCAGGACGGACCGTTCGATCGACGGCGTGGTGTGGGTGCGGGCGAGGTCGACGACCGGGGTCATGACCTGCTCGCACAGCTGCCAGAAGCGTTCCTTGATAGCAGCGTCATCGAGGTCGGCGAGCTCGGCACGCAGGGCCTCGTAGCGTTCGACGCGCTCCTGATCCGGGTCGGACATCATGCTCCTTCCTTGGCCAGATCAGCGCCGATCTGGCGGACGGCATCGGTGGTGGTGTTGGTCTCGTCGGCCAGGAACTCCAGCTCGGCGTCTCCCCACTTGTCGGGGGGCATCACCTGGCTGGCATGGCGCAGGTAGCTGCGACGCAGCTTGTCGAGGTCGAGGGCACGGGTGCCGACTTGGTCGAGGCGTTCCGGAATGACGATGGCCTTGCCGGGGATGTTGCCGGCAGGGTCGCCACGGCGGACCTCGATACCGCGCGAGCGGGCGAAGGACAGCTGGCTGTTGTGGTGCTTTCCGGCGCCGGTGTACTCGGTCTCCTGGACGACGACGATCTGGTCGCGATCCATCTGACGAGCCATGGCGACCGCGGCCGTCAGGCTGGTGTTTCCGGCCGGGCCCCGCTCCAGACCTTCGATCTTCGTCAGGAGCTCGGTCATGTAGAAGACCTCGCCCTGGGAGACCAGATGGTAGCCATTCATGTACCGCAGCGGACGAGCGGCGTTGCGTGGGACGTCAACGCGGTCGGGCCAGGTGGCGAACGGCACGCCGAAACCGGTGTGGCCGGTGGTGAACGACTTGTTGTTGAAGTCGTGGTCGGAGGCCATGTGCAATCCGGTGAGATCCACCGAGACGGCGACGACCTCGGTCTCGTCACAGCCCACCTTGCGCAGGCCGCGGGCAGTTCCGGTGATGTTGCCGCCACCGGCATTGGTGACCACGACGGCGTCGGGCTGGCGTCCGTAACGCTGCTGTACCTCGTGACCGATCTCGGCGCCGAGGGTCTCAATGCCCGCGATTCCGTACGGCGTGTAGAGGCTGGCGTTGAAGTAGCCGGTGTCCTCCAGGGTACGCAGCAGGACGTAGAAAAGCTCCGGCCCGACCGTCAGCTTGATCACTTCGGCGCCGTAGGCCTCACAGGCCCGGGACTTCTCGACGATCTCCGGCTGGCCCACGTGGTGGGAGTCGTAGATCTCCTGGATGACGATGCAGGCCAGTCCGTGCTGAGCGGCCTGGGAGGCGACGGCGGCACCGTAGTTTCCGCTGGTGGCCGTAACCATGCCGGCAAATCCCTTGACCTCCGCCTCGTGGGCGCTCAGGGATGCACGACGAGCCTTGAAGCTGCCGGACGCATTGGCGGCCTCGTCCTTGAGGAGGATCCGAGCTCCCTTGCCAGGTCGGGCGATCTCGCGGACGGCCTCGGTCAGACGGTGCAGCTCGTACAGCGGGGTGTGACCCACCTTGGTCTCGGCCTGGATGCGAGCGACGTCGTCGAGGTCGTAACCGGTGGAGGACATCAGGGCGTCGTAGTCGAAGGCCAGGTCACCGCGCTGGAAGCTGTCGTAGTCCAGAGACAGGGCACGTCGCATGATTTCGCTGCGGCGAGCCATGACGTCGTCATAGGAGTTGCTCATGACCGGTCCTCCTTCCCGTGGGACGTGATGGATTCGTGCATGGTGCCGATCGACAACAGCTCGGGCACGGTGTGGCCGAAACTGTGGCTGTAGCTGGGATTGACGCGGTCGAGGACACCGGTGTGATGCCGTCCGATGATCGAGGTGATGGTGGCCTCGTCGCCGATGTGCGCCTCCTCGTCGAGGAATCCACTGATCCACTGCACGAGGGGAGTGGCGGCGGTGTCAGCCGGCACGACGGCGGCGCGTTCGGAAGGCTGCAGGATGATGGTGCGAACCTCCACCCAGGTGCCCTCGGGGACCGGGCCGTCCGCCTGCGGGGTGGTGTTGGGAGTCTCTGCCATGATGACCTCGCTCAGCGACGCTCGTAGGCCGACGGTCCCATGAGGGCACACGGCGAGGGCAGGTCGATGATGCGCTTGAGGCCGGGGGTGGCGGCGACGATGCGTGGGATGGTGTTGACGCAGATACCCGCGGTGGCCTTGCCGCCAGCGATCTCCGGTCCGGTCGATATCGAGATGTCCGGGACGCCGGTGATGGTGATGAAGTCGCCGGTCTCCTGTCCCTCGGCCTCCGGGGCGACCTGCTGCGGATGGATGAGTCGGATGACCTCCTGGCCCCCGCGACGGCCGACTGCCGTGTGGTTGCACCCGGCGACCTGACCCGGCTCGACGGTGCGGTCGCGGGCAGGACGGGCAACCTTGGCGATGATGGGCTCGATGTTCTGCTCGACCGAGTCGACCCCGAGGCCGAGGGCGTCGCTGAGGAGTCGGATGGATTCCGGGAAGCCGACGTGGCCGACGATGGAGCCGTCGGCGACTCCGGCCCTGAACTCCTCGGGGGTGGTGCCGACGCCCTGGGTGCGAAGCACGGTCTCGCCGTAGGGGGCGAGGTCGTTGACGCGGCGGGCCTCGATGTGGGTGACCTCCTGGCTGCCGGAGCACAGGGCGACGACGAGGTGGTCGAGGACGAATCCGGGGTTGACGCCAACACCAACAGCTGAGACGCCGTGCGACTTGGCGAGTTCGTCGAGTTCCTTGGCCATCTCGGGGTTCTGGGCCTCGGGGCAGGACATCTCCTCGGCGATGCTGACGACGTTGACTCCGGCAGTGATGATGGTGCGAAGGTCAGCAATCTGGTCGCGTACCCACGAGGTGGTGGCGATCGTGACGACGTCGACCTTGTCGGAGTCGAGGATGGTGGAGGGATCGGTCGTGACATGGACTCCGAGGGAATCGATGCCGACCACTTCGCCGACATCCTTACCGTCCAGGGCCGGGTTGACGTCGATGGCCCCGACAAGATCCAGTCCATCCTTGGACGCGATGAGTTTGGCCATTCCTTGGCCCATAGCTCCCAGACCCCACTGGACGACTCGGATGGGATTGGTGGCGGTCATTGTGGTTCCTCCTGACGACGATGTCTGGTGCTGAAGCGAGCCGACTTCCTTACTGGTCACTGTCTGGCACCGTGCAAGCACTGTGCTGGAGGCATTTCTGCAGTCGAAGGGGGCCTGCCCTGGCCTGCGTTCGTGCAGGTCGACGGTTCTTCGTTGATCCGTCCGGGCTCTACTTTGTCACTGGACGTTTGTGCAATGTCCCGTACTCCAGATGTGCGCAGAACTGGGAGGGTGGCCACACATTATTCCAATCGAGGTGACAAACTGTTGGAGATCCTCCCAACGGCGGCGAAGGAGACACATGTACGAAGAGCTGGACCGGCGGCTTGTCAATGTCCTGCAGATCGACCCGCGCGCCACCTGGGCCAAGGTGGGCAAGGTCCTGGGTGTGTCACCAACGACCGTTGCCCACCGTTGGCAGCGTCTCGTTGATGACGGAATCGCCTGGATAACCGCTTGTCCGAACCTCAATCAGCAGATGACGGCCATCGTCGAGGTTGACTGTCACACCGAGAGCCTGCCCCAGGTCATCAAGACTTTGTGCGCGAATCCGATGATCGTCAGCGTCGACGAGACGACAGGGGATCGTGACCTGTTGCTCACCGTGGTGGCACCCGATCTCCCCACTCTCTCCGACATGGTCATCGATTGGATCGGTGGGCTGCGCGGTGTCCATGGGTCACGTAGCGCGCTGGTGACGTCGGTGGTCATCGGGTCGGACACCTGGCACATCAATGCCCTCAACAAGTCGGAGAAAATCCTCGCCAGGGGCCCGCAGTCAGGGGAGCTGTGGATGCTGCCACCAGACGATCTGGATCGTGAGCTGGCCCAGTTGCTTGCGGCTGATGGACGTGCCAGTGCGACCTCCCTGGCCAGGACCCTGGACATTCCGGCCAGCACCCTGCATCGCCGGTTGCAAAAACTGCTCACCAACCGGAAGATCCAGCTCAGATGTGACGTCTCCCCGGAGCTGGGCGGGTGGAATTTGGAGTGCACCTGGACGGCCACCATCCCCCTCAATCACAAGACGAGAGTGCTGGAGTTGCTGCGTCAGCAACCGGCGCTGCGGTCGTGCATGTGGATCACTGGCAACAATAATTTGCGGGTGAACTTCAGGGTGGAGCGCCAGAACGGGATCGGCATGATCGAGTCGGCGATCGCGGAGGTGATACCAGGTCTTGCTCCGGCTGAAACCATCGTCTACATGCGTAGTCACAAGTCGATGGGATGGATTCTGGGCCGTACCGGCCGTGCCACCGGGGAGTTCATCTGCCCTCCGCTGATCGGGGATTACGAGAGAGGCGATCACTAACAGTGCCAGCTCCGGATGAACGGATCTCGAGGTTTGCCGGACGCTTTTGAAAGAGTCAAGGGATTGCCTTGCTGGCTGTTGGGTTGAGCCGTGCAAGTGCTTATTCTCTAGGTGTTACCCACAGCTGGTTGACCCTCGGCTCGTGTGCGATCGTGTCGCGCGTCTCACTAATGTGGGTGGCTAAACCACGCGTCTGAACAGAATCAAGGTGGCCAGGATCGAGCCACTCGCCAAGATCTTTTTCGGTGAGGAAGACTGGCATTCTGTCATGCATCTGCTCGGAGGCATCGCGGGAAAGCGCGGCGATGATCACCATCGCCGTTTCGGATCCGTTGGCGATTTTTCGCGTCGGGGCGGTAGCTGCAGCACTTGAGACCCCAGACCCGTGTGTGTAATGGGGATTTTGTCACCGCGCTTCTCGATCCACCCGAAGTAACCAGTCATGGGAGCGACACACCACTGGGAGACCGTGACCTCACGGAAATTTCATTCATGTGACGGTCTCGAGCCGAGCGCTGATGGGATGTGCCCCGGGTTCATTCGCCCAACCGGGCCGAAAGCCCCACCTCACTGGAGAACGGACTCGCGAGTCGCCCCGGTGAAGAGCCGGGGCGACCCCTCCGATGGAGCGATGAAGTACCTCGGGCACCATGACACCGTGAGATTGCCGTGGTAGAAGTCTGCGATTTCGTCGCCGTCCATGCTGAGGCTGAACCGTCCACAGATGCGGACCACATGCACGGTCAGACTTGGTGCTCGTCATCCTGCATGTGGTGGAGCTCCTCGAGGGCACGGATTCGCTCGGCGTCGAAGTCGATACGAGTGTGATTAGCGCGAGTAGAAGCCAAAAGGCGATACAGCACCATCATAAATATCACCCAGATAGGAGCAGCAATGAGGGCCTGACGAGAGTCTTCCGAAAAACCCAACATGATGAGAATGGTAATGAAGAAGATGATGCCGACCCACGACATGACGCGGCCGGCGGGCATCTTGAAGGCTGATTCGGCATGGCGTTCGGGATGTTTGCGTAAATACTTGAGGTAACAGACCAAGATAAGTCCCCACACCGACAGGTAGAGCACTGATGAGACGCCTGCCACGAGGGAGAACGCATCCATGACCGAATCTTCAAGGGTCACGAGGATGATGGCCGGCGAGATGCATATCGCCGTGAGGATGAGAGCGTTGCGAGGAATATGGTGGCTGGACAACTTGGCGAAGATTGGCGGTGCATCTTTCTCGCGTGCTAGTCCGTAGAGGATACGAGATGTTGAGAAGACCCCCGAGTTTGCTGAGGATGCCGCTGAAGTGAGTACCACGAAGTTGACGATGTGGAAGGCGATGAGGATCCCAATAAAGCTAAACATTTCGACGAAAGGGCTTGCCTGTGGGTTGATGAGATCCCATGGTTGTACTGCCATGATGACGCCGAGGGCTAACACGTAGAAGATAAGGATACGAGCCGGAATCGAATTGATGGCCTTGGGAAGATTGTGTTCGGGGTCGGCCGTCTCAGCTGCCGCAGTTCCCGCCATTTCAATACCTTGGAAAGAGAAGATGGCGATCTGAAAACCGGCTATGAAACCCATGAACCCGGTGGGGAAGAACCCGCCGCGGTCCCACAAGTGAGAAAATGACGCGGCTGGTGCTCCGCTGCGGGGTGGCTGGAATCCGGTGATCGCAAGGTAGCATCCGACTAGGATCAACGCGATGATAGTGACGATCTTAATCATCGCAAACCAAAATTCCATCTCGCCAAAGAGTTTTACTGCGACCATGTTAAGACAGGTCAGTAGTAAGACGATACATGTGGCTGGTATCCATTTGTCGAGATTAGGGAACCAGGCAGCCAGATATCCACATATTGCGATCGTGTCGGCGTTACCTATGACTACCCAGCACATCCAGTATGTCCACCCCATGTAGAACCCGGCTCCGGGGCCAATGAGGTCTGTTGCAAAGTCGGCAAAGGACTTGTAAGCCAGGTTTGACAGCAATAGTTCTCCCATCGCCCTCATGACGAAGAAGAGCACTACTCCGATGATGAGGTAGACCAGCAAGATGGACGGCCCTGCAAGGGAGATGGTCTTTCCGGATCCCAGAAAGAGGCCTGTTCCAATGGCGCCACCGATGGCAATGAGCTGGAGGTGCCGGTTCTTGAGGCCGCGCTGAAGTTGGGGCTCTCCATCAGTTGGCTCTCCAGCTTGAGCTGTCGCCTGGGCGGCGTTATCTATGTGACTCATCTACGCACTCCCGGTATCGACGGTGCTCTCCGCCAGCATCGTTGCTGAACAGAGAATTGTGCTTATTCTAGAAGCCATGCAGGTCAACCGGGACTGTTAGTCGATAAAAAAATTTTCAGATGTGGCAGATACCACATGGACTCAAGAACATCATGCGATGCTGATGAGGTTACTAAGGCAATGCCATGAGAAGACGCGTATGATCGGTTATGGATCGGCACCGGTGCTGATCCCCCGAGGATCCTCTCGGCGATGACTGCAAAGGAGCAGAAGGTATGCGTGTTGGTATTCCCACAGAGGTCAAGAACAATGAGTTCCGCGTAGCCATTACGCCCGCGGGCGTCCATTCGTTGGCGAGTCATGGGCATGAGGTGTTGGTGCAGGCTGGCGCAGGCTTGGGTTCGGGGATCCCGGACGACGAGTACGAAGACGCTGGCGCAAAGATCATCGACGACGTCGACAAGGTGTGGGACGACGCTGAGCTCATCCTGAAAGTGAAGGAGCCCATCGAGGACGAGTATCACCGTATGCATGAGGGGTTGACCCTCTTCACCTACCTGCATCTGGCTGCGGATCGTCCGCTCACCGAGGAGCTCTTGAAGCGCAAGGTCACCTCGATCGCCTACGAGACCGTCGAGATGGACGATCACTCTCTGCCGTTGCTGTCCCCGATGTCGGAAATTGCCGGCCGACTCGCAGCCCAGGTTGGTGCGAACTGTCTCATGCAACCTGCCGGCGGAAATGGCGTGCTCATCGGCGGTGGCTCCGGTGTCCGCAACGGTCGAGTGACGGTGCTCGGCGGTGGCGTTGCCGGATTCTGCGCTGCTCGCGTTGCTGACGGCATGGGCGCCGACGTCACCATTTATGACGTCAACGTCGCCCGCATGCGCTACATCGACGAGGTGACGGGCGGACGTATCCGCACCAAGTTCTCCAGCCCGCTGGCCGTCAAGGAAGCCTGCAAGGAGTCGGATCTGGTCATCGGATCCGTGCTGGTCCCTGGCGCTCGTACCCCGCACCTGGTCGACAACGAGACCGTCTCGCAGATGATGCCGGGCTCGGTGCTCGTCGACATCGCCATCGACCAGGGCGGCTGCTTCGAGGATTCCCACCCGACGACCCATGCCGAGCCGACCTTCAAGGTCCACGACTCGGTGTTCTACTGCGTCGCCAACATGCCGGGTGCTGTCCCGCACACCTCGACTTACGCACTGACCAACGCCACCATGCGTTACGCGGTCCTTATCGCCGAGGAAGGTTGGAAGGATGCCTGCAAGAAGCGCAAGGAGCTGGCTCGTGGCCTGACGACTCACGACGGCAGGCTCTACACCGCTGGCGTAGGGAAAGCTCTTGACATGGACGTCTCCTGCATCTCCGAACTTCTCTGAGGTGCTGAATGGTCATGGGGCGGTATCTCAGAGATACCGCCCCATGACCATGTCCAGACGCGAGTCTCACACCAGCAGGGGTGCGAGGGACTTCTTATCGGCCGAGGTGCAGAAGGCCGCCTGCAGGGCACTGCGCTGCACCGAGAGAGCATCGTCGCGATTCCAGTTGAGGACCCGGGACGCCAGTGACAGTTCCCGGGACGTCGTCGTACGGCTCATGAGGCGGTTGTCGCAGCTCAGGGTGAGATTGAACCCTGCCGGCCACAGCACCGACAGCGGATGATCGGCAATCCTGCGACAGATGCCGGTCTGGGTGTTGGACGACGGGCAGACCTCCAACGGCACCCGGTGGGACAGCACCCGTTGGGCTGTCGGACCCCAGCCGGATGCGTCGCGGTCCTCAACGATGCGCACTCCGTGACCGAGACGCTCTGCCCCGTGGTCGAGGGCGTCGCGAACCGACTCCGGGCCAGCGGCCTCGCCGGCATGGACGGTGAGGTGGATTCCGGCTGCCTGGACGCGCTTCAAGGCATCGGTGAACGGGGCCAGGGGGAAACCGTCCTCAGGGCCAGCAATGTCGACCCCCACGACCCCCGGAGCATGGTTGACGGCGAGGTCGACGACGTCTTCCGGGACGTCGAGCTGTCTCATGAGGCACAGGATCTGTCGTGCGATGATGGTTTTGCCCGACCTGGAGGCGGACTCCATCCCCTCCAGGAGGCCGGCTTGGACTGCCTCGGTGGCGTCCGCTGCGGTCAGACCATCTTCGAGATGCTGCTGGGGAGCCCATCGAGTCTCGGCGTACACGACTCCGTCGGCCGCCATGTCCTCGACGAATTCTCGCGCTATGCGGCGCAAAGAGTGGGCATCTTGCATGAGGGCGACGGTTTCGGTGAAAGTGTCGAGGTATCTGGCCAGGGAACCGGAGTCAGCGGCCTCGAGGAACCATTCGGCAAGCCCCTCGGGAGTGTTGGCAGGAACGGGTCGGCCGCGCTCGGCAGCGAGGTCCAGAACTGTCGCCGGACGTAACCCGCCGTCGAGATGATCGTGCAACACGACCTTGGGGAGACTCATCGCTTCAGCCGAATCCATGCGCCGGAGTCTATCGACGGTGCTTCCGTTCCGAAGTCGCCTTCGGCAATCCCAGAGCTGATGCGCGAAATTCCCCGTCACAGGGGTGGTCCTGGCTCTGGAATGACGCGCGGCTCGGGGAACTGACGAAAATCGTCATGGGAGGTGGGGAGTGGCGTCAGCCTGGCGGAGGAAACTGGTGGTCCGGGTGGGTGCCGGTGCCGGGCAACGCTCCAAGGGTTGCCGCTTGCCGGAGCATCAGTCATGAAATGGCCCCGGGAGCCGAAGGCCCGGGGCCATTTGCACACTCAGGCGCGCTGATCCAGCGGTACGTAGTCGCGCAGGTCAGCTCCGGTGAAGATCTGACGCGGACGCCAGATCTTGTTTCCGCCGGTGGCCACCTGCTCGCGGTACTGGGCAATCCAGCCAGGCAGACGACCCAGGGCGAACAGTACGGTGAACATGTTCATCGGGAAGCCCATGGCCTCGTAGATGAGACCGGTGTAGAAATCGACATTCGGGTAGAGCTTGCGCTCCTTGAAGTAGTCGTCGCTCAGAGCGGTCTCCTCGAGTTCCTTGGCGATCTCGAGGAGGTCCTCGCGACCGGTGTGGAGCTCCATGATGCGATCGGCATGCTTCTTGATGATGGCGGCTCGCGGATCGTAATTCTTGTAAATACGGTGGCCGAAGCCCATCAGCTTGATGTCGGACTCCTTGTCCTTGACCCTGCGGACGAACTCCTTGGTCGTCATGTCGGAGTCACGGATGTACTGCAGCATCTCGAGGACGGCCTGGTTTGCGCCACCGTGCTTCGGGCCGGACAGCGCATTGACGCCGGCGGCCACTGCGGCGTACATGTTCGCACCCGACGAGGCGACCATGCGAACGGTCGAGGTCGAACAGTTCTGCTCGTGATCGACGTGCAGGATGAGGAGAGTCTCCAGAGCCCTGGTGATCTCGTCGTTGAACTCGTACGGCTCGGTCGGGAAGCCGAAGCTCATTCGAATGAAGTTCTGGACGTAGCTCAGCGAGTTGTCTGGGTACAGGGTCGGCTGGCCCATCGAGTTCTTGTAACCGAAAGCAGCCAGGGTCGGGGCCTTGGCGATCAGACGGGTGGTTGCAGCCTCAATCTGATCGGGATCAGTTCCCGACGACTTCTGGGAGAAGGTCGACAGAGCCATGATGCCGGCGGCGAGCACGGGCATTGGGTGGGAGCGACGAGGGAAGCAACGGAACAGGTCTCGCATTCGCTCATCGATGAGGGTGGTGCGGCGAATTCGTTCCTCGAATCCCTCCAGCTGGGCCTTGCTCGGCAGTTCGCCGTAGAGAACGAGGTAAGCGGTCTCGAGGAAGGTGGACTGCTCGGCGAGTTGCTCAATGGGGTAGCCGCGATAGCGCAGAATGCCCTTCTCGCCGTCGATGTAGGTGATCTGAGACTCGCAGGACGCCGTGTTGACGAATCCGGGGTCGATCATGACGTTGCCGGTCTTGTTGAGCAGACCCCCGATGTCGTAACCCACCTGGCCGTCAGTGGCGACAACCTTGCCGAAATCGAGTTGGGTGTCTTCGTCGACAAACCTTGCACTCGAACCCATCGTGCGATCCTTCCTGGCGGCCGCGTCCGGACATCACCGGTGGCCGGGTATACGTGGACGGGTGGCACTACGGGTTCGTTCCCGAGCGTCACCACGGTGTGAACTATGGCACAGCCAAGGCTACGGCTCGCCGGTGCAAATCACCAAGAAACCGGCATATTGGTCGGCATGGTTGAGGGTTCCCCGGGTCGGGTGACAGTTTTCGACACCGGCCCGACGGACCCCCGGCTGACGAGACGCGCGTCGGGGTGGCCCGCCCATCGGCGAGCCACCCCCACGAGGAGTTGGGCTCAGTCCCTCGTCATCAGTCGAGGACGGTGTACGTGATCGGGGTCGTTCCCTGTCCGAGATCGGCGATCTCGGCGAAGGAGGCACGTGAAAGGTCGACGCAGCGACCGGCGACGTACGGGCCACGGTCGTTGATCCGGACGACCACCGAGCGACCGTTACGGACGTTGGTGACGCGGATGTGAGTACCCAGGCTCAGGGACTTGTGAGCGGCGGTCATGGCGTTCGGGTTGAACTGCTCGCCCGAGGCGGTCGACTGCGGCTCGTCGTAGAACGAGGCGACGCAGCGTGCATCGGCGCGACCCGAACCCTTGTTCGAGTCACCGTCCTTGGCGTGGTGACGCGAGGGACGGGTCGTGTCGCGGCTGGTGTCTCCACCCTTGTGCTTGACGGGTTCGGCGTGCTTGATGGGCTGGGCGGCGGGCACCTTGCCGCTCAGGTGGGTGCGGTAGACCCAACCGGTGTGGCCGTTGGCGCGGACCTCGACCCAGTTGCCGCGGGCGTCGCCGGTGACCTTGACGCCGGTTCCTTCGGCCAGGGAGGTGACGATGCTGGCCTTGGGGGTGGGGGCGGTGCGCACGTTGACGCCGCTGGTGGTGTGGGTGGAGGCGCCGTCCTTGGCATGCTTGGTGGACTTGGCGGGCTTGGAGTGCTTGACGGGTTCGGCGTGCTTGATGGGCTGGGCGGCGGGCACCTTGCCGCTCAGGTGGGTGCGGTAGACCCAACCGGTGTGGCCGTTGGCGCGGACCTCGACCCAGTTGCCGCGGGCGTCGCCGGTGACCTTGACGCCGGTTCCTTCGGCCAGGGAGGTGACGATGCTGGCCTTGGGGGTGGGGGCGGTGCGCACGTTGACGCCGCTGGTGGTGTGGGTGGAGGCGCCGTCCTTGGCATGCTTGGTGGACTTGGCGGGCTTGGAGTGCTTGACGGGTTCGGCGTGCTTGATGGGCTGGGCGGCGGGCACCTTGCCGCTCAGGTGGGTGCGGTAGACCCAACCGGTGTGGCCGTTGGCGCGGACCTCGACCCAGTTGCCGCGGGCGTCGCCGGTGACCTTGACGCCGGTTCCTTCGGCCAGGGAGGTGACGATGCTGGCCTTGGGGGTGGGGGCGGTGCGCACGTTGACGCCGCTGGTGGTGTGGGTGGAGGCGCCGTCCTTGGCATGCTTGGTGGACTTGGCGGGCTTGGAGTGCTTGACGGGTTCGGCGTGCTTGATGGGCTGGGCGGCGGGCACCTTGCCGCTCAGGTGGGTGCGGTAGACCCAACCGGTGTGGCCGTTGGCGCGAACCTGCACCCAGTTGCCGCGGGCGTCGCCGGTGACCTTGACGCCGGTTCCTTCGGCCAGGGAGGTGACGATGCTGGCCTTGGGGGTGGGGGCGGTGCGCACGTTGACGCCGCTGGTGGTGTGGGTGGAGGCGCCGTCCTTGGCATGCTTGGTGGACTTGGCGGGCTTGGAGTGCTTGACGGGTTCGGCGTGCTTGATGGGCTGGGCGGCGGGCACCTTGCCGCTCAGGTGGGTGCGGTAGACCCAACCGGTGTGGCCGTTGGCGCGAACCTGCACCCAGTTGCCGCGGGCGTCGCCGGTGACCTCGACGCTGGCGCCGTCAGCCAGCTGGTCAATGACCTGCCCGGACGGAGACGGAGCCGTGCGCACGTTGACGCCGCTGGTGGTGCGGGTGGCAGCGTTGTCGAGGGCCGGACGGTTCGTGTCACGGCTGGTGGACGAGTCGCCCTTGGTGTCGGTGTTCGGCTTGGCCGGAGCGGGGGCTGACTTGCCGGTGGTGAGGTAACGACCGTAGATCCAACCCGACTTGCCATTGACGGAGACAGGGAGCCAGCCGCCGTCAGGACGACCTGTGACCTGAACCTCCTGACCACGCTCGGCAACGGTGAGAACCTTGCCGGCATTGGCGGAGTCGTCACGAACGTTGACCGGGACGGTCGCGATCATGGTGTCAGGGAGCGGGTCGGACCCAAAACGTACCGGGCGGATGCTCTCCGCAGTGAGGAAGCGCTGGTAAATCCAGCCGGTGGTTCCGTTCACGGCGACGGGGATCCACCCGCGCACCTTCTCGCCGGTAACCTGCACCGACTGGCCACGGGCCATGACGGCGAGCACCTTGCCGGAGTTGGAGGATGCAGAGCGCACGTTGACATCCGTTGTCGCGTACATCGTCTGCGTGTTCGCTGCGTGTGCGGCCGCGCCGAGGACGGCGGGTGCGACAACGCTGATACCGGAGGTGAGGGCGATGGTGGCGGCAGCACCTCGGACTGAGCGCTTGGGGCGGATCACGGTGTGACTTCCTCTCGCCAATGAAGGCATCGGGGCTTTCGATCCCGGCGTTTCCGGGACGGGTGGGACATTAGGAATTGCCGACCGATGGACTCAAAGACATTGAGGGTTCGAGCGTGTCGCGGCAACCGCCGTCAAGGTGCTCTGGTTGACGTAGCGAACCGCGCTGTAAAGCCAAAAGACGGCGTCAAGGAGTGAGGACCCCCTGACATGGTGAAACCCTCTACCTTGTATCGAGGTAGAGGGTTTCACCATGTATCGAGGAATCGACTCAGAGTGCGCTGAGCTTCTGCCAGCCCTTCCAGTCGTAGCACCAGCAGCCGATGCCCTCGCGAGGCTTGAGCTGGCGGTTGGATCCGGTGCAGATGACGGGATCCCCGGCCGCGCAGAGATTGAAAAGCCACTTGGCGTTCTCGGTGGACATTCCGACGCAGCCATGCGAGACATTGGCACTACCCAGAGAACCTGCGGACCATGGGGCGGCGTGAATGAACTCACCGGTGTAGGTGAGACGCATGGCGTACTTCACCTTGAGGTGGTAATAATCCGAACTTCCTTTGGGGAAGCCGACCGTCGAGGAGTCCATGATCCTGGTGCGATCACGCTCGATGATGACCTTGGTGCCAGATCGGGTGGTCGTGTTCCCGCCGGGCCTGCCCGTCGTCACCGGGATGGAACGTGCAACCTTGCCGTTGACGACGACGTCCATCCTGTGTTTGTTGATGTAGATCTTCAGGATGCGGGAATCGCCGACGCGGAAGGAACCCTCGACGTTGCGGGTGATCCAGCGATGGCTCGACGTGGGCAGTCCCTTGAGCTTGCCGCGCACGCTGACCTTCGTGCCGGCCTTCCAGAAGTCCTTGGGGCGCCACATGAGCTGGGACTGGTCAAGCCACCCCCACGACCCCTCCTGTTTGGGGGAGACGTCGATCTCCATCGCCTTCTGGATCTTGGCGCGCATGCCGGCGTCAATGACGTCCTTGCGGAACTTGATGATGACAGGCATGCCGACGCCGACGGCGGCATCCTTGTAGAGCATCTCGGCGACGTTGATGTCGCCGTCGAGGCTCTTGACCTTCTTGGTGACGGTTGTCGTCGGTCCGGCATGGGAATCCGTGTTCGTCAGGGTCGCCGTTACGGTGTAATGGGTGTTGAGGCTCCAGGGTTCCTCTGGGGTCCACATTCCGTCCTTGAGGGTTCCCTTCACCTCGTCGTCGTCCTTATCGGTGACCTTGACGTCCTTGAGGGTGCCATTGGCGACGGCGAACTTCAGGGCGTCGCCCGGCTGCAGCTCGGTGATCGGGTGGTCCGACGTGATCGTCAGAGCTGCTGGGGTCGGGGTTGGGGTAGGCGTCGGGGTCGCGGACGACCCACCGGCGTTGCCGCCGGAACCAGAACCGTCCTCGTCCAAGGGCGTCTTGGCGCAAGCTGCAACGGTCATTGGCAAAGTCACGGCACCTGTGGCCAGAACCGAACGCCGGGTCAGTCTCGACGGCACAGTACCTCCATGTTTTGTGTGCGAAATGAGAGCCATGGTCCATTTCGATGGGAAGACGAACGGGATATATCGTACAGCGCCGGACCGGCGACTTCCCAAACGTCAACTGGGCCGAAACGGGAACGTTCACTGCCCGCTGATCAGCCTCGGACGGTCCTTTCACGAGGGGCAGTCATGGCCTCCAGATACCCTTGCATGAACATCACCGTGTGAAACTGACCTGGAGGCATCTCATGTCTGACTGCGACCCGACCCCGCCCCGCCAGCGCCCCGACTGGCTGACCTGGCTGATCGTCGTCATCGTGACGATCATTGGCATGACGATCCTCGGGCTGTGGGCGTGGGCCATGGCTCGGTGATTCGTGGTGGCAGTTGGAGCTTGTCTGTGCGGTTGCAATGAAGTGAGAACGGATCTCGCCACGACACATTCCCGTAGCTAGTATGCAGACAGGAAGGCCGGCACCCTCCTAGCCGGAATGTGAAGATGCGATTTCTTTCAGGTAATCCCGTGAAGGCCGCTGTTGTCATTACGATCGCTGCGGCCAGTCTGTCCTTGACCGCCTGTGGTGGGAATTCCGACCCTTCCAAGGCTGCCGACAAGGCAACAAGCGTCGCCACCAGTGCAACCCCTACTCCTGCACCGGATCCGATCTTCACGAAGGGAAAAGTCAACAGGGATGATTTTTCTCATGATCTCACCGAAGGTTTAAAGAAGATGAGGACGTACCACATGGAAGGCTCCATGGGTGTCGCAATGTCTGGTGAGAAGCACACCATGAAGCTGTCCTCCGACTACGACGGCCATGATCAGTCGGCTCCGAAGGCGCATGTCCTTGTGTCTGCTCCCGATGAGGGGAAGGATGCAGACGTTGTCATCCTGGGCAAGGACGTCTACCAGAGGAGCGGATCGAAGTGGGTCAAGAGCTCCAAGACTGGTGTCGGTATGGGCCAGGCCGATGTCGCGAAGACCGTCCGCGAGTCCACCAATGCGATGGAGTCCGTGACCTATGTGGGTGAAGATCCCCGCGGGCATCGGTTCGACGTCGTGCTCGATCCGGCCAAGATGGGCGGGAGAGAGGCGACCGCCACCATGAATCAGAAGGTGAAAACGACGTACTGGCTCGACGATGCCAAGCGGGTCGTCGGGATGAAGATGTCGACGGGCGCCGAAGGGGCTGGCGTCACGATGGACATGACCCTGTCGAAGTTCGCGGAGCCCGTCAGGATTCCCAAGGTTTCATGAAGAATCAGTGATTCTGGGTCGTCCTACCGTCAGGGTGGGACGACCCAGTTGCGCCAGGGAGCGCCTAACATTGAGGGTGGGAAGGCCGGCACACCCCCAGCCGGACAAATGCATGCGAGTGTTTTCAGGTACCCCGTTGAAGGTTGCTGCCCTGGCCCTGGTTGCAACGACGAGCTTGTCTCTGACTGCGTGTGATGGTGGATCAAAGGCTGATGACAGTCACACCAGCTCCGCAGCAGCTGACCCGCTGTCCAAGAAGGGGAAGGTCGACAAGGCGAGGTTCATCAAGGAGGTCAAGACCTCCATGGCGACGGTGAAGACCTACCGCATGGAGACCTCTCTGGACGGCTCGATGAATGGCCAGAAGATGAATATGAAGGCCACCACGGACTACGACGGCACGGATTCTTCCAAGCCCAAGGCTCACATGGTCACGACCACCCCTGAGTCGAGCGGGACCCTCGAGCAGGTGATCATTGACGATCAGACGTACACCAAACAGGGGTCGAAATGGCAGAAGACTCCCTCTCAGACCAAGAGCAAGAAGAACGATCCCGGCGACATGGCGGTTGG
Organism: Cutibacterium sp. LaCa_255; assembly: GCF_057458005.1. NCBI lineage: Bacteria > Bacillati > Actinomycetota > Actinomycetes > Propionibacteriales > Propionibacteriaceae > Cutibacterium > Cutibacterium sp. LaCa_255. Next base: position 2,640,883 of record NZ_CP190956.1, on the reverse strand, counting down.
ATTCACCCAGGGGATCGACAACCTGACTTACGTCGGCAAGGAATCCCGAGGCCATCGTTACGACGCCACCGTTCCGGCGGCCTCCGGTGGTGCCACCCCGAGCGCGTCGTCGAGCATTGGCCAGAAGAAGACCACTGGCAAGGTCACCTATTGGCTCGACGATGCCAAGCGGTTCAAGGGCATCAAGATGTCGATGCCGTCAGGGCAGGGCGGGGACATGGCTGTTGATGCCACCTTCTCCAAGTACAACGAGAAGGTGGAGATGCCGAAGGTCGCCTGAGTGCTGCTTCCCGATTTCCCCTGACGATAATCGTCAGGCCACCGGTTCGATCAGACAAGGGCCGGCCGGGTCGATCCTGCTCACCGAGTTGACGCGACGATCGACCCGGTCGACCTTCAGTTCGTTCGCGATCAAGTCACGTGCCTTGCTGATGTGGGCGGCCAGTCCCCGTGCCTGGGCCGCGTCGAGGCAGGCAGGATCGAGCCATTCGTCGAGGTCATTGTCGGTGAGGAAGACCGGCATCCGATTGTGGATCTGGCCAGCGGCGTCACGGGAGGGAGCGGTGATGATCGCCACCGTCGTCTCAAAGCCGGCGTCGATTTTTCGCGTCGCGGCGATGGCTGCTGCACTCAGGAGTCCGGACCCATGTATGTAGTGGGGAATTTTGTCACCGCGCTCCCCGGTCCACTCGAAATACCCCGTCATGGGAACGACGCAGCGCTGGGAGGCCATCGCGGTACGAAACATCCCATTGGTGGCGATGGTCTCGAGGCGTGCGTTGATGGGGCTGGGTCCTGGATTCCTAGCCCAGCCAGGCCGGAACCCCCACCTCGCGGGGGGCGAGGACCCGGGTGTCGTCCTCCTGGTGGAGGACAAGGACGATCGTCGACGGGGCGATGGAGTACCGCGGCTGCCAAGGGATGGCGAGGTCACTGCCATAGAGGCGCGCGACCTGGTCGCCGTCCATCCCGAGACTGAAACGTCCACACATGTGGAACCAGATTGCCACGGTCACGGCTGGTCGGACCTGCGCATCACGAGGAAGAGTCGCGTAATGACCCTGGCTAGGTGTAACCACCACACAGGTTAGGTACATCGGGCTGGTCAGAGACAGCTGTGGCTGGACACGGGCGAGGGCCTCTGGGTGGAGTGTGTTGCTACCACACAAAGCACGACTCTCAAGAGGCCCTCATGACCCATCGTAATGCCCCGTTGTCCGAAACCGGACGTTTGCGCCTGGCCTGCTGCATCGTCGAGGATGGCTGGCCCCTGCGTCGGGCCGCCGAACGCTTCAACGTCAGCGTCACCACGGCCCAACGCTGGGCACAGCGCTACCGCGCCCACGGGCCGGCCGGAATGCGTGATCACTCCAGCCGACCCCACCACCAGCCCCGACGGGTCTGCCGTCGCACGCAACGACGGGTGGTGGGATTGCGCATCACCCACCAGTGGGGCCCAGCACGCATCGCCTACCACCTACGCCACCAGCACCTCGGCGTCTCGACTGTCGGCAAGATCCTGCAACGCTACGGATGCCCACCCCTGACCTGGATCGACAAGGCCACCGGCGCCCGGCTACGCGCCCGGCCCACACCCGTCTGCTACGAACACGACACCCCCGGTTCCGACATCAAGAAGCTGGGCCGGATCCCCGACGGCGGCGGCCACCGCATGGTCGGATGCGCCCAAGGAGTACGCAACCGTGGCCGATCCGCCAGCGGGGGTGGGTATCACTACATCTACAACGCCGTCGACGACTACTCCTGCCTGGCCTACGTCGAGGTCTTCAGCGATGAGCGCAAGGACACCGCCGCCGGGTTGTGGACCAGGGCCCAGGCCTGGTTCGCCAGCCAGGGCATCACCGTCAAGCGGGTCCTGACCGACAACGGCTCCTGCTACCGGTCCAAAGCCTTCAACAGGGCACTCAAAGACACCCACATCATGCACAAGTACACCCGGCCCTACACGCCCAAGACCAACGGCAAGGTCGAGCGGTTCACCAGGACCCTGGTCGCCGAGTGGGCCTACGCACGGCCCTACGCCAGCGAGACCGACCGCCTGGCCGAACTTCCCGGCTGGCTGCACCACTACAATCACCACCGCGGACACACCGCGCTCAAAGGCACATCACCCGCCGACCGCGTACCTAACCTGTCCGGCGATTACACCTAGACCTCAGTGCGGGGTTTGGCGAGACGTCGTCACAGGTTGCTGACGGGAGCGCCCTCGTGGCCTCGTCCTCATCCCAATCGGCGGACCGAGCAACCGTGGCTCCCGGCGGGTGGCGGCTGGAGTTCTCGTGTCCGCCAGAAGCGTTGTACGAGCGGCTCCGCGAGCATTTGCAGCGCTGGGGCAAGGCACATGACGCGAGAACGTTGCCCGTTGTCAAGCATGTGCGTGGCGACCTACCGGCCGCTACAGGGGGCGGTGATCGCCACCGTGTCGAGAACTGGAGCTTCGACGTCGCATCGGCTCAGCTGCGAAGGTCGAGCCCCACCGGGGCGGCCGACGAAACGCCCGTCGTCCACCTCTCGGTGGTGGAGGCTGGTGCCCGGATTCCTTGGATCCGGCTCCTCGCCACCGAGATGGTATCCATATCCCCTCCGTCCCCCGACGGGTCGTGTTCTGCCGATATCGAAGTCTTGCTGCAGCGAGACCACGCAGCGATCAGCGTTGTTTCCTGCACCCACTTAGCCTCATGATGGATCTGTTCCCTTCGCCCTCACAGGAGAGAAAATGAGCCAAGGTTCACCCCTAGTGGTACGTGATCAGGTCAATCAAGGCCTGGTATACATGCCTATGGACGCGGCAACCGCACGAGAGATTGCGGATGATTGGAAATACCCGCCTCCTTATGATTTCTATGACATGACGGCGGATCCCGGGGATTATCGTGAATTCGTTACTCCCGAGCTGTGGCCGGAATTCTTCCTTCAAGTGCGGCAGGCCGGTCAACTTATCGGTTTCCTTTCCGGAGCTTTTCCGGAAGGGGGCGATGGTTTGGAGATTGGGCTAGGGATGCGCCCCGACCTTACCGGCGCCGGTTTGGGGCGGAACTTCATGAGGTGCAATTTGGCGAGGATTCGCCAGGAATACCCAGGCGTGGAGATTCGCCTGTCGGTCGCGTCATTTAATCTGCGGGGCATCAAGGTGTATGAGGCCAGTGGGTTCAAAGTTATTCGCTACTTCAAGCAGGTGACCAATGGCGGGGAATACGACTTCGTCGAGATGAAGCTCGGCGGGTGAAGCATCACTCGATCCCATCCATGGCGGACCGTAAGCTAGTGAAGAGAGATGTATGACTACCACACCCAGAATTCCGAAAAGTGTGTTTTGGCGGGTAGCCGCAACCTCCGGCCTCGGAGAGCTCTCGCAGGGGGTGGCCGACGTTGCCCTGCCACTCATCGCGGTGGGCGCCCTTGGCGCAACTGGATGGCAGGCGAGCGCCGTGACCGCGGCCGAGTCCGCGGGATTGGTCCTTTTCGGGCTCTTCGCGGGCGTAGTTGCCGATCGTCACAATCGAGTATCCGTCATCACGACCGCCAACGTGCTGCGCGCCGTGGCGTTCCTCGCGCTGCCGATAGGGGGGTGTCCCTATGTTCCCCGTCAAGCGGCGAGGGGCAGGGGTGATGGCTCTCGCGTTGGGGTGGGGGCCCGGTAGGGCTCCCGGTTCTTGAGCATGGCGAACAGGACATCACAGCGTCGGCGTGACAAGCAGATGAGGGCGGGGTTGTGCTTCTTCTTGCCCTGGGCTCGTTTGCGGTCGTAGTAGGCCTTGGAGGTGGGGTCTGAGCGCAGTGCGGCGAAGGCGGACAGGAACAGGGCTCGTTTGAGGTGTTTGTTGCCAGAGCGGGCGGGAAACTCGCCGCGGATGCTGGTTCCGGATCGTCGGGTGACTGGGGCGAGTCCGGCGTAGGCGGCGAGGTGTCCGGCGGTGGGGAATTGGGAGGCGTCGCCGACGTCGAGCAGGATCCGTGCTGCGGTCCTGACCCCGACGCCTGGCATCGAGGTCAGGACCTCGGCAAGAGGGTGAGCATCAACAACCTGTTCGATCTGCGCCGCGAGTGCGTGTCGCTGGTCCAGCGTCTGGCGCAGCGATGCAGCGAGTTGGGGCAGGACCTGCTCGGCTGCGGCGGTTCCGGCAACGATGACGGTCTGCTCGGCCAGGGCGGTGGTGATGGCATCGGCGAACTCTTGGGCGCCGCGCGGGTAGGCCTTGCTGATGACCCGCAGCAGCTTGGACTTCGACGCAGCGGCCATGGCCTGGGGCCCGCCGAGCTGCTCGATCACCGCGAGGCCTTGCTTGGTGGTCAACCGGGGTCCGACAACGCGTTCCAGGGCCGGGTGGATCTGGGTGAGCAATCCTCGGATGCGGTTCGACAGCCGGGTCGCTTCGGCGGCGAGGTCCTCGTCGAACCCGACCAACACCTTCAGCTCCGCGAGGGTTTCCTCGCCGGCGTCGACCCGGCGCAGGGTGTGGGGCATGGTCCTCGCGGTGTCGGCGATGACGAACGCGTCGCGGGCGTCGGTCTTGGCGTTGCCCGGGTAGAGGTCTGCTGCGCGGCGCATGGCCAGCCCGGGCAGGTAGGCGACCTGGATTCCCATGGACCGGGCGACCGCGATGGGTAGTGCTCCGATTGTGTTCGGCTGGTCAACGATCACCAGGACCCGGCCATGGGTCTGGAGCTTGTCGAAGAGTTCCTCGAGGCGCTTCTGGTCCTGGGGCAGGGGCTTGTCGAAGACCTTCCGGCCAGCAGCATCCAATGCGCAGGCGTGGTGGCCGGTCTTGCCAACGTCCAGCCCGCACCAGATGTCGAAGCCGCTGTCCTGATTCATGACAACCGCCATCCTTCCATCCCGAGATGAACGGTCGCCCGGGTGGTGATGCGTCAGCTGCCGGCACCCACGTTACGAAGAGACCTTTGAAGCAGGCCGTGTCCCTATCAGCGGTCGGCTGGCGCCACCAAGCCCGGTGACAACACCCCCCGGATCATTCATGAGACAGGGGCAGCAAGTCATGCCGGGCCCGACGACCGTGACCCCTCCTTACGGGGCCACCAGCAAGGTAACGGGGCTCTTTCAAGTAGTGAGCATTCCTATGCTTATCGCTCTTGGAGTCATCGCGGGCGCGTGTGGCATCTTCGCCGACACCGCAGCTCAAGCGCTGACCCCCAGCATCGCATCAGAGGAAGAGCTGCTGGCACGCAACTCCCAGCTGCACGCCGTGGACTCGGCGACCCAAATCGGGGCCCCTGCGCTCGCAGGAGCGATGATCCAATGGTTAGGTAGCCACGTCGCCGCTGGCGTGACGTCCATCGGCTACTTCTTGGCGGCCGCCCCGCTGATTGGTTGCAGGAAGATCGACGCCGCCAGGGTCCCCGGCACGGCAACCGCCGCCGAGCAGCGGAGCCTCTTTCGGGAGCTTAAGGTCGGATTCAGGGAGCTCTGGCACCAACGCGAGCTGTGAAGCACCATCGCCTGTACGGCAACATTCAACTTTGCCTACGGAATGCTACAGCCTCTGTTCTATCTATTTCTGCTGCGAGAACTTGGTGTCAGTGAGGGTATTGTCGGCTCAATTCTCGCGATGGGCGGCCTTGGCTCTGTGCTGTCTGCCATCTTCGCCGAAAAGCTGGTTGCAAGGATCGGGATTGGTGCCGCCATCTGGATGCCGGCGCTCATCGCGGGATGCAGTATCTCGGCGCTGGCGTCACTCAGTCCGCGCACTGCTCTCGTCGTGGGAGGGATTCTACAAGCGGTCTTGTCGATTTCGGTCACCGTATACAACATCACTGTCTTCACGCTGCGTCAGGCCAGCACATCGCCGGACATCCTAGGTCGGATCAGCGCCTCCAGTCGTGTGATCGTGTGGGGAACGGCCCCCTGGGAAGCTTGCTCGCCGGTTCATCCATGGCTTTCCTCGGGATCCGAGGTTCCTTGGTCGCATCAGGTTTGATTGCCTGCCTGTCGGCTCTCTGGATCCTCGCCTCCCCGATCCGAAAGGTGCAACACATGACGGAGTTCCGACGTGATCACTGAAGTCCCGAATTCGGCCGGAGCGACGTCAGCGCCTCCGGCTCCACGGCGTGTGCAGTACCGGAGCGACTGCCTGCTGCGCAGCGCTGGATTCCCGGTGGCAACGTTGCATGTTCTGCGCAGGAAACCGTCCGCTAACGTGGCCGAGTCCTCCATCAGAGCTCAAGACCTCGACGAACTGTTCATCGAACAGGTTGCGCGAATTTGTCGAGAGACGCCTGTCGGGGAGGCGTTAGCGTGGCAAAACCCGGGCATCCTGCAGAACAACCTGACAACTCTCGAACCGGTCAACAACCGCAAGAACCGGCGCCGGGCAGATGCACTGTTTGCCTATATCTCGCGCTACGTGGCCAAGAATGACACCATCGGTTTCTTTGGCCCCCTTTGCTGGGGTACCATTGATCAGTCGACGCGCACGTCCTTCGTGGCCCAAGAGCCTGCCCTGGGGCGGCGTGAGATCTACTTCGAGTCGTGGGCGGTCGACGAGCTAGGTGTCCGGGATCAGCGCACCTCGTCGGATACCGTTCGTCCCACCGGTGACATCGTCAGCCACCACTGCTCGCGGGGACGACGGTGAGCGGAGTCGACGAGGGAAGGCATCGTCTCCATCTTGCTGGGGCGCATGTCCGACTCGTTGACACCGATGAACCACGGCCCGTCCTGGTGGGCGGCCAACTCGTCGTCAATGAGGTTGAGAGCGCGATACGCGAGACGATTGGCCAGCAACCGGTCGAAGGGGGAGGGCGACCCACCTTGCTGCATGTGCCCCAGCACCACTTGGCGCACGTCGTACATGCCGTGGGATTCCTCCTCCAGTAGTCGAGCGATGAAGTCGGTGGTGTAGTTGCGGGAGGCGTTCTCGTTGCGAACGGCCAGGAATAGACGCCGTCCGTGGGCGAAGGACTCCCGCAACCAGTGGACGTCATTGGCCAGATCGTCCAGGGAGATGCCGTCCTCATTGGTGTAGATCCGCTCGGCACCGGCGGCGATGCCGGACATCAGGGCGAGGTATCCGCAGTCGCGCCCCATCGTCTCGACGACGAAGCACCGACGCGAGGCGATGCCGGACTCCTTGATCTTGTCCATCGCCTCGACGATGACGTTGAGGGCGGTGTCGGCACCGATGGACAGCTCGGAACCGGGGAGGTTGTTGTCGATCGAGGCCGGGATGCACACCGTCGGGATGCGGAAGGCGGGGTAGCGGTCCCGTTCCGTCGTCATGGTGTGGATGCCCTCGTAGGCCGAGTATCCGCCGATGACGAGTAGGGCGTCGATGTGGTTGTCCTCCAGTGCGCGGCTGACGGCGTAGAGGTCACGGGTGCTCGGGGTTTCGCGGCGGGTGCCCAGCTCAGCACCGCCTTCCCCGGCCCAGCCCTCGACGTCACTCCAGGCCAGTTCCGCCATGTCCCCGGCAGCCAGGCCGACGAATCCGTTGTGGATTCCGATGACGGTGTGGCCACGAGAAATACCCAACCGGACGGCCGCGCGGGCAGCAGTGTTCATGCCCGGGGCAGGGCCGCCGGCGTGCATGATCGCAATCCGCTTGCGGTCGGCGTCCTCGCCCCCCTCGGTCTTGGTGCGAGCGGGCTCGCTGAGCTCGGTGAAGATGGCGTCCATCTCGACGAAGGAGCGTCCCCTCATCCTCATGGCCTCATTGTAACGCCCCTGCTCGATGAGACCGGGCACCGACTTGGTGTCGGCGACGGCCTTGACCAGGGGCAGACGGTGGATGCGGTTAGCGCCGGTTCCGATGACGCGCCCCTCGGCCTCCGGGGTCGTCGAAAGTACCTCGTGAACGGCGTGGTAGCCGAGCCAGGTGGAGGCCCAACGGTCGTAGGCCGAGGGGCGTCCGCCGCGCTGGACGTGGCCCAGGATGGTGACGCGGGCGTCCTCCCCGAGCTTGTCCTCGAGGACCTGACGGACGTACTCGGAGGTGATGCGGTTACCGGCGCGATCGGTGGCTCCTTCAGCGACGATGACGATTGAGTCCCGGCGCCCCGACTGTCGGCCGCGCTTGAGCTCGGCACACATCCGATCCTCCCAGCCGTCTTCCGGTGGGCGCTCCGGGATGAGCACATAGTCGGCGCCACCGGCGACTGCCGCCATGAGGGCGAGATAGCCGCAGTGACGACCCATCACCTCGACGACGAAGGATCGCTGGTGGCTGGCGGCGGTGGAGGTGAGGTCGTCAATGGCATCGACGATGCGGTGCAGAGCCGTGTCCGCGCCGATGGTCATGTCGGATCCGACGAGATCGTTGTCGATGGAACCGACGAGTCCCGCGATCATGAGGGAGGGGTGCTCGCGGGCTACCTCGGGGCTCACCCGACCCGTGTCGACGAGTTCGGCGACGAGATCGGTCCACTCGGTGCGCAGCACGTCCAAACCAGTGAGCGAACCATCGCCGCCGATGACGACGAGACGATCAATTCCGTGCTCCAAGAGGTTCTGAACGGCCTTCAGCCGACCTGAGCGTTCGCGCATTGCCTTGCAGCGGAAGGTGCCGATCACAGTGCCGCCACGGTTGAGGATCGAACCGACGTCATCCCATCCGAACTTCCGGATGCCGTCGCCTCCGTCGATCATGCCTTGGTAGCCCTCGTAGATCGCATAGACCTCGGCTCCCACGCTCAATGCAGAGCGCACCACGGCGCGGACAGCGGCATTCATTCCCTGGGCGTCGCCACCGCTGGTCAGGATGCCGATGCGCAACCCACGACCGTCGGGGAGGGTTGGGGTAAGCCTCAATTCGTCATCAACACGCACAGTTCAATATTGCCGCGTCAGAGTGGCCGGAGGGTGAACTGTGACGGTGGGGACGGTGAGTCGGGGATTTTCGTCTCTGGTGCGGTGAGCGTTCGGTGTTGCGGTGGGGAGGGGACCCTCGGGCTGACCATCCCAGGTCGTCAGGATTCAGGAGTGCTCGTCGGGAACCGTCTCGAGGTCGTCCATCCATGCCCGGGCCACGGCGTCGGACGGCATTCGCCAGTCACCGCGCGGGCTCAGGGACCCACCGGCGACGACCTTGGGTCCGTTGGGCAGGGTGGAGCGCTTGAACTGGTTTCCGACGAATCGACGCAGGAACAGCCGCGTCCAGTCCTTGATGGCCGACAGGTCATAGGAATGGCGGTCCTCGTCATGGAACCCGGGTGGCCAGGACCCCACCGAGGCGTCGCGCCAGGCGTGATGGGACAGAAAGACGATCCGGCTGGGACGCATCCCGTGGCGCAGTAGGTGGTAGAGGGTGAAGTCCTGCAACTCGTAGGGGCCGATCTTCGCCTGGGTGGACTGGATCTTCTCCCCGGGGCGAGCCGGGACGAGCTCGGGGGAGATTTCCGTCCCCAGAACGGACTCCAGGACGATATTGGTGGCTTCGTTGAACTGGCCCGACGAAATGCACCACCGGATGAGATGTTGGATGAGGGTCTTCGGCACGCCGGTGTTGACCCCGTAGTGGCTCATCTGGTCGCCGACGCCGAAGGTGCACCACCCCAGGGCTAGCTCGGACAAGTCTCCGGTGCCCAGCACGATGCCGCCCCGCTGATTGGCGATGCGGAAGAGGTAGTCGTAACGCAGACCAGCCTGGACGTTCTCGAAGGTGACGTCATAGACGTCGGCCCCGTCACCGGCCGGGTGCCCCATCCCCCTGAGCATCTGGGTGGCTGCCGGCCGGATGTCCAACACCGCGCAGGGAATGCCGAGTGCCTGGCACAGGTCCAGGGCGTTGTTTTTGGTGTGGTCGGTGGTGGCGAACCCTGGCATCGTGAAGGCGAGGATGTCGGTGCGGGGACGGCCCATCTGGTCCATCGCCTTGGCTGCGACGAGCAGGGCATGGGTGGAGTCGAGGCCTCCCGAGACGCCGATGACGACCTTGGGAGCTCCGATCGACTCGAGGCGACGACGCAGGCCGTAGACCTGGATGTTGTAGGCCTCGTAGCAGTCCTGGGCGAGCTGGTCTGGCTTGTTCGGGACGAAGGGGAACCGGTCGACGGGCCGCTCGAGACCGATGTCGTCATGGGTCGGGTCGAGGGTGAAGGTGTTGGTGCGCCATTCCTCGTTGTGGGCACGAGCGTCGGACTGGGCCAGGGCGTTGTCGTCGAAGGACCCTTGCCGCATCCTCTCCTGACGCAACAGGTCGAGGTCGATGTCAGCCAGGCAGTACCCGGGCTCGGGGGAGAACCGGTCGGTCTCGGCCAACAGGGTGCCGTTCTCGTAGATCATCGCCTGGCCGTCCCAGGACAGGTCGGTGCTCGACTCCCCGGGGCCGGCGGCCGCGTAGACGTAGGCCTGAAGGTTGCGCGAGGACGTCACCTTGCACAGTTCGTGTCGCTGGCGGGACTTTCCGACGGTGATCGGGGAACCCGAGAGGTTGACCTCGACGACAGCGCCTGCGAGAGCGGCCTGGGAGGACGGGGACACCGGAACCCACAGGTCCTCGCAGACTTCCACATGGAAGGTGAGGTCCGGCAGGTCTGAGGCCTGGAAGAGCTGGTGGGGTCCGAAGGGGACCTCGGTCGAGGCCACGTGAGATTTCTGTCGCCCCGACAGGTCGATCGTCCCGCTGGTGCCTGCACCAGCCGCGAAGTGACGCTTTTCGTAGAACTCCCGGTAGTTGGGGAGGTAATTCTTGGGCACCACACCGAGCACCTGGCCACGGTGGACGACGACCGCGCAGTTGTACAGCCGGTTCCCCCTCTGCAAGGGAGCCCCGACGACGATGACCGGGAAGAGGTCGCGGGAGGCCTGACGCAGGGTCTCGATGGCGTCGATCACGGCATCGAGGACGACGTCCTGAAGCAGCAGGTCGTCGATGGCGTAGCCGGTCAGGCAGAGCTCGGGGAAGACGGCGATAGCCACGTCACGAGAGTTGAGCTCCCGGCAGGTGTCGAGAATTCCCGCCATGTTCGAGGCAGGGTCACCGATGTGCACCGTCGTTGTGCACGCCGCGACTCGTGCGAAACCTTGGTCATATGCCGAGTGGAAATTCCCCTTCATGGGGCCAGTCTCGCAGAACCTGGGGTGCGGAAGCCCTGTTCACCCCAGTTCGCTGCTGCGCGGGGGATTTGCGCCGGCCTGAGAGACGGTGATGGCGGCGATGTGGGCTGCCCGCTGCATCACCTGTCGAAAAACGTCAGGCTGGATGCGGCCGAGATCCATGCGGTGCTCGGCCCCCAGCAGCCCGGTGGTCCACAAACTGTCAATGGTCGCCGACATGAAGGAATCCCCGGCACCGACGGTGTCGACAACCTCGGTTCGCTCCCCGGGGACGCGAATTTCGACACCAGCGGCCGTCATGGCCACCACGCCGTGTTTTCCCATCGTCAGGATGCCAATTTTGGGCCCCAACCCCATCCAGTCGGTAAGCATTTCGACCGGGTCAGCCCCCTCGCCCAGCCATTCCAGGTCCTCGTCGGAGGCCTTGACGACGTCGGCGAGTCGGACGAACTGCTCGACATCGTGGCGCGCAGCAGCTGGATCACCGAGCAGGCTGGGACGGCAGTTCGGGTCAAAGGTGATCGTCGCGCAGTCCCGGGCGGCGGCAACCGTCTGCACCACCACCTGACGTCCCGGCTCGATCCCGCACGCCAATGACCCGGTGTGGACGACGACGCAGTCATCGGGAATCGTGACCGACGGCAATGCCCACTCGAGGTCGAACTCGTAGCTAGCCTGGCCTCCCGTCAGGGTGGCGGTGGCCGTGGGGGTGCGCTCGGCTCCCCGTGACGGCCCGCTGAGACGGACGTTGTCGGCACCGACATGGGCCTCGATGCTCCGGCCGTGGTCGTCGGCACCGATCCAGGTGGCCAACTCGACATCGCGTCCCAGGCGGGCCAGCCCAACCGCCACATTCATGGGGGATCCGCCGGGGTGTTCGCTCACCCGTCCGGCATCATTGACGACGTCGATCAGTGACTCCCCGATGACAAGTGCGGTGGACATGACCTCTCCTCCCGATGGTGTCTCCAGTCTCTCGCACCCCGCGCAGCCGTCCTGGTGGAGGGCCAACCGTCGTTCTGCTACCAGCGTTGTATTCGGATAGCCAGGTTGCGGCCTCTAGACTGGATTTGATGATCGCCTCCGGAAGCACCCCGACCCCGGAACCGCGCGCCGGCTCTGGCCTCTGGCGCGGCGGTGGTTTCCTCGCTGCCCTGGTGGCAACGGTGTGCTTGGTCGCTGGCTGCGGATCATCCATGCCGACAGTGACGCCGTGTATCGATTCCGTTCCGGGCGCGGGTGATCTTCGTGCTCGTCATCGCTACCCTGTGACGTGCCCGACCGCTTCTCCCGAGTTGACGGCCAAGGCGTCCCCGAGTGAGGAGGCCCCGGACGGGCCGACTGACAAGGTCGGTGCCGACGAGCCCGATAACTCCGCCAGCCCCCAGACTGACGAATCGAGGCCCTCGATTCCCGGGCCGACTCCACCTCCCGCATCCCTGGCGGTGGGTGAGAAATCCTCGGCAGGCGCTGGAACCTATGTGCTGTGGGTCAAGGCGGAGAATCACGTCTACCTCGTTGACGATGGTGTGGTGAAGCGCTCGATGCTCACCACCGCCGAACCGTGGAAGACCCCGGTCGGGGACTACGAGATCGAGTACAAGGCTCGGCATGCAGCTTCGACCGAGGACGGTATTCGCTGGTACATCCCCAATTTTCTGGCTTTCTATCAACGCCCGGGAGCGATCGGCCACATTGGCTTCCACCAGATCCCGTGGGACGAGAAGACTAAGAAACTTGCTCAGCCCGTCTACACCCTGGGCATGCCGGGGTACTCGAGTCACGGCTGCGCGAGGTTGGCTCCGAAGGACTCGGAGGCTCTCTACAACTTTGCCCATGAGGGCACAAAGGTAAAGGTGCGGTGAGGGTGAAGGTGCGGTGAGTCGTCGACGCGACGAGGAGAACACCCTCGACCTGAGAACACGGCTGGGCCACAGCGTCGACCACGAGGACGTCGACTCGGGGAATCGCGACACCCTGGGGGCGACGACGGAGTCGGCTCGGGTCAGTAGGTCTGCTGGTGTTTTTGTCGCGGTCATGGCCATCACCGGTCTGGTGTGGGGCCTCAGCCTGGCGATCTGGGCTGTGACGCCCGGGGCGGATGGCACCAGCGGAACCATGCCGGCACGCGGCTGGTTCGGAAGCCTCCTCGTCGGTCTGCTCTACGCGATGGGGGTGGCGGTCATCCTCATCATCCCGGTCGTCCTGCTGGCAGCTCTGCTGGGGGCGAGGTTGGAGCGGCGGAGGAGTCAGCGCCTCGCTGGCGGGATCGTCGGGGGAGTGACCGTTTTGCTCGGAGGAGCGGGTTTGTACGCCTTGATACCGGTGTTCTCGGCGGTGGCCGAGGTCACCTGGCCTGCCCTCCTGTTAGCCATCGGGCTGGGGGCCTGGTGGGGTCCCTGGGTCATCGAGGGCCGCCGCTCGCGATGAGGCCGCAACGACAACCGTGGCCTAGAGTGTGAGGCATGACACAGAACACCCCTGTCGTTCCCACCCCTCCCAAGGCCCTGACGATCTCTGCCTGGGTCGCGGTCGCGTCCGTGATCATTCAGGCTGCGTTGGCCTGCTTCATGCTCTCCGGTGTTCACGGGCTCGGCGACGTGCACATGGGATTTGGAGTTCTGACCCTGGTGGCCGCCATCGTGGCTGCCGTCCTGGCTGTCATGTGGAAGCGTCACGGTGGCCCGTCGTCGATCGTCGGTCACGCCGTGGGCATGGCGGTGTTGGTCCTTGTCCAGTACGGCCTCGGCGAGATGAGCAGCGGCGGTGCGGTCAAGTGGATCCACGTGATCCTGGGCGTCGTCATCGTCGTCGGGCTGCTCGCTCTGCCCCAGTCGATCGCCAAGTCTTCCCGGAAGTGACGCAGGCTGGCGTCAGCAGGTAATTTTCGCCGTCGAGGCCCCGGTGACAGCCATCAGGTCTGATGGTGACAATTCCACCGACAGCCCGCGACGCCCGCCTGACACCAGCACTCGCGGCTGCTCCATCACCGATTCATCGATGCACGTGGGCAGCCGCTTTTTCTGTCCAAGTGGCGAAATCCCCCCGACGATGTACCCCGTTGAGCGCTCAGCTGCCGCGGGGTCGGCCATGGCGGCTTTTTTCGCACCCATCGCGGATGCGAAGGCCTTGAGGTTGAGCTGGCCACTCACCGGGACGACGGCGACGGCGAGTTTTCCCGAGGGAGCGAGCTCGACGATGAGGGTCTTGAGCATGATGTCCGGGTCGAAGCCGAGTTTTGCGGCCCCCTCGTCACCGAAGTGGTGGTTCGACGGGTCATGGTCGTAGCTGTGGAGGACGTGAGCCACCTTGGCCTTGGCAAGGGCTTTCGTGGCGGGGGAGGCAGAGTCAGAGGCAGGCATCAGTCCTCGAATCCGGCCCACACACGCAACCGGTGGGTCATCTCGTCGTCCTGGGGGGCTGGGCGACCGTCAATACTCAGGATGGGGACGATGCCGCGAATCGATGACAGTAGCCAGGCCCCTTGTGCTCGCAAGACCTCATCGCGCTTCATGAGACGGGTGGCCGTCTTGACCCCGTCGTCGTCAGCGGCTTCGAAGACGGTGTTGACGGTGATGGAGCTGAGGATCCCAGTGGCGCCGGTGGGGGTTGTCCACAGTCCGTCGGCAGCTTGGACGACCAACCCTGAGGTGGGTCCTTCCAGCAGGTAGCCCTCGGTCGAGGTGAAGATGACGTCGTCGGCGCCCTGGGACTTGGCGTAACGCAGCGCCGCGACGTTGACGGCATACGACAAGGTCTTGACGCCGCCGAGGAGCCACGGTGCATCGGCGAAGGACTCGCTCGTGACCCCTCGCGACAGGCACAGCACGTCGATTCCTTCCCTCTCCTCCTTGTGGGTTTCGGAGAGGGGAGCGATGATGAGGAACCCACGTGGCGGTCCGGGGACGACCTCGCGGCCGTTGGTATAGACGAGTTTGAGGGTGGCCTCTCCGGGGAGGCGCCAGGTACGCGCGGCATCCTCGATGAGGTGCCGCCATGAGTCCATGTCAGGGGTAGGGCCATCCACGCCTGCGATCGATCGGGCGAAGCGGGACAGATGCTCCTCGAGATGATCGATTCGGGACGTCCCATCCTGTGCGGTGACGATACGGGTTGCGTCGAAAACTCCGTCCCCACGCAGCAGCCCGAGATCGTCTCCATGGCACACCATGGTCGAGGGCGGCACGACCCCTTCGCCAAGTATGGCTAGTAGGTATGGAACACTTGAACTCATGCGTTCAGCCTAGTTGAGTAGAAGTTGGGTGGTCACAGAGGCTGCCCTCCGCGACCACAGGAATGTCACGTATGGTTGGGCGTCGATATTCAGCCAGTTTGGCTGACGTCATATTACTAACGGACTGGGAGATCATTAATGACGGAGTCGTATCGCTCGTCGCAGACACGTCAGACCTACCACCACGGTCATCTGCGTGAGGCCCTTGTGGAAGAGGGCTTGGAGATGGCTCGCAGTGGTGGCGCCGAGGCGGTCGTGCTTCGTGAAGCGACTCGCCGAGCTGGCGTGTCACCCAACGCGGCGTACCGTCACTTCACGAACCGCGAGGCCCTTCTCGATGAGGTGGGCTTGGCGGCTGCCGACCAGATCGGCCGCAGGATGCGTGAAGCTGTGGCTGAAGCCCAGCCTGAAGACGATGAGGCTGAAGCAGTTGCCCAGCTGGTGGCTGCGTGCCGCGCGTACCTTGATTTCGCCCTGGCAGAGCCGGGATTTTTCGACGTCGCATACCGCATTTCGGATGCCGGCCTCGACATGATCGAAACGGATCGGTCGAATGCACCGAATTTGCCCGACTCGGTCATCAGGGATGTTCTCGCCGACCCCGACATCAAACTCTCGGAACGAGTCGATGTGCGCGACCTCGCCATCCTGCTGTGGTCGTTGCTTCACGGGTTTGCCTCGCTGTCGACCTCCGGTCCGTTGCGTGGTGAGAAGGCCTCCGAGCGAGCCGAGAACGTCCTCAACATCATTCGTGCCTCTCTACGTGGTGCGATTGCCCCAGCCTGATGGCTCGAGCGAGTCGCAATACGGACTTCCAGGCTGAGACCGGGTACCGCCAGATCCTGAATCTGGCGGTACCCGCTTTCCTGTCCTTGGTGGCTGAGCCGCTATTTCTCGTCGCGGATTCTGCGGTCGTCGGGCACTTGGGCACTGCCCAGTTGGCCGGCCTCGGTGTTGCCTCAGCAGCCCTGACGACGTTCACGGGTCTCTTCGTTTTCCTCGCCTATGCGACGACGGCCACCTCCTCGCGCCGGATGGGAGCGGGGGATCGCCATGGTGCGGCTCAGACCGGTGTCGACGGACTCTGGCTGTCCCTCATCATCGGAATCCTCGTGGCGATCATGCTGGTGGTCATTCCGACGACGGTGGCCGGATGGTTCGGTGCCAGCGGCGTAGTCGCTGAACAGGCCGGACGGTATCTGCGCATTACTGGTTTTGGTGTGCCCGCCATGCTCGCAACGATGGCCGTCACCGGGGTGCTGCGAGGATTCCAGGACACCCGGACGCCCCTGATCGTCACCGTCATCACCTTCAGCCTCAACCTGGTGCTCAACCTGTGGTTCGTGCTCGGAATGGGGTGGGGGATCGAGGGATCGGCAATTGGCACCCTGATCTGCCAGATTGCCATGGCGGTGGCCCTGGTGTGGGTGTTGTGGAGACGTACTCACGGTCTCGACCTGAGCCTCGTGCCTCATTGGGGCGGTATCGCCTCGAGCCTGCGCGACGGCATCCCGCTGCTGATTCGTACCCTCGCGCTGCGGGCTGCCCTCTACGTGACGACGTGGGTGGCGGCACGAGCGGGAGCCATCACCATGGCTGCCTACCAGGTGACGATGACGATCTGGAACCTGCTCCTCATGACGATGGACGCCCTCGGTATCGCTGGTCAGGCCCTGACGGGAGCGAGTTTGGGAGCTGGCGACATTCGCCGCACACGGTTGTTGACCGGCACCATGATTCGGTGGGGGGCGTGGGCCGGAGTTGTCATTGGGGCGCTTCTGGCGGCATCCCACCAGTTGGTCCCCGCCAGCTACACGAATGATCCGGCAGTTCACCGGGCGGTGGCGGCTGGTCTTCTCGTCGTAGCCGTTGAGCAGGTCATCGCCGGGCCGGCTTTCGTTCTCGACGGAGTGCTCATCGGAGCAGGTGACGGCCGCTGGTTGTCGAGGGCCCAGGTGGTGATGTTCCTGGTGTATCTGCCGATGGCATGGGCGGTTCATCTTTGGGCGCCAGCTGACCCAGCTGCTGCGGTCGTCTGGTTGTGGATCGCCTTTGGCGGGTTCATGGCCGTGCGCTGCGGGATTCTGGCCTGGCGGGCTCACGGGGATGCCTGGATGCGGACCGGAGCCTGAGCGAGCCTCGACTGGCTCGTTGGCTCGTTGGCTCGAGGTCGATGGGCGTCGGACCAGCCTCCTCCCGCGACGGAACGGCTCAGTCGAAGCGAACCTGTTGCGCCCCAGGAACCGAGTCGTACCTCTCAGGAGCACTGGTGAGCACCACGATCTGACTCGTTCGAGCCCCTTGGACAACCTCGGTGAGGATGTGCCTGACCCTCACTGGGTCCGAGTAGACCAAGGCATCGTCAAGGATCACGGGAACTCCGTCATCGGGGTCAATGAGGCGGGCCGCAGCCAATCGGACCACCAGTCCCAGCTGTTCCCGGGCTCCCGATGACAGCTGATCCCACTCCAGGCGTGCGCCCCTCAGTTGGCGAGCCACCACCGTCAGAGTGGAGTCGATCTCGACGTGGAGGTCTTGACCGAACACGGCCCTGCCGATCCGGTCGATCTCGCTGGTGAACGGGGCCACATAGGACTGACGCACCTGGTCGAGGTGACGGCTGAGGGTTTCGTACAGCAGCCTCGTTGATCGTGCTCGGCTTTCCAGCCCGGCGACACGTCGGGAGAGCTGGTGTTTCTTGCTGGCCAAGGCGTCGACGTCGGCCTGGCGTTCCTGGCGGCCCAGGCCAAGCAGCTGGCCCTTGAGCTCCAACTGACGGTCGGTGTCCTCCTTGAGACGAGAGGTTGCCTTGCTGAGGGCCAGCTGGCTTCCCTCTGCCTCGGCATGGACCTGGTCGGGGTTGCGTTCGGCAAGGGCAGCTGCGGCGCGTTCGGCGTCGACCTTTGCGACGCGATCTTCCTCCTCGGCGATCGTGAGAGCCTCGGCCAGGTCGCCGTCCGGGATGGCCTCCCGTGCGGTGGCAAGCTCCTCGGCGAGTCGGGTGACGGTCTCGGCCGCGCTGTCGAGGTCGATATTGGCGCGGAATGACTTCTCATGGGTCTCGCCGCGACGTTTGTCCACCGCTTTGAGGCGAGCCTGGGCCTGGCGTTCAGAGTTGCGCGCTTCGTTGGCCTTGGCGACGGCGTCGTCCTCCAGCTTCTGGGCCTCTGTGGCCGTGAGGGTAACTTCCTCGCTGGCTTGATCGGCGAGCGCCTCGAGCTCCTGGATGGTGCTCTCGCCCTGCTCGCGCTCCAGCTGCTCTTTCCAGGAAGCGAGGTTCGACTGGAGGACCTTGCGCTCGGCCATGCGGGCCTCGGCCTGTTCCAGGCTGGCCACGCCGAGCTCCGCGAAGAGGGACACGACCGCTTGGTGCGCCGTCTCCGCGTCGCGTGCCAGGTTCATGACCTCGGAGGTGGGGGAGATTCTCAGTCGCCACGCATCGCCCATCTCCATGACGAGCTCACCGTCGATGCTGTGCTGGCTCGTCTGGCCGACAGGCAGATCAAGTGTGGCGCCGTCGATCCGTAGGGGATCTCCCTCGTCCCGATGCTCGATGATGAGCTGGGTGCTGGCCAGCGCCGCTGCTTCCTTGGCGATGGCGTCGGTTTTGGCGGCTTCCTTGAGCTTGGTCAGCAGCTGGCTCGTCACCTTCTCGGATTCGAGACGTTGCTGTCCGTCAGAGAGGCGCTCCCTGAGCTCGATGACGCGGTCCAGTTGCTTGCGCGCCTTTGCGGCCTCCTCACCGGCTCGTACAGCGGCGAGGGTACGTCGTGCCCCCTCCTCCGCAGTCTCGGCCTCGGTGACCTTCGACGCGGCGTCGTCGAGGGCGCTCTGGGTCTCCGCGAGTTCAGCGGCTAGCGCTCGGTCCTTCTCGGCATTCTCGACGGCCACCTGCTTGCACTGTTCATGCCTCTCGCGAGCCTCGGTGAGGCTCTCAACGAGTTTGACTCGCACCCCGTGAGCGGATTTGGCCTCGGCGTGATGCTGCGCCGCCTCCTTGGCAGCGCGACTGGTGGTCTCAACCTCCTTCTCCAGCTCGGTGAGACTGTCGAGGGCAGCTTTGGTCTGCTGACACTCGGCCGTCTTCGATGCCACGACGTCGTGGTCGTGGCTGATCTGCTCATTGATCCGAGTGAGAGCCTCGACGACCTCGTCAACCTCCTTGAGACGTGTCGAAGCCTCGTCGAGTGCATGGCTGACGGCCTCCAGCTGCTCCCGTTCCTGGAAAGCTCCCCTCCGTTCCTTGCCGGTGGTGGGTTGGTAGTACACCTCGTACTCGGCACGCACTCGGTCCATGAGACCGCCGATCGAACCCTCGTCGGGTTTCTGACCGCCTGCCTGCTCGAGCGCTGCTGTCAGAGCCTTGGAGGAATCCAGTCGCAGTGGCGACAGACTGCTGGCTTGCATGAGCCGCAGGGCATTCCACAGCGTCATGTCCGCTCCGACCAGCAGAGTTTCCATCGTTTCGACGGCCTCGTCCCCAGTGACGATCTGTCCGGCCCGTGGACCTGAGATGAACCTCAACCAGGATTCCTTGTCCTTGAGGAAGCTCTTGCGGTGGGCAAAACGATGCTCACCGATCGTCATCTCGGCCTCGACGACCACCGGAAGTGAGGTGCCGTAGCGCTGGGCCCGTCGAACCTCCTGTGCCCGGGAGGAAGCCTTGTACTTGGTGCCGAGGACGAGGTCCAGCGCTTCGACCATCGAGGTCTTTCCGACCTCGTTGGGGCCATTCGCGACGACGATCCCGGTATCGGGCAGTTCAAGGGTGCGGTTCTCGATGGCCTTGAAGTTCTCGACGTGGATGCGATGCAGCTTCATCGTGTCACCTCCGCAGCGCGTGTCGACGGGTTCTCCGCGTTCACGAGCCGGCGCAGGAGGGTCAGCGCCGAGACGGCGTCCTCATTGGTGGCACACATGGTCGACAATTCCGCAGCAGCATCCCTCACCCAGCTCGGTAGGTCGGCATCGGCCAGGCTGGCATCGTCTCCGACGACCGTGAGATCGTGGCGGTTCTCACTGGGCTCCAAACTGGCGAAGACCGTCTCGTGGTCGGCGATGATCTCGTCGAGCTCGGCCTTCTGGGAGATGGTGAGCTGGCCATGCAGGTCATAGCGGATGATGGTGCGGTCCCGGTGGTCGAAGGAATTGAACCGGTCCCTCAGGGCTTCCAGATCTGCCTCGCCTGCGACCTCCTGACTGACTCGCGCGTGCAACCAGGTGCCAACCTTGATCGTCTTGCAGGTGAGCGGGGCGTCGAGGTCGACGACAACTGCGGTGCCGACGGTGTCCTCGTTGAAGCTCGTCGTCTCCTGGGTGCCGCTGTAGCGAATTGCAGCGTGGTCATCGCCGACCGGCCATGCGATGTGGCGGTCTCCCAGAGCGACGTAGGCCAATGCGCCACGGGCAGTGGCATCGTCCAGGGGAGCCCGCGAGATGAGGGCCTCCCGGGTGTCACCGGACAATCCCTCGAGCTGGCCGTGGCCAACCAGGATGCGAGGGGTCTGGGTGGGCTCCAGACTGGTGGCGAGTTCTGCCAGCGGATCCGTCGATGGATGCCGAGTCGTCAGGGGAGCGGCGACGATCTTCGCGATGACGGAGCCATTAGCGTCAGTGACGTCGACTTCTGACCGGTCACGCAGGACGCAGACATTGTCAGGGCAGCGACGGGTGAATTCCGTTCCATCCCACAGACATCCGGGCTCAAGGCTGTCGTGGTTTCCCGGTAGTAGGTACACAGGCAAGCCAATGGAGGCCATCGCCTCACAGCTGCGGGCGATGATTTGAGCAGAGACGTTCTGGGTCTCGAAGACGTCGCCGGCTACGACGACGAAATCGCAATCTTCCTGCCGGGCGACCTCGCCCAGCCTGCGCACCGTCTCGATGCGATCGGCAGTGAATCGTGCCTGCGGGTCATCATCGCCCCGCTTGGACAGGTAGTGCCGAGTCATCCCCAGCTGCCAGTCCGAGGTATGGAGGAATCTCGTCATGGCAACACGATAGGAGAGGACCCGGACATTTCTGTGCGACGGATGTTCTGGCTTGTCAGGTGGGGGTTTGGTGGAGTTTTGGCAATCAGCTCTGCTCGGTGGTGCTGATCCCGAGCTTCAGGGCATCGTCCTTGACGGCACACGTGAGCGTCGCCTTCGGCGTTGGCAGTCGTGGAGGTGCCGTTGGCAGCGATGATGTCAGTCGTGTGATTCTCCTTGTTCTCCGTATGCTCCGGTTTATATGTCAACTATCATGGCTCGAGAAAGGTGATACGTCAACAAGAGGAAGTTCTGATGGGCCCAAGGGCGCCTACCGGGCTCCTATACTCAGGAACGAAGGAGGCACAGTGACAGAGGATCGCACCGTTTGGCTGGACGACCACCAACAGCGGGTTTGGCGCCTGTGGTTGGAGGTGACGACCGCCCTGCCAGCTGTGCTCAATCGTCAACTGTCGCGCGACTCACAGCTGTCCGTGCAGGACTTTGAGGTCCTCGTCCGACTGTCGGAGACCGACGACGACGAGATGAGAGTCGTCGCACTGTCTGAGCACATGGGATGGGAACGGTCGAGGCTGTCCCATCACCTCACTCGTATGGAGAAGCGTGGCCTCGTCGAGCGTCGCATCTGCTGCTCCGACGGCCGGGGAGCCATCATCCACCTCACTGACCAGGGCATGAAGGCGTTGCAGCAGGCCGCTCCCGGACACGCTGCCCTGGTGCGTCGGGTTGTTTTCGGTGGTTTGGATCATGGTCATCTCAACGACCTGGAGACCATTCTCAGTCGCATCTGCGACGGCCTCACCGAGGAGGAGAAGAGCCAGCTGGGCGACGCCGACTGACCCCCAGCAGCTGAGTCGGGTCAGCTGCGTCCCGTCCCACCTACGGAAACGCCAATCTCCATACCGTGGACTCGGTCCTAACATCAGCCCCACCCACACGCAGGTGAGGAGCGACCATGGCCACACAGACGACGGGCGTCACTCAGACGTCCACGGACCCCGCAGGATGCAAGCCCCGGATGAAGGGCCGCCATCTTGTGATGATGAGCTTGGGATCGGCTATCGGGACCGGGCTCTTCGTCGGTTCTGGCAAGGGGGTTGCGGCGGCCGGTCCGGCCACCTTGGTGGCGTACGTCGTCGCCGGTCTACTCGTGATTGCCATCATGTACATGCTCGGCGAGATGGTTGCGGCCCATCCCGATTCCGGTGCCTTCTCGGTCTACACCTCGCGAGCCATGGGCCCGGCCGCCGGATTCGCAATGGGCTGGGTCTGGTGGATCGAGTTGGTCATCGTCGTCGCGGCCGAGGCGATCGCAGCCGCCTCAACCCTTGTCGCCATGTGGCCGATAGCACCGGTGTGGCTACTCACACTTATCTTCCTGGTCGTCCTGACGGCCGTCAACTTGCTCGGGGTCGACCGATTCGGGGAGTTCGAGTTCTGGTTCGCACTGCTCAAGGTGGCAGCAGTTCTCGTCTTCCTCGTCATCGGTGTGCTGCTCATCTGTGGCGTACTGGCAGCCCCCGCGGCCGGAGCGTCCAACCTCGTCGGACACGGTGGGTTCATGCCCAATGGGTGGTCCGGCATCGCGGCCGCCCTCCTCATGGTGACCTTCAGCTTCGGCGGTATCGAGATCATGGCCGTGGCAGCCGCCGAGACAGAGGACCCAGCCCGAAACGTGTCCCGAGCGGTGCGCACCATCGTGTGGAGGATCCTGCTGTTCTACATGGGGTCGGTGGCCATCATGGTCATCGCGGTTCCCTGGGACGACCCCAAACTCGGCACCTCCCCCTTCGTCGCCGTGCTTGATCGCGCCGGTATCCCCGCTGCGTCCGAGGTCATGACTCTGGTCATCGTGCTCGCCCTGCTCAGCTCCCTCAATGCCAACCTCTACGGCGCAGCCCGAATGCTCGGCTCCCTGGCAGAGCGAGGCATGGCCCCCCGCGCCGCGATGCGAACGAGGGGACGCTCGGTGCCTGCAATGGCCGTACTCGCCAGTGTGCTCTTCGGATTCTGCTGCGTGCTGGCGACCTTTTGGTGGGGTGACACTGTGCTCGGCACCCTGCTCAACATCGTCGGCTCGACGATCATCGTCACCTACTTCTTCACCATTTGTTCCCAGTACGTGCTGCGTCGTCAGGTCGAGCGCGAGGGCACTCCGCTACCGATGCGAATCAAGGGATTCCCGGTGGTGTCCTGGGCCGCGATGATTCTGTTGGTGAGCATCATGGTGCTGGGGATGTTCGCTCCCGACGTGCGCGCCCAATTGTTGTCAACGGGAGCTCTTGTCGTCGTGCTGTACCTCGTCGGGATCGCTTGGTCGCTCCACGATGGACGCAGCCCGTTCCGCCCCACGACTGATTGAGATCGGACTGGCGTGCCGAGAACCGGCTTCTACGGCAGGGTGTTCGTCTTTCCGTCGGTTTTCTTGGTCGCCGGCTTCTTGATGGACGGCTTCGGGCTGGCCGCCTCGTCCTCGGACTTGACCTCGGCCGGCTTCGTGACACGACCCATGGCGTGGACACGACGGCCCTCCAGACGGTCCTTGAGCTGGGAGGTGTAGATCGAGATGTCTCCGACGACCCGTCCAGCCACGGCGACGGCGATCATGCCGGGAGCCAGCATCGACAGGTTTCCGGTCATCTCGCCAACCATGAGAAGCATGCCGAGCGGTGCGTGGGCCACCGATCCGAAGCAGGCAATCATGCCGACGATGACGAAGCTCATCGGGGAGGAGGGAATCCCTGGAAGCCCCTCGAGAAGACGCCACAGCGCAGCTCCGGTGGCGCCGCCGATGACCATGCCGGGGCCGAAGACGCCACCCGAACCGCCTGAGCCGATCGACAGGGTCGTCGAGAGGACCTTGGCGAACGGGATGGCCAGCACCATGAGCAGGGGCATGCGCATGAGGTTGTCGGCGAACATCTCCTGTTGCACCGATCCGTAACCGGTTCCCAGGGCAGCCGGAATGACCAGGCCGAGCAGGCCGACGCCGAGGCCACCGATGGCCGGGACGAGCCAGCCGGGAACCTTCTCGAGTCGGTCGAAGAACCTGGTGCCGCCGTAGAAGACGTCGACGTAGAACTTGCCCATGAGACCGGCAGCCAGACCGAGCAGGACGTACCAGATGAGCTGTAGGGGCTGGGAGAACTGCACTCCACTCAGCGATCCGAAGATCGGCTCGAATCCGTAGACCGATCCGAAGACGACGAAGGCGACGATCGAGGACACCAGGGACGGCATGATCGCGTCGGACTCCAGGTCGTCGCGATAGAGCAGCTCAGCACCCAGCAGAGCACCACCCAACGGGGCACGGAAGATCGCTCCGATACCCGAGGCAGTTGCTGCCGAGACGGCGATGCGGGCGTCCGGTGTGGCGATCTTGAGCTTCTTGCACAGCGAGGAGATGACGGTCGCGCTGATCTGGGCGGTGGGGCCCTCACGTCCACCAGAGCCTCCGGAACCGATCATGAGCGACGAGGCGATGATCTTGACGGCCGCGACCTTGCCCTTGAGCGCCGTCGGGTCGTGATGGACAGCGTGAATGGCGTTGTCAGTGCCGTGGCCCTTGGCAGTGGGAGCGACGAAGTACACCAGGATGCTCGAGACCAGCGCGCCACCGGTGACGACCAGTGGGATGGCCCAGGGTCGGGTGAGGCCGGTTCCCGGATTACCGTCTCCCTCACCGAGGGTGCCCGGCGGGGTATATCCGCCCAAGGTCTCCAGCAAGTAGTGGGTCCCGGTTTCCAGACAGAAGAAGAAGATGATGGCGCCGATGCCCGAGACGATGCCGATGACCGTGCCCATGAGCAGCCATCGGTTGAGGGAGTCTCGGAAGGCCTTGGGTCGGTGCGGGACGAGGGCACGGCGCAGACGTCTCAGACGCTTGGCCCACGCGGCCCGTGTCTCGGGATGGACGACGGTCTCGGTCATTGCTGGCTGGAGTCCTCTGCACAGGAGCGGTTGGAAGTGGGAGTGCCGTGGCCACTGGCCTCGGCGGCGCGGGTGAACAGGGTGAACCCGGTGACGACGATCTCGATCTCTCCCGGTTCCAGCTGGCTGAGCAGGTCAATGAGCTGACGTCGACGATGTTCGTTGACGGCTTGTACCAGTTTCGAGCCACGCGGGGTGAGGGAGAGCACGTTGGCGCGACGGTCATCAGGGTCGGGGGAGCGGTCGATGAGGTTCTTGGCGACGAGGCGTTCGACCATCCGCGCGATGGTCGAGGAGTGGACCTCCAGGTCGCGAGCCAGGTCGACCCCGCGTGTCACCCCTGCGTCGATGAGAACGAGAAGTCGGTACTGGGGGGCACTGACATCCTCGGCAAGCTCGGCGAGGGATCGGGCCGCGACGTCGACGAGGGCCCATGACGCCTGAAGTGCCTTCTCGACATCGGCATGGTCGGGGTTCAGCCCCTCCGATTTCGTTGCACCCTGCGAAATCTGCACAGTGGAATTGTTGCACACTGCATCAATTTGTGCGATGCCCTGTTTCGATGGGTCGTGTTCACCTACAGTGATGCCATGGCTCGCATCATCGTCACCGCACCGCAGCTCATGTCCGTTGTCAACGAGGAACTCCCCGGTCATGAGATCGTGGGCGGCGACCATTTCATGGATCGCCAGGAACTCGCCGACCAGATCGTCACCGCCGACGCACTCCTGACCAGCCTGTCCGACCCCCTCGACGCCGAGATGATCGGGAAGGGTGAGAAACTCAGGGTCATCGGACAGTGCGCCGCAGGGTTCAACAACATTGACCTTGACGCCGCCAGGCAAGCCGGAGTGGTCGTGACTTCGACCCCAGGTGTCCTCCATGAGGCCACTGCTGATCTTGCGTTCACCCTGCTGCTTGAGGTCACCCGCCGCACCGGCGAGGCGGAGCGTTGGGTGCGCGCCGGCAAGGCCTGGCGTTACGACCACACCTTCATGTTGGGTGCTGGTCTGCAGGGAGCCACCCTCGGCATCATCGGCCTGGGGCAGATCGGCGAGGCTATGGCCCGACGCGCTGCTGCATTTGGCATGAACGTCATCTACAACGCTCGTCACGAGAAGGACGTCGCAGCGATCGACGCCGTCAATCCGAGCACCCAGCCGACTCGTCGTGTCGAGCTCAACGAGCTCCTCGCCACCTCTGACGCCGTCTCCCTGCACTGCCCGCTCACCGACCAGACCCGCCATGTCATCGACGCTGACGCCCTGGCCACCATGAAGGAGACTGCCTACCTCGTCAACACCGCACGTGGTGCCTGTGTCGACGAAGCTGCTCTCGTCCAGGCTCTCAAGGCTGGGTCGATCGCCGGTGCCGGCCTGGACGTGTTCGAGGACGAGCCGACAATCACTGGGGATCTGATGACGATGGAGAACGTCGTATTGCTGCCGCACATCGGATCAGCTGCCCTGCCGACCCGCGAGGCCATGAGTCGGCTGGCTGCGCGCAACATCGCGAAGGTGCTGTCGGGGGAGCCGGCCGAGACTCCGGTGGAGTGACCCGTTCGCTTACAGCGTTGTTGCAGCAAGCCCGATTCCCGACAGTAGGCCCCTGCTGTCGGGAATCGGGCTCAACTCTGTTCGGCGACAGCGAGGGGACCACGTGATGACGCGGTAGGAATTGTCCCAAGGTGAGGATGAGTGGTTATTCACACAATTGTCCTTCTTGTCTTTCTATTATTTAAACAAGTTATTTTTTGCCTAAATTGCGACGCCAGAGGCGAGGTGTAATCGGGTGAAAACCGCGCCATGAAGCCGTTTGCACGTCTGTTCCCAAGGGTCTGCACGAACATGCACAAAAGCCGGTTCTGGTGGTTGTGGCCCATTATTTTCCCTAACCTTGATAAGTACCTGGCAACGGTGGCGGGGCACCGAGAACCCCTTGCGCCACACCCCACATGCCGGATGGTTTCGAAGGGAGCATTCAATGAGGACCATGGACGCAGACGTCGTCGTCATCGGTGGCGGTGCCACCGGTGCGGGCGTCGTGCGGGACGTCGCGATGCGTGGATACCGCGCCGTTCTGTTGGACAAGGCCGACCTCGGCCAAGGGACGACCGGTCGGTACCACGGCCTGCTCCACTCCGGTGGCCGTTACGTCGTGTCTGATCCCGGGTCGGCGACGGAGTGCGCCGAGGAGAACGCAATTGTCACTCGCATCCACGCCGACGCCGTGGAGAAGACCGGTGGACTCTTCGTGGTCACCCCGGAGGACGACCTGGAGTTCTCCGATCAGTGGATCGAGGGTGCCAGGAAGTCGAAGGTTCCCTTCGAGGAGATCTCCACTGCTGAGGCGCTGCGCCGCGAGCCCCGCGTGAACCCCGGCATCAAGCGTGCCTTCGCCGTTCAGGACGGTTCGGTCGACGGCTGGCAGATGGTCTGGGGAGCTGCTCACTCCGCTATCGAGTACGGCGCCAAGGTGATGACCTACACCGCCGTCACCGAGATCATCCGTGAGGGCGACCAGATCACCGCGGTCGTCGCACACGACCTCAAGCACGACGAGCAGATCCGCATCGACTGCAAGTTCGTCATCAACACCGCCGGCCCGTGGGCCGGACGTATTGCCGAGCTCGTCGGCTGTCACGACGTCGATGTCGTCCCCGGCCGCGGCATCATGATCGCCATGAATCACCGTCTGGTGAACACGGTCGTCAACCGCTGTATCTACCCGACTGACGGCGACATCCTCGTACCGGTGCACACCGTGTCGATCATCGGCACCACTGACGTCAAAGCTGACGATCCAGAGCGTCTGTCCATCCCGCGCAACGAGGTGCAGCAGATGCTTGACTCTGGAGAGGCCCTGGTCCCCGGATTCCGCGAGGCCCGTGCCGTGCACGCCTGGGCCGGTGCCCGCCCGCTGTTCAAGGACAAGCGAGTCGCAGCCACCGACACCCGTCACATGTCCCGCGGTATGAGCATCCTCGACCACGGTTCCCGCGACGGTGTCAATGGCATCGTGTCGATCATTGGCGGCAAGCTCACCACCTACCGTCTGATGGCCCAGAACGTCGTCGACGTCATGTGTGAGCAGCTTGGTGACGACCGTCCCTGCCGCACCGCCGAGGAGGCCGTGCCCGGTTCGACCGTCGGCAAGAACTACCTCATCACCCATCGTCTGGGCGAGAACGAGGAGCGTCGCGCCAGCACCGGCCTGGTTCGCGGTGGCGATCCCGAAGCCGTCCCGATGTCCAAGAAGCTCGACGACCAGATCATCTGTGAGTGTGAGCTGATGAGCCGCAAGATGTTCACCGACTTGCTGGCCGAGCAGCCCGACGCCACCTTCGACGACCTGCGTCGTCAGCTGCGTCTGGGCATGGGCCCCTGCCAGGGCGGCTTCTGCTCAATGCGCGCCACCGGCGTTGCCGTCGAGGAGGGTAGCATCGACGCCGAGCGCGCCACCGGTCTGCTGCGTCTGTTCCTCAAGAACCGGTGGATCGGCCTGTGGCCGATCCTCTACGGCGAGCAGGTTCGTCAGACTGTCCTCGATGACTGGATCTTCCAGGGCACCTTCGACGTCGAGCACCTTCCCACCCCGCAGCAGGAGGTCGAGCTGTGAGCACCGCAACCGTTACCACCTCATCGCCGACCTCCGACCGCTTCAAGGCGCCGCACGTCGTCGTTGTCGGATCGGGCTTGGCCGGCCTGACCACCGCCCTGCGTCTTCGCCGTGGTGGCGCCCGTGTGACCCTCGTCACCAAGGGTGTCGGCGGCCTGCAGCTGGGCCAGGGCACCATAGACGTCCTTGGTTACACCCCTGAGCGCGTCGAGAAGCCTTACGAGGCCGTCAGGAAGTACGCCTCCGAGCATCCCGAGCACCCCTACGCCAAGATCGGCGTGGAAGCTGTCAAGGAGGGCATCGACTTCCTGCGTGAGGTCGTCGGTGAGTCCTTCCTGGTCGGCGACGCCGAGTCGACGATCAATCTGCCGACCGCTGTTGGCGCGATCCGTCCCACCGCCCTGGTCCCGCCGTCGATGATCAACGGCAACCTCAAGGACGGCGACAAGGTCGTCGTCATCGGTCTGGCCCAGTACAAGGACTTCCACGCAGGCCTCATCGCCCAGAACATCGATCGCACCGAGCTGCCCGGCGGTGGCCACGCCTCCGCCCGCGCCGTCGTCGTCGACTTCGAGCCCCGCAAGGGTGAGTATGACGCCACCGGCTTGAACATGGCGCGCTCCCTCGACAACGCTCGTGCCCGTCGGGTGTTGGCCGAGGGCCTCAAGGGATTCGTCAACCCCGGTGAGATCGTCGCCCTGCCGGCCGTCCTCGGTATCGACAGCCACGCCGAGGTTCTTGCTGATTTCAGCAAGATCCTCGGAGCCAAGGTGTTCGAGATCGCGTCCCTGCCGCCCTGCGTGCCAGGCATGCGTCTCAACAACAAGCTCGTCGTGACCGCCAAGAACGAGCGCGTCGATTACGTGCTCGGCTCCAAGGTCACCGGCTGCAAGGTCGTCGACGGCAAGGTCGTCTCCGTGCATGTCGGCACTGCCGGCGCCGGCAAGGACATCAAGGCGGACGCCGTCGTCCTCGCTGGTGGTGGCTTCGAGTCCGGAGCCCTCAAGCTCGACTCCCACGGCAAGCTGCACGAGACCATCCTCGACCTCCCGGTCACCATGCCGGAGGGCGTCGAGGAGGAAGACCTGGTCCACGGTGACTATTGGGGTTCCCCGCAGCCGCTCTTCCTGTGTGGCGTCCAGGTGGACGAGAACATGCTCGTCACCTACCAGGGCAAGCCCGTCCATTCCAATGTCTACGCTTCCGGTGGCGTGATCGCCGGCGCCACCAGGTGGCAGGAGAAGTCGGGTGAGGGCATCGCCCTCGGCTCGGCCATCAAGGCCGCCGATGCCATCCTGTCGTCGGTCGGGGCGGCTGCTGCGACCAAGGAAAGGAACTGATCATGGGTGTTATCGAGGAGACATTCGCCGGACACGAGGTCTCGCGCCAGTCGCTCGACGCCTGCGTCAAGTGCACGATCTGCGAGACGATGTGCCCGGTCGCCAAGGCCACCCCGCTCTACACCGGTCCGAAGTACAACGGCCCGCAGGGTGAGCGTTACCGTGACGGAGCGTCCGTTGACCACTCCCTGGAGTGGTGCAACTTCTGCGGCATCTGCACCCTGCACTGTCCGCAGGGCGTGAAGATCGCGGAGCTCAACGAGCAGGCCGCCATGAAGATGAAGCACCAGAATGGTGTTCCGCTGCGTGACCGCCTCATTCCGCTGACCACCCTCGAGGGACGCGTGCTGTCCCCGATCGCTCCGCTGGCCAACTGGGGCCTCAAGCAGAAGCCGATCCGTATCGCTGTCGAGAAGATCATCAAGGTCCATCGTGACGCCCCGATGCCGATCGCTCAGACCGAGACCCTCAGCAAGTGGATGCGCCACCACAAGCCGGCCAAGCCGGCCACCAAGGGTCCGATCGTCTTCTTCCAGGGCTGCGCCGGTGGCTACTTCGAGACCGAGACCTCCAAGAAGTCCATCGAGGTGCTCGAGCACCTGGGCTATGAGGTCCTCGTCCCGAAGCAGGGCTGCTGTGGTCTGGCGAAGCAGTCGAACGGCCTCTTCGAGGGTGCCACCAAGGACATCCTCAACCTGTGCGACAAGATCATCAGCCTCGGCAAGGGACTGACGATCGTGTCCTCGTCGGGTTCCTGCGTCGGCATGATGAAGCACGAGGCCCACGAGATCATGGGTGTTGACGATCCTCGTCTGCACGACGTGTCGGTGCGCTCCCGGGACTTCTCGGAGTTCCTCATGGACGAGTACCGCAATGGTGAGCTTGATGCCTCGCGGTTCCGTCCGATCGACATCACGGTTCCTTATCACCAGCCCTGCCAGGTCAAGAGCCAGGGCATGGGGTTCCCGGCCGTGCAGCTCATGGAGCTCATCCCGGGTGTCAAGGTGCTGGAGTCCAACGAGCCGTGCTGTGGCATCGCCGGTACCTACGGACTGAAGGCCGAGCGCTACGAGGTTGCTCAGAAGATCGGTGCAGGTGTGTTCAAGCACATGCAGGATCACAACGAGGGCATCGGCGTCTGCGACACCGAGACCTGCCGTTGGCAGATCTCGAAGTCCTCGGGAGTCAAGATCGTCCATCCGGTGTGGTTGCTTCACCACTCCCTCGGACTGTCGGACAACCTGCTCGACTGATCGAAACCTACTGAGTCGAACCGCTCTTCGATGGCGTGGGGCTCAGTTTCGCCGGACCTCCTGTGATCCGGAGTCGGCCGGGACCTGCTGTGGGGGCGGGTCCCGGCCTTTTACGTGCTCGTGGTGGTGATCTTGGTGTTTGGGATCGTGGCTGGCGCGCTTCGTGACCCTGGTGGGGCCGGTGCCCTTGACTCACGTTCGTACCGTGTGTCGAAAATTCCCGGCTCACGAAGGGTTCCATCACTCCAGTGATGAGGCCCCCGGTGGGCCGGGATTTTTTGTCATCGTGACCGAGGAGCGTGGGCTCGGGGTGGCCGACGGGTCCTGATCGCCGTATGCCGCAGGCCGGATTCCTACTTCCGAGGCCCAGAAACAGTGGGGTCCTCGGGGATCCACCACCGCCAGGGGGCGTTGACATTTCTGCTGATCCCCACCCGGGGGCCTTGACGAAATTCGACGGGGCGGTCCGCGGGTTGGAGCCGCCAGCTGGATGTCGATGTGGCGTCGGGGTCGATGAGTTCCACCGGATCCCCCGACTCCTCGAGGGTTGCTCCCAGGGCCGAGCCCATGTTTCCCGGTCCGCAGGCGAGACGGTTCTCGGGGACCCCTCCGCGGCGAAGGCGAGCGTCGTCCTCGCCGGCGACCACTCGTCCGCCGCGCAGCAGGACCGCTGAGGCCACACCGTCGGGGGAGCAGACGAGGTTCACGCAGCGATGCATGCCATAGGACAGGTACACGTAGACGTGTGAAGGCGGTCCAAACATCACGCGGGCGCGTGGAGTCGGTCCACGGAAGGCATGGGACGCGGGATCGTCGAGTCCCATGTACGCCTCGACCTCAGTGAGACGAACTGCCACCGGTCCGTGCCAGATCGTCGCCCCGAGGAGCAGCGGGGCAACGTCGGTGGCGGGGGCCGAGAGGTCGATCATTCCTTGGTGTCGCACAGGAAGTGGCAGGCGGTGCACGTGGCACCAGTCACAGTGATGACGGCGGGCCATGCGCCGATCTTCTTCGCCAACCCGTGGGAGGCGCCAAAGGCACCCAGATAGGTCGCCCCCAGAATGCCGGCGATCGTCGGACCGCTCTTGGCGAGCCAGGTGCGCCCGGCCCAGCAACCGGCAGTTGCGAGCACCACTCCGCCGAGTCCCCGGACGCCGGTGGCGCGGGCGGTGAGCCAACCTCCGACCAGTCCCAGACCGGCGACCTCGGCGGTGTTGACGTCTTCAGCCTTGTTCAACTTCATAACCCGAGTCTAGGTACCGAACCGGGCGGTGCCACCCAGATGAAGATGAGAATAATAACCATCAAAATAGTTGTATATACAAGTGTCTTGATATACAGTAGTGGACATGAGCAAGAACGTGGAATCGGGGGAATTCGGCCCGTCGTTCGGCTGTTCTCCGCCTTGGCGAATCCGATTCGGGCACGGATTGTCAATCGCCTCACTGATGGTGAGGCATCGGTTGGAGAACTGTCGGAGATCGTCGGCGTCAAGCAGCCGCTGGTCTCCCATCACCTCAAGGTGTTGCGAAGCGCGCATCTCGTATCTGCGCGTAAGGACGGGCAGAAAGCCATGTACTCGCTCATTGACGACCATGTGGCGTCCATCTTTCTGGACGCCTTCAACCACATGAAGGAGCACGACCATGACTGTCACCACTGAGCATCGTTCCGCTGAGACCCACCACCACACCCACGGCCCGAACTGCGGCCACGAGGCTGTCATCCACCACGATCACGTGGACTACATTCATGGTGGCCATGCTCACCACGAGCACGACGGCCACTACGACGAGTGCACCACCTGTCAGTGTGGCCACTGTGACGATTCCTGTGCCAACTGCACCTGTGAGGATTGCACCTGCCCGACCTGCGATCACAAGACGTGCGAGTGTGGCCACTGCAGCGATTCCTGTGCCAACTGCACCTGCGAGGATTGCACCTGCCCGACCTGTCAGCACGCTGCCTGAGTTCTTTTTTCCAGTTACGCAAGTCAACTGAACCCCCGGTGAGCCGGGGGTTCAGTTGTGTTCTGAGCCATATGTAACGGTGCGAGTGACCTCTCGAGGAGCGTCAGAGGGTGATGACGACCTTGCCGATCATGCTGCCGGACTCGACGACCTCGGTGGCCTCGCGGACGTGCTGAGCCGTCAGTCCCTCGATGTGGCGGGTCATCGTCGGGCGAATCTGGCCGTTCTCCACCAGCTGTGCGATACGAGTGAGAGCCTGGCCCTGCTTGGCGACGTCCGCGGTGCCGAACTGAGGACGGGTGAACATCGACTCGCTGGCCACCGACAGCGATTTCGGCTTGAAGGCCATGAGGTCGAAGGAATCGGTGCCGTCAATCATGACGAGGTGGCCGAAGGGGGCCATGATCTCGGCCAGGGCCGATGCCGGCGGCGTGTAGGCCGACAGAATGCCGTCGAAACCGTCGATCCCGAGGCCCTTGACCTGCGGGGCCAGGGGCTCGCGGTGGTCGATGATCCCAGTGGCGCCCATGTCCTGACACCACTGGGCGGTTTCAGGACGCGAGGAGGTCGCGACGACCGGTCCGCTGGTGATGGCGCGGGCCAGCTGGATGGCCACGGACCCGACCCCGCCGGCCCCACCGATCATGAGGAAAGCCTTGTCGCTGCGCTGGTCCAGGGTCCCCAGGCCAATGTGATCGACGAGGGCTTCCCAGGACGTCAAGGAGGTCAGCGGCAGGGAGGCAGCCTCGGCAATCGTCAGGGACGACGGGCGCTTCGCGACGATCCGTGAATCCACCAGGGTGAACTGGGAGTAGGTGCCTGGAAGGTCTCGGCTCCCGGAGTGCCACACCTCGTCACCGACGGCGAAGTCGTGGACCTCGGAACCGACGGCACGCACGACGGAAGCGGCGTCGAAACCAAGTACCAGGGGCGTCGACGGGGTGCCAGCCCCCTTGCGTAGCTTGACGTCAATGGGGTTGACGGAGATCGCCTGCACCTCGACGAGGAGGTCGTGCGGGCCCGGTTCGGGCACCGGCAGGTCAATGTCAACGAAACACTCGGGATCGGTGACGGGGAGGGAGCGTGTGACGGCAACGGCATGCATGCTTTCCATGCTCCCACGGTAATGCCGAGCGGGTTGGCTGAGTACTGAGTCACGGTCTCAGCGCTGCATGTCGACGAATCGCGAGTAATGGCCCTGGAAGACGACCGGAACCGTTCGCGTCGGTCCATTACGGTGCTTGGCGACGATGATGTCGGCCTCACCTGCGCGCGGAGACTCCTTGTCATAAACGTCCTCGCGGTGCAGAAGGATGACGACGTCAGCATCCTGCTCCAGAGAACCCGACTCACGCAGGTCGCTCATCATCGGCTTCTTGTCATTGCGCTGCTCAGGTCCACGGTTGAGCTGGGAGAGGGCGACGACCGGGATCTCCAACTCCTTGGCCAGTAGTTTGATCTGACGTGAGAACTCGGAGACCTCGAGCTGACGAGACTCCACCTTCTTGCCGGAGGTCATGAGCTGCATGTAGTCGATGACGACGAGTTTGAGGTCGAACTTCTGCTTCATCCTACGGGCCTTGGCACGGATCTCCATCATCGTCAGGTTGGGCGAATCGTCGATGAAGAGCGGGGCCGACGAGATCTGCGTGGTCTTGTCGACCATGCGCTGCCAGTCCTCCTCGGAGAGACGTCCGGAGCGCATGCGCTGCAGCTCGATCCCGGCCTCGGCGGACAACAGCCTCATGACGATCTCGTTGCGCCCCATCTCGAGGCTGAAGATGGCTGCTGCCAGGTGGTTCCTGATCGCGGCGGCGCGGGCGAAGTCGAGGGCGAGGGTGGACTTACCCATGGCAGGACGGGCGGCGACGATGATCATCTGGCCGGGCATGAATCCATTGGTGAGCTCATCGAGGTCGGTGAATCCGGTGGGGATGCCGGCCATGGCGTCGCCACGGGCCTCGATGGCCTCCAGCTCGTCGAAGGTGTTCTCGAAGAGCTCCGAGAGCGGGTGATAGTCCTCGCTGGTCTTGCGGGTGGAGACGTCGTAGAGGGTTTGCTGGGCGGCGTCGACGATGTCAGCGACCTCTCCCTGGCCCTGGTAGCCCATCTGGGCGATTCGGATCGACGCCTCGACGAGGCGACGCAGCACGGCCTTGTCGGCGACGATCTTGGCGTAATAGGCGGCGTTGGCGGTGACGGTGACGTTGCTCAGCAGCTCGGCGAGGTACAGACGTCCGCCAGCGCGTTCGAGTTCCCCGCGCCGATCGAGCTCGTCGGCGGTGGTGACGGTGTCCGCCGGGTCGCCGCGACCGTAGAGGTCGGTGATGGTATTGAAGATGAGCTCGTGTACGGGCCGGTAGAAATCGACACCCTTGAGCTCCTCGACGACGTCGGCGATGGCGTCCTTGGAAGAGAGCATGGCCCCGAGGACGGACTTCTCGGCGTCGATGTCCTGGGGAGGGTTGCGGTCCAGGGGTGGTCCGGGTTCGGCGGGTGCGCTGGACATGGTTGCTCCTTCAGGGTGACACGGCGTGACGGATGGGTCGACGTTCGCCGTCGGGATGGGGACAACGTTCCCACCACGGTCCGACACTTCCCCGAGTGGGAGTGTGCCACGATTCGAGGTCGCCTGCAGAAGAGTTTTCCACAACCCTTGTGGGCAAGGAGTGGATGTGTGGGGACTGCCTGGGGAAAACGTGTGGATAACTCGGTGGATCTGGGGATACGGAGTGGAATACTCACCCAGAAACTGTGTTTGGCTAGGGGTTATGGGTGTGTTGTGAGGAATTGGACGAAAATTTTCGGCGTGTCGGGTTGGGGGATGGGTCGCGTTGCGGTTGTGAGTGACGGTGGTGTCACCAGCTCGGAAGTCCCCTCGAAAGTGACTTATCCACAGCGTCTGTGGATGGTGGTCAGCGGCTTGTGGGGCCGGTCAGGGGCGGGATTCGAGGAGACGGGCTGGTGGGTGCTGCCGTGTTGCGAAAACCCCTGACCCAGGAAATGTCGAGTTATGTGGGTGGACCGGAGAGGGGAGCCGGTAAAAATGATCAGCCGGTGCTGAAGTGTCGTGGAGGCGGCTGACATCGTGTCACCCCCGGGGTTCTGAAATGGGAGGACCATCCTCTTGCCTCATATACCCCCAGAGGGTATATTTTCATGTGGAGGAGGACCTATGGACCACTCGGATGACTGCTGCCACACCTCTGAGGCGCCCCCCGCTCATTCTGATGCCGAGAAGTCGGTGTCCAGCGAGGCGCGTGGAGCCTGCGGTTGCAATGACCATCCTCAACACGGGTATCTCGGTCACAAAGAGATGCACCTGCGACGCCTCAAGCGGATCGAGGGGCAGGTGCGAGGCCTGGAGAGAATGGTCGATGAGGAGAAGTACTGCATCGACATCCTGACCCAGGTCTCGGCAGTCACCTCGGCTCTGAAGTCCGTCTCCCTGGAGCTGTTGGCCGAGCACATGAGTCACTGTGTGGTTCGTGCCGCACAGGCCGGCGGGCAGGAGGCCGAGGACAAGATCAGCGAGGCAAACCAGGCCATCGCCCGCCTCGTCAAGGCCTGATCCCAAGCACACTGGAGGAACAATGCACAAGACGTACACCATCAACGGAATGACCTGCGAGCACTGCGTCAAGGCCATCACCGAGGAGGTCTCGGTCATCGACGGCGTCGACAAGGTCACCGTCTCCCTGGAGTCCGGCTCCATGACGATTGACTCGGCCGAGGAGATCCCCTTCGGTCAAGTTGCCGACGCCGTTGACGAGGCCGGCGAGTACACCGTCGCCGAGGCTGCCTCCCTCGACACCGCCGGGCACCCCGGTGGTCAGTGCGGATGCGGTGGTCATGGACATGGCGCCCAGAGGACCGAGGAGTCCGGTTGCGGCTGTGGAGGCCACAAGCACTCCGACGAGGCCGTTGTCAAGCATGCCCAGCACGCCGAGAAGGGCGGCTGCGGCTGCGGCGGACACCGGGCCTGAGATTGCTCGGCTCGTCGTCCCATTTGAGACGGCATCCACTCGACTTCGGGCCCCGGGGTCTGATCGCACATCGCCGTCAGATCCCGACCCCCGAAGCCGACCTCCCCCCACAGCCCGTCGGCCTCCGAAGCCACTCGAGCGGTCGGATGATCCCGCCTGCCCCCGACGCCCAGGACTCCGACGGGTGGTCCACGAAGGAAGAACATGTCCACCCTCACCCACTCGGGAATCGCGCCTGAACCGGACGAGGAGACGGAGCCCACCTCCGTCGACCTCGACATCACCGGGATGAGTTGCGCTTCCTGCGCCGCCCGGATCACGAAGAAGCTCAACAAGGTTGACGGGGTTCAGGCCACCGTCAACTACGCCACCAGCAAGGCCCACGTCCTGACGACCGGGCCGGTCAGCGTCCACGACCTCATCGAGGTGGTCGAGGCAGCTGGATACGGCGCCGCCCTGCCTGAGCCGGCAGCACCTTCCGAGGATCACGCGGCGAAAATCCGCACCAAATTGATCGTTGCCGTCATCCTTGCGGTGCCGGTGATGCTGCTGTCGATGATTCCCGCCCTGCAGTTCGACGGCTGGCAGTGGCTCGCGCTCGCGCTCACCCTTCCGGTCGTGTTCTGGTGCGGTGCCGGCTTCCATCGAGCGGCATGGACGAATCTGCGACACGGTGCCACTACGATGGACACCCTCATCAGCCTGGGGTCGTTGGCCTCTCTGGGATGGTCGGTGTGGGCCCTGGTGTGGGGCAACGCCGGCGCGATCGGCATGCGACACCACATGACGTGGGCACTGCAACGCCCCGATCCCTCGTCGGCCATCTACCTGGAGGCGTCAGTCGGCGTCATCACCTTCATCCTCGTGGGTCGTTGGATTGAGGCTCGGAATCGTGCCGAGGCCGGATCTGCCCTGCAGGCCCTGTTGCAGATGGGCGCGAAGTCGGTGCGTGTCGTCCGTGACGGCCAGGAGGTCACGGTTCCCATCGAGGCCCTCAAGGTCGGTGACCATTTCGTGGTGCGGCCGGGGGAGAAGGTGGCTACCGACGGCCGGGTAGTCGAGGGGAGCTCGGCCATCGACGCATCCCTGGTCACCGGCGAATCCCTGCCGGTGGAGGTGGCGTCTGGGGACGACGTTGTCGGTGCCACCGTCAACACGTCAGGGCGTCTTGTCGTGGAGGCCACTGCGGTTGGCACGGACACCGAGTTGTGCCGCATCGCTTCTCTGGTCGAGGCCGCTCAAACCAGCCGTTCCGAGACCCAGGACCTCGCCGACCAGGTCTCCTCGATCTTCGTGCCGACGGTTCTCGCCATCGCCGTGGTAACGATGATCGTGTGGGGTCTGTTGGGGCAGGGGGTCACTGCTGCATTTACCGCGGGTGTCGCAGTGCTCATCATCGCCTGCCCCTGTGCGCTTGGCCTGGCAACCCCGATGGCTCTGCTCGCCGGTACCGGTCGAGGAGCAAGGTTGGGCATCGTCATCAAGGGGGCCCGATCCCTGGAGAGGGCTCGCGACATTGACGTCGTTGCGATGGACAAGACCGGGACCCTCACCACCGGGCAGATGGCCGTCACCCAGGTGTGGGACGAGTCCGGACGCGCGGTGCGTATTTCTGACAACCCGCCCGTCCTCGTTGTCGCGGCTGCGCTGGAGGCTGGGTCGGAGCACCCGATTTCGCGGGCTGTCGTCGAGGCATGTCCCGGAATCGCCCCCGCAGAGGACTTCCGGGCCTTGCCAGGACTCGGTGTCAGCGGTGTTGTTGACGGGTTGCCGACCAGAGCCGGCCGGGTGTCACTTTTCGACGCCATCCCCGACGAGCTGTCGAAAAATGTCGAGCAGACCCAGGCGGAGGGTCGCACGGTGCTCGTCGTGGGCCGAGGTGACGACATTCTCGGCGCCATCGCGGTGAGCGACGAGATCAAGCCGGAGGCCGTCATCGCCGTCAACCGCCTCCTTGGTGCCGGTGTACGTCCGGTGCTGGTAACCGGTGACAATTCCGGCGCTGCCGCACGCGTGGCCTCAGAACTGGGTATCGACGAGGTCATCAGCGAGGTCATGCCCGAGGACAAGGTTGACGTCGTCAAGGGACTGCAGGCTGACGAAACTCGCGTCGCGATGATGGGCGATGGCGTCAATGACGCCGCTGCCCTTCAGGCGGCAGATTTGGGGGTCGCCATGGGGACCGGGACCGACGTTGCCATCGCCGCCAGCGACATCGTCTGCACCCGAGGAGACCCGAGGCTCGCCGTCGAGGCCCTGTCCTTGGCGCACGCCACGGACCGCACCATTCGTCAGAACTTGTTCTGGGCCTTCGCCTACAACGTGGTGGCCATCCCGGTTGCCGCCGTGGGTCTGTTGAGTCCCGTCATCGCTGCCGCGGCGATGGCCTTCAGCTCGATTTTTGTGGTGACGAACTCGATGAGGCTGGTGCGCTGGCACCCGGAAGTGAGCGATTCAAACTGAGAAGCTGAGATGGGTTGGCTGGGTCCGCTCGCAGTGAGGCGGGGGCCACAAAACCGCTGCATGACGCGGTTTTTCGTGGGCCCGCTTCGGCTCGTCGCTCCGCCTGGACCTTGCGAGACGCACGTGAGGAGCGAGCGAATCTTAAGTTTCTCAGTAAATCTTTGGATTCTCCGGGTGAACTGTTCTAGGGTATAGCCCGTGCCTCCCACCGGGGGCACATTGGCGCATGTCAGATTTGGCTGACGCTGATCCCCGTACCGGGCCCTCGAGCCCCCGATACTGAAGTGGTCGAATGTCGAAAGTTGTAGCCTCCGCGATTGCCGGAGCCCTCAGCCTTACCTCGGCTGGTGGTCTCACGATGGTCCAGGCGCTTGATCGAGACACCGTGACCTTCTCCGTGGACGGAGTCTCCGAGCAGGGCAAGGTCAAGCCGGGCACGGTCAAGCAGGCCCTCGCCCAGCATGGGATCACTGTTGGCCCCCATGACGATGTCCAACCCTCGCTGGACTCCGAGATCCACGACGGTCAGGTCATCACCGTCAACTACGGACGCCGTGTCGTCGTCACCATCGACGGCAAGAAGGTGGTCCGGTGGACCACCGCCAAGAACGTTTCCGAGGTGCTGGATCAGCTGAACCAGTCCGATCCGGACAACCTCGTCTCGGTGTCGCGCTCCTTGGACATTTCCCGCACTGGTCTGTCCTTCTCCATGCAGACTGCCAAGGACGTCACCGTGACCGCTGGTGGCAAGACTCAGAAGGTCAGTGCGGTCGGGACTGTTGCCGATGCCCTCAAGGCTGCCAAGATTTCCGTCGACTCCAATGACGTCAGCAAGCCGGGTCTCGGCACCCCGCTGGCCGATGGCATGAAGATCACCCTGACCATGGTTGATCAGAAGTCCCAGAAGCGCCGCGTGGCAGTTCCCTTCTCCACTAAGAGGGTTGAGAACCCCTCGATGGCCAAGGGTGCGACCGAGATCGCCACCAAGGGCGTCAAGGGCACCAACGAGGAGACCTGGACCGTCGTCTACAAGGACGGCAAGAAGGTTTCCGAGAAGAAGGTTTCCACCAAGGTCGTCAAGGCCCCGGTGACCCAGGTCGTTAAGGTTGGTACGAAGAAGGCTGAGTCCTCGTCCGCCTCTTCCCGTTCGAACTCGAGATCGCGTTCGAATTCCGGATCCACTTCGAATGCTGGATCTCGTTCGAATTCCGGATCCGCCTCGAATCCGGTGACCAGCGGTAGCACCTGTGTGGCCTCCACCTACGGCGAGGGCGACGGCACCGCCGGTGGCCCCACCGCTTCCGGTGAGACCTTCGATCCGTCGGCCCTGACCGCTGCTTCGCGGACCCTCCCGCTGGGGTCCACGATCCGCGTCACCAACGTCAACAACGGCCGTACCGTGACCGTGCGTATCAATGACCGCGGTCCCTACGTCGGTGGACGTTGCCTCGATCTCTCGACCGCTGCGATGAATGCCATCGCTCCCGGACAGGGTCTGGTGACCGTCCGTTACAGCTGATCCAAGGCTTCGTGCGAAAGGCCCCGTCATCTGACGGGGCCTTTCGCATTGGTTTTGGGCTTGGGTGAGGACGCCCGTATCCGGGTGAGCCTCAGACGATGGGGAAGCAGACGTCGCAGACCGGATCTTCCATGCCGGTGGTGTCCCAATTGGCCCAGTAGACCTCGCGAGGGGCGTCAGTACGTACCATTCCGGCTTCCTCCAGCCAGGCGTCGAGGTCGTCGTAGATCTCGTCGATGTCGGGGTACTCGAGTTCGGCCTTGGTGACCGTCACCCAGGCCTCCCGATGGGTGTCCACGGTGCGTACGGTGACGTTCCCCGGCAGCACAGAGTCGTCAATGGAGCCCTGAATCGGCTGGCACACCTCGACGGTGCCGTTTTTCTCGGCGGTGAGGCCGTCGTGGTAGATGACGAAGGGGGAGGCCTTGTCGAGAGTGGGATCGCCGGGGGCGAGACGTTCTAGAGCCTTGAAGGCCTCATCCATGAACGGATCGAGTTCGTCGATGGACACCACCCGGGTCATCGAGATGACCCGGCAGGCCTCGACCTCCCTGATCTTGACCGGTCGATCCATCATTGACCTCCATTCGGCTGAGATGACTCAGCCGTCGAGTCCTTGGTCTGGGACGTCGCGTGACCGCTCTCAGATGTTTGGCTCAAGGCGCGGTGGCGTCCGTATTCGTCGAGGGTAGGCATGCCGTAGGCGCGGGCGGTCTGGTCGTGCAGCTCAATGACCTGACGACGAATCCGCTCGGAGAACTCGTGGGCAATCTCCCCGGCGACGGGGTCCATCGGGTGTCCGATCGCGACGTGGACCGGGGGACGACCCTTGGGGAGGCCCGCCTGCTCGGAAGGCATGGCAGCCCAGGCGCCTACCAGGGCAATCGGGATGACGGGAACCCCGCGCGAAATCGCCAGCGCGGCAGCGCCCGGCTTGAAGGTACCCATCGCTCCAGTGCGCGACCTTGTCCCCTCCGGGAAGATCAGCAGTGGGACGCCGTCGGTCAGCAGGGAACCTGCCATGCCGCGATGGGAGCGTGGGTTGCGAGCCCCTTGCTTGGTTTTCCCCTTGCCTCGGTCGACCGGGAATGCGTTGAAGAAGAGTACTGGCGCGACGGCCTTCCACCATGCGGTGAAGAAGTAGTCGGCTGCGGCTCCGGTTGCCAGATACTTGGAGAGTCGCTTCGGCAGTGCCCCGAAGACCAGCGGGGCATCGAGGTGGGAGGAGTGGTTCGCGACGGCCACGTAGGCGCCGTCGAGCCCGTCGAGATTGTCCGCGCCGTGCACGGACACCTTGACCAATTTCCACACCAGTGGCCGCAGCAGGAGCATGTTCGCTGCCTGCCGCGTCACAGCGGAAAGATCGTTGGTGTACCGGCCTCGGTCCTTGGTGGGCTTGACGCTGGCCATCTCAGGCCTCGCCTCCCGACGTGTGTTGTGGGTGTTCGTCCTTGTCCCGCGACGAGGACAGGGTTCGTGACAGGAATCTCATGGCGGATCGTGGGGTGTGAGTGGCCACTGCGATGAAGAACTTCCAGAGTGGGGTGGGGATGGACACCACCTTGCCATGATCGAGGTCATTGAGGGCTTCGCGTACCAGGGTCTCGGCGTCGATCCAGAAGAAGTCCGGCAGGTGGTTGGCGGTGACATTGGCGCGGGAGTGGAACTCGGTGTGGACCCACCCGGGGCACAGGGCCATGGCCTTGACGCCGGTGCCGGCAAGCTCATTGGCGAGGCCCTCGGTGAAGGTGAGCACCCACGCCTTGACGGCCGAGTAATTGCCGGTGTTGATCCAGGCGCTCGAGGAGGAGACGTTGAGGATGGCTCCGTGGCCGCGGGACTTCATGGCGCGCCCGGCTGCGGCCGAGAGCACCAGAACTGCCCGAATCATGACCTCGAAGGCGCGGTCCTGCAGTTCGAGGGCGTCAGGATCGAGGATCTTAGCGTGCACCGCGAAGCCGGCGTTGTTGACGAGCAGATCGACGTGGTGGGCGGGATCCTCGAGACGTGCGGCTATCCGATCGACGTCCTCGCGCTGCGAGAGGTTTGCCTCGATCGTCTCGACGGACACCCCGTAACGGGCTTCGACGTCCGCCTTGATGGTGGCCATCCGCTCGGTGTCGCGGGCGACGATCACGATGTCGTCGCCACGGGCAGCCAGTTGGGTGACGAACTCGCGGCCAATACCTGATGTTCCACCCGTGACCATGCTCGTTGCCATACCTTCCAATCTACGGCACTCGGGGGACGGTCACCATCTTCAAATGGACTTTCGTTGGCGTTCCGCTGAAGCGAGCAGCGTCAGTCACGGAACGGTCGGTTCCTC
This sequence comes from Cutibacterium sp. LaCa_255, assembly GCF_057458005.1. NCBI lineage: Bacteria > Bacillati > Actinomycetota > Actinomycetes > Propionibacteriales > Propionibacteriaceae > Cutibacterium > Cutibacterium sp. LaCa_255. The sequence goes on along the minus strand of NZ_CP190956.1, from coordinate 2,597,222 downwards.
GTGGCACAGTGTTGGCATGACGAAGTGGATCATTGGCGGTCATGTCGACACCGCCGACGCCGTGGCACAGGCGGCAGCGCGCGGAGCCGACATCGCCCAGATCAGCCTGGGGGACCCGCAGTCCTGGAAGAAGCCGGTTTGTGGCTTCCCCGGAGGTGCCCAAGCCCTCAAGGAGGCTGCTGAGGAAGCCGGGTTGAAGCTCGTGGTGCACTCGGCCTTCGTCATCAACGTTGCCTCCCTCAACAACCGCATTCGCATTCCCAGCCGCAAGCTGTTGCAGCAGACCCTTGACGCCGCCGCCGAGGTGGGGGCGACAGGCGTCGTCGTCCACGGTGGCCACGTACGCGCCGGGGAGTCGATCGAGAAGGGGCAGGACAACTGGCGCAAGGCCATCGACGGTTTCGAGTTCCCGGTGCCGCTCCTCGTCGAGAACACCGCCGGCGGGGACAACGCGATGGCCCGCTTCCTGGAGAGATTGTCAGGGACCTGGGAGGCCATCGGTGCCGCGTCAGGTCATGAGAATGTCGGGTTCTGTCTGGACACCTGTCACGCTTTCGCGGCTGGTCTCGACATGACGACGTTGGTTGGTGACGTCCGTGGAATCACGGGTCGGATCGACCTCGTGCATGCCAATGACTCGCAAGGACCGGCTGGTTCCGGACGGGATCGCCACGCCAACCTGAGTGAGGGGGAGTGCGGAGCCGACGCCCTCGTCGACGTCATCCGTGCTGCGGACGCTCCGGTCGTCGTCGAGACACCGGGGGATGCCGAGGGTCAGGCACGCGATATCGACTGGCTGCGGGAACGCTTGTGAGGGCTACCCACGTCGGACGATCAGAGAACATTACGATGGGGGTGTCAGGTCTACACCGGCGAGGGGGAACGGTCATGACATCGAGCACACATCGGTTCCACAAGGCTGAACTCGACCCAGCTGGGGAACTTCTTGGCCAGCCGATACCGGGCGAGAGTCTCGTCGAGAATCACCTTGCCCACATGTTCCGTGACACGGTCGCGAACCATGGTTTTCGTCCCGCGACTCGGGTTCGTCAGGATGGCCAGTGGATCCTTCGCACCTACGCTGAGACGGGTCGACGCGTTGCCGGTTTGGCGCGAGCATTCGTCACCCCCGGGGTACTGACCGAGGATGGCTTGCAGCGGGGGGATCGTATTTCGCTGTTTGCCGGAAACTGCCCGGAGTGGATCGAGGCTGATCTTGCGGGCATGACGATCGGCGTCGTCCCGGTGCCGATCTACCCGACGTCAACTCCCGACCAGATCGTCCACATCGTCACTGATGCTGGGGTTCGGGCCATCGTCACCGCTGGACCCAAGGAGCTTGATCGCATTCTCGAAGCACGGGACCAGATGCCCTGCCTGGAGACTGTCGTGCTGATCGACCCGGCCGATCGCGTTGGTGATCACGATGGGCTGACGGTGCTCTCCCTGGAACAGGTCCGCCAGGCTGGGGCCTCTGAGGAGATGCAGCCCGTCGTCGAGGAGCGCATGAGGCAATCATGCGCCGACGACGTCGCCGCCCTCATCTACACCTCGGGGACCACAGGGGAGCCCAAGGGAGTCATGATCAGCCATCGTGCGGCCCTGGCCGAGTTGCAGGCTCTTGACGCCTTCTTCGACTTCACCCCGGCCGACCACTCGCTGAGTTTCCTTCCCTTGTCGCACGCCCTGGAGTGGGGCTGGTCGATGGTGGTCATCCGGCACGGCTGCCTCAACACCTTCGTGCCGAATCCCAAGACGATCTCGGAGATGCTGGCAGAGGTTCGTCCGACCCTCTTTGTTTCGGTGCCGAAACTCTATGAGCAGGTTATGAAGGTGGCGCGGGAGAAGGTCGCCGATTCACCCGCCAAGCTCAAGATCTTCGAATGGTCGCTCGCGGTCGGGCGCGAGTGGTGGCAGACCAAGCAGGACGGACGTCGTCCCAGCGTCTCGCTGGAAGCACGACACAAGGTGGCCGATCGTCTCGTCCTGAAGGCCATTCGTGACGCCGTCGGAGGGCCCAAGACCGTGCTGGCGGCCGGTGGTGCGCCATTACGCAAGGAGGTCGAGGAGTTCTTCGCCGCGTGCGGTCTGCTGGTGTGCCAGGGTTATGGCCTGACGGAGGCATCCCCGCTGGTGAGCTTCAATTCCCCTGGCGGATGCAAGTTCGGCACTGCCGGTAGGCCGCTGGTGGGCAGCCGGATGTCGACGACTGACGACGGGGAGATCCTCTACCGCGGACCGAACATCATGAAGGGGTACTGGAAGGCCCCGGAGGAGACGGCTGCGGCGATCGAGGACGGTTGGCTGCACACCGGCGACATCGGGTACATCGACGACGACGGCTTCCTCGTCATCACCGATCGGCTCAAGGACATCATCGTCACCCTCAATGGCAAGAACATCTCCCCGCAGCCGATCGAGAACTCCCTCATGAAGGATCCTCTCTTCGAGCATGCGGTGCTGCTGGGCGACAATCGTCCGTGCCTGACCCTGCTCGTCAAGCCCTCTCTGCCTCAGGTGGAGGAGATCGCCGAGAGGCTGCACATCTCGTCGATGACCGGGCCGGAGATGCTGCGATCCGAGGAGCTGGCCGAGGAGATTCGGCGTCGCGTGGCCGAGATCACGGAGAAGCTGCCTCACCAGGAACAGATCCGTGACCTGCGGGTGCTGTGGGACGAGTTCACGATGGACAATGGCCTGCTCACACCGACCCTCAAGGTGCGACGGCGTGAGGTGGAGAAGAGATTCACCGAGATCGTCGAGGAGATGTACAGCAGGATCGCGGTGCGTCGGAAGGCCGGTAAGGAGAACTCCAAGGACTGAGTTCTTTGCAGCTCGCGTGGCAAATCGGTGTGACGGGCGAGCTGCTGTCCTGCCGGGTTGGTGGCTGGCGAGAAAGCCGATGACGCCGAGGCCTCCGTGATCAGTTATGACGAATATGGCGGCGGTCGGATGATTCTTGACGGCTCCCCCAAGCTAGTTGACAGATCGGACGGTCCGAGTGAGTTCTACGATGTCAACGAGCATCCGACCGAGGCGGTGAATCTCGCCGGCGACGCGGCTCACATGCCCGTGGAGTCCGATCTTCGCTCCACCTTGCGGGATTGGTTCGCCGCCAACGAGAATGCCGTCGATCGTGCCTGGGAAAGGCGGGTTGGCGGACGCGGCCAGATCCAGCCACCGTGCAAGGGTCTTGACGACGACGCGACATATGTCCAGAGGCCCGTGACCTCCGATCGCACCCGAAAGGGCTGAAGGTCACCAACGTATCGGCAAGCCGTGATGGAGCCTGACCTATCCGTTGGTTCTCCTTGACGTTTTTCGTCAGTACGGGCACGGACCAGGCACTCCAGTACGTAGGTGCCTGGTGAGGCGGAGATTTTTGTCACCGGGAGACTCTCGCCGCGTGCTGGCGGGGTCTCGAGGACCCGGCTCGAGGACAGCTCAAGGTCGATGGGGATCGTGCAGAAGGTGGCAGGTAGCATGACCGAACGTGCCTGGTTTGGCGAGGATATTCGTGGGGACCCGCTCGTTGTGGTGTGGAGAGCCCCCAGTCGCCTGACGGATCTGATTACGTCGGACATTGACGCCGACAACAACGAGTCACACCAGGGCCCGACAATGACGGGCGAGCGCACCCCCACATCAAGGAGAACGATGAAGAAATACATCGGAATCACAGCGTGTCCGACCGGTATTGCCCACACATACATGGCAGCCGAGAAATTGGAGGAGACGGCCAAGGAAGCTAGTGACCAGATCAAGGTCGAGACCTAGGGGTCGATCGGCGTCGAGAACGAGCTGACCGCCGAGGATATCCGCGAGGCCGATGCCGTCATCATCGCGGCTGACACCGAGGTCGACCTGTCCCGCTTCGACGGCAAGCGCGCCTCGTCACCGGTGTTCAGGACGGCATATCCCGTCCGGCCGAACTCATGGAGAAGGCCCTGTCCGCCCCCGTTCATGGCGGGACCAAGGAGGAGATCGAAACCGAGTCCGCCGAGGTCTCCGCTGGAGTCACCCATGCCAAGCCCGGCAAGGACGACAAGGGCTCCGTCGGGCATACCCTCTACGCCGCTTTGATGGCCGGTGTCTCCCACATGATCCCCTTCGTGGTCTGCGGCGGCATCATGATCGCCCTGGCCCTGGGCATCGGCGGCAAGCCCACTGCTGGCGGCGTCGCCGTCCCCGAGGGCAGCTTCTGGTAGACCATCCTGCAGATCGGAACCTTGGCCTTCTCCCTCATGATTCCGGTGCTCGCCGGTTTCATAGCTCAGGCCATCGCTGACCGTCCCGGCCTCGTCGTCGGCATGGTATCCGGCTTCATCGCCAACAGCGGCGATCAGTTCCCCTACCTGACGACGACTGCCCCCGACGGAGCCAAGACCGGCCTCAACACCGGTTTCATCGGCGCCATCATCATCGGCCTCATGGTCAGCTTCGACATGGGCGGGCCGGTCAACAAGGTGGCCTTCCTCTTCGCCGGCGGCATAATCGCCGTCGACCAGGGCAAGGTCATGGGTCTGGCCGCAGCCGCCATCCCGGTCGCCCCGCTCGGCATGGGCCTGGCCACCCTCATGGGTCGTCATCTATTCACCAAACAGGAGCGTGACGCCGGTATCGCCGCTCTTTTCGTGGGTCTGTTCGGCATCACCGAGGGTGCCATCCCGTTCGCCGCAGCTGACCCGGCCCGTGTCATCCCGTCGAACATGGTGGGTGGAGCCGTTGCCGCTGTGCTGGCCGGCATGTTCTGGGTGCACGACGTCGTCATGCACGGCGGACCGATCGTCGGCGTATTCGGCGCGTGCAGCCCCATCCTCGGCTTCTTCGCCGCGATCATCATCGGTGCCTTGGTGACGGCTTTCATGTCCTTGGCCCTCAAGAAAGCAGCAGCTCGGAAGAAGGAACGTGCCGTCGCGGCGTGACCTTGACCCCACAACGGCATCGTTAGGAGAAACAACATGGCAACGATTGCAGATTTGCTCGCCGAAGGATCGATTGATCTGTCCCTGAGTGCAGGGAACAAGAATGACACCATCGAGAGGATGGTTGACCTCATCGGTGCCAGCGGCGCGCTGGTCGACCGCGATGTGCTCATCAAGGCCGTCCGCGCCCGTGAGGACGTCGGAACCACCGGCCTGGGTGACGGCATCGCGATTCCGCACGGCAAGTGCGATGGCGTCGATCGTCCGGCCCTGGCCTTTGCTTGCAGTGACGAGGGAGTGGAGTGGGGAGCCCCGGACGGTTCCCTGGCCAACCTCGTCTTCCTCATCGCTGTTCCCGCGGCCGCAGCTGGCAACGAGCACCTGCGGATCCTGGCCTCCCTGGCACGGAACCTCGTCAAGGCTGATTTCCGCAACCGTCTGATGTCGGCTTCGACTCCGCAGGAGATTCGCGCGGTACTGGAGGGCATCAGCGTCTGAGCCACAGCCCGCTCGTGGACAGACAGCGTCGAGCAGAGAGTGACCATTTTCGTCAGCAGGCCCGGGGAACGCGCATTGACGCTTCCCGGGCCCTGCCATGCCGGGAATTTTCGCCATCGGGTGAGTCGCCACCCAGTACGAGACGGTGTGAATCACCGTTCGGTCACTTTCCCTAGACTGTGCAGACATGGGACTGCGCGACCTGCTGATGAATCATGGAATGGCCGAGGGAGGCCTTGAGCTTTCCGACGTCCTCAACATCCTCGCCAAGGGAGGAGTTCTCGTCGACGTCAGGACTCCCCGCGAGTATGAGGCCGGCCACGCCCCTGGGTCGCGGCTCATCAACCCCAAGGAGTTGATCGCCGACCCGTTCACCGCAGTCTATGGCGATGACCCGTTGGCTGAACCCGATCCGCATTTCGTCCTGGTGTGCGACACCGGTTTCCGATCCGGTCACCTGGTGGACCGGGTACGGGAGAAGGGCTACACCTGCGACTTCCTTGCATCCGGCCTGCGCGCATGGCGGGCCGGCGGGGAAATCCTCATTCCTGGGCCGCCACGCGGCCGCTGACACCTCACCACCGCGACGCATCGTCGTCAGGCCCCTGACGGAGACAGCCCCCACAGCAGGCCTCGATCTCAGTCCCTGCCAGAACCCCCACAACGAACATCGCCCCCTCACCAACAGGTGAAGGGGCGATGCGTTGCCAGGCGTCAGCGACGCGACTTGCGGATGACCGACACTGCCATGCCGGCGAGCGCTACCAGTCCGGCGAGACCAGCCAGGCCCGTGAGGCCAGTTGCGGGGTCACCACCGGTGGAAGGCAGCTGGTAGTGACGATGCGGAGTCCCGGAACCATTGGATCCGTCGTGGCCAGGCTTCGTGCCATGACCCGGGTCGGTGCCGTGCCCAGGTTTGGTGCCGTGTCCAGGCCTCGTCTTGCCCGGAATGGTTGGCTGGGTGTCACCCGCGTCAGCCTTCTTGGCGACGAAGTCGAGAGTGATCTTCGACGGGGCGTTGAGGACAACCTTGCCGTTAACGACCTGGCCCTTCGCAGTCCCGACGACCTTGCCATTCTCGAGGACGAGGATCTTGCGATCGGTCGGCACATTGAGGGTCAGCGTTCCGTTGACGGTCGGTCCAGCATTCTTCACGGTGACGATGACGTCCCCGTTGGCGTCGGTGCGGCAGGTGATTGAGATCGAGTCAGCCTTGGCGAAACGACCCTTCATCGAGCCGCACTCACCGGTCAGGGTCCGCTCCGGACGCTGCATGGTGATCTGCACGGTCTTGGTGGCGACGTGGCCGGCCGAGTCGACCGCGGTCAGGACAACCGGGACGGCCTGGTCCATGACGAGCCCGCTCAAGTTGGCGTTGACGACGAGGTTGCCGTCGAGATCGTCAACCACCTTGTAGGCAGCGCGGATCTGGTCGAGGACGTTCTCGTCGGGGTTGACGACCAGGGCGTCCGGCCCCTCGATGCGAGGAGCAGCGTCCACCGTGAACGGCACTGCGACGTCGGTACGACGGTCGGCGCGGTCAGTGGCGGTGACGGCCAGCTGGTGTGCGCCGGCAGCCAGGTCCTTGGTCGGCAGCTCGACTGTCAGCTGGGTGTAGCCCTCACCGGTCTTGGCCGGCTTGGCGTCATCCTTGGCAGCTTCCTTGTCGACGGCCTCCTGGGCAGCGGCAGCCTTGGCGGCGACCTTCTCGGCCTGAGCAGCCGAGGTGGTGGTCGGAGCGCTGGCCGACGGAGCGGCGGAAGCCTCGGAGGACGGGGACGTCGACGGGGCGGTGGCGCCGGTGTCGTCCGGCTCACCCTCGAAGGCAACCTCGGCGCCTTCGGCGGGGACCACCTTCGTGGCCTTGAAGGCGACTTGCTTGCCGTCCAGGGTCACCTTCATGTTGCGAAGGTGAGCGTCAGAAGCCTTGACGGTGATCGTCGTCGGCTCGGACACCACGTCACCAGCTTTGACTCCGGCAACCTCGACGTCAGGAGCCTCGGTGTCGCTGATCACCGGGATGATCTGCTCCAGGCCGTTGCCCATGAGGTCGTAGAGACCCAGCAGGATGCGGTCGCCGTCAGAGGCGGTGACATCCTCAGAGAATCCGCGCTTGTTGATCTTGGCGCCCGGATCCCAGACGTTGGAGAAGTTGCTGACGATGTTGCCGTTGATGGCCAGGTTGTAACCGAAGGCGTTGTCCCACACCCGGCCGGCGAAGGTGACGTCCTGCGACGGCTTGGTGATGTAGATGGCACCATCCTCGGCGATACGCGGACGATCCAGCTCGATGCCGGGCACCCGGCTGTCGTAGAACACTCGCCATGCACTCTCAAGGATCTTGGCGTCCTTGGTGGTGTCGGTGACGGTGTAGCTGATCTTCGTCAGGCCCTGGTTGATCGGCACCTTGACGGAGAAGTGCAGCTTGGAATCGAGCTGAACCTCCTTGCCCTCGATTGTGAAGGACTTCGGAGCACGGTTGAAAGTACCCGAGATCGTGTAGGTGCGAGGGTTCGACTTGGTGTCGACGTTGGGATCCTTGCCGTCCAGGAAGACGTTCTGCTGGCCGAACGGGGAGTTCGGATCAGCCATGGCCGGGTTGTCGAAGGTGATGCGCAAGGCGTTGTCCTCGGAGACCGGGCGGTCGAGAGGCAGGGTGACGGTGGTGACGTTCACTCCGTCATTGGCAGCCACGACGACCTGGGTGGCTGACTTGCCCGGGGCGACGGTCGCCTTGAAGGTGCCGTCAGCATTCGCCTGGACCTTCTTGCCGTCGATCATGACCGTCAGCGGACGACGCTGGTCGCCAACCTTGGCCTGGTCGTCGGAGACGGTGCCCGAGACGTCGACGGTGCCGTCCTCCTTCATGGTGACGAGGCTCTGCGAATTGCGAGCGGCGTCAGCGGTGAGCTGCGGGCCCTTGAGGTCGACGTCGATCCACGTCGTGGAGCGGTCGAGGACCTTGCCGGCGGCGTCGTAGGCGACGATCTCGTAGCTGTTGTGTCCCTCGGTCCATCCGACCATCGCGGTGAAGTGGTGGTCGGCGTCGATCGTGGCGTCAACCCCGTTGACGGTCACCTTGGCAACCTGGGCGGAGACGACACCGCGGATAGGCAGGGTCTTGTCCTTGCGCAGGAAGGCCTGCTTCTCGACCTGGAACAAGCTCGAGGAGTCGGGGGTCTCGGCGTTGACGACGGCACCCTGGAGCAGGGAGTCGGGGGTGGCCAGGACAGTCTTGTCGAGCATGACGACGGAGGTCGCGGTGTTGAAGGCGCGGTCGACGGCAGTGAGCTGCACGTACTTGGCCGCAGCCGGGTTCGCAACGGTGAAGACGGTCGCGCCGGGCACCGACTTGGTGTCGGCGGTCAACATCTTGCCCGAGCCATCGCGCGCGGCGACCGGGCCGGCACCCGAACCCGAGTCGGTCACCTTGACGATGGCCGAGGCGGTGCCGTCGGCGTTGGCGCGCACCGAGGTGGCGAGCTTCGGGGCGGTGACGTCGAGGACGAAGGGCATCTCGATGGTCTGCCAGCTGAAGTTCGGCGACAGACGAGCCTGCACCTTGAAGGTGTACTTGCCCTCGGGAGCGGTGACGAAAGCGGCCTTCTTGGCGTCCCACACCTTGCCGTCCCAGCCGCGATCGGGATCACTCTCGGCGGCGTTGGTCCGGATGCCGGCGAGCTTGTTCAGCAGCATGTGCTGCAGGTCGCGGTCGGAGCCAAGCTCTCGGACGGTCTTGCCGTTGGCGTCGACGACGGAGAACTTGAGCTCCTGGGCCGAACGCAGCAGCAGGGTCTGGGCGAAGATGGTGTCGAGCATCCCGTCGCCGTTGGGGGAGAAGAAGTTGGCTCCCACACCGCGCTCGATGGTCATCGAGCCGAAGGCCTTGCTGGCCAGGACGGTCTTGTGCGGGTTCTTCTCGCCGAAGACCTGGGACATCAGCGACGGTGTCTTGGAGTAGACGGGGGTGTCGATGATGTTCTCGGCGTTCCAGTCGCCGACGAAGCCCATGTAGGGCAGGGTCAGATCGGGCTGGGACGGATCAGTGGACGAGAACTTGAACCAGCCCTCGATCCAGTGGGCGTCACCGGTCTTCGGGGTGACGGTCCAGGAGACGTTGGCGGTGCCGTGGGCCGGAACCGTCACGGTGTTGGTCGCGGCGGTCGCCTTCTCGCTGGTCGAGCACGAGGTCAGCGGGTTCTCACCGCTGTGATCCTCATTGACGACGCAGGTCTGGCTGGTGGTGAAGGTCTGCGGCTTGTCACCGAGGTTGGTGAGGACGACGTTGACCTTGCGGGCCGAGGTGATCTCCTTGAGAGCGGCGTTGGGCTTGCCGTTGACCGTCGCCAGGACGCGGGTCTTGGCGGCACGGTCGACCTGGGCGAGGCCGGCGCCGATCTGACGGGGAGCCAGCGGCACACCGTTGGAGTACGTGAGGATCTCGGCGGTGTTCGACATCGCGGTGCGCAGGGTGGAGTCCGCTGCGACACGGGAGAGGCTAGGGTTGGTCTTTTTGAGGGACTGCAGCATGAGGGCCGACAGTCCGGCGACGTTCGGGGTGGCCATCGAGGTACCCGACATGACGCCGTACTTGTTGTCGTTGAGGGTCGAGTAGACCGATCCGCCGATGCCGGCGATCTCAGGCTTGAAGTTGAGGTCCGGGGTAGCACCCCACGAGGTGAAGCTCGAGGCGAGCAACGGATCGGGGTTGTCGACCAGCTTGTTGGACTTGGTGAGCTGGATCGACACCTCTTTGCCGGACTTCATGACGTCGGCGAGCTTCTGGCCGTCGTCATGTCCCATGCCCGAGACCGGGACGGTGGAGCCTTCGATACCTGCCATGCCGGGGATGTCGTTCCCGCCGCCGGCATTGTTGAAGATGATGACACCGGTCGCACCCTTGGCGACGGCGTTCTTCACCTTGTCGGCGAAGGAGATCTCACCGCGCTCAATGAGGGCCCAGTTGCCCTTGACCTCGGCGGGGACCTGGTCGGGCTTGCCGATGCCGGCAGCGACCAGCGTGTGAGTCTCGAAGTCGGCGGGGCCAGCCTGCTGCTGGTATCCAACCTCGGCGGAGCCGCCCTCCCAGGTGGCCTTCGCGGCAGTGACGACCTTGTGGACGTTGTTGATGGAGGCGACGGACCATGCGGCCGGGGCAGCTGCGGGGCTACCGAGAGCTCCGTTGTCGAGGAGCCCGAGGGCGTCGACCTCGTTGCCCTGGGCGGAGGTCGACAGGCCGTCGTTGCCGGCGGCGACGATGACCTGGACGCCGGCGTGCTGGGCGTTGGCGATGGCGAGGGCCTCACCCTGGTCGGCGGAGTCCACGCCATCGGCCGAGCCGAGGGACATGTTGATGACGTCGGCGCCGCGTCGCACCGATTCCTCGATGGCGGCGACGATGTCATCGGTGTAGGCCGATCCGGACTTGGCGGGATCGTTGGAGAACACCTTCATGGCGAGCAACTGGGCCTCGGGGGCGGCGCCGTTGACGCGTCCATTGGTGACGGCGTCAGCGTCAGGACCGCCGTTGGCGGCCACGATGCCGGCAACGTGCATGCCGTGCTGGGAGGCAGTGGTGTCCTTGGCGTTGCTGTTGCGGTCGGCGAAGTTGTAGCCGTAGGGCACCTTGTCGGTGAATCCGTCGACGGCCTTGAGCTTGGCATTGGCCTTGCCCTCGGCGTCGAGACGCATGTCCTGGTGCTTGATGTCGATACCGGTATCGACGATGGAGACGACAGTGCCTCGTCCGTCGAGTCCGGTTTTGCGAGCTGCGGTGGCCCCGGTCGCCAGGTTGGCGTCGTCATCGACCGGCTTGTAAGCGCGCACCGGCTTGACGGAGGCGACGCCTGGCTGGGCCTCCAGAGCGGGGATGTCAGAGGTCTCCACCCAGGCCGAGAACCCCTTGAGGAGCATGCCGAATCGGCGGTCAACCTTGATCGGGACCTTAGACTGAATGGCACTGATGGTGCGGCTCAGCTCGGCGAGATTGGTCTTCTCAACTCCGCGTCCGGAGGGCTGCCCCTTCAGCAGTACCATGACCTTGACCTTCTCGGACTGTTTCTGAGCCGCGGGAGGGGGAGAGAGGGGCGGTGGTGTTGGACTCGGGGCGGCCATCGCGGCCGGAGTAGCTGCCAGCGCCAGCGCAACAATGCCTGCGAGCAGTCCTCCTCCTCGAGATGTACGCATATGTGTGACCGTCTTTCTTTGACACTGCGGCCGGACCTCCCGGGCTCGCATACGTGGCAGACAGATTGTCCAAAGATCTGGCACAACAGACATGGTGCCCGTATGTCGGATCCTCGGGTGCAGTTCCGGCCGCTTTGGGGAGAACTCTGTCGGATCGCCCCGATGAGCGCGAGACCTCGAAGAAGAAATTGATGAAATCGTTACCAACTGCTTAGGGCGACCTAAGTGGCCTCGCGCTACGCGGATCATGGATTCTGGGCGTCATGGAGGTGAGGCGGCCGGCGATGAGTCCCGAGGATTCGGAGAACGACGACCCAGCCGGTATGCTGCTCAATTGGCTGTCCACAGTGGCGGCTGGCCGGTCGGGCAGACCCCGATCGGTGGCATTCGCCCTCCTGCCACGGGATGTACTCGTGGCCGCTGAGACCAGAGGAGGTGGAGTCAGCGTATGCGTAAGTACGAGGTCATGATCATCATTGATCCGACCGCCGAGGAGCGTCAGGTCGATTCCCTCATGGAGAAGTACCTGAAGGTCATCACTGACGAGAAGGGCACCGTCGACAACGTCGACGTGTGGGGCAAGCGCCGCCTGGCCTACGACATTCAGAAGAAGTCGGAAGGCATCTACGTCGTCATCAACGCGACCTGTGAGCCCGCAACCATCCAGGAGATGGACCGTCTTCTCGCCATCGACGAGAAGGTCATGCGCACCAAGGTCATGCGTCCCGAGATCCACTGAGGATCGAGGACCCGCGCTGTTCGCCGCTGTCCTTCGGGAGATTCCGAAGACTGTCCTAGGTGAGCGGCACACTGGAACCATTGATTCGCAAAACCCCGAACCGCGGAGAGTGACATGGCTGGCGAAACACCCATCACGGTGATTGGCAACTTGACTGCTGATCCTGAGCTGCGCTTCACCCCTAACGGGGTGCCTGTCGCGAATTTCACGGTGGCATCGACCCCGCGAACCTTCGACCGACAGACCAACGAGTGGCGCGACGGTGAGGCAATGTTCCTCAACTGTTCCGTGTGGCGCCAGTTCGCCGAGAATGTCGCCGAGTCCCTCTCCAAGGGCATGCGTGTCATCGTCAACGGCAACCTCAAGGCTCGCTCCTACGAGGACCGCGACGGCAACCGTCGTACCTCCTACGAGATCGACGTCAACGAGGTGGGTCCGTCGCTGAGGTTCGCCTCGGCCAAGGTGGCTCGCAACCAGTCCTCCGGCGGAGGCAACTGGGGTGGCAATGCTGGTGGCGGCCAGGGCGGCAACTGGGGCGGAAACCCCGGTGGCGGCAATGGCGGCTGGTCCGGCGGTAATGGCGGCCAGAGTGGTAATTGGGGTGGAAACTCCGGTAACCAGGGGTCCTATAACAACGGTGATGCCAACCGCGGCGGCGGAGTCGATCCCTGGGCCTCGGCCCAGACCGATGAACCCCCGTTCTGATCGATAGGTCTCTGATCGGGAGATCCGATCCGCCGATCACCGGCGTCATCGATACAAGAAACATCAGGTTCGGTGCCCCGCATGGGGCCACGGACAAGGCACATTCCGGCGAGAGCCGGGCTTTCACACGAAGGAGAGCACCACAATGGCCGGTCCACAGCGCAAGTCTGTGAACAAGAAGAAGGTCGTCCCCGTCAAGACCGTGCACATCGGCGCGGTTGACTACAAGGACATTGCCCTGCTGCGCAAGTTCATCTCTGAGCGAGGCAAGATCCGCGCTCGTCGCGTCACCGGGCTGTCGGTCCAGGATCAGCGCAAGGTCGCCATCGCGATCAAGAACGCCCGCGAGCTCGCACTGCTCCCGTACGCCTCGACGGCTCGCTGAGAAGGGAGAAAGACATGAAGCTCATTCTCACTGCTCCGGTGGCCAAGCTCGGTGTCCCCGGTGACATCGTTGAGGTCAAGGACGGTTACGGCCGTAACTTTCTGCTGCCGCAAAACTACGCCATCAAGTGGACGCGCGGTGCTGAGGCCCAGATCAAGGACATCACCCGCGCCCGCGAGGCCAAGGAGATCAACTCCAAGGAGGAGGCCGAGCAGGTCCGTTCTCAGCTGGAGCACCTGGTCGTCCAGGTGACCGTCCAGGCCGGCGAGAGCGGTCGTCTGTTCGGTGCCGTCACCCCTGCCGACATCGCCCTGGCCGTCAAGAAGGCTGGTGGCCCCGCCCTCGACAAGCGGACCATCGAGATCAGCAAGCCGATCAAGACCATCGGCAAGCACACCGTCGGCGTCAAGCTGCATGACGCCATCAAGGGTCACGTCACGGTGGAGACCGTTCCTGCCGCGTGATCTGATGCACACGCAGACATGAAGGAGGGCACCCATGTGGGTGCCCTCCTTTTGTTGCGTCACCACCGGCGAAAGTCATGACGAAGCCTGACTCCATTGTGTGCCGCGCGGGGGTTACCGCATGGCCACTGGGGGTCAGCGGGCTGCCGGCGGGGGCGTTTCATCGTTGTGTGTCCAGGCGTGCCCTTGCTCGTGATCGAGATGGGTGGCCGTCTTGTTCTTGAGCCCGAAGATGTAGATCAAGGTCGAGATGAAGGTCAGGGTCGTCACGTAGACGATGAACCACGTCACGTTGTCATGTTCCTTGAAGGCCTCGTAGATGAACGGGGCAGTGCCACCGAAGCAGGAGTTGGCGAGGCCATAGCCGAGGCCGACACCGAGGGCGCGAATCTTGGCCGGGAAGAGCTCGGACTTCACTAGGGCGTTGATCGAGGTGTAGCCGGTCAGGATGATGTAGCCGACGAACAGCAGGCCGAAGGCGCCGAAGGGATTGGTGGCCTTGGGGAGGAAGGCGATGAGCACCCACGTGTAGCAGACGGCGCCCACGCCGAAGAAGACCAGCAGCGGTTTGCGGCCGATCTTGTCGGAGATGAGGCCGCCGACTGGCTGCAGGCACATGAGGAAGATCAGCGCGATGAGGTTGACGGTGGTCGCCGTCATTGCCTGCTCCTTGAAGGTGGACTTCACGATGGCGGGGGCATTCACCGAGTAGGTGTAGAAGCAGACGGTGCCGCCCATGGTGATGAGGAAGACCAGCAGTAGCGGCTGCCAGTGATCGACCAGCAGGGTGCGCATCGTGCCGGAATCGCGGTCCAGGCCCGTGCGAATGTTCTCCAGATGCTCCTCGGTGAGGGATTCGTCCATGGTGCGTCGCATCCAGAGCACGACGACGGCCGCGAGGCCACCGATACCGAAGGCGATACGCCAACCCCAGGTGGCGATCTGGTCGTGGGTCAACGTTGCGGTCTCGATAAGCAGGACGGCCTGGGCGATGACCTGGCCACCAACGAGGGTGACGTACTGGAAGGATGACAGGAAGCCGCGACGATTAGGAACAGCCGCTTCCGACATGTACGTTGCGGAGGTGCCGTACTCGCCACCGGTGGCGAATCCCTGGACAATACGGCAGATGATGAGGAGCGCTGCGGCCCACATACCAATCTGGTTGCGAGAAGGAAGGATCGCCACAACCAATGAGGCGGAGGCCATTACCAGAACCGAGAAGGTGAGGGCGGAGCGACGTCCGTGCCGGTCGGCCCAGCGTCCGAAGAACCAAGAACCCAGCGGACGCATGAGGAAGGTGATGGCGAACACGGCATAGACGTAGATGCGCGAGTTCTTGTCCTCAGGGCTGAAGAACTGGTTCTGGAAATATGTTGCGAAGACCGTGTAGGTGTAGACGTCGTACCACTCGACGAGGTTTCCCAGGCACCCTTTGAGGGTGTTGAGTGCAGCCCGTCCGAGGCTGTGTTCCTCACGGACCAGTTGTGTTTCACTTGCCACTGTTGGCGCCTCCTTCGGCATCGTGATCGGAACTATGCCGTAAATGGGTGGAAAGTGTGACGTTGGTAACAGATTTGTAACAAGATTGGGGTGAGGTGTGACAGAAGACAGCGACTGGCAGCCTGGCGTTGTGTTCACTCACACGTTGTCCCTCACCCTCGATGACGAGGCCCAGGAGGTACTTCGTGATGTCCGGAACCAGCTCATGGCAGCGGGGATTCCGGTGCTGCGCGAGCCTGCCCACGTCACGGTGGCGGCGGTCTCGACCATGAATGGAGTCGATTCTGATCTCGTCGACGTCGGGTGGCCGGAGCGAGTGACGCTGACGACCTCGTGCCAGTTGCCGAATTCTGATGGTGTGGTGGCGCTGTGCCCTCACCACCCAACTCGCCCCGACGTCACCCGCCCTGAGGTGGCCTGGTCGGACACCAGCGTCCCTGCCCCCGCCGCTGTCTCCGGCCCCCTCACCCCCACGACGATTTCTGACACCTCGCAGGGAGAAGGTGCCGAATCGTGCTCCTCTCCGGCTGCGGCTGACGTTTTTCGCGCCTCGCGGGTTCCGGAGACGCTCCGGAGACCCCATGAGGCTCTGCATCGTCGGTTGACCGAGGTGGGCGTTACCGCTTTCAACTACTACGGGCCACGGTGGTGGAATCCCCACGTCACGATGGGGTACCAGGTTCCGCCTGAGTTACGGGGCAGAGCAGTCGAGTTCCTGGCCGATGTCGTGCCTCTCGAGGTCGGGGTGATGGGGATTTCCGTCTGGTGCGCCGGGAATGGTCAGACGTACGCCCTGTGGCCTTGACCTGGCGGTGAAAATCGCCGAGGAGTATCAGCCGTCGCCTTGGACGCCTTGTCGGAAGGCATTACCGGGGCTGGCCTCTTCCTGAGGGCTCTCACTGTCCAGAGCGGCAAAGGGGATGGCCCAAGAGGCCGATTCGGCTAGTCCGCGTGACCCGTGAGCACGAAAATTGTCGCGTCAGGTGGGGGGAGATTCACAGCAGTGATGCCCCTTCATCTGGGGTGCCATTTTTCGTCACCCCGGAGCTTTTGGGTGCTCCTCGTAGGCTCGAGACATGAACATGTCCGATGACATCGTCAAGGCCTTCAACGATCAGATCACCCTCGAACTCACCGCTGACATGACTTACCGTCAGCTGGCCATCGAGGCCGACGCCCAGGACCTCTCCGGCGTGGCCACGTGGCTACGCCACCAAGCGGACGAAGAGATTGTTCACGCCAACAAGTTCATCGACCACGTCCTCGATCGCGGAAACCACCCGCGCATCGGAACCATCGAAGCTCCCGAGGTCGAGCCCGGTCTGTCCCCGCTGGAGATCTTCCAGACGGCCCTTGTCCATGAGGAGAAGGTCTCCGAGGCCATCCGTGAGCTCTACCGTTCCTGCACCTCAGCCGGCGACATCGACGCCATTCCGTTGCTCCACTGGTTCATTGACGAGCAGATCGAGGAGGAGTCGACCGTCGGCGAGATCGTCGGTCGGATCGAGCTCATCGGGGACGACGGTCCAGGCCTGCTTCGGCTGGACGCCGAGCTCGGCTCTCGCAATGTGGATTCCACCGAGAACGCTGAATGACGTTAAGTCACGCGGGGTTCGCCCGCGTGATATGACGATGCGCGTGGGTCCATGCTGTTGCAGCTTATGGTCGCCACTGTGAGGAAGTTGTGCGCATGACGACCGTGGTCGTAGGTGGGATGTCTCAGCCCCGACCACGGTCATTGATGTCAGGCGACAGGGTATTTGCACAGCAGAACTGTCGGTATCTCCGTCTATGGTGTGAGCCCGGATGCAGTGACGTGGATCAGCGCCTGCCGCATCCGCACGACCCCCAATCGAGAGGTTTTCATCCGTGAACTGGCTGCACGCCGTCATCCTTGGCATTGTCGAGGGCATCACCGAGTTCTTGCCTGTCTCCAGCACCGGCCATCTCCGTATCGTCGAGAAGCTGCTGGGGTACGACATCCAGGGCGCCGGGATCACTGCCTTCACCGCGATCATCCAGGTCGGCGCGATCATCGCCGCCATCATTTACTTCTGGTCTGACATCGTGCGCATCGTCGTCGCGTGGTGCAAAGGTCTGGCCCACAAGGAGGACCGCAGCGATCCGGATTACACCCTCGGTTGGGGCATCATCCTGGGTTCGATTCCGGTGGGCATCGTTGGTCTGTTGTTCAAGGACGCCATCGAGAACACCCTGAGTTCCCTGTGGGTGGTCGCCATTGCCCTCATCGTCTGGAGTGGCGTGATGTGGCTGGGTGACCGTCAGTCAGACCTCGACCGTGGCATGAAGGAAGTCGGCATCGTCGACGCCACCGTCATTGGCTGCTTCCAGGCACTGGCTCCGCTGTTCCCCGGTATCTCCCGTTCGGGCGCGACGATTTCTGCCGGTCTGTTCCGCAAGTTCGATCGCGCTACCGCAACTCGCCTGTCGTTCTTCATGGGTATCCCGGTGCTCGTGGCTGCCGGTATCTACGAGACCATCTCGGCCGCCAGTGACATTTCCACCGCCAGCGGAGGCGGCAATGCGATTGGTTGGGGGCCGACGATTCTGGCGACGGTGGTCTCCCTCATCGTGGCTTACGCCTCCATCGCATGGCTACTGAAGTTCGTCTCCTCGAACAACTTCACCGGCTTCATCTGGTATCGCATCGTCGTGGGTCTCGTCATGATTGGCCTCATCGTGACCAACGTGGTCACCGCCTGATCATTATCTGACGCGTCGAGGGCCGGCCTGCTTCAAGCAGGCCGGCCCCCGACGCTGTGTGCGTAGATCACCCAGGTTGTGAACCTCCCTCAGTCTCCCGACTCAGCTTCCATCGAGCGGTTGAAGTCCTGCTTCATGGCGCGCCATCCGTCAGCGTCGCGCCCGGCGAACCAGTAGGCCGATAGCTGCACCCTCTCCCTGGGCAGTCCACGCTCGAGGCGCAGATGACGGCGCATGGGACGGACCATCGCGGCCTCTCCATGAACGAAGGTGTGGACGTCGTCGGGTAGGACAAGGCCTCGGACGGTGGCGACAATTCCTACGGGATCGCGGGGAGCCGGCACGATCGTGATGCGGTCGTTCTCGGGGAGGGGGTAATGGTGATGCCCGTCGACGAGGACGACGGTGGCGCGGGCCGATTCCGGCAGGGCAGTGAGGGTATTCGCCACTGCTGGGAGAGCGACCGCGTCGGCGACGGCGAGCAAGTGGGTGAGGTCCGAAGGCATCTGCCAGTGGCCTCCCGGTCCCCTCACTGCAACCTCGTCCCCGGGCTCGACGATTTTCGACCACTGGGATCCGGGGCCGTCATGGGCGTCCGCCTTGGTCTCGGGCCCGAACTGCAGGACATCTATGCCCCACGACCCGTCATCGGACCAGCGGCGGCGGGTGTATGTGCGCAGCAGAGGATAGGAGTCATTGCTGATAGGTGTGCGGAGGTTGGACCCGTCGGACGGCAGGGCGATCTTGACGTGATCGTCGACCGAGGTGATGGGCGGCATGTCACACGGCTCGAAGTCGATCGAGATGACGTTGGGGATGTCGTGGCGAACCTCGCGGACCCGCGCCAGACGCTGGACTTTGACCATGCGGCCAGGCTACATCAATTACGAAAATATGACGTTGCCAAATATGTGCGAGTCCGGTGTCACAGGGCGAGGGGCCGTCATCAGGGGTCCGGCACCGGCATTCCTCGGGGGTTATCCACAGGTTTATCCACCAACTGGGGACAACTCACACAGGTGTAATTCGGCCAGTGTGGTTCGTCATGGGCCTTGCCGAAGGTGCGAAGACTGTCCTCGTGGACAAGGACCACAGCCCCGAGGCATCCCTGCTTCCTAAGGCGGCTCCTTCGTTGCCAAGTGCGAAAAATGTCAGCCGAGATAGGGGAGGGAACACTGGAGTGCCTGGCCTCGACCTCGGCTGACAAAAATTACCGCGCAGTCAACGAGTGCGGGCAGTGGGCGTGACCACCTTGGGCAATTGAGGAGCACGACGGGCTCGGGCAACCGACCCGTGTAACCAGCTCGTGCGAACAACCCGGGCAACCGACGACGATCGTCAGTCGCCCGGCATGACGTCAGGACAGTACAGCGTCGGGAACCGCCTTGGTCGACACTGCCCGACTGTCGCGAGGATGAACCTCGGTCGGGGCTGGTTTCTTGGCCAGGGAACGCTGTCGAATGCGCGTCGCGATGTTCGTACCGGCCAGCACAACCAGGAACACCACACCGGAGACCGCCGACATCATGGACGAGGTCGCCAGGTCCCAGATCTTTGCCAGCTCGAATCCGACAATGGCCGAAACCACCGCCACGACGATGGTCCACCCCACCATCCGACGCAGGGTCTTCGCCATCAAGAGCGCGGTGGCCGGCGGAGCAATCATGAGTGCGACGACGAGGATCGACCCCACCGCGTCGAAGCACACCACCACCGTGAGGGCGATGAGACACATGAGGATTCCGTTGGTCAGTCGGACCGGCAGGCCCATGGTGCGAGCAAGCTGCGGGTCAAAGGTCGCCACCGCGAGCACCCTCCGCATCGCGAAGAGGACGATCGCGGTGATGGCACACACCACGATCTCCTTCCACATCGTGATGGGGCCGATGTCGATCGTCCCGAACACGATGTGATTCACCGATAGTGCCTGCAAGTTGATGTTGCCAGCGAGAATCGTCGACTCGTCGATGTGAACCTCTGTCAGCACCGTCGACAGCAGGATCACACCGATGGAGAACAGCACCGGGAAGATCAGCCCTTGGCTGGCATCGCCGGTGACCAGTCCGGTGCGGGCCAGGCACCCGGCACCAATGACGACCACCAACCCCATGAGGGTGGCGATGACAACCAGCAGCGGGGAGTTCAATGACCCTGAAAGCAGCGCTCCGATGGCGATACCCGGCAGCACCGCGTGGGACATCGCGTCGACGAGCATCGACTGGTGGCGCAGCACGAGAAAGATCCCGGGTACCGAGCAGGTGACAGCCGTGACGATGGCCAACAGCAGGATGGACGTGATGAGTGGCATGTCAGTTCCCCTCTGCCTGTGCCGCCAGTGCGCGGCGCCGCGACACCCGGATCTGGGTCAGTGACCGATGCGGAGAAAAGAGCATCGAGAAGGCGAACACGACGAACAGCACGACGACGATCACCGGTCCGGTCGGCACCCGGCCCATGCACACGGCCAGGTATGAGCCGGCAGCTCCGCAGACCGCTCCCAGGATCGCGGCGAGGACGATCATGGTGTGCATGTGTCGCACCCACAACCGAGCCGCGGCCGCCGGCATGATGGCGAAGGCGATCATGAGTACGAGTCCCACGGTCTTGACCCCGATGACGATGGATGTCGTCGTCACGAGGAACAGAATCGTCGAGACGGTCCGCCCGGAGTATCCGGACATCGTCGCGAAGACTGGATCGAAGATGAAAAGTGTCAGCCCACGCCAGGTGAATGCCGCTACTCCGACCGCGATGAGTCCGAAGACGAGGATGACGATGTTGTCCTCAGTCGTCAGAGTGGCCGCGTTGCCGAAGAGGTAGGTGTTGATCCCCTGACGGTTGGGCAGGGTGGACTGGGCGATGATGCGCAGCCCGACCATGCCACCGCCGTAAAAAAGTGCCAGGCAGATTGCCATCGCCGCGTCGATACTCACACGGGAGTGGGCGCTGATGACGTTGGCCAGCAGGGCCGCGAGCGCTGAGGAGATGACGGCGCCGATGGTCAAGGTGGCCATGGAGCGGCCGTTGACGTTGAACACCGCTGTCGACACGATGAAGGCCCCGACGACCCCGGCTATCGCGGAGTGGCCGATGACGTCGGCCAACAGGGACTGCTTGCGCTGGTAGAGCAGGCACCCCAGCCCGCCAGAGAACAATCCGATGAGGACCGTGCCGATGAGCATCGTCCGATAGGTGTAGCTGCCGAAGAACTCCGAGGCAGGCACGATCTCGGCAAGAATGAGGGCGCTCATCGTGCCCCCGTGAAGATGTCGTCGCTGATGCCGTAGGCGGTGTGTACCGTCTCGGTGGTGAAGGCCTCGGCGAGAGGGCCGACCGAGACCACCTTCCCCTCGGCCAGCAGGCACGCCCAGGTACAGATGTCGGCCACACTAGCGAGATTGTGATGGACGATGACGAGTGTTTTCCCCTCCGAAACGAGCATGTCAAGAACTGACATCAGGGTGCGCTCGCTGGCGGCGTCGACCCCGGCGAAGGGCTCGTCCATGAACAAGAAGTCGGGACGCTGGGCCAGGATGCGTGCCATGAAGGTCCGCTGTTTCTGCCCACCGGAGAGTTCAGTGATGTGCCGGTCGGCATATTTCGCAATGCCGACGGTCTCCAGCGACTCCCGGACGATCTGCTTCTCTGCAGTTCCGGGACGCTTGAACCACCCGAGCCTCCCGAAGGTTCCTTGAGCGACGACGTCCCCCACCGTCGCCGGGTAATCCCAGTCGACGTCAGCGGCCTGCGGCATGTACCCGATGCGGCGACGCATCTGGTTGAGGGGCTTCCCAAAGATCTGGACGGATCCGGTGAGGGTGGGGATGAGTCCGAGAATGGCCTTCATGAGGGTGGACTTACCAGCCCCATTGGGGCCAAGGAGGGCCAAGGCCTCACCTGTGGGCAAGCTGAGGCTGGTGTGGGACAGAGCGATGTTGTCCTGATATGCGACGGTGAGGTCGTCAACCTCGAGGGCTGCTGGTTCGGCTAAGGACATTGGCTTCTCCTTGTGGACAGGTGCCGCCCACCTGCTCATGGGCGGCACCGTTGCGCTCACTTGAGGGCGTTGGTGATCGTTTCGGCGTTGTACTGGAAGACGCCCAGGTAGGTGTCGACCGGGGCCTTCTCGCCGAGGGAGTCGGCGTACAGCGGCTTGTCGGAAACGGTCACGGATCCACCTTTGGCGGCCACGGCCTCCTTGAGGTGTTTGATGGCCTCAGGGTTCTTGAGGTTGTCCTGGAAGATTGTCTTGATCTTCTTGTCGGCGATGAGCTTGGCGAGGTTGTCCATCTGAGCTGCGCTCATCTCGGACTCCGAGGAGACGAAATCGGTGGCGTGAATCTCGATGCCGTAGGTCTTGCCGAGGTAGTTGAAGGCGTCGTGACCGGTGACAAGGATGCGGCGATCCTTGGGGATCTGGTTGAAGAGTTCGCCGGCCTTCTTCTTCCCCTCATCGATCTTCTTGTTGTAGGCCTCGCCGTTCTTCTTGTAGGTGTCAGCGTTGGTCTTGTCGATCTCGCCCAGCTTCTTGGCGGTGGCAATCACGACGTACTTCCAGTTGTCGGGGGAGTTCCACACGTGGGGGTCGTGGCCCTCGATTTTGCCGTCCTCCTCCCAGGGGAGCAGATCGGACTCGGGAATGGACTCAGCGGCGGGGACCTGCTTGTTTCCGAGCTTGTCGAAGTGGTCCATCATGTGGTGTTCCATGTCATGGCCGGTCCAGACCACGGCGTCGGCCTTCTCGATGGCCTCGATGTCACCGGTGGAGAGCTCCTGGGTGTGGGGGTCGCCGCCGGGCTTGACGAGCACCTTGACCTTGGCGTCAGGGGCGATGTTGTGGACGGCGTCTCCGAGGTATCCGGTGGAGGCAACGACGTTGAGAGCTTTCTTGCTGGAATTGCCGGATCCAGAGTCGGACTTCTCGGTGGAACAGCCACCGATGCCGGCGGCCATGGTCAACGCTGCGACGACGGCAGCCGCCGATCGAAGGATGGAGGACTTCATGAGCCTGGCTCCTAGGTTGTGTGAGATGTGTGCTCGTGCGGTTACATGAGCAGACGAGACCTTAGCAAAGGTGAGCCTTACCTAATAGTTGGGGGTGGGGGTTTGTCAGGTGAGCCTCGATTGTCGTTCGCGCTCGATGTCGTGGTGAGGGTGGACAATGGACCCGCGACGACAGGAGGCCAGGTCAGTGACGGTTCCAGAGCTTTTCGGAGATCCGGATCAATGGCCTGACGATGACCTCATCGCGATCACCGGGGCTCTCAGCCCCCACCTGGTGCTGGCGGCACTCCATGAGGGTGTCTTTCCCATGCCCGTCACTGACGAGGAGGTGCCCCCGGAGTTCCAGGGGGCGACAGCGTGGTGGTCTCCCATGTATCGAGGTGTTCTGCTTCCCGGTCATCTCAAGGTCGCTCGCAGTTTGCGCAAGACGACCAAGCACCAGACGACGACCGTCGATCGCGCCTTTGGCGACGTCATCGCACGATGTGCTGACCCGGATCGTCCCTACGCCTGGATCGATGACCGCGTCATCGAGGCGTATGGCTACCTCCATGAGCGAGGCTGGGCCCATTCGGTGGAAACCTGGGACGACAAGGGTCGCCTCGTGGGCGGGCTCTATGGCGTCAGTGTGGGCGGACTGTTCAGTGGTGAATCGATGTTCCACGACCCTCGACACGGGCGCGACGCCTCCAAGACTGCTCTGTTGAGGTTGGTGTGTGAACTCGGTTCGAGATTGCTGGACGTGCAATGGAGCACCCCGCACCTGGCCAGTCTCGGCGTCACCGAGGTTGACCGGGCGGAATACCTTGACCTTCTTGATGATGCCCTGGATCGTCCGGCTCCGCAGTGGACGAGCCCCGATGATCCGGCGTGGGATGGCGTCCAGCTCCTCGATCGGCTGCGAGAAGTGCCCGCCTGACGGAGTCGGGGCCACTGTGATGACCACGTGGATAGTCTGACGGCGTGTACGGATATTTCGGCCCCGCAGGCACTTTCACCCATCAGGCACTCAAGACTCTCGGCCACGTCGACGCTCGCCCCTATGCGACGGTTGGCGCCGCATTGCAGGGAGTTGTCGACGGCGACGTCGAGGCGTCGTTGGTTCCCATTGAGAACTCCGTCGAGGGTGGTGTGAGCGCGACCCTGGACACTCTCGCTGCCCTGGGTGGTTTGCAAATCGTTCGCGAGGTCGTCATTCCGGTGCAATTCAATCTTTACGTTCGGTCTGGGACGTCGTTGGCGTCGATCCGTCACGTCGTGACCCACCCTCATGCCGCGAATCAGTGCCGGGACTGGCTTGCCGCCAACCTCCCGGAGCACGCCGAAATCGCCCAGGGCGGGTCGACTGCCTCCGCGGCGAAGGAGGTGTCGGATCCACGGTCCCGTTTCGATGCCGCCGTCTGCGCCGAAGTTGCTGGAACGATGTACGGATTGACAGCTGTGGCACAGGGAATTGCGGACAATCCGGATGCCGTCACGAGATTCATTTTGGTTGCGAGAAGTGGGCAGATGATTGCTCGGACGGGGGACGATCGCACCACTGTTGTCGTCGTTCCCCCGAGCGATCATCCAGGTGCCTTGTTGGAGATCCTGCAACAGTTCTCTCTCCGCAAAATTAATTTGTCGAGAATTGAATCAAGGCCAACCAAGGATCGTCTCGGTGAGTACTGCTTCTCCATTGATGCCATTGGCCACGTCGCGGATGAGAGGATGGCTGCTGCGCTCAAGGGGTTGTATCGGATCAGCCGTCAGGTGATCTTCCTCGGGTCCTATCCAAACGGCTCTAGAAGGGGGTTTGCGTCGCCTGAGGGTCCTGACGTCATCCGCGGCTTCAGTGATGAGGATTACCTGGCGGCGGAGAAGTGGTTCCAGGGGGTCATCGGGAAATGGTGACGTATGCCTCCTCGTCGCGGTCAGGGACCATAACATATCTAGGTTGCCAGAACAAGAGTTTTGGTTAAATGCGATTAACGCAACATGAGCCGATTTGACTGTGGCCCTCAGGTTCGTATCGTTGAAGGCATCAACCGATTCCGCTCGGCTCTCCGAATGGGATTTGGTAGAAATCTAAACGAAAGGACTTGAGAATGCCGACTGACAAGACGCCTACGAACGCCAATATCGACGCTCTTTACGACCGTACCGTTGTTGACCAGTCTGGTGACAAGATTGGCGAGATCGGTCAGGTCTACCTCGACGACGCCTCCGGCCAGCCGGCTTGGGTGACCGTCAAGACCGGTCTCTTTGGACGCAACGAGACCTTCGTCCCGTTCAAGGGCCTCGAGACCTCTGGTGACGAGATCCGCGCTCCCTACACCAAGGACAAGGTGAAGGACGCCCCGAACGTTGACCCGGACGGCCACCTTTCCGAGGATGAGACCGACGAGCTGTACCGCTACTACTCCGATGCCTTCGCCTCAGAGAAGGACACCACCAAGGACGCCAACCCGGGTTACGCGGGCAACGGTGTGTCCGGTGGAGCTGCTGGTGGCGTTGCCGGCCAGAAGGTCGTCGACAAGGAGGGCAACCCGGGCGTTGCTGGGAATGGTGTTTCCGGTGATCGTATTGCCGACGCCAAGACCGAGAAGGCCGCCGACGCCACGCCGCAGACCACTGCTGACCAGAAGTCCCCGGTGGCCGAGGATGGCTCCGTCGTTCGCCACGAGGAGCGCCTCAACGTTGGCAAGGAGCGTGTCGAGACCGGTCGTGTGCGCATCCGCAAGCACATCGTCCATGACACCGAGACCGTCGAGGTTCCGGTCGAGCGCGAGGAGATCCACGTCGAGCGCGTTCCTCTCGACGAGAAGGTCGCCGGTGACGACGTTAAGCTTTCCGAGGGCGCCCAGGACATCGTGACCCACGAGGAGCGTCCGACCATCGACAAGGAGACCGTCGCCGCCGAGAAGATCAAGATCGGCAAGGAGACCACTCAGGACACCCAGACCGTGTCCGGCAAGGTCGCCAAGGAGCAGATCGACATCGATCAGGCCAAGCAGCCGAAGAACAAGTGACGTCGAGGACTCAGGCGATGACGTGATCGCTTGACGACAACGTCGGCAGGGCCCGGGTGGAATCACCCGGGCCCTGCACGTCTCTTGGCCTCTAACTCCTCGCAGGCTCCTGACCGGTAGGATCGGCGACATGATCGATCCCAAGCTCCTGCGAACGGATCCGGATGCCGTTCGCCGCTCCCAGGTCGCCCGCGGCGAGGATCCCTCGGTCGTCGACGACATCGTCGCCGCTGACGAGGCTCGCCGTGAGGCCATCGCCGCCCACGAGAACCTGCGTGCTGAACAGAAGGGGCTGGGCAAACGCATTGCCAAGGCGTCCGGGGGCGAGAAGGCCGAGTTGCTGGCTCGCACCAAGTCGATTGCCAGCGAGGTCTCCGACCTCAAGAAGGCCGCTGACGTGGCTGACGCCAAATTCATCGAACTCGCCAAGACCCTCGGCAACATTGTCATTGACGACGTTCCCGCTGGTGGCGAGGACGAGGGAGTCATCAAGGAGACCGTCGGTACCCCACGTGACTTCGTCGCGGAGGGATTCGAGCCCAAGGACCATCTCGAGATCGGCGAGTCCCTCGGCGCGATCGACATGGAGCGAGGCACCAAGATCGCCGGCTCCCGTTTCTACGTCCTCACCGGCGTCGGCGCCCAGCTGGAGTTCGCCTTGCTGAACCTGGCGATGTCCAAGGCGGCGCAGTGGGGATTCACCCCGATGATCCCGCCGGCCCTCGTCAAGCCCTCGGCGATGGAGGGAACCGGGTTCCTCGGCCAGGCCGCCGACGACGTCTACTACCTGCCCAAGGACGACCAATACCTGGTGGGAACCTCCGAGGTTGCCCTGGCCGCGTTCCACTCCGACGAGATCCTCGACGACGCCGAGCTCCCGAAGCGCTACGTCGCCTTCTCCCCGTGCTACCGACGCGAGGCCGGCTCCTACGGCAAGGACACCCGCGGCATCTTCCGCGTCCACTGGTTCGACAAGGTCGAGATGTTCGTCTACTGCCTGCCCGATGAGGCGGAGGGCTGGCACGAGAAGCTGCTGAGCTTCGAGAAGGACTTCATCTCGGCCCTGGAAATCCCGTTCCAGGTGCTCGACGTTGCCTCCGGTGACCTCGGCCTCTCGGCTGCTCGCAAGTACGACTGCTACGGCTGGTTGCCGACTCAGAGCCGTTACCGCGAGATCACCTCGACCTCGAACTGCACCACCTTCCAGGCGCGTCGTCTCTCCATCCGCCATCGCGGACCTGACGGGGTCGAACCGTTGGCCACCCTCAACGGCACCCTGTGCGCGATGACCCGCATCATCATCATGCTGCTGGAGAACCACCAACAGGCTGACGGTTCGGTGCGCGTGCCCGAGGCGCTGCGTCCCTACCTTGGTGGGCGTGAGTTCATCGAGCCGCCGAAGTGAGCGACGGGCCGTACTACCGGGAACTGCCCGACGGCACCATCAAGCAGGTCAACCCGTTCACGGGTACGAAGGTGTGGACGGTGCCTGGTCGTGGGGCCCGCCCGCTGAGCAAACCGGCCACGCAGACCCGGGAGCTGACCGGGCACGATCGTCAGGCGGCCTGCGCCTTCTGCTCGGACAACCTGCTGTCGACCCCTCCGGAGAAGACTCGGTTGGTGAAGCGGGAGGGCGGTCTGGTGCGGGGCCATGACCTCATGCGCCGTGTCCCGGCTGATCAGCTCGACGACACCGTCCCGGAGTTCCGACGGATCCCCAATCTCTTCGAGATCCTGTCCTGGCAGTACTGGCAACTCAACTGGGGAATGGACCTTCCGCGGGCCTCGCGCGACTGGCAGGAGGAATACCTGTCGAATCCGCGGGGAGAGGCCCATGTTCGGTCGGTCCTCAACGCCAAGTTCAAGGCGATGGGGTCGGACCAGCGCGGTGAGGACCTCGGCCCTAAGGAGCTGCGGGAGGCCTCTGCGGCCTTCTTCGCCGGGGGACACGACGTCATCGTCGCCAGGCGGCACTACACCGACGAGGGGACGACGACGGCTGACGTCGCGGGATCGGCGAGCCTGACCGTCGACGAGCACCGGGCGTTCATGGCCTTGACCGTCGACTCGATGGTCCAGCTGCACCGACACAACGAGCACGTCCGATACGTGGTGGCCTTCCAGAACTGGCTCAAGCCGGCCGGGGCGTCATTCGATCATCTGCACAAGCAGCTGGTGGCCATTGACGAGGTGGGAGCCGACAACGAGTCGGTGCTGCCCAAGGCCGTCCTAGACCCGGGCATCTTCAATCGCTGGGGGCCAGATTTCGCGGTCGAGCACGGACTGGTGCTGGCCCGTAACGAGGGCGCTGTCATGACTGTCGGTTTTGGTCACAGGTACCCCTCGGTCGAGGTGTGGTCGACGGGCCGCGCCGACCAGCCGTGGCGCGTCGACGATGACGGGATTGACGCCATGTCGGACCTGTTGCACGCCGCCCACGTGGCCGTCAGCGATGATGTGCCGGCCAATGAGGAGTGGCATTACCGTCCGATAGGGACCGGGGTACCGGTGCCGTGGCGGATCATCCTCAAGTTGCGCATCTCTACCCTGGCCGGGTTCGAGGGTGGGACGAAGATTTACGTCAACACCATCTCACCGACGACTCTGACCGCGATGCTGTTGCCGAAGCTCTTTGAGGCGCGGGCGACCGGACGAATTGCCCCGATGGACCTCGGGGCGGAGTGTCACATCGAGCCGGGGGTGCTGCGTGCAGGGCGGATCGACTGAGGTCGGTTCCCGATGATCGAGGGTAGCCGGCCTGAGTGGCCGGGAGACGATTTCAGAACCAGCGCCCCAGCTCAACCGCGGTGCCACCGTCGGCAAAGCAGGGAGCGACGTCGTCGGCAATGGCCTTGACGGAGTCGGGCGCATCGCCGACAGCGACTCCGCGTCCTGCCCACTGCAACATCTCGACATCGTTGTTGCCATCGCCGATGGCCAGGACGTCCTTGGGATCGATGCCCTTGAGACGGCACAGGGTGTCAAGGGCAGAGGCCTTAGTCACACCCTCCGGAGTGATGTCGAGCCAGGCCGACCAGCCGATGACGTAGGAGACGCTGTGCAGGTCGAGGCTGTGGGCGAGGTCGCGGAAGGAGTCGGCATAACCGTTCGGATCGCGGATGATGACGCGCGGGGCCGGGCGGGAGCGCAACTCGTCAATGGTCTCAATGTGAAGTTCGCCCTGCAGTTCCCCGGCGGGGAAGAGCTGGTTGAGGCGGTAACCGACGCCGACCTCCTCGACCGCGATGAGCGCCTGCGGGTAGACGTCCATGACGTGATCGATGATGGGTCGCGGATCAAAGGTGACTTGGGACTCGATCTCGACGGGGGACATCGTCGCGGTGACAGCTCCGTTGGACACCACCGCGTGTCCCCCCTGCAGACCGAGGGCCTCATGGACGGGGATCGCTCCGAAGAGCCCTCGCCCGGTCGCCAGGACGACAGGGACGTCGACCTTGGCGACCGCCTTACGGACCGAGTCCGGAAGTTCGCCCTCAAAATCGACGAGGGTCCCGTCGATGTCGAGGGCCACCATACGAGGATTGAATGTCATGTCAGCCAGCCTGCCACCGTGCGATGATCATGCGGTGAACAGAGCGTGACTTTTTCTCAGGCAGCCAACCTCGCGCGGCTCGGGTGCGGGCGCCCGGTCACCGACTCGTATGCGGCGGCCAGGCTGGTCGTCTTGACCTTCGCAGGAGTCTTGCGGCGCGGGGCCGAAGAGGTGTCGCGAGCCCGACGCAGGTGCCGCTTCACGGTGGACAGCGAGCAACCGAGACGGTCTGCGATGAAGCTCAGTGGCTGGTCGGGGTGAGCCTGACGGAGGCTGACGACGTCCTGGGTGGCCACCTGATGCCCGCGAGCGATGACCCCGGCGAAGGATTCGAAGTCGTCGGGACGAACCCGAACCCCCAGGCAGGAGCGAATGCGAGAACGCTGACGCGGGGTTGTGCCAGCAGCGAATCCCGCGACGTCGTGGTCGAGGATGGCGTTCTCAAGGCACTGTTCGAAGAGAGAGCAGGCGGAGCAGGCAGCTCGAGCGCGAGCCTGCAGAGTGCGTTCCAGGCGCTGTTCGTCGGGTGTGGCGGCAGTGCTGTCACCCTCGAGCAAGGGATGCTGGAAGACCGTTCTGAGGTTGGCGCAGGACGGGAGGGCGCAATCGTTCGTCCGATTCACGATGGCTCCTTTCCAATGGGCCAAGGCGGCGTGTTTCAACGTCAACGGCCGTGATGTTACAAGTGCTTTTCGGGCCTCGATCTGACGTTGACGGTGACCAAATTGGACGTCCAAAGAGGCTTGTCAAGCGGATGTGCACGTACTCATTTCAGGGTTATTTGTCGTTGGGGATGGATTGCGGGGGAGACTTCCGGGACAGCCAGATCTGTACTTTCGGACAGCTCGTCGTCGATCCATTCGACTTTCGTCTACATCCCACGGCATCCACGGGGTTGCTGGCCCCGGCGCTCAGTGCCCACGCTTCCCGCGTGGGAAAACCGGCACTGTGCCGGTTAGAGTGCCCGGGTGGATGCAGCAACATACATGGCGCTCGTACTCGCACTTGCGGTCGGTGCCCAGTGGCTCGGATGGCGGTTACGCCTCCCCGCGCTGCTGTTCCTCCTGGTGATCGGTTTCGCACTCGGACAGTGGGTTACCCCCGATGAGATCTTCGGAAGACAACTCCTGTTTGACGGTGTCAACCTCTCAGTGGCAATCATCCTCTTCGAAGGGTCACTTGGGCTCAAGCTCCGCGAAGTTCGTGACCTGGGACGGCCAATCCTTCGGCTGTGCACCGTCACCGCAGGGATCGCGTGGGTTCTCATCACCCTGGCCGCGATGGCATTGGGGTTCGACGGTCGTGTTTCCCTGCTGCTGGGCGCGATCCTCATCGTCACCGGTCCGACGGTCATCAACCCGATCTTGCGTCAGTTGAGGCCCACCCGACGGGTGAGCGCCCTGCTGAGGTGGGAGGGCATCGTCGTCGATCCGCTGGGCGCGATCCTGGCCCTGTTGGTCTACCAGGCCATCAGCAGCATCGGTGGGTCCTCGATCGGACACGGTGTGCTGGACCTGGCGCTGACCCTATTGGTCGGGTTGCTGTTCGCAGCGCCGATCGGGTGGGCCGTCACGGCCATGATGAGGCGTCACCTCATTCCGGACTTCCTGCAGGGCGTGATCTTCGTCGGAGTCGCCGTCGGTACCTGCGTCGGGGCGAACTTCCTGCGTGAGGAGTCCGGGCTGGTCGCCGTGACGATGTTGGGCATCTACCTGGCAAACCAGCGCAATCTCGAGCTCGAGCCCGTCATCGAGTTCAAGGAGCATCTGCAGGTGCTGCTCGTCGGGGTGCTGTTCATCATGCTGGCCGGACGAGTGACGCCATCCCAGATCGGCGACATCCTTCCTACTGGCCTGATCTTCGTCGCCCTGCTCGTGCTGGTCATTCGGCCGGTGTCGGTGATGTTGGGGCTGACGCGAACCGAGACGACTCGTCAGGAGCGGATCCTGATGGCATTCATGGCTCCGCGAGGAATCGTGGCCGCGTCGGTGGCGTCGATCTTCGCGATGGAGTTCAGCGAGTCCGCCAGCCATGTCAGGGAGCAGGCCGAGGAGATTGCCGAGTCTGACCCCGAGCGGGCGAAGCAGCTGGTGTCGTTCGCTGACCAGATGGCGGGGATGGCGAGCCAGGTCGACCGGCTCGTGCCGCTGGTGTTCCTCGTCATCGTCTGCACGGTGGCCATTTACGGCCTGGGTATCGGCAGGCTCGCCGAGAAGCTGGGGCTGGCGTCGGCAAGCCCGCGCGGAGTGATGTTTGCGGGGTCCCCGGCCTGGAGCATCGATACGGCGAAGACCCTGCGCGATTTGGACGTCCCCACCCTCATCGTTACCCGGCGTGCCTACGACCTCTACGCGGCTCGGAAAGCGGGGCTCAGGTGTGAGGCGGCGGACTTCCTGTCCGAGTACGCGACCGAGGACATGGACCTTGCGGGAATCGCGTCGATGGTGGCGTGTACCCCTGACGACGACACGAACTCCATCGCATCGGTGCATTACCGGCGTGCGTTGGGGCGGGCTAACGTGTTCCAGCTCGAGCGTCTGGATGAGGGCGACGCCGAGGACGCGACCACCGGTACCGCGCAGATTCTCAAGGCGAGAACAGCCTTCGACCCGCCGACAACGCACTCGGCGATGGACAAGATGTGGCGCAGTGGGAAAAGGGTGCGTCGGGTCGAGCTGGACGAGAATCGGACCTGGGAACAGTTCCGCCAGGCCATGCCTGAGGCAGTCGTGATGTTTGTCGTCAAGCCGTCGTCGGTGAATGTCGCGAACGTTGACATGAACGGCCCGAAGGACGGCGACACCATCATTTACCTGGGCGATGAGTGGAAGGATGCTCCGGAACCTGCACCTGTCGAGGATGAGGAACCGAAGCGTCAGACGATGTCGGTTCCGTCCTCGGAGGAGGCAGTCCGGGACCGCATCGACGCCGATCGCAAGGCGGCAGCGGAGAAAGCGGCTTCTGCAGGATCTGACGGGTTCGGTCCATCTGGTGCGACCCCGGGCCACGCGGAAAGGGCTGGGCTCGGGCCAACTGTCGATGTGCGTGATGAGGAACCCGTACGGCCCCATGCCGAAGAGTTGAGTCCTGGAAGACCGTCGCCCATGTCGGCGGACTCGCCGAGCGAGTGGTGAGGGAGAAGGGCCTGAGGGGGTTGTGTCGCCCTTGGGCTCTTCTCCGTGATGGGACCTGTCGTCCCCTGCCCGTTCCACCGACTCCGTTTAGCCCCTCTTCCTTTCCCCGCTTCCCGCCCTTCCGTTCCCCCCGTGGTCATTCCGGTCGCTTGTGGGGCTGGCGCCCTCTGTTGTGGCAGCGGGGTAGCCCGCTTGCAGGATCACCACGATGGTTCGGGGTGACAGTGATCGGGAAACAGTGGGGTGGGCCTGTCGGACAGGCGGATCAGCGATTACGCGGCCTGGCGCTTCCTCGCCATCCTGACAGCCGTCCACACGAGTGCTCCGATGATGGCGCTGGTGATGCCAGCGACGAGGAATCCCCACTGCCACCCGTGAGAGTCCATGACGGCGCCAATCAACGGGGCTGCCATGGCCGTGCCTCCGTTGAGGCACGATCCCTGCCATCCGATGATGGTTCCTCGAGAATCCGCCGGCACCAAGTCGGTCAGGGCATCGACGGAAGAGGTAATCGTCGGTGCGCAGAACACACCACCGACGAACAGCAGGATGGCAGCTGACCCAGGGCCGCTGGACATGGAGGGCAATGCGGTCGTGGTGCCCAGGAAGACGAGGAGAAGCGCCGTGGACGCCCCTCGCGGCAGGGCGCCGTACAGCACGCCACCGATCGCCGACCCGAAACCGGAGGCTGCGAGTATCCACCCGATCATCTCGGGATGGCCCATCGACCTCATCGCTGCGACGGTCGTCAGTTCAATACCGCCCAGGCAGAATCCGGTCGCAATGACAGCCAAGAGGATGGATGCCGACCGGGGGGACAACCATGCCATTTTTTGATTGTGAGGGGCTTGAACGACCGGTGCCGCTGACGCTGGGGTCCGTGCGGCGGGCGGTACCGGGTCGGCCTCGGACGGCTCCGTGGTCGCCGGGTTGAGGATCATGAGCCCTGCAGCGCCGATGGCAGCGATGAACCCACACGCCGTGATGGTGATCTGGGTTCCGATGGTCGTCGCTGCAATGATGGCGACCGTCGGGCCGATCATGTAGCAGATCTCCACGGTCACCGAGTCCAGTGACAGCGCGGCACGGCGTCGGGACGTGGGCACGGCGACCATCAAGACCTGGCGTGGGATAGTGAAAATCGGGTAGTTCCACAGGCCGCCTATGGCACACAGTGCGAGGAGCGGGAAATACCCCAGCCAAGGCGATAGTCCCCAGGTGATCGTCGTGATGATCAGAGAGGGAAGCATGGTTCGCCGCAGCCCTTTGCGGTCGACCATGCTGCCTCTCCACGGCCCGGAAATCATGGTTGCGACGGTGACGACGGTCGTCACGGCTCCGGCCCGTACGTAGTCCAGGTGCAGTGAGCTGACAACGTGGACACTCATGACGATTCCGAGGCTGAAAATCGGAATCCGGATGAGAGCCGACAAGAGGAGGGTCGTCCACACCTCCCGGATGGCGATGACATCCCGATAACCGTGCATTCAAGCACTCTATAACGATCTCGCTGGGTAGTGCCGCCGGCGAGTCCGGGCATGGAAAGGGCCGTACACCGTCAGGGATGTGTGGCCCCTCGAGGCTGGGTCAGCGATTCAACGTCCGGCGGAGAGCAGAGGTGTTCTCACTGGTCTTGATGAGGGCAATGACGAACTCGATCTGCATCCTCACGCCAATGATGAACAAGAATGCCGGGATCCATCCCAGGAGAATCGCGAACACGACGAGTACGCCGCTGCCACCGGAGCTGTCGTTAGCGGCTTCCCCGATGGCACTGCCGACGCCGCCAGCTGTGATGATCGCGCCGATCCACATCGCGACGCCGCAGATGATCGTCAGAATGTAGACGATCTTCGCGATCTTAGGCGTCACGTAGTAGTTGAAGGACATGTCGAACAGGGATCCGAAGAATCCCTTCTGGTCATTGTCAGACGGCGATGGGCTGGAGCCAGCGGGCCCATAAGGGTAAGACGGCTGGTTGTTCTGTGGGTAGGGCTGTGAGGGGTAATCGGAGCTATTCCAGTCATTGTGCGGCGTCGTGTTGTTGCTCATGGCAGTAGTGTGCCAGCTGAGGGGGGACTCTGTGCAAGAGCCCACATTCTGAATACTGGGTAACGGCTGGCGTAACTCATTCGGGCCGTCCGAGGTAACCCCGGACGGCCCGAACTCAGGAGGCCAATGATCAGTCGACACCGAATTCCATTGCGGCGGCGTCGAGAGCCTTCTGGCTGTCGTCATCGTCGTCATATCCATTGGACGCGATGGCCGCCGCGCCGCCAGACTCCAGCTGTCCGACGAGGTCGGCATGGCTGGTGAGTTGGCCCTGGTCGGAATAGAGCTCCAGCTTCTCGCGGGTGTCGGCGATGTCGAGGTTGCGCATGGTGAGCTGACCGATACGGTCGGTCGGTCCGAATGCGGCGCCCTCGACGCGCTCCATCGACAGCTTCTCGGAATGGTACGAGAAGTTCGGGCCCGTGGTGTCGAGGATGGAGTAGTCCCATCCGCGACGCAGCTTGAGGGTGACTGACCCGGTGACGGCGCTGGCGACCCAGTGGGTCAGCGACTCACGGATCATGAGGGACTGCGGGTCGAGCCAGCGGCCCTCGTAAAGCAGTCGTCCGAGACGACGCCCCTCGTTGTGGTAGGTCGCGAGGGTGTCCTCGTTGTGAATGGCGTTGACGAGCCGCTCGTAGGCGATGTGCAGCAGGGCCATCCCCGGGGCCTCGTAGATGCCGCGGGACTTCGCCTCGATGATGCGGTTCTCGATCTGGTCACTCATGCCGAGCCCGTGACGACCACCGATGGCATTGGCTTCCAGGACGAGGGCGACCTTGTCGTCGTACTCCTTGCCATTGATGGCGACGGGCATGCCTTGTTCGAAGGAGATCGTCACTTCCTCGGTGTCGACCTTGACGTCAGGGTCCCAGAACTTGACGCCCATGATGGGCTCGACGGACTCGATCGAGACGTGCAGGGACTCAAGCGTCTTGGCTTCGTGGGTGGCGCCCCAGATGTTGGCGTCGGTGGAGTAGGCCTTCTCCTTGGAATCGCGGTAGGGCAGGTCGTGGGCGGTGAGCCAGGCGCTCATCTCGTCGCGGCCGCCGAGCTCGGCGACGAATTTTTCGTCGAGCCAGGGCTTGTAGATGCGCAGCTGCGGATTGGCGAGCAGGCCATAGCGGTAGAACCGCTCGATGTCGTTGCCCTTGTATGTGGAGCCGTCGCCCCAGATGGAGACGTTGTCGGTGTGCATGGCGCGGACCAGCAGGGTTCCGGTGACGGCCCGTCCGATCGGGGTGGTGTTGAAATAGGGGCGCCCGGCGGAGCGGACGTTGAAGGCGCCGCATGCGATGGCGCTCAGGCCCTCCTCGACCAGGGCTGCCTTGCAGTCAACGAGTCGGGAGATCTCGGCGCCGTAGTCGAGGGCGCGGCCCGGCACTGACGCGATGTCGGGCTCGTCGTACTGACCGATGTCGGCGGTGTAGGTGCACGGGATCGCGCCGTTCTCGCGCATCCACGCGACGGCTACCGAGGTGTCGAGACCTCCGGAGAATGCGATGCCGACGCGCTCGCCGACGGGAAGCTGAGTGATGACCTTGGACACGTCGCTCACTCTAGCGCATATATATGCAGCCTTTCAAATGGATATGTGATTTGGTGGAGGTGGTGGAGATTCTGGTGCTGATGGTGGGTGGTGCCATCTCAGCTGGCAGAGACCGTAGGCATTACCCCGATTGCCACACGGGAGCGGGGGAAGGGTTGCGTTGAGGCGAGGGGGTGGGTGGCCGAGTGAGGGCGCGGGAACGAGATGGCCGGGTACACAAAACGACCTGCCGCAGCCGAAGTCGTGGCAGGTCGTTCTCTGTTGAAGGGGCTCAGAGGGTCAGCGCGACTTTTCCGAGCACCTCGCCGGACTCCAGGCGAGCGTGAGCCCTGCCTGCCTCGGGCATGGCGAAGGACTCGACGGGGGCGGGCTTGATGCTGCCGTTGCTGTAGAGCGGCCAGGCGATCTCACGGACCCGCTGGCAGATCTTGGCCTTCTCCTCCAGGGGACGTGGGCGCAGGCTGGTTGCGGTGACGAAGGCGCGCTTGTTGAGGAGCTTGCCGATGTTGAGGTCTCCCTTGATGCCGCCCTGCATCCCAATGATGTCGAGGCGGCCGCCGGTCGCCAGGGCGTCGACATTGAGGCCAAGATACTTGGCACCCATGACGTCGAGGATGACGTCGACGCCGCGGCCATCGGTGGCTTCCTTGACGCCGGCTACCCAGTCCTCGTGGTAGTCGAGGGCGACGTCGGCGCCGAGGTTGCGGCAGAACTCCTGCTTCTCGGCGGTGCCACAGGTGGTGATGACCGTGCAACCGAGGGACTTGGCGTACTGGATGGCGAACTGTCCGATGCCGCCGGCGCCACCGTGGACGAGGAAGGTCTCGTCCTCGGACAGGCTGACGTGGTCCATGTTGGAGATGACGGTGGCCGCGACCTCGATGAGGGTTGATGCGGTGACCGGGTCGATGCCTGCAGGGATGGGGAGAAGCTGGCCGGCCGGGACGATGACGTACTCGGCATATCCGCCGCCGGCGAGCAGGGCGACGACCTCGTCGCCTTCGGACCAGCCGTCGACATCGGTGCCGAGGGAGGAGACAGTCCCAGTGACCTCGAGGCCCATGGTCTCGGAAACGCCCTTCGGTGGCGGGTAGAGGCCTTGGCGCTGCAGGAGGTCGCCGCGGTTGATGCCTGCTGCCTTCACCTTGACGAGGACCTCGCCCGGACCGGGGTCGGGTGTGGGGACTTCGGTCCATTCGATGCACTCCGGACCGGGGCGATGGCGGCCCTTTGAGTCTGTCTTGTCAGTTGGGCGGACGGTGATCGCATGCATACTTCAAGCCTGCCACAGGGCGGGAGTGACGCTGGGATTCTTCACATCACCCATGGGTTGTATCCACAGATTTTCGGGGTTATCCACAGATTTCGGATGCGAGGGTTCTCAACGGTTGTGCGGACCTTCAGGATTGTCGCCATGGTGATGAATGGTGAGCACGGCGGACGCTGTCGACGGCATGTGGCGACGACAACAGCCCTTGTCGTGGCGGTTTTGGGGACGGTTTCCTGTGGTGGTGCTGGGGACACTCCGGGCTCGATGGGCGGAGTGACGCCAGCCCCGAGCGTGGTGACGACGAATTCGACCGCGACTCCGGGTTTGGATGGGCCGAGGTTTGTGAAGGCGACGGCGACACCGGTCCCGGGGACGAAAGAGGATGCGTTGTTCCTGGAGGCGAAGAAGGTTTATGAGACGTACTTGGACGAGATCTACAAGCTCGAGGTGGAGGGTGTGGGTGATTCCTTGTCACCTGAGCTCAAAGAGATTCTGAGTGAGGACGGCGCAGATGCTACGTTCAAGGCGTATATGGAGGCGGAGAAGCGAGGACATCGAGCTTTACCGCTCGATCGTCCGTTCCGTGATGTCAAGATTTCGAGAGTCGCGGGAGAAAATGATTTTGATATCACGATTTTGGGGTGTGCTGACTTCTCCGATTGGAGATTTAAGGACTCGAAGGATGACAAAGTGATATCGGGTCGTATTCGAAGAGATAAGCTTTCAATGGACGATGAAGGCCATGGCCTAATTGTGACTGATGCTGAGTCGGGAGAGGTCGATTCATGTCACGCGTAAAAAACGTCTTTGCGATAGTGATCCTCTCGATTCTGTGTACTGAAGCTCCTGCGTTTGCGGAGAGTTCTGGTGGAGTCAGCGAGGATTCGAAACGGGGATCAATCAGCGTCAGGTACAAAGGCGGAGGTTCCCACCGAAAGCCTGGCATCAATATCGATCGGGGCTCCAAGCACGGCACCCCAGGTCACCGGGGCTCCCATCACAAGCGCCGTCATCCCCATGTCGACAAGCACCGTGATCCCGCGTCACCAGGATCGCCCGAGCCACGCAAGCGGTGGGGGAGTGACGCATACATTGATTCATCCATATTGAACCTCAACCGAATACCATATTTGCCAGGGTTGAATACGCGTGACGACAAGCCGAAGCCTGGTCGTCGAGCCCCGCGTCCTGCACCGACGAGACCTGCTGGCCCCACACCTGACGAGATCAGAGCCTGGTCCATCGACATCGCGACGGGCATTCGATTGGCGAAACCCGTCATCGACATCGAGCCGCGTCCCTCGGCCAACAAGTGGAACATCACGGCCGTAGGGCAGCCATTGTGGTTCCACAACCCAGGGGTTGAGCGTCAC
The DNA here is from genome assembly GCF_057458005.1 of Cutibacterium sp. LaCa_255. Classification (NCBI taxonomy): domain Bacteria; kingdom Bacillati; phylum Actinomycetota; class Actinomycetes; order Propionibacteriales; family Propionibacteriaceae; genus Cutibacterium; species Cutibacterium sp. LaCa_255. The sequence continues at coordinate 2,558,147 of NZ_CP190956.1, read as the reverse complement.
ACCGCGAGCGACTCCGCACATAGAATCGTCGTATCACTCGACGCACAGCGAGTGGATACCGTTTACGAAACCGGTGAGAAGACCATCCGCTGCACTCACTCGACCCCTCGTCCCGCAAACGCCGATCCGCGCGCCCAATCCCCACATTGCGGCTACATCTACCAGCATCCGGGCAATTACACCCTTCGCATGACTGAGGTCTGGAAAGTCGGGTGGCAATCGGGTGACCAGTCGGGCGAGATCGTCACGACGCGGTCGTCCTCCAAGCCACTCAAGGTCAACGAGCTCATTGGAGTGCTGACAAAACCGGGAGTGCGGTGAGAGCAGGCCCAGGGGCTCGCGGTTCCGATACCCGCGTCAGTGCCCCGATGGCTGGATGCCACCGGAGGTGGTCCTGTTGGGGGCAAGTGTTCCGTGTGTGGGAGAGGAGGGGGAAGGAGGAGCTTCCGAGCCGGACGTTCCGGGGTGGGTGTTGTCACCGTGAATGTTCCGGGCAGCGCCGGAGAACCAAAGCGCACATCAATGGCCATGTGCAGGCCTCATATCCTGCCGTTGCCCGAGACGGTGGGTAGTACCGCCGAATCATGGCTAAGATGTGACCACCGGGCAGAGCTCGGTTGGCGAGATCGCATAGTGGACGAGTGCAGCCGCCTTGAAAGCGGCCGAGGGCAACCTCCGTGGGTTCGAATCCCACTCTCGCCGCTATGAGGTCAGCCCCTCAGGCCTGGCACCCGGGGGCCGAGCCCTCACAGATCAACCTTGCAGCGACGGGAGATGGGGATGGCCAAGAAGAACCTCACGGATCTTCCGCCTGGCACGACCCGGCACGTCATGTCGCCGGAGCCTCCGATCCGTGGCTTCGTCATCGCCGGCATCCTTTCGATCATTGGTGCTGTCCTCATGATCATCAGCATCGCCAACAACTGGCATGAAGCCGTGACCATCCTCTTCATTGCCGTTCTCGCATGTGGCATTGCCCTCGCGGTGACGGCAGCCTGGTCGATGCTCCATATGAAGCTGTACGTCGACCTCGATGACACGGGCTACCACATCCATGGTGCTGGGCAGGATCGCCGCGGCACCTGGGACAAGGTCACCAAGGCAGCCCTCACGGAGTCGCGTTCCCGTCTCACCCTCTACCACGGCCAAGTCGGGCGCACTCACATCGTTCGTCCCGGCGTCGGGAACCCTCAGGAAATGGATGATTTGGCCGTCGACGTCGCACACCGCCTCGACAACTCACGCGGTTACCGTCAAAGCGTCTGACCCCAATCACCGCCCAAGAAGGCCGTGGCATTCCAGAAGTAGTTCGGTATGCCGCGGCCTTCTTGCGTGTCCAACGTGTATGTGGAGAGGAGGGGACGAGGACGTACGATGCATTCCCTGGACCAGGACGGGATCGGTAGTGTGCGAGGAAAGCGATGGTAAATGACGACGTGGCCGGACCGCGTTACCCACGGCCCGGCCACGCCTCAGCACGAAGTTCAACCAGCTGGTGTCAGCTCTCCTCATGCTTTCCAGCATCCGCCTCGCTGAGATCCTCCGGCACCTCGATGGGGCGAACCTTCACCCACAACAAGAACGCTGCCCCGGCGATGAGCAGGCAGATCCCCGCCCACACATCAGCTCGAGCGTCTGCCCCCCTGACCAGACCAGTGATCGTCAGAATGGCTCCGTAGAGCGCAAGCAAGTCACCAATGACGGTACGAATATCCATCGCGCGGGCGACCTTGCGACGATTGCGACGGGCCGTGGAAGTTCCGTTCGGCATGACAACCTCCTCAGAAAATGATGTTGAGAACGACAGTGATGGCAAGCACGGTCATGCCGAGCGGAACCGTGCGTCGATACCACGGGAGGCTCTTCTCGTGCGGATCGACGAAGCTCTCCTTCGGCGTCTCCGAATACACCAGACCGACGAGTTCCGCAGCCGGCTTCGGCGTCGTGAACAGCGAAACCACAACACTGACGATGATGTCGGCGAGGAAGCCGACCGTGGCAGCAAGGAACGCGGTTCCCTGACCTGGCAAGGTGAACACACCAGTCAGACTCATGACCCACACCGTCACGGCGCTGAGAGTACCGACGACGAGTCCCGACCAACCGGCGTGAGGTGTCGACTTCTTCCAGAACATGCCGAGGACGAACGTCGCGAACAACGGAGCGTTGAAGAACCCGAAGAGGGTCTGGAGGTAGTCCATGATGTTGGAGAAGCCGGACGCCAGGAACGCGGTCCCAATCGCGACGACCGTGGCGACGACCGTGGCGATTCGGCCAACCTTGACGTAGTAGACGTCAGCCTTGTCCTTGATGACGTAGTGCTGCCAGATGTCCACGCTGAAGACGGTGTTGAACGCCGAGATGTTCGCGGCCATACCGGCCATGAACGCCGCCAGCAGGCCCGTGATCGCGACACCCGTCAGGCCGGTCGGCAACAGGTTGCGAATGAGGAACAACACCGAGTCGTTGTATTGGACGACGTTGCCCGACGCGCCACCGGCGATCTTCTCGCCCGCCTTCATCCGAGCGATCTCCGGCACGAGCACCGCAGCCAGCATGCCTGGCAGCACGGTGAGAAACGGCACCAGCATCTTCGGGAAAGCGCCGATGATCGGAGTCTTGCGCGCCGACGACAGCGAGTCGGACGCCATGGCGCGCTGCACCTCGACGAAGTTCGTCGTCCAGTAGCCGAAGGACAGCACGAATCCGAGGCCCAAGGTGATGCCGATGACCGACATCACCGGGTCGGTGAATCCCGACAGCGCCTGTCCAGGCCAGGAATGCAACTGTTGGGCAGCCGGGGTCACGGCGTCAGGATGGGCCTCCGCTGCGGCGGTGATCTTGGCCTTGAGCCCATTCCATCCGCCGACACGGTGCAGACCAATAATGACCAGCGGCAGCAGGGAGGCGACGATGACGAAGAACTGCAGCACCTCGTTGTAAATGGCTGCCGACAAGCCACCAAGGCTGATGTAAGCAAGTACGATCACCGCAGCAACGATGAGGGCAACCCACAACGGCCATCCCAGTAGGGCGTGGACGATCGTCCCGAGCAGGTAGAGGTTGATACCGGCAATGAGCAACTGGGCTAGTGCAAAGGAGATCGCGTTGACCAAGTGCGCAGCCGGCCCGAATCGTTTGAGCATGAACTCCGGCACCGAGCGCACCCCAGAGCCGTAGTAGAAGGGCATCATGACGATGCCGAGGAAGACCATTGCCGGGATGGCTCCGATCCAGAAGTAGTGCACGGTCGGGATGCCGATCTGGGCTCCATTTGCCGACATACCCATGATCTCCACGGCACCGAGGTTGGCTGATACGAATGCCAACCCCGTTACCCACCCGGGCAGGCTTCGCCCGGACAAGAAGAAGTCAAGGGAGTCGGACACCTGGTGTCTGGCAGCCAGCCCGATTCCGAGAACGAACACGAAATAGATGAGCAGGATCAGGTAGTCAACGAATCCCGCGTTGATGAGCGTCTCCAACGGCATTGTGTGGGGTGGTCCTTTCTGTCATTACGAGGGCAGTGACGGCGTTGTGGGCACCGCCCCCTCGGGGAACCATAGGCTCCCGACGTGGCAGGGTCACACCCCGACCCGCTATTTTTGAGTACGTAAACATTATGAGTGAGCGAAGTGCCCACCGAGCCGTTGCCATCGTCGGCAGCGGCGGTACGGTCTTCCTCACTGACAACGGTTTTGACGGGCAAAGGAGCCACTTATGTCGCAGACAACTGACGCCTTCGCGGCGGATCCCGAGGCCACCACGATCGGCACGGCGTGGTCGACTGAGGATGGCGCAGGCCGCGCCCGTGACCTCTTCGCTGAGCACATCGGCGGCACTCCCGACGGCGTCTGGGCCGCTCCCGGACGCGTCAACGTCATCGGCGAGCACACTGACTACAACAATGGCTTCTGCCTGCCGATCGCCCTGCCTCACCGCACCTACGTCGCCGCCCGACGTCGAGACGACGACAAGGTTGTCCTCGTCTCCCAGCTTGCCGACTCCATCCTCTCCTGGGAAGGAACCCTCGACGAGATCGCTCCCGGGTCGGTCAATGGCTGGCAGGCCTACACCGCCGGCGTCGCATGGGCCCTGCGTGAGGCTGGCCACGAGATCGGCGGGTTCGAGGCCGCTCTCGTCACCTGCGTCCCGTTGGGGGCAGGTCTGTCCTCGTCGGCAGCCGTCGAGTGTGGTGTCGGGCTGGCTCTCGCGGATCTCTACGACCTCGGCCTGTCCGACTCTGACGCTGGCCGCACCGACCTCGTCAATGCCGCCCGCGCCGCGGAGAATGAGGTCGCCGGAGCTCCCACCGGGGGCCTCGACCAGACGGCGTCCCTGCGTACCACCGACGGCCACGCCCTCCTCCTTGACTGCGACGACTGGTCGGTTCGTCAGGTTCCCTTCGACCTCGACGCCGCCGGCCTGGAACTCCTCGTCATCGACACCCGAGCCTCCCACCGCCTCGTCGACGGTCAGTACGAGGCACGACGTCGCGCCTGCGAGAGCGCCTGCCGCATTCTTGGCGTCGCCAGCCTGCGTGAGGTCGGCGACCTCGGCGCCGCATTGTCAGCCCTCGACGACGAGGAGATGGCCAGCCGCGTCCGTCACGTCGTCACCGAAAATGACCGCGTCACTCAGTTCGCCAAGCTCGTCGACGCCGGACGCATCCGCGAGGTCGGACCGCTCATGGACGCCTCCCACGACTCCTTGCGTGACGACTACGAGGTCACTTGCCCCGAGCTGGACACCGCCGTTGACGCAGCCCGCGCTGCCGGGGCCCTCGGCGCGCGGATGACCGGTGGTGGATTCGGTGGTTGTGCCATCGCCCTGGTCGACCGCGACGTTTGCAACGACGCTGCCAGGCAGGTCGTCAAGGCCTTCCGCGACGCAGAATTCACCCACCCTGATCTCTATGTCGTCACCCCGGGTCCGGCCGCGCTCCGGGTGCAATGATGTGGGGCAGAATTCGCCAGTTCCACGCCCGTCCGACGGTGGACGCGGTGGCGAGCCGGATGCGGGCAGATGGCCCACTGTCGTGAAGGGTGTTGTGATGACCGAGCAACAGCGTCGTGGATCGTCCCGACCCTCGATGGGCGATGTCGCCGCAGCTGCCGGAGTATCTCAGCAGACTGTGTCACGCGTCGTCAATCACTCTGACGCGGTCCGACCGAAGACCGTCGAGAAGGTTCTCCAGGCCATGGCCGAGGTGGGGTACTCGCCCAATTTCGCCGCTCGCAGCCTCCGCTCGGGGCGCACGAGTGCCATTGGCGTCCTTGCCACGGATCTTTCTCGCACCGGCGAGCTGCGCACTGTTCAGGCCATCGTCGACGCCACCCGGCGTAGTGATTTCGCCGTCGTCCTGGATCGCCTCGAGCCCACCGATGACCTCGTCGGGGCCTACGGGCACGCCATGAAGCGGATGTCGGGGCGGGTCGACGGTTTCATCATCGAGGGTCTTGAGCTCGATCGACTTGACGAGCTCGAGGTGCCGCCAGGCGCCCCGGTTGTCGTGGCCGGTCCGACGTGCAGCCGATTCTCGACCGTGGGGTGCGACCAAGCCGCTGGGGTGCGCGCTGCTGTCGACTACCTCCTGGCGTTGGGGCACCAAACCGTCCACCTCGTCAGCGGGCCGGCCTACTCCCGCCAGGCCGCGGTGCGTCGTCAAGCCTGGCAGGAGTGTTTGGAGACCAACGACTGTGATGTTCCCGACGTCGTCGTCGGAGACTGGACGGCTTCGTCGGGATGCGAGGCCGCTCGCCACCTCAAGGCCGCCGGCGCGACCGCAGTGGTGGCCAGTAATGACGAGATGGCGGCAGGCCTCATCATCGGTCTGCTGGACATGGGGGTCCGGGTGCCTGAGGACGTGTCCGTGGTGGGATTCGATGACATCCTGGGCAATCTGGTGTGGCCGACGTTGACGACGGTGCGTCAGGATTTTGCCGCAATCGGTCAGCGTCTTGCCGAGGAACTCATGGCTCAATTGCAGGGGGCTCGTCATGAGCCCACCTCGGAGATGGTGTCGGCTCCGCTGGTCGTTCGAGGGAGTACTGCGGCCCCACACCACTGACGACGGCGGGCCTCACCCGCTCAGGTCACCCGCCTGCGAGGCTCTAGCCGACTCACCCGCCTGCACGGGGGCAGCCAGCGAGGTGTGCAACCCAGGGAGATCCTGCCCAAGCGCCGCTCGTCACGGCTCCTGAGGGTTGTAGGCGCAGGCGTCAGTCACCGACTGCGAGACGTCACGGTTGGTCGACGCGGAACTTGGGGTGGCGCTGTGCGAGGACTTCTTCGGCTCGCTCCGGGCCGGTGTCGGCGTAGCCGTCTTGCTGGGCTTGGCTGCCGAGGCTCCCGTCACCGGCTTGTTCTTGTTCCTGGACTCTGAGACGCCATGGATGGCGGCATCCACCTGCTTGCGGACGAGGTCGTAATCCGGATTGGCCGAGACGAACCCGTGCTTGCCATTGGTGAAGACGACGCGGTTGATGTTGGCGTCACGCATGTTGATGGCCAGGTCGACGAAGGCCGGCAACATGCCCTGCGGGATGTCGGAGACGACCATCTGACCGGAGGCGTCAGCAATCGACTCGAAGCGCGTCAGGACGGTCTGCGGGCTGGCCTGGTCGAGAACAGCCTTCATGAGGCAGGACTGACGTCCCATGCGGTCGTAGTCGGTGCTCTCCGACCGTGACCGGGCGTACCACATGGCGTGGTAACCGTCGAGGTGCTGGTCAGGGCCAACTTTGAGGTAGCCGTCGGGCTTCTTGCCCTCGGTGTTGCCAGCGATGGGCAGACGCTCGTTGACGTTGACGGTCACGCCGCCAAGGGCGTCAATGAGCTTCTGAAGGCCGTCGATGTCGAGCATGACGAAGTAGTCGATCTTGAGGCCGAGAGCCTCACCGGTGGCCAGCTTGAGGGCGTCAGCGCCGGGGTAGTCGGTCTCGCCCATGCGATCGACGTGGTGGGCCGACACCGTCGACCAAATCTCGTTGGCCATGTAGTCGGGGTTGCTGCCGTCGCCGTCCTTCCCGACAAAACCATCAGGGAAGTCCTGGTGGAGTGGCGAATCAGCCGGGAAGGGCATCTTCGCGGTGTTGCGGGGGATCTGGAAGATGGAGGTGTCACCGTTGGAGGTGTTGATCGACGCCACCATGATCGTGTCGGTGTTCATGGAATTATCGGCGCTGTAGTTGCGCGCCTTGGTGTCGTCAGCTCCGACGAGCAGAACGTTGACCCGTGGTTTGGAGGCCCAAATGGCCTTGACGTCCTGGTTGTAGTCGATGGAGGGACGAGTGCCGGAGCGCTGGTCGGTGAAGATCCGACCGAGCATGTGTGCCCCGTCGTAGGCATAGCGCCCGGCGACGGCCAAGGGGGTCGCGATGGTGGTACACAACGCGGTGACGAGGACGGTCGAGAGCCATCGCTGGCCCTGGGTGATACCGCGGGGGCGGAGGTCCAGGTGGGAGAAGGTGAGCAGAGCGACCAGGACGATGGCCAGGATCGGCAGGCCCCAGGTCAGCGCGGTCAGCAGCTTTGGACGTACAACGACGGTTGCTGCGACCGTCGGGTTGGTCAGGATGAAGAAGACGGCGATGGTTAGCGCGATGAGGAGGAAGCCGGTAACCGTCAGTCCCGCGACCCGGCGACGTGGGGTGCGGCTGCGAGACAGGGTCAGGCCGGGAACGATCGCTCCGAGAACGGTCCATCCCAGACAGGTGCGGAAGGCATGATTGAGTCTGGCCTCCTCGTTCCACCGCAATGGGGTGTGCCGACCTCTGCTCGCCGGTGATGACGACGCGGCGCGTCGGGCCGGGGTGGGACATGGTCTTGGCTCGCGGGGCGGCTGCGGGGCATTGATGGGGGGCTCGGTGGCTGAGCGACGTGGACGGGGAAAGGACACGGGTCCTCGCGCTGCGGCCTCGAGGTCCGCGCGACGCAGGACATGGGTGTCCTCGTTGGCCTCCGGGTCGTCCATCCAGTCCGGTCTGGCGGCGTGACGTGGAGACGGCGAGTTGGCGCCGTGTGACTCGTCAGCCATGCTCGTGCCTTTCCGCAAATGTCGATGGGGCGGACCCCATCGTAACCGCTGGCACCAATGGGACGTGGGACCGGCTGGCCAAGGGTCTGCAAATCGCGACACGCGGGGAGACAGCCGCGAGCGGCTGCTCTTGTCTGGGGCGCCGTGGTGTTGACGCGGATGCGAAAAGGGGCCGGAATTGGAGGGATGGGGGTTGAGACGGTAGGCTGACACGGCACTTGGAGGTGTCGCCTAGTCAGGTCTATGGCGCCCGCCTGCTAAGCGGGTTTGGGAGGTAATCCCATCGCGGGTTCAAATCCCGCCACCTCCGCGGATGCCCGGTGACTCCTTTTTGGAGGGCGCCGGGTGCGGTGCTTTCCTGGAGTGCTACTGCCAGGTGCCCATTGGGGTGCCAGACGGCAGTTCGGGTGCCGATGGCTCTCAGATCCGTTGTTCAAGCGGGTTGGATGGGGTTGGAGGTCCTCAAGTTTGCGTTGCAGGATCGAGCGTTGTAACGTTTAGCAACGCGCGCAGCGCCAAGCGCCCGTGGCTCAACGGATAGAGCATCTGACTACGGATCAGAAGGTTGGGGGTTCGAATCCCTCCGGGCGCGCAAGATCGAAACCCCGCCCTCGTGGCGGGGTTTCGTGGTTCTTGGAGGAGTGTGGCAAAGACGCCGGATCAATGCTCCACGGACGTCCATTGGCACGGCGTGTACACCATGTTCCCTGGTTGGGAACTCAGCTCAACGCCATGTTCTTCCCGGCGATGAACCACACGATCGGCCCGATGATCGGGAAACAGAAGCACACCACGATCCAGATCAGCTTCCCGGCTCCCGTCAGCATGTCCGAGCTGAGGATTGACAGCAGGGCGAGAATGAACAGCGCGAGTGGGACAGCGACGGCCAGGATGCACAGAATGGTGAACACGATACCGGTCATGACCATGCCATCCAGCGTACTGGCGCAGGCACCCTGGTCAATGCCCGTGGCATCATGACCACATGACCACCGTGTGGGCCCACCGCGGCTCGAGCATGCAGTTCCCGGAAAACACCCTTCCCGCCTTCCAGAACGCCATCGACCTCGACGCCGACGGCATTGAACTCGACGTCCAACTCACCAGCGACGGCCACGTCGTCGTCTGTCATGACGAAACCGTCGATCGCACCACCGACGGACACGGCCCCATCGTCTCCATGGCCCTTGACCAGGTCCGTTCCCTCAACGCGGCCGCCAACACCGACCACCCGCCCGCCCAGGTCCCCCTCCTCGACGAGGTCCTCGACCTGCTCGTCCCCACCACCCTCGGCCTCAACATCGAGCTCAAGAACAGCGTCGAGCGCTACCCGAGCCTCATCGAGGCCGTCGCCCGTGCCATCGACACCCACCACATGGCCGACCGCATCGTCATCTCCTCGTTCAACCACCGCTGCATGGCCGAAGTCGCCGAGCGCACTCACAACCGGGTCGAACGCGCCATCCTCTACGCCGACGACATCGTCGATCCCTGGGACTACGCCCGCCACCTCGACGTCCAGGCCGTCCACCCAGGAGCCCATCTCCTCGCCGATCGCGATGACGTCCCGACGTTCCACGACGCCGGCCTCACGGTGCGCACATGGACCCTGGACACCCCCGACCACCTGCGTGTTGCCCGGGCCCTCGACGTCGACGCCGTCATCACCAATGACCCGGCAACTGCCCAGCGAGTCCTGGCGGAGGACTGACCCCAGCACCAGCGCGCCATAACCGAGAACCCCTCCGACACGTCACGATCCGCACACGGTTCGCAACAGCTCTGACACACGGCGGTGACAGAAAATCCGTAGTCTTTCCGCCATGACGCGGATCCTGGTCATCGTCCACGAGTCCTCCTGCAACCTCGGCAGGCTCGGACAGCTCTGGCGCGACGCCGACGCAGACGTCGTCGAGGTCAATGCCTGGGACCACCCGGTGCCACCCACCGTTGACGCCGACGCCCTCGTGGTGCTGGGCGGATCCATGGGCTGCCTGGATGACGTCCAGGCTCCTTGGCTCGCGCCCACCCGAGAACTCATCGTGCGCACCGTCCACGCGGGCATCCCCTTCCTGGGTGTCTGCCTGGGTCACCAGCTCGCCACCGTCGCCCTGGGAGGCCGGGTGTGCACCTCAGACCATCTCTGCCTCGGACCGGCCGAGATGCACCTCACCCCGGACGGGGAGAAGGACCCGTTGCTGTCGGTCTACTCCGGCCACCGTGGCATCCACTTCAACAATGACGTCGCCGTCGTCCTGCCCGAGGACGCCGTGCTGCTTGCCCGCGATCCCTCCGGACAGATCGAGGCGGTCCGATTCGCCGAACGCGTCTGGGGAGTCCAGTTCCACCCGGAATGCACCCCGGAGATTTTCGACGGCTGGACCATCGGCCACACCGAGAAGGAGTGGAAACAGCGTCTCCCCTGGTCAGAGGCCATCTCGGCTGCCGAAGCAGTGCGTCGTGACGAGGACGTCGTCACCGCCGAGAAGGCCTTCGCGGTGCGGTTCCTGGAACTCATCGCCCCCACAACGGCGTGATTCCCCGGGGCCCTCGAGCCCCGGAGAATCACACGGACGTCAGCGCCGGATCGTTACAGATCGACGGCCTCACCCATGACCACTGCACGGGTGCGCGGAATGCGGAACACTCGCGTCCGGTCGGCCTGGTTGCGTGCTAGACCCACGTAGAGCACCTTGCGCCAGGCGGTCATCTTGGCCCCCTGCTCCGACTCGGAGCGCTTCACGTCGACCAGCGACAGGTAATAGATCGCGTCGTCAAGGTGCTCCTTGAGCACCGGGCACTTGTCTGCCGCCAGGGCCAGTGCCTTCGGGACGTCCTGGGAGTCGGCGAATCCGACGTGGCAGGCGATGTAGACGATGCCGTCGGTCGGCTTGCCGAGATCGACCTTCTCGATGCGATTGACGTGACGCACGTGTGGGACGTTCTCCACCACCATCGAGATGATGACGTTGTGCTCGTGGAGCACATGATTGAACTTGAGGTTGTTCAGCATGGCCAACGGGGTCGTCGCCCGTCCCGGATGTGGGTAGATCGCCAGTCCGGGCACGCGGGTCGGCTCCGTCTCATGGACCCAGTCGAGGAAGTCGTCCAGCGGACCCTCGTCGTTCTGCCGCTGCTTGGCGATGTAGGCGGTACCGCGTCGCCAGGTCGTCATGATGGCGATGATGATGGCCGCGAAGACCAGCGGAATCCAGCCGCCGGACGCGATCTTCAGCAGGTTGGCGGCGAAGATCGACAGCTCGACGCCACCGACGACGACACCGAAGACGATGAGAGCCCACATGGGCCAGTGCCACGCCCGATGGGCCAGCACCAGGAACAGGCTCGTCGTCAGCAAGAAGGTGCCGGTGACGGCCAGGCCATAGGCGGTGGCCAGCTTCGTCGAGGTCTGGAAGATGAGGATGAGCGCCAGCACGCCGACGAAGAGGATCCAGTTGATCTCCGGGATGTAGATCTGGCCGCCTTCGGACTTCGAGGTGTGACGCACGCTCAGACGTGGCAACAGTCCCAGACGGGTCGCCTCCGAGCTCATAGAGAAGGCGCCGGAGATGACGGCCTGGGAGGCGATGACGGTGGCCATCGTGGCAATGACGACGAGCGGGATCGTCGCCCAGCCGGGTGCCAGCCGGAAGAAGGGATTGTCGATCCAGTCGGGATGCTCAAGGATCATCGCTCCCTGCCCCAGGTAGTTGATGAGCAGACACGGCAGCACGACGGCGAACCAAGCCAGTCGGATCGACGGGGCGCCGACGTGACCCATGTCGGCGTAGAGGGCCTCGGCGCCCGTGATCGTCAAGACGACAGCGCCCATCGCGATGAAGGCCATCCCGGGTCGCTCGATGGCGAAGAGGATCGCCCAGTGCGGGGACAGGGCCGTGATGATGAAGGGCTTGCTGATGATCCACGGGATGCCCAGGGCGGCCAGGGTGAGGAACCAGATACCCATCACCGGCCCGAAGGCCTTGCCGATGACTGCCGTCCCTCGTCTCTGCACGATGAACAGGATCGTCAGGATGACGACCGAGGCTGGCAGAACGATCATCTCGGCGCCCGGATTGGCCACCGTGATGCCCTCCACCGAGCTCATCACCGAGATCGCTGGGGTGATGAGGGAATCTCCGTAGAACAGCCCGGCGCCGATGATGCCGAGCAACATTGCCGTCATGCCAGTGCCCTTGCGGCTGGCCATAAAACGACGCACCAAGGCCATAAGCGCGAGGATGCCGCCCTCACCGTCGTTGTCAGCACGCATCACGAAGATGACGTACTTGACGCACACCACCAGCAGGATCGACCAGAAGATCATCGAGATGATCCCCATGACGTCACCGTGGGTGGGGCGAACGGCATGGTTCTCCATCGAGAACATCGTTTGAAGGGAGTAGAGCACCGAGGTTCCGATGTCACCGAAGACGATTCCCAACGCAGCCAGGGCCAGCCCCGGCTTCATGGCTCGGATCGGTTCAGGATCACTGATCGGCTGGGTGGCCTTTGCCACTGCCTGCCGTCCATGTCTGCGACTCACTCCAGAAAGTATGGACCTCATGGTCTCAACTGCAAGTCGAATAGAGAAGGAAGTTCGGATGTGGGAGGAGCGGGGGAAATCGTCCTGACTTCCCCCGCTCCGGTGACGCTGTTCTCGTCACACGTGTCGGTACGTCGGCGACCTCAGGCGCGCGACAGGATGACCACACTGTAAGGCGGCAGAACCAGGGTCACGGATGCCGGGTGGCCGTCGTAATCATCCTCGGCTGCGACAAACCATTCGGGGACGTCGACCCCGTCGAAGGCGTCCGAGTACACCTTCGCGTCGGAATTGAACCTGGTCACCCAGCGGCCGGCAGCCGGCATCCCGATGGTGTACTCGCCCCAGGCCTTGGAGTCGAGGTTCACCGCCACCACGACGTCGTCGTGCGGACCACCGTCAGCCCAGCGGTGGAAGGCGTAGACGTGGTTGTCCGTGTGCAGGTGCAGGGTGTCGACGTTCTGTCCGGTGAGGCCCTTGGTGTGGCCCTCCTCGTTGAGACGCAGACTGACGAGATCGCGGTACATCCTGAAGATGCCCTTGAACTGAGCGCCCTGATCCCAATGCAGCGGGACGGTGTCGCGGAACCATTCGCCCTCCAGGAGCTCCTGGCCCTGGAAGATCATCGGCAGACCCGGTGAGGTGAGTACCAGGGCCGCTCCCAGGGTGGAGCGCTTCTGGGCGTAGTAGCCGGTCGGATCGTCGTCGTCGACCTCCTGGGGGACGCGGGCCGAACCGTTGGCGACCTCGTCGTGGGACTCGGTGTAGATGACGCGGGAGAAGGCGTCACCGTAGGAGAACTCGACGGCATCGCGCACGGCGTCCATGTCACGAGCCTCGTCGGAGGCGGTGATGACAGCAGCGCGGATCGGGTGGACGAAATGGTTGTCCCACTGGGCGTGGAAGGCGGCACCGTCGTCAGCGGTGGAGACGACCTTGGGCTCACCGTGCAGGTCCTCGGCGATGGTGATGGCGCGTGGGAACTTCTCGCGGATCTCGGTGTTGATCCAGTGGGTGAGGCTCCAGCCGTCGGGGATGTTCATCTCACCGGCATCGACACTGCGCATGTACGGGGTCATGTCGTAGCGCAGGCCGTCGGCGTGAAACTCTTCCAGCCACATCATGGCGTTGTCGCGAATGAACTCGCGGACCTCGCCGCGGCCGTAGTCGGGACGGGTGTCGCCCCACGGGGTCGAGGACTTCCAGTCGTTGTAGAAGTAGATGCCGCCCTTGTCGTTCTCGCTCCATCCGTCGAACTGCCACAGGTCGAGGTCCGAGGGGCCGAAGTGGTTGTAGACGACGTCGATGATGACCGCCAGGCCGTGCTTGTGGCAGGTTTTGACGAGGTCGCGCAGCTTTTCCGGGCCGCCGTAGGCGCTCTCGACGGCGAAGATGTGGGCCGGGTTGTAACCCCACGAGTAGTCCCCGGCGAACTCCATGAGGGGCATGAGCTCGACGGCGTTGACGCCCAGGTGGACGAGGTGGTCGATCTTCGACTCGACGTCGGCCAGGTCGGCGGGCTTGTCGTCGTCAGGATCCTTGTCGAAGAAGGTTCCGACGTGCATCTCGTAGATGACGAGCTCGTTCAGGGTCGGGGGAGTGAAGTCGTCACCCTCCCAGTCGTAGGCGCCGGGATCGGTGATGATGCCATTGCCGACCGAGCTCGTCACGTGGCGGGCGTAAGGGTCGATGCGGGAGATCACCTGGTCACCGTTGATGAGGACGAAACGGTACTCGTCGCCCACCGTGGCACCGGCGGCCTGGCCGTACCAGTAGCCGTTGTTCTCGCTGACGAGCTGGAACTTGGCCGAGCGAACCTTCTCGGCGTCGTCATTGTCTCCCCTGGGCTGGGCTGCCCAGTCGTCGAAGGTTCCGGTGACGGCGACTGTCTCGGCGTGCGGGGCCCACACGCGGAACGCGGCGCCACCGTCGATGAGCGAGACACCCATGCCCTTGGCACGGCCGGCGTAGTCGGTGGGAATTGGATCGTTGGCATTCGGGCGGGATTCGCCGGTCGCTTCCTTCGTATCGTCGGTCATCGTTCTCCTTGTCGTCGAAACAACCACGGTCAACGGTATCCGTCCGTGGTGTGAGAGGTGGTCCCATCGTGTGATCACGGTGACTACGGTGGGTCGCATGTACGACTCCGTTGAGCACCTGCCTGCTGCCGATCACCCTGAGCTGCTGGCCGCGACGGTCGCCGGACGAGCCGCCGAGTTGCCCTCGGCAGTCGTCTTCAGCATTGATCCCGAGATCGCGGACACCGACGCCTTGTGCGAGGCCTTCGGTGAGGGTCCCGAGACGTGTGGCAACTGCGTCATCGTCAAGGGAAAGCGCGGTGACGTCGAGAAGTACGTCGCCTGCCTGGCCCTTGCCACGACGAGGGTTGACGTCAATAAGGTGGTGCGCAAGAAGCTCGACGTCCGCAAGGCGTCCTTCGCGCCCATGGACGAGGCCGTCAGCCTGTCCGGAATGGAGTACGGCGGGATCACCCCAGTGGGCCTGCCCGCTGAGTGGCCGATCTGGATTGATCCGCGCGTCGCCGAGGCCCAGGCCGTGTGCATCGGATCGGGGCTGCGCAGCTCAAAGCTCATCGTCAGTGGTGCTGATCTGGTGTCCCTGCCAGGAGCTGAGGTCGTCGAGGGACTGGCGAACTGAGTTCGCTCCCTGCCTCATGGGATTGCGGCCCAGGAAGTCCGAACGGGGCGCCTGGGTCAGAACTCCTCGAGGGTTGCCGTCGCGGTGACCGTACCGTCGGGGCGACGGACTTGGGCCTCGCCGTCCTCGATGCCGACCGTCAGTCGGGTCGGGGCGGTCACGGAGGCGCGGAAGCGGTAGGAGAACTCCTTCCCGACGAAGGTCTCGCATGGGAAGGCTTGCGCCATGAGGAGGGCCTGCAGCGGTCCGTGGACGACCAGTCCGTCGTGGCCGTTGCGACGGCAGAAGTCGCGGTCCCAGTGGATGCGGTACGGGTTGGCCGTCAGGGCCGAGAAGGTCACCAACAGAGGCTCGGTGGCCAGGAACCCGTCGCCGTCGGTCTGCCCGGCACCCGCGGGCGAGGGATCGGAGGACTGGATTGGCAGGAAGACGTATTCCTGCTCGTCGACCAGGCAGTCTTGGCCGTCCTGTGCCCAGGTGGATCTCATCGTCACGAAGTGAAGAGGGCCGCGACGCCCCTGCCTGTCGGTGACCGAGGCGACCTCAGTGGTGCGGGTGGTCTCGCGGTTGAGGGCCAACGGGGCCGTGGTGCGCACCCGACCGCCGGCGAACATCCTCGTCATACCCGGTTTCGGGGTGCTCGGGGAGCCGATGGTGTACCCGTCCTCGTCGAGGCTGGCGGGGTTGACCGGGTCGAGGAGGAGGACCCAGTGCCAGCACGGCGGGACGACCCTGTTGGGTTCGGGGGAACCCAACAGGGTTGCCAGACCGCGCAGGTCGTCGGGGCGCAGTTGCGTCATTCGGCCAGGCCGTACAGACGGTCGCCGGCGTCACCGAGGCCGGGGACGATGTATCCGTGCTCGTCGAGGTGATCGTCGACGCCAGCCACGACGAGGTGGCAGGGGACTTCGAGATCGCTGACGAGCTTGCGGAAGTTCTCGATGCCCTCTGGGGCGGCCAGGATGCACAGACAGGTGATGTGGTCGGCGCCGCGGCGCACCAGGAACTCGACGGTGCCGCCCAGAGAACCACCGGTGGCCAGCATCGGGTCGAGGACGTAGCACTGACGGCCGGAGAGGTCCTTGGGAAGACGCTCGGCGTAGGTCATCGGCTGGAGGGTCTCCTCGTCACGGGTCATGCCGACGAAGCCGACCTCGGCCGACGGGACGAGGCGCATCATGCCCTCGAGCATTCCCAGGCCGGCGCGCAGGATCGGGACGACGAGCGGCTTGGGGCGGGCCAGGGCGACACCCTCGGTGGTGGTGAGCGGGGTGGTGACGGTGGTCGGCTCGATGCGCACCTCGCGGGTGCCCTCGTAAGCCATGAGGGTGACGAGCTCCTCGACGAGCTGGCGGAAGAC
Organism: Cutibacterium sp. LaCa_255; assembly: GCF_057458005.1. Lineage (NCBI taxonomy): Bacteria > Bacillati > Actinomycetota > Actinomycetes > Propionibacteriales > Propionibacteriaceae > Cutibacterium > Cutibacterium sp. LaCa_255. The sequence goes on along the minus strand of NZ_CP190956.1, from coordinate 2,541,545 downwards.
CGGGCTGGGGGTGTCCACCGAGCGCAACAGGGTCAGCTTGTGGGAGACGAGGGGATGATCCATGACATTGAGTTCCACGAAACCAACCTTCGCACATGAGGAGTAACTGGCGGCACTCGGCCACCAGATTCGGGGGCCGAGGAGTGAATGGGTGGGGGATGTGCGGCGCCGGTGTACGGAAGTAACTGCTGTCGGGGAGCCTGTCGGTAGGGGGTGACGCTGCCATGGCTAGATTCGGCCAATCCTCGGCGAATTTCGCCGATAACGGCAGGTACAACACCGTCCACACTGCCCCGGACCTTCCTTCCGTCGAGAAGTTCGCGCTCAAATCGGCCCTGCGACTGTTTCCGCGGCCAGATGTCTGCAACGATGGAGACGTTCGCCCCCAAGGAGGTCGTCATGTCCCGGTTCAGCGATGACGAGTTTGTTCCCGACGATGACGTCGATGACTACGACAATCTCGATGAGTACGACGAGTTGCCCGATGACGAGGACGACTACGACGACGATGATGACGATGACTATGACGACGATGATCTCGAGGACGCAGGCGAGGACGAGATCGACTTCGTCGTAGCTCTCTACAACGATGATGGCGAGCGGACCGCGGTCCCCATGGAGCCTATGCTCGCCAACGATCTCGACGAGCTCATCACCCAGCTGCGCCGTCTCCCTGGCGACGCAGGAGCCGTCGGTATGGTCTCGATCGACCACCAGTTCTACGTCATCGTCCGGGTTCGCGGCCGCAACGTGCAGGTCTTCCTGTCCGACTCCACCCAGGCCAATGACTGGCCGATTGCTCGCGACGTCGCTGACTTCTTGGGCGAGGACATTCCTGACCCCGACGACGACCCCGAGACAATGGGCGACGGCGACATGCTTGCCGACGCCGGAGTGGGTGAGTTCGACATGGAGGCCTTCGCCGAGGCCGACGAGGACTCCGACGAGATCCTGGCCGACATCGCCGCCCGGGTTCACTTCGGGCCGCAGTTCGAGCGGGCGGCCAACACCTCGGTGCGCTGACCCGTGGCTGGCCCGATGCCGGGTTGGCGTCAGGCCATGGCCCAGGCCCTCGCCGTGGCGCGTCGTGCGGCGCAGTGGGGTGACGTCCCCATTGGTGCGGTGATTCTCGGCCCTGACGGCGAGGTCCTCTCCGAGGCGGGCAACGAGCGTGAGCTCACCGGTGACCCGACCGCTCACGCCGAGGTGCTCGTCATCCGTCGAGCTGCGGAGGCCAGGGACGGGTGGCGTCTGGATGACTGCACCCTCGTCGTCACCCTGGAACCGTGCACCATGTGCGCCGGGACGATCATCGCCGCGCGGATCCCGAGGGTGGTGTTCGGAGCCTTCGATCCCAAGGCCGGAGCTGTCAGTTCCCTCTTCGACGTCATGCGCGATCCGAGGCTTCCGCACCGTCCCGAAGTGGTCTCCGGTGTCATGGCCGACGAGTCGTCCGCCCTGCTGCGCGAATTCTTCGGCGGTCATCGGGCCTGTACCGTGGACGGGTGACCAACACCCCAACGGAATCGACGCCGTCGGAATCCGGGGAGCAGACGCCTTCCGGAAATGCCGCGGCGGCCGAGGAGAAACGAGTGCGCTTCCCACGCGCTCACGCCTACATCCAGAGTCATGAGTTTCTCGCCTCGGTGACGAAGGTCATGAGCGGGACCGGCCTGGCCCAGTTGATTGCTGCCCTGGCTACCCTCTACGTCACCCATCACATTGACCCGTCTGACTGGGGTATTTATGGCGCCATCATGGCCGTCTCCCAGTTCGTCATCCCTGCTGCAGCCCTGCGCTACGAAATGGCCATCGTGCTGCCGCGGGACAACTCCGAGGCCAAACGGGTGCTCCGGTTGGCGACGCGGATCAATGCAGTCGTCTCGACGTTGGCGATGCTGTCGATGATTCCCCTGGGCGGATTCCTCAGTGGGCTGCTCGGCAAGCCGCAGGCCCGGTGGTGGTTGTTGGCGGTCGGCCCGATCGTCTTCGCCTACACGCAGGTCAACGTCGTTAATTACTGGGCGAACCGACGCAAGCAGTTCGGCATCATCGGCACCAACGCGCTGTGGTGCCAGTCGACGACGGCGGTCGGACGTATCACCTCGTGTGCCATCAATGCCGCCGCCTTCGGTCAGGTCATCGCGACCTTCCTAGGCAAGTGCTTGGCGCTCAACAACTTTCGACGCCGTTTGGGTCCTGACCTGCGCGCCATCGAGGAATCCGACATGCCGATGCGTGCGGTGATGCGCAAGTATCGGCAGCTCCCTCTGCTGACGGCTCCGAACGCCATCGTTGACGCCATCCGGCAGCAGGGCGTCAACATGATCATCATGGTGAAGTTCTCGACGGCTGGCTACGGTCGATTCAACATCGCCTGGGCGTTGATGCAGATGCCGGCGTCCGTCATCAACCAGGCACTCTCCCAGGTGTTCTTCCAGAAGCTGTCGGTCTCCGACGCAGGGAAATTCTACCAGACCGTCAAGAAGTCGGTGGTGAGGTCGTTCCTCGTCGGCATCGTGCCTTTCGGGTTGCTGTATGTGCTCATCCCGCCGGTGCTGCCGTGGCTGTTGGGCGCGAAGTTTCAGCAGTCGGCTGACATTGCGGTGGCTCTGGTGCCGTGGCTGTACGTCAACTTCGTCACATCGCCGATCTCGAATATGTTCATCGTGACCCGCAACAACGGGATCGCCTTGGTCTTCGCGATCATCTACGCGGTCGTGCCACTGACCTACCTGAATCTCAGCGACCTCTCGATGGTCGGGACGATCTACCAAATGTCCTTCATCATGGCTGGGTTGTTGGTGTTCTACATCGGGCTGGCACTCGTGGTCGCCAAGAGATTCGACAACAAGAACACGAAGGTGGACCCGGCGGTCGAGGCAGCCGAGGAGGCTGAGGTCAGCAGTGAGGACGAGGACAGCCGCCCCTGACACGCTCTGACACCTGATCGTCGTGTCCCCGACACTCGAATTTTGGCCAGAGGTGATGGATTCGCTACCCTTGTTCACGGTGACGTGTCTGAGCGGCCGAAAGTGCCCGCCTCGAAAGCGGGTGTAGCGAGAGCTACCGAGGGTTCAAATCCCTCCGTCACCGCCGAGAAGGCCCCGGGAGCTGGGAGGCTCCCGGGGCCTTGTGTTTAGCGGGTTGGGGCATAGTCCGAAAGAGAGACCGCCCCGGTCGGCTTCGGGAGCAATCCAACACCGAGCAGTACCCTCCGGAGTTCACGACCGTCAACGGCCCCTCCGGATGTCCGCTTCTCGCGAGACGGCGTTCCCCATGGTGTCCAGATCCATGACGGACGTCGTCCTGCTGGAATAATGACCTCGTGCAACCCTCTGACCTCGCCCTGTTCATCGGCGCCGTCGTCGTGTTGCTGGCCGCCTTCGCGGCCCGGATCGGCACCCGTCTGGGACTGCCGGCGCTATTGCTGTTCCTCTTGGTCGGTATGCTGCTCGGCCCCATCGGTTTCGGCATTGACTTCAACGACCTGGGTGCCGCACACGCCATTGGTTTCGCTGCCCTCGTGCTCATCCTTGCCGATGGTGGATTATCGACCAACTGGAAAGACATCCGACCGGCCCTGGGCCCAGCTGCCTTGTTGGCGACCGCCGGGGTTGGCGTCTCCTTCGGCGTCATGGCTCTGCTGGGCCACTACGCGCTCGGCCTGCACTGGAGCGTTGCAGCCCTTCTCGGCGCGGCCACCGCCCCGACTGACTCTGCTGCCGTGTTCTCCGTGCTTCGGGGGGTCTCCCTGCCCAATCGGCTCAGATCCGTGCTCGAGGCTGAGTCGGGCCTCAACGACGCCCCGACCGTCCTCGTCGTCATCGCACTGACCGGGGTCGCAACTGGGGAGTCGACGATCGGCGTACTCCCTCTTCTTGGGTCCATTGCCCTTGAACTCATCGGTGGTATCTGCGTCGGTCTGGGCGTTGGGTGGGTGGCTGTCAGGATCGGGCGACGCATCAACCTGCCATCCGGAAACCTCTACGCCATCGCTGCGATGGCGTGGGCCGTGACCGCCTACGGTGTCGGTGTGTGGATCGGCGTGTCCGGATTCGCCGCGGTTTACGTCGCCTCCGTCATGATTGGCAATGGCGACCTGCCCTATCAGCACACCACCCGATCCTTCTCTGAGGGCATCGGCTGGATCTGTCAGATCGGCCTGTTCGTCATGCTCGGTCTGCTGGCCAACCCCGACCGTCTCACCTGGGTCTCCGTTGGCTCCGGTGTTGCTGCCGGCCTGCTGTTGACCTTTGTCGCGCGCCCCTTGGCAGTCCTCGCCTGTACGACATGGTTCGGGTTCCGCCGCAACGAGCGGTTCTTCCTGTCCTGGGCCGGTCTGCGCGGGGCTGTGCCGATCATTTTGGCGACGATCCCGATGGCGTCCCACATGGAGCGCGCCGACAAGTTCTTCGACGTCATCCTGGTGCTCGTCGTCGTCTTCACCTGTATCCAGGGCCCGACCTTGCCGGGCGCGGCGAAGCTCCTCGGCGTCGTCGATCCGCAGATGGCCAAGGACGTGACGATCGAGGTTGCGCCCCTTGACGAGATCGCTGCCGACCTCCTGCAGGCTGACGTTCCCGAGGGATCGAGACTGTCCGGGGTGACGGTCCGCGAGCTGCGGCTGCCGCGTAACTGCGTCGTCTCGCTCATCATCCGTGGCGACCGTTCCTTTGCTCCGCGCGCGGAGACCAAGCTGGAGCAAGGTGACGAGCTGCTCATCGTCGTCCCCCAGGGGCAACGGCGGTACGTTGTCGAGAGGCTGACCGAGATAGGCCGGGGAGGCCGGTTGGCGCGCTGGCACGGGCTGCGCGTCCAGGCCGAGTGACCACACTGACGAAGCCGCTGAGAAAGCTGACCAGAACCCACTGGGCAGGCCAACCAACCCGGCTGACCAAGAAGACGAATAGGGGCAGGCCACGGATCTATGTGGGTCCGTGGCCTGCCCAACGGTTGTTGATGGTCAGGGCTGCTTTTCCCCTGGCGTCGCCAGCATCGATGGGGTCGGTGACGGTGACGGCAGGCACACGGGCCCACCAACCTTCACGAACTTTGGTGCATCCGTCTTGAAGTTCGGGTCACGATCGCCGAGCACCACTTCAACCTCATGGTCGACTCGTTTGGGATCCGACTTCAGCACTGCTGCCGGGAAGTAGCCGGCAACCAGCTTCACCTCAGGATCCTTGGCGTTGTGGCCGATGACCGTCACCCCCTTGACCATGGGCTCACGGTTGGCCACCGAATCAATGACGAACCCAACGTTGGCAAGCTGCTTCGATACGCTACCCGCCAGGCCACGGGTGTGACCGGAGTTGTACACCGAAACCGTGACATCCTTCGTCGTCAGCTTGCCCTTGACGTCCTGATTGACGCAAGGGGTGATCGGTGGCGGGGGAACGGGGGCACTGACGGCCTTCCACCCGGCGCGGATGGCCACCGCGATGAGGATGACGAGGGCCAGCAGGGTGATCGGGGTACCTGCCATCCTCAGATAGTGGCGACGTTCATCAGGAGTCATGACGGGGCATCAGTCCAGTTCGAGGACACGGGCATGGAGGGTCTGACGCTGCTGAAGGGCAGCACGAAGCGCGCGGTGCAGGCCGTCCTCAAGGTAGAGGTCGCCATGCCAGGCCACGACGTGGGCGAAGAGGTCCCCGTAGAAGGTGGAGTCGTCCTCGAGAAGGTTCGCCAGGTCAAGGTTGCTCTTCGTCGTGACGAGCTGGTCCAAGCGCACCTGCACGGGCGCCAGCTGGGACCACTGCTTCTGCGTGTACCCGTGGTCAGGGTATGGGCGGGAGTCACCGACACGTTTGAAGATCACACGACGATCCTACAAGCTTCTCGACGGCAACCCCGGCAGACGTGCCCGGTGGTATGTGACAAGCTGAGACGAAAGGGCATGTGGTTTCATGTCACCGACCTGCAGCCACATGCCCGGTGAACGGGCGTTGCACCGGGACAACGCCCCGGTCGAGGACTATGGAAGGACGGCAATGACTGGTTTCGACTTCGACAGCCCCACTGTCGAGTGGTTGCGTTCACGCGGAACGGCCAGGTGGGAAGACGTCGCCGAGGGGGTCATCCCGCTGTGGGTGGCCGAGATGGACTTCCGGGTTGCCCCGCCCATCCAGCAGGCCATCGAGGACATGGTTGCGAAGCACGCCTACGGATATCCGCGCGACAACGGATTGCGGCACTCCTGGGCGGCATGGACGAAGAAGGTCCAGGGCCTGACGGTCGATCCGCTCAAGGTGCGTTATCTGCGCAATGTCCTGTCCGGAGTCCAGCTGGCCATTCGCACCTACAGCGCTCCCGGAAGCCCCGTGATCGTCCCTTCCCCGGCATACATGCCGTTCTGGAAGGTGCCGGGACTGGAAGGACGCGAGATCATCTCGGTGCCGATGGTCGACTCCGACCTGGGCTGGACCCTCGACCTTGACGGCATTGACGCGGCCTTCACCAAGGGTGCCGGGTCGATCATCCTCTGCCAGCCCTACAACCCACTGGGTCGCGTCTTCACCGCGGACGAGCTGCGCGGACTGGCCGAGGTCGTCGAGCGTCACCACGGGTTCGTTATCTCCGACGAGATCCATGGACCTCTCGTCCCGGCCTGCGAGAAGCGCAAGGCCTCGGTGCCCTATGCCAGCGTCAGCGAGCAGGCGGCCGCTCACTCGGTGCTGGTGTCCTCGGCGTCGAAGTCGTTCAACATCCCCGGCCTCATGACGGCCTTCATCTCCCTCTTCACCGATGAGCAGGTCAAGCTGTGGGATCAGAAGGTCCATCCGCTCGACGCCGAAGGGGCCACCACGATCGGCATGGCTGCCAACAAGGCCGCCTTCGACTCTGGTCAGGAATGGTTGGACGCCGCCAACTGCTACATCCATGACAACGCGGTGTGGCTGTCGGAAACCTTGGCCGATCAACTGCCGGGAGTGTCCTACCGGATTCCTGAAGGCACCTACCTGGGCTGGCTCGACTTCTCCGCCTACGAGCTTCCGGCCTCGCCAGGGGAGTGGCTGCTGCGTCACGCCCGTATCCGTCTCAATGACGGTCCCACCTTCGGGCCCGGGGGTGAGGGGCACGCACGTATCAATTTCGCCACCCCACGCTATCTGCTCGAGGAAGCCGTCGACCGGATGATCAGCGCGATCAACGACCGTTGACTCTCGGACTGCTGATCGTCAGACCGTTGGTTTGACGAGCTCTGATCCTCCGGCCAAGGCATGTTAACCCGATCCGGGCAGGTGCTCACTTCGAGACGCGCCCGGATGCATTGCGCCAGTTGGCGCCTGCACTGTGAAAAGCTGAGGCGAAGAGTGCGTGTATGCGCGTACGTTCCAGCCCCCTAGCGAGAGGTCGATACATGGACATCAGCGCCATGGATCCCAAGGACATTCCCGGACTGTTCGACGCCGAGGTCGTCGGACCGGATGGTGAGAAGGTCGGGACGATCCAGCAGATCTTTGCCGACGAGGTCACCGGTGCCGTGACCTTCGTGACCGTGCTTTCGGAGGGCCACGAGCACTTCATCCCGGTACGCGGCGCCGATTACTCCACGAGCCACGTCAGTGTGCCGTTCAACCGCGACATCATCGAGACCGCCCCTGAGGCGTCCGAGGAGGACGATCTCTCGCGTGACCGTGAGGCCGAGGTCTACGGCCACTACGGCATGGAGCCCGCTCGTCGTTCCGGGCTGGAGATCGATGATGACGACATCGTCATCGCCCAGCCAGGACGCGGCGCCGTCAGCAATCCTGACGTCGTCGACGCCGAAGAGATTGACGACGACTCCCATGAGGAGGCCGTCGAGACCCAGCTCGTCGACGATGACGAGGTCGGCCAGGACACCACCGTCACTCCGGTCATCGTTCCGGCGGCTCCCCGTGACGAGGACAACGAGGACTTCCCGGTTGCTGAGGATGGCGAGGAGGACGACGAGAACCGTCCTGAGGTGCTCAGCGATGATCACTCCGAGGAACACTCTGATGATGAGGTTCTTCCGGTCGCCGAGCCCGTGCCCGCCATGGGTCTGCCGGCTGGTGCCAAGCTGCGCCGCTACGTCGTCACTGATCTGGTGACCGTGCAGATCCCGGTGCGCCGCGAGGTGGTGTGCTGGGAGGACGCAGAGGGCAATGTCCACGAGCTCGACAAGGTCGAGGCACCGGAGGAGGCCAAGAATGCCGGAGTTCCCGGACAGGCCACCTGGTGGTTCAACGACGGTCCAGAGGCTCCTGCCGGTTGATCCCTGGGCCAGAGACCTTTGGCCTGGCCTGAGAAGTCGTGAACATGACGTCAGCCCCCGATCCGCAATGGATCGGGGGCTGACGCTGTACGAGGACGCCACATCCTCGACGTCTGGTGAACTCAGGAGACCTTCTCGTAGGTGACGTCGGCAACGCCAGCGCTGGGCGACGAGATCTGGTTGAAGGCAGCCGGAGTCAGGTCAAGGCAGCGACCGGAGACGTAGGGTCCACGGTCATTGATGCGCACGACGACGGAGCGTCCGTTCGTCTTGTTAGTCACCTTGAGGCGGGTGCCGAAGGAGTAGGTCTTGGAGGCAGCCGTCATGGCCGAGGAGCTGAAGGACTCACCGGAGGCGGTCTGCGAATCGGTGTAGAAGGAGGCCCCGCAGCTTCCGGCGACGCCACTGGTGGAGACGTCGGCGGCGCTACGGTCCGTGCGCTCGGAGGAACGGGAGGTGCGCGAGGACTTCTCGGAGTGACGCTGCGTCGGCTCCGGAGCGGCGGCCTTCTTCTGAGGAGCAGCCTTCTCGGTCTCGGCAGCCTTCTCGGCCTCGGCGGCGCGCTTGTAGCTGGCCTTCGAGCGCAGCAGGCTCATGGTGACGGCGTCGGTGACGCCGGTCTGCTTGAGAGCATTGGCCTTCTGGAACACCTTGACGGCGTTGGTGGTGGATGGACCGTAAGGCAGTCCGACCCACTTGCCCGGGAAGTAGCTGAGGGTCGAAAGGTCGCGCTGAACAGCCTTGGTACGGGCATTGTGGTCGCCTCGCTGGGCGAAGATGCCAACCGGGCGGGTGACCTTGTTGATGTAGCGGGTGGCGACCCAGGAGGTCTTGCCACGGTAGTTGACGGGGGTCCAGCCCTGAACGTCCTTGCCAACGATGAGGAGACGGTCGCCGGGGTGGATGAGACCGTGACGCTTGTACGCGGTGCCACGTCCGGAACGAACGTTGAGGTGGACGCGGGACTGCGCGAACTGGGTGGTGTACGGGGTGGCGCGCTTGGCCTGCTTGGCCGGCGCTTTCTTGGTCTGCTGGGTGGGAGCCTTCTCCGCATGGGCCCCAGGGGCACCGGTGGGGGCGGCGTGGGCCTCCTCGGCGATGGTGCCCATGACGGCGAGTCCGGCCGCAGCGGTCAGAGCGACGGTGCGCTTGAGAGCCGTCCCGGCGTTGGTCGAGGTGTTGGTCATGTGATGTTCCTTCCGAGCGTTGCCGCAGGTTCAGGGGCTCGTTGAACTGTACGTGTTCCTGAGAGATTCTCAAAATCGGTTCAGTGTAGATGAGTGGGTGTCACCTCGGGGATGCGCTGCTGATGGACCTCCGAATCTTCTGGACAAGCCGCGACGGTAGTTGCGGAGGATGGGACAACATCGTGTGAAAGCTGAGAAAATACTGAGGGTTCTGGATATGGCAAGCCTCGCGCCGCCGGGCGAGGAGCGACGGAGTCGACTCGGTCTGCCTCCGGACCTCGTAGGCTGATGCCATGACGTGGAACCGCAACATTCCTGGCCTGCTGACCGACGACATTCGCCTCAGGGTCCCGTTGGACCACAACAACCCCGAGGACCTGCGCACCGTCGAGATTTATGCGCGTCTGGTCGCTGCTCCTGACGGCACCGACAAGCCGTACCTCGTCTTTCTGCAGGGTGGCCCGGGGTGCGAGTCTCCGCGTCCGACGCTGTGGGATCCCGGATTCCCGGGCTGGCTGGCCCGGGCCCTGCAGGACTACCAGCTCGTGCTGCTGGACCAGCGCGGCACTGGACTGTCCTCGCCGGTGAGCGAGCCGGTGGGGGACCCGGCCAGCCAGGCGGAGTACCTCACCCACCTGCGTGCCGACGAGATCGTCGAGGACTGTGAGGACATCCGTCGTCACCTTGGTGTTCAGAGATGGGCGGTGCTGGGCCAGTCCTTCGGCGGATTCACCTTGCTGAGGTACCTGTCCACCTACCCGGAGTCGCTGTCGGCCGGTTACTTCACGGGTGGTCTGTCGGCAGTCGGACGTTCTGCTGACGAGGTCTACACCGCCTGTTACGACCAGCTGCGCGCAAAGTCGCTGGAATACTACAAGCGATTTCCGGAGGATCGGGTGCGGCTCGCAGAGCTCATGGCGCTGGCCGAGAAGGGCGAGATCACCATTCCGAACGGTGACATCGTGACGCCGTCGCGGCTGCGGTCGTTGGGACACCTGCTGGGCGCCTCGGGTGGGGCTGAGAAGCTGCACTACCTGCTGGAGTATCCGCACACCTCACGGTCGTTCCGCCATGATCTTGCCGGGCTGCTGCCTTTTGGCGGACGCAACCCGCTGTACGCCGTCATCCACGAGTCATCCTATGCCGACGGTGTGGTCACCGGCTGGTCGGCCGCGCGGATGCTGCCCGAGGACTTCCAGCAGGATCCGACCCTGTTGACCGGTGAGCACGTCATGCCGGAGTGGTTCGACACCGACCAGGAGCTGCGGCCGTGGAAGGAGGTTGCCAATCTCATTGCGGACCATCCGTGGCCGAAGCTGTATGACGCTGACGCCCTCCGGGCTGCCGAGGTGCCCTGTGCTGCGGCGGTGTACCACGACGACGCCTATGTGCCGCGCCAGTTTTCCGTCGAAACGGCAGCCTTACTGCCGCAGATGCATGCCTGGGTGACGACTGAATATGAGCACAATGGGTCGAATGCCTCAGGCGGTGCGGTTCTCGACCGTCTCATCAAGCTCGTCAAGGGAGAGCTCGTCAGGTGAGGTTGCGGGGCGTCCGGGGTACCGGGCGCCCCTTTTTCCCGTGACCTTCATTTTCAGCTGCGCCAGCTGTGTCCCCCCGTCAAGATCTGCTGGCACAGGGGACACAACTGGTACAGGTGGACGTGGCAGGGCGGGGATTGGCCCAGGTGGCCCAACTGGGTGATCCCCGGGGCGCATTCCTCTCACAGCCTCGCTGCACGGCCTTCCACTACACGGAGCTGCCAAAAAACGCTCCGAAAACCCGATGGCAACGTCACCATCCAGGTTTTCTGGCAGCTCTGTGTAGTACTAGCCGGTATTCGAGGTTCAGGGGATGCCTTCATGCCCTCCCGATACCGTTGACCCCATGACTGACCACTTCGCAGGGGACCCCCGCACGAACCGGGAACGGATGCTCGCCGGGGACCTCTACATCGCCGACGACCCGGAGAGCTCCCGGATCGCCGAGCGCGGGGCCAGGCTGGCTGACGCCTACTACCGGGCCTTCCTCAACGATCCGGACAGCGCCATCCCTCTGCTGGCCGAACTCCTCGGAGAACTCGGAGAGGATGCCGTCATCAAGCCGCCGCTATACGTCGACTACGGTGAGAACATCCACTTCGGCGCGCGCAGCTTCGCCAACTACAACCTGACGGCTCTCGACGTCGCCGAGATTCGCATCGGCACCGACTGTCAGATCGGCCCGAACGTCCAGTTGCTGACTCCCACCCACCCCATCGACCCGGACCTGCGTTGGGAACGCCTGGAGGCTGCCAAACCCATCACGATCGGCAATAATGTCTGGCTCGGCGGAGGCGCGATCGTCTGCCCCGGTGTCACCATCGGTGAGGACAGCGTCATCGGAGCCGGAGCGGTCGTCACCAAGGACATCCCGGCCGGATCCATCGCCGTCGGCAATCCGGCGCGCGTCATCGGATCGGTCTATGACAGGAAAGGCGAATGACCATGAACGACATCCCGGATCTCCCGGTCAACTGGTGCGATCCTGACTCCGTCGGTGCCGAGCTCCCGGAGACCGACGACGTCGAGGCCGATCCGCAATCCGTGCAGATTCCGCCGGCCGAGTCCTTCGAGGTGTTGCGCCGGGCCAGCGAAGAGGAGCTGCGAGCCCAGGAGCGCGGTGAACAGATCGACCCACTCGAGTCCGGACGAGCCGCGATCGCCATCGCCCTCACCCCGCTCTGTCAGCTCGAGGGCGCGATCATGCTCGGCGTCAGCCTGCTCGACGCCGTGGTCAAGCGGGTCGAACAGGTCGACGATGACACCGTCGAGGTGTACCTGCCCGACTGGCTCTTCGACCGCGAAGGACTCGCCTCTGACGAGGTCCCCGGCCTGCTGGTTGAGCGGGTTCGCCGCGACATGGCCGACCCGGTCGTCGTCTCCACCATGGGGGAGGAGGCCGTTGAGCAGCTGCGCAGTGGTTTGTCGGCGATCCTGGCGGCACAGCAGCACGACGCCGCCGAGTTCTCCCGTCACGTCAACCCGGACGTCGACCCCGAGTGGATCATCGACGGCTGCCAGGAGATTTGCGTCGCCCTGGCCGCCCACGTCGCGACCATCGGCTGGCAGCGTCCCGAGGTGGATGTCTCCAACGTCTTCGCCACCCTTGATATGGCCGACGATCCCGACCGCGTCCGCACCTTGCTGAGGCAAGCTCGCCGATGACAGGGCCGCTGGCGACCGCCGCCAGGTGTGTGGAGGACCCGCCGGCAGACCTCACTCGGTGGCGATGGCCTTGAGGATGTTCGTGCGGGCCGCCCGGTGCGCCGGCCACAGCGCGGCGAGCACCCCGACGAGCGCCGCGGCCACGAGGAAGGCCACGAGTTGCAGCCACGGGATCGAGAGTTTGTCGATGCCCTGGTCGGCGAGCAGACGTTGCAGCACCATGCCGAAGACGGTTCCCAGACCGACCCCGACCACCGCACCCAGCAAGGCGATGACGACCGACTCCAGGGTGATCATCCGGCGCACCTGCGGGCGGGTGAGGGCGATGGCACGCAACAGGCCCAGTTCCCGGGTGCGCTCGATGATGCTCAGACCCAGGGTGTTGACGATGCCGAGCACGGCGATGACGATGCTGAGCCCCAGCAGTGCGTAGAGCAGCGCCATGGTCCGGTTGACGTTGACGAGGATCTGGTCGGTGTACTGGCCAACGTCCATGACGCTCACCAACGGCATGTCGGCCAATGCCGCGTCGAGGGCCCTGTGGGCCTGCTCGTGGTCGGTGCCCGGCTTGAGGTAAATCGACAGGAAGGCGTCCTTGTCGCCCAGACCGGCCGAGGTGAGGGTGCTCGTCGAGACCCACATGGTGGCGATGGGCTGTCCCTTGCCGGTCGTGTAGATGCCGACGACGGTGAGCGTCATGGGACGCTGAGCATCCACTGACCACAACCGGTAGGACGACCCCACCTTCAGGTGATACTTCTCTGCCGCCTTCTCGTCGACGATCATCTCGCCGTCGGTGCGGAACATGCGTCCCTTCGTCACCTTCTGGGGGAACATCTTGTCCAGCGAGGTCGCCTCCATGCCCGCGATGCCGCGCGTGTGACGTCCCGTGGCGTCGGTGAAGTACTCCTTGGGCGGGGTCGTGTGGCCGGCGGGGATCTCGAGCATCTGCGCCATCTTCATGGCGTGGACGTCCTTGACCTGCGGGACGGCGGCCACCTTGGTGCGGACCTGGTCGGGAAACCCCTCGAATCCCTGTCGGCCGACCATGAAGTCGCCACGGAGCGTGTCGGTGACCTGGCTGGTCACCGAGCGCGTCGAGGAGGCCCCGAAGACGGCCATGAGGGAGACCAGGGTGAGCCCGATCATGAGGGCCGATGCGGTCGCGGCGGTGCGTCGGGGCTGACGGATCGAGTTGAGTTCGGCCAATTTGCCGACCTCGCCGAAGGTCGCTCGGTACACCTTGCCGACGATCCAGATGACCGGACGGCCGAGCAGGGGCGAGGCCAGGGCGACGCCGATCATCGTCAGGGCCATGCCGGCCCCGGCCCAGGCCACCGGTTTGCCCACGACGTCGAGCATCCCCAGAACGATCCCCACGACGCCCACGGCGGCCATGACGGAGCCGATGACGGCCCGTTTGCCCAATCCGACCTCGGACTCGGTTCGGGCCGAGGTCATGGCCTGGACCGGAGAGATGCGGGTGGCCCGGGCAGCCGGCAGCAGGGCGGCGACGAGCGTGACGAGGATGCCGGTGACGAGCGAGGCCACGATGGCCTTGACGCCCAGGGTGAGCGTCGTCTGCCCGATGTCCCATCCGGTTGCGGCCATGATCGCCTTGATGGCCACGGCCAGACCGAGGCCGCCGAACAGACCCAGGACTGACCCGACGGCGCCCACGACGAGGGCCTCGACCAGGACGGTCGCCCTGATCTGACCGCGACTGGCCCCCATGGCCCGGTACAGCGCCAGCTCGGAGGAGCGTTGGGCGACGAGAATGGTGAAGGTGTTGACGATGAGGAAGCTCGCGACGAGCAGGGAGATGCCCGCGAAGACGAGCAGGAAGATGTCGACGAAGCCGAGGGCCTTGCCGATGACGCTCATCTGCTCATCGGCGACGACCTTGCCGTCCTTGGCCTGGTATCCCTTCGGCAGGACCTTCTGGACGGCCTTGGCGACGGTCGCCCGGTCGGCGCCCGGTTCGACGACCGTGGCCACACCGGTGAATGCGTCGTGGCCCTTGAGGAAGAGCTGCTGGGCGCGGTGCGTCGTGAAGAACACGTAGCTGGCCCCGGCGGACCCACTCTCACCGACGGTGGCGGTGCCCACGAGCTTCGCCTGGACGGTGCCGGCTCGGCTCGTGATGACCTTGACCCTGTCGCCGACATGATGGCCGGACTTGTCGAGGGTCTGCGGATCAACGACCACCTCGTCGTCGGTGCGCGGTTCGTGGCCCGACACGACGTGGACGCCCTGCTGGCCGCCGAGGGCCGGGGTCGTCTGCCAGCTGAAGCCCAGTTGGGGCGGCCCGAAACTGGTGATGGCCTTGCCGTCGCGGTCGATGAGGACGGTTCCCGTCTCGGTGACGGTGCCCTGGGCGTCCTTGACACCGTCGATCGTGCGAATCCTGTCGACGACGGCCGGTGTCAACGGGTACGGTTTCGTCGCGTCGCCCTGCACCGCGTCCTCGGTGTTCTTGGACACCTCGACGTCCGAGACGGACCCCGAGACGATGGAGTTGAAGGTGGACCGGAGCATGTCGCCGAAGACGAACGATCCCGAGACGAAGGCGACGCCAAGGACGATGGCCAAGGTGGACATGAACAGCCGAAGCTTGCGGCTCCACAGGGAGGTGAAGGTGGCCTTCCACATGGTGGTTCAGGGCCTTTCGACACGGCGGGCGGCCGGCACGTGCTCGCCACCGGTTGTCTTCGCCCGATGCGGGGACGGGCCGTCGTCCGGCCCGGAGTCGATCGACGGGTTGCGGCGCGGGTCCAGGCGGCTCATCGTCGTGAGCACGGCGTCATGGGTGGGATGACAGATGTCGTCGACGATGCGCCCGTCGGCAAGGAACAGCGCCCGGTCGGCATACGAGGCCGAGACGGGGTCGTGGGTGACCATGACGATGGTCTGGCCGAACTCGTCGACCGACCGGCGCAGGAAGCCGAGCACCTCGGTGGCACTCATGGAGTCCAGATTGCCGGTGGGCTCGTCGGCGAAGATGATCTCGGGTCGGCCCACGAGGGCGCGCGCACAGGCGACGCGCTGCTGCTGCCCACCTGACAGCTCGGAGGGCTTGTGGTCGAGCCGGTCGGCCAGTCCGACGACGTCGATGACGGTGTCCCACCACTGCGGGTTGGGCTTGCGTCCGGCGATGGCCAGGGGCAGGAGGATGTTCTCGCGGGCCGTGAGGGTTGGCACGAGGTTGAACTGCTGGAAGATGAATCCGACCCGTTCACGTCGCAGCAGCGTCAGCTTCCTGTCGGTGAGGGTGGCGACATCGGTCTGGCCGATGAAGGCGCGGCCTGAGGTGGGGCGGTCGAGCCCGGCCATGCAGTGCATGAGCGTCGATTTGCCCGATCCCGACGGACCCATGACTGCGGTGAGGGCACCGGCCTCGACGGTGACGCTCACCCCGTCGAGGGCCTTGACGACGGCATCTCCGGTTCCGTAAGTCTTGACGAGTTCATCGGCGGCAGCGGCGGTCGGCGCCATGACGGTCTCCTGTGACTGGATGAATACTGGATGAATGACGCGGAGTGACGTCAGATCACAGTGTATACGTGTGCCACGATGAGCCCGCACATCTCCGTGTTCACGCTCCCATCAACGCTGTCACTATCGGCGAGAGCGGGGAGTGCACTAGGTCGATTCCCGCAACCGGGTGAGTGACACCATTCTGGGTCTGCTCGTCATCACCGAGGATGCCACTGCGCTCGTCCAGTGGCTACTGGGGCACCGCGGGCGCCTATGGCCTCAAGAAGGAGAAGTACGAGATCGCCAAGGCGGGTCGGGCATCCGGTTGAGCTGGTGCGCTACGCGCTGGAACTGTCGGACAACCTGAAGCTCTGAGGACCTGTCCAGAGCACGTGCTGGGCACTTGACTTGGCTGGGGATCCATAGCTGAATACTACGGAGAATCATTCTCAATAAGAAAGGATGTCTGTCCATCCGTAAGTTCCTCCCCGTCGTCGGTGCCCTCTCGCTGCCCCTGGGTGGTGGGGTGGCCCAGGCGGCGACCGGCGGTGAGTCCACTACCAACCCGGGCATCGTCGCGCTGAGTGCGCTCGATGGTGAGCACCGCTGCAGCGCGGTCCTGGTTGCCCCGAATGGGCGCTGACCTGGTTCGACACTGCTCGGTGCGGGAAGAGCACCGAGGTCGTCGACGGATCCGGTCATCGGACCGCGATCACCGAGCGCCACTACTTCACCCCCAATGATCCGTCCAAGAGCCAGGCCATGTTGATTCACTTGGCCACCCCGGTCAAGGACACTCCGGTGGCGAAGCTCAGCCCACAGGCCCCGCGCGAGGGTGAGAAGCTCAGCGTCGTCGCCTTCAATGGCCCGCGTGGTGCGGGCCACTTGGCATCAGTGGGCCGTGCCGAGGCCACCGTCGAGGGCCATGGTCACTGGATCAGTTGGTTCTCCGCGCCCCAGGGCATGGAGTTGCAGAAGTCCGACGCCGGTGCCCCGCTCATGCGTGGTGACGAGGTCGTCGGCTTCCTCGGCATCGCCGGTGCAGACGGGGGCGATGCCGAGGACATCGCCAACGTCCACCAGTGGGTGAAGCAGCTCACCCAGCAGGGCTGAGGCGCCAGGAGGGCGAGAGCCGCGTGCCGCCAGGTGCGCGGCTCTCGTGGTGCCGTCGGCCCTGGCTGCGTCCTCTGTCAGGACTCGGTCTCCAAGAGCTCCACCACAATGCTGGCGGCGCGCTCACTCGCACCCTCGACGCGTTCAGGGTGCTCCTCGTTGGCAGCCGGCCCGCACAGGTCGGAGATGCCGCGGATCGATGCGAAGCCGACATCAAGGGAGCGGCAGACCTGAGCGATCGCCGTCGATTCCATGTCAACGGCGACCGCATCGGGGCAATCGGTCAGCATGGCATGAGTCGGTCGCCCTGCATGAAGACGTCACCCGAGGCGAAGGGCCCCACGTCCACGCCGCGTAGGCGGGGAAGCCCCGATTCTGAAAGATGCACCTAGCGCGACGAAAGGCTCATCCCCGCGTAGGCGGGGAAGACGTGCCCGCAAGGATTGGGCGAGGGAAACCGAGGAAGCCTCGCGGCCCTATGCCGCCAGGATTTGAATGAGTACTTACGGCGATCTGAAGAAAGCGTGGGCTCGCCTCCGCCGCGAGTACCTGGACGGCAAAGTGCTCGACGCGGTGGTTATACCTTCCGGCACTGGCGTGCGGTGGGAATGCCCCGTGTGCGGCGCCGTCGGCACCGACGTGACCAGCAGCCGACTCGCTACGACAGCCGGACGCAACCACGCACAGACCCACATCAGCGCCGACGACCGCGCCGCCCTGGACGCCCTCAAAGTCACCCATATGCCCGAGGCACTACTGACGCCCTCCCTGACCAGCTCCAGACTCGACCCGATCAAAACCACCGCGTAGGCGATGGGGTCACGGCCTGAGCCACACCCCCTCAACCTCAAGCCTGCACTCACAGAGACCCCTCCTGAACTGGACTTGCTCAGGAGGGGTTTTGCCTTGCTCTGCGCCTAGACCAAGGTTGCGAGTCACTTCAGTTTTTTGGCTGCTGCCTTCACGCCAGGCGACGTGCAGACGTTCGTAGGTTTGCTACCAGTCCTGGAGCAAATCTCGGCAGTGAAGAGATTCGCCCCTCCTACGATCGCTTGCGCTTCTTTTGAATTTGGATTAGAAAGAGCTTTTACCACGTTTTTCGGATCTTCCCTCGCCATCCAAGGCGTGTAGCTGGGATTCGATGTGGTGATGTCGCCCCAGTAGGCGAAGGGGATGCCTCCTTCTGGGTTATACTTGCTAAAGATATTTTTCTTAGATTCCGGCAAGCTCGCTATTTGTCGACCTTCTCTATCGGCTAACTCATAGGCATCCAAGTCAACATACTTGCTGCTGTACTTGTAGTTCCTAAAAGTAATCGTAGGAATGTTGGAAAGCTCCTTTTCTGTCGGGCTTGACAGGGTGTCTTCTAGCCCGCTGAAGGTTCCGAATCGAGACAAAGCTGCCGCGAGAGGGAGCCTTTCCATCGCGCAGAAGGGACAGAATTCTGACCCTACATAGAAGAGCTTTACCTTGCCGTCTCTGTCAGGTTTATTCCCAGTCTTGGTGACCTGAAGCTCCGAAGAACCGGGGCCAACCTTGTCATAAACGCTTTTAGGGATGGAGACAATCGCCTTGGAGATCGTACCCTGGGAAGTCTCTATAGCGGGACCCTGGCGGGACTTATTAATAGCAAGTACCGTGCCAACGATAATAAGGGAGAGGGCCAGTACACCCACGGCGACATAGGTGATCTTACGGCGCTTCATCTTGAGTGATTCGCGCTCTTGTTCCCTACGAAGAACGTCTCGTTTGCTCATAAATTTATCAGTCCCACAACGACTCCAAGCGTCTCCGCATCGTGAATCCTTAGCCGGCGTTGAGGGTCTGGGTGACCTCGCGGGTGAGCGCTTGACGGGTCCACGCGGATACGGTCATGCCCTGCCGAGACGCATCCCGTTCGATCAGCCTCCACACGCTGGCACTGACCCGGATCGTGCGAGGTTCCAGGGGCTCAGTCTCCACGTCCTCCCAAGCTCGGCCCTCGAACGGCTCGACCTGCAACCCCTCAAAACCCGACTCGGCTTCACTTGCCCACTGGCGAACCATCTCGTCGGTCACTCGAACACCATTGTCGGCAACAAACTCACTCATTTCGCCCTCCTCATCTGAGTGAGAAACCCCGGCTCAACCCCGCGTAGACGGGGAAGACGATATCAGCTCCGACCTGTCAAGCATCCGAAACGGCTCACCTCCGCGTAGGCGGGGAAGACGGCGAGGGTGGCCTGTGGTACAGTCAGAACTGGCCGGGGAGCCTTGGGAGTCCAAGGAGTTTCCCCGGCTTTTTACGTGCCCGAAGCGGGATCTGATGGAGGACTCCCCGGCTGTGAACCCACAGCTCATCCAGCGGCAGGTGTCTTGGACCAAGGTTGTAGGAGCCCAGAAGGGCACCGAGTTCGCCGGTGAACTCCCGGTTTCCGAGGTCCACGATCTCACGCCATGATTCCTCCACGCCTTGGCTTGGTCCTTGCTGATCATGCTGACAATGCCACCGCCGGGCTTGTCTGGCTTCGGTGATTTGAGCTCGAAGGCGTGCCCACGCCACCAGACATCGCTGGATGGGAGCGTGACGCCGCCAGGGCGACGCTCGCCTTTGGGGAGGTACCTCAGACGGTGACGCCGATGCGGCTCATGCGCTCCAGAAACACGGCTTCGGCTCTAGTAGGCGCATCTCCGCTGAGGTTGTATCAGGTCGCTTCGAGTCTGGTGTGCCATGTCTGGGTGTCGGCGAGCTTGTTCCACTCGTCGAGGCGCGGTGGCCTGTCGTGTACCCAGTGGGAGGGCGTGCGCTGTGACTCGGGGAGGATAGGCCCGACGTGGAAGCTGTCGCGACAGTCTTGGCGTAGTCGGCTCACCCCCGTAGGCGGGGAAGACAGACCGATCCCACATGAGGGATGGTGCGGTAGGGTTCGTCGATAAACGCCACGAGTCCGGGACGGTTTTCACAGAGGGCGGCCGCCTCGTAGTCTTCCAGACTCCATGACAGTGGTTGGTTCATTGACTTCTTCCTGTTTCCGGTAAGGTGAGGCACAGGTCCTGTCTACCCGGGGATCTTATGTGAGTCTCGTCGGTCGCTTGACAATGGCGTACCTGGGTAGCTATATCGATGTGTAGGAACAACGGAGTGGGAGTCTGCGGATTGCCCACACGGCCCCCGGTGGGATGTCCAGCGTG
This sequence comes from Cutibacterium sp. LaCa_255, assembly GCF_057458005.1. Taxonomy (NCBI): domain Bacteria; kingdom Bacillati; phylum Actinomycetota; class Actinomycetes; order Propionibacteriales; family Propionibacteriaceae; genus Cutibacterium; species Cutibacterium sp. LaCa_255. Next base: position 2,521,146 of record NZ_CP190956.1, on the reverse strand, counting down.
ATGCGGACCGAAGCCGGGGGATCCTTATTATATCGGGCCTCTCCGAGAGTGGAGGGGTCCTTTTTGTGTGTGTGCTGGTGTGTCACAGGTGCCGGGCGAGGCGGTGTGTGGGCGCGGGTTGGCGGTTGTGTTGTCCTGCGTTGATCGCGGCTGCGATGGCGTCTGTGCGTCGTTGGTCGACTGTCTGGGCTGCGTGGGCGGCTTTTTTGAGGTCGGACAGGTCGGCGCGGATGTCGCGTTCGGTGCGGGCGATGGCGAGGGCTTGTCGGTTGTGCGCCAGAACAGCAGGTGAGAGTTCGGCTCACCCCCGCGTAGGCGGGGAAGACGGGTGGGCCGTCCTCGGCCGAGGAATGCGCGGCTGGCGCGCGCGGCGTCCTCGCCCCGGAACACGGGGCTGGTCTGCGGGGTGTGGGTCGCCTCGTCACTCTCAGCCCACTCGGCCAGAGCGTCGAAGTCGAACCCGGCAGGGGTGGTGCTCATGCTCGCTCTCCATTCAGCTTGGCGATGGGGCTCACCCCCGCGTAGGCGGGGAAGGCATTCTTCAAGAATCCGATCCCGATAGACCGTGAGGCTCGCCCCCGCGTAGGCGGGGAAGACCAACTACCCAAACAGGGTCCACCACAACGCTCACCTTCCCCGTAGCATCACTTCTAAGATTAATTATGGCGGGGAGGAAAAGGAGAAATTATGTCTGGTACGCAACTAGCGTTGCTGGTTATTGGCGGGATCGTCGCCCTCATGTTTATTTTGATCTCCCCAGTGCTGGTGGTGGGGCTGGTGGTGTCGGCGATCAGGCGGGTTGGGTCGTTGCTGGTGTCCATCGGTGGTTCTTTTGTGGCCGTGGTGCGCGGCAGTATGACGATACGTCAATGCCTTGTAGAGCTGACGTATGCCGTATCTGCGCTCGTGGCTGCGGGGTGTCTTGGGTGGGCGTCGATTCAGACAGTGATCTTGTCGAAGAATCACTGGGCCGAGTGGCGTCATGGCGGCAAATATGACGTCTTCATGTGGGCCGGTGGTGGCGTGGTCGCCGCCATCGTCTCGTGGGCGTGTTGGGTGTCGTCGACCCGTGCTCTCGACAGGAGAGATGCCCAGTGGGCTGAGGACGAGGAAGTCGAGCGCCAGGTGAGGATTCATCAACGGCTCAAGGAGCGCGGGGTGCTATGACCTGCCGGACGGCTCACCCCCGCGTAGGCGGGGAAGACGGTGTCGGCTACACCCCCGAGGAGGTGCTGGACGGCTCACCCCCGCGTAGGCGGGGAAGACGGATTTGGGATTCCACGCCCATGGCAGCCAAGGGGCTCACCCCCGCGTAGGCGGGGAAGACGTGAACGTGGCTTCGTCGAGTGATATGCCGTAGGGCTCACCCCCGCGTAGGCGGGGAAGACGAGCGTGCCAGCGTCGAGCGTGGAGCGGTCGAGGGCTCACCCCCGCGTAGGCGGGGAAGACGCCACCTCAGCCCGCACCGCAGAAATCCAGGTGGGCTCACCCCCGCGTAGGCGGGGAAGACCTCGTGTCGGGTCAGTCGGTGACGGGGGTGTGGGGGCTCACCCCCGCGTAGGCGGGGAAGACACCACCGAAGCGTTCTCGTTCGTGACCGCCCTGGGCTCACCCCCGCGTAGGCGGGGAAGACCTGTCAGTGGCTACCTCGTTGGGCGCCGTCGAGGGCTCACCCCCGCGTAGGCGGGGAAGACTCCTCAATGCGCACTACCCAGGCGCGCCCGTGGGGCTCACCCCCGCGTAGGCGGGGAAGACGGCCATCGATCGAATGATCGAGCTTCTTGCGCGGGCTCACCCCCGCGTAGGCGGGGAAGACAGGGGAAGACTGCCCTCACTCTCAAAGACAGAGGGCTCACCCCCGCGTAGGCGGGGAAGACGCGCACGCCGGTGACGCCTCCTCAGTGGACCGGGGCTCACCCCCGCGTAGGCGGGGAAGACTGATATGACCTCACCTCGGGGATGCAAATATGGGGCTCACCCCCGCGTAGGCGGGGAAGACTCGGTGGCCTCGGGGTTGACCGCGCCGCCCTCGGGCTCACCCCCGCGTAGGCGGGGAAGACGGCGTAGCCCGTTGCTGACTAGGTCGGTGGTGGGGCTCACCCCCGCGTAGGCGGGGAAGACTCACGGCCGGACAGGCCTTCTTGGTTCCTCCTGGGCTCACCCCCGCGTAGGCGGGGAAGACACCAGCCGACTACGGCTGATGCAGGAGCTTTGCCTAGATACAAGTGTACTCGATCTAGCGCTTGGCCGTCCTACGTCGCCGCGCGGCTGAGCTCCATCCTGGCCGCAGTGTCGAGGTGTGTGCCCTATTGTTTGGCCTCTGCATGAGTTTCAGCCCGTCGAAGTCGACGACGTCCCAGTCATGTCGATGCACGCGGAACTCGAAGTGCTGCTCGCCGCGCACCGAATACACGAGGATCGCCCGCCCGTCGTGGCACATTTCAACGACTCGGCTCCAGAGGGCATCCCTGATCCGTGCAGGAACATGCCCGACGAACACGCCGGGACTGATCTCGAGCAGCCACCGCGTGAGATGACCGCGCAGCCCTGCAGGGCAGGCAGTGAGGACGAGCACGACCACGGCTATGCCCACGATCTCCCTGAGGCGACCGTACCCACGCGGTCGTCCCACAGGTCGACGACGTCCCACCCGTATCCGTCATCGGGATCTCCCGGAGCGTCGAGAAGGGTATGGATGTCTTCCACGCACCTGCTCAGGAGCTTCGACTCGTGAATGGCGTCGCGCATGGCTCGTCGCGTCGCGCCAGGGATGTCGTCAACGTCCCCGTTCGCTGCACATTCGAACGCGACTGGTACCGCCAGCGACGTCTTGTACAGATCGGCGACGTCATAGACGAGCGACCGATCATGGCCCGTGTGCACAAACCCGAGCCCGGGGGACAGCCCCAGCGCCGCGATGACGGAATGGACGACTCCGTAGAGGCAGGTCGTCGCTGCGGTGAGAGCCTGGTTCGCCGGGTCGGACGACTCGAAATCCTCCACCTTGTAGCTGCGTTTGTCCCAGTCGACGCCGAATCGGATGGCCGCATCCCGGTAGGCCTGCCGAACTCGGGCCCCTTCATGTCCGCGCAGTTGTTGCAGGGTCAGGCCCGTCGCCACGTCGTCGGGAAACCGCATCTCGTACATGCGCCGAGCGACCGCAAGCCGCTTCGTGCGGTCGGTGACGGCTTCGGCCTGCAGGTCGAGTAGTCGGGTCGTCCGGGCCAGTGGTCGGCCATGGGCGTAATACCGGACTCCGTGTTCGCCGACCCACAGCGTCGTCGCGCCAGACTCGGCCAGCAGCACCATCGCCTGGTGGGTGACGTTCGTTCCCGGGCCCAACAACAGCGCTCCGATCATGGACGCCGGAACATGCACGGTGCCCTGCTGATTCGACGCCGTGATGGCATTCGAGTCGCGGTTGACGATGCAATGCTCCATGTAGATGAAGCTGAGCCGATCCTGGGCGCGCGCCAACTCCTGGACCTCGGCTGGCCGTGCGCCCGGGATCGATTTGCCCATCGCTCAACTCACGACCGGTGCCAGGGTCATGAGGCCACAGCCGTATCCCTTGGCCGGACCAATCCCGCAGGTCAGCGCCCCACGGGCGGCATCGGCGTCAGCCACATGGATGACGCCGTCCACCTGTGTCACCGCCAGCGTCACCATGGATCCCCGACGACGGAATCTCAGGACCTCCCGACGGGTCACGCGCGCGGACGGCGTCCCGTCAGGGGTGACGGGCACTGACAGTCCGTGGCGTTCGGCACGACCGAGGAACCAAGCCAGTTGCTGCTCGGCCGTCACCTCTGCAACTCGCTGGCCGCGTGACCCGGCTGTCCTGCGCACTGCGGTCGTCGGGTTGACCGCGCACCTGAATCGCCAGGCGGAGCCGGGCCGGAGACCCCGCAGGAAGGGATCGTAGTCGGCCGACCGACCCGACACCCCCGTCGACCATCCGGCCTGCTCGTTGAGCACGGTGAGGTCAGGTCTCAGCGGGCTGACGATCATGAGTTTCGCCTCATGGGGAGTCGGCCCACGGTCCAGTCGCCACAGGGTTCGGCCTCCGTCGGACGTCGACTGGCCAGGCGGGAACGAGCTCAGCACCGCAGCATGGAGTCGCTCCGGAGATGCCAACAGACGCACGGCGTCGCGGCGGGCGACGTTGACGTCGAACTGGGTGAGAAACATCACTCTCCTTCCAGGCCCGCGAACCAGTCGGGCTCGTCGTTGCCGTCGGGGTTGTCGACGACGACAGTCGTCGAGGCGACGTCGCGCCACCCGTACTCGCGCCGCTCCGGGTTGAAGCTCAGCGGAAGGTCTCGGACGGTGTCTCCGAGCTGGCCGGGGGCGGCGTCGTAGGCGATGGGCAGGTGCACCGAGCGGCCCAAACGGCGTCGATGCCAGGGCTTGGCATGCCACGGTTCGGTCTCCAAGGCAGACAGCATCTCGTCGTCGCGGATACCCAAGGACACCTGTCCCTCCGTGGGACATGCGCGGCGGCCCAGATACAGGGGGAACGCCGGTTCTCCGATGGCCTCGTCGAGGGCCTCGAGCAGCGACCGATCTCCCCCGACCGCTGCGACGAAGACGGCGTCGGCCAGGTAGTAGCGGTTCGACAGGGGCATGGCGTTGACGCTGCCGTCCTTCTTGGGGTGCGCCCAGTCCATGGCCGTCTGGAAGTCACGGACGACTGAGCCTGGCTGGTCGGTGCGTACGCCGAACCGAAGCGTGAGAAGGTCCTCGATGCTGTCGGTACGACGTCGCCCCTGCGCCGCCGCCAGCAGCCCGATGACACCGGATTTCGTCGGTTCGCGGCGCGTCGCACGAGTCGTGAATCGGCTCGAGTCTCCCCAGGACTGCAAGGGCCCGGCGAGCCGCAACAGCAGGACGGTCACGATTGCGCTCGCAGGACGGTGGCGACCTGGTCTCTCACCGACGAGACGAGCTCGTCGATGGGCATGGCAGTGCCCATGTCGCTGACAGCCTCGGTACGCGTGCCGACCCGGGTGACGAAGGAGGCCACTGGTGCCCCGAGGAAGGCTTCCTCGCAGTCGTGCGCATAGCTGGCCAGCGCCTTGCACGATGCCTCGACGAAACCACCTGTGGTCGACGTGATGGCGTCCTCGAACGCCCCGACGAAGCTGGACGACCGGCCCTTGCGGATCTGGACGACGACGGCGTCGGGCAGGGTGTTGTTGGCGAAGGTGTTCTGCTTGCCGGTTGGCATCGACACGACGAACCCGCGGACGAACGCGGCGGCGGCGTCGGCGGTGAGATCAACGTCTCCCAGGTTGTCCTCGAGGGTCGAGACAGCCACCGTGGCGAACCGGTAGAGGGTCTCGGAGGTGAACTCGACGGTTCCGATCATGCCGACTCCGGCGTCGTCCTCATCGAGCTTGTAGTCGTCGACGGCGGTGAAGTAATCGGACTCGATCTCGACGGCGTGGGTGCTCAGCGCGTGGGCGACCTGCACGGCCGAGTCGACGTTGAGGTCTTTGGAATCGGCGACCATGCGACCGAACAACGCGACCTCGATCCCATGATCGGAATCGGCGGCCTTCTTGGCGTCGGAACTGGGGATCTTGCCCTCCGAGGTCGCCGCGAGCTGCGCCAGGCGATCGAGCTGCTGGTTGGAGTAGAAGACGAGGTACTGGGTGCGCTCGACGCCCTCGTGGCCCGAGCCGTCCTTCACTCGAGGTTTGTCGGCCTTGAGACCGAGCGCCTTGACGACCGCGAGGGCCTTCTGTCGAGCATCCTCCTGCGCCAGTCGGTAGGGATCGGCGGTGAGGCGGTTCATGAGCAGTTCGACGACGCGCAGTGTCCGCGCGCCGGTCTGGGAAGCGGGCAGGAAGTCCTTGAAGGACGTTCGCACGGCCTTCTTCCATGCCTGTGAGCTGATCCTGGCCCGACGGACCCCGCCGTACAGAGCTGATTTCGGCGCCCCGGTGTCGTCGCGGTTGACGTTGGACGGCGGGACGCTCTGAAGGACGTGGATGTCGACGTAGTACGAACTCATTGGGATTCTCCTCGGTTTGTGCTCTCGGTGGTGGTTGGGGCGTCGGATGGGAGGTGGTGGAGCTGGCGTCCCCAAGCTAGGAGGACGCGGTCGGATGCCGAGGTCTGCAGTCGCCACAGGTCGGCGGCGAGTCGGCCGTAGTCGAGCGGGACGTCCTCGGATCGCATGAGAGTGACGAGCCCTCGGATGTTTTCGAGGCGGATGGCCCACTGCTGGGCGCGGCACAGGTGCTGGAACCGGGAGACCGTGCCGGGGTCCCACTCGGTGCTCGTCGAGCGTCGCGCCGAGAGCATCCGAGCCGCCTGGCCCAATCCGATGCCGGTGGCGTGCATCGGCCCGGGCCGGGACTGCTGATGGATGGCGTAGAGGACGACGGCGGCGTGGACGGCTCGTTCGGCGTACGTCGCCGGCGATGCCCCGTGGCCCACCAGATCGTCCGGAAGGTGGCCCAGGGTCACCTCCCAGAGATTCGGGTCGGTTCCCGGCCGAGTCACATCGGCATGGCGCAGGGCTGCCAGAGTCCGTACCGCCCACGGATCGCGCGGCGTGGCGAGATAGCCCCGTTGCAGGTGGGTGACGGCGCCAAGCGTCGCTGCGCTGACGTCATTCCATGGTTCTGGCATCACTGCTCCTTCGAGGATGACTTGGTGTCGCGTTGAGGATCGTCAGATAGGGGGGCGCTGGCGCGCATCCGGGAGAGGAATCGCTGCCAGGCGCGGGCGAGGTCCATGAGGTCGTGTCGCTCGGTGTTGGGCACCGGGACCATGCGTCCGGTGAGGGCTGCCGACCCGGCGTCGCGGCAAAGCTGGAGGCCCACCTCGCGCACGATCCGCCGTGCCCTCCGGCGCCATGCCAGAGTCGCGGCATCGACGTCGGTGGTGCCCGTGAGGCGACTGAACCACTCCCGGTAGGCGGGGTCGAGGGCCGAGAAACCGGCTTCGGCAGCTCGGGGACGGACCCCCTCCGACTCGTCGCCGGTCGCGGTAGCCAGATCGGAAGCGAGGTTCTGCAAGGCGAACACCAGGGACTCGGCGGTATGTGCGCAGCCGACGGCGAGCCGTCCCAGCTGCTCGTTGGCGATGACCGCCAAGGACGTCGGCAGGGAGTCATCGATCGTCGTCGACACCACTGAGCTTTGTGATCCATATTCCATGCCGATGGTCCGCATGCGAATGAGATGATCGTCAGGCAGGGCGCCATCGCTGGTGAGGGTTGCGAGTTGCTCGAGAATCTCCGGCCGTAGCCACGCCCTGTCGGGCTCTCCGGCCTTCTTCCTGCGCCTGTCTTCGGGTGATGGTTCGTGCGCCAGTAAAGGCTCCAGTCCGCGCCACATGGCCTTGGTGGAGTCGTGGCTGCGGGGCATGTACACGATCTCCCCGGCCGCCTTCGTCTGGGGTGCGCTGAAGCGCCACGCGGTCGACGGGTCCTTGTGTAACAGATACTTCCATCCGACCTTGTCGCCGTTGCACAGGAGGACGTCGACGACGTGGTCCGCCTCGGTGATGAGACGCACGCGCCGGCTCTGCCAGGTGAAGAGATCGGCGCATCCGGTGGGAACCGGGTGCTCGGCGTCGGGGGCTGCCGTCTGCGGTGGACGCTCCCAGACCGGGACATCGGCCTGCGGATCGTCCTCGAGGAAGAGATTGAGCAGGATCGTCTCGGCAAGACTGGTGCCTTCGATGACGACGATGCCCATGGGACCACTGATGCCCGTCCCGATGGGGAACCCCCTGCCACCCTTGACACGCGGATCGCCGACAGCCCCCGACTTGATGCCCGAGATGTCGAAGGCCTGGGCATGGACGAGCCACCGGGCGGCCTCGGCAAAACCCAACGACGAGATACCGGCACCATCCCTTGTCGTGAAGAACTTGTCGTTCGGCGGCACCTCGCTGATGATCTTGGTCAGGCCTGAATACCCTCCTTTGCTGGTGTGCAGATCAGCGACTTGCATGAAGGGCGTGTGGCCGTCGACGAGAAAGAATCGATCGTGACAGCGGTCCAGATATTCGTCGATCTCGTGCAGTGGTAGCCCGGACTCCCACCACTGCGCCCAGTCGTCGATCTTCTCGTCGTCACTGCGGTACTCAGCGGTGGCCCGGATGGCGATGGCGAGGAGGAGGCGCAGGACGGCGGCCTCCTGGGTGGGGATCTCCCCGGCCAGGCCGCGAAGACTGCTCGCTTGGTGGAAGGCGTCGCGGATCGACACCTCGATGACGACGTTGTCCGGGCGTCGCACCGCGATCCATGGCTCGTCGATGAGGTTGAAGGCGCTCGTCATACCGGTGCTCCGTTCTGGGGAAGGGGCTCGACGATGAGCCCCTGATCGCGATCGTAGTGGAGTGGATGTCCCAACAATGTGGAATTGCCATGGACGTCGAGGACGAGGACGAGTTGTCCCCGAAGCCACGGGGATGTCTGCCATGAGCTGAGGTCGATCGGCGCGGCCTCCAGCTCGGCGATGGTCCTGTCGATGTCCCATGGGTTCGACAGTGACCGGGGAAGGGTGACGGTGCACGATGCGACGGCTCGGGCCAGATCGCCGTCAGGGGCACCGAACAGCGGCAGCTCTGTTCCGGAGTATTCCCCGATGTCGTCGAGCAGCCGATGTCCGGAGCCCGACTGCTGGACGACAATGACCTCGATGGAATCCTCGGAGTCGCGCACTGACGCGTGGCCGCGGGTGTTCTCGGGATCGGAGGAAGCCATGTCGGTGAGCCCCTTCATGAGGCTCGATGCGCCGAATGGATCGGCCAGACGGAAGGCCATGGCGCGAGTCGCTGCCAACTGACGATTCGACCTGGCATCGAGTGCGGCCTTCTCGCCCCCGGCCGTCCAGGCATCAGGCCAAGGGAAGGGCTCCTGATAGGCCTGTCGGACGAGTCGAGGGATGTCCTGCGGGATTGAGATCCCACCGGGCAGCAGATCGTCGAGGAGGGCCGCGGTGCGCATGAGGGCGTCCGGTTCGTAGACAAGGTCGACTCCACGGCTGAATCTCGGACCGGCGTCATCCCAGCTGTCGACGCCGGTGACCAGACAGACGGCGTCACGAAGTCGGGGCGGACGTGCGCGGTCGTGTCGGTGCAATCGACCGATGCGCTGGAGGAGGAGGTCCATGGGCGCGATGTCGCTGACGAGCAGATCGAAGTCAACGTCGAGGGACTGCTCGAGCACCTGGGTACCGACGACGACGATGCGATGAGGACGGGTCTGGTCAGAGCGTCCAAGACGCCTGACGAGGTCGGACTCCCGACGGGCACGCTGTGGTGCGACGAACCTGGAATGAACGAGGACGACCTCGCAGTCGAGACGCTGCCGGAGTACGTCGAAGGTCTCCTGGGCTCGTGCAACGGTGTCGCGGATGATCCCGACGCAGCCGCCCTCGGACGTCTGCTCCTCGAGCCGAGCCGCGAGATCGTCGAGGGAGTCGGTCATCGTCTCGACGGTGATGCCGCGCGCCGGGGCCGTGACCGATGTGCCGCGTTGGGTGATGTCGTCGGTGACGCAGGTCATGAGCGGGTACTCGTCTGAGGTGGGCAGCGCCATGGTGGCACGCTTTCCATGGCGCCCTTTGGCGTAGGCCAGAGCAAGTTCCTCGCGCTGGGCGGGCGGTAGGGTTGCGGACATGAGGATGACGGGCGTGCGGTAGGCGCCGAGCCACTCGAGGACGACTTTGAGGTACTCGCGCATGTAGACGTCAGCGGCGTGGACCTCGTCGATGATCACGACCTTGCTCGCCAGACCGAGGTGGCGCAGGACGACGTGCTTGGCCTTGAGTCCGGTGAACAACGCCTGGTCGATGGTGCCGATGACGTGATCGGCCAGGATCGCGCGTTTTCGGCCGAGGAACCACTCGTGGACGATCGCCGAGGCTTCGCGCTGTGAGGTGCCCTCGTCATAGACGGCCATCGACGCATTCCAGGGCATGAGCTGCTGGTAGTCATCGTTGAGCCCGGCCTTCGAGTGGGCCAAAGTGATGCTGGATTGGTCCTCAGCTGGTACGGCGTCCAGCCATTCCCGGACGCGACCGAACATGGGATTGGATGTGGCCATCGTCGGCAGACCAAAGAAGATGCCGCCGAGCCCGAATTTGTCGGCGAGTACATGGGCGCACATGAGAGCTGCTTCAGTCTTGCCCTGCCCCATGGGGGCTTCGATGATGAGCAGGCCGGGCTCCACCATCGAGGATGCGGCTTCGACTGCTGCACGCTGCATGGCGTTGGGTTCTCCGTGGACGAGGGAAGGGAAGCTGGTGTGGAACAGCTCGTTCACGGAGTTGGGGCAGGGGTAGGGCTGCCAGGGGCGAGGGAGCTGCAGCCTGGTGATGGCTCGTCGGACTCGATCCGGTGTCGGTGTCGTGAGATCGTAGGGAAACAGTGATTCCGAACTGGCGATCCAGTCAGCGACTATGACGAGCGCCTCGGAGATCACCTGCGTCTGGATGGGGATCGGGGTGCTCATCCAGCTGGGTAAGAATTTCTCGGCACCGGTATGCGCGGCTGCAGTGTCGAGGATCTCGTCGCGGGTGGTCTTCCAGAGGCGGTCCTCGCGATCCAGGGACAGCTTGAATTTCTCCATGTCCGCGGCCGTGGGATTTGACCCGTGGTGTCCTCCGATGATGGAGGCGATGTTGCGAGCGTGACGGCGTGCCTTGGGTGCATCAGGGTAGCGATTCACCAACCAGCTAGTGACGTGAGCCTGTCCCAGGGCGCCGTGGGGGATGGAAGCGTCCGGCTTCTCAATGACAAACCCCTGCCGTTCCATCTGATCGCACAGGTAGCTCGTTGATGTTCCGTTGGTGCGGGGGAACCGCGCTTTGTGTGCGAAGTCGGCGCTGACCTTTCCGACGTCATGGATCCCCGCTAGAAAGCATTCGAACGTTTGGGCGGCGCGTTCTCCGCCAAGGCTGTCGGCTAGGAGTGATCGGATGGATCGCGGTTGGAGGCTCCATATCTCGGCCATGACACCGGCGGTGTCCTCCAGATGTTGGACGACGGGGAGCCAGTCGGCTTCCTCGTTCGTCTTCCCCCAGCAGGACCGTGCTGGGGGAGACCACGTGTTGAGCATTGTCGCTTCCTTGCGGTTGATGTTGACAAGAACCTTAACATAAGAATGTGACTCAACTGAACAAGTTGGAAAATAACTGCAGGACGCCCACAGTTGATCACCGACCCCCGCAACGGCGGGGAGGATCGGGCCAGAAGCACGTCCTGCCCTACGCCCGCGCACCCCCGCAACGGCGGGGAAGGACATCCGAGATGCGGACGACACGCAACTCAACAATGGCTCACCTCTGCATGGGCAGAGCACACCCCACGCTACAGGAGTCATGTACACGAATCGTGCGTGGTCAACTCACCTCCACCTGCTGACGCACCACCTCGAGGAGCTCACCGGAAGTTACCAAGCGGTGCGCTTCGTCGATTTCGGGGGCAAGGAAGCGGTCCGGTCCGGGACCGGGAATGGTCTGGCGCATCCGAGCAATGACGTCGGCTACCGGCTTCGACGGCTCCACACTCCGCATCTGGATAGCCTTGGCGGCGGTCAGGATCTCGATGCCAATGACGGCTCCCAGACCGTCAATCCCGCGGCGCAGCTTGCGGGCGGCCGACCATCCCATCGAGACGTGGTCTTCCTGCATGGCCGATGTCGGAATGGAGTCCACCGACGCCGGGACGGCCAGCCGCTTCATCTCCGAGACGATGCCGGCCTGGGTGTATTGAGCAATCATGTGACCGGAGTCGACACCGGGGTCGTCGGCGAGGAAGGGGTGAAGGTCGCGGTTGCGTGTCGGATCGAGCATGCGGTCAGTGCGGCGCTCGCTCATCGACGCGAGGTCGGCTGCGGCAATCGCCAGGAAATCGAGCACATATGCCACCGGCGCACCGTGGAAGTTGCCATTGGACTCCACGCGCATGTCGTCGGTGATGACCGGGTTGTCGACGGCCGAGGCCAACTCGACTTTCGCCACCTGAAGGGCGTGGGCCATGGTGTCGCGCACGGCTCCGTGAACCTGCGGGGCGCACCGCAGCGAGTAAGCATCCTGGACGCGCTTGACGGCGCCCTCCCGACCGGCCTGGATGAGGTCGGACCCCTCCAACAGGGCGAGGATGTTGGCAGCTGAAACCCCCTGTCCGGGGTGGGGACGCAAGGCCTGCAGATCGGGGGCGAAAACTCGGTCGATGCCGCACAGGGCCTGAACGGTCATCGCTGCCGCCAGGTCAGCCGTCGGGACGAGGACGTCGAGGTCAGCCAGGGCCATGATCAGCTGGCCGAGCATGCCGTCAGTGCCATTGATGAGGGCCAGCCCCTCCTTTTCGCGCAAGGAAATGGGCTTCAGCCCGACCTGGGCAAGACCGGTGGCGGCGTCGACCTCACCACCGTCGGGGGTCAGGACAGTCCCTTCTCCGGTGAGGACGAGGGCACAGTGGGCCAGCGGGGCGAGGTCGCCCGAACACCCAAGGGACCCGTATTCCCCGACGATCGGCACCAGCCCAGAGTTGAGCAGGTCAGCGTAGGCAGTGACGACCTCCGGGCGCACTCCGGTGTGGCCAGATGCCATGGTCTTGAGACGCAGAGTCATCATGGCGCGGATGACTTCGGTCTCCACCCGTGGCCCGGTCGAGGCGGCGTGGGAACGAATGAGGGAGTGCTGCAGGGCCACGCGATGGTCACGGGGCACTCGGGTGGAGGCCAAGGCGCCGAAGCCGGTGGAGATGCCGTAGTGGGGCTGGAGGTCGTCGGCCAGGCTCTCGACGAGGTCGGAGGCTCGCTTCACCCGCTCCATCGCGTCGTCTCCGACCGTCACCTGGGCTCCTGATCGGGCGACGGCGATGATGTCGTGGGGAGTGAGCGGGGCACCGACGTCAATGGTGGCTGGATTCATGGTCGTCCTTCCTTGTCGTGAGTGCCACGGTGTCGTGGCGATCGCGTGTATTCGGGTATGTCTTCTGGGCAGTCGCCATGGCTGACCTCGTGTTGAGCACGAATGGGGTCAGGGGCGACGGTGGTCGTGCCGGTCAACCGTCGAGTCTCAGCCGTGGTTGGGTCAACGTGAGCAGTCGTCCGCTCCGGCAAACCTTGTCGATGAGAGGGACTCCTGGGCGGTACATGAGGTGCAGCCACGACGGGGCCGCCAAACCCACCAGATCCGCACGGGCTCCCGGCTTGATGACGCCGACGTCGTCACGGTGAAGGGCGGCTGCGCCTCCCGCCGTCGCCGACCAGAGGGCCTGCTCCGGCGTCATGCCCATCTCCCGCACCGCGATGGCAAGGCAGAACGGCATGGACGAGGTGAAGGCGGTGCCCGGATTGCAGTCGGTGGCCAGCGCCACCGTCACTCCGGCGTCGAGGAGTCGTCTGGCATCGGGGTAGGGCTGTTTGGTGCTGAACTCGGCGGCCGGAAGCAGAGTAGCCACAGTGTCGGTGGCCTTCATGGCGTCGATGTCCTCATCGCTCAAAAACGTGCAGTGGTCTACTGAAGCCAGACCCAGCTCGCAGGCCTGCGGAATGACCTCAGAGGGCCCCAACTGAGCGGCATGGAGACGAAGCCCCAACCCGGCATCCTTGCCTGCGCGCAGGATCTCCATGGTTTGGTCGGGGTCGAAGGCGCCGGTCTCGCAGAAGGCGTCTATCCAGCGCACATAGGGACGTACGGCTTGCAGCATTTCCCCGCACACCAGACGGACGTACTCGTCCGGCTCGTACTCGGGCCCGACGACGTGGGCGCCCAGGAAGGTCACCTCGTCGGTGTGAGAACTGGCCACTTGCGCCAGCTTGACCTCCGTCTCAATGTCGAGCCCGTACCCCGTCTTGGCCTCAACAGTCGTCGTTCCACCGAGCGCCATCTCGTCGAGGATCCCGGTCATGACGGCATCGAGCAGCCCGACGGACGCCTCCCGGGTGCGTCGAACGGTGCGCAGGATTCCGCCGGCCTCGTACTTCTGACCGTTCATCCGTGCGTCGAACTCGTCACTACGATCCCCTGCGAAGACCGGATGGCTGTGGGAATCGACGAAGCCGGGGATGATGCAGGCTCCCGTCATGTCGGCCTGGTAATCGGCTGCGGGAGCCTCGGCACAGCGCCCCACCCAGACGATTCGATCTCCGTCGATGACGACGGCTGCGTCACGGATCTGTCCGAGGCCATCACCGCCGACGGATGGATCGTTGGTGACCAGCAGACCGATGTTGTTGATGACGACGCTCACGAGTCACGACCTCTCAGCTCGTTCAGTACATGGCGCAGATCCTCGGCGGTGGCGTCGTCGCGTCGGATCCACTCGCCCGCGATGATGGTGGCGGTGACGTCCTCGGCGGTTGCCGCCAGCGGCCAGCGTGTCGGGTCCACCCCGGCCAGGCGAGCCGACGACGGATCGACGACGACGACGTCAGCAGGATCACCCACGCTCAGCCCGGCGAGGTCGGAAGCGGGTGTGGAAACTTGGTGCGGGCGTGGTCCCGCTGCCGGGCGCAGGCTATCCACCCCGTATCGAAAACCGATCTTCCACAGGGAGTTGCAGCCGATGACTCCTCGGGTCCCGGTGGCCAGCCGAGCGGTGGACTCGAGCAGGCGCAACTCGGCGAAGGGGTCGGTGACGACGTCCTCGTCGGTGCCGATCGTCAGACGCACCTCGGCGTCGAGCAGATCCTTGACCCGCGCGATGCCGTCACCCAGATCGGCCTCGGTGGTCGGGCACAGCGAGACGATGGTGTCCGTGCGAGCAATCATGGCGATGTCGTCGTCGCTCAGGTGTGTGGCATGGACGACGGTGGTGCGATCGGAGAGCACTCCAGCACGTTCCAGGACGGCGGTGGGCGTCAGCCCGTGGGCGGCCAGACACTCCTCGTTCTCACGGGGCTGCTCGGAGACGTGGACGTGGATCGGGGCGCGGTCCGGCAAGCCCGAGACAGCTGTGGCCATCTCGTCAGGACTGACGGCTCGCACCGAGTGCAGGGCCGCTCCCGGCGTCACCAAGGGGGAATCCGGCAGGGCATCAGTGAGAGCGTGCCAGCGCTCCAACCATCCCTTGACGCTGCCGTCACTAAACCTCGT
The DNA here is from genome assembly GCF_057458005.1 of Cutibacterium sp. LaCa_255. Classification (NCBI taxonomy): domain Bacteria; kingdom Bacillati; phylum Actinomycetota; class Actinomycetes; order Propionibacteriales; family Propionibacteriaceae; genus Cutibacterium; species Cutibacterium sp. LaCa_255. Next base: position 2,506,072 of record NZ_CP190956.1, on the reverse strand, counting down.
CTGGTCCTCGCCGAGTGGAGCTCCCGGTCCGGCGTGCAGGTAGCAGGTGTCGAGCAGGGTGATCCGGATACCCGCGTCGGCGGCGGCGTTGACAACGGCCAACTCCATGTCGTGGTGCGGGTAAGGGGTGCCGTCGGGCCGGTGGTGGACATAGTGGAACTCGCCCACGCTGGTGTACCCGGCAGCCACCATCTCGGCGAAGGCCGCTCGTGCCAGGCGGTGGTAGGAGTCCGGGTCGAGGCGGTTGGCCAGCCGGTACATCTCGGTCCGCCAAGACCAGAAGTCCTCACCCTCCCCGGCTCCTCGCAACCCGCGGTGGAAGACGTGGGAGTGCGTGTTGGCGAATCCCGGGACAGCGACGCCGCTGAAGCTGTGGCGATCTTGCTGGGCGTCAACCGTGACTTCGGTGATGACGCCGGCATCACTCGAAACGCGCACATTGTGCGCAACCCGCCCCTCGACGAGAGCCTTCGGGAAGAACCACTCACTCACTTGACCAGCTCCTCCAACACGGCCCGCAGAGCCTCCGCTCCCGCCTCGCAGTCCTCGTCGCTGGCTGATTCGGCCGGGCAGTGGGACGCTCCGGTGGGATTGCGGACGAAGAGCATCCCGGTGGGCATCGTCGCGGCCAAGGTGGCAGCGTCGTGACCCGCTCCCGTCGACAGTTGCGGGGTCTCCTCACCGAGGACCTGCAGCATCCGATGACGCAGGTCGTCGTCGAAGGCGGTGCGGTCGGTCCATGACTCACGGGCCCAGACGACCTGGCACCCCTGCTTGTCAGCAGCCTCTGCTGAGATCTTCTGGATCTCCTCGACGACTTTGGTGACGGTGTCGGGATCCTCGGCTCGGCAGTCCAGCCACATCGTCGTGGTCGAGGCGATGACATTCGTCCCGCCTGGCTCGACGTTGATCCGCCCAACCGTCGTCACGCAGCCCTCCCGCTCAGCGGCCTCGCGGGACGCCAGAATGGTTTCGGCCACTGGGATGACGGGGTCGTGGCGATCGGGGATGAGGGTGGTCCCGGCATGGTTCCCCTGCCCGGTGAATTCGGCACGCCAGCGACCGTGCGGCCGCACCGCCGTGGCAATCGCGACCGGGTGGCCGAGGTCAGCCAGCCCGCGCCCTTGCTCGACGTGCAACTCGATGAAGCAGGAGGCATCGAGCAGGACATCGTCAGGCTCGATGAGATCAGGATCCAGGCCGGCCTCCCGCCAGGCGTCCGGCAGACTCTGTCCGTCCCGGGCGACGAGCCTGCGGGCGTCGTCCTTGCTGAGCTTGCCCGAGGCCAAGCGTGACCCCAGACAGGGCATGCCGAATCGTGCGCCCTCCTCGTCAGCCATGGCGACGACGGCAAAGGGTTTCGACGGCTCGACCCCGGCTTCCTTCATCTTCGCCACGGCCACGAGGGAGGAGACGACGCCGAGCGGCCCGTCATAGGCGCCGCCGCCAGGAACTGAGTCCAGGTGGGACCCCGTCAGGACGGCCTCCGGGCCCGGCATTCCCCACCAAGCCCAGATGTTGGCATTCATGTCCGTGACGATCGTCAGAGCCAACTCGGTGGCCTTCGCGACGAACCATTCCCGCAAGGCCACCTCGTCAGGGCGAAAGCAGAACCGCGAGTAGGACCCGTCTTCGTTGCGTCCGATCCCGGCGATCTCGTCGAGCAGGGCTGCCGCTGTCCAGGTCGTCATCACTTCACCAATCCGTCGATGAGGGCGTCATCGACCAGGTAGGGCAGGGTGATCTGGGCGTCGTCGTGTTCCTGGTTGAACTCGGTGGCCGTCTCGATGGAGTGGTCGTTGCGGGCCCAGCCGCGTCGGGCCACACCGCACATGACGTCCCACAGCAAGGAGCTGCGGATGACGGCGTCGACCCGCTCGGAACCATCCAGGACCAGCCCGAACCCGCCGTTGATGGCATTGCCGATGCCGGTTCCTCCGCCGTTGTGCAAGGTCACCAGGCTCATGCCGCGAGCGGCATTGCCAGCGAAGCACTGGGTGGCCATGTCCGCCATGACGTTGGACCCGTCCTTGATGTTCGCGGTCTCGCGGAAGGGGGAGTCGGTGCCCGAGACGTCATGGTGATCCCGCCCGAGCATGACCGGTCCGATCTCGCCGTTGCGCACCATCTCGTTGAATCGCAACGCGATGTCCCTACGGCCCTTGGCGTCCTGGTAGAGGATGCGCGCCTGGGTGCCGACGACGAGGTCGTTGGCCTCGGCGTCCCGGATCCAGATGTAGTTGTCGCGATCCTGGCCGCGGCGATTCGGGTCGATGCAGTCCATGGCGGCATGGTCGGTGGCGATGAGGTCCTCGTGCTTGCCGGAAAGACAGACCCAGCGGAAGGGGCCGTAACCGTAGTCGAAGAGCTCGGGTCCCATGATGTCCTCGACGTAGGAGGGCCAGATGAACCCATTTCGGGAGTCCCCGTCCTTGGCGATCTCGGTCACCCCGGACTCGAAGACGGTCGCCATGAAGGCATTGCCGTAGTCGAAGAAGTAGGTGCCACGCTCGGTGAGGGTGCGGATGAGTTCGAAATGCTTGCGCAGGGTCTTGTCGACGCGGCGGGCGTACTCGTCACGGTCACGGGCCAGCAGCTCGGTGCGCTCCTCGAAGGTCAGGCCCTGCGGGCAGTAGCCGCCGTCATAGGCGGCATGGCAGGAGGTCTGGTCGGACAGCAGCGGGATGTCGATGTCGTTGTCAACGGCGTACTGCAGCAGATCGACGATGTTGCCGTGGTAGGCGATCGAGATCGGGGTGCGCTCGTCGATGTGCTTTTTGGCCAGGGCGAACACCTCGTCGAGATCCTCGGAGACGTGACCCACCCAGCCCTGGTCGAGACGGGTCTGGATGCGCGACATGTCGACCTCGGCGATGATTCCGACGGCGTGGGCGATCTCGGCAGCCTTGGGTTGGGCCCCGGACATTCCGCCCAGTCCCGACGACACGAAGAGCACTCCTGAGAGGTCACCGTCAGCGGGGATCCCGAGACGGATGCGCCCGGCGTTGAGGATGGTGTTGAAGGTGCCGTGGACGATGCCCTGCGGGCCGATGTACATCCAGCCGCCGGCAGTCATCTGGCCGTAGTTGGCGACTCCCATCTCCTCACAGATCTCCCAGTCCCTCTGGTTGTCGAAGTGGCCGACCATGAGGGAATTGGTGATGATGACGCGGGGTGACTCCGGGCGGGAAGGAAACAGTCCAAGCGGGTGGCCGCTCATGACGACCAAGGTGGTGTCCTCGGTGAGCTGGGCGAGGTATTTCTTGATGAGTCGGTACTGCAGCCAGTTCTGGCAGACGCTGCCGGTTTCGCCATAGGTGACGAGCTCGTAGGGGTAGAGGGCGACGTCGAAGTCGAGGTTGTTGTCGATCTGCACTTGGAAGGCCTTGCCCTCGGTGCAGCGGCCCTCGTACTCGTCGATCGGACGGCCCTTGAGGTGACCAGCCGGACGCCAGCGGTAGGCGTAGATGCGGCCGAAGGTGCGAAGTTCCTCGAGGAACTCGGGTGCGGCCTTCTCGTGCAGTTCCGGGGGAAGGTAACGCAGGGCATTGCGCAGCGCGATCTTGGTCTGATCAGGGGTGAGGTGGAATCCACGTGAGGGTGCTCGTCGTATGCCGGGCCGGAAGACCGGGTCGGGTGGGAACTCGGCGTCGAGCTTGATCGTCATGGCTGCGGCAGTGCTGCTGTTGTCGTACATCGGTGGTGCTCCCAGATGCGTACTCATGCGGATGTGGTGTCGCCATGGCGCGATGACGCCTGCGAGGGAGCACGCGCAATTGCCAGGGCTGGGGCGAATCGCGTCGGTGTGATCGCCGTGGGTCGTCTCGCCAAGGAGACATACCGACGGTATCACCACGGGTGGTGCGCAGGGTGAGACGTCGTCGTCAGTTCATCAGGACGACATCATCGGCACGGGTCCTCGTCGTACGGATGAGCGCAGCATTGCGTTCGTCAGGGCCATTGGCCCACGTCAGGGCATATTCCGGGGGTTTTCCTGCGGCGACGTGTCGTCGGACGAGTCGTTCCATCCGTAGTTGAGGATCGACGTCGACGTACCAGGTCTGGGTGAACAGCGGCGCCAGCAGAGACCACGGCTCCTCGTCGAGGAGGAGGTAATTCCCCTCAACGATGACGAGCGGCACCTCCCGTGTCACTGGGATCTCCCCGGCGACGGGTTCGCCGAACCCGTGTTGGTACATCGGTGCGTAGACCACTGGTTCGTCGGCGGTGGCCAGGCGACGCACCAAGGACAGGAATCCCCACCCGTCGAAGGTGTCGGGAGCTCCCTTGTGGTCGGCGCGACCGAGTCGTTCGATCTCGGCCTGGGCGAGGTGGAACCCGTCCATGGGGACGACGGCGCATGTCTCTCCCAATTCCTCGCTCAGAAGGTGGGACAGGGTCGTCTTGCCAGCTCCTGGTTCGCCACAGAGTCCGAGCATGCAACGACGCCCGGACCCTGCGAGGGCCCGGGCGCGCGCGATTGCTTGATCCGGGGTCACGTCAGATGGCGCCGTCGAATGACGCCCTCAGATGATGTTGACGAGGTCGCAGACGAAGACCAGCGTCTCACCGCCAGCGATCACGCCGGGAATACCCTGCGGACCGTAGGCGAGGTGGTGGGGGATGACGAGCTTGCGTCGTCCGCCGACCTTCATGCCCTGAACGCCTCCATCCCATCCGGGGATCACCTGGCCGAGTCCCAGCTGGAAGGTCAGCGGTTCTCCGCGGTTCCACGAGGAATCGAACTCGCGACCATTGCTCAGGGCCACTCCGACGTAATGCACCTCGACGAGGTTTCCGGCGGAGGCCTCGGGGCCGTCGCCGACCGTGATGTCCTCGATGGTGAGGTCGTCGGGGGCGGAATCGGGCAGGGTCACTTCGGGCTTGCTCATGACGACAACCCTACGGGATCAAGGCTTCTCGGGTGATCAACTGACCTGAGCGGCCACATTGGACCGCTCAGGGTGCGAGGATTCAGTCCTCGGCGTCAATCAGCCCAGAGTGGTAGGCCTTGACCAGATTTCGGGGGACCCGCAGGACCTTGCCCTCAACGCGGATCTCAACCAACTGTGTTGGCGTGGTCTTCCACTGGGCCCGCCTATGACGCGTGGTCGAACGGGACTTCTTACGCTTCGGTACTGCCATGGTCTCACCAGCTTGACTTCGTGATTCCGGGGAGTTCGCCGCGGTGGGCCATCTCACGGAAACGGATACGGGACACACCGGCCTTGCCGACATAGCCACGGGGGCGTCCGTCGACTTGGTCACGGTTACGCAGCCGCACGGGGGATGAATCGCGCGGCAGGGTAGACAGTTTACGCGATGCTTCCATGCGTTCGTCCAATGAGGCGGTCGGAGACTTGATGATGGCCTTGAGTTCGGCGCGTCGTTCCGCGTAGTGGGCGACCAACTTCTCGCGCTTCTTCTGGGCGACGATCTTGGATTTTTTGGCCATCAGCGGGTCTCCTTGAACTCGACGTGGCGACGCACGATGGGGTCGAACTTCTTGAGGACGAGACGGTCCGGGGTGTTGCGTCGGTTCTTGCGGGTGACGTAGGTGTAGCCGGTTTCGGCTGTCGACCGCAGCTTGATGATGGGGCGTAGTTGTGTGGACTTCTTGGCCATCAGATCTTCTCTCCTCGAGCGAGCATTTCGGCGATGACGACGTCGACGCCACGGCGATCAATCTCTTTCATCGCCTTCGGGGTCAGGGTCAGGGTGACTTTTCTGCCCAACGACGGCACCCAGTAGCGCTTCTTCTGGATGTTGGGATTCCAGCGGCGCTTCGTGTGGCGTTGGGAGTGCGAGACGTTGTTACCGAATCCTGGCTTGGTGCCGCGGACCTGGCAGCGTCGTGACATGGGTATCTCCTGTGATCGTTTGCACGTGAGAATCATTATCATATACTGATGCTGACGAGATGCGAACTCGTCGTTTGGACAGGCACGCGCCAAGGCCGGAAGGAAACCGATGAAACAAGGCATCCACCCCGACTACCACCCCGTGGTCTTCAGGGACATCTCGGCGAACATGACCTTTTTGACGAGGTCCACCGCCACCAGTTCCAAGGAGATTGAGTGGGAGGACGGGAACACCTACCCGGTCATCGACGTCGACATCACGTCGGCCAGTCATCCCTTCTACACAGGCAAGGCCAAGATCGTCGACACCGCTGGGCGCGTCGAGAAGTTCAATCGCCGCTACGGCAAGAAGTGAGACCGCGGGGTCGCGCACAATGCGTATCCCGGAATGAACGACGAACAACGAGTTGGAACTGGGGGTGATTCATTGACTCGCTGATGACGCAGGTCGACCTGGACCCGATCGGCAGTGAAGAGTGTGCCGTTGCTGATCGATGTGCCGACTGATCCCTGGCATCCGTCCGGTCCCTGAACGCGGCACCCGTCACCCTGGTGATCTTCGGGGTGGCGGGTGCCGCGCGTTGTCAGCAGGTTGGTGGATCAGGCTGCCAGGATCCAGGATCAGTCGAACTTGCGGAAGACGGGGATGTCTGAGGAGGACACCTCGTCGCAGTACTCCCAGCCTTCATGGAAGTCAGTGAGTGCCTTGACCGTGCGCACACGGTTATGGATTATCCATCCGGCCATGAGGCCGCGGGCCGTCTTGGCGGTGAAGGAGATAACCTTCCAACGTCCTTGACGGTCCCGGGACTCGAAGCGCGGGGAGATGATCTTCGCGTCGATCCCCGCGACGGCCTGGAAATACTCGGCCGAGGCCAGATTGACGATGACCTTCGGGCCGGGGGACTCCTGGAGGTCGGCGGAGACGAGATCACGGAGCTGGTCTCCCCACCAACTCACCAAGGTGTTGCCGCGGTGGGTACGCAGGGCGGTGCCCATCTCGAGGCGGTAGGGCTGGATGCGGTCGAGGGGACGGAGGACGCCATAGAGACCGGACAGGATGCGTAGTGACTTCTGGGCCTCGGTCCAGTCGCGGGTGTCGAAGGACTGCGGGTCCATGCCTCGGTAGACGGCCCCGTCGAAGGTGACGCCGGCGGGACGCGCGGTCTCGGGGGTGCCCGGCTGGAAGTCGCGGTAGCGCTCGACGTTGAGGGTGGCGATTTCTTCGGAGACCCCCATGAGTTTGCGCAGGTCAGCAACCGATTTGCCGGACATGATCTCGGCGAGCTTGGCGGTCTCGTCGAGCAGGCGAGGCTCGGTGGGCTGGTTCCTTGGGGTGGGGCTCTCGAGGTCCAGCGACTTGGCGGGGGAGATGAGGGTCAGCACCCGGACAGCCTAGCCGGGCGGCGATATCCCGAGGCGTCGACGAACTCTGTCAAGGAATTGGCGTCGGCGGTGCCGTTGGGTTTCGGGGGCCAGGGCGTGGCAGATCTCGCTGGACTTTTTGGGGGATTCTCGGCGTTCCGAGGCGTCTCGGGGTGTCGCGGGGCGTCGTGGGGTGAGCCGGCGCTGCTAGTTGCGCCACCTCTGCCCAGCTGCGCCATCCCTGAGCACCTGCGCCCCAAAGCCGCCGTCCAGCTGCGCCATGTACGTGCAGTTGCGCCAGAAAATGGCGCCGTCATCGTCGTTCCCCCGGCCTCTGAAGGCCAGTTGCGCCTGTTTTGTGCAGTTGCGCCGTGTATGCGCGGCGCAACTGCACACTTATGGCGCAGGTAGACGACGTAGGGGTGGCGCGGGGGACGGAGGGCAACTCGCAGACGGCTGGCGGCATGGATGCCACGGCGGGCTGAGGCGCAGGCGGCATATGCGGGCGCAGCTGGGCAGAGGTGGCGCAACTGCATAAAACCGGCGCAGCTGTACCGAACAGGCGCACCTGGCAGATAGCGGCGCGCTACCCGTCCCCGTCTCTGCGGCAGGCGTCCTCCGGCCGCCAGGAAAAGCCCATGGCGACGAGGACATCGCCACGTTCAGGCAGTTCTTGGCAACTGCGTGTCGTAGCCCGGATGGCTGACCCAGTCAACGGACAACTAGGCGGTCAGGTCACCGGGTTTGACGTCGTCCGAGGCCTTCTCGAAGATCTCCGCGAAATGGCATCGGCAGGCATGCTCCCCTTGTCCATCGGCGTGCATGTTCAAGGAGGTCTCTTTCTCCGAACACAGCGGCTGAGCCCGCCAGCACCGCGTGTGGAAGCGGCAGCCGGTCGGCGGATTGGCGGGGGAGGGCACATCTCCGTGCAACAGGATCTGATGCCGCTGCCCGCGCAAGGACGGGTCGGGTACCGGAACTGCCGACAGCAAGGCCTGGGTATACGGATGGGTGGAGCGCTCGTAAATCTGCTCCTCGTCACCCATCTCCATGATCCGCCCGAGGTACATCACGGCCACCCGGTCGGAGATGTGACGCACCACCGACAGGTCGTGGGCGATGAAGATGTAGGCCATTCCCAACTCCCGCTGCAGCTTCTGCAACAGGTTGACGACCTGGGCCTGCACCGAGACGTCCAGAGCCGACACTGGCTCGTCACACACCAGTACCTTGGGCTGCAGCGCGATGCCGCGGGCAATACCGATGCGTTGACGCTGGCCCCCGGAGAACTCGTGCGGATAGCGGTTGATGTGCTCGGGGTTGAGGCCGACGAGGTCCAGCAGTTCCTTGACCCTCTCGGTCCTCTTGCCGCGCGGAACGGCGTCAGGGTGGATGCGGAAGGGCTCGCTGACGATGTCTCCGACCGTCATACGCGGATCCAACGAGGTGTACGGATCCTGGAAGACGATCTGGATGTCACGGCGCAGCTTGCGCATCTCCGATCCCCTGAGGTGGGTGACGTCACGCCCCTCGAAGGTGATCGTCCCGGAGGTCGGTGGCTCGAGGGCCACCAACAGCCGCCCCAGGGTGGACTTTCCGCAGCCGGACTCCCCGACAACACCGAGGGTCTCGCCGGGGTAGAGATCGAAACTCACGCCGTCGACGGCCTTGACATGGCCGACGGTGTGACGCACCACCCCGGACTTCAGCGGGTAATGCTTGGTGAGGTCGCGAACTGACAGGATGGGTTCTGGCCTCGTCGCAGCGGTTGCGCTGGTCGAGGTCGTCGTCTCAGCGGTCACGGTGGAGCACCTCCTCGGTGTGGTGGCAGGCAGCCCAACGTCCGGGCTCGACCTCGACGAACTTCGGTGCACCGCCTGCGCGGCATTCGTCGGTGGCCCAGCGGCAACGTGGGTGGAAGGAACACCCCGACGGCAGATTCGTCAGGGATGGCGGCAGGCCGCCGATGGCATACAACTCGCTGCCCCTCTGGTCCAGACGCGGAATCGAGTCCAGCAAACCCACGGTGTACGGGTGAGCCGGGTTGTCATAGAGACGGTGGACGTCAGCATGCTCGACGAACCGGCCGCAGTACATCACCGCGATGTCGTCAGCCACGTCCGCCACGACGCCGAGGTCGTGAGTGATGAGGATCAGACCCATCCCGGACTCGTCCTGGAGCTCCTTGAGCAGGGTCATGATTTGTGCCTGGACGGTGACGTCGAGGGCAGTCGTCGGTTCATCGGCGATGAGCACCCACGGGTTGAGCGCGATGGCCATCGCGATCATGATGCGCTGACGCATACCGCCGGAGAATTGGTGCGGGTAGTTGTCGGCGCGCTCCTTGGCCGCCGGAATGTGCACCCTCTCCATGAGGCGGATGGCCTCGGACATCGAGTCGGAGCGGTTCATACCGCGGTGAATACGGAACATCTCGGCGATCTGCCACCCGACCGGGAAAACCGGATTCAGTGACGACAAGGCGTCCTGGAAGATCATCGAGATGTGCTCGCCGCGGATCTGACGACGCTTCTTTTCGGGCATCGTCAGCAGGTCAACCCCGCAGTACTCGATCTTTCCGCCGGTGATCTTGGCCGGAGGGGAGTCGAGGATTCCCATGATCGCCTGGGCCGTCACGGACTTGCCCGACCCGGACTCGCCGAGAATCGCGAGGGTTTCCCGTTCGGACAGGGTGAAGCTCGTGCCGTTGATGGCCTTGGCGACACCGTCTCGGGTGCGGAACTCCACGTGTAAGTCGTCGACGTTGAGAAGCAGCCCGTCGACCGGCTCCAGGTGAAGACGGGCGCTGGTGAGTGCCTTTCGTGCCATGTCGAAACCTCAGTGCTGTTTGGGGTCGAAGGCGTCCTGTGCCGCCTCGCCGAGGAAGATGAATGCCAGCACCGCCAGAGACAGGAACAGCGACGGGAACAGCAGCATGAAGGGCGCCGATCGGACGTAGCCCAGACCCGAGGCGTCGGAAATCGACACACCCCACGAGATGGCCGGTTCCTGCAGACCGATGCCCAGATAGCTCAGCGTCGCCTCGATGGCGATGTAGGCGCCCAGGTTGATGGTGGCCACCACGATGACCGGGGCAATGGCATTGGGCAGGATGTGCTGACGGATGATCCGCCACGACGAGGCGCCCAACGCCCGAGCGGCCTGGATGTAATCGTGGGGCAGAACCTGCAAGACCGACGACCTCATGAGTCGAGCCAACGACGGCCAACCCAGGATCACGATGGCTCCCACCACTTTGAGCACCATGACGAGATACGGAGTGCCCGGCTCATTGGGGAAGGTGTACAGAATGATGATGCCGCCGAGCAACAGTGGGATGGCGTAGAAGACGTCACCAGTCCGGCTCAGCAGAGTGTCGAGCCAGCCGCCCCGGAACCCGGCGATCAAGCCGATGAAGGCACCAAGGAGGGTCGTCCCCAAGGTGGCGAGCACGCCGACGAGGATCGACGATCTGGCTCCGTAGACGGTCCGGGCGTAGACGTCACACCCCTGGATGTCAGTGCCGAACCAGTGCACACCGGAGGGGATGTGACGAGCGGCTGACAAGTTGCAGTCGGTGGGATTCTTCGAGGTGAAGATTGCCGGCACGGCCGCCATCAACAAGAAGATGACGATGAGGGTCACCGAGATCCAGAACAGCGGATTGCTCTTGAGGGAGTCCCAGGCGTCATTCCACACCGAGCGTGGCTTGGAGTTGCCGAGGACGTCGTTCTCGCGGGGGGCGGCAATCGGCTCGGCCAGGGCCTCTGGGCCGCCGGCCTCCAGCGGGGAATCGGGAAGGTTCGTGCGTGGTTCAGTCATGGCTGATCCTCGGGTCGAGCACCCCGTACAGCAGGTCGACGAGGAGGTTTGCGAACAAATACACCAACACCAGGCAGGTCACCGACCCGACCACCGAGACGCCGTCGCGCTGGTTGATCGATCGATACACATAGTTGCCGATTCCATTGATGTTGAAGATCCGCTCGGTGACGATCGCACCACCCATGAGGGCGCCGAAGTCGTATCCGATGAACGTGATGACGGGGATGAGTGAGTTGCGCAAGGTGTGCACGTTGACGATGCGGCCCGGCGACATGCCCTTGGCCTTGGCGGTGCGCACGTAGTCGGCTCGCTGATTCTCCAGCAGGTTCGACCTCGTCAGACGCGCCACATAGGCCACCGACAACGCTCCCAGCACCAGGCCCGGCAAGATGAGCTCACCCCACGATCCGTCGCCGGCCGTCACCGGGAACCACCCGAGTCGCAGGCCAAAGATGAGCTGGGCCAGCGAACCGATGACGAAGATCGGGATGGAGATGACGATCAGGGAGGACACGAGGACGAAGTAGTCGACGAACTTGCCGCGTCGCACACCGGCCCATACACCGGCCAGGATGCCGACGATGATCTCGATGAGCACGGCGATGAGAGCCAGCTTGATCGTCACGGGGTAGCGAGCACCGAGCTCGGAGACGACGGTGTTGCCGTAGTAGTCAACGCCGAGATCGCCGTGCAACAGCTTCGACAAGTACAGGCCGTACTGGACGAGGAGTGGCTTGTCGAGGTTGTACTCGGCTCGGAAGGCCGCGACATAGGCGGGCGGACAAGGACGTTCACCACATCGACCGGCCGTCGGGTCGCCCGGCAAGGCGAAGACCAGACAGAAGATGATGAACGTCGTCCCGATGAGCACCGGGATCATCTGAAGTGTGCGTCTGACGATATATCTGAACATGGTGTTCCTCACGACACCGTCGGTCCGCTGGGCAACTTCAGCGGACCGACGGATGCGTCATCAGGGATGGATCACTTCACGCTGACCGACTGAAGGTCAATCGAGCCGAACGGAGTGAGCTTGACGTTGGCGACCTTGTCCGACCACGCGAACGGGATCGAGGTCGTCCACAGCGGGACGGTCGGCGGGGTGTCCGCCAGCATCTTCTCGGCCTCCTGGTAGAGCTTGTTGGCCTGCCGGGAGTCCGTAGCGGCAGCGGCTTCCTTGAGCTTGGCGTCGAAGGCCTTGTTCGAGTAGTCGTTGTCGTTGCTGGAGGCGCCGGTGGCGTACATCGGCGTCAGGAAGTTCTCGATGGACGGGTAGTCCATCTGCCATCCGGTACGGAAGAAGCCGTCGACGGACCGCTTGTTGACCATGTCGCGCAGGGTCTTGAAATCCGGGGTGACCTTGAGCTGGCACTTCAGACCGAGGTCGTTCTTCCATCCGTTGCAGATGGCTTGCGACCAGGCCTTGTGGTCGCCGTCACCGTTGACCGCAATGGTCAGCACGCCCTTGTACCCGCCGGACTTCTTGTAGAGTTCGAGAGCCTTGTCTTTGTCGTACTTGCACATCTCGCCGCACTGGTCCTTCTTGTACCCATCGACCACGGGGGAGACCCAGCCGTCGGCGGGGGTGCGGGAGCTGGCGAAAATCTGCTTGGTGATCGTTTCGCGGTCGATGTCCATGGCAAGGGCCTTGACGAGGTCCTTGTTGTCGGCCAGCTGCTTGTCCTTGCCGGAGTAGGTCAGGGTTTGGGTGACACCGGACTGACGGATGCCCCAACGGTTGGCCAGGTCGTTCTTCCACTGGTCGTTGGTGAGCTGGTCGGTCGGGATGAGGTCGTTGACGTCGAGGTGGTTGGCGACGGTGTCGTTGTAGGCCGGGCTAGCGTCGTTGTAGATCTTGAAGGTGACCTTGTCGACGTGGCCCTTGTACTTGCCGGCGTAGTGGTCGTTCTTCGAGACGGTGATGGCCGTGGCCGTGTTCTCAGTGACCTTGTACGGTCCGGCGCTGATCGGCATCTTCTCCCACTTCTTGGCGGTCGGATCTTTGAGGAAGGCATCCGGCAGCGGGGCGAAGGCGGTGTAGCCCAGACGCACCTCGAGGTTCGAGACCTTCTCGGTGGTCTTGATGGTGAAGGTGTGGTCGTCGACGACCTTGAGGCCGCTCATCGTCGTGGACTTCGGCTTGGTCTTGCAGGCTTCATCGTCACACTGCTCGTCGGCGTAGCCCTCGATCGGCTCGAAGAAGTAGCCGGACTGCTGGGCGTTCGGGCCGTAGGCAGCCCAGTTCCAGCCGTCGACGAAGTTCTTGGCCTTGACCTCGGTGCCGTCGGAGAACTTGTATCCAGGCTTGATCTTGACGGTGAAGTTCTGGTTGTCCTTGGTCTCGATGGACTCGGCGATGTCCATCTCCGGCTTGGCGGTGTCGGAGTTGTAGTGGATGAGACGAGCGGTGACGGCGTCGAGGACGTTTCCGCCGCAGGTCTCGTTGGTGTTGGACGGAATGAGCGGATTCTGCGGGGTGCAGCCGCGAACGGTGATCGAACCCCCATCCTTGGCGGGGGCGCTGTTGTTGCTGCCTCCCGTCGCCGACGAACCAGCGGCCGAGTCATCCTTGGCCGCAACGTCCTCGCCACAAGCTGACAATGCCATCAAGCCTGCGAGGGACAGCGCAATGAGTGGGCTCATTCGACGCATGGTGCCTCCTTCTCACGTCTCGTCGGCGGTTACCCGACGATCCCAGGTTGTTCGGGACACCATGCCACCCGTGAGACCCATTCAGCGCTCGTCTCATGACGGTGAGACGACATCGTGACCAAATTGAAACATAGGCAGAGTCGTCCTCATAAGTGGACGCGAGTCTCACGCTGCGGCGAGAGTGGGGCCTATGGACCGCTGTCTGACGCGGCTTCCTCCCTCGCCGTGCCGCCAGAATGGACGTGGGAAACGTAGTAAGGGCCCCCACCCGAGGGTGAGGGCCCCTACTACGAAGCTGGTGTGAGGATCAGGCGACCTCGTCGACCAGCGCCTTGGTGAAGACCGGGAGATCGTTGGGGTTGCGCGAGGTGATGAGCACCCAGTCGTTGCCCGGGCAGCGGACGAGCTCCTCGTCCACCCAGTTGGCCCCGGCGTTCTCAAGATCCGGACGGATGGAGATGTAGGAGGTCATCTTCTTGCCCTTGGTCACGTCGGCGTCAATGAGCACCCACGGGCCGTGGCAGATCGCTCCGACCGGCTTGCCGGCCGACGAGAACTCCTTGACCAGACGACGTCCGTCCTCGTCGACACGCAGGGTGTCCGCATTGACGGTGCCACCAGGGATGACGAGCAGGTCGTAGTCGGCCGCCTTGACGTCAGCCAGCTTGGAGTCGGCGTCAACTTTGGACGCCCAATCCTTGTCGCCGGTGACGGTCTGGATGGCGTCACCGCTGTTGGAGGCGACGGTCACCTCGATACCAGCCTTCTTGAGGGCGTTGATGGGCTCGACGATCTCGGCCTCTTCGACGCCGAAGTCGGTGACGGCGATGAGTGCATGTGTGGTCATGGTGCTCCTCCTTGTTGCGTACGAGTGGTGGAACGCACGACCGATGGGTTGGTATTCCGCCGCATGCGCCGCAGGACGTCAAGCCGTCACCGCATCGGCGTCACGAGCAGGTGTTCGTGACCACGAGAGGCGTGATGAAGGAGGCGTGTGCGCCCTTGGACTTGCAGTCCTTCCAGCCATACGCCAACGTGAACCCCGTGGTGTCGGTGAGGGTGACATCGGCGTTCCGGGCATCGGGTTTGCCGTTCCCGTAGATCTCGACGGCCTTCGAGTCGAGTTGGGTCGTCGTTGTCCCGGAGTTGTGCGAGGTGTAGGTGGCGGAGCCAGTCATCGTGCGGATGATCATGTCCTCGCTGTGCGAGACGTTGTACACGGGCACCGTCACGCTGTCCATCGGCTCGCTGAAGGTGAACGTGTACCGCATGTACGCACTCTCGTCGTCCACCGCACTCGGCGTTGCCTTGCACCGGGCGCTGTCCTCGGAGATCGAGCTGCTGAACTGGATCGTGAGGCCCGTGCTGCTGTTGATGAAACCTGTCTCGTTCTCGGGGACGTAGTACGTGGTCGGTTGGAGTGTCGCTGACATCCACGGGCCGCTCGTCGGCTGGGAGAGGGTCGTGACGCCGGTCGTCAGGTCGTAGTAGACCGGCGTGCCGTCGAGGACGAGGTTTGTCTTCGTGCTCCCCTGACCGAGGGCGCGAAGATCGTCACGCATCTGCGCCCAGTTGACCTTGATACCGACCTTGGAGCAGTTCGGGTCAGGGCTGCTTGCGAATGCGGGGAGGGTGGATGCCACGGATACCGCCGGGACGGCCCACGCCAAGCCCTTGGCTATGCTGCGTCGGCTGACCTGCTGGTTCGGGGGGGGGGTGTCATTGGAGTCTTCTCCTTGCGGCAGGCGTGTGTTTGTGTCAGGCGCGACCCGTCACCACAGGCCACGCGGGCAACTATAGTTCGTGGTCGGCCAGTTCGCGTGGGTGTCTCGTGAATCACGTGGACTGCGCGGACACCATCGCACGGTGTCAGCGCCAGGTGGAGCATCACATGGGAGGGCATCTGTGCAGTGACCGAAGAGGGCCACTGCACATGTGAGTCGGGGTGACAGGATTTGAACCTGCGACCTCTTCGTCCCGAACGAAGCGCGCTACCAAGCTGCGCCACACCCCGCGACCACGGTCAGCCTCCTCAACAGGAGGACCGACGAATACTCTAACGCAGCTTGATTGAAAGCGCCAAGCCGACCCCCGTCATGACCGGGGAACAAGCGTCAACAGCGTCACTTCCGGCCGGCAGAATGTCCGGTACGGGGCGAAAGGAGAGGACCCTAATCCGGCCGAGACATGAAGCCATCCGGTGCGCCCACCGCTGCTGTGCTGTGAGAGCCCCTTGACGCGGTCGGTGTCGAGATCACAGTTGGTGATGATGGCTCCCTTGACGGGCAGACACACCTGTCCGCCATGGGTGTGGCCCGCGAAGATGATGTCCATCTCGTCCCCGACCATGGCGTCAAGGATCTTGCGGTAGGGCGCATGGGTGACGCCGATGTTGAGGTCTGCGTCTCCATTGTCAGGCCCTGCGACCTTCTCGTAATGGTCGCGCTCGTGGTGGGCGTCGTCAGTACCGCGGAACGCCACTTGCTGGCCAGCCACCTCCAACGTCCCTGACTTGTCGTTGAGGTCCAACCACCCCGCCGCGGTGAACGCTTGGCGCAACTCCTCGTGGGGGAGCTCCGGTATCGGCTCCTCCGACGCGCGCGAACGGCCCCGCAGTAGATACGAGAACGGGTTCTTGAAAGCCGGCACCAGGTAGTCGTTCGACCCGAAGACGAAGGCTCCCGGACGCTTCAAGAGTCCTGCCATGTCGTCAAGGAGGGGCTGCAGGGAGTCAGCCGAGCAAAAGTTGTCCCCGGTGTCGATGACGAGGTCCGGCTCGAGGTCGACCAACCCACGGATGAACTCTCGCTTGGCCTTCTGGCGAGCCAGCATGTGGAAGTCCGAGATGTGCAGCACCCGAAGCGGTGAACTGCCGGGCTCCAGCACCGGCACCTCGACACGGCGCACCACGAACCGATGGGCCTCCACGACCCCATAGGCCAGGCCGGCGACGCCGACTCCAACCAACCCGGCGGCCGCCTTCATGAACGCCTTCATGTCAGCGATGCCTCGTCGTGGCCGGCGGGTTCTGCTGGCCGCCGCCATTTCCTCGGCCCTGTCTTTGGCCGTTGTTTCCCTCGGTGTTGCCACCGGATCGGTTGTGTTCGCTCGGCGGGTTCTGCTGATTCCCAGGCTCGCTGGTGCGCGGGTTGTCCGGCTGGCGTCGTGGTGGTTCCGGTTGAGTGTAAGTCGGCTCAGGTGCGGGCTCGGGACCCTTCGACACCTTCAGCGCGACGGCTTCTCCGGAATGGGCCTTGCCCTCAGGATCCGAGCCGAGATAGGTCCCCGGCTCCGAGTCGTCCCAGACACGCCACATCTTGGTCCGGAACCCAGCCTTGCGGATGGCAGCCTTGGCCTGGGAATAGGTCATGCCGTCGGTGTTCGGGATCTGGATGAGCTTGCCATAACGGATCTCGTCCGTCGGTGAGACGAAGTCCGTCGGAGGCTTGTCCTTGAGGGCGCCTGCCATAGCGGCGCGATAGATCTTGCCGGCGTCGCTACCACCGGAACCATTGAGGTACACCCCGGTGGAGGTCCGGATTCCCTTGATGGAACGAGACTTGTCGCCTCGGAAGTAGGGGTTGCTGCCGTCAGCGGCGATCATCGCCACACCAGCGGCCTGTGGGGTGTAACCGTCGAACCAAGCAGCCTCGTGGGCGTCAGTCGTACCGGTCTTACCGGCCTGCGGGTAGCCCCCGGGAATGGTGGCAGGCATGCCGGTGGCGTCCATCACCCCGGACAGCACTGAGTTGACGCCGTCGGCGACCTTTTGCGGCATGACCCGCTTGCAGTTGCCGGTCGGCACCTTGATGGCAGAGCCGTTACGGTTCTTGATCGATTTGAGGATGATCGGATCGCACCGGACACCTCGAGACGCGAAGGTTGCGTAGGCCGAGGCCATCGACAGCGGGGAGACGTACGCAGTACCGAGGGTGAACGACGGAACGTGCTGGAAGGCGGTCACGATGTCCTTGCCGCTGGAGAGCTTGACTCCTGCGTTCTGGGTCATCTTGGTGACCTCACACATGCCGACGTCCTGCTCCAGCTGGACGAAGTAGGTGTTCACCGACCATGCCGCGGCCTCACGCAGACCGATGTTCCACGAGTGACCGGTGGAGTTGCGTACCCGGAAAGGGCCTGACTTGAAGGCGCCCTTGCAGTTGGTGAACCTCTCTCCCGTGAAGTCCATGGGGGACGACGCGGTGTAGTGCTTGTTGATGGCAATGCCCTTCTCGAGGGCTGCGGCTGTCGTGAAGGCCTTGAAGATCGAACCTGCCTGGAAACCAGTGGCACCACCCATCGAGGCGGGAGCCATGTAGTTGTAATAGGTCTGGCCGGACTTGTCGCCCATGACAGGACGCGACTGCGCCATCGCCAGGAGCAAGCCGGTGCCAGGTTGGACGATCGCGGTTCCGGCGAGAACTGGATCCTTCGGGCCGACGACGTCGGAAACAGCCTTCTGAGCAGCGTCTTGGACCTTTGGGTCGATATTCGTCTGAATCGTCAGTCCGCCACGCTTGACCATCTTGGCCCGTTCGGACGGGTTCTTGCCCAGGCTCGGCATTTGGAGCAGGCTCCGGTAGGCGTAGTCGCAGATGAACGGGTACTTCGAGGAGATGCAGCCATTCTTCGGGTAGACGACCTTCGACTTGTCGAAGACGACCGCCTCCGCCTTCCGGGCCTCGTCAGCGCTGATGAGCTTGAGCTGAGCCATCCGGCCAAGCACGATGTTCCGGCGGTTCATGGCGGCCTCAGGATGGTTCACCGGGTCATAGGCGACTGGGTTCTGCACCAGGCCGGCGAGCATCGCCGACTGTGCGAGGTCGAGGTTGGCGGCCGTCGTCCCGAAGTAGTGACGGGCCGCGGACTCGACGCCGTATGCGCCGTCACCGTAATAGGCGATGTTGAGGTACCGCTCCAGGATTTGCTTCTTGGAGAGCTTCTTCTCCATCGCCACCGCGTAGCGCAGTTCCTGTACCTTTCGGGTGATCGTCGGCTCCTGGGCAGCTTGCGCGCCCGCCTCGTTGCCAGCTGCGACGGCGGCCTCGATGCGGATCTGCTTGACGTACTGCTGGGTCAGGGTCGAACCGCCCTGACGAGCTGATCCGGCGACATTGCCCACCAGGGCTCGCGCGGTGCCCTTGAGATCGATCGCGCCATGGGAGAAGAAGCGGTTGTCCTCAATGGCCACCTGGGCGGTCTGCATCTCCTTGGAGATCTTCGACAACGGGACGTACTCGCGGTTCTCGTCGTAGAAGGTGGCCAGTACCGACCCATCTGCCATGAGGATGTGGGACTTCTGGGCCTGCGGGGTACTCATCAATTCCGCAGGCAGGTCATCCATGCTGTCAGCCACCATCGTCGCGGTGCCACCGGTCAGAGCAGCGACGGGCACGACGAATCCGGCTACCAGCAATCCGGCCAGGATGCTGACGATTCCGAACATGGCCAAGGGGTAGAGCTTGCCGTGCCTGTCTGAGCGCATGGTCCCAAGGATACGTGAGGGTCCGGACATACCCGAGCGGCACAGGCCGTGGCGGTGGTGTTGACGATGTGGTGAGGCTGTGAATTGTGACGTTGCGGACTGCATTGGAGGGGGCTTGGGATGAGATGCCGCCTCGATGCCGCTCCACAGGCCGGTCCTTCGCTGGTTTACCCCTTGCTCCTACTATCGTGGCAGTCGCGCCTGACGGTCCCGGTCGCGTCACGGTGGTCCAGCAGCAGGCCGGGGCGCTCCCGTCCTGACCACGGAGGGGTCGCTATCTGAGGCCGGTTAGACTTTGGTCTGCCGAGCCTGGCAGGAGGGTTGATGACGCGAGTCGTCCAGAAATTCGGTGGGTCCTCGGTGGCCGACGCCGCATCGATCAAGCGCGTGGCGCGTCGGGTTGCCGCAACCAAACAGGCTGGTAATGACGTCGTCGTCGTCATCTCCGCCATGGGTGACACCACTGACGATCTCATGGATCTGGCCCTTGAGGTTTCCCCCCAGCCGGCTCCGCGAGAGCTCGACATGCTCCTGACGACCGGTGAGCGTCAGTCCGCTGCGTTGCTGGCCATGGCCCTGTCCGACCTGGGCATCCCGGCCCGCTCGTACACCGGCTCCCAGGCTGGTGTTATCACGACTGCTGCCCATGGCAATGCCCGCATCATCGACATCACTCCTGGACGCATCGAGAAGTCCTTGGAAGCTGGTGACGTCGTCATCGTCGCGGGATTCCAGGGTGTTTCGCAGACGACGAAGGACGTCACCACCCTCGGGCGTGGAGCCTCCGACACCACCGCGGTCGCGCTCGCGAGCTCGCTGGGTGCCGATTTCTGCGAGATCTACTCCGACGTCGACGGAGTGTTCACCGCCGACCCGCGCATCATCACGGGGGCTCGTCGCATCCCCGAGATCTCCTACGAGGAGATGCTCGAGATGGCCGCCTGTGGCGCGAAGATTCTTCACCTGCGTTGCGTCGAGTACGCCCGCCGTGAGGACGTGCCGGTTCACGTGCGCTCCTCGTTCTCCGACAAACCCGGCACCTGGGTCAAGGACCTTGCCGACATCACGAAGGGATCTGACATGGAAGAGGCCATCATCTCGGGTGTGGCCCACGACCGCTCGGAGGCCAAGATCACCGTCGCCGGGATCCCCGACGCGGTGGGGCGGGCTGCCCAGATCTTTGACATCGTCGCGCGCGCCGACATCAACATCGACATGATCGTCCAGAACGCCTCGCGAGTGATGAACGGTCGCACCGACCTGTCCTTCACCCTGCCGATGAGCGATGGCCCGACCGCCGTCCATGCGCTGACGGCTGCCAAGGATGAGATCGGGTACGAGCAGATTCTCTACAACGACCAGATCGGCAAGGTGTCCGTGGTCGGCGTGGGTATGAGGTCCCACCCCGGCGTCACCTCGACCTTCTTCCGTGCCCTGGCCGACTCCGGTATCAACCTGCAGATGATCTCGACCTCCGAAATTCGGATCTCGGTGGTCGTCGATGCCGATCAGGTCGACGAGGCCGTTCGTGTCGCCCACACTGCTTTCGGACTGGACGCTGAGGGTGAAGCCGTCGTCTACGCCGGAACCGGCCGCTGAGGCGACGATGCCCCAACCCCACGACGACGTTTACGATCTCCTCCACCTTCCGGAGGCAGCCCCGCCGGTCGACGTCTACGACAGTCTCGACATCGACGCCGTCACCTTCGGTGCCGATGTCTCGACCCGCGCGCTGACCCATCTGGACGCCGATGAGGACGTCGATCGCACTCGGGCCATTCCTCGGATCGACGCCCAGGTTCGACCTGCCACCGGCAATGCCCCCGCCGAGGGGTCGCTGCGTCGCGCCAGCATGGTGATGGCGGCCGGAACGATGGTCTCGCGAGTCCTCGGATTCGTGCGTACTTACCTGCTCACCGTCATCGCCGCTGGTACCTCACTGGCTCTTGACGCCTTCCAGGCCGCCAACACACTGCCGAATGTGGTGTTCATCCTGCTCAGCGCAGGAGTTCTCAACGCCATCCTCATTCCGCAGATCACCAAGGCGATGAAGCAGCCTGACGGTGGCCAGGAGTTCGTCGACCGATTGCTGACGGTGTCATTCGCGTCGGTCCTCGTCGTCACGGTGTTGGCAACTGTGGCCTCGCCGTGGCTGCTGGATCTCTACTTCTCCTCCAGCGGGGCGACCCGTCACCTGACGGTCTTCTTCGGTTTCATCTGTATGCCGCAGATCTTTTTCTACGGCCTTTACGCGATCCTCGGGCAGGTCCTCAACGCGCGTAACCAGTTCGCCGCGTTCATGTGGAGCCCGGTGCTGGCGAATGTGGTGCAGATCGCTGGTCTGGTGTGGTTCTTGGTGCAGTTTGGTGCTCACCCGGATCCGACCACCTGGACGTCGGAGATGGTCTGGGTGCTGGCTGGTACGACGACCCTGGGCATCGTCATTCAAGGGTTGTTCCTTATCATCCCGTTGCACCGCGGTGGTTTCCGCTGGCGGCCTCGCTGGGGTGTTCGTGGCTACGGGCTGGGAGCGGCCGCTCGTATCACAGTGTGGACCTTCACAGCACTGGTGATCGCCCAGCTCGCCGGCATCATCATGAAGAAGATGCTGTCCCATGTGCGCTTGGTGCACCCCGAGGTGTCGTCGTCGATCAGTGCCTACGACAACGCCTTCCTCATCTTCATGCTGCCGCAGAGCTTCATCACGACGTCGATTCTCACGGCTCTGTTCCCGCGGATGAGCCGAGCCAATGCCGACGGCAATGACACCGCTATGAAGAAGCTGCTGCGACAGGGATTGGAGATGCCGGCCCTGGCGATCATTCCGTGTTCCCTGGCGATGGTCGTGCTGGCTCGCCCCGGCATCCAGACGGTCTTCTCCCTGGAACCCAGCCAGATCGATGCGCTCGCCTGGGCCGTGGCGATCATGGGTATTGGTCTGCTGCCCTTTGGCATCACGACCCTGCAGCAGCGCTACTGCTTCGCCCGTGAGGACGGCAAGCTCAACCTCATCATGCAGACAGTCACCACCGTCACCCAGCTCGTCATCCTGGTGACGATGTTCATCTTCCCGCCGCAGGGAGCCCTGCTCGTCGTGGCAGCGGCCCAGACCATTGCCAACCTCGTGGGAGCGACGGCGTGGATCGTCGTCGCCTCTCGTCAACTTGGCGGGATTGGCATGGGAGAGGTCCACCGGCTGTGGTTCAGGCTGTCCCTGGCCTCCATCGTTGCCGCCATCCCGACCTACTTCGTCGCCCATGGCATCGACGCTGCCGGACACGGCGCCTGGGTTGGCCATGCCGGTGGAACTTTCGTTGGTGGGGTGCTCTTCGTCGCCATCGTTCTCGGGATGGCAAAGGTGCTGCACATTGACGAGGTCATAGACCTGCTCAGGCCTATCGTGCACAAGGTTCTCCGCAAGGCCTGAGCGAATCAGAGGGGTGCGAGGGAATCCGAAGACGATTCGTGGCCTCAACTAGCGGTTGATGGTGGTTTGTGCCTCAAGAAGCTGCGCAGCCGAAACCGCTCTGGTTGACGGCAGTGCCTCGGCAGTAGGTCTTGCCGCCCTCCAGGCCACCGGTGTTGACCGTCAGCTCGGAGACGGTGACGAGGGTCATGCCCTTCTTGCGCAGGGCGTCGATGAGGCCGCTGGTGGCGTCAGCCGTCGAGGAATACGTGTCGTGAAGCACGATGATCGGCTGGGTGTACGCGGTCGCATATTCGGTCACGGTCTTGATGATCCTGGCCGCGTCGCGGTCCTTCCAGTCGTTGGAGTCCGCCGTCCAGTTGACCATTGCGAGGTTCTGCTCGGCCATGGTCGCATCGACCCGCTCGTTGTGCGCGCCGTACGGAGGACGGAAGAGCATCGTCGGACGACCGGTGAACTTGCTGAGGACGGTTGCCGCGTCAGTGATCTCGGAGGCTCTTCCCTTGGGACCGAGCTTCGTCAGGGTCTGGTTGCTCGTCGAGTGGCTGCCGACCTCAAAACCTGAACCGGCAAGGAGCTTGGTGGTGTCCGGGTGCGCGTCGACGTTGGTTCCCAGTTGGAAGAAGGTGGCTGTCGCCTTCGCTGACGACAAGCTGTTCGCGACCTTGCCCGTGGTGTCGGCGGGGCCGTCGTCGTAGGTCAGTGCGACGCACTTCTCGACGATGCAGTCGACGCCGATCGCCGTCGAAGGATGCGTGGGCTTACCGGTCGACTTGGTGCCCGGGCCGCCCGGAAGGGGTTTGGTGTTGGGGGAATCAGCCGGCTTCGGGCTGGTCTTGAGCTTGGCGAACCAGGTCGCGTCCGCGGACGCCGTGCCGGTGAAGGGGGTCGGGTGCAGGGATGCTCCCAACGCCTTCTGGCCGAGCCCGCTGAGCATCGGGGAGATCGTCTTGGAGTTGATCATGACGGTGCGCTGCACTGCGTCAAGGGCTCCGGCGGGGAAGCGGACGAGCATGTCCCCCCTGCTGTCGAAGGACAGGGCAGGCCCAGTCCCGTAGGGAGCCTGCGGCTGCTGAAGGGCGGCCTCTGCCTTCTTCGCGTCGAGCCCGTCAGCCTTGGCTACCTTGACGACCTGCTGGCTGAACTTTGGCCAATCGGGCCAGGAGATGAGGGCGCTGGCAGACAAGGTCTGCTTCATCGTGGCGTCGTACCACAGGGTCGTCGTTGCCTTGGAGGTCTTGTTGTCCTTGGTGATCTCAGCTTGGAGTTCCACTCCGAGCAGATCAGTCGTCGACGAGATGAAGTGGCCCGTCATGGTCACCTTGGACGCCGACTGCCACGCGGCTCCGCGCAGGGTGCGCTCACGGACGACCTCGATGGCCTGGCTGAGATTGCGTGCCTTGGTGATGGTTGGCACCTTGACGGAGATCTCGGACGGTTTTTCCAAGGACGTCGCCGTCATGGACGCCCCGGACACGTTTCCGGTGGCGACCGAGGTGGACTTCAGGTTGGAACGAATGTCCGAAGGGGCGGCGCCGGGCGCGTCGTCATTGTGAGAGCAGGCTCCAAGAGGGAACAGGGCCACCAAGGCGATGGCCAGGGCTCGAATCGAGCGGCGCGGGGAGGCACTCACGCTCTTAGATTAGGGCGGACTTCATGCGGGAAAGAAACACAACGCCGGGCGTGCCTGACATTCTAGGTGAGTTCTTTGGATTCTCAGCTGATCTCGCCTCCTTGTGCACAGTGTCCCGTTCGGAAGAGGCTGCGGTGAGCATCAGCGCAAGGCCCTCAGGAGGGGAAAAGCACTGTGCCGATGAGGAGAGCCGAGAGGAAGCAGCAGCACGCTGCGAGGGGGACGAACCGCCTCAGGAACCCGGCTCCGAAGGCTCCACCCTCCATCGCCATGAGTTTGACGTCGACGACCGGCCCGATGGCCAGGAAGGCTAGCTGAGCGGTGGGGGAGAAGCTCGTCAGGGAGACGGCCATGAAGGCGTCGGCCTCCGAACACAGTGCGACGATGACGGCCAACAGGCTCAGCACAGCAGCCTCGAGCAGGACATTGCTCGTCAGGGCCTGCATCCAGGCAGTTGGGACGAAGACCTTGACGGTGGCGGCGATGGCGGCGCCGATGACGAGGAATCCGCACGACTGGATGAAGTCATGGGCCAACTCGCTGCGGAAGGTCTCGGCCATCGTCGACAGTGTGCGACGTCCCGGGGCATGGCCATGGATTCCGCAGGAGGCTTCCTCCACAGCTGATCCTGCTGACCCGTCGTCGACTCCGCGTAGTGGACGTCCCAACCAGATCCATCCCAGGCCGATGAGGACGGCAGCGAGCAGCCCGGCCATGAACCGGGCCAGGGCCATCTTGGGGGTGACGGTGTAGGCAATCGCGGTTGCGGTGATGACGACTGGGTTGATGGCGGGGGAGGCCACCATGAAGGTCAGCGCGGCGGCGGTCGGGACCCCTGCCCTCACCAGGGACCTG
This sequence comes from Cutibacterium sp. LaCa_255, assembly GCF_057458005.1. NCBI lineage: Bacteria > Bacillati > Actinomycetota > Actinomycetes > Propionibacteriales > Propionibacteriaceae > Cutibacterium > Cutibacterium sp. LaCa_255. The sequence goes on along the minus strand of NZ_CP190956.1, from coordinate 2,480,969 downwards.
GTCATGGGTACGGAAGCGCACTCACAGGCAGGAAGAGCAATACCGGCGAGACCAGCGACCGGAACGGCCATGGCGGTGCGGCGTGGCAGGAAACGGGCCAGGGTGTGTGGTTTGAGGAAGGCCGTCAGCGTCGACGAGATGACCGTCCCGAGCAGCAGGAAGGGCAGCGCCTGCAGCCAGATGCCGACGAAGATGACGAGCCAGGCATTGGCCTGGGGTGGCAGCTCGCTCATATGTAGGGGTTCTCCGGGACGGGGATCTTCTCGAAGCGATCCACCTTGAAACGGGTGTCACCGTTGGCAGAACTGGGCAGATAGGTGCCGGTGACGCGGATCCACGAGCCGCCGGCAGGACGCGACGGGGCATCGACCATCGTCGTCATGAAGGGCAGGGCGTCGGCGACGCAGCACCACATCTTGAGCCGGGCGAGGACCCAGGCGTGGTCGGGGTCCTCAGGTGCGGCGCTGACGAAGCCGATCATCGTCAGCTTGCGGCCCTTGAGAGTGGCGATGCCGCGAGAATCGTCAGCTCGTTGCACGTAGTCATAGATGGTGAGCTCGGCCGGATTGCCCTTGAGAGCAGGCCAATGCTGTGGCGGTGGGCCCATCGGGCCGTTACGGTCCGAGCCGATGTTGTCGCCGCCGTTGTCGTATCCGCCGACGGTTTTTCCGGTCTTGGGATCGATGGCCACCGGGGACACCGACTTGGGTGCCTTGGGCGGTCCGTCGTTCCACGAGTCCGAGAAATCTTGGTCCGGGGATGGGCTGGCACTGCGGACTGCCGGACGGTAACTGGCGGCCCCCAGCAAGGACAGCGGCTGCAGCGGGACGAACATCCCCAGCGCGACGGGGGCGACGATGAGCATGCCGATCCGATTTCTGTGGTGCCCGGCAGTGTTCGGGTGGCGCACTGCCCGGACGAGGGTCCACAAACCCATGATCGTCAGGATGGGGCATGCGATCCACAGCAACGTGGTGATGATGGTGCCCACGAAGAGGTGCACCCGGCCACTGATGAGCAGCTGGAATCCGAGCGCGGCACAGGCCAGCAGGGCGAGGCCCTCCCAAGCCGTGCGCGCTCCCGGTTGGATTCTCATCCCTTGCAGTTGTAGCCGCTCTGTTCCTTGACCGTGCCGTTGCAGTAGGCATGGCCAGCCTGGTAGCCGCCGGTATTGAGGGAGATCTCGCTGACGCTGACGATCGTCTTGCCCTTGGCCTCCAGATCCTTGTAGATCCGCGGGGCGGCGTCAATCGATGCCTTCTGGATGTCGTGCTCGAGGACGATGGGTGCGGTGTAGGGCAGAGCCGTCATGACATTCTTGTACGTCATGCCAGGGTTACGGTTCTTCCAGTCCTCGCTGTCGATCTGCCACTGCATGATCGCCATGCCGTTCTCCTTGGCGACCTCGTCAACGGTGTCGTTGTGGGCGCCGTAAGGCGGACGGAAGAGCAGTGGGGTGGCACCCGTGAACTCCTTGATGAGCCGGGAGTTGTGCTCTAACTCGCGACGAATACGGTCCGGGGTCTTCACCGGAAGGTTCGGGTGGGTCACTGTGTGGTTGCCGATCTCCATGCCAGCGGCGGCCACCTTTTGTGCAGTTTCCGGGAGGGCCTTGATGCTGTTGCCCATCTGGAAGAAGGTGATCGAGAGCTTGAACTTCTTGATGGTGTCGAGGAGCTCCGGGGTCATCGCGCTGGGGCCGTCGTCGTAGGTGACGGCGACGCAGTGCAGTACCCGACAATCTGGGCCGACGGCCGTAGAGGGGCGAGTCGAGGTGTCGGTGGACTTGAGGGACTCGTCGACTGGCTGCGACGTCGTCCCAGTGAACTTGCCGGGATTCGTCGATGCCTTTTGGGCCTGGGTACCGAAGCTGCTGAGCATTCCTCTGGCCTTGTCAGACGGTACGGCGAGGGTGATGGGATGGTCGCTGAGGACGCCCGAGGCGAAGGTGGCCAGGAGGTCACCGTCATGGTCGAAGCCGAGGGCGGGGCCGTTGCCGTACGGGGCGGACTTGGCCTTGGCGGCCGCGGCGATCTTGCCGCCGTCGAGGGACTTGTCCTTGCCAGCATTCTGCAGGGCCGTCGTCAGGTTGGCCCACTGGTTCGCCTTGACGAGGGCTGGGGAGGAGTACGACTGCTTCGCCGCCGTGGAGTACCAGACGGTCGCCGGGATCGTCTGCTTCTTCCCCTTGACGGTGGTCGTGTTGGTCACCAGAACCCCGAGAACGGCGTCGCTGGAGGCGATGACCTGGGAGGTGACGTTGACGTCGGAGGCGTCCTGCTGCCAGGAATCGCGCAGCATACGGCCCTTGATGACCTCGACCGCCATGCTGAGGTTCCGTGCCTTAGCGAAGCGGGGGTAGGTGGCCCTGACCTTCTCCGGGGCGGCCTTGAAGGTGATGTCAGTTGCGCCGGCACGCGCTGCGGGGATCTTCGTCAAGGTGGCGTCGACCGAGCCGGAGCTCGGGGATCCTCCTGACTGGGCAGAGTCCTTGGGCCCATCGTTCGAGGAGCAGGCACTCAGGGTCAGGCATGCCGTGAGTGCGACGGCAGCGACTCTCTGAGTAAGGGAAGGCTTCAGCAACATGAGGGAGACCTTACAGCGTATGTTCGGGTCCCCGAAAATGGGCTTGCCGTGTCGCGGGGAAAAGGGTCAGACTGCGCTGTGACGCCACTGTGAGGGTGATCCGTCACTAACATACGGGCTGCACGGAGACAGCGGTTGGGTCGGTCTTGTTCCGGCCCCAACCGCTGTCAGGAAATCACAGGATGAAGGTCACTTGTTGTGGGCGGCAATCCAGTTGATGGCCGTGTCGATGACCTGATCCTTGACCGGCTCGTTGATGGTCTCGTGCATCAGGCCCTTCCACTGGATGACCTTCTTGTCGGTGGATCCAATGGCGTTGTACCAGTTGGTGTCGAAGAAGGCTGGGACGATGCCGTCGTTTGCGCCGTGCATGATGAGGGTCGGCTCGGTGAAGGACGGAGCGTTGAAGGCGTTGTAGGTCTGGGCCACGCCCATCTGCTTGACCATGCCGAGGCTCATGTACTTGTTGTTGTACGGATCCTTCTTGTAGTCCTCGACGACGGCAGGATCGGTGCAGACACCGCCCGACAGCGGGTTCTTGAACTGCACGAAGGCCTCAGCGGTCGTGGAGGGCAGGTGGATCGCCTTCGGATTGCGCACGGCCTGGGTCAGCAGGACGTCGTTGAAGCTGGTGATCTTGTCCATGGGCAGCTTCTGGCTGAGGGTTGGGTCGGCGTTCTTCTCGGCCTCGGTGAGGTCGTGAGCCGTGATGATCTCGGGCTTCTCGGTGTCCTCACCCCACGGGTTGACGGCGATGCCGCCACCGTTGCTCACGATGCCGTCAACGGTGCCCGGGTACTTGGCGCCGTAGGACTGAACGGCGAAACCACCCATCGAGTGGCCGAAGAGGAAGACCTTCTTGCCCTGGTTCTCCTGGTGGGCAGTGTTGACGAACTGGTGGACGTCATTGACGAGGTTGTGCCAGTCGTCGATGTTGCCGCGCGGGATGGTGTTGTCTACGTAGGGACGAGCGCTGCGTCCGTGTCCGCGGTGGTCGAAGCGGTAGGTCGAGTAGCCGGCGTCATTGAGGCGCTTGGCCAGGTAGTCGTAACGGCCAGAGTGCTCAGCGGCGCCATGGACGATGACGACGGCTCCCTTGGCGTTCGGGACGATGTTCTTTCGGAAGAAGAGCTTGGTGCCCCAGTGGTCGGTGCTGGTGACGTATCCGGTGATCACCTTGGGCTGGGCGGAGACTGCGGCGGCCGGTGCCGGGGCGTTACCGGAAGCAAAAGCGGGAGAGGCGGCCATGGAGATTCCGGTGATGGCCATCGTGCCGGCGATGGCCATTGCGCTCATTTTCTTTGTGAAGGTCATGTCCAAGCTCCTTTGCTGTGAAGTGCTAGCGGCGCTGCTTATGGCGTAAGACTAGGGGAGTGCAGGTTGATTCGTCAGGCTTGTGAACGTGTGCACGTCTGGAGTTGGTCAGATAGCCGCGAGGTGAACGTGGCTCATGCACAACCGTGCGGACGCTGGACGGTTGAGCTCTTGGTGGGCAGGGATGGTGGATCGTGGTGACGAAATTGTTGATGGCAACGGGTGATGATGTGACCAGATGGGGTTGCAGGATCATCCTGCAACCCCATCTACGCCAGGCGACATGAGTCACACGGTTGCCTGGCTCAAGTTATTCACAGTTTGGATTCAGCGCACCTGGTTGGCGGGAACCCAGGCAGCGGTCTGGATGTCACCGAGGTGGCCGACGTGCTTGGTCTTGCCGGGCAGGTTGATGGTGAAGCAGACCTTGGCCTTCTTGAGGTTGGCGACGATCTCCTGAGCCAGCGGCTTCAGATCACCAAGGTCGGAGGTGTCGCCGAAGGCCTTGCGCGCATTGTCAGCAACGATCTTGACGACCTTCTTGACAAGGGCGGTCTTGTCGGTCAGCAGGGCCGGGTTCTTCAGAACGGTGCTGACGATCTCCTTGGCGGAGTCGACGGCCACGGCCTTGGTCTTGGCGGTGCCATTCTCGATGAGGATCTTGGCGATCTTGATCTCGGTCTGGTGGCGCTCGTGGGCGTTGTTCTTGAGGCAGTCGAAGTCGATCTGGATCGGCAGCTTCGAGGTGTCGATGGCGGGGGCGGACGGAGCAGGGGTCGGGGCGGGGGTGGCGTCGGCCGCGTGGGCCGGGACGGCCATGAGAGCGGTTCCGGTGGCGAGGGCGGCAGCTGCGCTAGCGGCGACGAGGCGATTCTTGATCATGGGTGTCCTCCTTGCGTTGGTCGGCACCTGGTGGGGTGCACGTGCCGGCTGAGTCCGGCTGACACCAAAAAGGGTAAGAAGTCACGCCCCAGTCGGTCCACTGCGCGGCGAGGTTGTTGCACTTTCGTCTGAGGAGGGGAAACGAATGGGCATCGAGATGGGTGGAGAGCCTGGACAAGTGGCCGTCAGGAAGGATCCTCCGACCCTGAAACGAGAGCCGCAAGGTGTGCCTGGCCAATGGGTTCGCTGGCGAGGGCTGGTACGACAGCCCAGCGGGCGGCCTGTGCGGTCACGTTCTCAATCTGGGCCACTTCGTCTCGGGCTCGACGTCCCAGGAGGGCGCTCGTGGGGTGGGAGGCTGCCAGCGAGTTGTTGATGACCCACGCCCAAGGGTGGATGTCGGCGCGGGCAAGGTCCGTCACGAGTGCCGTCGCCTCGAGGACCGGCGTGGTGTCGGGCAGGGTGACGATGATGATCTTGGTGTGCTCGGGATCCTGCAGACGCATGAGCGGGGTCGTCGCATGGAGACGTTGCGTGGCATCCATGTGACGCAGGACATCCCGGTGGTACGAGCCGGTGGCGTCCATGAGGAGAAGGGTGTGGCCGGTTGGGGCGGTGTCCATGATGACGAACTGATGACGAGCCGTGTTGACGGCGTGGCTGAACTCCTGGAACACCGCTATTTCCTCGGTACAGGGGCTGCGTAGGTCCTCGGCAAGCGCGGCCCGGCCCGCCTCGTCAAGACCGCTTCCTCGGGCCGTCATGACGCGCTCGCGATAGGCCTGCGTGGCCCTTTCGGGGTCAATGGAGTCAACCGTCAAGCCAGCCCCCTCTCCATCCAGTGTCGCGGCAAGGTGAGTTGCCGGATCACTCGTCGTGAGAAGCACCTTCTTCCCGCGGCGAGCCAGTTCCGTCGCGATGGCGGCAGCGATTGTCGTCTTTCCGACACCGCCCTTGCCCATCGTCATGACGAGGCCGTGATCCTGGCTGGCGAGATCGTCGATAAGTTGGTTGAGACTTGGCTGTTCGGGCAGGTCGACGATGACGTCATCGTCACGGTGATCTGCCTCGTCCCCGGCAAACATGTGGGACAGGGCATCGACGCCGATCATGGTCGTCGCCTTGAGGGGTATGTCGTCGCGTCGAAGGGCAGCGAGGTCGGCTGGCATGGCCTCCAGGGCCGCGTGTTCGCGTTCCTCAATGGCGCGGTGGAGGGGATCGGCGTCGTCGGCATGGGGGAGAAGGCCGTTGATGACGAGGTGAGAAGCGTGGATGCCGGTCTCGGTGAGCTCTGTGAGAGTGCGGTTCACTTCGTGCAGGCTCGACGGCTGGGCCCGTGCTACGAGAACGAGTCGGGTGACATCGGGGTCCGTGAGGGCCTCGACTGCAGCTCGGTAGGTGTTTTTGCTCTTGTCCAGACCAGACATCGGGCCCAGGCAGGAGGCATCGCCCTTGCCGGCATCGAGGTAGGCGGTCCAGTCGCCGGGTAGCTGGAGGAGGCGGATGGTGTGGCCGGTGGGTGCGGTGTCGAAGATGACGTGGTCGTAGCCGGCGGTACGAGACGGATCAGCCAGCAGGTTGGTGAACTCGTTAAACGACGCGATCTCGACAGTGCATGACCCGGAGAGCTGTTCGGTGATCGTGGCGATCTCGCTGGGGGGAAGGATGGCGCGCACCGGGTCAATGATCCGATTGCGGTAGGCCTCGGCCGCTTGCTCCGGATCAATCTCGAGGGCGTCGAGTCCGGGGACGGTGTCGATCGGGGTGATGCGGTTGCCGATCGTCTGGCCAAAGACGTGACCGACATTGCTGGCAGGGTCGGTGCTGACGAGGAGGACTCGTTTGCCGCGGCGTGTCAGTTCGACCGCGGTGGCACACGCGACGCTCGTCTTTCCCACCCCGCCCTTCCCGGTGAAGAAGATGTGACGAGGGGCATCGTCGAGGAACTGGACCATCGTGACCTCCTGACGTTCTGGTGCGGTCAGCAGCAACCGGAGGACCGCTGGGAGTCCCCGCAGCAGGACGTGGATGCGCCGTGATCGGAGCAGCAGTCCTCAATGACGGGAAGCTCGACATGTGGCGAGGTGTCAGTGTGGCCGGCCCAGCGCAGCATCTCGTCGCGGCTGGGGTGACGACCGGTGAGGACAGTGACGTCGTCGACGAGGGTGAGGGGAAGGGCCTCGGAACCTGCGGTCTGGAGGAAAGTGACGACGACTGGGTTCTCAGTGAACCGAGTTGGGTCGGTGGCGAGGTTGGCTCGCTGCACGTCGATTCCCTGCGCCTGGAGGGCGTTGACATCGGCGGTGAAGGTCACGAGTTCCTGGTCGACATCGGCGCCGCATACCCCGGTGTTGCAACACAGTGCGGGCTCGTAGACACGGATGGTGGACATCTGGACCTCCTGCGATCACATTGATGAGCGTCTATACGTTAATAGTAGGAGGCCGTATTGATGGGCGTCAATATGGCGACGGTAGGATTATCGGCATGAAGACGACGCTTCCAGTTGTGTCGGCCGACGATGTGTGTGAGCCCGACTCGTCACCTCTGCCGGTTTCGCGTGCCGAGGAGCTCTCCGTCGTTGCAAAGGCGTTGTCGGATCCGGTGCGGTTGCGCGTCTTCCATCACATCGCGGCGAACAGTGGCGCCAGTGTGTGCGCCTGCCATCTCGATGGCCTGTTCGGGGTGAGTCAGCCGACGCTGTCCCACCACCTCAAGAAACTCGTGGAAGCAGGTCTCGTCGACAAGGAAATGCGGGGACGCTGGGCTCATTTCACGGTGCGGCCAGAGGGGTTGCACGCCTTTCGTGCCTTTCTGGCTGATCTTCCCTGATTCGGCTCCCGGCTAGGCGCGAGTCACGCTGGCCTTGGCTAATCTCGTTCGGAAACGCTTGGGTTCGCTTGCAAGCTGATCTCGATCTCACCGAAGCCAGGCGCGTGCGTCGTGATGCCGTAGGCGACAAGCCTGTCTCCGGCAAACACTGTTGAATCCATGCCCAGCAGACACGTGCCGTTCGGCACGTTCAGGAGGTTGGCTGTCTCGTCGCTCGCCTGCACGATTCGAATCGTAAGGTCGTTTCGAGTCAGCAGGATGTCATGGGCGGAGCGCAGGTAGTCGAACAGGCTCGCGTCGGTGAAATCGTGCTGGGCCACATCCCCGAACGTGACGGCGTCGAGCCATGTGACCACATGTTGATGCAGTTGCTGGTTGACGTAGCGCAGGCGTTCGAGGCGAACCAAGGGCTGGCTTGGTGCGAGTCTGAGGAGTTCAGCCTTACGGATGTCAAAGACCACTTCATTGCTCACCACTGTGGAAGTCACCGAATGGCCGAGTTCGGTCTGCTGTCTATGAAACCCGGTCACATGCTCCGACAATGTCTCGCGAAAGACTTGGGGTAACGCGGGGCGGGAGGCGAAGGTGCCCCGGCCCTGTTCGCGGACGATGAGGCCTTCCTGCTCCAAGTCGGCCATGGCTCGCCGGACGGTGATTCGGCTCACGTTGAGTTGTTTGCACAATTGCGCCTCGGTTGGCAGCCGGTCGCCGGGGGACATGCGCTCGATCTGTTGAGCGAGCAGATCGTGGACGGCTACATGCTTGATCGTCCCAGCAGTCATGCGTTCGCCTCCTCGTGCCTGCTTCAGGCTAGACCCGTGACGTGGGGGCTACCCACCCCAGGGGGACGCAGGCATAGTATGCTGAAAATAGGTCATAACAACATGATGAATGTGAGGATGTATGACTACCGGCAATGAAGCCACGGGGCTAACCCCTGAACGCATTCAATTCACCGCTGAACCTCTGCAGTGGACTGAGGCCGTAGCACGGGTCGCAGCTCCGTTGATCGCCGATGGCTCGGTTGAGTCCGGCTATGTCGACGCGGTTGTCGAGACGGCCCGCAAGATGGGGCCGTACTTCGATTTCGGTAAGGGCATTGCGGTGCCGCATGCCCGTCCCGAAGCCGGGGTCAATCGCATTGCCCTGTCGTTCTTGCGCACTCGGACACCAGTCCTGCTGCTTGACGATGAGGAGCACCCGATCGATCTGTTCATCATGTTGGCCGCAACGGATTCCTCGTCGCACCTGCAGGTGCTCCAGGGACTTGCCACGGTCCTGACCGACAACGCTGCGGTCGAGGCCCTCAAGGCCGCGCAGCACCCCGAAGAAGTACTCGCCATCTTCGGCGAGACAAACAAGTCCTAGGAGCCCAGATGAAGTTCATGGCCGTATGTGGATCGGGGCTGGGTTCCAGCTTCATGGTCCAGATGAATATTGAAAAGATCCTCAAGGAGCTGGGGGTCTCCGGCATCGAGGTCCAACACTCTGACATCTCGTCTGCCAGCTCGAACGATGCCGATGTTTTCTTCCTCGCGCGCGACGTCGCCGAGGGAGTGCACTACGACACGAAGACCGTCGTCCTCAACTCGATCATCGACATGGACGAGCTGCGCGAGAAGGTCACAGTGACCTGCCGCGAGCTGGGTCTGATCTAGGAAAACGGAGGCAACCATCATGAAGTCCGTTTTGGATCTGCTGCAGTCGATTGCAGCTACGCCTGCGCTCCTAGTTGCGCTGATTGCCTTGCTGGGCCTCGTGCTGCAGCACAAGTCTGCTGGTGACACCATCAAGGGCACCGTCAAGACGTTCGTCGGCTTCTTGGTTCTGACTGCCGGTGCCGGCGTTGTCCAACAGGCGCTCGCTCCGTTTGGCGCGATGTTCCAGCAGGCCTTCGGCGTGCGCGGCATCGTCCCGAACAACGAGGCCATCGTCGCTGTTGCGTTGAAGCAGTACGGCGTTGCCACGGCGTGGATCATGCTGCTCGGCATGGTCGTCAACATCTTGATCGCGCGTTTCACGCGGTTCAAGCACATCTTCCTGACCGGCCACCACACGTTGTACATGGCTTGCATGTTCGCGGTCATTATGGCCGTCGCTGGCTTCCACAGCTTCTGGCAGATTCTCGTCGGAGCCTTGGCGCTCGGCGCCATCATGTCGCTGTCTCCGTGGATTCTGCAGCCCTTCATGCGAACCATGACCGGTAGCGACGATGTCGGCCTGGGCCACTTTGGTGGCGGCGGTTACTGGCTGGCCGGTGCCATCGGTCACCTGGTGGGTCGCAAGGGTGACAAGAAGCCCACCTCCACCGAGGAGATCAAGTTCCCCAAGGGCATGGCATTCCTGCGCGACTCCACTGTCGCGATCGCTCTGACGATGATCGTGCTCTACGTGATCGTCGCCCTGTTCGCCGGCCCGCATTTCGTGGCCAGCAAGTACCCAGACGCGGGTAACTACATCATCTACGCGATCACCCTCGGCGGCACCTTCGCCGCTGGTGTCTTCATCATCCTCGCCGGCGTCCGCCTGATCCTTGCCGAGATCGTCCCGGCTTTCAAGGGCATCTCGGAGCGCTTGGTCCCCAACGCGATCCCCGCTTTGGATTGCCCGATCGTCTTCCCGTTCGCTCCGAACGCGGTGCTGATCGGCTTTCTGACGAGCTTCGTCGGCGGCCTCGTCTCCATGCCGATCATGGCGCTCACCAAGCTCCCGATCGTGCTGCCCGGCGTGGTGCCGCACTTCTTCTGTGGTGCCACCGCCGGTGTCTTCGGTAACTCGCGTGGTGGTTGGAAGGGTGCGGTGCTCGGCGCCTTCGTGCAAGGCATCGCGATCAGCTTCCTGCCGATTGCTCTGATGCCGGTGCTCGGCTCGCTCGGCTTCGCTGACACGACGTTCTCCGACTTCGACTTCATAACGATGGGTATCTACTACGGCCTGCTCGGCCGCCTGGGCCAGGTGGGTGTGATCATCGGCCTCGTCGTGATGTACGCCGTCATCGTGGCTGGGTCGGTGGTCCTCAGCCGCCGCGCGAAGAAGGCGGTCGCGGAGGGTGCGCCCACCGGGTCCGGATCGACTGGCGCCACCAGCGTCGGCGCGCACTAATCCAGTGAGAGGGGAGTCGCATGGCTCAGGAACGGGATCTGAAACGACTAGCACAAACGATCAGACGTCTGACCCTGATGGAGTTGCTTCACGCGGGGTATGGCCACTTTGGCGGCAGTTTGTCGATTGTGGAGGCTCTGGCGGCCCTGTACGGGCACGCCATGAAGGTCGATCCGGCACATCCCGATTGGGAAGACCGGGACTACTTCGTCCTGTCCAAGGGCCATGCGGCCCCTGCTCTCTACGCGACGCTGGCCGCTGTCGGGTTCTTCCCGGCCGAGCGTCTCGAGACGTTGAACGCGAACGGGACTAAGTTGCCCTCGCACGCCGACCGCAACAAGGTGGAGGGCGTCGAAATGACCACGGGGTCCATGGGGCAGGGAATCTCCGCTGCTGCCGGGATGGCCTACGGGCTGCGTGTCGCTGGCAAGTCGAATCAGGTGTATTGCCTGGTCGGTGACGGCGAACTCAATGAGGGACAGTGCTGGGAGGCGACCCAGTTCATCGCGCATCAGCAGCTGACCAACTTCGTCCTCTTGGTCGACGACAACAAGCGTCAGTTGGACGGCCCGACGGCCGACATCTGCCAGACCTTCGATCTGGTGGCCAAGTTTGAGGCTTTCGGGCTTGCTGCCGAGCTCGTCCCGGGGCAGGACGTCATGGCTATCGCTGCGGCTCTTGACCGGGCGCGCGAAGCGAAGCGGCCCACGTGCTTGGTGCTCGACACGATCAAGGGCGCCGGGGTGGATTTCGTCGCTAACGCGAAGGACAACCACCACCTCCGGTTGGACGGTGCTGGCAAGGAAGCGATCGCTCAGGCGATCTCCCTGCTGGAGGCGGAACTCAATCTTGACGTGGTGGCCGTGGAAGAAGGGACCGATCGATGACGTCGCTTGCTGGTTTGGAGATGCGGAAGGCTTACGCCGCCACTGTCGAGGAGCTCTACCACGAGCACCCCAATGAGGTCTTCGCGTTAGAGGCGGATCTGTCCAGCTCCATGAGCACCCTCGGGCTCAAGCCGATCATGGGCGGGCATTACCTCGACGTCGGCATCATGGAAGCGCACATGATCGGTACCGCAGCGGGTCTCAACGTCGTTGGAGGGTACGCATTTGTGCACTCGTTCGGGCAATTCCTGACGCGTCGCGCCATGGACCAGATCTTCGTGTCCTTGGCCTACGCGAAGCTGTCGGCTTGCCTGGTCGGCTCCGATGCTGGCGTCACCGCGGAGCACAACGGCGGCACTCACATGACCTTCGAGGACATGGGAATCGTCCGAGTCATCCCGGGCATTCACGTCTACGACGTCTGCTCCCCGGTGCAGTTGGGGTACGTGTTGCGTCAGGCCTACGACCGCAAGGGCCTGACCTACATTCGGACGCAGCGCAAGAAACCTGCCGCTGACGTCTACGAGGACGGTATGGATTTTGGTGCCTCCGGGGCGCACGTGCTCCGCGAGGGCTCGGACGTCACGCTGCTGGCCTGCGGTATTGAAGTGCCGGAAGCCCTGGTGGCGGCTGAGCAGTTGGCCGCCCAGGGGATCCAGGCGGAGGTGGTGGACGTCTTCCGGATCAAGCCGCTCGACGCCGACGTCATCCTCGGCAGCGTGGCCAAGACCGGATGCGTGGTCACGTGTGAGAACCACAATGTGGTCAACGGCCTGGGGTCCGCCGTGTCGGAACTGTTAGCGGAACAGCTGCCGGCGCCGCTGTGGCGTGTGGGCGTCAGGGAGGAGTTCGGGCAGGTGGGTGCCACCCGGTATCTCATGGAGCAATACGGCTTGGAGGCCGACTCCATCGTGGCAGCGGCGTCTGCGGTCGTTCGGCGCCGGAAATCGCGATAAGGGCGGGGGAGGAGCGCCTCAGCATCTTTCCGGGTTGGTTTCGGAGGTGTTGAAGCACTGTTGTGGGCGCTCGTCCCCCCATCTACTCTGGGCTCACAGATCACGGCTTGCTGACGAAACGGCTTCGGGGGGCTCTTCGTGGCCATGATTCCGGCCATTTCCCGTCCTCCAGCTCGTGCTGGATTTCACGTGCCCACGCGCCGGTGTCAAGGTCTTATCACCCACTACGTCGTCCGGCCCCTTCTCGAAGCCGGCGGGTTCAGACCCCAATTGCACCTTCGATTGCGAAGAGCCCCCACGCCAACCGTTCACACGTTCACGATCATCTTTCCGGTGTTGGCGCCATCGAGCAGGTCGATGAAGGCCTGAGCTGCGGCGTCGAGGCCCTCGCGAGCGGTCTCGTCCCACTGGACGGAGCCGTCGGCGATCCACCCGGCCATGTCCTTCTCGAAGTCCGCTCTCGCCTGCTCGGCGTACTTGGCGATCACGAAACCACGCAGCGTCAGGCGCTTACCGATGGCCAGCGCCAGGTTGTGCGGCGCGGACGTCGGCTCGGTCGAGTTGTACTGGCTGATCGCCCCGCACATCGCAACCCGGCCGTCGGTACGCATGTTTGCGATCGCTGCCTCCAGATGGTCGCCGCCGACGTTGTCGAAGTAGACGTCGATGCCCTCGGGGGCGGCCTTCTTGAGCTGCCCGGTGACGTCGCCGTCGTGGTAGTTGAAGGCGGCGTCGAAACCGAGCTCTTTCAGACGGGCGATCTTCTCGGGGGTGCCGGCCGAACTGACCACTCGGGAAGCACCCTTGAGCCTGGCGATCTGTCCGACGGCCGAGCCGACCGCTCCCGCCGCGGCGGAAACGAAGACCGCGTCGCCCTGGTGCATCTCACCGGCCAGCAGCAAGCCTGCGTAGCCGGTCAGGCCCGGCATGCCCAGGACACCGAGATAGGCGCTGTCCGGCACGCCCTGAGCGGTGAGCGGACGCACCGCGTCACCAGCCAGGATGGCGTGTTCGCGCCACCCCAGACCGTGGGTCACCTTGGTGCCCACAGGAAGTTGCTCCACACGCGACTCGATCACCTCGCCGACGGCCGCGCCGTCCAGCGGCTGGTCAATCTGGAAGGGGGGCACGTAAGACTCGACGTCGTTCATCCGGCCGCGCATGTACGGGTCCACCGACATGATGGTGTTGCGGACAAGGATCTGGCCGTCGTCGAGATCGGGTAGGTCCACCTCAACGGTGCGGAAGTTGTCCAGGGTGGGTTTCCCAACGGGACGGGATGCGAGGTGGATCTCGCGGGTTCGGGTGGTCATGTTTCTCCTTCTGCTAGGCAGAGCGCTGATCAGTGGGTTAACAGGTCGAGGAGTCGTTGGGCGGCATCAGCCGACGAGGCCGGGTTTTGCCCGGTGACCAACGTCCCATCCGTGACGACGTAGCTTTCGCCGTCGGCGCCCTTGCTGTAGCGGGCGCCCGCCTCCGTGAGGGAGTCCTCGACCAGGAACGGGACGACGGAGGTCAGGCCGGCGGCTTCCTCCTCGCCATTCGTGAAGCCGGTCACCGACCGGTCGACAATCAGCGACGTTCCATCCTGCTTCTTGACGGCGTGCAGAACACCGGGAGCGTGGCAGACCAGCCCCAGCGGCCTACCAGCAGCGTCGCTGTCGAGGATAATCTGCTTCGAGGCGGGGTCGTCGACGAGATCCCACAGCGGGCCATGGCCGCCCGGGTAGAAGACGGCGTCGAACTGAGCCGGGTCAACTTCCGACAGGCGGACAGTGGCCGCCAGCGCGGCCTTGGCGGCATCGTCGGCCTCGAATCGACGGGTCGCGTCGGTCTGCATCTGTGGCAGCGCGCTCGTCGGGTCGACCGGGGGCTGTCCGCCCTTCGGTGAGGCCAGAGTGATCTCGTGTCCGGCATCACCGAACACGTAGTAGGGAGCGGCGAATTCCTCAAGCCAAAAGCCGGTCTTACGGTCTGTGTCGCCAAGCTGATCGTGTGACGTGAGGACCATCAGGATACGGGCCATTACGGGTGTTCCTTTCAACATGGTGTGTTGCGCTGGACATGGCGGATTCACGGATTGCCTCCGATCCGAGGCTGAAGGTCAGTGGGCGCCCGTCACCGGATCGGACACGCGCACCAGGCGCTTGTTGACGAATTCGTCGACGCCGTAGTTCCCCAGTTCGCGGCCGAAGCCGGAGCGACGGACGCCGCCGAAGGGCAGCCCGGCGAGGTTGGTGCCGTGCTCGTTAACGTAGGCCATGCCTACGTCCAGACGTCGCGCTGTCTGCTCGGCAAGCTCGAGGTCGTCGGACCACACCGAGCCGCTCAGCCCGAAGTCGCTCTCGTTGGCCAGCGCCACGGCTTCATCAACATTGGCGGCCCGGTAGACGACCGCGACCGGTCCGAAGAGTTCCTCTGACCACGCGCGCATCTCACGGGTCACGTCGGTCAACACTGTCGGCTCCATGAAAGCGCCGCGTCCGGAGCGAGGATGTCCGCCCATGACGACGCGCGCACCGTGGCTCACAGCGTCGTCAACCAACGCCATGAGTTCGTCACGGGCTTGTGTGCTTGACATCGGGCCCACGGTGGTGGCCTCGTCGCGGGGGTCCCCGACCGTCGCCGCCGAGAATGCGGCCGACAAGCCGTCGACGAAAGCGTCGTAGAACTCGTCCAGAACGATCATCCGTTTCGGCGAGTTGCAAGCCTGTCCGGCGTTACTCAACCGAGCTTGGGCGGCGCTGTTTGCCACCGCGTCGATGTCGCCACCAAGAACGATCAGCGGATCGGAGCCACCCAACTCCAGCACAGCCTTCTTGAGGTGCTTGCCGGCTGCGGACGCGACCGAAGCGCCAGCCCCCTCACTACCCGTGAGGGAGACGCCGCGCACACGCGGGTCGGCGATGATGCTCTCGATGTGGGAGCTATCCACGAGAATCGTCTGGTACACGCCCTTCGGCAGACCGGCCTCGTCGAGGATTTTGGCCATCTCAAGCGCCGAGGCGGCGCAGATCGAGGCCGGCTTCAGCAGTAGCGTGTTGCCCAACAGGAAGTTGGGGGCGATGAAGCGAGCGAGCTGGTAATAGGGGAAGTTCCACGGCATCACGCCGAGCAGTACCCCCAACGGCTCCTTCTCCACATGGGAGGAGTTTGCGCCTTGCTTCGGAAGGATGTCGCCGGCCATCAGCTCGTCGGCGTGCTGGGCGTAGTAGTCGAAAATCTGGGCGACAAGTTGCGCTTCGGCGACGCCCTGGGCGACGGGCTTACCCATTTCGGTGGCGGCGATCACGGCGAGTGTGTCAGCCCTCTCCTCGAACAGGCGCGCGGTCCGAGCCAAGATGTCGGCCCGCTCCCCGACGCTTCTGTGTCGCCAAGAAGCGAATGCCTCGTCAGCGGCGTTGATCACACCGCTTACCTCGCTGGGGTCGAGAGACTCCCAGCTGTCGATGAGTTCGTCCGTCGAAGGGTTCTGGGTGCGGTACATACTCGTGGATGCCTCCATTGTCGTGACTGCGGTCGTTCAAAACGGCGAGACGGTGACGTCACACCGCAGTGCCGGCTAGGGGATCCCCCTAGCGCCGCGTTGGAGTCAGTCGTCGACGACAGTGACGTCGACGCGGATGTTGCCGCGGGTGGCGTTCGAGTAGGGGCAGACCTGGTGGGCCTGGTCGGCCAGTTGCTGTGCCTCGTCATGGGGCAGGGCGGGGACGACGACCTCCAGGGCGACGGCCAAGCCGAAGCCCTTTCCTGCCTGGCCGATCGAGACTCGCGCGCCCACGGAAGAGTCGCCCAGGTCCTTCTTCGCCTGACGAGCCACCATCTGCAGTGCAGAGTGGAAGCACGCGGCATAGCCGGCGGCAAACAGTTGCTCTGGGTTCATCCCCTGGCCGCTGCCACCCATCTCGACCGGGACGGCCAGGTCCTGGGACAACCGGCCGTCAGCAGTTTGGACGTGACCATTGCGGCCAGCTCCGGTGGCGATGGCCTCGGTGGTGTAAACGGGCTCGATCTCAATCATGGTGCCTCCTGGCTGGCGTGATGTAGCTGCGAGACCACTTGTGGTTCGTGGCCGTACCAACAACGTAGCGCACAACTAAATTGTGCACAATCCCCAATCCTCGATACTCTTGGGACGTGAGCGACCCGACCCTCGACCTTGATCATCAGCTCTGCTTCTCCCTGTATAGGGCCAGCAGGGCAGTGACGCGCGCCTATCGGCCACTGCTTGAGGGCATCGATCTCACCTACCCCCAGTACCTCGTCATGCTCGTCTTGTGGCGTGCCGACGAGCCCGTCGGCGTCAATGACATCGGAGCTCGGCTACACCTTGACAGTGGCACCCTGACCCCCCTGCTGCGGCGGTTGGAGCAGGCTGGCTTCATCACCCGTAAATGGAGTGACAATGACGAACGACGTCGCCTGATCAGCCTGACGCAGGAGGGGCGATCCTTGCGTGTCAGGGCAGCCAGAGTTCCCGAACAGGTGCTCGCGCTGTACCCGGCTCCACCAGAACAACTCGCCCAGGTCAAGGCATTCCTGGACGACCTGTCCACCCAACTGGAGTGACGACTGCCGCTCCACCATCCCAGAAAGGCCATTTCCATGTCCACATCCCCACGCCGCTCCCAGACCCTCGCACGACTCGGGCTCGGAGGCCTGATGGTCTACGCCGGTGTCTCCCACCTGTCTTTCAAGCGTCAGGAGTTCCAGGCCCAAGTGCCCGACTGGTTCCCCGGCGACAAGGACCCCGTCGTCATTGGTTCTGGCGTCGTCGAGATCCTTCTCGGGGGCGCGATGCTGGCCTTGCCGCGTCATCGCGAGCTGACTGGCGTTGCCCTGGCCGGTTTTTACGCCGCCATCTTCCCCGGCAACATCGACCAGTATGCGGCGCGTCGAGACGGTTTCGGCCTCAACACCGATGGCAAGCGCCTCGCACGGTTGTTTGGCCAGCCCGCTCTCATCGCCGCCTCGCTCTGGTCCGCTGGGGTGCCGCGGTCGTAGCACTCGCCGCAGTGTGCTCGATCGTGCATGGGGCGGTCTTCGCAGGGAAGGCCAACTCTTGATGAGTCCGCTCTGATTCAACCCATGCACCTACCGATGAACCGTGCGCTAATGTCCACTGATTCCTGACCATTGGTGCAACCGATGACGTCGCCGGGGGAGGTTTGCCCGTTACCTTGCTGGTGGCCCCGTAAGGAGGGGTCACGGTCGTCGGGCCCGGCATGACTTGCTGCCCCTGTCTCATGAATGATCCGGGGGGTGTTGTCACCGGGCTTGGTGGCGCCAGCCGACCGCTGATAGGGACACGGCCTGCTTCAAAGGTCTCTTCGTAACGTGGGTGCCGGCAGCTGATGCATCACCACCCGGGCGACCGTTCATCTCGGGATGGAAGGATGGCGGTTGTCATGAATCAGGACAGCGGCTTCGACATCTGGTGCGGGCTGGACGTTGGCAAGACCGGCCACCACGCCTGCGCATTGGATGCTGCTGGCCGGAAGGTCTTCGACAAGCCCCTGCCCCAGGACCAGAAGCGCCTCGAGGAACTCTTCGACAAGCTCCAGACCCATGGCCGGGTCCTGGTGATCGTTGACCAGCCGAACACAATCGGAGCACTACCCATCGCGGTCGCCCGGTCCATGGGAATCCAGGTCGCCTACCTGCCCGGGCTGGCCATGCGCCGCGCAGCAGACCTCTACCCGGGCAACGCCAAGACCGACGCCCGCGACGCGTTCGTCATCGCCGACACCGCGAGGACCATGCCCCACACCCTGCGCCGGGTCGACGCCGGCGAGGAAACCCTCGCGGAGCTGAAGGTGTTGGTCGGGTTCGACGAGGACCTCGCCGCCGAAGCGACCCGGCTGTCGAACCGCATCCGAGGATTGCTCACCCAGATCCACCCGGCCCTGGAACGCGTTGTCGGACCCCGGTTGACCACCAAGCAAGGCCTCGCGGTGATCGAGCAGCTCGGCGGGCCCCAGGCCATGGCCGCTGCGTCGAAGTCCAAGCTGCTGCGGGTCATCAGCAAGGCCTACCCGCGCGGCGCCCAAGAGTTCGCCGATGCCATCACCACCGCCCTGGCCGAGCAGACCGTCATCGTTGCCGGAACCGCCGCAGCCGAGCAGGTCCTGCCCCAACTCGCTGCATCGCTGCGCCAGACGCTGGACCAGCGACACGCACTCGCGGCGCAGATCGAACAGGTTGTTGATGCTCACCCTCTTGCCGAGGTCCTGACCTCGATGCCAGGCGTCGGGGTCAGGACCGCAGCACGGATCCTGCTCGACGTCGGCGACGCCTCCCAATTCCCCACCGCCGGACACCTCGCCGCCTACGCCGGACTCGCCCCAGTCACCCGACGATCCGGAACCAGCATCCGCGGCGAGTTTCCCGCCCGCTCTGGCAACAAACACCTCAAACGAGCCCTGTTCCTGTCCGCCTTCGCCGCACTGCGCTCAGACCCCACCTCCAAGGCCTACTACGACCGCAAACGAGCCCAGGGCAAGAAGAAGCACAACCCCGCCCTCATCTGCTTGTCACGCCGACGCTGTGATGTCCTGTTCGCCATGCTCAAGAACCGGGAGCCCTACCGGGCCCCCACCCCAACGCGAGAGCCATCACCCCTGCCCCTCGCCGCTTGACGGGGAACATAGGGACACCCCCCGGACGGCAGACTCAACCCCCCGGCAAAGTCCTTGGTGGATTGGAGGGGGCGAGAATGATCGCTGCGGTTGGAGTGTCCAAATCCTTCGGTGACGGGCGCAGCCTGGCCGGGCTGGTGCAGCACTCGGACCACGGATCGCAATATCTATCGATTCGCTACACCGGCCGCCTCCTGAGTGAAGGCATCGAGGCGTCCACCGGCGCTGTGGGGTCCTCCTACGACAACGCGGCCGCCGAGGCACTGAACAAGTCCTACAAGCGTGAGCTCGTCTGGACCCGATCATGGAAGGGCCGAGACGACCTCGAGGCCGCCACCGCCTCGTGGGTCGAGTGGTACAATCACACCCGACCTCACCGCACCAACCCCGACGAGCTACCACCAGCCACCGTCGAGGACCGCTACTACGATCACACCACCACGCCGGCGAGCGCCGCCGCGTGACTACTCACCCTCCACAAAACCCGGGACGATCCACTCGTCATGCCTTGTGCGGTGCGGTTCAATGACATTTTTCTGTCATCACTGTGACGGCTGTCTGCCACGTCGGTGCTGACGTCGGGCGGGGCACAGCGGGGGATCGGGGGAGCCCGATCCGGGAGAACGACTGGATCAGCGCTCATCCGAGCCCGTTCTGTGTTGTTCCACTCTGTTCTGTCATCTCAGGAGATCACCATCATGGACACCCGCACGACCAGCTCCACTGCACCGTCCGCATCCACCACCTCTGAACTCGAGGCGCTCATCGTGGCCACCGACATCCTGCTCGACGACGCTCTGCCGACAGGTGTCCAGGACCTGCTCGTCGCAGGAGTCCTCACGCGCGTCTGAGATCGTGCGGTATACCGACAGCCGTGCCTGTGGGGCCCCAGGAGCACCGATATACGCAATCTGGCACCACCCCGCAGCACATGCTGCGGGGTGGTGCTGTTTCTCGCAGTCACCATCAGCGTGCCGAGAGCAGGCCCGGGGTTGGCTGGACGAACGAGAACCGGCAGAGCCGGTTCGGGGGAGTCGATGACACACATCGCCCTGAGGAGCACCGATCGTCATGACTGTCCTTACTGGCGCTGCCGGCCACACCACCCTCACCGCTGCCAGCTGGGACCAGCTCCGTCGCGACTCGGAGCTGGAGGCCGTTGACCTCACCCTGCACATCCTCGGCGGGAGAATCCCTCAGCACGTCGTCCGCGCCGAGCTGTCCCCGACCGTCTGGCTGGCAGTCCTGGCCCAGACCGATGCCGGCATCGCCACCATCGAGCGCGCCGTCATCGGCGGGCGCTCGGTCCCGGTGGCCCGCTGAGACCCGTCCCGACCATCATCATCAAGGAGCACACCATGGCATTCATCGGATCGTCACTGCTGGAAACGCGACCGATCCCACCGCCCCCGACTGGGACCAGATGGCCGACTGGGCTGAGTCGCAGGCTCCACTGACCGACGACTCGAGCCCCACGCTGACCGGGGAACCAGCCCGGCAGGCCCAATGTGGGGGCCGACCACGCCACCGGCGCCGGCCAGTCCTGTGAACGCGCCACCTGACTCGACGAGCAGACCGACGTCGCACTGGTCGCCCGGGCCCGCCGCGAGCACAAGAGCGTCTCAGCAGTCATCCGCGACGTCCTGCGCACCGAGCTCGTCAAGTCCTGAACCTCAGAAGTCCCAGCAGGGACCTCCGGGATCGGCCGGCGAATCGGGACCGCGGGGATGGTCGATGTCGCCTTCGCCGGCCAACTCGTCAGCGGCATGTCACATCGCCTTCATGACCTCCTCCAGTGGTCCCCGTTGCAGCAGGGGAGAGTCACCCCACTGAACCTGTCAGTGCCCACATCCAGTGTTTGTGCCCCAGGGACAAGGACAGAAGTGGAGAGGCGAGGGCCGGCATGGTGATGCTGTTCAACGATGAGGAGACGGTGGCACTGCCCGAGGGCGTGCACCTGGAGCACATGTCGGTGATGACGGTGCGCGCCAGGGGATCGAAGGCGTCATGGAAGGTCTTGGCCGGCGACCAGATCATCGGCCGCCTGGACCGCTGGATCACCGCCAGGGGTATGCGGTTCTACTCGGCGATCGCTTACCATCCGACCACCGGGACGCCCATCCGACTGGAGGCCTCGTCGGACATGTCTGAGCGGATCGAGCTCATCCTGCGAGCGTGGCACGACCCAGAGAGCTATACCCCGCACTCGCCCTGGTGAACATGTCTGATCCACTTTCCCCTTGACACGCTGAAGCGGAGCGCTCTAGTCAATTTCGAATTGACGGACAAGGGTTGTCAACTGGGGCTAAGATTCAGCTTGATTAAGGGGGAGTTTATGAAAACAAAGGCCTTGTTTGTACCAGTTCTATCTCTGTCAATTGCCTCGCTGTTTGCATTCATGGCAGCGCCGACATCGACAGCAGCACCCGAGAATTCGAGTGACCCATCTGCTAGCACTAGAGGTATAGAAGCTGCTCCGGTCGCACTCGTTTCGGCGGCTCGTGATGCTGGTGTGGACGTTGCCAATGCTCGTGCGGAGTCCCATGATGGCTACATGATGATCTCGGACAATCACTCATGGGTCATCGGATCAGACGACAGTTCCTCGTATTCTGGGGCGTCCGCACGAAGCGCAGACTTTGATGCTGGTATTTGCACAGGAAAAGTTCCATAATCCGCAGATTATCAAGAATCGTCTGGAATGGGGCGCTCAGTCCAGCTGTAAATCTACAGCCGCCCCAAACGACCTCTATAGGAATTCTATTCATGTTGACCTTCGGCAAGGAAATCCGAAAATTACATCACTTGGTATCATGCACAAAATCAGTGAGTACACATCACTGAACGGTCCATATTCGCGGGTTGCCACTGCGGTAGCGACGAATCCCTGCAAGAAGAACACAAAAGCCAACTATGACGTGGTCGCGAGAGTCACCGTGCACAGCGTTCAGTTCCGAGCCGTGGTCTCGAAGACCATGACCAACCTGAGCTGTAACGTAGCACCATGACCCCACGAGCCAGGCTGTTCATATCGGCTGCGACGACCCTCCAGGCCTCCGAGGACTCTCTTGTCGCCACTCTGGATCTCCTGCGAGTCGAGCTGACGGAGCAGGGAGTGAGCGCCAACGACGTGGCGCTTGAGCTCGGGGTGTCCCTCGACTTCGCCACCCGTCTGCTCGAGGGCACCGCGGTGCCCGAGGAACTGGCGGCCTGGCGGGCCACCGAGGTGACTCGGCTCGTCCAGGACATCTATCAGGACCTCGACTCATATCGCAACGGACTGCTGTGCTGCCGCGCGCAGGACCCGGTCACGCTCATGATCTCGGCGACCCATCCCTGCGATGAGTACCGCAGAAAGTACGAGACGCGGGCCGAGGCCCTGGGGCTGACGGTGTCCTGGCCAGAGGCTGCATTCAGCCTGCTCGAGATGAAAGAGCATCTTGCCGAACTTGATCGTCAGGCCGCGGCGACCCATGTGGACCCGCAGGCCGGGAGGATTGACGACACAGACCTGGCTGTTACGGCAGGGTCCGTGGCTATGCAGGACTGGATCGGAGATCACCTTGGCCAGTGGATACATACAGATCGGAGAGGCGAGGATTCGTGAATTTCCGGATCGGCGCTGAGTTCCCAAGACGACCCACCGGCGGATGCCGGTGGGTCGTCATCGTCTGACTGGTCCGGTCAGAGCTCTCAGCGCCCTGGATGTGATGGGGTCACACCACCACCGAGTCGTTCCTCCGCGATGAGCTCTTCTTGGTGGTGGCCGCCCGCTGCAGGGCCGAAGCCATGAGGTACAACCCCTCCCGGTTGAGATGGCGGGAGTACCGCGAGTCCAGGTAGAGCACCGGGATATCGCCGGCCGTCTCCAGCAGCGCCGGGTGCAGCAACTCCTTGATGGGTCCGGCACCCCCGCCGTAGAAGTAGACGGCCTCGGTGGTCGCCCCGGCCTGGGCCAGCACGTCGGTGAAGGCGCTGACGATGTCGGAGACCAGGTAGCGCGACTCCTCGATGACGTAGCCCTGGGCCCTGTCCCACCGGCCCCGCTGGAGCGGGGAGGGCTCATGGGCCAGGAAGTCGGCCAGCTGCTTGCGGCTGGAGAACTGCAGGGTCGGGTCGGACTCGCTCATGCGCTCCATGGCGTTGACCAGGGCTGTGCCGTAGCCGGAGTTGAGGGTGGCTGAGGCCTCGGCGTTGAACCGGCCGGCCGAGAAGCACGGGAAGTTCGTCGTGCCCTCCCCGATGTCGACGCCCACAGTGTTCTGGACGGCGACCAGGTCGGCGGCGGTGACGCCCTCCAGGGCACCGGGCTCCCGCGAGCGCAGGTCGGCCAGCAGCAGGTCCGCCAGCGGCTCGCCCTTGTCGGTGATGGCGAACTGAGCCGACGCGCCCTCGGCCATCACCTGGACGTCGGTGAACCGGAGGCGTACAGACACCGGTGTGGCGAAGTTCTTGATCGTCACCAGATGGACCCCTGAGGTGAACTCGGTGGCGTAGGCGGCCCGGCGGGCCACGTACTCGGTGATGGGCAACGCCAGCCCGGCACGGACCTCCACCGACAGCTCGTGGTCGGGCAGGGACCCGTGGGCGCGGACGTGGTCGCGCAGCGCCTTGGCCGCGAAGACGCCCAGCACGAGCACCTTGGACAGTTCCTGGTCGGCCTTCGAGTGGGTGCTGAGGACCTCGAACTCGGTGAACGAGGCGTCGAGCCTGTTGTAGAAGTCGTCGCCCTCGGGACCGTCGCCCAACTGGGTCAGGGCCTCCTCGTCGGGCACCGGGACCTTGGGCACCGACCGGCTGGTCGAGACCACCGCCGAGGGCATGTCGATCTCGTCGATCGCGTCGGTGCCCTCTGTCATCAGATCCGTGTCGGCCACCAAGGCCTTGACATAGCCCTTGCCGACGTCGATGCCGCCGACCAGATGAAGGATGTCGTCGCTCATGAGTGTGAATTGCCTTTCCGGGCGTCAATGAAGGAATGGGATGAGAATGAATAGATGCGAGATCACTGGCGCGAGGACCGCAGCAGCTCATTGATGTCATCGACACTGAACTGTTTTCCCGCCTCGGAAATACCAATGTCCGAGACCTGGTCGTCGTCGTCGGTGGCCGGCGGTCGCTCGACGTCATCGGACTCAGCATCCGGATCGGGGCGGGAGGGGGCCGGCGACGATGTCGATGCGGCCGGGGACTCGATCTCGTCGGTCTCCTCGGCGTCCTGGGACCCGTCAACCACAGGGATCGGGGCAGCCTGGACAACCGGAGCCGTCCCGGCGGGCTCGGCCGGAGGCCGGCCCTTGCGCGGCTGCTGGGCCAGCGGCCGGTTGGCCAGGTCCAGATAGCCGTCGCGCTCGATGGACTCCCGGATGAGCGCCCTCAGCGACTCCGAGACCGAGTCCTGGCACGCCAGCCAGGTCGCCACCGAGGTGTCGGCGACGCGGTCGTGACATCGGTACGGGGCAATGCCGTGACACCGCATTGTCGTGTCATGGCCACGGCTCGGCCCCACCCGACGGACAACCCGATCCCACCCGGGCCCGGCGGACTCGCAGCGCCACGACGACGACGCCGGAACGGCATCCGCCTGCCGTATCAGTGCCAATCAAATGACAGACCAGTGCAGTTCTGCTGGCACGCCGATGTCACGGCTGCCAGCGGATGCGAGCCGCGCATCGGTATGGCATTACAACGACACCGGAATACCGCATCATTGCCATAACGCCGCCGGGTCGGAGCGCCCGCACCAGTCGTGACAACTAATCGCCACATGGGTGTCACGTCATTGCCACATCATTGCTGAGACGACGCCACGCGGGCGTCACGCCGATGGCAATGAGCTATCCAACGCCTTACCGTGGCACCCGCCTGCCAACCATGTGTCATGTATGTGACGACGACGTGGCAATGATCCGTCACGTCGACGTCATACCGCTGCCGCGCTCGAGCGTCGTGACAGTGCACCGTCATCGGAACGACACGCCCGTACCACCACAGCGGCAATGTTGTGTCACGGGCGTGTCACTTTTTTGCCCGATCTCTGCTCCACCGTGACGCCAACGTGTCAATGAATCACCAGTCCGTTGTCACGGTGTACTGGTGCCGACGGGGCCGGCTGAACTCGGGCTGCTCGCGGGCCCAGGACCGGATCTCGTCGCGCTGCTCGGGAGTGGTGATGGGCACCTCGCCGGTGCGATCGGAGCGCGAACGTCCCGAACTGCGGCCGCTGCGTGCGCCGGCGCTGAGCCGGGAGTCCGGCCTGGCGTGGGAGATGTACGGGCCGAGCGCCTCGCACCGGTTCCCGATCTGCTCGACCTGTTGTGCGCCCGCCGTGGCTGGACGACGCAGACCTTCGCGACCATGGACGATCTCTCTCCCATCCCGATCTCAAAGACGAGGGTACGAAAGTCAATGCGCTGCACAGGATCCCACGAATCCGGCGAACGGCCCGTGATCATCACCGAACTCGACAATGAACGGCACCAGCTCCGGTGTCCTGGGCCACACCGATATGGCCGACACCTCGGCGGTCGTCACCAGCGATGTCCATGTGGGCAGACACAGACCGAGACTCCAGATCTTCAGTCAAGGGATCTGGGTCCCGGTCTCGCATCTCGCATTGACGTCCCACCGGCCCAGCCTCACATGACGAGGATCGAGGTAGCCCGCACGTACCACCGCCCGCGGACTTCCGGTACCAGGCGACGCGAGGCTCACCGGTCCGCGGATCCGGGCTCGGCCGCCCGGATCGAGGTGGATCCACGACGACCGAAGAAACACCGGAGTTGAGCGCGGCTGACTCAGGTGTGACGACCCGGAGAGCGGTTAAGCCCCCCAGAGCTGAGTCGCCCTGACTCAACAATGGTGCTCGAACCCCCATCGAGGGCCAGGATGTACCACATGGACCGCACACCATAATCCCTTGTCAGCGGCAGAGTTTGGCCAAAATCCGATGTACCACTGAATCGCAACTTTATCTATAGGGGGTAACTCACTCAGTGAGATTTCTCTGGTACATGTGGTACATCGAGGGACACAGGTCGAACACAGGAAGAGGATAGGGAGTACTCAGTAAGAGGTCTCTCGCGCATGTATATAAAGTCTTTTTCAGTGGTACAAGTGGTACAAACCCATTTAGATCCTACTTGAGCCTGTCATGGCGCGGTTTGCGGATGTACCACTTGACCGATTTTTGTCTGGTACGTAGTGGTACGCAGTGGTACATCTCGGTTCCGGATCAACGGGCCGGAACCCCTGGACCAGGTCAGTTCCGAGCACCTCGTGCGAGCACTCGACACGGGTGTCCGCCGTGCGGTGCTGCGACAATGACTTGAACGGCCCTGTCGCCGTCCTCATGGAGGATTCCTCGCGTCCGGAGCCCGTGGGGCGCTGCGTGGTGTCTTCGATGGTGTTCCAGGGCCCCTCATGGCCTCTATGAGCCCCTCAAATACCCGACCCGGTACCCAAGGGTCATGTCGCTCCTGGCAGGTCCTCAGGGTGGTGCTCGCGCCCCTGAGGATTATCTGGCGGTTCAGTGATCCGCCGTGCCCCACTCATGCATGAGCATCGGAAGGATGATCCATCTCGCTGAGACAAGATCAAGGAAGCCGTCTTCGTCGATTCGAGCGTTCCATTCCAAGAGGAGGCTGAAATCCCCGCGGGCCCGGGAATTTGGCCTCATGGCCGTCGGAAGTTCCCCACCGTGATGCCGACACCTGCAGCAGATCCCGCACCCTCATCGGCCGGTCCGGCCGAAGCTGCCGCGGTGCTCTGCGACCTCGTCGCGGAGTTTCAGATGCGCTACCCGGTCGCATGGCTCCTGACCACCACACCCTTACCCGATGCGTGGAGGTCTACCCCGACCACGCCGACCTCCCCGTTCATCGAGCAGTACGTCGTGGACCTCGCCAGCACGATGGTCCAGCAGGGCAACCCCGCCAAAGGCAGACCTAGCCCGACTGCCCTCAGCTACGAACACTGGTCAACATCCAGTCGGTCAAGATCACGCTGCTCATCTTCTCCAGATGCCCGGCCATGGAAGCGTCAGTGGATTTGAGAGAGATGCTGTTGGCGACGAGTCCTCGATCCTGATCCCGTCAACAATGATGGGAGAACCGTCTACTTCTGTGCGGTCGGTTCTGTTCCTTGCTGCTGACGGATCTCGGCCTGCCGGAGGGTGCGGGTCAGCCTGTCTGCACGCTCCTTGTCCCCATGGACCGAGGTCATCTGATAGTGCATGGCCATGGCGGCGGTGGTGTGGCCGAGCATCCGCATGAGCTCGGCGGTGGTGGCCCCGCCCTGAGCGGCCAGGGTCGCGGCCGTGCGCCGCAGATCATGAACGGTAAGTTCCGGTCGGCCGATGGCCAGGCACCCCTTGTGGTGGGCCTGCCACAGCACCGACGAGGCCATCGGGTGGGACCCGTCGCGGGCGCGGAACACCAGGGCGTCCCTGCCACGCACGGGAAGGGCTGCCAACCAGGCTCGCATCGGGTCGATGAGCTGAGAAGGCATGGCCACGATCCGGAAGCCGGCATCGGTCTTGGCGTCGCCGTACTGCCAGTCCAAGTGGTGATCGTCGACCCTGACCCTGTTGACGGCCTGCTCGACGTGAAAGACCTTGGCCCTGAGGTCCACGTCGCGACGGCGTAGGCCCCGGACTTCTCCGGAACGCAGTCCGCACCAGGCGGCCACTATGAGCGCCACCCGGTAGTGCTGGGGAACCGCCCGCATGTATGCCAGAGTCTGGTCGGCGCTGAGAGCCTCCACCGTGGCGGCTGAGTGCCGGGGCCTGGGCTTGCTCGCTCCCTTGGGATGGCACGGAGAGACCTCAATGAGCTCGTCGTCGAGGGCCTCCTTCATCACCGAGCTCAGCAGCTGGTAAGCCCTGGCATTGGTTGTCGGCGTGCTGGGCAGCTGGTCCCACCACCGCACGACGTCGGCCCGACTCACGTGGTCGAGTTTCCTGCGGCCGAGATCGGTGCCAGTGATCCTCAGCCTGGCGTCCTTGCGGTAGAGGTCGACGGTGGTGGGAGACAACGGACGGTGGGGTCTGCTGTGCCGTCGCTCGATGACGACGTCGATCCACTGCTCGACGGTGACCATGGCGTCCTCGCGGGCGGCCTGGGCGATCTGCTCGGCCTGACGCACGGCCGGAGGGGTCCACCGGCCGTCACTGATGAGCCGGCGTTCGTCGGCGAGCCAACCCTGGGCGTAGCCCTCGTCGACAAACGTCGAGGAGGCCGTGTGCCGCTGACCGTCGGGGCCGACGTAGCTGGCCTGCACGTTCCCGCTGGGCAACCGACGCAGATAGCCGAAGCTCCTCCGCCTGCTGGATCTTCTGGCCATGGTTCCTTCCCACGTGTCCGAGGGGCACCGGTCCGGGTTTCGTGCTGTCGTGCGATCTACGTGCGATAAGAAACCGTGGATCTGCCCGTTTCCACCCCGTTTTGCTGATTTGGCCCTGAGACGCCAAATGGTCGGTGACTAGGAGTTTCACCTAGTCACCGACCATTTGATCGCTGTGCGCGAGAGAGGAGTTGAACCTCCACGTCCCAAGGGACACTGGCACCTGAAGCCAGCGCGTCTGCCATTCCGCCACTCGCGCATCGGGTCCGTCTGGCGGACCCAACTCGGAGACGGTAGCACGGATTGGGAATCGAAGTGAAATCGAGCCTGTCCCGCTGCGTCATGACGGGGCCGTCGGGGCGTCGCCTGCGTACCGAGTAGCCTTGCCCCGTGCTGTCCTTCCTCGCCGCGGCCTTCGCCTTGGGCATCGCCGGTTTCGACCCCCTGGGGTCCTTCGTGCTGTTGGCAGCCCTCGGTCTGGGCGTCAGACGTCGCGGCGTCGTCATGGTGTTGCTCACCTCGGTGGGAACCTCCGCCATCTTCGGGGTTGCCGGAGTGCTCGGTCTGGGAGCCTTGCTCGCCCGGCTGGGAATTCATGGACTACATGTTCCGCACCTGGTCTGGGTGTGGTTGGTGGCGATCCTTGGCGTGGCCTTCCTGGGTTGGGCGGCATGGCGACTGCGTCCCGGGGCGGCGACGAAGGAACTGGACGAGGACACCTCAGCTGCACCGCGTTCGACGGCGCCCGGGGCTCTGGCCGTCAGTGGACTCCTGGTGGGCCTGTCCTCGCTCATCGACCCGGCATTCTGGGCGATGCTCGTCCATGCCGCGCACCTTCCGCATGTCAGCTGGGCCGTCGCCGAGTCCCTCATCTGGGTTGTCTGCAGTCACAGCCTGCTCATCGTCCTCGTCATCGCCTACCTCATCGGTGGGCCTGACCGCGTCACCCGAGTGGTGACGAGCATCCGTGAGGACCACGCCGTCGCGCTTCATCGCGGTATCTCAGCGATGCTCGCTGCGTTTGGAGGCCTTCTGCTGGCCGACGTCATCGGCGTGCTGACTGCTGGGCAGTGGTTCTTCGAGCTGTGAGGTCTCAGTGCCAGCGGTGATGACGCTGACGACGTCGTCCGGCTCGTCCCAGGAACCAGCCCAGTGCCAGACCGAGCACTCCGGCACCGACCGCAACTGCGATCTGCAACGGGCCCCATTCGCGAGTCGCGACCGTCACCGTCTGTCCATGGGGGATGGGAACACCCTTGGCCTCGGCGGCTCCCACGGCATTCGCGCGCTGGGCAATGCGATTCAGGGAAGCCTCCAGGACGCTTCGGGTGTACCCCATGTGGACGGGACGGCCTTGGTTGAGCTCGTCCTGCCAGGTTGACTGCAGGGTGAGGATGCGCGTCAGGGCTGGCGCGGTGTCGCAGACCGGATCACCCTTCAAGCACACTGAATAGGTTTCCGGGTAGGCCTCGGGAGGGATCGCCGCCCCGGCCTTGACCATGTCAGCGTCCAGAGATTTCTGATCAAGGGATTCCTGACTCAGACTGAGGGTGGCCTTGATGATGGCCCGCATCTGGGCGTCACGGTTGGCCCCGGGGGTCGCATGTGCGCGCTCTCGCAAGTAGTAGAGGATGGCAGCCATTCCCATGGCTGACCGGTCGGCATCTCCACTGAGTTCCTGGACGTTCTGCCCTGGGTAGTGGTCTGGGTTCCCGGCCAGGATGGCACCTGCCAGGCGCTGAGGGGTGTCGGTCTGGGCGAGGGCCTGGGTGATGGCCTGGGAGCCTTGGGAAAAACCGGCGAGGATGACCCACTCCTTGGGGCACTGCTTCTTCTCGGCGTTGAGGAGGGCGGTGAGTTTCTTGGCTCCCAGAGCCGCAGAGTCGAAGTACTCCGTCGACGGCATGGTTGCGTCGAAGAGGAGACTGCTCATCGATGCCTGTTGCAGGGTGTGAGGGTCAGCCGCAGGGTAGTCCAGGTAGACCTGACGGACAGTTCCCTTGCCCTTCCACTTCTGGGCCACAGCGTCACGGATCGACGTGATGGTCTCGCCATAGGGAGGGGTTTCCCCGGAGCCGCGAACGCCGACGAACATCACGGAGGCACACTCCATCTGGGATGCGTGTTCTGAGGACACCGGGTCTGAGCCCCAGCCCATTCCTGCTCCGGGGGTGATGGGTGCGGCAGGTTTGGGAGAGTCCGCGGATCCGCTGGCGTAGCTGGTGCTGGTGGTCGTCGGGGTGGGGGTTGCTGACTCGGCACTGGCGGAAAGCGGCATCGATACCAGACCGACGGCGACGAGGAGAGTGAGCAATGTCTGCCGAAGCTTCACGACGCCAGTCAAGCAGGCGCCGCCGACACGTGGTCGACGGCGCCTGTTCGTGTTTGCTGCCACGAGGTCGGTTGGCAGCCCTGGTCATCGTCAGGACTGCTGGAAAGTTCCGGTGATCGACGCGGAGTCCAGCTCGCTGGTGTGGATGGCGAAGCGGACCTGGACGTTGGCGGCGTCGTCAGGAATGTCGAGATGCTCGCTCGGCATGGCATGGACGGTGTGGATGTAGCGGTGGGCCGGTCCGGGCGGCGGGCAGGCGCCGGAGTAGCCGTCCTCCTGGTAGTCGTTGGTCCACTCGCGCACGCCGGAGGGCAGCGGGCCGCCTTCGTCGAGGGAGGTGACGTCGGCCGCGATGTCGGCGAGGATCCAGTGCCAGAAGCCGGAACCAGTGGGGGCGTCGGGATCGTAGATGGTGATCGCGTAGGACTTGGTGCCCTCCGGGCCGGGTGTCCAGCTCAACTGCGGGCTGACGTTCTTGCCGCCCGCATCAGCGTGGGCGTAGGCCAGGGCGATCGGCTGGCCTTCCTTGATGGACGTGCTGGTGATCTCCATGGGTTGTGTCCTTTCCCTTGGCGTGTGTCCATGATGCCAGCCTGATGTGCGATCCGAAGGGCGTGGCAACTGGCTCTGATCGCGGGGGAGCGCACCCGCCACGGCGAGACGAGGGGGCGGGTGCGCGGATGCGTCGAGATGCGTATACCCTTCATCTTGTGCTGGTTCTCATCGCGAGGCACCAGATGTAGGGGTTTCTCGACATCTGGCGGTGATGGGAGGAAAGAGGGAATCCGGTGGGAAACCGGAACTGCCCCGCAGCGGTGACAGGGAACGACGGCGACACACGCACTGGCCATCCGGCTGGGAAGCGTCGCTCGGTAGGAACCCGTCTGGCGACGGAAAGCCCTGAAGTCCGAAGACCTGCCAGTGCCCGGGTCAGCGACCCGGTACGACTACGGGCGCGCGGGACGACCCGGGGCGAACCTGCTCCACCCGTGCGCTGCTTCGAGGAGAGAGCATGTCGACCACCCTTCATTCGGTGTCCATCAGCCAGCAGCGAGCAGTACCAGCATCCATCCGTAAGAGGGACGGACGGGTCATCGGATTCGACTCGACGAAGATCGTCGAGGCCGTCCGCAAGGCCTTCGTCGCCTGTGGCATCGACGCCCCCGAACTCCTGGCCTCCGAGGTCGCCCTCGAGGTGCTCTCCCGACTGAGCGAGATGGGTGAGGACACCCCTGACGTCGAGGCCATCCAGGACCTCGTCGAGAAGGCCCTCATGGATCAGGGACATGACGACGTCGCCAAGGCCTACATCCTCTACCGTCAGCGTCGCACCGTCGCCCGCGACCAGCAGTCCGCCCTCATGCGCACCCTGCGCGAGATCACCTTCGCCTCCGCCGAGGAGGCTGACGCTAAGCGGGAGAACGCCAACGTCGACGGCAACTCCGCAATGGGGTCGATGCTGCGCTACGGAACCGAGTCGGCCAAGCAGTTCAACCTGCTCGAGGTGCTCGACCCCACCCATGCCGCCGCCCATCGTGACGGGGACATCCACATCCACGACCTCGACTTCCTCACCCTGACGACCACCTGTTGCCAGATCAACCTCACCGATCTCTTCGGGCACGGCTTCTCCACCGGCCACGGCGTGCTGCGAACCCCGCAATCGATCGGGTCGTATGCGGCCCTGGCCTGCATTGCGATCCAGTCCAACCAGAATGACCAACACGGTGGCCAGGCGGTGCCGAACTTTGACCGAGACATGGCGCCGGGGGTCGCCAAGACCTTCGTCAAGGCCGCCCAAATCGGTCTGACGAGGACTTTCGAGGTTCTCGGTGGTGACGAGGAGCATCTCGACGAGGTGCGCGAGGCGGCCTCCGGGTGGGTGCTGGAGCCGGATGCCGCCGCGCTGGCCCGTGAGAAGGAGCAGGTGGCGGAACTGTTCGCCGGGCTCATTGACGACACCGACCGGGTCGCCGACAGAGTCCGTCGCCAGGCTGTCGAGGAGACGCGTCGTCAGACCTACCAGGCGATGGAGGCCCTCATCGCCAACCTCAACACCATGAATTCGCGAGCCGGGGCGCAGACCCCGTTCTCGTCGATCAATTACGGCACCGACACCAGCCCGGAGGCGCGGATGGTGATGCATTGCCTGCTGGAGGCCACCGAAGCCGGTCTGGGCGGCGGGGAGACCGCGATCTTCCCGATCCAGATCTTCCGGGTGCAGAAGGGTGTCAATCTCGACGACGACCCCAACCACGACCTGTTCCGGCTGGCCTGTCGGGTGAGTGCCAAGCGCCTCTTCCCGAACTTCTCCTTCCAGGACGCCCCGTTCAACGCCGAGTACTACGTGCCCGGCCATCCCGAGACCGAGATCGCCTACATGGGCTGCCGCACCCGGGTGATGTCGAACGTCCATGACCCCTCGCAGGCCCAGACCTGGGGACGCGGGAACCTGTCCTTCACGTCGATCAACCTGCCGAGGCTGGCGATCGAGGCCAACCACGACGTCGATGTTTTCTTCACCTCCTTCGACCGGATGATCGACCTCGTCATCGACCAGTTGCTCGACCGGCTCAAGATCCAGTCCCACAAGCTGGTGCGAAACTTCCCCTTCCTCATGGGGCAGGGGGTCTGGATCGGTTCGGAGAACTTGGGGCCTGACGATGCCGTCGCCGAGGTGCTCGAGCACGGGACCCTGTCGGTGGGGTTCATCGGGCTGGCCGAGACCCTGACGGCCTTGGTCGGTGTCCACCACGGTGAGTCGGAGGAGGCCCAGCAACTCGGCCTGCGGATCGTCGGCCACCTGCGAGAGAGGATGGACGAGGCGGCCGAGCGCACCGGGTTGAACTTCTCGGCTCTGGCCACCCCAGCCGAGGGACTGTCGGGACGATTCGTGCGGATGGACCGTCAGCGTTACGGGTCGATCCCGGGAGTCACCGACCGGGAGTACTACACCAACAGCTTCCACGTGCCGGTCTGGTACCACATCGGTGCTGCGGACAAGATCCGCATTGAGGCTCCTTATCACGCCTTCACCAACGGCGGTCACATCTCGTACGTCGAACTGTCGGGCGATCCGGCACGCAACGTCGACGCCTTCGAGGCCCTCGTGCGGTACATGGCTGCCAGCGGCATCGGGTACGGGTCCATCAACCACCCGGTCGACCGGGATCCTCAGTGCGGCTACACCGGGATCATCGACGACGAGTGTCCCAAGTGCGGCCGTCACGAGGATTCCGGGTCCTTCGACCGGATTCGCCGCATCACCGGCTACCTCGTCGGTGGGCTGGACAGATTCAACGACGCCAAGCGGGCCGAGGTCCGCGACCGCGTCAAGCACGGATGAGGCCGGAGCGAGGATGAGGGTTGCCGGGATCGAGCCGGAGTCGATCGTCGATGGTCCCGGCATCCGCTTTACGGTCTTCGCGCAGGGATGCCCGCTGAAGTGTCCCGGATGCCAGAACCCTGGTACCTGGGACCCCTGCGGCGGCCAGGAGATCAACGTCGAGGAGATCATCACCGCGATGAGGTCGTCGGTGTTGGCGTCCGGATTGACGCTCTCGGGCGGTGAGGCGAGTCGTCAACCTGGAGATTGCGCGACGTTGTCCCGTGCTGCCCACGAAATGGGGTGGGACGTCTGGGCATGGTCCGGATTCACCATGGATGCCCTGCTGCGTCAGGCCCGTCACAACCCAGAGCTGGCCGAGATGCTGGACCAGGTGGACGTCCTGGTCGACGGACCTTTCCAGCTGGCACGACGCACCCTCACCCTGCCATGGCGGGGAAGCGGAAACCAGCGGATCATCGACGTCTTTGCGACCCTGCGCGAGGGGCGAGTGGTGGAGTGGGAATCCGTCAGTCCAGCCGGCTGAAGGCCCTTGTCCGAAGTACCAGGTCCTCGGCCTCGTCACACTCGTCGAGGTCGACGGTCGCGGTGATCGACCAGTCGTGGTTGCCGGCAGGGTCGTCGATGATCTGACGAACCAACCAGATCCGGGCGTCGCGGCGTCCCGACTCCTTCTCGATCATGAACAGACCGGGGGCGCGGGCGTCCGGGCCGTCGTTGATCTCGTCGTGCTCGTCCCAGTAGTCGCCCAGGGTGTCCTCCCAGGCATTGGTCGTCATGGCAGAACTGTCGGGCTCGAGGGCTCCCAGGGCCTCGAAGTCGTCGTCTGCGGCCAGGATCACCTTGCGGAACAAGGCATTGCGCACCATGACGGTGAAGGCCCGCTGGTTGGAGGTGAAGGTCCGTACCGGACGGACCTCTTCGGATTCCTCATCGACGGGATGGGTGAGTTCCTCCCACTCGTCGATGAGGGAGGAGTCGGTGGAGCGGACGACCTCGCCCAGCCAGGAGATGACGTCGGCAAGTTCCTCGGTCCGCTCGGATTCGGGGACTGTCTGACGCAGCGCACAGTAGGCGTCGGTCAGATAGCGCAGCACCAGACCCTCGCTGCGTTGCACCTTGTAATGGGCGCAGAACTCGCCGAAGGTCATGGCGCGTTCGTACATGTCGCGCACGACCGACTTGGGCTGCAGGGCGTCGGAGGGAATCCACGGGTGGCTTGGGGCGAAGATCTCGAACAAGGCGTCGAGGGTCTCCTCGAGCGGGCGTGGCCACTCGATCTCCTCGACGGCGGCCATCCGATCCTCGTAGTCGTAGCCGTCCTCCTTCATGCGTGCGATGGCCTCGCCACGCGCGGCATGCTGCTGGGCTATGAGGACGCTCATCGGATTGTCGAGGGTGGCCTCGATGACGCTGACGACGTCGAGGGCGTGAGTAGGGGACTCCGGGTCGAGGGTCGCGACGGCCTCGCTGGCGAAGGCCGACAGCGGCTGGTTGAGGGCGAAGTCATCCTGCAGGGCCTCGTTCATCGCGAATTTGCGGCCACCGGGGGTGGGCTCGTCGAGACGGTGGACGACCTCGGAGCGCAGCAGGGACAGCCCGATCTGCACGGCGCGACGGTAGAGGCGACGCCGCTCGGCGACGGCCGGGGTGGAGGAGTCGACGAGGTGCTGGACCGCCCGAGCGGTGTCCTCGTCACGCTGCAGCAGGTTGAGCAGCATCGCCTCGGTGATCCTCATCCGGGCGTGGAGGGTCTCCGGGGTGGACTCGATGAGTTTGGTGAAGGTTTCCTCGGAGTAGTTGACGAACCCCTCCGGTGGCTTGTGACGCTGCACCTTGCGACGCTTCTTGGGGTCGTCTCCGGCCTTGGCAAGAGCCTTCTCGTTGGCGATGACGTGCTCGGGTGCTTGGGCGACGACGTAGCCGACGGTGTCGAATCCGGCCCGACCCGCGCGACCGGCGATCTGGTGGAACTCACGGGACTTCAGGACTCGGGTGCGTCGACCGTCGAACTTCGTCAGGGAGGTGAACATGACGGTGCGGATCGGCACGTTGATTCCGACGCCGAGGGTGTCGGTGCCACAAATGACCTTGAGCTTGCCCTGTTGGGCGAGGGTTTCGACGAGGCGTCGGTACTTCGGAAGCATCCCGGCGTGGTGGACCCCGATGCCCGAGGTGATGAACTTGCGCACCGTCGAGCCGAATCCCTTGGAGAAGCGGAAGTCGGCGATCTCGGCGGCGATGCCGTGACGCTCCTCGGTGCTCACCAACTTCATCGACGTCATGGACTGGGCGCGTTCCAGAGCCTGCTTCTGGGACGGATGGACGATGTAGACCGGGGCCTTCTGCTCCTCGACGAGCTCCTCGATGGCTTCGTGGTCGGGTTTCATTGACCAGGAGTACTGCAGCGGGACGGGGCGGACGACTCCGGTGATGACGCTGGTGGGGCGTCCGGTGATGGTGGTGAGGCCCTCGGACAGGTCGGTGACGTCACCGAGGGTGGCGCTCATGACGATCTGCTGGGCCTGCGGGAGTTCGGACAGCGGCACCTGCCAGGCCCAGCCCCGGTCGGGGTCGCCGATGAAGTGGAACTCGTCCATGACAACCTGGTCGACGTTGGCATGGCGACCCTCGCGCAGGGCGATGTTGGCAAGGATCTCGGCGGTGCAGCAGATGATGGGGGCATCGGAGTTGACGGAGGCGTCGCCGGTGACCATGCCGACATTGGTGGCTCCGAAGATCTCGCAGAGGCTGAAGAACTTCTCGCTGACGAGGGCTTTGATGGGGGCGGTGTAGTAGGAGCGTCCTCCCGCAGCC
The DNA here is from genome assembly GCF_057458005.1 of Cutibacterium sp. LaCa_255. Classification (NCBI taxonomy): domain Bacteria; kingdom Bacillati; phylum Actinomycetota; class Actinomycetes; order Propionibacteriales; family Propionibacteriaceae; genus Cutibacterium; species Cutibacterium sp. LaCa_255. The sequence goes on along the minus strand of NZ_CP190956.1, from coordinate 2,443,935 downwards.
ACGCAGGCGAAGTGGGCTGCGGTGGCGATGAGGGATTTCCCGGACCCGGTCGGGGTAGTGACGATGACGTGGTTGCCCGACAGGATCTCGAGGATCGCCTCCTCCTGGTGCTCGTACATGGAGATGCCGTCCCGGGCGACGGCTCGCTCGATGTGGTCCAAGGCCATGTCGGCGTCGAGAGGACGGGCACCGGGGGAGTCCCAGCCCGGTTGGCGCTCCCCGCGGTCGGTGGTGACCGGGGCACGACCGTCGACCATGTCGTCAAGGGCTTCGGCCAGGTGCACGGTGTCTCCTCGTATCGGGGCGGCCAGAACGGTTTCCAATGTAGTGGTGGGCTCGGACGTGACCGGTGTTGGTCGTGTTCGCCCGTGGTTGATTGGCTATTGCTGTCGTCCCAGCTGCGCCAGCTGTGTCTCACCCGCATGGATGGCCAGGACCGCTGATTCACACCCCCACATGACACACATCACCGCGGGCCCCGAGATCATTTCGGGGCCCGCGGTGTGTTGAACGATGGATTGTCTGGAAGAGAACCGACGAATCAGCGCGCGGACGGGGTGCGGGTCTCGGCGCTGATGAACCAGGCCTGCTGCTCGAGCTGTTGGATGAAGCCGTGCAGGATGTCGGCAGAGGTGGGATCCTCCTCGTCAATCTGGTCGTGGACCTCGCGCATGGTGCCGGTCACGGCCTCAATCGAAGCGGTGATGACCTTGATTGCGTCATGGGTCAGGACCTCTCCCTGGGGGGACTCAGGAAGGGTGGTGCTGGCAGCGACCACGGCGGGACGGCCGTCCGGGGAAGCGTGGAGCGCACGCATGCGCTCGGCCACCTCGTCGGCACCCTCGCGGGCGATCCCGACGACTTCGTCAAGGTTCAGGTGGAGGTCACGGAAGTTCGGGCCGACGATGTTCCAGTGGGCATGTTTGCCGACCAACTCCAGCGCGATGAAGTCGACGAGAACCTTCTGGAGGTTCGCGGAGAGGGTCTTGGAGGCCTTGAAGCCGGCCTCGGCGTTCTCGAGCTTGGTGGTGGTCTGCCCGGCAGGGGCTGGAACGTTCACGGTGTCAGCCATGCGAAATCTCCTTCGTTCATGGTGACCGAGTGACGGCCACCGGCGTACATGTGGGGAACAGTCACCGAACTTCAGTTATTCCACAGTGGACGAAAACCTGTCGGTACACCTGGACTCCAGGTGTCCTGTCGGGCGGTGGGCGCCGGGCCGACGCCGACATGCGGCATGATGTGACCCATGAGCGCAGAGACTGACGAGTCTGGTCCCATCGATGCCCCCAGCGATGGTCGGCTGGTGTTCCCGAACGAGGTGCTGTCGTCCAAGGTCATCGCTGTTCTGCCCGACGTTCCGGCATCGGATCTTATGGCCCCGATCGAGGCCATGATTCAGGAGAAGGTTCGCGTCTTCACCCTCCCCGTCGCCGACGCAGACCGCCGTCGCGCCGTGCTCAAGATCTACCGTCGTCGTGCCGTCATTGGTGTTCATGGCGTCATGGCCGTCGACGACGTCCAGGGCCTGGTTAATGACAGGGTTGCCTTCGCCCTCCCGGTGGCCGCCACTCCCGACCTGCTCGACGCCCTGCGTCAAGCTGGCATCCCAGCCGCCCCTGACGCCCTGACGCCCACTGAGGTCCGGGCCGCATGGGGTGCCGGAGCCGATGCCGTCCAGGTCGCCCCGGCTGACATGGGTTCTGCCAGTTACGGCGACATCCTCACCCGGATGGCACCCGGGGCTGCCCTCATCCCGCGTGGCGGAATCGGGTCCTATGCGATGCGTCGCTGGCTGGCAGCTGGTGCCCTGGCGGTTTGCCTGGACGACGTCCTCGTCGGGGATGCCTGCGAGGACGGAGTCGTCTCGGCGCTGCGAGAGCGCTGCCGTTCGGTTCTGCAGGTTGTCGCCGACGCGGACGCCTGATTCGTCTGACGCCTTGAGAACCCCGAGACGGCACTCATCCTCGGCGTCGGTCTGACCGATCCCAGTTCTCGAAGAGGGAATCGGCATCGTCATCGGTTTCAGGACGGCCCTTGTCCCGTCTGCCGTGATGGCGCGTGATTGATCCGACGAGAACCCCGAGTACCAGGACGCCGAGAACCGCTGCGAAGATCAGTAGTGGCTTGCGCCCGCCGAAGGAATCCAGAAGGTTGCGCTGCGCGACGGGGACTGGACTGGTGGACATCTGCGGAATCCGGCCGTCCTGCGACTCCCCGCTCTCGTCGGGAGTGAGAGCCGGTGTGGGAGACGGGGTTGGGGAGGCAGATGACGGTGTCGGAGTTGGAGTGGGGCTGGGGGTTGGAGTGGGCGTCGATGCGTTCACCTGAACCGTCAAGGTCTTCTGAGAGGTCCCATAACGGGAGTCGACGAGCTTGACTGTGATCGTGAAAGGCCCATTCGACACATCCAACGGCACCTGGATTGTGGCCTGGAAGTTGCCGTGCGGATCGGTGGGAGTGGTGAGAGCGGCATCGCCGTCATTGCCGAGCCAGATCGCCACCTGGCTGTCGGTGACGGGATGACGATGTGAAAGGGTCACCGTCCCGTTAACGTTGAGCAACGCTCCGGGAGCCGCCACCGTCGGTTTCACAGCCGCTGTCAGGACGGTGGCCTGCGGGGTGATCGAAAAGGTGCCGCGCGCCGATGCTGCCCCGACCCCTCCAGTACCATCGAACGTCGCGGACAGCTCATGGTCCCCGCCTTGGACCGAGGACGGAAGCCGCAAGGTACTGGACCAGGTGCCGTTGTTGTCCGTCACCGCGACGGCGAGCAGCTTCCCATCCACCACAAGATTGATGAGAGCACCTGAAACCAGTTGTCCGGTCTGGGTACGCAGGGTTCCCTTGGTCTTCACGGTGTCTGAGCGGTCGAGGGTCGCGCTCATCGACAGGTCGCCGGGTGGGGTGGCTCCCGGAGGAACGGCGTAGGCTGTTGACGTCGACCAGGGTGTTTGTATCGGACATGCCGATGGGGTCAGCATCGACATCATGGAGGCGACGAGAACCGACGTCAGGGCCAGAGCCCGACAATGCTTCGCGGTCACGCGTCCTCCTTCGGTCGATCGCGAACATGATAGGCGAGACCTCCTGGTGACAGGCGCCGATGACACGGGTTCCACCCCATCTCCTAGGCTGGGAACATGCAGACTCCCATTGATGCCACGAGGACTCCCGCTTGGGGAAAGCTCACTGATCTGAGGTCCACCTTCGTCGACGGGCCGCACAAGCTGCGCCGTTTGTTCGACGCTGATCCGAGGCGTGCCGAGCGCTACACCCTCGACGTCGCCGACCTGCACGTCGACCTGTCCAAGAATCTCCTCACGGACGAGATTCGTGACGCCCTTCTCGACCTGGCCGACCAGACCAAGGTCACCGAGCGTCGCGACGCCATGTACTCCGGAGAGCACATCAACGTCACCGAGGACCGCGCCGTCCTCCACACCGCCCTGCGTCGCCCGGAGTCCGACTCCCTCACCGTTGACGGTGGGGACGCCGTCGTCGACGTCCACGAGGTCCTCAAGAAGGTCTACGACTTCGCCGACAAGGTCCGTTCCGGGGAGTGGAAGGGAGTCACGGGCAAGCCGATCCGCACCGTCATCAACGTTGGCATCGGTGGTTCCGATCTCGGCCCCGTGATGGCCTACGAGGCCCTCAAACCCTACGTCCAGGAGGGCCTGGAGTGCCGTTTCATCTCCAACATCGATCCGACGGATGCCGCCGTCAAGACCGCTGATCTCGACCCCGAGACCACCCTGGTCATCATCGCCTCCAAGACCTTCACCACCCTCGAGACCCTGACCAACGCCCGGTGCGTGCGTGCCTGGCTGCTTGACGGTCTGGTCGCCGCCGGTGCCATCGAGGACACCGAGGAGGCCCGTCGCGTAGCTGTCGCCAAGCATTTCGTTGCTGTCTCGACCGCTCTGGACAAGGTCGAGGAGTTCGGCATCGACCCCGTCAACGCGTTCGGGTTCTGGAGCTGGGTCGGCGGCCGCTACTCGGTCGACTCGGCCGTCGGCACCTCGCTGGCCGTGGCCATCGGCCCGAAGGGATTCGAGGAGTTCCTGGCTGGCTTCCACGCCGTCGACGAGCACTTCGCCGCTGCCGCACCGGAGCGGAACGTCCCGCTGCTCATGGGCATGTTGAACATCTGGTACGTCAACTTCTGGAAGGCCCACTCGCACGCCGTGCTGCCGTACGCCCAGTACCTGCACCGTTTCCCGGCGTACTTGCAGCAGCTGACCATGGAGTCCAACGGCAAGTCGGTGCGTTGGGACGGCTCGGCGGTGACCACAGATACTGGCGAGATCTTCTGGGGTGAGCCGGGAACCAACGGCCAGCACGCCTTCTATCAGCTCATCCACCAGGGCACCCGCCTCATTCCCGCCGACTTCATCGCGGTGGCCAACCCGGCTCACCCGGCCAGGGATGGCGAGACCGATGTCCACGAGCTGTTCCTCAGCAACTTCTTCGCCCAGACCGCTGCGTTGGCGTTCGGTAAGACTGCTGATGAGGTGCGCGCCGAGGGCACCGACGAGGCCATTGTGCCAGCGCGGGTCTTCCCTGGAGACCGTCCGACGACGTCGATCATGGCCTCCGAGCTGTCCCCGAAGGTCCTCGGAGAGCTCATCGCTTTGTACGAGCACATCACCTTCGTGCAGGGTGTCGTGTGGGGTATCGATTCCTTCGACCAGTGGGGTGTCGAGCTCGGCAAGAAGCTCGCCCTCCAGATCGCCCCGGCCGTTTCCGGTGACGAGAAGGCCCTGGAGTCCCAGGATTCCTCCACGGCCTCCCTGGTGACCTGGTACCGGGATCATCGGCGGTGATCACTGCGGGGTGGTGTTTGGCGGCAGGGATACCGTCAAACACCACCCTAAGAAACGCTGTACCTTCGTATAGGTCGTGAACGTTTCGTTCGATTTCTGGATCTCTCTGTAAAGGACTTTAACGCAACAGCTATGCTATACAGCATAGGGTGAACTAGATCGTCGTATGTTTATGAAAATTACTGCTGGGTTGCTAGCTGAAGAGAAGGTCTAGCGCGTGGATGTATTATCGATGTCGAGTGAGTCTTGGGTTATCTCGATATTGATCGTCGCCGTCGTTATTCTTGTGATCATTATTGGCCTTCTAGTGGCCATCCTCCGCAAAGGCGATAAGCGGTAGGGATAGCGACAGAGTTTTGGATAGGCGACGTGGTGCTTGTGGTGACTTCTTTGTGCTTCCCCGCACCATTGCAGTCGCTGGACACCGCGAGTGAAACACGGGTTATACAGTGGGAGTGTGAGTTCGTGCCGCCGACACCCGATTCGCACTGTGATCGTGTCGACATGCATTGCTGCCCTTGTTGCACTGCTGGGGCCTTGGGCGCTGGCTGGGGCACTGTCATACGGCAAGGTTCATGACGTCGCTGACACCGAACCGCGCGACGTCGCCATCGTCCTCGGTGCTCAGGTGCTGCCTTCGGGTACCCCGTCGGCCTATTTGCGAGGACGCCTTGATGTCGCCGCGAATCTTTACCGCAGCGGCAAGGCTAAGGTCATTCTGGTGTCCGGGGACAATCGAGAGACTCACTACAACGAGCCCAAGGTGATGAAGACGTACCTCGTCAGCAAGGGAGTTCCGGCGGCCAGGATCGTCGAGGACTTCGCTGGTCTCGACACCTACGACACCTGTGTTCGGGCTCGACGGATCTTCGGGGTCGACCGGGCCATCATGGTGACGCAGGACTACCACGAGATCCGTACCGTCGCGACGTGCCGGATGACCGGCCTGGATGCCACTGGCACCCCTGACCGCTCCCAGATTCACGACAAGGTGTGGTGGAAGGGATGGGCCCGCGAGTTCGGGGCGCGCGGAAAGATGATCATCGACGTCGTCTCCCACCGCGACCCGGTCCTGGGCAAGCCCGAGGACGGTGTGGAGAAAGCCCTCAAGGCAGCCTGACGCGGAACCGTCACATGCGGAACCGCCGCGCTGATAGGTCTACGCAACGACAACGACGCGGGGACGAATCGTTCCCGCGTCGTCATGCTTCGCGTCGTGGCGGATCAGAAATCGGCGGTAGCCGGGTCCCCGCCAATGCGGTTGCCACGATCCAGACCGTCGATCGCGGCGATCTGATCGTCAGACAGCTCGAAGTCGAAGACGTCGAAGTTCTCGACGATGCGCGACGGGGTCACCGACTTCGGGAACACGATGTTGCCGATCTGCAGGTGCCATCGGATGACGACCTGAGCCGGGGACTTACCGGTCGCCCTGGAGATGTCGGCGAGCACCGGGGTGTCGAGGTCCTTCGACTGGCCGAGCGGGCTCCACGCCTCTGGGTTGATGCCGCGGTCAGCTAGCACCTTGCGGAAGCTCGCCTGGTTGAAGGACGGGTGCATCTCGATCTGGTCGACGCTCGGGGTGGCTCCCTCGATGGCGTCCAGGTGCTCGGTCTTGAAGTTGGAGACGCCGATGGAACGGGTCAGTCCCTCGGACTTGAACTCCTGCAGGGCATTCCAGGCTTCCACGTAGGCGTCACCGTACTTGACGTTGGCCGGCCAGTGGATGAGGTACAGATCGACGTGATCGAGGCCGAGCTTGGACAGGCTGGTCTCGATGGCCTTGCGGGCGTCGTCGGCGTGGTGGGCGTCATTCCACAGCTTGGTAGTGACGAAGAGGTCCTTGCGATCCAGGCCAGAGGCGGCGAGAGCACGACCAACCCCCTCCTCGTTGCCGTAGATGGCGGCAGTGTCGATGTGACGGAAACCGGCCTCCAGGGCGGTGCTGACAGCCTTTTCAGCCTCGTCGGCGGGAACCTGCCAGGTGCCGAAGCCGAGCTGGGGGATGGTAATTCCGTCGTTGAGGGTGATGGTGGGAACGCTCATGATCCTCCTTGCGATTCGGTGCTCGCGTGCTTGGTCACCAGGGACAACGTAGGAACCGTCTCATCTGTTCCCCGGCGCCACCGCCCATGCTGACCCCTCTCCAAGCCGCCTCGCGCCGGGTGGAGAAGCTGATCGACGCCGTGGGAGAATAGCGCTATGTCGTCTCTTCCTACTCAGCTCGCTGCCCGGATCCAGGCCGTCACCGGCGCCGATCCCCAGTTGCGTCCTGCCACGAAGCCACAGTTCGGGCACTTCCAGTCCAACGTCGCCCTGCGGCTGGCCAAGGAGGAAGGACGCCCCCCGCGCGACGTTGCCGCCGACATCGTCGCGAAGCTCGATGTCGAGGACCTGTGCGAGACCCCTGACATTGCTGGTCCGGGATTCATCAACCTGCGCCTGCGTTCCGACGTGCTGGCCCGCGTCGCATCCGACCTCATTACCGACCCTGACGTCGGTATTGCCCAGGTTGAGCAGCCGCAGCGCGTCGTCATTGATTACTCGGCCCCCAACGTTGCCAAGCAGATGCACGTCGGTCACCTGCGTTCGACCATCATTGGTGACTGCTTCAACCGGGTGCTCAGCTCTCAGGGCCACACCGTCATCCCGCAGAACCACCTGGGTGACTGGGGCACCCAGTTCGGCATGCTCGTCGAGTACATCGTCGAGAACCGGATGGACGTCTCCGAGTTCGACCTGCCCGAGGTCGAGCAGCTCTACAAGGACTCCAAGAAGACCTTCGACGCCGACCCGGAGTTTGCCGACCGCGCCCGTCGTCGTGTCGTCAAGCTGCAGAGTGGCGACGAGGAGACCCTGCGCATCTGGCGCACCCTCATTGACGTTTCTCTAGAAGGGTTCAACGTCAACTACGCCCGCCTGTCGGTGTTGCTAACTGACGAGGACCTCGCCGGTGAATCCACCTACAACGACGACCTGCCGAGGGTTGTCGACGAGCTTGAGGCCGACGGCCTGGCTGTCGAGGACAACGGTGCCCTGTGCGTTTTCGTCGAGGGCCAGGACGCCCCGATGATCGTCCGAAAGAACGACGGCGGTTTTGGTTACGACGCCACCGACCTTGCGGCCATCCGTCGCCGGGTCGGCAAGCTCAAGGCCGATCGCATCATCTACGTCACCGACGTCCGTCAGAGCCACCACTTCGAGGTGCTGTTCAAGGTCGCTCGGATGGCTGAGTTCCTGCCCGACGATGTCGAGGCCCAGCACGTTGGCTACGGGATGGTTCTTGGCCCCGACGGTCGTCCGTTCAAGACTCGCGACGGGGGAACGGTCAGCCTGGCCAGTCTGCTCGACGAGGCTGAGACCCACGCTGCGCCGAATATCGCCTTGGCCGCCATCAAGTACGCCGACTTGTCGACCGGGTTGCAGAAGGACTACGTGTTCGACGCCGAGCGTATGGTTCAGACCACTGGTGATACCGGCCCGTACTTGCAGTACGCCCACGCCCGCGTCTCCCAGATCCTGCGCAAGGCGGCTGCCGAGGCGAACCCGAACGTCGACCCCGAGGCCGACCTGGAGTCCATGGTGTGGGGTCGCATCAGCGTTCTCGACGAGCCGGCCGAGCAGCAGCTGGCCCTGCTGTTGTCGCGCTTCGGTGAGGTTGTCGAGGTCGTCGCCAACGACCTGACCCCGCACAAGTTGTGCACCTACCTCTACGAGCTGGCTGGCGCCTATTCAGTCTTCTACGAGCAGTGTCCGGTGCTTCGTAGTACCGGTGAGGTGCGCGGGTCCCGCCTGGCTCTGTGCGCCGCCACCCGTCGAGTCTTGGGGCGCGGTCTGGACTTGTTGGGTATTGACGCTCCCGACCGAATGTGATCATTGTACGTTCTGACGATGTGAGTGCCGCGGCCCATTGTGGCCGCGGTATTCACGTTTGCGGTGCGGTGGGAAAAGGTATGTGTTGCGCGGTATATGGGCTTTTCACAGATGAGGGTGTCGAGGCCTTCAATCCGCGAGTACCTGTTAGTCCTCCTCAGGGCGAGCGAAGAACACTCCCTCCGCTGTGGTACGTATGACCCGCGCCGCCCGCACGAAATCCGGATACGAATCATATATGTCTCGCCGCGCATAGTTCACCGCTGACACAAGAGCATCGTCGTCAATCATCGGCTCCGCTTTCGCGTTCCCGCAGTTGACATACTCAGGCGAAAAAATGCGACAGGACATCTCCGCCATCACCATGGCCACATCCTCATCATTCTCATCCACATTGGCCGGTGATCTCCCCATTGCCAGAAAGCGAAACGAATTCTTTCGCCTCGCATAATCATCCGCGTTGACGTCCACGCGCAGATGACCTTGCGGGGCCCAGATAGAGGCGGTTCCTCCGTCGGCCACGAGACTTCGGGCCAACTCGCGCTCGGTCACCACTGGTGTGGCCAAAGCCGCCCGTTTCGAGTCTTCGGTAAATTGCCATTCGCTCAACTCGGGATAAAGACCACCCACCTGGTTACACCACTCAACCACGCGCGCAGCAACATCCTCCATCCCCGAAGAAGACGGCCGCCAAGCACACTCCAGTGACCACATCACACATCATCTCCTGTTCAAGACAACGAGATTATCGAATACAAGGACATGACTGATCTTAATCTTCACAGGAACTAACCGACGCACCGCCTCAGCAGCCGTCAGCCCGGCCTACGATCTGCAGCTCATAGGCATGAGAATCCGCCGATCGATATAGCGATTGCAATGGTGGACAACGCCCGCAGTACTGGGTACTGGGCGGACATACTCGATCAAGTCGCGCCCAGGAGTTGAGCCCTCACATTGTTCCCAGGAGGCAGTATGACGGCTCAACTACGCAAGGTCCATCTCATCGTCGGGCTTGGAACTCCTTGTACGGCAGAGCACGTGTCCATCCGTGATTGGCGCCAGACGTCCAGGCGATCCAAGGGCCGATGACGGGCGATAACAAAAAGCGTCGGCGGCCCAGCTGGCCGCCGACGCCGAGTAGCGTGAGGTGCGTCGCTCAGGCGCCGCCGCCAGCAGTGAAGATGTCGCGAGAGATCTTCTCCAACTGGGCACGCAACTCCTCGAGTTCCTGCTGGGCCTTGTCAAGGGCGGACTTGGTCTGCGGCCACGTCTCTGAGCGGACATGTGCCTTTTATTCGGTAGTTTCGTTGTTGTGAACAGGAGATGATGTGTGATGTGGTCATTGAGGTGTGGTTGGCGGCCGTCTTCGTGGGAGATGGAGGATGTTGCTGCGCGTGTGGTTGCCTGGTGTAGCCAGGTGGGTGGTCTTTATCCTGAGTTGAGTGAATGGCGATTTGCCGCAGGTTCGAAGCGGGCGGCGTTGGCCACACCAGTGGTGACCGAGCACGAGTTGGTCCGACGTCTCGTGGCCGACGGGGGCTTCGCCTCTATCTGGGCCCCGCAGGGTCATCTGCGCGTGGACGTCAACGCGGATGATTATGCGAGGCGAAAGAATTTGTTTCGCTTTGTGGCAATGGGGAGCTTACCGGGTGCCGTGGACGAGGATGATGAGGATGTGGCCATGATGATGGCGGAGATGGCCTGTCGTATTTTTTCGCCTGAGTATGTCAACTGCGGGAAAGAGGAATTGGAGTTGATGCTTGACGGCCGTGCTCTTGTGTCAGCGGTGAACTATGCGCGGCGCGGCAGATATGATTCGTATCCGGATTTTGTGCGGGCGGCGCGGGTCATACGTACCACAGCGGAGGGAGTGTTCTTCGCTCGCCCCGACAACGACTAACGGTCTATGAATCGCCCCGGGATGTCCGGAGATTCTGAGCTTTGAGAAGGTTGGAGTCATGGCAGGCAATACGAACGAGCGCTATCCCGCTGAGCTGAGGGCCCGGGCGGTGCAGATATATTACGAGACCTGCCCGAACTATGACAGAGATTGGCCGCCCGTGTGTCTCGGTGGCGCCGGACCGGTTGTGGGTTGGCTGGCCGGGACCGAGTTGATCAAAACCCGGGGCAGTCCAATGCGTGTGGAGGTGGTTCATTCGTCCCGCCGTTCGATCCCACCCAGGAACGGACTCAATAATGACTGTTGGGGAGTTTTGTACTCCTGCCCGTGGCGCGATCGGATTGAGGCTTAGACTGAGCATCAACACAATGTCAGCGTCTGGACGAATTACCGCTCAGACAAGTTTGGGAAAGGATGGATTGTCGTGGCATTCAATTTGAAGAGTCGTCATTTGTTGTCGCTGGCACATCACAGCACCGAAGAGATCGAATTCCTTGTCCGACTCGCTGCGCAGCTCAAAGAGGCCAAATACTCCGGGACCGAGCAGCCCATGCTCGAGGGGAAGAACATCGCTTTGATCTTCGAGAAGGCGTCGACGCGGACTCGGTGTGCGTTCGAGGTGGCGGCCCATGATCAGGGTGCGCATGTGACGTACCTCGGCCCGAGCGGATCCCACATCGGTCACAAGGAGTCCATGAAGGACACTGCCCGAGTGCTGGGACGCATGTATGACGGCATCGAGTACCGCGGATTCCACCAATCCGTCGTGGAGGAGTTGGCCGAGTACGCTGGCGTCCCCGTCTTCAACGGCCTGACCGACGAGTTCCACCCCACTCAGATGCTCGCCGACGCCCTGACCATGCTGGAGCACGCTCACAAGCCCTTCCATCAGATCAAGTTCGCCTACGTCGGTGACGGCCGCAACAACATGGGCCGTTCCCTTTTGTTGCTGGGCGCCAAGCTCGGCATGGACGTCAGGATCGGAGCCCCGGAGGGTCTGCAGCCTGACTCGGAACTCGTCGAGCAGTGCCAGGAGTGGGCTGAGGAGTCCGGTGGCAAGGTGCTCGTCACGGCATCTGCTGAGGAAGCCGTCCGTGACGTGGACTTTATTCACACCGATGTGTGGGTGTCGATGGGCGAGCCGGTGGAGAGTTGGGGGGAGAGGGTTGACACCCTCATGCCGTTCCAGATCAACGATGACCTCGTCGCGGCTGCCAACAACCCACGCGTCAAGGTCATGCACTGTCTGCCGGCATTCCACAACAGTGAGACGACGGTGGGTGCCGAGATCGCTGAGACCTACCCGCAGCTGGCCAATGGCATCGAGGTCACCGAGTCGGTCTTCGAGTCCCCGGCATGCATCGCCTTCGACCAGGCCGAGAACCGCATGCACACCATCAAGGCGGTCATGGTCGCGTCGCTGGCCTGACGGTAGTGACTGGAGGAAAATCAATGAGGATTTTGGTTGCATTGGGCGGTAACGCTCTGCTGCGACGCGGTCAACCGATGACGGCGGAGAACCAGCGTGCCAATGTGAGGATCGCGGCCGAGCGGATCAAGGAGGTCGCCGTCGACCATCAAGTCGTCGTGGCCCACGGCAATGGTCCGCAGGTGGGTCTGCTGGCCTTGCAGTCGACGGCGTACGAGGAAGTCGGCATCTATCCGCTGGATGTGCTGGGGGCTGAGTCTCAGGCCATGATCGGCTACATGATCGAGCAGGAGCTGGGTAATGTCATGCCCAAGGAGCAACAGATCGTCACTATGATCACGATGACGGTCGTTGACGCCGATGATCCTGCATTCGACAATCCCACCAAGCCGATCGGCCCGGTCTACGATCGGGAGACCGCGGAGAGGTTGGCTGCTGAGAAGGGGTGGTCCATCGCCGCTGACGGTGAGTATTTCCGCCGGGTGGTGGCCTCCCCGCAGCCGCGCAACATTGTCGAGCAGAAGGCCATCCGTCAGCTGGTCGATTCCGGTGTCCTCGTCGTGTGTGCTGGTGGCGGTGGCATTCCCTGCGTCTTCGACAATGAGGGCAGCCTTCACGGTGTTGAGGCTGTTATCGACAAGGACTTGGCTTCGGCTGAGTTGGCGGTACGGGCGGAGGCTGATCTTCTCGTCATCGCCACGGACGTTGACGGCGTCTACGAGAATTGGGGCACTCCCGACCAGAAGTTCATCAAGGAGATGCGCGCCGAGGATGCCCTCAACGCGGAGTTTGCGGCAGGTTCCATGGGTCCGAAGGTTCGGGCAGCCTGCAACTTCGCCCTGGCGACCGGAAAACGTGCCGTCATTGGTTCCCTCGAGGACATTCGCGGTCTCGTTGGCGGCACCTGTGGCACGGCGATCGTTTCTGATTCACCCGGAGACGTCGAGCTTGACTGAGTAGTTCACGCACGAGTGCCGCAGCCTTGGTTGGCTGCGGCACTCGTGGCAGCTATGGGCGTTCCTCGATGGTTCGGGCATCGACGAGGTTGAGCCCCATGATCTTTCCGACCAGGCCACGCGCAGTGAACAACACCGAGATGAGTTCGACGAGCAGGACGATGGTTCCGATGCTTGCCAAGATGCTGAATCTGGTGTCGGCGAGGTGAGAGCACATGAGGGCCATACCGATGACGAGGCTATGACGTCGGCCTGCGGGTAGTCCACGGGGTGTGGTCCAGGCCAGGTGGGCCGTCCCCATCCCGGGAGAGACGCCGAGGCGTCCAGCCATGGCAATGATGACGTAGACGAGGTTGAGAGCCGCGAGAAGCGGTGTCCCGCAGGTTTCCATGGCGTCTTCGGCGGCAGTCTTGTTCTCGGGGTTGTTGTAGAGCAGGACCATGCCGATCGCGGCTGTGATGCCCATGGCTGCGATGTCGATGAGGACGACCCACCAGACGTCAATGAGGAGGGCGAGGAACCGCCGTCCTTTGGTGACTGCGCGCGACTTGTCGGCTTGCTTCTCCATCTTCTCGGGGGTTTGCGAGAAGTGTGGGGCAAAAGTCGTGGTGAGGACGCCGAAGATGCCGCCAAGGGTGTTGGTGATGAGGTCGTTGATGTCAGCGACGCGGTATTGGCAGTTGGATATGAACCAGTTTCCGGTGTACTGGGTGAGCTCGATGACTAGGGAGGTTCCGAAGCCGAACAGCACCGCGTTCCAGGGGCGCATCCGGAGCAGTCGGACTGCGTAGAAGCCCAGTGGAACGAAGAGGGCGACGTTGAGCACCATTTGCATCATCGAGGAGCTGGTGAGCACCTCCATGACGGGTGCACCGGCGAAGTGGTGGGCCATGTCACGGAAGTACTCGGTGGGATCGAGGATGAAGTGACGCGGATGGGATGCGCAGTATTCATCGGACAGTGGCGGCACTGGGAAGATCGTGTAGGCGATGAGCGCGCTGACATACACGAAGTTGGTGAAGATCAGCACCATCCGTCCGAGAGAGGGTGCGCCGAAGCGCCTGAACTGGTGGATGAGCACGGGGACGAACGCGACGACGCTGATGCCTACGCCAATGAGCACCGAGATGAGTGATTTTTCGAGCATGGGGCCTTCCGATGATGAGCGATGGTCAATATTGCAGGTCGAGGTGTCGTCGCGCATCCTCCTGCGGGACGAAAACCGAGTCCGACATGGGTTATGGCCTAAGGCTCGAGTTGATGAGGCTGATATGGTAATGAGAACCAGTCTCAGAAATACTCGAGTACGACGAACAGGAAGATTATGAAGGTCAGGAACTCCTTGCGAGCCCTCAAGAATCAGCCCGGCTCCCAGGTGGTGCGCCGCCGTGGCCGCGTTTATGTCATCAACAAGAAGACCCCGCGGATGAAGGCTCGTCAGGGCTGAAACGGTGCAGGTACCTCGGCGACGGCCGGGAACGAGCGATCGCCCGTCCACTTCGGATGGGCGATCGCTGTGTCACGACGTCACCACCCGCGTGTCTCGACGGCGCTGGCGTCGACGAGATCAAGATGCATGCTCTTGGCGATGATGCCCCGCTCGTCCCACAGCACCGAGACGGCCTCAACAAACAGGATGAGGCCGCCGATCGACGCGAACATGCCGACCGATGTCTTGCCGAGCACCGACAGGACGAAGGCCGCACCGATGGCGAGGGTGTGAAGTCGTCCAGACGGGCGCCCATCCTCGTCAACCCACGCGAGATGCATGGAGTCGGTTCCCGGTGAGAAACCGAAGCGTCCTACCAACGAGACGATGGCGTAACCGAAGCTGATGGCCAGAAGGAGCGCGGTGCCGATCGGCGTGGTGGCCGACTCGATGGCAGGCTTGTGAGCGATATCCTTGAGTTCGTACACCGTGGTGCCGCCCACGAACAGGCCCCACCCGAGCCCGTTGAGGGCGCCCACGCACAGCGCATCGATGAGCAGGGCGCAGAATCGCCGCCCCCGTGTTGCCGGCCTGGACTCACCTGCGCTCCCTGTGAGGCTTAACGACTTGCGCTCCTTGCGAGTTTTGATGATGAGGGTAGGGATAAGGAGGACCACGAGAATGGCGATGGCAATGAGACCAAGCATGAGCTGTTGGTGGGTCATGATGTCCTTCCTTGTCATGGGGGCGATGACCGGTATGGCATCCACCCTGCCAAAGGTGCGGGTCATCAGACATCGTGCTGTGGTACCAAAAGCGAGTGGTACACGGGTTTGACTGTATCGGTGCCAGGAGACACAACGATCGCCCATCCTTTCCGGATAGGCGATCGTGGCTGTGATGCAGGATTACTGAGACCTCAGTCGTCGTCATTGGCCTCTTTGGCAGCCTCGACGACAGCCTCCTCGGTGACATCGGGGTGCTCCAAGCGCCACTGAGCCTGCCAGGCCGCGCCGATGATGCCAGCCCGGTTGAACAGCTGGGCCGGGACGATCGGGGTCTCCAACTTGAGGTACTTGAAGAACTTCTCGTGATCTTTGGAAACGCCACCTCCGACGACGAAGAGGTCGGGGGAGAAGAGCATCTCGACGACCTCGTAGTAACGCTGCAGGCGCTTGGTCGCCCAATCCTTGTAGGACATCTTCTTGCGGTCCTTGACCGAGGAGGCGGCGCGCTTCTCGGCGTCATGGCCGTCGATCTCGAGATGGCCGAGCTCGGTGTTCGGCAGCAGGATGCCATTGTTGATGACAGCAGACCCGATGCCAGTGCCCAGGGTGGTGAGGATGACGACGCCCGGGACACCCTTGGCTGCACCGTAGTGGACCTCACCCAGGCCAGCGGCGTCTGCGTCGTTGAGGACGGTCACGGGGCGGCCGAGGGCATCACTGATGTAGTCCTCGGCGTGCAGGCCGGCCCACCCCTGGTCGAGGTTGGCGATGAAGGGGATGACGCCGTGGCGTGCCGGGGCGGGGAAGGAGATGCCAACCGGTCCGTCGCCAATGGTGGGGGCGAAGTTGTCGACGATCTCGCGCAGCACGGCGACGACGTTCTTCGGGGACGACTTACCAGGGGTGGGGATGCGAAGTCGCGGTTCGGCAAAGTCTCCGATGTCGAGGTCAACCGGGGCTCCCTTGATCCCGGAGCCGCCGACGTCAATTCCCAGCACGTTGCTCATGGTGGACAAGCGTAATAGGTGGTGTTGGCGATCGTTTCGGCTCGGGTCAGCTCAGTGCCGGTAACTCCTGTCTGGTGGCCACCCCGGTTGCCGGATGCTCCGTCGGTGACAGCTCCCGGGCCCGGGCAGCACGGGTACGGTCCATCTGGCCAATGGCGAAGGTTCGCGCAGCAGTGGCGTCGAGGTTGGAACACGACACCGTCACCGGGCCCGATGATGTGTCCACGTAGAAATCAGCCAGTCCGAGCCGACGCTGCAGTGGGCCCTGTGTCAGCCGCACCGACTGCGATCGGGCGTGCGGGACGACGCTCAGGGTGCGGTTGAACAGCCCCTTCCGTGTCACGACGACCTCCTCGTCGAACCCCCATGCGATGACCGTCTGGTCGAACCAGCGGAACCACCGGGCACGTTTCGGGATTCCGTTGAGATGCACCGAGTCCAGTCGGAACCCGGGCCACAACGCGTCGAGGGCGGCGCGGACCTGCTCGTCGTCACCAATGGGCAGCAGAACTGTTGACTGTTCGACATCCGACAGTCCGGCCCCGCCGAGCACCGTCATCGTGATACGGGAGACTCCCAACGGACGCCACAGCAGGGGCGTGGACACCTCCACTGCCTGCACCCTGCGTACCGGAACAGTGCGCGTCGTCAGGCTGGTGAGACCGTGAACCGCCTTGAGGGCACCTCCTGACCTCAGCAGGGAGAATTTCCACGCGGCGTCTAGCTGTTTCCACACCACACCGATCATCGTCAGCAAGAGGGCGAGGATGGCGGCAACACCAAGCGGCTGGTCGTTGGCGACGCTGATGACGATCGACACGATCAGGGCCAGCAGCTGGATGAGGAAGGTCATCGACAGGAACCCGGCGACGAGGGCTCGCTTGGCCGTGACACTGACGATCTCGTGCTCATCGCGGCGTCGATCCCACCACTGAGAGCCGACGCCGTCGCCCGCTCTGCCAGCATGGGACTGGGCAGCGTCATGATGGGCCCGAGAAATGAGCAGGTCGCGCAGTTCGTAGGCCTCGTGACGCTTCAGGAACTCGATCTTCTTGGAGCTGGACGCCCCGACGTCAATGTTGAGGCTTGCCAGGCCGACAATCCGGGCGGCGAAGGGCTGGACGACGTCGACCCCTTGGATCTTGGACAAGGCCAGCCGGTCAGATTCGTGGGTGATGAAGCGGTGCTCGATGCGCACCTCCTCCTCGTCGATATGGAATCTCGTGGTCGCCCACACGAAGGCGCCGACAACGATCTGCAGGATGGCCACGATGACGACGATGCTGCCGCCGATTCCGAGGTCGCGGAGGGACAATGACATCAAGTCCTTGCCGTCCTCGAGCAACTGCTTGAGCAGGATGAAGGCCGCGGCAGCAATGACCATCCAGCCGCGCACCAACGGGGTCGCCCAGTGGGGGCGCCTCTCCACGGCCTCCGCGGAGGCAGGTTGCTCGGCCACCGGGGCGGAGGGAATGACGATGCCGGTTCGGCCCTCCTCACGGGGCTGCTCCTCCGGGGTCACAGGGCCGCGTCCTTCTCCTCAGCCACTTCCGTGATCCGTTCACGCAGGGCTTTGGCCTCCTCGGCAGGCAGACCGTCAATGGAGGCGTTGGTCGCCATGGCAGCGGTGACGAGTTCCACGGATGCCACACCCCAGTGCCGATCGAAGGGGCCAGCGTTGATCTCGACGGCTTGCATTCGACCGTAGGGGACGATGACCAAGTTGCGGAACCACGGCCCGGAACGGATGCACAGGTCGCTTCCGCGTTCGCACCAGCCCATGGCTGCGACGACGGCTGGCATCCGCGAGAATCGCCATCCGGTGAAGGCCAGGCCGACGACCGCCGCGATGACACCGGCCCACCAGGTGACGAAGATCCCCAGCACGACGGCGAGGGCGACCGTCAGGATGCCCCAGGTCAGACAGACCATGAGCCTCTTGACGGTCACGAATTTCGGGGAGACCGGATGCCATTCGCCTCCGGGAGGGCTGAAGAGTTCGTCCACGTCATAGGACCCTAACAAGGGATGATGTCAGCCCCAAAGCATATTTTGGGGCTGACATCGTCCGCGTGCATGCCATGGCGACTTCATGCACGCTCACCATCGGGGTGACGAATACCCCACGAACGAGGACTCGTCGAAGATCGGGGTCCGCTCCCGATCTCACCGACCACCGGTGGCGTGGGCATTGACCTCGTAGGAGGTGTTGGTGGCCTCGAAGAAATTGACCAGCTGGAGGGTGTCATTGGCCGTGGCCATCCATTTCGCCGGGTTGGCGACGCGGTACTCCGGCTCGAAACCGAGCTCCTCCAGACGACGATCTGCCAGGTACTTGACGTAGTCATTGACGTAATCAGCATTCATTCCGAGGATGCCGCGGGGGAGCATGTCGCGGTTGTACTGCTCCTCCATGGACACCCCCTCGACGATCATGTCGTGGATCTCGGTCGCGAACTCCTCGGTGGCGACCTCCGGGTTCTCCTCCAACACCGTCAGGATGAGGTTCATGCCGAATTTCAGGTGGAGGGACTCGTCGCGGACCACCCAGTCGATGAGGGAGCCGAAATTGCGCAGCAGGTTTCGCTGCCGGAAGGACAGCGCGACCATGAACCCGGAGTAGAACCAGATGCCTTCGAGAATGATGTTGTAAGCCACCAGGTTGCGCACGAAGTCCTGCTTGCCCTCGACAGTGGTGATGTCGAGGGTCTGCTCGGTCATCTGCTTGATGAAGGCCACCTCGAAGGACTCCTTGCGGGCCATCGACGGGACGTGGACGTGGGAGCGGTAGGCCTCGTCGCGGTCGATCGGGAAGGTCTCGAGGACATACTCGAATGCCATGCAGTGGTTGGCCTCCTCCCACATCTGCTTGGCCAGGTAGAGGTGGCACTCGGCCGCATTGACGTAGGGGTAGACCCCGAAGGCCAACGCCTTGTTGACCAGCAGCTCGTTGGGGTTGAAGTAGCTCATGAGGTGGGTTAAGGCATGGTGCTCATCAGGAGTCATCCGGCTGAAGTCGGCGAGGTCCTCATCGAGCTGGATCTCGTTGGGGAACCACGTGTTCGCCACGGCCTGGTTGTAGAGGTCGTAGGCCCACGGGTAGATGACGGGCTTGAGCAGCAGCCCTTTGTGGATTCCGGATCCAAGGATCATGGTGTTCTCGCTTTCAGTGGGGGGAACGGTCGTCGGTCACTGGCAGGACTCGCACTGCAGGCGTTCCTGGGGGTCCACCGGGCAGGAGGTGCCGTCGACGAGATCGAGGGCCATGACGGGTTCGGCGTCGAGTGCCTCGGTCAGGGGCTTTTCAATGGTCGTGGTGCTGGTGTCACGTCGTGCTGCGGTGGCGAATCCACGACGAGGACCGTTGCGATGTCCGGCAGCCTTGTTGACCGCCACCGTTGACTGCTCGGCGGTGTGACGGGGCAGCATGTGGAGGTAGTAGGTCGTCTTGACGCCCATCCGCCATGCTGCGGTGTAGAGGTCCTCCATGTCACCGACCGACCGGGAGGCCAGGTAGATGTTGCGGCTGATGGCCTGGTCCACCCACTTCTGCGCCCTGGCGGCCACGTTGAGGTAGGCCATTGGATCCAGGGTGAAGGAGGTGCGGTACAGACGTCGCAGAGATGCCGGGATGGCCTCGATCTCGCTGGGATCCCCCTGACGGCGCAGCAATTCCTCGCGCACCTTCTCCCACAGCCCGAGGTCCTTGAGGTCGGCCACCAGGTTGCGGTTGACCTCGAGGAACTTCCCGGCCGAGGTGGCTCGGGAGAACATCTGGGAGAACTGCGGGTCCAGACCCGGCGTCGTGCCAGCGACCAGGCCGATCGACGCGGTCGGGGCGATGGCCATCAGAGTGGCGTTGCGCATTCCGCGACTCACCTTGGTACGCAGCCCGTCCCAGTCCATCCTCGTCACCCGGTCGACATCAACGGGAATGCCACGGTCGCGCTCCAGGAGAGCCAGGGTGTCGACCGGGACCATCCCCTTCGACCAGCCGGATCCTGCGAACATCGGGTACGAGCCACGCTCGGTGGCCAGATCAGCGGAGGTGTCGATGGCGTGCCAGCTGATGAATTCAATGACCCGGTCGACGATCTCGCAGGCCTCGGGGGAGTCGTAAGGAATCCGCACCTGCTCGAGCATGTCCGTCAGCCCCATGACGCCCAGGCCGATGGCCCGGTTCTCCACGTTGGATCGCTCGGCCTGAGGCACCGCCGAAGCGGTGATGTCGACGAGGTTGTCGAGGTGGCGCACCGCCAGCCGAGTGGTGGCGGCCAGTTGGTTCCAGTCGATGCGACGTTTCCCGCGCGGCCCGACGAGGTGTCCGGCGAGGTTGACCGAAGCCAGGTTGCACACCGAGGTGTGGTCGCGGTCCTGGGGCAGGCAGATCTCGGTGCACAGATTCGAGGAGTGGATCGTCCCGGTGTTGCTGTTCAACGCGCGGGTATTGACGCTGTCCTTCCACGTCAACCACGGGTGGGATGTCGTCTGCAGGCTCACCAGGATGGCTCGGAACTGTTCGCGGGCCGTGGTGCGGTGGAAACGCTTGATGTGGCCGGCCTCGGCCTCGGCGATGTAGTGGGCGTAACGCTTCGAGAAGGCCGACCCGGTGAGCTCGGTGAGATCGGGGGTCTCGGCGGGGTCGAAGAGGTACCAGTCCTCGTCCTTGGCGACGCGTTTCATGAACTCGTCGGAGATCCACACCGCGGTGTCGGCGGTGCGGGTCCGCCGGTACGGGTCACCGGAGTTCTGCCGCAGATCGAGGAACTGCGGGAAGTCCATGTGCCAGTTCTCCATGTAGAAGCACAGTGCGCCGAGCTTTTTGCCTCCGCGGGAGACGGCCCGCAGCGTCGAGTCGATGGTGTGCATGAAGGGGATCGGACCGGTCGACGCAGTGTTGTCGGAGCGAATAGGTGACCCCTCGCAGCGCAGGTCGGACATCGACAGCCCGATGCCGCCGGTGCCCTTGGTGATCCACATGACGTCACGGATCGTCCGGGCGATGTGCTCCAAATCGTCCTCGGTGCGCATGACAAAGCAGTTGGACAGCTGACCAGCCGGGGTGCCCGCGTTGACAAGGGTGGATCCAGCCGCGAGATGACGCAGGTTACTCATCGAGTCGTAGAGGGCGAGGGCAGAGGAGGTGGGATCGTCCTCGGTGAGGCTGAGCCCCATCGCCACGCGCATCCAGAAGTACTGCGGTACTTCCAACGCTCGCTGGTCGGGGGTACGCAACAGGTAACGGTTGACCATGGTGCGCACGCCGGTGAAGCCGATGAGGTCGTCACGGATGGGATCAAGGGCCGTGGCGAGGGCGTCGAGGTCGAAGAGCCGCCCCAGTCGCTCGTCGAGGTGGCCGTCGGCGACGAGTTTGTCGATCGTGCGCGGGAAGCAGGCATGATGGAGGTCTCGCACCCGCTCTGGGCCGGCGTCACCGAGACCGTCGTGGGTGTCGTCGAACACCTCCTTGTACAGCTTCTTGACGGCGATTCGGCTAGCAATGGTGTCGAAGGCGGGGTCGTCCTTGGCATTGCCCAGAGCCACCTGGATGACGGCCTCGTCCAGGGCGTCGGTGGTGATCCCGTCGAACAGGGTGATCTCCACCTCGGCCTGCAGCAGGGTTGCCCGGGCAACGGCGTCGTCGAGCCCACGGGCTGAGTCAATGATGGATGCAGCGACTTCGTTGCCGTCGTAGGGGGCCAGGGATCCGTCGCGCTTGCGGACGCGGATGGTCGAGATGGGGTCGGCGCTCATTGCAATTCCTCCGTGCGATGCCGTAGGCACGCGATCGGGCGGAATGCGGCGGGGACACTGGTCCCCATGAACGCTGCGACACTTCCCGCGAGATCGCGAACCGGGCCCCGCGGTTGCGGGACCACACCTGGCAGGTCTTCGGACTCACGAGCACTTGTTGCCTACTGGCCGTCGCTTCCCATGCCGAAGCACAGTGCATGATGACGGCGGTCGTTCTCGTACACCGCTGCGGGGCAGCTCCGGATTCTCACCGGATTCCCTCTTGGCCCGTGCGAACACGGGAACCATGTGCACTCGCCACTATATGAACGCTGATCAATAAGAGTCAACACAAGATGTAGGGGCATTGAGCGTGTTGGACGTCTCACGGACGCACACCATGACGGCCCCCTGACGGCCGGCGGATTCAGGACACCGAACACGCCGCCGTCACCGGGCTTCGTCGAGCGTCAGAAACGCTGAAACTCTCGACGTCCTCAGCGCCACGCTCCCCGGAATCTCGCCGGATGCCACGGGGCGTCCTCGTTGGGAACTCCCAACTCGTGGGCGGCGCGCAATGGCCAGTTGGTGTCCCGCAGAGCTGCCCGTCCGATCATGATGGCGTCGGCACTGCCCTTCTGGAGCAGCTCCTCGGCCAACTCTGCGGTCCAGATCATGCCGACGGTGGCGGTGGGAATCCCGGCCTCGGCGCGCACTCGAGCCGCCAAGTCAGCCTGGTAGGCCGGGGCGACGGGGATCGGTGCGGACGAGTTGCCGCCCGAGGAGGCGTCGAGGAGATCGACTCCGGCCTCCGCGAAACGACGCGACAGCTCGACAGAATCGTCGACCTGCCAGCCGTCTTCCCGCCAGTCGGTGACAGATAGACGCGCCAACAGGGGCATGTCGTCGGGAATCGCACCGCGCACGGCCGTCGCAACCTCCAACGGCAGGCGGACGCGTCCGTCGAAGTCACCGCCCCAGTCGTCGGTGCGGGTGTTGGACAGCGGCGAGTAAAACTGGTGCAGCAGATAACCGTGGGCGCTGTGAAGTTCGACGGCGTCGAATCCAGCGTCCACAGCACGCGCGGCGGCGGCGCGGAAGTCGTCGACGACCTTCTCGATGCCGTTCTCGTCAAGGGCGTTGACGGGCAGGCCGACGTACTGCTTGCCGTCAGCAGGGGCGGTGGTCGGACCGACGGGAATCCAGCCGCCGTGCTCGGGAGGCACCACCTCGCCCTGGAACCCCGGCCACCACTTCTCGGTGGAGGCCTTCCGGCCGGCGTGACCGAGCTGCACGGCGATCTTGCCACCAAGCTCGTGGACGGCATCAGTGACGGTGCGCCAGGCAGCCACTTGGTCGTCATTCCACAACCCGGTGTCAGCAGGGCTGATGCGGCCTTCGGGGCTGACCGCGGTGGCCTCGGCGACGATGAGGCCGAAGCCACCAGCGGCAAAGGACCCGTAATGGACGAGATGCCAGGTGCCCGGGATCCCGTCGTGAGAATCCACCGCGTACTGGCACATCGGTGGTACCCAGGCGCGGTTGCGAACTGTCAGGCTACGGAGAGTGAGGGGCTGGAACAGCAGAGGTGACTTCATGACTCCATGACACCACGCGTTTCAACCGTCATCCCGTCAATCTCGACCGTCAGCCAGGTTGGCAGCCGTGTCAGACGTGGTGGTGGTAATTCGGCTTCCACTCGCGCACTGAGGTCACCTGGACAGCCGTCTTGGGGTAGGGGTCAGCCTCCAGCAAATGATCGAGAACATCGCGGTCAGGCACGGTGTAGATGAGCACCGCTCCGCTGCCGTCAGCCAACGGGCCGGCATTGACGAGCTGGCCACGTTCGCGCATGACATCAAGGTTCTCCAGATGGGCCGGGCGCGCGGCCATGCGCTCCTCGGAATGGGCGGGATCATAATGGGTTTCGACGATGAAAACTGCCATGACTCAATGCTATTGGGACATCGACCGGAACTGAAGCGTTGAGAGGGCGTCGGACGTTGACGCGTCATTGTGCGGCATGGGATGCCCTGGGATGCCGCCACGGTGTCGGTGCTTGTCAAATGACGTTTCGGGAAATCAGGGTGGCAAACGTGCGCGGAACCGTCCCACGACGGGAACATTGGGCGCTCAAGATTTTGACACCAGCTCAGCCAACGGTGCACCAGCCGGTCGCAGCCGCGGTGGTGTCGTTGGCCCCAGCACGGATGAACTTGCGAGTCTGGTTGTTCGACAGCGCGTACCCGGTCTGCGGCTGGGCGGTGGACCGGGCGAAGATCGTGCCGGCGACCTTGCCGTCCGTCGTCAGCAGTGGCCCACCCGAGTTGCCCGGACGTACCGTGCCGCGCAGCGAGAGGATCTCGCGGACGACGGTGTCGGTGCCGTAGATGTTCTCACCGCGAGCCATGATCGACCCACGCACGGTGGCGGCCTCGAGGGTGTACGGACCATCAAGTGGGAATCCGGCGACGACCGTCGGATCACCATCCTTGACAGCCGACGCCATTGTCAAGGCTGGGGCATGAAGGTCGGGAACCGCCAACACCGCCAGGTCCATGTCCGGGTCGTAGGAGACGACGCGGGCTTGCAGTCGAGCCCCAGATCCGCCCACCTGCACGGTGACCTGGTTGGACCCGGCGACGACATGGGCGTTCGTCACCACCCGGTGGCGAGAACTCACCCATCCGGTGCCCTCGGAGGCCCGATCACACCGTGGTGCCCGCGACCGCACCTTGACGATGGATTGAGCTGCGCGCCGCACTCCAGGAGTAGTGACGGTCTCGTCGTCGGGAGCCGGTGCGGGCAGGCTGGGAGCTTCGTCGGCGAAGACCTTCGGGAAGGTGTCAGCAGCTCGGCCGACCAGCCGGGCAGCGGCCTCGTTGACCTCATCCGGGATGACGCGATTGGTCTGGGTGATGACGGATGACTCGTCGATGGCCTCGGTCCATGACGGCGGCAGGATGGGGGAGAGGGCTGTTGCCGCCACCGTGACGACAAGTGCGGTTGCGATGACGTTGAGCACTGAGCCGCCGAAACGGTCCACGTTGCCCAACCCCACCGAGTTGAATGCGCGGTGGATGTGTTGGGCGATGTGGACGCAGATGCCCTGAATGATCTCGGCAATGACGAGGGTGATGCACACCCGCACCGCACCTGCGGCCAGCCAGGTCCAATTCTCGTCGAAGAACTGGGCAGCGACGATGCCGGAGGTCCACAGACCGGCCCACACCCCGAGGACCAACCCGATGAGGCTGGCCACTCCGACGACGGCCCCGCGCATCCACCCGGCCATGGCACGCATGGTGAGGTACACCACGAGGATGACGTCGAGGATGTGCGGCATGGCTCTCCCGTCGGAGGTGGGTGGACGAAGTGACGAATACAGCATCTCAATGGTGCCTTTGAGGTGGCGATGAGCCAACGTAGGGGACCCGAACGCATTCGACTTCGCGGAATTCGTGGTTGTTGGTAGCTTGACGTCATGAGTCATCACGATGGCGAGGATGGGGGCACGCCTGCCCATGACGCGGATTCTGTCCACGACGATCTCGTCATCCTGCTCGACGACGACGGCAACCAGGTCGGGACCGCTCCCCGAGCGACCGTTCACAGCCAGCACACCCCACGACATCTGGCCTTTTCCTGCCATGTCCTTGACGTCGGCGGGCGAGTTCTGCTGACCCGACGAGCCCTGACGAAGGTGGCCTGGCCGGGGGTGTGGACGAACACCTGTTGTGGGCATCCGCGGGTCGGCGAAACGATCATCGACGCGGCAGTGCGTCGCACTCACCAAGAGCTCGGCCTCGATCTCGATCCGCGTCGGATGCGCATCGTCCTTCCTGGTTTTTCCTATCGCGCCACCGACGCTGGCGGCATTGTCGAGGACGAGCTGTGTCCGGTCGTCGTTGCCCGGTTGTCCCTTCCCGAGGAACTCGTCGAGTTGAATCCTGACCCGGACGAGGTCGAAGAGGTCACCTGGGTGGGCTGGCAGGACATGTACGGCCTGGCGCGATCGATGCCGGCCCTGCTGAGCCCCTGGGCGGTCGAGCAGATGCTCGAGTTCGGTCCGGAACTGCCCGTCGTGCGCTGAGCCTCACACCGAGGTCAGCACCTCGCCGTGATCTGGCCAGGCGGCCAGCATGGACGCCGACACATGGCAGACGACGAGACGTCCGGACGCGTCGACGGCGATGAGGCCTCCCGTGGCTGGTGCGCCGTCGGTGACTCGTGACGAGACCTCGTCGGTGAGGGCTCCCATGGCCGCGTGGTTGACGGGTTCACCTGCCAGTCTCATACGAGCATCCACCTCGTGGGCCACCACTCCCTGCAAGAAGGCCTCGCCGTCACCGGTGCAGGAGACGGCCACGACCCCATCCCGGGCGAAGGTACCGGCCCCGACGACCGGGGAATCACCGATGCGACCTACTGACGACGCGACGATCCCGCCCGTAGACGTCGCAGCAGCAAGATGACCGTGATAGTCCCGGGCGACCGCCCCGACTGTGCCATGCCTCGGGGCCTGGTGGCGTCCGGCAAGTACCCGTTCCAGCTGTTCCCGGCGAGCGTCAGTCACGAAGTATTCCGGGGGCTCGACCTCCAGACCCCAGCCTCGGCAGACCTGCTCAGGAGGGTCGCACAGCAGGACATGGGGTGACATGGCGAGGATGGCCCGGGCCAGACGAATCGGGTTGCGGGCATGACGTGAACAGCACACCGCCCCGGCATGTCCGTGGCCGGTCATGACGGCGGCGTCAGTCTCAACCGTCCCCTTCGCTGTGAGGACCCCACCTCGTCCGGCATTGAAGAGCGGATCGTCCTCCATCGCCACGACCGAGGCTGTGACGGCGTCAAGGGCTGGCCCACCAGCGTCAAGAACTGCCTGGCCGGCGTCGAAAGCGTGCCGTAAGGACAGCCGGAACCTCTCGGCATCCTCGCCGGTTCGGGGCGGAACGTTGCCTGCGCCACCGTGGATGACGAGAGTGGGGCCGAGCTGATCGACGACGTGACTAGTCATGCACAGAGCGTAGACGTCGAGGTGGCTTTCACGGGATGGTTGAGGGTCTGTCCACCGGTCTCGGAACCTGCTGTGGAACGACATCGATGTGTTTTCCCCAGCCATGAGGGTTATCCACAGGATTCCTGTGGATAACCCCTCGTCGTGGCAGGTGACATGTGGATGAACATGCCGAGACGAAGGCTCCAGCCGGGTGGAAAAGGGAGCCAACGAGGGTGACAATAATGTTCACGGCGTGGAGGAGGGTTGTCCATGGTGTCGCGGGGCAAGGCCATCAAGACCGTCATCGCCGGTGGTGTCGGAGTCGCTGTAGTCGGGTTGTCGGTGACTGCCGCATGGCCGTCAGACCCGGGATTGCGAGCCGTCCCTGATCACCAACAGCTCGTCTCCAGGCCGATGTCCACCGCATGGTCGGCGTCCTGGTCTGACACGACCCAGCCGACCCCGAACATCACTCAGTCCCCGGCCCCCGTCAACCCTGGAGTCCTCGCCCCGGCAAAGGCTGCAACCCCGACCCCGAGTCCGGCAGTGTCCAGGGTTGCCATGCCGACCGGGGTTCTGCTGTCGAAACCGCTCAACGGCCCGGTCACGTCACCATTTGGCATGAGGTTCCACCCCATCCTCCACGTCTGGAAGCTGCACACTGGCGTCGATTTCGGAGCTTCGTGTGGCACCCCGGTAGGTGCGTCAGCACCAGGAAAGGTCGCCTTCGCGGGCCCTGCGGGTGGGTATGGGAGTCGGGTCGAGGTCGATCACGGCATGATCGCCGGTAAGCACGTCTCGACGACCTACAACCACCTGTCGGTGATCGGAGTAAGGGTGGGGCAAAGGGTTGACGTCCACCAGGCCGTTGCCTTGTCCGGGACGACCGGGTACTCAACGGGATGCCACCTGCACTATGAGGTCGTCGTCAACGGACAGTTCACCGACCCGCTGCCGTGGCTCAATGGCAAGCCTGCTGTCGTGAATCTCGACAAACTCAAGCCTGTCAGGGGAGCGACCGTTCCTGCCGGTGAGTTGCACCATCCTGATCCGGTGCCGCCCACCCCGCATCCGTCGGGTACCCCGAGCCGTCCGACCACGTCGAACAGTCCTTCCAAGCCCAGCTCCACGCCGGTCAGGCCCAGCCGAAAGCCGAGTGCTCCCACACCGTCTTCTGTCTCGACGACGACCCCTGGGAAGGCGCCGTCAACCAGCCCTTCACGGCCCGGACCCACGACGGAGCCGGCATCAGGGCAGCCGACCTCGTCACAGAAGTCCTTGCCCGTCACCTCGACGAGCAGCGATCCAGGTCACTGAGCTTCCTGGCTGCTGGCCTGGGCAGTGCGGGATCTGCCGGCCGAGATGAGCCCGGTCGTCAGGGTGTCGTTGACTCCTCGGCGGGGGGTTTCTGCCGCGGCAGGTACATGGTGAACATGGCGCCACCGCCAGGAGCTCGCGACGCCTTGATCCAGCCTTGGTGACTGGTGACGGTGTGCGCCACGATTGACAGGCCCAGGCCGGTGCCGGGAGTGTTGCGGGCCTGGTCGGAGCGGTAGAACCGGTCGAAGATGTGTGGCAGATCCGCCTCGTCGATGCCCGGCCCCTCATCGCTGACGACGACGGTGTCACCGTCCATCGTGACCGTCACCGTACCCCCGGTGGGGGAGAACTTCACGGCGTTGTCGAGCAGGTTCGTCACGGCTCTCTCAAGAGTTGCCTCGTCACCAAGCACCGGATGGGAGTCCAGGTGAACGTCGAACTCCAGGTTCGGGCCGCGTCGCCGTCCTCTCTCGACGGCCTTCGAAATAACATCTGACAAGTCGAAATACTGCGGTCGAGGGGGAGGGGCGTCCTCGCGCGACAGCTGGACGAGGTCGCCGATGAGGCTGGAGAACTCGCCGAGTTGAGCGGCGACGTCGTCGAGGATCTCGCTGCGCGCCGGGTCTGGGAGCATGTGGCTGTTCTGGTCGGCGATGAGCAGCTCGACGTTGGTACGCATGGATGTCAGCGGGGTACGCAACTCGTGGGAGGCGTCGGCGATGAGCTGCTTCTGGCGTTCCCGTGAGTTCGACAGGGACGACAGCATGGCATTGAAGGAGACGGTGAGGTCTCCCAGTTCGTCGTGGGAGCGGACCGGGATGGGGCTGAGCTCGTCGGTCGCCGTCACTCGGTGGACGGCCCGGGAGAGGTCACGCAGCGGTCGTGTGGCAGAGTTGCCGGCCACGTATCCGGCAATGGCCGTCAGCACGATGCCGACCAGGCTGGTGCCGACCAGGACGATCCACAGTGATCCCAGGGTGGCCTTGGTGCCGGTGAGGTTCTGCCCTGCGACGAGGGCGTAGTGCACCCCGTCCGAGGTGAACGGGATCGCGACGATGCGTACCGGAACTCCACGGGAGTCCATGACAGTGCGGGCCTTGACACCGGTTCCGGTACGGGCGACGGCAAGCTCCTGGACCCCGGTGGTGACGGTGACCTCGGCTCCCGGAGCGGTGGCAACCTGGCCATCGGCGCGCACCAGGATGAGTGTGGTGTTCGTGGCCGCCAGAGAGCTGGCTTCCAGCCCGCCGAGGTTTTGAGGGTCAGCGGCTACGCTCGGGGAGATGGTGGTGGCCATCCGTGTCAGCTGTTCGTCCAGCTCGTCGTACAGCGAGATGCGCGTCATGAGCCAGGCGGACAGGGAGGTCAATGCCACCGCGACGACGACTGAGATCGACACCAGGAGGCTGACCCGGCGCCCCATCGTCATGCGAAGCGGACGTGGACGCCAATCCAGCAGCCTCCGCCACCACCGACGGATCACGAATTCGCTTCCCGCAGCACGTACCCGACGCCGCGGACGGTGTGGATGAGACGCGGCTCACCATCATGCTCGGTCTTGCGACGCAGATAGCCGATGTACACCTCGAGGGAGTTGGCGGTCGTCGGGAAGTCGAATCCCCACACCTCGTGCAGCAGCCACGAGCGTTCCAGCACCTTATCCGGGTTCTGGAGGAAGACGGTGAGCAGGGCAAACTCGGTGCGCGTCAGGCTGATGCGACGGCTGCCGCGGGCGACCTCGCGGGTGCCTGGGTCCAGGGTGAGATCGGCGAAGGACAGCTGCTCGGGGGCCTCAGCGGGTTCCGGCTCGGGACGGGAACGACGAGTCAGGGCGCGCAGGCGGGCCAGCAGCTCGTCCAGGGCGAAGGGCTTGACCATGTAGTCGTCGGCCCCGGCATCCAGGCCATCCACGCGGTCGTCAACGGCGTCGCGGGCGGTGAGGACGAGGATCGGGACGTCGTTGCCGTTGCTGCGCAGCATCCGGGTGGCCTCGAGACCGTCGAGGCGAGGCATCATGACGTCCATGATGACGGCGTCAGGATGGCTGCCGGACAGGTGTGCGAGGGCCTCGACGCCGTCAGCAGCACTGTCGACCTCGTAGCCGCTGTACTGCAGGGATCGGGCGAGGGATTCTCGCACCGCGCGGTCGTCGTCAACGACGAGAATGTGCATGCTCATGGCTTGACGTCCTCCGTCGGGGGCTGTGCAGTGGGATCGGCATCCGAGCGGGGATCGGGTACCGGGCCTGCCGTCGGGGTCGGGTCCGCGGCAGCCTGGGGGTCGGCTGCCGCGGCAGGTGCGTCCTCGGGGGTGGCGGAGCCCTCGGTGGTCTTGGTCTCGTCGTCAGCAGACTTGGACTCCCGCGCGCGACGTCTCTCCTCGGCGCGCTCCCGGGCTGCCTTCTCGCGTTCCTCCTTGTCGTGGGCGGCACGGGTCGCCGCCGCCACCTTTGCCAGACCGTCGAAGCGGGGCTTGTGCGGGGCTGGAGCCGGTTCCGGGGTGACGGGGCGCTGGGAGCGGACGAGAACTCCGTTGACCTCGCGGGTGAACCAGCGAACCAGGCCACGTCCCATCACCTCGGTGTGGCCGGTCGAGGCGTCGATGCGCAGGCAGGTGGCCTCGTCGACGGCAACGGCGTTGGGAAGCAGGCCGGACTCGACGGCCGAGATGATGAGGCCGTCGCCGGAAAGGGTGTCGTTGTGGGTGGAGATGGTTAGGCTGACCAGGCCAAGGCCTTCGACGAAGGTGACCTCGTCGAAGCCCTCAGCACCTGTCTGCTGGCCGACCTGGCGTCCCTGCATTTTCCAGCCCCCTGCCAGAGCGGTGACGCACGGGGCCATCGCACCGGCCGAGAAGCCGAGCCAGGGAGCACCGCCGCGCACCAGCATTGAGAGCTGCTCGGCGGCCGGTGCAAGGCCGTTGATGTAACTGGGCACGGCGCCGCCGCCGACGATGATGCCGGCGAGGGAGTCGAGGTTGTCGGGGAGCTGGAAGGACTCGTTCTCGGTCCACAGCGGGGTGGCCGGGTCGCCCATCGTCGGGGCGGTTCCCGGGCCGTCGAGGTGGATGGTGAGGATGTTCGCGTCGGCCCACCGGGAGGTGACGATGCGCGTCAGTCCAGCGGCCTGGTCAGCGGATTCGGAGGCCGGACCCGCCACCACTACCGCAATGGGAGCGTCAACATTGTGATGCCGGGCCTGGGAGACGAACTCGTCGTAGACCTCCACCAGTGAGTCGTCGTACCCTCCGCCGACCAAGAACAAACTCATGGGGACAGCCTATAGTGCCAGGCCGATTGGTCTCGGCGGACCAGTGCGATGGCGGGGAACCGATCAGGCCAGTGAGCGCACCTCGTCAACGATTCCAGGCATTGCGGACTCGATGGCGTCGAGGGTGTCCTGGAACCCGTCGGTCGAGCCGAACCAAGGGTCCGGCAGGGAGGTGCCAGGGTCGCAGTTGGGGTCGTAGTCGCGGATGAGGCGGAGGTTGTCGGCGTCGGGGGCCATCTGCTTCATCATCTGGAGGTGGCGCGGTTCCGCGGCGATGACAAGGTCTGCGGACATGATCTCGGACTCGTCGATCTGGTGGGCGTTGTGGCCCGAGCAGGGGTATCCGTGGGAGGTCAGGACGGATTTGGCTCGCGAGTCCATCGGGCCGCCGTGCTCCTCGTCGCTGACTCCGGCGCTGGTGACGCGGGCGTCCAGGCCTTCGTCGGCAAAGATCTTCTTGGCGACGAATTCAGCCATGGGGGAACGACAGATGTTCCCCCAGCACACGAAGATGACGGACGGGGTGTTCTCGTTGCTCACAGGGGTTCCTTCCGTGGTCAATGGGTCCAGTCTGCCCGGTGCGGGAAGGGGCATGTCGAGGTTCATACTCGTGGCGAACGGCCTAGACCGGCCACGAACTGCCACCAAGAACCGCGCAAGGGGACGGCGTGAACGTCAACGCCACGACTCTTGCCGGCGCCGGGTCACGGACCGGACGTATCGGCGTCTCTTGTCTCAAATCCCAGATCCACACTTTAAACCGCAATATCCTCGAACCATGAATTCCTGAGTGAGTGACACCGCAGCCCGCCATTCGCGGGTGGACCAGCAGACCAACCAACTCGCCGGGAGATTCATGCCCACAATAACGTCAGAACACAGCACCCAGGCCACCGAGGCCGGGATCAGCGACGAGGTTCGCACTCTTTACGCCGACGCACTGACGCGCGAACTGGCTCTCGCACCACCCTCTCCGAACGGAAATCGGCTTGCGAACCTGTGGCAGGCCCGCACGTACATGCGCCCGTATCTCGGCCGGTTCACCGCGATGGTGGTCTTCGCCTTCCTGTCGACGATGGCGGGCATCGTCACCCCGCTGCTGACCCGGCGCATCATTGACGGCCCCGTCGCTCACTCCGACCATCGTGGTCTGTGGGTGCTGGGTACCGCCGCGATCGGGGTTGGCATCGTCGAGGCCCTTTTCATGTTCCTGCGCCGCTGGGTCGTCGCTCGCGCCACCTTGGGCGTCGAAGCCGGCATCCGGCTGGACATGTACGCCAAGCTGCAGCGCCTACCGCTGGGCTTCCACACCCAGTGGGAGTCGGGTCAGTTGCTCAGCCGCATCATGAACGACCTGTCGACGGTGCGCCGCTTCCTCGGATTCGGCCTGCTGTTCATCATTATGAACACCTTCCAGATCGTCGTCGTGACGATCCTGTTGCTGCGGATGTACTGGCCGCTGGGCATCGTCGTCCTCGTCTCGGCGGTCCCCATTGTCTGGTTGTGTCTGTGGAACGAGCGTCGCTACGTCAAGATCTCCCGCACCATCCAGGACCAAACCGGCGACGTCGCGTCGTCCGTCGAGGAATCGGTCCATGGCCTGCGCGTCATCAAAGCCTTCGGCCGTTCCGAACACGTCTACGAGGGGTTCGACGGCAAGGCGACCACCCTGTGGCAAACCAGCCTGGACCGCGTGAAACTGGTGTCGGCCTTCTGGACCTTCCTCGAGGCCATCCCAACCCTCACCCTCATCGTCGTGCTGGCCATCGGCGCCTACGCGGCGGCCCACGGCCACCTCACCTTGGGAACTCTGGTCGCCTTCATCACCCTGATGCTCAGCCTCATCTGGCCGATCGCCTCGCTGGGGTTCCTGCTCTCGATGACCCAGGACGCCATGACGGCCGCCGATCGCATCACCGAGATTTTCGACGCTCCCGAGACCATCCACGACGGGCCGCGTCGCCTGGAACATCCGGAGGGCGAACTCGTCCTCGACGACGTCTCCTTCCACTACCCCGACTCCGACGAGGACGTCCTGCGCCACGTCGACCTCACGATTGCTCCCGGCGAGACGATCGCCCTGGTCGGCGGTACTGGATCCGGCAAGACGACCTTGACGGCCCTGGTTCCGCGGCTCGCCGACGTCACCGGTGGCGCAATCCGTATCGACGGCGTCGACGTCCGCGACCTTGAGGTCGATAACCTTCGCAGCATCGTCGCGACCGCCTTCGAGGAGGCCACCCTGTTCTCGATGAGCGTCCGAGAGAACCTCACCCTCGGTCGCCCGGAGGCCACCGACGAGGAGATCACCGAGGCCATCGACGTCGCCCAGGCTGGATTCGTCTGGGACCTGCCGTGGGGTCTGGACACCCGCATCGGTGAACAAGGGATGAGCCTGTCGGGAGGTCAGCGTCAGCGCTTGGCCTTGGCCCGCGCGGTGCTCGCCAAGCCTCGCATCCTCGTCCTCGACGACACCCTCTCGGCCCTGGACATGAACACCGAGGCCCTCGTCGAGGCGGCCCTGAAGCGGGGCCTCGTCGGGGTGACGGGAATCGTCGTCGCACACCGAGCGTCCACCGTGCTGCTGGCCGACCGAGTTGCCCTGCTGCAAGAGGGGACGATCACCCACATCGGTACGCACTCGGAGTTGCTGGCGACCGTCCCTGAGTATCGGGAGCTGCTGAGCGCCGACTACGACGCCGAGCAGGGGATGTCCGGGGAGTCCGTGGAGACCACGGGAGAGGAGGCTGATCGTGCCTGACGAGAAGGCAGAACACGACACCACTTCCGAAATGCCCACCGCCGAGGAGAAACGCGCGGCAGTGGACAAGCGCACCGCCGAGGACTGGCGTGGCGTCGCCAACGAGGAGGCCAGCGAGGTCTCTGCCAAGGCCGCCGGCCTGCTCAAGGCTCGCTCCCGGGCTCTGCTGTGGTCCCTCCTCAAGCCTTACAAGACTGTGGTCTGGGTGTTGCTGGCGGCCATCGTCGTCGAGAACCTCGCCCGACTCGCGTCCCCGGCTCTGGTTCGCCGTGGCATCGACCTGGGCATCCCGCCCTTCATACACGGCGGCTCGGCGCGCAACCTCGTTGTCACCGTCATCGCCATGCTCGTCGCCCTGGTGATCCAGGTGACGACCCGTATCTACTTCTTGCGGGTGTCCGGCCGTATTGGCCAGGACGTGCTGCTCGAGTTGCGGCGTCGCGTCTTCCGCCACTTCCAGCGCCTCGACGTCGCCTTCCACGACAAGTACACGTCGGGGCGCGTCGTCTCCCGCATGACCAGCGACATCGACGCCATCGCCGACCTCATGGAGGAGGGAGTCGACGGTCTCGTGTCGGCCGTTCTCACCCTCATCGGCACCGGCGTCATGCTCCTCGTCATGGACTGGAGGCTGGGCCTCATCTGCCTGGCGTCGCTGTTCTTCGTCTCCCTGCTGGTGAAATGGTTCTCGACGGAGTCGAGCCGGACCTTCCGCAAGGTGCGCAACGCCTCGGCCCAGGTCATCATCCAGTTCTCCGAGACGATGACCGGCATCAAAGCGGTCCAGGCATACCGTCGCGAGCCGCGCAACCAGGAGATCTTCACCGAGCTGGCCGACCGCTACCGTGGGATCAACGTCCGGGCGATGCGACTGTTCGCAATTTTCATGCCGGGCATCACCCTGATCGGCAACGTCACCATCGGACTCATGCTGCTTATCGGCGGTTACTTCGCCCTGCGCGGCTGGACGACGGTCGGCGTCCTGACGGCCTTCCTGCTGTACTTGCGCCAGTTCTTCGAGCCCCTCAAGGACATCGGTCAG
The DNA here is from genome assembly GCF_057458005.1 of Cutibacterium sp. LaCa_255. NCBI lineage: Bacteria > Bacillati > Actinomycetota > Actinomycetes > Propionibacteriales > Propionibacteriaceae > Cutibacterium > Cutibacterium sp. LaCa_255. The sequence continues at coordinate 2,408,660 of NZ_CP190956.1, read as the reverse complement.
TTCTACAACACCTTCCAGTCGGCGTCCTCGGCCCTGGAGAAACTCTCGGGGGTGCTCGAGCAGGAAGCCGCCGTAGCCGAGCCGGAAGAGCCGATGGAGCTGACGACCGCCGACGGCGCGGTGGATTTCGACCACGTCATGTTCGGCTACAACTCCGAGCGCGAGGTGCTGCCCGACCTCGACCTGCACATTCCTGCCGGTCAGACGGTCGCTCTGGTCGGAACGACGGGCGCTGGCAAGACGACGATTGCCAAGCTCATCTCGCGGTTCCATGACCCGACGTGCGGTCACGTGCGTCTCGACGGCCACGACCTGCGCGAGCTGTCGGACGCCGACCTGCGTCGCGCGGTGACGATGGTGACCCAGGAGAACTTCATCTTCGCCGGCACCATCGCCGACAACATCTCGTTCGGCCGTCCCGACGCGACCCGCGACGAGATCGAAGCCGCCGCCCGCGCGGTCGGTGCTGACGGGTTCATCGATGCCCTGCCCGAGGGCTACGACACCGATGTGTCCCAGCGCGGTGGACGTCTGTCGGCCGGTCAGCGTCAGTTGGTGGCGTTTGCCCGGGCCTTCCTCGCTGATCCTGCGGTGCTGATCCTCGACGAGGCGACGTCGTCATTGGACATCCCCTCGGAGCGTCTGGTGCAGCGAGCCTTGCGGACGATCCTGGCCGACCGGACCGCCGTCATCATCGCTCATCGTCTGTCCACGGTGGAGATCGCCGACCGGGTGCTCGTGCTGGAACACGGCCAGATCCAGGAGGATGGTTCCCCCGCCGAGTTGGAGGCCCAGGGCGGACGCTACGCCGAACTCCACAACGCTTGGCAGGAGTCCCTCGCCTGACGGTGGCGTCCTGGGCTCGGCCCGGAGTCCCCGAGGCGGGGTTGAACCGGCCCCCACGTGTGGTGTGGTAATCGCGATCCTGATGGTGGGTGCTGCTACGACAGGTGGCAGTACCCACGGTCGTAACCGAGATTTCCACCACGTCGACACGTCTCACCCCTGCGCACGTCGCGCTGCCCCCAGTCACAGCAGAACCCCGGCCCGGGATCACTCCCAGGCCGGGGTTCTTCAGTATGAGGTTGTGTCAATCCTTGGATCAGACACCAGTTCTCGGCAGGCCGGGCTTGCCGTTGCTGGAGCCGTTGTCAGATCCGGGGGTTCCTCCCGGGTTGACGTCGTGGCCCGGGGTGCCAGACTGGCCCGGCTTCGGGGCCGGGATCACAGCGCCACCAGGCTGATCGCCGGACGGTACTGACAGCTTGGCGGCGAAGCGCACCGTGGTGCCGGAATCCGGGAAGGTGAAGACGATGGTGGCCTCACCGCTGACCAGACCCTTGGCGGTCGGCACCTTGACGGTCACGGAGGACGAACCGTCCTTGACCGGGGTGGTGGCGACGTCGACGGTCTTATCACCCTGAACGATCTGGGTCTTCATCGTCTTGTTAACGACGGAGTCCTTCGAGGTGAAGTCGACGGTGTCGGGGGCAACTGCCTTGTCAGCCGGCTTGCCAATGGTGAAGGTGGCATCCTTGGACATGCCCTCCTTGAGGGAGGTCGTCAGGGAGACGGCACGCTTGGCGAAGTCAGGTTTGAGGGTCTTCTGAGCCTTGATCCAGTCAACCCAGGCGGACAGGTCGATCTTTCCGGTGTCGACCGGCTTGGATCCCTTGGCGAGTTCGGTGAAGTTGTCACCACCGGCGATGAGGAAGGAACCGGAACCCACGGTGTAGGTGCCCCTGGGATCGATCGGCTCGCCGTTGATCCGGATGGAGGTGATGCGGTCACCTTCCTTGCGGGACTCGTCGTAGGTGTAGGTGACGTTCTTGGAGACGCCGAGCTGCAAATACGGACGTGACGGGACCTCGCCCTTGTCATTACGCTGCCACTGCTGCTCCAGCGTCTTCTTGAACTGAGCGCCGGTGATCCTGGTGGTCATCAGCGTGTTCGCGAAGGGGAGCACCTGGGCGGCCTGTTTGTAGGTGATGTCCTTCTCGAGCAGGGAGGCGCGGGTTCCACCGGGGTTCTGCAGACCAATGAAGTTGGGGTCGCCCTTGCCGAGGGTGTCCTTGAACATGTCGGCGACCATGTTGGACATCGTCGACTCGCGGTCACGGACGTTGGCGGCGAATTTCTGGTCGGTCTCGTTCGACGGGGTGGTGATCGGAGCGGTCTCGTGCCCGATGACGGTGGCGCCGACCTCATCCGACTTGGCCTTGGCATCCTCGTAGATCGAGGTGATCTTGGCGATCGTCGGGTCGTCGGCCGGGGTGCTGGCCGGATCGGTGATTGAGGCGTCCGTCGAGCAGAGCTTCTTCTGCTCGGAGTCCCAGGCCACCTTCACCTTGGCCAGGTGAGCGCCGTAGGAACCGGCCTGCAGCAGTGGGGCGCCGGCCTTGTCCTTCCACGAGTACACCTGGTGGGTGTGGCCGTTGAAGACCAGGTCGACGTCGGAGGAGGTGTCGGCGTAGATCGGGGCGAAGTTACCGCCCTGGCTGGCCGGATCGGCGGAACCGTCAGCAGCGCCCTCATGGTACTCGGCGACGACGACGTCAGCCAGGCCCTCGCTCTTGAGACGCTTGGCCTCGGCGTTGACGGCCTTGACCGGGTCACCGATGGTGAGGTTGGAGATGCCGGCGGGGGAGACCAAGGAGGGGAGGTCATGAGTGACGGCTCCGACGATGCCGATACGGACACCATCCTTGACGATGACGGTCGACGCCTTGAGGGGAGCGGCAACCTTCTTGGTGCCCTTCTCGTAGACGTTGGCACCCAGGTAGGGGCTCTCGGTGTGCGGCATGATGCGCTCGGCGAGATCCTTCCAGCCCTTGTCGAACTCGTGGTTGCCGACGGCATTGGCCTCGACGCCCGCGGCGTTCAGCATGGCGATGGTCGGTTCGTCATTGAGGGAGCCGGACTCGAAGGTCGAGCCACCGACGTTGTCGCCGTCACTCAGCAGCAGAACCTTGTCGGCTCCATTCGCGTTGCGGGCCTCGACGACCGGGGTGAAGAGGTTGGCACCCGTGGCGATGCGACCGTGGAAGTCGTTGACGTTGAAGATCTCGACGTTCTTGTCGCCGTTGCATGATGTGGCCGGCGCGGACGGGGCGCCGCTTCCGTCTGGTGCGGCAGAGGCCGGGTTGGCAATGAAGCTGCCGCCCATCCCGGCCACGCACAGCACCGATAGGCCGGCAATTCGGGCCCTGCATCGGTGATTCATGGGTTCTCCCTGGGGTTCGTCCGAATACTCATGTTGTGCCCAAAAGGCATACACAGCTAGCGTCGCCCATTTCTGGCCGAGCTCGCAAGGGGTCGGAGGAACTTCGCCATGAGGAATTCATGTCTCCGTCACTTCGGCGCGAGGAGTACTGAGGATAGGCGAACCTTGTGTTATTGATTTCAAGAATGGAGGTACTGATTGGCGGTGTCGGAAATTACCGACAATGGACCGGACGCCGTGACGGTGTCGTCACGGCGTCCGGTCCATGGAACATCCTTGTCACACCCTCGGTAGTCCGTCAGCGGGAACTCTCTCCGGCAGCTCTCCGTGGTAGCCCGGCGGCACGTAGGCGCAGGACGGGTCGGAGGCCAGATAGTCCCCGGTCATGGCGTAGGCCGTCGAACGAGACCCACCACAGAAGTGGTTGAAGTTGCAGGCTCCGCACTTGCCGGAGAACCCGTTCGGGTTGCGAAGTCCCTGGAACACCGGGGAGGTCCGGTAGATCTCGGGGAAGGGCTTCTCCTTGATCGACCCGCAGTGGATCGGCAGGAATCCCGACGGGTAGACGTCGCCGGTGTGGTCGATGAACGCGAATCCGGACCCGGAGTTGATGGCCAGTGGAGTACGCGGGGGGCGTGGGTCCTCGATGACGTCGCCGAGCAGCTCGTTGGTCTCGCGGGTCAGCCACTCGTAGAGCTCGCCATGGCGAACCGGTCGCTCCTTGCCCTGACGGACAGCCTCGCGCTGGAAGGCGATGCGCCGATACTGAGGCGCCTCGGTCGTCTTGATGGCGATGCGCGTGGAGTTGTCGTGCAGCCAGTACAGGACGTCCTCACGCTCCAGCGGTGACAGCATGTCGAGCTGGGCGCCGCGTCCGGTCGGAACAAGCATGAACGTGTAGAACATGAACGCACCGAGGTCGATGGCGTTCTTGAGCATCTGCGGTGCCTCGTGGATGTTCTTGGCGGTGAACACCGTGTTGAGCTGGAAGCGCATGTCGAGGTCGTTGAGCATGTGGCAGGCCTCGACGGTGCGCTCGAAGGTTCCCGGGAAACCGCGGAAGGCGTCGTGGGTGGCAGGGGAGCCGCCGTCGAGGGACATCGACATCATCGAGACGCCGGCATCCTGCACGGTCTTGACCCGGTCACGCGTGAACAGTGGGGTCACCGAGGGTGAGATTGACACGTGCAGGCCCTTGCTGACGCCGTACTCGATGAGGTCGACGAGGTCGGGACGCTCGAAGCAGTCACCACCGGTGAGGATGAGCATCGGGTAGGGACGCTCGTAGCTCGTCAGCTGGTCGATGAGTTCGTGGCCCTGGGCGTTCGTCAACTGGCCGGGGGCGGCGTGGTGCTGGGCCTCGGCGCGGCAGTGCTGGCAGACCAGGGCGCAGGCGCGGGTGACCTCCCAGATGACGATGAAGGGCTTGTCGTTGAGGTCGTGCTTGATCTCGCGGACGAGCGGGCCGTGGCCGGGATGTCCACCTGGGTGGCCACCGGGATGCCCGGCAGGATGACCCGCGGACGCACCCGGATGTCCGGGCTGCACTGGCCGCTCGGGTTGATCAGTGGTAGTGGTCACTTCTCCTCCTCCTTCGAGGTGATCTGACGGGCAAGACGTCGGCCGGCGACGATGGCGGTGCCGACTCCGGCACCGTCGATCCCGGCCCCGCCGACGTGGAGTCCGGTGTCGTCAAGGATGGTGGCGAGTGTGGCCATGCGCTCCCGGTGGCCGGGGACTGGCTGCGGCATGGCGCCACGGTGACGCTCGATGACGTGGTCGTGAGGGTGAGCACTCAATCCTAGACGCTCCAGTTCAGCCATGGTCATGGTGACGAGGTCGTCGTCGGAGAGGTCGTCGATGGGGGTTCCACCGTGACGCCCCATGGCGATCCGGAGAGTGGGCTCGGAGAGATGCCACTTCGTCGAGAGATTCGTCACCTGGCGTACCAACGGGGACCATTCCGAGCCGATGAACCACGTCTGAGCCGTGGCGATCGGGTGATCCACCTGGTCAGTTCGCACCACGAGCGTGGCAACCGTGGTGCTCTCACACCGGGACAGCAACTCCGAGGCATCGGGGTGTGCGGTGGACAACAGAGCTGCAGCGACCCTGGCGGGCGTGGCGATGATGACATCGTCGGCGGCAACTGATCCGATTCCTCGCGGTCCTGTGACGGTGACGACCCATTCATGGCCAACCTGCCGGATTCCCGTGGCACGGGTGTTCGTGTGCACGGTGAGGTCCCCAGCCAGCGCCTCCGGCAGTGTCACCAAACCGTGTTCCCATGTCGCGGTGGCAGGGGTGCGGGGTCCGGAGGGCTGAGGACGATGACGAATGCGCGACCATGTAGCGACCGCATTGCGTTTGAGGGTCCCAGTGACGAGGGACTCACCCTTCCTGACGGTCTGCCTCAAGGCCGGAGCCGCGACCGCGAGGGAAAAGTTGTCGACGTCGGCGGCGTGAATGCCACCCAGCAGGGGATCGACGACGGCTCGGCCGACTTCGTCACCAAATCGTTCCGAGATGAACTGGCCGACGCTGACGTCGTCAGGGTGTGGGCGGGAGGTGAAGGGCTCCAGGCCGGCTCGCAGCAGGCCGATGGGAGAGAGGATCCGCGAGGTGATCGTCGGTAGGAGTTTCGTGGGGCCGACCGGCGTCACTCCGGCCGGCATCTCCACGACCCCGCGTCGGCTCGACAACAAGGTGCCTCCGGGGGCGGGATGACGCATCGAGTCCGTCAGCCCCAGTTCCGACACCAGATCGGAGACGCCTGGGGCACGCAGCGGTACGGCCTCGGCTCCCATCTCGACCATGTCGGCCCCAAACCGACGGGAACTGACCTGTCCGCCGACACTCGGTCCTGCTTCCAGGACGACGACTCGGCAACCGTGGCTCCGCAGCTGGTGTGCGGCTGCCAGGCCTGTCATCCCGGCACCGATGATCGCCACTGTTTTGCTCACCAGTTGATAGTACGCAAGAGCTTGTGAGAGCCGACGACCGGGGTCGAAACCGTGGATAACCTACGGAACGGTAACCTCAGACTTGTTGGCTCCCTACGGAGCGGTAAGTTCTGTTTGGAACTGGGCTAGTCGGCGTCCAGAATGAAGCACGGAACACTCGACCAGGAGGAAGATGTGACCGAGAACATCAGTGCCGACGAGGGCGATCCGGACCCATTCGTCCCGCCGGCAACACACCATCCCGTCAATCGTCCGGATCCTGCAATGGTGCGGATCCTCGACGACCAAGGACGCCTCACCCCCCATCCTGACTTCCCTGTCGAGCTGAGCGACGAGGACCTCGTCAAGGCCCTCGAGATGATGACCATGGTTCGGCGTCTCGACGTCGAGGGCACCGCTCTGCAGCGTCACGGAGAGCTCGGCCTCTGGCCCCCACACATGGGCCAGGAGGCCACTCAGGCCGGTGCGTGGCTGGCACTGGGTGACGGGGACCAGGTCTTCCCGACCTACCGCGAGCAGGGTCTTGCCCACGCGATGGGGGTCAGCGTCGCCGACATCCTCGACTCGTGGAATGGCAAGGCGCACTGCGCCTGGGACACCGTCGCCACACACTTCAGCGCCTACCCGGTGATGATCGGGTCGGGCACCCTGCATGCCGTCGGCTACGCCATGGGTATTCAGCGCGACGTTGAGTCCGGAAGCGCTCGGGCTGCCGTGTTGGACTTCCACGGTGACGGGGCGATGAGCGAAGGGGACACGAACGAGGCTTACGTGTTCGCAGCCTCGATGAACGCTCCTGTGGTCTTCGTGTGTGTCAACAACCAATGGGCCATCTCGGAGCCGACAACGGTGCAGTCCCCGACGTCCCTGTTCCGCCGCGCGATCGGCTTTGGCATTCCGGCGGTGCAGGTGGACGGGAACGACGTCGTCGCCATGACGGCCGTACTGCGATCGGCCCTCGACCATGCCCGCAGTGGAAAGGGGCCAGTCTTCGTCGAGGCGTGGACCTACCGCATGGGTGCTCACACCACCACCGACGACCCCACCCGCTATCGCACCGCGGAAGAGGAGTCGACGTGGGGTAAGGCCGACCCCATCGTCAGGCTGCAGACCTACCTGCAGGATCGTGGGGTCATCGACCAGGAATGGCTTGACGGTCTGGCTGAGCGCGAGGAGGCCTTCGGGGCCGAGGTTCGCGCCGCTGTCCACGAGAACCCCACGCCCGTCATGGCCGAGCTCATGTCGGACGTCTACGCCGAGCCGACCCCCGACGTCCTGGCCGACGCCGAGGAGATCGCCTCGTGGGAGGAGGACAACTGATGAGCGACAACGGTGCACGCCCACAGGGGGAGACCACCCTGGCCAAGGCCCTCAACGCGGGCCTGGCTGACGCCCTCGCCGCCGATGATCACGTGGTGATCATGGGGGAGGACGTCGGAACCCTGGGCGGCGTCTTCCGCATCACCGACGGCCTCAAGACCCAGTTCGGCGGCCGTCGGGTCATCGACTCCCCGCTGGCGGAGTCGGGCATCGTCGGAACCGCCATCGGCATGGCCATGCGTGGGTACCGTCCCTGCGTCGAGCTGCAGTTCGACGGCTTCAACGCCCCTGCCTTCGACCAGATCGTCTCCCAGCTGGCCAGGTATCGCGCCCGCGTGGGCGGACGGTGGTCCCTGCCGGTGACGATCCGCATCCCGTTCGGCGGTGGTGTCGGCTCTCCGGAACACCATTCGGAGTCCCCGGAGGGGTTCTACGCGAACACCCCAGGCCTCAAGGTGGTCAGCTGCTCGAACCCTGACGACGCCTACTGGATGCTGCGTCAATCCATCGAGAGCCCCGACCCGGTGATCTTCTTCGAGCCGAAGCGTCGCTACTACACCCGCGGCGAGGTCTCCGAGACCCCTGAACTCGGCCTTCACGAGGCGCGTATCGTCCGTACCGGTGCCGACGCCACCCTGCTGTGCTTTGGGCCCCTCGTAGAGACCTGCCTGGACGCTGCCGAGGAAGCTGCCCGGGAGGGACGCCAGCTCGAGGTTGTCGATCTGCGCAGCCTCTCCCCGCTTGACATGCAGACCGTCTATGAGTCGGTGCGGCGCACGACGAGGGCGATTGTCGTCCAGGAGGCACCGCGCACCCAGGGCATTGGCGCGGAGATGGCGGCACGCCTGGGCGAGGAGCTCTACTACGTCATGGAGGCCCCGGTTCTGCGTGTGACCGGGTGGTCGACCCCGTACCCGCCAGCCAAGGCCGAGGGTGAGCACATCCCCGACGTCGACCGAATCCTCGACGCCGTCGACCGCTCCCTGGCCTACTGACCACCGTCCGACATCGATCACGAGGTATTCACGTGAAGAACTACTGCATGCCCGACCCAGGCGAAGGGCTCACCGAGGGAGAGGTCGTCTCCTGGCGGGTGTCTCCCGGTGACACCGTCAAGATCAACGACGTGCTGTGCGAGGTCGAGACGGCCAAGTCGATCGTCGAACTCCCCAGCCCTTTCGCCGGGACCGTGGCGAAGCTGTGTGCCGAGCCCGGCGAGACGGTGGCTGTGGGAGAGCCACTGGTGACCATTGACGACGGTTCCGACGACCAACCCGAGGAGGAGCCGGAGTTCCTCGTCGGTCACCTGACCGCGGAGTCCGGACGTCGACGCCGTCGTCGCAGGGGAGCCGCGGTGTCGGCTGAAAGGGCACCCGAGAAGGCCCCCCAGACGCCGACCCTCAAGACCGGTCCAGAGACTGATGTCGAGCCCGTTCCCGAACCTGCGCAGCCGACACAGCCCGGGCGCCAGGATCCGCCGCGCATGGACCGCGCCGGGCATGTCCTCGCCAAGCCCCCGGCTCGACGTCTGGCTGCCGACCTCGGCATCGACCTCTCGACGGTGACGGGCACCGGCCCGCAGGGGGCGGTGACGAGGAGCGACGTTAAGGCGGCAGCGGAGGCCGGTCGTCAAGCCGCGTCTGAACCACCTGTCGTCGGTGCCTCTGCTGGCGACGCTGAGTTCGCGACCCTGTCGGTGATGTCTCGTCGTCTGCTCGGCGGTGTCCCGACCGAGCCTGACGGTCACACTCGCAGGGTCCCGGTGCGCGGCGTCCGCAAGGTGACTGCCAAGGCGATGAAGGATTCCCTGAACACCAAGGCCCTCGTGACGGCCTTCCTCACCTGCGACGTCACCCCGACGATGGACCTCGTCGCCCGGCTGCGTGCCGACCGCAGGTTCAAGGGACTGCGCGTCTCCCCGCTGACCATCTGGTGCAAGGCGGTGTGCCTGGCGATGGGACGCACCCCGGTCGTCAACGCCCGCTGGGACGACGCCGCCGACCAGATCGTCTTCCGCGACCAGATCAACCTCGGCATCGCCGCGGCCACCCCGCGCGGCCTCATGGTGCCCGTGGTGCGCAACGCCCAGGACATGACGATGCTCGAGCTGGCCGAGGAGATTACCCGCATCGTCGCCATCGCCAAGGAGGGCAAGCTCCAGCCCACCGACTACACCGACGGCACCTTCTCGATCACCAATGTTGGGGTGTTTGGTCTTGACGCAGGGACTCCGGTCGTCAACCGCACCGAATCGGCGATCCTCGTTCTCGGGACGATCGCTCGACGTCCGTGGGTCGTCGGGACCGGTGATGACGAGGAGGTCGTGCCCAGGTGGGTGACGACGATGAGCCTCGGCTTCGACCATCGCCTCATTGACGGCGAGGAGGGCTCGACCTTCCTCCATGACGTTGCGGAGATTCTCTCGGACCCGGCCTCGGCAATGCTGTACTGATCGACCTTGGCCGCTGGTCGAGGATGTCAGTGCGGTGTTTTCACCGCGGACGAGGTTGTTTTTCGGGCGTGATCGTCTCGCGCCGTGGCGCCGGTTGTGTGCATCGCTGTGGTCGGAATACCGGTCCTTGTCAACGAGAATCTCTTTGCCAACACCGGGTATGGCTCGGTGGCCTTCGCGTGGTCGGACGCGCCCAAGGAGTACGCAACCGTGGCCGATCCGCCAGCGGGGGTGGGTATCACTACATCTACAACGCCGTCGACGACCACTCCTGCCTGGCCTACGTCGAGGTCCTCAGCGATGAGCGCAAGGACACCGCCGCCGGGTTGTGGACCAGGGCCCAGGCCTGGTTCGCCAGCCAGGCCATCACCGTCAAGCGGGTCCTGACCGACAACGGCTCCTGCTACCGGTCCAAAGCCTTCACCAAGGCACTCAAAGACACCCACATCACGCACAAGTACACCCGGCCCTACACGCCCAAGACCAACGGCAAGGTCGAGCGGTTCAACAGGACCCTGGTCGCCGAGTGGGCCTACGCACGGCCCTACGCCAGCGAGACCGACCGCCTGGCCGAACTCCCCGGCTGGCTGCACCACTACAATCACCACCGCGGACACACCGCGCTCAAAGGCACATCACCCGCCGACCGCGTACCTAACCTGTCCGGCGATTACATCTAGGACAAACAGCTGTCGTCGAGGGAAGTGTGCGGGGGGTGTCTGTTGTGGCCGTGGTGTGTGCTGCCGTCTGTGCTCTCCTCGGGGTTGTCGGGTATGCACGAGGGCTGGGCGGAGTGAAATCCCTACGTCCCTGACCCGTAGATTGATTTCGGCCACTGACGTGCCGAAGGGCCCAAGGTGCGCGACGATTGATCCTGGCGACGGTATCGACGATGGGATCTGGAGTGGACGAGCTCGACGAAAATGGCGTCCGCCGACTGCTGGCTTACGTTGCCGCAGCCGGTATCGCCGGTGGTCAGCCGGTGCACGAGGTGGAGGCCGACACCCGCAGCATCGGTCGGTACCTGGGATGCCCCGACGTCCAGGTACAGGGTTGGCCCACCGGAGTCGTGGTGAGCCTGGGAGGTGGCACCCCCGCAACCTTCGAATCGGTGGAAGGAACCATCCGTCTGGACCAGAGCGCCACCACAGCTCGTATCCGTCAGCAGCTCCTCGACGGCACCATCGGCCCGGTCGAGGCCCTCGAGCAACTGCGGGACTTGCGTTCCATCCCGCCGCGTTACCCGCGCCTGGGTCTGCATGGTGGCATGGTATGCGTCGCCTCGGGCATCGCCCTGGTACTGCAGCCGTTGTGGCCCAGCGTGCTGTTCTCCGTGCTGGCCGGCCAGGTCACCGCCGGATTCATATGGTTGTGCGGCAAGAGGAAGGCCCTGGCCGTCCTCACCCCGTTCCTGGCCGCGTTCGTCGTCGCACTGTGTGCCTTCTGGGCCGCGCGACTCGGACTCATCGAGGGGCCGCTGCGAAGCCTGCTGCCGCCCATCGCGGTGCTGCTTCCCGGTGCCCTCATTGTTACCGGGGTGGCTGAACTGGCGGCAGGGGCGATGATGGCGGGCGCGTCGCGTCTGGGGTTCGGGACCGCCCAGTTGGCCATGTTCACAGCGGGTGTTCTCGGTGCGGCGTGGCTGACAAAGGTCCCCGTCGACCAGCTCAACAACCAGATCATTCCCTGGCGAGGGTTGTGGGTGCCATTCCTCGGCGTCCTGCTCCTGACCGCCGGGATGAGCCTCATGGAGTCGATACCCAGATACCTCATCCCGTGGGTAGCCCTCATGTTGGCCACCACCCTGACCTTCCAGATCATCGGCCAGACGGTTGCCGGGGCCACCTGGGGCGGCGGCCTGCTGGGAGCGACCGTGGCGAGTTTCGGATCATCGGTGATCGAGATGCATCGCCCGCGACTACCGCGTCTGGTGCTCTTCCTGCCGAGCTTCTGGTTGTTGGTCCCGGGATCCCTGGGCCTGGTGTCCCTGACCCAACTGGGCGCGGGTACCCCCGTGGCTGGCGCGACGGCGTTGGAGTCCACGGGAATCATTGGCTCGATCGCGCTGGGTCTGCTCATCGGCACGACGGCTGCGCGGGCTGTCGGACTGCTTCGTCGCAGCCGCACACATCGGCCCGGGGCACGCCGTCGGCAAACCTTCTGACGCCTCCCGGGCCGAACACAGATCCTGGCCTCAGCCGCGCGGGCGGCGGGTCGGGAACTGCTTGCGGGCGTAACGAGCGACGCTCCAGGTGGTGAACCCGTCGGTGGTGGCTCCGACTCCACCACCTAACACGGGCACGCGCTTGGAGACGAAGACCGGCAGTTTCTTGCCCGCAACCTGGCCCATGAGGACGTTGACGAGGTTACGGGCGACAACCTTCTCCAGATCGGCGTCCCCCACCGGGGCGGTGGCGATGCCCATCGGGGTCGTCGGAAGCTTCTCCTCGTGAATGAGGCTGTCGACCTCACGCTGACCCATGAGGGTGGCGAGGATGGCGGTCCGGACGCGCTGGTCGTCAAGGTCGTAGCCGCGCAGGTGGGCGATGGTAGCCACCATGCGGGCCTGGACAATCGCGACGCCTGAGATATTGGCGGGGATGGTTACGGCCAAGGTGACGACGCCACCGAGGTTGGAGACGAATCCCTGTGCACCGGCCATGGCGATGTGCTGGTTGACGAGGGAGTTGATGGCCTGTTCGACGTCACCGTCGTGCTTGGTGAGGGTCTTGCCAGCGGCCTGACGCGCTCCCGGCAGCGATGAGGCACCGTCGATGGCGAATCCCAGGATGCTGCGCAGCATCGAGACGGCCGCGCCGGGTGCCATGTCGGGTGCCTGAGCCAGCAGGGCCTTGCCGATGTTGCTTCCGATTCCCACGAGGGTCTCCTCTCGATCAACTCACCTCAAGGGTAGCCGTGGGGGCGGGGGCGAGTCCTGTGGTTGTTCGCGTTGAGGTGGTGTCGGGCAATACCCGTGGTGATCGTGCCTGCGTGAGGCCGCGATTCCTCCGAACGTGGCGTGCCCTCCAGCGTCACCAGTAGGAGGGCCTGTCTTGCTCGCGGTCATCCCCCCTTGTCAGGTCGTCAATGACCCCTATTTGTTAATGATGATAATCAATAGGTTAGGGTTGCCTTATGAATTGTGATGAGGCGCCCTTGACCCCACAAGGTCACACCCACCCGCTCCCGAGGGCCGGTGCCATGGCCGAAAGTGCACCGACCACCGCCCCTCGGCCCCGGACTCGGGGATTCCACGGCGCTGTGGACCCGCGCACCCTGTTCCTCTACGTCATCGTCCTCAACGTCCTTCTCATGGGAGCGGGGTCGACGCCTCTGGTGCTGGCCTGCCTCGGCGTCGTCGTGGTGTCACTCGCCCTCTCGACTCGCCCCAAGACGTGGATCGGGTGGCTGGTCTTCGTCATGCTGTGGGTCTTCTGCTGCTTCGCCCTTCCGGTCCTGTGGCACACGGCTGTCTCCGCATTCTTGGTCTTCATCGCCTTCTGGATGTTTCGTTTCGCAGGGGTCGTTGGCTCGGCAGTGGTTGCGATCAAGGTGATCGACGTCACCCGGTCAGTACACCTGATATGGGTGCAGGTTTTGTCAAGAGGGCAGGATGAGGCGCCACCAGGCTGGATGCTTGGTGGCGCCTCATCCTTTGTTGACCCGAAGTGGTGTTGACGAGGGGTTTCGCGTGTTTGTCGACGGCGATGTCAGTCTGATATTCGCGGGTTGGTTACCGCAGGACGGTGCTTTCGGCTCGGAACGTCACGCCTGTCTAGCATCGAGCGTCGCCGGCATCGTTGATGACGGCTGCTCATAGGTGTTTCGCGGGTCGTTCCGGTCGCTGCGTCACCCCTCGGGGACCTGGCTTCGGGCCAAGTTTGTGGGCCTCGAGGGGCTATTCCTCGAGGACGGCCAGGGACCAGCACCAGCCGGCGAGTTCGCGGGCGATGGCGGCGTTGGCGACGATGGGGCGCTTCTTGCGTTTCTTGAACTGGTTCCAGCGGTGGTTGAGGCGTCGGTTGCCCAGGTCTCCGCGGGCCCGGGCGGCCGGGGAGGCGAGGTCCCAGCGGTCGCGGATGGTCTTGCCGGGGACGTAGCGGTGCTGGTGATGCCAGGCAGCCTCGACCAGGAGTCGGCGCGCGTGGCTGTTGCCGGTCTTGGTGATCGGCCCTTGTGAGCGGGACTGGCCCGATGAGTTCTCCGACGGAATCAGGCCGACGAACGAGCCGATCGAGTTGCCGGTGAACCTGCTCCAGTCGCCGATCTCGACCGCCAGTCCGAACCCGGTCAGCGTCGAGATGCCGCGCAGGCATACGAGCCTGCGGACGGCATCGGTGTATTGACTGTTCTCGGCCATGGCTTCGATGCGTTCATCGAGACGGTCACGGCGGGCCGTGATCGTGATCACGGAGTCGTAGGCCTCGTCGAAGGCGGCCTGGACCAGCGGGGAGTCGAAGCGTTGCCTGCGCAGCCAGGCGTCATGCGCGTTGCTCCAGGCCTGCCCGCCGGAGTAGACGATCCCGTGTCGCAGCAGGAGTTTCGAGAGGCGGTGCCTGGCCCGCATCAGATCGGAGCGGCAGTCCTCACGGGCCCTCACCAGGTCGCGTGCTGCTTCGGTGAGCTCGTCGGGGACGGTGACTGCGGTGAACGCATCCAGCCGCAACAACGTCGACAGGTGTTCGGCGTCGATCGCATCAGTCTTCACCCGCGAACCGGAAGGCCGCTGGAGCTTGGACGGGGCCGCGACAACGGTTCGGATGTCGTGTGACAGCAGGGTTCTGGCCAGACCATAGCCCGTCGGGCCAGCCTCGTAGATCGCCGCCGACGGGCCGGGCAGCGCCTTGATCCAGGCCGTCACCTCCACGGGGTCGGGGCAGAGTCTGGCTTTGAAGATTTCTCCGGTCTGGACGTCCATCGCATGCGCCACCACGGAGCGGGCATGCACATCCAGGCCAACACTCGTACGCTCGGTAAACAACCGGGGCCTCCCACGTATGTCGGAAAGGCCAGACAGGCCGCCCCTGTCCGGCAACCCACGAATCGTTGCGCGGAGAGGCCCCGGCCTGCCAGAGCTTCACCCCAGATCGGGGTCACCCATACCGTCTAGCACCGAAGTGGGCCGGGCCACAGGACGCCGTCGCCGTGTGACGCACCCACGACGGCGGCCCGCTCCGGCGCGGATACGACACCGCCCGCCCCGGCAGGAAGCCGGGGCGGGCGAAGAAGATGCCACAGGGATTCAGTTGATGTAGAACGGTCCCTGGCGCGTGATGGTCTGCGTCTGGCCGCTGGGCAGCCGATAGGTGACCGTGCGGACGGAGACGGCGGCCGCGAACTGGGTGCGCGTGTCCGTCAGGCCGTTGGCGGTCGCGTAGTAGGTCAGCGTCGGGGTGGCACCGCCGCCGGCACTCTGCGGGACGTAGGTGTGCGGGTACTGACCGTCTGTCACGCCCGTCGCGAAGAGGTAGCTCTTGCACGTGCCGTCCGGGTTGTAGGTCGGGGCGGGCAGCAGGGAGGCCGGCACGACGCCGCCCTGTGTGGCGGCCGTGTAGGTGAACTCCCACGCCTTGCTGACCCCGAACGTGCCCGTGTAGTTGGGGTAGTTGTTCTTGAAGGCGGTGGCGTACCGGCTGAAGTCGTAGTCGAACCAGTTGCGGGTCATGGCCCCCGTGGCGCCGTTGGCCGGATCCCACACCTTCGCGATGGGCGAGCCCGAGCGCTGGTAGAAGCTGATGTCGGTGGTGGTCCGGGTGTTGTTGGCCGTCCAGCGGCACCCGGTGATGTTCTGGTAGCTGGAGTTGCACAGATTCTTGGAATCTTTGACGTGGGAGTTGCCGAGGTCGTAGAAGCCCGGCCCCCGGCCCCCGTTCACCGAGTCATCGCGGGCCATGAAGATGAACGACTGGGTCATGCTGACGATCACGGCGTCCGCGGGGATGTTCATGACGTTCATCCACGTGCCGGTGAAGTCGAACGTCTGTGTGGTGGTGCCGGAGGTGGCGGCGCCCCAGTTATAGGTGAGGTCCGCGTATGCCTCGATCTTCGACGTGCAGTTCGAGGGCTTGCTGGCCGCATAGGCCGGAGCGGCGGCGACACCTGCGATGGCGGGCACGGACCAGGCCAACCCTTGAGAGACGCGCCGGCGTGACACGGCGTGATCAGAGCGATGGGACGAGGTTGATGTGTTGTACATAGGCACACCTCATGTTGTGGCGGAGACGGTTCTTGGTGTTCCAGGCGGGTGCATCTCGCAAGCTACATCCGTGCTGAAACGCGCATGTCCTACCCCCCGAGACGGGGATGTTGCGGATCCCACGTTAGCAGGAGAATCCAGGGACCGTGACCCTTCCGGAATGGCGTACCTCACACTGGGCCTCAGGCTCAGAAGCCGAGCCGGCCGAGCTGCTTGGGGTCGCGCTGCCAGTCCCGGGCGACCTTCACCCGCAGATCGAGGTAGACCGGTGTGCCCAACAGCCGCTCGATGCTGGCACGGGCGTCGTGGCCGATCTCGCGCAGCCGGGAGCCGCCCTTGCCGATGATGATGCCCTTCTGGCTGTCCCGCTCGACGAAGACGTTCGCCCACACGTCCATCAGCGGCCGATCCGCGGGGCGGTCCTCGCGCAGGGACATCTCTTCGACCACATCGGCCACCGAGTGCGGCAGTTCGTCGCGCACGCCCTCCAGGGCGGCCTCGCGGATGAGCTCGGCGACCATGACCGCCTCCGGCTCGTCTGATACTGGGTGCAGGTTTTGTCAAGAGGGCAGGATGAGGCGCCACCAGGCTGGATGCTTGGTGGCGCCTCTCCTTGTGTTGACCCGAAGTGGTGTTGACGAGGGGTTTCGCGTGTCTGTCGACGGCGATGTCAGTCTGATATTCGCGGGTTGGTTACCGCAGGACGGTGCTTTCGGCTCGGAACGTCACGCGTGTCTAGTGCGGCGTGTTTGAAGTTGCCGAACGGTTGGCTGTGGTGAGGATTTCGTCGGCGGTTTTGGTCCAGACGAACGGGTGGCAGCGGTCGTTCCAGCCGTTGACGAAGGCCCGGATCTTCTGGTTGAGGTCCTTCACCGAGGGAAAGACGCCTCGCTTGATGGCCTGCTTGTCGATGATCCCGAACCACACTTCGACCAGGTTCAGCCACGAGCCACTGGTGGGAGTGAAGTGGACGTGGATCCTCGGATTGGCGGCGAGCCAGTCACGGACCTCGACGCGTTTGTGGGTGGCGTAGTTGTCCATCACCAGGTGCAGCTGTTGGTCGGGGTAGGCGCGAGCGACCTGCTCCAGGAAGGCCAAGAACTCCTGGTGACGATGCCGGGGTTTGCACGCGCCAGTCACATGCCCGGTGGCGATGTTCAGGGCCGCGAACAAGGTCGTGGTGCCGTGGCGCACGTAGTCATGGGTGCGGCGTTCGATCTGCAAGGGCTGCATCGGCAGCGTCTTCTGCGTGCGGTCCAGGGCTTGGATCTGGGACTTCTCGTCCACGCACAACACCACCGCATTCTCCGGGGGCGCCAGATACAACCCGACCACGTCGGTGACCTTGGCGACCAGCTCGGGATCGGTGGAGAACTTGAACGTGCCGCTGCGCCACGGCTGCACCCCATACTCACGCCACGCACGGGCGATCGTCGCGTTCCCCACGCCCAGGTGGGCGGCGAGCAGCCGGCTCGACCAGTGCGTCACGCCATACTTCTTCGGCGGGGGCTTCAACGTCGTGGCCACGATCTGACGATGATCCAGCCGCCGTGGCCGACCAGAACGCGGCGCATCGGCCAGGCCGGCCATACCGCTGTCGGTGTAGCGTCTGCGCCACGTCAGCACCGTGTTCTTCGACACCTGCAGCTGCTCGGCGATCCGCTCGTTCGCCACACCATCCGCGGCCGCCAACACGATCCGGGCCCGCAACACCCCACCCGCCCCAGCAGTACGCGACCGCGTCAACGACTCCAACCGTGCACGATCACCCTCACGCAAACCCAACGGCGGGGCAGGAGAATTGGCCATGACCCATTCTCCCAAACCCCAACCATTCAAGAACTAACGACACGCCGCACTAGGCCTTGGTATCCGCGAGGTCGATCTCGAAGATTGGCCCCGCCCCTGAAAGACGGGCTACGCAAGCACTGCGCGTTGACGACTCCCGCCACCGTAATCATGAGGACCCGCTAGGACTTTTTCTTCGTGTCCCGGATCCCCTGGATGAGGATCGCGAGGATCCCGATCACCATGACCCACGCCATTTCCCCGACGGCGCCGTACCACGGCTGGACGAGGGCGGTGAGGGCGAGGACGATAAGAGCCCACGCGGCGAGGATGGGCGTCAGGATGAGCAAACGTGCAGCTCGCGTCTGGCCCGGTTTGCCTCCGCTGCGGGGGAACATTCGGTTCTCGCCAACCAGTTCCAGCAGGATCTCGCCGGGGATTCCGATGAGCAGGACTCCGACGAACATCCTCAGCGACCAGCGCCAACCGATGAAGATCGCCACGATCGCGAACACCACAGCCATGCAGACCGTGAACGCGACGGTGCCCGCAAGGATCCTCTCAGCGCGGGACGGTTCCTTCTCCTCGACGGCCATGACTTCCTCACACCTCACACTCGCTCGCCAGCATCGTCACGCACGTGGCTGACGACCTGCTCCGACAAGGCCAAGTGTCCTCCAGGAAGGCTAACGACCAAACCGAGGGCTCCAGGCCGGACCGGGAATGCTGCAAGACATGTCAGCGGACGTGGGGATCAGTTGCACCGAATCCGTCGCCTCCTATCTCGATGAGGGTTCCGGGGCCGACGCCGACTCCGATACGAATGATGAGGTCCACCCAGTCGAGCATGATTCCTTCCAAGATTCGGGCAGGGCGGCACCAGGGGACAGTGAAATGTGTGGCACATACCCGTTGGACAATGAGGGGGGCAGGACACGCGGATGTGCGAGTCCTGGAGCAAAGGCGCTCTGACCAGCCCGAACAGCCTCAGCAGAAGGTGAGGTGGGACGACTCAACGATCAGTGGTGCGGTGGAGGGCCTCTATTCTGACGCCATGCCCACACGTTTCTTGCCGGTTCTGCTCGATTGCGACCCTGGGATTGACGACGCGTTCGCGCTGGCCTACCTGGCGTGCCGCGACGATGTCGAGACCGTCGGGGTGGTGACGACAGCTGGCAATGTCGGTCAGGACGACGTGCTGCGCAATGCCCTGGGGCTGACCGAGCTGCTCGGGATGGATGCCCCGGTGGCGCGTGGGGCGGACGCGCCCCTCCTCGAGCCGGTGATGACCGCCGAGGAGACCCATGGACCCCACGGTTTGGGGCATGCCCAGCTGGGGGACTGCGGACGTCACCCCGATGGGCGCAGCGGTGCGCAACTGTGGGTGGATCTTGCCCGGGAATACCCCGGCGAGCTGGTCGGCATCGTCACCGGGCCGCTGACGAACCTCGCGCTGGCGCTGCGGGAAGAACCGGACTTGCCGCAGTTGTTGCGGGGGCTGCACGTCATGGGTGGAGCGATCAACCACCGTGGCAACACCGGCCCGACGAGCGAGTGGAACATCGCGGTGGACCCGGAGGCCGGCCATGAGGTGTTCGAGGCATGGGGGAAGGCGTCCAAACGGGTCGTGCTTGGGGCGTTGCAGGCCACTGAGGTCATCAGGCTGGACGAGAGGGATCGTCGGGCTGTGAAGGAGCTAGGGGAACATCCGGTTGTGAAAGTCTTGGCCGACGCGCTGAGGTTCTACTTCGAGTTCCACGAGGCTGACGGGTTGGGATGGTGTGCGTACTTGCACGACCCGCTCGTCGTCGCCAACGCGGTGACCGGGAGATTTGCGACGACGCGGCCACTGGCCGTCGACGTCGAGCTGACCGGGACGCTCACCCGTGGCCAGACCGTCGGTGACGAGATGGGGCGGTGGGGCAAGGAGCCCAACGTCGACCTGCTGTGTGACGTCGACGCCGAACGGTTTATTGAGCACCTCATCTCGACGTTGCGGGAGGGGCTAGGCGCCGGGCGCTGAGATCAGGCGGCGTTTGGAACGAGCGGTCGACGAGCCTCTGGTAAGAGCAGGGGATGCCTCATTGAACTACTATGCAATGCAGGGTACATTGTTAGTCAAGCTACTTGGTTGAGGAGGAAAACCGTGGCGGAACGACAACTGCGCAAGGGTGCGCTCGAACTCGTCGTCCTCGGGTTGCTGGCGAGCAAACCGTCCTACGGAGGGGAACTCGTGGACAGGCTCGAGAAGGAGACGGATCTGGGCGTGTCTCAGGGGACGCTGTACCCGTTGCTCAACCGACTGCGTCGCGGTGATCTGGTTTCGACCGAGTGGCAGGAGTCGCCGTCAGGGCCTCCGCGCAAGATCTATCGCCTGACTGCCACCGGTCGAGGCTACCTGACAGAGCTCATCGATGAGTGGTCGCGCATCGCAGCCGCCGTCGACCGTGCCACCAACGATAACCACAACACTTCTGGCAAGGAGAGATCATGAACCTCTGGACTCGAGACGATGATGGCGTGCGTCGCCTGTTCGGCATCCCCGTCGGTGCGCCGTGGGGGAGCGGCTCCCGCATTGCGCTGCGCGGTTTCGAACCTGAGAACCCGCACCTGCTAGTGCCTCGCGCTGTGGGCATCGGATGGGATCTCAATCTGGGCGCCGTCGCCGTGCGCCTGGGGCTCATCCGCCCCGACGACTCCCTGCCCGACCTCAACGAATACGTTCCCGAGACGCTGCGTCGCGGCCTGGTTGCAGCGCCGTGGATCGGGGCCGGCGTCGCCAGCAGCATGACACTCGGATTCGTCAAGGCTGACCGGGTGGCGACGTCGTGGTCGCTCGGCGGCAAACCCAACCACTACATGAGCGGTGTGGCAGCAGCCCTGACGACTACCGGAATTACCACGGCGGCAGCCCTCTACCCGCGCTGGGTCGGGAAGGAGGATGGAGCTGACATCGCCGCGACGGCCCAGGCCCTGGGCATCCTGACCGTCATCGGTATGGCAAATCGGGCTGCCCGCAAGGAAATTCGTCGTCCCGGGAGTCGTCAGCCCCTCGCAGTGACCGGAGCGGTACTCGCGCCGGTCGTCATAGGTGGAGTGCTGATCGGAACCGTCAAGGTCGCGCTGGACGGGGTTGCACAGTCACTCGCGCATGGCGGCAAGGCGGGTCAGTCCGGGGAGCGAGGCCGCAACATAGGATTCCACTCATGAAGTACCTCCGATCCGTGGCCGTGATCTCAGCGGTCCTGCTCATCGCCGTCGCGGTCGCGAGGTCCTTCAACCGGTTCATCCCGGCTGTCAACAACACCACGATCGCCATCGTCGATCTGTGTCTGGTCGCTCTGGCCGTCGAGGTCATCGCCGAGTGTGCACGCATGCCCGGACGCACGAAGGGGTGGCGCATCGGGCGGGCCATCGCGATCATCGCGGCGGTGGTGGTGAGCGGGGTCATAGGGTTCCTGGCCCTGCTGTGGAGCGCCTTCGAAGGTGACGGAGGCGGGTCGTTCACCAAGGACGGCGAGACCTACTACGTCATGAGGACGTTCCCCGACAACGTCGTCATGTACCGAAAGACGTCGCCGGTGACCATGGCGGAGTCTGCGTTCGCCGACGACTCTGGCCACGCCCTCGGATTCGTGCCGATGCCGGTCGCCCTGTCAATCAGTCTGGATGAGTACGGCGGGGAGTACTCACAGATCCTGGCTGATGTACGTCGTGATCATCCCGATTGGCTCACCGACCGGTAGCTCATGGTCCGGCGAACGGTTCATCTCGCATCCATCAGACCGCCCGTCGGTGGCCGTGTGGGCCGGATTCGTGGCCGGAATTCTCTTCCTCCTGGCGGCCGTCGCAACGTTGAGGAAACCCTCGACCGACGAGTAGCGATCATAGAGGACCCGGAAAAGGGCATGAAGAGAGCGGGCGACGGGAATCGAACCCGCGTGTCCAGCTTGGGAAGCTGGCGCTCTACCATTGAGCTACGCCCGCATGTCTCCTGGGGAGACTCGTCACAGCTTAGCGCACCTCGTCAGATCAGTGCGACTCACCCCGCCGGGCCAGTCAGTAATGCTGCGGAACGCGGCCGTAGATGACTGGGGCATCGAGGCGGCGAGTCTCGGGCGGCTTCGGACGCTGCGAATCCATCCACCGGCGCACCGACGGCAACCAGACGATGACCCCGGCGGCGACGAGGAACGGCATTCCGATCCACGCCACCCAGTTCAGGGTCACGGCGGCACATCCGACCGCGACGCCACCGATGGCGCCCCAGCGCACCCAGGGACGTCCCAGCCAGGTGTTGACCGCGAGGATTCCCGGCATGGCCACCATGGCACCGGCGATGCACATCATCGCGGTCGCCAGCAGTACTGACGCCAACGATCCCGGTCTCGGGTGGGTCCACGTCAGGAGGTGGGTCGCCTGGATGAAGGTGCTCATGTGAATGGACTGCCACCAAGCAACGAGGAGCGCGACGGTGGCACTGATCGCCGCGGCAAGGTAGAGCCCGGCGGTGCTCCTCCCCACCCTTGCCGACGATGCGACATGGACCTGAGGATCCTCGGGCGGGGGGAGCGTGGCGATGGTCTCGGCGCTGGCACGTGGTGGCGTGCTCGGTGAGACTCGTCGTGCCTCCGCATGGCGGGGTTGTGGGTGGGTGGGTTGCTCGGTCACGATCCTCCTGGCGACGTGTTGTTCCAGCCTAGACGTAACTGCTGACCAGGGGGCCCTAGGTGGGCAGGTTGTTGTGCCACCGCCGGGACATGTGCGCATGAATGCAGGACCGGCATGGCGCGACCCCGAAGGTGGTAGGACCATGACCATGAACCCATTGACCGCCCTGGAAACCTCCACCCGCATCGCCGCTGGTGACGTCGAGATCGTTGAGGTCGTCGACGCTGCCCTGGAAGCGGCACACGCCGATGAGTGCCATGCCTGGACTTGGATCGACGATGATGGCGCCCGACTCGCCGCGCGTGAGCTCCAGCGTCAACGTGATGCTGGACACATCCGTCCTGGTCCGCTGTTCGGCGTCCCCTGTCCGATCAAGGACCTCAACGCGTTAGCTGGCGCGCCCCGAGCCATCGGTAGTCGGGCCGTGGGTGGGGCTCTGCCAGACCACGAAGACGGCATTGTCACGCGGCTCAGGGCTGCCGGAGCCATCCCGATCGGGACGACCGCCGCTCCCGAGTTCGGACTTCCTTGCTACACCGAACCGGACGGACGCGAACCCACCGTCACCCCATGGGACCACACCCGAATGGCGGGAGGGTCCTCTGGCGGCGCCGCGGCTGCGGTTGGGGCTGGTGAGGTACCCATCGCCCAAGGATCCGATGGTGGCGGCTCGATTCGTATTCCGGCTTCTTGCTGCGGGGTCGTTGGTCTCAAGCCCAGCCGAGGCCGGGTCTCGGCCGGGCCTTACGGGATTGACGGTCCTGGGCTGGTGAGCGGCGGGGTACTGACCCGCACGGTCCGTGACACCGCTGCTGCCCTCGACGCACTGTCCGGACCGTGGCCCGGAGATCCCTACCATGCCCCCGCTCCGACTGAGTCCTATCTGTCGGCCTGCGACCGGGGCCTGAGACGGCTACACGTCGGGATCCTGCGCGAACCCGTTATTGCTGATACCGAGGTTGCCCCGGACATCCTGGCGGCGCTGGACCGGACGGCCGCCACCCTGGAGTCGATGGGTCACATCGTCGAACAGACAGGTGCCCCTTTCGGCCCCGAGGAGTGGGAATCCTTCCAGTGTGTGTGGGAGGTGGGCGCAGCTGCGATCCCGGTGCCTCCGGAACGTGAGGAATTGTGCACCCCGATGTCCAGGTGGTTACGTGCGCAGGGGCGAAGGCGCACCGGAGTCGAGCTGGCTGAGGCCTTGGCCGGTATCCAGATGGTGGCGCGTCACGTCGGGCAGCAGTGGCAGAGGTTTGACGTCATCGTCAGCCCCACGCTTGCTCAGCCACCCCTGCCGGTCGGAGCTTTGCGCAATGACAACGATCCATCGGCAGATTTCGACGCGCAATGCCGCTTCACCCCATGGACGAGCCTGTGGAATATCACTGGTCGTCCGGCGATGAGCTTGCCGCTGCACACCACACACGTCGGCGGTGTCGAGCTGCCGGTCGGCATCATGATCGGCGGTCAGATGTACGACGAAGCCACTCTGCTGGCGCTCGGATGCGCCCTGGAAGCTGCGCGCGACGACAATCCTCGGTGAGCAGACTCTCCGGGTGAAGCGGGAGTTTTGTCACCGAGTTTGAGACGCTGGCTGCCGTACAGCGGCCTACGTGGTGGCGCCTGGCCCACACCTTGTCCGGCGTGACAAAATCGTCACCTGCTACACGCACCGCGCACAAAGATCGCCCCAGAACCACGATGGTCCTGGGGCGATCGTAGGGGTCAGCGAGCTCAGCTCTCCTTCATGGTGCCGGTCTCGAGGAACCGGGTGTGCCACGAGTACGCCTCGCCGAGGAGGTGCGGGGTGTGCTTGAACTTGCAGTCACGCAGTGCACGCTCGTAGTAGTCCATCAGCATCGGACGGTAGTCCGGGTGGGCGCAGTTCTCGATGATCTTCGGGGCGCGCTGACGCGGTGCCAGACCACGCAGATCGGCGATGCCCTGCTCGGTGATGATGACCATGCCGTCGTGCTCAGTGTGGTCGACGTGAGAGACCATCGGGACGATCGCCGAGATGGCGCCGCCCTTGGCCGTCGACGGAGACACGAACGCCGAAATGTAGGCGTTGCGGGTGAAGTCGCCGGATCCGCCGATGCCGTTCATCATGCGCGAGCCCATGACGTGGGTCGAGTTCACGTTGCCGTAAATATCGGCCTCGATCATGCCGTTGGCGCCGATGACACCGAGGCGGCGAATGACCTCGGGGTGGTTCGAGATCTCCTGGGGGCGCAAGATGATGTGATCGCGGTAGAAGGCCGCGTTCTCGTTCATCTTGTGCGCGTACTCGGGCGACAGCGAGAAAGCGGTGGCCGAGGCGACGTCGAGCTTCCCGGCATCGATGAGGTCGATCATGCCGTCCTGGATGACCTCGGTGTAGGAGGTCAAATGCTCGAGGTCGGAGTGGAGCAGGCCGTCGAGAACAGCGTTCGGGATGTTGCCCACGCCCGACTGCAGCGGAAGCAGGTTCTTGGGGATGCGTCCCTGCTTGACCTCGTGGTCGTAGAAGTCGAGGAGGAACCCGGCGATCTTGCGGGAGTCGTCATCGATCGGCTTGAACGGGGTGTTGCGATCGGGGCCATCGGTCTCGATGATCGCCGCGACCTTGTTCTGGGGGACGTGGAGGAACTTGTCACCGATCCGGTCACCGGGGTGGGTGATCGGGATGGGCACTCGGTTCGGAGGAAGCGCGAACCCACCGTAGATGTCGTGCATTCCCTCGAGGTCCTCGGACTGCCACGAGTTCACCTCGATGATGATCTTGTCGGCGACGTCACAGTACACGGCGTTGTTACCGACCGAGGAGGTGAGGACGACGTCCCCATCCTCAGTGATTCGGGTGGCCTCAATGACGGCGTAGTCGACCTTTCCGAAAAAGCCCTGACGCACCATCATGCCCGACTCCGACAGGTGAATGTCGGTGTAGAAGGATGTGCCGTCGTTGATCTTGCCTCGCATCTGGGGATCGGACTGGTATGGCATGCGCCAGCCGATGCCATCGACGGAGGCGAGGGCGCCGTCGAGTTCGGGAGCGGTCGAGGCTCCGGTGAAGACGTTGACGGTGAACTTCTCGCCGCGATCGTGGGATTCCTTGATGCGCTTGGCCAGGGCACCCGGAAGCGCCTTGGGGTAGCCCGACCCAGTGAATCCACCGAATCCGATTTGGTCACCGTCATTGATGAGCGCAGCCGCGTCGTCCGCGCTCATCACCTTCTGACGCAGGGCTGCGTTCGCAATCCGCTCTGACATCTGTCCTCCTGCCACCGTGCGGCTGGTTGTCGGTGACGGTGCACGGCGCTACCCGTGAGCCGTCGAAGAAACACTGTTTTCGTTCCCGTTGAATGCGGTCCGAAACGTTGACAACACTTTATATGGGGGTGCTTGGCGCGGGATGGGGCACCCCTGCTTTTTGGGCTCGGAACGGCACTGTCGATCCATGATGACTGGCACGCTCGAACGACTGTGCATGACACGCCTGAGACAGCTCGGGTGGACGTGCATCGAGCCCCTCCGACCGCAACCATGCTCACATTCTCGTGACGGTGATTGTCGTCGTCAGTACGAGGTCGGTGCCGGGGTCGAGGGGGACGGCACTGTCCTTGCAGACGCCGGTCTCGACGCACACGAAGTCGCGCCAGGCCTGAGCCGTCGGGCTGTCGCCGATTCCTGACGAGGAGCGTGGGTTCCAGATCACCGCGCTGGGGCAATTCGTCGTCGTCAGGTGAATTTCGCGTCCCCAGACCGGATCGACGAGGGTCGGGGCCGGCCCGACTCCCTGGATGACGGTGTCGGTGTCCGGGGCCATGAGGAGTTCGTCGGCGTCGAAGGACCCCTCGTCACCGGTCGCGAAGTTGTGCCAGTCGGCACCGCGGACGCCCCGGACACGCGCCTGGTCGGCGTCCCCGACACGCAGGTAGGTGTGCCACATCCCCTCGACGACTCGGGGCTTCTCGTCCTGGTTGGTGAGAGTGAGCGTCATCTGCAGCGCGGTGTCGGTCATGACCACCTCGTGGCGAATGCCGATGGAGGCGGTCTCAGCGGTTCCGACGACGTGGAGGGGTTCCGCGACCGTCACTTGGAAGTCGGTGCGGCGGGCCAGGCCGTGCTGGGGATCCTGGTCATTGTTCGGTCCGTGGCCAAACCATGGGGCGCACAACGGGACACCTCCCCGGATGACTGCGTCGGACTCGTCGGCGTGCTCGGGGTCGAACCAGATGACGGGTTTGTCGTCGGCCTGCCACGCCAGCACCTGGCAGCCGTGCTCTGCGACCTGCCATGCGCCGTCATGAGCGGTGTGAAGGATTCCGGGGAGGTTGGTCATGCCCCCCATGATCGTGGTCATCGTTCCCACACTGCGCGAAGCGCGTCGATCCGCTCACAACGGATGGTGTTTCGTGCAGCCTCGACGGCGACAGGTTTGGCGCAGAAGGCGATGGCCAGTCCGGCGGCGGCAAACATGTCGAGGTCGTTGGCGCCGTCTCCCACCGCGACTGTTCGCTCAAGATCTACCTCGCGTTCCTCGGCCCAACGACGCAGCCAGGTGGCCTTGGCGGCCCGATCGACGATGTTCCCGACAACCCGGCCAGTGAGGTGGTCGTCGACGATCTCGAGCTCGTTGGAGGCTGAGAAATCGGCGCCGATTTCCGCAGCAAGCGGATCGACCATGGCCGTGAACCCTCCTGACACCAACCCGACGGCTGCGCCGACCTCGTGCGCCGCGGCCACCAGTTCCGTCGCACCCGGGGTGACGACGGTCGCCTTGCGAGCCTCCTCGAGGGCCCCGACGTGCAGACCCTCCAGACACTTGACGCGCTCATGAAGGGACTCGGCAAAGTCGAGCGTTCCGGCCATCGCCCGGGCCGTTACCTCACTGACCTCCTCAGCCTTCCCTGCACACTCGGCGAGCAGGTCGATGGCCTCGGTGCGCGTGACCGTCGAGTCGACGTCACAGACGATGAGACCGGGCGGCTCGACAGCCAGGGCGCCATGGGGATGCAGGACGCCGGCGCCGGTCTGGGCGGCGAGTTCGCGTACCTGTGTCATGTTGCCCTCGAAGGACATGGCGTACTCGAAGATGTGAGCGGCCCAGTCACTGGTGTGGATGCCGCGCATGCAGGCGGAGTCGGGCCAAAGAAGGGTGCCGGGGGAGCGGAGGCTGGAGCGATCGTCACTGACGAGGATGACGCGAGAACTCATCATGGCACCACGGTAGGTGGGTTCCGGCCCGTCGGGTGAGGGTTCCGCTCCTCGGCATGATCTCCTACCCGCGGACGGTCCGCGTGACGGTGTACTGACGGTTCCGCGAGACCTGGCGAGTCGGCCCGACCGTGCGCCGTAGATGGGATGCCCACGGCAGGTGATTGTTGTAGACACACCACAGGCTGCCGCCGGGTCGCAACACGCGAGCGGCGTCGGCCAGCATGGCCAGGGTCGGGGCGTGGTCCTGGGCGGTTCCGCGATGGAAGGGCGGATTGGTGACGACGACGTCGACGCTCTGGTCGGACAGGACGGACAATCCGTCACACCAATGGGTGACGATGTCGAGTCCGTTCGCCCTGGCGGCGAGACGAGTCGAGTCGACGGCCTGCCAGGAGACATCGGTGGCGTTGACGGTAGCGTCTGGGAGTCTGCGTGCCAGGTGTGCGGAGATGATGCCGTTGCCGCACCCCAGATCGACGACGTCGGTGTTGACGTCGGCCGCGATGGCGTCGAGGTGATCGAGGAGCAGAGACGTTCCGGCGTCGAGGCCTGTGGTGTGGAAGACGCCGCCATGGGCTCGGATCATCAGGCCGTTGACGGTGTTGGCGCGCGGCCATTCCCCAGTGACGGCCGGGTGCTCCCGAGGAGACGAGAAGTGCAGCACGCGGGCCTTGCGTACTCCGAGGCTGGCGTGGACGTCGTCGAACCAGCGGGCAGCGACGTCGTTCATGGACCGGGCCATGTGCTTGATGCGTCCGCCTGCGACGATGTGGGCATCGGGTCCGAGAAGTCGCCAGAGAATACCGAGCAGTTCGTCGAGTTCGTCAAGACTGGAGGGCAGGCCCATCCACACCACCGGGGTGCTGCATTTCTCTATCGTCAGAGGGTTGAGGCGAATACCCTCAGGGATCGCGGTGAGGTCGCGGCAGTCGTCAGACCACGCCGTGGCGCCTTTGCCGGATAATGGCACCAAGGAAGGGCGACCTAGCACCCACACAGCCTTGGCCAGCGGTGATTCGGCGACGATGAGTTCGTCAACGGGGTCCAGGGTGGCGGCGTCCATGGTGGCAGTCTCCCAGACCACGGGTGCCGGACACAGCCGAGAGATGGACGCAACAGGTGTGCCGGAGGATGGTCATACCTGCGATGACTACACGGAGCTGCCAGAAAACGGTCCAAACAGGCGATGGTGACGTTGACATGGGCATTTTTTGGCAGCTCCGTGTATCAAACCCGAGTACTCAATCGATACCGGCCCCGCTCTAGGATGGCGACATGGCAGAGTCGCCCCTGGAAATTCACGTCATCGCCGATTCGACGGGTGAGACCGCCGTTCGGTTAGCCCGCGCCGCCCGCAGCCAGTTCGAAGGGGTCCACTGGCACATCGTGCGCCATCCCATGATCGGCACCGTTCCGGAAATGGTTGCGGCCCTGGAGGCCGTCAAGGAGTCCCATGACGCGGGGCAGTGGGTGTGCGTGGTGCACACCCTCGTGCTGCCCGACATGCGCCACATGGTCACCGATGCCTGCGAGGAAATGGGTATCCGCGAGGTCAACCTCATGGGCCCCATGCTCGACGCGATGGAGGAGGCTTCTGGCCTTGACGCCGACGCCGTCCCACGTCGTCCCGTGGGCGTTGAGGCCGACTACTTCACCCGTATCTCCGCCATGGAGTTCGCGGTTCGTAATGATGACGGCGCCATCCCCGATCGCCTGACCGAGGCGGACATCTGCCTGGTGGGTGTGAGCCGCTCGGGCAAGACACCGCTGTCGATCTACCTGGGTTACCTCGGCTACAAGACCGTCAATGTCCCGCTCGTACCCGGGATCGCCCCGCCAGTCGAGTTGGCGGCGGTCGATCGTTGGCGCATCGTCGGCTTGACGATCGACGCCCAGCGGCTGCTGGAGATCCGTGGACGTCGGGTCCGCGGGCTGGGAGGTTTCGGCAATGAGGACGGTTACGCCGACCTCGCCGCGATCTACGACGAGCTGGACGAGGTTGGCAGGATCCAGCGACGACTGGGTTGCCCCATCATCGACACCACGGGTCTGGCCCTGGAGGAGTCCGCGACGAAGGTCATCGACATCGTCGATCAGAGAGCCAAGACGGCCGGGACGAGGTTGCGCAAGCCGGCAGGGTCCTATCGCACTAGACCTTGATCACCCGAGGATGATCGGGGACGGCCAGCGGTTTTGGCTTGCCCCAGGTCACGTCGTTGTCCCTTGCCCGTCTTAGATGCTGGTCGTGTTGGTTGTGGGAGGCATCGTGTCGCTGGCCGGGTACCAGAATCCGCGGCTCGAGGAAGATAGTCGGGAAGCATCTGCGACAAAGGTGGGAGATATGTCACGCCCCGCTCCGGCGAGCCCGGACGAGACATGAGTTACTTCGTCATCCTTGGTTGCTCCTACTCGTGAAAATGGGACGAGAGCGTGAGAGAATGACGACATCCGGCCCTATGGTGGGCTGGGCCTCGGGCTCATTGCGCAGTCGCACGGGTCCGAACGCCGTGAATCGATGAACAGGCTGGCACAGATCGAAGGAGATCAGTCATGACTGACCGTTACGTGTATGACTTGTCCGAGGGCAGCGCGGAGATGAAGCCGCTGCTCGGCGGCAAGGGCGCAGGAGTTGCCGAGATGACGCGTCTCGGCGTCCCGGTGCCCGACGGATTCACCGTCACCACTGAAGCCTGCGTGGACACCATGACGAGGAAGGGAGAGTGGCCGGAGGGCCTCGACTCTCAGGTGTGGGACGGACTCAAGCGTCTGGAGGAGCGCACCGGTCGTGGCCTGGGCGACGTCGACAAGCCCCTCCTGGTCTCGGTTCGCTCCGGCGCCGTCATCTCGATGCCCGGCATGATGGACACCATCCTCAACCTCGGTATTTCCGACGACACCGTCGAGGCCGTCGCCAAGGAGGCCGGCAACGAGCGCTTCGCCTGGGACTGCTACCGCCGCTTCATCCAGATGTACGGCGAGGTCGTCGAGGGCATCGACGCCCACATCTACGAGGATGCCTTGACCGCTCTCAAGGAGGAAAAGGGCGTCGAGTCCGACACGGATCTGACTGCTGATGACCTCAAGGGTCTGGTCGACACCTTCAAGAAGCTGTCCAACGAGCAGCTCGGAGGTAACTGGACGACGGATCCGCGCGAGCAGCTGATGCGCGCCGTCGACGCCGTGTTCCGTTCCTGGCTCAACCCGCGCGCCTTCGTCTACCGCAAGGCCAACAAGATTCCAGACGACCTCGGTACCGCCGTCAACGTCATGCAGATGGTGTTCGGTAACCGTGGTGACACCTCCGCCACCGGTGTCTGTTTCACCCGTAACCCCGCCACC
Source organism: Cutibacterium sp. LaCa_255 (assembly GCF_057458005.1). Classification (NCBI taxonomy): domain Bacteria; kingdom Bacillati; phylum Actinomycetota; class Actinomycetes; order Propionibacteriales; family Propionibacteriaceae; genus Cutibacterium; species Cutibacterium sp. LaCa_255. Next base: position 2,377,509 of record NZ_CP190956.1, on the reverse strand, counting down.
GGCGCCAAGGAGCTCTACGGTGAGTTCCTCGTCAACGCCCAGGGTGAGGACGTCGTCGCGGGCATTCGCACCCCGCGCTCCCTCGCCGAGATGGAGGAAGTGCTGCCAGAGGCATACCGCGACCTCATCGACACCATGAAGAAGATGGAGTCGCACTACCGCGACATGCAGGACATGGAGTTCACCGTCGAGAACGGCAAGCTGTACCTGCTGCAGACCCGTAACGGCAAGCGCACTGCCGCTGCTGCTCTCAAGGTGGCCCGCGACCTCGTCGCCGAGGGCGTCATCACCAAGGAAGAGGCCCTCATGCGGATCGAGCCCGCACAGCTCGATCAGCTGCTGCACGAGGCCATCGACCCGAACCACACCGAGCAGCCGGTCGCCGAGGGCCTCCCTGCCTCCCCGGGTGCCGCCGTTGGCGAGGCCGTCTTCGACGCCGACGTCGCTGCTGAGCGTGGCGCCAAGGGCGAGAAGGTCGTCCTCATCCGCTTCGAGACCACCCCTGATGACATCCACGGCGTCATCGTGAGCCAGGGCGTCCTGACCGCCCACGGTGGCATGACCTCCCACGCAGCCGTGGTCGCCCGTGGCATGGGCAAGCCCTGTGTCGCTGGTGCTCGCGGCATCAAGATCGATGCCAAGGCCGCCACCCTGACGATCGGTGACACCGTCATCCACGAGGGCGACATGATCACCCTCGACGGTTCGACCGGTGAGGTCTTCGCTGCGGGCCTGCCGCTCATCCCGCCGCAGATCAACGCTGACTTCGAGGAGGTCCTCTCCTGGGCCGACGAAATCCGTCATCTCGGCGTCGAGGCCAACGCCGACAACGCCACCGACGCAGCGAAGGCTCGTGAGCTGGGTGCTGAGGGCATCGGCCTGTGTCGTACCGAGCACATGTTCTTCGGTGCCGATCGTCTGCCTGCCATGCACGAGATGATCACCGCGGACACCCCGGAGGAGCGCCAGGCTGCCGTCGACAAGATCCTGCCGATGCAGCAGGGCGACTTCGAGGGCATCTTCACGGCGATGAAGGGCCTGCCCGTCACCGTCCGTCTTCTCGACCCGCCGCTCCACGAATTCCTGCCGAACCTCGTCGAGCAGTCCCTCAAGGTCCAGAAGCTGGAGGATCAGGGCGCTGATCCGAACGAGCTCGACAAGGAGCGTCGTCTGCTCGCCCAGGTCAAGAAGTTGCACGAGCAGAACCCGATGCTCGGTACCCGTGGCTGCCGCCTCGGCATGCTGTACCCGGAGATTCCCGACATGCAGGCTCGCGCCATCATCCGCGCTGTCCTGGCGGTGCTCAAGAAGGAGGGGGAAACCGTCCAGATCAACATCATGATCCCGCTGGTCTTCACCCCGATTGAGCTCGAGACCCATCGTCGCATCGTCCAGCAGGCCATTGACGAGGAGTTCGAGGCCGCCGGCACCAAGGTCGACGTCAAGATCGGCACCATGATCGAGCTGCCGCGTGCCGCCCTGGTCGCCGACAAGATCGCCGAGGTTGCCGACTTCTTCAGCTTCGGCACCAACGACCTGACCCAGACCACCCTGGGCATCTCCCGTGACGATGCCGAGAACGGCTTCCTCACCGAGTACCTGCGTACCAAGGTCCTCAAGGACAACCCGTTCGCCTCGATCGACCAGGAGGGTGTTGGCCAGCTCGTCGCCGGGGCTGTCGAGAAGGGTCGTAAGACCAACCCGCAGTTGAACGTGGGCGTCTGTGGTGAGCACGGTGGTGATCCTGACTCGATCCACTTCTTCAACAAGACCGGGCTCGACTACGTGTCCTGCTCGCCGTTCCGTGTGCCGATCGCTCGGTTCGCCGCGGCCCAGGCCGTCATCTCCCAGAAGGAGAAGTGAGTCTGAGGGCTCCATCACGTCACTGATGTGAAATTGCGGCCCCTCCACCGCGGTGGAGGGGCCGCAATATGTCATTGCATACTCCTCAATACGTGTGCGATCGGGGAGTTTTGTCGACTTCAACTCCATGTCCGCGGAATAATGGCCACAATCGTGCCTCGACTTCTGGAGGATCAATGTCCCAGACTTTCGGTGCCTGGCGTGCCACCTACACCCCTGGTTCCTGGGTGGTGCTGGCCGGGCCGAGCAGCCTCGTCATCATGCAGCCGGCTGCGCCGCGCCATTCCGGATTGGTGTCGTCCATCTGGCGGCAGGTGGCCGAGGCCGATGATCCCCAGTCGCTCGTGGAGACGTTGTCGCTCATCGGGCTGGCGAAGATGCCGAGCCTGGGCTTGTTCTTCTGGGTCGACGGCGAGATGTTCTCCATGGCCCGCGGTCAGGTCGTTGTCAAGGATGCCTCCACCGGTGAGGTCGTCAACCATGGCGACGGTCTGTTGACGTGGAGCGAGAAGAAGCTCGACCCATCGACCGTCGTCGTCGAGATGGAAGAGGCCGAGCAGCGGCTGTCCATGCCGTTGCTGCTGGGGGTTGCCCAGGCGAGCAAGATCATCATCGACGCGACCGGCAAGGTTGAGCCTTTCGTCGTTCGGGAGGGCGGCGAGGTTCACCGTCCGCGGGTGTTGGCGAGTTCCGACGACGCCCTCAAACCGTGGACTCCGGAGCCTGAGGAGCGGGGGGCCGACGATTCGGAGGCCACCGAGGAAGCTCGCGAGCTCACCGATCAGGAGTGGCAGCCAGACGACGAAGATGCGCCCGGATTCGTCGAGGTTCCGGCACCAGGTGAGGCTCCCGACCCGGTTGTCGTGCCGGAGCCGGTTGCTGAGTCCGCGCTGACCGGAGTTCCGATTCCGGCTGAGCCTGTCGTGCCTGACGAGGACGTGGTGAGTGATGGTGACGAGGTGGCCCCGGACATCGAGGAACCCGTGAGCCCCGTCCCGGCCCGAGCCGCCGAGCCGGAGTCCGTTGAGACCGCGGTCGCTCGTGAGGACATTGCGCCAGTCCGCGCTCAGGACGACGGCCTGGGATGCGATGACGAGGTGCACACCGGTACTCAGCCGGTGGGAGTGCAGCCCGAGCCCGAGGGCGTCGTCTCCGCACTTGCTCCGGGGGCAGTACCCCAGCAGCCTCAGCAGACAGAGCAGTCTCAGAGCGACTCGCGGTACGACGGGGACTGGCGCGGCGCGTCGGCCTCGGCGATCCGTCGACTGTCCCCGCCGTCAGATCCCGCGGCTGCCACCCTGGTTTCGACGACCGGAGAGGCCACCCATCTCAAGGGTGCGGTTCTCGTCGGGCGTGCCCCGCGGGCCGAGAATGGCGAGGAGATCATGCGCGTTCCGTCTCCTGGCCAGGACATCAGCCGTACCCACGTGAAGTTCGCTTTGGGGCAGTGGGGGATTGAGGTCACTGACATGCATTCCACGAACGGCACCGTCGTTCGCCGCATCGGCCAGGACCCGTTGCGATTGGAAAGTGGTGAGACGATCGACCTGGCCATCGGTGATGCCGTCGATCTGGGTGACGGCGTCGTCATCACCATTGAGGCCTACCAAGGCTGACAAACGAGTCCGCCAGCCATCAGGGCCCCCGCGAGGAATCCGCGGGGGTCCTTTGTCATGGTCAGCACCGGAGGAAGGCGTAAGCCCGGTCAATCCGAGGATTCTATGCGTGACACCGTCATTCCGGCAGGGAGCAGGGGAGGAAGCACTCGGGTCATCGCGTCATAAATCTCAGTCAGACGCGACGGGGTCATGCGCTCGGAGGGGGCAGTGACGCTGATGGCGGCGATTGCTGTTCCATGGGCGAGCAGCGGAACTCCAAGGCAGGCGATGCCGGGCTCGTTCTCCTCGTATTCGAGGGCCCATCCACGTTCGTGAGCCTCAATGATCTTGGCATGAATGTTGTCATGGCAGGCCGTGGGATGAGCTGACAGGGCTTCTGTGTAGGGGATCAGGGCCGTCGAGGACGTGTCGCGGAAAGCGAGGATCGCACGTCCCATCGCTGAGATCGCTGCGGGAACGCGTCCGCCGATCGTGGACCATACACGAATGGCACGCTGGGGTTCGACCTTGTCGAGGTAGCGGATGTCAGTGCCGTCGAGAACTCCCAGATGGACGAGTTCGTGGACTTCATTGCACAGGCCAACGAGGGCGGCATGAACGGTGGCCGCGAGGTTGTTGTAGGAAATCATCCCGGCACCGAGGTTGATGGCTGCAGACCCGAGCCGGTAGTTGCCGTCGTCATTCTGGGCGATGAAGTTGCGTACGCGAAGGGTGCTGAGGGCGCGATGGGTCGTGGCCTTCGTGAAGCCGAGTCGTCGTGAGATCTCTGCCAGCTGGAGACCCTCCAAGCCGGAACTGTCGAGCAGCTGAAGGATCTGCAGAGCCCGGTCGATGGATTCGACGGTGGAGGCCATGCCAGTCGAGGAGGTGCTGGGGGGACGATCCTGAGAACCGCTCACAAGTGCCATTTTGTCAGCCCCTCTTCGGTGATGATGAATCAGGTTTCCGAAGAATGTATCGTGTGTTCCGCACAACGGTTAGTGCGTTCCGGCTAGCGAAATGGAGTTCGATGTATGAGCTCTCCCATCCCACTCTCGGAGGAACCGACAGTCGATCAGGCCACCGTGCGCAGAGCTGCGCTTGCTGGCCTCATCGGCACCATGCTCGAGCAATACGACTTCGTCATTTATGGCACGGCATCCGCCATCATCTTCAACACCCTGTTTTTCCCAAGGGTGTCTCCGGCTGTCGGCGTCATCGCCTCGATGGCGACCTACGCCGTCGGCTTTGCGGCCCGTCCGCTTGGAAGTCTCTTCTTCGCCCGGTTTGGCGACCGGATGGGCCGTAAGTGGGTCATGATCGCCACGCTGTTCCTGATGGGAACTGCGACCTTTTGTATCGGCCTCATCCCCAGCTACTACACCATTGGTATCTGGGCGCCAATCATGTTGCTCATCCTGCGCATCATGCAGGGTTTCGGAGCGGGAGCTGAGCAGGCAGGTGGTGTCACTTTGCTTGCTGAGACGGTCAAACGGAGTCGACGCGGTCTCTACTGCGCGCTGGTGTTCGCTGGTGCGGCCCTGGGGTCGGTGCTTGGGGCGGTCGCATGGATCGTTGCTCAGAGCCTGACCGATCACGCTCTCAACACTTGGGGATGGCGCGCCGTGTTCTGGACCTCCGCCGTGGTGACGGTGGCGGCCTACATCCTGCGTCGTCACCTTGCTGAGTCCCCGGTCTTCCAAGAGACCCAGGCCGCTCGCATCGGTCGTGATGACACCCCGATCGGTGACGTGCTTCGTCACGGACGTCCGGCGCTGTGGCGAATCTTCCTCATCAACATGGGATCCAACGCGCAGAGTTATATCTACCAAGTGTTCATGGGGTCTTACCTGGTGACGTGGTTGGGTATGAAACCCAAGTTCATCCCGAATGTCCTGCTCATCGGAGCCTTGGCATCCTGCATTTTCACGGTGTTCTCCGGTTGGATGACCGATCGCGTCGGACGCAAGCCCGTGATCATCAGCGTGCTGGTATTCCTCTTCCTGTTCCCGATCCCGGCCTTCGCCATGCTCAACACCAAGAACCCGGTGTTCATCACGATTGCCGTCGTGCTCGGCTTCATGATTGCTGGATATGGCACCGTCGGCAGCCAGGGAGCCTTCTACGCCGAGATGTTCGGATCGCGCTACCGCTACGCAGGAATCTCTCTGGCCCGTGAGTTCTCCTCGGTGTTCGGCGGTGGCATTGCCCCTCTGGTGTGTTCGGCGCTCGTCACCAAGTTCGCTGGTTCCTGGTGGCCGGTGGCGGTGTACATGATGGTTTTCATTGGTCTGTCACTGATTGCTGCGATTGCCTCCCCAGAGACCCGCGGACGTGACTTGCGTCTGGAGCAGGACGCTGTGGGAAAGCCGGTTGAGGAGCTGAGCGTGGAAGGTTCGATGGCGTCATGAAGGTCCTTCTTCCCGATTCGATGATCTTGGATCCTCACCTTCCTGGCGGGGTCGAGGCGGTGGTGTACGACGCCAGCTCAGCGATTCCGGATAAGCATCTGGATGCTGAGGTGCTCGTCACCTGGGCGGCCACGGAGGAGTGGCTTGCCGAGCATGCCCGTAAGCTCACCCATCTACGACTTGTGCAGGGGTTGGCTGCTGGTCCGGACTCCCTGTTGCGTGCTGGTTTTGACTCGGATGTCGTGCTGTGTACTGGCGTCGGGTTGCACTCTCGCATGGTTGCCGAGCACGCATTGGCCCTCGTACTGGCCCTGGTACGGGAGCTTCCCAAGACGACTGCCGCTCAACAGGAGCACCGATGGGCTTCGGAGCTGGGAGGTCCCCGGCCCCTTCATCCGGACGGCCCGGTGACGACCCTGCTTGACGCCAATGTGCTCGTCTGGGGATTCGGATCCATCGCTCAGACCTTGGCTCCACATCTGACGTCCTTGGGTGCGGAGGTGCGTGGGGTTGCTCATCAGGCTGGGCGCCGGGGCGGTTACGAGGTCATCGCGGTTGATGACGTTGACGCGGCGTTGCCCGAGACCGACATCCTCATTCAGATCCTTCCGTCCAATGAGGAGACTCGGGGAATCGTCGGGGCGAAGCGACTGGCTCTGCTCGGGCCTGATGGATACATCGTCAATGTCGGGCGTGGAGTCACGATCGACAATGACGCGCTGGTGGATGCGCTGCAGAGCGGGATGATCGCTGGTGCGGCTCTCGACGTCACAGAGACTGAGCCACTCCCGAAAGACTCGCTGTTGTGGGATGCGCAGAACGTCATCATCACACCTCACTCTGCCGGCGGACGTCCCCTGGGTGCCGACGAACTCATCGTCAAGAACGTGACCGCACTGGCGTCTGGAGGCAATTTCGAAAACAAGCTGTGACGTCACTGAGTTCGTCCTCGGCGGATTAGTCTCCTAGTGTGATCCTTTGGGTCTACCCAGGATCAGGAAGGAAATCCGATGGGACACATTCTCGTTTTGTCGGGGGCTGGGCGTTACGCCGACGACATCCACGACTTCGACGCGACCTCCGAGGCCGTCTCCCAGATCTTGACCGAGCGTGGTCACCAGGTGGAGGTGAGGTGCTCTGAGCCAGAGGCCCTGGACCACCTCGCTGACGCGGATCTGCTCATCGTCAACACCGGTGGCGGCGATCCGGAGGAGGAATGGGATTACATTCCCGAATGGTCCCGTGCCCACAATAAGATTCTGGAGCACCACGAAGCTGGCAAGCCGATCCTCGGTCTGCACACCGCCTGCAACACCTTCTGTGACTGGGACCTGTGGCCGTCCGTGCTCGGGGGCAAGTGGGTGCTGGGGGTCAGCGGGCACCCGGAGCGTTCCTACGCCGTTTTCGAGCCTGTACCCGAGGCTGCGGACCATCCCATCCTGCGCGGCGTCGAGCAGGTGGTCGTCTATGACGAGCGTTTCTCCGACCTGGACATCAACCCGCTTGCGATCCCGCTGCTCTTCCACGAGACGGGCGAGGAATTCCACGCGATGTGCTGGGTGATGGGCAACAACGTCGTCTACGACGGCCTGGGTCACTCGTCGAGGTCGTACTACTCGGCGTCACGACGTCAGTTGTTGTGCAACGAGGTGTCCTGGTTGCTGAACTGGAAGCGTCGCGAGGCTGCTGCACAGGCCGCAGCGCAGGTGAGCCCGGAGCCCCAGATGGTCTGAGTCCTGACGAGAAGGAAGCCGGCGGTTATTCCCACCGTTCGCTCCTCCCAACGTCATCCCTCCTCGAAACCCAGGTGGAGCGCGTGAGTGGTCAGGTGGCGGAACAAGTGCAACTGGCAGTTTCCGTAGCCGACACACCGCGTCCCCACGGTCCTGGGCATGACAGGGGACGGATCTCACCGACCCGTCCCGGTCATCAGCGAGAACACGCCGCGAGCGTCGTCACTCCTTGGGGGCTCCGGCGAGGATCTTGGCGGTCGACGAGACACCGAGACGGGTTGCACCGGCCTCGACCATCGCGCAGGCCGTCTCGTAATCGCGGATGCCACCCGAAGCCTTGACCCCCAGGCGACCACCGACGGTGGCGGCCATGAGCTTGACAGCTTCGACACTCGCACCGCCCTTCGGGTGGAATCCCGTCGAGGTCTTGACGAAGTCGGCTCCAGCCCCCTCGGCGGCCTTGCACGCGCGAACGATCTCGTCATCGGTCAGCACGGCCGACTCGATGATGACCTTGAGGATCTTCGGATCCGGAACAGCCTGCTTGACGGCAGCGATGTCAGCGGTGACGTCCTCCCAACGTCCCTCCTTCACCATGCCGAGGTTGATGACCATGTCGACCTCGTCGGCGCCGGCGGCAATGACGTCATGGGCCTCGGCCACCTTCACCGCGCTGGTGTGTTTGCCCGACGGGAACCCGCACACCGCAGCCAGCTTAACGTCACCCATGTCGAGGTTCAGCGGCAGCATCGACGGCGACACACACACCGACCAGGTGCCGTACTCTTTGGCCTCGCCGACCAGCTTGGCGACGTCGTCGTGAGTGGCCTCCGGGGTCAGCAGGGTGTGATCGATCATGCCGGCCAGCTTGGTGGCAGACAGCGGGGCAGGGGACATGCCAACTCCTTCTCTGGAACAAGTGCATCCACCCTATCCGGACGCCTCGTCCTCAGGCGACCAATGGCAGGGTCAGGGTGACCGTCGTCCCCTTGTCCGTCGAATCCACCTTGGCAGTGCCCTGATGAGCAACCATGACGGCTGCGACGATGGACATGCCCAATCCTGTTGATCCCTCCTTCGACGCAGTGCGGGACGCATCTGCCCGGGAGAATCGCTCAAAGATCAGGGGACGTACCGACTCCGGAATGCCCGGTCCGTTGTCGGCGATGGTGACAACGGACCGCCCGTCGTCGGCAGTGACGGTGGTGTGCACCGTCACTCCTGCAGGTGTGTGCTTTCGGGCGTTCGACAGCACATTGACGACAACCTGCATGAGCCGGTCAGCATCAGCCATCACCGTGATTTCCTCGTTGGGTACGTCGAGGGTCCAGATGTGGTCCGACCCGGCTGCCTGGGCATCGGAGACCGCGTTGAGAACGACCTCGACCAGGTCGATGGGGGCCAGCTCAAGTTTCTGGTCATTGTCCAGACGAGCCAGCAGCAGCATGTCCTCGACGAGGGCACTCATCCTCGTCGCCTCAGATTCGATGCGATCCATCGCGAACTGGCTTTCGGGGCACAGTTCGCCGCGCCGTCGTCTCGTCAGTTCGGCGTAGCCACGGATGGATGCCAACGGATTGCGCAACTCGTGCGAGGCGTCTGCGACGAATTGACGCACCTTGACCTCGGACTGCTGACGAGACTCCAACGCGCCCTCGACATTGTTGAGCATGTGGTTGAGGGCATGACCCACCTGCCCCACCTCGCTGCGAGGATCAGTCAGTGCCGGATCGACTCGGATCGGCAGGTTGACCTCGCCGCTGCCGAGGTCCATCTCGGAGACCACCGTCGCCGTCGAGGCCAATTGGTTGAGGGGACGCAGGGACTTGGTGACGACGGCGCGCGTCGCGAAGAATCCCACGGCCAATGCCAGGACAGTGATGGTGACCTCGAGGGCCAACAACCTCTCGATGGCGTTGAGAAGTCGTGTCCGCGGCAGGGCGACGACGTAGCTGACATTGTCACGTGTCTCCGCCAGTGCGCGGTACTCGGTGCCATTGTTCCCGTTGAGGTCGTGGGGACGGCTGTCCTGACGCACGGCGAGCAGTTCACCGGCATCGGCGTTGCAGTACTTGGTGAGGACGGCACCTTCTGTCACGGTCGTCATGAGGCAGACGCCATCGGCCTTGACAGCGAAGATGGTGCCCGCCTGGATTCCCAGCACGTCACCGGCTGTCGGCCCAGGCAATCCGATGGGGTTCGCCTCCTGGCGGTGGGCCGCCGCCATCACCTGCTCGTCAAGGCCATCCGTGAGGATCTGATGCGTTCCCCAGATCGTCACCCCTCCCAGCGCGACGGCCAGCACACTGATGATGGCGAGCACTCGGACGACGAGCTGATGCCCTAGTGTGTGCCGACCCATGGGATGATCCAGCCAGGTGTCGTGGATTGTCGACCTGACCTCCGGTGTTTCGTCGCAGCATGGATCCGGCGCATGGCTGTCTGCGGGTGAGTTGGGAGAGGTCACCTGGCCATTGTCACGCAGCAGGTCGGAGAACGTAACCCGCACCACGCATGGTGTGGATCATGGGATCGCGTCCCTTGTCGATCTTCTTGCGCAGGTAGGAGATGTATAGCTCGACGACGTTGGCCTGTCCACCGAAGTCGTAGTTCCACACCCGGTCGAGTATCTGGGCTTTGGAGAGCACTCGTTTGGGATTACGCATGAGGTAACGCAGCAGCTCGAACTCAGTTGCTGTCAGGTGGATCTCCTCGCCGGCGCGGCGCACCTCGTGGGAGTCCTCGTCGAGGGTGAGGTCGCCGACGGTCAGGGTGGAGTCGGACTTGGGCTCGGTTGCACCCGAGCGGCGCAGCAGAGCGCGTAACCGAGCGATGACCTCTTCCAGGGAGAAGGGCTTGGTGACGTAGTCGTCGCCGCCAGCGGTGAGTCCGGCGATGCGGTCGCCGACGGCGTCCTTGGCGGTGAGGAAGATGACCGGGACGTTGGGCTGATCCATGCGAATACGGCGCATGACCTCGAGGCCGTCGAAGTCGGGGAGCATCATGTCGAGGACGATGACGTCGGGGCGCGTGGCCTTTGCCTCGCGGACGGCGTGAACGCCGGAATCAGCGGTGGTGACGTCCCATCCCTCGTAACGCATGGCCATGGAGAGCAGCTCGGTGAGGCTGGGCTCGTCGTCGACAGCCAGAACACGGATGGGAGACCCGTCAGCTCGAGTAAGTCTGGGAGGTTGCGGTGGGATTGCCATGAATTAAGGGTTCCACGACGGAAGCTCGTATCGGGTGTGTTGAAGCTGTGCTGTTCCTGTGAGCCATATCGGAGGTGGATGTGCGCAGCCTGAGGTGCGAGCATGTGTTTGTGATGGAGGGTGGGGTGAATTCTTCGTTAACATGAGTGCGCGTTGACGTCTTGGTGCGGTTTCGCGGTTCCTAGTGGGATGCATGTACACGGAAAGCACACTTTGTCGTGGTTGTGCAGTGACGGTGAAATTGTTCACCTTGTCGTTGCTTGTGGGGAGCCTGCCGCGCGAACGTAGGCTCACTGGGCGTAACGTGTCAGACGGCCGGAACTGCTCCCGGGTTCTGGTCGGCCGTCCGCCCCGCTCCGGTGAGGAGTGGGGGATCCCAGCTCGCCGTCCGGGGGCGCTACGGCCCGCACGAAGGATCTTGCATGAGTTCGACTCTGTTAATCGTGGTTATCGTCGTCGTGACGGCGCTGGCATTCGACTTCACCAACGGCTTCCACGACTCAGCCAACGCGATGGCGACGTCGGTGGCAACCGGAGCACTCAAGCCCAAGGTGGCCGTCATCATTGCGGCCGTCCTCAACGTCATTGGTGCCTGCCTGTCGACCGAGGTCGCCAAGACGATCTCCGGTGGCATCGTCAATGACCAACTCGTCACTGCTCCGATGGTTTTCGCCGGTCTGATAGGCGCGATCATCTGGAACCTCGCGACCTGGCTGTTCGGTCTGCCGTCCAGCTCCTCCCACGCTCTCTTCGGTGGCCTCATCGGTGCCGTCCTCGTCGAGGCTGGCATGAGCGGCATCCACGCCGGCAAGATCATGAGCAAGATCATCCTGCCGGCCCTGGTGGCACCGTTCGTTGCCGGAATTGCAGCTCTGCTGGCGACCTGGTTGGCGTATCGCATCACGGATCACACCGCCCATCACTCCTCGCGGATGTTCCTCAATGGCCAGAGGGTCTCGGCGTCGATGGTCGCCCTGGCTCATGGCACCTCCGATGGCCAGAAGACGATGGGCATCATCACCTTGGTCCTCGTCGCCGCCGGCTGCCAGGCCTCGGGTACCGGCCCGGCATGGTGGGTCATCCTGGCCGCTGGCTGTGCCATTGGTCTTGGTACCTACTCCGGTGGCTGGCGCATCATGCGCACCATGGGCAAGGGCCTGTGTGACATCGAGTCCCCGCAGGGGTTCGCAGCCGAGACGGCGTCCACGGCCGCCATCCTGGCCTCCTCGCACTTGGGCTTCGCCCTGTCGACCACCCACGTCTGCTCCGGCTCGATTCTCGGCTCGGGAATCGGCCGCCGCACCGAGGTGCGCTGGGCCACTGCCGGGAAGATGGTCATCGCCTGGTTGGTTACCCTGCCGGCTGCTGCTCTCGTCGGTGCCATCACCTCGGCCATCGCCGGTGCCGGCGCCTGGGGTGTCGTCATCGACCTCGTCCTGCTGGCCGTGATGGCCGCCGTCATCGTCCGTCAGGCCAACCACCACAAGGTTGACCATAACAACGTCAACGACTCCACTCAGGTCGGCGTCCGCAAGGGCTCGGCCATCGCCGGAGGGACTGCAGCATGAACATTGACTGGGCCTCACTCGGACTGGTGTCCATGGTCACGGTTGCGACCACTGTCCTCATCGTCTCCGTCGTCTCGGGCGGCGCACTGATGCTCGATCGTGCTCATGCGCGCACCGAGGCCGGAGGTGACGGGGCTGCTGGGCTCGTTGCTCTCGGGTGGACGGCCATCGTCATCGCAGGGCTCATCGTCCTGTATGGCCTCTATCTGCTCATTCCGTACTTCCACTGATCACTGGTCCGCGCTGACGAGTGCGGAGAAGGATGCCGGACGGTTCGCCGTCCGGTGTTTTTCATCTCTGGAGCGTCGTCGCCAGGAGTTGCTCGGGTTCGTTGTGGGGTGCCTTGGGATGGCCGGCACATTGTTCACGGGGCGGGAATAGATCTGCTCTCTCATGGGTTGAGTCTGGTGAACTCAATCTCATTCGAAAATGAGCTGACGTCAACTTGAGTGACAGCGACTCAGGGTCTAAGGTTGAGTCGAAGTCGCTCAAGGGGATGCTTTCCCAGAACATTCGTCCATCAGGAGGAAACCAACCATGGCTCGTTCAGTCGGTATCGACCTCGGAACCACCAACTCGTGCGTCGCCGTCCTCGAGGGCGGCGAGCCCGCCGTCATCCCGAACGCCGAGGGTGCTCGTACCACCCCGTCGGTGGTCGCCTTCACCAATTCGGGTGAGACCCTCGTGGGCGAGGTCGCCAAGCGTCAGGCCGTCACCAACGTTGATCGCACCGTCCGATCCGTCAAGCGCCACATGGGCGAGTCCTGGACGATGGGCGTCGACGACAAGACCTACAAGCCGCAGCAGATCAGCGCCTTCATCCTGCAGAAGTTGAAGAGGGATGCCGAGGCCTACCTCGGTGAGCCGGTCACCAACGCTGTCATCACCGTCCCGGCCTACTTCTCCGACGCCCAGCGGCAGGCCACCAAGGAGGCCGGCGAGATCGCAGGTCTGACCGTTGACCGCATCGTCAACGAGCCCACCGCTGCTGCCCTGGCCTACGGCCTCGACAAGGCTGACAAGGAGCAGACCGTCCTGGTCTTCGACCTCGGCGGCGGCACCTTCGACGTCTCCCTGCTCGACATCTCCGACGGTGTCTTTGAGGTGAAGGCCACCAACGGTGACAACCATCTCGGTGGTGACGACTGGGACCAGCGCATCGTTGACTGGCTGGTCACCCAGTTCAAGAACGCCAACGGCATCGACCTGGGTGCCGACAAGATGGCCAAGCAGCGTCTGCAGGAGGCTGCCGAGCGCGCCAAGATCGAGCTGTCGCAGGCCTCCGAGACCCACATCAACCTGCCGTACATCACCGCTGGTGCCGCTGGCCCACTCCATCTCGACGAGAAGCTGACCCGAGCCGAGTTCCAGCGCCTGACCTCCGACCTCCTCGAGCGTTGCCGCACTCCGTTCAACGCCGTCATGAAGGATGCCGGCCTCAACGTCTCGCAGATTGACGAGGTCATCCTCGTTGGTGGTTCGACTCGTATGCCCGCCGTCTCCGAGCTCGTCAAGGAGCTCGCCGGCAAGGAGCCGCACAAGGGCGTCAATCCTGATGAGGTCGTGGCTCTCGGTGCTTCCCTGCAGGCTGGTGTGCTGAAGGGCGAGGTCAAGGACGTACTGCTTCTCGACGTCACCCCACTGAGCCTCGGTATCGAGACCAAGGGTGGTGTCATGACGAAGATCATCGAGCGCAACACCACCATCCCGACCAAGCGTTCCGAGGTGTTCACCACTGCTGAGGACAACCAGCCGTCGGTGATGATCCAGGTCTTCCAGGGCGAGCGCGAGTTCGTTCGCGACAACAAGCCGCTGGGCAACTTCGAGCTGACCGGTCTGATGCCCGCGCCGCGCGGCATCCCGCAGATCGAGGTGTCCTTCGACATCGACGCCAACGGCATCGTCCACGTTCACGCCAAGGACATGGCCACCGGCAAGGAGCAGTCCATGACTGTCACCGGCGGCTCCGCCCTGGGCAAGGACGAGATCGATCGGATGGTCAAGGAGGCCGAGGCCAACGCCGACGCCGACAAGAAGCGTCGCGAGGCTGTCGAGATGCGCAACGAGGCCGACGCCCTGGCCTTCCGCACTGAGAAGTTGCTCGACGAGAACGGTGACAAGATCCCTGAGGACACCAAGACTCCGGTGACCGAGGCCATCGCCAAGTTGAAGGAGACCCTCAAGGGCACCGACAACGACGACGAGGTCAAGGCCGCCATGGACGACCTGAACCAGAAGGCGTCGGCCATGGGCCAGGCGATCTACGCCGCTGCCCAGCAGGCCCAGGCCCAGAACCCGCAGGGAGAGGGCGCCGAGTCGGCCACCTCTGAGTCCGGCGACGACACCGTCGTGGATGCGGAGATCGTGGACGACGAGGACGACAAGAAGTGACCGGGGCCACGGCCTGACCCCAAACCCCGCATCGACCGCCGGGTCGCCAATCATGACGGCCCGGCGGTCGGCACCCACGTGGAGGAAGACAGATGACTGACAAGAACGTCAATCCCGATGACAACCAGGCCGACGACAACCAGGCTGGCGAGAACGTCGAGGAGCGTTTCGCCGACATCGTCGATGGCGTCGACATCGACGCCGACCAGCCGACCGCCGACTCGCAGGCCCCTGAGGAGATGTCCCGGGAGGCCCAGCTGGAGGCCCTGCTGGCTGAGCGCACCGAGGATCTGCAGCGTCTGCAGGCCGAGTACGTGAACTACAAGAGGCGCGTCGACCGTGACCGTGCACTGTCGCGACAGTCCGGCGTCGACAAGGTCATCACCGACCTCATGCCGGTCCTGGACTCGATCGCCATGGCTCGCCAGCACGGTGAGGTCGAGGGCGGCTTCAAGCTCGTCGTCGATGAGCTCGAGAAGGTGGCCAACACCCATGGTTTGAGCAGCTTCGGTGAGGTGGGTGACGCCTTCGACCCGAATCTCCACGAGGCTCTCATGCAGATGCCGATGGAGGGGGCCACCGTCACCTCCGTCAGCCAGGTGATGCAGCCTGGCTACAAGCTCGGTGATCGTGTCCTGCGTCCGGCGCGCGTGGCGGTCTCCGACCCGGACCCGAATACCAAGCCCGGGGAGTCGAAGGCTGAGGGGTCGGGGGAGCAGGCCCCCGAGGCTGACAGCGACTGAGACGACACACATCGAAGAAGGCGGCCGTGACCGCAGACCGGAAGAACTCGCGATGATCAGGGAGGGAGGAACCAGATGAGTACCAAGGACTGGGCCGAGAAGGACTACTACAAGGTCCTCGGTGTCTCCAAGGACGCGAAGCCCGAGGAGATCAAGAAGGCGTTCCGCAAGATCGCCCGGGACAACCATCCCGACTCCCACCCCGGTGACAAGGCTGCCGAGGCTCGTTTCAAGGAGGCCTCCGAGGCCAACGACGTGCTGTCCAATGCCAAGAAGCGCAAGGAGTACGACCAGGCTCGCAGCCTCTTCGGAACGGCCGGCCGATTCGGGTTCCCGCGTGGTGGCGCTCAACCGAACGTCAACGTCGAGGACTTCATTCGTACCGCTTCCAACGGCGACGGATTCGGAGACCTCTTCGGAAATCTCTTCGGGGCCACCGGCGGACGCCGCACCACAACCAGGGCGGCTCGTCGTGGTGCCGACGTCGAGGGAGAGACGACGATTTCCTTCGACGACGCCGTGTCCGGGACGACCGTCACCATGGACATGGTCTCCCAGGCCCCCTGCCAGGCGTGCCGGGGAACTGGTGCCAGGGCCGGAACCGTGCCGAGAGTGTGCTCGACCTGTCAGGGATCGGGTATGCATGCGACCTCGGCGGGTGGCGTCTTCGAGATGACTGAGCCCTGCCCGGATTGCCAAGGGCGAGGAATGGTTGTCGAGGATCCTTGCCAGGTGTGCCACGGATCGGGTCGCGCCAAGTCCACCAAGTCCATGCAGATCCGGATTCCTGCCGGCGTGGAGGACGGCCAGCGCATCCGCATCAAGGGCAAGGGTTCCCCGGGTGAGAACGGCGGCAGGGCCGGCGACCTGTACGTCAAGGTGACGGTGCGTCCGCACAAGGTCTTCGGACGTGACGGCAACAACCTCACCGTCGACGTGCCGGTGACCTTCCCGGAGGCTGCTCTCGGCGCCGAGGTCGAGGTGCCGACCCTGGCCGGAAGTACCGTTCGTCTGCGGGTCCCCGCAGGGACGCCCAGCGGCCGGACCTTCCGGGTGCGTGGTCGTGGCGTGCCGCGCGCCGACGGCAGCAAGGGAGACCTGCTCGCTACCGTCGAGATCGTCGTCCCCGAGAAACTTGACGATGACGCGCGACATGCCTTGGAGGGGTTCCGTGACGTCGTCCGGCAACCCAACCCGAGGCCGTGGGAGGTGAGGTGAGATGGCACGGAGCAGCAGGAAGCTGTCCGACGCCGTCGATCTGGCGGTGATCGACAAGGACGCCGCCATCTTCCCCATCTCGGTGGCCGCCGAGTTGGCCGGGATGCACCCGCAGACCCTGCGCACCTATGACCGGCTCGGGCTGGTCATCCCGGAGCGGACCCGTGGACGGGGTCGTCGGTACTCCATGCGTGATGTCGCCGCCCTGCGGATGGTTCAGCACCTGTCCCAGGAAGAGGGGATCAACCTCAACGGGATCAGGCGCATCCTCGAGATGGAGCGTCGTATCGAACAGTTGTCCGACCAGGTCGATCAGCTCACCGACACCGTGCGTGGAATGCAGGCTGCCAGGTTTCAGGGTAGTGAGGACGCGCGGGTGTTTACCGCCGAGTCCACCGGTCGGGTCCACATGGGTAGGACGGTCGTCCACGCCCAATTGGCATTGCCTGCGCACCGAGGCTGAGAGCCCTTGGGGTGTGCGATCTCGCGCGGGCAGTCCGTTCTGGCCGCCGTGAATCCGCTGACAGCAGACCGGAATACCGCTGTGAGGGGGCAGACAACCCGTCATCGACGAGGCATGATGAGATCGTGAAGGGAATTCTCAGGATTCTCAGTGTCGTGATTGTCGCGGCCGTCGTGGTCGGGATCACCCTCGGATTGCGGCCTGTCAATCACGCAAACGGGTGGTCCTTCGACCGGCATCGTAAGCCGAGCGTGGCCACCTCCTCAGCTCCGGCGTCCTCTGTTGCAGTGCGGTCCGCTCCCGGACTGACGGGGCATGGCGGAACCCTCGGCACTGTCGGTCTTGGCGACTCCGTTCCGCAGGGAAGTGCTTGCCGCCAGTGCGTCACCTTCATCGAGCGGGTCGGTACAGACATGGCCCACCGTGCGAGCGTGCGAGCCTCCGTGGGTAACGAGTCGGTGTCGGGGTACAAGACCACTGACGTCCTCACCCAGCTCGAGTCACCTGGCACGAGGACCTTGCTCAAGACCGCTGATCTTGCCATCGTGACGATTGGGGCCAACGATTTCGACGTCGACAAGATCGTCGCCAGGTGTGCCCACGCCGATGCGTCATGCGTCGAAGGTGACGTCGATGCGGTGATCAGACGGGTACGCACCATCCTGGAACGCATCAAGGCCGCGATGACGACGCCCGATGCCACCGTCGTCGTCACCGGGTACTGGAATGTCGGGATGGACGGCAAGGTCGGGCGTGAGCAGGGCAAGGACTACTCCCATGTCACCAACACGATCACCAAGGTGTTCAACTCCCAGGTCGAGGCCATCGCCGACGAGATCGGGGTCGTCTATGTCGATGTGCGTACTCCGTTCAAGGGCGCCGACGGCAAGCGGGACGACACCGAACTTCTTGCCGAGGACGGTGACCATCCGTCACAGACGGGCCACGCCGTGTTGGCCAAGGCCGTGGAGGCTGAGCTGCCCTGATGGCGGTGTTCCGGTGTCGTCGTGGTGTGCGTCGGGACGAACCTGCGGCCGAGGTTGCCGATCGGTACCGGGTTCGTCCATGCCGAGGTGGTGCTGGAGGGTTTTGCCGCCCAGATCACCAAGACCGAGCACGCGGCGGGGACGTGACAGCTTCCCCTCTGCCGTCGTCGGCTGTCAGTGTGAGACAATCCACATCTCAACCCGATCTTTGGGTGCTGGATCGTCCTATTCGTATTACCCTGAATGACAAGTAGCGTCGGCACCGAGGTCGACGCGCTGACAAGGGATCAAAGATGACAGAAACCATGCTTGCCGAGCGTTTCCACGCTGCGGATCGGTCCATCACCCTCGAGGACATCCCGATCCCGCACCCGGGGCCCGGTGAGGTGCTCATCAAGGTCGCATACTGCGGTATTTGCCACTCCGACCTGAGTCTTATCAGCGGCGCATTCCCGGCCAGTCGTCCCGCTGTGACCCAGGGCCACGAGGCCTCCGGCACCATCGTCGAGCTCGGCGCCGGCGTCACCGGGTGGAAGGAGGGTGACCGCGTCATCCCGTCCGCTGGTCGTCCCTGTCTCAAGTGCCGCAAGTGTCGGCGTGGTGCCTTCACAGACTGCCTGAGCCTGAACCTGATGGCCTTCGCCTACGACGGCGCATGGGCCGAGTACCACGTCGCCCAGGCCTCCGGAATGACGAAGATCCCGGACAACGTCCCGATGGACCAGGCAGCCCTTCTCGCTGATGCCGTCTCCACCCCCTACGCCGCTGTCGTCCGTACCGGCAAGGTGCACATGGGCAACGCCGTCGCCGTCTGGGGAGTCGGTGGCGTCGGGACCCACCTCGTCCAGCTCGCCAAGCTGGCCGGTGGCGTCCCCGTCATCGCCATTGACCTCAACGACGCAGTCCTCGAGCGCGCCAAGCGACTCGGTGCCGATCACACCCTGCGCAGCGACGACCCCGAGCTCATGCAGAAGATCGAGGACATCACCAACGGCCGCATGATCGACGTCGCCTTCGACGCCGTCGGTATCAAGCCTACCCTGCGCGCCTGCGTCGACTCCCTCGACGTCGACGGCAAGGCGGTCTCCGTCGGTCTGTCCTCCCAGGACATCGACGCCGGCCCGTTTCTGGACTTCAACCTGCACCGCAAGCAGGTTCTCGGCCACCTCGGTTACAAGTCCCAGGACATCGCCATGCTGGCCGAGATGCTGTCGTACCACCGCCTCGACCTCTCGGAGTCGATCTCCAAGGTCATTCCGCTGTCGGAGGTCAAGAGCGGCATTGAGGAGCTGGAGTCCCATCAGGGCAACCCGATCCGTATCCTCGTCAAGCCCTGACGCTGTCCAGTCCTGAGGCAAGGTCCTCGGACACAACTCAACGCACACGGTCAGCGCACAGGCTCGACACACGCTGGGTGCCGTCGCGATTCGTCGCGACGGCACTCGTGCGTATTCAGTGTGAGACCGCGGACGTCTCCATGGTGAGCCTGCAACGCGACGGGCGTGATCGTCTCTGTCCGAGCGAGGTCCTATAATCCGAGGACTGGACCCCGGACCTTCCGGGCCTGCTGCGACGACGCATCCCGCCGTCGGGGCGGGATCGCCGGCATGATGTCAGGAGTTTCATGACAGTACTGACCGACTTTCTCGCCACGCATCAACTGCTGACGATCCTCATCGTCCTGGCTTCTGGTGCCCTGCTGGGCCAGATCAAGTTCGGCCCACTGAGATTCGGTGCTGCCGGAGCCCTCTTCATGGGGCTTGTCGTGGGTGCCCTCGATCCACGTTTTGGCCAGGACCTGGGCATGATCAAGGGTTTCGGCGTTGTGCTGTTCTGTTACACCGTCGGCCTGGCTGCTGGATCGACCTTCCTGTCCGACCTCAAACGTCAGTGGAGTCTCATGCTCGCCGGCATCGTCGGGCTTGCCGCCATGGCAGCCGCCGGGCTCGGGTTGGGACGATTGTTCGGACTGAGCCCGGCCCACGTCGCTGGTCTGTACGCCGGTGTCCTCACCTCACCGGCCATCGACGCTGCATCGACGGCCACCCACGGCGCCGGGGACACCCTCGTCGGCTATGCGTTGTCGTACCCGGTCGGGGTCGTCGTCGGGCTCGTCATGGTCGCCCTCGTCGCCAAGCGGCACTGGCCGGCCACCAAGGACAACACCTCCATGGCCGAGGCCGGCCTGACCTCGGTGTCGACGGTCGTCGATCGCGAGACCTCCATTCACGAGACCCCCGGTTTCAACGACGACCAGATCCGGATGTCCTACCTGCTGCGCGACGGCGAGATGCGGCTGGCCACCCCGGACGACGACCTCCATGTCGGCGACCAGGTTCTCGTCGTCGGCAACCCTGACGACGTCAACCGTGCCGTCGAGCACTTGGGCCACGTCTCTGATCGCGCCCTCACCGGCGAGCGCCACGAGATTGACTTCCGCCGCTTCCTGGTGTCCAACCCTGCCCTAGTCGGGCACACCCTCGGCAGCATCGACGTGCGCGGCCGTACCAGTGGCAAGGTGACTCGGGTGCGTCGTGGCGACCTCGACATGTTGGCCCGCGATGACATCGTCCTGCAGCCGGGCGACCGCGTGCTGTGCGTGGTGCCGGCGAATCGTCTGTCCGACGCCGCCGACCTCTTCGGTGACTCCGAGGCCCGCGTCTCCCAGGTCGACGCCCTGTCCCTGGGGCTCGGCGCCGCCCTTGGTCTGCTGCTCGGGGCTCTCATGGTGGCCCTGCCCGGCGGCTTGCGCTTCGAGCTGGGAACCGCAGCCGGACCGCTCGTCATGGGCATGATCCTGGGGTCGGTGCATCGCACGGGCCCACTGCGATGGCAGCTGCCGCACGCCACCAACGCGATCCTGCGTCAGCTCGGTCTCATGATCTTCCTGGCCTGCGTCGGGCTGGCGTCCGGTCCCGCCTTCCTGTCCCAGGCCGCCAGCTGGACCGGTCTGGCAGTCATCGGCGTTTCAGCCGTCACCCTGGTCCTCGGCGGAGTGATCGTCATTGCTGCGGCCTGGTTCATGAAACTGTCGGCCCAGCGCGCCACCGGTGCCTTCGCCGGTTTCGTTGGTCAGCCGGCCATCCTCAGCTACGCCAACTCCTTGGTCAACGACGAGCGCATCGAGTCAGCTTACGGTGCCCTCTTCGCGCTGGGAACCATCGTCAAGATCCTCCTGGTGCAGGTCATCGTCCTGGTGTGATTTCTTCCGGAACGAGGGCCGGTCGGTTGTGCAACCGACCGGCCCTCGTCATGTCAGTGAGGGGACCTGATCAGGCCCGTGACTGATTGCGGCGACGCGACAGCCACCGCCCCAGAGTCAGGGCGGCCAGCCAGATCGGGCCGATCGCCACGGCGATCCGGAACGGCGGCATGATCAGCATGACGACGATCATGAGCACCAGGAAGGCGATGACAATCCAGTTGGTCACCGGTGCTCCCGGCATCTGGAACTTGAGGTTTGCGCGGGTCTCGGGGGCCAGACGACGACGGAAGAGCATCTGGGTGATGATGATCGTCGCCCAGTTGATGATGGCGGAGATCGTGGCGATCGACATGATGTACATGAACGCCTGTTCCGGCAGCAGCCCGACGACGACCACCGCGATGGCCGTCACCGCGCTGGAGACCAGCACACCGACCCACGGGGAGCCGGCCCTGTTGACCTTGCCGAGAACCCTGGGGGCGTCACCCTGGTGGGCCAGGGCGTGCAGCATCCGACCGTTGGCGTAGAGACCGGAGTTGTACGCTGACATCGCCGCGGTGAGCACGACGAGATTGAGGATGGCGGCCGCTCCCGGGATGCCGACGAGGTCGAAGATCTGGACGAAGGGGCTGGCGGTGCCGTCGATCTTGGTCCACGGGACGATGGCCAGCATGACGACGAGGGCGCCGACGTAGAAGATCAGGATCCGCCCGACGACCCGGTTGATGGCCTTCGGGATGGAACGCTGCGGGTCCTCGGCCTCGCCGGCGGTGATGCCGATGAGCTCGGTGCCGCCGAAGGAGAACATGACGATGATGATGCCGGCGAGCATCCCGGTGACGCCGTGGGGCATGAGCCCGCCGTTGCGCCACATGTTGCTGAATCCGGTCGCCGGGGTGGAGGGAGATCCGAAGAGGATGATCCACAGCCCCAGGATGATCATCGCGACGATGGCGACGACCTTGATGATGGCGAACCAGAACTCCACCTCGCCGTAGGCGCGCACGTGGAGCAGGTTGACGGTGGTGACGATGACGAGGAGAACCGCCGCTGACAGCCAGCGGGGCACGGCCGGGAACCAGTAGTTGACGTAGATTCCGACCACCGAGAGCTCGGCCATCGACACGAAGATGTAGTTGAACCAGTAGTTCCAGCCGGAGATGAAGCCGGGCAGGTCCCCCCACCATCGGTGCGCGTACTCGCTGAAGGCGCCCGAGGTCGGGTGGTGGACGCTCATCTCGCCGAGAGCACGCATGATGAGGTAGATCACCGCGCCCCCCACCAGGTAACTGATGACGATGGCCGGGCCAGCGGCGGAGATCGAGTCGGCAGCTCCGTAGAACAGGCCGGTTCCGATGGCGCCACCCAGGGCGATGAGCTGGATGTGTCGGTTTCTCAGACTGCGGTGCAGTTGCTGATCAGGTTCGGTCACGCCGGTGAGTTTAGGGGCGGGTCCGAGAAGGAGGCGGCGGTGATCGAGGGGTGAGCGTTCGCGCAGGCGAGAGGTCACGACGACGCCGAGGTGCCGATACTTGCCGGTCACCCCACGGAGCTGCCAGAAAATCGAGATGAAAACGTGTACATGCCTGATCCGGGCCACTTTTTGGCAGCTCCGTGGGGTGGCGTCGGGGTATCGATACCCTGACCAGGTGATCTTCAACCTCTCCGCCGTGTGCCTGATGCGAGGGCGAACCTGTCTCAACGTCCGAAAACGGGGAGCCGATCACGTCATCCTTCCCGGTGGCAAGATCGAGCCCGGCGAGACCCCTCTCGATGCCGCCATCCGCGAGGCCCGGGAGGAGACCCGTCTGGTCCTCGATCCCGCAGACCTCACCCACCTGGGAACCTTCGACGCCCTTGCCGCCAACGGTGACGCCGATGGCATTCGCTGCGCGGTCTACATCTGTGACTGGCAGGACTCCTGGCCAGAGCCCGTCCCCGATTCCGAGATCGTCGAGTACGAGTGGACCGACCTCGACCACTGCCACGATGACGTGAGACAGGCCCCGCTGCTGCTCGACCGGGTCATCCCGGCCCTGCAACAGCGAGGCCTGCTGTGAACCTCATGGTGTCGCCAGCCCTTGAGCTCACTCCTCAGCCAGGGCGACGGCGGGCTTGATCTTCGCTCCCCGGCGACCGGGTATCACGGAGGCCAGCCATCCGGCCAGCACCGAGACGATGGCCACCACGAGCATCTGAACCCACGGCACGGACGCCTGAACGGTCATGATGGAACTGAAGAGGGCGTGGGATCCGGCGATGCCGTACCCGATACCCAGCGCGATACCGAGGATTGCCGCAATGCCCGAGAGGATGAGCGCCTCCGTGCCGAACATCGACCGCACCTGTTTCCGCGTCAGTCCGAGGGCGCGCAGCAACCCGATCTCGCGGGTGCGCTCCACCACCGACAGGCCAAGGGTGTTGGCGACACCGACCATTGCGATGATGACCGAAATCACCAGCAGACCGACGACCATGCCGAGCAGGATGTTGATCACCTTGTCCATCTGGGCCTTCTGGTCAGCGGTCGAGGCGACCGTCACTCCCTGGTGGGCCGACATGGACTTGGACAGGGCCTGGGTCGTCTTGGACTGATCGGCGCCGTCCTTGTAGCGGACCTGCAGCTGGGTGGGTTCGGCCTTCGGAGCCAGCTTGGTCATGACATCCTGGGTGACGACGATGCCCTGCGTGTCCTGACCATGTCCGACCAGGGTCAGGTTGACCTTGTTGCCCTTGACGGTGACGGTGATCTTGTCGCCGTCGGAGGCACCCGGCACGGAGCCCACGGCGTGGGTGCTGTCGAGCCCCTTGGTGGCGGAATCGTTGCGAACGACCTGGGAGAACTCCGACGAGACGCCCTGGATAGTGGTCTGCTTGGCATCCCCGCCGCCCTCAATGGTTCCGGTGGCTGTCGTCACAGTAGCGACCTTGGCGACTCCGTCGGTCTTCCTGGCGTCCTGGATGGTCGCCTTGTCGAGCGGGCCCTGGGCTTGCACGGTGGCGTCGACGGGGAAGTGACCGTTCATGACCTTGTCGATGGAGGCCCGTCCG
Organism: Cutibacterium sp. LaCa_255; assembly: GCF_057458005.1. Lineage (NCBI taxonomy): Bacteria > Bacillati > Actinomycetota > Actinomycetes > Propionibacteriales > Propionibacteriaceae > Cutibacterium > Cutibacterium sp. LaCa_255. The sequence continues at coordinate 2,353,070 of NZ_CP190956.1, read as the reverse complement.
GTGGCAGCTCCCGTCGCGACGGTGGCGATGAGGGTGACACCGATGAGCAGGGCAGACGTCGTCGTGGCGGTACGGCGCGGGTTGCGCTGGGTGTTCTCGACAGCCAACTCTCCCGGAACCCCACCGAGGTGGGCGGCACCGATGGCTCGGCTCAGCCCGCCGATGAGAACGGGAGCCAGCACCAGCACGCCGGCAAAGCTGACGAATCCACCGGCCACCCCGCACAGCACGGCGACATTGGTTTCCATGTCAGCGGTCGCGCAGGCGATGACGAGGGCGGCACCGGCGATGAAGAGCAGGGCACCGAGCATGATGCGGACTCGACCGATCCTGCGGGTGGGCGTCTCGGTCATGGGCTGCAGAGCAGCGACCGGGGCGACCTTGGTCGCGCGACGTGCCGGTGGCAGGGCGGCCAAGGTCGTCACGACGATTCCGACAATGAGTGGGATGATGCATGACATCACGGTGACGCTGACCGAAGCGTCGACCGGGGAGCCCGCAGCCTTGAGCCCCATGAGCATGAGCTGGGTGACGCCAATACCAAGAGCCGTTCCGACGGCCGATCCGATGAGGCCGGCGGTGAGGGCCTCGCCCACCACCGAGTGACGCACCTGTTTGCGGGTGGCACCGATGCAGCGGGCCAAGGCCAAGGTGCGGGTGCGTTGGGCGACGAGGATGGTGAAGGTGTTGACGATCACCATCGCTGCGACGGCCAGGGCGATGACGGCGAAGGCACCCATGAAGGTCGTCATGGCCGCGAATCCGTCGGAGGCATGCTCGGCCTGATGGGCCCGCTCGTCGTCGGCAGTACGGACGGTGGCGGTACTGCCGACGACCTTGGAGACATCCTTGACGACTTCGGAGGCTCGACGGTCGGAATTGACGTACAGGACGTCGGCACCCCCCTGACCACTGATGCTGGCCAGGGTGGCGGTAGGCAGGTAGATCTCCGGAGAGGTCGGGGTGCTCGTGGTCCGAGCATTCGGATTGAGCACGCCCACCACGGTCAGGTTGGTGGACTTCAGCTTCTTCTGGGACATGTCACTGACCGTGATCCGGGAACCGACTGTGGCCTTGTTGTCCGCAGTGCTCTGGTTGACGACGACTTCGTTCGGCCCCGTCGGGGTGCGTCCCTCGACCATGTCGGGGTGGGCTGGCATGAGGTGACCGGTGACATAGGCGGACTGCCCGTTGTCGGTGCGCTGCAGGAAGACGTTGCGGGTGGCCTCGACCGAGGTCACACCATCGACCTTGGCGACCTTGTCAACGGTGGTCTGGGCAATGGTCTTGTCCTTGCCAGTCACGACTACGGCGGCATCCCCGACGGCTGCCGCCTGGGTCCGCAACGCGGAAGCCTTCATCGAATCCATCAACATCAGGGTGCTGGCCATGAAGGCCACCCCGATGATGACGGCGATCATCGTGGGAATGAGACGACGACGTTCATGAATCATGCCAACACCTCCTGCCCACGAGTGGTGGACACCTGGCCGTCAGCGACGGTGACGATGTCGTCGGCCCTGGCGGCGGCGTCGCGGTCGTGGGTGACCATGACGACGCTCTGGCCGAGGTCGTCGACGCAGTGGCGCAGGAAATCGAGCAGGTCGTCGCTGGCCTCCGAGTCAAGGGCGCCGGTGGGCTCGTCGGCGACGATGACGTCCGGACGGGTCACCAGGGCACGGGCGACGGCAACGCGCTGCTGCTGGCCGCCCGACAGCTCCGACGGCTTGTGGCGAAGACGCTCGGTGAGACCGAGCATCCCGGTGATGTGGTCGAACCACTCCTTGTCGACCTTGCGGTGGGACAGTCTCAGCGGCAGCATGATGTTGTCGGTGGCCGTCAGCGTCGGCATGAGGTTGAAGGACTGGAACACGAATCCGACGTGGTCGCGACGCAGCCGGGTGAGGGCGTCGTCGTCGAGGTGAGTGATCTCGGTGTCGCCGATCCAGACCCGTCCGGAGGTGGGGGAGTCCAGACCCGTCATGCAGTGCAGCAGGGTCGACTTGCCCGAGCCCGACGCTCCCATGATGGCGGTGAAGCGCCCGGCCGGGATGTCGAGGGTCACGGAGCGCAGCGCCCGCACAAGGGTGGCTCCCGAGCCGTAGGTCTTGGTGAGGTCAAGGGTGCGGACCGCGCTGGGGGCGGTCGTTGAGGATGTGGTCGGCGCGGCCGGCGCTGAGGCAGACATGAGAACTCCTGTGTCGAGGTGCAACAACGCCTTTGACGCTATGGGCGTTGTCCCTCGTCACACATCAGTCCCGGGAACGGTTCCCGCTCTCCTACTGCAGGAGGACCCAGCTCGTCCGCAGAAGGACCGGGCTGAGGCCCCTCATGTCCGAAAGGTCAGCGGCCGGGCCGAACCAGTCCGGCGTCGTAGGCAGTGATGACCATGGAGACCCGGTCGCGCAGGTTGAGTTTGGACAGGATGTGCCCGACGTGGGTCTTGACGGTTGTCTCGGCCAGGTAGAGCCGCTCGGCGATCTCGGTGTTCGTGAGCCCTTCGCCGACGCAGGTGAGCACTTCGCGCTCCCGGTCGGACAGCGAATCTATGAGCTTGGGGTCGGTCATCGTCGGCGCACCCTCCCCCTGACGAGGGATGAAGCGTTCGATGAGACGACGGGTGGCCGACGGGGCGACGACCGAGTCGCCGTCACGAACCGCTCGGATGGCAGCCAGCAGTTCCGTCGGACCGGCGTCCTTGAGCATGAATCCGGACGCTCCGGCGCGCAGGGCAGCATGGACGTACTCGTCAAGGTCGAAGGTCGTCAAGACGAGGATCCTGGCCTCAGTGTGGGCGGCCATGATCTTCTCGGTGGCGCCCAGGCCGTCGAGGATGGGCATTCGGATGTCCATGAGGACGACGTCGGGGGACAGCTCATCGACGAGGGTGACGGCTTCGGCGCCGGTGTTGGCCTCCCCGACGACGGTCATGTCGGGCTGGGCGTCGAGGACCAGACGGAATCCGGCCCGAACCATCTGCTGGTCATCGGCTAGGAGGAGTCGGATCGGGTCGGTCATGGCATGGTCCTTCGGGGCTCGGACTGACGATTACTGAATGATTGATGGGTGGGGATGACGCCGTGGACTCGGAACCCGTGGTCCGGGCGACTCCCCACCTCAAGGGTGCCACCCCAAGCGGACATACGTTCGCGCATTCCCACCAGGCCGTGCCCTGCCCCGTCGGCCCGCTCGATGCCAGTCACCCCGGCTCCTCGTCCGTCGTCGAGGATCTCCAGGGTGACGTCGTCGGGGTGATGGCTGACGATGACCTGGGCAGTGGCGGCAGGACCGCCGTGCTTGAGGACGTTGGTGAGGGCTTCTTGGGCAACGCGGTAACAGGCCAGCTGGGCGCCCTGGGAGAGGGGTTCGTGGCATTCCGGGTCTCCTTCGACCCTGAGGTCGATGGACAGCGCTCCCTTCATCTCCTCGACCAGACGAGGAATGTCGTCAAGGCCCTGGGTGGGTGCGAGTTCGGGGTCGGAGTCGTCGTCGCGCAGCACCCCGACGAGACGGCGGGTCTCGTCGAGGGCGTGACGGGCGGTCGTGGCGATCGTGTCGAGAGCCTGGGCGCTGGCTGCCAGACGGGTCTCGGCGTCGCCGACCTCCTCGTGGTGGGCGAGGTAGGAGCCACCGTCGGCCTGCACCACGATGACCGACAGGGAGTGGGCGACGATGTCGTGCATGTCCCGGGCGATCTTGGCGCGTTCCTCCTGAGTGGCAAGACGGATGCCCTGGTCGCGTTCGCGTTCCAGGTCGATGGCGCGTTGGCGCAACGCCTCCATGGTCTGGCGACGATCCCGAGCCGCACTTCCGGCGAACCAGGCTGCCAGACAACATGCCATGCACCCGATCGCGATGATGCCGGAGCGCAGCAGCTTCGTATGCGTGTTCAGATCGGACCTGGGGTCGAATCCCCAACTCACCGCGGCGGCGATCGGGGCGACGAAGCACAGTGCGAGCCAGAAGCTGCGCCGTGGTCTCTCGGTCTTCAGCGAGAGTTGGTACAGAATGATGGGTACCAGAACGTTCTGCGGCCACGGGTCGGTCGTCATCGCAAGCTGGACGAGGTGTGAGCCGACCAGTACTGCCGCCGTGATCTCCGGCCTGGTGCGGGCCCACACCCAGGAGGCTGCAACCGCTAGGACCAGCACGAGCATCCATATTTCATGGGCAGTGACATGGTCTTGCTGAGCCCAGGACACCACGGTGACCACAACGACGATGAAGGCGAACACCGAGTCGAGGATCATGGGGTGCGCGCGCAACCATCGATAGCCACGACGCAGACGTCCCGGGGGACGACGTGTGGGGACGGAAGTGCTGCTCACCGTTCTGACCCTACGGCCAGAACGGATGAGTCACATCCTTCCGTCGATGGATTTAAGGAGAATCCGACCGGCCGTGACCGTTCAGCTCTCTCCGAAAACATGGCCGTTGGCTGTGGCTCCGCTGGGAGGTCCGCGGCCGAGGGGACATGATTGCGGTGTGCAGAACCGTTCCCGACTGATACGCCTGATGGGCCCGGCCTTCATCGCGGCCGTGGCGTATGTCGATCCCGGGAACGTCGCCGCGAACCTCTCGGCAGGGGCTTGCTATGGCTACCTGCTGGTGTGGGTGCTCGTCATCGCCAACGTCATGGCGATGCTGGTGCAATATCTGTCGGCCAAGTTGGGACTGGTCACGGGCCATTCCCTTCCTGAGCTCGTCGGGGACGCTCTACCACGTCGAAGTAGTCGGCTGGCCTTCTGGTTCCAGGCCGAGCTGGTCGCGGCTGCGACGGACCTGGCCGAGGTCATCGGTGGGGCAGTGGCCTTGGAGCTGCTTTTCGGCCTACCGTTGCTTGTCGGAGGTCTCGTTACTGGGGCGCTGTCCCTGGCGATCCTGGCAATCCCGTCTCGTCACGGGCAGCGTACTTTCGAGATCGTCATCATCGGGATGCTCGTGGTCGTCGCCATTGGCTTCACGGCAGGACTGGCCTTCTCGCCCCTGTCGTGGAGCGGGATTGCCTCCGGCATGGTTCCGAGGTTCGAAGGCACCGAAACGGTCATGTTGGCCACATCGATGCTGGGCGCCACCGTCATGCCACACGCGGTGTACATGCACTCCTCACTGGTGCGAGATCGTCACGGGGTGAATGATCGGCCGAGCCAGATCTCCAGACTTCTCAAGGCGACGCGATGGGACGTCGCGGTCTCCCTGGTGTTGGCCGGATCGGTGAACATCGCGATGCTGCTGCTGGCAGCGGCGAGCTTGCAGGGAGTCGAGGGGATTGACGGCATCGCCGAGGCCCACGCGGCCATCAGCTCCTCCCTGGGGTCGACGATCGGGGTCATCTTCGCCATCGGACTATTTGCGTCGGGGTTGGCCTCGACGTCGGTAGGTGCTTATGCCGGGGCTGAGATCATGGCAGGGCTGCTCCACATGAGAGTGCCCATGCTCGTCCGTCGACTCGTGACGATCATCCCGGCCCTCATCATCCTGGCGTCGGGAGCGAATCCGACCAGGGCCCTCGTCCTCAGCCAGGTCCTCCTGAGTATGGGGTTGCCGCTGGCCCTCGTGCCACTGGCGCGGTTCACGGGGGACCGACGCTTGGTGGGTCAATGGGCGAATGGTCGCGTCATGTCCGTCATCTCGTGGACGGTCGTCGTTGCGGTGTCAGCTCTCAACGTCGTCCTCGTCGTCGCGACGATCATGATGTAAATGATCCCTGAGTGAGACTGTCTGGCGTCCTTCGTGAGATTGGTGACAAACTCAGGGCGTGACGACGCCGAACCCCACACCGAGTCCAACTCACGAACTGGCCACTGAGCTGGCGACCGCTTTTCGCGGACATCCTGCCGGCGTGGCAATCCTGACGACGATGGGTGCAGCTGGTCCGGAGGGGCTGACGGTGTCCTCCCTGGCATCAGTATCAGTCGTGCCTGCCGTCGTCTCGGTGTCGATGGGTAATGGCTCGACGACCTTGGCGGCTCTGAAGGAGGGGGCCCGCGTCGTCGTCCACATGCTTGATGCGGACCGGACCGATCTGGCAGATGCGTTCGCGGTACCCGGTGCGGACCACTTCGTCGGAACTGAGTGGATACCCAGCACTGAGGGAGCACCGCAACTGAGTACCCCAGGCCCGGTTTTGCACGGTTTCGTCCAGGCGATGGCCGATACCGGATCGGCCACGCTCATCGCCGTCACCGTTGATCGGATCGACATTGGAAACCGTCGCGCTCCCGGTTTGGTGAGGATGGCGCGAGGATGGCACGAAATACCTCGCTAGACTTTTTTGTCCCGCTTTTTCGGGTACGTTGGAAGACGCCATCGAAGTCGAAGGAGATGTCGCTATGACAGCTACTGATGCGTGCGCCCAGCAGACTGAACGTATGGGAACTGCGCCCGGATTCATTGCCGCTCTGGACCAGTCCGGAGGCTCCACACCGAAGGCTCTCAAGGCGTACGGGGTGGAGCCCGAGGTCTACGGCGACGACAAGGACAAGATGTTCGATCTGGTCCACGAGATGCGGACCAGGATCATCACCAGCCCGTCGTTCACCAGCGACCACATTCTTGCCGCGATTCTGTTCGAGATGACGATGGATCGTGAGATCGAGGGAATTCCCACCGGTGATTTTCTGTGGCAGAAGAAGGGCATCGTCCCCTTCCTCAAGATCGACAAGGGCTTGGCCGACGAGGAGTCCCACGTCCGCGTCATGAAGCCGATCCCCGGTCTTGACGAGCTCCTTCATCGCGCTGTCGAGGAGAAGCACATCTTCGGCACCAAGGAGCGCTCGGTCATTCTTGATGACGACAAGGACGGCATCAAGAAGATCGTCGATCAGCAGTTCGAGCTCGGTGAGCAGGTCCGCGCCGCTGGCTTGGTGCCGATCCTCGAGCCTGAGGTCGACATCCATGCCCCGAACAAGCAGAAGGCGGAGGAGAGGCTCCACAACCTCATTCGTGAGCACATCGACGCTCTGCCTCTCGACGCCAGGATCATGCTGAAGCTGACGATTCCGACGACCGATGACCTGTACACCGATCTCATTGCGGATCCGAAGGTTCTCCGTGTTGTGGCTCTGTCCGGTGGCTACTCCCGTGAGGAGGCCAATGAGAAGCTGGCTCGCAACCACGGACTGATCGCGAGTTTCTCGCGTGCTCTCGCCGAGGGGCTGAGCCACGGCCAGTCCCAGCAGGAGTTCGACGAGACCCTCCGCAGCTCCATCGATTCGATTTACGCTGCTTCGGTGTCCTGACCCTTCGTCGTATGACGGGCCTGCGAGGAAACTCGCGGGCCCGTCGTCGTGTCATGGGATGGATGCCCAGCCTTGGCACGCAGAGTGGCTCCGGTTGGACGCAAACGGCCTCGGAACAGGGTGAACGGTGGTGTGGAGGGCTGTCTGCCTTGTAGAATGCTGCTGTGAGCCCCAAACTCGTCGCGTTCGATCTGGACGACACCCTGGCCCCCTCGAAGACCCGTCTCCCTGAGCCCATGGCGCGCATCCTCTCGCGGCTGCTGGATCACACCAGCGTCTGTGTCATCTCCGGCGGTCAGTTCGGCCAGTTCCGTACTCAGGTCGTCGAGGCCCTTGACGACGTCAATGCCCCTCACCTGGATCGTCTCCACCTGCTGCCCGCCTGCGGCACCCAGTACTTCCGCTGCGTTGACGGAGAATGGCAGCGTATCTACGTCGAGGCGCTGACCGAGGACGAGAAGTCCCGCGCCATCGATGCCGTCGAGACCTGCGCCCGTAACCTGGGGTTGTGGGAGGAGCGCACCTGGGGGCCGAGGTTGGAGGATCGAGAGTCCCAGATCACCTTCTCCGCCCTGGGCCAGCAGGCCCCCGTCGATGCCAAGAAGGCGTGGGATCCCAGCGGTGAGAAGAAGCTCAAGCTCCGCGAGGTCGTGGCGGCGAAGCTTCCGGACCTCGAGGTGCGCGCCGGCGGATCCACCTCCGTCGACATCACCCGCGTCGGCCGCGACAAGTCCTTCGGGATGGGCAAGTTGCTCGCTGTGACGGGCCTGTCCAAGGAGGACGTGCTCTTCTACGGGGATCGCCTCGACGAGCACGGTAACGACTACCCCGTCAAGGTCATGGGCATCCCGTGCGTCGCCGTCACGGATTGGCAGGACACGGCTGACAAACTCGAAAAATTATTGTCTGACTGACAAATTTCATACCTTCACGAAACTGCCTTTCGGCTGCCATGAAATGGTGTCATGACGCCACCTGAAGACCCCGTGTATCACGAAAAAAGGTTCATTTTCGTGATCCTCCCGACGATTTGACATAAGAGTTCATCTTGGGGTCCGGTCCATGTCATCTGATCATCGAGATGATGACATCTCGGCTTCCTAGTGTCCTTCCCTGGTGCTGCCTGTGAGAGAGCGGCAATGAGACCTCGAGGAGGGCGGGTGAACATCGGAGTCGACGAAGCCGTGCCGGTGGGCGCGACGTCGTCTGGAATGGCGACGTCACCGGCGTCGGATCCAGTGCCGCAAGCCAGGTCGACGGCCACCTCACAAATCACGTCCACAGCCACGCCACATCGAGTGCCCAGACGTCGCCCGAGCCGGAGAATGCGACGGGAGGCATTGCTCTTCCTGGCTTTCGTGGCCCCGAACGCGATCCTCATTGCACTGTTCGTCTACCGACCGTTCTTCCTGAACATCTACTACTCGGCTCTCGACTGGACCCTCGGTTCGGCCAATGCCACTTGGGTCGGGCTGCAGAACTACGTCGAGTTCTTCACTCGCGACGCGGGCACTGTCCTGACGACGACCCTCATCTTCACCGTCGCCACCGTCGGATTCTCCATGCTCATCGGCCTCGGGCTGGCCGTCGTCCTCAACCGTCAACTGGTGGGACGTAACGTCGCCCGAGCCGTCGTCTTCGCACCGTACGTCCTTTCCGGTGTGGGGATCGGCATGGTGTGGATGTTCATCTTCGACCCCGTCACCGGCGTCCTCTCCGCGATTCTGCGGGGAATGCACCTTCCGGTGCCGCAGTGGTTCAACAACCCGCATCTGGCCCTGGTCATGGTCATCATCGTCTACGTCTGGAAGAACCTCGGCTACTGCGCGGTCATCTACCTGGCAGCCCTGCAGGGCATTCCGCGCGACCTGCTCGAGGCGGCAGCCCTCGACGGCGCCTCCCGTCGCCGCACCTTCCGCTCGGTGGTCTGGCCGTTGCTGTCCCCGACGACCTTCTTCCTCACCCTGACGACGATGTTGTCCTCCCTGCAGGCCTTCGACATCATCAAGATCATGACCCCGCTGGGTCAGGGCACCTCGACCCTCATGTACTCCTCGTACATCCAGGCTTTCGGGACGTACAACCGCGCCGGTTACTCGGCCGCTCAGTCGACGGTTCTCGTCGTCATCCTGCTCATCCTCACCGTCATCCAGATGCGCTTCCTCGAAAGGCGGGTGCACTACTCGTGAGCTTGAATGCAGCCGTTCGTCGCGCCGACATCCGCCGTTCCCACAAGGTCGACGAGTCGGTCGTGGGGGCCGAGTCCGGTGTCTCCAAGGCCTTCACGGGCTACCTGCCGATGATCCTGGCCGCCCTCATCGTCGTCCTGCCGCTGCTGTGGATGGTGCTGGGATCCTTCAAGACCCCGTCCGAGATCGTTGGCCAGGACGTCGTCTGGTGGCCTCATCACTGGAGTTTCGACGCCTACCGTCAGGCCTCCCGGACCATCGACTTCCCGCAGCTTTTCCTCAACACCGTGATCGTCACTGCCATTGGCGCGACGGTCAAGCTCGTCCTGGCCTGCACCAGCGCCTATGCCTTCGCCTTCCTGCACTTCCCGGGACGCAAGATCATCTTCATCCTGGTTCTCGTTGCCCTCATGGTTCCCGCCCAGGTCTCCCTGGTCCCGAACTACGTCCTCATCTCCCAGCTCGGGGGAGTGAACACCTATTGGGGCATCATTCTCCCCGGCCTGGGTACGGCCTTCGGGACGTTCCTGTTACGTCAGCACTTCCTGTCCTTGCCGGGCGAGGTGATGGAAGCTGCCGAGGTCGATGGTGCAGGCCACATGACCCGGCTGTTCAGGATGGTCATCCCGATGTCAGCTCCCGCGATCGCGACGGTCGCCCTGGTGACGATCGTCGACGAGTGGAACAACTACATCTGGCCGTTGGTCATCACCTCGGACACCTCTCGGATGGTGCTCCCGGTGGGGCTCACCGCCTTGCAGGCCGTCGACTCCGACGCCGGCGTCTATCCGATCCTCATGGCTGGTGCCGTGTTCGTCATCCTCCCGGTCCTCCTCATCTTCGTCCTACTCCAGCGATACCTCGTCGCCGGACTCACCCAGGGCGCGGTCAAGTGACCTGCGTCCGCTGACCCAGTGACGCTGCCGGTCTTCCTTCCGGCGCGAGTTCCCATCCGTCCCCGCTTCACGTTCGACTCGATCCACAAGGAGAGCATCACCATGTCCGACCTCAACCCCATCAGCCGTCGTCGGCTGTTGACCATGGCGGCCCTCGGGGCCGGAACCCTGGGCCTGGCCGCGTGCTCGGGCCCCTCCGCCGTCAGCTCCTCCAGCAAGGGAGCCTCCAAGGCTGCCGAGAAGGTTGACTACGCCAACGTCAAGCCCGCCACCGACATCACCTTCTGGACCAACAATCCAGGCGGGTCCGGTGACGTCACCAAGAAGATCTGCGACGACTTCAAGGCGAAGGAAGGAATCTCCGTCAAGATCGTCCCGGCCGGCTCCTCCTACGAGGAGGTTGCGCAGAAGTTCCAGACCGCGCTGACCGGCAAGGACACCCCTGATGTCATCATCGGTTCCGACGTCTGGTGGTTTCGCTACTACATGCAGGACGCCATCGCTCCGCTGGACGACCTGCTCAAGGCTGCCAAGGTTGACGTCTCGGCCTACCGCAAGGGCCTCATCGACGACTACCGCTACAAGGACAGCCTGTACGCCCTGCCCTTCTCCCGCTCGACCCCGCTGTTTTACTACAACAAGAACCACTTCAAGGCCGCCGGTCTGCCCGACCGCGCCCCGAAGACCTGGGACGAGTGGAGGACCTGGGCCAAGAAGCTGCAGGACGCCAAGACCGGAGCTCAGCACGCCTACCAGTTCCCGTCGGTCACCGACTACGCGGGCTGGACCCTGCAGAACATCCTGTGGGGATACCGCGGCGGCTGGTCCAAGAAGGACTCCTTCGACATCATCTGTGACTCCGACGAGTCCATCAAGGCCCTGACGGTCGTTCGTGACGCGGTCCTCAAGGAGAAGTGGGCCGGAGTCTCCTCCAACGAGTCCACCGACGACATGGCTGCCGGCGCCTGCTCGGCCACCATCGGTTCCACCGGCTCGCTCGTCGGCGTCCAGAAGGCCGTCGGCAACAAGTTCAAGGTCGGCGTCGGGTTCCTGCCCGGTGGACCTGCCGTCGAGAAGCCGGTCTGCCCGACCGGTGGTGCCGGTGTGGCCATCTGCTCTCGCTCCAGCAAGGAGAAGCAGCTGGCCGCCGCCAAGTTCATCGGCTTCCTCACCAATGCCGAGAACACCGTCGATTTCTCCGCTGCCACCGGTTACATGCCGGTCTGCAACGATTCCGACACCTCCAAGCTGCTCAAGGAGAACCCGCTCATCGGTGAGGCCATCAAGCAGCTCGACGCCACCCGTCCGCAGGATTACGCTCGCGTCTTCCTGCCCGGTGGCGATCAGGAGATCGCCAAGGCCATCGCCTCGGTCATCCAGCAGGGTGCCGAGCTGAAGCCGGCCATGACCAAGCTGCGTTCCACCCTCGAGAACATCTACAACACTCAGGTGAAACCCCACCTGTGATCGCGTCTCGACGGCTTCTGAGGCCGCCGCTGTCGCAGCGATGACAATTGGCGACGCCGTGCTGTGAGGTGCGGCGTCGCCGTATTTTGTCGGTGACAAGGGGATTTGGTGGTCGTGACGAGGTGCGTTCCTCTGCTGTCGGCATAGTTGAGTCGATGGAGCTCAACCCTACTTGACTGCGCCGAATGAAGGTCCATACTTGAGTCATAGCAACTCAACTTCAGCGAGGCAGGTAATGGACACCAATCTCACCACGATGAGCCGTGACGCGGTCACCGCCGCCACTCGGCACGCGTTGGCCCACGGGAATCCGTCCGTGGAGCCCTCGCATCTTCTTCATGCTCTTTTCACCATCCCGGACAACACCGTCGGCCCCCTGGTGGCTGGCCTGGGCATCGATCCGCAACGGGTTGACGCCGTCGCAACTACCGCCATGCGTGCCCTGCCGTCGAGCTCGGGAGCATCCGTCGCCCAGCCGCAGCTCTCGGGTGCCCTTGCTCGGGTGATTGCCGACGCACAGAACCGTGCTGAGGCCATGGGTGACTCCTTCGTCGCCACCGAACACCTCCTCATCTCCCTGACGGCGGTTCCCTCCGACGTCCAGAGCGGTCTCGCGGGTCTCGGCCTCAAGCCCGATTCCCTGGCGTCCGCTTTCAACGAGGGACGTGGTGACCGTCGCGTCACCTCCGAGGAGTCCGAGGGCGGAGAGTCCGCCCTGGCCAAGTACTCCGTCGATCTCACCGAGCGCGCTCGCTCCGGCAAGCTCGACCCAGTCATCGGTCGCGACCAGGAGATCCGTCGCGTCGTCCAGGTCCTGGCGCGACGTACCAAGAACAACCCGGTCCTCATCGGCGAGCCCGGTGTCGGCAAGACCGCCGTCGTCGAGGGGCTGGCCCAGCGAGTGGTGGCCGGGGACGTCCCCGACTCCCTGAAGGGTCGCCGGGTCGTCTCCCTGGACCTGTCCTCGATGGTCGCGGGCGCCAAGTACCGCGGCGAGTTCGAGGAACGTCTCAAGGCCGTCCTCAACGAGATCAAGGAGGCCGAGGGGCACGTCATCACCTTCATCGACGAGCTGCACACCGTCGTCGGTGCCGGAGCTTCTGGCGAAGGCGCGATGGACGCCGGCAATATGCTCAAGCCGATGCTGGCTCGCGGTGAGCTGCGGATGATCGGCGCGACCACCCTTGACGAGTACCGCGAGCACATCGAGAAGGACCCCGCCCTGGAGCGTCGTTTCCAGCAGGTCTTCGTCGGTGAGCCCTCGGTGGAGGACACCATCGCCATCCTGCGTGGTCTGCGGGAGCGCTACGAGGCCCATCACAAGGTACGGATCACCGACGGTGCCCTCGTCGCGGCCGCTAGCCTGTCCAACCGGTACATCACCGCGCGTCAGCTCCCTGACAAGGCCATTGACCTGATTGACGAGGCTGCCTCCCGTCTTCGCATGGAGATCGACTCCTCCCCGGAGGAGATCGACACCCTGCGTCGTGAGGTCGACCGCATGAAGATGGAGATCTTCGCCGTCGAGAAGGAGGAGGACCCGGCCAGCAAGCAGCGTCTGCAGAGGCTGCGCGCCGAGATGGCCGACAAGGAGGAGACCCTGCGTGGGCTCGAGACCCGCTGGGAGGCCGAGAAGGCCAGCCTCAACGAGGTCGGCGAGCTCAAGACCCGCATCGATCAGTTGCGCACCTCCGCCGAGAAGTACCAGCGTGAGGGTGACTTCGGCAAGGCTTCCGAGATCCTCTACGGCCAGATCCCGGCCCTGGAGAAGGAGGCTGAGGCGGCTGACAAGGCCGAGGAGAACGGCTCCCGGATGGTCTCCGAGGAGGTCGGCACCTCCGACATCGCCGAGGTCGTGTCCTCGTGGACCGGCATCCCCGTCGGTCGAATGATGCAGGGCGAGCAGGAGAAGTTGCTCCACATGGAGGAGCGCCTGCACGAACGCCTCATCGGCCAGGAGCGCGCCGTCAAGACGGTGTCGGACGCGGTGCGTCGTTCCCGGGCGGGCATCTCCGACCCGAACCGGCCCACCGGATCCTTCCTCTTCCTCGGACCGACCGGCGTCGGCAAGACCGAGCTGGCCAAGTCCCTGGCCCAGTTCCTCTTCGACGACGAGACCGCCATGGTCCGCATCGACATGAGCGAGTACATGGAGAAACACTCCGTCTCGCGCCTGGTCGGTGCCCCTCCGGGCTACGTCGGATACGAGGAGGGAGGTCAGCTCACCGAGGCCGTGCGGCGTCGTCCATACTCGGTCATCCTCCTCGACGAGGTGGAGAAGGCTCATCCGGACGTCTTCAACATTCTGCTGCAGGTGCTCGATGACGGCCGTCTCACCGACGGTCAGGGTCGTACGGTCGACTTCCGAAACACCATCCTGGTGCTGACGAGCAACCTCGGTAGCCAGTTCCTGTCGGATCCGAACCTCGATGACAAGGCCAAGCACGAGGCCGTCATGAATGCGGTGCGTGCGGCATTCCGTCCCGAGTTCCTGAACCGACTCGACGACGTCGTGATGTTCGACCCGCTCTCCCGTGAGGATCTTGCTCGGATCGTCGAGACGAACCTGGCCAAGTTGAACTCGAGGCTCGCTGATCGCAGGATCACCGTCGAGACCACTGATGCCGCCAAGGAATGGCTCGCGACCACGGGATTCGATCCGGTGTACGGCGCCCGGCCGCTGCGTCGTCTGATACAGACCACCATCGAAGACCAGTTGGCTCGCAAGGTGCTCTCCGGTCAGGTGCAGGACGGGGACATGGTCACCTTCGACGTCGCCGCGGACTCCGACGGCCTGACGAGCCGATGACGGGTCAGCCGAGTTTTCGAACCTGTGGGTGTTGGGGCCGTGAGTTCGCGGCCCCAACACCCACAGGTCAGCGATGTGCCGGTCTCAGCGACCGGTGCGCGGCAACCTCGACGGTGCCGTCACTGAGGGCCCAGACGATGGGGCCGCGGGCGACTGGGTCGTCGAGGGTGTCGTTGCCGACGGGGTCGTCGAGGATGCCGTTCCCGACGGGGTGGTGGTAGAGGTCGAGGTCGGCGTCGTGGAGGAAGCCGGCGTGGGAGAAGACTTGGTGGCGCGCGCCGTGAGCCACTGCTCAGGCGTGGTCGGATGGTCGATGAAGCGCATCTCACCGATGAGCCCGAAGAAGCCCTTGTCCATGGCGCCGCCGTAAGTGCTGCCTCCGATGATCCACGGCAGGTCGTCGAAGCCGTTGATGCCGTGGGCCTGCCCCTTGGTGCCGTACTGGTTGCGCAACATGGGTACGCTATTGACGTACATGACGACCGAACCCTCGGCAGGGTCGTCGACGACCGCGATGTGGTACCACTTGCCCAGGTCGACGTCGCCGGACCAGTCAGAGTAGCCCATGCCGACGGGGGCGATGTCGGTGAACGCCCATTGGATCTCCTTGAGGCTTGAGATCGCCCCTGCCATCGGCGGCTCGTCCAGATCACTGTCGTCGGCACCGGGGACGTTGAAGTTCGGCAGGTCGTTGCGCGTGCCGCCTCGGCTCAGGAAGGCGCTCCAGTAGTTGGGGTCGCTGTAGTCCTTGTCGATATTGATGAAGGTTTCGAAGGTGTAGCCCTTCGTGAACCGTTCCTTGTTGATGGGGGCGTCCTTGCTCGTGGCGAAGTACGAGAAGTTGCCCTTGGACGCCGGTACGAGCTTGATGGCCTGCATTCCGGACGAGTAGTTCATGTGATCGTCGACGAGGGCGGCCGAGTCCGGGGCGAGGCCGGCCACCATGAGCTTCATGTCGTTGCCGTTCTCGGTGATGTCCTTCTCGATGAGTTTTCCGTCGACCGACGTCGGCCGCCAGTGCGCCACGGTGCCGGGAACCTTGGGGTAGTCCTGATCGTTAACCGGTGGCACGAGTGGCAGCTCGGCGATCGGGGTAAAAGTCTTCAGAAGATGGTCGCGCAGCGCCTTGGTGGCCGAGGGAACCTCGCCGGTCGGGTGGAAGTCAGCGCCGAAGGAGGCGAACCGGGATGCGAAGTCGAAGTGCGTCGACCACGTGTCGCCGGGGCCCTCCAACAGGGCGCGGTCCAAGGAGTTGGCCTTGGCTCCCTTGAGCGGCACCCACGGTGAGAAGGCCGTCTGCGACAACTGGTTGTGGGTGAAGTCGAACTCCATGAGTGCCATGAGTCCGTTGCCACCCTGGTAGGCCATCTGGTAGTCGAGGAGTTGCTGGAACACCGGCTGACCGGCGTCATTGGTGAGGATGCGGTTCGTCGCTCCGTGGTGGTGACCGTTGATGGTGAGGAACACCTGGTTGTGGGTCTTGACGAGGCGGTCCCAGATGCGCTGGCCGAAGGCGGTCGACAGGGCGGTCCCCTCCGGCGAGATGTCGATGATCTGGTGGGTCGTGATGATTGTCGGCACCGTCGGGTGGGCGTTGAGCACCGACTCGGCCCAGTCGAGGTCGGCAGTGTCGGAACCCCACGGGACGTTGACCGCCATCATCGGTACTCCGGCGACGGAGAATGCGTGCCAGTTGGACAGTCCGCTGGGGCCCATGGCCTTGAAACTGGGTGACGACTTCTGCCGAGATTTCGGGAACCACGTGCGGTAGTACTTGAAGTCGTTAGCGACGTCGTGGTTGCCGGGGATGATCGAGTACGACACCTTGGCGTCGTCCATGATCTTCATGGCGCGGGAGGCGACGACGAACTGGTCTTCGTGGCCATTGCCGGACTGATCGACGACGTCACCCAAGTGGTGAGTCATCTCGATCCGGTAGGTCTTCGTGTTGTCGGCAATCCACTTCGTCTGGCAGTCATACGGGTTGGGTAGTCCGGGGTACTGCTTGGTGAAGAGGTCGGCGGTGGCTACGCCGTATCGTGAATAGAACTGGGTGTCGGGCAGCAAGGCGATGCAGCCACGGATACCGGGCCCATCCTCGACCACCCCGGTGGTGGTGTAAGGGGCAGCGTTGGCTGGCCAGCCCTTGTGAACGGCTACCCCGGCCAGGGTGATGGCGGCCCCGCCCAGGATGAGGTGGCGACGACTGATCGACGACATGTGTATGGCTCCTCGACACTCATGGCTGGACACTCTCCGTCACAGCCGCGCATTTCATCAGAGCAGACGGGCGCGACAGCGGTCCCACGGGTTTGTGAACGCGGGTGGACGAGAGGACGAACAGTCGGTGCGCGCCCGACGGGGGTCGTCCCGGGCGGGCTCGCAACGCTGGACCAGGTCGCAACCGGATCCGCAGGGAAAAGGGTGGCGACGAATAGCGTCGACAGCCTCGATAGGGTCGAGTCCGTGATTGCCCCTGACCTCCACCAGCGGCACGAGCGTCTCGTGCCCGATCCAGACACCCCAGGAGCATGGATTGTCCGCGTCGGCGGGGCTGATCAGTCCTGGATCGACCCGGATGACCCCACTCATCTCGAGTTCGACTACATGGGACGTATCGCTGATCACCTTGACGTCCACCGCCCGGCGGGGGAGAGGATGCGCGTCATTCACGTCGGCGGGGCAGGAATGTGTCTGGCACGGTACGTGGCGTTCACCCGTCCGACGAGCCCGCAGATCGTCTGTGAGCCGGATACCGAGCTCACCGAGGAAGTGCGGCTCAAGGCCCCGCTTCCGCCTCGTTCCGGGATCAAGGTGCGGCCCGTCGACGGACGCTCTGGGATCGCCGCCATGCGCGAGGACTTCGCTGACGTCGTCATCCTGGATGCCTTCGACGGTGCGAGAGTGCCCGCTGACCTGGTCACCGTCGAGTTCTTCACCGACGTCCTGCGCATCCTGCACACTGACGGCATCGTCGTGGCGAACCTGGCCGACTCGGCCCCTCTGGCCTGGACCAAGAGGGTCGTCAGGGCCGCTGGCGACGTGTTCTCCAATGTCTGTCTGGCCGCAGAGTCGTCGACCCTCAAGGGGCGTCGCTACGGCAACATCATCCTGGCGGGCTCGAACGGACCGCTGCACGAGCAGGAACTGGTGCGACGTTGCAGCGGGGCCGCCTTCCCCTTCCGGCTCATCAGCGGGGAAGCCCTGACGAAGCTTCTCGCAGACGCCGCACCGTTTCGTGACGACGACGTCGAGCCCTCTCCAGGGCCACCCCGAGGGGCGACCTTCTTCTCCTGAGCGGCTCAGAGAACTCTCCTGCGCGTCCGCCCCAGGTGACATGATGGTGGTATGGCCAATCCCAGCTCTGACAGCAAGCCCAAGTACAGCCATGTGCCCTCGTTGCCAGACATGCCGTCAGCCATCGTCGTGGCACGGGTTATCGTCATCGGCTTCTCGGTGTTGTGGGCCCTCGTCGTCTGTGGCATGTGGGCAGCCGGGCGCAGCCAGAGTCAGACGACACTTGGTCCGGTCCTGACGTCGTTCGCCCTGGGCATGGATTCGGGGGGTTGGGTGCAGTACCTGCTCATCCCCCTGGCGGGTTGTGTTCTGACTGTGACTATGGGTCGTGGCCATGCCATCGACCGTTATCTGTTCACCGTGCTGTCCTTGGTGTGGATGTGGAGACTTTCGCGAGGCAACGAGTTCATGAGAGGTTTTGACGTCATCGGAGTCATGACGGTGGCTGCCGTGCTGGCGACGGTCTGGAGTGGTCCCGTCAACGCATGGATCAAGGCCGTCGCGGAACGTGACAAGGTCATTGCCAACCCGCCGGAGGAAGGGTGGCTCGAACCAGGGCAGGGCCAGCCATGGCAGACCGCGGTGGGTGGCAGACGAGTTCGATGAGCGCGAGAGGGGCTGGTCAGCATGATGCTGGCCAGCCCCGCGTCACATTGTGAGCCGAGCGTCACTCGACGCGGGAACGTTCCGCCGACTGAGGTCGGCTGGCCTGGCCCTTGCGGCGGGCCTTGAGCCACTCGAAGAGCATCGGCAGCACCGATACCACGATGATGAGGAGCAGAGCCGCCTCGAAGTTGTTGCGGATGACGGGGATCTGTCCCAGGAAGTAACCGGCCTGCACGGCGATGAGCACCCAGAGGACGCCGCCGATGGCGGTGTAGGTGATGAATTTGCGGAAGTTCATCCGGCCCACGCCAGCGATCATCGTGACGAAAGTACGGACGATCGGCACGAATCGGGCGAGGATGAGGGCCACCGACCCGTGCTTGCGGAAGAAGTCGTGGGTGGTGTCGACGTGCTTGGGCGAGAACACCTTGCCCATGAACCCCTCTCGCTCCCGGAAGAGCTTGGGGCCGACCACGTAGCCGATCCAGTAACCGCAGATGTTTCCGGAAATGGCGCAGATGATGAGGACGAGGTTGACGACGACGAGGGTCGTTGCCGGGGGCCCGTAATGGACCAGTGGGACGGAGGAGTTGACGCCCACGGCAGCAAACATTCCGAGGGCGAAAAGCAGAGAGTCTCCGGGCATGAAGAACACGGCCAGGCCGCATTCCACGAAGACGATCAGCGCGACGATCCACAGGGCTGCAGCACCGGCGCCCTGGATGATGGCCTGTGGGTCCATCCAGGCGGGGGTGAGCAGGGCAGGGAGGGTCATGAGGAGACTCGGCATGGGCCAAGACTATCTTTGGTTCGTGTGTGTCCCGACCGATGGCGGCCTCGCAGAGGCCCCCTCACTGCAGATTCCCAGCCAGAAGACGACCACAGTCGTAGGTGTCGGGCCGATGCCCGAACCATGGCCTGACGACCCAAGACTCGATCCTGAACTGTTGGCATCGGGGGATCGACGCAATGTTATCGATCGTTATCGATACTGGACGATGGAGGCCATCGTCGCTGACCTCGACACCCGACGGTCCCGGTTGCATGTGGCCATCCAGAACTGGGAGCACGACTTCAACATCGGTTCCGTGGTGCGCACCGCAAATGCCTTCAACGTCGCGGCTGTGCACATTCTGGGACGACGACGCTGGAACCGACGCGGTGCGATGGTGACCGATCGGTACTTGCACGTCTATCACCACCCGGACGTCCCCACCTTCCTGGAGTGGCTTGACGAGCACGGTGTCACCCCTGTCGGAGTGGACAACCTGCCTGGATCGGTGCCGCTGGAAACGGCAAGACTCCCGCAGGACTGTTGCTTGCTCTTCGGCTCCGAAGGCTCTGGACTGACCGACGAGGTCGTCGCAGGCTCCGACCAGTTGGTGGCCATCACCCAGTACGGGTCAACTCGTTCGATGAATGCCGGAGCCGCTGCCGCGATCGCCATGTACGCCTGGACGACCCAGTGGTGCGAGGCCCCAAACCTACCCACCGACCGAACAGGGAAACCGCGACCCCCTAGGCTCGTGCCATGAGCACACAGCCCGCCGAGGACCCAGGACGACTGGTGGTGGCGTTCAATCCAGTGCCGAGTGCCTCCCGGGTTGCCCACCATCACGCGACGAGATTCCGTCTTGCCGTGCAAGCCCTCGTCGTCGTCATCATCGGTGGCCTGCTGTGGGCGTTGACGGCTGACGCCTTTGAACTGTCCACCGTGATGTGGATGTTCGGTGCCTGGGTGGTGCTGTTCCTGGTGCTCTTCGTCATTCAGAATTTGCGCCTGCATGCTGCGCGCAAGGATCTCCTCGACGTCGGGGAAGGGCCAGCCCTCATCGTCGACTCCGACGGTTTGAGCGTGCGACGGATACTGCGGACCGGGGAGGAGGACTTCGCCGCACCGACCATGGACGAGATCGGCTGGAAGGACATGGCGTCCATCAAGGTGGGTGGGTCGTCCATCAGGTCGGGCCCCGGGCTCGTCGTCCATGCTGACGATGGCCGTCAGTGGGAAGTCCCGCTGTCCTGGCTGGATTGTCCGCCAGCAGACATCGACGCCGCAGTCTCAATAGCGTCGGGCGGCCGGGTGTGCGTCGAGCAAGCAGGGGTTGACACCGCCGACTGATGTGCGTTGCGCAGCACCTTTGAGCGTGCTGGAGTCCCGGACTGACATCACCCGGGTAAATGCGGAAGAATGAACTCTCGTCATCGCGAGTTCATACAGGAAGGCGCAATATGCCCATCGCAACACCCGAGGTCTACGGCGAGATGATCGATCGCGCGAAGGAGAAGGGCTTTGCCTACCCGGCCATCAACGTGACCTCCTCCCAGACGCTCAACGCTGCCCTCCAGGGCTTCACCGAGGCTGGCTCCGACGGCATCATCCAGATCTCCACCGGTGGTGCTGAGTACCTGTCGGGTCAGAAGGTCAAGGACATGGTGACCGGCGCGGTTGCTCTCGCCGAGTACGCCCACGTCGTCGCCAAGAACTACCCGATCAACGTGGCCCTGCACACTGACCACTGCCAGAAGGAGAAGCTGGACAAGTACGTCAACCCGCTCATCGCCATCTCGCAGGAGCGCGTCGACAAGGGTCAGGACCCGCTGTTCAACTCCCACATGTGGGACGGCTCGGCCATCGAGGTCGAGGAGAACCTGCAGATCGCCGAGGAGCTGCTCTCTCGCACCTCGAAGGCCAAGCTGATCCTCGAGATCGAGGTCGGCGCTGTTGGTGGCGAGGAGGACGGCGTCACCGGTGAGATCAACGAGAAGTTGTACACCACCGTCGCCGACGGCATGCGTACCCTCGAGGTCCTCGGCCTGGGGGAGAAGGGCCGCTACATCACCGCCCTCACCTTCGGCAACGTCCACGGCGCCTATAAGCCCGGCTTCGTCAAGCTGCGTCCGGAGATCCTCAAGGAGATCCAGGACGAGTGCGGCAAGAAGTACGGCAAGGACAAGCCGTTCGACCTCGTCTTCCACGGTGGTTCTGGCTCCACCGCTCAGGAGATCGCTGACGCGGTGTCCTACGGCGTCATCAAGATGAACGTGGACACCGACACCCAGTACGCGTTCTCCCGCCCGGTTGTCGATCACATGTTCTCCAACTACAGCGGCATGCTGAAGATCGACGGTGAGGTCGGCAACAAGAAGATGTACGACCCGCGCTCGTGGGGCAAGAAGGCTGAGGCTGGCATGGCTGCCCGAGTCATCGAGGCCTGTGAGCGTCTCGGCTCGAAGGGCACCTCGGTCAACGCCTGAGTATGCCTGTGCAGAATCCCGGCCAGTTCTATGGTGAGGATTGGCCGGGATTCTTGCGGTCATCGGTGCGATGGCAGTGGTGGAGGTGGAGTGTCGTTGGCCCGCACTGTTGCGTTCCAGTCGACGAGCCACTTTCCATCAACGGAGGTCATGATGACGGTCATGATTGGTTCTGCTGTCGAACGTGAATAGATGTCCGCTGATCGTGTTGGAAGAGGCCCCTCGGAAATAAGGATTCCTTCGTTTGGCCCGGCGTTGTCATCGTGGTAGGCCTTGAAAATGGCTTGGCCCCACTCTTCGGCTTTCCTGGAATGACCATCCCAGTCGGTATTGGGTGCGACGAGGTCCTGAACGCGGTCGTTGTCAATAGTGTCAGGGGTTGATATGGCCTCGGCGAAGTAGGCCGCTATGGCGACGTCACTTGGCTGAAGTTCGTCATCATGATGCTGCACCAGAAGCGTGCCTCCAATCCCGGCAGCAGCGGCCACGATGGCACATATCAGATACATTAGAACAGCTTTGATGTTCATTGATCTCTCCGGGCGGTAGCTGAATTCATGTCAAGTGAAGTGTCCATGTTGTCCGTCCCAGGTGCTTCTTTTTCCCAGCTGAATTAACTCTCCTTTGAAGCGCAAAGAATGGTATGTTGTGGGTGTTGGTGCTGTGATAGGTCAGGAGCGGCTATTTTCCGCTTCTTCCTGCGACGATCATGCTATGATACCACGCACTATTGTATCCACATTGAACGACGTTTCCGTGCCACATGTCGGCGAGCCTAGTGCGTTTATTCGCTAGCGCAAATGATCGGAATTTTCCGACGGTAACCCATGATGCTGAGGTGTACCGAGGCCATTTGAGGTAGAACCATGATCTGTCTCTATTCTTCCATACTAGGTTCCCGGTGTATCCCCAACCAGATGCCTCCATGCATTGAGAGACGAAGTTCGTGCAGTCTCCTCCCCGTCCCGAGCCATCAAAGCGGCGATAGGCGCCGTTGTAGTGCGACCAGTATTTGTTGGCGTATGCGGCTGCTTTGAAACGGCCTGATTTGCCGGCTGATCTCTCGCTTAGCTCCGGATTGGTTCACGCCTCCATCTCGTAAAGTTCGGCAGTTGACGGTGCTGGATCGGGGAGTTCGCCGCGGTGAATGTCTTTTTTGGTGCAAGGATCGCTTGGCGAAGAGGCTCTGGCAATGTGCCGATGTCATCGGCTGAGGGGATGATGATGTTTTGGATATGAGATCCCTGGAGCGCCAGGATGACGGGAATAGTCTCGGCCCAGGTGTGATTGTCGTCGATGGCGTACCGGAGAGTGAGTGTGACTATTTGGAAACGACCTTGGTGGGTAGAAGTATCCTGGCTTCCTGTAAGAACGACTTCGTTGAGTCCTAGGAATTGTCCCAGAACATCCGGTGCCCCAGTGTCAATCGATGTTTGGATGGATGCATAGTCGTTAAGTGACTGTCTTGCCTCAGTTTTCGAGTGGCACATCTCTGGCGAGACGATCGATAGCTCCTACGCACCCTCGAATGGCTGAAGTATCAATTGAGGTGGCGGCCGTTAGGGCGAGGAAGGTTCTTCTGTGGATGGTCACTGTTTCTCCCCTGGGGTCGAAGTGTATCCCCATGATGGATATTGGTAGTATGCAAGGAGAGATTAACCTGCGCTGAGTTCCGGGTATTGCGCGATGCTATTGATATGAGGATTTGGGGGTGCGATCACACTTTCCAGCCTGATGAGATGTCGGGTGGTGCCCGAAGCGACCGTGGCGGTGACTCACTCCTCGGTGACGACCGGGGTGTCTCCGGGCCGCGCCCACTCGCTCCACGAGCCGTCGTAGATGCCGACGTCCTTGCGTCCGGCCAGGGTTGCGGCCAGCGCGATGACGCAAGCTGTCACACCGGAGCCGCACGTCGCGACGATGGGACGATCGCCCGCGGCATCGTTGACCAGCTGTTGCAACTCCTCGACGGGGCGAACCCGGCCGTCGTCGATGACCTGGGTGTAAGGCAAGTTCGTTGCCGTCGGCATGTGACCGGCACGCAGCCCGACGCGGGGCTCCGCGACCTTGCCCGCAAACCGCTCGGCGGAGCGGGCATCGACGATGCGAGGAGCGTTCGGGTCATCCGCGGCGGCAATGATGCGCAGTACCTCTTCCTGGTCGACGATGGCGCCAGGAATCGCAGTCAGGGTGACATTGCCAGGCTCCACCGTCGGGGTGATGTCAGTCGTCAGGTGTCCGCCAGCGGCCACCCAGCCGGCATTTCCACCCTCCAGGATCGACACATTGTCGAAGCCACAGGCGTGCATCATCCACCACGGCCGGGCGGATGCGAAAAGGAAGTCGTCCTCGGTGACGATGACGTGGGAGTCATTATTGACGCCCAGCTCGCGCAGTCGTGCCTGGAACTGGGGCACCGATGGCATCGTGTGGGGAAGTCCGGTCGACTGGTCGCTCATGGGGCCGTCGAGATCGAAGGGAAGGGCTCCAGGGACATGCGGCACGCCAGGGCGGCAAGGGGACACATCGACGATGACGATGCGGGCGGCGTCAGAGCTCTCGAGTAGTTCCATGAGGGCCTGCGGATGGACCATGGGAGTGGGGCACAAGGTCTCAGCCGTAGTTGCATCATGTCACCGACGATTCCACCCAGAGATATCCTCAACGGGCAATTGATCAGTTGAACACGGTTCAAGTGTGAAAAAGGGGCCCACCTGTCCCAAACGCTCTCGGCAAGTGGAATCATGGAGCCATGAGTCCGCGAAAGATTGGCGTTACCGAGCTCGTGCTCCGCGACGCGCATCAGAGCCTGCTTGCCACCCGCATGGCCATGGAGGACATGGTCGATGCCTGTGCCGACATCGATGCGGCAGGCTTCTGGTCCGTTGAGTGCTGGGGTGGAGCTACCTTCGATTCCTGCATCCGATTCCTCAACGAAGACCCGTGGGAGCGTCTGCGCACCTTCCGCAAGCTGCTGCCGAACTCCCGGCTGCAGATGCTGCTGCGTGGCCAGAACCTCCTGGGCTACCGTCACTACAACGATGAGGTCGTCGACAAGTTCGTCGAGAAGTCGGCCGAGAATGGCATGGACGTGTTCCGTGTCTTCGACGCACTGAACGACCCGCGTAACCTCGAGCACGCCATGTCGGCCGTCAAGAAGACCGGCAAGCATGCTCAGGGCACCATCTGCTACACCACCTCCCCGATTCACACCCCGGAGAGCTTCATCAAGCAGGCCGATCGCCTGATCGACATGGGTGCCGATTCGATCGCCTTCAAGGACATGGCGGCCCTCCTCAAGCCGCAGCCCGCCTTTGACATCATCAAGGGCATCAAGGAGAACCACCCCGACGTGCAGATCAACCTGCACTGCCATTCCACCACGGGTGTCACCCTGGTCACCCTGCAGAAGGCCATCGAGGCTGGCGTCGACGTCGTCGACACCGCCATCTCCTCGATGTCGCTCGGTCCGGGCCACAACCCGACCGAGTCCCTCGTCGAGATGCTCGAGGGCACCGAGTACACCACTGACCTCGACATGGATCGCCTCCTCAAGATCCGTGACCACTTCAAGAAGGTTCGTCCGAAGTACAAGAAGTTCGAGTCGAAGACGCTGGTCAACACCAACATCTTCCAGTCCCAGATCCCGGGCGGAATGCTCTCCAACATGGAGTCCCAGCTCGAGGCGCAGGGCGCTGGCGACCGCATGGACGAGGTCATGAAGGAGGTGCCGCGCGTCCGCAAGGATGCCGGTTACCCGCCGCTGGTCACCCCGTCCTCCCAGATCGTCGGAACCCAGGCCGTGTTCAACGTTCTCATGGGCAATGGCGAGTACAAGAACCTCACCGCCGAGTTCGCCGACCTGATGCTCGGCTACTACGGCAAGCCGATTGGTGAGCTCAACCCCGACATCGTCGAGATGGCCAAGAAGCAGACCGGCAAGGAGCCGATCGACTGCCGTCCCGCCGACCTGCTCGAGCCCGAGTGGGATGAGCTGGTTGAGCAGGCCAAGGGCCTCGAGGGCTTCGACGGCACCGACGAGGACGTTCTCACTAACGCCCTGTTCCCGGGAGTCGCCCCGAAGTTCCTCAAGGAGCGTCCGGAGGGCCCGAAGAGCGTCGCGATGACCGAGGCACAGCTGAAGGCCGAGAAGGAAGGCACCGGCGCTGCCGGCATCGCCGGACCGGTCAACTACAACGTGACGGTCGGTGGCAACAGCCACCAGGTGACCGTCGAGCCTGCGTGAGGATGATCGCCAACCATGGCTGAGAAGAAACCAATCAAGCTGGCCGACACCATGGCCGGCCGAATCGAGCAGCTTGCCGACGAGCGCCACAATGTGGAGCTCGGAGGCGGCGAGGCTCGACTCGAGAAGCAGCGTGATAAGGGCAAGCAAACTGCCCGCGAGCGCATCGACAACCTCGTCGACGCCTACTCCTTCGACGAGGTGGGTGCGTTCCGCAAGCACCGCACCACCCTCTTCGGCATGGACAAGGCCGAGGTTCCCGCCGACGGTGTCGTCACCGGTCGCGCGACCATTCACGGTCGCCCGGTGCACGTCGCCTCCCAGGACTTCACCGTCATGGGTGGTTCCGCTGGTGAGACCCAGTCGACCAAGGTCGTCGAGACGATGGAGCAGTCCCTGCTGACCGGCACCCCGTTCCTGTTCTTCTACGACTCGGGCGGCGCCCGAATCCAGGAGGGCATTGACTCGCTGTCCGGCTACGGCAAGATGTTCTACGCGAACGTCAAGCTGTCGGGCGTCGTGCCGCAGATCGCCATCATCGCCGGCCCCTGCGCCGGCGGCGCCTCCTACTCCCCGGCTCTGACCGACTTCATCATCATGACGAAGAAGGCCCACATGTTCATCACGGGCCCCGGAGTCATCAAGTCGGTCACCGGCGAGGAGGTCACCGCTGACGACCTGGGTGGTGCCGACGCGCACATGTCCACCTCGGGCAACATCCACTTCGTGGCCGAGGACGACGACGCCGCGGTGCTCATCGCGCAGAAGCTGCTGAGCTTCCTGCCGCAGAACAATACCGAGGACGCCCAGATCTCCAATCCCAACAGCGACGTCTCCCCGCAGCCCGAGCTGCGCGAGATCGTTCCGTTGGATGGCAAGAAGGGCTACGACGTCCGCGACGTCATCGCCAAGATCGTCGACTGGGGCGATTATCTCGAGGTGAAGGCTGGCTGGGCGACCAACATCGTCACCGCCTTTGCTCGTGTCAACGGTCGTACCGTCGGCATCGTGGCCAACCAGCCGAAGGTCATGTCGGGCTGCCTCGACATCAATGCCTCCGACAAGGCTGCCGAGTTCATCACCTTCTGCGACTCCTTCAACATTCCGTTGGTGCAGTTGGTTGACGTTCCTGGTTTCCTGCCTGGTGTCCAGCAGGAGTACGGCGGCATCATTCGCCATGGCGCGAAGATGCTGTACGCCTACTCCGAGGCCACCGTCCCGAAGATCACCGTGGTGCTGCGCAAGGCATACGGCGGTTCCTACCTGGCCATGTGCAACCGTGACCTGGGTGCCGACGCCGTCTACGCCTGGCCGAGTGCGGAGATCGCGGTGATGGGTGCCGATGGCGCCGCCAACGTCATCTTCCGTCGCCAGATCAAGGAATCTGAGGATCCCGCAGCCACTCGCGCTGCCAAGATCGAGGAGTACCGCAACGCCTTCAACACGCCTTATGTGGCTGCTGCTCGTGGGCAGGTTGATGACGTGATCGATCCCGCCGACACTCGTCGCAAGATCACCGCCGCACTGGAGACCTACGCCACCAAGCGCCAGTCCCGTCCGGCCAAGAAGCACGGCGTCATGCCGTGCTGAGTGAAGAAGGCTGATGGGAGGACAAGATGAGTGAGAACAATGAACTCGTCATCGAGACGCTGAACAAGCGACTCGCAGCGCTGGAGGCCGAGGTTTCCCGGCTCAAGAAGACGAGCAAGGACGTTCCTGAGGACGTGCTCGCCGTCATCTGCGCCGCCGTTTCGGCTTACCTGGGCAACGACGGAAAGGTTCAGGCCGTCCGTTTCGCCCCGAGTGAGACCTGGGTCCGTCAGGGACGCAGGGCTCAGCAGAACCATTCGATTCGTTGACCTGGAGAAACTGACATGAAGCTCAAGGTGACCGTCAATGGCGTCGCTTACGACGTTGACGTTGACGTTGACAAGACCCCTAATACGCCGATGGCGCCGATCCTCTTCGGAGGCGGCTCCGGTGGCCCGATGAAGGCGTCCGGTGGCGGCGCCGGCAAGGCTGGAGAGGGTGAGATTCCCGCTCCGTTGGCTGGCACCGTTGCCAAGATCCTCGTGGCCGAGGGTGATGCCGTCAAGGCTGGTCAGGTGCTCCTGACCCTCGAGGCCATGAAGATGGAGACCGAGATCAATGCCCCGGCGGATGGGACCGTCAAGGGCATCCTGGTGGCTGTCGGTGACGCCGTCCAGGGTGGTCAGGGCCTGGTGGCTCTGGGCTGACCGCCGGTACACAGACCACAGTGGCGCCGCACCTTCAGGTGCGGCGCCACTGTCATGTTTCCGTGGCCGCCATGTGCTCGTGGTTGTCATTGGCCGAGGACACGATAACGGCCTGCCTCCAGGTGGAGGCAGGCCGCCGTGTCTCAAATCACTTGAAGACGATGATCTTGCGTCCGGTCGGGGTGTGATCCCACAGCCACTTCAGGCCGGACATGTTGCGGATGTTGATGCAACCATGCGAGGCACCATTCCATCCACGACGGGAGAAGTCCGACGAGTAGTGGATCGCCTGACCACCGTGGAAGAACATCGAGTACGGCATCGGAGATCCGTAAATGCTCGAGACGTGGTTCTTGTCTTTCCAGTACACGGTGTTGACGCCCTCGGCAGTGGGCTCGCTGGCGCGTCCGAAGCGAGCGTCAAGGGTGATGAGGATGCGCCCGTTCTGCACCATCCACAGCTTGCGCTGGTTCTTCGAGGCGCAGATGACGGTTCCCGTCATGCAGCGGCGGTCAAGACGAGCACCCGAGTTGTTGATCGGGAGACTCACCGGTGCCGAGACGGGTTTGGAAGACACCGCAGAGACCGGGATCCAGCTCTGCATGGAGTTGAAGACGACCGGCATCCAGCCGTTGTGGTTCGGACCGCGACGGACGACGCGGGTGCCCTGGTAGGCGGTGCCCATCGAGCGGAAGGAGTTCGACGCACCGGTTCGCATCGTCTGGTCCCTCTTCACCCAGAAGGTTTGCGGACGGGTGGAGGTGACGGTGTTGCCTGGCAGCCAGCCCTGCTTACCCTTGTAGAAGACTGGGGCCCAGCCATGGTGGTTCGGCCCACGGCGGACCATGACGGTCGTGGCATGGGTGCGTCCCATGGAGCGGAAGGAGTTTGACGCGCCAGTACGCAGCTCGGTCTCGACGTAGATCCATTGAGTCTGGGGGTGCCAGGTCGTCACCGTGTTGGCAGGAACCCAACCCTGAGTGTTCCTGTACAGCACCGGGGCCCAGCCGTTGTAGTTCGGACCACGACGGATGAGGGCATGGGTGGAAGCCGTGCGTCCCATGGAGCGGAAGGAGCTGGAGGCACCGGTGCGAAGGTCGGAGGAGAGGTACACCCACATGGTCTGCGGGTAGGTCGTCGTCATGGTGTTGGTGGGAACCCATGCCTGGCTGCCCTCGTAGAGAACTGGGGCCCAGCCGTTGCGCTCGGGGCCACGGATGACGATCTTCTTTGCAGCCCGTGTCCGTCCCATGGAGCGGAAGCTGGACGATGCGCCGGTGCGCAGGTCCGCGGAGATGTAGGTCCACAGGGCTCGCGGCTGGTCGGTGGTGAGAGCGCTGGTGGGGATCCAGGCATTGGTGTCGCCGTGGCGGATTGGGGCCCAGCCGTTGCGCTCCTCGCCATGGATGACGACCCGGGTGGTCGCCGAGATCCTGCCCATGGAACGGAACTGCGTGCCGGCTCCGGTACGCAGATCGGTGGCGACGTAGATCCAGGCGGTTTCCTCGATCTTGGTCGGATTCGTGGCCGCGGAGTTCTTCGCCGAGGGAATCGACTCGGTGGAAACCTTGGGGGTGGCCGGAAGGCTCGGAGTATCCGGCTCAGTTGTCGCGGGGGCGGTCTCCGGGGCGGAGGAACCCTCCACAACGGCGGGGGTCGTCGCTGGGGCAGCGGGAGCCTCAGGAGCGTTGACGGTGGACGCAGGCCGCGAAGGGGAATCCGTGGCGGTTGGCGGGGTCGAGGGCTCCGCATTGGCAGTACCGACGATCCCGACGGGCAAGGACATGGCCAGAGTGGCTGCCAGGCCGGCAGCGCGAGCGGAGTGCATGGATCAAACACCTTCCGGGGATGTGGACGACAAGATGGTACGCCATTTCTGCAATGACTCCGACTTGGTTCCTGTGAGCTCCGGTGCAGTTGTGGCAGGATCTTCGCCCTGGGATGGCGCCGCAGCATCCGAGTCAGCAGGAACCGTGGCGCCATTGACATGTGGCCAGGTGCTCGTCAACTGTTCTTCGCGCGGGTGCGAGCCTTGGCCCGCTCGTGGGCGTTCAGCTCGGTCTTGCGAATACGGACGACGTCCGGAGTGACTTCGAGACACTCATCCTCACGGCAGAACTCGAGCTGCTGCTCCATGGAGAGCTTGGTGGCCGGGATGAGGCGCTCCAGCTCGTCGCCGGTGGAGGAACGCACGTTGGTGAGGTGCTTTTCCTTGGTGGGGTTGACATCCATGTCGTCGGGGCGGGAGTTCTCGCCGACGACCATGCCCTCGTAGGTGTCGTCACCGGGGGAGACGAACATCGTGCCGCGCTCCTGCAGGTTGAACAGGGCGTAGGAGGTGACGACTCCCTGCCGGTCGGCGACCATCGAGCCACTCTGGCGGGTGCGCAACTCGCCCACCCAGGGCTGGAAGTTCTCGAAGATCTGGTTCATGATGCCCTGACCCCGGGTCTGGGTCAGGAACTCGGTGCGGAAGCCGATGAGGCCACGAGCCGGCACGACGAACTCCATGCGTACCCAGCCGGAGCCGTGATTGACCATGTGCATCATCTGGCCCTTCCGCAGGCCCATCATCTGTGTGACGGCTCCCATGAATTCCTCGGGGGCATCGATGGTGACGCGCTCGAAGGGCTCGTGCAGCTTGCCGTCGATGGTCTTCGTGACGACCCGAGGCTTGCCGACAGTGAGCTCGAATCCTTCACGACGCATCTGTTCGACGAGGACGGCCAACTGCAGCTCGCCGCGGCCCTGGACCTCCCACATGTCCGGACGGTCGGTGTCGGTCACCTTGATGGACACATTTCCAATGAGTTCCTGGTCGAGGCGAGCTTTGAGAAGACGAGCAGTGAGCTTGTCACCGGAACGGCCGGACAGCGGCGAGGTGTTGATGCCGATGGTCATCGACATCGAAGGCTCGTCGACGTGGATGAGGGGCAGCGGATCGGGGTTCTCAGGATCCGAGAGGGTCTCACCAATGGTGATGTCAGGAATGCCGGCGATGGCGACGATGTCACCGGGGCCGGCCTTCTCTGCGGGGACGCGCTCGAGGGCCTCGGTCATGAGCAGCTCGGACAGCTTGACGTTCTGGACCGAGCCGTCGCGCTTGCACCAGGCCACCGTCTGCCCCTTGGAGATCTCACCGGAGACGACGCGGCACAGGGCCAGACGACCGAGGTAGGGGGAGGCGTCGAGGTTGGTGACGTGGGCGCGCAGCACCCCGTCCTCCTCGTAGGTGGGAGCAGGAATGTTCTGGAGGATGCAGTCGAACAGCGGCTGCAGGTCGGGGGAGTCGGGCATCCCACCGTCCTCGGGCTTGTTGAGGGAGGCGCGTCCGGCCTTGGCTGAGGCGTAGACGACCGGGACGTCGAGCAGGGAGGCGTCATCGTCCTCGGAAAGATCCATGAAGAGGTCGTAGGTCTCCTCGACGACATCGTCGATGCGAGCGTCGGAGCGGTCGACCTTGTTGAGGACGAGGATGAGTGGGAGCTTCTTGGCCAGGGCCTTGCGCAGCACGAAGCGGGTCTGGGGGAGGGGGCCCTCGGAGGCATCGACGAGGAGGATGACGCCGTCGACCATCTCGAGGCCACGCTCGACCTCGCCGCCGAAGTCAGCGTGTCCAGGGGTGTCGATGATGTTGAGGGTGATCTCCTCGCCGTCGCTCATGACGTGCTTGACGGCGGTGTTCTTGGCGAGAATGGTGATGCCCTTCTCGCGCTCGAGGTCCATCGAGTCCATGACGCGTTTCTCGACCTCGGCGCCCTCACGGAAGGCTCCCGACTGCCACAACATCGCGTCGACCAGCGTGGTCTTTCCGTGGTCAACGTGGGCCACGATGGCGATGTTGCGCAGATCCTTGCGTACGGGCATGCAGAACTCCGGTTCAGATCGAGGATGTGGACACCGCGACGAGGCCGCGGGACTTCGGCGGGCGAAAACGCACCACCGTGAAGTGTAGGTCAGTGCAGGGTTGAGCTACGAATGAGCGAGTCAGCGCCGCATTCCGAAGCGCCGACGCAGTGGCTGGTGTGTTGACTTCTCGGCGGCAGTGTGATTGCCGTCGCACCACTGAGAAGGTGGCACCTGTGCCTTGACCTGGTCGATGTGTTGGCCGCATCCGGCCCAGGTCGTCCTACCACAGACGTCACATCTGACGGGTCGGCACATGGTGGTGATCCTTTCATTTGGCTGGAACAAGTTTATGTCACATGCCCTTGCAGACGGCCCGAGCGAGCGCCTCGGCGCGTTTCGCCCTAGGCTTGGGAGTATGGCTGAGGAGCAGAACACCGATCCGACCACAGAGATCGAGGAACAGGACCACGGCGTCCACTTGCCGCCCGACCCGGCCATCCGCAAACTTGCCAAGCGGGGACGCGGTGAGTTCATGTCGGTCGTCAAGGAACATCCGTCCTCGACGTTGTGTTGGGCTCTGCTGGCTGAGGGGTCCCTGCTGTGCGGTACCGATGCTGCCGATGTCGCGGCCTATGCCTATGCACGTACCGGGCGTGATCTCGGCCTGGAGCAGCTGAGAGATGCGGGCTGGGACGGCGAGGGCGCTGTCGACTGGGGCTACCTCCCGAACCAGGGGGTGTTCCGCTGTCTCCATGCCCTCGCGATGGCGGCTGAGAGGCTGGGATTTGGTGACGAGTCCGATGACGCCGACACCTTGCTGCGCGAGTCGAGCGATGAGGCCTGGCGAGCGCTGCGTGGCGACGAGGTGCCCACCGATGACGCTGTTGACGTCGAGGTCGGCGAGGACGAGTCCGACGGTGATCAGGAGAACGATCACCAGGAGTGACCTTTCGCCGTCAAGGTGAGCTCATGAGATTGACATTGTGATCTGCCGCATTCATCCTTGATGTAGGACATCCGATGTCCAATGTAACGCACGGGGCTATCCCGACCAATCAATGGAGATGGGCGTATGAGCAATGTCGAGGCCACGGCGGCCAAGAAGTCATGGCGTGATGAGCTGACCGGCACGCAGTGGAAGTCTTTCTGGGCAGCATGGATCGGATATCTGCTGGACGGATTCGACTTCGTCATGATCACTCTGGTCCTCACTGAAATTGGGCGCACCTTCAATGTCGGCGCGGCAGCGACGGCCACATTGGTTTCGGCTGCCTTCATCGCTCGGTGGTTCGGTGGTTTGCTGCTGGGAGCCATCGGTGACCGATTGGGTCGCAAGGAGGCCATGGTCATATCGATCCTGCTGTACGCGGGCGGATCGGTCGTCTGTGCCATAGCCCCGGCCTTCTGGGTCATCTTCGTCGCCCGTGTCTGTATCGGCATGGGCATGGCTGGCGAGTACGGATCCTCGGCCACGTATGTCATTGAGTCGTGGCCTGTCCGCCTGCGCAACAAGGCTTCAGGATTCCTCATCTCCGGGTTCTCGGTCGGTGCTGGTGTGACGGCTCAGGTGTATGCCCTGATCGAACACCTCACACGGGGCACACCAGCGGAGCCATACACCTGGCGAATCCTCTTTGCACTGGGAATCATTCCGATCGCGTTGGCGCTGTGGCTGCGGCGTGCTCTGCCGGAGGCCGCCGACTTCGCGAAGATGCGGGAGGAACAGGCTGCCCGAGCTGCGGCTGGTGAAGTCGTCGAGAAGACGGACATGTTCACGATGCTCTTCGCCCGTAACCTGAAGCGCAGCATCATCAACATCGTGCTGGCTCTGGTCGCCTTTGGATGCCTCATCGTGATCTACCTGTTCAAGAGCGGAGTTCCGGGGTTTGTCCTGGCCCTCCTGTGGATCGTTGTTACAGCCGTCATGGTGAGCTTCATGGTGCAGTTCGAGGGGCCGCGGTGGCCGACCGGCGTCGCAGTGATGATCACCGTGTTCGTCGCCTTCCTCTACTCGTGGCCGCTGCAGGCCCTGCTGCCGACCTATTACCGTCAGACTCTGGGGCTGGGCAGTGACACTGCGTCGAACCTCGTGACCGCAACCTCTTTCGGCGCCGCTGCTGGCTGCATCATGGCGGGGTTCATCGGTGACAAGTTCGGTACCCGGAAGGCCTACTGGACGTCTTTGCTCATCTCGGAGTTCCTTGTGCTGCCGGTCTTCCTCGTCAGCCGTGACATGGTGCACTCCTCGACGGTGTGGGTCGTCCTGCTGGGTGTCTTTATCTTCGTCCAGCAGATGTTCGGGCAGGGCATCTCCGGGTTGCTGCCGAAGTTCATCTCCAACTACTTCCCGGTTGAGAAGCGCGCCGCTGGTCTGGGCTTCTCGTACAACGTGGGTGCCCTCGGCGGTGCCATTGCCCCGGTTCTCGGTATAGCGCTGGCGGGTGATCCGGCGACCGGCATCGGCGGCGCTCTGCCATCCAGCTGGGGTCTGGGGTGGACGCTGTTCATCCTGTCCTTCGCCTTCACCGGAGTGATCATCATCCTGATTGCCATCAATTTCCCATACCGGATGCAGAAGTTGTTCCGCCCTGATCATGTCCGTTCCGCTGACCGGATGGATCACGTGGACGAGGAGTTCGCCGCATCCAACAACCCCGATGCCGTCGTGGCATCCTGATATGGAGTCATGCCATGAGCATTCCAACGATCGTCGGCGCGTACGCTGCGATGCCGCGTACCATGACCAATCGAGAAGATTTTTACCGGGAGCTCGGCGAGACCGGCTGGGTCGACGGAATCGAGATCCCGTATCGTGATGGCGTCGACGCCGATCCGCGCTGGCTGGCAGACCAGCTGCGCGGCCGGTTCACCCAGTGCGTCGTCACGGCTATTCCCGGGACGATGGGGCACTTGGCCAACGATCCTCACTTCGGGCTCGCCTCATCCGATGAGGAGGGTCGTCAGCGAGCAATGACGTGGATCGCTGGTTTGGTCGACGATGTGCGTTCCCTGCACGAGATGGTCGGCCACCCGGTTGTCCGATTCGTCGAGCTCCATTCGGCACCCAGCAACCACGCCGAGCCAACCGCGCTCAAGGCTTCCCTGGCGGAGCTTTCCAGCCTCTTCGCCGATGCCGAGCTCACTCCCGTCATTGAGCACTGCGATGCTTCGGGCGGAGTTGGCCCGGGGGAGAAGGAATTCCTCAGCCTGGATGACGAGATCACCGCGCTCTCCGGTACCGGAGTGCGGCTGACGGTCAACTGGGGGCGAAGCGTTGTCGAGTCCCATGATCCAGATCTGCCGGCTCGCCAGGTCGATCGACTCGCCGATGCCGGCCTACTCGGTGGAGTGATGGTCTCCGGTGCCGGTCCGGAAGTCACCCAGTACGGGCCGGCCTGGGGAGACGCGCATCTTCCTCTCCGAGACGACGAGCCGACCAGCCTGTTGACTACTGATCTCATCGACTCCTTCATGACCGCCGCCCGAGGGGTGCAGTCCTACCAGGGCATCAAGGTCCAGACCCCTGCCGATGCCACCGTCGAGCAGCGACTGGCCATGATCACCTCCATCCATGACGCCATGGCGTCGGCATGACACTCACCACAACAATTGCGAACACCACGAAGGACACCACCATGACCACGAAGTTCCACGGAGTCATTCCCCCCGTCGTCACCCCGCTGACGACCGACGGTGACCTCGACGTCGCCTCCTACGAGAGGCTCATCAATCGCCTCATCGAGCAGGGGGTTGACGGCCTGTTCGTCCTCGGCTCCACCTCCGAGGTCGCCTTCTTCGACGACGAGATGCGCGGACGGGTCCTGGGAGAGGCCAAACGGATCATCGACGGACGGGTGCCGCTGCTCGCCGGGGTCATCGACACCGAGACCCTGCGCGTCATTCGTCACATTCGTCAGGCCGAGGAGATCGGGGTCGACGCCGTCGTCGCCACCGCGCCGTTCTACGCGATCACCGGCCCGACCGAGATCGAGAATCACTTCCGCGCCCTGCACGAGGCCACCGAACTGCCGCTGTTCGTCTACGACATCCCGGTGTGCGTGCACGTCAAGGTGCCCGTCGACCTCATGATCAAACTTGGGCGTGAAGGTGTCATCGCTGGATGCAAGGACTCCTCCGCCGACGATGTCTCCTTCCGCCGTCTGGCCCTGGCCAACCGCGTCGCAGGTTCTCCGCTGGCCCTGTTCACCGGCCACGAGGTCGTCGTCGACGGAGCTTTCATGTCCGGTGCCGACGGTGTCGTCCCGGGTTTGGCGAACGTCGACGCGACCAACTACGTGAATATGTACAAGGCCTATCGTGAGGGCGACTGGGAGACGGTCCGAACCGAGCAGGACAAGGCCACCGAGCTCATGGAGATCGCGTTCGTCCCGCAGGGAGTCGTCGGTCCGGCTGCTGGTGTGGGAGCCTTCAAGACGGCCATGCAGCTGTTGGGAACGATCGAGACCAACACCATGTGCGTGCCGCTGCCTACCCTCACGGGTGAGAATGTCGAGAGGGTCGCGGAAGTGCTGCGCCGAGTCGGCCAGCTGGCGTGATCATGGCCAGGACAAGTATCAATCCGAGGAGGACTCGATCATGAGCGCATTCACCGACAGGACCATTGCGTCGATGGCGGGAGGCCTCGTCGTCTCGTGCCAGGCCTACCCAGGAGAACCCCTCCGGCACCCGGAGACCATGGCGCAGATGGCCGCTGCTGTCGAGTTCGGGGGAGCGGTCGCTGTGCGAGCCCAAGGGCTCTCCGACGTCGCCGCAGTCAAGGGGCGCGTCAGCGTCCCGGTGGTCGGCATCTGGAAGGAGGGCGACGAGGGCATCTACATCACCCCGACCCTTCGTCACGCGCGCTGCGTGGCCGCTGCCGGTGCCGACATCGTCGCCCTCGACGGCACCCGGCGGGAGCGCGCCGACGGCCTGAGCCTGGCCCAGACGATTGCAGGTCTCAAGGACGAGTACGACGTCGTCGTCATGGCTGACTGTGGATCGGTTGACGACGGTTTCGCGGCGGCCGAGGCGGGGGCCGACCTCATCGGCACGACGCTGTCCGGCTACACCGGTGAACGCCTCAAGACGGACGGTCCTGATTACGAGGTCATTGAGACTCTCGTCACGGGGCTCGACGGTAGTCGTCCGGTCATTGCTGAAGGACGCATCCACACCCCCCAGCAGGCGCGACGGGCAATGGATCTGGGTGCCCATTCCGTCGTCGTGGGAACAGCGATCACCCACCCGACCTCGATCACGGGCTGGTTCCGCGACGCTCTGAAGTAGTGGGCCATCACAGGGGGCTTGCCAGTAGGCAGGCCACCTCGTCACGCGCCAGACAAGGCGGTGCGTGGGTGTTACCGCTGGGTGGTCGCCCCGCCAAGCCGCTCCCGGATGGCATCGAAGTGATGCCACATGGCGTCACGGCTGACCTCAGGATCGTTGCCGACGACGCAGTCCGCGATGCGGTCGTGGGCGTCACGGGTGGCCTTGACGGTGTTGGTTGGCGGCAGTCGCAGATCGGCAAGGTTGAGGGAGTCCCAGAACACATCAATGAGCTCGCGAGCCAGCTGATTGTCCACACCAGCGTAGAGAGTCCGGTGGAATTGGCGATCTGCCGCCGCGGAGTCCTGGGGATCGTCCATCCGTGCTGCCAGAGCGTGCAGTTCGCGACCGGTCGCTGCGCTGATGGAGCCGGTCACCTCGGCTGCCAACGAACACTCCAGCAATGCGCGGACCTCCACCATCTCTCGCAACCCCGTGAGGTCCCTGTTCCCGGCGGTGTCGGCGCTGACCTGCTTGACGCCGCGATACACGAGCCCCGGACGAATCGTCGACGCGGAGGCTGTCGACAGGTAGGTGCCCAAGCCACGTCGGACCTCGAGGATTCCCAGCGCCCGCAATTCCCGCACCGCCTCACGAACAGTGCCGCGCGCCATACCGAACTGAGTCGCCAAATCCTGCTCGATCGGAATGGGATCTCCGGGGGTCAGGTCCGAGGAGAGAATCCACTCAAACATCCGCTGCGCCGCAGGGTTGAGGTTATCGGCCAGGTGGACGACATCCTTCGGGTCTGACATGCCGCTAATCATGTCATGACCTGCATGATCTTGGCGCCGGATAATCCCCCCTGGTCGACGCGGGCTCGCAAAAGGCGAAAGAATGGGGACACAGCGACGTCAAGGGCGTCGCCAGAGTCAGGAGCGCGACATGAGTGAGCACGTTGTTTTCCGCGACATGCGGCCTGAAGACGTCAAGGTGATCACCTTCGGGGAACCAGGATCGCTGATCGATCGCATTGATCGTCCCGACGTCGTCGCCCGGGTCGCCCTCTACGAGGACCGCATCGTCGGGTACGCGGTTTCCTGGCTCGCAGTGGTGCATCGTACCCGTCGTTTCATTGATGTGGAGATCCATCCTGATTCTCGTGGGCGTCGTATCGGCACCCGCCTGGTGCGCCAGATTCAGCAGCGGGTGAAGCGGCCCCTGGCCACCAAGGCCATTGTCGGCTCGGACGCCGAGAATTTCATCCTTTCCCTGGGCGGTGAGGTCTACGCTTCCTGTCCGCCATT
This sequence comes from Cutibacterium sp. LaCa_255, assembly GCF_057458005.1. Classification (NCBI taxonomy): domain Bacteria; kingdom Bacillati; phylum Actinomycetota; class Actinomycetes; order Propionibacteriales; family Propionibacteriaceae; genus Cutibacterium; species Cutibacterium sp. LaCa_255. The sequence continues at coordinate 2,314,403 of NZ_CP190956.1, read as the reverse complement.
CGAGTTGCCGCGTCGTCACTTCGGTCGGGCTATTGAATCCCTTGCAGAGGTCAGTGTCGGCCCGGGCGGTGCCATTTCGGGCGCAACCCTGGCCCCTGGTGTGCTCGAGACGCTCTGGGAACAGATTTACGTGTGGATGCACGAGTCATGGTCGCCGGTTGATGACAGCGAGGCCGCTCATGAGGCGCTGCGGCAGGAGCTCGAGGACCTCGACGCGGGAGCCACCCGGGTCGCTCTCATCGACGGTCAGCCGGCAGCCGTCGCCTTCGTCTTCGTCGACGAGAACCCGACGGTCGTGGCAGAGACCGTGCAGGCCGACACGCCTGAAGGCGATGCTGCCGTCGCCTCGGCGATGTCGTCGGTCATCAGCTGGGCCGAGGACGCTGGTTACAAGCGCGTCAACTTTGATGGACACCGTGGTGATCCGCACTTCGGCCCGCTGGCGTCGCGTCTGCCTCTTGAGGGGGCAAGCCTCGATCTGTTGGAGATCCCGGTTCTGCCGGATGACGGCGACGATGCCGGCGAGGGGGCCATTGGTGAGGGCGGTGCGACCGTCGCCTGATCGACCGTGACGTATTGATGACGAAGGACCACGTGGAGCGGAGGAAACCCCTTCGCTCTCCGGTCTGACGCCGTTGATGTCGTAGCGACCACGTAAAGTGTGCCTGGTTGCAGAGCGGCGTGTGCCCCTGCAACCGGAGGCAACCCGCACACCGGTGCGAGGAAATGGAGGAGCAGATGCCTGGAATCGTCGTCATGGGTACCCAGTGGGGTGACGAGGGCAAGGGCAAGGCCACCGACCAGATGTCCGAGCGCGTTGACTACTGCGTGCGGTACTCGGGAGGCAACAACGCTGGACACACCGTCGTCGTCGGTGCCGAGAAGTTCTTCATGCACCTGCTGCCGTCCGGTGTCCTCAACCCGAATTCCACGGCGGTCCTCGGTAACGGTGTCGTCCTCAACCTTGACGTGCTGGCTGATGAGATCGACACGCTGCGCAGCCGTGGTGTGGACATCCCTCACCCGCTCATCAGCGCCAACGCGCACCTCATCACCCCGTACCACCAGACCCTTGACAAGGTGACCGAGCGTTTCCTCGGAAAACGTCGTATCGGTACCACGGGACGTGGCATCGGGCCGGCCTACTCCGACAAGATCAACCGCATGGGCATCCGTGTCCAGGATCTGTTCGACGAGTCGATCCTGCGCCAGAAGGTGGAGGCCTCCCTGGATCAGAAGAACCAGATCTTGGTGAAGATCTACAACCGGCGCTCCATCGACCCGGAGCGCGTTGCGGACGGGCTGCTGGCTCATGCCGAGCGCATCCGTCCTTATGTCGTTGACGTCGCGCGCGTGCTCAACAAGGGTCTCGACGAGGGCAAAGTCGTGCTTTTCGAGGGAGCCCAGGCCCACCATCTCGACGTCGACTTCGGCACCTACCCGTACGTCACCTCGTCCAACCCCATCGCTGCAGGCGCCTGCACCGGTTCAGGAGTCGGGCCGACGCGCATCGATCGCATCGTCGGCATCGCCAAGGCCTACACCACCCGCGTTGGTGAGGGGCCGTTCCCGACCGAGCTGTTTGACGAGGACGGCGAGCGCCTGCGCAGTGAGGGTGGCGAATACGGCGTGACGACGAAGCGTCCGCGTCGCTGTGGTTGGTTCGACGCCCCGCTGGTGCAGCAGGCTGTCATGATCAACTCGGTGACGGACCTGTTCCTCACCAAGCTTGACGTGCTGTCCGGCTGGGATCGCATCCCGGTCTGTGTGGCCTACGAGGTCGAGGGCGAGCGCACCGACGTCATGCCCGTCACCCAGTCCGACCTGCATCACGCAAAGCCGGTCTACGAGTTCATGGATGGCTGGAGCGAGGACATCTCGAAGGCCCGTTCCTTCGAGGATCTGCCGCGCAACTGCCAGGCCTACGTGCGTCGTCTCGAGGAGCTCGTCGGTACGCGGATCTCCGGTATCGGTGTTGGTGCCGGTCGTGACCAGTCCATCATGCTCAACGACCTCATCGACTGAGAGCTGACGATGCGGTGTTCCACTCCGGTGCCGGGGAGGAACAAGGCCGATCGGGAAACGGTCGGAACCACCCTCTACTCTTGAGGTCGTGTCCAGCATGACTGTTCTCGTCCTCGGATCTGGTGGTCGCGAGCATGCCCTCGCTCTGGCATGCCACCGAGACCCACAGGTTGCTGCCGTCCATGTCGCCCCCGGTAATCCCGGAACGGCATCCCTCGCCACGAACCATCCCATCGACCCGTGCGACAAGGACGCCGTCGTCGCCCTTGCCCGCGAGGTTGCGGCCGACCTTGTCGTCGTCGGCCCGGAGGCCCCGCTGGTCGCGGGGGTGGCAGACGCCCTGCGCGACGCAGGGATCGATTGTTTCGGTCCGAGTGCCGAGGCTGCTCGGCTGGAAGGCTCGAAGGCCTTCGCCAAGGAGGTCATGGCTTCTGCCGGTGTTCCCACCGCCGCATCTCGATCCTGCGGTGACCTCGATTCGGTGGGGGCAGCCCTCGACGAATTAGGGGCTCCCCACGTCGTCAAGGATGACGGGCTCGCAGGTGGCAAGGGAGTTGTCGTCACCGAGGACCGTGACGAGGCCCTGGCCCATGCCGAGCAGTGCCTCAATTCTGACCACCAGGTGGTCATCGAGGAGTACCTCGACGGCCCCGAGGTGAGCCTTTTCGCGATCTGTGACGGCGAGCGTGCTCTCCCCATGCAGCCGGCCCAGGACTTCAAGCGGGTCGGTGATGGCGGGGTCGGCCCCAACACCGGCGGAATGGGCGCGTACACGCCGTTGCCATGGGCGCCTGACAACCTTGTCGAGACAGTGTCGAACACGGTGATCTCCCCGACACTGTCAGCCATGCGAGATCGCGGCACCCCGTTCATCGGTCTGCTGTACGTGGGCCTGGCCTTAACCTCTGACGGTCCGAAGGTCGTCGAGTTCAACGTTCGCTTCGGCGACCCGGAAACCGAGCCACTGCTCAGCATGGTGGAGTCCCCGTTGGCACAGATCATGCAGGCCGCCGCCCGCGGAGACGTGTCCGGAACAGATGGCCTGCGGTTCCGCCGCGGAGCTGCCGTCGGCGTCGTCATGGCGAGCGAGGGGTATCCTGCATCTCCGGTGAAGGGACGCCGAGTTGTCGCTCCGGTCGATGACGAGGACGTCCTGCACGCCGGAACTCGTATCGAGGGGGATGGGCTGGTCACCAGCGGTGGCCGCGTCCTCGTGGTGCTTGGCCATGGTGAGACCCTTGCCGGGGCCCGTACCGATGCCTACAGCAGGGTTGACCAGCTCGAGGTGAGTGGCGGGTTCCACCGCACTGACATTGCCCTTCACGCAGCTGAGCTCGAGGCCGTCGATGAGATGGCCGATGAACTCGCGCCCCAATCCGAGAACAATCCCAGTAACCCGACCGACGGGGAGAATTCATGAGCGTTCCCAACATCCTTGCCACCCGTTACGCCTCTTCGGCGATGCGCTCCATCTGGACGCCGGAGAACAAGATCCGTGCCGAGCGCAGGCTATGGCTGGCCGTCCTCGAGGCCCAGGCGGACCTCGGCGTCAGCTTCGGGGGCGACGATCCCGAGCAGGTGTTGGCCGACTACCAGGCTGTTCTCGACAACGTCGATCTGGACTCGATCGCCGAGCGTGAGGCCGTCACGCGACACGACGTCAAGGCTCGGATCGAGGAGTTCAACGCCCTGGCCGGCCATGAGCACATCCACAAGGGCATGACGAGCCGCGACCTCACCGAGAACATTGAGCAGATGCAGGTGCTGGAGTCGCTGAAGCTGGTGCGCGACAAGATGGTCGCCACCCTGAACCAGCTGTCCCGACTGGCTGCCCAGTACTCGGATCAGCCGATCGCTGGTCGGTCACACAACGTTGCCGCCCAGGTGACGACCTTGGGCAAGAGGTTCGCGACCACCATCGACGAGATGTTGGTGGCGTGGGAGCACGTTAACGAGCTCATCGAGCGGTATCCGGCTCGCGGAATCAAGGGGCCGATGGGAACTTCCCAGGACATGCTCGACCTGCTCGGTGGGGATGACTCCAAGCTCGACGATCTCGAGCATCGGGTCGCCGATCACCTCGGCTTCAACCAGGTGCTGACCTCGACCGGCCAGATCTACCCGAGATCCCTGGACTTCGAGGTCATCTCGACGCTGGTGCAGGTGTTGTCGGGGCCGTCGAACCTGGCGACGTCAATCCGCCTGATGGCCGGCAACGAGCTCGTCACCGAGGGGTTCAAGCCTGGCCAGGTTGGGTCCTCGGCGATGCCGCACAAGATGAATGCCCGCTCCTGCGAGCGCGTCAACGGTTTCCTCGTCGTCCTGCGCGGGTACCTCACCATGGTTACCGGTCTGGCCGGTGTGCAGTGGAACGAGGGCGATGTCTCCTGCTCCGTGGTGCGTCGCGTCGCTCTGTCGGATTCCTTCTACGCCATTGACGGGGCCTTCGAGACCTTCCTGACGATCCTCGGTGACTTCGGCGCCTTCCCGGCCGTCATCGAGGCCGAGCTGGAGCGTTACCTGCCCTTCCTGACGACGACGAAGATCCTGATGGCTTGCGTCCGCGCTGGCGTCGGTCGCGAGGACGCTCACGAGGCCATCAAGGAGCACGCCGTGGCCGTCGCCTTGGAGATGCGTGAGACCGGCAGGACCGAGAACGATCTCTTCGCCCGTCTGGCTGCCGACCCGCGGATCCCGTTGACCAAGGAGCAGTTGCGCGGTCTGGTCTCATCGCCGCTGGATCTCACTGGTGGGGCTCAGGACCAGGTAGAGGCGCTGTGCGCCAAGGTCGAGGACATCGTCCGGGAGTACCCGGAGGCTGCCAGCTACCTGCCTGGTCTGGTGCTGTGACGCGGTGATCTGAATATTGCGGGAGGGCCGGCTCGTTGAGCCGGCCCTCCCTTTCATATCTGCGCCAGTCATGGCCTCACCTATGCCATAAGATCGGGCGCAGTTGACGAGTGGCAGTGGGGGAGTGCGGTTGGGTTCGACCTCTCAGTTCCCCAGACCATGGGAGCAGAGCGTCGCCCCATCGACGCCCAGCGGCTCGACGATGTCGCCGGGGAGATTCCGAAGGATGCTGATCAAGGTCAGGACTGATGGACGTGTCATGGCTGCAGGCCTGCCACACGCCACGATGTCTCGGTGAGGTCGGGGTTGAGTGAACTCCCGGACGACGATGCGGGGGTCCTTCGGCTTGGGTGCCGACACCGCGCTGCGTGGCATTAACGTTCGTCCTGCCCCCACTGACACTAGCTCGCGGATGGTCGCGAGGGATCCTGCCGACAAGGCATTCGGTGGCATCGGGCCAGATGGGCTGCACACCTCGAGCACCTGGTCACGCAAACAGTGTCCCTCGGACATCAGGATGAGCCCATCGGTCGAGACGTCGTGGGGGTCAATCGGCCCCTTTTCGTGGGCCAGCTCGTCGTCAACCCCCGTCACCAGCAGGAACTCCTCCCGGAAGACCGGGATTGCCGTCAGGGTCTCGTCCTCGACCGGGGCAGCCACCACGGCGACGTCGAGATCCCCCTGATTGACGGCCTCCAGCAGTCTGGCAGTGCGTTTCTCCACCACATGGATGTTGACCCCCGGTTCGTACTGGTCGAACCGAGCGATGACGCGTGGCAGCAGGAACGGCCCCAGGGTGGGGAAGACCCCGACCTTGAGCTGGCGGGTCGTCCGCTCGGACTCCTCCAGGGCCAGGGTCCGGATGTCGTCAGCCAACACCAGCATTTCCCGGGCGGTCTGGGCGATACGCTCACCCACTGGGGTGATCTCGATGCGTCGTCCCGCCCTGACGGCCAGCGACACACCGAGCTCATTCTCGAGCCGGTGGATCTGGGTCGACAAGGTCGGTTGGCTGACGCCGCACGACGCCGCCGCCCGGCCGAAGTGGTGTTCTTCGGCCAGGGCGACGAGGTATCTCAGATCACGAAGGTTCACGCGGACTCAGTTCTGCGCGGGGTTCTGACGAATGAGGTGGTCGAAGGCCCCGAGAGCTGCCGTCGCGCCAGCACCCATCGAGATGATGATCTGCTTGTAGGGCTGGGTGGTGCAGTCACCGGCAGCGAAGACGCCGGGCACCGAGGTGCCACCGCGCTCGTCGATGACGACCTCGCCACGGCCAGTGCGCTCCACGGCGCCTTCCAGCCACTCGGTGTTGGGCAGCAGGCCGATCTGGACGAAGACGCCAGCCAGTTCGATGGTCTTGACCTCGCCGCTGGTGCGGTCCTCGTACTCCAGTCCCGTCACCTTGGAGCCGTCGCCCAGAATCTGAGTGGTGCGGGCCGATGTGATGACGTCGACGTTCGGCAGCGACTTGAGGGTGCGCAGCAGCACGTCGTCGGCCTTGAGAACGTCGAGGAACTCGACGACGGTGACGTGGTCGACGACGCCGGCCAGGTCGATCGCCGCCTCGATTCCGGAGTTTCCACCACCGATGACGGCGACCTTCTTGCCCTTGAACAGGGGGCCGTCGCAGTGTGGGCAGTAGGTGACACCCTTGGTGCGGTACTCCTCCTCACCGGGAACGCCGAGGTTGCGCCAGCGGGCACCAGTCGCGATGACGACCGAGCGGGCACGCAGGTCGCCGTCAGTCAGACGCACCGTCGTCATGCCGTCGGCAGTCTCCAGGGTGCTGGCGGTCTGACGCTCGATGACGTCGATGTCGTAGTCATTGACGTGGGCCCGAAGGGCGTCGGCCAGCTTCGGACCAGTGGTGTGAGGCACAGAGATGAGGTTGTCGATGGCCTCGGTGTCGAGTACCTGGCCGCCGACTTGAGACCCCACCATCGCCGTGCGAATACCCTTGCGGGCGGCGTAGACGGCAGCTGCGGCACCAGCAGGGCCAGCGCCAACGACGAGCACATCGTACGGGTCGCGCTCGGACAGGTTCTCCTTGGCTCCCTGAGCGGCGTTGGCATCGAGACGTTCGAGGATCTCGGCCATGTCCATGCGGCCCGAGCCCCAGTCCTCGCCATCCAGGTAGATGGCCGGCACCGAGGCGATGCCCTTGGCCTCCACCTCGTCGGTGTGGGTGCCACCCTCGACGGCGGTGTGATGGATGTTCGGGTTGAGGACGGCCATCGCGTTGAGGGCCTGAACCACCGTCGGGCAGTTTTGGCAGGTCAGCGACATGTAGGTGACGAAGTGGTGCTCCCCCTTGACTGCCCGCACCGCGTCGATGAGGGACTGCTCCTCTTTGACCGGGTGGCCACCGACCTGGAGCAGGGCCAGCACCAAGGAGGTGAACTCGTGGCCCATCGGCAGACCGGCGAAGCGGATGTCGCTCTGGGAGCTTGGAGAGGTGATGGCGAAAGACGGGGTCCGCTCGTTGTCGACGGAGTCACCGACGCTCACCTTGTCCGAGAGGGCAGCGATCTCGGCGAGCAACTCGTCCATCTGGGCCGACTTCGATGCCTTGGTAGCGTCGTCTCCCCGGTAGGGGGAGGGCACCAGGACGATGGGCTCACGCACCATCTCGAGGTAGGTCTTGAGCTGGGTGGTCAGGGCGTTGTCAAGCATGATTCTCCTGGGTGGGGAAGTAGGGGGATATGGACGTGCCGGCCCGGGGATCCGTCGCAGGGACGATCGCCCCTGCGGCAGGTGCTCGGGTCGGAGCTCAGATCTTGCCGACGAGGTCGATCGACGGGGCGAGGGTGTCAGCTCCCTCTTCCCACTTGGCGGGGCAGACCTCGCCTGGGTGGGTGTAGACGTACTGGGCGGCCTTGACCTTGCGGACCAGCTCGGTGGCGTTGCGGCCGATGCCCTCAGCGGTCAGTTCGTAGAACTGGATGACGCCGTCGGGATCGACGAGGAAGGTGGCGCGGTCTGCCTGCCCGGCTCCCTCGCGCTCGACGTCGAAGTTGCGGGTCAGCTGGAGGTTCGGGTCGCCGATCATCGTGTAGTTGACCTTGCCGACGGTGTCGGAGTCGGAGTGCCAGGCCTTGTGGACGAAGTGCGAGTCGGTGGACACCGAGAACACCTCGACGTCCATCGCCTGCAGCTCCTCGTAGTGGTCGGCGAGGTCACCCAGCTCGGTCGGGCAGACGAAGGTGAAGTCACCGGGGTAGAAGAAGAAGATGGCCCACTTGCCATTGATGTCGGCGTCGGAGACCTCAATGAAGTCCCCATTGCGAAAAGCGTTGGACTTGAAGGGGACGATCTTGGTGTTGATGAGACTCATGATGAGTCCTCTCTGGTCGACGAAGTGATAGTTCAACGCTATCACTGAAAGGCTCTCCATAGTCAATGTCTATGTTGGAGACGAATCAGGGCTCTCTCTGTGTCGTCAGGGCCCACAACCGTGGCATGATGCCCCCATGGTCACTCCGCACCTCGAACTCCCGTTGCTGGCTGAGGGCAAGGTCCGTCGCCTCTATCGCCTCCCCGATCAGCCGGGCCGCCTCCTCATGGTTGCCACTGACCGGATCAGCGCCTACGACCACGTTCTGACCCCGGGGGTTCCCGGGAAGGGAGCCATCCTGACGAACGTGTCGTTGTGGTGGTTCGACCAACTGGCCGACATCGTCGACAACCATCTCGTCAGTCTGGATGTTCCCACTGAGGTCGCCGGACGAGCCATGATCGTCGAGGAACTGGAGATGTTCCCCGTTGAATGCGTGGTGCGTGGTTACCTGACGGGTTCCGGCTGGGCCGAATATCAGCGCAATCGCGCGGTGTGTGGAATCCGACTGCCTGAGGGGCTGCAAGATGGTTCCCGGCTCGAGGAGCCCATCTTCACCCCGGCGGCCAAGGCTCCCCAGGGTGAGCATGACGAGAACATCGACTACCTGCACCTGGTGAAACTCGTTGGTCCTGAGGTCGCCGCCCAACTGCACGACCTCTCGCTGCGGATCTACCAGCGAGCCGAGGAGATCGCCCGTGAGCGCGGCATCATCCTCGCCGACACCAAGTTCGAATTCGGCCGTCGCGCCGATGGCACCATCGTCCTCGCTGACGAGGTTCTCACCCCTGACTCCTCGCGGTTTTGGGACGCGGAGACCTGGCAGCCCGGTAAGGGTGCCGACTCTTTCGACAAGCAGTACGTGCGTGACTGGCTCACCAAGGAGTCGGGATGGGATCGGTCCAGCGATGAGGAGCCCCCGGCTCTGCCCGAGGAGGTCGTCGAGGCCACCAGCCGTCGCTATGAGGAGGCGTGGGCGCGTCTGACCGGCGGGCAGATGGCCCAGGACGATACCGTCGCCGTCTCGAATGCTGAGCAGTCGTCTGATTCCGTGCTTCCACCGGAAGGTGGTGTGGGGCCTGTCCAGGGTGCGATGTCGATTCCCGTCGTTGCTTCCGATGCCAGTGTTCCTGGCGCAGTCGATGTCCCCGACGAGCCGGATCCCCGTAGTGCCGATAAGATTGGTGGCATGTCACGTGTAGTGGTGGAGGTCATGTCCAAGCCCGAGATTCTCGATCCCCAGGGCAAGGCCATCACGTCGGTGCTCGCCCGGCTCGGCCATGACGGCCTGACGGTGCGTCAGGGCAAGCGTTTCGAAATCACCGGTGAGGGGCTGGAGGATCGTCTCGACGAGATCCGTCAGGTCGCCTCCGAGCTGCTGGCCAACACCGTCATTGAGTCCTTCGACGTGCGCGTGGAGGACTGACGATGACACGTATCGGAGTCGTCACCTTCCCCGGAACCCTTGACGACCAGGATGCCGCAAGGGCTGTTCGCCTGGCTGGGGCTGAGCCCGTGCCGCTGTGGTACGCCTCGACGGATCTGGCCGGGGTTGACGCCGTCGTCCTTCCGGGAGGGTTCTCCTACGGCGACTATCTGCGCTCGGGCGCCCTGGCTGCAGCCTCGCCGGTGATGTCCTCCATTCGTGAAGCGGTGGAAGCTGGTCTTCCTGTGCTCGGCATCTGCAACGGATTCCAGGTGCTCTGCGAGTCTCACCTGCTGCCTGGCACCCTGATGCGCAACGAGAAGCGGCGTTTCCACTGCTCAGTGCAGCAGCTTCAGGTCGCCAGCGTTGACACCGTGTGGACCTGCGCCTTCCGCGCCAGTCAGCGCATTCGCATCGCGGCCAAGCATGGCGAAGGCAACTACGTGGCTGATCCTGCGACCCTGGCGACCTTGGAGGCCAACAATCAGGTCGTGTTCCGCTACACCGACAACCCGAACGGCTCGGTTCACGACATTGCCGGTGTCACCAATGAGGCGGGAAACGTCGTCGGTCTGATGCCTCACCCGGAGCATTCCGTGGAGGAGCTCACCGGTGCCGGCACCGATGGGCTGGGATTCTTCCGGTCCCTGCTGACCTTCTTGTCAGCCCAGCTGTAAGCGGGGTGTCCGGGTTTCCCGGATATGTGTGACGGGGTGGTCCTCATGAGGTCACCCCGTCGTCGTGTCGTCAGAACTGTGCAGTCCTGGACGCTGTCGTCACCGGGCGACGTGGATGCGCTGGCCGAGCGGGGAATCAGGGCTGACGGCCGTCAGGGCTGCGGCCCCGTCGAGGCCCTCTCCGAGGGGTTCGACGATGCGCGCTCCCGGCATGGCCACGGAGATCTTCTCGACGATCGCCGCATGGATGAGGCGGGACCTCATGACGCCTCCCAGCAGGCCGACGGCAGGGCTGTCCTCGTCGGTCAGATGGGTCTGACGTAGTCCCGTGATGGATGAGTGAGCCAACTCGTGGGCCGCGCGCACGCAGATGTCACGGGCGACGTGATCGCCCCCCTCCGCGGCGGCGGTCACCTTGGTGGAGTAGGCGGCAATGTGCGAGACCATGAGTGGGTCCGCGTGGAGTTCGAGGTAGGCGGCCTCGATGTCGTCGAAATCTCCGCCGATGGTCTCGCTGAGGACCGTCTGTTCGCCACGACCGTCGTGGGCGCGCATGACGGCGTCGAGGGCATGGCGGCCCAGCCAGAACGCTGACCCAGCATCGCCGATGACGTAACCCCAGCCGTCGACACGGGCGACATTGTGGTGGCCGACGGCCAGCGTGATGACCCCGGTTCCCGCTGCCGTCACAACACCGAGCTGGTCTCCCAGGGCGCCGAGGTAGGAGGTGATGGAGTCATGGGCCAGCAGCACCCGAGCGACGCCGTAGGGTTTGAGAGCTTCCAGGACGGGAGCGGGGTCTTCGTCGTCGCGGGCTCCCGACGACCCGATGGCCACCGTGCAGTCTGACCCGATGACCTCCGGGTGGGCTGTCACGACGTCAGCCATGACGGTCGCGAACTGCGGGGCGAGGGGGAGGGCAGTACGGACACCGGACGAGGTGACCATCCACCCTGGACCCCAAGGGCCCGGCTTGCAGCGGACACGGGTGCTGGACTGTCCGGCGTCCACGGCGAGGACGGGACCGGTGGGGGCGGAATCACTTCGCGCGGCATCACTCATGGGTTCAAGGGTATGGGGGAGAGCCGGCACCATGCCCATCGGGGGACTCGGACGACCACCTAGTTCGATCGAACAGAGTGAGATGCCCTTTCGGACAGGTATCGGTTCACTCACGGCGAACGGTTGATCCTCGGGCATGTCCTGATCCGTAGCCGTGTGAAGTTCTTTGTCTGAATTGTGCAATGTCTTTATGATCATGGCGACAAGGGAAATCTCATGGTGGCATTTCCCCAATTCCTCATGGGTCGTGATCATGGCTAGAAGTGCCTCTGGTAATGGAACTAGCCCTCAGGACAACAATGGTGTCATTCATTGATGGGGATCCGTTGACGATGAGACCGGCGACCGTAATGTGCTGATTGACGTCGACGAAAGGTGACGACATGTTCGGGAAAACAACGGCACGACTGGTCGGTTCGGCCGCGGCTCTCACTATGGCGCTGACGGGAGCCGGTGTGGCCGCCTCCACGGTGGCTCAGGCAGCACCTGCAGCCTCCACATCCAGCGTCCCGGCTGCAAGCCTGACCGCTGAGCAACGTCAGAATGCCTACACCATCATTCGTGTCGCTGAAGAATCCAATGCCATCGATCCTGCTGGCAAGGACAATGCCATTCACGCCGCGATCATGGCTGCCATGCAGGAGTCCAGCCTGCGCAATCTCAACTACGGTGACCGCGATTCCGTCGGTCTGTTCCAGCAGCGTCCGTCCACCGGCTGGGGGTCCGTCGAGCAGATCATGGACCCGGTCTTCGCTGCCCAGTCCTTCTACGGAATCAACTCCTTCGGAAGTAACCCTGGTGTCATTCAGCAGCCTGGCTGGCAGACCATGAACCCCGGTCAGCTGGCCCAGGCCGTGCAGCGTTCCGCATACCCTGACCGTTACGACAACTGGTACAACCTGTCCGTCGAACTTCTCAACGATTACCGCTCCGGCCGCTGAGGCCCCCCTCGGTGACGACTGTTCGGCGGGGAGAATCCCGCCGAAAACCGCTCCTGTGACACATCACAACTGAAGGGAAAATCTTATGATCTCCACGATCAATAGGCTACGGCGCGGTGCCGTGGTCGGTCTGGCGGTGCTCGCGGTCGGGGCTGGCCCTGCTGCGGTGACGGCCCAGGCTGGCTCGGAACCGGCCAATCAGCCTCAGGTGGCCAAGGTCGCTTCCGTCCAGGCCCAGGTATCTGCCGCTGATGTTGCCAACGGCCAGATTGCCGATGCCGCCGCGCACGGATTTCATACCGTCAATATCAACTTCGAGTACCAGGCCACCGGTTGGTGGTGTGGCCCGGCCTCGACCCGGATCGCGCTGTCAGCTCGTGGCGTCAATGTCAGTCAGCAGCAGATGGCCAACGAGCTCGGAACCACCGAGAACGGCACCAACGACATCTCGCTGGTGACGAGCGTGCTCAACAACCACCTCAATCCGCAGTGGTACGAGAACAAGTACATGCCCAATGATCCGCCGACCCAGGATCAGAAGGATCTGTTGTGGCACGACATCACGACGGACATCGACAAGGGCTACGCCATCGTTGCCAACATCGTCGCCCCAGCCAACAATCATCCGCCGGGCTATCCGGGTGGCACGATCTACCACTACCTGACGATTGTCGGTTACAACCCTGACACCCGGGAGGTGCTGGTTGCTGATCCGGCCGGATTTGCCGGTACGCCGACCTACAAACTGAGCTTCGATCAGATGGCCACGCTGATTCCTCCGAAGGGATACAGCGCCTGATACGACATCCCAGGCGTTCCACCTTCCGCGGCGATGTCACTCAGGCTCGAAGTCCTGGCTTGCAGCAACGAGGGCGTTGGGAAAACCAACGAGGTCGGCGGTTGACGAGGCGCTGGTACCGTAGGATACCTATTTGCCCGAGCGGCGTGCGGCTGCTTTGCGAGAACTGAGGGGGCGCCGATGAGGAGTCCTCGGTTTGTGGTCGTCATGACTTCGTGTGTGTTGCTCTGTCTCGGCTTGGCGGGTTGCAGCACGATCCAGGCTGAGACAGATGAGGATGCTGCGGCATGCGCCGACTATGCCGTGCCCGATGCGCTGCGCAAGGAACTGGGTTCACGGGGGCTCACCTCTCCTACTGTCCGTGCGGACGCTGCGCAGACCTGGTTCAACGAGACCGTGCCGACAGACATCTCTATTGGCGGCCATTGGGTGGTGCGTTGGCGTCGGGGGACTCGGTTTCGTGTCGACCTGTATAGGCATATGAAGTCTGGCTCCCTGCTGCCACCTGACGCGGGAAAATCGGCATCCTCGGTCGCGTGTCGGGTGTACGACGTGGCCCATGGGGTGACGGTCCAGCAGGTCGATTGTCCAAAGGAATCGCTGGATGACCTACCCTGACACGGCTGCCCTTGCCCGCCGGCTCGTACTCGTCAACAGCGAAGATGAGACATCCGATTGGTTCGAGGGACAGCGTTTGATCACCATCGGTTGACTCGGCAAGCTCCTCACCAAGCGCAGTGATGACGCCCTGCCTTTCTTGTTAGAACTTCGCGTCTTAGTCGCAATCGTGACTGTGCGATGTGGATGTGCCAGGGGTGCTGGTACCATAGATGCGTATCTGCCGGAGCGGTGTGCGGTTGCTCGGCGAGAACTGAGGGGGCGCCGATGAGGAGTCCTCGGTTTGTGGTCGTCATGACTTCGTGCGTGTTGCTCTGTCTCGGCTTGGCGGGTTGCAGCACGATCCAGGCTGAGACAGATGAGGATGTTGCTGGTCGAGCTGACTACGACCTGCCCGACGCGTTGCGCAAGGAGTTGGACTCGCATGGGCTCACCTCCCCGGCTGAACGTGCGGACGCCGCGCAGACATGGTTCAACGAGACCAACCCGCCGGATGTTAACGTCGTCGACCGGTGGGTTGTGCGTAGTCGTGAGGGGACCCGGTTTCGTGTCGACTTATACAGGCATATGGAGTCAGGCTCTCTGTTGCCACCTGACGGGGGCAAATCGGCATCCTCGGTCGCGTGTCGGGTTTACGACGTGGCCCATGGGGTGACGGTCCAGCAGGTCGATTGTCCAAAGGAATCGCTGGATGACCTACCCTGACACGGCTGCCCTTGCCCGCCGGCTCGTACCCGTCAACAGCGGACATGAGACACCCTGATCGGTTCGAGGTACAGCTTCATCCAGAGGAACTGCTCGGTCTGGATGCTCATGGCACGCGCCACTGCCATACTCTGGTGGTGTGAGTTCGACGAATTTGACCCGCGAAGAAGCCCGTCACCGGTCCGAGATCATCACTGTCGAGAGGTACCACGTCCGCGTTGACGTGCGTGGTGCTGACGCTGATGGGGCCACCCACTTCACCTCCAGCACCAGGCTACGTTTCTCCTCCGAGGAGTCCGACACCTTCCTGGACCTGCTCGACGCCGAGATCGAGTCGGTGATCGTCAATGACGAGGAGGTCGATCCGGAATACGACGGCTCCCGTATTCAGCTGCACGGACTGCGCACCCACCGCAAGAATCTCGTCGTCGTCACCGCCAAGCTGCCCTATCAACACACCGGTCAGGGTCTGCACCGCTTCGTTGACCCGGCTGACGGCAAGGTGTACCTCTACACCCACTTCGAGGCTGCTGATTCCCGACGCATGTACACGGTCTTCGAGCAGCCCGACCTCAAGGCCCACGTCGACTTCGATGTTCTCGCACCGCAGGGATGGCGCGTCATCTCCAACCAGGTCCATGAGGACACCCGCGAGGAGGACGGCGGCATCCTGCACGACTTCGCCCTCACCCCGCGGATGTCGACCTACCTGACCGCCATCGCCGCTGGCCCGTACGTCCGATTCGAGGACGAATGGCACTCCCGCGACGGCTCGGAGTCCATCCCGCTGGGCATTCTCGCTCGCGCATCCTTGGCCGAGTACGTGGATCATGAGGAGATCTTCAAGATCACCAAGCAGGGCCTGGCCTTCTACCACGACGCCTTCGGTTACCCCTACCCGTGGGGCAAGTACGACCAGATCTTCGTGCCCGAGTACAACCTCGGCGCCATGGAGAATCCGGGCCTCGTGACCTTCACCGAGAACTACATCCACCGCGGCCCGGCCACTCGCTCCGAGCTTGCCGGTCGGACGAACACCATCCTCCACGAGATGGCTCACATGTGGTTCGGAGACCTCGTCACCCCCAAGTGGTGGGACGACCTGTGGCTCAAGGAGTCCTTCGCCGAGTACATGGGAGCCCATGCCTCGGTCAACGCCACCGAGTACCGCGAGGCCTGGACGAACTTCGCCGTCGGTCGCAAGGCCTGGGCCTACACCGCCGACCAGCAGTCGACGACGCACCCGATCGTCGCCGACATCGTCGATCTGGAGGCCGCCCGTCAGAACTTCGATGGCATCACCTACGCCAAGGGTGCGTCGGTGCTCAAGCAGCTCGTCGCCCACGTCGGCGTCGAGAAGTTCTTCAGCGCGGCACGCCACTACTTCCGCGAACTGGCCTTCTCCTCAGCCACTCTCGACGATCTCATCCGTCACCTCGAGAAGGCATGCGGTCGAGACCTGAGCTCCTGGGTGAACGCCTGGCTCAAGACCACCGGACCTGACGTTCTGCTGCCGGAACTCACCGTTCGTGACGGGGTCGTCCAGAAGCTCGCCGTGGTGCGTGACTCCATCGACGTGCGTACCGGCCGAGACGTCAGTCGTCCGCACACCCTGCGCGTCGGCCTGTACTCTCTGCAGGGAAACGATCTGGTGCGCACTGACCTCATCGATGTGACCTTGTCCTCGCCGCGTACTCCGGTGCGCGAGGCCGTCGGCAAGCCTGCCCCGGATCTCATCCTCATCAACGACGACGACCTCACCTACGCCAAGGTGCGTCTGGGGGCCACCGGGACGAAAACGGTGCTGGCCCACCTGTCCGGCCTGCCGAACCCGCTGGCCCGCGCGCTGGTCTGGTCGATGCTGTGGAATGCGGTTCGCGACGCCAAGCTCAAGGTTCAGGACTACCTCGACGCTGTCGCCTTGCACGGCCCCAAGGAGACTGAACCGGCCATCCTCACCACAGTGCTGCAGCAGCTGCGGATGGCGGTCGAGAACTACCTGCCTGATTCGGCTCGCGACAACGCGCGTCGAGCCGAGGCCGCTCGAGCATGGCAGGGACTTGACGAGTCCGAGCCCGGCAGCGACTTGCAGCGCATCTGGGCCCGCCACGCTCTGGCCCTGTCGACAGCCGACCCTGAGTCGGTCGATCGGGTTCGCGAACTCCTCGACGGCCACGTCACCGATCTTGCCGTCGATCCTGAATTGCGGTGGCAGGCCTGGACGGCCTTGGCCGCCCTGGGCCAGGCCAGCGTCGAGGACCTCGACGCCGAGCTGGAGCGTGATCGCACCAAGACCGGCGTCGCCCATCACATGGCCGCCATGACGGCCTGTCCCGACGATGCTGCCAAACAGGACGCCTACCGACGCCTGCGCACCCCCGGCGAGCTGTCCAACGAGCACTGCTTGGCACTCATCGACGGTCTGCGCACCCCGCTGGGAGCCGAGACCTTTGCGGGCCTCAACAGCTCCTACTTCGACGACCTGGAACAGATCTGGCAGGAGTTCCCGATCGAGATGGCCCAGCGCTTGGTGATCGGACTCTTCCCGGACGGTGACGTCGTCGAGGATGCCGATCATTGGTTGGCGCACCACCCCTCGGCCACGGGTGGCCTGACGCGGACGGTCAAGGAGCTTCGTGACGCGGCCTCTCGTGCGGAGACGGCCCGCGACTACAACAGCTGACGAGCCCCATCGCGCCTGACAGTGGCGGGTTGTTCAGCGGCGACGCTGCTTGACGACCCGCCACTGGCGTGCCAGTGCCTCCCGCCACGTCGGCACCGTCACGCCGTTGTCGATCATCATCCGGTACAGACGGCGCTGGTTGACCTCCAGGCCGATGAGACCGATGGCGAAGATGACGAGCTGGGTGGACATGGCCCAGCGGAAGCCACTGAGGGTGTAGTGCCCGCCGGGACATAGTACCTCCAGAAGCAGACCGATGATCTCGATCTCCAGCAGGCCGAAGAAGAATCCGCCCGTGATGGCCACACCGGTCGCGGTGGCCAGCCGGTTGCCGGGCTGGAAGGTGCGAGCCACGTCGAACCCAACGCCCCCACCGGGCAGTGAGATGCCCAGGCAGATGACGAGGACGTAGAGCATCCACAGCGGAGCGGGCCCTGGCCACACCAGGACGATCAGCCACGCCACCGTGGAGGCGGCGATCATAGCCTCGATGAGGGTGCCGCGACGAATGGGGTGCCGGCTGGTGAGGATGCCCGCCGTTGGTCCGGCGATGGCATTGGCGATGACGTACACCGTCATGAGGGTCGAGGCAGTGGCGGTTGATCGGCCTTCAGCATGAGTGAGGTAGGGCATTCCCCACATCAGCGAGAAGACGATGCCGGCGAAGTTCGACGACATGTGGGCCCAGAAGGCCAGCCTCGTCGAGGGATGCTTGACGACCTCGACAACCTGGTGGGGGAGTTGCTTGAGATTGGCGTCGGTGC
Source organism: Cutibacterium sp. LaCa_255 (assembly GCF_057458005.1). Lineage (NCBI taxonomy): Bacteria > Bacillati > Actinomycetota > Actinomycetes > Propionibacteriales > Propionibacteriaceae > Cutibacterium > Cutibacterium sp. LaCa_255. The sequence goes on along the minus strand of NZ_CP190956.1, from coordinate 2,296,516 downwards.
GTTCCGGCTCGACTCCGGGCGGGGCGTCACGGATGAGAAGGACGGCCAGCACTGCGGCCAGTGCCGCCCCGGCCGCAGCGAGGAAGTAGCTCGAACGCCACCCGCTGGTCTCCACCATGGCCACCAGGCCGACGGCCGAGACAACCTGTCCGAACTGGCCCAACAGACCAGTGAGTTGAGTCATCAGCGGGATCTGACGAGTCGGGAACCAAGCAGGCACCAGACGCACCGCAGCACCGAAGATGAAGGCGTCGCCACATCCCACCAGGATGCGGGCGAGCATGGCACCTCCCACACTCCCTGCCAGGGCCATGACGACCTGGCCGACGGCCATGAGGACTGATCCAGCAGTGATGACGACTCTTGACCCCAACCGATCGACGGCCACACCGGCCGGAATCTGCAGAACGGCGTACACCGCGAGCTGGAGCACCATGAAAGTGGCGACGACGGACGCCGGGGCGTTGAAATGGTCTGCGGCCGTCAGCCCCATGACGCCCAGAGAGGTTCGCTGCATGACGGCAAACCCGTAGGCGATGACCGCGGTGATCCACACCACCCATGTCATGGCACCGCGGTGACGAGGGTTCGATGGGGCGGTACTCACGGGGCTCATGGTAAGACGTTGCGCCCTCCCCATGCGCTGAGTGAGCCGGCAATACGTGGTCGGGGCGGCAATGACGCCATCCAACGGCTAGATTGGTCCTGTGGCAGACACAGTTGAGAACGCCGTCAGCACCCCCGACGTCGAGCAGCCCTGGGCTGAGTTGGGGTTGTCCGCTGACGAGTACCAGCGCATCCGGGAGATCCTGGGACGTCGCCCGACCGGCGGCGAGCTCGCCATGTATTCGGTGATGTGGTCGGAGCACTGCTCGTACAAGTCGTCGAAGAAGTACCTACGACGCTTCGGTGACCTGCCCCAGCGCACGCCGCTCGGCCCGCTGCTGGCAGGCATCGGTGACAACGCCGGCGTCGTCGACATCGGCAATGGGCTGGCCGTCACGTTCAAGGCGGAGTCCCACAACCATCCGTCCTATGTCGAGCCCCATCAGGGAGCAGCCACCGGAGTCGGCGGCATCGTTCGCGACATCATGGCCATGGGCGCTCGCCCGGTCGGCGTCATGAATGCCCTGGCCTTCGGGCCCCTCGATGGTTCCGACACCTCCCGAGTACTGCCCGGTGTCGTCTCCGGCATCGCTGACTACGGAAACTGTCTTGGCCTGCCGACGATCGGCGGCCAGACCCTCTTCGACCCCACCTACTACGGCAACCCGCTGGTCAACGCGCTGTGCGTCGGAGTGCTGCGTCACGAGGACCTACAGTTCGCCAAGGCCTCCGGTGTGGGAAACCTCGTCATCCTCTTCGGTGCTGCGACGGGGGGTGACGGCATCGGTGGTGCGTCGATCCTGGCCTCCGAGTCCTTCGCCGCCGAGGGGGAGTCCAAGCGGCCCAGCGTCCAGGTGGGCGACCCCTTCATGGAGAAGTTGCTCATCGAGTGCACCCTCGACCTGTTCAATGCCGGCGTCGTCGAAGCCCTGCAAGACTTCGGTGCGGCCGGTATCTCGTGCGCCACCTCGGAGCTGGCCAGTGCCGGCGATGGTGGCATGCACGTCGAGCTCGACCGCGTCCCGTTGCGCGACCCCAGCCTCGCCCCCGAGGAGATCCTCATGAGCGAGTCCCAGGAGCGGATGGCCGCCGTCGTGCGTCCGGACCAGCTCGACAAGTTCATGGAGATCTGCGAGCACTGGGGAGTGGCCGCCACCGTCATTGGCGAGGTCACTGACACCGGCCGTCTTCACATCGACTGGCACGGTGCGCGGATCGTCGACGTCGATCCGCGCACCGTCGCCCACGACGGTCCGGTCCTCGACATGCCCGCAGCTCGTCCGTGGTGGATCGACGAGCTCAACGGCGATGACGCCAACAACCTTCCGCGCGACAACTCGGGAGAGGGTCTGGCAGGTGCTCTGCTGGCTCTGGTTGGTTCTCCTCACCTGTGCGACCGCTCCTGGATCACCGACCAGTACGACCGCTTCGTGCGTGGCAACACGGTGCTGGCCCAGCCCCACGACGCCGGCATGATCCGCGTCGACGAGGAGACCAACCTCGGCATCGCGCTGTCCCTGGACGCCAATGGTCGTCAGACCACCCTCAACCCATACCTGGGTGCCCAGCTGGCTCTGTGCGAGGCCTACCGCAACGTCGCTGTCAGCGGCGCGACCCCGGTGGCCGTTACCGACTGCCTCAACTACGGATCCCCGTACGACCCCGACATCATGTGGCAGTTCGACGAGACCATCCTCGGTCTGGTCGACGGCTGCCGCGAGCTCGGCGTGCCGGTCACCGGTGGCAACGTCTCCTTGCACAACCGCACCGGTGACGAGTCCATCCGGCCCACCCCGCTCGTCGGTGTCCTCGGTGTCATTGACGACGTTCGCACCCGCATCCCCTCCGCCTTCGCCCATGACGGTGACGCTGTCCTGCTGCTCGGCACCACGAAGTGCGAGTTCGGTGGATCGGTCTACGACGACGTCATTCACGCCGGTCACCTCGGCGGCATGCCCCCGATGCCCGATCTGAACGCCGAGAAGGCCCTGGCCGCGGTCATGGTGGAGGCTGCCAGGCGCGGTCTGCTCTCCAGCGCTCACGACCTGTCCGACGGCGGCCTGGCCCAGGCTCTCGTGGAGAGCTGTCTGCTCAGCGGCCTCGGTGCCTCGGTCACCCTGCCCGAGGGGGAGCCCTCGGTGCTGCTCTTCTCGGAGTCCCCAGCTCGCGCCGTCGTCTCGTTGTCCGGTGCCGACTACCGCGAGTTCAAGGAGCTGTGCCAGGAGAACGGTGTACCGGTCGCTCGGATTGGTGAGGTCATCGATCACGGCGAGTTCGAGGTCAACGGGCTGTTCAGCCTGTCCCTCGACGAGATCGAGCGCACCTGGCGCAAGCCGATCCCGGCTGCCATGGGGGAGTGACGCCCTCGGCCTTGACCGTCCTGCCGTCATGATTCGACGGCAGGACGGTCTGTGGGCCCTAGACTTTTAGCATGGATCTTTCGCATGTTCTCAACGAGCTGTCCGCCAAGGTTGACGCTGATTTCGACGGTGCCGTCGAGCAGCTGACGCGTCACGTCGCGGTGCAGTCGATCAGTTCACAGAAACCCGACGATGTGAGGTCCGGAGCCGAATTCGTCGCAGCTGCCGCCAGGGAGGCTGGCGCCGCCGACGTCAACGTCATCACCGAGAATGACGGGCTGCCGGCTGTCATCGCTCACTGGCCTGCCCCCGAGGGCAAGCCCACCGTTCTGCTGTACTCCCACGGTGACGTCCAGCCCACCGGCAACCTCGACGAGTGGCACACCGACCCCTTCGTCGCCACCACCAGGGGAGAGCGTCTCTTCGGGCGTGGCACTGCTGACGACAAGGGTGGCGTCGCTGCCCACCTGGCTGCCATCCGTGCCTTCGACGGCAAGCCGCCGGTCGGCGTCACCCTCTTCGTCGAGGGTGAGGAGGAGATCGGCTCCCCCTCCATGGAGGCGATCATCGCCGGCCACAAGGAGGAGCTGGCCGCCGACGTCATCGTCATCGCCGACTCGGTAAACTGGACCCAGGGCGTGCCCTCCCTGACGACTACCCTGCGTGGCGTCGTCGACTGTGTCGTGGAGGTCTCCACCCTCGACCACGCGCTGCACTCCGGCCAGTTCGGTGGCATCGTCCCCGACGCCCTGACGACTCTGTGCCGTCTCATCGCGACCATGCATGACGAGACTGGTGAGGTTACCGTCGACGGCCTCAAGGGATTCACCGGCCCGGAGCTGGACTACCCGGAGGATCGTCTGCGCGAGGAGACCGGTGTGCTGGACGGAGTCCAGTGGGTCGGTCGGGGACGCGCCGTTGAGAAGATGTGGACCAAGCCGTCGGTCACTGTCGTCGCCATCGACGCCACCCCGGTCAAGGACGCCATCAACATCCTGCCGGCAACCGCTCGCGCCAAGATCAGCCTGCGCGTCGCCCCTGGTCAGGATGCCGGCGAGGCCATGGAGGCTCTCGTCAAGCATCTGGAGACCCACGTCGAGTTTGGCGCCCACGTCAAGGTGACCCGTGGTCAGCTCGGTCAGCCGGGCATCGTTCCCTTCACCGGGAAGCGGGCCGAGGTCGCCAACGAGGCCTTCAAGCTGGCCTGGGGGCAGGAGCCCGTCGAGATGGGTACCGGAGGCGCCATTCCCCTTGTGACCGATCTGCAGAATGCGTTCCCGCAGGCGACCGTCCTCGTGACGGCCGTCACCGATCCGGAGTCGCGCATGCATGGCATCGACGAGTCTCTGCACCTGAGTGACTTCCGCAAGGCCATCCTCACCGAGGCACTCATGCTCGCCGGCCTGGCTGAGTGAAGTTCCGCTGAAGGGTGTTCCCGCGTAGAATGGCCCTGCTGTCGGCTGTGCCGGTCAGCAGGGCCTGGGGCGTCCGACGGAACCATCTCTTGTCCGAGTGACGGTCACCGGGGCTCGCGTCAGAAGGGTGGGCAGACGCGGACAGCCAGTTGTTCCCGTCATCGAGAGGCCTGCCCATGTCGTCCGGCTCTGTGAGCTACCGAACTCTGTTCTCCCTGCCAGGCGGCACTTTCGTTACCGTCTCCGCCCTGGCTCGTCTGCCCCTGGCGATGAGCCAGTTGGGCACCCTGTTGCTCGTCTCCAGTCCGCAGGTGGCGGGACGACTGGGCCCTGGTGGTCTGGCCGCGGGCATCGTGGCCCTGGCCATCGCCGTCGGCTCTCCCATCTTCGGCGCCCTCACCGACCGTCACGGTCAGCGCACAGTGCTGTTGGTGCAGTCCTTGGTCGGTGGATTCGCTCTGATCGCCGAAGGAATGGCTGCCGAGATGGGAGCCACCTGGCCAATCGTGGCCACCATCGGAGGTGTCGCGGGATTCTTCATGCCTCAGATCGGCACCATGGCGAGAGTTCGCTGGCGGGCCATAGGAGCGGCGAATCCCAACATCGAGGCAGGGGTGCTGGAGACCTCCTTCGCGTGGGAGGGATCCGTTGACGAGGCCGCCTTCGCCCTCGGACCGGCCTTGGTCGGAATCCTCGCGGTGCTTGCGGGCCCCGTCCCTGGCCTCCTCGTCGCCGGCTCCATGTTGTTGGTGCTGGGCAGCTGGTTCGCCCTGGACCCGACGTCAAGGCTCGTCGAGGTGCACCGTGGCGGGACCGACCGTCCGGGGGTCTCGACCCCGTTGGAGCGTCGTGCTCCCGGCCCGTTGCTCACTGCTGGTGTGCTGGCCACCTGCGTCGGCATGATCTTCATGGGCATGGTCTTCGGGTCCGTCCAGACCGGAACCACCAGTCTTGCCACGGAGGCGGGGCGGCCTGGTCTGGCGGGCCTGCTGCACGCCCTGTTGTCGGTCGGCAGTGCGGCTGCCGGTCTGGCCCTGCCGAGGTTGGCCAGACGCCTCGACCTCGTCGCAAGGTGGAAGCTCTTCGCCCTGGGGCTGGCGGTGTTCGCAGCCCCGCTGCTCGTCGTCCATCACCTCGGCCCGTTAGTCCCGGCCCTGATCGTCCTCGGCATGGCTGCGGCGCCGTACATGATCACCCTCTACAGCGTCGCGGAGCGCTCGGCGTCCGCCGGACGGATCGGTACCGTCATGACCCTCATGGCGGCCGTGAACAGCCTCGGTTATGCCTTCGGGACGACGATGGCCGGACGCCTCGCCGACTGGGGAGGTGGCACCCAGGCTTACGCGGTGACCTTCGGCGTCGCTGTCGCGGCGACCCTGTTGGCCGTCCTGGTGGCCCGGAAGGTGACCCCGGTCAGGGGCTGAAGCCTGCTACTGACGGGCTGCCCCGACGCTCCTGAAACCTGTTCCACAGTCACCATCGGCCAGTGTGCGATACCGTGGCCTCGTGCCGCGCGCAGACGGAAGGCTTACCGCAGACCTCGACCCCCAGGACCACGGGCCCCAGGACGCCTGTGGCGTCATCGGGATCTATGCCCCTGGTGAGGAGGTGTCCAAACTCACCTATTTCGGCATGTACGCCCTGCAACACCGAGGCCAGGAATCCGCTGGCATGGCGGTGTCGGACGGTCGCCGAATGATGGTCTTCAAGGACATGGGACTGGTCTCCCAGGTCTTCGACGAGGCCACCCTCAACTCCCTCCGGGGCCACATGGCCGTCGGGCACACCCGATACTCGACGACAGGTGCGAGCGTCTGGGACAACGCTCAGCCGACCTTCCGCTCTCGTCAGGGGGGCGGCGGTCTCGCCCTGGCTCACAACGGCAACCTCACCAACACCGACGCCCTCGAGGCTCTCATCGTCGAGCGCGCGCCGAACACCGATGTTCCTCACAAGGACCGGATGGACTCCAGCAACGACACCTCGCTGGTCACCGCCCTCATGACGACCTACGACGGCACCCTCGAAGAGGTCGCCGCCCAGGTGCTGCCCCACCTCAAGGGGGCCTTCAGCCTCGTCTTCATGGATGACCACACCCTGTGTGCCGCCCGCGACCCGCAGGGTATCAGGCCGCTCGTGCTGGGTCGCCTCTCCAGCGGATGGGTGGTCGCCTCCGAAACTGCTGCCATCGACATCGTCGGCGGCACCTTCGTCCGCGAGATCGAGCCCGGTGAGATGATCGCCATCGACGCCGCCGGTCTTCGCACCAGCCACTTCGCCGAGGCCCGTCCCAAGGGCTGCATCTTCGAGTACGTCTACCTGGCCCGTCCTGACACCGTCATTGCCGGACGGCGCATTCACAACGTCCGTGTCAAGATCGGCAAGATCTTGGCCCAGGAACACCCCGTCGACGCCGACCTCGTCATCCCGGTACCCGAGTCCGGCACCCCGGCTGCCATCGGCTTCGCCGACGAGTCCGGCATTCCCTACGGCATGGGTCTGGTCAAGAACTCCTATGTCGGCAGAACCTTCATCCAGCCCTCCCAGACCCTGCGCAACCTTGGCATCCGTCTCAAGCTCAACCCGCTGCGTGACGTCATCGAGGGACGCCGCATCGTCGTCGTCGACGACTCCATCGTGCGCGGCAACACCCAGCGACAGCTCGTCCGGATGTTGCGCGAGGCGGGAGCCGCCGAGGTGCACGTGCGTATCTCCTCCCCACCGGTGGAATGGCCCTGCTTCTACGGCATCGACTTCGCCACCCGTGCCCAGCTCATCGCCCCTGGTCTGGAGGTCGAGGACATCTGCCGATCCATCGGCGCTGATTCGCTGGGCTATGTCAGCCTGGAGGGTCTCGTCCGAGCCACCCACGTCGATGCCGACAACCTTTGCCGGGCCTGTTTCGACGGTGTCTACCCCGTGCAGGTGCCTGCATCCGCACGAGACGTCGTCGCCGATGCCACCCATACCGATCCCAATGAGGAGAAGCAGTGAGCAACGAGTCCGCGTACGCCCGTGCCGGCGTCGACATCGAGGCCGGTGAGCGTGCCGTCGATCTCATGAAGGCCCACGTGGCCGCCACTCGTCGTCCGGAGGTTCTCGGCGGCCTGGGCGGCTTTGCTGGTTTCTTCGACGCCTCTGCGCTGGGGAAGTACCGTCATCCGGTGCTGGCCACCTCCACTGACGGTGTCGGTACCAAGGTCGCCATCGCCCAGGCCATGGACGTCCACGACACCATTGGCTTCGACCTGGTCGGCATGCTCGTCGACGATCTCGTCGTGGTGGGTGCGGAGCCGTGGTTCGTCACCGACTACATCGCCTGTGGTCGCGTCGATCCGGATCGGATCGCGAATGTTGTCAAGGGCATCGCTGCAGCTTGCGCCAAGGCGGACTGCTCACTGCTCGGCGGCGAGACGGCCGAGCATCCCGGCCTGCTGGCCCCCGAGGAGTACGACGTCGCAGGTGCCACCACCGGGGCCGTCGAGTACGACGAGATCCTCGGCCCGCAGCGGGTCCAGGAGGGTGACGTCCTGCTGGCGGTGGCCTCCTCGGGGCTGCACTCCAACGGCTACTCGCTGGTCCGCAAGGTGTTGCTGGCCGACGCCGGTTGGACCCTTGATCGTCACGTCGACGAACTGGGACGCACCCTCGGCGAGGAATTGCTGGAGCCCACCACCGTCTATGCATCCGACCTGCTGGCCCTCATCCGTCAGGTCGAGGTGCACGCGATGAGCCACGTCACAGGTGGGGGACTGGCCAACAACCTCGCCCGCGTCCTTCCCGACGACCTCGTCGCGACTGTTGACCGGTCGACATGGACTCCTGCTCCGATCTTCACCCTCGTCCAGCAGGTGGGCGACGTCTCGCAACCTGATATCGAGGCAACTCTCAACATGGGCGTCGGAATGGTCGTCGTCATGCCAGAGGCGAACATCTCCGAAGCGATCGAGGTGCTTGCTGGTCGCGGTCTTTTCGCATGGCAATGCGGTCATGTTTCCCGTCGTGGCGGACCCGACGAACCGGGGGCGGTGCTGGTTTCGAGCCATTCTCGCGGCTAGACCGTTCGCCCGGAAATGAATCTTGCGGTGGCCCACTTTGGTACCAGGGTCATCGCTCGGGTAGCCTGTGCCCTACGACAGTTGATGATTTTGGGCGGCAAAGCCGCTATTGATGAAGCGAGGGGGTCGACCCACATGGGGCGCGGCCGTGCAAAGGCGAAACAGACCAAGGTTGCCCGCGATCTGAAGTATCGCTCGGTGAACATGGATCTCGAGTCACTGGAGCGAGAGCTAAGAGGCGACAATCGTCAGCAGGAAGATCCTCATGACGAGGACGGCCTGTCTGACGAGTACGCCGATCTTGCCGAGAAGTACGCCCACTACGGCGAGGACGACTGAGCCGGTAACGCGGCCGTGAGGTGGCTCAACGACCCCCTGATCGACGGGTTTGAATATGCCCGGATCGGGCTCCCACATGCAGCCAAGTCTGTCGGCGACCCCGACGGACTCCTGACTGCCTGTGTGGTGCGTCGTCGTGAGCCACGTCATGGCCGCGCAATGCTGTACGTTCACGGCTGGTCAGATTGCTTCTACCAAGCCCATCTTGCCGAGGCGGTGGAGGGCTGGGGATATGACTTCCTTGGTCTCGACTTGCGTCGGTACGGACGGAACCTTGTCCCTGGCCAGATGGCTGGTTGGGTGCGTGATCTCGCCGAGTACGACGAGGAAATCAATGCAGCGGTGTCATTGCTGCGCGCTGACCACGACTCGGTGACGATGATGGGCCATTCCACCGGAGGGCTCACCGTACCTTTGTGGGTCTCACGCCATCCGGGACGTGTCGACGGGGTCATCCTCAACTCCCCGTGGATCGATCTGCAGGGGTCATTCCTCGCCAGGGCTCTGGCTGGACCGCTGGCCCGGTCAGTGCGCATCGCGGAGCCAACCACAGTGCTGCCCATTCCATCACGGGACAACTTCGGCCGCACCATCCGTCGTGAATTTGGCGGGGAATGGGATGTGCCCGAGGTGAAGAACCCGCCCTGGGCACCATTCGTTATTCGTGCCGGCTGGTTGGCTGCCATTCTTGACGGCCATCAGGCGGTGGCCCAAGGGCTTCACATAGACGTCCCGATGTTGGTGCTGATCTCGGATCGCAGCGACCTGTCTGCGACCTGGAAGCCGTCCATGAGGTCAGCCGACACCGTTCTCGATGTCGAGAGGTTGGCCCGTGCCTCGGTCAATTTGGGACGCCATCTCACCTTGGTCCGTGTCCGGGGTGGGCTGCACGACGTGGTGCTTTCCGCGCCGTCAGTGCGAGCCAACGTTTTTGCGGAGATGGAGCGGTGGGTGTGCGCATATTTAGCGTGAAATCTCACATCCACCAGTTTTTTGAGCGTCGTTAACATTTTTGTGTCAAACTTCCCTTGCTGGGCACCGTCGTCCAGCAGGTGCAGATCAACTCCGCGGCACTGAGGCCGGGGGATGGGGTCTGACCGAACCACACGGAGGTTTGGAATGTACGCGAAGAAGATCGCAGCCCTTGCGACGGCATCGATGCTCGTCCTGGCCGGCTGCAGCTCGACCACGACTGACGAGAGCGGGAGCAGGGAGTCGACGACGTCCTCGTCAACCCCGAAGGCAGGCGGAGCCGGCGGCGAGGTCGGCGTATTCACCTGGTGGGCCGACGGCTCCGAGGCGAAGGGTCTCGACGCCCTCGAGAAGATGTTCGCCGAGAAGTATCCGAACGACAAGTTCAAGAATCTGGCCGTCGCGGGCGGATCTGGCTCGAACGCCAAGGCCAAGCTGGCTTCCGACCTCAAGAACGGCAACCCTCCGGGCTCCTTCCAGGGGCACGCCGGTGCTGAGCTGACCGACTATATCGACAACGAACAGATCGAGCCCGTCGACGGCATCATCAAGGAGCTCGGTGGGGAGTCGGTCTTCCCGAAGACCCTCACCGATCGGCTGACCGTTGACGGCCACATCTACTCGGTGCCGGTCGACATCCATCGCGCCAATGTCGTGTGGGCCAACTCAGCTCTGCTCCAGAAGGCTGGCATCACCAAGACTCCGACGGACGTCAAGGGCTGGATTGCCGACATGGAGAAGGTCAAGGCCTCCGGCGTCGCCACCCCGCTGTCGGTTGGTGGCACCTGGACCCAGACCGAGCTCTTCGAATCCATCCTGGCTGCTGATCTGGGTGCCGACGGCTACAACAAGCTGTTCACCCCGGACGGCAAGTGGGACAGCCCCGAGGTCAAGACCGCCATCGAGGATTACAAGAAGGTTCTCACCTTCACCAACACCGCCTCCGACGGTGACGACTGGCCGGCCGCGACCGACATGGTTGCTTCTGGGAAGGCTGCCTACAACGTCATGGGTGACTGGGCCGTCGCCGAGTTCGACATGAAGGGCAAGAAGTACGGCACCGACTACACCGCCTTCGCGGTGCCTGGCAAGGAGATCGTCTACGACTTCCTGGCCGACTCCTTCACCCTGCCAACCGGCACCAAGAACTCCGAGGCCACCAAGGACTGGTTGCGCTTCGTCGGTTCCGCCGAGGCCCAGGAGTCCTTCAACAAGATCAAGGGATCCATCCCGGCCCGTACCGATGTCAAGCCGGACGGATTCAGCAAGTACCAGCAGGACGCTATGAAGGACTTCAAGGACCTGCCGATCGTCTCCTCGATCGCTCACGGTGCTGCTGTCTCGTTGGCCTGGAGCTCCGAGATCAACACCGCGATGAGCAAGTTCTACCAGGACAAGAACACCGACAACCTGGCCTCCTCGCTGGCGGCCGCACACGACAAGTACGGCAAGTGACCGTCTGATTCTGGCGCGACTGGTGTGGGGCCCGTGCTTGCCTGGCCCCACACCACGCCGGAGGCGCTGCTCCTGACATCTCGTCGTGCTGGTGGTGAGACGGCGTCAGGAGTCCGTGCACGCCTTCAGGGCACTGTGTCGTACTTGTCACCCCCCAGAACCCGGGAGAATTCATCATGAAAAGAGTGAGACGCTGGCTTCCGAGCTTTCTCCTCGTACTGCCGTCAATCATCCTCGTCGGTATCTTCGTCTACGGCTTCATCGGAAAGACCGTCTTCACTTCGCTGGTTCGGGTCAAGACCAAGTCGGGACGCATCAAGGCGCCCGGTGGCTGGGAGAACTACTCCCAGTTGTTGGCCGACAACCGCTACCAGCACGCCATGTGGAACCTCTTGGTCCTGACGGTGGTCTTCGTTGCCGGAACCATGATCTTCGGCCTCTTGTGGGCTCTCCTGTTGGAAAAGGGCGTCACCGGTGAGGGCTTCTTCCGGTCGGTGTTCCTGTTCCCGATGGCCGTCTCATTCGTGGCTGCCGGAGTCATCTGGCGGTGGCTGCTCTCTCCGGCCAAAGATGGTCAGGCCACCGGTCTCAACCAGCTCTTCGTCCACCTGGGGATGCCCGGCTTGCAGTCGTCGTGGTACTCGTCCGGGAAGTTCAACATGGCTGCCATGGCCGTCCCGGCGATCTGGCAGCTATCGGGCTACATCATGGCTCTCTTCCTGGCTGGGTTCCGTGGCATCTCCGAGGACCAGCGCGAGGCGGCACGGGTCGACGGAGCCTCCGAGTTCAAGCTCTACTGGAATGTGCTGTTCCCGCAGCTCTCGCCGATCGCCCTGAGTGCCCTCATCATCGTCGGGCACATGTCGATGAAGATGTTCGACCTCATCTACGCCATTGCCGGCCAGAGCTCCTACACGGCTGAGGTGCCTGCCACCTTGATGTGGACCCAGATGTTCCAGCTCAACAACCCGACGGCAGCCGCCGCCAACGCGACGATCCTGTTGGTCATCGTGGCCGTGGTCGTCGTGCCTTACCTGATCTACACCAACCGCACCGAGAAGGGAGGACGCTGATGACCACCACAGTGCTTCCGGGTGAGGCCAGCGTGCCTCCCACCCTGCCCGGTGACGCCCTGACCGACATGCCGAAGCGTCGTCGCCGTCGCACCCCTGCCCAGAAGACCATGGGTGCGGTCCGCTACGTCCTTCTGGTGTTCTTCGCAGTACTCGTTCTCACTCCCGCCTACGCCCTGCTCGTGACGAGTTTCAAGACGCCATCTGGCTACGATCAGTCAACGGCGTGGAAGTTGCCTCGAGTGTGGTCCGTGGGCGGCTGGCAGGCCGCGTGGAAGGCCTTGGCTCCTGCCATGGGACGGTCCCTCGTCATGGCTGTGCTGGCAGCCATCCTCTCGGCCATTCTGGGATCCTTGAATGGTTACGTCTTCGCGAAGTGGAAGTTCCCTGGATCCCACGTCATCTTCGTGCTCTTCCTGTTCGGAATGTTCATTCCCTACCAGGCCATCATGATCCCGTTGTCGGGCATGATGCTGGACATTCAGCAGGGAGCTCCGTGGTTCGCCGGTATTCCCACCCTGATCTTGTGCCACGTTGTCTACGGCATCCCGATCTGCACGCTGATCTTCCGCAACTACTACGCCACCGCAGTGCCCTCGGAGATCATTGAGGCGGCTCGCGTGGACGGCGCCGCTACGATCTCGACCTACGCCAAGATCGTCCTTCCGGTGTCGATTCCCGGCTTCGTCGTGACCCTCATCTGGCAGTTCACCAGCGCATGGAATGACTTCCTCTTCGCGCTGTTCCTGACGAACCAGAACAATGGTCCGGTCACCTTCGGTCTGAACGCCCTGGCGTCCGGGCAGAACCCGAACTACCCGCAGATCATGGCTGGCGTGCTCGTCGCCTGCCTGCCGACCCTGCTGGTGTACATCGCCCTGGGAAAGTACTTCGTGTCCGGTCTCATGAGTGGATCGGTGAAGTGATTCGCTGACGTATCCTCCTGGGGGATATGACGAGGAGCAGGCGAGATTATCGCCTGCCCCCTTCGACTTGTTGAACGTGCACGTTCCATGACTCGCGGTCTCTCCGGGCTGTCAAACCTTGAATGGGGCCATCAGCGCTGGATCTGAAGTGGTAGCGGTAGATGCTCTTGGCCACGAGTTCGGGATCGGACCCTGCCGAGGACTTCGAATGCTGGAGGCCAGAGACGACGCTGGGGGGAAGAGCGACGTAGTAGTTGCCCAGAACCGATGAGATTCACCGTCGTCGAGGTTCCTGAGCCGCCTTCGTGGACGACATTGAACCCGCTGGGCGCAATCCGATGGGGTTGGCGCCGAGGATCCTGGCAGGGAAGCCGTGAGGTCACAGAGTCAGTCAAGATATGACATTATGAAGGATCAGGCGGAAGCTGAGCGGTCTGCAGCATTACAGAATGTTCTTCGGGGTGGCCGGGACCGGGGTCGAACCGGTGACCTTTCACTTTTCAGGCGAACGCTGCTACCAACTGAGCTACCCGGCCATCGTGTCCATGCAAAAGTCTCATGAACACGAAAGCGGTGATGAACTCATCACCGCTTCAGCGACCCCGATGGGACTTGAACCCACGACCTCCGCCGTGACAGGGCGGCGCGCTAACCAACTGCGCTACGGGGCCTTGGCTCTTTCGAGCCCTGACCGCTGCCTCAGGCAGCTCGAAAAATATAGCAAGGTTTTGGGGTGGAAGGGAAATCGAGTCCGGGATTGGGGTTCAAAGACGCTGTGACTAGGGGTGTTACTTGCCCCCTGGGGGGCTGTCTGCAGTGCTGTTGTGTTCACTCTGAGCGAACACAACGAAATGCTTTCGGGGTAGAGATGGTGCGAATGGACTTAGAGATAGTGGATGTCCAGACGGCGTCGAGGACTTCGACAGCCTGGGAGAGGAGGGAGGTGGGGTGCGATAGGGAGTGTGGTCACGTGAGAAGACGTCCGTAGAGCATGAAAAGGCCCTGTACCGAATTCGGTACAGGGCTCTGGATTTGTATCCCGGACGGGATTCGAACCCGCGTTGCCGCCTTGAAAGGGCGGTGTCCTAGGCCTCTGGACGACCGGGACTCAGCGGATGCGCACCAATGGCGACCGCCGAACTGGACCATCATATCTAGGTCACATCACAGGCGAGAAATCGGCGGCTCGAAAGTCTGACCGCCGGAGTCCCGGCACGCCAAAAATTACACACGCCGGCAACCCCTTTGAGGGTTGCCGGCGTGGTGGTGGCTCAGTCGAGGATGTCCGAATCAATGCGAAGTGGGTACAACGAGGAGTAGATAGAGGTGAGGCGCACTCCAGCACGTGGATTCGCTGCTTCCACTATCTGCCCGTTACCGACGTAGATGGCGATGTGACCACCGCCTGGTTTGGCAAGGAGGTCTCCTGGCTGGATCTCGTCCAAGGAAATGCGATGGCCACGCGCGATCTGCGACCCTGAGTAATGAGGCAGATAGATCCCAGCCTGCTGGTATGCCTTCAACACCAGGCCGGAGCAATCGAAGCCGTTTGGACCTTCGCCTCCCCAGATGTAGGCCTTACCCACCTGCGCTTTGGCGTAGTTGACAATGGCGGCCCGGGCGCTACTGGGTGAAACTGAAGGGCTGGGCGCGGGCTTGGGCTTGGGTGTGGGGGCTGGGTTGGTGGTGGTGAGGTACGTGCTGGAGGCCCACAGGTTGTGGCCGTGGTAGTTGACCTGTGTCCAGATGCCAGTGGTGCGTCCGGTGGTGGTGAGGGCGGTGCCGCGAGACACGGTGGTGGCGACCGAGGCGCTCATTGATGCGCTGTTGCGCAGGTTGAGGTTGGCGGTCGTGTAGACGGTCGTGGTGTGGGCTGGCTTTGGTGTGGGCTTGGGAGTGGGCTTGACGGTGGTGGTGAGGTACGTGCTGGAGGCCCACAGGTTGTGGCCGTGGTAGTTGACCTGTGTCCAGATGCCAGTGGTGCGTCCGGTGGTGGTGAGGGCGGTGCCGCGAGACACGGTGGTGGCGACCGAGGTGCTCATTGATGCGCCGTTGCGCAGGTTGAGGTTGGCGGTCGTGTAGACGGTCGTGGTGTGGGCTGGCTTTGGTGTGGGCTTGGGAGTGGGCTTGACGGTGGTGGTGCTCAGGTAACGGGAAGCCACCCAGCGATGGACGCCGTTGTAGACGACCTCGCTGAATCCCTGGGAGGTACGGCCGGTGAGGCCGACCTTCTCGCCGGGGGAGAGCATCCCCACCTTGGTGGTCTGCATGGAGTGCCCTGCTCGGACATTGACGTATGTCGTCGCCTGGGCGAACCCAACCGGAGAGCTGGATGCGGAGGGGTTTGAGGTCGAAGGGCGCCAGGCGACCGATGACAGGTAGTGATGGTCAACGTAAGCCGTGTGGCCGCGGTAAGCGACCGGGACCCACCCGTTTACGGGCGTGCCGGTTTGATTAAGCTGCTGGCCTCTCTCGAGCACACCCAGGATCTTTCCGTGGACGCCTGCCTGGGACCTGATGTTGACGGCGGTGCGAGCCGACACACGGGCCAGGACTGCGGTCTTGGAGGCTTGTGCCTGGGGGACGAAGAACTGACTGCCGCTGATGGCGAGACCAGCGGTGGCCAGAGTCGCGACCCCGGCCCGAAGTGGGCGCACTACACCCATGGAACTGACTCCTTTCGGCGTGTGGACCCGCCTCCATTCGAGGAGCTCCTGACTCTTCCCCGGATCCGTCCACCGACCCAACCAGGAACGCCTCTCGTGACAAGGACATTCAAGGCGGCCGAAACGGTTTCGTCCACTCGGTTGGAGGTATTTTCTGTCGACGTCAACGCGACACGCCGAGAAAGAGCTGAGAATCTCAAAGGTGTTATTTGGGATTTGAAAAAGGTGTCAAAGGTCTCATAATCCGCATTGACTAGGGATGATGCCGTTGGTACTGACAAGGATGCCGGAGGGTGGCGTCGGCAGGATGGCGAGTCTAAGGATTCTCTGCCAACTCTGAAGTAGTGGTTGACGCTTGTGAGTAGGCATCGTCAGGCCTCGTGGAAGGCATGTTGGACAGACCTTGGACAGCGGCAGGCTCCTCGGCCACCTCGCACCGACATGGGCGTGTCGCTACACTAGGGGAGCCCCCGTAGCTCAGTTGGTTAGAGCAGCGGACTTTTAATCCGCGGGTCCTGGGTTCGAGTCCCAGTGGGGGCACTGGCTCACAGCGAATCTGATGGTTGCCATGTGGTGGGCATCGTGTCGCGCCCATGGCGCCTGTCTGCACAGAGGTTCTCTTTGCCCCGCATCCTTCCTGCGCAAGCCCTCCACCGATAGTCTTGGCCTCATGAGAGATCCTGCAGACATCGAGTGCTGGCTGACCGACATGGACGGCGTGCTCGTCCACGAGAACCATGAGGTGCCTGGCGCCAGCGATCTCATCAATCGATGGGTCGACACCTCGAAGCGATTCCTGGTCCTGACCAACAATTCCATCTTCACTCCGCGGGACCTGGCTGCCCGGATGCAAGCTTCGGGTCTGACGGTGCCGGAGGACAACATCTGGACCTCTGCGCTCGCGACCGCGCATTTCCTGGCTGACCAGCATCCCGGTGCCCGCCTCTACGTCATTGGTGAGGCAGGGTTGACGACGGCTTTGCATGAGGCCGGGTTCATTCTCACCGACACCGACCCTGACTATGTCGTCCTCGGAGAGACCCGTACCTACTCCTTCGAGGCGATCACCAAGGCCGTCCGGTTCATCGTCGACGGTGCACGGTTCATCTGCACCAACCCGGATGCCACTGGACCGACCAAGGAAGGCCCACTGCCCGCCACCGGCGCGGTCGCGTCGATGATCGAGGCTGCCTCGAAGCACAAGCCGTACATCGTCGGAAAGCCGAACCCGATGATGTTCCGCTCTGCCCTGAACCGTATCGAGGCTCACTCCGAGACCACCGCCATGATCGGTGACCGTATGGATACCGACATGGTTGCCGGTATGGAGGCTGGTCTGCTGACGGTCTTGGTGCTCTCGGGCATCACCAAGCGTGAGGACGTTGACCACTACCCCTACCGCCCGAACATCATCCTCGACTCGGTGGCGGACCTTAACGAGCTCATCTGAGCTGGTCATCTGACACTGCGACGGCGGTGAACCGCAGGTTCGCTGCCGCGTCGTCCGTGCCGAACGTCCTCACACCTGCCAGGGGATGACGACGTCCTCCGGAGCTGCCGGGTGCCCGTGGCCCTCGAGGACGTATCCCCATGTCTCGATCTTCTCGGGGGCCAGGTCGATGGACATTCGAGCCGCGACGTCGCGCAGATGATCCTTGACGCGCTGCAACTCGTTCATCTCGTCGCGGGTCGACTCCTCCTTGAGCCAGGCCTGCTCCAACTCCCAACCACGTACGCGAGTGCGAACCGCATCCTTGATGAGCTCGTGGTCATCAGAACTGGCCTTGACGTGCTTCTCGGCCGAGCACATCCAGCCGTAATCCCGGTTGATGCGTAGCAAACCAGGATCAACCGTCATGGAGTCGTGAACGGAGAATTCCGGGCCGATGACGACGGCACCGGCGTTGAGGGCATAAGCGACCTCGTCGCGTTCGGTCTCGTCGGTGAGAATCGACACCGATCTGGTCACCAGGTCAAGCATGTTGCGCGAGCCGTAATCAGACTCCCTGCTCGCTCCCTGTGGCGAACAAGTGATGACATATGGGTTCGTGACGCCAAGGTGACCGATGGCCATCTCAGCGGGCACGTTCTCCCGCAGACCGCCGTCGACGTAGTGTTCTCCGTCGAGGTCGACCGGACGGAACACCCCAGGAATCGAGCACGATGCGAGCACGCCACGGGAGACGTCGAAGGTCGAGGAACCGATGGGGTTGTTGTCCCGGTCGACGAGCTCTCCGGACTCGGTCATGTAGCGCAGTTCCCCGGACTCCAGGGCGACGGTGGCAATGCGGACCGACATCCCTGAGGTGGCCAGCAACTCTGATTTGAAGAAGTCCCGATCGAGAAGCTTGGCGAGGATGGGGCCGGCGCGGTAGGTCGACGCGGAGGTCTCGGCGCCCCGGACGATGGTGGAAATGTCGCCGCCGTCCAGGCTCAGCCGCGACAGGGTGGACAACAACTGCAGGATGACCCCCGGCGTCCAGGAGTCGGCAGGGATGGGGTCGTCACGGGTGGCGATCTCCAGAGTCCACGCCTGGCCGGTGAGCCGGTCGTCGTCGCGGCCCGCGACCGGCTCTGCCGGGTCGGGGACCCTCGTCTGCTCCCCACCTCGGTGGAAGGGCAGGCTCATCCATGGGCGCGGGCCCTTGGCCTTGGCGGCCTCACGATTGAGCAGGGTCATCCATTCCGGGCCCTTCTCCAACAGCTTCGCGAACCACGCCCGCGGGGTGAACATGTCGGACTGGTCGGTCATCTCCAGCCACATCGCTTCCAAATGACGCAGTGCAGCCGCCTGCTTGGCAGGATCCGTCCATTGAGCCAGGGTGCAGGCCACGATCGATCCGGCCGAGGTCGCCACCATTGCGGTTGGGGCGATGCCGACGACGTCATAGAGATGTCGCAGTGCCCCCATCTGGAAGGAGGCCTTGGACCCGCCCCCAGCAAGGACGAGCCCCTGCTGGGGGGACCGGCTTCCGAGCCCGAAGGCGAGAGTGGGAATGCCGAGCCATGAGGGGAATTCCATGGTTCGATCCTATGGGCCGCAGCCAATATTCACGGCACGAACGGTCACCCTTAGGAGGCGGCTGCGATGGTCTCCTGAATGGCTGTGATCGTGGCGTTCAGATGCTCCTGTTCCCAGTCGTCCAGCGGCACCTCGAGGATTCTCTCGACACCCTTGACACCGATGACGCAGGGCACGCTCATGGAGACGTCGCCGTCGTGGCCGTACTGGCCGTGCAGGGTGGTGCAGACCGGGTAGACGGCGTGCTCGTCGAGGAGGATGGACCGGGCGATTGTCAGTGCCGACTGACCGATGCCGGCGCTCGTCCAACCCTTGAGGTTGAATACGTCGGTTCCGGCGTCGTTGATGCGTTCGGTGAGCTCGTCACGGTCCATTGGGTCGGAGTCGAAGAGCTCCGCCAGGCCGTCGAAACCGACACCACCGACGTTGACCCCGGAGAACATCGGGAAGCCCGAAGGTCCGTGCTCGCCGATCATGTAACCGCGCACGTAGTCAGGATCGACCCCGAGGTGGTCGGCGACGACCCGACACATGCGGGCCGAGTCGAGGACCGTCCCGGTACCCAGCACGAGGCCCCGGGGATGGTCGAACTCGGTGCTGGCGATGTGGACCACGGCGTCCAGCGGGTTGGAGCAGATGATGATGGCCGCGTCGTGGTTGCGGCGGGTGATCTCCGCCATGG
Organism: Cutibacterium sp. LaCa_255; assembly: GCF_057458005.1. NCBI lineage: Bacteria > Bacillati > Actinomycetota > Actinomycetes > Propionibacteriales > Propionibacteriaceae > Cutibacterium > Cutibacterium sp. LaCa_255. Next base: position 2,276,942 of record NZ_CP190956.1, on the reverse strand, counting down.
TGGCGCGGATGATCTTGCCGTTGGTGGCGGCCAGCTCGCGGCGCGCGGCGCTGGTGGCACCGCCCTTTCCGGCAGTGATGGAAGGGCCGGCGGTGATGATGATGACGTCCGCGTCGGCCAGGTCGTCGTAGCCGCCGGCATGGACGTCAACATTGGTGACATTCGGGAGCGCGGTGGCGTGGTGCTGGTCGAGAGCCTGCCCGGCAGCCATGTCCTCGTTGACGTCGATGACGCAGATCTCACCGAAGAGGCCGCTCATCATGGCGTCGGAGAGCACGGCGTCACCGACCCGGCCGACCCCGATGATCCCGAGCTTGTGTGGCTTGATGGGCATGGATACCTCCTGAAGTCGTCGCGAAGTGCAATACGCACCAAGGCTCCCATCATTCACCCGGGAGGTTTCAATCTCGTGACGGCCTGGCTCGTTGCGGTGACCACAGTGGTCCCTGTGTGGTGCTCCACCGGCGTCAGGACGCAATGGCCACGGTGTCCTGAATGGCCTTGACAGTCGTCGCCAGATGTTCCTGCTCCCATTCGCTGAGGGGCACCTCGATGATCTGCTCGACGCCGTGGGCTCCGATGATGCACGGGGTGCTCATGGAGACGTCGCCGTCGTGGCCGTACTGGCCGTGCAGGGTGGTGCAGACCGGGTAAAGGGACCGCTCGTCACGTACGATGGCTTGCGCGATCGTCATCGCGGCCTGCCCGACTCCGGCATTCGTCCAGCCCTTGAGGTTGAATACGTCGGTTCCGGCATTGTTGGTGCGGGTGGCGATGTCGTCGGGATCCAGCGGAGTGACGCCGAAGACCTGCGGCAGGTCGTCGAAGCTCACGCCACCGACATTGACCCCGCTGACGAGCGGGAATCCCGAAGGTCCGTGCTCGCCGATCATGTAACCGCGCACGAATTCCGGGTTCACACCGACGTGGTCTGCGATGAGACGGCACATCCGCGCCGAGTCCAGGAGGGTGCCGGTGCCCATGACGAGCCCCTGCGGGTGGTCGAACTCGGTGCTGGCGATGTGAACGTTGGCGTCCAGCGGGTTGGAGCAGATGATGACCGCGACGTCGTGGTTGCGCTTGGTGATCTCGGTCATGATCTCGCGGATGATCCGGCCATTCGTGGCGGCCAGCTCGCGGCGATCGGCGCCGGTGGCAGGACCCTTGGACGGATCGATGGACGGTCCAGCTGCGATGACGATGACGTCGGCGTCCGTCAGGTCGTCGTGGTCGCCGGCAATCACCGTTGTGTTGGGCATGTTGGGGACTGCGGTGGCGTGGTGCTGGTCGAGAGCTTGGCCTTCAGGCAGTCCCTCTTTGATGTCGATGAGGACGATGCGACCGAACAGCCCACTTGCCATGGCGTCGAAGAGCACCGCTTCCCCGACGCGGCCGACGCCAATGATCCCCAACTTGTGTGGCTTGATGGACATTGCGAACCCCTTCGATCGTCCTCGTTATGTCCATCCATGATGCACCTCGAACGATTCATTGATGCGGTGTCTCGCCAATGCCCGTTCCTTGCGAAGAACACAGGAAGAACACAGGATGGGCTGGGAGAATGTCTGAGTGACGACAATTCCCGACATCTCCGAGGCACCGCCGCGGCATCGGCCGCCAGACGATCTCAGCCGCTTCGCATGGCTGTCGATCGCTGCGGCCGCTGTGACGATCCTGCTGAAGACCCTCGCCTGGCGTATCACCGGGTCGGTCGGGCTCCTCTCGGACGCTGCGGAATCCCTCGTCAACCTCGTTGCTGCGATCATCGCCCTGGTCGCCCTCAAGGTGTCGATCCGTCCGCCGGACAAGAACCATCCCTTCGGGCACTCTAAGGCTGAGTACTTCTCCGCCGGTGCCGAGGGGATGATGATCTTCATCGCGGCTGCGGTCATCATGTACACCGCCGTGCAGCGGTTCATCCATCCCCGGCCCATCGAGGACGTCGGTATCGGTCTGCTGGTCTCGGTGCTGGCCTCGGTCGTCAACGGGTTGGTCGCGTGGGTGCTGCTCAAGAATGGTCGGCAGCGTCGATCCATGACCCTCATCGCCGACGGAAAACACATGCTGACCGACGTGTGGACCTCGGTCGGGGTCCTGGTAGGAGTTGGTCTGGTCTGGCTGACCGGCTGGCAGCGGCTTGACCCGATCGTCGCCTTCGCAGTCGGCGTGAACATCCTCGTCACCGGGGCCAAGCTCGTCGGCCAGTCCGGTACGGCCTTGCTTGACGTCTCCCTGCCCAAGGAGGACAACGAGGCAATTCGGGACTTCCTGGACGCCCACTCCAACGACCACGTCAAGTTCCACGCGGTGCGTACCCGGGAGGCCGGCTACCGGCGTTTCCTCGAGTTCCACATGCTCGTGCCGGGATCCTGGACGGTCAAGCAGGGTCATGACGCCATGGAGGACCTCATTGACGAAATCCTCGATGAGTGGCCTGAGATGCGGGTCAGCGGCCACCTGGAACCGATCGAGGACCCCCGCTCCTATGAGGATATGGACGTCTGATTCCATGGGGCCGGTCATGACTAGGGTCGGTCATGGTGGTTCACCGGAGAAGCGTCTGGTAGACGTGGAACGGCGGACGAATGAGAGGAGTCCGAGATGGCTGAGGTCAACGGCGAGGTCGTGACGGTGCCTGATTGGGACGAGTACTTCCTGGGCATAGCTGAGGCCGTCGCGGCCCGGGCCAAGTGCACCCGTCGTCGTGTTGGTGCCCTTCTCGTCCACGAACACCGCATCATCGCCACGGGCTACAACGGTGCCGCTCCCGGTCGTCCGGACTGTCTGGAGGGAGCCTGCCCGCGCGGTCGGCTGGGGTACGGGGAGGTACCCGCCTTCTCCGACTACGACGTTCCCGGTTCCCCGGGGTTCTGCATCGCCATCCATGCCGAGGTCAATGCACTGCTCTTCGCCACCCGCGACACCGCCGGGGCGACGGCCTATGTCACCGACAAGCCATGCCCGGGATGTCGAAAGGCGCTCGCGGCTGCGGGCGTGGTGAGGGCGGTGTGGCCGGACGGTGAGCTCGACCAGGACGGGCTCGTCAACTGGGAGCTGTGACGGCGTCGTGGCCGCGCTGGCCCCCCGCCAGGGCGTTGTGCTCTCCAGAATCGAAAAGCTCTCAAGAAATGCGAGACGGTGGTGCCCGGATGAACCGGACACCACCGTTGCTCTGAGAACGGACTCAGTCGTTGGAGATCTGGGAGATCTTCGGCTCCAAGGCCTTCTCCGCCTCGGCGGCGACGACCTCCAACTCGGCCCCCGTCGACGCCATGACGGCCGCGACGACAGCCCCCTCGACCAGCGGGGCGGTGGAGATCTTCACCTTGCTGGCGATCTCGGGATCGAGGAATTCCAGGGCCATCTCGGCCGACAAAATCGCCGATCCCAGATCCACCAGTACGAGGATCCCGTCGCAACTACCAATCTTCTCGATGGCGGCGCTCACAGCAGCCGCGTCGGTGCCCAAGGTGGTGTCGTCGAGACCGGCGGCAACCTCGATGGGCGGAGTATCCGGACCGGGCAGCATCTGGGATGCAAGATCGGCCGCAGCACGTCCCAGCGGTCGGCTGTGGGAGACGATGACGATTCCAACGCCCTGGTTCGATTCACTCATGATTCAGCTCCTGACAGGCAGCGTGCGGCGGACCCCACGAGCATGGCCATTGAGGTGGCTCCTGGGTCCTGGTGTCCCCTACTTCGTTCTCCAAGATAGGAGGCCCTGCCTCGACGAGCCACCATCTCGATGGTCGCATCGCGGCCCTCATTGGCGGCTTCCGCCGCCTTGGCAAGGGCCTCGGCGGCAGAACCACCGTCGGCGGCGACCTTCTTGACGGCATCAACGGCGGGGGACAGCGCATCAACCAAGGTCTTGTCGCCGACCTCAGCCTTACCGCGAGCCACGATGCCGGCCAGGCCGGCATCGAGGGCATCGGCAAGCAGCTGAGCAGTGGGCTCGCCGTCAGTCTTGATGACCGTCGACAGACGCAGGAAGAAGGTGCCGTACAGCGGGCCGGAAGCACCACCAACGGTGCTCACCAGCGTCATCCCCGCCTTCTTGAGCAACTCGGCGGCAGAGGCGAAGGAATTCGGGTCAAGGGCGGCAACTGCGGTCATTCCGCGGGCCATGTTCGAACCGTGGTCGGCGTCACCGATCTGGCGATCCAGGTCAGTGAGCTCATTCGCGTGCTCCGAGATGACCTCCGAGTAGTCCTTGAGCCACTCGGAAACGGTCGCGGCAGAAATTTCAGGCATCAGCATCCCCATCGAAGTCCAGGAGTCTCCACCGGGGCATCCCACAGCGTCAGGAGATCGTCGTCAGCGGAGAGCAAGGTCAAGGAACATCCTGCCATCTCCAGGCTCGTGATGTGGTTGCCGACCAAGGTGCGGGCAACCTTGACACCCTTGCCCTCCAGGATCTTGGCGATCTCTCCCCACACCAAGTACTGCTCGATGAGCGGGGTTCCACCCATGCCGTTGAGCATGGCGATGACGGGAGCTCCGGTGAAGTCACGGTCTGCCAGGATGGGCTCGACGATCTGGGCAGCGACCTCGGTGGCCGTCCCCAGCTTGACTGTCTCGCGACCGGGCTCGCCATGGATACCGACGCCGGACTCCATCTCGTCGTCACCGAGGTCGAAGGTGGGCTTGCCGGCTGCCGGCACGGTGCAGGAGGTGAGGGCGACGCCGAAGGAGCGGCCACCGTCATTGATGTGCTTGGCGAGCTCGAGCAGAGCGTCGAGATCGCGTTTCTCCTCGGCAGCGGCACCGAGAATCTTCTCGGCCAGGACCGTCAGGCCCACGCCACGACGACCGGCGGTGTACAGGGAGTCCTGCACGGCGACGTCGTCGGCGATGACGACGGACTCGACGCGGGTGCCGACCTCCATCGAGGCCAGCTCGGCAGCCATGTCGAAGTTCATGACGTCACCGGTGTAGTTCTTGACGATGTGGAGCACCCCGGCACCACCGTCAACGGCCTTGGTGGCCTCGGTGATCTGGTCGGGAACGGGGGAGGTGAACACCTCGCCGCAGCAGGCGGCGTCGAGCATTCCGCGACCGACGTAGCCGGAGTGCAGCGGTTCGTGGCCGGATCCGCCACCGGAGACCAGGCCAACCTTCCCGCTGACAGGGCCGTCGGCGCGTAGCACGATGCGGTGTTCGAGATCGACCTTCAGGGAATCGGGGTGGGCGGCTGCCACGCCGCGCAGGGAATCAACGACGACGTCCTCAACAGCGTTGATGAGTTTCTTCATGGGACCAGTGAACCATCTTGGCCCTGAATTTCCAGAGGGGGCTCTAGGGAAAGGTGGACTGTGTTCACCTGTGGTCGCACTACTGAACGGCTCACTTCGTCTGCTGGACATAGTCGATCGTCACCGTGCCACGTACCTGACGCAGCCAGGGGGCCCGCTTGGAGGGATCGAAGACCACCCGGATCTTGTCGTTGTGCATGATGACGGCGGTGATGACGACGAACGTGATGCCCAGGCTGATGGCTCCCCATGCGACGGTGGAGCGCGGGCCGATGGCGTTGCCGATCCATCCGACGATGGGGGAGACGAACGGGGTGCCGCCCATCACCAGGGTGGCCCACAGGCTCATGACACGTCCGCGCATCTGCGGGGTGACCGAGGTCTGCACCATGGCGTTGGCGGTGATGAGGGTCGAGATGGCTCCCCAGCCGACGAAGATCTTGAGCACGGCGAAGATGCCGTAATTCGGGGCCAGGGCGGACAGACCCATGCTGACGCTGTAGACGAGCAGGGCCAGCTCGACCCAGCGCAGCCGCGGCTTGCGTCGAGCCGCTCCCAGTGCGGCGGCCATTGAGCCGATACCCATGAGGGAACCGAGCAGACCGTACTCGCCAGATCCCTTGCCGAAGGCCTGAGTCGCCATGACCGCATCGGAGATGTTGAAGTTGAAACCGAAGGTTCCCATCATGAACCCGATCGCCAGCAGGATGACGAGGTCGGGGCGACGCTTGACGTACCGGACGCCGTCGCGCACTCGTGCCTTCTCGGACGATGGTGGGGACGTGTGAAGACGGTCAGCGTTGATGAGCAACAGGGTTGTGATGAACCCGATGAAGCAGAGGACGTTGATGGCCATCACCCAGCCGACTCCCACGGTGGCGATGAGCAGACCGCCGAGGCCAGGTCCGAACAGGCGGGCTCCGTTGAAGGAGGCCGAGTTGAGGCTCACGGCGTTGGGCAGGTTCTTCAGCGGGACGAGCTCGGAGACAAAGGCCTGGGTGGCAGGGCTGTAGAACGCGCCGGCGATGCCGTCCATGGCCGAGATGACGAAGACCATCCACAGCTGCACCGCCCCGGTGAGCACGAGGGTGGACAGGATCGCGGCGTCGATGGCCATGACGATCTGGGCGGTCACCATGATGCGGCGCTTGGACATCCGGTCAGCCAGGGCACCGGCCCAGGGGGTGATGAGGAGGATGGGGGCGAAGTTCACCGCCATCATCCAGCCCAGCATGGCCGCGTTGCCGTGGGTGAGGATGATGAGCACCAGCCATGACTGGGCGGTACGGGCCATCCACTGTCCCATGTTCGTCATGAGGGTGCCCGAGAAGTAGATCCGATAGTTCGGAACCGTCAGGCTGGCGAACATGGTTCTCACGGGGACTCCTGCCAAACTCGATGGGATTGTGGGGTAAGAGAGATTATGTACCGTTTCCGTAGCTTCTGCTGATGCGGGGCTGAATGTGCAGCGGCGATATGGTCGCCCGTGGTGCATGTCCCGGGAAGATCTGCGGTTCAGCACCGTCATGACGTGAATTTCACGTCTTCACCGTCTATCCCAGGAGTTTGTCTATGGCCACAACAGCCGAATGGCTCGAGGGGGCTCGTCCGCGCACCCTTCCCACTGCGATCGCACCGGTGCTCGCCGGAACCGCGATTGCCATCGCCGACGGCGGTGCGCGCTGGGGGCTGGCGACGCTGTGCCTGGTGGTGGCCCTGGGGCTGGTCATCGGGGTGAACTTCGCCAATGACTATTCCGACGGCATTCGCGGCTCCGACGGTGAGGATCGTGTCGGTCCGCTGCGGCTGGTCGGTTCCGGGGTGGCCGAGCCCTCCCACGTCAAGGCAGCAGCCTTCGGGTGTTTCGGTGTCTCGGCGGTGGCCGGTCTGGTCATTACCATCAGCACCGGACACTGGTGGTTTCTCATCCTGGGCTTGGCGTGCATCCTTGCGGCCTGGTTCTACACCGGAGGATCTCACCCCTACGGATATGCCGGGCTGGGGGAGGTCTTCGTCTTCGTCTTCTTCGGATTGGTGGCCGTCGGCGGCACGGTGTACGTCCAGACCGATCACGTTGGTGCCGCGGGGTGGGTGACGGCCAGCCTCATTGGTTTCCTGGCGTGCGCGGTACTGGTGGCCAACAATCTGCGCGACATCGACGGTGACCGGACTAGTGGCAAGCACACCCTGGCCACCAAACTGGGGCACCAGGGGACCCGCGTCTGCTACCTCGCTTTGGTGTTCCTGGCCGGCGTCGGCGTCATCGTCGTCGCGGCCCTGACGACCTGGTGGTTTCTGTTGGGGCTGGGGATGGTTGTATTTCTGGTGCCAACAGTGCGGGCCATGATTGATCGAGTCACCGGGATGTCCCTTGTCCCTGTACTGCGTAACACAGGGTTGGCGGAGTTGCTGTGCGCTGTGGGATTTCTGGTCGGGGCGATGCTGGATCGGCCGTTGTGACCCACTCTTGACAGGTCGTCTTAGGTTAGGTTAAATCAAATATCACGCGCCGCAGAGCAGCGGGCGATCAAAAATAGAGGTTTTAGCCATGTCCGTTAACAGGAAAATAACGAATGATTCGTCGTTCTGGTGGAAAGATCATGATGAAGCCTCATCTTATGGATTGGGTCATCGGTGCTGACATCGAAACGGCAGGACCTTGAGGGGGTGGCTCACCCCCTCAAAGCCAATGATCTTCACCTTTCCTATGTTAAGGGTGACGAGGTACTCAACGGTGTCGACCTTGTACTCCACACCGGTGAGCTGATACTCGTTCGCGGAGTGAGTGGTTCTGGAAAGACAACCCTGCTCAATGTGCTCTCTGGGCTTTTGTCCCCATCGCGTGGGACGGTGTGCATCAACGGAGTGGATATCACGAAAGTGTCAGAATCACAGCGAGACGCCATTCGTCTTCATGAAATGGGGATGGTTTTTCAGCATCATGGACTCGTCCCCGATTTTACGGCCCGGGAGAATATCGAGCTTGTTCTGCGGGCGCGTGAGATTAAGAATTCTGCGGCCATTGCCATGGGTGCCCTCGAAGAGGTGGGGGTCGCTGAATTGGCAGATCGTCGCCCCGCAGAGATGTCTGGTGGGCAGGCTCAGCGGGTGGGGATCGCCCGTGCGATTGCTGGCGGTCATCGAATCGTGCTCGCCGATGAACCGACTGGCCAGCTCGACCGGGCCAATACTGACATGATCTTCAAGGTCTTGCGTCACATCGTCACCGACGGTGCTGATCGTGCAGTCCTGCTGTCCTCCCATGATCCGCGAGCCTGCGACTATGTCGACCGGGTTCTCGACATGGAGGACGGGGTTCTCGAGGAGGTATGAGATGTGGGTCGTCCACGTCACCCGGCTCGTTGTGTCGAACTGGTGGACGTGGCTTCGCGTCATTCCGCTGGCTCTGGTCGTTGTAGCTCTGACTGTCTCCAGCGGCATCACCAATGCTCGGCAACTGTCCGATGAACAGAAGAACATCGCGAGCTACGGCTCCACCAGCGGTCTCTTCTCGCTGCAGGAAGACGTGCCTCCAGGTACCCCCGTACCGATACCCCGTAATAACACGTTGCAGGCATCGGCGCCCTTTCCCCAGCTCTACAGCACTATCAACCTTGTACAGTACGATGACGTCGCCTACCAAGAGATGCCCATGGCCGGTTCGGCCACGCAAGGTCGCTATCGGCTGACCTCGGGTCGCTGGCCGGCGAAGGCCGGGGAGGTTCTGGCCACCAGTACTCTTGGCGCTGATGATGGATCGCGGTTGTCTGCCAAGGCAGGTGATCTCCACCTCACGGTCACCGGCCATGTCGAAGCCGTCTACGATCGGGCTGCGACCTTGGTTCTTGCGGCTCCAGGCACATGGCAGTCATGGCGGATTTCCCGCGATGACGCTGGACGTGCCGGTATCAGGGGCAATGGGCAAATTGGGTTCACCTCCCAGGAGCCCGGTGACGTATGCAGTCTCCTCGCCGAGACCCTGAAGCTTGCAGGTGACTGCGATACCACACAGACCCGCTCTGCCAGCGAAGCTCACGGGCTGACGCCGAAGGCATTCGTGGATCAGAACCTGGCATGGCTGGTGTTTGGCCTGCTGGGGGCAGTCGTGTCCGGCGCGGCACTGACGGCCCTACTCAGACGCATCGCATCCCCCCTTCTGGCTATCGGGGTACGCCGTCGATCGGTATCGGCCATGAGTAAGACGGTGGCCCTCCTCGTTGCAGAAACCGTCTCGCTGATGTCTGTGGCCCTGGGCCAGGCGGTGGTCGCTGCGGCGCGGTGGTACATGGCCCCCAGGGCTTCTGCTCCGTTGGGGCCTTGGCGATTCCCCACGGTCCCGTTGGTGATGGCATTGGTCATCGGGGTACTTCCTGCGGCCATGGTGAACATGGTTCCCTCCCGTCGTAAGACCGTGAAGCGGCGAGGGATCAACATGAACACGGCTCGTCGGCTGGGGTGGGCGGCTCTGGTACTGGGCTGCGCAGTGTGCCTGTGGGGTCTCCTGGGGGCTGACGCAACCTTCACCGCGGTCGCTGTGGTCGCTGGGATGTGTGCAGTGGCCGGTGGTTTGGGGGCACCCTTCGTGCTCTCTCGTCTGGTCCGGACACATCGCCCCGTAGGCCGGGCTCTTGCTGCTCATCGAGCTCTTTCCAGCCGCGGCGGGTGGCATTGCGTCTTCGCAGGTGTGGCGGCGGGTCTGGTCACCGCAACCGCTACCGGGCTTCTCATCGTTTCAGCGTTGTTCTCCCAGGCCAACGCGCAGACGAGCACCGGTATGCCCCCGGGGATGGCCTTGCTCCATGTCTCGATGGAGGGTGTGCCCGCCCTGGAGTCGGCTCAGGTCAAGCAGTTTTCCGATGCCCTGGAAGGCGCCAAAAACATCACCGTCCACCAGGTCGATGACGCCAACATCAGCGGATCATGGTGGTATTTCTCCAAGGTTGACGATGTTGCGGTCGTCACAAAGCTTGACGACGCCCAACGTGACGTCCTTGTATCAGGCGGGTACTTGACCAATGATCCCTCCAGGGCCGACCCGGCACACACCGTCGGGCTGACGGATGATCTGAGCTGGGTCAAGCGCATCTCCGTGCGTCCGAAAGCAGGAATACCACGAGGCGCTGGATCGGCGATTCTGTTCACAGGGCTGACCCCCGATCAGGATCGACTGACCAACGAGTGGGCGCAGGCGCACGGGTTGGGGGAATTTTATGTCATGGCCCCCCGAATCCTCGGTGATGTCCCGCTGCCAACGATCACCATCGTCGCGACCGTCACCTTCATCGTGTTGTCGGCCATCATGGCGGGCCTGTTGGCGAAGGAGGAGAGAGCCGCCAACAGTGATCTGGTGACCAGCCTCAAACGCATCGGATTGGGCAGGCGTTGGGTGGACCAGGTCATCCTTGTGGAGGTGGCTACCACAATGCTGGCCGCCCTGATATGCGGGGTGATCTCCTCGGTTGTCGCGGTGTGGCTCACAGGCAGGATCCTGTCGGGAGCCTTGGACCTGCTTGGGGCCGCGTGGTGGGTCTTCGGTGCGTTGGCCGCCGGGATGTTCGGTGGATCCTTGCTGGGGGCCGCCATCCATCGCCGTTACCACTGCGACATGAGAGCTACCTGATCCACGACCCCGTGACACCACTGCGGCCCGGCCCAAAACGCGTCGGGACGATTCGCCGTTCGTGACGCAGCTGCGTCGGTGCCATCGTCGGCGCGGTCCTCATTACAGTTTGATGCCGAATCGCTCCAGCCTCTTGCGGTCGGCCTTCGAGCTGGATGCCTGTAGGGCCAACAACTCGGCGTAGATACCTCCGGAGGCGGCCAGCTCGGCCGGGGTGCCGATCTCGTCGACGCGACCGGCGTCCAGGGTGACGATCCGGTCGACGCTGGAGATCGTCGAGAGGCGGTGGGCGATGATGAGGCTGGTGCGGTCGGCCATGAGGGATTCCAGACCGGCCTGCACCCACCGCTCGGACTTGGTGTCCAGGGCTGAGGTGGCCTCGTCGAGAACGAGGATCGGGGCGTCCTTGAGCAGGGCCCTGGCAATCGAGATGCGCTGCTTCTGGCCACCGGAGAGCTTGATACCACGCTCCCCGACGAGGGTGTCGTACTGCTGGGAGAACCGCTTGATGAAGCGGTCGGCGTAGGCGCGGTGAGCAGCGTCGCGGATCTGCGCGTCGGTGGCCTCGGTGCCGTAGGCGATGTTCTCCCGGATCGATCCGGAGAACAGTGCCGGATCCTGGAAGACCACTCCGATACGGCGTCGCAAGGCATCCGGGGTCACCTGGGAGATGTCGTTGCCGGCCACCATGATGGTGCCCTCGGTGACCGGGTAAAGGCCGAGCAGCAGGTTCACCAGGGTGGATTTCCCGCCCCCGGATTCGCCCACAAGTGCCACCTTCTCGCCGGGACTGACGTCGAAGGTGACATGGTCGATGACCCGATTGGTGCCGTCGTAGCTGAAGACGGTGTCGTTGAAGGAGATCATCGGGACGCCCGGCTCGGGCTCGCGGATGGTCGTCGTGGCGGTCTGCGGTACGTGGGCCGGACGGGTCTCCATGACGGAGAAGTAGTCCTTGGACCCGGCCACGGCGCGCTGGGCGACGTCGATGATGTAGCTCATCATCTGCACCGGCTGGCGAGCCATCGTCATGAGCTGGATGAGCAGGATCATGTCCCCGACACCGAAGTATCCCTTGGCTGTTCGGACGAAGATGATGGCGTAGATACCGAAGAAGATGACGTTGAGGACCACCCTCCGCACGGTGTCCATGAGGTGCCAGTGGTTGGACTGCTGGCGGGTGGCGTCGACGGTGGCGTCGTAGTGGTCGTTGAACTGTTTCTGCTCGCTGGCCTCGGTGACGTAGGACTTGACGACGCGAATCTGGGAGACGACCTCCTGGAAACGTCCGCCGGCGGTGTCGATGTGGTGGTTGATGACGTCCTGATGGGTCTGCCAGTTGCGTGACGTCAAGGCCGTCAACCAGACGTAGATCGGGAAGACGATCGCCAACAGCAGGGCCAGCGGCCAGTAGTAGATGGCCGAAATGATGAGGACGGCGAACGTCGTCAGCAGCAGGGTGAAGAAGTTGTTCGAGAAGGCCTTGGCGAAGTCGGTGACATTGGTGATCGATCGGGTGAGCTTGGAGGTGATCGATCCGGTGAGCTCCTCGTCGAACCAGGACTGCGGCAGCTCCAGCAGCTTGCTGAAGTACCGGGTCGACAGGATCTGGCGCATCTTGGCGCTCATGATGTCGCCTAGCCATCCGTTGACGTTGGTGAGCAGGGAGTTGACGACGTCGAGGACGAGGATGACCACCGCGAGAAGCATGATGTCGCGGATGTGGTGGTCGTTTCCGCGCACGCCTGCCACGGCGAGGTCGGTGGCCCGGGCGATGACGAAGGGTACGGCCAGCTGAGTGATTGCGACGATGACAGCCGAGATGACGACCCCGAGGTAGAACTTCCACAGCTGCGAGGTGAATCGAAGGATTCGTGTCAAGGAACGCATGGGTCTCCAGATGAGCGGATAGGGATCGTCAGGGACGTGTCAACAAAACCGTATACCTTTGCCATGCCAGGATCATCTTTGCCTGACCTCATGCCGATGGCGACACCCGTCACGGCGAAACGTCGTGACCAGGCGTCCCAGGATTACTCGGAGGGCCTCTCGGCAAGCCAACGGCGAACAGCGAGGGTAGCCTTCACGTCGTCCTCGTTGTATTCCATGACTCGGGTTCTGGAGGACTCGCGGACCTGCGGATCGGGGTCATGGACGGCGAGGTCCCACCAGGTCTGGGAGTTGAGGCCACCCGGGTCCGGGTCACGCCAGGAGAACCCGGCGCCGGCGTTGGCAACGACCTTCAGACCAATCCCGTTGACCCCGAAGAAGTGCGCCTTGATGGTGGTGAAGAGGTCAACGAAACAGCCGGAGTCCAGCAGCCGACGCACCGCTTGACGAGTCTCCACGTTCTGGCAGACGTGACCGAAATGACGCAGATGGACGATCTCGTAGTCGGAGTAGTGGACCACGATCGTCTCCGGGTGGGCCGAGACGATCTCGTCGAGCCAGGCGATGGCGCGGGCAGCCAGTGCGTTCTCGTCGTCGTCACCCATGTCAGCGAACTCGCTGAAGGCGACGTAATAGGGCACGTCGCCGGTCGTCGAGTCGAGCAGGCGTTCAGGATCACTGACCTCGAAACCCCACAGATAGACCCGACCATCCGGAGAGGTCTCGATGTCGAAATCGAGTTCCAGTCGGGACGAGGCCACCTCGATGGGTCCCTCGTCGTTGCGCTCCAGCAGGACTCCCTGACGGATGAGGCGCGCGCGACGGGCGGCCGCCCGGAGTCGTTGTTCGGGTCGGGGACGGTGTTGAACCTCAGGCAGGTAGACCGGCAGCAGCTCGTCCAGGTCGGCGTCGGCCAGGTCGTCGACGGTGGAAACCCCCAGACGACGCAGGGTCGAGATCTCCCGGACGTCCAGGGAAGCCTTGGAGATGCGCAGGGAGAGATCGGCATCGTCGAGACGTGGCTCACAGATGGCCCACCACTGACAGGACTCGCACTCACGCACGACGATCGGGGTGACCATCGGCTCGCCGCCGGCGATGGCGTGCTCGGCCACCGACACTCGGAAGGTGTGCTCGTGGTCGTATCGGTCCAGCACGCTGCGGCGACGCCATCCTGAGGCGGCCGAGCGCGAGAAGGTGCGAATGAACTTGTGGTCGAGATCGAGCCAGGAGACGGCCAGGGCGTCGTCGAGGATCCCAACCTCGTCGTGGCCGACCAGCCCCACGAGACGTCGATGGCTGGGGCACTCGTCAGGGGTGGCGACCAGACCCAGGTCCTCGAGGAGCCTCCAGTGATGGGCGGCCTGGATGAGGGCGCGTTCCCGGCCGGCGCGGAAGGTCTGGTCCAGTGACATCCGCGCGTGGCGAGGATCCGGATCATTCAGGGGGGATACCCAGGTGAATTCCGCCAGGGTGTGGTGGCTCTCCAGCACCAGGTGGTCCTTGACGATGACCGGCAAGTATCCAGGCCCGCCGTCGGCACGCTTGCCGGCCAGCACCAAGGCGTCGGGGGAGCCGGTGCGGTGTTCCTGCGGGGACGACGGCAACTCAGGGCAGACGATGGCGGGTGCGCCGACGTCCATGGCCCTGCGAGTGGCGACCCGGCGACCGGCCACGCTCAAGGTGGCCGAGCGCAGATCGGCGGCGTCCGTGACGGCTGCCAGGGCGTCACAGATGACCGTCAGGTGGGCCTCGGCTCCTGCGAAGAGCTCGTCGTCACGCGGATCGCCGACCGGTTCTGACAGGGTGGGGTCATAGGCGTTCTGGGTCTTGACCGGGCAGCTGCGAGCTGCCCAGGCGTCGAGGAGGATCGGGGAGGAGGGACCTTTCACCTCAGGCCATCTCCTTCTCGTCACTGCCCTTCCAACCACGATGCAAGGCGACGACGCCGCCACAGACATTGCGCCACGCAATGGCCTGCCAGCCGGCCTCGGCCATCATGTCTGCCAGATGAGGCTGGTCGGGCCAGGCGAGGATCGACTCGGCCAGGTAGTCATAGGCATCCCGGTTCGAGGAGGCCAGCTTGGCCATGGCCGGGATCGCCGCCAGCAGGTACTTGGTGTAGACGTGGCGGAACGGTCCCCAGGTGGGGTAGGAGAACTCGCAGATGACGACCCGGCCGCCAGGCTTGGTGACGCGCAGCATCTCGCGCAGTGCCTTTTGTGGGTCCTCGACGTTGCGCAGACCGTAGGAGATCGTCACGGCGTCGAAGGAGTTGTCGGCGTAGGGCAGGCAGGTGGCGTCCCCGGCGACGAAGTGCAGATGGGGCTGGCGCTGCTTGCCGACGACGAGCATTCCGGTGGAGATGTCGGTGGGGTAGACCTGTGCTCCGCGGGCGGCGAACGTGGCTGAGGAGGTGCCGGTTCCGGCGGCCAGGTCGAGGATGACCTGGCCCGGCTCAGGTTCCACCGCATCGACGACGAGGTCGCGCCAGGTGTCGACCGCCCCCATCGTCATGATCTGGTTCATGAGGTCATAGCGCTGTGCCACCCCGTCAAACATTGAAGCGACATCGGCGTGGTGCTTGTCAAGGGTGGCTCGGGTCGTCAACACGCGCCCAGTCTTCCACACGGTTTGGGGTCGGCCTCGACGGTGCGGGAGAATGGCCAGCATGGCATCTCGCTCCACCGTCCTCGTGGCCAAGGACATTTCGAAGTCTTATGGCGACCGAACCATCGTTGATCACCTGTCCCTCACCGTCCGTGAGGGTGAGGCTGTCGCACTCACCGGCCGCAACGGCGCTGGCAAGTCGACGGTGTTGAGAATGCTGGTGGGGGCGGATCGTCCCAGCTCGGGAACGATCGAGGTGCTCGGCAAAAAGGTGTCCGAGACGAACCCCGAGTTTCGTCGCAACGTTGCCACGGTCATCGATGACCTGGACTTCTTCCCTGATCTGTCGGTGGTCGAGCACCTTGATCTGCTCGCCCGCGCTCACGGGCTCGTTGACGCCGACGCCCTCGTCGATGAGGTGCTCGAGGAGGTGCAGCTCGTTCCGCAGTCCGGCCAGCTGCCCGGCACCCTGTCGTCCGGCCAGCGACGTCGTCTCGGCCTGGCTACGGCCCTGGTGCGTCCGCGCAAGCTCCTCGTTCTCGACGAGCCGGAGGCCCGGCTGGACGTCGAGGGGGTTGCCTGGCTCGGCAAGAGGCTGCGCGAGGAGATGAACCACGGTCTGGCGATCATCATGGCCAGCCACGAGCCAGCTCTCGTCCAGACCCTCGGCGCTCGCATCGTCGAGCTGGGAGGCCCGCGCGGATGAGTCGGCGCAACAGCAAGCATTCCAAGCCCCGTCCCAGGAATCCGCGGCCGGAGCAGGCCGTGATGGCGGAGGCGGTGGCCGCCCCCGATCCGGAGTTGGTCATCACCCATCGTCCCGACGAGTTCTTCGCAGGCCAGGCCGATGAACGTCAGCTCTCCCTCCTCATGGGCGACTGGCGCAAGGGCCGGACGACACGCAACATCTGGCAGGCCATCGGCGATGCCTATGTGCTCGTCTTCTCCCTGGTCGTCGTGCTCGCGATGATCATCAGCCTCATCGTGCAGGCCCAGGGCCAGGCATCCGGCTGCACCTCGACGGGGTGTCAGACCGCTCGTGGCCTGCTGCCGTGGGCTGCACTGTCCGGTGTCCTGGCCTTCGCTCTGGCTGCTGCCCGAGTGTTCGGCCCGGTGCTCGCCTCGGCAGCCGAGGGCTTCTGGCTCATGGACGCGCCGATCAGCCGGGCGCGGTTCCTGGCCAAGCGCCTGCGTGCGGCGGTGCTCGTTTCGGTCATCGGCGGTGCCGTCCTGGGGGCCCTGGTGGCAGCCCTCACCGGTGGGTCCGGAAAGGCCGTCATCGCCTGGACCCTCGCGACGGCGCTCGGAGCGGCTGGTGTCGTCTCCTTCTCGGCCGCCGAGCAAGGAGCCGAGCGCACCTGGCCGGTCAAGGTCGTCGAGGCCCTAGCTGGTTTGGCTGGTCTGGCCGTCCTGTTGGGAGTCATCTCGACGGCGTCGGGCTGGTACGCAGTACCGATGTCCAGTGACGCCAACCTCGTATCTGCCTGGGCGGTGGCCGGGGGCGGAGCGGTGCTCCTGGTCGTCTCCTACGTCATCGCCCGGATGCGTCTCAATCGGATCCGACGGGCTCGTCTCATGGCCGGCGGCTCTCTGGCATCGGGCATGCAGGGTGCTGCCTTCGCCCTTGACTTCGCCCTCATTCGCGACATCCTTCAGGAGCGCGAGGCCATCGAGCGTGGTCAGGTCCGACCCACCCGTGGACGTGGTGAGGGACTCAGCTCCCTGGTGTGGCGCGATGTGCAACGTCTCATGCGTTTCCCCAAGCCGTTGTTCACCCTCGTCGTGACGGCCGTGGTGCCCTACGCGGTGTCGGCCCTCGGTTTCGGGGCGTTGACGGTCCCGGTCTCGGCTCTGGTGCTCATCGCGGCCCTGGTTCCCTTCTTCACCAGCCTGCGCGTGCTGACACGAAGCAAGGGTCTGGTGCGCTGCCTGCCCTTCACGACGAGTCAGGTCATCTCAGCTGCGTCAGTGGTGCCTGCGGTCGCTGCTGTCATCTGGGCGATCGCGGTCATCCCGGCCTTCCACGGTGTCGGTTCGACGACGTCGCGGCCATGGGATCAGGCCATCATGGACGGCTTGGTGACGGCTGCTGCCGGTCTGGCGGGTGCCATCCGCTGGGTGAGTGCCAAGCCGGCTGACTACTCCTCGCCGATGGTTGCCACCCAGGCCGGTGCCATGCCACCGGGGCTGATGTTCAACCTCATCCGTGGTTTCGACATGGTTGCCCTCATCACCATTCCGGTGGTGCTCGGATGGTCGCCGTGGGTATCGGTGTTCATTGCCGTCGTCGTGTTCGGATTCCTCCGCATGGGAGGTATGAACCAGCAGGATCTGGCGGAGATGCGTGAGGAATCGCAGCGTCAGCTGGCCGAGGCTCGCGAGGAGGCCCGTGGTGACAAGGTCGAGAAGAAGGTCATCGAGCGCAAGCGTCGTTGAGAACCATGGAGACGCCCTACCACCCTCAGGATTCCGTGGGGCTGTCCGCCCCGATGGGGAAGATGTCTCGCAGGATGTTGAGGCGGTGCTCGGCCTCGGATGACAGGATCTCGGTGTCGTCGTCATGCCCGATGGGGTGCCCGGAGAAGATGTGGACCAAGGACGGGTCGGTGCCGTCGATCTGACCGCCCCGACAATCGGTCACCCATTGGCCATTACCCAAGGAGTCGACCCATCCGGTCGGTCCGGAGACACGGCCACGATCGACGTGCTCGACCTCGGCGAGGACGCACTTCGCGCGGTGCGGCGGCAGGCCAGTGACGAATGCCGGTGGGCACAGGGCATCGACGAGGGCCAGGCAGGATCCCTGACCGGGGGAGTGGACGCCGGTGACGTCGGTGACGAGGTAGTTGGACGCCTCGGTGAACACCGCTCCCGGACAGTCGGGGATGTGGAGGGTGTCACAGAACTGTTCCAGGCGCTCGCAGGTGCGCGTGACGATCTCGGCGTGGTGAGCGGCCAGCGGTCCCTCGTTCTGCAGGGCGGAGAGAAGGGCCTCGTGATTCTTGTCGGTGGCAGGGGAGTGGGTCAGCACCCGGGAACTCACCAGGGACTTGCTGAAGCCGACGGTGAGCTTCGAGGTGGAGCCGACTGATCCCTCGACGAGGTAGGTGTACGAGTTGGGGAACTGACGGCGGAGGGTCTCGACGATCCATCGAGGATCAATGGGTGAGGCCGCGTGGGCCTCGACGTCACGCATGAGAACGATTTGCTCGAGGTCGTCAGGGCTCATGATGTCCTGGACCTGCCGGGCGATGCGACGCCAGCTCTCCGCGGTGACGACGCCGTCTGGCATCGTCATGGTGCCGGGGGAGTGCGGCACGGTTTGCTGACGAGGTGGATCATCGTTAACCGATCCCCAGGACAGTTGGGTCAACCAGGAGTAGCCAGGCCAACGGCCGATGATTGTTTTGGGCAGGATCATGACCGAGCGTGATGACGAGCGGTCGGGATCGAAGGCGAAGGATCCGAAGGCGACGGGGCCGGTCGCCTCGGCTCCTGGCATCTCGGTCTCGTGCTCGAGATCGTCACAGAGAGCCTCCCACCAGACGTCGGCGGCAGTGGGGGAGTCGGTCTCGAACCGGGTGATCTCTCCCAGGCCGACCATGCCGTAATTGCGGTGCAGGAAACACACCGAGTCGTTGGGCGTCATGTAGTTCTCGAGTGGGCCGGGGTCCGGAATCGAGACGGTGCGGGCGCGTAGACGCGTGGAACCTGGATTGAGGATCACCTTCGCAGGATAACCGAGCGCGTGCTGTGTGGTAGGCGCTGTCCACGGCGGGTCGGGGGTGTTTACTGTTTGCGGCGTGGAGAAGGGTGTGGGATTCGGGCCCCGGCCGGAGTTTCCCACGAGTCACACCGTCTAGACTCGCCGGTGCACATCGCCGGGATCCCGGCACGATATCCATGGTTTTCATAGGAGGGGCCCACGTGACGAGCCAGATCGAGTCCGACGTCGTCGTCGTCGGTGCTGGGCCTGGTGGCTCGGCCACAGCTGCGCACCTTGCTCGTAGGGGGCTGCACGTCACCCTGTTGGAGAAGGCGACTTTCCCACGCGACAAGGTTTGCGGTGACGGCCTCACCCCTCGTGCCGTCAAGCAGCTCATCCGGTTGGGGATCGACGTCTCCGAGGAGGCCGGCTGGAAGCACACCGAGGGGCTGCGGATCCATGGTGGACGCGTCGCCCCCTTCGTCCTTCCCTGGCCCGAACTCGCCGATTACCCGAACTTCGGCATGGTCTGCCGTCGCACCGTTCTCGACGAGCGGCTAGCCCGCCACGCCGAGTCCCAGGGCGTCACCCTCGTCGAAGGAGCCAACGTCACCGAGCCGATTCTTGCCCCCGATGGCCGTATTCGCGGCGTCCGGACTGCCGACGGCAGGGTGTACTCGGCACCCGTCGTCGTCGCAGCTGACGGCAATTCCTCCCGCCTCGGCCTGGCCATGGGACTTCACAAGCGTGATGACCGTCCGATGGGTGTGGCGGTGCGCGCCTACTACCGCTCCCCGCTGTCCGAGGCGCGCAACCTGGAGAGCTGGCTGGAATTGTGGGACGGCGCTCCGCACGAGTCAGACTTGCTGCCTGGATATGGCTGGGCGTTCCCCGAGGGTGACGGAACAGTCAACATCGGTCTGGGAATGCTCAATTCTTCTGATGCTTTCGGCCACACCGACTACCGCTCCCTCATGAAGCGCTGGCTGTCCCACATGCCCGCCGAGTGGACCCTCGCCGAGGAGCACCGTGAGGGGCCGATCCGGGGCGCGGCGCTGCCGATGGCCTTCAATCGTCAGCCGCACTATCTCAATGGTCTGTTGCTGGTGGGTGACGCAGGCGGCATGGTCAATCCCTTCAACGGTGAGGGCATCGACTACGCCATGGAGGCTGGAGAAATGGCCGCTGACGCCATTGCCGAGGCTCATTACCGGGGTCACGGCACACCGGCCGCCGAGAAGGCGCTGCAGGGGTATCCGCGCGCCCTGCAGGAGCACTTCGGCGGCTACTACCGACTCGGGACGGTCTTCGTCCGGCTTATCGGTGACCCGCGGGTCATGAAGATCTGCACGACCTATGGCCTTCCGCGTCGTCGAATTATGAAGTTCGTCAACAAATTGTTGGCGAATCTCACAGATTCCAAGGGCGGAGACCTTGATGACCGTATCATTAACGTTCTGACGAGGATTGCCCCGTCAGTGTGAGCTCAGTGGCCGCTGATGCCGTCTGGCGACGCATTATCAGAACTTAGGTTACCCAAAGTACCCGACCGCCAGATGGGCGTCGTAAGGTCTGAGCCAACGGTGCTGACCAAAGGTGGTGAGATGAACGGATACGCCCCCCTGGTGGGGATGATCATCCTGGGTGCGGTCTTCGTGCTCGCGACGATCGCAGTCAACGTCCTTCTTGCGGTGAAGCGACCCAACCGCGCCAAGCACGAAATCTACGAGTGCGGCATCGAGCCAACGCCACAACCAGCTGGTGGCGGAAAGTTCCCCGTCAAGTTCTTCGTCGTCGCAATGCTCTACATCGTCTTCGACATCGACATCATGTTCCTCTACCCGTGGGCCGTCGATTTCAACCATCTCGGCGTCTTCGCCCTGGTCGAGATGGTGCTGTTCGTCGCGATGGTGTTCATCCCTTACCTCTACATTCGCCGCCGTGGCGGCCTGGACTGGACCTGATCTCCCGTCGCGGCTCGCGGGCCGCGCCCAATCAACGTTCGAGCGACCCGCTGCCGCGTCAGTCAACGTCTGAAAGGAAGGACGCACGAGATGGCTGAGTACGACGCCGATGTCCCAGCTGGAATCGTGATGACCTCGATGGAGGCCATCGTCGGATGGCTGCGCAAGACCTCCTTCTGGCCCCTGACGATGGGCCTGGCCTGCTGCGCCATCGAGATGATCTCCTATGGCGGCCCGCGTGCCGACGCCGCCCGCTGGGGCCACGAGGTGTTTCGTGCCTCTCCCCGTCAGGCTGATCTCATGATCGTCTCGGGTCGCGTGAGCCAGAAGATGGCTCCGGTGGTTCGTCAGCTCTACGACCAGATGCCCGAGCCCAAGTGGGTCATCTCGATGGGCGCCTGCGCCTCCTCTGGTGGCATCTTCAACAACTACGCCGTCGTTCAGGGCTGTGACCACATCGTCCCGGTTGACGTCTACCTGCCAGGCTGCCCGCCCAGCCCGGACATGCTCATTGATGCCGTGTTCAAGATCCGTGAGCAGATCCAGCACTGGCCGCTGATGGGTCACATGTCCGAGGTCGAGGCGACCAAGGAGAAGCGGGCCCTCGAGGCCCCGACCACCCTCGAGCAGAAGGGGCTCATGCGATGAGTGATAAGCCGACTCCGCGCGGTGCCGCTGGCGGCTCGGACTCCGGGGACCGTATTCCCGACGGCCGCAACTTCCTCGATGCCAGCAATCCTGACCAGGCCCATACCCCGGCCAAGGGCACTCAGTGGACCCAGGAGGATCGTCGCATCGACACCCGTAAGGGCATGTGGGGGGCAACCTCCGGGCCGGGTGATACCTCCGGTTATGGCGGTATCGTCCGCACCGTCGAGATGCCCGGCAGTTCCGAGCGTCCCTACGGTGGCTGGTTCGACGAGGTCGCTGATCGGATGGAGGAGCTGGTCCCGGACTTCTCGGACGGCCTGACCCTCGTCGATCGCGGCGAGATCACCTTCTTCGTCCGTCCCGAGAAGTTGCTGGAGCTCGCCAAGGTGCTGCGTGACGACGCGGCCCTGCGCTTCGAGAGCTGTTCCTGTCTGACCTGTGTGCACTATCCGCACATGGAGGGTCGTGAGATGCACGTCGTCTACGACCTGCTGTCGATGACCCACAACCGTCGCATCCGCCTCGAGGTCGCACTGGCTGATCCCGGCCAGGAGGACGTGGCACGAACCGGTCACAGCGACGTCGACTCCCTGCCCCACGTTCCCAGCATCGTGTCGGTCTACCCGCACGTGGACTTCCAGGAACGTGAGGCCTGGGACATGTTCGGAGTCATCTTCGACGGCCACCCGGCCCTCACCCGCATCCTGATGCCCGACGACTGGGTCGGCCACCCGCAGCGCAAGGACTACCCGCTCGGCGGCATCCCGATCGAGTACAAGGGTGCTGTCGTGCCACCGCCGGACCAGCGCAGGAGCTACAACTGATGAGCGAGAACCACGAGTACTTGTCCCAGGGCGGCGACTGGGCCCAGATCGTCGACGAGGCTGCCGAGAGGGGCGACGAGACCGTCGTCGTGAACTTCGGACCGTCCCACCCGTCCACCCACGGCGTCATGAGACTCATCATCGAGCTCGATGGTGAGTCGGTGACCGACCTTCGCGTCGGTATCGGATTCCTCCACACCGGTATCGAGAAGAACATGGAGTTCCGCACCTGGACCCAGGGTGTGGCCTTCATGACGCGATGCAACTACGTCGCGAACTTCTTCAATGAGCTGGCGTACTGCCTGGCTGTCGAGAAGCTGCTGGGTGTCACCGACGACATCCCGGAGCGGGCCAAGGTCCTCCGCGTCATGATCACCGAGCTCAACCGCATCTCCTCCCACCTCATCGCGGTGGGTACCGGCGGCCTGGAGCTCGGCGCCTCCTCGGTGGCCGAGGTCGGCTTGAGGGAGCGCGAGATCATCCTGGAGTTCAACCAGGCCGTCACCGGTCTGCGCATGAACAACGCCTGGATTCGTCCTGGTGGCGTCGCCAGTGACCTGCCTGAGACCGGGCTGGACCAGCTGCGTGACCTCATCAAGCGCATGGAGAAGTACCTCCCCGAGATCGGCCTGTTCTGCAACGAGAACCCGATCTTCAAGGCTCGTACCACGGACATCGGTTACGCCGACCTGTCCACCTGCATGGCCCTCGGCGTGACGGGGCCGGCCCTGCGAGCCACCGGCCTGCCGTGGGATCTGCGCAAGACCCAGCCCTACTGTGACTACGACACCTACGACTTCGACGTCGCCACGTGGGACACCTGCGACTGCTACGGTCGTTTCCGTATTCGTCTCGAGGAGATGGACCAGTCGGTGCGCATCCTCAAGCAGTGCCTCAAGCGTCTCGAGGACACCCAGGGCGACCGTCACATGGTGGAGGACCCGCACATCGCGTGGCCGGCAGAGCTGGCCCTGGGCCCCGACGGTCAGGGCAACTCCAACGAGCACATTCGCCACATCATGGGCGAGTCGATGGAGGCCCTCATTCACCACTTCAAGATCGTCACCGAGGGATTTCGGGTGCCTGCCGGTCAGGTTTACCAGGCCATCGAGGGTGCTGGCGGTGAGCTTGGCTGCCATCTCGTTTCGGACGGCGGGGTGCGGCCGTACCGCTCCCACCTGCGCGACCCCGGATTCATCAACGTGCAGTCCCTGCCCGCCATGTGTGAGGGCGGGATGCTTTCCGACGTGGTGCCGTCCCTGGCATCCCTGGACCCCGTCATGGGAGGAGTCGACCGATGAGCGATCGCGAACCCGTCAACCTGGGATACCCCTACGTCGAGTCCTTCCACTCCGACTTCTCGGGGACCGGCGGAGTCGACCAGTCCGACCGTTCCACCAACATCAATGAGCACACCATCGAGGACATGCGCCAGATTGCCTCGCGGTACCCCGATCCCCGTTCGGCCCTGTTGCCGATCCTGCACCTGGTGCAGTCGGTGGATGGACGTGTCTCCCCGGTCGGCATCGAGACCGCAGCTGAGGTACTGGGCATCACCACCGCCCAGGTCTCCGGGGTGGCGACTTTCTACACCATGTACAAGAAGCATCCGGCCGGACAGCACCACATCGGTGTCTGCACCACAGCGCTGTGCGCCGTCATGGGCGGCGAGGAGGTGCTCGCCCGGGTCGAGAAGAAGCTCGGCATCAAGGAGGGGGAGACGACCCCTGACGGCAAGTTCTCCCTCGAGCGTGTGGAGTGCAACGCCGCCTGCGACTTCGCCCCGATCATGATGGTCAACTGGGAGTACATGGACAACATGACCCCGATCCGCGCCGAGGAGATCCTCGACGCGCTGGCCCGCGACGAGGAGGTTCACTCCACCCGCGGTGCGAGGATCACCAGTTGGCGTGAGGCCGAGCGAGTGCTCGCCGGCTTCCCCGACGGTCGGGCTGATGAGGGCCCCAGTGCTGGTGAGGCGTCCCTGCGGGGTGTGCGACTGGCCAAGCAGAACGGCTGGAAGGCTCCGGACCCGAACGACCTGCCCGTTCCTGCTGAGCCCGTGGAGGAGGAGAAGAAGTGACCGATCCACTGACCCCGGTCCTGTCGGCCAACTGGGACGACGAGCGCAGCTGGAAGCTGCTCAACTATGAGCGTCAGGGAGGCTACGCCGGACTTCGCAAGGCCTTGACGATGCAGCCTGACGAAGTCGTCTCGCTGGTCAAGGACGCCAACTTGCGTGGCCGTGGTGGCGCTGGATTCCCCACCGGCATGAAGTGGTCCTTCGTGCCCAAGGACAACCCGAACCCGACCTACCTGGTCGTCAACGGTGACGAGTCCGAGCCGGGCACCTGCAAGGACATGCCGCTCATGATGGCCTCCCCGCACACCCTTGTCGAGGGAGTCATCATCGCCGCCTACGCCATCAAGGCGAAGGTGGCCTTCATCTACATCCGTGGCGAGGTGCTGCACGTCATCCGACGCGTTCAGCAGGCGGTGCGCGAGGCCTACTCGGCCGGATACATCGGCAAGAACATCCTTGGTTCCGGTTATGACCTCGACGTCGTCGTCCATGCCGGTGCCGGAGCCTACATCTGTGGCGAGGAGACGGCCCTGCTGGACTCCTTGGAGGGACGCCGTGGTCAGCCCCGTCTGCGTCCGCCATTCCCCGCTGTCGCCGGTCTGTACGCCAGCCCGACGGTCATCAACAACGTCGAGTCGATCTCGACGGTGCCGTCGGTCCTGCGCAACGGCAAGGAATGGTTCAAGTCGATGGGCACCGAGAAGTCCGACGGTTTCACCATTTACTCCCTGTCGGGACACCTGGCCCATCCCGGCCAGTACGAGGCCCCCATGGGGATCACCCTGCGTCAGCTGCTCGAGATCTCCGGTGGCATGCGCGAGGGCCACGAGCTGAAGTTCTTCACCCCCGGTGGTTCCTCGACCCCGCTCCTCACCCCCGACGATCTCGACACCCCGCTCGACTACGAGGGAATGATGGGGGCCAAGTCGATGCTGGGCACCAAGGCCCTGCAGTGTTTCGACGAGACGACCTCGGTGGTTCGTGTCACGCTGCGATGGCTGGAGTTCTACAAGCACGAGTCCTGCGGCAAGTGCACCCCGTGCCGTGAGGGAACCTGGTGGGTCGTCCAGATGCTGCGTCGCATCGAGGCCGGGGAGGGTCAGGAGGGTGACGTCGACAAGCTGATGGACATCGCCGACAACATTGGCGGTCGTTCCTTCTGCGCTCTGGCCGACGGTGCCGTGGGCTGTCTGCGAGGAGCCATCGGCCACTTCCGCGAAGAGTTCGAGGCCGGTTGCCGTGGCATTCCCGCCTGGCAGTACCTGCCCTACGAGCGCAGCTCGATCTTCACCGACGCCGATCGCCGAGTCCTGGAGGGGGCCGGAGCATGAGCGAGAACAAGCCCGTCGAACTCGTCACCTGCACCATCGACGGTCAGCAGGTGAGCGTCCCCAAAGGAACTCTCATTATCCGTGCAGCCGAGTCCATCGGCACCGCCATCCCCAGGTTCTGCGACCATCCGCTGCTCGACCCTGCGGGTGCCTGCCGCGAGTGCCTCGTCGAGATTCCCGACGCCGGAAATGGTCGTGGTTTCCCCAAGCCGCAGCCGTCGTGCACCATGCCGGTGGCCGAGGGAATGATCGTCAAGACCCAGGTCAGCTCCGAGATGGCCCGCAAGGCCCAGGAGGGGATGCTGGAGTTCCTTCTCATCAATCACCCGCTGGACTGCCCCATCTGTGACAAGGGCGGCGAGTGCCCGCTGCAGAACCAGGCCATGGCCAACGGACGTGGTGAGTCCCGTTATGGCGGAATCAAGCGCACCTACCCCAAGCCGATCAACATCTCGGCCCAGGTGCTGCTGGACCGCGAGCGGTGCGTGCTGTGCCAGCGCTGCACCCGGTTCGCCGACCAGATCGCAGGAGATCCCTTCATCAACCTGCAGGAGCGCGGGGCTGTTTCCCAGATCGGGGCCTACGAGGGCGACGACTTCAACTCCTACTTCTCGGGCAACGTCATCCAGATCTGCCCGGTGGGAGCCCTCACCAGCGCCGAGTACCGCTTCCGTTCCCGCCCCTTCGACCTCGTCTCGACGGTGACGACCTGTGAGCACTGCGCCGCCGGTTGTCAGCTGCGCACCGACCACCGTCACTACGAGGTCAAGCGTCGCAATGCCGGCAACCTGCCCGAGGTCAACGAGGAGTGGAACTGTGACAAGGGCCGCTTCGCCTTCCGCTATGGCCGTGGCGACGACCGGGTGACGACCCCGCTGGTTCGACACAACGGAATCCTCGAGAAGGTGTCCTGGGCCGAGGCCCTGCAGACGGCAGCTGCCGGACTCGAGAAGGCCGGCACCAGCGTCGGCGTCCTCACCGGTGGACGTCTCCCGGTGGAGACCTGCCTGTCTTGGTCGCGGTTCGCGCGTGTCGTGCTCGGTACCAACAACGTCGACTTCCGTTCTCGTCCGCACTCCGCCGAGGAGGCCTCCTTCCTGGCCGCCACGGTCGCCGGACGCAGCCTCGCGGAGTCGGTGACCTACGCCGACCTCGAGAAGGCGTCGCGGGTTGTCCTGGTGAATCTTGAGCCTGAGGACGAGTGCCCGATGATCTTCTTACGACTGCGCAAGGCGTGGCGCCGTAAGAAGGTCGCCATCACCGCAGTCGGAACCCACTTGTCCAATGGCTCGGCGAAGATGGGGGCCGAGTTGGCCCGTTGCTTGCCCGGTCAGGAGCCCCAGGCCGTGGAGCAGCTGGTCTCCGACGGCACGATCGGCGAGGGAACCATCGTGCTGGTGGGGGAGAGGGCCGCCACCCGGCCCGGAACGCTCTCTGCCATCGCCTCCCTCGACTCGAGAGTCCGGGTCGCCTGGGTGCCTCGTCGTGCCGGTGAGATCGGCGCGATCGAGGCCGGTCTGCTGCCGCAACTGCTTCCGGGCGGACGTCTCGTTGACGACGCTGAGGCTCGCGTGGACATCGCTGCCGCGTGGGGAGTCGACAACCTGCCGACCAAGCCCGGCCTCGACACCGCCGGCATGCTGGCCGCTGCCCGCGCCGGCAAGCTCTCGGCCCTCGTCGTCTCGGGGGTGGAGCTGGCGGACATGCCCGATCCGGCAGGAGCCCGCGAGGCCGTCGAGAACTGTGGTTTCGTGGTCTCCCTGGAGCAGCGGTTCTCCGAGGTGGCCGAGAGGGCCGACGTGGTCCTGCCGGTCTGCCTGCTGGAGGAAACCTCGGGAACCTTCCTCGACTGGGAGCATCGCCCCGGTCGGGTGCGCGTGGTCAACAAGCAGGCTGCTACCCCGATGAACGAGATCCGCGTCCTCGACGCCCTGAGCTCGCAGCTGGGATCGGTCTCCGGACTCGCCACCGTCGCCCAGGCCCACAAGGCCTGGCGAGATCTCGGTCAGTGGCAGGGCGGGCACCCGAAGATGGAGTCGACTTCCCCGGTCGTGCCGCAGGCACCCACGGTCGAGCCGGGATCCGTCGGTCGCGTGCTGGAGACATGGCGTCAGCTGCTGGAGGGATCGGCGAGCCTCACGGGCGCCGATGCCTTGGTGGCGACCGCACCGGCTCCCGTCGTCGTCGTCAACCCGCTGACAGCGGATCAGCTCGGCGTGACCGACGGGCAACTTATCGACGTCGCCGGGCCCATCAGCCTGCGACTCCCGGTCAAGATCGACGCGACGATGTCGGCCGAGGCGGTGTGGATCCCGTCGTTGCGTGGCGGCTCGACCTCTCCGCAGAGCCGCACCACCGTCCCAGACGCTCCCGGAACCTTCGTCTCGCTGAGTGCCGTTGAATCCGAGACTCCGTCCAATCGAGAGGCAGGTGTGGCATGAGTCCCCTCGAGGCCACCATCGACCCGGTGTGGCTCATCATCGTCAAGGTCGTCATCCTCTTCGTGATCCTGTTGGCCTGGACCATCTTCAACGTGTGGTTCGAGCGCCGGGTGCTGGCCAAGATGCAGAACCGCATCGGCCCGATCATGAACTCGGCGTGGGCTGGTGGTGTGTTCCAGGCCGTTGGTGACGGTTTGAAGCTCATCTTCAAGGAGATGCTCACCCCGAAGGGTGCCGACAAGATCGTCTTCAATCTGGCGCCGGTGATCGCAGGCATTGCCTGCTTTGCGTCCTGGTCCGTCATCCCGCTCGGTGGTGAGGTGTCGATGTTTGGTCACACCACCAGGCTGCAGATCACCGACGTGCCGGTCGCCGTGCTCTTCATCCTCGCGGTGGCGTCCATCGGCATCTACGGTGTGGTGCTGGCCGGGTGGTCGTCGGCAGGTACCTATTCCTTGCTCGGTTCGTTGCGCTCCAGTGCCCAGATGATCTCCTACGAGGTCGCCATGGGCCTGTCCCTGGTGACGGTGTTCATCTTCTCGGGGTCCATGTCGACCTCCGGGATCGTCGAGTCCCAGGCCAGCCACC
Source organism: Cutibacterium sp. LaCa_255 (assembly GCF_057458005.1). NCBI lineage: Bacteria > Bacillati > Actinomycetota > Actinomycetes > Propionibacteriales > Propionibacteriaceae > Cutibacterium > Cutibacterium sp. LaCa_255. Next base: position 2,247,979 of record NZ_CP190956.1, on the reverse strand, counting down.
TGGTCATCGGCGGATTCGACACCCACATCGCCGGGCACTACTGGCTCCTGCTCATCCCGAGCTTCATCATCTACGTCATCACGATGTTCGGTGAGTCCAATCGTCTGCCCTTCGACCTGCCAGAATGCGAGTCGGAGCTCGTCAGTGGTTACATCACCGAGTACTCCGGATTCCCCTACGGCATGTACTTCCTGGCGGAGTACATCAACATGGCTACCCTGTCGGCCGTCTGCACCACCCTCTTCCTGGGGGGCTATCGCGCTCCGTGGCCGCTCAACTACCTCGGTGCCATCGACTCCGGATGGTGGGGCCTGCTGTGGTTCTTCCTCAAGACCCAGCTCGTCATCTTCTTCTTCGTGTGGGTGCGGGCCGCCATCCCGAGGTTCCGGTACGACCACTTCATGGATCTGGGCTGGAAGGTCCTCATCCCGGTGTCCCTGGGATGGGTTCTGCTGGTCGCCGCGTGGCGCACCGTTCTCAACCAGGGCTGGGGCCGCAACCCGATCTTCATGGTCATCGTCGGCCTCATCGTCGTCGCCCTGCTCATCTGGGCGTTCATGGGAGGCAAGGACGAGTCCGGACCCGAGGTGGCCACTGACGAACCCTTCGACGCCTTCGCGGGCGGATATCCGGTGCCGCCATTGCCACACCAGGTCCAGGCCCCGTTGGCCGGGGCCACAACGGCCACCACGGTGGCGCGACGAGACCACGACGAGAACGGAGGTCTGTGATGGGAGCCTGGTCCGGATTTGGGATCACCTTCGAGACGATGTTCCGCAAGCCCTTCACCCAGGGATACCCGGAGAAGGGCAAGGAGAAGCCGATGCCGCCGCGCATGCACGGTCGTCATCAGCTCAACCGCTGGCCCGACGGGCTCGAGAAGTGCGTGGGTTGCGAGCTGTGCGCGTGGGCCTGCCCGGCTGACGCCATCTACGTCGAGGGGGCCGACAACACCGACGAGGAGCGTTACTCCCCCGGGGAGCGCTACGGCCGCGTCTATGAGATCAACTACCTGCGATGCATCCTGTGCGGGATGTGTATCGAGGCCTGCCCGACTCGTGCGCTGACGATGACCAACGACTTCAAGTTGGCCGACACCACCCGCGCCAAGCACATCTGGACCAAGGACGAGCTGCTGGCACCCCTCAAGGAGGGTATGGAGCAGCCGCCGCATCCGCGCCGACTCGGCGACGACGAGGACGACTACTTCAACGGTTTGCCTCCCTCCGGTCAGGACGACGTGCGGACCGGCCCGCCCACCGGCGCCCATCAGACCCAGCGCAACGACGAGGGGGCAGCCCGATGACTGTTTCCCTGCTCACCGCTCCCTCGAGTGGACTCGTCCCGATGGTGACGGCTTCCCAGTGGGCATTCTGGTTGTTGGCCCCGATCATGGTGCTCGCAGCCCTGGTCATGGTCTTCGCCAAGAAGCCCGTTCACTCGGCCCTGTCCTTGGCCGTCGTCATGATCTGTCTGGCCGTTCAGTACGCCAGTCAGGAGGCGCCATTCCTCTTCGTGGTGCAGATCATCGTCTACACCGGTGCCATCCTGATGCTCTTCCTCTTCGTCGTCATGCTCGTCGGCGTCGACTCCACCGATTCCCTCAAGGAGACCCTCAAGGGACACAAGGTGGCGGCCATCATCGCCGCGCTGGCCTTCCTGGTGCTGCTCATCCTGGCCGTCGGCAACGCTGTGACGACCGGCGTGATCGGCACCGATCAGTCGATCGGCCTGCGAGAGGCCAATGCCGCCGGCGGTGACAACGTCAAGTCCATCGCAGAGCTGGTGTTCACCAAGTATGTGATCGTTTTCGAGGCCACCTCGGCCCTGCTCATCACCGCTGCCGTCGGCACCATGGTGCTGGCCCACGGCGAGGCCGACAAGAAGAAGTCCCAGCGTGAGCGGGTCACCGACCGTATGGCGGCCTACGCCGAGCACGGTGCTCACCCCGGCGTTCGTCCGAACTCCGGTGTGTACGCCCGCACCAACCAGATCGGTGCTCCGGCCCTGCTGCCTGACGGCACGGTCGCCCAGGATTCGATCTCGGGAACGTTGGCCACCCGCGGCGCCATTATCGACGCCGGCGAGTTGAAGGCTCCGACCCATCGGGCCTTCGCCTCGATCAGTGCTGCCCGCCACGAGGCGCAAGGAGAACTCGAATGAACCCGAATGACTACCTGGTGCTCTCGGCGATTCTCTTCGCCATCGGCATCCTGGGCTTCCTGACGAGGCGTAATGCCCTGGTGGCCTTCATGTCGGTGGAGCTGATGCTCAACGCCGCGAACCTCGCACTGGTGACCTTCTCCCACGTCCACGGTTCCCTCGACGGACAGGTCGGGGCGTTCTTCGTGATGATCGTGGCGGCTGCCGAGGTGGTCGTCGGTCTGGCGATCATCGTCACCATTTTCCGTTCCCGTCGCACCACTTCGGTGGACGACACCAACCTGCTGAAGTTCTGAGGGAGGTACCGTGACTGTCCTGGAAACCGGCCTGTTCAACGTGGCCTGGCTCATGATCGCGGTGCCGCTGGTCGTCTCCGCACTGCTGCTGGTGCTCGGACGCCGCAGCGACGTCTGGGGACATCTGTTGGCCACCGTGGCCCCGATCGTCTCCTTCGTCATCGGGTTGGTCCTCTTCATCGACCTGCTGGGCCGCGATGCCGCGTCCCGTGCTGTCGAGGTGGGGGTCTACCAGTTCATCGACGTCGGATCGTGGGATCTGAGGGTTGGCCTACTGGTCGATCAGCTCTCTATCCTGTTCGTCCTTCTCATCACCTTCGTGGGCTCCCTGATCCACATCTACGCGATCGGATACATGGCCCACGACACCGATCGACGTCGTTTCTTCGCCTACCTCAACCTCTTCATCGCCGCGATGCTGACGCTGGTGCTGGCCGACAACTACCTCATCCTGTTCGTCGGCTGGGAGGGCGTCGGTCTGGCCTCCTACCTGCTCATCGGCTTCTGGTTCGGTCGTCCGGCCGCCGCTCGCGCAGGTAACAAGGCCTTCATCATGAATCGCATCGGCGACCTCGGTCTGACGATGGCGATCTTTACCATGCTCGCCCAGTTCGGCAGCGTGCGTTTCGCCGACGTCTCGGACAAGGCCTCCGGGCTGACGTCAACCTGGGCCACCCTGCTCGGCTTCATGCTGCTGCTGGCCGCCTGCGGCAAGTCGGCCCAGGTCCCGCTGCAGGCCTGGCTGCTCGACGCCATGGAGGGGCCGACCCCGGTCTCGGCCCTCATCCACGCCGCGACGATGGTCACTGCCGGCGTCTACCTTGTCGTGCGGTCCCACGCCATTTACGCCGAAACAGGAGCAGCCTCGCTGGCCGTCGCGATCGTCGGTACCGTCACCCTGCTGTTCGGCGCCTGGATCGGTTCGTCCAAGAAGGACATCAAGAAGGTCCTCGCCGGATCGACGATGAGCCAGATCGGCTACATGATGCTGGCCGCGGGCCTCGGCCCGGCCGGCGCCGCCCTGGCGATCTTCCACCTCATCACCCACGGCTTCTTCAAGGCCAACATGTTCCTGGGAGCCGGCTCGGTGATGCACGGTACGGGCGACGACACCGACATGTACCACTTCGGTGCACTGTCGAAGGTCATGCCCGTCACCTTCTGGACCTTCGCCTGCGGTTACCTTGCCATCATCGGCATCCCCGGCACCTCGGGCTACTTCTCCAAGGACCACATCATCGAGGCCGCCTTCGACAAGGGCGCGGTCTTCGGTGTGCTGGCCCTCATCGGTGCCGGCATCACCGCCTACTACATGACTCGCCTCATGGTGCTGACCTTCCTGGGATCCAAGCGGTGGCGTGAGGACGTCCACCCGCACGAGTCCCCGGCCGTCATGACGATCCCGCTCATCGTGTTGGCCATCCTGTCGATCTTCGCAGGTGCCTTGATGAACAACTGGATCGGTGACTGGCTGGCCCCGGCCACCGGTGCTGAGGTCGAGCACGTCGGCATGTGGCACATGGGCATGATCGGCATTATCACCCTCGTCGTGGTGATCCTCGGCATCTTGGCCGGTTGGCTGCTCAACCGTCACGACGTGCCGAGCGAGGAACCCGCCACCCACGATCCGCTGCTCATCGCTGGTCGTCACGATTTCTACGGCGACGATGTCAACGACGTCGTCGTCGTGAAGCCGGGGCGCTGGCTGGCCGGTGGGGTCGAGGGCTTCGACCGTGCGGTCGTTGACGGTCTGGTCAACGGCGCAGGCTCGGTGACCACGGCCTGCTCCCAGATCGTCCGCAAGGTCCAGAACGGTTATGTACGTAGCTACGGCCTCATGATGGTCGTCGGCGTGCTGGTCGTCGGACTCGTCGTCGTCCTGGGCCGGATGGCCTGAGCGCAGGAGGAGCTGACATGTCTTTCCCGATCCTCACCGTGATCGCCCTGCTGCCGATCGTCGGCGGCATCATCACCATGATGATGCGCGGAGCCGCGGCCCGAACCACCGGCATGGTGTTTTCCCTGGTCACTCTGGTGCTGGGTGTCTACGCCTTCATCCGCGGGGTCAACGGCACTGATCTGTCGGAGACCCACCGCTGGATTCGCGCCATCGGCGCCTGGTACGCCCTGGGTGGCGACGGGCTGTCTCTGACGATGATCCTGCTGGTCGTCATCCTCGTCCCAGTGGTGCTGCTCGCCGAGTGGCACGTGGGCGACGAAGGTAAGGCGCGTTGGTCGACCGGCGCTTTCTTCGGCCTGGCCCTCATGCTCGAGGGGCTGGCGATCTACTGTTTCGCCGCCACCGACGTCCTGCTGTTCTACCTCATGTTCGAGGCCACCCTCATCCCGATGTACTTCCTCATCGCCGGATGGGGAGGTCCGCGACGAGGCCGTGCCGCCATGAAGTTCCTGCTGTACTCCCTGGCCGGTGGCCTGGTGATGCTGTTCGCTGTCATCGGCGTCGGTGTCCACGGTGGTTCCTTCCTGCTGAGCGACCTGGCCAAGGTGAACTTCTCCGGGGCCATCGGAAAGGAGCTGTTCGTCGGCTTCTTCATCGCCTTCGCGATCAAGGCCCCGATGGTTCCGGTGCACACCTGGCTGCCTGACACCGCCGAACAGGCGACCGCCGGAACGTCCGCCCTGCTCGTCGGTCTGCTCGACAAGATCGGCACCTTCGGAATGCTGAGGCTGTGCTTGGGCCTGTTCCCGGCCGCCTCCGACTGGGCCACCCCGTTCGTGCTCACCCTGGCGATCATCTCGGTGCTGTGGGGTGCCATGATGGCCGCCACCTCGAGCGACCTCATGAGGTTCGTCTCCTACATCTCTGTGAGCCACTTCGGCTTCATGGTCATCGGCATCTTCGCCCTGACGACAACCTCGATCACCGGCTCGATCTTCTACATGTTCAACCATGGCTTCTCCACCGCGGCACTGTTCCTGGTGCTCGGATTCCTGGTACGTCGCGGCAGGACGGCGAAGGTCGACGCCTACGGTGGCGTCCAGAAGGTCGCCCCGGTGCTCGCGGGAACCTTCCTCTTCGCCGGGCTGGCCACCCTGTCGCTGCCGGGCACCGGGAACTTCGTCAGCGAATTCATGGCCCTGGCAGGAGCCTGGGCGCGTCACCCGATCTACGTCGCCGTCTCCACCATCGGCATGGTGCTGGCTGCCGTCTACGTCCTGGTGACCTACCGACGCACCATGACCGGTCCCGTGCAGGGAGTTTCCGAGAAGGTCAGCGACCTCAATGGTCGGGAGAAGCTGGTGCTCGCACCGCTCATCATCCTGCTGCTGGTGTTCGGCTTCTTCCCACGGCCGATGTTGCACGCCATTGAACCGGCAGCCACCGCGACCATGACCCAGGTTCACGCCACCGATCCGGCACCCGTCGTCAAGGAGGGCCTCAAGTGAATCCCGTCCTGTTGATTCCCGCGCTCGGGTGTCTCGCGCCCCTTGACGTCGTGGCCCCGCACATCGAGTACGGACCGCTGATGCCGGTCTTCGCTCTGATGGCTGGCGCCTGCCTGGCAGTGTTGGTGGAGGCCTTCGTGCCTCGCTCCGGTCGCCGTCCGACCCAGATCATCCTGACGGTAGCCGCCCTCGCCGTGGCCATCGCTTCGACGCTGACCACGATCGCCAAGGGCACCCGGATCGTTGCCGGTCAGGGAACCCTGGCCCTCGACGGTCCGACCCTGGCCACCTGGATGGTCCTGCTCGTCACGAGCCTCGGTGCCGTGGTGCTCTTCGCCGAGCGAGTGGGTGGTACCCAGACGGCCTTCGTGGCGAGCGCCTCGTCGGTGCCCGGATCTCCGCTGGAGGCCAAGGCCGAGCAGGAGCATCGCGAGCACACCGAGGTCTACCCGCTGCTGATGTTCGCGGTGCTGGGCATGATGTGCTTCGCCGCCTCCGACGACCTCATCATGATGTTCGTCGCCCTGGAGATCTTCTCCCTGCCGCTGTACCTGCTGTCGGGGATGTCTCGTCGTCGTCGGCTCCTGTCCCAGGAAGCCGCACTGAAGTACTTCCTGCTGGGCGCACTGTCCTCGGCCCTGTTCCTCTACGGCATCGTCCTGCTGTACGGCTGCGCAGGCAGCTTCAAGCTGGGCGCCATCGCCGCGGTCGGCGTCACCCAGGTGGGCTCGTCAAGGCTCATCATCGCCGGCATGGTGCTGGTCGCCGTCGGACTGCTGTTCAAGGTGGGCGCTGTTCCGTTTGCCTCCTGGACTCCTGACGTCTACACCGGAGCCCCGACCCCGGTCAGCGGCTGGATGGCGGTGGCGACCAAGCTCGTCGCCCTCGTCGGTCTGATGCGTGTGCTCTACGTCGGTCTGGGCGCCATGAGATGGGACTGGCAGATCATCCTCGCAGTGGTCGCCGTGGCGTCCATGGCTGTCGGCGCGGTCGTCGGTCTGGCCCAGACTGACATGAAGCGTCTGCTGGCCTACTCCGCGATCGCTCACGCTGGCTTCGTGCTGGTGGGCGTCGTCGGTGCCTGGACGATCCAGACTGGTATGACCCCGGGTCATACCGGTTCGGTCTCCTCGGTGCTGGTCTACATGACGGCCTACGGTCTGTCCTCGATCGGTTTCTGGCTCCTCATCCTCATGGTGCGGCGTGCCGGTGGCGAGTCGACAGAGATCGACTCGTGGGCTGGTCTCGGTCGCAAACACCCGTGGTTCGGTGTTCTCGTCGTCATCTTCGTGCTGAGCTTCGCCGGCATCCCACTGACGGCCGGCTTCACTGGCAAGCTGGTGGTCTTCCTGGCCGGATGGCGTGGCGGATATGCCTGGCTGGTGCTCCTCGGAGTGCTCTTCTCCCTCGTAGCGGCGGCCTTCTACCTGCGCATCATCGCCGTGGTCTTCTTCCGCAACCCGAAGGATGAGAACGATCCCGTCGAGGTCGCAGAGCCGTCCATCGCCGGGTGGATCACGCTGATCATTTGCGCGGTCTTCACCATCGTCATGGGTGTTGCCCCGCAGCCGATCATTGACCTGTTCAACCAGGCGAGTACCTTCCTGCGCTGAGTTGTTCATGAGGTCGGGGTCGCTGTTCAGAAGGGTTGCGACTCCGGCCTGGTCACACCTGTGGGCCATCCCAACCGCATCCCGGAAAGACGCGAGGCCCGTCTAACCAGTAATGTGGAACACGGTCGTGTCACGGAGAGACGACGGCCGGACGAGCACCGAGCACACGCCCGGTCGGAAGAGGAGAACTGTGTCGTACAGCGCCAGCAGCGAGTTCACCGATCTGGTGACCGCCAAACTTGCCCTCATCGAGGATGAGCTGGGTCGCCAGGCCGGCGCCGACACGCCTTTCGTCACCGAGGCGGCCAACCACATCATTTCCGCCGGCGGCAAGCGATTCCGTCCACTGCTGGTGGTGCTGTGCTCTCAGTTCGGTGACGAGGTCGACGATGCGGATCTGGTTCGTGCTGCCGTCGTCATGGAGCTGACCCACGTCGCCTCCCTCTACCACGACGACGTCATGGACGAGGCCTCCAAGCGCCGCGGTGCCCCCTCTGCCAACCTGCGCTGGGGCAACTCCGTGGCCATCATGGTCGGCGACTACCTCTTCTCCCGCGCCTCCCTGGCAGTGGCCGAACTGGGCGTCGACTTCGTCCGCCTGCAGGCCCGGACCTTCTCCCGCCTGGTGCAGGGTCAGATCGCCGAGACCCGTGGACCCTCCGAGGACGAGGACCCGCTGGCCCACTATCTCCAGGTCGTGGCCGACAAGACCGGCTCCCTCATCGCTGCGTCCGCGGTATTCGGTGGCATGGTCTCCCATGCCTCACCGGAGATCGTCGCCGCCCTGGAACGGTTCGGCGAGGACATCGGCGAGGTCTTCCAGCTCGCTGACGACCTCATCGACATCACCTCGACGGCGACCGGCAAGACGCCGGGCACTGATCTGCGCGAGAAGGTTCCGACCCTGCCGACCCTCATGTTGCGTTCCTCTGGTGATCCGTCCGACGACGAGCTCAAGAAGATGCTCGACGCCGACCTGTCCGACGACGCGGTGCTGGCCGACGTGCTCGAGAAGCTGCGCGCCAACCACGTCGTCGAGGAGGCTCGTGCCGAGATCCAGCGTCGCGCCGATCGCGCTCGTACCCACCTGGCCCCGCTTCCTGAAGGGGATGCCAAACAGGCCCTCATGGCCCTCTGCGACGAGGTCGTGTCCCGTTCGTCCTGACAGAGGCCACGTCCGAAACCGCCAATCCCAGGAGGCATCGTGTCCCGTCATCTCGACCTCATCGGCATCGGCCCCGGCAACCCGGACTGGTTGACCCTGGCCGCCGTTGACGCCATCCAGCACCTCGACGTCCTCTTCGTCGTCCTCAAGGAACATGATGTCGACGACCTCGTCGAGTTCCGACGTCAGGTATTGCGCCGTCACCGTCCGCAGGCCGACACCGACGGCCTGCGGATCGTCGAGCTGCAGGACCCGCCGCGTCCCTGGAAGACCGCCGAGAATTACAAGGAAGCTGTCGCCCTGTGGCGTCGCCAGCGACTCGACCAGTGGACCCACGCCGTCGCGGACAACCTTGCTGATGGTCAGTGGGGTGGATTCCTGGTGTGGGGAGACCCGGGCCTGTTCGAGTCGACCCTGGCCATCGTCAAGAAGCTCATCGCAGCGGTTGACGCCGACGGGGGAGTACCCGTCGAACTCAACGTCATTCCCGGGATCTCCAGCTCCCTGTCCCTGGCCTCGCGTCATCAGATCCCGCTCAACCGTCAGGGGCGCCCACTGCAGATCTCCCCTGCCCGCCTGCTGGCCGACGGGATGCCTGAGGGGGTCGACGACGTCGTCGTCATGCTGGACGGTCGCCAGACCTTCAGCCTCATCGACCCGACCGGTATCGACATCTACTGGGCGGCATACATCGGTACCCCTGACGAGATCCTCATCAGTGGTGACCTGGCCGAGGTCCGAGACGAGATCCTCGCGACTCGCGCCGACGCCGAGGAGCGTCTGGGGTGGGTCTTCGACACCTACCTGTTGCGTCGTCGCTGAGGGGCGTTCCCGGCCCGGTCGACATGGGGCCGATTCCGATCTGAACCTGCTGCCCCGACGCGCCATATCCGTGGTGTGTGCGGCAGGATGGGGCACATGGATAGTGCACTGCGTCCCCGTCGATCCGTTCTGTTCATGCCCGGCGCCAACGCCAGGGCCTTGGAGAAGGCCCGCGTTATTGATTGCGACGGCATCATCATTGACCTGGAGGACGCCGTGGCCCCCGACCTCAAGGTCGAGGCCCGGGAGCGTGCCGCCGAGGTCGTCGAGGGCCGTCCCTACGGATACCGGGAGGTCGCCATCCGCGTCAACGGGATGGACACCGAGTGGTACCACAACGACATCAAGGCTGCCGTTGCCGCCGGTCCTGACGCCATCGCCGTCCCCAAGGTCGGCTCGGCCGAGCAGGTTCGTTCCATCGTCGCCGACATGGAGGCCGCCGGAGCCGGCGAGGACATCAAGCTGTGGGCCATGATCGAGACCCCGCGGGCCGTGCTGGATTGCGCGGAAATCGCAGAAGCCTCCGACCGCCTGACGGTGCTCATCATGGGCACCAATGACCTCACCAAGGAATTGCGCGCATCCCATGTTCCTGGTCGCGCCCCGGTGACGGCAGCCCTGCAGATGTGCCTGTTGGCTGCTCGGGCGGCCGGTGTCGTCATCCTCGACGGGGTGTACAACGATGTGCGCGACGTTGATGGATTCACTGCCCAGTGTCGTGAGGCCCAGCTCATGGGGTTCGACGGCAAGACGCTGATACACCCCGGTCAGGTGGCCCCGGCCAATGAGGTCTTCGCCCCCGACGCTGACGAGGTCGAAGAGGCCCGCGGCATCATCGACGCCTGGGAGAACGGCAACGGTTCCGGGGTCGTCACCTACCGGGGACGGATGATCGAGAACCTGCACGTCGACACGGCGCGTCGAGCCCTTGCGATGGTCGAGGCGATAGAGGTACGCGGCCATTGATGCCGCATGCCCTCCCGACCATGGGCAGGACGTCGTCGGGGTGAGCCGATTGCGTCATATTGTACGCAGTATGCCTTTTCGACGATTCTTGGCGGGGATAGCGGCCGTCTTGCTTCTTCTGCCTGCTGCGTGTTCGCGGCACGATGACGCGCAGGCGCCCGTTGTCGACAGTCTCGGGACGGTGTTCAGCCCCTCCAACTCCCTCATTCGCGAGCCCGCGAATTCGTCAGTCAATGGGACGCTCAAGAGTACGTATGAGTACCTCCGGCTCATTGACGGTCATGATCTACCTGACGACGACGGCTACGCCCATGATCATCTGGTTGCGGCTTTGCGCCCCTATCTGGTGAATGGTGGAGACAGTCGGCAGGCCCACGTCAGCCAACTCATGGCGGCGTCATCCCTGAAGACCCTCAACGCGTTGTCCGACGAGCAGAAATCGGAGGTCGACAAACGTACCCGCCTGCCGAAGGGCTGCATCACCAGAAAGACAGTGACGACGGACTTGCCCATCGCGACGATGAGGCGGGAGATCGGGCTGTCCAATGACGGGTTGTGTCTCACGCCGTGGAAGGTCACGGTGACCGACTACACGACGTCTTCCGAGGAGGCTCGTTGGGCGATGCAGGCGTTGGCCAATGCCGACCTGTTCGGCAATGCTGCGGAGATCGAGAAATCGGGGTGGCAGGCGATCTCGGACGGGTACTTGCGCCATGTCGACACGTACAACGGCCCGAGTACGACCATCGCAATGGCTTTGTCGGCAACCGATACCGTCTCCGCATTGTCTCGCTCCCAGGTGCAGCGCATTGGCGACCGTCTCACGGATGCGCTATGCCCGAGGAAGGACCTTGGCCCGGCGCTCATTCGCAATGGAAAGCCGGTCAAGGACAAGTGCAGTGTCGAATCGGCGTACCTGCTGAGGTACTCAGGGAACTGGTCATGGTGATCAAGACCTTCCCGTCCGACGATTCGGCCCGGGCTGGCCGTTGGGTGCCTGCCCGCACCATTGCCTCAGTGAGGTCACACAAGCCCTGTGAGCTGCTGCGTGAGCAGTGAAGAATGCCCCCGGGTTCGTGGAACTCGGGGGCATCGTCATCACCAGATGGTGACTCGCTTCTCGGGAGGCAGCCACATCGGGTCATCTTCGGTCACACCGAAGGCTTCGTGGAAGGCGTCGATGTTGCGGACGGTCTGGTTGCAGCGGAACTCGGTGGGCGAGTGGGGGTCGGTAGCAATCTGGGTGCGCAGGGACTCATTGCGCTGTTTTTCGCGCCAAATTCGAGCGTAAGACAAGAAGAACCGCTGCTGCCACGGCAGGCCTTCAATCGGTTCGGGTTCGGCTCCCGCAAAGGAAATCTGGAGGGCTTTGAAGGCGATTCCAGCCCCGCCAAGGTCCCCGATGTTCTCTCCGATGGTCAACTCGCCGTTGACGTGCGGGCCGTCGGGGCCGAGTTGCGTGGGATCAGCTCGTTGTACTGGGCGATGAGACCCTTGGTGCGCTCCTTGAAGGCCGCGCGATCGTCGATCGTCCACCAGTCACGCAACAGACCCTTGCCATCACACGTCGAGCCCTGATCGTCGAAACCATGACCGATCTCGTGGCCGATGACCGAACCGATCCCGCCATAGTTGACGGCGTCGTCAGCCTCGACGTCGAAGAATGGCGGTTGCAGGATGGCCGCCGGGAAGACGATCTCATTGCGCAATGGGTGGTAATAGGCATTGACCGTCTGGGGGAACATCAGCCATTCGTCAGGATCCATGGGGCGCGAGAGCTTCTCGATGGTGTGATCGAGCTGGAATGAGCTGCAGGCCAAGGCGGCGTCAACCAAACCACCGTCGGGCAACTGGAAACTCGAGAAGTCGCGCCAGCGCGTGGGGTACCCAATCTTCGGACGGAAAGCCGAAAGCTTGGCGAGGGCCTCAGCTCTGGTCGTTTCGCTCATCCATGTCAGCGTCGAGATGGACTGACGGTACGCCGCCAGAAGATTGGCGACGAGGTCGTCCATCCGCTCCTTGGCTGCTGGCGGGAAGTGCCGGGCCACGTACAGCTTGCCGATGGCCTCGCCCATCGTTGACTCGACGAAGGACACACCACGCTTCCACCGCGCCTTGAGCGCAGGGGTGCCGTTGAGGATGCGACCGTAAAAGGTGAAGTTCTCGTTGACGAAGGCCGAGGTGAGGTACGGGGCCAAGGACGAGATGACATGCCAACGAGCCCACGACTTCCATTGGTCCAGGCGCTCATCGGTCAGCATCGGTTCGACCTCGTCGAAGAACGACGGCTGATTGTCGATGACGGTAGCCAGGACGGTCTGCGGGATGCGCGCACCCTCTCGCCACAGGTCCAGATGGAGGCCTGGATGGGCCTTCGACAGCTCGTGAAAGGACTTGGGATTAAAGGCTGCCCTCATATCTCGGCAGCGGACCTGATCCCAGTGGTGAGACGCGATCTCGGTTTCAAGATCCAGGATGATCTGTGCCTGATCGTTGGCGTCATCCAGCCCGGCCAGGGTCAGCATTCGGGCAATGTGGCTCTGATAGGCCGCGCGGATTTCGGCCTTGTCGTCGTCACGGTAATAGGCCTCGTCGGGCAGGCCGAGCCCAGCCTGACCCATCCACGGCACGTAGCGCGTGGGGTCGGCGGGGTCCGATTCCTCGGCGAGGTAGAACAGGGCACCGAGAGACTCGCGGTAATGCTGGCCCAGCAATGTCATGAACTCGGACGTCGTCGTCACGCGGTCGATGCGTGCCAGGATCGGGGCCAGGGGTCCGGTGCCGGCATCCTCAACCGCATCGGCGTCCATGAAGCGGTGGTACAGCTCGGCCAAGAGCTCGACCTCGTGGTCGGTTGACTCGCTGGCCGCCTGCCGCAACTCGTGAGCGGCACCGGAGGTGAGTTCTTCGAGGATGCTGTGGACGGCAGCCTCGGAATTGTCACGCAGCACCCGGAACGATCCGGTGCTCGCCTGATCCGAGGGGATCTCAGTCACACGCTCCCAGGCGCCGTTGACGTGCTGGTACAGGTCATCGCCGGGACGAATGTTCTCGTCGCGGTCGGGGAAGAGTTCTGCCATGGGCCCACCTTAGTGGGCCTGACAACGAGGGAAGCTTCAAGTGGCATGGACTTGTTCATCCCATGTCATGCTCCGAAGAACAAAAGGACACTGAGAATTGCGGTGAGCCAGCACCATATGGCCACAGAGCCTGCTAGCCGGTACTGACCGGGGAGGTTGGTTGAAGGATTGTGATCCGGGCGTGTGACGTAGGGGAGGGCCTTGCTGGTTGAGTGGGACTTGCGAAGATATCCACTGCCAGAAAGGCCCTCTTGTGTCCCACGCTAACGCAGCTCTGACTCCACGCGCTCGTTTGCGGGTTGCTCAGCTCGTCGTTGACAATCACGTCCCGATTGCCGAGGTCGCTGCCCGGTTCCAGTGTTCGTGGCCGACCGTCAAACGCTGGGTGGATCGTTATCGCGCTGGCGAGTCGATGCAGGATCGTTCTTCTCGGCCCCATCACAGCCCGAACGCGACACCACTGCCAGTGGTGAAACGCTGTGTGAGTCTGCGTCTTCGGCTGCGGGAAGGACCTGTCCAGCTCGCTGCCCGACTCGGTATCGCCCCCTCAACGGCGGGCCGTATCCTCACAGCCTGTCAGCTGAACCGGCTTTCTCATGTCGATCGGGCCACTGGGGAACCAGTGCGTCGCCACGAGCACGACCATCCCGGCAGTCTGGTCCACGTCGACGTCAAGAAGCTGGGCAACATTCCTGATGGTGGTGGGTGGCGGTTCGTGGGCCGCCAGCAGGGCGACCGCAACCGCGCAGCAACCCCCGGCAAACCGAAGAACAGACACCACAACCCGAAGATGGGCTACGCGTTCGTCCACTCCGTGATCGACGACCATAGCCGCGTCGCCTACGCCGAGGTCCACGACGACGAAACCGCCCTGACTGCCACCGGCGTGCTGGTCCGGGCGGTCAACTGGTTCGCTGATCGAGGCGTGCGGATCGAACGAGTCTTGTCCGACAATGGGTCGGCCTACACGTCACACCTGTGGGCCCAGGTTTGTGATCAGCTCTCCATCACGGTGAAGAAGACCCGCCCCTACAGGCCTCAAACGAATGGCAAGATCGAACGGTTCCATCGCACCCTGGCTGACGGCTGGGCCTACGCCCGCTGCTACACCAGCGAACAAGAACGCCGCGACGCCCTGGCCAGTTGGATCCACTACTACAATCACCACCGACCCCACTCAGCCTGCGAGAACCACCCGCCGATCACCCGGTTGACCAACGTCCCCGGTCAGTACACCTGATATGGGTGCAGGTTTTGTCAAGAGGGCAGGATGAGGCGCCACCAGGCTGGATGCTTGGTGGCGCCTCATCCTTTGTTGACCCGAAGTGGTGTTGACGAGGGGTTTCGCGTGTTTGTCGACGGCGATGTCAGTCTGATATTCGCGGGTTGGTTACCGCAGGACGGTGCTTTCGGCTCGGAACGTCACGCCTGTCTAGCATCGAGCGTCGCCGGCATCGTTGATGACGGCTGCTCATAGGTGTTTCGCGGGTCGTTCCGGTCGCTGCGTCACCCCTCGGGGACCTGGCTTCGGGCCAAGTTTGTGGGCCTCGAGGGGCTATTCCTCGAGGACGGCCAGGGACCAGCACCAGCCGGCGAGTTCGCGGGCGATGGCGGCGTTGGCGACGATGGGGCGCTTCTTGCGTTTCTTGAACTGGTTCCAGCGGTGGTTGAGGCGTCGGTTGCCCAGGTCTCCGCGGGCCCGGGCGGCCGGGGAGGCGAGGTCCCAGCGGTCGCGGATGGTCTTGCCGGGGACGTAGCGGTGCTGGTGATGCCAGGCAGCCTCGACCAGGAGTCGGCGCGCGTGGCTGTTGCCGGTCTTGGTGATCGGCCCTTGTGAGCGGGACTGGCCCGATGAGTTCTCCGACGGAATCAGGCCGACGAACGAGCCGATCGAGTTGCCGGTGAACCTGCTCCAGTCGCCGATCTCGACCGCCAGTCCGAACCCGGTCAGCGTCGAGATGCCGCGCAGGCATACGAGCCTGCGGACGGCATCGGTGTATTGACTGTTCTCGGCCATGGCTTCGATGCGTTCATCGAGACGGTCACGGCGGGCCGTGATCGTGATCACGGAGTCGTAGGCCTCGTCGAAGGCGGCCTGGACCAGCGGGGAGTCGAAGCGTTGCCTGCGCAGCCAGGCGTCATGCGCGTTGCTCCAGGCCTGCCCGCCGGAGTAGACGATCCCGTGTCGCAGCAGGAGTTTCGAGAGGCGGTGCCTGGCCCGCATCAGATCGGAGCGGCAGTCCTCACGGGCCCTCACCAGGTCGCGTGCTGCTTCGGTGAGCTCGTCGGGGACGGTGACTGCGGTGAACGCATCCAGCCGCAACAACGTCGACAGGTGTTCGGCGTCGATCGCATCAGTCTTCACCCGCGAACCGGAAGGCCGCTGGAGCTTGGACGGGGCCGCGACAACGGTTCGGATGTCGTGTGACAGCAGGGTTCTGGCCAGACCATAGCCCGTCGGGCCAGCCTCGTAGATCGCCGCCGACGGGCCGGGCAGCGCCTTGATTCAGGCCGTCACCTCCACGGGGTCGGGGCAGAGTCTGGCTTTGAAGATTTCTCCGGTCTGGACGTCCATCGCATGCGCCACCACGGAGCGGGCATGCACATCCAGGCCAACACTCGTACGCTCGGTAAACAACCGGGGCCTCCCACGTATGTCGGAAAGGCCAGACAGGCCGCCCCTGTCCGGCAACCCACGAATCGTTGCGCGGAGAGGCCCCGGCCTGCCAGAGCTTCACCCCAGATCGGGGTCACCCATACCGTCTAGCGCAGCCACTGCTTCAAAACTCATTTTTGGGACGAGTGAACGATCATCTGGGGGGATGTTTCCTCTGGCGACACCGAGAGACCATCCGGCAAGGGGAAACATGATCAGGGGAACGAGATAGACGACAAACGCTCTACTGCTGAAGGTGGGCGCCATCTGGTATGAATTTATGTGGATGCGCTGTACAAATAAAAGTATGGTAAATGATTGTCATGACCAATTCGGTGAGGGTAGCCATGGTGACGCCGATTGTTGTGATTCTGTGCTTCCTCTTCTTTGGGGTTTCACATGTTTTTATGGTCTTTCCCCACAGCCCGGTGATCCAGCCAACCAAGGGGAAGATGAAACACATGAGGGAAATTCTTGCATAAGCATGATGACGCCCCGTTGTCACATGAATGATCAAGAGGACGACTGCCCAGACGGTTCCGACGATGGTGCCGATGAGGAGGCCGTTGAGGGGTGCGCGATGGTACTGTTGTTTGGTTGTGTTGTTGTGGGTGGTCATCGTGGTGCCTTCCCCCTGACTCTTGGTCTGTCTCTCGCTGGCAGCCGAGTGGCTGTCTGGTAATGGGAACATCGTGGTCTCTGTGGCAAGGGGAGCTTCCTGAAGCTCGTGTCACCGTTAAGAATTGTGCACGCGTGGCCGCATCCATCGGCACGTCTCACTGGGACAGTGTGGGGCGTCAAGAATGAGAGGATAGGGATAGTTCTGTAATGCCGAAAATATAAAACCATACCGCCACGGTTATGAACAGTATGATCACTGAAGCAATACTCATGCTAAGAATAAAAGAGGCTTTACTGTTCTTGAGTCTGATACCGATATCGCTGAGGACCAGTCCAGCACAAGGAAACACTGCTAACGGAAGCGGGTGTATTGCTGCTTCCACACTGCTTAGAAATATACGATCCGTAAACAGGAAGAACTCGGTCGAGAACATGAGTATGCCAGCGAAAGCCGCCATGACAGCACCTATGATTTTGGTTTTGATTCTCCGTTTCTCCGGGTCATCGCACGTGTACATCTTCCGTTCCCACAATCCTGTGAGCCACCCAACCAGAGGGAAAATGAGCGACATGGTAAATAAAGATGGATACTCTTTGGGGTCGATCGCCTCTTGGGAATTGACGTAGGACATCACGAATACCGTATCCTAGGCGGCTCCAACGGTGGTGCCGATGATGAGGCCGTTGAGGGGTGCGCGACGGTACTGCTCTTCGGCTGCGTTTTTGTGGGTGGTCATCGTTGTCTTCCCTAGAAGGGTTGGCGGTGTTAAGTCTTGGTCTGGTTCTCGCTGCTCGCTGAGTGGCTGTCTGGTAATAGGAGCACCGTGGTCTCTGTGGTAAGAGGAGCTCCCTGAAACTAGTGTCACCGTTAAGTATCGTTCCTACGCGGCCGCATCCATTGGCACATCTCACCGAAACAGTGCAGAGGATCAAGAATGGGAGGATAAGGATAGTTCCGTAATGCTGAAAACATAAAACCACACCGCCACGGTTATGAAGAGTATGACCACTGAAGCAGTGCTCATGCTAAGAATAAAAGGGGCTTTACTATTCTTGAGTCTGATTCCGATATTACTGAGGATCAGTCCGGCGCAAGGAAACACTGCTAACGGAATCGGGTGTACTGCGGCCTCCATGCTGAGGAGAAGGTCATTATCTACAAGAACAAGGTGAGTCGAGAATATGAGCATGCCAGCGAAAGTTGCCATGACAGCACCTATGATTTTGGTTTTGATTCTCCGTTTCTCCGGGTCATCGCATGCGTATATCTTCCGTTCCCACAATTCTGTGAGCCACCCAACCAGAGGGAAAATGAGCGACATGGTAAATACAGGGGGGTACGCCTTGGGAGCGAGAACTAGCGTTTCTCGCACATGAAGTATCCCGAATACCGTAGGCCAAACAACTCCGACGATGGTGCCGATGATGAGGCCGTTGAGTGGGGCGCGATGGTACTGATCCTCGGGTGTTTTGTCGTCGTTCGTCATTATTGCCTCTCGTCGGTATGGTGTGAAGACTCGCGGTCCTGACTTGGCTTGCTGGTGATTGAACCGACCTCTCAAGGCGCGGGGATACTGTAACCACCTGCGGCGGCACCAACTACTCCCCAAAAGCCACTGCTACTGCCAAGAGGCATGCCCGCAGGGCCGCATTCGTCAACGCACCTTGTCCAAGCCGTGCAGGGAATCAGGGTTAGGAGGGCAGGGACATCGATGTAACGATGAGAAAATGAAACCACACCGCCACTGCTATGAAAAGTATGACTGCCGAAGCAATGCTCATGCTGAGAATAAAAGGAATTCTGCTATTCCTGAGTCTGATTCCGACAACACTGAGAGCTAACCCAGCAAAAGGAAATACTATCAACGGGAGCGGATGCATAGCCATTTCTATGCTCTCGAGGGATCTATGATCTGCGAGAAGGAATCCTGTTGCATACATGAGCATTTCAGTAAGAGACGCCATGGCGACCCCAATGATTTCGATTTTGAATCTCTTTTTCTTCGGGTTATCACATGTGAATGTCCGTCTTTCCCATAACCCGGTGAGCCATCCGACTAGAGGGAAGATAAGTGACATGAGAAATAAGGAAGGATATTCCTTGAGGTCTATTGTTTCATTTGATTTAACGTACAATATCACGAGTACCGTATCCCAGATGGCTCCGACGATGGTGCCGATGATGAGGCCGTTGAGGGGTGCGCGACGGTATTGCTGCTCGGTTGTGTTGTCGTGGGTGGTCATCGTGGTGCCTTCGTGGTGTTGGGGTCGCAGGCGTCTCCTACACCGTTGTGGTTGGTGTCGGTCTGGTCTTGGTTGGCGATGGTGGGGCAGTTGTCTCGGGTATCGGGGACTCCATCGCCGTCTCGGGTGACCTCGATGGGGAACGTCAAGGTGTCACTGGTGTCTGTGTCGTCGGTGATGCGTAGGTGTGCCCGATACTTTCCCAGCTGCTTTAGAGTGCGGGTGATCCCGGGGGTGGCACTGTCGATTTCATAGTGGCCGTCCCCGTCAAGGTCCCATTGCCAGCGTCTGATGTGCCCGGTTGAGGTGTAGGACGAGGAGGCGTCCAACTCAAGGGGTTCACCTGCACGTACCAGGTTTTGCCCAATCACGTCAGCGCGCATCCGCACCCCAGGTACCGTCCCCAACTGGTCGAGGGGAACCCCACCGCCAGTCTCCGCTCCCACGCTCCGTGTCGCGGCCCTGGGCGACAGGACCACATCATGAACCATTCCTGCAATCTGTTCATGACCAATCACATTCGGATGGAAAAAATGTACAGAATATTTTGTGATATTCCACGGTTTTATTAGCGAAGCATGGGTTTCCCCGTCGTCCCCGCGTTCTCCTGCCGTTTCGCCCAAGCCGTTGATCCACCGATACTTGTTCTGAGGCCGAACGACAAACGGGTAAGGTTCATGAGTGTTGAACAGGCTGGTAGTGGGGGCATAGTCCACCTTGAGAACATGAGACGTGTTCCAGGCCTTGATCGTGGCAGCCTGCCGGGCGCGGAACTCGTCCTCGGCGGCCCGTACCTGAGTCGCAGGCACATCCGCGAAAAGATCATCGTATCCTGCCGGGACGAGGTAAGGGTAGCCGATCAGGATGACACGGGTGTGAGCCGGATCAGCCAGTCGCTTCTGAATGTGTGACAACAATGTCGTTGTGTTCGCCATCGTGGCACCAAGCTTCTTACGAGCCGTATCAACCATCCCGGGACACCCGCCAAGCTTCTGTCTCTCAGCAAGACACATATCGGCAACGTCAGCGAAGTTGAGGTCGTTGCCTCCGGCGGTCATGAGGATCACGCCGGTGTGGGGATCCATGGTATCGGCCTGGCTGATGATGTTGTGGTCTCCGGTGGCGATCTGGGCGCCACTCCAGGCCCGCACGTCGAGTTGGTAGGTTGTGTCCGTGCTTTTCTGGTTGAGCATGCCGGTGAGTACCGAACCGTAGTTCTTGGGGCTGCGATACGATCCATCGGCCGGATACCCATCGACCAGGGTTCCATTGCCTGCCGAATACGAGTCACCCAGCACAGTGATCTTCACCAGTGTGTGTTGAGGTTTGGGGGTTGGGGTGGTTGTGCAGGTTGGGGTGTTTTTGGGGGTTTTGCCGGACCATGTTGAGGCGTAGCCGTGGCCGGTGATGGCCATGATTGCTTGGTCGGTGGCCATGATGTTGGGTTCGTGGTCGTTGCGTTGGGCTTGCCATGCGCCGACTTTCGTGAGGTTTTGTTGGCGGATGAGCCATTGTTTGACGGTTGTCATGTCTTCGCCGCGTTCTGCGAGTGCGCTGGCGAGCATGCCGGTGGAGTTGGCGGCGGAGTAGGTTTCCCAGTAGTCGCCGTCGTCGTGGGTTTTGGTGTTGATGGCCCATGTGGTGGCGTTGTTGGCGGCAGTGTCGATTTTGGTGTGGTAGCCGTCTGGGATGAGGTGGGGGTTGCGTTGGAGGAGGGTGAGGTCGGACAGGGCGATGCCGGTGTAGTCGGGGTCGCCGACGAAGGTTTTCGTGCCGTCGTGGTTTCGTTTGGTGTATCCGAAAGCGCCGGCATCGTCACCTTGGGTGCCTTGGGTGGACAGCAGTTTGTCGAGGATCTTCGTTGGTACCGGGCGGTTGGCGCGGGTCAGTGCGATGGTGATGAGGTGCGGGCCCCAGTACATGGTGACGCGGTTTTGCATGCCTGGGGTGTCGTCGTTGATGTAGCTGGCGAGCTTGATCCACAGGTTTCCGGTGTCTTTGCCGAGGAAGTAGGTGGGATCCTCGCCGAGAATTTCGGCGGTCATGATCACCTTGGCCAGGCCAGCCGGGTTCTTGTCGACGTACTTCGGGCCGGCTTCCTTGAGGGCTGTGGTCATTTCTGTGACGGTGTCGGGGTGGGCGTCTGAGCCGACCAGGGCGATGATGCCGTCGGCGATGCCGCCGGCCTGTCTGTAGTTTGTCGGGTCTTCCTGCCACTTCTGGGCGAGCCAGTCGGCGGCTTTGGCGACGTAGGTGCTGGTGGCGGCGGTGTCGTTGACCGATCCGGCCCACATGGCACCCTTGACCGGGTTGGCCGGCGGATCGAAGCAGTAGGGAGCAGAGCCGTCATCAATGGTGGCGGTGATGGCTGCATGGGATGGCGCGGGCTGCGGGTCAGCGAACGCTGGTGCCGCGAACGGCGATGCGACGAGCGCACCGGCGGCGAGGCCGGCGACCCATTGATTGAGCCTGGTCATGTGGCGGGCCTTCTTCCTGAGGCTGCGTTGCGCTCCGGACGGGAAGGGCCCCTGAGTCGAACTCACCGCAGTCCTCGACGGTGTGTAATATTCCTTCGACAACCCAGGTACTCCGACTCGGGATGAGCCCCTCACGGTTGCGGGTCAGTTCCGGTATCGCACCGAATTCCCCTGTGGCTGCGGTGCCAGCACCGCCCAAGGTGACGTGGATCGTCGGTCTTGGAGGGTACTGCCTGGCACAGAGTACACCTGTTAGGTGTCGGTTACCGGTCAGCACGGTGGCTAGAGCGGCGTCGCGGGAGTCTTGGTCGGTGGTGTCCCCGGCGGCGAGCTGGGCTTGGTTGTCGTAGGTGGGGGGCGATTCTCATCGCGGAAGATGCCGATTGGGGTGTGGGTGATGGGGATGCCGTCGTTGAAGATGGGGCAGTTCTGGTACATCTCGACAAATGAGGTGCCGCGGTGTTTGGCGGCTGCTGTGAGCACTTGGGCGAGGTGTGCGCGGTCGGAGTCTATGGCGCGAGCCACGAAGGAGCATCCGGCACCCAGGGCCACGGCCAGGCTGGTGCGCGGCCATGGAGGAGTGCATATCGCAAGATATTCATGCGGCACGGGAAGTCGATCAGCGTGGAACATCCTGGATCCACGAGGCTGGGTAACTGTCCGGATCCGCTCAAGGGTGCATGGGAATCACCAAGGGCTACACCGTCTGACGAGGCTTGATAAGCGAGATGAGGATTCCGAGAAGGCAAAGAACCCCGGACAATATCGCCGACATCACGTCCGCCCGATCCTTGATCGGCCATGACCACCAGGATGTGTAATTTTCCGTTCTCCCCAACAGAAAGCTTGTCAGAACCCAGATGATTGCAGGGATGGATGACAATTTCTTGATGCCAATGGCGTTTGTGAGAAGGCTGAAGCCGGACAGCCCAACGATGTTGCGGGTGGAGACCATTCCGATGATCGATTGCGCGCCCAGGCTCTCCAACCAAGCGCTATGTGTCCTCTCAACATTTTCGCAGTCGAGATCGATAATCTTCGAAAATCCTGGCTTGGTCCTGGATGGACAGCCGATCCATGGACTTCAGCCATTCGCGCGTCTCAGGAGAAAACTCCTGACCCGTTATCGCTATTCCCGAATGTTTCGTCAGCCAGGCGATGACGCGATCCTGAGTGTCGAGAACCCAGACTGCCACCTGATCTTTGTGGTCCTGACACGGGGCGATGGCCAATCCCGAGGCAACGGTCATAACCGCCTTCGACGGCGGCTCAGATACGGATATCGCAGATGTCGACCACCACACGGTTTCGTGGGTTGATTCCTGCGCACCTTGCCTGTATTCCTTGGGGACGTGCTCTCCACGCTGTGTCTGCTTTCCGGGCCACGGGGCCCAACAGCTCGAGATCGTGAGATTCCCACGCGCACACCACGGGATCACTACCTCTCAGACAGATCTGTGGTCCGGTTCGGGGGCGGGCAGCGGACCTATGCCTTTGGCCGTGTGAAAGCCGATGAACGTCGTCGCAACCAATCCAATAATCAGGGTCACGGTGATACGTGCATGATGATTCCGTCTTCCTGCAATGAGGGCCAGGGTTGACACGATGAGGATCCCACCTGCCATCGTCATTCCAGCTGTGAGGACTCGAGGATTCAACATCTCACCTACGTGCAGCAGCCCATGTAGTAGCCAAAAAGATATCGCAGCTTCATGACCGATACGGCTGGCCCATACAAGACGAGGATGAAGGGCAGGAGAAAGGCCGTTGGTGCTGACAGTGCCAGCGGCCACGATGCCCCAATGGCAGCACCGAAGACGCCCCATGCGAGCATCCAAACGGCACCGATGGCCGACATTTCCATGATCTGGTTTCCAGATCCTGACGCCAGAACAGAAATGCCTACGGCCACGGTCGATGGGAGAACGGCGATGGCCCACCATGGAAGGATGATTCGCAGTCGAGACCTCCCGGTCGGTGTGGTGAGGATGTGACCTTCGGTGAACCTCCGAAGTTCCAGGCAAGCTCCCAGAGCCACGGGTCCAACGATCATCATGAAGGCGTAGAGCACGCTCGCAGATCGCTCGATGTCTGACGGTGAAGGAGGATTTCCCAACGCTCCGTAACACCATATGAGAATCATGACAGGTAAAAGGCGAACGCCATAGGATCGTCTTTACGAGATTTAGCCAAATATCCCTATGGAAGGTGTGGGTGTGGGGTACGATTGATGAGTCGGCCCCGGAGGAGTCGTCTCGCGATGGTGTGTTTGACTTCTCCGGGATGCGTGCCTTGCTCAGGTGTTTCGTTCCCGCACCTGCCACGTATCCGTACCGAGGAGCAGGCGTTGGAGTCCCTTGTCGCGATCCTGCGGTGTGGTGGTGTCCCCGGCGGCGAGCTGGACTTGGGTGCGGGCTTGGTCGTCGTAGGTGGGGCGATCCTCATCGCGGAAGATTCCGACCGGGGTCTGGCTGACGATGACGCCGTCATCCAGGTGAGCAAGCTCGAAGGCCAGCGACGGGTCAGCACGGTGGGAGTCGTGGACGAGCACGTGGTCCATACCCACCTCGGCGACGTCAGCCACCGTCAACTCGCCACTGACGGGGTCGCGCACCACGCCGCGAGAACCATCGGCCCCGATGAGAACGGGATCGCCGTCGGCCAGACGGATGAGGTGCTGGCTGGCCTCCGGACCCTTGTAGTCGTCGAAAGCACCGTCGTTGAAGATCGGGCAGTTCTGGTACATCTCGACGAAGGAGGTACCGCGGTGCTTGGCGGCCGCAGTGAGCACCTGGGCGAGGTGCTTGCGGTCGGAATCGACGGCTCGAGCCACGAAGGAGCATCCGGCACCCAGGGCCACGGCCAGCGGGCTGAACGGGGCGTCAATTGAACCCATCGGCGAGGATTTGGTGACCTTCCCAGCCTCCGATGTGGGGGAGTACTGGCCCTTCGTCAGTCCGTAGATCCGGTTGTTGAACATGAGGATCGTCAGGTTGACGTTGCGGCGCATGGCATGGATGAGGTGGTTGCCGCCGATGGACAGAGCATCACCGTCACCAGTGATGACGAAGACGGCCAGATCCGGGCGAGACACTGCCACCCCCGTCGCGATGGCCGGGGCACGGCCGTGGATGGAATGCATGCCATAGGTGTTCATGTAGTACGGGAAGCGCGAGGAGCAACCGATGCCCGAGATGACAACGGCGTTCTCCTTGGCGATGCCCAGATCCGGCAGCACACCCTGGAAGGTGGACAGAATCGCGTAGTCGCCACAGCCGGGGCACCAGCGCACCTCCTGGTCGGAGGCGAAGTCACGACGCTTCAGCGGCTCGATCGCCAGTGGCACACCGGCAAGTCCGGCGGGACGATCCTCGGTGGTGATGTCAGTCATCTCAGGCCTCCTCGGTCTCGTCGTTGCAGTACTGGCACAGTTCCTCACACAGGTCGACCGGGGAGATCGGTAGCCCGCGCACCCGCGAGATCGTCTTGACGTCGACGAGATACCTCGAACGCAACAACATGGCGAACTGGCCGGTGTTCATCTCGGGGACGACCACTCGGCGGTAACGATGCAGCAGGTCGCCCAGGTCCTCCGGCAGCGGATTGAGGTGACGCACGTGGGCCTGAGCGATGGACAGGCCGCGAGCACGGACTCGACGCACCGCAGCGGTGATCGGACCGTAGGTGGAACCCCAACCCAGCACCAGGACGTCAGCGTCACCGGACGGATCGTCGACGACGGTCGGCGGAATGGTCTTGGCGATGCCCTTTACCTTGGCGGCTCGGGTGGCGACCATGTCCTCGTGGTTGGACGGGTCGTAGGAGATGGCGCCGGTGCGAGCCGACTTCTCCAGACCGCCGATGCGATGCTCCAGACCCTTGGTCCCGGGCAAGGCCCACGGACGGGCCAGGGTCTCCGGGTCGCGGTGGTACGGCATGAATCGCGGTGAGCCGTCGGCAGCAGAGGAGTTGGGCTCGGTGGCAAAGTTCGGGTCGATGTGCGGGATCTCGTCGAGGTCCGGCACCTTCCACGGCTCCGCGCCGTTGCCGAGGTAGCCGTCGGACAGCATGATGACCGGGGTGCGGTAGGTCACGGCCACCCGGCAAGCCTCCAGAGCGGTGTCGAAGCAGTCCGACGGGGACTTGGCCGCGAGCACGGGGACGGGGGACTCACCGTTGCGGCCGAACATCGCCTGCAGCAGGTCAGCCTGCTCAGGCTTGGTCGGCATTCCGGTCGACGGGCCGGCACGCTGTACGTCGACGACGACGAGCGGCAGCTCGGTCATGACGGCCAGGCCGATGGCCTCGGACTTGAGGCTCATACCAGGTCCGGAGGTCGTCGTCACGCCCAGGGAACCCGAGAAGGAGGCGCCGATGGCGGAGCTGACACCGGCGATCTCGTCCTCGGCCTGGAAGGTGACGACGTTGTGGGACTTGCGCTTGGACAGCTCGTGCAGGATGTCGGAGGCCGGAGTGATGGGGTATGAGCCCAGGAAGAGTTGCAACCCGGCCCGGTTGGCACCGGTGATGAGGCCGTAGGCGGTGGCGAGGTTGCCAGTGATCTGACGGTAGGTGCCCTCGGGCATTGGTGCCGGGGCCACCTCGTAGCGGACCCGGAACAGCTCGCAGGTCTCGCCGTAGGCATGTCCGGCCTTGAGGGCGGCGATGTTGGCATCGCGAATCTCCGGCTTGGAGGCGAACTTGCCGGCCAGGAACTTCTCGGAGGGGCCGAGCGGACGCCCGTACAGCCAGGTCAGCAGCCCCAGGGCGAACATGTTCTTGGCTCGTTCGGAGTTTTTGCGGCCCAGGCCGAAGGGCTCGACGGCGGCCACGGCCAGACCGGTGAGGTCCAGCTCGACGACCTGGTAGGACTCCAGGGTGCCGTCGTGACGCGGATCCTCGGCGTATCCGACCTTCTTCAAGTTCTTCGCGGTGAACTCGGCGGAATCAAGGACGATGAGGCCGCCGCGGCGAAGATCGCCGAGGTTGGCGGCCAGGGCAGCCGGGTTCATGGTCACCAAGACGTCGGGCTGGTCGCCCGGGGTGGCGATATCGTAATTGGCGAAATGCACCTGGAAGCTCGAGACGCCGGGGATGGTGCCTTGGGGAGCACGAATCTCGGCAGGGAAGTTCGGCAGGGTGGAGATGTCATTGCCATGGATGGCGGACTCAGCGGTGAAACGGTCACCGGTCAACTGCATGCCGTCGCCGGAATCGCCGGCGAATCGAATGACGACTCGGTCGAGGGACTGGACCTCTCGCTCGTCAGTGGTGTGATGTGCCGTGTCGGTGGAAGGCACTCTGACCTCTTTTCTCGTCGCGGGACTCCGGTGGGGACGTGTCACGTGGTGACGAATGGTCGTACCCGCGAGGCGCGTCCGGATGCTTCGGAACCGGCTCCCAACGCTACCATCGCGCCGCTGCTCGTCGAACTTGGCCACCGTCAGGGTTGACGCCTACCCGCAGCACAGATCTGGCTGGACGACATCGTCGGTACGATGGCCCGGTGAAGTTCATCGACTGGTTCGCCGACAAGTCCGTGTACGTCGTCGACCTCGCCCTCGCCTGTTGTGGGGTCGAGAGCGGGGCGGCAGTGCCGACTGCGGCCTCCACCTGTCAGGACGCCCCCTCGGGGGCGCCGGTCGTCGCGGTGGTGTCGGGAACCATTTCGACGGTGTTGGCGCCGGTGGTGCGCTCGACCATTGAAACCTTGCGTGAGGACCATCCAGTCGACGTCGTGGCCTTCGGGGCTTGTGCCTGCGCCGGTGGCCCCTATTGGGACTCGGCGGCAGTCGTCGACGGGCTCCCCGCGATCGGTGTCGAGGCTGATCACTGGATCCCGGGTTGCCCGCCGGCCCCGGACGCTCTCACCGGCTTCCTGTCCTCTTCCCGGGAGGCAGCATGACGACCATCGATGTTCCTGCAGATAGGTGGCATGACGCCGTCGCCGAGGCGATGTCCACCCATCCGTGGCTGGCCCATCTGACGGCCATCGACGGGGTGGGCGAACGCGGACAGGACCCCGACATCATCGTCGTCTGTCGATGCGAGAACCATGACGGCGACGACGTCACCGTCTCCACTCGTGTGCCACGCGATGGCGGGAGCCTCGACTCCGTCGTCGACGCCGTGGCGGGAGCAGCCTGGTATCAGCGAGAGATCCACGATTCCTTCGGGGTGACCTTCGTCGGCCCGGGAGCTGACAATCGTGCCCTCCTCATCCGCGACGCACCCAAGCCGCCGCTGCGCAAGGAGGTCGTGTTGGCGCAACGAGCCGAGACGACGTGGCCCGGCGTGGCCGGCCCGGGCCCCTCGACCTCAGCGAGCCGACGCCGTGCCCTGCCGGCCGGTGTTCCCGACCCCGACACCTGGCAACGCATCAAGGACGGCGAGGACATTTCTGACGTCGAGGTCGTCGCGGCCATGTCAGGGCGACGTCCACAATCGAGAGCCGGACGAGATACCGGAGCCACACAAACCAGACGAGGGCAGGCAGGACGAAGGAGGCGAGTATGAGGCATTCCGCCATCGACCTCGACGTTGATGCCTGCACCTCCTGCGTCATCTGCGCCCGGACATGCCCGGCCTGGTGCATCACCATCGACGCCCACAATGAATCCGTTCCCGACTCAGACGCCCGTCGTCCCCGCACCGTCGCCGTCCTCGACGAATTCACCATCGACTGGGGACTGTGCATGTACTGCGGGATGTGCATCGAGTCGTGTCCGTTTGACGCCCTGTCATGGAATGACGAGCGGGTACCGGATTCGGAGACGAGAACGGACCTCGTCAGCGCGTGGGGATCGGACGGTGGCCGGTGAAGCAGCCGGTTGGCTGGCGTCGACGCATCCAACTCAAGTGGGTTGCCTACCTGCGCGCCTGGCGGTCCCGGTCGGTCCTGGAAGGACTGGTCGGGACGATTCTCATCACGGCCGGATCCCTGACCCCGGCATATCTACCGTTGAACTCACCGTGGTGGTCCCGGCTCGACGAGGCCGGGCTGCGTGGCTCGACCTGGCGCATCGTCGGAACCCTCCTCGTCCTTGTCGGTGTCGGTCTGTTGGTGGATTCCTGGCTTCGCTTGCGTCCCGGCCGTGAGCCCCGTGACCTCGGCGCCGAGCCGCTTCCCAAGCATGTGCGTCGGTACTTCAAGCATCGTCCGGGAATCCGCGCCGGGCTGCGCCCGTGGGCCGTCCTCGGCGTATGGGGCCTGCCCTTCCTGCTCGCCCCACCCATCTTCAGTCACGACGCCTACTCCTACGCTGCGCAGGGGTGGCTGCTGGAGAACGACATCAGCCCTTATGAGGGGTACCCAGGTCTGCTGCCGGGGGCCTTCGCCGACCAGGTGGCCCAGGAATGGCGGTACACCAAGACCCCCTATGGCCCGCTGGCCCTGGCCGTGCAGCACCTGATCGTCCATCTCACCGGTGACAACCCATACTGGTCCGCGGTGTTCATGCGGATCCCAGCCGTTCTCGGCGTCATCGCCATTGGCCTGCTGATGTCACGGGTGGCCCGCAGAGTCGGCCGGGACCCGCACTTTGCCGCATGGTTCTCCACCCTCAACCCGATCCTCGTCGTCGACTTCATCGGCGGAGCCCACAACGACTCCCTCATGATGGGGCTGGTCGTCATCGGGTTGTGGCTGGCATGCATGACGAGCTGGTCGTGGCTCGTCGGAGCAGTCCTCGTCGGGGCGGCGGCGGCCGTCAAGCAGCCGGCCCTCATGGTCGCGGTGGCATTGCCATTCATCCGTCATCCCATGGAGTCGTGGCATCCCCGTCACCTCTTCCCAGCCCTGGGGAGAGCGGTGTGGTCGCTCGCTGTCTCGGTGGCGGTGTTCGCGGGTATTTCATGGGCATCCGGTCTGGGATTCGGCTGGTACCACGCCGTCGATGTCCCGGGCATGGTGCTGACGGTTTCGCCATTCACCCTCGTCGGCATGGGGGTGCGCATGATTCTCGGGCTCTTCGGGGCCCACCAGGCGGCGGCTGCCGTCATCCCCATCGCCCAGGCGATCGGCGTGCTCGTGGGAGCCGCACTCCTCGTCGTCATGGCGATCCGTCTGCTGCCCCGCAAGCCGCTGTCCTTCCTGGCCCTGGGATTCCTTGCCGTCGCACTGTGCGCGCCCGCCCTGCACTCCTGGTACGTGCTGTGGGGAGCGCTGTTGCTGCCCTTGATCGACAAAGCCGCCCGGTACGTGCGCCCGGCAGTGTGGACCACCGTCATCCTGCTGTCCTTCGACGCCGTCAACCTGTCGTGGCGCAATAGTGCAGTGGCCCTTGGGGTCGCTCTGGTCCTGGTGCTGGCAGCCCGACTGGTCTGGCACGAGCGCAGCCTGGGACAAGGGTGGACGCACAAGGATGTCCACGTTCCGCATCGGCACACAGCTCACGAACAGTCGTGACCGGTATTCTGCTGCCATGTCTGTGACCAGTCTGACTGCGAGTTCCCAGACCTATCTCAAGGCGATCTGGAATCTCCAGGAGTGGTCTGACGACCCCGTCGGCACCTCGATGTTGGCTGCCAAGGTGGGTGTGCGGCTCTCGACCGTCTCCGAGGCCGTTCGAAAGCTGACCGAACAGGGGATGCTTCAGCACACCCGGTATGGGTCAGTTGCCCTGACCGAGGAAGGCGCCCAACACGCCGTCGCGATGGTGCGCCGCCACCGTCTCATCGAGACCTTCCTGGCAGAAATCCTGGGATACCGCTGGGATCAGGTCCATGAGGAGGCCGAGGCCCTCGAGCACGTTGTCTCCGACTTCATGGTCGACCGTATCGACGAGTTGCTCGGGTACCCCACCAAGGATCCCCACGGCGACCCGATTCCCAGCCGAGCCGGGGACATTGAGCATCCGGACGGGGCGGTGCAGCTGTCGGCCGTCCACCCCGGGGTGGTCGTGCGCGTCGAGAGGGTGGCTGACGGTGACCCCGGTCTCCTGCAGTTCCTGGCTGAATGCGGCATCGGCGTTGGTACCCGGATGGAGCCGCGCCCGGGTGCCCCTTACTCCGATTCGATCGAGGTGACCGTGGCCGATCGGGCCATACCGCTGGGCCGTTCAGCGACTGACGCCGTCTGGGTGAGCGTCGAGGGCTGAGATCGCCTGTGGCGACGCGCCCGCGTGACGACGCCGTGGCGCGGGCTGAAGAGGTATACGAGCAGGAATGCCACGCCCTGCACGACGACGACCAGGCCGCCGGGGGAGACGTCGGACCAGTAGCTGAGGTAGATGCCGACTACCGTGCACAGCGCTGACAGGCTCGGCGCGATGACGAGCATCCGTGAGAATCGGTCGGTGAGCAGGTAAGCCGTCGCTCCCGGAATGATCAGCATCGCCACGACGAGAACGACCCCGACGATCTGCAGGGCGACGACCGCCGTCAGTGCCAGCATCCCGAGCAGGAGAGCCCCGAGGAGGCGCGGGGACAGGCCGATGGCGTGGGCATGGACGGGGTCGAAGGCGTAGAGGGTGAGATCCCGACGCTTGAGCAGCAGCACGAGCAGGCTGATCCCGGCCAGGATCGCTACCTGAACCATGTCGGCCTTCGTGATGCCCAGCACATTGCCGAAGATGATGTGATTGAGGTCGGTCTGGCTCGGGGTCGTCGAGATCAGGATGAGACCGAGGGCGAACATCGTCGTGAAGACGATGCCGATCGCAGCGTCCTCCTTGACCCGGCTGGTGCCGCGGACCACCCCGATCAGGATGACGGCGAGGAAGCCGAAGACCACGGCGCCGAGGGCGAAGGGCAGGTCGAGGATGTAGGCCAGAGCCACTCCAGGTAGTACGGCGTGGGAGACGGCGTCCCCCATGAGGGACCATCCGACCAGCACGAGCCAGCACGACAGCAGGGCACAGACGACGGCCGCGACGACGCTGGTCGTCAGGGCGCGAACCATGAACTGGTAACTCAATGGTTCGGTGAGCCACACGAGGGCATTCATGCCATCCTCCCGGATTCGGTGACGTCGACCCTGAAGGTCAACGCGAGGTTTTCTGGACGTAGTGCCTCGGCGACCGGTCCGTGGAACAGGATGGTGCGCAGCAGCAGGACCGCGTCGTCGGCGAGGTCGGGCAGGGCGTGGAGGTCATGGGTGGACACGATGAGGGTTCTTCCCTGGTCGGCAAGGTCACGCAGGAGTCTGACGATCGTCGCCTCGCTGCGTTTGTCGACCCCGGCGAAGGGCTCGTCGAGGAGCATGACGCGAGCTCCCTGGGCAATACCACGAGCGACGAAGGCGCGTTTGCGTTGACCGCCCGACAGCCGGCCGATCTGACGATCCGTCAGGTCGGCCAGCTCAACCCGTTCCAAGGCTTCTGCCACGGCCTCGCGATCCTCGGCGCGTGGCCGTCGGGTGAATCCCTGCTGGCCGTAGCGGCCCATCATGACGACATCGCGCACCGACACCGGGAAGGACCAGTCGACGTCCTCGGCCTGTGGGACATATCCGACGATGCCGTGACGACGGGCCTTGGCGGGGGAGTCGCCGTCGATGAGGACCCGGCCATGCTCGGGCCGAACCATCCCCATGATCGCCTTGAAGAGGGTGGACTTGCCTGACCCGTTCATCCCGATGAGACCGGTGACGCGACCCGGCTCGACGGAGACGGTGACGTCCGACAAGGCGACCACCTCCCCGTAGCGCACTGAGAGATGGTCGACGTCAACACATCCGGTCATGACTTCTTTCCGGTGAGGGCAGCGGTGATGGTGCGGGCGTCGTAGTTGATGAGATCGAGGTAGGTCGGGACCGGTCCGTCGGCCTTGGAGAGGGAATCGACGTAGAGGGTGCCGCCGAATTTCGCCCCGGTGGAGTTGACGACCTGCTTCATGGGTTTGAGGGAGACCGTGGATTCGCAGAACACGGCCGGAACCTTGTTCTTCCTGACGAAGTCGATCGCCGAAGCGATCTGCTTCGGTGTGCCCTCCTGATTGGCATTGACGGCCCAGAGGTACTTCTCGGTCAGGTCGGTGTCCCGAGCGAGGTAGGAGAAGGCGCCTTCGCAGCTGACCAGGGCACGCTCATTGCGCGGCAGGGCGGACAACTGGTGGGTCATGTCATCGGTGACCTTCTGGAGTTTCTCCTTGTAGGTGTCTCCATTGGACTTGTAGTCCTTGGCATGGTCGGGGTCGAATTTGCTGAAGGCCTTGACGATGTTGTCAGTGTAG
This sequence comes from Cutibacterium sp. LaCa_255, assembly GCF_057458005.1. Lineage (NCBI taxonomy): Bacteria > Bacillati > Actinomycetota > Actinomycetes > Propionibacteriales > Propionibacteriaceae > Cutibacterium > Cutibacterium sp. LaCa_255. Next base: position 2,215,296 of record NZ_CP190956.1, on the reverse strand, counting down.
ATCTGGACATTCTTCGGGCTCATCCAGGCGTGCGGGTTCGGATTGCCGGCGTATTCGTCCTCGGCGATATTCATCGGTTTGACGCCCTCGGAGACGACGACGTGCGGGACGTCGGCGGATTCCACGAACTTCTGGAACCAGCGCTCCAGGCCCAGCCCGTTGTCGAGAATGAGATCGGCCTTCGACGCCTTCTTGATGTCGTCGGGGGTGGGCTCGTAGTCGTGGATCTCGGCGCCGGGCTTGGTGATCGACTCGACCGTCAGGTCGTCGCCGGCAATGTTCTTCGCAATGTCCTGCAACACGGTGAAGGTGGTGAGGACGACGGGTTTGTCGTGCGATTTCGGGGGATTGGCAGCGTTGCAGCCAGTTAGGGCGAGCGCGACTGCCGCGACGAGCCCGATGACCATGGCGTGAAGGGAGCGATGCATGGAGGCCTCCTTTGAGCTGTGAAAACTTAAAAGTTCGGTGGACCTAAGTTCGAGCCGAGGCTACATCGTGAGGAGGGCAGGTGCCACCGTGAGTTTCTGGTGGGATGGGTGCAGGAGACATGTCCCCGCCATCGGTGAACGCCTTCGCCAACCAGCTTTTCTGGGTGGTGATTCGGCAAGGTGGCAGGCTTGGGGTCATGGATGAGGTGAAGATCAGCGGTACCGACGATGTGACGATCACCCTGGATCGCCCCCGAGCCATCAATTCGTTGTCCGGCGAGATGCTGGCGGCCATTGGGAAGGCCGTCGAGGATTCGCCGCGCAGTATCGACCTGTCAGGCGCGGGAGAGCGCGGTTACTGCTCCGGGGCTGACATCCGTGAGCTCAGGTCGCTGGCTCTGGAAGATCCCGAGGCTGCCGGCGACTGGTTGGATTTCGAGTACGACGTTGATGCGGCGATCGCGGCGGTCCACTCCGGAACCGCGCATCTGCACGGGATCTCCATGGGTGGTGGTCTTGGTTTGGCCCTTCGCCTCAAGCAGGTCGAGGCACGAGAGGACCTCGTTCTGGCGATGCCGGAGACGGGTATTGGGCTGTGGCCTGACGTCGGTGTGTCTTTCGAGCTGTCCCGCGCCCCACGGCATGTCGGGCGCCACCTGGCCATGACGGGAGCCTCCATCGACGCAGCCTCGGCGCTGTGGGCTGGTCTGGTGGACGAGGTCGTTGACGCCGACGGCAATCCTGCTGACGTCGATCCAGTCGCATGCCAGCTGGCCCGCGACGCGGTGTGGATTCAGGAGTGCTACGACACCGACGATCCGGTTGAGGTGTGTCGTCGACTGGCTGATCGCCCGGAGGAAGCCGCACGCAAGACCGCTGAGCACATCGCGACCCGCTGCCCGTTGTCGGTGGCCGTCGCGCTGGCAGCCGTCATCAAGGCAGAGAGTGCGTCAGGACTCGCTGAGGTCTTGGAGACTGATCGAGCCTTGGGGCGCTCCTTCATGCGCGACTCGGACTTCTGTGAGGGGGTGCGGGCTCAGCTGGTCGATAAGGACCGCAACCCCCACTGGTCACACGAGAGTCTGGCCGGCGTCCCCGTGCGTCGTGTTGAGGAGATGTTCGACCCGTCCTGAGTCACAGGTCGTAGTCGACGACGACAGCCGCGTGGTCGGAGGTGCGCTCGGCGTAAGAGGGGTCGCGGTCGATCTCGGCCGTGACGGCCTTCCTCGCCAGCTCCGGTGAGGCCAGGTGATAGTCGATACGCCATCCGGCGTCATTAACGAAGGCCTTGCCGCGCCAGCTCCACCAGGAGTAGGGACCGTCGACGTCAGGGTGCTGGGCGCGCACGACGTCGACGAGGGTCTCGGGAGACAGGATGGTGTCGAACCACTGCCTCTCCTCGGGCAGGAATCCCTCGTTGCGTTGGTTGGACTTCCAGTTCTTGAGGTCGGCGTTCTCATGGGCGATGTTGAAATCGCCCATGAGAAGGACATGACGCCCCTGGGCCGCGCACTCCTGGCGTCGGGTCGCCAGGTACTCACGGAACCCGGCAAGGAAGGTCATCTTGCGGTCCTGCTTGGCTATGGACTTCTCGTCCTTGGGGTCCGGAGTGGCTCCCTTGGGCAGGTACAGGCAGGCGACGGTGACGGGTGCGTCGGCGAGATCAACCTCGATGTAGCGCCCCTCGTCAGCGAAGGGAAGCAGCTCAGCTGGTAGTCGATCGGTGATTCCGGTGCGGATCTCGTCGAGATTGGGTGTCTCTCCGGGGGTCATGACGAGGTGGGTGCCCCAGGATCTCACCTCGGCCGGAGCAGTGCGGGTGAGCAGGGCGACGCCATTGCGCCCGGCCAACGAACCCGGCGCCCAGGAGACGTGACGATCGCCGAACGCCCCCTCCGGGAGATCGGCGGGACGGCAGCGCACCTCCTGCAGGCCGATGACGTCGCAGTCACGGGTCTCCATCCAGTCGGAGAATCCCCGTTTCAGGGCAGCTCGGATGCCGTTCACGTTGAAGCTGGCGATGCGCATGGGGAGAGTCTGTCACAGGGTGACGACGCAGTGACGCGACGACTGTTCCGGCATCACTCGTAGAGGTACCTGACGAAGGCCTTTCCCTCCTCGCGGGCGATGTCATGGAGTCCACACGACTCGTAGAAGGCGACGATCTCGGGGATGTCGTCGGAGAGTAGGACGATCTGGCGCAGCCCCGAGTAGTGCTCCATCATCGACGTCAGCAGGTGGCAGCCAATCCCATGTCGCTGCCATTTCGGATGAACCAGTAGGTCCTGGATGAGGGCGACCTGGACGCCGTCAGAGATGGCTCGTGAGAAACCGATGAGTTCACCGTCGGTCCTGGCACATCGCACCTGGTCGACTCGGTCGAGCAGCCCCTCCATCTTGTACGGGTGGGTGGTGTAGGCGGTCCAGCCAACCGAGTTGTACAGGGTCATCAATTCTTCGATGTGAGGGTGCTGATGGTCATAGGAGACGCCTGACATGTCGGCATCGTACAACATCGTACAACTCGGCGTGCGGACGGGGAGCCTCATCACAGGGCCACATGCGGTGGTCCTGGCTGGTTCGTCGGGCTTGTTGACGGGCCGGATTGGTCACGACGCCGGCATGCCTGCTAATATTTTCGATCGCTGGCTCGCGCCAGCAAGGCAGGTTGCCCGAGTGGCCAAAGGGAGCGGTCTGTAAAACCGTCGGTTCGCCTACGTTGGTTCGAATCCAACACCTGCCACGCAACCCCCGGGTCGGATGGATTCGGGGGTTGGTTTCGCCAAGGCAGGATTCTTGGCCGACTCGTTCGGTCGAGGAAACGGTGGAGGCGAAACGACCTGGTTCGATTGATTACCGGTTCCCACGAGGGGCTTCATTCCGGGGTCAGGGGATTCGGGTTCCAATTTGCCAACGACTGGAAGCTCGTGTAGTTTTCTCATTCGTTGCCCCTATAGCTCAGTAGGCAGAGCGTCTCCATGGTAAGGAGAAGGTCAGCAGTTCGATTCTGCTTGGGGGCTCTGAGTGTGAATCGGCCCCACTCGCCCGGTGGGCCGGGTCCGAATGGGCGCCGAGGATCACATGGCGGGGTAGCTCAGGGGTAGAGCAAGCGGCTCATAATCGCTGTGTCGCGGGTTCGATTCCCGCCTCCGCTACCAAAACAAACCGGGGAAACTCGGGAGCGCACACTCCACACGGCTCGAAAGTAGGAAAGATGGCCAAGAAGTCCGGCGACGTTCGCCCGAAGATCACGCTCGCCTGCACCGAGTGCAAGGAGCGCAACTACATCACCAAGAAGAACCGCCGTAACAATCCTGATCGCATGGAGATGGCGAAGTTTTGCCCGCGCTGCCACAAGCACACCGCGCATCGCGAGACCCGCTGACGTCGGGTTTTCAATCCAAGAACCTTTGACGAGGGGTCACCTGAGGGCGGCTCCTCGTCTTTTCGCTCGTTCCTAAGAGTTCTGTGGCGTCGGAGGTCTGGGATAGCCTGAACGACATGCCGATCAGTCCTGATGACGTCGGGCGCACGTATCCGACGACAGACCCTTACCTCGTTACCGCGGAGAAGATCCGGGAGCTCGCCACCGCCTTGGGCGACACTGCTCCGGCCTACCGGGGTGACGACCCCATTGCTCCACCCACATTTGCCATGGTGTTGGCGTCCCGGGCGTGGGAGGCACTGTTCGACGACGAGCAGCTTGGCCTCCAGCTGGAGCACATGATTCACACCGATCAGTCCTTCAACTGGATCCGTCCGCTCCACAAGGGTGACGAGGTCACCTCGAGCTTGAGGATCACCTCGGTTCGTACCCGGGGCAACACCGACATCATCGGTATCGACGTCTCCTTGGACCATGTCAATGGCGAGCATCTCGGCAACGCCACCTCGACCTTGTGGCACACCCGTCCGGAGGCGAATGCATGAGCGCGCAGCTGACGGAAGGTCAGACATTCGGGCCGCGAGTCATCGGTGTCACCCGGACCACCTTGGTCCGCTATGCCGGTGCGTCAGGGGACTTCAATCCGATCCACTACAGCGACCGTGCTGCCCGGGAGGCCGGCATGGACGGCGTCATCGCCCACGGCATGTGGACGATGGGGGCGGCCCTGGGTGCTGTCATCGAGTGGGTCGGGGGGCCTGAGCAAGTACTGTCCCAGAGAGCTCGCTTCACCCGCCCGGTGCTCGTCCCCGACACCAAGGAGGGGGCGTCCATCGAGGTCGCCGCCACGGTTCGCAGGGTTGTTGATGACACCGCGACCCTTGGCGTCGACGTCAAGTGCGGCGGACAGTCCGTTCTCGGACGAGTTGAGGTCGTCATCAAGCAGGGGGAGCAGTGAGTACCACTGTCATCGGTCCCTACGAGGACGACGACCCCACCGAGGCATGCAGCACCATCCATCACGAGGCGATTGGCGCGACGACCACCCTCATCGGAGGGGACGACGTCCCGCTCGCCCCGCTCACGACGTTCAAAGTGGGTGGCCCGGCTCGTCATCTCGTCATCGCCACGACCAATGACGAGCTCCTGCAAACCGTCCGCGACTGCGATCGACGCGGCGAGCCCTGTCTTGTGCTCGGAGGCGGTTCCAACGTCCTCGTCGGCGACGATGGATTCGACGGCACCGTCGTGCGTGTCGCGACCTCGGGACTGTCCGCCGAGGTGTCCTCATGCGGTGGTGCTCTGGTGACGGTTGCCGCCGGTCAGGTTTGGGACGACTTCGTCGTCCACGCCATCGAGCAGGAGTGGATCGGCCCGGAGTTCCTCTCCGGCATACCTGGTCTCGTCGGCTCGACGCCGATCCAGAATGTCGGCGCCTATGGCGTGGAGGTCTGCGAGTTCATCGCCCGGGTGCGTACCTGGGACCGTGTCGATGACACCCAGCGCACCTTCACCGCGGACCAGTGCGGCTTCGGCTACCGCTCCAGCCGGTTCAAGGCCGAACCAGACCGCTATGTCGTCCTGGACGTCACCATGCAGTTCAACCTCGGTACTCGGTCGCTCCCGGTGCGCTATGCCGAGCTGGCGCGTCGTCTGGGGGTCGAGTCAGGAGAGAGGGCCAACACCTCCGAGGTCCGCGAGACCGTCCTGGAGGTGCGTGGTGGCAAGGGCATGGTCCTCAACCTTGATGACCACGACACCTGGAGTGCGGGGTCCTTCTTCACCAACCCGTTGGTGGCTCCCGACGAGGTTCCGGAGGCTGCACCCGCTTTTGTCCAGCCTGATGGTCGTGTGAAGACCAGCGCCGCATGGCTCATCGACCACGCCGGATACGGCAAGGGGTTCATGGTGGCCGAGGACTCCCCGGCTAGCCTGTCGACCAAGCACGTGCTGGCCCTGACCAACCGCGGCAGCGCCAGCTCCGACGACCTCACTGCTCTGGCGCGCACCATCATCGAGGGAGTTCGCGACGCGTACGGCATCACCTTGGTGCCTGAACCACGCCTCGTCGGTTGCGCCATCTGAGGTCGATGGAACTCGTCCAGACCGACGACCCTCCAACCTCGTATGGCCGGGTGTGGAGGGTCGCCTGTCATTGTGGCGGACCCAGGGGCCATAATTGGCCTATGCTGACCCCGCTGACCGACTTGTCCCCCGATGACCTGTCCGCCCTGCACGAGCAGCTGAGCGATGAGCATGCCGAGCTCGTCGCCCGTGGTGTCTCTCTCAACATCACCCGCGGCAAGCCTTCCCCGGCACAGCTTGACCTCAACGCGGACCTGCTGACGATTGATATCCCTTCCCACGCCGAGGACGGCCAGGATGTCCGCAACTACGGAGGCAACCGCGGACTCACCGAGATTCGCCGTATCTTCGGTGAACTGCTGGGGGTCGACGTCGATCACATCATCGCTGCCGACAACTCCAGCCTGTCGATCATGCACGATCTCGCGATGTTCGCCTTCGTCCATGGCATCGCGGGTGAGAAGCCGTGGTTCGGCCAGAACGTCAAGTTCATCGCCCCGGTCCCCGGCTACGACCGCCACTTCGCCATCTGCGAGCACCTCGGTATCGAGATGATCCCGGTGGAACTGGGGGAGCACGGCCCTGACGTCGACGAGGTGGCCAAACTGGCCGCCGACCCGTCCGTCAAGGGCATGTGGGTGGTGCCGATGTACGCCAACCCGAACGGCGTCGTCTACGACGAGGAGACCGTTCGTGCCCTGGTGTCCATGCCTGCCGCCCCCGATTTCCGTATGTGGTGGGACAATGCCTACGCCCTGCATCACCTGACCGACACCGAGCGTCCACCGCTGCCAGTGCTGCAGTGGGCCGAGGAGGCTGGTAACCCTGACCGCGTCTTCGAGCTCGCCTCGACCTCCAAGATCACCTTCGCCGGCGACGGCATCTCCTTCCTGGCCTCCTCGAAGGCCAACCTGGACTGGTACCTGGGACATGCGGGGATCCGCTCGATCGGCCCTGACAAGGTCAATCAGTTGCGTCACGCGAAGTACCTGGGTGACGCCGAGGGTGTTCGCAAGCTCATGCGTGCCCACCGCGAGATGCTCGCCCCGAAGTTCGCCCTCGTCGACGAGATCCTCACCAACCGCCTCGGCGGTCGTGGGGTCGCCACGTGGACCCATCCGACCGGCGGTTACTTCATCACCCTCGACGTCATGGATGGCACGGCTTCTCGCGTGGTAGCCCTGGCCAAGGAAGCCGGCATTGCCCTCACCTCGGCCGGGGCGTCTCATCCGCTGCACGATGACCCGCACGATCGCACCATCCGTCTGGCGCCGTCCTTCCCTAGCATGGGCGAGCTGCGAGAGGCCATGGAAGGTGTCTCGACCTGCGTCCTGCTGGCAGCCGCTGAGAAGCTTCTCGCCAGCTGAGAGAGGCCTTTCTGCAATTCGGCGAAACCCCTTATGCTGGCCTCGCACGTGCGAGAAGTGTGTGGGGCCGTTGGCGTTGCGTATCCTGAAGGCCTACTGGTCCGCTGAGTTCCAGCAGGAGGGGGCATACCCGTGGCTCACGACGACGGACTCAATCTGTTCGACGACCCGGACGATTTCGAGGGCGAGAACGGCGTCGACCCTGACGCCAGCGAGGCACCTCGTCGTGGACTCCCCGCCGGGGATGCTGAGCCGACTGCCGGACGGCGCGGTTATGACCCGGACGAGGAGGACGCCACCGTCGATGAGCTTCTCGAGGAGCACTCCGACGACGATGATGAGGACCGTGCGGCATCGGCAACGGCGGCCAGACGCAAGCGTCGTTGGCCGAAGGTCTTCCTCGTCATCGTCCTGGCGCTGCTGCTCATCGTCGTCGGCATCATCGCCTACTACCTGCGGTCGATCAATGTTGGTATGAACAACGTCAATCGCGCCCCGGTGGCGGTTCAGGGCACTCGTCCGCCGTCGGTCGAGACCGGTGCACAGACCTTCGTCCTCGCCGGGTCGGACTCCCGCGGATGGGATCGTGGCCGTTCTGACACCCTCATGATTGCCTACCTGCCCGCCGATCGCGAGAAGCTCTACCTCATCAGCTTCCTGCGTGACATGTGGGTGACGATCCCGGCCAATGACGTCGTCAAGAAGGATTCCAAGGCCAAGATCAACGCCGCCTACTCGTGGGGTGGCATGCCTCTGACGATCAAGGTGCTGGAGGGGCTGACCAACGTCAAGATGGACCACGGCGCCGTCATCGACTTCAACGGGTTCAAGCAGCTCAGCAGAGACCTTGGTGGCATCCAGGTCTACAACCCGCAGGAGTTCGACAGCATGGGTCATCACTTCGACAAGGGCAACGTGACCCTTGAGGGGGATGCTGCTTTGGCGTACGTCCACGAGCGTAAGAGCCTCAAGCACGGCGACCTGGACCGTGCCGCTAACGAACGAGCCGTCCTCACCACGATGATTGATAAGATCTTCTCGGCCGGCACACTGACGAATCCGAAGAAGTTCTCCGAGGTGGTGTCCGACGTTGGTTCCACGATGACGGTCGACGACGCGCTCACCAACAAGGAGGTGCGCAAGTTGGCTACCAGCCTCAAGTTTGACTCCGGGGCTGACGTCGTCTCCCTGCAGGCTCCCATCAAGGGTTTTGGTAGGTCGAAAGACGGTCAGCAGTACGACATCGTCGATGAGGCCGGTATGCAGGAGTTGGCACAAGCGATGAGGACTGACACCATGGACCAGTACGCGGCCAGACACCCTGCGTGATGGATGACCGGCGGGGAGTTTTGGAGAGGACCTGCGAGTCTGATTCGACGTGAGACCGAATCCTCTCCTATACTCCCTGTGCTGGCGTTGCCCACCAGGCAGCGCCGAAGGGCACTAGCTCAATTGGCAGAGCAGCGGTCTCCAAAACCGCAGGTTGGGGGTTCAAGTCCCTCGTGCCCTGCGAGACGCATGTGCGGGGCGTATCCCTGGTGCGCAGCCGTGGCGAAGTCCTGGTCCACGGAACCAACCGTCAGGCAGGACCCGAAGGAACAGCGTGACCGACGAGAAGCGAAACCTCAGTGACGGAGACGATCCTTCCGTCGAGGGCGAGCTGTCTCCGAGGGGGGAGGATCTTACATCCCGCAACCTTACGGAGGCTGAGGAGTACGACGTCGTCGATCCCGAGGCTGAGGAGTTGACGACTCCTGACGATGTCGTCGACAAGACTCCTGACAAGGCCGACCCCGAAGACATGGTGGTCGACGATCCCGAGCAGCTCGAGGAAGCCGAGAAGGCTGCAGTTTCCGCTCGTTCCAGCCGTCCGGTTCGCAAGAAGGACGCCGCTGGCAAGCCAGCTCGACATGGCAAGCCGGTGCGCAAGGGTGCCAAGGAAGTTGACGCCGTGGACGGGAAGCCCGCAGCTGCTTCTGCTGCCAAGCCTGCTGGCCCTGGGCCGAAGCGCGAGTTGACCAAGGCCCCCGTCCGCAAGCAGAGCAGCAAGCAGAAGGCTGCCGAACAGGGCAGCCATCGCACCGGCCCGGTGACCTTCACGAAACAGTCGGTTGCCGAACTGCGCAAGGTCAAGTGGCCCACCGGCGACGAGCTGGGCCAGTACTTCCTCGTCGTCCTTGTTTTCGTTCTGCTCATCATCGCTTACGTCAGTGGCTTGGACGTCCTCTTCGGATGGATCATCATCAAGCTCTTTGGCAACTGACGATCACATTGGAGAATTGATCTGTGACTGACAGCCCCCATTTCAGCGAGAACGACGACGTCGAGATCAACCTCGACGTGTTAACCCCTGACGAGACCGAGAAGAAGGACGACCAGGTCGACATTGACCTCGGAGATCTCGGCGAGGAGGACTCCGCCAAGGAGCCTGAGATTAACCTCGACTTCGGTGACGACAAGTCCGAGGAAGCCTCGGATGACGACATCGCCCGTAACCTCGGTATCGGCCAGGCTGCCGACGACGAGGAGAAGTCCGACGAGGACGAGCCAGCCGATGCCGGCAACCAGGACGCCGTCGACGCCGCCATTGAGGAGTTGCGCGACGAACTGTCCTCGAAGTTCGGCGAGTGGTACGTGCTGCACACCTACTCCGGCATGGAGAACAAGGTGAAGCAGAACCTCGACGCCCGCGTGCAGAACTTCAACATGGAGGACTACATCTTCGAGACGGTCGTCCCCACCGAAGAGGTCGTCGAGATCCGTAACGGCACCCGCCGCACGATCACCAGGGTGTACCTGCCCGGTTATGTGCTGGTGCGCATGGACCTGACCGACGACTCGTGGGGCATTGCGCGTCACACCCCGTCGGTGACCGGGTTCGTCGGTCAGTCGACCACCCCGATCCCACTGACCTTCGACGAGGTCGTCACGATGCTGACGCCGTCGGTCGTCGCCAAGGTCGCCCACGAGAACGCCGACAAGGCCCCCTCGCCCAAGGCCAAGCCGAAGGTCGAGGTCGCTGATTACGAGGTCGGCGAGTCGGTGCAGATCACCGATGGTCCCTTCGCCGGCGTCCCGGCTCAGATCACCGAGATCAACACCAACAACCAGCGTGTCAAGGCCTTGGTCGAGATCCTCGGACGTTCCACCCCGGTGGATCTCGAGTTCAACCAGATCGAGAAGATCTGAGAATTTTTCGATTCTCTACGCGAGCCGGACCGTGATGGGTTCGGCTCGCGTCGTCTTTCGGCTGGCCGAGCACCGGTGTGATGCCTGCTGGTCACACCGACGCCCCCTTGATTTTGGACCCACCGGCCGAGTCGCTTAGACTTGATCGGTGCGTCTGTGTCCGGATGCTCGTCACGCCCGGACTCGCACTGGCGGTATCAACCGATGCCGTCACGACCGAAAGAAGGACCCATCAATGCCTGCTAAGAAGAAAGTAGCGGCTCTCGTCAAGGTCGCTCTCCAGGCTGGACAGGCCACCCCGGCCCCGCCAGTCGGTACCGCTCTTGGTCCCCATGGTGTCAACATCATGGAGTTCTGCAAGGCCTACAACGCTCAGACCGAGGGACAGCGCGGAAACGTCGTCCCGGTTGAGATCACCATCTACGAGGACCGCACCTTCAGCTTCGTCCTCAAGACCCCGCCGGCTGCTGAGCTCATCAAGAAGGCTGCCGGAATCAAGAAGGGCACCGAGAACCCGCTCACCCACAAGGTCGGCAAGATCACCAAGGATCAGGCCCGCGAGATCGCCGAGACCAAGATGCCTGACCTCAATGCCAACGACGTCGAGGCCGCCATGAAGATCGTGGCCGGCACCGCCCGCTCCATGGGCGTCGAGGTCGAGGCCTGAAGCTCACAACCCACAGACAGTTCTTGTGGAGGGGCACGCGCTGCCCTCACCACACCTGGTGAAAGGAACCAGACATGAAGCGCAGTAAGGCATATCGCGCAGCCGCTGAGAAGGTGAACTTCGACCAGCTCTACTCCCCGGAGGAGGGTCTGGCCATAGTCACATCCGGTGCGTCGGCAAAGTTCGACGAGACCGTCGACGTGGCCATCCGTCTCGGCGTCGACCCCAAGAAGGCCGACCAGATGGTTCGCGGTACCGTCAACCTTCCCAACGGCACTGGCAAGACGGCACGGGTCCTCGTCTTCGCCACCGGTGAGAAGGCCGAGGCCGCCCGTGCTGCGGGCGCCGACGAGGTCGGTGACGACGACCTCATCGCGAAGGTCCAGGGCGGATACCTGGACTTCGACTCCGTGGTCGCCACCCCGGACATGATGGGCAAGGTCGGTCGTCTGGGCCGCGTCCTCGGTCCCCGCGGCCTGATGCCGAACCCCAAGACCGGCACCGTCACCATGGACGTTGCCAAGGCCGTCTCTGACATCAAGGGTGGCAAGATCGAGTTCCGTACCGATCGTTACGCCAACCTCCACTTCCTCATCGGGAAGGTGTCCTTCGGGTCGGAGAAGCTGGCTGAGAACTACTACGCTGCTCTCGACGAGATCCTGCGTCTCAAGCCGAACTCCGCCAAGGGTCGTTACCTGCGCAAGGTGACCGTCTCCTCGACGATGGGTCCGGGCGTGCAGATCGATCCTGCCTCCGCTCGCGTCGCTGAGTGACGAACTGACTGACGACGGCCCCTGCAGCCATGGTGCTGCGGGGGCCGTTCTGTGATGTCAGGGGATCACTCAAAGGACCAGATGCGGACAACATCTGCACCAACTCCGTCTTCGGGGCTGACTGGTACGTCGGCGTCCGTGACCTGGACGAGGCCTTCCCCCGCACGGCATGGGTGATGCCGAGAGTGGTTGGCCCGTGTCGCTGGTGCGGGCAACGGGGGCCTTCCGCTCAATTTGGTCTACCGCTCTCCGTCAGTTACGCTGTACAAGTTGCCGTAGACCGCTGGCCGGGTTTCCCGCCAAGCACCCGGAGTGACGGATGGCCCGCGCAGGTGAACGCCGAGATGCTCTGCTACCCCGTCGTGCGCCTGTGCACCGGGGTTTTCTTTTGTCCTCCCTGCGGCTCCGGTGCTGACAGCCCAGCTGCCAGCATGACGTACGAGAAGTGGGAAGGAGACCCAATGGCTAGGCCTGACAAGGTCGCCGCGGTCGCTGAGCTGAAGGAGAAGTTCTCCTCGGCCGACGCCACCGTGCTGACCGAGTACCGCGGTCTCTCCGTGTCGGCGCTCAAGGATCTGCGCCGTTCACTGGGGAGTGACGCCACCTATGCCGTTGCGAAGAACACCCTGACCCGCATTGCCGCCAAGGAGGCGGGTATCGAGGGACTTGACGAGCAGCTCGTCGGCCCCACCGCCCTCGCCTTCATCAACGGTGACGTGGCCTCCGTGGCTAAGGGTTTGAAGAACTTCGCAAAGGACAACCCGCTCCTGGTCATCAAGGGCGGCGTGATGGACGGCAACGTCCTCGACGCCGACCAGGTCAAGAAGCTTGCCGATCTCGAGTCCCGTGAGGTCCTCCTCGCCAAGCTCGCCGGTGGCCTCAAAGCCAACCTCACGAAGGCCGCTGTGGTCTTCAACGCCCTGCCGTCCAAGGCCGCCCGCGGCCTCGGCGCCCTGCAGGAGAAGGCTGCTGCTGATCCGTCCGTGATCGGTGGAGCTGGAGAGGCTTCCGACCAGGAGCCCAAGACAACCGAGACCCCTGAGGCGTCCGCCGCCCAGGACAACACCAACGAGTGAAAGGACGCCCATCATGGCGAAGCTCAGCAACGAAGAGCTCCTTGACGCTTTCAAGGAGATGACCCTCATCGAGCTCTCCGAGTTCGTGAAGCAGTTCGAGGAGACCTTCGACGTCTCCGCTGCCGCCCCCGTGGCTGTCGCCGCTGCTGCCGGTGCTCCGGCTGCCGGTGGCGAGGCCGCTGCCACTGAGGACGAGAAGGACGAGTTCGACGTCATCCTCGAGTCGGCCGGCGACAAGAAGATCCAGGTCATCAAGGAGGTCCGTGGCCTCACCAGCCTGGGTCTGAAGGACGCCAAGGACCTCGTCGAGGGCGCTCCGAAGCCCGTCCTCGAGAAGGCCAAGAAGGAAGACGCCGAGAAGGCCAAGGAGGCTCTCGAGGCCGCCGGTGCCACCGTCACCCTCAAGTGACCCGGTGAGGGCCGCCCGAAGTGGCGACTGAAAAACTTTGCGCCGCCCCCTTGTGGGGCGGCGCAATCGTATTTTAGTCTTCTCCCTGACCGAGATGGGATGTATTCCCAACAAGCTGACCGATGCTCCGGCTCAGGGAGCTTCGGTGATGTCTATAAGCGATGGCGGGACAATGCGAAAGACCATTATTGGAGGGCTTGCTACAGAGCTGTCCTGGCGATGAGCGCAGCAGTGATGCCGATGGCTCAAGCCAGCGAGCCTCCGGTTATCGGCAGCGAGCCCATGAGGATGGTGCCGTCTGGGGCGATGCCGTGCAATCCGGCTGGAGCACCGGTCGAAGTGGCCAGGACCGGGACCATATCGACGCAGGGGCAGGTGTTTCCGGCATGCGCTGGGGGCGGATCGGTTGTTTTGCCCATGCGATTGGTGGTCCCTGGCAAAGTTAATCGAGTGGACGTTGGTAAGTTCTCGGTCAAGGTTAAGGGGCGGACAGCTTACCAAGAGCCCAAGAAGCAGTACTGGATTGACAAGGACACCGCTGGCCACGGTGGCAGCGCGTGGAAAGTCAAAAAGGGTGATCCACGTGGTAAGTCTGACCTCGTGGTGTCTGTTACCGCGAGCGGTGTTCCACTACGCGGGAAAATGATCGCGATTGCGGGGTGACGTCATGACCGGGACAAGGATTGAGCAATGGCCTTGGGCTGGTGGCCCTGAGGTTGACTGGCTGCGCGGGTCTGGTGTCTGTGGGGCTGATCCCATTGGGGTGGTCACTGCTGGTGGCCGAGATCTTGTCGTCCTTGGCCCGCTGGACGACTGGCGGTCCAGCGACGGAAATCTGGGCTGTGGGGGAGTCCTGCTGGGTGGGGAAGGGCCGATCCTCGTCGTGTGGGACAAATCCGGTGTGCGGGTCCTACCGTCCGGGTGCCCGGCCCTGCCGTGGCTGATCGTCGAACCCGAGGGGGAGCTCGCGGAGATACTGGCAGCCCTCATCCGTGCCGTGCCGAGTCAGTGGTGCCAGGAGTTCTCCGAGGACCTGCCCGAGAACCAGGGTTCGGTCACCCTCCCCGAGGATCCCGAGTGGGCCGGTGCCCATCTACCGATCCCGGTTCCGCAAGGAGCCCCGGCAGAATACCTGCTGGTCGTCGGTCGTCGAGGCGGCAGCGTCGTCATGCGCGAATGTGCTGGCATCTGTGATGACTGGTGGCAGGGCACCGCTGATCTGGAGGCCGTCGACTGCGTTCCCGAGGGGATTGGCCTACCGGAGGGTTGGAATGGTGTGACCTTGGGTCGGACCCACGTCGGCCATCCCACCCTCGTCACCGAGGACGTGGCTGGGGCCAAGATCTTGTGTGGGGAAGTGGCCGGTGATCCGGTGGCTGAGATCGTCAACGGCCAGTTGCGTCGCCTCCGTGCCCCGGCGCTACCAACCTGTGCACTGCTCACCGTCAGGTCCACCGCTGAGGGCCGGGCACAACTGGACCCCGGTGCGACTCTCATCGTCACTGACGCCGAAATCCTTGCTGGGTGGGGAAGTACGGCTCGTCCTCATCGCTCCTTGCATCATCTCAGTGCGGAGGGTGACCACCTCGTCATCATCGACCATGGCCCATTGCTGCCGGCACATCGCCCGGCTGACCGGGCCCAGGAGTACCACAGTGCCACCGTGGTACGCCGCGAAAGAGGGGACGCACCGATCACAACGACCCTGTGGTGGGCTCCGGGCGACGACACACCCCGCCAGGTCGGGAATAACTGTTTGGCTGGTCATGTGATCGAAGGGTGGTATCACCCGTTCGTCGGAACGCCGGTCGATCCGTTGCTCCTCGGGCTGTGGCGAGAACTCGTCGGGTGAGCCCCTCGTCTTCCTCCGATGGCTGGGTCGCCCTGATTGTGGTTGCATTATTTGTGATAATGTCGTAGACTCATTCCTTGCACCATAGCCAGCGATCGCCCATGCTTGACATGGGCGGTTTGTCATGCCCCCAGGCCGGCCGACGGGTCGGTTGTAGGAGTTCTCGGAAGGACCGCACATTGGCCGCCACGCGCACTGCGTCGAAGAACACCAACGCCATTTCGCCCCAGTCGGGACGAATCTCATTCGCCAAGATTCACGAGCCGTTGGAGGTTCCCAACCTTCTCGACTTGCAGGTTGAGTCGTTCAACTGGCTTGTTGGCAACGAGATATGGCAGTCCCATGTGGACGCCGCCCTTGCAGAGGGACGCACCGATATCAACACCAAGTCCGGCCTCGAGGAGATCTTTGAGGAGATCTCCCCGATCGAGGACTACTCCCAGACGATGTCCTTGTCTTTCCGGGATCATCGTTTCGAGGATCCCAAGCACAGCGTCGACGAGTGCAAGGATCGCGACACCACCTACGCGGCCCCGCTGTTCGTGACCGCGGAGTTCATGAATAACGAGACCGAGGAGATCAAGTCCCAGACGGTCTTCATCGGTGACTTCCCGCTCATGACCTCGAAGGGCACCTTCATCATCAACGGCACCGAGCGTGTCGTCGTCTCCCAGCTGGTGCGTTCCCCGGGTGTCTACTTCGAGAAGACCGCCGACAAGACCTCCGACAAGGATATCTTCACGTGCAAGGTGATTCCGTCGCGTGGCGCTTGGCTCGAGTTCGAGATTGACAAGCGCGACACCGTCGGAGTTCGTCTGGACCGTAAGCGCAAGCAGAACGTCACCGTTTTCCTCAAGGCCCTCGGCTGGACCGCTGACCGCATCCTCGAGGAGTTCGGCGACTACGAGTCGATCCGTCAGACCCTCGAGAAGGATCACGGCGTCGAAACTCAGGATCAGGCGCTGCTGGACATCTACAAGAAGCTGCGTCCTGGCGAGCCGCCGTCCCGTGACGCCGCCCAGCAGCTGCTCGAGAATTACTACTTCAACCCGAAGCGCTACGATCTGGCCAAGGTTGGTCGTTACAAGATCAACAAGAAGCTCGGTCTGTCCCTGCCGTTCGACCAACAGGTGCTGACGATCGACGACATCGTCGCGGCGATCCACTACGTGTGCGCCCTGCACGAGGGCACCGAAATGCTCCCGCGCGAGGGACGCGACGACATCGTCGTCGAGGCCGACGACATCGACCATTTCGGCAACCGCCGTCTGCGCACCGTCGGCGAGCTCATCCAGAATCAGCTGCGTACCGGTCTTGGTCGGATGGAGCGTGTCGTGCGTGACCGCATGACCACCCAGGACATCGAGGCCATCACCCCGCAGACCCTGATCAACATCCGTCCGGTGACAGCCGCGATCAAGGAATTCTTCGGAACATCCCAGCTGTCGCAGTTCATGGACCAGAACAACCCGCTGGCCGAGATGACCCACAAGCGTCGTCTGTCGGCCCTGGGACCCGGCGGTCTGTCCCGTGACCGCGCCGGCATGGAGGTTCGAGACGTCCACCCGTCGCACTACGGTCGTATGTGCCCGATTGAGACCCCTGAGGGTCCGAACATCGGTCTGATTGGTTCGCTGGCCTCCTTCGCCCGCGTCAACGCCTTCGGCTTCATCGAGACCCCGTACCGTAAGGTCATCGACGGGCAGGTCACCGACCAGGTCGTCTACCTGACCGCGGACGAGGAGGATCGTCACGTCATCGCCCAGGCCAACGCCAAGGTCGATGACGACGGCCGTTTCGTCAATGATCGCGTCCTGGTGCGCCAACGTCACGGCGAGGCCGACGAGGTCCCGAACTCCGAGGTCGACTACATGGACGTCTCCCCGCGCCAGATGGTGTCGGTGGCGTCCGCCCTCATCCCGTTCCTCGAGCACGACGATGCCTCCCGAGCCCTCATGGGCGCCAACATGCAGCGTCAGGCCGTGCCGCTGGTGCGTACCGAGGCTCCGTTCGTCGGAACCGGTATGGAGTACCGCTGTGCGGTTGACGTCGGTGACGTCACCCTCGCCGAGAAGGCAGGTTCGGTCCTGTCGGTGAGCGCTGACCTCATCGACATCGCCTGCGACGACGGCACCTACCAGACCTACAAGCTGGAGAAGTTCCGTCGCTCCAACGCCGGTACCTGTATCAACCAGCGTCCGCTGGTCACGGTGGGGCAGCGTGTCGAGGTCGGTACCCCGCTTGCTGACGGCCCGTCGACGGACAAGGGCGAGCTCGCTCTCGGCCGCAACATGCTGGCCGCCTTCATGCCGTGGCAGGGCCTCAACTACGAGGACGCCATCATCCTGTCCCAGCGCATCGTCTCCGACGACGTCCTCACCTCGATCCACATCGAGGAGCACGAGGTCGACGCCCGTGACACCAAGTTGGGCGCTGAGGAGATCACGCGGGACATCCCGAACGTCTCCGAGGACATGCTGGCCAACCTGGACGAGAACGGCATCGTGCGCATCGGAGCCGAGGTCGGTACCGGCGACATCCTCGTCGGCAAGGTCACCCCGAAGGGCGAGACCGAGCTGACTCCTGAGGAGCGTCTGCTGCGCGCCATCTTCGGTGAGAAGGCCCGCGAGGTCCGCGACACCTCCCTCAAGGTTCCCCACGGTGAGGAGGGCACCGTCATCGGCGTGCGCGTGTTTGACGCCGAGAACGGTGACGAGCTGGCCCCCGGAGTCAACCAGATGGTTCGCGTCTACGTCGCTCAGAAGCGCAAGATCTCGATCGGTGACAAGCTCGCCGGACGTCACGGTAACAAGGGTGTCATCTCGAAGATCCTGCCCGTCGAGGACATGCCGTTCCTGCCGGACGGCACCCCGGTTGACATCATCCTCAACCCACTGGGTGTGCCTTCCCGTATGAACGTCGGTCAGGTGCTCGAGATGCACCTCGGTTGGATCGCCCACTCCGGCTGGGACATCACCCAAGCCGAGGGCGACTGGGCCGAGCGTCTGCGCGAGGTCGGTCTCATCGACGTCCCCGAGGAGTCCCGTCTGGCCACCCCGGTCTTCGACGGTGCCACGGAGGAGGAGATCACCGGTCTGTTGCAGTACGGTCACCCGACCCGCGACGGCGACATGCTCGTCGACGCCGACGGCAAGGCCACCCTCTTCGACGGTCGTACCGGCGACCCCTTCCCGTCCAAGGTGGGTGTCGGCTACATGTACATGCTGAAGCTGCACCACTTGGTCGACGACAAGATCCACGCCCGTTCCACCGGTCCGTACTCGATGATCACCCAGCAGCCCCTTGGTGGTAAGGCCCAGTTTGGTGGTCAGCGATTCGGCGAGATGGAGGTGTGGGCCATGGAGGCCTACGGCGCCGCCTGGGCGCTGCAGGAGCTGCTCACCATCAAGTCCGATGACGTTCCCGGCCGTGTCAAGGTCTACGAGGCGATCGTCAAGGGCGAGAGCATCCCGGAGCCGGGCATCCCCGAGTCCTTCAAGGTACTCGTCAAGGAGATGAAGTCGCTCTGCCTGAACGTGGAGGTGCTCAACTCGGAGGGCCAGGAGATCGATCTGCGCACCTCCGACGAGGACACCCGGTCCGGTCTGGGTATCGACATCGGGCGTCGCCCCGGTGCCGACAACGCCATGGCCGACTGACCTGCCCATTCTGCCGGGGCGACGACGTCGCCCCGGCGCCCTGAACACAGTCCGTTTGACGGGGGTGGGGACGGGCCCGGACAACCCGCCCCACACAGACACCCCGACTGGAACCCCTCCTGACGAGGAGGGGCTACCACCCACCCAGGTGGGGGAAAGAGAACAATCGTGCTGGACACCAACTACTACGACCGGTTGCAGATCGGCCTGGCCACGGCCGACCAGATCCGTGCGTGGAGCCACGGCGAGGTCAAGAAGCCCGAGACCATCAACTACCGCACCCTCAAGCCCGAGCGTGACGGCCTCTTCTGCGAGAAGATCTTCGGCCCGACCCGTGACTGGGAGTGCTACTGCGGCAAGTACAAGCGCGTCCGCTTCAAGGGCATCATCTGTGAGCGCTGTGGCGTCGAGGTGACCCGTTCCAACGTGCGTCGTGAGCGCATGGGACACATCGAGCTGGTCGCCCCGGTGACCCACATCTGGTACTTCAAGGGAGTTCCCTCCCGTCTGGGTTACCTGCTCGACATTGCCCCGAAGGACCTCGAGAAGGTCATCTACTTCGCGGCCTACATGATCACCGCCGTCGATGAGGAGGCTCGCCACCGCGACCTGCCGTCGTTGGAGGCCAAGGTGCAGACCGAGCGCTCCCGCATGGAGCAGCGTCGTGACTCCGAGCTGGAGGCCCGCCGGGTCAAGCTCGAGGAGGACATGGCTCAGCTCGAGGCCGACGGTGCCAAGGCTGACACCCGTCGCAAGGTCAAGGACGGCGCCGAGAAGGAGCTCAAGCACATCGAGACTCGGGCCCAACGCCAGATCGATCGTCTCGACGCCGTGTGGGATCGCTTCAAGAACCTCAAGGTTCAGGACCTTGAGGGTGACGAGATCCTCTACCGCGAGATGAAGTCGCGCTTCGGCAAGTACTTCGAGGGTTCGATGGGCGCCGAGGCGATCAAGCGTCGTCTCCACGACTTCGACCTCGCCGCCGAGTCCGAGAAGCTGCGCGAGATCATCAAGACCGGCCGCGGCCAGAAGAAGACCCGCGCCCTCAAGCGCCTCAAGGTCGTGCAGGCCTTCCTCGAGTCCGGCAACTCGCCGGAGGGCATGGTCCTGGACTGCGTCCCGGTCATCCCGCCGGATCTGCGCCCGATGGTGCAGCTCGACGGTGGCCGCTTCGCCACCTCGGACCTGAACGACCTCTACCGTCGCGTCATCAACCGAAACAACCGCCTCAAGAGGCTGGTTGACCTCGGCGCCCCGGAGATCATCGTCAACAACGAGAAGCGCATGCTCCAGGAGTCCGTCGACTCGCTGTTCGACAACGGTCGCCGTGGGCGTCCGGTGAGTGGCCCGGGCAACCGTCCGCTCAAGTCGCTGTCCGACATGCTCAAGGGCAAGCAAGGTCGTTTCCGTCAGAACCTGCTCGGTAAGCGAGTCGATTACTCCGGCCGTTCGGTCATCGTCGTGGGCCCGCAGCTCAAGATGCACCAGTGCGGTCTGCCGAAGGCCATGGCCCTAGAACTGTTCAAGCCCTTCGTCATGAAGCGTCTGGCCGACCTCGAGCACGCCCAGAACGTCAAGTCCGCCAAGCGCATGGTCGAGCGCCAGCGTCCCGTGGTGTGGGACGTCCTCGAGGAGGTCATCAAGGAGCACCCGGTTCTGCTGAACCGTGCACCTACCCTGCACCGTCTGGGTATCCAGGCCTTCGAGCCCCAGCTCATCGAGGGCAAGGCCATCCAGCTTCACCCGCTTGTCTGCTCGGCCTTCAACGCTGACTTCGACGGTGACCAGATGGCTGTGCACCTGCCGCTGAGCCCTGAGGCCCAGGCCGAGGCTCGCGTCCTGATGCTGTCGACGAACAACATCCTCAAACCGGCTGACGGTCGCCCGGTCGCCCTGCCCTCGCACGAGATGATCATCGGCGCCTACTACCTGACGATGGCCCTTGACGGCCTCAAGGGTGAGGGACGTGCTTTCTCCTCGCTGGCCGAGGCAATCATGGCCCATGATCTCGGCGAGCTCGAGATCGGTGCCAAGATCAAGCTGCGTCTCAAGGGCGTCGTGCCGCCGCACGGCGAGACGGTTCGCGCTGACGGCTCCGTCATCCTCGACACCACCCTGGGACAGGCCCTGTTCAACGAGGTGCTGCCGGACGACTACCCGTATGTCGACTACCTCGTCGGCAAGAAGCAGATTGGCAAGATTGTCAACGACCTCAGCGAGCGGATGACCCAGCTCGAGGTGGCCCACGTCCTCGACAACCTCAAGAACATCGGCTACAAGTGGGGTTCGCTGTCCGGCGTGACCGTCTCCATCGGCGACGTCCAGACCCCGCCGACCAAGCCGGAGATTCTGGCGGGGTACGAGGCTCGCGCCGCCAAGGTCGACCGAGAGTACGACCGTGGTGCCGTGACCGAGGAGGAGCGTCGTCAGGATCTCATCCAGATCTGGACCGAGGCCACTGCTGAGCTGACCTCCGCCATGGAGGCCAACTTCACCCAGACCAACCCGGTTCACATGATGGTCGACTCGGGCGCTCGAGGCAGTATGACCCAGATGCGTCAGATCGCCGCTATGCGCGGTCTGGTGGCTGACCCGAAGGGTGACATCATTCCTCGTCCGATCAAGTCCAACTTCCGCGAGGGCCTGACGGTTCTGGAGTACTTCATCTCCACTCACGGTGGTCGTAAGGGACAGGCTGACACCGCTCTGCGTACCGCTGACTCCGGTTACCTGACTCGTCGTCTGGTCGACGTGTCCCAGGACGTCATCGTCCGCGAGGAGGACTGTGGCACCACCCGTGGCATGCCCAAGACCATTGCTGTCGACGCCGGCAACGGCAACTTGGTGCGCGCCGAGGGGCTGGACACCGCGGTGTACGCCCGATGCCTGGCTGCCGACGCCCTCGACGCCAATGGCAATGTCGTGGTGGCGGCCAACTCCGATCTCGGTGACGAGGAGATCTCCAAGCTCATCGCTGCTGGTATCTCGCAGATCAAGGTGCGCTCGGTGCTCACCTGCACTGCAGCCCAGGGCTGCTGCGCTCGTTGCTACGGACGTTCACTGTCGACCGGTCACCTGGTTGACGTCGGTGAGGCCGTCGGCATCATCGCTGCTCAGTCGATTGGTGAGCCTGGCACCCAGCTGACGATGCGTACCTTCCACACCGGTGGTGTCGCTGGTGACGACATCACCCAGGGTCTTCCCCGTGTCGTCGAGCTCTTCGAGGCCCGTAGCCCGAAGGGCAAGTCGCCGCTGGCCGAGGCCGCTGGTGTCATCCGCATCGACGAGTCCGACAACCGTCGCAAGCTCGTCCTGGTACGTGACGACGGCGAGGAGGACGTGGAGTACGTGCTGCCGCGCCGTGCCCGTCTCGAGTTCGACCTCGACGGCACTCACCGTGTCATTCGTGACGGAGTGCGGGTTGCCGCAGGTGAGCAGCTCATGGGTGGCACCGCCGACCCGCAGGACGTGCTGCGTATCTCCGGTGTTCGCCGGGTGCAGGAGTACCTCGTCAAGGAGGTTCAGAAGGTCTACAACACCCAGGGCGCTGGCATCCACGAGAAGCACATCGAGATTGTCATTCGCCAGATGCTTCGCCGCATCACCGTCATCGAGTCCGGTGACACCCAGATGATGCCTGGAGAGCTGGTGGACCGTAACTCCTACGAAAACGCCAACCGCAAGGCTGTCGCCGAGGGTGGTCGCCCGGCTGAGGGTCGTCCGGTGCTCATGGGCATCACGAAGGCCTCGCTGGCCACCGAGTCCTGGCTGTCGGCTGCCTCCTTCCAGGAGACGACGAAGGTGCTCACCGATGCCGCCATCAACGGCAAGACGGACACCTTGGTCGGCCTCAAGGAGAACGTCATCCTCGGTAAGCTCATCCCGGCCGGAACGGGCCTGGAGGTCTACCGCAACATGAGGGTGGAGCCGACCGCGGAAGCCAAGGCTGCTGCGTTCACGATGAACTACGACCCGTTCGACTACGACTTCGGTTCGGGGTCGGGCGCGGCTGTTCCGCTCGACGATCTGGATCTGGGTGATTTGAGCTGAGGCTAGGACCCGGCTGCGAAAGCCTCTCCTCCCCACGTGGGGAGGAGAGGCTTTTGTATGAGGCCTGAACGTCGGTCAGGGTGCCGTTGTCCTTGACATCGGTGCTATTGATCTCGACTTTGTCGAGGTGACGGGGCCGGGGAGGATCTCTGCATGTTCATGCGGGGGATCGGCAAGCTGCGATCTCCGCTGGCAAGGCCGTCGTTTATGGACCTGTGACTGACACCTGGGTTGCCGGTGGTCAGCATGGTGGTCAGTCGGCGGGGGCGTCGAGGGGCCAGGCTGCTGCCAAGTTTACTGATCAGCCGTCTGGAGCGCAGGCCGGATCGGTGCGCCGTTCGGTGGTACTACGACGGACTAGCGAGGCGTGATTGGAGGCGTAGACTGCGGTGGCACGCCTGCTAAGGTGCTTGCTGTGTTACGAGGGGATAGCGGGATGAAGCGAACAGTTCTGACAGGGATGGTTGCAGCATGCTTGGGACTGGCCGTTTTCGTAGGGACGGCTCCGGGGGCAAGTGCGCACCAGGTTGCTCCCGTTCCCGTTCCGACATCCCGGGCCACTGCGGATGCCCGCCCGACTCATCGTGCATCGGTGCATGTGAGTGTCGGCGTCAGCCTGCCGCCTCACCATCGGGGCATCGTGCCTCCGGAGATTCGTGGCGGCACCGTTTACCTGCCGAACGTCAGTGCTGGCCCCATCATCCTGCCGACCGTCAAGGGCGGCACCATCACCCTTCCCGACGTCAAGGGCGGCACCATCACCCTTCCCGACGTCAAGGGCGGCACCATCACCCTTCCCGACGTCAGTGGACGTCCCATCGTCCTGCCGAAGATTGAGGGTGGGACGGTGAGCATTCCGCCGATCGTCTTCCCCTCCATGCATGCCATGGGCAGCCTTCGCGTCAACGGAACGATCAGGGGACAGGTCAACGACAAGGGCCATGGCAACTTCCTGGCTGCGGGCGGCGTGGGTGCTCCTGTGTCTCGCCCGGTGGCCCTTCCTCGAACGGGTGCCTGAGGAGCTGCGGACGCAGCGCTTTTCATCTGTGGAGTTTGATTTCCATGGGGTTTCGTGGCGCCCCCGGTGCGCCTCCTCGCAGCGTCGCTGAGTTTGACCCCCTGAAACCCGGGAGATACGCTGTTAACGCGTGTCCGGTTCGACCGGATACTTGTGCGTGCCCTGGCATGGCGACAAACGACCACTCGAGTTGCTGCGAGAAGGTCTGCCCGTGCGGAGTTCGCACGGCACTCCCAATCTGCAGCGAGGGGCAGCGGTGATCCCGACGCAGCGATGGAGGGGTGCACAGCCAGGGAATTCCGAACCCACCAGACGGAAAGAGATACCAGCCGGTGCCTACAATCCAGCAGCTGGTCCGCAAGGGCCGCACTGACAAGATCAGCAAGAACAACACGCCTGCCCTCAAGGGCTCGCCGCAGCGTCGTGGCGTGTGCACCCGTGTGTACACCACGACGCCGAAGAAGCCGAACTCGGCTCTGCGAAAGGTCGCCCGTGTGCGCCTGTCGTCGGGCATCGAGGTCACGGCCTACATTCCCGGTGTCGGACACAACCTCCAGGAGCACTCGATGGTGCTCGTGCGTGGCGGTCGTGTGAAGGACCTCCCGGGTGTGCGTTACAAGATCGTCCGCGGCTCCCTCGACACCCAGGGTGTCAAGGGCCGCAAGCAGGCCCGTAGCCGTTACGGCGCCAAGAAGGAGAAGTGATCCATGCCTCGTAAGGGACCCGCGCCGAAGCGCCCAGTGATGGTCGATCCCGTCTACGGATCTCCTCTCGTCTCCCAGCTCGTGAGCAAGATCCTTCTCGACGGCAAGAAGACTGTCGCCCAGAACATCGTTTACACCGCCCTCGAGGGTTGCCGCGCCAAGACCAACACCGATCCGGTGCAGACCCTCAAGCGCGCGCTCGACAACATCAAGCCCTCCCTGGAGGTCAAGTCCCGTCGTGTCGGCGGTGCCACCTACCAGGTGCCGGTCGAGGTCAAGCCCGCTCGCCAGACCACCCTGGCCATGCGTTGGCTGGTTGCCTTCTCCCGTGAGCGTCGTGAGAAGACCATGGCTGAGCGTCTCATGAACGAGATCCTCGATGCCTCCAACGGCCTCGGTGCTTCCGTGAAGCGCCGTGAGGACACCCACAAGATGGCTGAGGCCAACCGCGCCTTCGCCCACTACCGCTGGTGATTGTTGGCCCCCTTCCCGTCGGGAAGGGGGCACCATCACGTCCAGCCCAGAAAGCCTCGCGGTTCACCGCAGGTTCATCTGCGTCGAGCATCATACGAAGACCACTAACTCCAAGATTTGAGGTCAAGAACAGTGGCCAAAATTGACCTGAACAAGGTTCGCAACATCGGCATCATGGCCCACATCGATGCCGGCAAGACGACGACGACCGAGCGCATCCTCTACTACACCGGTAAGTCGTACAAGATCGGTGAGGTCCACGACGGTGCCGCCACCATGGACTGGATGGAGCAGGAGCAGGAGCGCGGCATCACCATCACCTCCGCCGCGACCACCACCTTCTGGCACGACACCCAGATCAATATCATTGACACCCCCGGACACGTGGACTTCACCGTTGAGGTGGAGCGCTCCCTGCGTGTTCTTGACGGTGCTGTCGCCGTGTTCGACGGTGTCGCCGGCGTCGAGCCGCAGTCCATGACTGTGTGGCGTCAGGCCGCCAAGTACGGCGTTCCGCGCATCTGTTACGTGAACAAGCTTGACCGCACCGGTGCTTCCTTCGATCACTGTGTGCAGACCATCAAGGATCGTCTGCACGCCATCCCGGTCCTGTTGCAGCTGCCGATCGGTGCCGAGGACAAGTTCATGGGCATCGTTGACCTCGTCGAGATGAACGCCAAGACCTGGCGTGGCGAGACTGAGCTCGGGGCTCATTATGAGACCGAGGAGATCCCGGCCGACATGAAGGACGAGGTGGAGGCCGCTCGTGCCGAGATGCTCGAGACCGTCGCCGAGAACGACGAGGAGTTCATGGAGCTCTACCTCGAGGATCCGGACTCGGTGACCATCGACCAGCTCAAGGCCGCCATTCGTCGCGGTGTGCTGGCTTCCGCCTTCACCGCAGTCACCTGTGGCACCTCGTTCAAGAACAAGGGTGTGCAGCCGCTGCTCGACGCCATCGTCGACTACCTGCCTTCCCCGCTCGACGTCCCGGCCATCTCCGGCTTCAAGCCTGGTGACGAGTCCGTCGAACTGCAGCGTCGTCCCTCCGACGACGAGCCGCTGTCGATCCTGGCCTTCAAGATCGCCTCCGATCCCCACCTGGGTAAGCTGACCTTCGTGCGCGTCTACTCCGGTGTGCTGCACGCCGGTGACCAGGTGCTCAACGCCACCAAGGGCAAGAAGGAGCGCATCGGCAAGATCTACCAGATGCACGCCAACAAGCGTGAGGAGATCGAGAGCATCGGCGCCGGCATGATCTGCGCCGTCATGGGCCTCAAGGACACCACCACCGGTGAGACCCTCTGCGACCCGAGCAACCCGATCATCCTCGAGTCGATGACCTTCCCGGCTCCCGTGATCGAGCAGGCCATCGAGCCGAAGTCGAAGGCCGATCAGGAGAAGCTGTCGAACGCCATTCAGCGTCTCGTCGAGGAGGATCCGACCTTCCGCGTCCACACCGACGAGGAGACCGGCCAGACCATCGTCGCCGGTATGGGCGAGCTTCACCTGGACGTCTTCATCGACCGCATGAAGCGTGAGTTCCATGTGGAGGCCAATATCGGCAAGCCGCAGGTGGCCTACCGCGAGACCCTGCGCAAGCCGGTCGAGAAGTACGAGTACACGCACAAGAAGCAGACCGGTGGTTCTGGTCAGTTCGCCCGCGTCATCATCGCGATCGAGCCCCAGGAGCCTGGCTTCGGCTACGAGTTCGTCAACGCCGTCACTGGTGGTCGCGTCCCCAAGGAGTACATCCCGTCGGTCGACGCCGGTGTCCAGGAGTCGATGCAGTTCGGTGTTCTCGCCGGCTACCCGGTCGAGGACGTCAAGGTCACCCTGCTCGACGGCGCCTACCACGAGGTCGATTCCTCCGAGATGGCCTTCAAGATCGCCGGTTCGATGGCCTTCAAGGAGGCCGCTCGCAAGGCGAGCCCGGGTCTGCTCGAGCCGCTGATGGCCGTTGAGGTGACCACCCCCGAGGACTACCTCGGTACTGTCATCGGCGACCTCAACTCCCGTCGTGGCCAGATCCAGGAAATGGTCGAGGAGCACGGAAACAAGGTCGTGCGCGCCCTGGTCCCGCTGTCCGAGATGTTCGGATACGTCGGTGACCTTCGCTCGAAGACCTCCGGACAGGCGACCTACTCGATGGAGTTCGACTCCTACGGCGAGTGCCCGTCCACCGTTGCTGACGAGATCATCGCCGCGGCCAACGGAGGCAAGTGAGCCCACGGTCATAACTGGCTGAAGAATCGGCCCGGCTCCACAATGTGGGGCCGGGCCAAAACGTTATGAAAGCCCAAACAAGGCATACACATGTAATCACCTGTCTCAGATAGGGCTATACTTTTGCCGGAATTTGACATTGCGAACCGGGGATTGACGAATTCAAATCCCCTGTCATGAACTAAGGGGACCTCCATGGCGGATGAATCCGGTCACGGCAAGGAACAACACGATCAGCTTTCTACCAGTAACCAATCCAACAACGCCTACGATTCCATTGATCCTTCGCAGACGGTGATCCGTCCAGCGTCGACGCCGACGCCGCAACCACCCTCGGGGCCGGAGATTCTCGCTGATGGTCGCAGCACTGGTCCGGCAGACCAGCCCGGGCGTCCTGACGGGGGCTTCGGACAGCTTGCTGCGGGTCCGGCGAGCGTGGTCGGAGAGCCTCAGAAACAGCCGCAGACGATGCCGCCGAATCCGCCACTCCCGAATCAGCTTCACCAGTCTGGGGGATTCCCGGGCCCTCAGGGAGGGCCCCGCTTTGATCAGCCCAATGGCCCTCGACCAGGCTGGAGGGGTGAGTGGCAGGCCCAGGGTCGTTCCGGTCCCTACGCCCCAGGCCCTCAGCCCGGGCAGCAGATGGGTCGTCCGGGTGTCCAGCCTGGGCAGCAGAGCGTGCCCCAGCCTGGTACGGCGGCTGCTTACCCTGCCTATCCGGCGCAGGCTCCGGGCCAACGTTCCGGCGTCCAACCCGGCATGGTGCCGAACCCTGCGCACCCGGGCCCTTACCAGACGAGTCCGCAGCAAGGCGGGTACACCACCACGCAGCCCCTGCCGACCATGCCCGCCGCTGGTCAAGCGCCGATGATGCAGCAGCCCTATCAGGGGGCGCTTGCGGTACAACCATCTGGTAACTGGTTCGCTGACGCGTGGGGAGTGCTCCGTCGGATCTGGAGAGGTGATGTCGTAGAGGCCTTTGATCTGGCCACGGCCTCCCGGAAGTTCTGGCTCTGGACTGGTCTTGCCCAGGCTGGATTTGCCGGTTTCGCCTTCGCCAACTTGATGTGGCGGGTGGCGTCCTCCATCGACAACGGGGCCGACCGCGTGACTCACGGCTTCCTTGGTTGGTTCGGTACGGACGACCCCAGTCAGACCTATAACGTCACCGGATTCGAGTTCAGTTCGTGGCTGAAGGCGTTCTTCACCATGTTCCTGGCTGTCGCCGTGGTGTTCGCGGTACGTCCGCTCTTCATCAAGATGGTATACGCGTGGCGTCAGTCCAGGCAGACTTGGGAGGTCGCCTACACCGTCAACTCGGTCGCGACCCTATCCTCCACCTTCGTCGTCGCAGTCGTTAGCCTCCTGTGGTTTGTGCCCTCCGGGGCCCTGGTCCCGGTAGGGTTCGTGGTGCTGTGGGCGCTCGGCGCGATGTGCCAGTTCCTTGGTGAGTTACTCCTCTACACTGGCGTGAACAAGACCGGAGGATTCCCGCCATATTCCCGTTCCCCGCTCGTCCCGCACGTCATCGGGACTGGCTTTTACGTCGTAGTGGTTGCCCTACTCTGGCTGCTCTGCGCCGTAGTCAGCGGGGGGATCATGTCATCATGAGTCCGATGATGAGCGGGCGGCGTCTCAGCGCGCCAATGCGGCGTGGTGTCGTGGCACTGTGCGTGGCGATGGCCTTCGTGTTATCGGGATGCGGTGCCGTCATAGGTACAACGCTCAAAGTCAACGACGATGGTTCGGGTTCCCGGAGCTTGACGGTGACCTTCACCAATGACGATTCCGACGAAGCCAAGCAGGTGTTTGCCAAGCCGTTGAGCGTCTACGACACAAGTATCAAGAAGCATGTTCCCTCGCAGCTGACGTACAACGGCTTACACATGCAGGGAAAGTCGATGGTTGCCTCCTTCCAACTCGATTTTTCCAATCCCCAGGACTACCTCACCAAGGTGCGCGCCATCATTGGCGGCTCCAAGGATCCGACGTCTGACATCCAGAACATCAACACCCCGTTGGTTAACGGAGTCGTCGGCAAGGAGAACTTCACGTCCCGGGATCTTCTTGAGTGGTTGCCGCAAGGTTTGGAACAGGACGGAATCGTTGATTCCGGCAACGTAGGGAACGTCCTCGACTCCGAGAACAACATGACGTTGACGATCGGAGGCAAGAACTTCACCTCGCAGACGCCGCTGGACGTCGAGCACGTGGCTGACAACGGTTTCGACCAGGTTGTCGTTCAGCTGAACTTCAAGAGCATGAAGGACGTCGGTGCCGTCGTCTGGTACTTCTCCGAGCAGGCCTGGGGTGCTGACAAAGAGAATAAGGTCAAAGCCTTCCTCGACCAGGCCACCAAGGATGGCAATGGTGAGGCCGCCGACGCCAAGAGTGACGACCTGCCCGAGGATGTGCGCCAACAGCTCTGGTCGACCTACCCAGTCGGCAAGAAGGTCACCATCAAGGCCGGCTCTCTGGAGGACGTCGACAAGAGGGTCGCTCAGGCTCTCGGCAACAAGTCTGGCAGTTTGAAGATCACCCCTGGACAGGCGAAGCAGAGCGACCCGAGCAGTGGGACACCAGCGTCATTCGTGATTCCGCTGTCCTTGACCGGTCAGGTCTCCTGCTCGGCCATCTGCTCCCGCGACGCTGGGGACCCGGTGATGGTGGTCACCCACCCGTCGCAATGGGTGGATGAGGACTCTTCTGCGCCATCGGACGAGGGCGAGACGAGCACTCAGATCATCAGGGGCAGCGCGCCTTTGAAGTTGGACGTGCCGCTGGAAACCAAGAAGACCAGCACAACGGTGCACCTGAACCCGGGGGGAGAGGTCTCGTACGAGGCCAATCTGACCTTCGACAATGCTGTCCTGGGGGACAACAAGGAGGAGGTCAAAACACTGCTCCGGGGAGCCGGGAACTGGTCGGTTGAGCAAAAAACTGACAAGAGCACCACCCGGTACACGGTCAAGGGGAGCGCCGACGACCCTCTCACCTTCAGCAAGAAGTACTCGGGAAGTGATTCTCCCCTGGTTGTAGAGAACGAACTGAAGCGGACGACGTTCAAGAACCACTGGATGATCGCCATTACCCCCTTAGCTTGGATGCCGAGGGGCGAACTCAAGGTCATTACCGATCACGGCAAGTTCGACGATGGCAGCTCTGAAAGGACGTGGACAACCGGCGAATCTACGGTGTTCAGCGCCCGTGCGAGTACCCTGCGGACCGGTCCTGTCGTTGCCGCGGTCGTCATCGGGGTTCTCATTGTCGCCGCCGCTGTTCTGGCCTACTTCAAGCGCGATGCTATTCGGGCACGGAGTAAGAAGCGTGCTGAGGCTGCGCGTCAGCGGGCTGCCCAGAACGGGCAGTACCGAATTCCTGTGCAGGGTCACACGCAGCAGAATCAGCAGCGGCCATCGCACCCCGGCGCCCCGGTGCCTCCGCCGCCGGGCGGATACCCGCCTGACCACAGTGGCGGTGGCCAGTGGACAGAAAACGATCTGCAATAGGCGCCCTTTCCTCCAGCGATGGAGGTGCCCGCTGCCACGTGGCGCGTCGGGTCATGGATCCGGCGTGCAGTCGTGGCGGCGGCTGGCGCATTGTGGCCAGCAGGAGGGAAAGACCTGGTTTGACTATCCCTGGGCACGTGCAGAATAATGAGAGAAGTTCCCTGACCTCTGGTCGGGGGTCCGTCCAGAAACGTTCCTGGGAACCTCCCAGGAATATCCACATGACGCGTCCCGTGCACAAGCGGGCGACATTCCAGAAGGAGCCCCAGTGGCAAAGGCCAAGTTCGAGCGGACCAAGCCGCACTGCAACATCGGCACCATCGGACACATCGACCACGGCAAGACGACCCTCACCGCGGCGATCTCCAAGGTGCTGCACGACAAGTACCCGGAGCTGAATGAGGAGTCGCCGTTCGACCAGATCGATAAGGCTCCCGAGGAGCGTCAGCGCGGCATCACCATCTCGATCGCCCACATCGAGTACCAGACCGAGAATCGTCACTACGCTCACGTTGACTGCCCCGGTCACGCTGACTACGTCAAGAACATGATCACTGGTGCTGCCCAGATGGACGGCGCCATCCTCGTGGTCGCCGCCACCGACGGCCCGATGCCCCAGACTCGTGAGCACGTCCTGCTCGCCCGCCAGGTGGGCGTGCCGGCCATTGTCGTCGCCCTCAACAAGTGCGACATGGTCGACGACGAGGAGCTCATCGAGCTCGTCGAAATGGAGGTTCGCGAGCTGCTGACCTCGCAGGACTTCGACGGTGACAACTGCCCGGTCGTTCGCATCTCCGCCTTCCAGGCCCTCCAGGGTGACGAGAAGTGGACCCAGTCGATCCTCGACCTCATGGATGCCGTGGATGAGTACGTCCCGCAGCCTGAGCGTGACCTCGACAAGCCCTTCCTCATGCCGATTGAGGACGTCTTCACCATCACCGGTCGTGGCACCGTTGTCACCGGTCGTGTTGAGCGCGGCGTCGTCAAGACCAGCGAGGAGGTCGAGATCGTCGGTATCCACGACAAGACTCAGAAGACCACCGTCACCGGCGTCGAGATGTTCCGCAAGATCCTCGACGAGGGTCGCGCTGGCGAGAACGTCGGTGTTCTGCTCCGTGGCACCAAGAAGGAGGACGTCGTTCGCGGCATGGTCCTCTGCAAGCCCGGTTCCACCACCCCGCACACCGACTTCGAGGGCCAGGTCTACGTTCTGAAGAAGGATGAGGGTGGCCGTCACAAGCCGTTCTTCTCGCACTACAGCCCCCAGTTCTACTTCCGCACCACGGACGTGACTGGCACTGTTGAGCTCCCCGAGGGCACCGAGATGGTTATGCCTGGTGACAACACCGACATGACCGTCCACCTGATCCACCCGATCGCCATGGAGGAGCAGCTCAAGTTCGCCATCCGTGAGGGCGGTCGCACCGTCGGTGCTGGTCGTGTCACTAAGATCATCAAGTGATGTGATCTGAGTTTTTGACGAGGTCCGTCCCCACGGGGGCGGACCTCGTTGCATGTCTGGATATGGGTGGAGGAGGCCGGGCAAGACGTGGTCCACATTCGTGGCAACCACCCAGCTGCGAGGGGATGGCGCGCGACATCAGCCCCCACAGACGCGGCGATCACCGAGGAGCTGAGGTCTTGGGGATCGCTTTCGCGATGGCATCCATGGTGTGACGATCGCAGTGAATGCCGAGGACTGCCGACCAAATGGGGATGAATTCGCTGTGGTAGTTGTGCCCATGCCCACCAGGCGGAGTCGTCGACAAGGCCATGTCGGCCGTGACCTGCCAGAAACTCGACCATGGCGTCCACTGAATGTGGGGATTGACGTCGTCTCCAGCGCGCTCGCGCATCCAGTCGGGCTCTGACCAGATCATCTCGGGGGACCACCACGTCACCGGATCGGACGGGTGCTGTACATAGGCGATGCGTGTGTGGGCTGACCAAGGAGGATAGGCGGCTCCCCAATGGTCGTGGTAGATCTCGCCCGGATTACCCATGAACCTCACGATTCGGCCATCGTCGATCACGGGGACGATGGCGGGGGACCCCTCTCGTCGGTTCGCCTCCAAATCCTTCCAGATCGGCGTGAACCCGGGGGTTCCGACCCACACGGCGCCGTCAACCTTGGCGATCATGTCGTCGATGGATGGGAAGGCGGACTGACCACCGTAAGAACCCAGGGACACACCGCTCGTGTAGAGCTTCGGACGAGTTTCGGGGGCCAGGGTGGCCCAGTAGTCGTGGATGACGCTGAACAGGGCCTGGGCACCTTCTTTGGGCGATTCGCGGTCCAGGAGGAAGGCCCCGACGCTGCCCAGGTACGAGTACTGCATCGTGGCCGTCGCGCAGTCACCGCCGGTGAGATATTCCACGGCCGACACCGACCACTCCTCGATCCAGCCGGACCCGGTGCCGTTCTGGACGACGAGCGCCTTGCGATTGAACGCCCCAGTACGGATGAGCTCGGCGAGAACGCCATTCGCCTCGGCGACGTAGTCACGACGGGAATTGAGTCCGGCGTAGACGCGGATGGGCTCCTTGGCCGACTGACCGGTGACCTTTTCGATCATGGCGGCGTCGGGGCCGTCAGTGACGGCATCCTTGCCCTCCCGGCCCAGGCTGTCCCAGGTCTGAAGTGAGGCGGAGGATCCAGACCGAAGAGGCGACGTCGGGGGTTTCCGTCCGGCGGCCGTCTGCGCATTGGTCTCAGCCATGACGTGGGCAACACCGTTGGCCGTCGTCCTGACGATGACATTGTTCGTGGCCCAGAGCAGGAGTGAGATGCTCAGCACCACGACGACGATTGCCAGTACCGGCTGGGCGATGAGACGGTGCACGCCGGTGTACAGATTTCGGATGCCATGAGCGATGAGGCGGATGAGCAGTACCGTCGCGGTGAAAAGGATCAGCCCCGTGAACACGCCAATGGTCTGCGCGACCCAGACCTTCCGTGGCAGACCGACTTCCTCTGAAACGTGCTTCTGCTGTCTCGTGCACCACACGAACATCCACAGCGATATCAGGGCGAGAATGGCGTACCAGCTACGTCGGATGCCCCGGACCGCGTGAGTTGAGATCATCACCTGCAAGCGCGTGATCTCAGCCAGCCACCGGGAAATCCGCCCGATGAGCCCTCCGACCCCATAGGCGAGAAGGGTCGACAACCACACGTTGATGGCCACCATCCACCAGGTCCGGGGGACCAAGGACGGTGTCAGGGCGGTCCACAGACCGAAAAGGGCGAAGACGAGGCCAGCAATGCTGGCACGGCGCAGCACCCTTGCCGGCCAACGTCGGTTGCCCAGCCGAGCCGGGAGTCCATGCCTGGGATCCCGCGGAACGATTTGGGTTGTCAGCGCTGCGTCCTTTCATCTGTCAGTGGTGGAGGTTGCCGTCTCCAGGTGCCACGGGACACTCTTCCACGTCGTGAGGACAAGAAGGGCCTCGGCTTACCAAGTCGGGTGGGCCGAGGCTCAACTGTTGTCGGAACCGGTCAGACGCCGGTGCGCGGCAACGTGGTCGGACGATCGCCGGAACCGGGCATGATGCCGTTGCCGGGCTTCGTGCCGTCGCCGAGCTTGGTACCGTTGCCGGGCTTGCCCGTGGCCGGCCAGGTCTCCCCAGTCGTGGTGAGGAACCAGTTGCGATCGAAGAAGTCCTTCGGATCGATGGTCTTCATCTTCGAGGCGGTGTCGATGAGCAGCTGACGGATCTCGAGGATCTCGTCCCAGACGACCGGGGCCTCCGCGACGTGCGGGTAGGCGCCGCCACCGCTCATGCGGTAGTTGTTGATGGCCAGGACGAACTTCTGGTCGTCGGTGACCGGCTTGCCCTGCCAGGACAGGCCCAGGATGCGCTTGCCCACCGGCTTGGAGACGTCGATGGAGTACTTGACACCGGTGACGGCGTCGTAGTTGTAGTCCCACACCGGCTTGCCCTGGTAGTCAGCCTGGGTGTCGCCGCCCTCGCTGGCCGGAGCCGGGTTGACGATGGCGCCCTTCTTGACCTGCTTGAAGTACTTCGCGGAGTACTCCAGGTAGTCCTTGAGTTGTTTACCGGTGAGCAGGAGGCCTGCCAGTGTGTTGTCGAAGACGTACAGGCCAGCGATGTCCTTGATCTTGACATCGCCCTTCGGGAAGGCGGCGGTGCGTGAGAACGGCGAGACCTGGGCGATGACCGGAATACCGTCGTACTTGCCACCCTTGATCGCCTTGGCGACGGTGTCGGCCTCGACCTTGCCGATGAAGTCGAGGATCGGGGTGTCCTCAACCATCGAGCGCTCGGTGGTCAGCTTCGTCGTCGAGGTGGCGACGACCGAGTTGACGTACGTGACGGTGGCCTTGTGGCTGGCCTGCAGCTCGGGGTCAGAGGCGAACTCCTTGTCCTCCTCGACGTCACGGGTGTAACGCGGCTTCACGGCGACCTTGTCGTGGAGCACGGAGACCTTGCCGTCGGAGAAGTCGAGCGGGATCGTCACCTGGGAGACCGAACGGGCCCAGTAGTCGGGCTGGGTGATGACGACCTTGTGGCCCGAGATGCCGTCGATGATCTCGACCGGGTCGTCCTGGTGGGTGTGACCGATGACGACGAGGTCGACCTCGGGAACGGATTTAGCCAGGACGGTGGCGTTGTTCTCCGGCAGACCCTTGTAGACCGGGGTGGCCTGGTCCTCCGACAATCCGGCGTGGACGAGGACGACAACGACGTCAGCCCCTTCCTTGCGCAGCTTGACCGAGTGCTTCGCAGCGGTCTTGACCGGGTCGGCGATGTCGACGTTGCCAGTGAGGTTCGCCTTGTCCCAGACCATCGAGCCAGGGGTGGTGACGGCGACGACGCCGACCTTGACCCGGTGGCCGTCGACGGTCTTGGTGAGCATGAGAGTGCCCTGGGTCAGCGGCTTGCCGGTCTTGAGGTCGATGACGTTGGCGCACAGCAGTGGGGCGTCGAGGTCGTTCTTGTAGCGGTTGAGTTCCTTGAGTCCGTAGTTGAACTCGTGGTTGCCGATGTTGGCCGCGTCATAACCAACGAGGTTGAATGCGCGGGCCATGACCTCGGTGCGGCCAAGTTTCTCGGGCTGCTTGGCAGAGAGGTAGGTCAGCGGGGTGCCCTGGATGGTGTCACCGTTGTCGAGCGTGACGACGGAGTCGGCCCCCTTCTCGGCGCGGACCTGCTTGACGATGGTGGCCACCCGGCTCACGCCCAACGGAGCTGAGGACCGCCCCTTGTCCGACGGCGAGTAGGGAGCGTCGGCGAAGTAGTCCCAGTCGTAGACGTGACCGTGGATGTCCGTGGTGGCGAGCACCGTCAGTGCTGCGGCACCGGCAGCAGAGCCTGCGGTGGCGGGAGCGGAAGACGTCGACGGCGACGCGAAGGAATTCCCGACGGCAGTCATCGCGAGCCCTGTCCCCAGGGTGCCGACCAGCACGGCGCGACGCGACAGGTTCGTACCAAGTGGGTTGTCATGCATGGATGGTGTCCTTCTAACGGGATAGGAAAGCGGTACCATCTTTGCCGAAAGAAGTGACGGACGGGTGACAATTTGATGGATTGCTGCCGTCAACAACACCTGTTCAGCCCTGACGCCTCTGCAGCTGGGCCCATTCGTCACGCAGACCAACGGTGCGGTGGAACACCGTGGTGTCCTGATCCGCCGCGAAGTACCCCAGCCGCTCGAACTGCACCACCTCGCCGGGGAGCACCTCGGCCAGGGCCGGTTCGGCCATGACGTTGGTGAGGGTCTCGCGCGAGTTCGGGTTGAGGTCGTCGAGGGCCTCGCCGCTCTCCGATCCGGGAATCTCGGCGGTGAAGAGACGGTCATAGAGGTTCGCTGTCACCGGCACGGCGTGGGCGGCGGACACCCAGTGCATCGTCGACTTCACCTTGCGACCGTCGGGGGCGGTGCCGCCGCGGGACTCCGGGTCATAGCTGGCGTGAACCTCGGTGATGGTGCCGTCAGGGTTCTTGACGACGTCAGTGGCCGTCACCAGGTAGGCACCACGCAGACGCACCTCGCGACCGGGGGAGAGACGGAAGAACTTGCGGGGCGGGTCCTCGCGGAAGTCGTCGGCTTCGATCCACAGCTCACCGGTGAAGGGGACGCGCCGGGTGCCGTCATCAGGATTCTCCGGGTTGTTGACGAGCTCGAACCATTCGACGACCGGGTTGCCGTTCTCGTCAGTAGGCCAGCCGTCGAGGACCAGTTTGAGCGGGTGCAGGACGGCCATGCGGCGCTGCGTGGTGGCGTTGAGCTCGCGGCGCACGAAGGACTCGAACTCCTCGATGGCCTTCACGGAATTGTTCTTGGTGGTACCGACGGCCTGGCAGAAGGCACGGATGGCGGCAGCCGGGTAGCCACGACGACGCATCCCGCGCAGGGTGGGCATGCGGGGGTCGTCCCAACCGTCGACGACGCCGTCGGTCACCAGGGACTTGAGGCGACGCTTCGAGGTGATGGTGTGGGTCAGTTCGAGACGGGCGAACTCGCGCTGCTTGGGGGCCGGGGCGTCGAGCGGCACATGGGCGAGGAACCAGTCGTATAGGGGTCGGTGGCTGTTGAATTCCAGGGAACACAGCGAATGGGTCACACCCTCTATGGCGTCGGACTGACCGTGGGCCCAGTCGTAGGTGGGGTAGATGCACCACGTAGTGGCGGTCGAGTGATGGGCCTGGTGGCGGATGCGGTACATGATGGGGTCACGAAGCCACATGTTCTCCGCCTGCATGTCGATCTTGGCGCGCAGACAGCGGGAGCCGTCGGGGAACTCGCCGTTGCGCATCCGCTCGAGCAGATCGAGGGATTCCGCTGCGGGACGGTCGCGGTAGGGGCTCTCGATGCCCGGCTTGCCGTAGCCGCCCTTCTGCTCGCGAATCGTCTCGGGGGACTGGTCGTCGACGTAGGCCAGGTCCTCGCGGATGAGGTACTGGGCCCACTCGTACAGCTTGTCGAAGTAGTCGGAGGCGTGGACGACGTGGGCGGGGGAGTAGCCGAGCCACTCGATGTCCTCGATGATCGACTGGACGTACTCAACCTCCTCGGTGCCCGGGTTGGTGTCGTCCAGACGCAGATTGCAGATGCCGCCGAAGTCCTCCGCGACGCCGAAGTCAGTGACGATGGCCTTGGCGTGGCCAATGTGCAGGTAGCCATTGGGCTCGGGTGGGAATCGGGTCTGGACCCGTCCTCCATAGGTGCCCTGTTCGTTGTCCGCGCGAACGACCTGACGAATGAAGTCCGAGCCGGACTCGGCCGAGGTTCCAATGGGTTCTGCCATGGCGGGAACCTTACCGGAGTCTGTCGGTACTTCCCGATAGACTCCGAGGCATCATGACTGAGTTGCATCCCGCGCGCACACGCGTCGCCCCCTCGCCCACCGGAGACCCTCACGTCGGTACGGCCTACATGGCGTTGTTCGACAAGGCTTGGGCCCAGCGCACCGGCGGCCAGTTCGTGCTGCGCATCGAGGACACCGACCGCAACCGTCTGGTGGAGGGTTCGGAGGAACAGATCTACGAGACCCTCGACTGGCTGGGTCTGTCCCCCGACGAGTCGCCGCGGGTCGGTGGACCGTACGAACCGTACCGGCAGTCTGAGCGTTTGGACACCTACAAGCCGCTCGTCGACAAGCTCATCGAGTCTGGTCACGCCTACCGTTGCTGGTGCTCCCAGGAGAGGCTCAAGGCACTGCGCGAGGAGCGCGCGGCCGCGAAGTCCTCGGACTCCGGTTACGACCGCATGTGTCTGGGCATGTCCAAGGAGGAGCGGGCCAAGCTGCCGGGTTTCACCGAGACACCCGTCGTGCGCATGCTCATCCCTGAGGACGTCGAGCTGGAGTTCGACGATCTCATTCGCGGCAAGGTCCACGCCCCACGTCCCGATGACCAGGTCATCCTCAAGGCCGACGGATTCCCGACGTACCACATGGCCGTCGTCGTCGACGACCATCTCATGGGCATCGACACCGTCGTTCGTGGTGAGGAGTGGATCTCTTCGACGCCGAAGCACCTGTTGCTCTACAAGTGGCTGGGTTGGGAGGTGCCGAGGTTCGCGCACATGCCACTGCTGCGCAACACCGACAAGTCCAAGATCTCCAAGCGCAAGAACCCGGCTGCTCGGTTGATGTGGTTCCGTGAACAGGGTTACCTGCCCGAGGCGCTGCGCAACTTCTTGCAGCTGCTGGCATACCCGACGATCGCCGAGGGCCAGGAGATGGAGGACCTCGACTCCTTCGTGTCCCGCTTCGACTGGGCGAGCGTCTCCACCGGCGGGCCGGTTTTCGACGTCACCAAACTTGACTGGCTCAACGGCCAGTACATCCGCAGTCTTGACGCCGAGGACCTCACCGATCGCGTGCTCGAGTACGCCGATCGCACCGGACAGGCCCAGGAGGTGCTCGGTCGTGATCTGACGAGTGAGGACCGTGAGATCATCCACGCCGCCATGTCACTCATTCGTGAGCGTCTGGTGCTGCTGTCGGAGGCACTGCCGAAGCTGGCATTCCTGCTGATCGACGACGATGCCCTGGTCTTCGACGGGGATTCCGTGGCCAAGCTCAAGGCAGGAGCCGACGAGATTCAGCAGGCGTCCACCGAGGTCCTCAAGGGTCTTGACGACTTCTCCGCCGATGCCATCCAGGCTGCGCTGCGCACCAAACTCTGCGACGAGATGGGTATCAAGCCGCGTCTCGCCTTCGCCCCGATCCGCGTCGCCGTCACCAGTTCGCGGGTGTCCCCGCCACTGTTCGAGGCCATGGAGATCCTCGGCAAGGAGTCGACCCTTCGTCGTATGGAGCGGTTCTGCGCCGAGCTGGATTCCAAGTGATCGGAATTCTTCAGGGAGAAGGGTGCGTCTGAGGTGATCTCGGATGCACCCTCTTTTTCAGACGGTGTTGAGAACGTCGCGCAGTGAGTCGACCAGCGCATCAATGTGTGCATCGGTATGTGCAGCGGTCAGGCACACCCGCAGGATCGCCTCGCCCCTGGGGACTGCCGGGTAGCGGATGGCGCCGATCATGAGTCCCCGTCGTCCCAACTCCTCTTGCGCCGCGACGGCACGATCCTCGGGACCCACCGGAACCCTGATGATCGGACCGAGATCATTGGCTGCAGGGGCGGGAATGAGCCCGGCTTCGAAGAGTGCACGGCGCGCGCGGGCCACAGTGGTCTGGAGCCTCTGGACGGGAGAGACGTCAGTTCGTAGTTGATGCACGGATGCCGCCACGGCTGCTACGACGGCGGGGGAGGGGGCGCTGGAGAACACGTATCCTCGAGCGCAGTTTCGAATCAGTGTTGCCAGAGTCTCGCAGACGCAGACGAAACCGCCCTCGACGCCCAGGGCCTTGCTGGCCGTTCCCAGCAGGATGTCCGGTCGCAGTTCCTGGGGCAAACCTTCGGTGACGCCACGCCCGGTGGGCCCGACAGTGCCTATCCCGTGGGCGTCGTCAACGATGGTCAAGGCGCCGTGACGACGTGCGATCCGGGCGAGGTCAGCAACGGGAGCGACGTCACCTCCCATGGAGTAGACCCCCTCCGTGAGCACGATGGCTCTTTCGGTGGTGACGTGATCAAGGGCATGGTCGACGGCATCGAGGTCAGCATGAGGGACGACGACCGTGCGCGCCCGAGCCAACCGGCACCCGTCGATGAGGCTGGCATGGTTATCCGCATCGGAGACGACGGTGACGTCAGGACCTGCCAACAGCTGCATGGTCGCGACATTTGCCTGATAGCCGCTGGCCATGAGGACTGCCCGGGGATACCCCAACCATGTGGCGATCTCGTGTTCAGCATGGTGGTGTGCCACCGAGGTTCCTGTCGTGAGGCGTGAGCCGCCAGAACTGCATCCCAGCTTACTGATGACGTTGATCATGGCCTCCTGGACGGCCGGCTCCGTGGACATGCCGAGGTAATCGGAGGAGGAGAACAGCAGGGCAGGACCGTCGGTGGTGATGGCGTCAGGAATCTGAGACGACGAGAAGGTGCGTGGATGGCGCTCGAGGCCGGAAGCCCGCCACGAGTCGAGACGGGATCGAATGTGGTCATGCCAGGACGTGGTGGTGTCAGTACTGGGAGAGTGGGTGGCAGGTCCGATGAGAACGGGGTGATTCTCCAGCCAGTCCGTGACCATGGCGGGATCTGCGCACGAGGTGTCGACAAGAATGACGCGGCCCCCGTTGGGGTCCCCATCGGCCTTGACGTTCGTCACGGTTGTGTACACCCCGTCGACGCAGACATAGCCACGGGTGTAATGGGGATCGTCGGAGATGCAGAGTTCCGCGAGAACTCCGGGTGCAGCAGCAACCTTGCTCGCGAGGAGGACCGCTTCATGATGGTGCCTCTTGTGAGCCAAGGACGTCCCCGGGGCAGATTCCGTGAGATCCCCGAATCGAGTCACACGAACGCCACGCAAGGGATCGGTTTCCAATCGTCGTCCACTGCCCACCTCGACCATGGCAGCCCCACGCATCGTCGGTCCGGCGGTGAGAATGCGCATGATCTCCTCCGGATTGGGCACGAATCGGGACAAGACGTCAAGGAAGTGGTGATGTGCGGAGTCGATGTCGATGCATTCGTTGATGTCTGCGGGCAGGGCAGGGATGACAGCGGGATCGGCGTCAAGCTGATCCAGGCTGAGTCGCACCTGCCGAGCCTCGACGGTGTGACCAGGGGAGAGCGCGCGATGGATGAGCCCCGTCAACGTCTGCCCGATCATGTCCGGAGACACCAGCGACTCGGCTCCGCTGACGTGGTACGGCTCCCCGTCGATGATTCCGGTCGCGCGCATCCGCACACTCCACCAAGGCGTGGCAGTAGGTGTTTGCGATGGATTTGACATGATGACTCCTCGGCGTTGGCGACCGCTCAACATTGAACACCATTCAATTCCCTGGGGTTCAGAGAGGCCGTCATTCCGATTTGCCTTGTTGGTTCATCGGTGACAGACTGTACAAGTTGCTCCGAACGGGGCTGCGGTGCGTCACGCTCATGATCCTTGAGGTCGAGCCCGGCCACTGAAGCCCGACGGCAGAGGTGTCACCACCACGGTGAGTCCGCTGCCGGGCCCACGGGAGCGGGTCAGCATCGGAAGTCGGCAGACAAATCCACAGTGTTCACGGGGTCCTCGATGACTGGTGAGCGGTGGGCGTCCTGCGGCTTGTGATGCGCGACACGCCCGAGCGCGTGGGTCGGGGAGGGGTGATGTGACCTCCCGGTTTTCACACCAGTTGGAAACCGTCAGGTTGGGACCAATGAGGAGTTCGCTCCTCACGCCGGAACCCTCTGGGCGTACCGGACTCCCATGTCAGGGAATCTTGGACGCGGCAGAGACGAGTAGAAGGAACAACTGTGGCGGGACAAAAGATCCGCATCAGGCTGCGGGCCTACGACCACGAGGTCATCGACTCGTCGGCGCGCAAGATCGTCGACACGGTGACCCGCACGGGTGCCAAGGTCGCCGGCCCGGTGCCGCTGCCGACTGAGAAGAACGTTTTCTGTGTGATCCGTTCGCCCCACAAGTACAAGGACAGCCGCGAGCACTTTGAGATGCGCACCCACAAGCGGCTCATCGACATTCTCGAGCCGACCCCGAAGACGGTCGATTCGCTTATGCGTCTCGATCTGCCGGCCGGTGTCGACATCGAGATCAAGCTTCCGTGAGGTTGAGCACCATGACCAATGAACGCACTGTCAAGGGCGTGCTGGGCACCAAGCTCGGCATGACCCAGCTGTGGGACGAGCACAACAAGCTCGTTCCTGTGACCGTCATCCAGGCCGGGCCGTGTGTCGTCACCCAGGTGCGCACCCCCGAGACTGATGGCTACTCCGCCGTCCAGCTTGGTATCGGAGCCGTCAAGGCCAAGAAGGTCACCAAGCCGGAGGCCGGCCACTTCGAGAAGGCCGGCGTGACCCCTCGACGTCACCTCGTCGAGTTGCGTACCGCCGATGCCTCTGAGTACACCCTGGGCCAGGAGATCACCGCTGACGTGTTCTCCGAGTCCGATTTCGTCGACGTCACCGGCACCAGCAAGGGCAAGGGCACCGCTGGCGTCATGAAGCGTCACGGCTTCGGCGGCCTGCGTGCCACCCATGGTGTGCACCGCAAGCACCGCTCGCCGGGCTCCATCGGCGGCTGCTCGACGCCAGGCAAGGTCATCAAGGGCCTCCGCATGGCTGGCCGCATGGGTGCCGAGCGTGTGACTGTCCAGAACCTGCAGGTTCACTCCGTCGACGCCGAGCGTGGGATCATGCTGGTCCGTGGCGCCGTTCCCGGCCCGAAGGGGTCCCTGCTCGTCGTCCGCAGCGCCGCCAAGAAGGCCGCCAAGAATGGGGATGCCGCATGAATGAGACCAAGACCATCGACGTCCTTGACGTCAAGGGCAAGAAGGCCGGATCGGCTGAGCTTCCCGGTGACGTCTTCGACGCGAACACCAACATTCCCCTGATCCATCAGGTCGTCATCGCCCAGCTCGCGGCTGCCCGTCAGGGCACCCACGCCACGAAGACTCGTGGCGTGGTCTCCGGTGGCGGCAAGAAGCCGTGGCGTCAGAAGGGCACCGGTCGTGCCCGTCAGGGTTCGACCCGTGCACCACAGTGGGTCGGTGGCGGCACCGTTCACGGTCCGCAGCCGCGCTCCTACGCTCAGCGCACCCCCAAGAAGATGGTGGCCGCTGCTCTGCGTGGTGCTCTGTCCGACATGGCTCGCGACAATCGCATCTTCGTCGTGACCTCCCTGGTTGACGGTGACAAGCCCTCGACCAAGCAGGCCAAGGCCGTCCTCTCCGGTCTCGCCGAGCTCCGCAAGGTGCTCGTCGTCCTGGATCGCAGCGAGGAGGTCGCCTGGCTGTCCGTGCGCAACCTCAACGGGGTCCACGTCCTGGCCGCCGATCAGCTCAACACCTACGACGTCGTCAACGCGCGGACCATCGTGTTCAGCCAGGCCGGACTTGACGCCTTCGTGGGTGCTCGCAGCGCCAGCACCCAGGCCCTGGCCGCTGAGTCAGAGGTCCCGGAGACCAACGTTGCGGACCAGCATCCCTACGGTGAGGACTCCTTCCGCGGAGACAACCCGCCGGCCGGATTCGACATCAAGGGCAACGAGGACTCCAAGAAGTTCCACGCCCCGACGTCGCCCTGGTACGGACGCACCATCGCTGAGGTGTGGTTCCGTTCCGCCGAGGCTGCTGAGGCCGCTGGCTTCGTCAACGCCGTCAAGTCTGACTCCGACAAGGAGGACGCCAAGTGAGCGAGCTGAAGATCCGAGATCCCCGGGACATCATCCTCGCCCCGGTTGTCTCCGAGAAGAGCTACAGCCTGCTCGACCAGAACACCTACACGTTCCTGGTCAAGCCGACTGCCAACAAGACCGAGATCAAGATCGCGATCGAGCAGATCTTCGGTGTGAAGGTCACCTCGGTTAACACGATGAACCGCAAGGGCAAGGCACGCCGTACCCGCTTCGGCATGGGCAAGCGTCCCGATACCAAGCGTGCCATCGTGACCGTCGCCGAGGGTGATCGCATCGACATCTTCACCGGCCCGGTCGCCTGAGCCGCGAGAGAAGGAACGAAGTACCAATGGGTATCCGCAAGCACAAGCCCACCACTCCGGGCCGTCGCGGCTCGAGCGTGTCGGACTTCGTCGAGCTCACCCGCTCGACCCCTGAGAAGTCCCTGCTCGTTGCCAAGCCCAAGACCGGTGGACGCAACAACACTGGCCGCATCACCACCCGCCACATCGGCGGTGGACACAAGCAGGCCTACCGCATCATCGACTTCAAGCGTTACGATAAGGACGGCGTGCCGGCCAAGGTCGCTCACATCGAGTACGACCCGAACCGCACTGCTCGCATTGCCCTGCTCCATTACGCCGACGGTGAGAAGCGTTACATCATCGCCCCCGATGGCGTCAGCCAGGGAACCGTCGTGGTGTCCGGCCCCGAGGCCGACATCAAGCCGGGC
This sequence comes from Cutibacterium sp. LaCa_255, assembly GCF_057458005.1. Lineage (NCBI taxonomy): Bacteria > Bacillati > Actinomycetota > Actinomycetes > Propionibacteriales > Propionibacteriaceae > Cutibacterium > Cutibacterium sp. LaCa_255. Next base: position 2,170,470 of record NZ_CP190956.1, on the reverse strand, counting down.
AACAACCTGCCGCTGCGCAACATCCCGGTCGGTACCACGGTTCACGCCGTGGAGCTGCGTCCGGGTGGTGGCGCCAAGATGGGTCGCTCCGCTGGCGCGTCGGTGCAGCTGGTCGCCCGCGAGGGCAAGTACGCCACCCTGCGCCTCCCCTCTGGTGAGATGCGCATGGTGGACATCCGTTGCCGCGCCACCATTGGCGAGGTCGGCAACGCCGAGCAGACCAACATCAACTGGGGCAAGGCCGGCCGTAACCGCTGGAAGGGCATCCGCCCGACCGTCCGTGGTGTGGTCATGAACCCGATCGACCACCCGCATGGTGGTGGCGAGGGTCGTACCTCTGGTGGTCGTCACCCGGTGAGCCCCTGGGGCAAGCCCGAGGGTCGTACCCGTAACAAGAACAAGGCGAGCAGCCGTCTCATCGTGCGTCGCCGCAAGTCCGGCAAGAAGCGCTGATTGGGAGTCTGAGACATGCCACGCAGTCTGAAGAAGGGCCCCTTCGTCGACGAGCATCTGGCCAAGAAGGTCACTGCCCAGAACGAGGCGGGCACGCACAACGTCATCAAGACCTGGTCACGTCGATCGATGGTTACCCCCGACATGATCGGGCACACCATCGGCGTGCACGACGGTCGCAAGCACGTCCCGGTTTTCGTGACCGAGTCGATGGTCGGGCACAAGTTCGGAGAATTCGCCCCGACCAGAACCTTCAAGGGTCACGTGAAGGACGACAAGAAGGCGCGCAGGCGCTGACGAGAGGGATCTGATTCATGAGCAACACTGAGAGGCCCAGCCGTCGCGCCGCCCTGCTCGGCGATCGCCCCGGCTCGTACGCCATCGCGCGTCACGTCCGGATGAGCGCCAGCAAGTGTCGTCGCGTTGTCGACCTGGTTCGCGGAATGGACGCCGCTGACGCGGTGGACATGCTGAAGTTCCAGCCGCAGGCCGCGGCTGAGCCGGTTCGCAAGGTCATCGCCTCGGCCATGGCCAACGCCGAGCAGACCGAGGGTCTGCGCGCCGAAGACCTGTACATCTCGCAGGCCTTCGTTGACGAGGGCGTCACCATGCGCCGCATCCGTCCCCGCGCCAAGGGATCCGCCAGCCGAATCCTGAAGCGCTCCGCCCACATCACCGTGGTTGTCGAGCCCAAGGACGCCCGTCCGGCCCCCAAGAAGGCCAAGAAGGGTCGCCCGGCGGCTGCAGCCAAGTCCGAGACCGAGAAGGGAGCCTGACATGGGCCAGAAGATCAACCCCCATGGTTTCCGTCTCGGTGTGACGACCGATCACAAGACCCGCTGGTACGCCGAGAAGCAGTACGCCGAGCTCGTGGGTGAGGACGTCAAGATCCGGGAGTGGCTCCACAAGAACCTGGAGCGCGCCGGTATTTCGTCCATCGAGATCGAGCGTCGCTCCGAGCGCGTGACCATCTTCCTCTACGCCGCCCGCCCGGGCATCGTCATCGGGCGCAATGGCGCCGAGGCCGAGCGCGTGCGCGGTGAGCTCGAGAAGCTCACCGGCAAGCAGATTCAGCTGAACATCCTCGAGGTCAAGAACCCCGAGACCGATGCCCAGCTGGTCGCCCAGGGAATCGCCGAGCAGCTCGCTGCCCGTGTCGCCTTCCGTCGCGCCATGCGTAAGGCCCAGCAGTCCGCCATGAACGCAGGCGCGCTTGGTATCCGTATCAAGTGCTCCGGTCGTCTGGGCGGTGCCGAGATGAGCCGTTCCGAGGGTTACCGCGAAGGTCGTGTGCCGCTGCACACCCTCCGCGCTGACATCGACTACGGCTTCTTCGAGGCCCGCACCACCTTCGGCCGCATCGGTGTCAAGGTGTGGATCTACAAGGGCGACGTCACTGGCACCCGTGCTGAGCGCGCTGCCCAGAAGGCTGCTCGCCAGGCCGCCCAGGGCGGTCGCGGTGGACGTGGTGGCCGTCGTGGTCGGGGTGATCGTCCCGACCGTCGCGGTGGACGTCGTCGCGCCGAGGCCGCCAAGCAGCAGTCCGCCGAGACCCCGGCCCCGCAGACCGAGAACGCAGGAGCCTGACATGTTGATTCCTCGTCGAGTGAAGTACCGCAAGCAGCACCATCCCAAGCGGACTGGCGCTGCCAAGGGCGGCACCCAGCTGGCCTTTGGTGACTACGGCATCCAGGCCACCGAGGGTGGGTACCTGACCAACCGTCAGATTGAGGCCGCTCGTATCGCCATGACCCGCTACATCAAGCGTGGTGGAAAGGTGTGGATCAATGTCTACCCGGACCGCCCGATGACCAAGCACCCCGCCGAGTCCCGTATGGGTTCCGGTAAGGGCACGCCTGAGTGGTGGATCGCCAACATCAAGCCCGGACGAGTTCTCTTCGAGCTGTCGGGTGTGCCGGAGGACGTGGCCCGCGAGGCCATGCGTCTGGCCATCCACAAGCTGCCGATGAAGGCTCGTTTCATCTCTCGTGAAGGCGGTGACAACTGATGCCCAAGCTTTCTGCTGCTGAGCTGCGCCAGCTTTCCGGTGAAGAGTTGCGCAACAAGGTTCGCGAACTCAAGGAGGAGCTGTTCGGGCTGCGTTTCCAGTCGGCGACCGGCCAGCTCGAGAACACGGCTCGCCTGCGTGAGGTCCGCAAGGACATCGCTCGCGTCTACACCGTGCTCCAGGAGCGCAACCTCAACATCGTCGATGATCCTGACGCTGCCAATCCCGAGAACGATAAGGAGGCCTGAGCATGAGCGAGAACACCGCTGAGCGGACGACCCGCCGCAAGGTCCGTGAGGGACTGGTCGTGTCCGACAAGATGGACAAGACGATCACCGTCCTGGTCGAGGACCGTGTCAAGCACCCGCTGTACGGCAAGGTCATGACCAAGTCTGTGCGCCTCAAGGCCCACGACGAGAAGAACGAGGCTGGCATGGGAGACCGCGTGCGGATCATGGAGACCCGTCCGCTGTCCGCCACCAAGCGCTGGCGTCTGCTCGAGATCGTCGAGAAGGCTAAGTGACCCACTGGTGAGTTGATCACCAGGTTTTGCTGCAAGGCGACCCATCCGAGAGGGTGGGTCGCTTTGTTGTGTTTGTGGTCGCGGGGGAGTGGGCGCGTGTGGGAGTGAGGACGTGGCACGGATGCGCGTCACGTGACTGACGTGAGCCACTTCTCCATGAAGCCCCGAGCCAGCTGCGCCAAGTATGCGCAGTTGCGCCGCCTCTGGCCATTTGCGCCGTCGTTGTTTACCTGCGCCACCTGTGCTCAGTTGCGCCGCGGTTGAGCACCTGCGCCATTCCTGTTCACTTGCGACAGGGGGGTGACGGCTTAGTCTTCTGTAGCGTCAGTGACCGGCGTCCCGTTGCGCCGCCTCCGATTATCTGCGCCACTGTCGCGCACCTGCGCCTCGGCTCCCTTCTCGACCTGCGCCGTTGGTAAGCAGTTGCGCCTCTGTAGCGCGTGCGGGCGAAGCGGTTGCCGACGTGAGGCCATCAGTTGCGCCATGGTTGTGCAGTTGCGCCGGGCAAAGACGGCGCAACTGCACGTCCAAGGCGCAGGTGGCGTGGACTGGTGGGATGACGTCGTCAGAACGACCGGCTTTGATGGCCCCCCGGTAGCCGTTGTTTCACCCCGCCTGCGGCCCAGCAGCACGCCCCGCGCGGTCCAGGGCACGAAGAATGCGCTGCGCCGAACCATCGGTAGTGGCGAGGTCCTTGACGGTAAAACGAAGTACCGTCCAACCGGCGTCGACGATCCCAGCCTCCCGCTTCTTCTCGGCGATGATGACGTCCTGGACGCTCTGGCCAGGTTTCAACAGAGAGCCGTACTTCGTCCGACCGTCATATTCAGCCAGGACGCGTTCGTCCGGCCATGCGAAGTCTCCTCGGCCCAAGAACTGGCCAGTTGAGTTCCGGATCACGAACTGCGGTACTGGTTGCGGCATGCCTGCGCAGTGCCATTTCGCGCGTATCAGTGATTCTCCGGGACTCTCGATCCTGCCATCGGCAAACGCCACAACTTGACGCGCATGGCCCAACCCGCGAGGCCGACCGCATGTTTCCAACACATCAGCGAGTACCTGCGGATCCGCGCCGAGACGTAGCCCCGCATCGGCCGTCATCAGTCCGGTTTCAAAGCCGAATTCAGTGGCCATGTCGATGACGGTCCGTTCAAGGGTCGTTGTCCGGCGCCCGTCGATGACGACGACGTGCTCCGGTGGGAGCATTCGGCCGATCGTCGTCATGAGGCGTCGTCGGTGGCCGCCGCCGGGGCGCGGGTTCGTCACCCAGAGGTGGTCCAGGCCCTTCGAGGGCAAGGGAAGGGCGTGAACCGCGGACGCCGTCACGTGGCTGAGGGCCGAGGTTGGCGCGAGGAAGGAGGCTGCCGTGACGAGGTCCAACTGGTGTTGTCGTGCTGTCGTCTCGCCCGCGTTGGCCCATGCTCCGGGGCGTAGTGGGATTAACCGTCCTTCGTTCACCTCTCGGGCGATTGCTCGTCGCGATGTCCCTGATGCGGCGAGTGAGGTCACGGTGTGAATTCTGCGATTGGTCGGCATGGAGGCAGTCAGCCACGGCGGAGACGAAAAAGGGGAGGGGCGAATTGCGAATCTGTGGACAACCTCGGGATTGTCGCGGTCACTGCAGGAATGCCATGGAAATCCTGCGCAAAATAGCCGAATGGGGCTCCGGGCTGTGGATAACTGCGACGTCAGGCACGTCGGCGGCGGGTCTGTCCGTGCAGCGTCATGTCACCAGCAGGTCGCGCCTTGGACGTGCAGTTGCGCCGTGTTTGCCCGGCGCAACTGCACAACCATGGCGCAACTGATGGCCTGACGTCGGCAACTGCCCGGCTCGGACGCGCAATGGAGGCGCAACTGCTTAACAATGGCGCAGGTCGAGAAGGGAGCCGAGGCGCAGGTGCGCGACAGTGGCGCAGGTGAGCAAAGGTGGCGCAGCTGGAGGAAGCCAGGAACCAGGCGCTGCGGGCCCCCAAGGAGGCCGTCTGAAAACCGGACATCCGGCACCTTGCCATCCCGTGCACGCTGCCATCCGGCGGGGGAGTCAGACCACCGCCGTTACACCAGGTCGCCGTCAATTCGCTATCCCGGCTGAAGAGAGTTAAACTGCTCAAGTTGTCTTGCGACTGTGCCCACCTTCAAGCACAGTACGGAGCTTCCGACTCCACGGAGACGGAGGCCATCGTGCGCCGCCCGAGGGTGGCGGGACCTCTCGCGGACGACAGCCGCGTGCCCCCTGAGGTACGGGTTGCCCCCTGGCAAAATCCAGGGGGTTCGTGTTCAACAGTCCTACCAGGCCCGGGAGGGAACCAGTGGGACAAAGGAGAAGACATGATCCAGCAGGAGACGCGACTCAAGGTCGCCGACAACACTGGTGCGAAGGAGCTCCTTTGCATCCGTGTTCTCGGTGGATCGAAGCGTCGCTACGCCTACCTCGGTGACACCATCGTGTGCACCGTCAAGGACGCCATCCCCGGCGGAAACGTAAAGAAGGGCGAGGTCGTCAAGGCCGTCGTTGTTCGCACTGTGAAGTCGCACCGCCGTCCCGACGGGTCCTACATCAAGTTCGACGAGAACGCCGCCGTGCTTCTCAAGAACGACGGGGAGCCTCGTGGTACCCGTATCTTCGGCCCCATCGCCCGCGAGCTGCGCGAGAAGAAGTTCATGCGTATCGTCTCGCTCGCCCCGGAGGTGATCTGAGTGAAGTCCCTCAACATCAAGAAGGGTGACCGCGTCAAGGTCATCGCCGGAAACGACAAGGGCACCATCGGTGAGGTTCTCTCGGTGGACCCGGCCCGTGAGCGCGTCGTCGTCGAGGGTGTGAACATTCGTAAGCACCATCGTCGTGACATGCCCACCCCGCAGGGCGGCACCACCAAGGGCGGAATCATCCAGTCCGAGGCCCCGATCCACGTCTCGAACGTCCAGCTCGTGACGAAGATCGACGGCAAGGACGTCGTGACCCGTGTCGGCTACCGTCGTGAGGACGTCACCAAGCGTCGTCCTGACGGCTCCGAGTACGCCGCTCAGCGCAGCGTCCGCTACCTCAAGAAGGAGGAGGCCAAGTGAGCACCGACACCTTCGCGCACGAGATGCCTCGTCTGAAGAAGCAGTACCGCGAGCAGATCCGTCCTGCCATGCAGGAGGAGTTCGACTACAAGAACCCCATGCTCATCCCCGGTCTCGAGAAGATCGTGGTGAACATGGGTGTTGGTGACGCCGCTCACGACTCCAAGGTCATGGACGGTGCCGTTCGCGACATCACCGCCATCACCGGCCAGAAGCCGCAGGTCACCAAGGCCCGCAAGTCCATCGCTCAGTTCAAGCTGCGTGAGGGACAGCCCATCGGTTGCCACGTCACCCTTCGTGGTGACCGCATGTGGGAGTTTGCTGACCGTCTGCTGACCCTGGCCCTGCCCCGTATCCGCGACTTCCGCGGACTCAACTCGAACCAGTTCGACGGCAAGGGCAACTACACGTTCGGCCTGTCCGAGCAGGTCATGTTCCTCGAGATTGACCAGGACAAGATCGACCGCGTCCGTGGCATGGACATCACCTTCGTGACCACCGCGCAGACGAACGAGGAGGGCAAGGCCCTGCTCAAGCACCTGGGATTCCCGTTCAAGGCGAAGGATGACTCGAAGAAGGCGAAGACCAAGCGCGGTCCCGCCTACTACGCCAAGAAGAAGAAGAAGTGAGGATCTGATGGCCAAGACAGCTCTGAAGGTCAAGGCGGCCCGCAAGCCCAAGTTCGGTGTCCGTGCTTACACCCGTTGCCAGCGCTGCGGTCGTCCGCACTCGGTGTACCGCAAGTTCGGCCTGTGCCGAATCTGCCTGCGCGAGATGGCCCACGCCGGTCAGCTCCCGGGTGTCACCAAGTCCTCCTGGTGACCAGCGCGCGTCCGTCAAGGATGCAGATCCATGGGCCCTACCAGGCCCCGGCGGGTTGGTAACCCGCCCCACAAACACCTGAACAACACAGAAGGTCCCCGAGCCGGACGCCCCAGGGGAGGACGGCAGCAGGGAAACCGTTGTGAGAAAGAGGCCAAACCAGCCATGACCATGACTGACCCGATCGCAGACATGCTGACCCGTCTGCGCAACGCCAACCAGGCGTACCACGACCAGACGTCGATGCCTCACTCGAAGATCAAGGCCGGAATCGCCGAGATCCTCAAGTCGGAGGGCTACATCGCCGACTACAAGGTCAACGAACCCAAGGAGGGCGAGGTCGCCAAGACCCTGACCCTCACCCTCAAGTATGGCGAGAGCCGTGAGCGTTCCATCGCTGGCGTTCGCCGTATCAGCAAGCCCGGACTTCGCGTCTACGCCAAGTCCACCGCCCTGCCTAAGGTGCTCGGCGGCCTGGGCATTGCCATCATCTCCACCTCTCAAGGGCTGCTCACTGACAAGCAGGCCCACGAGAAGTCCGTGGGCGGGGAAGTCCTCGCCTACGTGTGGTGACCGTCGACGAGACAGATAGGAGTAATCAATGTCGCGCATTGGCAGGCTTCCCATCGCCGTCCCGTCCGGTGTCGAGGTGAAGCTTGATGGGCAGGACGTGGAGGTGAAGGGTCCGAAGGGAACCCTGAACTTCACCGTTCGCGAGCCCATCACCGTGAGCAGGAATGATGAGGGAGAGATCCTCGTTGAGCGTCCGGACGACGAGCGTGAGAACCGCTCGCTGCACGGCCTCACCCGTACTCTCATTAACAACATGGTCATCGGTGTGACCGAGGGCTACGAGAAGAAGCTGGAGATCCAGGGCGTGGGTTACCGCGTGATGTCCAAGGGTCCCAAGCAGCTCGAGTTCAACCTCGGCTTCTCGCACCCGGTGATCGTCGACGCCCCGGAGGGAATCACCTTCGCCGTCGAGAACCCCACCAGGTTCTCGGTCCAGGGCATCGACAAGCAGGTCGTCGGCGAGACCGCGGCCAACATCCGCAAGCTTCGCAAGCCGGAGCCCTACAAGGGCAAGGGTGTGCGTTACGAGGGCGAGAACGTCCGTCGCAAGGTTGGAAAGGCAGGTAAGTGACATGGCAAGCACCCTGACTGTTCGCAAGAGCCTGTCCGACCGCGCCAAGGCACGTGCTCGTCGCCAGGCCCGTGGTCGCAAGAAGATCTTTGGGACCGTCGAGCGTCCCCGCATGGTCGTGACCCGTTCGTCGAAGCACGTCTTCGTCCAGGTCATCGACGATGTTGCCGGAAACACCCTCGTGTCGGCTTCCACCATGGAGGCTGAGCTGCGCGAGATGTCCGGGGACAAGACCGCCAAGGCTGCCCGCGTTGGCACCATCATCGGTGAACGCGCCAAGGCCGCTGGCATCGACAAGGTCGTCTTCGACAAGGCCGGGAACCAGTACCACGGGCGGATCGCCGCGCTGGCCGATGCGGCCCGCGAGGCCGGTCTCGACTTCTGACCCACGAAAGGCAAGTGAGCAACGATGAGTGGAACCCAGCGCCGCGGTGGCGGTGCAGGTGGTGAGCGTCGTGGCCGTGACAACCGTCGTGGCCAGAACGATCGCAACCGCAATCAGAATGAATATCTCGAGCGCGTCGTGGCGATCAACCGCGTCGCCAAGGTGGTCCAGGGTGGCCGTCGCTTCAGCTTCACGGCGCTGGTCGTCGTGGGTGACGGCGAGGGCACCGTGGGCGTCGGCTATGGCAAGGCCAAGGAGGTGCCCGCGGCCATCGCCAAGGGTGTCGAGGAGGCCAAGAAGCACTTCTTCAAGGTGCCGCTGGTTGGCCGTACCATCACCCACCCGGTGATTGGTGAGAAGGCTGCCGGTGTCGTCCTGCTGCGTCCGGCTTCCCCCGGTACCGGTGTCATCGCCGGCGGTTCGGCCCGCGCCGTTCTCGAGTGCGCCGGCGTGCAGGACGTGCTCGCCAAGTCCCTTGGCTCCTCCAACGCGATCAACGTGGTTCACGCCACCGTTGCCGCGCTGCAGCAGCTCGAGGAGCCCGAAGAGGTTGCCCGTCGCCGTGGTAAGTCCGTTGAGGACGTCGCCCCGGCAGCCATGCTTCGTGCCCGCAAGGAGGCCGACGAGGCCGCTGCTGCCGCCCGCATGGAGGAGAAGGCAGGGGTCAACTGATGAGCAAGCTGAAGATCACCCAGATCAAGTCCGGCATCTCTACGAAGCCGAATCATCGCGAGACCCTGCGCAGCCTCGGACTGAAGCGCATCGGTGACACGGTCATCAAGGAGGACCGCCCGGAGTTCCGCGGCATGGTCCAGACCGTTCGTCACCTCGTCACCATGGAAGAGGTGGACTGACATGGCTATTGAGCTCCATGACCTCAAGCCCGCTCCTGGTGCCCACAAGGCCAAGACCCGTGTTGGTCGTGGTGAGGGTTCCAAGGGCAAGACCGCTGGTCGCGGTACGAAGGGCACCGGCGCACGCAAGAACGTGCCCGAATTTTTCGCCGGCGGCCAGATGCCGATTCACATGCAGGCCCCGAAGCTGGGCGGGTTCCACAACCCGTTCCGCACCGAGTACCAGGTCGTGAACCTGGACAAGGTCGAGGCCCTGTTCCCCAAGGGCGGCAAGATCACCGTCGACGACCTCGTCGCCGTCGGTGCCGTCCGTGACAACGAGCTCGTCAAGGTTCTCGGAACCGGCGAGCTGACCGTCAAGGTCGACCTCGTCGTCGACGCCTGGTCCAAGTCAGCCCAGGAGAAGATCGAGAAGGCTGGCGGCAGCGTCACCAAGCGCTGATGCCAACTGCAAGTATCAAGTGACGTCGTGAACACGACCGAATGACGTGTGAGGGACGGGAAACATCACAGTTTCCCGTCCCTCTTGTCATCTGCCCGTGCAGTGCATTTGCAATGACGAAATGCATCGCCCTTTTGGTCTCAACAGACAGACCCAGGGGTTTGGTGTGTGTAAGATCACACGCACCAAAACGGCCCGCGTGCCGAGATGACCCCATGCCGAATCGTGTGCAGCGGTAGAAACTACCACCAGGGTCACTCCCCGGCCACACTCGCCGGCGGCCCACCTGCCCTCCCGGCAGGCCTGCACACTGTGAGAAAGGACGATCGTGCTCAGATACGTGGTGCGTCGCCTCATCAATTACGTCGTGCTGTTGTTCATTGCGGTTTCCTTCGCATACCTGCTCGCCTCGTATGCCTTGGACCCGCGCAACGCTTTCGACCAGACGAATCCGAAGCTCAACTGGACGGCGATCAACCAGTCACTGACCAACTACAACATCAACCCCGACACCAGCATCTGGGTGCGGTACGAACGGTGGTTGAAGATGGTGTTCCTGCACTGGAACTGGGGCTGGACCCCACATGGTGACGCGATCAACTCGCTGATTGGCACCCGCATCGGTGTGTCCGTCCGTCTCGTGATCTGTGGAACGATCATCGGCATGGTCGGCGGTGTCGCCATCGGTGCCTGGTCGGCTGTCCGCCAGTACTCGGTCGCTGACCGAATCGTGTCCTTTCTGTGTCTACTGCTCATCTCGACCCCGACGATGGTGTTGGCGGTCCTGCTGCAGCTCGGTGCCATTCACATCAACCAGGCGACCGGAACGCAGTTCTTCCAGTTCATCGGTGAGGTCGGATCTCACGGCAATTACTTCGGGGCCGAGCTACTCAGCCGTATGCAGCACCTGCTGTTGCCGACGATCTCCCTGTCGGCGTTGAGCCTGGCGAGCTACTCGCGGTACCAGCGCAACCTGATGCTCGACACCCTCGGTGCTGACTACGTCCGTACCGCACGTGCCAAGGGTCTTCGCAAGGGACGCGCCATCCGTCACCATGCGCTGCGCAACGCCATCATCCCGATGGCCACCTATTTCGCCTTCGGCGTGGCCAACATCTTCGTCGGTGCCACCATTTCCGAGCAGGTCTACGCCTGGAACGGTGTCGGTTCCTACTCCGTGATGTCGATTCAGCAGAACGACATCAACGGTTCGGTCGCGGTCGTCGCCTTCTCCGGCCTCTGCACCCTGACGGGTGCCCTTCTGTCCGACATCCTCATTGCGGTCATCGATCCGCGTGTCCGGGCTCGATGAGGAGGAGCCGTCATGTCTGAACCCACCAACAACTCCAGCGTTGAGCTCAACACCCCGAAGACGGGCCCCTGCGCCCCCATCAAAGGTCCCGACGCCCTGAGCGCTGCCGAGCGCAACGAGAAGCACAAGCCGGGACGCAATGAGCGTGACGGCAAGCACATGTCGCGTAGCCGTCTGATCCTGCGACGTTTCTGGCGTCCGGTTGGCTCCAAGATCGGTGTCATCGGACTCGCCCTCGTCGTCCTCCTGGCCCTCATCGGCCCGTACATCGCCAACTGGGACTACTGGGTGGTTGACGACAACGCCTTCCTCGCGCCGCCGGACCAGTACCACTGGTTCGGTACAAGCCAGGGTGGCTTCGACCTGTTCGCCATGACGGTCGAGGGTCTGCGCAAGTCGCTCATCATCGGTTTCTGCGTCGCACTCATCGTCGAGACCCTGGCCGCCCTCATCGGTTCGGCCGCGGCCTACTTCGGCAAGGTGGCGGAGAAGATCATCCTGTGGTTCATCGACCTGCTGTTGGTGATCCCGTCTTTCCTCATCATCGCCATCCTGAGCCAGCACACCTCCGGCAAGAGCACCTCGACGGCCCTGCTGATCGTTCTGCTGTCGGCATTCAGCTGGATGCTGTCGGCCCGTGTGGTCCGCGCCATGACCCTGTCGGTGGTCAATCTCGACTACGTTACGGCCGCTCGTTTCATGTCGGTGCCGCCGTTCACGATCATCGTCAAGCACGTCATCCCGAACATCGCCAGCTACCTCATCATCGACCTGACCCTCGGTGTGGTAGCGGCCATCATGAGCGAGACGGTGCTCTCCTTCTTCGGTTTCGGCGTGCAGAAGCCGGAGACCTCCCTGGGCACCCTGCTGGGTGACGGCATGACGGCGGTCACGACCTCACCGTGGCTGTTCATGTTCCCGGCCGGCGTGCTGGTGATCCTGCTGCTGAGCGTCAACTTCATCGGAGACGGCCTGCGTGACGCCGTCGATCCCTCCTCCAAGTCTGGTGGTAAGGCATGAGCAAGAAAACTGCCACTGCGGCCAACCTGTCCGACGCCCTTCCCGAGCGTCAGGAGGGTGTGCCGGTCCTGCAGATCAAGGACCTCAACGTCCGCTTCCCCTCCGAGGACGGCGTCGTTCATGCCGTGCGTGGGGTCAACATGACCGTTCATGCCGGCGAGGTCGTCGGCCTGGTGGGCGAGTCCGGTTCCGGTAAGTCCGTCACCTCGATGTCGGTGATGGGCCTGCTGGACGAGGGCGCCAGCGTCGAGGGGTCCATCAAGCTTCACGGTACCGAGCTGCTGGGACGTGACGACAACTGGATGTCGGACGTGCGAGGCAAGAAGGTCGCCATGATCTTCCAGGACCCGCTGAGCGCCCTGACCCCCGTGTACACGATTGGTGCCCAGATCGTCGAGGCCCTTCAGATCCACTCGAACATGTCCGACAAGGACGCCTGGGACCGAGCCCTCGAGCTGCTCGACATGGTCGGCATCCCTAACCCGGAAGTTCGTGCCAAGGCCTTCCCGCACGAGTTCTCCGGTGGTATGCGTCAGCGCGTCGTCATCGCCATGGCGATCGCCAACGACCCCGACCTCATCATCGCCGACGAGCCGACGACGGCTCTCGACGTGACCATCCAGGCGCAGATTCTCGATCTGCTGCGGGTGGCCCAGCGTGAGACTCACGCCGGTGTCGTCATGATCACCCACGACCTCGGTGTCGTTGCTGGTCTGGCCGACCGGGTGGCCGTCATGTATGCCGGTCGCATCGTCGAGCGGGCCAACGTCGACGAGTTGTTCTATCGCTCCCGTCACCCGTACACCATCGGTCTGCTGGGATCCCTGCCTCGTCCTGACCTTGACAAGGACGAGCCGTTGACCCCGGTCGAGGGCAACCCGCCCTCCCTGCTGAACCTGCCGTCGGGCTGTCCTTTCGCGCCACGCTGCCCGATGGCGATTGATGCCTGTCGTCAGGCCGAGCCTGAGCTGACGCCCACCGACCTGGACAAGCACGAGGCCGCCTGCATACGGCACGCCGAGCTCATCGACCGCACGTACGCGGAGATCTACCCGCAGGTCGGGGAGCGCAAGAGCCGCTTCAAGGCAGCGCTTGGGACCTCCGACCGCGAGGCCCTTGAGGACGTCCTGGAGGTCAAAGACCTGGTCAAGACCTACCCGCTCATGAAGGGTGCGGTCTTCAAGAGGCGCGTTGGCACCGTCCATGCCGTTGACGGCATCTCCTTCCGGATCAAGAAGGGCGAGACCCTCGGCCTGGTGGGTGAGTCTGGCTGTGGCAAGACCACGACGATCATGTCGATTCTCGAGTTGGCCAAGCCGGAGGCGGGTACCGTCGTCGTTCTGGGACGTGACGCGGCCAGGATGAATGCGAAGGATCGCAAGGAGACCCGTCAGGACCTCCAGGTGGTCTTCCAGGATCCGATGGCATCCCTGGATCCGCGTCTTCCGATTGCCGACATCATCGCCGAGCCTCTGAAGTACAACGGTTACCCGAAGAACAAGATCGCGGAGCGGGTCGACGAGCTGATGGCCTTGGTCGGCTTGGAGCCCGCTCACGCCAACCGCTACCCGCGGAACTTCTCCGGTGGCCAGAAGCAGCGTGTCGGTATTGCCCGTGCACTGGCCCTCAACCCGAAGTTGCTGGTGCTCGACGAGCCGGTCTCGGCCCTCGACGTGTCGATTCAGGCTGGTGTGTTGAACCTGTTGGAGGACCTGCGCGAGAAGCTGGAGTTGTCCTATCTCTTCGTCGCCCACGACCTGTCGGTGGTCCGCCACATTGCTAACCGTGTTGCTGTCATGTACCTGGGGCGCATCGTCGAGTTGGGCGAGGTCTCGGAGGTCTTCGACCACCCGATGCACCCGTACACCCAGGGCTTGCTGTCGGCCATCCCGGTGCCCGACCCGTCCAAGGAGCACAACCGCCACCGCATCTTGCTGGAGGGCGACCTGCCGTCACCGGCCGCACCGCCGCCCGGGTGTCCATTCCACACTCGCTGCCCGAAGTTCAAGGAGCTCGACGAGGCCTCCCAGGCCACGTGCATGGGGGAGCGTCCTGAGCTGTTCTACCCGCAGCCGGACATCGATCGGCGCACGGCATGTCACTTCCCCGAGGAGATCCGGGTGTTCTGAGACTCTGCAGTGAATCCCTGACATGGGGTGGTGCCGTTGCGACGCCACCCCATGCGTCATGTTCAGGGCCCGCCTGGTGGTCTCGTCGGCGCCTTGACCGATGGGCGGGTGTGATCTTGACGATAATCACGGTTGGATCAAGGAAAGGTCAAGATTTCATAACGAAACCGCATTCTGGGGCCGTTTGCACTGGTCGGTCCGGGCCAGGAGTGCCAGGCTCATGCCATCCCGATCCACCCAGGATCCTCAACTTTCCGGAGGTTTACCGTGCGCAAGACCTTGACGACCGCAGTGGCTGCTCTGGCCGTGGGCTCGCTTGCCCTGACTGGCTGCGGACAGAAGAACCAGTCCGGCGGTGACCAGAACAAGGGCGACAAGGCCACGTCGGCGAGTGCGCCGCTGGCTGCCCTGAACATCAAGCCTCGTGACCAGATCAAGGACGGTGGCACCCTCCGCCTGACCATTACCACCTTGCCGACAGGCTGGAACCCGATGCAGGTCGACAACAACTCAGTTGACCTGCAGACAACTATCTGGCAGTTCATCGGTGTCAACAACTTCGATATTGCCGAGGATGGCACTCCGAAGCCGAATCCGAACTACATCGAGTCGGTCAAGGTGGACACCAAGGATGGCAAGCAGGTTGTCACGTTGCACCTCAACCCGAAGGCGAAGTGGAATTCGGGTCGCACTATCGATTACACGGACTACCAGGCCACCTGGAAATCCTCCAATGGTGAAAACGACAAGTTCCTTCCCGCCACCACCGATGGTTTCAACCAGGTGACGTCGGTGGAGAAGGGCGACAAGGACACCGACGTCGTCATCAAGTACAAGGCGACTTATCCCGACTGGACGGCGACATGGAGCAATGTGTTGCCGAAGGAGGGTATCTCTGACCCCAATACCTTCAATTCCGGCTGGAAGACCCCGAACCCTGACTGGTTCACTGGCCCATTCACCCCCACCAAGGTCGACCAGGCCTCCAAGACCCTGACCGTCAAGCGTAATGACAAGTGGTGGGGCGATAAGGCGAAGCTTGACAC
This sequence comes from Cutibacterium sp. LaCa_255, assembly GCF_057458005.1. NCBI lineage: Bacteria > Bacillati > Actinomycetota > Actinomycetes > Propionibacteriales > Propionibacteriaceae > Cutibacterium > Cutibacterium sp. LaCa_255. The sequence goes on along the minus strand of NZ_CP190956.1, from coordinate 2,155,266 downwards.
CGTCACCTTCAAGGCGATGGAGGACGCTGCCAAGACGAAGGCTTTCGCCAACAAGGAGATCGACGTCGCCGACATCATCATCACCAAGGATGGTTATGAGACGGCCAAGAAGCGTGATGACGCCGACATGCGTGCTGCCGGTTCGCTGCAGTGGCGCCACTTCACCTTCAACGCCAAGTCGGCGAGCCTCTCGGACAAAGAGGTTCGTCAGGCCATCGTCAAGGGCATCAACCGTCCGGCCATCGCCAAGTCCGATCTTGCGGGATTGCCGGTTCAGGCCGACTCGGTGATGCTCGGCAACCACTTCTTCATGCCGGGCCAGCCTGGTTACAAGGACAATTCCGGGGACTACAAGTACGACCCGAAGGCTGCCGAGAAGCAACTTGATGAGGCCGGTTGGAAGAAGCAGGGTGACTACCGCGTCAAGGACGGCAAGACCCTCACCGTCAATTACGCTCAGCTGACCGGCGTGCCCACCTCCGAGAATGAGGGTGCGCTGTTCAAGCAGGACATGGCGAAGATCGGAGTCAAGGTCAACCTCGTCAACACTCCGTCCAGCGATATGCAGAAGGTGCTGACGAACCACTCTTTCGACGTCATCGCGTTCACTTGGCAGGGCACCCCGTACCCGATGGCCAACGTCCGTCAGATCTATGGCGCTGCTGCTGAGGGCTCCAAGAAGCCGTCGCAGTCCAACTTCTCCCAGATCATCGATCCCGAGGTTGAGAAGCTCATCCCGCAGATCGACACTGAGATGGACGTCAACAAGCGACGCGAGCTCACCAATGAGGCCGACAAGCACATTTGGGACGATGTGATGGTGCTGCCGTTGTACCGGCGCATCATGTTCTCCGGTGCCCCGAAGAACCTTGCGAATTACGGCTCCGCGACCTTCCAGAGCACCCGTGGCGAGGACATCGGTTACGTCAAGTGAGCTTGATGGGTGATTGATCCGGAAAGGGCCCGGCAATGGTAGTTGTCGGGCCCTTTTCATGGCTTGTACAGGCGATTTCGGAGAATCGCGTGGCCGGGGGTGGTTTCGCGGCTCCAATGGTGGTTTCGTAAGGTGTGATGTCCGGTTTCCGAAGAAGAAGCCGGATCGTGGCAGGAGCGTCCTGCCATTCACTTCACTGGAGGACATCTTGCGCAAGGCGATCGTGGCCCCTGTGGCGCTGCTGGCCGTGTCGGCCATGGCACTCACCGGGTGCGGACAGAAGAACCAGTCCGGCGGAAGCAAGCAGTCAGGGGTGACGTCGGAGTCGGCCCCGATGGCCCAGCTCAACGTGGCTGACCGGAGCCAGCTCAAGGACGGTGGCACGTTGCGCCTGGCCATTGAGCAGCTTCCGACGGGATGGAACCCCATGAACGTCAATGGCAACACTGTTGACCTCTCAGCGACGATCTGGAACTTCGCCGGCGTCAACAACTTTGACATTGCTGAGGACGGCACTCCGAAGCCGAACCCGAACTACATCTCCTCGACCGATGTGGAGACCAAGGGCGGCAAGCAGGTCGTGACCCTGCACCTCAACCCGAAGGCCAAGTGGAATTCCGGTCGTACCATCGACTACTCGGATTACCAGGCCACCTGGAAGGCCAACAACGGTTCTGAGCCCGGCTTCCTTCCGGCCAGCACCGATGGTTTCAACCAGATCACCTCGGTGGAGAAGGGCGACAAGGACACCGACGTCGTCATCAAGTACAAGGCGACTTATCCCGACTGGACGGCGACATGGAGCAGCGTTCTGCCCAAGGAAGGGGCGAAGGACGCCGCTACCTTCAACGAGGGATGGAAAAAGCTGAACCCGGACTGGTTCGCCGGACCGTTCATTCCGACCAAGGTCGACCAGGCCTCGAAGACCCTGACCGTCAAGCGTAATGACAAGTGGTGGGGCGAGAAGTCGAAGCTTGACACCGTCACCTTCAAGGCGATGAACAACGCCACTCAGACCAAGGCTTTCGCCAACAAGGAGATCGACGCTGCGTCGGGCATTGTCACGAAGGACGGCTACCAGACGGCGAAGAAGCGTCCCGACGCCGAGATGCGTCAGGCCGGGTCGTTGCAGTGGCGTCACTTCACTTTCAACGCCAAGTCGGCGAGCCTTTCGGACAAGAAGGTTCGTCAGGCCATCGTCAAGGGCATCAACCGTCCGGCCATCGCCAAGTCCGATCTTGCGGGATTGCCGGTTCAGGCCGACTCGGTGATGCTCGGCAACCACTTCTTCATGCCCGGTCAGGCTGGTTACAAGGACAATTCCGGGGACTACAAGTACGACCCGAAGGCTGCCGAGAAGCAGCTCGAGGATGCCGGTTGGAAGAAGCAGGGTGATTACCGCGTCAAGGACGGCAAGACCCTGATGATCAACTATGCCCAGCTGACCGGTGTGCCGACCTCTGAGAATGAGGGTGCGCTGTTCAAGCAGGACATGGCGAAGATCGGCGTCAAGGTCAACCTCGTCAACACCCCGAGTGACTCCTTCACCCAGACGCTGAGCAGCCACTCCTTCGACGTCATTGCCTTTGCCTGGAACGGCACCCCGTATCCGATGGCCAACATCCGTCAGATCTACGGTGCCTCCGCTGAGGGCTCCAAGAAGCCGTCGCAGTCCAACTTCTCCCAGCTGATCGATCCTGAGATCGAGAAGCGCATTCCCAGCATTGACGCCGAGTCGGATGTCTCGAAGCGTCGTGAGCTGACCAACCAGGCCGACAGGATCATCTGGGACAACGTCATGACCCTTCCGCTGTACCGTCGCATCTCCTTCACCGCGGTTCCGAAGAACCTGGCGAACTACGGTGCTGCGACCTTCCAGACCGTGCACGCAGAGAACATCGGTTTCCAGAAGTGACGATGAGTTCTCAGGTATGAGAAGCGGGGCCGGGGATGATTCCCCGGCTCCGCTGTCACCGCGGTTTGTTGCGGTATGTGTCAGGACTGACGACGGCGACGCACGACGAGTGCGACGATGAGGGCGATGACCACGACGGCAATGACGACGATCGTGGCAACAGGCCCGGACTTGGAGCCATTGTCTGACGACGTGTCGGCGTTCTGGGTCTTCTTGGTGTTGTCGCCGGTCAGCTGGAAAGAGGCGCCACCGGCGCTCCCGGCGGCCAACTTGGGGGGAGTGCAGGACTTGGTCTTTGGCTTGTTGTAGCACCAGCCTTCGATCGATCCGGGGGCCGGCTTGTACTGGTCAGCACCCTTCTCGGAGTAATCCCACGCAGCCCCGGCGCCGGAGGCGTGGTAATACGCCCAGTACTGACCGTTAAAAGTCTTGGGGCAGGTTTCGGGATGGTTGTTCATCGTGCAGATGAGACTGGATTTGTTCTTGCCGACGGTAATTCCGGCCTTCTTGAGGGCGTCGGCGCCGGTGGATGGCGAGTTGACGCACTGGTTGGACAGCACTTTCTGGTCATCTGTGATGACGAAGACCCAGACGTTGTTGGCGTTGAGGCAGTCGTCAATGGCTTTCGCCTGTCCAGTTTCGGCGCTCGGTGAAGGTGTGGCCTGCGCGGCGACCGAGAAGAAGATGGTCAGGGTGGCGAACAACACAGCGGCGAGCACTCCAACCATGGGTCGGAGTGCTCGCCGACTCTCGATGCGGGGAATACTCACCTGACGATCATGCCTCAGAGGAGAGTATTCGACCCAGCAGCTGTCTCAGACGCCGGTACGCGGCAGCGCTGGACGGTCCGAGGGACGGTTCGACGGGCCGACCGGGGCTGGTGTCACTGGGGCGGGTGCCGTGGCCGATCCAGTTGCGGTGGCCGTTTCGGTGGCGGATGGCGTCGGAGTGGCCGATCCGGTCGGGGTCATCGTCGGTGTGCCGGTGGGAGTGACGGTCGGGGCCACTGTCGGGGAGACGGATGGCTTCGGCGTCTGGGTCGGGGTCACGCTCGGATTCGGAGTCGGGGTAGCCGAGGGGTCGTATGGTGTTAGACGGGCATCCCAGCTCGGTCCAGCATTCCAGTCAGCGGCGGAGGACTTGAAGTACCAGCCTTCAATGGATCCGGCCTTGGGCTGGGCGCTCGCGGCGCCGGTCCTCGAGTGCTCCCATGTCGCCGACTTGTCAGCGCCAGCCGGGGTGGCGTGCCAGTAGGACCAGTACGCCTCGTGGGTGTCGGTTTTCGTCGGGTAGCCGTTGATCATGGTGACCATGCTGCCCTCGGCCTTGACGATGAATCCGGCGGACTCAAGCGCCTCCAGACCATTGCCGAACTTCGAGGCGCAAGCACCCTCGGAGGTGCCGTCGTGCTGCTCAACGTAGACCCACACATGGCCCACGGCGATGCACTTCTGGGCGCCGCCCATGTCACCGGGCTTGCCGGTAGGGGTGACAGTGGGCTTGGTGGTTGGGGTGGTTTTGCAGGAGGGGGTGTTTTTGGGGGTTTTGCCGGACCATGTTGAGGCGTAGCCGTGGCCGGTGATGGCCATGATTGCTTGGTCGGTGGCCATGATGTTGGGTTCGTGGTCGTTGCGTTGGGCTTGCCATGCGCCGACTTTCGTGAGGTTTTGTTGGCGGATGAGCCATTGTTTGACGGTTGTCATGTCTTCGCCGCGTTCTGCGAGTGCGCTGGCGAGCATGCCGGTGGAGTTGGCGGCGGAGTAGGTTTCCCAGTAGTCGCCGTCGTCGTGGGTTTTGGTGTTGATGGCCCATGTGGTGGCGTTGTTGGCGGCAGTGTCGATTTTGGTGTGGTAGCCGTCTGGGATGAGGTGGGGGTTGCGTTGGAGGAGGGTGAGGTCGGACAGGGCGATGCCGGTGTAGTCGGGGTCGCCGACGAAGGTTTTCGTGCCGTCGTGGTTTCGTTTGGTGTATCCGAAAGCGCCGGCATCGTCACCTTGGGTGCCTTGGGTGGACAGCAGTTTGTCGAGGATCTTCGTTGGTACCGGGCGGTTGGCGCGGGTCAGTGCGATGGTGATGAGGTGCGGGCCCCAGTACATGGTGACGCGGTTTTGCATGCCTGGGGTGTCGTCGTTGATGTAGCTGGCGAGCTTGATCCACAGGTTTCCGGTGTCTTTGCCGAGGAAGTAGGTGGGATCCTCGCCGAGAATTTCGGCGGTCATGATCACCTTGGCCAGGCCAGCCGGGTTCTTGTCGACGTACTTCGGGCCGGCTTCCTTGAGGGCTGTGGTCATTTCTGTGACGGTGTCGGGGTGGGCGTCTGAGCCGACCAGGGCGATGATGCCGTCGGCGATGCCGCCGGCCTGTCTGTAGTTTGTCGGGTCTTCCTGCCACTTCTGGGCGAGCCAGTCGGCGGCTTTGGCGACGTAGGTGCTGGTGGCGGCGGTGTCGTTGACCGATCCGGCCCACATGGCACCCTTGACCGGGTTGGCCGGCGGATCGAAGCAGTAGGGAGCAGAGCCGTCATCAATGGTGGCGGTGATGGCTGCATGGGATGGCGCGGGCTGCGGGTCAGCGAACGCTGGTGCCGCGAACGGCGATGCGACGAGCGCACCGGCGGCGAGGCCGGCGACCCATTGATTGAGCCTGGTCATGTGGCGGGCCTTCTTCCTGAGGCTGCGTTGCGCTCCGGACGGGAAGGGCCCCTGAGTCGAACTCACCGCAGTCCTCGACGGTGTGTAATATTCCTTCGACAACCCAGGTACTCCGACTCGGGATGAGCCCCTCACGGTTGCGGGTCAGTTCCGGATTCGCACCGGATTCCCCTGCGGTCGCGGTGTCAGTTTAGGCTTGGCGCCACCACATGTCCACATTCGGGTTCGGCGACGAGAACACCTTATGTTAGGATCCTGGTGGTTTCATCGATGGGGAACCTGGTGTGAATCCAGGACTGTCCCGCAACCGTGTAGTTCGACAGAGATGTCGGCAAAGTCGGATCACCGTCGTTGAGATGTCTCGTACTCAATTCCGTCGTGGACAGCGGAATGGTCGGTCCTGTCTTTGGATGACGACGAAGCGTCCACGCAGTGAAAGGCAGGACCTGTGAGACGGTTCAAGGGGTTGGCCGTGGTGTTGTCTGTGGCCATGGCCATACCGATGGCCATCGTGTCATTCGTTCCGGCGTCGGCAGCACCGGCGACGTCGTACGACGATGAGGCGCAGAAGTGTATCGATCAGAAGCACGTGTTCGTGTATGCCGAGCGTGATGACGGGCATGTCGACACCGGCTGCGCGTCGAAGTTCTCCACTGGGGTGGAGGCGTTGAAGTCAGCCGGTTTCGACATCGGCAGCACCGATTTCGGTGGCGACCTGGGAATGTTCATTGATTCAATCAATGGATATCCGGAGAACCCCGATAAATTTTACGCCTATTGGGGTTATTTTCATGGTCAGCCGGCTGGTAGGAATGCCGAGACAAAATGGGAGTACTCGCAGCTAGGTGCCAGCAACTACCACCCGAAGCCTGGCTCGATCGAGGCCTGGCATTACATGCTCATTGATGGCCCGTGGGAGGTTCCTCCGACCTGGAAGCCGAAGGTTGATCCAGCCCCGACGACTCCGGTAGCGTCCTTCGAGATTCCTGACAAGGCCCTGCAGAAGTGCATCACTGACAAGTTGGACACCACTACCCCTTCCAAGGATCAACTTGCTGGCGTGACGAGCCTGAGTTGCCGGAATATGGGAATCAAGGACCTCACCGGCCTTGATCGGCTGACCGGTCTGGGAAAAGCCTTTCTGTCGGGTAACAAGATTAGTAATCTCAAGCCGTTGGCCTCCTCGACTGGCATTTTCAGCCTGGATGTCAACAGCAATGAGATCACCGACGTCGCGCCTCTTAGGTCCTTGACGAAGCTGTCCCGGCTGGACGTCGGCAAGAACCACATCCGTGACCTATCCGCGCTCAAAGACATCAAGGGTCTAGGTGACGCCGACATCACCTCGAATTTCCAGGCCGTTGACGGTGACTCGGCCACCGCCGGGGTTCAGGTCCCCGTCCCGACAGCTGTCGACCATCACGGTACGACCTTCGTGGCCGACCGCGAAGTGCCTGAGGGTGTCAAGATCAAGGGCAAGAACGTCACCTATCCCTCTGCTGGCGACTACGTGTGGCAGTTCCGTGACGCCTCGACGTACTTCAACGGGTCCATCACTGTCCATGTCGTCGCGGCTCCCGAACCACCGAAGCTCGTCGATATCCCCGATGCGAACTTCAAGTCCTGTCTCCAGGATGCCGTAGGTGCCGGTAAGCCGCTGACGGCTGAGAATCTTGGTGCGCTGACTGAGGTCAAGTGCATCGGCAAGGGCATCGAGGACATCACGGGTGCCGAGGCCCTCACCAATGTCAAGACGCTGTACCTGACGACCAACGAGATTGAGAGCGTCGATCCGCTTGCCGGTCTGACGAAGCTCGAGACGCTCTACCTGCCCAACAACCACGTCAAGGATTTGGCTCCGCTCGCGGGTCTGGGGAATCTCAGGACGATGAGCCTGGATCAGAACCCCATCACCACGGTGAAGCCGCTGTCCTCGCTGACGAGTCTCACGGACCTGACGATCAACCAGAACAGGCGCGGCAAGTACAAGTATCCGGGCATCACCAGCCTCGACGGGCTGGGCGCGCTTCCCAAGCTTGCCCGTTTGGTGGCGAACAACAATGTCAACTTGGCCGATCTGTCCGGGATCTCCGGTACCACCTCATTGAAGAAGCTGTTCCTCAACGGTGACAAGGTCTCCGACCTGACCCCTATCAAGGGGTTGACGAACCTCGTCGAGGCCGGTTTCGACAACAACGAGATCTCCGATGTTTCCGCTCTGGCCGGGATGAAGAATCTCACCAAAGTGGGGCTCAGCTCAAACCACATCTCCGACCTGTCCCCGTTGTCGGGTCTGGAGAGCATCGCATTCATGGGTCTGCGTGCCCGCTGGCAGACCGTGACGGCCTCGGCCGTTCCAGCCCGGCAACAGGTCGCGGTTCCGATGGCGAAGGCTGCCGACGGCTCCAAGGCTGAATTCATCGCTCCTGAAGGTGTGACGGTATCGGGTGACAAAGTGACCTATCCGGAGGCCAGCGATGGTTACAGATGGACTTGGTCGCACAAGGACGCCACCAGCCACTCCGAGGACTTCTCGGGGACGTTGATCCAGCCAGTGACGGCTGCGGTTCCAGCGCCGACTGTCACCCCTACGGTGACTCCGACCCCTACGTCGACGGAGACCCCGACCGTTGTGCCGACTGCCGCCCCCACCGAGACGCCCACGGTGTCCCCGACGATGACTCCCACGGCCGTTCCTACCGGAACTCCGACTGTCGACCCTGCGGCAACACCGACTCAGGCTCCGTCGACCTCTCCGGACAAGCGCGGACCTCATCAGGGCAACATCCCGGTGAATCCGTCCTTCCCGGACGATCCCACGCGCCATCCCGGACTTCCCTCCACGGGAGTCTGATTCCCGAGTGACCGGAAGGGGCCCCACCGCCCATGGTGGGCCCCTTCGTCATCTCACACGCGGGTCGTGCCAGACAACGAGATCTGTTCGCGGCCACGGCTTCGAGTTCTGAGGATGGACGCGTACCGGTGAGCTACCACGTCCGTCCGGTGCCGGAACCCGAGTCCTTCTGGGAGGTATTGGCCTGGTCGAGCGCCTTCTGACGCTGTTCCTGAGCCTTCCTGAGCTTATCCTCGAGCTCGTCTTTCTTGTTCTGCTGACCGGAGGAATCCGCTTCCTCACCGGCATCTCCTCCGCCACCATTCTGGCGCTTGCGATCGAGTCGAGACCTGGTGTTGCTCGCCGCAGCTTTTTGGGACGACGAGGTGCAGCTCGCGTCAGTGAGTACATCCTTGCCCTGACGCCACCGCACGAGGGCTTCGTCGCGGTTGTCGGCCTCGGCATAGCGATCAGCCGACGCCTCCAATGACCACGCCCAGTTCAGACGAACCCAGCACTGCTCCTCATCAGGGGCCAGACCGGCGGCCTTCTCAAACTTGCTGGCAGCTCCGTCGTAGTTGCCACGGGTGTACCGAGCGACCCCGGTGTCATAGGGGGCGATCCATTTGTCGATGGTCGCCAACTTCTCGGCGGACGTGAACTTCCCCTCGGCGCTGGCGGCATCCCCCCGGCCAAGGTCCGCTCGTCCATGATCAACGAGGATCATTGTCCGCGCGGGAAGAACTGCTGCCGCGAGGGCGACGAGGGTGACGACTCCAGCTCCAACTCGTAGCGTCCACGGTGTCCTGACGCCGTGCATGCCACCACGTCCTGGTCTTTCCAGGGTCGCCATCACGTCACCTCCTTGTGCATCCGACGCCATGCCCGCACGCTGAGCCAGGCATCCGCCATCTCGCAGATCAGGGCGGTTGCGGCGAACCACCAGGCCCAGTGGCGAATGCGTCCAGGCTGTCGATTTACCGGCTGCTGGAGCGGGTTCTCCCACCAGGCCACCTTGCTGGTGGCATCGCGCTGGAGGAACCGTCCGCCCATCTGCCCGGCCATGGTTCGCAAGGTCTGCGGATCAGCATGGGACACCGCAGCCGAGCCATTCCTGGTCACCTTTTCAGTGGCACGAGGGCGAATGGGCATGGTGCCTCCCGAGGTCGTCCCGTAGCCGAGGACCAAGCCGCCGTCGATGAGTCCGGAGATGTCGGAGAAGCTGTGTGGAGCCGAGGACGCCGTCTGCTCGCCGTCGCCCATGTATACCAGATACCTCTTCGCGGCGGGGCGGCTTTTTCGTGCCATGACGAGCATCCGGCGGGCCAGTGGCTCGGCCAGGCCGATGTCCGTACCGGTGGCGTTCACCGTTTCTCGCCAGCCCAGGGTCTCGGCGAGGGCGCGCAGAGCGGCTGGGTCGGTACTGGGAGGTAGAGCGATCCGTGCCTGGTTGTCCGAGGCGATGACGGTCACCCGTGCTGACGGCATCGCGGCGGCAAGGGAGACGAGGTCAGCGGTCACCCCAGACATTCGTGGCTTACCGTCAAAGTCGGTTGCTCCCATCGAGGTGGTGCGGTCGACGATGACGACGACCTCGGCGCCGGCTGCCTCGTTGCTGCGTGAGGTGTCGGCGCTCCCGGGGCGCAGAGCCGCTCCCACGAGCAGCAGGGCAGCGAGCACCCGGCACCACATCGCCGCGTTAGATCGGGGGGAGGAACGGCGTCGTGTCGTCACCGCAATGGCAGCCAGGGCGAGTGTTGCCAGGATGGCCACTACGAGAAGGATCCAGTCGGGACTGACGGTCATGAGTCCTCCCCCCGACGCCTTGGGGCAATCTCCATCGCCGTCGCCGCGACGAGGCACACCAAGGCCAGCACCCCGAAGGGTAGGACGACGTCGACCTGGGTCCACCGGGCGGTTGCGGCGGTTGTACGCGCCTCCTGGTCACTCACCGCTGTGATGATGCGATCCTGGTCCTCCAGATTCGTTCCGGTGACCAGGGTGACGTCGCCTCTCGTGTGTGCCACGGCATCATGAAGGACCGACACCGCGGTGGCATCTGCCTCCGAGGGGGCAATCCCCTGGACGAGGACCTTCTCCCTGGCGGCCTGGCGGATCGCTTCGTTGAGGCTGAAGATTGGTGTTCCGGAGAGCTGATTGTCGGTGGCTAGTACGACGGTGCGCCCGCGTCGATCGTCAGACCCGTCGAAGCGTTGGAGGCAGGAGGCCAGACCGTCGCCGATGAGGCTCGAACCGCTCGCGCCTGCCCGGGATCCCGGGATGGGTCCACGGTCCAGGTCATGGGAGAACTGGGCGAGCTGGGAGTCGATGTAGTCGGCGTCGTCGGTGAGCGGGAAGATCGTCACGGCAGCCGAGTCGAAGGCCACCAGCCCGATCCGGTTACCGCCAAGGCTGTCCGCTAGCTTCCGGTAGGCCCCGATGACGTCACGGTCGACGTCGGCCATGGACCCGGAGACGTCGAGGCACAACACGACGTCATGGTTGCGACGTTGCTGCCAATCCTCGTCGGGTTTTGCGGGACGGCCCACCAACGCCGCCAGGCACGTCGCGGCGACGAGAACGCACACCACCTGGATGAGGTGGCGTCGAAGTCGAGCCTGAACGAGGTGCTGGTAGCGGGGGAGGGCCCGCAGCCGGTCCAGGTGGTCCAGTGGGACTGCCGAGTGCTGGATCCGACGGCGCCGATTGAGTGGCCACAGGAATGCCGCGATGACGACCGCAAGTATGACGATGGCAGCGACGATGGCGAATGGCCATTGCATCAGTGCCATGAGGTCACCACCTCCCGTCCAGACTCGATGAGGTCGTGAGCACGGGACTCGTCGGGCTGCGGGCCGAAGCAGGCGTCACGGGCCTGCTCCGAAAATGCAGCGGCTGGTTGCAGCCGGGGCTCACGTCGAGCAACGCGCGACAGGTCGGAGGCGGTGAGGTAGTCGGCATTCTCCGTGCTGACCAGGCCGATGAAGCGACGCACGATCTGGCTGGCCTCCTGACAGGCTTGGCGTGGGGAGAGGTCCTTGCTCAACCTGGCGGAGACGTCGTCGAGGGCCCTGAGGCACTCGGATGACAACTGTGCGACGTCATCGCGGGGCTCCTCGCTGACGTCATGACGCCGAGACATCACGACGAGAGCAACCAGGACGGTGATGCAGATGGCAGCAAGGACGGCGACGAGGATCCACCAATGGGTGGGGATGGGAACGGCGGGATTGATCTTGAGGAGAATCATGGTCGCCTCCCGCGTCGCGACAGGGCCAGGGCTAGGGCCTCCGGCGCCTCGGAGACGGTCTGTGCTCGAGCATGGGCGATACCGAGATCATCGAGCATGGCGTCGCTGCGCTGGGCGAGGTCGATCTGGGCGGAAGCGGCCGCCTCGCGGAGCCGACGGTCGTCAAGAACCTCCTGCATCACGGAAGGGCCACCATCGGCTGCCATGATGGTGCGGCCGGCAAGCCTGGAATCCGTGGCCAGCATGTCGGTGAGGGTGACGACGATGACGTCGTGACGCACTGTGGCTCGGCTCAATGCATTGGCCTGGGCCGAGGTGAACTCCTCGTCTTCACGGATGAGGAGAAGCAACCCAGGGCGTCGCATGGCATTCGTGGCTGTCCCGAGCACCGTTTCCACGACGTGGGGGCCGGGGGAGCCGCTGGCCCCCTCGAGGCTGATGATCTCGTGGAGCATCCGTTCCACTTGTGGCATGCGGACGGTCGGACGCCACGAGGACGTCCTGTCAGGCCTGGCGCAGACCATGGCGACCCGGTCGCCATGGTCCATGGCGATCTGGGCCATGATCGCGGTCACCACCGCCGCCAGATGGGCCTTCGTCACGTCCATGTCGCACCAACCGCGCATCGTCGGTGTACCGCAGACCCCGACCATGAGGGTGGCCTGTCGTTGAGCGACGTGACGACGGATGAGCAACTCCCCGCAGCGGGCCGTGGCCTTCCAATCGACGTCCTTGACGTCATCGCCGGGGGCATAGGCGCGCAGGTCGTTGAAGTCGATGCTGCGACCGACGTGGACCGAGTCGTGGTCGCCGTCGAGGAGGGACTCCACCCGGCGCCGCAACATCAGCGGCACTCGGGAGCGGACGGCCTGGATGAGGGCTCGCTCCCGGCTGCTCAGCACGCTGGCGGAAGTGCGGGTGGTCACGGTCACGGGGTGGGCACCGCCTCGAAGATGGCGTCGATGACGTCGGTGGGGCGCACTCGTTGGGCCTGGGCCTCGAAGCTGAGGACCAGACGGTGACGCAGCACGGCGTGACGCAGGGTGACAACGTCCTCCGGGATGACATGGGCGCGACCGTCCCGCAGGGCCAGAGCACGCGCAACGGACATGAAAGCGATCGAGGCACGCGGGGAGGCACCGTACTCGATGGCACGCGCGGCGGAATCCGACAGGGCGGTCTCGGGGCGGCGCGTCACCGCGACGATGTCGACGATGTAGCGCTTGATGGCCTCGTCGACTACGACACGACGGGTGAGGTCTTGCAAGGTGAGGACGTCGTTGGTGCTCACTGCTGGGGTCGCCGGTGCGTCGATCGATCCGTCCTCAACGCGGTTGAGGACCTCGAGTTCCTCGGAGACGTCCGGGTAGTCGAGCACCTCCTTGAGCAGGAAACGGTCCATTTGGGCGTGGGGGAGGACGTAGGTGCCTTCCTCCTCGATGGGATTCTGGGTGGCCAACACCATGAAGGGGTCGGGCAATGGGTGGATGACGCCACCGATCGACGTCTGACGTTCCTGCATCGCCTCGAGCATGGCGGACTGAGTCTTCGCGCTGGAACGGTTGATCTCGTCGAGCAGGACGATGTTGGCGTGCACCGGGCCCAGCTCGGTGCGGAAGGTTGCCGTTGACTGGTCGAAGACCTGGGTGCCGATGATGTCGGACGGCAGCAGGTCAGGGGTGCACTGCACGCGGGTGAAGGACCCGTCGACCGCCGAGGCCAATGTGGAGGCCGCGAGGGTCTTCGCCAGCCCGGGGACCGACTCGAGCAGCACGTGCCCACGGGCCAGCATCGCCACCAGCAGGCTGGTGCGCAGGGCGGACTGCCCCACCACGCGATTGCTGAATGCGGTCGACAGAGCGCCGAGTCGATCCGCGGCCCAGCTCAGCTCCGGCTTACCGAGTGGGGGACATGTCGGGACGTCGGCGTCAGTGCGGTGTGTCATCGTCGTCTCCTGAGGGGTGAGTGATGGTCTGGAAGGAATTGGTGAGGCCACTGAGACCTCGTTTGTCGAGGGCCTTGGCGTCGACGGCTGAGATGACGGGTCTCACCCGCGCCGATGCGCGCCGATCCGGGGCCAGCGCCTGACGCAGGGCACGAATGACGAACGGGATCACGACGAGCCAGACGGCGGCGTTCACGATGGCTCGGGTCATGTCGAAGGCCAGTGAGGTTGCTTTCGTCCAGCTCCACAGACGTTGTGTCTCCTTGAGCGGGCCGAGCCCGGCGAGGAAGGACTGCCCGGGGTCGGCCTCGGTCCACGCCCATCCCATGAGGTTGAGCAGAAGTCCGGTGATCGGGCCGAGGGCCAGGCACCACAGGGTGCCGGCAAGACAGGTCGTGACAGTGCGCAATCGCACCATGGCAGCTCCGGCCAACCCCCACAGCTGCCAGACGACGAGCTGCCCTGCGAGTGGGGTGGCGACCGTGCCGATGGCGGCCGATGAGACCAGACAGGTGAGAGTTCCCGCGAGTACGCCACCGGGCGCTCCCAGCACTGCGCCGACGAGCATGGGAATCCAGAAGACCGGCTCGATGCCGTTGGCCCCCGGAGCCAGGGCGGCACGGACCCCGGCCGCGAGGACGGCTGCACCCAGCACCAAGCTGAGAGGACGGGCGGACCTGGTCTCGCGGACGAGGACGACTGTCAGGACAGCGCTGACGCCGATCTGGGCGGCGACGAGCCATGGTGCAGTTGACTCGGCCTGGGTCTGGAGGGCGGTGGTACGGGAACTCCACACCGGCCAAGTGAGCCAGATGACGCCGAGTAGGACCTGGACGATGGCGATGGTGCGGCTGAGGGGGCCTGAGGTCGCGCCGATTGTGCGCCAACGGCTAGGACGTTCTGCCCGGGCGGCGGCTGTGCTGGTGGTCGTCATGACGTCCTCCCCTCCACGAGATCGAGGGAGTCGATGACGTCACCCAGGGTCATGTGGTGTTGGGAACCGGTGAGTGCCCCGACCCGGGTGAGGGGAGCGAGCCCCAGGGCCAGCGGAGACCGGTCTGCAATGACGCGATGACCATCGATGACGATGACACGATGGACGGCTCGTACCAGGAATTCCACGTCTCGGGTCGTGACAATGCGCAGACCGGCCGGTTCGTCGAAGAGGCTCTCGGAGACCTGAGACCTCTCGATTGGGTCGAGGTCGTGGTCGGCATGGGCGAGAAACAGTGGATCGAGTGACCTCAAGCGGTCGTGGACACGGAGCCATGCTCGTTCACCGCGGGACAGGTCACGTTGGCGTCGCGACGCTAACTCAGTCGTACCTGCCAGCTTGTGCAGGTCCTGGCTGGGACGTAGCGACGCCGAGGACAGAGAGCGGCCCGGTCGGGGGAGTGCATGCAACAACTGCGAGGCGACCGGTTCCGGACGGACTGGGGCGTCCGGGTCGTGAGCAGCCTTGAGGTCAGTGGCGTCGGCGAGGTCCTCGGCCCGGACGATGGCCAGTGACTCACGATCATGGATGACGATGTCAGGACCTTCCAGACCGAGATCGTGGCAGTCGATCACCGTCATGACAGGCCCGGTGCGGTGCTCGTGGTCGTGGCGGGGCCGGGGTAGGCCCGAGAAGACGGTGGGGAGGGTGCCAGCGGGGATAGCAGAGTCTTGGTGACCTGCCAAGGAAGCCAGAGCTCGGCCAATCGGTAGCGGAAGGCCCTGGGGCACCCAGGACCCAGCAGGTGAGTCGGACACGACGGATCCTGCTGACATCTCCACGATGCGGTCGGCTCCGGCCCAGACAGCGTCAAGGTCGTGATCGGCCCACAGCACCGTTGCGCCACGATCGGCGAGTTCGCGCAACCGTGTGGTGAGGACATCGCGTTGTGAATTATTGAGCCCGGAGGTCGGGTGGTCGACGAGGATGATTCCCTGCGTGTTTGCCACGGCAGGGGTGACGAGGGATGCCGCAAGCTGAGCTCGGACGTCGAGTGGCCATGTGCCGGGAGGACGACGAGTCCATGGGCCGACTTCGACGGAATCCGAATCTGGTAGATCTGCCAAGGTCAGCAGGTCAGTGTCGATGATCTGGGTCGTCTCCGCGAGGAGATCTGGCCCCAGGTCCATGACGTCGGTGCCATCAATGAGGGCCCTTCCCTGCACTCGGGCACCAGCCGGCAATTGTCCGGCCAATAGCCGGAGCAGCATTGTCGCCCCTGATCCGCGACGACCGACGAGACACGTCACGGTGCCAGCATCGAGGGAGAAGGTGACGTCGTTGACGACGGTACCTCGGCCGGGCAGCCACACCGTCACGTCATCGAGAACAATCACGCTGGCACCTCCTGACGACGACGCGGGGTGGTAACAGCAACGACTAGGGGCAGTGCAACGGCGCAGATGAGGCCGGCGACCGGGATCGGCGGCCAACCCGGGTGGGGAGCGACCGCAGACTTGTCGGCGCCGATCACCCACAGTGCGAGAGTGAGGACGGCCAGGATCGCCACGACGAGGCTGGGTCCCGAGATCGTCCCGATGGGCTCCCCGGTCGGCAACAAGGAGGTGAGGAGAATCGCCACTATCAAGGTCAACAAGGCGGTCGTGGGCTGGTCGATTCCGGGTAACGGATGCTTGGACACCAGCGCGACGACCGGGACCGTCATGCATATGACAAGGATCAACGCGCGTACCGGGGCAGTCCAGGCGGCCAGCGGACGGTGTCGTCGAGCCAGCCCGGACGCCTCTTCACGGGTCGTTGCGGCGATCTCGGCAGGACGCATCGACGCGGAGACAGCGTGGCGATCCAAGGCGGCAGGTAGGGCAGCGCAGGGTTCCAGGGCAGGAGACCACGAGCCCAACAGGCGACGTCCCGCAGCTGATGCATCGGCTGGTCGCACTGCTGATATGCCGACGCCCGCGATCACAACCAGGACGAGAGCTCTCAGCGTGGACGTCGCGGTCAGCAGGAGACCCGAGGCCGTCATGACGCCACCGAGGTGAACTCCCGGCCCGGGATTCCACGTCGGCAACCGCCACATGACAGAGCCCAAGGTCGGATCCGCCGAGGGGCTGACGATCGCCATGATGATCCACCACACACAGACGACTCCTGACAGCCGTCGAGCCATGGCAAACGCTCCCGGACGGTTACCCAACATCGCGAGGGTGGCCACGAGGCACACCCACATCACCGCGAGAAGCAGGAGATTTGTCGTCGAGACGGCGATGGCCGCCAGGACGAGGAGCTCAGCTCCCCATGCCCAGGCCGGGATCGGGGTTGCTGAGGTGGAGTGAATGCGCGAGACCGTCATGAAATACTCACCTCGCCGGAGGATGCCTGCTGTGCGCGGTTGGCGTCCTTACCCCTGCGGCTTTTGGGGCGGGACGTGGTGGTGAGGGCGAGGGCGGAGACGACTCCGACACCGAAGAGGACTCCGGTGGCAGCCTTGATGGCTCCCTCGGGATGGTCGCCCCGATCAGTCGTCGGTACGCCGAGATTGGTGCCGACCGGCGGAGGAGTGAACAACGGACTGCGAGCAGCCTTGACCCCGTCGACGGTCGGAATGAGCGTCCACGAGGTCGTCCGCTGTGGATCAGTGACCGACTGCACCCTGACGTCGTGTTTCGTACCCGTTAGTCCGCGCGGCACTGTCCAGCGGATGTGGCTGATCCGTGAGGGATTGGCGGCAGCCTCAGGAATCTCGCCGGTCGCGGTGGCGTCGTGCCAAGTGTCGCCCTGCTTGACTTGCACCCGGTAGTTCTCGCCTGGGACCGCACCGACGGCCTGCATGTCGAGGGTCTGGCCGGCAGGTTTACGCTCAGAATAACCGTCACCCTGTAAATGCGGTATAAGGGAGCCGAAGGGGACGAATTGGCCCGGCATCCGGGTGGTGTCGAGGCCCTGGACGTCGGAGAGGCTCACCAAGGCCCAGCCGCCCTCACCAATTTCCGGGGAGGAGCCGATCGGGACCAACACATCAGCGACGCCCTGTGCATCGGTGTAGAAATTGGCCCCCTTGCCGATCGGCTCGAATCCGGTCAACGCGTTGTCCGTGATGGAGACCCGGAATATTCGCACCGTGCCACGGACATTCGGATTCCCGCGTACGATCACCCTTGGGGTCGTTCCCTCACGTAGCCATCGATCAGTGGTCAGACTGCACACCTTCGCTCCAGAACACAGGCTGGTCGTCTGGGCGCTCTGCTCGGCGTGGGCGGGCGCGGCCCCGGCCACAGCGCTGACGGAGATCGTCAGAAGGGCGACCGCCGCCGCACTCATTGTGGAGATGTGGCTCATTCTTCGTCCTCCCGATCAGGACGACGGGAATGACGACGACCGATGGCCGCCAAGGCCGGGCCAACCAGGGTGATGACTCCGACACCGACCGGTACCCACCACGGGGCACCTTCGTGTTCACCCTTGTCGGGAGAGCGACGCGTGCGGTCCTCACGTCCCCACACTGGGGAGGAGGATGACTGCGGGGCCAGCGAGGAGCCGGCACTCGCAGCGGGAGAGGACGCGCTGGGGGTCGGGGTCGGCGAGCTCGGGGTGGTCGAGGGGGACGACGGGCGAGGAGACGGCGTAGGTGACGTGGTGGTCGGACGGGCGGTCGCGATGGTGTTGGGGCGGCTGTCCGTATTGTCGTGGTTCTTGCCGGGCTTCGGTCCGGTGCTGTGCTTCGGTGCCGTCGGGTTAGGACGGTTGTGATGGTCCCCACCGTGGCCGTGACCAGGCTCGTGGGACGGTTTGTCTCCGCCATGCCCTGGTCCGTGAGTGGGCTTGCGCGTGGGCTTGTCGTGGCCACCGGTCGGCTTGTGAGTGTTGCCGGTTGGGCCGTGACTGGGTTTGCCGGTCGGGCCGGTCGATGGTCCGGGGCCCGGGCCGGGACCTGGCCCTGGTTCGTCGCCGTGGTCACCGCCCTTAGCGAATGTGGGCGTGATGGGAGGGAGTTGTTCGTTGTCGGAGGAGAACACAACAACGCTGAACCCGTTGATCTTGAGATTCGGATCCCAACGGGGAGTCTCGTCCCAGCGGCCACCGGAACCCTCCTCCCAGGTGCCGGTGTGGTACCACCACGTCGCTGGGATTTCGGCGTAGGGGTCGGCCTCGATATCGTTTATCCTGTTGACGATCTGACCGGTGCCGCCATCATGCGAGAAACCAGCCAGGGTCAGGGCGTCCGCCCTGCCGTCGGGACCAGAAACGTTGTGCGATCCGATGATGCATCGCACGAGAGTCTTCGAGTTGAGGTTGCCCGGAACCTCGGGCTTGACGTCCGCGGGTTTGGCCGGCCAGTACAGGACTACCGCGAAACCTTCGTCCTTCTGACACCACCCGTCGTGGAATCCCGCCCCCTCGGCATTGATGGGGGCGACCACCATCGACCCCGCAGCACACGTGAATGTCAGCAGGCTCGCAATGGTGACTGGGCGGCGACCCATCAGGCTCCTCTCGGTGGGTCGCCGCGACGAACGAGAGGATCGTCACGCCACGTAACCCACGACATGGCATCAACGCTCAACTGATTCGGCGATCCGGCTCAGCCATACGGCATCACGGTTGCGGGACAGCGCCGGACTCTCACCGGCTTCTCCGTCACAGTTGTCGGTCCCGGGGCACACGGCCTCGGACGGCCCTTAGTCTACAGCGTGAGCTTCTGGGGTGCGACCTCGGCCACTTGACGAGCTTCGAGGGCCCTGATCGGGGGAAAGATCCCGTCAGATGATAATGACGGCAGCGACGAGCACAACCGTGATGCAGATCGTCATCCAGTTCGGGTGAACCTGAATTTCTCCGTCACGAGACATCCCGTCCCTGGGCTTCTTCTGGTCCGGCCCCTGCTCGGTCTGCGTCGCAGCCGTCGCCCTGGCCACGGGACGACGCTCGATCCTCTCCATCTCGATGAGACGAGCCGTCGAGTGGGAATCCAGCGACCACCTCATCGGAAGCTCGGAACCGACGATGACCTGCGGGACGTGGTCGACATTGCCCTTCATCGCGGTGGCCGTGCCGCGTGCCGGGGCAGCCCACGCCGAGATCGTGCGTGGCTTGCGTATCCCCTCGGCGTCAGGACGACGCTCGGCTGTCAGCGCCAGCCCCCAACGCCCGGTGACTTCGGTAATTCGACGCCAAGGAACGTCCCAAATTCGGAATTGATTGACGACGGTCACCCCATCGTCATTGATCCGAATTTCGGCAACTCCCCAAATGATCCACGTCAGCCACACGAAAAGCAGCAGGGCGGGCAGGTTCGTCAATCCAGCCAGACCGGATCGAATGAGGTCGAGAATCGTCAGCACGATGATTACCGCGAGGACGATCCCGACGCCGATTCGTCCTCGATGCGAGGAGATGATGATCGGCGGTCTCATGGCGCTCCAGACGGGGTCAGACAAGTGGTGGTGTGCGGTGACGTGGGTATTACCGTCGTGAGTTGATAGGCTACCCCCGCTGTGTCCATGCTCCCAGACATTTGCCTGCAGCGCGTCATGGGGGTTGGATCTGCGTAGTCAGTAGTCCACGAGATGGGAGAGGGCCCGGATGCTTTCCGCCTTCGCCAATGCCTTCAGAACGCCGGATCTTCGCCGCAAGATCCTGTTCACGCTCTTCATCCTGGCGGTTTTCAGGCTCGGGTCCGTCATCCCCGTCCCGAACGTCAACGTGTCTAACATCAACACGTGCGTCAGCCAGGCGAGTTCCGGGTCCTCTGCCGGTCTGTACTCGATGATCAGCCTGTTCTCGGGTGGCGCCCTGCTGAAGTTGGCGATCTTCGCGCTCGGCATCATGCCCTACATCACGGCGTCGATCATCCTGCAGCTGCTGACCGTCGTCATCCCGAAGCTGGAGACCCTCAAGAAGGAGGGCGCGTCCGGCCAGAACAAGATCACCCAGTACACCCGTTACCTCACCCTGGTGCTCGGCCTGCTGCAGGCGACGGCCTTCGTCACCCTGGCAACCTCGGGACGTCTGTTCACCGGCTGCGCCCTGCCGGTCGTGTACTCCACCTCGATCTTCGAGATCATCGTCATGATCCTGACAATGACGGCAGGCACGACAATCGTCATGTGGATGGGTGAGCTCGTCACCGAGCACGGTATCGGCAACGGCATGTCGATCATGATCTTCACCCAGATCGCTGCCCGCTTCCCCGACTCCCTGTGGTCCATCAAGGTTGCCCGTAACGGTGCCGGCCAGGCCCACGCCTGGTTCGTGTTCGGCTTGGTGATCGCCATCGGCCTCCTCGTCATGGCAGCCGTTGTCTTCATCGAGCAGGGCCAGCGGCGCATCCCGGTGCAGTATGCGAAGAGGATGGTCGGGCGCCGGATGCTCGGCGGCTCGACGACCTACATTCCGCTGAAGGTGAACCAGTCCGGCGTCATCCCGGTCATCTTCGCCTCGTCGATTCTGTACCTTCCGGTGCTTTATGCCACCTTCCGACCGCAGACCGACGCGGCGAAGTGGATTGGTCACTACTTCACACGTGGTGATCACCCGATTTACAACATCGTCTATTTCCTGCTGATCATCTTCTTCTGCTACTTCTACGTGGCCATCACTTTCGATCCCGTCGAGATGAGTGACAACATGAAGAAGTATGGTGGATTCATTCCCGGCATCCGGGCCGGGAAGCCCACCGAGGACTACTTGGCCTATGTGTTGTCGAGGCTGACGGCACCTGGGTCCTTGTACCTGGGCCTCATTTCGATGATCCCGACGCTCGCGTTCGTGTATCTCAAGGCGAACCAGAACTTCCCGTTCGGAGGTACGAGCATCCTCATCATCGTGGGTGTGGCGCTGGACACCGTCAAACAGGTCGAAAGCAAGTTGCAGCAACGACACTACGAAGGATTCCTGTCATCATGAGACTGCTGATCATGGGCGCCCCGGGCGCAGGCAAGGGAACTCAGGCCACCGCCATTGCTGAGCACTGCTCCGTGCCCGCGATCTCCACCGGCGACATGTTCCGTGCCAACATCAAGAACGGCACTGAGCTGGGCAAGAAGGTCAAGGCCATTATGGATGCCGGCGACCTCGTTCCCGACGAGCTGACCGATGCCATCGTCGTCGATCGCCTCCACCAGGACGACGCCGCCAACGGCTTCCTGCTCGACGGCTACCCCCGCAACATGCATCAGGTCGAGGCCCTCGACGCTTATCTCAAGGAGCACGGTCAGGAGCTCGACGCAGTCATCAGCCTCGACGTCGACCCCGAGCTGCTCACCCAGCGTCTGCTGAAGCGTGCTGAGATCGAGGGGCGTACCGACGACAACGAGGAGACCATCCGCAACCGTATGAAGGTCTACTCCTCCCAGACCGAGCCGCTCCTGGAGCATTACCGCTCGGCCGGCATTCTCGTTCCGGTTGACGGCGTCGGTGAGATCGACGAGGTGCGCCAGCGCATCTTCGCTGCTCTCGATTCGAAGAACTGACGTGCTGGGCCGCAATCGATTCCAGATCAAGACACCCGACCAGATCTGCAAGATGCGTCGGGCGGGACTGGTCGTCGCCGAGGGCTTGGAGGCCATGAGAGCGGTTGCCGTGCCTGGGGCCACCACCGCCGACATCGACCGGGCCGGCCGCGAGGTGCTCGAGCGTCACAACGCTGGTTCTAACTTCCTCAATTACGGGGGAGATTGGGGCCTGCCGCCCTATCCGGGCGTGGCATGTGTGAGCCCGAACGAGACCATCGTCCACGGCATCCCCGGTGATCGCGAGCTTAAGGACGGCGACATCGTCTCCATCGACTACGGAGCCATCGTCGACGGGTGGCACGGTGATGCCGCCCGAACGGTTCTGGTGGGAGACGTCAGCGAGGAGGCCAGGGCCTTGTCCGAGGTGACTCGTGAGTCCATGTGGGCCGGCATTGCCAAGGTCGCGGCCGGTGCTCGCATCGGTGACGTCTCCGCTGCTGTACAGGCCTCCCTGGAGTCCCACGACCGTGATTACGGGATCATCCGTGAGTACACCGGCCACGGGATCGGCACCGAGATGCACATGGATCCGGACGTCCCCAACTGGGGCCGAGCTGGACGTGGCCCGAAGATCGTCGAAGGTATGGTGCTGTGCATCGAGCCGATGGCGACTCTCGGTATGGAGGACACTGCCACCCTGGACGACGAGTGGACGGTTGTCACGGTGGACGGCTCGTGGGCCAGCCACTGGGAGAACACCGTTGCCGTGACCAGCAAAGGTCTGTGGGTGTTGTCCGAACCCGATGGCGGCAAGGCCGAACTCGAGAAGCGCGGAGTGCCATTCGGGCCTCTTGATTGAGATTGAGTTCTTGTGGTGGTCGCCGGGACGTTGGTCCCGGCGACCACTGTTTTGTGGGGGTAGAGGGTCGACACGCCCTATCTGGGATTCTCTGCGGCTCAACCAGGTTCGGAACTCGTCGTTACTACACGGAGCTGCCAAAAACTGCGCTTGGTAACGTGAACATCGTGTGTTTGGCCTAATTTTTGGCAGCTCCGTGTAGTTGTCCCCACGTAACAGCCAACCGCCGCACCAAAAAATACCTGTGGACAAGTGAAGGATCCGGCTTGCGTTGACGATAACTGTCAATGTGAGAACTTCTGATGTTGCGAGCCATGGTGTGCCATCCGAGCTCTGCCCCGGCGGCGTGGTGTCCACAGGTGTGCTTTCGTGCTTCGGCCTCGATCGTGAAGCGATCCGGTCAGCGAAGAAGAGGGGTGAACTCAGCTGGCTGAGAATGGGTTGGTGGGCCCTACCGGATGCCGACCACGACGTCGTCACCGCGGTGAGGGCAGGAGGCGTGCTGGGGTGTGTCAGTGCTCTGAAGATGATCGGGGTCTGGTCGCCGCCCGATTCGCAGATCCATTGCCGGGGCCACCGCGAACCACTGTCCCCGGCTGTTCGTTCCTGTCCCGCGCCTCGTCGCGCTGCCCCCATCATGGCAGTCGATCCGCCCGACATTGCTGTGCAGTCAGTCGTGCGCTGCCTCGATCGTGATGAAGCCGTGGCGGTCCTCGACTCTGTGCTGCGGAAAGGGGTACTCACTCGCGAACGGCTTGAGGAGTGTCTTTCGCCGATACCGGCGGGTCGGCGCATCCTTCCCGACCTCGGCTGGGCCGACTCAGGTGCCGAGTCCCTCGTCCGATGCCGGTTACGCCGCCTCGGTCTCCCCGTGAGAACTCAGGCCAGCATCGATGGCGTGGGGAGAGTCGACATGCTGGTGGGGAGCCGGCTCGTCATCGAAGTCGATTCGGTGGCACACCACACGGATGCCTTCGCATATTCCAACGATCGTCGTCGTGATCTTGAACTCGTTTCCCGCGGCTATCTCGTCGTCCGGATCACCTGGCACCAAGTCATGTACGACTGGGAGTGCGTCGAGCAGCACATTCTGGAGATCGTCGGTGCCGGTGACCACCTGGGTCGTGTCCGGGCAGCCTGACAACAGGGGTTGACGAGGGTGGTTGTATGTCTGCCATGAGCTTTGCCATAGGCCCTGCCCCACAGACTCGCCGTGACGACGTTGTCGAGATCCTCCACGGGCGCACCATCGAAGACCCGTACCGCTGGCTCGAGGACGCCGATTCCCCCGACACCGTCGACTGGGTGGAACGACAGCGAGCCTTCACCGAGGAAGCCTTCACCAAGCTGAGAACCCGGGAGGCGTTCCGCAACCGACTCACTGAGCTGTACTCCCTTCCTGGCGACACGATCGACAAGCACTGCGGCGGTCGCTATCTCATGTGGCACGACGACGGTGATGCCGCCCAGCCAGTGGTTCAGGCGGCCGAGGACTGGCGCGACCTGTTCGATCGTCCCATCACTCTCCTCGATCCCAACGATTGGTCCGAGGACGGTACGACCTCCCTCAAGGATGCGGCCATCAGCCCCGACGGCTCGACCCTGGCGTGGGCGAGCTCGGCGGCCGGCTCGGACTGGACCTCCTTCACCCTCCGCAACGTGGCCACCGGCGAGGAGCGCGACCCCAGAATCCGTACCAAGTTCAGTACGGTCAGCTGGTTCCCAGATTCAGTGAGCCTGCTCGTCCTGGACTTCCCGGACAAGGAAACTGGTGAGACCGCGGTCACCAAGGCCGCGGGCGACCCACGTCTTGTCATGGTCCGCACCGACACTGGTGAGCGGACCGAGGTGCTTCCGGCTGGCCCGGAGGGGACCTTTTACTGGGGTGGGATCAGTCACGAAACCGACGAGAACGGCGACCGCACCGGGGAGGGCTGGGTGGTCGTCAGCGACATCATCGGCACCTCCCACAACAGCGGGCTGACGGTCTTCCGTCATCACCTCGTCGACGGACACTCCGTGGTCGAGAAAGGGCGTCGCATTGCCGAGGCTGACGCGAGTCATCATCCCGTCGGCATCGTCGGCTCAACGTTCTTTGTCCTCACTGACGACATCACCCCGACCTACCGACTCGTCGCCATTGACCTTGCGGCGGACGAACCAACTCCGAGCGAGGTCATTGCGTCCTCGGAGTACCCGTTGTCGACGGTGGTCCTGGCCGGGGAGACCCTCGTCGCCGTGTACATGGTTGACGTCTCGCCGCGCATCAGCCGATGGTCTACTTCAGGGGAGCATCTCGGTGACGTCGACATCGAGGCTGGTGACGTCCATCTCACCGCTCCCGACGAGCACCAACCCGACGTGTTCATTCACGCCACGGGCCCGAGCAGCCCGAACGTCGTTTACCACCTCGACGCCACATCCGGTGAGTTGGAGAAGATTCAGTCCGCCGAAGTTGGCCAGTTCCATGCCGGTGTGGAGCGTCGTCATGCCACGAGTGTCGACGGCACCCAGGTGCCCTACTGGTACATGCGCGACGAGTCCAACGACGCGACCGGGCCCCTGCCGACCATCGTCTACGGATATGGCGGATTCGACATCACCATCACCAACACCCATTCCCCTCTGTGGCAGGCGTGGATGGAGGCCGGCGGTGCGGTCGCCCTCGTCAACGCTCGTGGCGGTGGCGAGTTCGGATCCGAGTGGTACCGCGACGGTGTTCTCGACAACAAGCAGCACGTTTTCGACGACCACATCGCCGTTCTCCTTGACCTCATCGAGGCCGGACTGGCGACCCCAGCCACCCTGGCAATCAGTGGTGGTTCCAATGGTGGTCTGATGGTCGGTGCCGTGCTCACCCAGCGTCCGGAGCTACTAGCTGCGGCAGTTCCCGAGGTCGGAGTGCTCGACTTGCTGAGGTTCCACAAGTTCTCCTCGGGGGCTGCATGGATGTCGGACTACGGCAACCCGGAGGACACCCACGACTTCGAGGTCGAGCTGGCCTACTCGCCGCTGCACAACGTGGGGGAGGGACGCCACTACCCGGCGACCCTCGTCATGACCGGTGACCACGACGATCGCGTCGTGCCGGCCCACAGCCACAAGTTCACCGCCACCCTGCAGCGAGCCCAGGGAGGGGACGCCCCGATCCTCACCCGCATCGACCAGTCGGTGGGGCATGGTGCCGGGCGTCCCCGTGCTTCCCGCGTCGATGCGTCCGCTGACAAACTCGCCTTCATCGCTGAGTTCACGGGCCTGACACCGCGGTTCTGACCTCGTCTCGGTTCTCTACCGGCACGGCCTGGTGATGACGCCGCCGCCAATTTGGGGCGACGGCATCAAGCAGGTATCGTTAGCTGTTGGCTCCTTCTGTGCGGAGCCAACAGCCGTGCCCGCAGGGGGTACGGCCAGCGGACAGATGGGACGTAATGGCCAAGAAAGAGGGAGCACTCGAACTGGAGGGAACTGTCGTTGAGGCTTTGCCCAACGCCATGTTCCGTGTCGAACTCAAGAACGGGCACCGCGTTCTTGCCACGATCAGCGGCAAGATGCGTCAGCACTACATCCGAATCCTGCCGTCGGACCGTGTCGTCGTTGAGCTGTCGCCCTATGACCTCACTCGCGGTCGGATCGTCTACCGCCACAAGTGAGCTGCGGCTCATTGCCAAGCGCTTAACGGCGCACCACCCAGGTTCCCGCCAGGGGATCGTTACGCGAAAGAGAATCTCATGAAGGTTCAGCCGAGCGTCAAGAAGATCTGCGACAAGTGCAAGGTCATCCGTCGCCACGGCCGCGTGATGGTCATCTGCGACAACCCGCGCCACAAGCAGCGTCAGGGCTGAGCCCACGCCGCGACGGGATCGCAGATCGTCCACGCGACGGTCAGCAGGAATGCAGGGGTTCGGCCCCTGAGGTCCACCGTCAGGCCCACCCGCCAGGTGGGAGCGGTGAACAATTGAACTGCACAACAGAAAACGCACCGGTTGCACACGCTGGTGCAGACCTCCCGGGCATTGCCCGGGACACCGTGGAAGCACGTCCCGGAGCCCCGCTCGAAACCATCGAGCACGGATCTGGGCCACCACCCCCGGACGAAGGCCGGGGCCTCGTCGGACGGTCAGACACCGCCCATCGTTCCCAGGAATGACGAGGACGCTCCACGCCGGACACCTTCGCGGCTCGACTTCGTTCGGGTCGAACGAACAAGAAAGGGATGCCACATGGCACGCCTCATCGGAGTTGACCTGCCGCGCGACAAGCGCCTCGAGGTCGCCCTGACCTACATCTACGGAATCGGCCGCACTCGCGCCACCGAGACTCTGAAGGCCACCGAAATCAGCGGTGACCTGCGCGTCCACGAGCTGACCGACGATCAGCTCGTGGCTCTGCGTGACCACATCGAGGCCAACTACCACGTCGAAGGTGACCTTCGTCGTGAGGTGGCCGCTGACATCCGCCGCAAGATCGAGATCGGCACCTACCAGGGCCGTCGTCACCGCAGCGGACTCCCGGTCCGTGGTCAGCGCACCCGCACCAACGCCCGTACCCGCAAGGGCAAGAAGAAGGCCGTCGCCGGCAAGAAGAAGGCCAAGTGAGTCACTGCCCATCGGGCACTCACCAACCTTCATCGATGCGCAGATCACACTGATTTCAGGAGAGACATCACATGGCTACTGCAGGCCGCAAGGCTGCACCCAAGACCAAGGTGCGCCGCAAGGAGAAGAAGAACGTCGTCGCCGGACAGGCGCACATCAAGAGCACGTTCAACAACACCATCATCGCCATCACCGATCCTTCCGGTGCGGTGATCTCGTGGGCCTCTGCCGGCACCGTCGGCTTCAAGGGCTCTCGTAAGTCCACCCCGTTCGCCGCTCAGATGGCCGCCGAGGCCGCTGGACGTCGCGCCATGGAGCATGGCATGAAGCGGGTTGACGTCTTCGTCAAAGGTCCCGGTTCCGGCCGTGAGACCGCCATCCGTTCCCTCGGGGCCGTCGGCCTGGAGATCGGTCCGATCTCCGACGTCACCCCCGTTCCGCACAACGGATGCCGCCCGCCGAAGCGCCGCCGCGTCTGACCCACTCCGAGAGCAAAGGACTGATACACAATGGCCCGTTACACCGGCCCCCTCACCAAGAAGTCCCGTCGCCTCGGGACTGACCTTGTCGGCAACGACAAGTCCTTCGAGCGTCGTCCGTACCCTCCGGGTGTCCACGGTCGCGGTCGTACCAAGGATTCCGAGTACTCGCTGCAGCTGCGCGAGAAGCAGAAGGCTCGTTACGCCTATGGCGTCCTGGAGAAGCAGTTCCGTCGTTACTACGAGGAGGCGGATCGCGCCCAGGGCAAGACTGGTGACGTCCTGCTGCAGATCCTCGAGTCGCGTCTCGACAACGTCGTGTACCGCGCCGGACTTGCTGCCACCCGTCGTCAGGCTCGCCAGATGGTCAGCCACGGCCACTTCCTGGTCAACGGCAAGAAGGTCAACATTCCTTCCTACCGCGTGAGCACCCACGACATCATCGACGTTCGCGAGAAGTCCAAGGACCTTCACCCGATCGTCGTCGCCCGCGAGACCTTCGAGACCCGCGACGTTCCGGCCTGGCTGGAGGTGCGTCCGAACAAGGGACGCATCCTGATCCACCAGCTGCCCACCCGTGAGCAGATCGTCGTCGACGTCAACGAGCAGGCCATCGTCGAGCTCTACTCCAAGTGATCCGAGAGGTCACCCCCTTGGATCCCCGAGGGGGCCAAGTCACTGCGTATCTTCACCGGCTCGGTGATTGCGCATTGCTCTGAGGCCACCTGGAAGCTGATGAGGGGTGACCCCTTGCAGCCCAGCTTTCCCCGGGTCGACTTCGGTCGGCCCGGGGATGCAACAACTGAATAACCTTGCGGCGGGGAGTTCCCGTCATCCTGTTCCCCTCTGCGCCTTCATATAGCGGTCGGCGCGAAAGGTAGAAAACATGCTCATCGCACAGCGTCCCACCCTCACCGAGGAGTCCATCTCCGAGTTCCGCTCGAAGTTCATCATCGAGCCCCTGGAGCCCGGCTTCGGCTACACCATCGGCAACTCGCTGCGTCGCACCCTGCTGTCGTCCATCCCGGGCGCCTCTGTGACGAGCATCAAGATCGAGGGAGTCCAGCACGAGTTCTCCACCATCGAGGGCTGTGTCGAGGACGTCACCGAGATCATCCTGAACCTCAAGGGCCTGGTCCTCTCCTCTGAGGAGGACGAGCCCGTCGCTATGTACCTGCGCAAGTCCGGCGCCGGCGAGATCACCGCTGCCGACATCAACCCGCCGGCCGGTGTGACCATCCATAACCCGGACCTGCACATCGCCACCCTCAACGACGATGGTCGCTTCGAGATGGAGCTCATCGTCGAGCGTGGACGCGGCTACGTATCCAACGCCCTCAACGACGACCCGAACTCCGAGATCGGTCGCATCGCCGTCGACTCCATCTACTCCCCGGTCCTCAAGGTCACCTACAAGGTCGAGGCCACCCGAGTCGAGCAGCGCACCGACTTCGACAAGCTCGTCGTCGACGTCGAGACCAAGCCGAGCATTCAGCCGCGCGACGCCGTCGCTTCTGCCGGTAAGACCCTTGTCGAGCTGTTCGGTCTGACGCGTGAGCTCAATGCCGACGCCGAGGGCATCGAGATCGGTGCCGGCCCGGTTGACGAGGAGTACGCCGAGAGCCTCGGAACCCCGGTTGAGGAGCTCAACCTCACCGTCCGTTCCTACAACTGCCTCAAGCGCGAGGGCATCCACACCGTCGGAGAGCTTGTCTCCCGCTCCGAGCAGGATCTGCTCGCCATCCGCAACTTCGGATCCAAGTCCATCGACGAGGTCAAGGAGAAGCTGACCGAGCTCGGTCTGGCTCTCAAGGACTCCGCCCCGGGCTTTGACCCACTCGCCGCCGCCGAGGCCTACGACGAGGCCAGTGACGACGATGATTTCGCGGAGACCGAGCAGTACTGAGCTGATTGATGCAGGGACCCCTGCATCCCCCGAGCGAGTCGGCTCTGCTTCGCAGTCGCGGGTTTGCCTGCGGTTGAGTAGCGGGTCGAGTCGCTCTTGACAACCAAAGATTTCCTCTCTTCGGAGGGGAGGCCAGGGGGGTGGACCCTGGCCACACCCCCACCCGTCGCTTGACGGGGAACGGGAGGGGAGGACAACCGTCCTCCCTCAGCCGGATCGCGGCGGGTCCACCTGCCCGCCACACCGACACACAAGGAGAAAAAGAATGCCGAAGCCCACTAAGGGTCCCCGTCTTGGCGGTTCCCCCGCCCACGAGCGGATCATCTTGCGCAACCTGGCCAGCCAGCTCTTCGAGCACGGCCATGTCGTGACCACCGTCACCAAGGCCAAGCGCGTCCGCCCGCTCGCCGAGAAGCTCATCAACCGAGCCAAGACCGACACCGTCGCCAACCGTCGCATCGTCAACCGCACGATCACCGACCGCGGCGTCGTGCACATCCTCTTCACCGAGATCGGCCCCCTCATGGAAGGTCGCGACGGCGGTTACACCCGCATCACCCGCATCGGCAACCGCAAGGGCGACAACGCCCCCATGGCCGTCATCGAGGTCGTCACCGAGAAGGTATCCTCCAAGGCTCCGGCCAGCGCTGCTGACGCCAAGGCGCAGATCAACACCGCCACCGAGGTGGCTGATGCCAAGGAGCCCGAGGTCAAGGAGGTCGCCCCCGAGAAGACCGAGGGTGACGCCGCTATCGAGCACAACACCCTGGCCGAGAACGCCGCTGCTGACGCCCCCGTGGCCGTTGAGCAGGACGCCGTTGAGGCCGAGGAGAAGACTCAGGCCTGATCCTCCTTCCTTGAAACACCCGAGCGCCGGTCCCTGAGGGGTCGGCGCTCGGGTGTTTCCGCGAACTCGACCCAACCCCGGACGCCGTCATGCGTCATCACCACATAGGCTGGAGAAGTGACGACCCTCCGTATCGCTCAGCTCGCCAACTTCGTCGGCCCTGTTTCGGGTGGCATGAAGGTGGCCATCGACGCCCTCGGCAGGGGATACGTCGCTGCAGGGCACGAGCGTATCCTCGTCATTCCAGGACCGAGGGACCGCATCACGGAGTCGGAGTCCGGCATCACGGTCGAGATCGCGGCACCACGAGTTTCGGCCGGTTACCGTATGATCGCCACGCCTTGGCGTGCTCTCGACATCCTTGATCGTTTCCGTCCCACGTCCATCGAGTCCTCCGATAAGTGGACCCTCACCCCAGCTGCCGGCTGGGCGACCCGACGCGGCATCGGTTCGGTTCTGTTCAGCCATGAACGCCTCGACGACATGCTGACGATGTGGGTGCGTCGTCAGTTCGGCGTCGCCGCCGCTGTCGGCGCCCTGAACCGCCGTCTGTCCAAGTCCTTCGACGTGGTCGTCGTCACCTCGGACTACTCCGCGGGCGAGTTCGCCGACACGGGAGCTCGCCTCGTCAAGGTTCCTCTCGGTGTCGACCTTGAGACTTTCCATCCGGACAAGCGCGAGCCTGGGCTTCCCACCCCGCGCCCGGACGGGCTCCTCAGGCTGTGCTACGTCGGCCGGATGAGTCACGAGAAGAGCCCGCAGTTGGCTGTCGCTGCCGCCGTCGAATTGCATCGCCGCGGTGTCCCGCTGCGACTGGACATGTACGGTGTCGGTCCCGATGCTGACACCCTGAAGGAGCAGGCCGGCGACGCCCCGGTCTTCTTCAACGGTTTCGTGGAAGGGCGCGACGAGGTTGCCCGTCGATTTGCGGCTGCAGACCTCTCCATGTCAGTTTGCCCGGCAGAGACCTTCGGGTTGGCATCCTTGGAAGCTCTCGCCTGCGGAACCCCGGTCGTCACTGCGAACCGAGGAGGCGCACACGAGATCGTCGATGCCACCAGCGGAGAGGCTGGCAGTCCCGACGCCGACGGTTTGGCGGATGCAACCGTGCGTCTGGCCGACCGGCTAGGACCCGACCTGCGAGAGGCCGCTCGACGGCGAGCCGAGCAGTTCACCTGGGAAGCCAGTGTCGAGAAGATGCTGGCTGTTCATTCCGAGATTGCCGCACGTCCTGGTAGGAAGCCCTACTGGAAGCAGAAACTCAAGGACCGGCACGACGTCCTAAGCGGCGTCGACGACCCACTCGCCCCGCAGACAGGCGACCATCAGATCGACGACCATCAGGAGCGCAGATGAAGAAGATCCCACTCGTGCTGGCCGGTGTGGCAGCCATCGTCGTCCCGGTCGTCGTGGCGGCGCCGAAACCAGAACCAGCCCTGCCTGAGGGTCCCGGCGACGAACCGCTGCGTACCTTTGACGACGTCGTCGCGGCCTGCCGAGCGACGGGCAAGACCGGTTGGGCCCTCGTCGACGAGGCCACCCAGCTCGTCCACCGGATGTACACCCATTACTCTTGCTGGCATCTGTGGCTCAGCCCGGAGGCATCTCTCGCGGCTGGTCACGGCCACTCGGGGCAGTACAACATCGTCCTCGGGCGAGTGCTCGAGGAACTCGGATTCCAGGTGAGGCCGGTCCATGCTGCGCGCGTCCGGTTGGAGCACCACCCCTGGTACCACACCGGCCACAGCTGGCTTCGCGTCACATACGAGGGCAAGGAGCTCGACGTCTGCGCATCACGTCCGGGCAACACTGCCGGAGACGTCGCCTTCGTCCCGATCACCGACGTCCTGGACCGCACCAAGCTCAACAGCATCGACACCACCATCGCCCTGGCGCCGATCACCGTCGTCAGTGTCTGGAAGTCCTGGTTGACGGGGTCGGGAATCCAGAGGTGGATATACCGGCCATTCGGGGTCTCCGCCTGACATGGCCGGCCCGGGATCGGGCGAGATCCCAGGCCCCAAGTGCTCAGGTGTCCATGAGGTCGCCGGTGGACGTCCTGGTGAGGGAGCGGTTCATGGTCTCCGGGGCCATGAACTGGCCAGTCACCGCGCCAATGACACACAATCCTGCCGCAATGACCATGCACCACTTGATGCCGATCGTCCCCATGCCGATGGGCAGCAGGTAGGTGCCGAGGAAGGCGCCGATACGGCTCATCGCCGACCCGAGTCCGACGCCGCTGGAGCGAATGTCGGTGTCGAAGATCTCTGACGGGTACACCGCGGTGAGGATGTCACTATAGGAGTTGACCAGGGCAAAGACCGCCAGACCGAGCACCAGTACCCACGACGGCGCGTTCGTCCACAGGCCGACGACCAGCAGGACCACCATCTGCACCCAGAACGGGCCAATGAGCATGCGGCGGCGACCGATCCGGTCGATGGCCAGCAGGCCGATGAGGGCACCGATCGCGCCGACGGTGTTCGAGAGGATCGTGCCGGTCGCCTGGGACTTCACATTGAGGGACTCCAGCACCTTCGGGGCGTAGGTGAAGATGGCGAAGTACGGGGTGACGATGCACGTCCAGAAGATGCAGACGAAGACGGTGCGTCGCAGCTGACCCTTGCGGAAAAGCTTGCGGTACCCGTCCTCGCCGACCGACTCTGCGGCGAACTCCTCGGCCTCGAAGAACTCCGGACCCATGTGTTTCTCGACGATCTCACGCGCCTCGGCCTCTCGGCCGTGACGAAGCAGCCAGCGTGGGGACTCGGGCAGACCGATCCGCAGGCCCAACACGACGAGGGCAGGAATCACCGAGGTCGCCAGGATCCACTTCCACGAGATCCCGAGCCACAACAGCGCGTAGCCCAGCAGAACAGCGATGAGGAAACCGATACGCCAACACAACTCGAGGAAGGCCAGCTTCGATCCACGCTCCCGGGCCGGGGCGAATTCCGACAGCATCGGGGCACCGATCGAGTACTCGGCGCCGATGGCCATGCCCAGCAGGAATCGGAGGATGGCCAGGGATACCCCGCCGGTGACGAAGGCCTGGGCGACACCAATGACGATGAAGGAAATGATGTCGACCATGAACATCTTCTGGCGGCCGAACTTGTCGGTGAGGTAGCCGAAGAGTGGAGCGCCGATGAAAATACCGAGCAAGCTTGCGGCGCCGACCAGACCTTCCATCGCGGGGGAGAGACCCAGGTCATGATTGATGTGCAGGATGACGACGCTGATGATACCGAGGTCGAATCCGTCGAGTCCGCCTCCGAACGCCGTGGCAGCGGTGACATGGCGCAGGAAGCGTCTGGACTCCGGGGAGATGCGTGTTGACGCTATCTCAGTATTGGGCATCGAACTGGTGGGCAGCGTGTTGGCGGCCATCGTGGCAGCCCCTTCCGGTGGTGGACAATGCACCACGAGACGATACCGAGCGGATCCGTAAGCCAATCGGCTCACCGTTTCGTGGCTGGTGGGCCGTTAGTTACGGTTTCGGCCCTGTTGAAATTTAGCCGTGGAGGGGGTCGCCTCGCTGAGATTCGTGAGTCTCGTGCATATATCGAAAGGATGGGGTGGGGCTGTCATCGCATGTGGCAGCTGGTGAATAGGTTTTCGGGATTACCACCAGTTGGTGGGTCGAGGTGGGGGCCAGCCGATCAGGGCAACGGCTCCTCGGGGGAGTGCGGCCCCAGACACAGGACGAGGGGCTCGTCAAGAAGACGAGCCCCTCGTGAGTTCAGACGGTCTCTCAGATGAGGCCAGGGGTCTGGGAACGGGCACGATCGAAGCGAGCTTGGGCGTCGGCCCAGTTCACGACGTTCCACCAAGCGCTGATGTAGTCGGCCTTAACGTTCTGGTACTGCAGGTAGTAGGCGTGCTCCCACATGTCGAGCTGCACGATCGGGATCTGTCCGGACGGCAGGTTGCCCTGCTGGTCGAACAGCTGCATGGTGTTGAGGCGCTGGCCCAGGACATCCCAGACGAGCATGCCCCAGCCGGAGCCCTGAACGCCCTTGGCGGCCTCCTCGAACTGCTTCTTGAAGCCGTCGAAGGATCCGAAGAACTCGTCAATGGCAGCGGCGAGCTCGTTATCCTCGGGACGGCCGCCGCCGTCGGGGGACATGTTCTTCCAGAAGACGGAGTGGTTGATGTGTCCACCGAGGTTGAAGGCCAGGTCCTTCTCGAGCTTGTTGACGGCTCCGAAGTCGCCCTTCTCGCGGGCCTCGGCCAGCTTCTCCAGGGCGGTGTTGGCACCCTGCACGTAGGTGTTGTGGTGCTTGTCGTGGTGGAGCTCCATGATCTTGCCCGAGATGTGGGGCTCTAGTGCGCCGTAGTCGTAGTCGAGATCGGGAAGGGTGTAAACAGCCATTCTTCCTCCTGTGGAACGAGATGCGCCATGGCTTCCGTCATGACGTGGCCCTTGGCGGGGCCGCTTGCTTGGTACAACACCGGAACTGTCTCCATCATTCCCACAACTGCGAGATTTTTCACGTAATGTGCCGGAATTGGTCCTGGCTAGAGCTCTTCAGCCTTCACCGACAGCGACGAGGCCCCGTCCTGACGCTGTAACCATGACCTTCACGTACTACCTCTGACGTGAGGCCTGACCGCTGACGCGGCCGGTCACACCAGACAGGAGCAGCCAGGTGCGCGCCGACACCCTTCCCCTATTGCTGATGCTGGCCTTCGTCGTTGCGATGCGATGATTGCGAGGTCCATCGCCAATACCAGCGGTGGCTGCTCCACCCTCCCCGTCGTCCTGGTCGGCGCTGAGCTTTTCCTAACCTGGTGCATCCCCATGAATGTGACCAGTACCGGGACCTTCGGAACAGGTGGTCATACGCGGGCGGAACAGACGATCTGGCCGTGGCTGCAGCGCTGATCGGTTCTTTAGGTGTGGTCTGACAATGTGATTTGATGAATGATGTGACTGACCCCACAGGATCCTGGCCCATCCCTCAGACCGACGTGTCCACGCCTCTGGCGGCTTTGCCGACGAGTGACCCAGCCGTGAGAATCGACGGCCTCACCAAGAGGTTCGGCACCAAGATTGCCGTCGACAACCTGACGATGTGGGTTCCGCGTGGCTCCATGTTCGGCTTTGTCGGCCCCAACGGGGCCGGCAAGACGACGACGCTCTCTATGGCCACTGGGTTGCTGCGTCCTGACAGCGGCCGAATCGAGGTGCTTGGCCATGATGTCTGGGCAGATCCGGCCGCGGCCAAGGCCCAGATGGGCGTCCTTCCCGACGGGATGAAGACCTTCGACCGACTTTCTGGCCGAGAGCTGCTCCATTTTTGTGGGATGCTGCATCGCCTCGACGAGGGCACCGTCAATGAGCGCACCGACGGTCTTCTCGACGCCCTCGGCCTGACGGAATCTGCCAACATCCTGGTGTGCGACTACTCCGCCGGCATGACGAAGAAGATCGGTCTGGCCTGCGCCCTCATCGCCGACCCGGCCCTGCTCGTCCTCGACGAACCCTTCGAGTCCGTCGACCCGGTTTCCGGTCAGACGATCCGCGCAATCCTGCGTCACTTCGTCGACGGCGGCGGGACGGTCGTGATCTCCAGCCACGTCATGGAGCTTGTCGAGTCCCTCTGCGACTCGGTGGCCGTCATCGCGAAGGGACAACTTCACGCCATCGGGACCATCGACGAGGTCCGTCAGGGCAAGTCCCTGCAGGACAGGTTCGTCGAGCTCGTCGGCGGAAATGCCAACACTGGGGAGGGGCTCACGTGGTTGCGCAAGTCCTGAAATACCAGTGGCGAACCACTCTGGCCCCGTGCCGTAAAGGCGCCAAGGCCGGTGAGACGGTCGGACTGATCTTCCTTATTCTGATGGCCCTGTTCCTCGGTGGGAATTACTTCTCCTACGTGTTCTCGACCGGTCAACTTGGCGTCGATCCTCGCGGGGCCAGCACCGTGGCTGCAGGGGCCTCCCTCATGGTCTTCTGGATCGTGCTGCCGGTACTTTTCGGTGCCCAACCGATCTACACCGACCCCTCGCGGTACGCCATGTTCCCCAGGCGTTCTCGGGAGCTGATGCCTGCATTCGTGACAGCCGGTCTGTTGGGCTTGGGGGGAATTGTCACCCTGGTCGCGGCAGCCTCACATGTTGTTGCATGGTCCAGTGCGGGCGCGATTTCGGTCGTTGTGGCCGTTCTCGGTGTCCTACTGGGATGGTCCGGTACCATGATCACATCGAATCTCCTGCTGGCCGCGATGTCGGCGGTGCTGGCCAAGCGTCGATTCCGCGAGACCATGATGGTCCTTCTCGTACTCCTGTGCTGCGGACTGGGCGTCGGGATGCAGTTCGTGACAAGGGCTGATGCGACGACCAACGCGATTCCGGTCAACGTCGGACGGATTGTTGGTTGGACCCCGCTAGGATGGGCCTGGTCGATGCCCTGGGAAGCTGCCAGCAGCACGTGGCTGGCACTCATCGTCAAGCTCGTCCTCAGCATCGCTGGTCTTGCACTCATGGTCTGGGCCTGGCAGGCCATCGTTGACCGTCGCCTCGTCTCGCCAGCTGGAGATGGCGGCGGTGCCGAGAAGATCAAGGCTGAAAGCCGGATAGATCGCATGTTTCCGGTCACCCCGACCGGAGCTATTGCCGGACGCACCCTGCGCTACATGAAGCGCGATCCTCGAATGGTGTCTCTGCTGCTCAACACCTTCCTTATCCCGGTTTTTGCTCTGGTCCCGATGTTCATCAATGGCGGGGACAAGGTGAGCGGCACGACGTCAGCTCTCGTTTTCACCGCCCTCCCCTTCATGGTCATGCTGTGCGCGGTGCCGCTCTACGCGGGTTCGCTCATCAGCTACGACGGGACGGCCTTGTGGCATCACATTGAGGCGTCGGTCGCCGGTGCGGAGGATCGACGCGGTCGCGCGATTGCTTACCTCATCGTCACGATGCCGGTTGGTTTGCTGCTGGCCCTCGTCATGGTGTGGCGTTGTGGTCAGTGGGAACTGTTGCCGGTGGTGGTCGCCGAAGCCTGGAGTGCCCTCCTGCTCTCGACGGGGATCGGCTCGTGGATGGGTGTCGTCAATCCGATGCGGGTGGCTGACAATCGTAAGGGGAGCGGGTTCAACTCCGGTTCCGGATCGTCGACGGGTGCTGGCTGCCTGGGGGCCCTCATCGGCATGGTGGCAGGTGTCATCACCGCCATCCCGATCGGCCTGCTCGTGATGCTGGTGGGGATGACCGACAACTCGTGGTGGAGCATCCTCCTGACCTTCGTCGTCGGGCTGGCGTGGTCCCTCCTGATACTGCATGTTGGGATCATCGTGGGCGGACGGAAACTTGATCGCAGCTGGGACGAGGTGCTGAAGAAGGTCACTCCGGTGTCGTGAGCTGCGGCGCCAATTCTGCCGTTGACGCGCCGAATTGAGCGCGTCGGGAGGCTCGACGCAACACCTGTAGTATCGGACCGCCCAGCAGCGCCAGGCAGATGACGTTGGTGAGCGCGCGTCCCAGGTTCCAGCCCATGGACGTTGCAACGTTGAACAGCACGAAGTGCCACAGATTGGTCAGCGGAGACGCGTGTGGGTCGAAGGAGAGCTGGGTGCTGGTACCCAGGTTGAACGGCCAGAAGGCGAAATCCATCAGCCAGCCGTAGATGAAGGCTGAGATGAATCCCCAGCCGCACAGCCACGCTATTTCGGTTTTCCCTCTGGCACGGGGGAGGAGGCCCGCTCCCAGCCCGACGAAGCCCGAGGCGATCATCTGGTAGGGCAGCCACGGTCCAAAGCCTGCCGTGAGGAGGGCGGACGCGAACATCGTCGTCGTACCGAGGACGAATCCAAACCCTGCGCCGAACACCCTCGCGCCGAGAATCATGAGGATGAAGACGAAGGAGATGCCGGCCATCGACGGGCTGAGGGTTCGTAGCGCGGCCCCACAGGCGGTGAGGACGCCGATCATGGCGATGGCCTTGACGTCGATACCGTCCGAACTGAGCTGGGACACCACTACGGCGAGCACCACCGGCAGGATGGCTGCGAAGAGGAAGGGGGTGCGCGTCTCGTAGTCGGTCGAGCTGCCGGGGTCGAGGAACAGCGGCCAGCAGAAGGCCAGCAGACCCATGAGCGCGGTGACGACGAGAAGCACCCGCGATGTCGTCGACGTGCGGACGGCGACGTTCTGCTTCTGTCGGTTGCTCATCGGCCCGCACCTCCCGGGTTTCCCACGAGCCTCTTGACATCGGCGATCGTCATGACGTCGGCCGGGTGGAAGACCTTGGCGATCTGTGGGCTGAAGGCCGGTGAGGAGGTGCACACCGAGCGCGTGGATCCGTCGGCCACAACGTGGCCGGTTGCCATGACAATGGTGCGGTCGGTCGTTGCTGCTGCGAATTCCACGTCATGGGTGGCTAGCAGGACGGCCGCAGGAGCTCCAGTGGCGCCGGCGGCGATGTCCTTGACGATTCTCGCCAGCTCGTTCTTCATGGCGTAGTCGAGGCCGCGGGTGGGCTCGTCCAGGAGGAGAACGTCAGGGCGACTGGACAACTGGATTGCGAGCACGAGGGCCAGCCGCTGCCCCTCCGACATGTCACGAGGGTTGCGATCTTCCGGTAGTTCCACGCCTAGCTGGGAGATGATGGCCCGCGTGGTTCCCTCGGGAACGTCGGACTCCTTGTCAGCCTGGGCGCACTCCTCGGCCACCGTCGGCAGGTAGAGCAGGTCGGCGGCGGATTGGGGAACCAGGCTCACCATCTTCCGCGCGGTTTCGGCGTTCGCCTTGCGCGGGTCGGTCCAGGATCCGTCATGGTTGACAAGGACCTTTCCCGAGGACCTCGTCGCCCCCTGGACGGCCCACATCAGCGATGACTTGCCCGACCCATTTCGCCCCATGAGGCAGGTGACGGTTCCGAGCCCCAGGGTCGTCGTCATGGCGTCGACGGCGTGGACCGTGCCGTAATCGACACCGACTTTCTCCAGCCGCAGCACCTCGTCACCGTGGTCCTGCCAGGTCATGGTTTCGGAGGGTTGTGGTGCTTTCGGGAAGTCGGGGCGCGTACCGACACGACGGCGGGCCTCGCGCACTGACAATGGAACGGTCGGCCATCCCATGGCCCGGCCCAGTGCGGCCAAGGGTGGGATGACGTCAGCGTGAGCCAGGACTTCCTCCGGGCGACCCTGCACGATGGACCCGTCACCGGGAAGCCACCAGACGGTGTCGGCGGCGTGCATGACGCGTTCCAGTCGGTGTTCGGCCAGCACCACCGTCAGTCCGACGTCATGGACGAGCGTGGTGATGGAGGCAAGAACGTCCTGGGCTGCGGTGGGATCCAGCGCGCTGGTGGGTTCGTCGAGGACGAGGATGCGAGGCTGGGCTGCAAGTACAGCGGCGATGGCCACCCGCTGTTGTTGGCCGCCTGACAGGCTCAGCAGGGCCCGACGTCGCAGGTCGGCGATCCCCATGAGGTCCAGGGTTTCCTCGACTCTCTTGCGCATCACCGACGGGGAGATGCCCAGCTGTTCCATGCCGTAAGCGATCTCGTCCTCGACGGTGTCGGTGACGAATCCGTTGACCGGGTTCTGCCCAACGACTCCGACGACGTCAGCCAGATCGCGGGGACGATGTGTGCGGGTGTCACGTCCGGCCACCGTCACGGTGCCGTCGAGACGCCCACCGGTGAAATGGGGGACGATTCCGTTCAGCGCCCCCAACAAGGTTGACTTGCCGGTGCCGGTACGCCCGACGACCAGCGCCAGGTCACCCTCCTGTACGGTCAGGTTGATGTTCCTGAGGGTCGGAGCCGTGGCACCGGGGTGGGTTATCGACACGTTCGACAGGGTGATGACATCGGTCATGACTCACTCACTTGATCTTTCCGGGGTTTCCACGAGGCCGCCTGCTCCGGGTCGGCTGACGCGGATCGTTGAGGCGCCGGGGTGAGCACCCCGGGCAGGGCGGCCGCCACGACGACGATGAGCATGGCCGGTTCCAACGATGGCCAGACCACCGGCGAGGTGGGGACGGTGATGGCCTTCGGATTGGCCTGGGACAGCCAGATCATGGCAATCATCGCGACGGCGCCGCACAGGCATGACGCGGTGGCCTGCCAGGTCCAGGGATCGGGACGGTACCGGCTCACCCCGAGACGACGTCCCGAGGTCCGCAGACCGATGATCGACCCGATGACGCCGACGACGATGAGTAGGATGCCGATGTGTTGGCCCATCCGGTCGGCCAGGAACCACGAGCACAGGCTGCCAGGGGCGCAGGTCGACGGGTCAGCGCTGAACGATCCGGTCGGGTTGGCCAGGATCCCGTAGCAGCCCAGGGTCAGCCCCATCACCGAGAGGACGAGCAGAATTCGTGTCCCGGGGCGGACCCGTCGGTCGTTGCGGGTTCGACCGTACCCACGCGACTCCATTCCACGGGCTAGGGACATCGAGGTCTCCACCGAGTCCTCGAGCACGGGGACGAGCACTGCGACGAGGGCTCTCATTCCCTTTCTGGTGTCGCCACGCAGCCTTCGGGCCCGTCTGACTCGTTGCACTGACGCGATGAGTTGGGGAAAGACCGCCAGGGCGATGA
This sequence comes from Cutibacterium sp. LaCa_255, assembly GCF_057458005.1. Taxonomy (NCBI): domain Bacteria; kingdom Bacillati; phylum Actinomycetota; class Actinomycetes; order Propionibacteriales; family Propionibacteriaceae; genus Cutibacterium; species Cutibacterium sp. LaCa_255. Next base: position 2,114,083 of record NZ_CP190956.1, on the reverse strand, counting down.
CGATGGCCACCGAGACGTCGTGCAGGGCGGCCGGGACCGACTTGAGGACTCGCCGTGGGTTGGCCAGGGAGTTTGCGGCGCCGAAGCAGATCAGCATGCCGGCCAGGCGAAGGGCGTCGTAACCGGTGGCAGCCAGGCCCTCAGCGGTGACTGGTCCACCGATCCGGATCCCGGCTGCCCAGTCAGGCAGGGACACCTCGGGTAGTCGGAAGAGGACGGTCCCTGTCCCGTCTCCTCCTATCAGAACCTGGAAGAACACCCGGATGACGACGACCGTCAGGGCCATACCGGCGTAGACACCGGCAGAACGAGCCCAGGGCTCGTCGGTGCGACGCAGGGTGACGACGAGTGCCACGGCCGCCGTGACGAGTACGACGAGAAGGGGATTGTTGGTGAGGCTGATGGCGATTCCGCAGCCGGCCGCCCAGCCCCACCACGACCATGGGTGGACTGTCCGGGTGCTGCCGTGCGTCGTGGCAGAAGGATTCTCGACGACCGGGTCGGCCGTCCTCGTCACCAGTCTTGACACAGCTCAGCGCCAGTTCCAGTCGTCATGAGGCATGGCTTCCCTTCCTATCGCACCACGTCAGCTTACGACGAGCTCAGGCGTTGACGTCGATGACCCGGAATCCTTTTGCAGAGGCAACCCGGGCGGCGTCGAACCCCTGGTCGCACAGCCAGCGGGTGAGGGAGTCTGCGCCGAGGTTCTTCCCGACGACGAGGTGCGCGACTCCCTCGTCGGTCAGCCGCGCCAGCCAGGTCGTCAGCATCTCGTGCAGGATCGGCTTGCCGACGCGGATCGGCGGGTTGGACCAGATCTCGTCGAAGCGCAGGTCCGAATCGACGTCCTCGGGACGGCAGGCGTGGACACGGTCGCCGATCCCGAGGGCCTTGGCGTTGCGATTGGTGAGGTCGATGGCGAGGTCGTTGACGTCCACGGCGACGACCTTTGAACCGCGGCAGGCCCGCGCCAAGGCACAGGCGATGGGTCCGTACCCGCAACCCAGGTCGAGGAAGGTGCCGTCGGAGGGCGGGGGAGTGACCTCGCGCATGAGGACGGCGGTTCCCGGGTCGAGACGTGCGCCGGAGAACACTCCACCGGCGGTCGTCATCATCATGGAGTCGTCCCAGACGTTGACGGAGATGGTGCGGGTCTGCACCGGCCCCTCGGGGGTCGTGAAGTAATGGCTGGGCGCGTGGTCATCGCGGCGGGATCGGCTCATCAGTCCTCCCAACAGGTGTCGCAGAGTTCGTCGTGGCTTCGACGGGAACGCGCTTGGGCGGCACGCTCGGCAAGGTCTTCCTCGGCTGGGTAGCCGACCTCTTCCAGGGTGAGTCCGCGAGCTGGCATGACGAGCACCGACGACGCCCGCGACGTGCTGGCGGCGACCTCGTCGAGCCAGTGCTGGCCGCGGCGGCCGGAGGCGACGGCCGTCAGAGCTCCGATGAGGGACCTCACCATGGAGTGGCAGAAGGCGTCGGCCCGGACGGTCACCTCGATGGTTCCGCACGGGTCTTCGAGGCGTTCGGCGTGGCAGTCCAAGAGGGTGCGGATGGTTGTCGCGCCCTCGCGGTACTTGCAGAAGGCGGCGAAATCGTGCAGCCCGAGAAGGGAATCGCCGGCCGTATTGAGGCGGTCAAGATCGAGGTGCCCTCGTACGGATGCCACGTGGAATCGCGTCAGCGGATCGGGTCGGGAGGACCCGTCCCACAGCCGGTAGACGTAACGACGCCACAAGGCCGAGAAGCGAGCGTCGAACTCGCCGGGAACAGGGCGGATAGACCTGACGACGACGTCGGAATCGAGGACCCGCGCCAACCGGCGCAGCATCGAGGAGGTGTCGATGTCGTCGGGAAGATCGACGTGGGCCACCTGACCGCGGGCATGGACTCCGGCGTCAGTTCGCCCAGCCACCGTCAGTGGGGTTGGCTCGCCGAGCCGGAGCACCCGGGGAATCCATGTCTCCAGCTCTCCCTGAACGGTGCGACGACCCGGCTGTGCCGCCCACCCCGAGAAATTCGCCCCGTCGTAGGCGATGTCCAGACGCCAGCGGGTCATGACTCGTCCACACGACGCCAGGTCAGGTCGTGGACGGTTCGCCCAGCCGCGAGCCCCTTCTTCTCGTAGCGGGTTACCGGGCGTTCGTCCCAGCGTGGGCTGAAACCGTTAGGGCCCGCATTGACCGGCTCGAGCAGTGGCTCGGCCGACAGCACCTCGACCATCCAGGTCGCGTAGTCGTCCCAGTCGGTGGCAAGACGCCACAACCCTCCCGGGCGTAGTCGTGACGCCACCAGGCGGGCCATGTCGGGGTTGACGATGCGGCGCTTGTGGTGACGCTTCTTGTGCCAGGGGTCAGCGAAGAAGGTCCAGATCTCGTCGACCTGACCGGGATCGACGAGGTGGTCCAGACCAGCGGCGGCGTCAGCGAGAATGATGCGAGCGTTCGTTGCGCCAGCGACATGGAGCTTGTTGAGAGCGCTGGCGGCCGAGGGCAGATATACCTCGAACCCGATGAAGTCCCGCTCGGGATGGGCTGCCGCGAGGGTGGCCAGGACGTCGCCGGACCCGGCCCCGATCTCGAGGGTGAGTGGGGCGGTGCGTCCGAAGATCCGGGACAGGTCCAGATGGGCGTCAGGGGCCACGGACGTGCTGGTGGCGTCGCGCGGGACATCAATCATGTACGTGCTGGCCAGGGTGTCCATGGCACGCTGCTGGGAGATGTTCATGCGGGGGGACCGACGGACGAAGGAGACGACGCCGCGCCGAACGCGGTCACCCGAGCGATGTGCGCCAGCTGAGTGGTCGTCGGAGTACTCCGCGGTATTGGGCAGCGGGGTAGGGGAGTCGCACCCGGAGGCGGCGTCGAGGTCGTCGGTCATGAGCACACATGCTAGGCGATGGTGCCGACAGTGCGCGTCGACGAGTTTCCGAAAACCAGTGGTTCTCAATTCCATCTGTTGCAGAAAATGCGAACACCTGAGTATCCGACAAGTCGACCGAAAATCAGTGATTTCATTAATTTAAGGTTCATTTCACCTTGCCGGACGCAACTATGGGATGAGAATTGCCTCTCTGGTGGATGCTGTTTTCAGTGTCTGTCATTGACCATGCTAGACGTGCGATGGTCATGCACGAAAGATTTCGATATGCCTACCGTGACCCCATTGTTTCCTGAAGCTGCACCGATTGCGCCTCCAATGATTCCGGCTGCGCCGCCTTCGCGGTGGCTGCTGGGGAACCGTCGGAAAGCCCACCCATGAAACCATGCTCATCTTGGTGCTAGCGCCGGCCTCACCTCGGCTGACGGACGCGTTGGTGCATGTCGTCGCATCGAGTGCATCTGTGACGACAGGCTCCGGAGCGCCGCCAACGACGTCTCCATCAGTGGCGCTGTGGCTTGCACGGCTCACCGGGCCCGGTAAGCCAGTCGTAGGTATTCTGCCTGTTCAATATGACGCCGTGAGGCACCGCACCCCTGACGCAACTGACCGCCGTGGTTCAGGCGTGGGCCCCCTCGGGGGAGAGGAGGCCCACGCTGTCCCAGTTCCGGCTGTCAGACACGCGTAGGGCGTACCGGACCCGAGTTCAGGGGGAGCTGGGCCACGGCGGCCTCGAGCTCAGAGAGGGACGATGCCTCCCGGTCCAGAGGAATGAACACCGCACCCGTTTGATCGGGGTTGACGTACATGAGCGTCAGCCCGGTGCGATCAATGTCCGCGCAGAACACCCGTCCCACGGTGTGGGGACATGCGTGGTGGGTGGCGCGCGACCAGCAATTGCAGCCCGGCAGTTTTTCCTGTCTCACCGCGTCGCACAGCTGCGACAGGTGGAAGTCGCCAAGGGAGGCGACGACGTCGAGGGCTGAGAGCTCGTCGTTGATTGATGGGAAGACTTCCTCATTCGGCATATCGGCGATGAGAGTGGGGATATCGATCTCTGCACTTCCCAGGGCGTCGTGCAGGATGGCTTGACGCGGGTCAATGACGCCAATGAGGCCATCGTCGAATTCGGCGATCATCGAGACTTCGCTCGGCAACACGTCAGTTGCCAGCAGGTGATCGATCTGGTTGACGCTCAGCCAGGTCACGGTTCCGAGAATGTGGAGGGTCGCCGCCAGCAGTCGGATTCCCGGTTCTGGGGAATCCTTGGAAATCTCCAGGCGAACGTCGGTCGATAGGCCGGCGGGAATCTGGCAGAGTGCCTGGGTTGACTGGGGGCGCAGGGCGACGACGAATCGTCCTGATGCCGTGACTCCGTGAGCCTGTAGATCGCACGTCCACTCATCGAGGTTTCCGTCGGCCGATATCATCGCGTGGGCGACCATCGTGACCATGCCGGCGCCGCCGAGTATGCGTCGGGCGAGTGAAGAACTGCGTTGTGACAAGGTCGATGCGATGCGGGTCTTCGGATCCGGGGCCATGCCGTCGTTGGTGTTGCCGTGGGCAGTCATTGTCACATCCCTTCCTCTTAGGCGAGCCTAATCTAACATGATGAAGCCGTGGGGGGACAGGACGGGGTCGGATTGCTGAAAGGTCCCGTGGCGATACCGATAAGCAAAGAGGCTCGTGCCACCTGGAGTGGCAGCAACATTCGGTCTTATCGGTAATTCCACGAGCCGGGCAGCATGAGTGGCCGCGGTAGGGGCAGGGTCTCGGTGCAGTGGCTCTCGGTGAGAAAAGCGAGTGTCAGGCGGGAACGATGCCAGCCATGGTCTGGCGCAGGATGTGTTCGGGGAACGTCGTCCGGGGACGGTGCCGCCGGTGAAGGTGGGAGGCAAGCCAATCCAGTACGAACTGTGGATGTTGCCGAATCATGGTCGGAGTGGTGTGGAGGATCTTCCATCCGGAGCGATCAAGGTTCGCTGAACGCATCATCGTGTTCTCGTAACCGTCAATCGTTCCGTGGATCGCTCGGCCGTCAATCTCGACCGCGACCTTCTCGGCCTCGAAGGCCTTGTCGAGGATGTATCGACGGTCTCAGGCTCGCACGGCCTGATTTGGTTTCACGCCGGTGATGCCGACAGCTCGCATCAGCCGTCCGAATTCCAGTTCCGGAATTGACCAGGATTTGAGGTTGATGTCGGCGAGGGCAGAACTGATCTGGTGTCGGCTGAATCGCCAGGACAAACTGGATCGCGAGGCTCGACACGACTCCGGGCTCACCAACCCCTGCCGGAGTGCTTCGCAGACCCACGCCCAGTCCCCGTCGAGTGCCAGGAGGAGCACTGACACCTCGGGCTCCACGACCCACATGCCATATTTCTCCGTCACGTACCGACGGGGGACTCGCCATCGGTGAACGCGGATCCCCTCCCGTTCAATTGAACGGGTACGTGAATAGGCCTCGACCTCCTTCACGGCATCGAGGTCGTGGAGGTGCTGGCCAGGTGGTTTCAACCCCTGCATGACAAGGGCGGCCTTGCCGATGAGCACGGCGTCCCGGTGCCACATGTGCACCGCTTTGATCCGCACCCTCGGGTCACTCGCAACTGATGTCGGGGACACAACGCCGGGAAGTATCCGCACCGCCTTTCCGGCAGCCACCGCTCGGTCTGCTTGCCCTCGCAGGTGACTGAATCGATGGATACGGGCCACCCCGCCATTCGCACGCCATTCGAAATCGAGTTCGTTCATACCCTCAGTTGTCGTCTGAGGCTCCGAAATCCGTCATCCACTTTGAAATCTGTGGACAACTGGATGGGAGCGCTCCAAGGCTGTTGTGGACAACTCTTGATGGGTGCTTCTCGCTACTGTCACAGGAGGCAGTCGGGCGGCGACCTCACGACATGGCCTCGCGGTCAGGAGCGGGGAGGGGCATGAGGCCGGGGCTGAATACACCTGGAATCGCGAAGCTTGGGCACGGTCGTCGCGTCAGCCGTGCCACCTCTGATTTGAACCCAAGCCTGCAGTCCGTGTATGTTTCTGCTGTTGCCTTCGAGCAAACGGGAGTTGGCCGCCGCGGTCACTCCGTCTGTCCGACACAGCGATGTCGTGATGCGGTTCCGGTCTCCGGCGTGTCACGCCGTCGAGTGGAGGAATTGCCCGCAGAGCACCACCACGTTGCAAGATCCCTGTGCGTAATTTCACGCATGGGACCGAATTCGAGAAGGTACCTGTGACCACCTACAGCCCCAAGGCCGGCGAGGTGCAGCGCAATTGGTACGTCATCGACGCCGAGGACATCGTCCTGGGTCGTCTGGCCACCACCGCTGCCAACCTCCTGCGCGGCAAGCACAAGCCGCAGTACGCACCCCACATCGACACCGGTGACTTCGTCGTCGTCATCAACGCCTCCAAGATTGCGTTGACCGGCAAGAAGGCCACTGACTCGCTGCGGTACGACCACTCCGGTCGCCCGGGTGGTCTGCGCGTCACCAGCATCGGCGAGTTGCTCGAGAAGGACCCGCGCCGCGCTGTCGAGCGTGCGGTGTGGGGCATGATGCCCAAGAACAAGCTGTCGCGTCAGCAGCTCAAGAAGCTGAAGGTCTACGGCGGCCCTGAGCACCCGCATGCTGCGCAGAACCCGCAGCCTTACGAGATCACCCAGATCGCCCAGTGATCGCCCACGAAGGATTGTGACAGTGACTGACACCGCAACCGAGAACCTCGAGAACACCGAGGTCACCCCGTTCACCGAGGGCGACCGTGAGATCGCCTACCGCACCGACTCTAACCCGACCGTGGCCGCTGGCGACTCCAATCGCCCCGCCATGATCGCCCCCGGTGCTGCCACCGGCCGCCGCAAGGAGGCCATCGCCCGCGTCCGCATCGTCCCCGGCTCCGGCCAGTGGAAGATCAACGGCCGCACCCTGGAGGACTACTTCCCGAACAAGGTCCACCAGCAGATCGTGACCGAGCCCTTCACCACCGCTGGCGTTGAGGGTGCCTACGACGTCATCGCCCGCATCGGCGGTGGCGGCATTACCGGCCAGGCTGGTGCGCTGCGTCTGGGCGTCGCCCGCGCGCTCAACAACGTTGACGCCGAGGCCTCCCGCCCGGCCCTCAAGAAGGCCGGCATGCTGACCCGTGACGCCCGCGTCAAGGAACGCAAGAAGGCTGGACTCAAGAAGGCCCGCAAGGCCCCGCAGTACTCGAAGCGCTGATCTGGTCCTTTCCCGGGACTCGGGGCGGCCTTCCCATGGTGGAGGGCCGCCTCGAGGCGTTTCTCGGCTCACTTTCGGTTGTAGACGAGAGAGGGTTTCTGTAACGCGCGTGGTTTGCCCGGGAAATCGCCAGCTCGCTGTCATCTCTCGTAGCAGCACCCGAGGTGCTCATCGGTAACTCCACGGGTGATCTGAAAACCCCTCGAAGACACTCCCGACGCCAGTTATCGAATCAGCCCGATCCCGGTGGGCTCAGCGGGTATTTCGTTCACTTGGTGTGAGCGGTGGGTAGAGTGGCACTTCGTGGCACGACTTTTTGGAACTGACGGAGTGCGCGGTGTGGCCAACCAGGACCTCACCGCCGAACTGGCCCTCGACCTCTCGGTTGCGGCCGCCCACGTCCTGGGTGAGGCTGGCGCCTTCGGGCACCGCCAACCCACCGCGTTGGTGGCACGTGACCCTCGCGCCTCGGGCGAGTTCCTCGAGGCGGCCGTGTGCGCTGGTCTGGCAAGTGCAGGAGTCGACGTCCTGCGCGTGGGCGTCATCCCGACTCCGGCCGCGGCCTACCTCGTCAACGAGTACCGCACCGACCTCGGCGTCATGCTGTCGGCCTCTCACAACCCGATGCCTGACAACGGCATCAAGTTCTTCTCCCGCGGCGGTGTGAAGCTCCCCGACGACCTTGAGGACGCCATCGAACAGCGTATGGGGGAGCCGTGGGCCCGACCCGTCGGCGACAAGGTTGGACGCATCCGTTACACCCCGCAGGCCGTTGACACCTACGTCGACCACTTGGTGCGTTCCTTGAGACAGCAGGACACCCTCAAGGGTCTGAAGATCGTCCTCGACACCGCCAACGGTGCCTCTTACTACACCGCCTCGGCCGCCTTCAAGGCCCAGAGTGCGGAGGTCGTCGCGATCCACGACCAGCCTGACGGCCTCAACATCAACGAGCGCTGCGGTTCCACTCACCCGGAGAAGTTGCAGGCCAAGGTCGTCGAGGTCGGGGCCGATATGGGCCTGGCCTTCGACGGCGATGCCGACCGCTGCTTGGCCGTCGACCACGAGGGCAACATCATCGATGGCGACCACATCATCGCCATCCTTGCCCTGGCTCTGCAGGAGGATCATCGCTTGGCCTCCAACACCGTTGTCGCGACGATCATGAGCAACCTCGGCCTCATCCTGGCGATGCGTGAGCACGACATTCACGTCGACCAGACCAAGGTCGGTGACCGCTACGTCCTCGAGTCGATGAATGCGAACGGGTTCTCGCTTGGCGGCGAGCAGTCCGGTCACGTCATCATGAGCGAGTTCGCCACCACTGGTGACGGCGTCCTCACTGGTCTGCATCTGGCAGCCCGCGTCGCCCGCACCGGCAAGACCCTCAAGGAGCTCGCCTCGGTGATGACTCGTCTGCCGCAGGCCCTCGTCAACGTGCGCGGGGTCGACAAGCTGCGTGCCGGTATCGACCCTGACGTCAACAAGGCGGTTGCCGATGCCAACCAGAAGCTCGGTGACACCGGGCGCGTCGTGCTGCGCCCGTCGGGCACCGAGCCGGTCGTGCGCGTCATGGTCGAGGCCGCCACCCAGGAGGAGGCTGACCAGATCTGCGCCGAGCTGGCCGAGACCGTCAAGAGCTGCCTGGCTCTGTGAGGCTCTGATTATGGCGTTGTTCCGTCGCCGCCCTGATGCCGACCTACCCGGTCTGGACGTTGGGGCGGCGAGTCGGTTGCGTGGCATGGTCGAGGAGTCTTTGTCGGCCATGGGAATCGACGCGAGGGTCGAGGGTGATCATGCCGTTACCTCTGTTGGTGACATCCCTCTGGTCCCCATGGTCGACGAGCTCGACGGTCATGATCGCCGGGACTGGCAGCTGGTCGTCGACGAGCTCGTCACCCGCATGGTGCGCTCCCTCCTCGACGGGGCGACCCGTCTGACCGACGCTACCCTCGCTGGCCACGTCGTCGTGAGGATCCTGGGAGACCGGGAGCGAGCCGGACGCAGTTTCGACTACGCGCGTCCCCTGGTGTCCACCGCGACGGGGTCTCCGATCCCGGGACTCGTCGTCGCCCTGGCGTGGCTGAACGACGAGGTCGAGCTTCTCAACGACGCGGCTCTGGTTGAGATTGACGATCTGGACGCCGCTTACCGTCGCGGCTCGGAGAGGTTGGCGACCGTCTTGGCCGACGGTCTCGACGTCGCCCGTGAGGGGAATGTTGTCACCGTGAAGGGGTCGTCCTGGCTGGTGTCCTCGTGGCCCCTCGTCACGGGGTTGGGGCAGCCCATCGTCGATGAGGTGGGAAATGATGTCCTCGTCGGGATTGAGTCCCCGGACAAGGTCTTCGTGTCGGCGATTGGCCATGCACACGAGCTGGATTGTGCCTTGTCGCCGTCACGAGTCGCAGACCCCTTTGCCTGGCGCATCGGCTGAACAGTCGTTCCGGTCGACCGTGGCCACGCGGTATTGCTCAGACCTTCCGAATCCACACGTTGCGGACCTCGTGGTCGGGGCCCTTGTGGAGGATCGCGGTGGCGCGTCCGCGGGTGGGCAGCACGTTCTGCACCAGGTTTGGGCCGTTGATGGTGTTCCAGATCTCCGTGGCCACGGAGATGGCCTCGTCGTCGGGCATGCGCGCGTAGTCGCCGAAGAAGGAATCCGGATCGGTGAATGCGGTCTGACGTAGGGTCAGGAACCTGTTGATGTACCACCGAATGATGTCGGTTTCCTCGGCGTCGACGTACACCGAGAAGTCGAAGAAGTCGCTCAGCGCCAGCCCCATCGTCCCGCTGCTGCGGCGACGTGGTGGTTGCAGGACGTTGAGGCCCTCGATGATGAGGACGTCTGGTTGGCGGACGACGAGCTGCTGGCCAGGGACGATGTCATAGGTGACATGGGAGTACACCGGGGCAGTGACCTCGGGCATCCCGGACTTCACGTCGACGACGAATTTCAGCAGCGCCTTGCGGTCGTAGGACTCCGGGAACCCCTTTCGCGACAGCAAACCACGCTCTTCGAGAATCTTGTTGGGGTAGAGGAACCCGTCGGTCGTCACCAGATCGACGACCGGGCGACGGGGGGAGCGCCCCATCAATTCCTGCAGCAGACGGGCCACGGTCGACTTGCCTACCGCAACCGACCCGGCGATTCCGATGATGAACGGGGTACGTCGCATGCCATGGCGGGTGAGCTGCAGGAAGTTGTAGGAGGCGTCGAAAAGGGCGCCGGTGTGCATGCAGTACAGATGGATGAGCTGAGTCAGCGGCCGGTACACCTCGACGACATCACGGTGGCTCGTGGGGTCGCCGAGACCACGGATGCGATCCAGGGTGGCCTCATCAATGTCGATCTCGGTGGAATCAGCAAGGGCGGCCCAGGACTCCCGCGACAACTCGATGAACGGGCCGGGTTCGGTGTTGTCGTCGTCTGCGGGGGCGGGCGGGGTGAGATTCACGGTGGACACCTCATCGTGGCTGTACATGACGTCGAATGACTGTACTCATCGGAGGGCACTCTGCACAGCCGAATGCGCTGACGGCGCAGCCCCGCAGGGCCGCGCCGTCAGTGTTGAGGACGGACACGATCAGCCGAGGAAGGGCTGGGGGACGCAGACGACTGGCTTCGCCTGGTCAGGATCCAGGGCGTTGACGGCCATCTGGTACACGTTGGTGTCGTAGGTGAAGTTGACATGGCTGGCGTGGTCAGAGTGGCAGATGTTCTGAACGAGGATGTTCTTGACGCCGGGCTCGTACAGGAAGGCGTTGGTGAACGGCACCACGGTGTCGTCGTAGCGGCCTTCGATGACTGTGTACTTGACGCCGGGGCGGGTCACCGGGCCGTTGCCGTACAACTCCTTGTTGAAGTTGGAGGAGCCGAGCTGTTGTTCGTAGCTGGCGATGTGGGCCTTGTCGAAGGCACCCTCGATCTGCTCGTGGGTGGCCTCGTCAGCGGCCTCGTTGACGAACTTGGAGACGGCCGTCGGACCGAGGCCATGGTTCGACGGGGCGAGGGCGATGAGTTTGTCGACCTTCTTGTCCCCTCCGAGTTTGGTGATGTAGTAGTTTGGTAGCGGGCCACCACCCTGGGACCACCCGATGAGGTCGACCTTCTTGGACCCGGTGGCTGCGAGGACGCGGTCAACGAAGCCGGAGACGGCCTTGGCGGAGACTCGGATGTCACCGGTGTAGGCGAAGTTCGGCAGCAGCTTCAGCCCGTTGAAGTTCGGGGAGAAGACGCAGTATCCGGCCTTAGTGAGCTTCGGGGAGTACATCGACCAGGATGCGTAGGCGTCGGAGTTCGTGCCGGGCAGCAGGACGACGGGGTTCTGCCCCTCACGCGGTTTGCAGCCGAAGTCGTTGGCCCCCTGGGGATTGGTACCAGGGTGGGCCAGGGCGTAGATGGAGGCTGGGTAGGTGAACAGCTTGCGGGGTCCGTCGCCGGCAGACGGAATGCCATCCGGGCTGCCGGGCATGGTGATCTCGGGCGGAACCGAGGTATCGGTTTCGGCGGCATGTGCCGGGGCAGCCGAAATGGCCGCGAAGGCAGTGGCCACGACGGTGGTCAGGGAGGTCAGGACTGCTGCGAACTTCTTTGATCTCATGCTTTTCCTCAATCTTGCGTCGGTGCAGGATGTGAGAAAATCTATGAACCGGCAGGGTCACGGTGGGCTGTGCATCCGCAAACCAGGTCATTCGTGCAAACGGCATTGTTGGCGAGTGTTCAAATGGGCAGGCGTTTCGGTTCGCTAGAACGCTCATGATTCATGTACGTTTCTTGCCATGTGTGGAATTGTTGGGTACTGCGGCCATCGACAGGCTGAACGTGTCATCATCGACGGGCTGCGACGTCTCGAGTACCGAGGATATGACTCAGCCGGACTGGCGGTTGTGGCGGGTGGAAGCCTGCACCGGGCCAAGAAATCGGGCAAGTTGACAAATCTTGAGGAGGAGCTCGCTGCTCATCCGCTCCCGGAGTCCAACCAGGGCATCGGCCACACCCGCTGGGCGACCCACGGTGCCCCGACCGACGAGAATGCCCACCCCCACCTGTCCTTCGACGGCCGGGTCGCGGTCGTCCACAATGGAATCATCGAGAATTTCGCCTCCCTGCGCGCTGAGCTTGAGGGATATGGCGTCACCTTCACCTCGGAGACGGACAGCGAGACGGCCGCTCACATGCTTGCTCTGCAGATGCAGCAGGGTTCCTCGTTGGCCGAGGCCATGGGTGCGGTGGCCTCTCGTCTCGACGGCGCTTTCACCCTCGTGGCCGTCAGCGCCGACGCCCCTGACACCGTCGTGGCCGCTCGTCGCAACTCCCCGCTGGTCGTTGGCCTGGGGCAGGGGGAGAACTTCCTCGCCTCTGACGTCGCCGCTTTCATCGAGCACACGCGTGAGGCCCTCGAGCTGGGTCAGGACCAGGTCGTCGTGCTGACGTCCGAGGACGTCACCGTCACCGACTTCGACGGAAACCCCAGCCAGGCTCGCCCGTACCACGTCGACTGGGACCTGTCGGCGGCCGAGAAGCAGGGCCACGACTGGTTCATGCGCAAGGAGATCTTCGAGCAGCCGCGTGCGGTCGCCGACACCCTGCTGGGCCGCTGGTCTGACCGTGGAGAATTGGTCCTCGACGAGATTCGCATCTCCCCGGAGGATCTGCGACGCATCACCAAGATCGTCGTGGTGGCCTGTGGATCGTCCTACTACGCCGGGATGGTCGCCAAGTACGCCATCGAGCACTGGACCCGAGTGGCCTGCGAGGTCGATCTGGCCAGCGAGTTCCGCTACCGCGACCCGATCATCGACCCGACGACCCTGATCGTGACGATCTCCCAGTCCGGCGAGACCGCCGACACCCTCATGGCCATTCGGCACGCCCGTGAACAGCATGCCAAGGTCATCGCGATTTGCAATACCAATGGTGCGACGATTCCGCGCGAGTCCGACGCCGTCATCTACACCCACGCTGGCCCGGAGATCGGCGTCGCGTCGACCAAGGGATTCCTCACCCAGGTCGTCGCCTGCTACCTCCTCGGCCTTTACCTGGCCCAGGTGCGTGGCATGAAGTACGGCGACGAGATCCGCGGCGTCATGTCCGAGCTGGATCAGATGCCGGGCAAGATCCAGGAGGTCCTCGACGAGATCGAGCCGGTCTACGAGTTGGCGCGAGTCATGGCCAAGGAGGAGGAAGCCGTCTTCTTCCTCGGACGCCACGTCGGTTACCCAGTGGCTCTGGAAGGTGCCCTTAAGCTCAAGGAGATCGCCTACATGCACGCCGAGGGCTTCGCCGCCGGCGAGCTCAAGCATGGCCCGATTGCCGTCATCGAGGAGGACACCCCGGTCTTCGTCGTCGTGCCTCCGAAGGGTCGCGATCAGCTCCACGACAAGGTGGTTTCCAACATTCAGGAGATCCGCGCTCGTGGCGCCAAGACAATCGTGCTGGCCGAGAGCGGGGACGAGGATGTCAGGCCGTTCGCCGACACCTTCATCGGTCTGCCGCCGTGCTCGACCCTGCTGCAGCCCCTGGTGGCAGCGGTCCCGCTGCAGGCCTTCGCCTGTGAGCTGGCCACCGCCAAGGGTCACGACGTCGACCAGCCACGCAATCTGGCCAAGTCCGTCACGGTGGAGTGATTTCTGCACGATTTCGCCCCCGGAATCCGAGGATTCCGGGGGCGACGTGCGTTCTGCGTCAGGGGTCAGCGGGATGACTGCTCCTGGTGATCAACCTCGTCGAAGTTGAAGATCTGCAGGAAGGTCTTGGCACGCTCGCTCGTCGGGTTCGTGAAGAACTGGTCCGGTTCCGAGATCTCGACGATCTGTCCGGCGTCCATGAAGACGATCCGGTCGGCGATCGCCCGTGCGAAATCCATCTCGTGGGTGACGAGGACGAGGGTCATGCCGTCCCGGGCGAGCTCGAGGACGACGTCGAGGACCTCGCGGACCATCTCGGGATCGAGGGATGCCGTCACCTCATCGAGAAGGACGACTTCTGGCTCCATCATGAGTGCTCGCACGATGGCCGCACGCTGCTTCTGGCCGCCCGAGAGCTGACGGGGCAGGGCGGAAGCCCGGTTGAGCAGCCCGACGCGGTCAAGAAGTCGACGGGCACGTTCCCGCGAGACCTCGTTGGGTTCGTGCTTGACGAGCCGCGGGGCCAGCAGCAGGTTGTCCTCGACGCTCAGATGCGGGAACAGCTCGTAATTCTGGAAGACCATGCCGACGCGTTCGCGCATCTGGCGCAGTCCTGACGGGGTGTACTCGAGGGCCTTGCCGTCGAAGGTGACGGTGCCCGAATCGATCGTCTCGAGGCCGTTGATGGTACGCAGCAAGGTGGATTTACCACATCCAGAGGGCCCGACGATGACGACGACCTCGGACCGGGCGACGTCGAGAGAGACATCGCGCAGGGCCGTCACGCCATTGGCATAGGTCTTGGTGACCCCTTCGAGGGTCAGGTGATGATCTGTCATGACAGCGCCATCTTCCTTTCGAGGTGACGGGAGTACAGGGAAATGACGAAGCAGACGACGAAGTACAGGCAGAAGACCGTCCCGTAGATCCACAGCGCGGTATCCGGATGTTCGAAGCGGTTGCGGTCGATGATGGCTTGGGCCACCTTGAGGATCTCGACGACGCCGATGAGGGAGACCAAGGCTGTCGTCTTGATCATGCGGGTGACGAGGTTGACCGTCAGCGGCACGAGCTGGCGAAGTGCCAGCGGCATGACGATGTGTCGTCGTACCGCACGGTCGGACATGCCCAGGGCCTGGGCGCTGACGATCTGGTGGTGGGGGACCGCCGCGATGGCACCACGGACCAGATCGCCCATCTCCGCCGTGCCCCACAGCGTGAAGACGATGATTGCAGCTGCCTCGCCACTGACATCGAGACCGGCCACTTGTGCCATGTCGAAGTAGACGACGAAGAGCAGCACGAGCTGGGGAAGCAGCCTCAACGCCTCGACATAGCCGCGAGTCAGGATCCGCAACCACAGATGTCGGGAATCCATGACGAGGCCGAGTGGGATCGCGAGCATGATGGACAACACCATCGAGACGAGGGCGATGCGCACCGACACCCACAGTCCCTGCAGTAGCAGGATCCAGGTCTGGGGGTCAAGCAGTGGCTGCATGACGACGCGTCCTCCTTTCCAAGTACCGGCCCAGCAGGGCGACCGGGATGAGGATGAGCAGGTAGAACACGACGAGGAGGAAGAGGGCCTCGGTCGTCGTGTAGGAGTTGCCGATCTGTTCCTTGGCTCGGTAGACGAGGTCGGGCAGGGCGACGACCGACACCATCGAGGTCTCCTTGATGAGGAAGATGGTGTTCGCGGTGAGGGCCGGCATCGCGGTCGCCACGCCTTGGGGCACCAGGACGTGGATGAACGTCTGACGACGGTTCAGCCCGAGGGCTGCGGCGCTCATGCGATGGATCGTGGGAATCTCGTCGAGTCCGGAGCGCAGCGCCTCAGCCATGTAGGAACCGCCCAGGAAGGTCAGCCCGACGATGGCGCAGGTCTCGCCGGACATGGTGACGCCGACCTTCGGCAGTCCGTAGAACAGGAAGAACAACTGGACCAGCAGCGGGGTGTTGCGCGACAGCTCGACGTACACGGCGACGATCTGGCGTACCACCGGGATGCGGAAGTACTGCACGGCCGCGCAGAGTGCGCCGAGGAGGAGTGACGCGAGGACGCCGATGATGCCGATGCGAGCAGTGAGGGCGGCCGCCTCCGCATAGAGCGGAAGCGACCGTCCGATGACGTCGAAATCCATGTGATCTGACGTAGGGGTGAGCCCTACTTCCTTCCACCTTCGATGACGAGCTGGTCGGGCTTGATGGTGTCGCCGTAGACCGGCTCCAGGGTCTCCTTGAAGTTCTTGTGGAAGAACTGCTCCTTGCCGAGCTTGACGAGGTCGTCGTTGATCCACTTGCGCAGCGGGTCATTGCCCTTGTGGACGGCGGGGGCGATGGTCGCCTTGTCGCCGAAAGAGGTGATTCCGGTGACGAACTTCTTGTTCTGGCGCGTGAACGCCACGGCCTCAGTGTTGTCGGTGATCCAGACATCGCCGCGGCCGTCGGCCAGGGCGCTGGTGACTTCGGCGTATTCCTCGAACTTCGTCACCTTCCACTCGGGGTGGTGCTCCTGGATCCAGGCGTCCTGGCTGGTGCCCTTGACGACGAGGATCTTGGCGTTGTCGAGGTCGGAGACCTTCTTGACCGGGTGGTCCGTCGGGGAGACGGCACCGAAGGCCACCTGCATGTACGGGTTGGCGAAGTCGACTTTCTTGGCGCGGTCCTTGGTGACGGTGAAGTTGGCAAGGATGATGTCGACCTTGCCCGACTTGAGGAACTCGACCCGGGACGCGGCGTCGACGGGGACCCATTCGAGCTTGACACCCATGTCCTTGGCGAGACGCTCGCCGTAGGTGATGTCGTAGCCCTGGTAGGTGTTCTTGCCGGTGAGGGATCCGAAGGGGGCCTTGTCGGCGAAGGTGCCGATGTGAATGGTGCCGTCCTTCTTGATCTGCTCAGGGGTGCGGGTGCCGACGTTGCTCGCGGTCTCTGCAGAGCCTCCGGAGTCCCCGCCCACGTCAGGGGATCCACACCCGGCAGTGGCGCCGACGGTCATCAGTCCGCAGAGCATGGCAGCGACGACTGCCTTGGTGCGGGTGCTAAGAGCGGTGCGCGGGTTCGTGGCCCGGCCGTGACGCATGATGCGGGACATGGGGAATCTCCTGTTGTTGATGTGTCCTCTGTGCTTGGAATATCACATTGGACTCTGGCGCTCCGGTCAATGTGGACAGTGATATATCTCTATTTGGGCGCGCCATGAAGCCAAAAACGTGGTTTCCGAAACCACTGAAAATTTGTTGAAAATGTCTTTTATATCGATATGCCATACCAAATAATGAGAATATGCGCTCTATGGGATCAGCGTCAGGGAGCATCCGCGATGCAACGGTGTGCAGTGTGCAACGCATAGTCTTGACGGGTGATCATGGGAATCGGGGTGGACGTCTGCGATGTCTCCAGGTGGGAGGCCGCTGTCGAGCGTCATCCGGGGATGGTTCGCAAGGTCCTCGCCGAGGCCGAGGCCCGGACGCCGTTACGCTCCCAGGCTGCCCGATTTGCCGCCAAGGAAGCCTTGTATAAGGCATTGGGCGGGAGAGACGGGCTGTCCTGGCAAGATTGCGAGGTGGTGTCCGACGGTGGCGTTCCGCAGTTCGAGTTGCGCGGATCCCTGGCACGACGGGCATCCGACCTGGGGGTGACGCGGGTGCATCTCTCGCTGAGTCATGACGCTGGAGTGGCGGTGGCCATGGTGGTCTGCGAGGGGTGACAGCGTGGACCGTGCGCACAGGCCACAGCGCGATTCTGGGTGCTGAGACCAAGGACTTGGGACCATACTCGGTGACAACACGTCACAGAGCTGATGAGTGGTAAGGAGCATGTGTGTTTGTCGACCCGCGAAAGGCTGCACCCTGGGACAGGGGGTTCGGTGCGAGGAGTGTCATTCCGCGCAAGGTGCTCGATGGCTTGCTTCGCCACGGGCCGTGCACTCGGGCCCAACTGAGTCGGATGATCGGGGTTCCGAACGGATCAGTCACGAAGGCCGTCAACGTTCTGCTCGATTGCGGACTGGTGGAGACCGGGGAGTTGACTACGACTAGGGCCCAGTCCGGGATGGGACGTCCGGGAGAGATCATCAATCCCAACAGCAGCCGTCTGAGTCTCTTGGGGATGAAGATCCTCCCAACCGCAATAGTTGGGTGTCGGACGAACCTGGCGGGTGATGTCGAGCGATCAGAGATGATTGAGACCGGGGGAACCACACGTGACCAGATCCTCGCCGGATTGTTCGACGCGGCTGGTCGGCTCGTGGAGGAGAGCATCGTCATCGGGATAGGAGTCTCGATCGGAGGAATCGTCGATACTGACCACGCCACCCTCTTGTTCAATGACTTGGTCGAGGCGGAGCCCGGAAGGATTCTTGACGGGCTTGCCGAACGCCTGGGGGCCCCTGTGTACCTCGAGAACGACGTTCGGTGTCTTGTCGCGATGGAACAGCGAGTAGGACTTGGGCGCCGGACCCCCTCATTCAACGTCATCACGGTGGGGATGGGCGTCGCCGTGTGCATCGTCGATGAGGGTGTTCAGGTGCGTGGAAGTGACGGTGAAGCTGGTCTGCGGCAGCACGTCATCACCTATTCGCGCGAATGCGAGCAGTTTGTTCCGGCATCTCGAGTACTGACAACCGGCCCGGTCACAGCGCGGGCAGCGGAGCTCGGTCTCCCCACCGACATCGATCAATTGGCGGTGTTGGCCGAGACCGACGCGGATGCGGTGGCTGAACTGGGACGATACATGGCAGTCGGTTTGGCACCGATCATCGCGAATCTTCAGGCATTCACGGATCCGCAAGCCTTGCTGGTCGGAGGAGAGCTCGGTCCAATTGTGGAGACCGGCCTTGACGAACTCGAGCGGGAGGTGGGACGCATCACCGGAGGATGCGCCCACCTGCCGCCCGTGCATTTTGCTGATTGGAATTTCGAGGACTGGGGTCGGGCTGCTGCGATGACCGCCTTGGCGCTCCTGCTGGCGCCCGAACCCAGTCCATGATCGGGTCAATCAGTTATCGGATGGCCTTGTTCACGCGCTCATTCTGTTTGATGAAGACAGATGGTTTTTCCGTTCCCATCCACACCGAATCCAATGAGGGCTGCAGGATGGAGTCGACAGTGGCCGCGTTGTCGACGATCGGATACAGCGCAGTTTCACGACGTTTCACCCGATCGGTGAATGGCGTCACGTCGAGGCCTTCCTCGTCAAAGGCCTCGATTGCCGCTTCGGTCCCTCGTGGCCGAGCCGGGAACACGATGGCATCCTGTCCCATGACGACTTGGCATGCGTCAGAGCCGAGATAAGACACGAGTTTTCCTGCCTCGGTCTTGTGCTTAGAACTCCGCGATATCGAGTCGCCGAGACCGTTGTACAACGAAACCGGATGGCCAGATGGTCCGCTCGGAAGGGGAGCAATGCCGAGTTTGATCCCCTTGAGATGAGCATAGGTCTGAAGCATCCACGAGCCGGTGAGACTCATGGCGACCTTTCCGGACCCGAGCTGTTGATCACTGGTCACGCTCTTGCCGAACTGACCCATCTTGGGCATGTACCCCTTACGAGAGAGGCCGGTGTACCAACCGATGGACTTGATGAACCGGGGATCGTCGTATTGGAATCGAGTGCCCCACGTGGGCTTGTCCGTATGACGCCAACCGGTCGACAGGGCAAAGGGGGACCAGTTTGTCTGGCCGGCATAGTCGAAATACGGGTCAGTACCAAGCGCGTACTGCTTCACATGCGCCGGGTCGAACGTCGGGTCATCGCCCCGACGTCCCTTGTCATCGATGGCGAGTCTGGCCAAGATCTTCTCGAGGCTGCCCCCGTCATCTGGGTTCCAGGTCGCAGTTTCCAGTTCCTTCGTGGTCACTCCGGCGTCTTCGAGCTTCTTCTGGTCGTACATCAGGGCGATGGTGTCGTAATCTTTCGGCATCCCGTAGAGGTGTCCGTCGTCCCCGGTCCACAGGGATGTCAGACCGGGCATGAAGTCAGAGGGCTTGACCTTTCCAACGCTGTCCACCTCGTCCAGCGGTTGCAGGACGTTTCGTCGCATGAACTGCGGATAACGGCCGACATGGTCCGTGAAGACGTCGGGGGCTGTCCCGGCGACGAAGCTGGCGGTGAGCTTGGTCCAATAATCGTCCCATCCGATCTGAGTGATTCGAACCGAAATGTCAGGATTCTCTGCTTCAAACCCGTTGATGCACTTCGCATAAGAGGGAAGCTGATTTGCGTCCCACAACCAGTAGTCGATCTGGGTCCTGTTGGATGTTGTTTGGCTGCATCCCGCACTCGCAGCAGCCATTGCGGCGACGAGGGCAAGTGACATGATTCGGGACCGGATTTTGCGGGAGTTTCTCTTCTTTTCCTTCATGATTGATGACTCACTTGATTCCGTTGAAGCCGATGGAGTTCACGATGCGCTTGGCAAAGCATGCGAACAGGATGAGCATCGGGAGGGCAGACACGAGAGTGGCGGACATGAGTCCTGACCAGTCGGTGCCAGACTGCGGGGACTGAGCCCTGAACACTCCGAGGGCGACGGTGAGGACGCGTGACTTGTCGGTGTAGGAGATCATCAGCGACCAGAAGTACTCGTTCCACGCCGTGATGTAGGTCAGGAGCGCGAGTGTGGCGATGGGGGCCGACGACATGGGAAGCACGAGCTGCCAGAACACCCGCGTCTTTGACGCGCCGTCAATGAGGGCGGCTTCCTCGACCTCGCGGGAAATGTTCATGAAGAACTGCCGGAGGAAGAACACTGCGAATGGGGAGATCAACAGGGTCGGAAGCATGATTCCCAGCAAGGTGTCGATGAGGTGCAGATGCTTCATGAGGACGAAGTTGGGCAGCAGGGTGAAGATCGATGGGATCATCATCGCTCCTAGGAAGATGGCAAAGATGGTGTCCCTGCCGCGCCACTTCAGACGCGCGAAAGCATATGCGGCCATGGCGCAACTCAATGTCTGCACGACGGTGATCATTGTTGCTACGACCACCGAGTTGAGGAGGTAGCGCCAGAAATTCATCGACGCTCCTGAACCGCCCTGTGCCACGGCGGTGGCGACATCTTGTTTGCCGAAGACACGCCCGAAGCCACCGAGATTCGTTCCCACCGGGAGTAGGGAATCAGGGTTGGTGGCGAGCATGGAATTGCTGGACAGCGCCGTTCGGAGAATCCAGTAAAACGGGAAGAGTGTGATGAACAGGATGATGAGCATGAATGCCCAACCGATGATCCGTCCGACGGTCAGCCGCTTCTTGCGTGGCTTCGAGGATGCGGCCTGAGTGGTCTTGGGTGATGCAATCGTAAGTGATGACATTGTTCCCTCAGTTCAGGTCCGTCTGGCCAGCGCGGGTCAGCTTGTACTGGATTGCGGTGATGATGACGAGAATGATCAACAGGGCCACGGACAGGGCCGAGGCATAACCGAAGTCGTACTCGCCGAAGGCCTTCTGATAGATGTACATCTGCAGCACGTTCGATGCGTCGGCCGGTCCGCCGGTCGTGGAAACCGCGACGGTGTCGAACACCTGGAACGATCCAATGATCGTCATGATCAGGACCAGGGCGAGGATGGGCCGCAGTAGAGGCATGGTGATGCGGAAGAACATCGACACCTCGGAGGCGCCGTCCGTTCGTCCGGCCTCGTAGAGGTTCTCGGGGATTCCCTGTAAGCCTGCGAAGATCAGCAATGCTGTGTAACCCATGTTTCGCCAGACATTGACCAACGCGATCGTCGGGATGACCCACTTTGGATCACTCCAGAAACCGATGGCCTCCCCCCCAGCTTGACGATGAGCTGGTTCACGATGCCGAACTGGATGTCGAGCATCCACAAGAAGGTCAGCGCCGTGACGACGTTTGACACAAGGTACGGGCTGAGGATGAGTGACCGGACCACTGTCGACTTCGTCAATCTGTGCATGAGAGCGGCGATGAGGACGGCGAGGATCGTCTGGACACCGATGTTGATGGCGACGTACTCGACGGTCACTTTCAGGGAATTCCAGAACCTGTCGTCTGCGATGAGGGCTCGGTAGTTGTCCAGGCCCGTCCATCGAGGCGGGGTGAGGACGTCATAGCTCGTGAAGCTGTAGTAGATACCAGTGATGAGAGGCCAGATGAGGAACACGATCAGGCCAATGCTGGCTGGAGCGATGAACCGCAGGGCCAGGCTCAAGTCTGAGCGGTGTGCTGGACGTGGCCGCCTCATCGTTGAGGCATGGGTTGACATGTGATCTTCCTTCTGTGATCTGTTGTCGTCAGTTCTTCGACATGCCGGAGATCTCGATAAGCAGTGCATGCTCGGAATTGAGTCCCGGAGCCTG
Source organism: Cutibacterium sp. LaCa_255 (assembly GCF_057458005.1). NCBI lineage: Bacteria > Bacillati > Actinomycetota > Actinomycetes > Propionibacteriales > Propionibacteriaceae > Cutibacterium > Cutibacterium sp. LaCa_255. The sequence goes on along the minus strand of NZ_CP190956.1, from coordinate 2,092,028 downwards.
GATGCCGGCAGCCTCCAATGCAGCGCCGGTGAGGTCGACCCCGTCGAACCATGACGCATCGACCATTCCCTCGACCGGATGGCCCACCTGAACCGGTCTGACGTGATACGTCATCTCAGGGTCGAGTCCTGGGAAGCGGATGTTGCCGCGTGGGGACATGGGCGAGCGGTACCTGGCAACCAGGCTGAACAGAGCGTGGTGACGATCTTGAGAGACGACTCCGTGCAGCCACAGGGACTCGTCCGCGCGGTCAGCCCGGACGACCGTCCCGGTGTTGAGGAACTGACGGTTCTCCTTGTAGAAGTCGATCCATTCCTTGAGCTCAGCCAGCTCGTCGTCATCGATGGAAGTGATGTCCCACTCGATGCCAAGGTGTCCAAAGATGGCGGTCGCCGCACGGAAGGACAGGTCATGGGTACGACCGGAGCTGTGGGAGGTGGCTGACGCGATGTGACTTCCCAGGAACTCCGGAGGGAGGAGCTGCTTGGCCCAGCGCAGCATCGTCTGACGCTCCAACGGATCAATGCAGTCGGACACCCAGATTCGAGAGCAGCGGCGCATCAGTTCGAGGTCGACGCGAGAACCACCTGACGAGCATGACTCGATCTCCAGGCCGGGGTGTTCGGCCAACAAAGTCTCGATGAGTCGGTAAGTCGCCAGTGTCTGTTCGTGCACGGCGGGTACACCGGTCGCGCGGGTGCCCGACTCGAGAAGGTTTCGGTTGTGGTCCCACTTGATGTAGTTGAGCCCGTACTCCTCAATGATCGCCGCGACACTGTCATGGATGTACTGCCACGCCTGTGGGATGGTGAGGTTGAGCACTTGCTGGTGACGCCATTGGCGGGGGAGACGCTCCCCGGGGGCCATGAGCCAGTCCGGATGATTGCGAGCCAGGTCGGAGTCCTCGTTGACCATCTCGGGTTCAAACCACAGTCCGAACTGCATGCCGAGGGATTTCACGTGGTTGACCAACGGGTGGAGACCGTTAGGCCACACGTCAGGTGAGACAGTCCAGTCTCCCAGTCCGGAGCGGTCGTCTCGGCGGGAACCGAACCACCCGTCGTCAACGACGTATCGCTCGACGCCGACGGCGGCAGCGCGGTCCGCAAGGGTGATGAGCTTGTCGAGATTCTGGTCGAAGTAGACGGCTTCCCAGACGTTCAAGGAGACCGGACGATCAGGGGCCAACGGGTGCAGGTTGTGACGGACATGATCGTGGAAGCGTGCGGCGACCCCGTCGAGGCCGATGGCATGGTTGAGGTAGAGGTCGGGTGAGGTGTAGCTCTCCCTGGGGTGCAGGACGACCTCGCCGGGTAGCAGGATCTCCCCAGCAGCCATCACCTGGAATCCTTGGACGAGCTTTTCGACGTAGTAGCGGTTATTTCCCGACCAGGCGAGGTGAGTCGCCCAGATTTCACCATGACGGAACCCGAATCCAGGGGTACCGACGTGCATGACCCATGCGGTATCGGGGCCCGTGACGCCGCGGCGCACCTCTCGGCAGTGAGTTCCGTAGCTGACTGGGGTGCGTTGCGGAGTGTGTTCAAGTCCCCAACGTCCAGTGAAGTCAAGAATCTCGCTGGCTTCAAAGGGAACCGGAGCGCAGTGCTGGAGCGAGTCCAGGTGGTAGTCGTCGGATCCTGTGTTGCTGAGGCGAGAACTCACGGTGACAAGGCCGGACGGCAACATCGTCAGGGTTGAGGTGAGAGCGATACCTGCATCAGGGTCGACCGAGTCCACCTCCAGGGTGCCAGTGCTTGCCTCAGCGAACTCCTCGACCTCCCGACCGTCGAGGCGGACGGCCGTGGTGTGGAGTTGGGGAGAGAAACCACTGCGGGACTCGCGATGCCCCTCGATTCCGGGCCTGCCGAGCCAGCCGTCCCCGGACTGGGGCAGTAGTGCGACGTGTACGGGTTCGTCAATGGAATTACCGACCTGGGTCTGAATGCACGAGGATCGCATGTCCTCGGCGAGGTGCGCATTGAGGTGGCCGAGATCACGGCCCCAGTAAGTGATTGATGCCTGACGGTCGTCGACCACGGATATGACGAGTGAAACTCCGGCGGTGTGCAAGTGAATGTTGGTGCCCTTCATGGCGACCTCCTGTCATCGAGCGAACGACTTTGTTTCTCTAGAAAGTAAGTCTCGTAAACAGTATCTCAGGCATGCCTTCACCGCAACGTGCCACGTCCGGGCCGCATCTTCCCGACCCAGCTCTCCCGCCGTGGTTGAATGAAAGTCAGTCTGTAGCGAGAACCCCAATCGGGGCTGGAGGGACCGTCATGGCAATTGTCTGCACCGCTGAGGCCACCCGAGCCGCTGAGCAGAGGTGGTTCGACGCCCGGCCTGGCCAGGACCTCATGGACGTCGCCGCCCATGCTGTCGCCCGCAAGGCCCAGGAATTGCTCCTCGGCGGGGCCATCGGGGACGTGGTGCCGGACTGGGCAGCCACACAGTGCGTCCTCGTACTCGTCGGCGGCGGAAACAACGGCGGTGACGGCCTCTTCGCAGCCGCTGCACTGGCTCAGCGTGGTTGGCGGGTCGAGGTGGCCCAGGTCATGGGTCAGCCTCACGAGGCTGGCATGGCGGCGGCGTTGGAAGCCGGCTGCATTCGCACACCGCTGGGGGAGGTCACCAGTCATTCCTATGACCTCGCCATCGACGCCGTCCTTGGTATTGGTGGACGCCCCGGCATCCCGCAGTCCCTCGAGCGGATTGACGGTTGGCTGCGGGATCATCAGATCCCGGTGCTCTCGGTTGACCTTCCATCAGGACTGGACGCCAATTCCGGTGAGGTGGAGTCCTGCGTCCACGCCACCCACACCGTGACCTTCTCGAGTCTCAAGTGGTGCCACATCACGCATCCGGCCGCGAAGTTCTGCGGACAGTTGGAGGTCCATGACATCGGCCTGGACCTCGTCGATGACGAGGGAAATGCGCTCGACGGTGTCGACGATTACTGCGATCTGGCCGAGATCGCCGCGCTCTGGCCGGTACCAGGTGTCCGCGACGACAAGTACTCCCGCGGAGTTGTCGGTGTCGACACCGGATCTGAGAGGTTCCCCGGTGCAGCGGTGTTGGGTGTCCTGGGAGCGCTGCGCAGTGGACCAGGGATGGTGCGATTTGCCGGGCCAACCGCCATTATGGCCTTCATCCTCAGCCGAGCCCCCTCGGTCGTCATTGGGGAAGGGCGCGTCCAGGCATGGGTTCTGGGCTCCGGCTGGGGCACCCACGACGGCAACGCCGATCGGTTCATCCGGCGAGCTGCTGACGGTGTCCCCATGGTCATCGACGCCGACGCCCTGGGTCTGCTGCCTGCTGAATTGCCAGAGGGATGTCTGCTCACCCCGCATGCCGGTGAACTTGCCCGGATGCTGCAGATTGAGCGGAGTCAGGTGGAAGCCGACCCGCGGGCGGCAGCCGTCCGTGCGGCCCAACGCTTCAGGGCGACGGTTTTGGTGAAGGGCTCGATCCAGTGGGTGGCGCGCCCCGACGGCACCGTCCGCGCTGCTCTGCCGGGCCCTGCATGGACGGCTCAGGCGGGTTCTGGCGACGTGCTGGCTGGTATGTGCGGCACTCTCATGGCTGCGGGGCTGGATGCTGCTGACGCGGCGGTGTGCGCTGCAGGGATGCAGGCTGCCACGGCGATTTCCATGCCTGGTCCGTACGCCCCCGACCAGATTGCCGAGTTGCTGCCCGGGATCGTGACGACGGTCCTGGGTCGCTGACCAAGCACACTGCGCGTACTGGCTCGCGAGGAGCTCCAGGGTGCTGGACTCCTCGGGCAAGACCCTCTCAGAGGGCGGCGCGAATCCTCGTCGAGCGTCCGGCCAGTCGGATCGCGTCCTCATAATGCACGACGAGCTCGCTGCACAGGTTCTCCCAGGTGCGGTTCTCGATCGAGGCTCGGGCGGCTACGCCCATGGCGCGACGCTTGTAATCGTCACCAACGAGGTCGACGACTCGAGAGCGGAAATCCGCCATGTCTCCGGGCTCGTAGAGCCATCCAGTGCGGGACGGGTCAATGAGGTCGATCGGCCCGCCCTTGCGGGGGCTGATGACCGGCACGCCACAGGCCTTGGCCTCTTGGACAGCCTGGCAGAAGGTCTCGAGCTCTCCGGTGGAGCAGAAGACGTCCATACTGGCGACCGCGCGGGGGAGTTCCTCTCCGCCCAGACCGCCGGTGAAGACGGCATTGGGAAGCTGCTTCTCCAACTCGGATCGAGCCGGGCCATTCCCTACGATGACGAGCTTGGTGTTGGGGATGTCCGCGAGGTTTGCCATGTCGGCGACGCGCTTCTCGGCGGCAAGCCGTCCCATGTATCCGACCACGACCTCACCATGGGGAGCCCACTTGTCATGAAGTTCCTGGGAGTACTTCGACGGGTTGAAGCGAACCTTGTCGACGCCGCGACCCCAGATGCCGACCCGCGGCACCCCATGGCTGACGAGCTGATCGCGGGAGAAAGTGGACGGGGCGTAGGTTGCGACTGCCAAGGAGTGGATCTGACGGACGCGGTACCAGCCGTAGAACTCCAGCTTGCCGAGACCGTAGCGGCCGGCGTAGGAGGGGATGTCAGTCTGGTAGATCGCCACCACGGGGACGCCGAGGGATGCGGCTGCCAGTGCGCCCTTGTACCCGATCATGAAGGGTCCGGCCAGGTGAACGACATCAGGCTCGAACTCGGCGAGGTAGCGTTCCATGGTCCACTGGGGGCTGGTGGAGACGCGGACGTCCTGGTAGCCCGGCCAGTGCAGGGAGGCCAACGGGATGACGGGAAATCCGGCGTACTCGCGGGGAGTCTGAGCATCACCGGGAGCGAGCACGAGGGCCTCGTGGCCGTTGTCGCGCAGGTGCTCCAGCACTCGTAAGACCGAGTTCGTCACTCCATTGACCTGGGGAAGGAATGACTCCGTGATGATCGCAACACGCACAACTTCATGGTAACCGGGACACGCGACACCTTGGCGGGGTCGCGGTGTCGAGGTGGTGAACTTGGGGTGACGAGATCGCCGTCGCCTGGGGCTTCGTGAAGGCGAGGAATGACATGTGTTTCAGGGAGTCGTGGCGACTCACCGCGTGGCCGCGTCGATTGCGATCACCTGCGGCTCACGGGGAAAGGCGTGCAGGGTGGAGCGCCTTCCGCTTTGCGGTGTTCTGTGCGCGCTCGCGGGATCGGTCATGGTTGGTTCCGCCCTCGGTTCCACGATCCACCGTCCCTACTCGTGGAACACGACCATCAGCGACTGACGTTCCTCGAGGGATGTGGTTGATTTCGTCGATACGACCTTTTTGGGTAGGGTGATGGCGTTGGCAACGGCCTGACTTGCTCGGGCCCATGATGCGTTTCAGTTGCTCGATGTGCCCTAAGGGCATGGCGGAGCCCCCGGCTCCGGGATTGATTCACTGCATTCACCTGCACAGCAGCTATTCGCCCGGCCATCGAGACAGACAATCAACCCAGGATTCCATGTCACCGAGACCCGCTGGGTCCGGTGCGTCGTGGCCAGATTCCGCGACCCGTGCAGTGACGCCGCGCCCTCATGCGCGGTGACGTGGTCCGCCAGCGCCCGAGGAGTCCGTCCATCGTGAGGGATGACCCCATTGAGCAACAAGAAACGCAACCCCAAGTCTTTCAAGGCCGACGGCACCCCGAAGCGTCGCTGGACGGCCGCTGAGCGCGCCGCTCGCGGTCACAAGCCCCGCACCAGGGGAGGGGTCCGCAACGGTCACACCGATTCGCACGGTCGCAACTTCGAGGCATGGACTCCCCGTGAGGACTCTCGTCGCGGCGAGGATGGGGCTGGCAAAGATCGTCGCTACTCCCAGGATCGACGCGGCCGCGATGAGTGGTCCGATCGTCGTGACGACCGCCGCCATGACCGCCGTGACGGCGACCGACGCCGGGGCGACCGCTGGGATCGTCGCGATGAACGCCGTAACGACCATCGCTGGTCCGATGACGGCGAGTTCCGTCCCCGCAAGTCGCGTCGTCCCAACAACCGTGCCAACCGTGACTGGAGGCATGACGATCGTCGCGGCTCGAGGTGGGATCGTGACGACTGGCGTGATGACCGTCGTGGTCAGCGTCGCAACGACTGGCGCGATGATCGCCGTGACGACCGTCGGGATCACGGAAACCGTGATGACCGCGGTTACCGCGGCGACCGCGACCGTCGGGACTTCCAGAAGAACCGTGACTTCCGCGAGGACCGTCGCCGCGACGACCGCTGGTCTGATCGCCGTGACGATCGTCGTCGCGAGGACCGCAGCGACTGGCACGCCGATCACGACGACGCCGACAACATGAATTGGAAGGCCACTGAGCTGACCGATCTGGACGTGTCCGGTATCGATCACGAGGGTGGATTCTCGGCCCTCGGTGTTCCTGACGAGATCGTCGCCGCCCTGGCCGCCACGGGCATCACCGAGCCCTTCCGGATCCAGATTGCCGCCATCCCGGACGCCATCGCCGGGCGTGACGTGCTGGGTCGTGCGTCGACGGGTTCGGGAAAGACCCTGGCCTTCGGCGTTCCGCTGCTGTCGCGTCTATCCACCGAGCCGCGCGAGGACAAGCGTCCGCGCGCCCTCATCCTCTCGCCCACCCGCGAACTGGCCATGCAGATCGCCGACGTGCTGTCGCCGCTGGCCTCGTCAATGGGTCTATCGACCATCCTCATCGCCGGTGGCATGAGCTACGGCCCGCAGACCAAGGCCTTCAAGAAGGGTGTTGACCTCGTCGTCGCCACTCCGGGACGCCTCGTCGATCTGCTGGAGACCGGTGACGCCGACCTGTCCGGCGTCACGGTGACGGTCCTCGACGAGGCCGATCACATGGCCGAGCTGGGTTTCATGGAGGCCGTTGGGTCGATCCTCGACGCCGTCCCCTCCGAGGGCCAGCGCCTGCTGTTCTCGGCAACCCTCGACGGTGCCGTCAACAAGCTGGTCAAGCGCTACATGCACGACCCGGTCACCCATGAGATCGACCCCGACAAGGGATCGGTCTCGACGATGACCCACCACGCCTTCCAGATCAAACCGCACGAGAAGGTTGGGCTCATGTGCGAGATCACCAACCGCGACGGTCACACCATCGTCTTCGCCCGCACTCAGCGGGGCGCATCCCGGATGGCCGAGCAGATGCGTGAGGCCGGCGTCATGGCCGGTGCCCTACATGGTGGTCTGACCCAGGGTGCCCGTGCCCGCGTACTGGCGGCCTTCAAGGACGGCTCCCTGCCGGTCCTGGTCGCCACTGACGTCGCGGCCCGAGGCATTGACGTTGACGACGTCACCCTGGTGCTGCAGGTTGACCCGCCGATGAACTCCAAGGACTACCTGCACCGTTCCGGTCGTACTGCTCGCGCCGGGCACGACGGGGCCGTCGTCTCGCTCATCCTGCCGCACCAGCGCCGCAGCATGTCGCGTCTGTACCGTCAGGCCGGTGTCAAGCCGGTCGAGGCCCAGGTCGTGATGGGTGACGACCACGTCGCCGAGGTGGCCGGTTGCAGCCCGGCCCTGGGCGCGCCGATCGACGAGAAAGACTACGAGGCCCTCGTCGCCCCCAAGCAGCAGCGCGGCAAGAAGTCCCGTGACGGCAAGCCCGGCCGTGGCAAGGGCGGACGCAACCGCGGTGGTCGCGGTTACGACCGGGATCGTCGCGGTGGTCACGGCCATGATCGTGGACACGATTCTCGCGGTCACAACTCCCGTGGACATGACGGACGTCGTCGCGACATCGAGACCAGGTACGGTCGCTCCGGCAACGACACCTGGTGATCCGACGCCTAATGAATCGAGGCGGAGTCACCTCGCGGGCAACGGCTGGTTCGGGCACGTCGACAGTGCCCGAACCATCGCGTTGCGTTCCGCCGAGGTGACCCAGAGGTGATACTTCTTCTTCACCGCGATCTGACGAGACACGTAGTCACAGCGGTAGGACTTGTTCGGCGGTAGCCACGTCGCCGCATCCCCGGCTCCCTTCTGCTGGTTGGCCCGTCCCTCGACGGCCAGCAGGTTGAGGGGGTCGTTCGCGAGCGCCTGGCGTCGGTCCATCGGCAACTGTTGGGCCCCGGTGACCCAGGCGTTTCCCAGCGCGACGACATGGTCGATCTGTACGACGGCCGATGTTTCGCGCCCACGTTTCCACCTGATCGTCCGGCCGGTGTAGGGATCGTGCAATTCCCCGGACACAACGCGGCACCGGCTGCCGGATTTCAGCTTCGCCCCGACGAGGTCGCGGGCCAGGGCGTCATCCCGGGTGCCGCAGCCGTTGTGCCCCCACGGGCTCGTCAGGACGGGGTCGGAGCTGTCGCTCCATGCCTGTCCGAACTGTTCGCGGGAGTATCCCGTCATGGGTGCGCGCCCTTTGACGGGAAGCTGTCCGAGAACTTCGGCCGCCTGTCCGTAGGCCGTCGATCCCTCGTGAGGAGCGGCCCGGCGATAGACGCCGATGAGAGCCAACGTTGCGACGACGATCAGCACCAACCACTCCCACCGCCGACGAGTCCGCGTCTCCATGTCATCACCCTCACAATCTCGACAACCGGTGGCCTGACGCTACTCGCGACCACCGACTCAGCAGAAGGGTTAAGGCGAACACGTCTGCCACGCCTGGGTAGCGGCACCCGGACGACGAGAGCCCGGCGCGTTTCGCGGACTATCCTGATGCCTTGTGGATGAACAGACGAGCCCGCAGGACGTGACCCCGGAACTCGCGGTCGCAACTCCCGAGGAAGCCGCTGACTTGGCGCGCGCCCTCGACCTTGACGAGACGACCGTGTCCACCTGGTTGACCCGGGGCATCGGAATTACGGCACGCCGTGGCGCCGCGACCGCCGGCCTCGCCCATCTCGTCGACGACGGTGGTCATGCCGAGGTCGCTGATCTCGTCCTGGCCGCTCCCGACGACGACATCGCCGCGGCCCTCGTCCAGGGAGCCGAGCAGATCGCCACCGACCTGGAGTCGCGCATCCTCGTCGTCTCCTGCATGCAGTCCGCTCCCAGCCCCGCCTATCAGCGTGACGGTGACGACTGGGTGCGTGTGCTGCCCACCCGCCTCGTCGTCCCCACCACCGAGGCCATGCACTCCTTCGGCTCCACTCTGGCGACCGAGCTTCGCGCCGGTGACATCGTGTTGGCCTCCGGAGACCTAGGGGCCGGGAAAACCACCCTGGCCCAGGGGATCGGTCTGGGTCTGGGGGTCGAGGGGCCGGTCATTTCCCCGACCTTCGTGCTGGCCCGACGCCATGCCGGAGTTGACGGGCGCCCGGGACTCGTCCACGTCGACGCCTACCGTCTCGGGTCAGCCGCAGAACTGGTCGACCTGGACCTCGACGAGACCATGGACCAGGCCGTCACCCTCATTGAGTGGGGAGCCGGTATCGCTGAGGACCTCGGCGGCTCCCACTTGGACATTGACATCCGTCGTAGCGGGGACCCCGCCGACGGGACCCGCGTGGTCTACCTGGAAGGTTTCGGCCCCCGCTGGCAGGACGTCGACCTGTCGCCACTGTCCGAATTTCCCCTTGGCACCACCCCCTGACGAGACCGGAGACAACATCTGATGAACACGATCGTTCTGGGAATCGACACCTCGACGGCCGTCAGCGTCGGTCTGGCGCGCGGGTCGCAGGTGCTCGTCAGCCTGCACCACGACGACCCTCGCGCCCACGCCGAGCAGCTCATGCCCCTCATCCACACCGCGTGTGAGCAGGCCGAGATCGCCCTGACCGACATCGGTGACGTGGCCATCGGCGTCGGCCCTGGCCCCTATACCGGACTGCGCGTCGGGGTGGCCACCGGACGAGTGCTCGCCCACCTGGCTGACCTCACCCCTCACCCGGTGTGCTCCCTCGACGTCCTGGCCCGCCAGTGGGCTGACGGCGGCGTCGACGGCGAGTTCGTGGTGTGTACCGACGCCCGTCGTCACGAGCTGTACTGGGGTCGCTACGACGCCTCCGGCAACCGTCTCGACGGACCCAACGTCACCCGGCCCGAGGAACTGCCCGAGGGTATTCCGGTCGGCGGTCCGGGATGCCCGGTTCGCGGTCTGACGCCCGCCCCCGGATCCCCAGAGCGTCTGGACGCCGGGGTGCTCGCCGCGTCCTGGCAGACCATGCCCGACGTCGGTCTGGAGCCGCTCTACCTGCGAGATCCCGACGCCACCGTCCCGACGACGCGCAAGGCCACCCTGACCCCGACTCGCCTGACCCTGCCCGGCATCAAGCGATGACCAGAGTCGCCAGCCCGGCTGATCTCGATGCCATCATGGCCGTTGAGCAGGCCAGCTTCGACACGTCCCGGCAGTGGTCCCGGACCTCCTGGGCCGAGGAAATATCGCCGGCCGACCACCGCCTCACGCTGGTCGCCGGGGAGGACGAGGTCGCGGCCGTCGCCACCTTCCACGGTTTCGACGTCGCCGATCTTGACCGGATCATGGTCACTCCCGTGGCACGGGGGCAAGGACTGGCCGTCGAACTGCTCTCTCGTGGCATCGACTGGGCACGCTCCCGGGGGTGCCGCACCATGATGCTCGAGGTGCGCCGAGACAATGACCCGGCCATCTCCTTGTACCAACGCTTCGGATTCGAGACGATTTCCCAGCGTCCCAATTACTACGGCGGCGGGGTTGACGCCCTCGTCATGTCCGTCGACCTGCCCGCGACCACAACCGAGGAGAACCATGTCTGAACCGCTCATCCTGGGCATCGAGTCGTCCTGTGACGAGACCGGAGTCGGCATCGTCCGTGGCAATGACCTGCTCGCCAACGAGGTCGCATCCTCGATGGAGCAGCACGTGCGCTTCGGCGGGGTCGTCCCCGAGGTGGCGTCGCGTGCCCACCTGGAGGCGATCGTCCCGGTGCTGGAGAAGGCCACGGCCACCGCCGGGGTGGATCTGTCCGAGCTCGACGGCATCGCCGTGACGGCGGGTCCCGGTCTGGCAGGGGCGTTGGTCGTCGGTCTGTCGGCTGCCAAGGCGCTGGCAAGCTGGCTCAACAAGCCGCTTTACGGCGTCAACCACCTGGCCGGACACGTCGCCGTCGACCTGCTCGAGCACGGGGACCTGCCGATGCCGTGCGGTGCCCTGCTCGTCTCGGGCGGCCACACCAGCCTGCTGCGGGTCAATGACATCGCGACCGACGTCGTCGAGGTGGGTTCGACGATTGACGACGCCGCTGGCGAGGCCTACGACAAGGTTGCCCGCGTCCTCGGCCTGCCCTACCCAGGGGGCCCGGTCATCGACAAGGCCGCTGCCGAGGGAGATCCCAGGGCCATCCGATTCCCGCGCGGACTGACGGCCCGTCACGACATGGTCGAGCACCGCTTCGACTACTCCTTTTCCGGCCTCAAGACGGCGGTGAGTCGTTGGGTCGAGACCCAGCAGCGTGACGGGGTCACGTTCCGGGTGGAGGACGTCGCCGCCAGTTTCCAGGAGGCCGTTGCCGACGTGCTGACCGCCAAGGCCGTCGACATGTGCCAGGAATACGACCTCAAGCACTTCCTCATCGGTGGGGGAGTGGCGGCGAACTCGCGGCTGCGCACCCTGCTCGCCGAGCGGATGGAGGCTGCTGGAGTCGAGCTGCGACGCCCGCGTCCGGGGCTGTGCACCGACAATGGGGCGATGATCGCTGCTCTCGGTGTGCAGGTCGTCAAGGCTGGCCTGCCGCCGTCGTCGATGGACATCTCCGCTGATTCCGGGCTGCTCATTGAAAAGGTGATCGTCTGAGGTGGTGGATGCCGACGGTCTTCTGGGAGGTGAACGCGAAGCCGCTTGAATACTGCTGGTCAGAACCCGCTCGTCGTTTGCCTCGCTGTGCCATTCTGTGGGGCATCAGTAATCGACAGGAATGGATGAGGAATGAGTGAACCCTTCGTTCTCGATGCCAGTTTCAGCGCCTTTCGCGCCGAGTCCTTCGCCAACGACGTCACCGGGCGGCTGGTTCAGAATGCGGTGACCGGCACCGGAGCCGACACCGTCAGTCTGGATCGCACCGTGGTCAACGGCATCGACGAGACGACCTCCGAGCGGTTGGATTCCTGGAAGGTGACCGACCAAAAGCACTCCGGACGGTGCTGGGAATTCGCGGGGCTCAACGTCCTGCGTGCCAAGGTCATCGACGAGCTCAAGGTCGACGACCTCGAGTTCTCGCAGAATTACATCGCCTTCTTCGACAAGCTCGAGAAGGCCAACCACACCCTTGCTCGCGCCATCGCCACGGCATCGCGTGACGCTGACGAGGAAGAGGTGCGCGCCATCATGGACTACCCGGCCGAGGACGGCGGATGGTGGATGCAGTTCACCGACCTTGTCGCCAAGTACGGCGTGGTGCCCTCCTGGGTCATGCCCGACACCGAGTCGGCTGGCAACACCCTGCAAATGAACCGCGCCCTGTCGACGGTGCTGCGTCGAGCCATCGGAAAGATCCGCGACGCAGCCACCAATTCCGACGCCAATGAGGGAGCCTCTCAGATGGAGGCCGCCCGTGGCGAGGCCTTGGACGCTGTGTGGAAGATCCTCGCGATCCACCTCGGCACCCCGCCCACCAGTTTCACCTGGCAGTACCGTGACAAGGACAAGAACTTCCACCGCAAGGGCACCTACACCCCGCTGGAGTTCGCCCACGAGATCGTGCCGCAGGCTTTCGAGCCGTGGGTCAGCCTCGCCCATGACCCACGTGAGGAGCACCCGGTCGGTCGCACCTACGTCCACGAGCACACCCCGTACATGGAAGGTGGCACCCCGTACTGGCACCTGTCGGTAGAGCTGGACGTCATGAAGAAGGCGGTCATCGACTCCATCGCAGCAGGCGAGCCGGTCTGGTTCGCCTGCGACGTCAAGAAGCAGTTCGACAAGGACCTGGGCATCTGGGATGCGAAGCTGCATGACTACGAGGCCCTTTACGGCATCGACATGGAAATGTCCAAGGCCGAGCGGTTGCGCTTGCGCGAGTCTGGTGGCACCCACGCCATGACCGTTGTCGGTGCGGACCTCGTTGACGGTGTCCCGGTGCGCTGGCGGGTTGAGAACTCCTGGGGTGACGAGGTCGGCAAGAAGGGGTTCTTCACGATGAACGACTCGTGGTTCGACGAGTACGTCTACAACGTCATCGTGCCGCGCTCCCGGGTCTCCGAGGAGATCGCCAAGGCCTGTGACCAGGAGCCGATCGTCTTGCCCGAGCACGACATGATGTGAGTCCCCTGCCGACACGGATCTGCCCGCCCGTAGGAACGCGGGCGGGCAGATCCGTGTCGGCATTCCTTGTCGCGCGTGCAGAATCCGTCAAGTCGGGGAGACTCTGCCAGCCCGCTTATCTGGGGGACAGAAACGTCTCAGGTACGTGTCCCCTAGTCGTCAAGTTCATTAATGCCCCCGCATCTGAGTCCACATACTAGCCAGTTTATAGCCCATGTTAGCTCCACGCTGGGCTGAACGGGACGGACGCCCGCTAGACGAACTCCGCATCGCAATCGTGACCTGGATTGACCCCGCCTACCGCCGCCGACGACGCCAGAAGAGACTCGGACGGTTGATCTCCATCGAGCTCGAGATGATCATGAAAATCAGCAGCCACTCAGGTTGCATAACCACTGTCACCTGTTCTTCCAGCAGACCCGTACGAGAGCTCGACCGGGCGAGGATCAGGCGGTAAACACGTTGGCGTGGAGGCGCGTTCAATGGCTTCGATCGCTGATCCCGTTGTAAGGAGACAAGCGCCACATCCGAACCGTACCGCCGTCGGCCAGAGACTCATAGTGACCTTCCCAGTAGCCCGAGCTTTGGGCGAGCTGAGAATTTTGAATCCGCGAAGGCGATGCGTACGCTCCCATTCGAGCGGACCGCATGTTAACATCTCAAGTGGGTTCGCCCTCCCTTCCACTCCAAGGAGTTTGCCATAAAGCTCACCACCACTTCCTCCCTCGAGCACCGCGTCCGCACCACGCAGCTCGCCGTCACGTCCGCCTTCGGCGGTGCCAGCGCCAACGTCGACCTGCTAGCCCCGGGCGGCTCGACCTGCAGCAGCGCCGGCTCGTCCTCCTCGTGCTCGACCTGCGCCGTCATCGCTCCGGTACGCTGAGCAGAAAGCCCGTCGAACTGACATAGGTGTGCCGAGAACCCTAGGGTTCTCGGCACACCTATGTCAACGCCTCCGGTTGAACTCGCGGGTCGCCCATGCGAACGCGATAGCTGACATCAATAGTGCGATGATCCAGCTTAACGCGGCTGGCGCCACCACTCCCCTGGTGCTGAACTGTGCCCGGGCGCCCTGGACCAGGTACCAGAGTGGGTTGATGTGTGCAGTGACGACGATCCAGTGCGGTGCAAACGACATGGGCAGCATGATCCCGGACAGCAGGAGGATCGGCAGCAGGATGAGGTTGAAGATCGCGGACAACGCTCCTTCACTCTTGGTCTTGAGTGCCACGGCATAGGAGACTCCCGCGAACGTCACACCCGTCCCCAGAACCGTTACGAAGTAGGTCATCAGCCCCCATGCGCTGGGTCTGGCCCCAAGGGCGAGGCTAATGAGGAAGATGACCAGTATCGGGGCCAATATCACCAGCACGTCACGTGAAATCCTGCCAGCCATCATGGTGCTTCCCTTGGCTGGAGTGCTCCAAATGCGTTCAAGGATCCCGAGGCGATATTCAAGGATGATCGTGAGTCCGACGAATGCCCCGATGGTCATCGCCATCTGGATCGACATGCCTGTGACGTACATGGAGTACGCGGCAGCCCGGGTGACTCCTTGTGTCCTCATCGTGGAAACGAACAGGGGACCGAAGAGGGCGAGATAGACGAGAGGCTGCGCGAAGGTCAAGGTGAAGTCACGTCGCGCCCTCAGCGTCAACGTCAGGTAGCGTGAAAAACAGGCTTTCATGAAAGCTGCTCCTTCCCGGGGGTTGCCGTGATCGCCAAGAATGCCTCTTCAAGGGACGCATCACGGATGCCGATTGAAGTCATCTCGATGGCGTTGGTTGCAAGGATGTCACTGACCACGGCCGCGTCGCGGTTGGGGTGCTTTGACCGGATGCGGATCCGATCGTCGTCTTGCGTAGTGTCAGGGAAAGGATCGGTCAATAGATTGGTGGCGCGCTCGGTAATGCCTCCCCCAACGGTGACGACCACCTCTCCCAACGCGTATTGCTCGCGAATTGCTGCAGGGGAACCGCTGGCGACTATCGAGCCGTGGTTCAACACACTGACATTGGATAGATGGTCGGACACCTCGTCGATGTAGTGGGTCGTGATTAGGAAAGCGGCTCGGGTCTCGTGTCGAGCGGCCTGGACCGTCTGCCACAGAGACAGCCGGGTCGCAGGGTCGAGGCCCAGGGTCGGTTCGTCGAGTAAGACCACAGATGGATGCCCCACCAGTGCAAGACCAACCTCGACGACCCTCTTCTGGCCGCCGGAAAGTCGGCCAACATCCCAGTCCATGAGATAGCCACAGTTCAGCATCGCCGCAACGGCGTCGACGCTCGCGCGTGCCTGCCGGGCCGACTACCCGAAACATTGGGCATGGAAGGTCATCTCTTCCCGGCATGTGAGGCCGTATTGGAGTCCACCCTTCTGGGATACATAACCCAAGCAGGAACGCCCCTCAGATGATCCCCACACCACGTCACCGGAGTCAGCGGAGAGAAGACCGGCAACGATTCTGACGAGAGTAGTCTTCCCAGCCCCATTGGGTCCGAAAAAGCCCATCATTTCACCGAGGTAGAGATCTAGGTGTAACCACCACACAGGTTAGGTACATCGGGCTGGTTAGAGACAGCTGTGGCTGGACATGGGCGAGGGCCTCTGGGTGGAGTGTGTTGCTACCACACAAAGCACGACTCTCAAGAGGCCCTCATGACCCATCGTAATGCCCCGTTGTCCGAAACCGGACGTTTGCGCCTGGCCTGCTGCATCGTCGAGGATGGCTGGCCCCTGCGTCGGGCCGCCGAACGCTTCAACGTCAGCGTCACCACGGCCCAACGCTGGGCACAGCGCTACCGCGCCCACGGGCCGGCCGGAATGCGTGATCACTCCAGCCGACCCCACCACCAGCCCCGACGGGTCTGCCGTCGCACGCAACGACGGGTGGTGGGATTGCGCATCACCCACCAGTGGGGCCCAGCACGCATCGCCTACCACCTACGCCACCAGCACCTCGGCGTCTCGACTGTCGGCAAGATCCTGCAACGCTACGGATGCCCACCCCTGACCTGGATCGACAAGGCCACCGGCGCCCGGCTACGCGCCCGGCCCACACCCGTTTGCTACGAACACGACACCCCCGGTTCCGACATCAAGAAGCTGGGCCGGATCCCCGACGGCGGCGGCCACCGCATGGTCGGATGCGCCCAAGGAGTACGCAACCGTGGCCGATCCGCCAGCGGGGGTGGGTATCACTACATCTACAACGCCGTCGACGACCACTCCTGCCTGGCCTACGTCGAGGTCCTCAGCGATGAGCGCAAGGACACCGCCGCCGGGTTCTGGACCAGGGCCCAGGCCTGGTTCGCCAGCCAGGCCATCACCGTCAAGCGGGTCCTGACCGACAACGGCTCCTGCTACCGGTCCAAAGCCTTCACCAAGGCACTCAAAGACACCCACATCACGCACAAGTACACCCGGCCCTACACGCCCAAGACCAACGGCAAGGTCGAGCGGTTCAACAGGACCCTGGTCGCCGAGTGGGCCTACGCACGGCCCTACGCCAGCGAGACCGACCGCCTGGCCGAACTCCCCGGCTGGCTGCACCACTACAATCACCACCGCGGACACACCGCGCTCAAAGGCACATCACCCGCCGACCGCGTACCTAACCTGTCCGGCGATTACACCTAGGGAAACCCCGCATAGTGCCGGGATTTCATACCTGCCATGAACGACGTACTTCTTCGTGAGCTGCGCAATAGAGAGTGCTGGCACCGAGGATGCACGGTTTGCGATGGGCGAACACATGTCAGATGTCCAGAACTTCGAGAGGGGGGATGGAGAGGGCTGATTCAACGCGTTCAGCCAAAACAGCGTGTGCCTGACGCAGGTGCTCGGTATCGGGGTATACGACCAGCGTCTTGTCTCCAGTGGTCCAGAAGTCGCGGTCCCAGGTCTCGGGGTGTGACCAGATGTTCTCCTGGCTTGCGGTCCAGTCGGGTAGCTTCCTCTGAATCTTGGTGGCGACAGCCAGCTGGTTCTTGGCCGTCTGATAGACGGTGTCGATGCGGGTCCCTTCTGGAACTGGTTGCCTGACGCGAACCAGACGCCGTCCCATGAAGGTCGCCCGGTGGTCGGCGCCGTCAGTGCGCAGCGCGAGCTCGATCTCCTCGTAGCCCTCAGCCGCTCGCTGATGCTTCTTCACGTAGTCGCGGAGTGCCTCCGCGACGGCCGCCGACAGGCCGCCAGCGATCTCACTGGCTTCGGTGAATAGACTCACGTCGTCTTCTGACACGTACACGTTTCTACTGGGCATGTATATAATTATGCGCATATATGTAGCGTTCGTCAACCCTCTATCCACATAGAGATCGCTGAACGCTGAGCACCTATGGGCTCCTAGTGTCGCGGGTGTTCGGGAGACGTCAGGGGAGATGGAACATGGCATCTACACCTAGCGGGTTACGCAAGGCCAGCTCGGCCGTGACCTCGTATCGAGCACAGAGTCCGGGGACGGAGGGGGTGGGATTCAGGACCCATCAGTTCCGCTGTGACAACACGGATGGACAGGGGCTATCCAGCGCGGCAGCTGACTTCCTCCTGGCTTCCCGGATCGGTCGGGGTGACATGGAATTCAATGTCTCGGTCGGTGACTACTTCGTTGATCCGATGATCGTCACGTACGGCGAGATGGATCGCGACTCACTAGTCGATGAGGGGATTGGCCTTCCCCAGTCCAGCAAGTTGCGCGTCCCGCTGGAACAGGTGATTGCCCGCCGCCGCAGTGGTTCGCCCTTACCTTCTTCGGGGCCGCTCTGTTCGCCTGTAACCATTCAGTCTTCGGAAGGGGACAAATCTTGGCGAAGGTGCCGCTCGCAGCGTTAGGAACCGTCCTGTTTCTCTACTGGGGCCTCTGGGCCTGCGTAATGGCCCATATCGTCTACAACGCTCAGTACTGGTGGAACAGGAACTCGACTCATCGGCGCAGGATACCGAGCGCATGATCAATACCGTGATAGTCGTGACCCTCTACGTCGGCTACTACTTCGTTTCTAAACCGTTCCTCCGCAAGCTGTCCAGCAGCGCAGCCCGGTCAAGTCTTCCAATCCTCACGAGCGCGACCATCGCCGAACGCCAAGCAACATTCCAGATGTCCTTGGTGGTGGCTGCTCACCTCATCATGGTGTGCATCTTGTCTTTCTTGGTCTTGCCTCCGCAGTGGTGGCTCCACCAAACAAGTCACTTGGGATTCCAGAGCGTCGCTGTGCTACTCGCCATGCTTCTGGGGATTGGAGAATCCGTTGCTTCAGGAGTCCTCGCGGAGATGCTTTACGGTTTGCTCGGTTGGATCGATAGACGCCGCGAACAGCTGGTCCGCCCATCGCGCTTGGCAGCCGACATGGTGGAAGCCAGTGCTGGCGGCCGGATGAAGACGATCCGTGGGGCGGTTGAAGCCAACTTGATCATGGGGGGACCCTGCTGACAATGCAGTTGGCCTGCGAAGAGATCATTTTCCGATTCATCTTCCCCCGCTGCCTGCCGGGGCACATGTGGACCGCTGGGGCCCCATTTCATCATCATGCAGTTCAGCGGTTTGAAGCGACCGATCGGAGGAGCCTTCGCAGCGGTTGGAGCGATCGTGATGGCGGTCAGCCAAGGATACCTCGCGGCCCGATCAGACGTTCTGATCCCCCTCGTCGCGGCCCACTTGGCTATGTTCCTCAGCTCACGCGCCCTGTCCAACAAGTGAGGGGGTCGAAGGACCCAGTCTAGTCAGTTGCCCGGTTGCGCCACGACGGCACAGGTTGAGCAGGAGCAGCACGAGCCGGAGCTAGAGCTGGTGGACCCGCCGGGAGCGAGCATGTCCACTTGGGAATCGATTCCCAAGGTGTTGCTCATGGCGGTCTGTACGGTGCGAACCCGATGGTCGTTGGCGGTCGTGACGGTGATCTGCATGATCGCAATCCCTTCTCTCGTTGAAAATGCCGCCAATGACAACGTAGCAGCCGAAAGCTTCAGCTCCCAGAGCCTCATTCATTTCACATGGCCCGTGGCACCTTCTGATGAGGTAGCAGGACTTGGCAAACAGGGAACTAGAGAAATCACCTACTAATTAAGCGGCGAGGTCATTGCGGTGGTTCTGGGATGTGCGCTCCTGAGCAGGGCGGCGAGGGACCCCTGTCGACCCGTTGTGCGGCCTGAACATGGACAAGGGCTCCAGACCTATCGCCCGCCATCGCCCGGCAGTCAGACACACAGCACCATTTAACGCGTGACCCACGACTTGCCGGACCGGTTACAAGGACGCGCAGCCATGTAGACATCAAGCACCAAAGACCCCAGATAAGCTTCTGTGACTTGTCGAGGCTGCTTTTCGCTTACTATCCATTTCCGTCCCTTTGAGAGGATGTCTACATGATGACCCCGATCCTCACCACCCTTGGCTTCGTCATGCACCCTGACGGAGAGCGCGTCCTCATGGTGCATCGCATCGCACGTCCTGGCGACGAGCAGCTCGGCAAGTACAACGGGCTGGGAGGCAAGGTGGAACCGGGGGAGGATGTCGTCGCTGGCATGAAGCGCGAATTGCGCGAGGAGGCTGCGATCGAGGTTGACGCCATGCGCCTACGTGGCACCGTCTCGTGGCCGGGGTTCGGGCGGCACGGAGAGGACCATTTCGGATTTATCTTCCTCGTCGACTCGTGGCATCCCATTGCCGACGCCATCCCTGACGCCAATGAAGAGGGGCCACTGACCTGGGAGCGCGTCGATTCGCTCGACGAGTTACCGATGTGGGAGGGGGACCGCTACTTTCTGCCGCTGGTTTTTGATCCTGATGTTCCGCAGTTCCACGGCTGTCTGCCCTATCACGATGGTCGACCGACCGGGTGGTCATACTCGGTGTAAACCTTTGACGCTGGGGGCTTCGTGGATGCGCGGCGTCATGCTTGCACCAAGGCTTAGGTAAAGCTAACCTTAAGCCCACTTTGTATTGACGCTGTACGCCCCCACAGGAAGGCCCGCCACCATCATGAATGTCACAAGAACTCTCGGCGCCATTGCCACGATTGCTCTTACGTTAGGTCTTGGTGCCTGCGCCGGTGGTGCCCAGGAGAAGGCGTCGAGTGGCCATACTCCCGCTCTGAGTGTCACCGATGTTGCAGGGCGCACGGTTTCCTTTGACGCCCAACCTAAGCGCATTCTTTTGGCTGAGGGGCGCGCGCTGATGGCCACCAGTGTCCTGAACAAGGAGAATCCGGCTAAGGATGTGGTAGCCATCGGCGCTGATTTACACAAGGCGGCGCCCAGCTTCGAATCTGCATTGCGTCAGGCCCGCCCACAGGTGAGCAAACTTCCGATGATTGGCAGTATCGAGAAGGGGGACGTCACTGTGGAGAATATGCTGTCGTTCAAGCCCGATGCGGTGGTCATGACTCTGGACCAGAAAGAGGCTGCGGAGAAGGCTGGATTTCTTCAGAAAATGGACCAAGCCAAGCTTCCCCATGTTTTCATCGACTTCCGCAGGAAGCCTCTAGAAAACACCACGAAATCGATGGCGACACTCGGTAAAATCTTTGGTGGAAAGGCTATTTCCCGAGCTAAGGAATTCAATAAATTCTATCAATCAAAGGTTGATGACGTGTCACAAAGAGTCTCCCGGGAAAGTGACAAACCTCGCACATTTCTGTGGCGTGCTGCCGGGCTTAAGGACTGTTGCTCCACCTATGCGAATCTCAATCTGGGCGACGTCATCACCGCTGCCGGAGGCCACAACCTTGGGGTGGACCTCCTTCGGACATCTGCAGGTGACGTCACCCCAGAGAAGATTGTGGCAACCCAACCCGAACACATCATCGCCACCGGTGGTTCGTGGGCTAAGGATCCGAAGAAACCGGAGTCTGTTCCTCACGTCGAACTTGGATATAACGTCACTGATGACGATGCACAGAGGACCTTGGCTGGCCTGCTCAAGACCCCGGGATTTTCCTTACTCAAGGCCCCGAAGGATGGAAAGTTGCATGCCGTCTATCATCAGTTCTACGACTCTCCCTTTAATGTTTTCGCACTTGAGCAGTTCGCGGCATGGCAACATCCGAAACAATTCAAGGGTGTCGACCTAACGAAGGATTTCGCTAAATTCCATGAGGACTACTTGCCTTTTGGCTACCGTGGCGTGTTTTTCGTCACGCTGAAGAAGTGAATCCGACGTGAGTAACACTGACATGTCCCTTGCCCCGGAGGATCCTGCCACCGGAATGGTGGCTGTGGTGAGGGGATACTACCGGCGTGCCCGTTGGAAGCGCTGGGCCATTGTCCTGCTTTCGGTCATTGCGGTGGCTGCTTTCCTAGTCACCATCGTGGTTGGCCCCGTGGACATCACTCTTCCCCAGCTGCTGAGAGCACTGGTCAATCCCTCCACGGTGGATGCTCAGACCAGAATGGTGCTGTGGCAATTGCGCATTCCGTCGTCGGTGATGGCGGTACTCATTGGGGTGTGCCTTTCGCTCGCAGGCGCGCACATGCAGACCATCCTGGACAACCCGCTGGCAGAACCTTTCACGTTAGGGATCTCTGCAGCAGCGGCTTTTGGGGCGGCCGCCTCTATCGTCTTGGGGTGGACGATCATTCCCAATTCCCAATTCAACGTGGCGGTCTGCGCAGCAGTGGCATCCCTTGTTGCGGTTGCCATTGTTGCCGCTGTCTCACGCCGCCGTGAAGATGGCCGGG
Organism: Cutibacterium sp. LaCa_255; assembly: GCF_057458005.1. NCBI lineage: Bacteria > Bacillati > Actinomycetota > Actinomycetes > Propionibacteriales > Propionibacteriaceae > Cutibacterium > Cutibacterium sp. LaCa_255. Next base: position 2,070,159 of record NZ_CP190956.1, on the reverse strand, counting down.
AGTCCATGATCCTGCTTGGTATCGCCCTGGTATTCGGATTCCATGCGCTCCTGGCGCTCTTGCAGTACCGAGCCACCCCGGAGGCCCTCCAACAGATCGTCTTCTGGACGATGGGCTCCCTTCAACGGGCTACGTGGACTTCGAATGCCATCATCGCCGCCGTCCTGGCTATCGCTATTCCCATCACGATCAGGCATTCGGGGCAGCTGACCGCGTTGAGACTCGGAGATGAACGTGCTGCCGCCATGGGGGTGAATGTGCCCCGGCTGAGGTCGCGAATCCTTATTCTGGCGTCACTGCTGGCAGCAGTTACCGTCGCCTTTGCTGGGGTCATCGGATTCGTCGGTCTGGTCGGTCCCCATGTCGCCCGCATCCTGGTTGGCGAGGAGCAGCGATACTTCGCGCCTGCCTCCGCAGCTACTGGGGCCTTCCTACTAGCCACCGCCCATGCCCTGTCGATCACCATCATCCCTGGGGTGGCGATACCTATTGGGATCATCACCGCGCTAGTGGGGGTGCCAGTATTCGTTTCCCTCATCCTCACTCGGCATCGTATCTTCGGAGGGGCATCGTGAACATCCGCCTGTCTAACCTGCACTTGTCTTACGGGCAGCGTCACGTACTCGACGGGGTGAGCCTCGGTCCGCTGGAGCGGGGGACGGTCACTGGGCTGCTCGGACCCAACGGAGCGGGAAAATCCACGCTCATCAAGGCGATCGCCGGGCTGAAGACCCCTACCTCGGGAGAGGTGATCATCAGCGATGACGATGGCCATGTCAGCGGAGCCCAACTGCGCGACGTCGTGGGTTACCTACCCCAGGACGTGCTTGCCACCGCATCCCTGACCGTCCTTGAGTCGGTCCTGACCTCGGCTCGCAGCAGGAGCAAAGCGACGGTGGAACGTGCTGCTCATGTCTTGGAGCGCGTCGGTATTGCCCATATCGCCCACCGCTTCATTTCCCAGCTGTCTGGCGGACAACGGCAATTGGTGGCGTTGGCGCAGATGGTAGTTCGAGATCCTCAGGTCTTGCTGCTCGACGAGCCCACCTCTGCATTAGATCTGCACAATCAGATCGAGGTGTTGCGCCTAGTGCGCAGAGCCGTTGACAGCGGGCACAGGATGGCAATCGTCGCCCTCCACGACCTGAATCTGGCTGCCTGTTACTGTGACCGCCTGGTGTTGTTACACGAGGGCGGGGTGCATGCCGAAGGATCACCCTCGGAAGTCCTCACCCCGGACGTGTTGGAGCGCGTCTATGGGTTCCGTGCCCGGGTGCTCAGCGACGACGGCATCCCCGTCGTTCGTCCAGTGGTAACCGCGTAATCCGTCAATTGCGGGCGTTATCTTGGTCAGCTGGCTAGCCTGACGATCCACAGAATGAGGCAAACCACCGGAGCCACCCAGCGAGAACTCCACGCTCCGTAGTGAGTTTCCGTAAACATACTGTCTGCTCGAGGGTTGCTCCCTGGCAGGCTGCATGGGGCAATGGCTGTGAGCGCGAGGCTTACCGGCAACAGGATCGAGAACGGTACCGGTGTCGTCACGATTGGGGTATCCGCGAGGACCCCCATCGTGATAATCCCGCCGAGAGCCAGCATGATGGTGACCCCAGCGACGACGTCCTGCCCAGAACCGTCCGGTTCAACGAAAGATTCCACAAAGGTCAACAAGCCGGGAATCACGATGATCGCAATAAAGAGCAGCGCCCAGCTGACATTGGTGTGGGCATCCATGTTGAGGGGTTCCGTGCGCGACGCATAGTAGGTCGTCGCCATGGCTCCGAGCTGGAAGGCTGAACCGATGAAGTGATGGACGTACCACCCTGCAGAACGGCGCGAAAGATCGTCCTCAGGGGTCACGTTCCTGGACCCCCAGGATTGCAGGCGCTGGGTGAATCTCGATCGGTTCTCGTAAGTGGTGATGGCCACGACGGTATTAGTTACTCCTCGTGCGGGAAACAGTGCAAAGCGATGTCTCGACCGAAGACTGTACCCAAACGGTTCGAAAGTACCTCTATGGTGGCACCGTGGATCTCACCGTGGCACGCCGTCTGGCCAGCGATGAAGGGATCGACGCCCTCGACCTCGCCGACGCCGAGTCTGATCCAGATTCGCTGTCCGCCGCGACCAGATTGCGTCGTCACATGGATGCCGATCTCGCCGCCGCAGCCCTCGACCAAATCAGCCTGAGACGTCGAGCCGTCAGCAAGGTTGGTCCGGTCGGTGCAGACATGTTGTGGACCCGTGACGGACTCGAGCAGGCCACCCGTGGCGACGTCTCCCTGTGGCGTGCAAAATGCCTGGTCTCGGCAGGTTTCACGGACGTCGTGGACCTGGGTTGCGCATGTGGTGCAGACTCCCGGGCTTGCCTCGATGCCGGGTTGAGGGTGACGGCCGTCGAGATCGACCCGGCGACCGCTGAACTGGCCCGTCACAATCTGCCCGGAGTCAACGTGCTGTGCGCCGATGCCGCAGAGGTCGTTGATGACCTGCTCAAGGATGCGTCAGACTCCACGGTCGTCATGCTCGACCCTGCTCGACGCACTGGTCGAGGGCGGACCTGGCGCCTGGAGGACGTGCAGCCGCCATGGTCCTTCGTTGAGAAAGTGATCACGTCGACGCCGACCGTCGTCAAGCTTGGACCAGGCGTCGATCGCTCCCAACTGCCGGACCTGCCCGTCACCTACGTGGGTCATCGTGGGGATCTGGTTGAGGCGACGTTGTGGTCCGGGTTTGGCGACCGCTGGTCAGGGGATCGTGCCATTCTCGTCAGCCCCGAGACGACCCGTGAGCTGCCCGGTGCACTACCTGATCCGGACGTTGGTGATCTGGGCCCCTTCGTGGCTGAACCTCACCCGGCAGCCATTCGGGCAGGCAGTCTCTCGGCGATTGACGACTCGCTGCACACGGTGTCTGACGGCATCGCCTACCTCACTGCAGATGCCCCGGTGAATTCTCCGTGGCTGACGTGGTTTGCCGTCAAGGAGGTGCTCCCTCTCGACGTCAAGACGCTGCGTTCCTGGGTGCGTGATCACCGCGTCGGAACCCTCGAGATCAAGAAGCGTGGTGTTGACGTCGATCCCGTCGCGTGGCGACGAAAGCTCAAGCCCTCTGGGCCACGTTCCATCACTCTCATCTGCACTCCGACAAGGAAAAACGCCAAGGTTTTGGTGTGTGATCGAATGCGCTGATCCTCCAGCCGTATCCAGAATCGACCTATCTGTGATGTCATGTGCTCATGGTGGCCACTCGGCACTCGGCAAGATACCTCACTGCACTGCTGTTGACTCCGCTCCTCCTGCTGTCGGGGTGCGGAAAGTTCAACGCTGGTTTCGTCATCGAGGACGAAAACCATGTTGATGCAACCTTGACCGTCGGAGTTCTCAAGTCGGTCCTCGACGAGTTCACGGGAAGTGAGGCCGAGGAGGTCACGAAAGAGCTTCGCGATTGCTCGGAACTCAAGAAATCATATGAGTTGGATGAGAACGCTGCCGACAAGATGACGGTCAAACCCTTTGACGACGACAAGTATTTGGGCTGCACGGTGACCGGCACGATGACGGTCGCTGAGCTGACGGGCCAAGCATCCTCATCCTCGAGTAGTGCGAAACCGTCGACCACACCTTCGAAGGGTTTTGCGGGCGACGGCCCTATCTTCATCGCCTTTGATGACGACAAGGTCCGGTTCCGTCTTGATGGTTCTGATCTGCAGGACGCCATCTCTGGGTTTGGCTCCTCGGAATTGGGTGGCTCAGCCAAGGGTTTTGATTTCAAGGTCTCTGTGACCTTCCCTGGCAAAGTCCTCAGTCATTCGGGGGCGAGCAAGGTCGACGGCAAGACCGTGACCTGGACTGACATCGAGGACCTCGAATCGTATTCGGGCCTGGAGGCCTCAGGCGAGCGCGGAGGTGGCTTCCCCGGCTGGACATGGGTGGTTCTCGCGGTGGTCGTCGTCGCCATTGGTGGTGCCATTGCAGCTGTGGTCGTGGACAAGAGGAAGGCTGCCCAGGGAGGCCGTCGGCCACCCCATGCTCCTGGCGTTGAGCCTGGCCCAAACGCACACTGACCGCGAGCTCGTACGAGGCCTGGAACCATATGGCTTCCAGGGCTCCGTTTCATTGGTTTGCACATGTGGGCCTACCGTCAGGCCCCATGCCTGTGATTCCATGTGGGCATGCTGAGTGTTTCGCGCCATATGAGACGCTGTCTGGTCTTGCTTCTTGCACCCCTGTTGCTGCTCGCCGGGTGCGTCAAATTCGACACGGCAATGGAGATCAAGGACGAGGATCACATTCACGTCAAGGCCACGGTTGGTATCTCCAAGTCGATGGCCGACATGTCGGGGGAGGATCTCACCTCCCAGTTCTCCAACTGCAGTGACGTCAAGGGCATGGGCGGCGGGGCCTCGAGCGCGAAGGGTGAAAAGTTCGAGGATGATCAGTACATCGGTTGCACCTATTCGGGCGACATCACGGCAGCCGAGTACAACAAGAAGGATGACGGCAGCAAGATCACCTTCGACAAAGACAAGGTGACCTTCAAGATGAATGCGGGTTATTTCAATGACGCAGGTGGTTCCACCGAGTCCCTCGATGCGAGCATGCTCAGCGACTTCAAGGTCTCCATCATCTTCCCCGGCAAGGTGTTGAGCCACTCGGGATCGAGCAAGGTCGACGGGAACACCGTCACCTGGACCGATCCCAAGGACGTGTTCTCGAGCGAGGGGCTCAGCGCCACTGGTGAGCGCAACGATGGTGTGCCGGCGTGGGTCTGGATCGTCGTCGCGGTGGCGGCCTTGGCGATCATCGGGATCGTCGTGGCTGTCGTGCTCAAGAAGAAGGGTCCGAAGGCGAGCGAGCCGGAGAACGGTGATGCCCCGTGGGCGATGCAGTATCCGGGGCAGCCGCAGGGGCAACAGCCTCAGCAGTGGAACAGCCAGACCCCGCAGTGGGGCAGTCAACCCGACCGGGGCAATCCTCAGGCACAACAGTCGCCCTACCAGAACCCGAGCCAGAGTCAGCTAGGTCAGCCATGGGGACATGTCCCGGGGAATGTGACCGGGGCTCCTCAGCCTGATCAGCAGCCGCTCTCAAACCCTGATGACTTCTGGAAGAACCACGGATCCAACTGATTGGTGCCGATATTTGGAAGGCCGTTTCTGGCACTCCCGTTGCCTGAGTGCCAACCACGGGTGTACTTTCGTGGTTGGCACTCTCGTGGTGAGTGTGCCAACGGACCTGAAGCACCCGCGACGCCGATGGTTCGTCGCGCTCGGGGCTCGCAACCCCTGGCGAGAGACAATGACACAATCCGTCTTCAGTAGAAAGGGGTCTTGACGTGGCAACCACGATCAAGCCGCTCGAGGACCGCGTCCTCGTCCAGCCTCTCGAGGCCGAGCAGACCACCGCTTCCGGACTCGTCATCCCGGACACCGCCAAGGAGAAGCCCCAGGAGGGCAAGGTCATCTCCGCTGGCCCCGGTCGCGTCGACGACAAGGGCACCCGCGTTCCCATGGATGTCAAGGAGGGTGACGTCGTCATCTTCTCCAAGTACGGCGGCACCGACGTCAAGTACGATGGCCAGGAGTACCTGCTCCTCAACGCTCGCGACATCCTCGCCGTCGTCGAGAAGTGAGGCGCTGATACATGGCAGCCAAGCAGCTTCAGTTCGACGAGGAGGCCCGTCGCTCCCTCGAGCGCGGCGTCGACACCCTCGCTAACACCGTCAAGGTGACCCTCGGCCCCAAGGGGCGCTACGTCGTTCTCGACAAGAAGTGGGGAGCCCCGACCATCACCAACGACGGCGTGACCGTCGCCAAGGAGGTCGATCTCACCGATCCTTACGAGAACCTCGGCGCCCAGCTCGCCAAGGAGGTCGCCACCAAGACCAACGACGTGGCCGGTGATGGAACCACCACCGCCACCGTGCTCGCCCAGGCCCTCGTTCACGAGGGACTGCGCGCCGTGGCCTCCGGGGGCAACCCGGTCGGTCTCAAGCACGGTATCGAGAAGGCCGTCGACGCCGTCGTGGAGGAGCTTCGCTCTATCTCGCGCGCCATCGACACCACCTCGGACATGGCCAGTGTCGCCACTATCTCCAGCCGTGACGAGAAGATCGGTGAGCTCATCGCCGAGGCTTTCGACAAGGTTGGCAAGGACGGCGTCATCACCGTCGACGAGTCCCAGACCTTCGGCACCGAGCTCGACTTCACCGAGGGCATGCAGTTCGACAAGGGCTACCTGTCGCCCTACATGGTCACCGACCAGGACCGCATGGAGGCCGTGATCGAGGATCCTTACATCCTCGTCCACTCCGGCAAGATCTCGTCGATGAACGACCTGCTCCCGCTGTTGGAGAAGGTCATCGCCGCCCACGGTAACCTGTTCATCGTGGCCGAGGACGTCGACGGGGAGGCCCTGAGCACCCTCGTCGTCAACAAGATCCGCGGCACCTTCAACTCGGTGGCCGTCAAGGCTCCGGCCTTCGGTGACCGCCGCAAGGCCATGCTGCAGGACATCGCCACCCTCACCGGTGGTCAGGTCGTCGCTCCCGAGGTCGGGCTCAAGCTCGACCAGGTGGGCCTCGAGGTTCTGGGTCGCGCCAAGAAGGTTGTCGTCACCAAGGACAACACCACCATCGTCGACGGCGCCGGCTCCAAGGCCGACGTCGAGGGACGCGTCGCCCAGCTGCGTGCTGAGTACGACAACTCCGACTCCGAATGGGACCGCGAGAAGCTCCAGGAGCGTATTGCCAAGCTCGCCGGCGGTGTGTGTGTCATTCGCGTGGGTGCGGCCACCGAGGTCGAGCTCAACGAGAAGAAGCACCGCATCGAGGATGCTGTCTCCGCGACTCGTGCAGCGATCGAGGAGGGCATCGTCGCCGGTGGTGGCTCCGCCCTCATCCATGCCGCGCACGTGCTTGACGGGAACCTTCACCTCGAGGGTGACGAGAAGGCCGGTGTCCAGATCGTCGCCAAGGCCGTTCGCGAGCCGCTGCGCTGGATTGCCGAGAACGGTGGCGAGCCTGGCTATGTCATCGTCTCCAAGGTTGCCGAGATGGAGCCCGGACACGGCTACAACGGCAAGACTGGTCAGTACGTGGACCTCATCGCCGACGGTGTCATCGACCCTGTCAAGGTGACCCGCTCCGCGCTGGCCAACGCCGCCTCCATCGCCGCTTTGCTGCTCACCACCGAGACCCTCGTGGTGGACAAGCCGGAGGAAGAAGACGACGACAAGTGAGTCACTGATCCTCGCTGATCACTGCGGGCCCCGGAACCGTTTGGTTCCGGGGCCCGTTGCTATACGTCCGTGCCGGTGACCGGTCGGTCTTCGTGATGCGCCCGGGGAGCATTCCCCGGGCCCCGTGCACTCACGACGCGATGGCGTCAGTCCTTGAGCGGCTTGCCGTCACGGTCCATGGTGTTGAACAACTCATGGTCTTCGGGCAGATGATCCAGGTAGTCACGCTCGGTGTCTGGGGCCGTGTGTCCCAGATCGAGCTCCTCACTACGAGCGTCCATGGCTGCCGCACGCAGGGCGTACTCCTCGTCAGCAGTCTCGAGCTGCTCAGGAGTGGCCTCGTTGGCGACGATCATGCCGGCCTGGGCATCCTCAGGTACCTGAGGAATGACGCCGGCGTCCACACGCTCCCGATGACCCTTGATCTCGCGAGCCACGACCCGAGCGAGGAAGTACATGCCGATCACGTTCGGAACAGCCATGAGGAAGAGCATGGCGTCGGCCAGAGCGAGGATCGAGGCCATGTTCGTGGCCGCACCGACAACCAGCAGGAGCAGGAAGATGCCGTTGTAGATGCGCTCGGCGGTGGCCGAGTTCCCGAACAGGAAGCCAACAGCCTTCTTGCCGTAGAAGGAGTACGACAGCATCGTCGAGAAGGCGAAGAGGACGACAGCCAGGGTCAGCAGGGAGCTGAACCACGGGGCAACCGTCTCGAGAGCGTGGGCGGTCATCTGAACACCATCGGCGTCGTGATCCTTGTAGACACCGGTGATGATGATGGTGATGGCCGTCATGGTGCAGATGACGACGGAGTCGATGAACGGCTCCCACATAGCGACGAAGCCCTCCTGTGCCGGGTGACGAGTCTTCACGGCAGAGTGGGCGATGCCCGCGGTACCGACACCGGCTGCGTTCGAGAAGGCAGCACGCTGAACGCCGACGATGAGCACGCCGAGGACGCCTCCGGCGATGCCATGGCCAGTGAAGGCGCCCGACCAGATGGCCTTAAAGGCGTCACCAACTTCGGTGATGTTCGCGCCGATCACGGCCAGACACATGATGACGTAGAGGATGCCCATGAAGGGGACGATCTTGGAGGTGGCAGCGCCAATCTTGGAGGCACCGCCGACGATGACGATGCCGACGAGGATCGCGAACACCAGTCCGACAACCCACATGTGGGTGCCGATCCAGGAGTCCTTGCCACCGGCGAACATCGCCAGCTGGTAGGCGGCCTGGTTGGACTGGAACATGTTGCCCGCGCCGATGACGCCGAAGGTGGTGCAGACGGCGAACAGGGTGGCGAGGACGCGACCGAGCTTGGGCTTGTCGATCGAGGCCAGGCCATCCCGGAGGTAATACATCGGACCGCCGGAGGTGGTTCCGTCCTCATTGACGACGCGGAACTTCACACCGAGGGTCGCCTCGGACATCTTGACACTCATGCCGACCAGACCGGCAACAACGATCCAGAAAGATGCGCCTGGGCCGCCAGTTGCGATGGCGATGGCGACACCGGCGATGTTTCCCAGGCCGACGGTGCCCGACAACTCGGTGGCGAGAGCTTGGAAGCTGGTGACGTCACCAGGATCGGTGTGACGGGAGAAGTGTCCTCGCACCACATGGCTGGAATGGCGAATTGAGGCTGGGCGCAATTGCTGGAAGCCCAGGTAGATCGTGAAGAAGACTCCAGCTGCCAACAGCCACGCGAGGATGAGCGGGAATTCATTGCCTCCGGGCAATGGGATGGCCCAGAACACCGCGTCAGAAATGGTGGTGGCGATGGGGGAGAAGAATTTGTCGATGGCCTGGTCCAAGCTCAGCGGAGCTGGAATCGGGGCCTCGAGAATTGCGGAAACGGGCGATGACATGATGCCAGGTGGCACGAACGGTCCTATCCGTTGACGACGTTGGACACCGAGCCCGGCGACACCGCAATGCGGTACCGGTCTTTTCCCGACCGATCTCAACACGCACAGGGGCCAGAGACCCGGTGGGCACGACCACACCACACTCCGGTATCAGGGGGGGCAGGGCCGCACCTGTGGCGGAGCACAACCGCCTCATACACCTTAGCGGGTTGGGGTGACAATTGGCCCAAAACGCTCGACACCGTGTCTTCTCTCGTCGTCTGGCTGTGTGGTTCCCCTACGCTGAATGCTGATGACCACGACGACCCACTTCCATGATCGTCAGCCTGCGCTGGCCCATTCCCATCCCGATCGACGCCGCCTCGTCGAGGTGCTCGTGATGGGATTCGTCGGCTCCGTCATGATGGTGGTGTGGGGATGGGGTTCTCCCCATGCCGGAATGCCGGAGCAGGTGCGTCCCGTCGGGGTGGCCGTGGTTGCCAGCAGTGTCGTCGGCTTGAGCGCCATGATCATCGCGTGGTTGCGTTCCCGGAAACTTGTCGGCACTCGCCTCCTCGCCCTCGTCACGTGGTCGCTACCGCTGTTGTTCGGTCCGCCGCTGCTCAGTCGGGATGGTTGGGCCTATGCTGCTCAGGGGTGGGTCCTGGCTCAGGGTCTGGACCCCTACGTGGTTCCCCAGGGTTTGGCAGGCGTGCTTGGTCAGGCCGTCGGCACTCCGTGGGGGGGTACGACAGCGGTGTATCCGCCGGGATCGCTGTGGATCCAGGCAGCGATGGTGACGATCGCTCACGCCGATCCGTTGTGGTCGGTGCTGCTGATGCGCGTGCCGGCCATCATCGGCATCGCTCTGATGTTCTGGACGATGCCGCAGCTGGCGCGGTATGCCGGTGCCGACCCCGATCATGCCCTCTGGCTGGGGGCATGCTGCCCCTTGACGACCCTGAGCATCATCGGCGGCATGCACAATGACGGGCTCCAGGTCGGCCTGTCCCTTGCGGCGCTGATCGTGGCGATCCACCTGATCTTGTCCGGACGTGGATGGTTGGGACTCGTTGCTGGTGGGGCGATCGTCGGTCTGGCCGGCACCGTCAAGCAGCCGGGCGTGCTGGCCGGGGTGGGCGTCGTCACCCTGGCCCACGTCCACGCGGTGCGTCATGGCGGCCACCGCTGGACGAACCGGAATTGCTGGTCGGCCCTCCTCGCCCGCACCGCTGCTGGAGCCATTCCGGCCCTGGCGGTATTCGGCGGGATCTCCGCCGTCCATGGTCTGGGGCTGGGATGGCTCAACCCGACGGCAGGCAGTCCTGTCTCCGTGACGAGCGACTCACCGATCGCCCTGGTGGTTCAGATCCTGCGGGGAAGTGGTCGGATCCCGCTGGACGAGCTGGTCGGCCCGGCCATCATCGTCAGCCTGGTCCTCACCCTGGTCGCGATGGTGTGGTGCTGGGCCCGATGGGGCCCTGTCCCATCCTTGCGACGCATGGACGACTCCATCGGACAGCTGGGCAGTCCGCTGCGACTGCAGGCCGGCGTCATGATCGCCTTCGCTGTCTTCGGGGCCTCCCTGCAACCCTGGTACCTCATCGGGCCGCTGGCCCTGGTCGCCTCGATTCCATTGCGTCGCACCCACCGCGACATCGTCATCGTCGGAGTGGTGGCCGTCAGTATCCTGGCCCATCTGCAGTGGTACTGGTCGCCTTACGTGTGCCTGCCGCTGGTCATCGTCGGATGTCTCATTGTCCGGCGGGTCCCGACGGCGTGGGCTTTCGTGACGGCCACGACCTGACGGCGACCAGCGTTCCCGGCCAGCTCGGGGCGATCGGCTGGGCGACCTCGACGCCCGCGGCGATAGGATGACGTTTATCCCGGCGAAAGGTGGCTCATGACCTCGGACTCCCGCCCGACCACGATTGAGGAGCTGGCACCACTGGCCCTCACTTTTGACGACGTCCTGCTCCAGCCTGTTGAGAGCAACGTCATCCCCTCCCAGGTCGACACGACGACCAAGGTTTCCCGCAACATCGACATCGCAATCCCGCTTGTCAGCGCAGCGATGGACACCGTCACGGAGACTCGGATGGCAGTGGCGATGGCCCGTGAGGGTGGCCTCGGCATCCTGCACCGCAACCTGTCCATCGAGGACCAGGCCGCGATGGTCGATCAGGTGAAGCGCTCGGAGGCCGGCATGGTCGACGAACCCATCACCATCTCCCCGGACGCCACCCTGGCTGATGCCGAGGAGCTCTGCCACACTTACCGCATCTCCGGTGTTCCGGTCGTCGACGAGGAGGAGAACCTCGTCGGCATCATCACCAACCGCGACATGCGCTTCGAGGAGAACCCGCGGCGCCTCATCCGCGAGGTCATGACCCCGGCCCCGCTGGTCACGGCTCCGGTGGGCACCAGTCCGTCCGACGCCCTTTCCCTGCTGGCCGCGCACAAGATCGAAAAGCTGCCGTTGATCGACGCCGACGGCAAGCTGCGCGGCCTGTTCACCCTCAAGGACTTCGTCAAGGCCGACAAGTACCCCAACGCCACCAAGGATCCTCAGGGGCGTCTGCGCGTGGGTGCTGCCATCGGTTTCTTCGGCAACTCGTGGGAACGCGCCATGGCACTGGTGGAGGAGGGTGTCGACCTCATCATCGTCGACACCGCTCACGGCCACACCCAGGGCGTTCTCGACATGATCGCCAAGCTCAAGGCCGAGCCTGCCGCCAAGGGGGTAGACGTCGTCGGCGGCAACATCGCCACCTACGAGGCTGCCAAGGCGCTCTGCGAGGCCGGAGCCGACGGCATCAAGGTCGGCATCGGGCCGGGCTCGATCTGCACCACTCGTGTGGTTGCCGGTGTCGGCGTCCCCCAGGTGACTGCCATCTTCGAGGCGTCCCGCGCTGCTCGCCAGTACGGCGTGCCGGTCATCGGAGACGGTGGCCTGCAATACTCCGGCGACATCGCCAAGGCCATGGTCGCCGGTGCCGATTCCGTCATGCTCGGATCCCTGCTGGCCGGTTGCGAGGAGTCCCCGGGTGAGCTCGCCTTCATCAACGGCAAGCAGTTCAAGACCTACCGTGGCATGGGATCGATGGGTGCCATGTCAGCGCGTGGCGAGAAGCTGTCCTATTCCAAGGACCGCTACTTCCAGGGTGACGTCACCACGAATGACAAGATCATCCCGGAGGGCATTGAGGGTCAGGTTGCCTACCGTGGCCCACTGGGGGCGGTGGCCTACCAGCTGGTTGGCGGTCTGCGTCAGTCGATGTTCTACACCGGCGCCCGCACCATTGGCCAGCTGCACGAGCGTGGTCGTTTCGTGCGCATCACCTCGGCCGGTCTGCGGGAGTCTCATCCGCATGACATTCAGATGACGGTCGAGGCCCCCAACTACTCCGCCCACTGACGGGCGAGCCGGAGAATCCGGCAGGAAAGGAATCATGTACGACATCGGACGCAGCAAGCGTGCCACCCGGGCGTACAGCCTGGATGACATCGCTCTCATCCCTTCCCGGCGCACCCGCGGCACCGAGATGGTGAACTTGGAGTGGCGCATCGACGCTCTCACCTTCGACTTCCCGATCATGGCCGCCCCGATGGACTCGGTGATGAGCCCGGCGACGGCCATCGAGTTCGGGCGTCTGGGTGGCCTCGGTGTGCTCAACCTCGAGGGATTGTGGACCCGTTACGAGGACCCCACGCCGTACCTCGAGGAGCTGGCCGGGCTGAGTGACGACGTCGCCACCACCCGCCGTATGCAGGAGATCTACTCCGAGCCGATCAAGGCCGAGCTCATCACCGCCAGGATGACCGAGATTCGGGCCGCCGGAGTGCCGGTAGCCGGGTCCTTGTCGCCGAAGAATGCGTCTCGGTTCTCCGAGACTGTCGTCAACACCGGGGCTGATTTCTTCGTCATCCGTGGCACGACGGTGTCGGCCGAGCATGTCGGTAGTGGGGACGACGTCCTCGACCTGCGCAAGTTCATCTACGAGCTCGACGTCCCGGTCATCGTCGGTGGATGCGCGACCTACCAGACGGCCCTGCACCTCATGCGGACCGGCGCGGCTGGCGTGCTCGTCGGCTTCGGTGGGGGAGCGGCCCACACCACCCGCCAGGTCCTTGGCATCGAGGTGTCGATGGCGTCGGCGATCGCTGACGTCGCCGAGGCCCGTCGCGACTACATGGACGAGTCGGGGGGACGCTACGTCCACGTCATCGCCGATGGCTCGGTGGGACATTCCGGGGACATCGCCAAGGCCATCGCTTGTGGTGCTGACGCAGTCATGGTCGGATCCCCACTGGCCCGGGCCGCCGAGGCCCCTGGCAGAGGATGGCACTGGGGTGCCGAGGCATGGCACGCTGACCTGCCGCGTGGTTCTCGGGTGCACTTCGAGCCCGTGGGTACTCTCGCGGAGGTGCTCAGCGGGCCTTCGCGCGTCCCGGACGGCACCATGAACCTCGTCGGTGGGCTGCGTCAGGCCATGGCCACCACCGGCTATTCGGAGGTCAAGGAGTTCCAGCGCATCGAGCTGACGATTCGCTGACCGTCCCATCAATCAGGACACCGTCCCGGCGAACGGGATGGCTGGCTAACCTTCGGGCATGAGCGAAGTGCCCGAAGAATTGGTCGTGTTGCGCGGCGCGATTGACAACATGGACGCCGCCCTCATCCATCTGCTCGCCGAGAGGTTCCGGATCACCCGCGAGGTGGGCCGCCTCAAGGCCGAGCGCGGACTGCCGCCGGCAGATCCGGCCCGTGAGGCCGAACAGATCGCACGGTTGCGTCAGCTCGCCATCGAGTCGAACCTCGATCCCGAGTTCGCCCAGAAGGTCATCACCTTCATCGTTGCCGAGGTGGTGCGTCACCACGAGGCCATTGCAGACGAGTCCCAGGACGACCCTGCGAGCGCCCCCGAAGCGGATGCGTCCACCTCGGAGGCATTCGGCAACTGATGGGTCAGGCGATGACGTCGCCCTGGTGAACCGTCGACGGGATACCGACGACGACCGTTCCGGGGGCGACGTCCTTGATGACCAGCGCGTTGGCGCCGATCTTGCAGTCGTCACCGACGGTGATGTCACCAATGATCTTGGCACCGGCGCCGATGAGGACACGATTGCCAATCGTGGGGTGACGCTTGAAGTGTCCGCGCGCGCGTCCGCCGAGGGTGACCTGGTGGTACATCAGCACGTCGTCACCCACGACCGCCGTCTCCCCGATGACCACCCCCATGCCGTGGTCAATGAAGAACCGACGCCCGATCGTCGCTCCTGGATGGATCTCGATTCCGGTGAGATTGCGGGAGAGCTGGGACAGCAGACGAGCCAGTGGGCGCAGCGCCGGATACTTCACCCAGATGGCATGGGCGAGACGGTGTGCCCAGATGGCATGGACGCCCTGGTATGCGATGGCGACCATGAGTTTCGACGTGGCGGCGGGGTCCTCACGCATGGCGGCGTCGAGGTCCTCCATGGCGCGTTCCTTCCATCGCTTGAGGGTCCGGAGGAGTTCCGTCGTCTCATTCGTCATGGCCAGCCTCAGTTCTGCTGCAGTGAGTGGTACCGGTGAATGAACCATATCGAGCCCAGACCTGTCGACCAACGGAAAGGGCGGGCGGAGTTCCACTTCGTGGTCATCTGACGGCATTCCGACGCCCATCGGGTGGATGTTCGCGCAGTCGGGGACCGGTCGAGTGGCGCGACAGGGGGCGCTGGGCCATAGACTCGGCCTCATGGAACAACTCCACGACGTCGTTCTGGTGGTCGACTTCGGGGCGCAGTACGCCCAGCTCATTGCCCGCCGGGTGCGCGAGGTGAACGTTTACTCCGAGATCGTCCCGCACAACATGCCAGTCCGCGAGATGCTCGCCAAGGAACCTGCCGCGATCATCCTTTCCGGAGGCCCGGCCTCGGTCTACGCGGATGGGGCCCCGAGCGTCGACCCGGCCCTGTTCAACGCCGGTGTGCCGGTGATGGGCATCTGTTACGGCTTCCAGGCCATGGCTCAGGCCCTCGGTGGTCAGGTCGCCCACACCGGAGCCTCTGAATACGGACGTACCAGCCTGTGCATCACCTCCCCAGGTCAACTGCTCTCCCGTATCCCTCACACCATCAGCGTGTGGATGAGTCACGGTGACTCCGTCTCCCGTGCTCCGGAGGGGTTCTCGACCCTCGCTCGTACTGCAGGTGCCCCGGTGGCCGCCTTCGAGAACGTGGAGCGCAAGCTCGTCGGTGTGCAGTGGCACCCGGAGGTACAGCATTCCGAATCCGGGCAGACGGTTCTGGAGCACTTCCTCTTCGACATCGCCGGATGCCGTCCGGACTGGAATGCCAGCTCGATCGTCGGAGACCAGATCGCTCAGATCCGCGGACAGGTCGGTGACCGTCGTGTCATCTGTGCACTGTCTGGCGGCGTTGACTCCGCGGTCGCGGCCGCTCTGGTGCAGCGTGCCGTCGGCGACCAGCTCACCTGCGTCTTCGTCGATCACGGTCTGCTGCGTCAGGGAGAGGCCGAGCAGGTCAAGCACGACTTCGTCGAGGCCACTGGCGCTGACCTCGTGGTGGCAGACGAGTCCCAGCGTTTCCTGGACGCCCTGGCCGGAGTCACCGATCCCGAGGCCAAGCGCAAGATCATTGGTCGCGAGTTCATTCGCACCTTCGAGGACGTCGCCAAACGGCTCAACGCCGATCAGACGATCGACTTCCTGGTGCAGGGGACCCTTTACCCCGACGTCGTCGAGTCCGGCGGTGGCGAGGGAGCCGCCAACATCAAGAGCCACCACAACGTCGGAGGCCTTCCCGACGATCTGCAGTTCAGCCTCGTCGAGCCGCTGCGCACCCTCTTCAAGGATGAGGTGCGAGCCGTCGGCCTGGAGCTGGGCCTGCCCGAGGACATCGTGTGGCGCCAGCCCTTCCCAGGCCCGGGCCTGGGTATTCGCGTCATCGGCGAGGTGACCAAGGAGCGCCTTGAGGTGCTGCGTACTGCCGATGCCATCACCCGCGAGGAGATGAGCGCGGCTGGTCTGGATCGCAAGGTCTGGCAGTGTCCGGTGGTGCTGCTCGGTGACGTCCACTCGGTGGGTGTGCAGGGTGACGGACGTACCTACGGCTCGCCGATTGTGCTGCGCCCGGTGACCAGTGAGGACGCTATGACCGCTGATTGGGCCCGCATTCCCTATGACGTGCTGGAGAAGATCTCCACCCGGATCACCAACGCCTGCCCGCAGATCAACCGGGTGGTTCTCGACATCACCTCGAAGCCGCCGGCCACCATTGAGTGGGAGTGAGACGGCTCCAGGACATGACAGGGCCCGTACCGATCGATCGGTGCGGGCCCTGTCATGTAGCTGAAGGTCAGTCCTCCTTGTACGGGTTGAAGGTCTCGTCGGGACGATGGGGAGCTGTCGTCTGATTGAAGTTCCAGGTATTTTCTGAGTGACGCGATTCCTGCTTGTCCCGTGCCTTTCGGGCGGCATCACCAGCCATGCTCGCGCCGCTGCGCTCGTCCGGGATGATCACCCACAACACGAGGTAGATGAGTGGTCCCGAGCCGGCAGCGAGAATCAAGACCGCTGCGACGATGCGGACAATGGTCGGGTCCAGATCGAAGGCGTTGGCAATGCCTTGGCAGACGCCGCCGACGATGCGGCCCTCCTCGGGCCGGGTGATCTTGGTGGCCATAGGTCGGTCCTCCTGACTAGTGGCTTACATCCATCGTGCCACGTGTCTGTGAGGCGCACGGAGACATCAATGAGCGCGGGGTGTCCCGGAGGTGCCCATACATGCAGCGAGGCCCCGTCCTTGGACGGGGCCTCGCTGGAGAGGGGCGAGAGATCAGTAGGTCACTGGCTCTTCTTCTTGGTGATGACACCCCAGATCCACAGGACGATGAGGGCACCGACGATTGAGATGAGCCAGGTCCAGAGGTTCCAGAAGTCGCCAAGGGGCTTGTTGAAGATGAGGGAGCCGAGCCAGCCACCAAGAACCGCGCCGACGACGCC
Organism: Cutibacterium sp. LaCa_255; assembly: GCF_057458005.1. NCBI lineage: Bacteria > Bacillati > Actinomycetota > Actinomycetes > Propionibacteriales > Propionibacteriaceae > Cutibacterium > Cutibacterium sp. LaCa_255. Next base: position 2,053,056 of record NZ_CP190956.1, on the reverse strand, counting down.
GAGAAGGAGGGTGACGAGGATGCCGCCGCCCTGCTTGCCCGGCATGATGGCCTTGGCGATGGCGCCGGCGATGAGTCCGAGAACAATCCATGCAAAGAATCCCATGCGTCCAGTGTCGTTGACGATGGGTCAAAACGTCCAGTAACGATCACGGATCGTAGCCGAGTACTTAACCAAAAGTGCGTATTGTTACCAGCGACAACAGTTGCCTGGCTAGGTAATACGTCATTTTTTACGCTGGCGACGGAATCTCAGAAAAATGGTCGCCATGGGGACAACAGCGCCTCGGTGAATTTTGCGACGTTGGATCGCGACTGCCATTCGTCGAGGGTGAGCTCCACGCAGTTCGCCATGTCGATCTCGAATATTTCAGCCATCCGCTCGGCGACAGTGGGATCGGTGATGGCGATGTTGACCTCATAGTTGCCCTGGAGGGACAACCTGTCGAGGTTGGCCGTGCCGATCGTCGACCAGATGCCGTCAATGGTGCAGGTCTTGGCATGCACCATGGCTCCCTGGTAGAGGAAGAGCCGTACTCCCTGATGAAGGAGCCGGTCGTAGTAGCCACGGCTCAGCCAGTCAGCGATGACGTGATTCGACTCGGCGGGAATGACGATACGCACGTCGACCCCGCGAGAGGTCGCCTGGTGAAGGGCAGCGACGACGTCATCGTCCGGAATGAGATAACCCTGGGTCATCCAGATCCGCTCACTGGCACGGTCAATGGCCTCGAGGTACATGTTCCGAATGGGATAGACGGCCATCCGCGGGGAGTTGCGGTGTACCGCGAAGGGGGTGTCCCAGTAGCGCACCCCAGGGGAGGGCAACACCGGCTGATTGCGTCGCGAGACCAACGCCCCTTTGGGTCGCTGGTTCCACATGTCGACGAAGGTGTTCTCCAATTCCCCGACAGCCGGGCCGGTGATACGGGCGTGGGTGTCACGCCACCGATCCGCGTAGAGGGACCCGATGTTGTACCCACCGATGTAGGCGACGCCGGAATCGACGACGAGGAGCTTGCGGTGGTCGCGTCCCATGTTGCGGATGGTTGGCATCCACGACGGGGTCACGAGCGGTTGGGCGCGCACATGGACGCCGTGCAGCTCGCGGAAGAAGCGCGGATCGACGACGAGGTTGGCGAAGGTGTCCCACATCGCATAGACCTCGACGCCTCGGGCAACGGCGTCGACGAGGGCCTGGCGGAACTGTCGACCGACCTCGTCGTTCTTCCAGATGAAGGTTTCGAGATAAATGGTGTGCTGAGCCGCCTCGATGTCGGCGATCATCGCAGCGTAGAGGTCACGTCCGAAGGTGAAGATCTCGACCTGGTGATCGCCCACCTCGAGGGATTCCACCGAGGCGGTGGGGAAGCGGTAGGGACGGCGACCCCGTCTCCTGACGCCGTTGAAGACGACGAGCCCTGCCATCGTGGCCATCTGGGCGGCAACCGTTCCGCCTGCTACCCAGTGCAGGACGCGGCGAAGGGTGGTTTTCTGGCGAGGGGCCCGGGTCATGTGCTCAGGGTACCGGGCCCCCGAACACCGGCTGCGAGGCAGTCGGCGTCGAGGGCCTGGAAACGTTGTGTCATGACGACTGGTTGATCACCGGCGCAGTGCCCGTCGCGCCAACCAGTTGCCCAGGAACTGGGCCAGCTGGACGACGATGATGATCGTCACGACGGCAACGGCCGTCACCGTCCAGTCGTACCGCTGATAACCGTAAGTGATGGCGAACTGCCCCAGACCGCCACCGCCCAGAGCACCGGCGATGGCCGTCATGTCGACGATCGCGATGAGGATGTAGGTGTATCCGAGAATCAGCGGGCCCAGGGCCTCACGGGCCACGACGTCGAAGAGGATCCGCCACGGACCGGCGCCCATGGCGCGCGCAGCCTCGATGACACCGGGCTCGACGGTGACGAGGTTCTGCTCGACGATTCGGGAGATCGCGAAGGTGGCCGCGATGCACAGTGGGAAGGTGGCGGCACGAACGCCGATCGTCGTTCCGACGACCTTGAGTGTCAGTGGAGCGATCGCCGTCATGAAGATGATGAACGGAATCGGCCGGATGATGTTGACGATGACGTTGAGAATGGTGTGGACGACCTTGTTGGCGAGCAGCCCACCGCGACGGGTGGCGTAGAGCAGGATGCCCAGCACCAGTCCACAGACACCGCCGATCACCAGGGTGATCAGGGCCATGAAGAGGGTTTCCCAGATGGACTGCAGATATATCGGACGCAGGTAATCACTCATCAGTGGTCCTCCTGACTGGTGGTCGTGGTGGCGGCAGCCGTGTCGGAGGCGTCGGTCAGGATCCGGGCAGCCTTCTCGACGGCCTCGTCGGGGCCCGACAAGGCCACGGTGTAATTGCCCAGCGAGCCGCCGTGGACCTCGATGACTCCACCATGGACGATCCGGAAGGAAGCCCCCGTCTGGCCGATACGAGCCAGCGCGTCCCCGAAGGCGTCACTGGACACCGAGCTGACGTCGACCAGGCGAGTGCCAGGGTTCTCCGAGCGCAGCCGGGCCTCTTCCTCCCCACTGGGATGCTGACCGATGATCGTCGACAGGAAGCGCTGGGTGGTCTCGGACTGTGGATGGGCGAAGACCTGCCGGGCGCTCCCGGTCTCGACGAGGTGTCCAGCTTCCAGCACCGAGACCTGCTGAGCGATGGAACGGACGACCTCCATCTCGTGGGTGATGACGACAACCGTCACCCCGAGAACCTCGTTGACCCGCTTGAGTAGGGAGAGGACGTCAGCCGTCGTCTCCGGGTCGAGGGCGGAGGTGGATTCGTCAGCCAACAGGATCGACGGCTTGGTGGCCAGCGCCCTGGCGATTCCGACTCGCTGCATCTGTCCGCCGGAGAGCTGGTTGGGATGATCCCATGCCTTGCTCGTCAGCCCGACGAAGCTCAGCAGCTCGGTGACGCGCTCCTTCTCCTGGGCCTTCTTCCAGCGAGCCAGCTTGAGTGGGTAGGCGACGTTGTCGTAGATAGTCCGGGACCCGAACAGGTTGAACTGCTGGAAGATCATCCCGATGTCGGTTCGCAGCGGGCGCATCGCCTTGTCGGAGAGCTGGGAGACGTCGGTGCCGTCAACCAGTACCTGCCCGCTCGTCGGGGATTCCAACCCGTTGATGAGGCGCACCAGGGTGGATTTTCCAGCGCCGGAATGTCCGATGACCGCTGAGATGGAACCTCTCTTGATCGCCAGGCTCACGTCGTCCAAGGCTCGCACCGGCCCGATACGGGTCTGGAAGTCCTTGGTGACGTGTTCGAAGACGATGTGATCAGGACACTGCGGCGCCGAAGCAGGCGCGACATCTGTTGCCATGGGGAGCCTCGCTGGGAAATCGGATAGGGATCAGGAATTCGACTTCTTGATTTCGGTGGTCAGATCGCCCAAGATCTTGTCGAGATCGGCCTGGGAACGATCAGAAACGACCTTGGCAGTGCCGCCGGACTGCTTGACGATCGACTTCTGAACCTCGGGGTCCGACCACAGCTTGGCGACCTTCTTGTAGGTCTCGTTGTTCTTGTCAGCGGCCTTGGCAGCAATGATGTTGACGTAGGGGTCGGCCGACTTGCCGGTGGCGTTGTCCTTGTAGAGAACCTTGTTGAGATCCAGGCCGGCGTCGGCGGCGAAGTTGTTGTTGATGACCGCGGCATCGACACCGTCGAGGGAGGCAGCCGTCTGGGCGGCGTCAATGGCCTTAACCTTCACCTTGGACTGGTTGGCAATGACGTCGGCAGGGGTCGACAGGGCAGACCCGCCGTTGCGTAGCTTGAGCAGTCCGGCCTTCTGCAGCACGAGAAGGGCACGTCCCTGATTGGTGGCGTCGTTCGGAATGGCAACGGTGACCCCGGCAGGAAGCTGGGAGACCTGCTGGTACTTCTTGGAGTAGATGTTCAACGGGACGACGTAGGTCGCGGAGATCGCGGTGAGGTTGTCGTGGTTCTTGACGTTGTAGTCAGCCAGGAAGAGCAGGTGCTGGAAGACGTTGAGGTCGACCTGCCCCTGGGAAAGGGCGACGTTGGGCTGGGTGTAATCGTTGAAGTTGACGACCTCGATGTTGATGCCCTCGGCGGAGGCCTTCTTCTTGAGGACCTTCCAGTAGTCGTTGGCGGCCTCGGTGGTGCCGATCTTGACGGTCGTCGTGCCGCCAGCTGCTGAGTCGTCACCCTTGTTCTTGTTCACCGCGAAGATGATGCCGGCGATGATCGCCAGCACGACGATGATGATGCCGACGATGAGGCCAGTGTGGTGGCCACCGGGCTTTTCGGGAAGAGCCTCAGGGGTCGACGCCGAGGGGGTGGATGCGCTCATGAGTTGGTCTCCTGGATATGTCTTGGGTGGATTCGGGTGAAGATGCGATCGGGTATGGCACGTCGGTCTGCATGAGTGTGCAGATGTGGGCATAGACCGACCACTAGCATGAACCAGTGGGAGAGAGGGGCCGGAAGTCCTGCCGGCGGAACCAGTCCGCCGTCAGCAGGTGCCGAGCATTCGCAGGTAGCACGAGCGGCACATCATCATCGAGGCCGCGCGAAGGTCGGCGTCGACGGTGTGGCTGAAGGCCGCAGTCATAGCAGTGCTCCTGAATTCTGGTGGCGACCCTGATCGGGTCGAGCTTTCCTTGAACTTACGGCCATTCATCCGATGCTGTCAATGCGTGAGCGTCTGTTTCACTGGATGAACACCAGTGAGTCATGGGGATCAGCGCCCTGTGGAGGGCCCTGACGGACCGGTAGGCTGTGAGCCGCCATGACGACACCGGATCTGTTTTCGTTCTTCGAGTCGACCAATGAGAGGCGCCACCCGGTCGAACCGGGGGTCTTGCCGACGCATGCCGCGATGACTACGGCAGGAGTCTCTTCCGTCGACCTGCTGGCCGACCTCAACCCGCCCCAGCGTGAGGCCGTCCTGCATGCGGGGGCCCCGGTCCTCGTGGTGGCCGGTGCTGGTTCGGGCAAGACCCGTGTCCTGACCCGTCGTATCGCGCACCTAGTGGGGGAGCGCGGTGTCCATCCCGGTTCCATTCTGGCCATCACCTTCACCAACAAGGCTGCGGCTGAGATGAAGGCGCGCGTCGTCGATCTGGTGGGCAACCGGGCCAAGCCGATGTGGGTGTCGACCTTCCATTCCGCTGCGGTGAGAATGCTGCGGACCGACATTGATCGTCTGGACATCTCGCGCAATTTCTCCATTTATGACGACACCGACGCGAAACGACTCATCACCCTGGTGACCCGCGATCAGAATCTGGACCCGAAGAAGTTCCAGCCACGGGCGATCATGAACTGGATCTCGAACCAGAAGAACGAGCTTATCACTCCCGATCAGGCTCTCGAGAATGCCAGTAGCGGAAACGATCGAACGAATGCTGAGGTCTATGTCGAGTACCAGCGTCGCCTTCGTGCTGCGAACGCCCTGGACTTCGACGACCTCATCATGTGCACCGTCACCCTGTTGAGGCGGTTCCCGGACGTGCGTGAGCAGTACCGCCGCCGTTTCTGCCACGTCCTCGTCGATGAGTACCAGGACACCAACACTGCTCAATATCAGTTCATCCGGGAGCTGTGCGGGGATGATCCGGTGCCATTGGCTGACGGAGCGCGCAGCGTCGATTCGCCCGAACTCATGGTCGTGGGTGACTCGGACCAGTCGATTTACGCCTTCCGTGGCGCGACGATTCGTAACATCCTTGATTTCGAGAAGGATTTCCCCGGCGCTCGGACGATCCTGTTGGAACAGAATTACCGTTCCACGCAGACGATCCTCACTGCCGCGAACAATCTCATCAAGGTCAACCCAAACCGTCCGGCCAAGAATCTGTGGACCGATCAGGGTGACGGCGACAAGATCGTCGGATATGTCGCTGATACCGAACATGACGAAGCGGCCTGGGTGGCGCGACGCACCGACGAGCTCGTGGACGAGGGGCGCACCAGTTACGGACAGGTCGCGGTGTTCTACCGCACCAACGCCCAGTCGCGAGCTTTTGAGGATGTCTTCATTCGTACCGGTCTGCCGTACCGGGTCGTCGGAGGCGTGAAGTTCTACGAGCGCAAGGAGGTTCGTGACGCGGTGAGTTACCTGCGCGCCATCGCCAACCCCTCCGACGACGTCTCGCTGCGACGCATCCTCAACACTCCACGCCGCGGCATTGGTGCGCGGGCCGAGGCCGCCGTCGAGATGTTCGCCACTGCTCGACGGATCAGCTTCTGGGAGGCCCTCAGGCGGATCGACGAGATCAATGGACTGGCAACGAGATCGGTCAACCAGATCCGAACCTTCGTCAGCCTGATGGAGGACCACATCGCGATGGTCGAGCAGGGCAGGCGAGCTGATGAGATCGCCAGCTCCATCCTCAAGGAATCCGGCTACATCGCCGAGCTCGAGAACTCCAAGGACCCCCAGGACGAGACGCGGCTGGAGAACCTCGTCGAGCTGGTCTCGGTGGCCCAGGAATTCGTGGCCAGGGTCCACGCCATCGACATCGATGCCGCAGAGGAAGGCGACGTCGAGGACCTCGAGTTGTCGGCCGACGACTCCCTGCCGGCCTTCCTTGAACAGATCGCCCTGGTCGCCGATTCGGACCAGTTACCGACCGGTTCCGACGGGGTCGTCACCCTGATGACCCTGCACACCGCCAAGGGCTTGGAGTTCGACACCGTCTTCATCACTGGATTCGAGGACGGCGTCTTTCCCCACATGAGGTCGCTGGCAGACGCCACCGAACTGGCGGAGGAGAGACGGCTGGCCTATGTGGGCATCACCCGTGCTCGCAAACGGTTGTTCCTGTCCCGGGCCGCGGTGCGGACGATGTGGGGGCAGGCCCAGTACAACCCGCCGAGCCGATTCGTCGACGAGATTCCCGAGCGCCTCATCGAGTGGGAGAGGCTCGGCCAGGTCTCGGTGGGATGGTCGACCTCCGCGAGTGGTCGCTCACACTCGGCACGCGGATCCTTGAATGACGGCACCCCTGCCTTCGGGTCCGGACGGGGACCCGCGAATGCGCCCAGGAGCAAGTCCCTCTCGCTGTCCGTGGGGGACAAGGTGCTGCACTCCACCTTCGGACTCGGCACCGTCAAAGCCACTTCTGGTCAAGGTGAGAACGCCAAGGCTGACGTCGATTTCGGGTCGGCTGGTCTCAAGAGATTGGCGCTGAAGTTCGCTCCGCTCGAGAAGCTGTGAGCACGGCCTCGGGAGTTTTCCCACGTCGGATCGCTCGACGTCGTGACACCGGGTGGGCACTGGACCGTCGGGGTTGTTAATCTGTTCTCGGTGGGCAAACGACCAACCGCGTCGACCTCATTGTGAACATTCTTGTGTTCGAGATGGCAGGTTGCCGTCAGCCCCGTTCCCGGCCAGGCAACGGCCGGTCGACTCGCAGAGTGGAGAGATTGTGGACCTGTACGAATACCAAGCCCGCGACCTGTTTGAGAAGCACGGTGTGCCTGTGCTTCGAGGCGTCGTCGCGGAGATTCCCGAGCAGGCGTCCGAGGCCGCAGCGAAGCTCGGCACCCCCGTCGTCGCCGTCAAGGCGCAGGTCAAGGTGGGTGGCCGTGGCAAGGCTGGCGGCGTCAAGATCGCCAAGTCCCCTCAGGAGGCGGCCGAGCACGCCAAGGCCATCCTGGGCATGGACATCAAGGGTCACACCGTTCACAAGGTGATGATCGCCGAGGGAGCTGACATTGCCGAGGAGTACTACTTCTCGATCCTGCTCGACCGTGGTGAGCGTCGCTACCTGGCGATGTGCTCTCGAGAGGGTGGCATGGACATCGAGACCCTCGCCAAGGAGCGGCCCGAGGCCCTGGCCAAGGTGCCGGTCGACCCGATCGACGGTATCGACGAGGCTAAGGCTCGTGAGATCCTTACTGAGGCTGGCTTCCCCGAGGGGGAGCAGGACGCCATCGTCCCGGCTGTCGTCAAGCTGTGGGAGACCTACCGGGACGAGGACGCCACCCTCGTCGAGGTCAACCCGATGATCAAGACCGGTGACGGACGCATCCTCGCCATCGACGGCAAGATGACCGTCGACAACAACGCCTCCTTCCGTCAGCCGGAGCATGCAGCCCTGGTGGACCGCGCCACCACCGACCCACTGGAGCTGCGCGCCGGTGAGCTCGGCCTCAACTACGTCAAGCTCGACGGCAACGTCGGCGTCATCGGAAACGGCGCCGGCCTCGTCATGAGCACCCTGGACTGCGTCGCCTACGCCGGCGAGGAGTTTCCGGGATCCCCGAAGCCTGCCAACTTCCTCGACATCGGCGGTGGCGCCTCGGCCGAGATCATGGCCAACGGCCTTGACCTCATCATGGGCGACGAGCAGGTCCGTTCCGTCTTCGTCAACGTTTTCGGCGGCATCACCGCCTGCGATCAGGTGGCGCTGGGAATCAAGGGCGCTCTCGAGAAGCTGGGCGAGAAGGCCTCCAAGCCGCTCGTCGTCCGTCTTGACGGCAACAACGTGGCCGAGGGCCGCAAGATTCTCGAGGAATTCAACCACCCGCTCGTGACCATGGTCCCGACCATGGACGAGGCCGCCAGCAAGGCCGCCGAGCTCGCATCCAAGGAGGCCTGAGACATGGCGATCATTCTCGACCAGAACTCCAAGATCATCGTCCAGGGCATGACCGGCTCGGAGGGCATGAAGCACACCCAGCGCATGCTCGACTCCGGCACCGCCGTCGTCGGTGGCGTCAACCCGCGCAAGGCGGGCACTACCGTGTCCTTCAACGGTGGCGTTACCGTCCCGGTCTACGGCAGCGTCAAGGAGGCCGTCGAGGCCACCGGCGCCAATGTGTCCGTGATCTTTGTCCCGGCCAAGTTCACCAAGTCGGCCGTCATGGAGGCCATCGAGGCCGAGGTCCCGCTGGTTGTCTGCATCACCGAGGGTGTCGCCGTCAAGGACACCGCGGAGTTCTTCACCGCCGCCCAGCGTTCCGGCAAGACCCGCATCATCGGCCCGAACTGCCCGGGCATCATCAGCCCCGGAAAGTCCAACGCCGGCATCATTCCCGCCGACATCTCCGGCCCGGGACGCGTGGGCCTGGTCTCCAAGTCCGGCACCCTGACCTACCAGCTCATGTACGAGGTGCGCGACCTGGGCATCTCGACGGCCATCGGCATCGGCGGCGACCCGATCATTGGGACCACCCACATCGATGCCCTGCAGGCCTTCGAGGACGACCCGGAGACCGACATCATCGTCATGATCGGTGAGATCGGTGGCGACGCAGAGGAGCGCGCAGCCAAGTACATCTCTGAGCACGTCACGAAGCCGGTTGTGGCTTACGTGGCTGGCTTCACCGCTCCTGAGGGAAAGACGATGGGTCACGCCGGCGCTATCGTGTCCGGTTCCTCGGGCACCGCGGCCGCCAAGAAGGAGGCTCTCGAGGCTGTTGGCGTTCGCGTCGGCAAGACCCCGACCGAGACCGCCAAGCTGGCTCACGAGGCGATGGACTCGCTCAAGAAGTGACGCCCTGATCCTGTGTTCGCACGGAACCCGGCCCCATTGTGGAGCCGGGTTCCGTGCGTTGTGTCGTGCTCACAGGTGTGGTGACTCAGAATCGTCGCCGGTGGACGGTAGGGTTCCAGATGATCTTCTTCCCCGAACCGAACAGGACTCCCACATGGGCACATCTGGCTCGACATCGACCTCGGCGAGGTTCGTCGTTGAGTCCTCCGAGGCTGACGGACCTCGTGAGCCTCGCGTCCCGTGGCCATGGCCGGTCGTCGTCCTGGCGGCCGCAGCAGCAGCCATCCTGGCCCAATGGCTCGCCTTGGCCGGGATCATCGTCCCGGAGTGGTTGTCCAGTAACGGTCGGTCCTTCCCGAGCATCCTTGTTGCGGCGTCGAGCCTCTGGCTGAGTGGCCACGGTGTGCCCATCGACATCATCGGGATCCACGTCGGCCTCATCCCGCTGGGGCTCACCTGCGTCAGCCTGCTGCTCGGTGAGGAAGCCTGCCGCTATGGCACCCGCGTCTTGTGGCATCGCCACGACGGACACCCGCCACGTCGACATATCGGTGAGGCGATTGCCCTCCACGCCACCATCGAGCTTCTCGCGGCAATCATCATGACGGCTGCCGCCGGTACGTCCCACTGGGTGACGGCCATGGTTGGTGCCCTTCTCATTGGACTGTGCTCAGGTCTCGTCGGGGCTAGTCGCGGTGCACGCGTCAACCCGTTCGGCGGCTTGCCCCACTGGGCTCGTGGACTGCCGAAGGCTGTTGGGTCGACCGTTGCCATCTGCCTGGCAGGCGGATCAGCCGCACTAGCCGTCGCCCTGCTCGTTCATGCGAGCAACGTGGTCCACCTGCACCAACAGATCGGAGCCACCGGATGGGGGGGAGTCTGCCTCATCCTGCTGCAACTGGCCTGGCTGCCCACCATGGCACTGTGGGGAACCTCATGGACGGTCGGCCCGGGGTTTGCCCTTGGAACCGAGACCTTCGTCTCCCCGCTCGGAACACACCTCGGGATCGTCCCGGCATTGCCAGTGCTTGGGGCCTTGCCCTCCAACGGTCCGTTGAGCCCGGCTGCCTGTGCCTGGTTTGCCGTCCCGGTGGTTGCCGGAATCGTCGGTGGCATTCTTGTCATGAAGTCCCTGCCGGAGGCCGGGTTTGAGATAGGAGCGGGTATCGGTGCTCTTTCTGGTCTGTTGTCCGGGCTCGTGTTGGCCATCCTGGGCCTGCTGAGTCGTGGCAGCCTGGGTGATGGACGCCTTAGTGAGGTCGGTACGATCATGCCGGCTATGGCTGGATGCGCGGTCGGTATCCTCACCCTGGTGACGATGCTGTGCGGGTTCGCCGTCGGTATGACTCGCCAGCTGCAATCCGAGGAGTCGCGTCAGGGGCGTGCAGAGCGTCGCGAGGCACACAAGGAAGCCCACGCAGCCAAGTCCGAGGAGAGGGCCCGGAGCCGGGCTGCCAGGAAACAGGCTAAGGCCGAGAAGAAAGCTGCTGCGAAAGCAGCTGACGCGGAGGAGACCCGCGCCGTTCAGGCCGAGGACCTAGATGCTGGTGAGGGTGCGACCTCGGTCGAAAATGAGTCGTCGTGGAAGGACACCGGGTCGAGGAGGACCACCCGTCCCACGGCTGCGTCCAAGGACATCAAGGCGGTCGAGGAAGAGACCATCGGCCACGGCATCTACGACTCCATTCAGAACGATCACGGGAACCCCGACAACGGGGACACCACCCACCATTCCTGAGCCGGGCGAGACCGCCTTCAGGGGTGGCGTCGCCCCCCCTGCCGACATGAACTCCTGGGATGACGCCACACGCCGTGGCAAATGGGTGCATACTTGTCCTCAAGCACACGTGCTCCGGGGTCGGTGAAAGTCCGAACCGGCGGTGACAGTCCGCGACCCGAGCCGTCCTCGTGACGGTGAGGTTGAACCGGTGGAATTCCGGTACCGACGGTTAAAGTCCGGATGGGAGGCAGCACGGCAGGTGGCTGGCGTCGTCAGCCCCGTGTGTCGTCCCTGCGCACCCCCGGAGTCGCAACGGCCCGGGAGGACAGATGGACCAGCGGTGGGACGACGCCATGACGCTCGCCCTGAACTTGGCAACGAACTCGCCATGCCCTGACCCGAATCCGCGTGTCGGCTGCGTCATCGTCGCCGATGGTCAGGTTGTCGGACAGGGATGGCATCACGGGGCGGGAACCTCACACGCCGAGGTAGAGGCACTGCATCAGGCTGGCGACGCTGCCCGGGGAGCCACTGCCGTCGTCACCCTGGAACCGTGCAATCACACCGGACGCACCGGTCCATGCAGCCATGCCCTGCGCGAGGCCGGGGTTTCCCGCGTCGTCATCGCCCAGTCCGACCCCAATCCGGTGGCAGTTGGGGGAGAACAGTTCCTGCGCACCAACGGGGTCGAGGTCGTCACGGGTGTTCTTTCCGAGGCTGCCATGGCTCTCAACGCCGACTGGACGTTCAGCCAGATCCACCGACGCCCCCGGGTGTGCTGGAAGTACGCCGCCACCCTCGACGGACGCAGCGCCGCTCCCGACGGCACAAGTCAGTGGATCACCGGGGAAGAGGCGCGTCACCAAGTGCAGATCGGCCGCTCCCGGTGCGGGGCGATCGTCGTCGGTACCGGAACAGCTCTGGCTGACGATCCTCGACTGACTGTCCGGCTGTCCGAGGTCACCTGTCAGCCGCTGCGCGTCGTGGTGGGGATGAGGGACCTGCCTGCTGGTTGCCATCTCCACGACGATTCCGCCGAGACCTTGCAGATTCGCAGCCACGACCCCGTCGAGGTGCTTGACGTGTTGTGGCATCGCGGCATCCACCGGGTCTGGCTCGAGGGCGGTCCACGCCTGGCCGGAGCATTCCTGGCCGCCGGCCTCGTTGACGAGGTCGTCGCCCACATCGCGCCGACGGTATTGGGAGACGGTCGGGCAGCCGTCATCGATCCCACCGTCACCACCTTGACCTTGGCCCACCACTTCGTCATCGACGACGTGCGCCGGCTGGGCCCTGACATCCAAATCCGCGCACACCACGAGTGAGGAGACCCATGTTCACCGGAATCATCGAGGAGATTGGCGAGGTCGTCGCCATCGACAAGGGACAGGAGTCGGCTCGACTGTCCATCCGCGGACCCGTGGTCTGTTCCGACGCCCGGCTCGGGTCGTCCGTCGCCGTCAACGGCACCTGCCTGACGGTCACCGATCTCGACGAGGTGACCTTCGGCTGTGACGTCATGGCCGAGACCCTCAACCGCACTGCCCTGGGGCGGCTGGCCCCAGGGAGCAGGGTCAATCTGGAGCGCCCGGTGGCTGTGGCGGGACGCCTCGGTGGGCACATCGTCCAGGGGCATGTCGATGGGGTCGCCGAACTTGTCTCCCGTACTCCCGGCGACCACTGGGAGGTATTCCGATTCAGCCTTCCCACCACGCTGGCCAGGTACGTCGTCGAAAAGGGGTCGATCGCGATCAACGGCACATCTCTGACGGTCTGCGAGGTCAGTTCCGAGTGGTTCGAGGTGAGCCTCATCCCGACCACCCTCACCGGCACGGTCCTCGGTGGTCTCGAACCTGGCGAACCCGTGAACATCGAGGTCGACGTCATCGCGAAGTATCTGGAATCCCTCGTGAACAAGGAGAAGTCATGCTGAACACCATCGAGGAGGCGCTGGCCGAGCTGCGCTCCGGACGTCCGGTGCTGGTTGCCGACGACGCCGACCGGGAGAACGAGGGAGACGCCATCCTCGCCGCTGAGCTGGCTGATCCACGCTGGGTCGGATGGATGGTCCGCCACACTTCCGGGTACCTGTGCGCACCCATGACCGACGAGCACGCTGACCAACTCGGTCTGCCCCTCATGTGGCCCGCCAACCAGGACCCGCTGCGAACCCGCTACACCGTCGCCGTTGACGCGGCGTCCGGGATAACGACCGGTATCGATGCCGCCCAGCGTGCTCGCACCGCCCGAGTACTCGCAAGCGCCACCTCGACCTCCGCTGACCTCGTCCGCCCCGGTCACGTCCTGCCGCTGCGGGCCCGCGCCGGGGGAGTGCTGGAGAGGCGCGGTCACACCGAGGCCGCCGTCGACCTCGCCCGGCTGGCCGGCTTGGAACCCGTCGGTCTCATCGGCGAACTCGTGGGGGATGACGGTATGTGTCTGCGTACCGACTCCATAGCCGAGCTGGCTCGCACCGAGGATCTGGCCTTCGTCACCATCGATCAACTGGCGCAGTGGCGGCTCTCCCATGATCCGGCTGACACCACTGCGGCACCTCGCGTGACGGCCCTTGCCAGCGCGGAATTGCCGACCCGGCACGGCCAATTCACGATGACCGGTTACCGCGACAACCTCACCGGGGCAGAACACGTCCTACTCATGTCTGACAAGGGGATCCACCCCGACGACGGTGGCCCAGCCTGGGTGAGGGTGCACTCGGAATGCCTCACCGGTGATGCTCTGGGATCCCTGCGTTGCGACTGCGGCGACCAGCTGACAGCCGCACAGGCCCACGTCAATGAGCATGGTGGGGCCATTATCCTGCTGCGTGGCCACGAGGGACGGGCGACTGGTCTGCTCAACAAGATCGCGGCATACCGGGCCCAGGATGGTGGACTCGACACCGTCGATGCCCAGACTCACCTTGGCCTACCCATCGACGCTCGTGAGTACGGCGCGGCGGTGGCGATTCTGGCTGATGCCGGTGTTTCTGCCGTCCGCCTGCTCACGAACAACCCTGCCAAGGTGGACGCCCTGCGTGAAGGAGGACTTGAGGTGACGATGTCGCCTCTCGAGATTCCGGCCCGTCCCGAGGACGAGCGGTACCTGCGTACGAAACGCGATCGGATGGGACATCTGCTGGCACTTGACCACGACATGCCCGAGATCACCACGCCCGACCCGAATCACCCTGAACCCACCTTGAGCACCCAAGGAGAATGATCATGAGCTCTCGTACTAATGCGGGGCCCGCCGCCCCTGATTTCAGCAACCTTGACGGCAGTGGCCTTCAGGTCGCCGTCGTCGCATCGCAATGGCATGACAAGGTCATGAATGGCCTGCTTGCCGGTGCCCTGCGTGGCCTGGCCGACGCAGGGGTGGCCGATCCCGTCGTCGTCAGGGTGCCGGGGTCCTTCGAACTCCCGGTGGCCTGTGCCGCCCTCGCCGACCACTTCGACGCCCTCGTTGCCCTCGGCGTGGTCATCAGGGGAGGAACACCGCACTTCGACTACGTCTGCGACGCCGCCACGCGGGGCATCACGGATGTCGCCGTACGCACCAGGACCCCCATCGGTTTTGGCGTCCTGACCTGCGATGATGATGCTCAGGCTCTCGACCGCGCGGGGCTGGAAGGGTCCCACGAGGACAAGGGACATGAGGCCGCTCAAGCCGCAGTCGCCACCTTCACGACCCTGTCCGCCGTCACAGCCTCGCGCCCCACACAGGCCTTGAGGGCTTAGGGTGGGGGCGTGACCGTTCGTGTTGTCGTGCTCGTCTCGGGCACCGGAACCCTGTTGCAATCCCTCATCGACAACCTGCCCGAAGAGGTGACCATCGTCGCCGTCGGCTCCGACCAGCCTGGCGCCGTCGCCCTGCAACGAGCCGAGAAGGCCGGCATCCCCACCTTTGCCGAGCCCCTCCCCAGGGCCGACGCCGACCAGCGGGTCACCATGAGGGCGGCCTGGGATGCGCGACTGACCGATGACGTCTCCCGGTTCGATCCTGACCTGGTCGTCTGTGCTGGCTTCATGAAGCTGCTCGGGACGACCTTCCTGGATCGTTTCGGGGGACGCACCATCAATTCCCACCCGGCCCTGCTGCCGTCCTTCCCCGGGATACACGGCCCCCGCGATGCCCTGGACTACGGAGTCAAGATCACCGGTGCCACCGTCTTCATAGTCGACGCCGGGGTCGACACTGGTCGGATCCTCGCCCAGCGGGCCGTGCCCGTCCTGACCGACGACACCGTCGAGTCCCTCCACGAACGTATCAAGGTGGAGGAACGAGAGATGCTCGTCGAAGTCGTCACAGAACTTGCCGGGGCTCGCCCCGGTACACAAGAACTCGGCACCGAACCGTCCCGGAAGGATCCACAGTGAGTGAACGTCAACCCATCCGTCGAGCCCTCGTCTCCGTCTATGACAAGTCTGGCCTTGGCCAGTTGGCCGAGGCCCTCATCGACGCCAAGGTCGAGGTCGTCTCGACCGGCTCGACCGCCAAGGAGCTGGCCTCCCACGGGGTGACGGTGACCGAGGTCAGTGAGGTCACCGGCTTCCCGGAGTGCCTCGACGGTCGCGTCAAGACCCTCCACCCGAAGATTCACGCCGGCATCCTTGCTGATCGCCGACTGGAGTCCCACCGTGATCAGTTGGCCGAGCTCGACGTCAAACCCTTCGACCTCGTGGTGTGCAACCTCTACCCCTTCTCCGAGACCGTGGCGCGCGGGGGAGATTTCGACGAGTGCATCGAGAAGATCGACATCGGTGGCCCGTCGATGGTCCGCGCGGCCGCCAAGAACCACGCGAGCGTTGCCGTCGTCACCAACCCTGACCAGTACGAGGACCTTGCCCGAGCCCTGTCCGAGGGCGGCTACACCGGCGAGGAGCGTCGCGTCCTGGCAGCCCGAGCATTCGCCCACACCGCTGCCTACGACGTCGCGGTGGCCACCTGGTTCACCACTCGCAACGGGGTCTCCGGCGAGGGAGTGCCTGCCTTTGTCGGCATGACTGGTGAGCTCATCCATCCGCTGCGCTACGGCGAGAACTCCCACCAAGCTGCTGCGGTCTACCAGAGCCCCGGCGAGCCCGGTCTGGCCGGAGCTCGGCAGCTGCATGGCAAGGCCATGAGCTACAACAACTACGTTGACACCAACTCGGCCCGTCGCGCCGCTTTCGACTTCGAGGAGCCGTGCGTCGCCGTCATAAAGCACTCCAATCCCTGCGGCATCGCCACCGGTTCGGACATTGCCGAGGCCCATCGCAAGGCCCACGCCTGTGACTCGCTGAGCGCCTTCGGCGGCGTCATCGCCACCAACCGCCCGGTCAGTGTCGCGATGGCCGAGCAGGTCGCTGAGATCTTCACCGAGGTTGTCGTCGCTCCCGGATACGAGGACGGGGCCGTGGAGATCCTGTCCCGCAAGAAGAACATCCGCCTGCTGGAGGCACCCGCGCCCGAGGTGGCCGGCTGGGAGCTGCGCCAGATCGACGGTGGGCTGCTGGCCATGGAGGCGGACGTCTTCCAGGCCGAGGGCGACGACCCGAGCCAGTGGACCCTCGCAGCTGGTGAGGCCGTCGACGATGCCACCCTGGCCGATCTACTCTTCGCGTGGAAGGCCTGCCGCTCGGTGAAGTCCAACGCCATCCTCCTGGCCCATGGCGGAGCCTCGGTCGGCGTCGGCATGGGTCAGGTCAACCGCGTCGACTCATGCCGTCTGGCCGTGGAGCGGGCCGGCGATCGCGCCGCCGGATCGGTGGCCGCATCCGACGCCTTCTTCCCCTTTGCCGACGGTCCTCAGGTTCTCATCGATGCCAACGTCAAGGCCATCGTCGAGCCGGGCGGATCGATTCGTGACGACGAGACCATCGAGGCCTGCCGCAAGGCTGGCGTCGCTCTCTATCTCACTGAAACGAGGCACTTCTTCCACTGATCCCGGCTCGAGGACCAACGACACGTGAAGGGGCCCGGACCATGATGGTCCGGGCCCCTCGTGGTTCTTCGGGAAGGTCAGTCGAGCTCAGCGATGTAATCCCACAGGGCGACGACGCGCTTGCCGTCAGGTGCCCAGCGAACCATGCCCTCGCCCGAGGAGGCAATGGTGTGGATCTTGAAGGTCACCTTCTGGCCCTTGTCAATCTTGGTGGGAATCGTCGATCCCTTGACCGGCTGAGCCCAGTGGTACTCACCGGCTTCGTCCTGGACGTTGAACTGCTTGACCGACAGCGGAACCGTCCCGGTTGCCTCGGAGACCGTCACCGTCCACGTGAGGTCTGCTTCCTCCGCGCCAACCTTCGTTCCAGGCGGGGCAGTAGGACCGTTGACGTTCATGACCACCGAGTTGCCACGATCAAGGTTCACCTTGACCTCGACTCCCTGATAGGAGAGGGCCGGCTTCTGGAGGGTTCCGACGACGGTTCCCGGGGCGCTCTGCGAGGGTAACCAGGAAGGCATGGACTGGGTAGCCAGCTGCTCGGCGGGGCTGCCAGCCTCGGCCGAGGCCGACGGCGCGGGCGAGGCAGCGTCGTGACCAGACGCCGAGCATCCCGAGATCAGGACGACACCTGAGCACAGACCGACGACGACAGCCCTGCGAAGGCCCGTGGCGATTGCGTGACGATTACTCATTCCCCACCTCTCAGCGTCGTTTGCGGCGGATAGCCCAGGCGGAGACGGCGGCACCGACGACGACCAGACCGGCAATTGCGGACTCCGCGGCAGCCGGGTCGGAAACCTCACCATTACCGGTGCGCGGCAGGCTGGGGCGCGAACCGTTGCCGTCGTCACCAGGAGCAGCGCCGGGGGCAGTGCTCCTGGTGGCGGTGGCAGTCGGGGCAGCGGAGGCGGGCGTGGATGCACTGGCCGAGGTGCTCGAGGTGGCGGTGGCAGTCGGGGCAGCGGAGGCGGGCGTGGATGCACTGGCCGAGGTGCTCGAGGTGGCGGTGGCAGTCGGGGCAGCGGAGGCGGGCGTGGATGCACTGGCCGAGGCGGACGGGTTCGGCTCAGTCGGTAGGTTGTTGAAGACGTCCTTGCCGAAGGTCCCCAGACCAGCCTGAGCAGCGAAACCGAGGTGGCCGTCTCCATCGAGACCGGTGGAGACGGTGCCAGCCTCAAGCTCGCGGGTGTCATTGCCCTTGGAGACCTCGAAGAGATCCTCCATGGTGCGCAGCCATGAGAAGTGGTTGTAGTAGGTGTTCGAGACGGTTCCCGGCTTGATGTACGGGGAGATGAGCACTGAACCGGTGGCGCCGCCGCCAGGGGTGGCGTCCTGGGCGTTGAAGGTGGCCAGCGGGGACTCGTCGTTAGCCAGATGGCCGGGGACACCAGTTGCCGACAAGGTCACTGAGGTGACGTCGGCGGTGGTCTTCAGAGGCTTGTCGTTGGCATCGACGATGACGAAGGAGGAGTTCGTCACATCATCCTTGGGATCGGCGACCATGTTCGGGCCCTGGTTGGCGACCTTGCCGACGTGGGCACCCTCGGGGATGCCTTCGCCGGTGACCTTGCGACCTAGATCAGTGACGGTGACCTTGCCGGTCAGCTTGGAGGTGCCAGCAGTGTTGCTGACGTCAATCGTCTTGGCCTTGGAGTAGCCCCAGCCGGCACCGGTGTTCTTGGCACCGTGTACGCAGTTGGACTTGTCGGCGTTCACCAGATCGGTGTCCTGTTCACAGGACGGCGGGCGGGTGATGTAACCGTTGTCACCCGGTCCTGGGAACAACTGGTTGCCGTGCTCGTCGGTCTCGAGGGTCGAGTTCGGGCCGGTCGGCTCCCAGTCGACGTTCTCACCGTTGATGTTCTGCCCGGCGAGGTCGGCCTTGACGTAGTTCTTCGACATCTTGGACGGCTTCGGGAAGGTGTTGGCATCGTACTTCTTGTACCCCTCCGCGAGATCCTTGATGGTCTGCGGGGAGTAGTTGTACAGCTCCTCCTTGCGAGCGGCCTTCGCAACGTCGGTGTCATCGGTGGCGTTGTTGAACGACATGTTCGTGAAGGGTGGGTTGGCCTCGTCGAAGGTGACGTCGATGAGTCCACCGTCCTTGAAGGCATCCGACTTCTCGATGAGCGGGATGTAGTAGCGCAGCCACAGATCAGCGGCGTAGAGGCCACCAGTGTGGTTCTTCGGCGGGGTGCTCAGCGGCTTGGAGTAGTCCGGCTTGCCGTCGGCGTCGAAGAGACCGGAAAGGTTGTTGCCCTTACAGGTGGCGTCGTGGGCGTCCGAGCAGTTGTTCGGGGTGATCCAGCTGAAGGCAGGCACCTCGTCCGCGGGCTTGGCCAGATCGGCGAGAAGTCCGTTGGACGGGTCGTCGGCGTTGGCAATGTGCTTGGAGTCCGACGGAATGCCACCGTCGGTCGGCTTGGTCAAGGAGTCCTTGCCAGTGCCGTCATTGCCGATGATGGAGTGGAACCACGGGAAGGGGAAGTGTTTGGCGACGTATTGGTCGTCAGGCTGAGCGCCGGTGAAGGAGGTGATGCCCTTGGCCTTGTCCTCCTCGGTCGGCTTCATGGCCTTGGGGTTCTTGTCCGGGGTGTTCTCCAGGGTGCCGGGAGAGCCAGCCAGGCCGTCCTCGCGTCCGGAGTGGTTGCGCAGGTCCTGGGCGTATCCCTTCCACGTGACGCCGGCGGCATCGAACTGGTTGAAGAGGGTGGGGACGTCCTTGGGGTAGGTGCAACCGTTCTTGCCGTCGGCTGCGTTCGGACCAGCCAACGAGAGAACCTGACCGTAGTTGTCGTCGCGCCCGAACTCCTTGCCGGTGTGACGGTCGATGATCGACGCGTTCGAGCCGAAACTGGTGTTGGCGACGTCGCAGTCGGACTGGAGGTCCATCTCGGCGGACTGTCCGGAGACCATCGAGGTGTAGTTGTCCTGCGAGTAGTGGCCGGTGCCGAAGTAGTGGGGGAGCAGAGCGCCCTGCTTCGGCAGCTCCTTCCACAGGTAGGAGTTCTGGTTGAGTCCGGAGAAAGTGGCGTCGTAGGACTTGTTCTCCAGGATGATGAGCCAGACGTGCTTGATCTTGCCGCTGGCAACGTTCGTCGAGGTGATGGTGGTGTGTTTCTTGGCGCTGCTGGATGCGCCAGGTGTGGCTTTGTTTTCGGGCTGGGCATGGCTTGCGATCGGCGCGACGAACCCGAAGGCAGCCATGCCGGCAGCAACTGAGGCGCTCACCAATCGGGTGAGGCGAGAATGCGGTGTGTGCATGGCACCGGTCTACCTGCAGGAGTCGGAGGATGAGAGAGTAGCCGGTAAACAGTGAGGGAAGTGCTGGTGAATGTGTGGTGATGACATGCCAGTGACGACGTGGGTGGCACTGGGACGTCAAGCCTCTGCCGTGGCCGCCAGATGGCTTCGTGACGGTTACTGTCTCGGTGGCGCACCGTTCCAGTGGATTCCTGCGGACACCCTCGTCGTGCCATGGTTCTGCTGTCAGACGATGGTCACTCCGTGGCAATTGGAGGGGTACCGGGTGCGACGGGTGGAGATCGGGGACGATTTCCTGGCCGACGCTGACTCCGTGGCCGCAACCATCGCGTCATGTCGACAACGACGTGAACACCCGGTGGTGCTGAGCTGCGAGACCTTTGGCATCCAGCCCGGTTCGGCCTTGACTGAGGTCTTCGAAGAAACCCGACGAAACCACATTCCCGTGGTCGTCGATCGCACCCACTCCTTCCTGGGGCCATCGTCGTCACCGGCTGACGTCGACGTCGTCAGCACCCGAAAGCTCCTGCCCCTGCCCGAGACCGCGTGGGTCAAAGCCGCTCACGACCTGTCGGGTCTGGTGGGAGCACGCGATGAGAGGGATGAGCTTCTCACGGCCGCGCGACGACAGTTCCTGGCCAGACGGGGACTGGCCGCCTTTGAGGCGGCGGAGGACCTTGCCGACGAGTGCTGGGCCCCAGTACCACCCAATGACGACGCACGTCGAGAGTTCGAGGCGTGTGATCTGGCCGGGTACGCCCGGCTCGTCGAAAGGACCAGGGACGACGTGGTGGCCGGGCTGTCCGGGACGGGGGCGATCCGTGTGGTCAATCCGGGAGCCTCCTGTCCAGTCGTCTTTCAACATCCGGATGCCGGGGAGATCGCTGACAGATTGCGAGGTGTCGGTGTCGTCGGCCCGTTGCACTGGGATCGCCCGCGTCACCTGGACGTCGAGTGGCCCGACGATCTCGTCAGCCTTCCGCCGGTGATGGACGTGAACACCATTGATCGGGTCATTGACGTTGTCACCACGGTCGTCGACAGGTGAGGGACCGTGTCTCGTGGAAAGATGGTGGCCCGTTGAGGCCGTGACACAAGGAGGATCCATGACCGCTCAGAAACTCGACGGCAAGGCCACCGCCGCCGCCATCAAGTCCGAGCTTGCCGAAACTGTGGCAGTCCTACGCGACAAGGGAGTTGTCCCGGGGCTGGGAACGGTGCTCGTCGGGGATGATCCGGCGTCGCATCAATACGTTGCCGGTAAGCATCGTGACTGTGCCCAGGTGGGCATCGAGTCGATTCGGGTCGACCTACCGGGAGATGTCACGGCGGAGGATCTTGCTCAGGAGATTCGTGGGCTCAACGCCAATCCGCGCTGCACCGGGTACATCGTCCAGCTGCCGCTGCCTCGCCACATCGACACCAACTGGGCTCTCAACCTCATTGATCCCAACAAGGACGCTGACGGTCTGACCCCCGCCTCCCTGGGGCGTCTGGTGCTCAACGAGCCGGCTCCGTTGCCGTGCACTCCGCGTGGGATCGTCGAGCTGTTGACCCGGCACGGGATCGAGCTGCCGGGAGCCAATGTCTGCGTGGTGGGTCGCGGAACGACGGTTGGTCGGCCGCTGGGACTGCTGTTGACCCGGCGTACCGAGAACTGCACCGTCACCCTGTGCCACACCGGTACCCGCAACCTCGCTGACCACACCCGGCAGGCCGACATCATCGTCGGCGCGGCCGGGTCTCCGGGACTCATTGATGCGAGCATGATCCGCGAAGGAGCTGTGCTCGTCGACGTCGGGGTGTCGCGGTCGGCGGAGGGGAAGATCCAGGGAGACTTCGCCCCTGACGTGTGGGACAAGGCCGCGTGGGTTTCGCCAAACCCGGGCGGAGTCGGTCCGATGACCCGCGCCATGCTGCTGTCCAACGTCGTCGACAGGGCTGAGCGGCTCGCTGCGGATCCTTCATGAGCCGACTGACGCCTGAAGCGCCCACCGGACGTGCCACCCGACGACCGCGACGCAATGACCGTCGTGCCGCGTCAAAGAGGCACCTGGAGTCCTGGTGGGCGCTGACCGTGTGCCTGCTGGGGGTCGCCGCGTCCGCAATCGTCATGGGGACGGGGCACTGGAGGCGCGGGGCGGTGGTCTTCGCTGCCTCGGTGCTGCTGGGAGGCGTGTTGAGGGCTGTGTTGCCTGACAATCTCGCCGGACTGCTGGCAGTACGGGCACGGTGGGTGGATTCGGTGTTTCTGCTAGGGCTGGGATCCCTCATGGTCGTCGTCATCCTGACGAGGTGACAGTTCCGACAACGTACATGTCACCAGAAACGCACCTGCGCCAGCTCTGCTCCACCTGGGAGTAGTGGCGCAGGTGACTGTTGGATCAATGTGCGTCCAGGACACTCAGCTCAATGTGCGTCCAAGACGCTCAGCTCAATGTGCGTCCAAGACGCAACGACGCCGACGGGCGAAACTGCGGGCCGAGGTCAATCCCTCACCGGTCGGCCCGGCGATGGTGAAGGTGGCGAACCCCTCGCCGTTGATGCCGATGCCGGCGAAGGACGGTCCATTCTTGACGAAGATCGTGGTCTGGATGCGGCGGGCCATGAGGTCGAGGCGCGACACGTCCTTGGAGTGCATGATCGCGGTGTGGCGGTTGCCGTGCTCCAGCTCCACGGCCAGGTCGATGGCGGCGAGATAATCGGTGGCGGGCACCACCGGGACGACCGGCATGAGCATCTCGACCTGGACGAAGGGGTCCAGCGGGTCGGTGATCATGGTGATGAGTCGGGTGTCCTGCTCGGGCTCGATGCCTGCTGCGCGCAGGATCTTCTGAGCATCCTGGCCCACCCACGCGGTGTTGGGCTTGGTGCCTGAGGGATCGAGCAGCAAGGACCGCAGCTTGACGAGGTCCTCACGATCGCTGATGACCTGGGCGCCATTGGCCTGCAGCGCGGCCATGAACTCTGGCAGCACCGAGGCGACGACGATCATCTCCTTCTCGGCGGTGCACGGCAGGTTGTTGTCGAAACTGGCTCCCTGGACGATGTCAGCAGCGGCCTTGGCAATGTTGGCGGTCTCGTCGACGACGACAGGCGGGTTGCCCGACCCGGCTCCGATGGCCTTCTTGCCGCTCGAGAGCACCATGTTGACGATCTGCGGCCCACCGGTCGCCACCAACATCGTGATGTCCGGGTGGCTGATGAGCTTCTTGGTGGTCTTCGGGGTCGGGTTCGCGATGAGGGTGATGAGGTTGGCGGGGGCGCCGGTTGCCATCATCGCGCGGTTGAGGACGTCGACCAACCAGGCGCTGAGGTGTCGGGCCCTCGGGTGGGGGCTGAAGACGACGGTGTTACCTGCCGAGAGCATGCCGATGGTGTTGCAGATGATGGTCTCGGTGGGGTTGGTCGTCGGGGTGACGGCGCCGATGACCCCGTAGGGGCTGTACTCGAGGGTGGTGAGTCCGTCATCACCCTGATGGGCCTCCATGACGAGGTCCTCCACACCGGGAGTGCGAGTCGCAGCGTAGCGGTTCTTGAGTACCTTGTGATGGGCGTTGCCCATCCTGGTCTCCTCGACGGCCGCACTGGCCATGTACTCCAGGCGGTCCTGCTGGGTCGCGGCCTCGCGGACGGCATCGACGAAGGCGCGACGCTGGGCCAGGGAGCATTCCGAGAAGGCGACGAAGGCCCTACGGGCGGCGCCCACTGCAGAATTGACATCGTTGAAGACTCCGGCGAGGTCCTCGACGCTGGGTTCGGTGACGGGACGTTCGGCTGTGATGGTCATGGCTGTTGGCTCCTTCGGGTGTGGAGTCCTGGGGAGATCCGCCTCCTTGCGGTGGACATCAGGACATCTGATGCCTCGACCATAGGAATGGCCAATCTCGTTCGTCCAGAGCTAAACCAAGAACGGGTCCGAGGTGCAGTGGAGGCAAACCTGTGTGTGCACTGATGTGCATTTCAAAGGAAGAATCAGTTGTGGTCTTTGCCACTGTTCTCCGAAGGCGGTAGAACCTCGTCAAATCCTGTTGTAACAGGATGACAAGCATCATTGCGAGCGGTCTCGGTGGTCTGAATCACTGCACATTCGTGCAGGGGTGTGGTGCATCTCTCCAGACGGACGACAACCTGCTCATAATTCCGAAAATGGCGTCACAACGCGCAGAACGGGCCCGGAACCGAAGTTCCCGGGCCCGTTCGTCAGTAGTCAGTCGATCAGATGAGGCCGAGCTCCTTGACGGCGTCGCGCTCGTCGGAGAGCTCCTTGACGGAGGCGTCGATCTTGGCGCGCGAGAAGTCGTCGATCTCGAGACCCTGGACGATCTCGACCTTGCCGTCCTTGATGGTCACGGGGAAGGAGGAGATGAGGCCTTCCGGCACTCCGTAGGAGCCGTCGGACGGGATGGCCATGGAGACCCAGTCACCCTCGGGGGTGGAGCCCATCCAGTCGCGCATGCACTCGACGGTGGCATTGGCAGCTGAAGCAGCCGAGGAGGCGCCACGTGCGTCGATGATGGCAGCGCCGCGCTTGGCGACGGTCGGGATGAACTCGTTCTCGATCCAGGCCTCATCCACCAGCTCGGTGGCCTTCTGGCCGGCGACCTCGGCGTGGAAGACGTCGGGGTACTGGGTGGAGGAGTGGTTGCCCCAGATGGTCATGTGGCG
This sequence comes from Cutibacterium sp. LaCa_255, assembly GCF_057458005.1. Taxonomy (NCBI): domain Bacteria; kingdom Bacillati; phylum Actinomycetota; class Actinomycetes; order Propionibacteriales; family Propionibacteriaceae; genus Cutibacterium; species Cutibacterium sp. LaCa_255. Next base: position 2,027,990 of record NZ_CP190956.1, on the reverse strand, counting down.
CACGTCGTTGACGGTCTTGCCGGTCTTACGGGCCAGCTGCGTCTTGGCGCGGTTGTGATCCAGACGGGTCAGGGCGGCGAAGTGATCGTTCGGGATGTCGGCCGCGTTGGTGGCGGCAATGAGGGCGTTGGTGTTGGCGGGGTTGCCGGTGACGAGAACGCGAACGTCGTCGGCGGCGACCTCGTTCAGGGCCTTGCCCTGGGCGGTGAAGATGGCACCGTTCTTGGTGAGCAGGTCGGAACGCTCCATACCGGCCTTACGGGGCATGGCGCCGACGAGGAAGGCGGCGTTGGCTCCGTCGAAGACCTTCTTCGGGTCGTCGCCGATCTCGATGTTCACGAGGTTGCCGAAGGCGCAGTCGTCAAGCTCCATGACGACACCCTCGAGGGCCTTGAGGGCCGGGGTGATCTCGAGAAGACGAAGCTCGATGGGAGTGTCCCCGAGCAGCGAACCGGAGGCGATGCGGAACAGCAGGCTGTAGCAAATCTGGCCGGCAGCACCGGTGACGGCAATCTTGACTGGGGTCTGGGTCATGGATCTCTCCTTGAAAGTCCTCGATGACACTTGGCTATTTCAAAGCCTACTCGCGGCGGCAGCGCGAGATTGGTCGGGGGAGTCATTCGCATCAGGAACAGGTCGCTGTGGTGAGAATTCTCCCGTCGTGCGCCCAGCGGTTGCGCGGGCCCTCAGCTGAGGATGACGGTACGCATGCCATCCAGGAAGGTGCGATGTTCGGCGAAGAGGCGCACCGCCTCGTTGAGGGTCGCCGACTCGGTGTCCTGTCCGACGGCCGTCAGTTGGGCGACGGTCTGGGAATGATCGACGCGCTGGACCCGCTGCTCGATGATGGGCCCCTCGTCGAGGTCGACGGTAACGAAATGGGCCGTGGCGCCGATGAGTTTGACCCCGCGGGAATGGGCCTGGCGGTAGGGGCTGGCCCCCTTGAAGCCGGGCAGGAACGAGTGGTGGATGTTGATGCATCGGCCCGACAGCTGCTCGCAGAGCTCGGGTGAGAGGATTTGCATGTAGCGGGCCAGGACCACCAACTCGACGTCGAGATCGTCGACGGTGCGCAGTACCTCCTCCTCGAAGGCCGGCTTGGACTCCTTGTCGACCTCCTGCCACCGGAACGGCACCCTGTGGAACTCCGCCAGGTTCGCGAGATCAGGATGGTTGGCCATCACCTGCACGACGTCTATGGGTAACCGTCCGGTATCTCGGTTGAACAGCAGGTGCGACAGACAGTGAGGTGCCGTGGACGCGAGGACGAGGGTGCGGACCGGACGTCCCAGCTCGTCGATGCGGAATGTCGCGTGGTAGCGCTGAGCCAGTTCCGCCACAGCGGATTCCAGGTCAGCTCGGCTGCTCACCGACTCGACCTGCAACCGGATGAAGAAGTTTCCGGTGTCGGCGCTGGTGAATTGCTGGCATTCGGTCAGGTTTCCGCCAACCTGAGCACACGCCCCGGTGACGGCATGGACGAGTCCTGGCTGATCGGGGCTGGTCCAGGTGACGACGAGCTCGTGGGGTTCCGACATGACCGGTACGGTAGTCGGCCCAACCCCATGGGGAGGGTAGTTTCGAGGAGCGGATTGAGGGACGGCTGCGGCCTTCGGGGTGTTCCGCAATGTTTCATCGCTGCTCGGGCTGTTTTGCCCACTTCCTCCACTATTGTGATGAACAGTGCCGCACCGGGCCTTCGACGGCCGCATCGCGGCGTTCCCTCGACCACAGGAGTTCGTGCATGCCCACCATCGTCTGGACCAAGATCGACGAGGCCCCCGCCCTCGCGTCGTATTCCCTGCTGCCCATCGTGGAGGGATTCCTCGACGAATCAGGTATCGACATCACGACCTCGGACATCTCCCTGGCCGGGCGAATCCTGGCTCAGTTCCCGGATCGTCTGGCCGAGGGTCAGAAGGTGGCCGACCATCTGGCCGAGCTCGGCGAGCTCACTGGCTCCCCTGACGCCAACATCATCAAGCTGCCGAACATCTCCGCCTCCGTCCCACAGCTCAAGGCCGCGATCGCTGAGCTGCAGTCCCGGGGATACGACCTGCCGGATTTCCCGGACAAGCCCTCCACCGACGAGGAGAAGGAGACAGCCGCCCGCTACGCCGCCGTGCTCGGCTCGGCCGTCAACCCGGTGCTGCGTCAGGGTAACTCTGACCGTCGTGCCCCCGCCGCCGTCAAGGCGTACGCCAAGGCCCATCCGCACCGCATGGGTAAGTGGTCCGATCAGGTCAAGGCTCGCGTCGCCCACATGGATCATGGGGACTTCTTCGACCACGAGGAGTCCTTCGTCTCCAAGGGCCAGGACCTCGACATCGTTCTCGTCGGGGCTGACGGCTCCGAGACCACCCTCGCCAATGGCATCAAGACCCTCGAGGGAGAGGTCGTCGACGCCACCTACATGTCCGTCGATGCCCTCGACGAGTTCTATGCCTCCTCCTTGGCCCTGGCCAAGGAGGAGGACCTGCTGTGGTCGGTCCACCTCAAGGCGACGATGATGAAGGTCTCCGACCCGGTCCTCTTCGGACACGCGGTGCGTACCTTCCTGGCCAACGTCTTCGACAGGTACGGCGATGATCTCGACTCCGTCGGGGTCAACCCGGATCTCGGTCTGGGCGATCTCTACGCCCGTCTGGAGAAGCTCCCGACCGACCGCGCCGCAGAGGTCAGGGCTGCCATTGATTCCGCCTTCCAGGCCCGTCCGGCCCTGGCCATGGTCGATTCCGACCACGGCATCACCAACCTGCACGCCGGCAACCTCGTCATCATCGACGCCTCGATGCCGGTCGTGGTCCGCGACTCCGGCTGCATGTGGAATGCCGAGGGTAAGCGTCAGGAGACCCTCGCCTGCATCCCCGACCGCAGCTACGCGACGATGTACGCCGCGATCATGGACGACTGCCGTCAGAACGGCGCCCTCGACCCTGCCACCATGGGCGATGTCCCGAACGTCGGCCTGATGGCCCAGAAGGCCGAGGAGTACGGCTCCCACCCGACGACCTTCACGGTCGTCCACGATGGCCGCGTCGAGGTGCGGTCCGGAGACGAGGTGCTGACGAGCCAGCAGGTTGAGACGGGCGACATCTGGCGCATGAGCCGGGTGCGAGACGTCCCGGTGCGCGACTGGGTGCGTCTGGCCGTCGAGCGAGCCCGCATCACCAACACCCCGGCCGTCTTCTGGCTCGACGAGAATCGCGCCCACGACGCCCGGGTCATCGAGAAGGTCAAGGCATACCTGCCCGAGCACGATACCGAGGGTCTGGACATCCGAATCCTCGCCCCCGCCGAGGCCATGAAGTTCACCCTGGAACGCATCCGTCGCGGAGAGGACACCATCTCGGTCACCGGCAACGTGCTGCGTGACTACCTCACGGACCTCTTCCCGATCCTTGAGATCGGCACCAGCGCCAAGATGCTCTCGGTCGTCCCACTGCTGGCCGGTGGCGGCCTGTTCGAGACCGGTGCTGGCGGCTCGGCTCCCAAGCACGTCGCCCAGTTCGTCGCTGAGGACTACCTGCGCTGGGATTCACTGGGCGAGTTCTGCGCCCTGGGCGCCTGCCTCGAACACATCGACCAGACCACCGATGGCACCAAGGCCGGAGTTCTCGCCGCCACCCTGGACAAGGCCATCGGTGCCTTCCTGGAGAACGACCGCTCTCCCGCACGCAAACTCGGTCAGATCGACAACCGTGGCTCGCACTACTGGCTGGCCCGATACTGGGCTAGCGAGTTGGCTGCCCAAAAGGATGACCCCGAGCTCGCCGACCGGTTCTCCGACGTGGCCACCGAGCTGGCCGCCCGCGAGGCCCAGATCCTTGACGAGCTCAACGGTGTCCAGGGCAATCCGGTGGACATGGGCGGTTACTACCACCCCGACGAGGAACTCGTGGAGGATGCCATGCGCCCCAGCACCACCCTCAACGCCATCATTGACTCCCTGTGAGCACTGGCCGGACTCCGGCCGTGCCTGACGACGTCGACCGATGCCGGTGGTTTATCACTATCGGCGTCGGTCTTCTCGTGTGGGTGACCCAACGCCTCGTCCTTGTTGCGGCCCTGGCGCCGGACGGTGAGGTCATTTCGCGCCTGACCCGATGGGACGGGAAGTGGTACTCGATCATTGCTGTGGGCGGATACCACTGGCCACACACCGTCTTCGGGCACACTGACCCGTGGTCGTCCGATCTCGCCTTCCTACCAGGCCTGCCAGCACTGGGCCGAGCCGTCATGCTGACGACGGGTCTGTCCGCTCGACCGGCCGTCTTCGTCGCCGGACAGATGGGGTTCTTGCTGGCCGCCGGGGTCGTCACCGCCATCGGTCTACGGATCGCGGGGCCGACGGCGGCCGTCATGCTGGTGGTGTGCTGGGGAGCCGCGCCGCGAGCCGTTGTCGAGTCGATGGGGTACACCGAGGGGTGGTTCATCGCTCTCGTCGGGCTGGGATTGTTGGCCATCCTGTCGGAACGGTGGCTCCTTGCTGGAGCCTGCGTCGGAGCCGCGGGGCTTTTCCGGGCATCCGTGGCCCCGGTGTGCATCGTCTTTGGACTGGCATGGTTGACGAGCGTGTTCTCCACGGTGCAGCGCGACCAGCGGTGGCGTCGCTTCGTGGGAATGGCGCTCAGCCCACTCGGATTGCTGACATGGTTCCTCATCGTCGCCTGTCGAACTGGCAAGTGGAATGGCTACCTACTGGTCCAGAAGGCCTGGGGGAGCGAGATGGGTACCCCAGCCGATACCTGGACATTCATTCAGGGGAAGCTGTCACAACCGCCATGTGACTGGCGGTATTTTGGTCTCGTCGCACTGTCATGGTGCCTGTACCTCCTCCTCGGCCTCGTCACGGCGGTTCGCCAGGAGAATGTCTGGCTGACGGTCTACGTTCTCGTCACCGTGGTCTTCGTGGGGCTCATGCAAGGATTCTTCAATGCGAAGGCTCGGTTCCTCCTGCCCGCGTTCCCGGCATTTCTGCCGGTGGCGAGACTGTTGGCCAGCTGTCCGCGATGGGTCCAGGTGGTTTTCGTCTTTGCTGTGACGGGGATCTCGACGTGGTGGAGCTTGGACGTTCTGAGCGGCAATATTTCGCCCTGACCACTTCTTCCTTGGAGTTTTGCCGCGCAGAACCCTTATTCTTGGTCCTATGCACAACGATGACCGGGAGGGCGATAGTCCCGACACCTTCATCCTTGCCTCCATGACGAGAGGAATGGTGAAGGTCCGTGGCTGACGTCCTTGAGAACGCCGCCATCATTCTGCTGTTCATCCTCCTGGGAGGAGTGTTCTCGGCTGCCGAGATGGCGCTGGTGAGCCTCCGCGATTCCCAGGTCAAGCAATTGGCGGCCACCCGTGGATCGCGCGGCCGCTCGATCCAGCAGCTGCAATCAGATCCCAACCGCTTCCTGTCTGCTGTCCAGATTGGCGTCACCCTGTCGGGTTTCCTGGCCTCGGCATTCGGTGGTGCCACACTGGCGAATGAGCTCGCGCCGGTTTTTGAGTCCTGGGGAATGTCGGCCTCCGTTGCCGGCACCGTCGCCCTCGTCATCATCACGATCATCATTTCTTATTTCTCGATCGTGTTGGGAGAGCTGGTCGCCAAGCGGCTGGCCATGCAACGAGCCGAGGGGTTCTCCCTGGTGCTGGGCCCGATGGTCAACGGCATTGCGACCCTGTTCCGCCCGATCATCTGGTTCCTGGGTGTCTCGACCGATTTCGTCGTCAAGATCCTTGGTGGTGACCCCGCAGCTGCCCGCGAGGAGGTCACCGACGAGGAGATCCGCTCGATGGTCGTCTCGTCGGCCACCTTGGGTGACGAGGAGCGCACCATCCTCGACGAGGTCTTCGCCGTCGGGGAGAAGTCCCTGCGTGAGGTCATGGTGCCCCGAACCGAGGTGGACTTCCTGCAGGGGTCGATGAAGGCCGTTCAGGGGGCCCAGGTGGTCCGGGACGGATCCCACTCCCGCTACCCGGTCATCGACGGCTCGGCGGACCGAGTGCTCGGATTCGTCCACGTACGTGACCTGCTCGAGCTCGATCCCCAGATCCGTAACAGCCGGGTGTCCCAGCTCGTGCGCACCGTCGTCTCCCTGCCCGACACCGTGAAGGTGCTCAAGGCCCTCACGGAGATGCGTCGAGCCCATGCCCACCTGGCCATCGTCCTTGACGAGTACGGCGGCACGGCCGGCATCGTCACCTTGGAGGACCTCGTCGAGGAGATCGTCGGCGACATCACTGACGAGTACGACACCGTCGAGCCCTCCGATTTGGCCCACGTCCGACAGCGTGACATCGACGGTCTGACGACCATCGAGGAGTTCGCGGAGAAGGTCGGTCTGGTACTGCCCGAGGGGCCCTACGACACCGTCGCCGGATACTTCATGGCCCAGACCGGACAGGTTCCTGTCAAGGGGGCCCAGGTCGACGTCCACCTCTACCCGGTCGGTTTCGTGGCCGAGGAGGAGAACGAGGACGAGGAACCCACTCCCAATGTCGAACTGACGGTGACCGAGGCCGACGGCCTTCGTGCTGCATGGCTGAGGATTCGTAGGCTCGACGCGCCGGCTGCTCCGATCGTGACCGCTGGAGCCTCTGCTGCCCCGCGCCCCCAGCGGGAGGCGGCAAGCGCGTGAGACGACCTGCGTGGCTCGGCGGTCCTGGGAAGGACGCTGACGGGGCGGTTCTGCTCACCAGCCCGGAAGCCGAAGAACTGCTGAAGGCGGCCGTCGAGCACGCCGGCGGGATCCTGCTGGAATGGCACCTCGACCATGTCGACGCCAACCCCGGCCAGTCCACCACAGCGACCTACCAGGCGCGTGTGCACTGGCCGACGGGGGAGCGGCAGGAGCTCTTTGGTATGAGTGCTCGTGCCAGTGGTCCTGCGATGACCGATTCTCGCGCGGACATCTACGTTGACGGCTCGCGGGAGGTCGCCGTGTGGCGGTACCCCGACGATCCCGACCTGCCGGGGTTGTCCCGGGCCGCCTATCCCGAACAGATGGCGGCCATCATCTCGGACCTGGGGTTGGTCGACGGTCGCGTCAGTGCCGATCAGATCAACCTTCGGATGATCGGGTACCGGCCCAGGCGTCGCGCGGTGTTATGCGTGGAGGTCGCCAACCGACGCCTCTACGTCAAGGTGCTACGCGATGGCATCTTCCAGGCGACCGTGGCCCGACATGATCTCCTCACGCGTGCTTCCGTGCCGAGTCCCCGCGTCGCCGGGATCACTGACGACAATCTGCTCTTCCTGACCGAATTGCCGGGGCACCCTCTCAGCAAGGCCCTCTTCGAACTCGGGAATCCTTGCACCGCCGAGAGTCTTGTCGGGCTGCTCGACCAGCTCCCTCCGCAGGTGTGCGACCTGCCCCGACGATCCTCGTGGAGTGACTCGGTGGACCATTACTGTCGCATGGTCGCTGCCGCAATGCCCGATCAACAAGCTCGCCTGGACAGGATGGCGCGGATCATTTCCCAGGGGTTGATGGGTGTGCCACAGGGCAACGAACCCACCCATGGTGACTTCCATGAAGGTCAGATCCATGTCTGGAATGGTCAGGTGTGCGGGATTCTCGACGTCGACACCATCGGACCGGGCCGTCGTGCCGACGATCTCGCCTGCCTGGTGGCCCATCTGTCGACGGTGCAACACATGAATGCCGTCCAGGCCGACCGGGTGCGGCAGATCTTGGCGGCCTGGGTGCCCGTCTTCGATTCCCGAGTTGACCCGGTGGAGCTGAGATTGCGCTCCGCCGCGGTGGCGATATCACTGGCCACCGGTCCTTATCGCAGCCAGGAGGCGAACTGGGGCCCTGAGACGCTGTCGATCATCGACGCGGCGGAGGCCCTGGTCAATCAGGTCGCGTGATGGCCTCATTCGTCCCATGAATTGGACGCACCGGCGAGAAGTGGGGTGGCATTTTCCCACTTCCTGGGCTCAGTTTGTCCGTTGAGGTGTCGATTCCGCTACGGAAGGGTTACAGTTTGATGGCCCGATCGGCGAAACCTGCCACATGGGCTCCCCATTCGTCGGATCATCGTCTGCTCCAGGAGGCAGTCCGTGAAGAAGTCACACCTCGCTATTCCCGCTGTTCTTGCAGCCGCAGCGCTGTCGCTGTCGGCGTGCGCGCAGGCTCCGGACGCGTCCTCGGGGTCCTCGTCGAGTTCCACCGCCACCTCGGCGACCGCAAAGGACAACTCGAACTCTGGTGAGTTCAAGGCCTGCATGGTCTCCGATTCCGCCGGTTTCAACGACAAGTCCTTCAACGAGACCTCTATGCAGGGCCTCAGCAAGGCCGCCAGCGACCTCGGTGTCAAGACCGCCAAGGTGGAGTCGAAGGACGACAAGGACTACGCCACCAACCTGCAGTCCATGGTTGACGCCAAGTGCTCGATCATCGTCTCCGTCGGATTCCTGCTCGAGAAGCCCACCGTGGCTGCTGCCAAGGCCAACCCGAACGTCGAGTTCGCCATTGTCGACGACAACCCTCAGGGCGCCCCGTCGAACTTCAAGCCGCTGATCTTCAACACCGCTCAGTCCTCCTTCGAGGCCGGCTACCTGGCCGCCTCGCTGACCAAGACCGGCAAGGTGGCCACCTTCGGCGGCATGAAGATCCCGACCGTGACCATCTTCATGGACGGCTTCGCCCAGGGTGTCGATTACTACAACAAGCAGAAGAGCAAGTCGGTGCAGGTCATCGGCTGGAACGCCGAGAAGCAGGACGGCCAGTTCGTTCCGCAGCCCAACCCGTTCCAGAACGTCTCTGGTGGTAAGACAACCGCTCAGGCTCTGCTCAACCAGGGTGCGGACATCATCCTCCCGGTCGCTGGTAACGCTGGCAACGGCGCTCTGCAGGCCGTGAAGTCCTCCGGCGGCAAGGCCAACGCCATCTGGGTCGACGGCGACGGCTGCAAGACCCAGCCCTCCTACTGCTCCAACATCATCACCTCGGTGTACAAGGGCATGGACGTCGCCGTGTTCGACGCCATCAAGGCTGCCAAGGACGGAAGCTTCGACAGCAAGCCGTACATCGGCTCCCTCGAAGACAATGGCACCGGCCTGTCCCCGTTCCACGAGTTCGACTCCAAGATCCCCGCTGAGGTCAAGGACGAGCTGAAGACGATCAAGGCCGACATCACCTCCGGCAAGATCAAGATCACCTCGAAGGCTCAGCCCAAGTGAGCGTGAAGCGCGAACTCGGTTCGCGCAGCTCCTGAGTTGCCAACCACGTGAGCCGACGACGCGCCGATCTCCACGGGAGGTCGGCGCGTCGTCGTCGGTTCACACGACATCAGGGAACAGACGTGGAAGGATCTGCCCCGTGACAATGAACACCACCGCTGTCCCACCCGGCGACCGCGCTCCAGTCAAGGAAGGACTGAGTCTGCGCGGAGTCACGAAGAGATTCGGGACGCTTACGGCCAACGACCACATCGACCTCGACATCGTTCCCGGGCGCATCCATTGCCTGCTCGGTGAGAACGGTGCCGGCAAGTCGACCCTCATGAACATCCTGTACGGGCTGCTGCCCTCGGACGAGGGATCGGTCTACATCGATGGCGTGGAGCAGCACTTCGACAATCCCAAGCAGGCCATGGCGGCCGGTATCGGGATGGTCCACCAGCATTTCATGCTCGTCAACGTGTTCACGGTGGCCGAGAACATCGTGCTCGGACGAGAGGAATCGACTGCCGGTGTGCTGTCGATGGGACGAGCCCGCTCGAAGGTGCGCGAGCTGTCTGATCGCTATCACTTCGACGTCAACCCGGACTCGGTGATCGAGAACCTGCCGGTCGGCGTCCAGCAGCGCGTCGAGATCCTCAAGTCCCTGGCCAATGACGCCAAGTACCTCATCTTGGACGAGCCCACCGCCGTGCTCACCCCGCAGGAGATCGACGAGCTCATGGCGGTCATGAAGACGCTGCGCGACGAGGGCCGAGCCATCGTCTTCATCACCCACAAGCTGCGCGAGGTCCGTGCCATTGCTGACGACATCACGGTGGTTCGTCGCGGCAAGATCGTCGGCGAGGCCTCTGCCGATCAGTCCGAGGCCGAGCTTGCCGAGATGATGGTGGGTCGAGCCGTCAAGCTGGTCGTCGACAAGGACGAGGCCAGACCGACCGGGCCACGTCTCGAGGTCGAGAACCTCACGGTGGCCGATGACCTCGGATCTGTCGTCGTCGACAATGTCTCTCTCACCGTCGAGGGCGGGGAGATCCTTGGTGTCGCCGGTGTGCAGGGCAACGGCCAGACCGAACTTGCGTCGTCCCTGCTCGGTCTCATCAAGCCGACCTCAGGGTCCATCCGCATCGACGGCAAGGACACCACCGGCGCGGCCCCGATCAAGACCATCGGAGCTGGCCTGGGATTCGTGCCTGAGGATCGTCAGCGTGACGGTTTCGTCGGGGAGTTCTCCATCGCGGAGAACCTCATCCTGAACCAGGTGGGTGCCTACTCCAAGCACGGCAACCTTCAGCTCAGGCGCATCGCTGACAACGCCCGCGACCGCGTCGAGGAGTTCGACATCCGTACTCCCTCGGCATCGCTTCCGGTGTCCTCCCTGTCGGGTGGTAACCAGCAGAAGGTCGTCCTGGCTCGCGAGCTGTCGCGTCCGCTGAGTGTGCTCGTGGCATCACAGCCGACCCGTGGGGTGGACGTTGGCGCCATCGAGTTCCTGCACCAGCGGATCGTCGAGGAACGGGACAACGGCACCGCCGTGCTCATCGTTTCCACCGAGCTCGACGAGATCGAGGCGTTGTCGGACCGCATCGCGGTGATGTACCGCGGTCGTATCGTCGGCATCGCCCCGACGGGAACTCCCCGCGACGTCCTCGGCCTCATGATGGCCGGATTCAGTTATGACGAGGCGTGTGACAGCGTCGCCAAGGGACACAAGGAGGTCTCGGAATGAGTACCGAATCCCCGAAGCCCACCCCGTCGAAGGAGACGACGGCGCCTGCCGCGACCAAGGTGGAGCCCAAGCCGCCTCGCTCCTTCCGGTGGAATGACCTGTGGGTGACGATTGCCGCGTTCGTGCTGGCCTTCATCGTCTCGGCCATCGTCATGGTCGCTGCGGATCCGGAGATCAACAAGGAGTGGAGCTATCTCTTCTCCCGTCCTGACGCCCTGACCGATTCCTGGGCTCAGGTCTCCTCGGCCTACGCCGCCCTGTTCCAGGGAGCCTTCGGGTCCTGGCAGGCCCTCACTGCGACGACGGCCCAGTCCGCGCCGCTCATCTGTGGTGGTCTTGCCATCGGTCTGGGCTTCAAGGCTGGCCTGTTCAATATCGGTGGTCAGGGCCAGGCCATTGCCGGAGCGACGCTGGCTGCCTGGGTGGGATTCAACTTCCACTCCCTGCCGCTGCCCATCCACCTGCTGTTCGCCGTGATTGCCGGTTTCGTGGGCGGAGCCATCTGGGGTGCCATCGCCGGCGTCCTCAAGGCCCGCGCTGGCGCCAACGAGGTCATCGTGACGATCATGCTCAACTACATCGCCAGTGGTCTGTTGGCGTGGTTGTTGACGACGAAGGCCTTCCAGATGCCTGGTCGTACCGACCCGATCGCCCCGATCGTCGACTGGAACGCCACCTTCCCACGGCTGGCCGGGTCCCAGTTGCACCTGGGATTCTTCCTGGCTCTGCTGCTGGCCGTGGGCACCTGGTGGCTGCTGGATCGCACCCATCTGGGCTTCCAGATCCGCGCAGTCGGTGCCAACCCGAATGCCTCGGCCACTGCCGGTATGAACACCAACTCGATCATCGCCTGGACCATGGTCATCTCCGGTGGCCTGGCAGGTATGGCCGGGGTCGAGGTCGCCCTGGGCCCGATCTCGGGAGCCACCCCGACCCAGCTGTCCATCGGCCTGGTCGGAACCATCGGCTTCGACGCCATCACGGTGGCCCTGCTGGGCCGCTCCAAGCCGCTCGGCATCGTGCTGGCCGGTCTGTTCTGGGGAGCCATGAACCAGGGTGGTCTGCGCATGCAGGCCATGACCCAGACCTCTCTGGACCTCGTCCGAGTAATCCAGGCCGTCATCGTCATGTTCGTGGCAGCGCCGATGCTGGTCAAGACGATCCTGCCCTTCCTCAAGACGCGCAAGGAAAAGCGAGGCAGGAACCGTGACCGCGGTCCGGTCCCGGCTGACACCACCACGAAGGGGGCCCTGGCATGAGCCCGGCATCGCGTTTTCCTCGTCCCACCACGTCCGACATCACCAAGACTGGTGTGGAGCTGCCCCCCGAGGCCAGCGAGGGCCTCGACAAGGAGCTGGAGTTCGAGCGGGTGGAATCCCGCGAGGGTCGCACCCACCGTCTGTCGGCGGGCGTGCTCATCGCCATCATGGCGGTGATCCTGTTCTTCCTGCTGAGCAAGACCTCCGGCAAGGCCCACTTCGCCTTCACGGATGCCCTGGCCGGCAAGGAACTGGGAACCCTGACCGTCTCCGGTTTCCCGATCGCCCTCGTCAGCGCCATCGCGTGTCTGTTGGCGTCCGCTGCCTTCTTCATGGGCCGTAGCCGTCACACCCTCACCGTCACCGCCGGTGTGGTGGCCGGCGTCGCGATCATCATCGGATTCCTGAGCTGGGCGGCCGCCGGCCGTGAACTGCCCTTCCAGGTGGCCGGCCAGTTGCAGGGCACCTTGTCGGTGGCCACCCCGCTGGTCCTCGGCGCCCTCTGCGGTGTCATGTGCGAGCGTGCCGGCGTCGTCAATGTCGCCATCGAGGGTCAGATGCTCACTGCAGCCTTCGCTGCGGCCCTGGTCGGATCGATGACCCACTCGGTCTTCGCGGCCATCGTCGCGGCGATCATCGCCTCGGTGCTGACTGCCGCCCTGCTCGCCGTCTTCACCATCAAGTACTTCGTCGACCAGGTCGTCATGGGCGTGGTGGTGAACCTCTTCGCATCCGGCCTGACAGGCTTCCTCTACACTCAGCTGCTCTCGCCCGAGGCCGAGAAGTACAACACTGCGCCGATTATGGAGGCGGTGCCGATTCCGGTGCTGTCCAAGATCCCGTTCTTCGGCCCCATCTTCTTCGACCAGACGATCTTGGTGTACATCGGCTTCCTCTGCATCCCGCTGGTGTGGTTCCTGCTGTGGCGCACCAAGTGGGGTCTGCGGGTGCGTTCCGTGGGTGAGCATCCCGAGGCTGCCGACACCGTCGGTATCTCCGTCGCCAGTGTTCGTTGGTCGGCCGTGCTTGTCGGTGGCGTCTTCGCCGGTCTGGGCGGTGCTTACTTCACCATCGGTACCGTCGGATCCTTCTCGAAGGACATCACGGTGGGTAATGGCTTCATTGCCCTGGCGGCCCTCATCATGGGCCGCTGGCGTCCGGGCCTGGCTGCCGTCATGGCACTGTTCTTCAGCTTCGTGACACAGCTGTCCACCGAGCTGTCGACGATCAGCGCCCCGATGCCCTCGCAGTTCCTGCTCATCCTGCCGTACATCGCGACGATCGTCGCCGTCGCCGGGCTAGTGGGCAAGGTGAGGTCGCCAGCAGCCGACGGCACCCCGTACATCAAGGAGTGACGTGGACGTCAACTGGGAGGCGCTGCGCCGTCGCGCCCGTGAACTGACCAAGCGTGCCTATGCGCCGTACTCCCACTTCCCTGTAGGCGCGGCCGGACTTGCCGAGGATGGTCGCGTCGTCGTCGGGTGCAATGTCGAGAACGCTGGCTACGGCGTCACCCTGTGTGCCGAGTGCGGGTTGATCAGCGATCTGGTGGCCGGGGGAGGGGGACATCTCCTCGCCTTCTGCTGCGTCGATGCGATGGGTGCGACGATCATGCCGTGCGGACGGTGTCGTCAGCTGCTGTGGGAACATGGCGGTCCGACGATGCTCATCGACACCCCGGCAGGGGTGCAGACGATGGCCGAGGTGCTGCCGCAGGCATTCGGCATCGACGACCTGGACCGAGTAACCAACCAACAGGAGAAGTCATGATCGTGGCCGCCGCCGATGGGTCCTCCCTCGACAACCCGGGACCAGCCGGCTGGGCCTGGTACATCGACGACGACACCTGGGCTGCGGGCGGTTGGCCGCGCGGCACGAACAACATGGGCGAGCTCATGGCCGTCCTCGACCTGCTACGGTCCACCGGCGGCCTCGGCGAGTCGCTGACAATCCTGTGTGACTCCCAGTACGCCATCAATTGCTGCACCAAGTGGATGCCAGGATGGAAGCGCAAGGGGTGGCGCAAGGCCGACGGAAAACCCGTCCTCAACCGTGACCTGCTCGAGCAGATCGACGTCCAGCTGCGTGGGCGTGACGTCACCTTCGAGTGGGTCAAGGGGCATGCGGGCCATGCCCTCAACGAGGCCGCGGACATGCGAGCCCGGGCCGCTGCCACCGCTTTCCGGGACGGCACCCCGGTCGACCACGGACCGGGGATGACAGTTGCCGACGATTCCCTCTCGCCCGGATCGGACCGGTCCCAGGAGGCCGTCGAAGCCCAGTCAGAGCTGTTCGACCTTCCGCCCGCCCCCGCCAATCCCGACCAGGTGCTCACTGCCGAACTCGTCGCCTTGGAGCGCCGACTCGTCGACCCCGACCCCTACCGGCGTCAGAGGGCGTTGACCGAGCTGCTCGACGAGGACTTCGTCGAACACGGGGTGAGCGGGAGGATCTGGACGAGGGGCCGTGTGCTGGCCGAGGCCCGAAGTCAGACACTCGGAAGCCGTGTCGGCATCGAGGCGCTGGGCGTGGTGAGGCTGTCCGAGCAGACCGTCCTGCTGCGCTGGCGCCACCGGTCCGGGGCGCGGGAGTCGTTGCGCGCGTCGCTGTGGCGGCGCGGCCCTCATGGGTGGAAGCTGATCTTCCATCAGGGTACGGTCGTACGAGATGGTGGGGGATACCGGTAATACACATATCTGCCGCCATGAGGTGACTGTCCTGTCTTTGGTCGGGGAAAGCGTGGGCATGGTGCACAAGCGGTTCTCGAGGCGTGACTGGTTCATGGGGGCCACCCTCATGGCTCTCACCGGATGCGCGGAGAATTCCAGTGAGGGGCCGCGAGCGGCTCGTCCGGCGAGGAGTCCGGGGCGTCGACCGCCCCGAATGGGACGCCGACCCGCCGAGGGGCGGCTCCCGTGTCGCCGACCTCCGCGACCTCGCCCGCCCATGTCGACGACTGGCAACCGGTGCGCGAGCACTGGGCCGAGTCCGACCTGGAACCCTTCCACGGCACCGTCCAGCATCTGTTCATCCACCAGATCATCCCCCTTCCCCCACGTGGCGTTCGCCAGCGAGGAGGGGCAGGACTTCGACGACTGGTACATCACCAGGTCGGAGGCCGTCGCCCTGCTCGACGAGCTGCGCGCCCGTCACTACGTCCTCGTGTCGCTGGCCGACTGCTTCGTGCATCGCGGTCACGCCGTGGTGCCCAACCCCGAGCTGCGCGTGCCTCGCGGTCACAAGCCCCCGTCCTGTCGATCGACGACCTCAGCTTCAACCGTTTCCTCCTGGGCAAGGGGTTCATGGACCGGATCATCATCGACTCGACCGGGCACCTGTCGAGTATCGGCAAGGACCCGTCGACCGGCAGACAGGTCAAAGAACCCACGAACTGCATCGTCGGACTGCTCGACGGGTACCTGCGTGCCCATCCTGAATTCAGCCTCAACGGGGCGGCCGCGACCCTGGCTCTCACTGGGTACGAAGGCATCATGGGTTACCGAACCGACCGTCACGAGCGCAACCGGGCCGCCCAACAGGAGGCCGTCAAGCCCATCATCGCCCTCATGAGGAAACGGGGGTGGACCTTCGCCAGTCACTCCTACGGACACATCGACCTGGGTTCGAAACGGATGACCCGGGAGTGGGTTACCGATGACACCGCCAAATGGAAGCGGGAAGTCGGCGAACTCCTGGGCCCCACGTCCCTGTACATCACCCCGTTCGGTTCCCTGGCCGCCTTGGATGGCCCCTCATGAAGGTCATCCGCGAGGCTGGTTTCGACGTCATCTGCGACGTGTCCGACGGCACGACGGTGGACCAGTGGCCCGACCTCGGCCTCGTCGTGCAGAGCAGAGTGCACGTCGACGGATACGGGATGCGTCACACCCCCCACATCTACCGGGGCTTCTTCGATGTCGACAAGGTCTTCGACCACCGTCACCGGCTGGCCAGGTGGGGCCACCACCACTTGTGACGGCCCACCGACGCTGGTGACGTCGCGGTGACGCCGGCCGCGGGACGATGCGGCCGCTAGGGTGCGTTCCGATAGACTTCGCACCATGTGTGCCAACATTCTTGCCGCCGTCGCGTGGCCCTACGCCAATGGGCCTCGACATATCGGCCATGTGTCCGGATTCGGTGTCCCCTCTGACGTCTTTGCCCGGTACATGCGAATGTCGGGCCACCGAGTTCTCATGGTCTCCGGCTCGGATTGCCACGGCACCGCCATCTCGGTCAAGGCTGATCAGGAGGGTCTCACGGCCCAGGAGTGCGCCGAGAAGTATCACCGCATCATCGCCTCTGACCTGCAGGGCCTTGGCCTGTCCTACGACCTGTACACCTCGACGATGACGGACAACCACGCTCACGTCACCCAGGAGATCTTCACCCGCCTCCACGACAACGGCTACGTCGTCAAGAAGACCGAGATGGGTGCTTTCGAGCCGTCCACCGGCCGCACCCTGCCAGACCGTTACATCGAGGGCACCTGCCCGATCTGTGGGTACGACGACGCCCGCGGTGACCAGTGTGACGACTGTGGCCGTCAGCTCGACCCGGCCGATCTGCTGAACCCGCGTTCCAAGACCACCGGGGCCACTCCCGAGTTCCGCGAGACCGAGCACTTCTTCCTCGATCTCCCCGCCCTCGCCGAGTCCTTGACGGCCTGGATCGACACCCGCACCGATTGGCGTCCCAACGTTCTCAAGTTCTCCCACAACCTCCTCGAGGAGCTGCGCCCGCGCGCCATCACCCGTGATCTTGACTGGGGCGTCAAAGTGCCGGTCGAGGGCTGGGAGAACGAGCCCATGAAGCGCATCTATGTGTGGTTCGACGCTGTCATCGGCTACCTGTCGTCCTCCATCGAGTGGGCCCGGCGCATCGGCAAGCCAGATGCTTGGCGCGAGTTCTGGAACGACGATGATGCCCGCTCCTACTACTTCATGGGCAAGGACAACATCGTCTTTCACTCCGTCATCTGGCCCGGCATTCTGTTGGGCACCAACGGACGTGGTGACAAGGGAGGCGAGCCTTCCGCGGAGCTCGGCATCCTCGACCTGCCGACCGAGATCGTCTCCAGTGAGTTCCTCACGATGAGTGGTTCGAAGGTCTCGAACTCGCGTGGTGCCACCATCTTCGTCGGGGACTTCCTGCGTGAGTTCGGACCAGACGCCCTGCGTTACTTCATCGCGGTGGCCGGCCCGGAGAATCAGGACACCGACTTCACCTGGGAGGAGTTCGTCCGGCGGGTGAACTTCGAGCTGGCCAATGAGTGGGGCAACCTCGTCAACCGGTCCATCTCGATGGCCTTCAAGAACTGTGGCGAGATCCCGGCTGCCGGTGAGCTGACCGACGCCGATCGCGAACTGTTGGACGCCTCGGCTGGCGGATTCGACACCGTTGGGGACCTGCTGGCCCACGCCAAGTTCAAGGCCGCCATCACCGAGGCCATGAGGATCGTCGGACTGGCCAACGCCTACATCTCCGCCCAGGAGCCTTGGAAGCTCAAGGACAACCTGGAGCGCCGCAACACCGTGCTGCACGTGGCCCTTCAGGTCGTCAGTGACGTCAACACCATGCTCACCCCGTTCATGCCGCACTCGGCCCAGAAGATCTACGAGGCGCTGGGTGGCGAAGGCGTGTGGGCGGCCCAGCCCGAGCTCGTCGAGACCGACGGTGCTGCCCCCATCCTCATGGGTGACTACGCTTCGGAGAAGGCTTCGTGGGGACGTCGCGAGATCGCGGTCGGAACCCTGCTGGTCAAGCCCAGCCCGATCTTCCGGAAGCTGGACGCCAAGCTTGCCGAGACTGGTCCGGAGTGGGCCCCGGTCAACCCGCAGTCCTGATACACGGAGCTGCCAAAAACCGGCGATGGCAACGTCACCATCGCCGGTTCCGGGCAGTTTTTGGCAGCTCCGTGTAGTACCCGGCGGGTACCGGCTGGGGCAAGAGGTCAGAGTTGGCTGGCCAGTCGCTGCAATTGGCAGACGATGAGGGCGCACGCCTCGGCGTCGGAGTCCGCCCGGTGGTGATTCAGGTGGTAATTCGGTTCACAGGCCTGAAGTACCGTCGGAAGCTTGTAATTGGGCAGACCACGGATGAGGCGTTGGGCCGTCCGGTAGGAGCAGAAGAACGGGGACGGCAGGGTGACAGTGCCGAAGTACTCGTCGAGCTGGCGCCACACCCGAGAGTCGAACATGGCATTGTGAGCGTAGACGGGGGAGCCGGCGACAAATTCCGAAATCTCGTCGGCCACCGCAGGCCACATCGGGGAGTGCTGGACATCTGCTGCGGAGATGCCGTGCAGGTAGGTGAACTGGAAAGCGTCCCATCCGGGAGGAGGACGCAGCAGGGAGTTGAATCGGTCGACGATTCGGCCTTCACTCACCCTGACCATGGCGAGCTGACATGCGGACACCCCGCCCTGCCGGTTGGCCGTCTCGAAGTCCACGGCGACGAAGGTGTCGCAGGCCATCTGTTCCGGTGAGGGAATCAGTCTGGAATGCCGAGGCGTTCGTGTCGCGCGGCCCTTCCGGATGGGGGCCACGGTGTGCGGCGCCGGGGGCTGACTAACGACGGGCCAGTCCAAGGACATGGTGTCCTTCGTCCGCTTGCCGGCTTCCACTAGACGTTTCCATTCCTCGTGGTATTCCGTGGCGTCGCGTTCCTCCACCTTGGCCCACAGTTCCTGGGCCTTGGCCCGACGTTTCCGCAGGTCTAGGTGTTCGTCGATCCGATAGGACTCGATACCCAGGTTGAGCCAGAACTCGATCGTCCGCGCCTCCTCGGGGTAGCACCTCATCCTGTGGAGGATCTTCGCCACCTCGATGACCCAGGACTCGTCGGCGGTGTCAGGGGCCTCCCGTGCCATCGAGATCATCGAGAACATGCATCCGGATGCCAGGATCAACGCCTGTTCGTAGTCACCCTCACGCTTGAGGGCCGCGATCTCCTGACGCCACCGGCCATTGTCTCGGCCTCGGTACATCGGGACAATCCGGTCGGAGTCGTCCACCATCGCGAAGAGATCGCGAAGGTCTTTCGGTGTCGCACGCTCGGGATGACGCAACAGCCTGCGCAGCCACTGCGGCACTGTCATGCTTGATGCCATGCTGAACGCCCTTCCAGAAACCATCACCGGTCAGGTGCGACCAAGGATTCCGCTCAGGGTATTCCTCGGGGCCGACAGCGTCCCCGTGCGTTGTCACGCCTCCTGCCTTCGGGCCTGACGCATGACCATGAAGGATCCGAGCAGGCCGAGCACCAGGAAGAGTGCGGAGAACCCGATCGACCATGCCGCCGCGTGTGCAAAACCAGTCTCGAGGCCGTGGATGACGGCGTTCCGGGCGTCACCCAGTGAACGGATGAACGGGCTGTCAGGAGAGGCGTTGCGCAGTCCGGTGATGGCGGATCCAGCCGAGTCCTGGGTGGCCCGGACCAGCTTGTCGAGCACCTTGGTCGGCACACCGCTGGTCGAGGACACCTCGTCAGGAATGGTGTGGCTCATCGCAGAGCCAAGGGCAGACCCGGCGATCGCAGCACCGAAGGCCGAGCCGAGCTGACGCACCGTCGACTGGCTGGCCGAGCCCGCTCCCGAGTGCTCCTGGGGAATGTCATGCAACACCGTCGAGGTGAGCTGAGCCGATGCCAGGCCGAGGCCAATGCCGTAGACCACCAGAGTCAGCATGACGAACCACGTCGATGCCTGGGCGCCGACCGTCCAGGCCAGCAGTCCGACGCCGACGACTTCCAGGGCCAGCCCGAGGACGACGACGCCAGGAGCTCCCACACGGGCTGCCAGGTGACGGGCCGAGGCCCCGGAGAAGAAGGCACCCAGGGCCATCGCGGCCAGCACGACACCAGTGCGCACCGTCGACAGACCGACCGAGTTCACCAGGAACAGGGGCAGTACGAACATCAGCGAGAACTCACCGATGGCCACCGTCGCTGCGGTCAGGTTGCCCCAGGAGAAGGTGCCGACACGGAACAGGGTGAGGTCGATCAGGGCGTCACGGCCGATCTTGGCGCGGTGGCTTTTCCACACGATGAACAGTGCGATGAAGACCAGACCGATGGCGATCGCCCACGGCACCGGGGACATCGACCAGCTCTCCGGCCACGACCAGCCGAAGACCTTGAGGGGCTCCTTCTTGGTCCACCAGCCGAGCGAGGTGGCCTCGATGAGGCCGAAGACGAGCAGGCCGAAGCCGATGGCCGAGGTGAGCAGACCGTCGACGTCAACGCCCTTCTCGGCCTGCTTGCCACGAGTCTGTGGCACCCATGCGGCGATTCCCGCCAGCACGAGCAGACCCAAGGGCAGGTTGACCCAGAAGATCCAGCGCCAGGAGGCGTACTCGGTCAGGACTCCACCGAGCAGCGGGCCGAGAGCGGCCATACCGCTCATGACGGCGCCCCAGATGCCGAAAGCCGCGGCGCGGTCCTTGCCCTGGAACAGCGAGTTCACCGAGGACAGGGTGGACGGCAGCACCAGCGCACCACCAACACCCTGGACGGCACGCGAGGCGATGAGTGAACCAGAACCTGACGCCATCGCGGCGAGCAAGGAGCCTCCGACGAAAAGCACGACACCGGCGGCGAAGGTGGTACGACGGCCAACCCGGTCACCGAGACGCCCGGCGCCAAGCAGCAGAGCGGCGAAGATGACGTTGTAGATGGCGTTGACCCACTGTGCGTCAGTGAGGTCCAGGTCGAGGGCCGAGATCATCGTCGGCAGGGCGACACCGACAATCGTCCCGTCCAGGATGATGAGTGAGAGCCCGGCGGCGAGGACGGCGAGGGCCTTCCAGCGTCCGGGGACGCGTTGGGCCGCGGTGGCGGCGGAGGATCTGTCTGTCACGGCATTCCTTTCGACCCCACCGACACTACGGAGCACGAGGCTCCTCAGCATCGATCAAAAGGTTGAAAACCCTCCGGCACTCAACCCATGGTGACTAGTCCATGAGGGACGCGACGGTGGCACTCGCCCGCCTCATGCTCATCGGCTGGAATCCCATGACGATGGCCCGTGATCGCAGTGCAGGCTCTGCCTGGCACAGGGCCAGACCACGACGAATCAGCACGGGTGGGGACTTGCGGTGCTGTCGCAGATCGCGGATGAGACGACGGGCGAAGTTGAACCAGCGGGGACGATCCAACCAGATGGGCAGGACCTCCATGCCGGCTCGCAGGCACGGATCGAGCAGGTCGAGGGCGAAGATCCCCTCGGCGACGACGGCTGTCGCATCTCCCACATCGACGAGGTGGGTGCCATCGGCCCGAGACCTCGAGATGTCGTAGCAGGGAACGACGGTCTGCCCGTCGGCCGCGAGTTCACCGAGGGCGTCCACAGCCGCTGGAAGGTTCCAGGAGGCGACGTCGTCCCAGTCGACCATGCCGCGCACCCGGGGGAGGCCGGGCTCGTCATGATCGTGGTAGAAGTCGTCAAGGCGCAGTTCAGGCAGCTTAGCCATATGGGTCAGACGGGATTTCCCGGCCCCAGAGGGTCCTGCCAACAGGATGATCGTGCGCGCCACGGCTGATCAGTCTATCGGTAGGCCCATCATGACCATGGAGCGCCCACGAATCTGCCGACGATGGAAGAGGCAGCACCGCCTCAGGGGGTTGGTCTCGCAGGGCGCTCGCTGCCAACCGCATGGCGTGGCTCAGTTTCCTGGTGAATTCGCTGATCCCGGTGGCACGGTGTCGTCGCCCTCGACCACCATGGGAGTCTAGAGTGTCACCAGCTTCCACCGCCCCCACCGCCGAAGCCGCCGGAGGATCCCGAGGAGAATCCGGAGCTGGAGCTCGAGGTGCTGGACGACGCTGCTGCCGTCATGGACGACGACATCGCTTCGGTCATGTCGTTGAAGGCCGAGGTGAATGACTGGTTGCGGTGATAGCCGTAGCCGTACAGCGGGTACCACATCGGGTCGGGGGACCAGCGTCCCTCAGCCTCGAGCCGTTCGAACAGGGTGACCCAGCGGTCGACGATGCCGAAGGCCGCGGCCCAAGAAAGGTAGGCCGAGAAGATGTCGAGGTCCTCCTCGATCTGGATCTGCTCCGCCTCGATGGTAGCCAAGTAGTCGCGGAATCCCCGCACCTGATCGGTTACCGCGGTGCCCAGAGCGCTGCGAGGTGGTCGGACTTTCCGGGACAGGCCGAGGAAGAGGATGCCGGCCACGAATGTGACGAAGGTCAGGACGAAGTAGACAATGGTGCTTCCGCCTCCGAGAAGGAAGGGGAATCCGGAGACGAACCCGAGTATGCCGAGGATGATCAGGGCGACCCCGATGGCGACGATCCCGAGCCGTGCCTGGCGATGGGACTTCGTGAAGTAGCCGGCCTGGTCGTTGAGCTCGTCGAGATCCTTCTTGGCGTTCGGCAGAGCAATGTTGCCATTCTGGCGACGCAGTTCTCTGGTGGTGATGCTGTTGCCGCTGCCGATGAGGGAACCGAGGAGACGAGCTTCCCAAGGCGCCAACGAGTCCTCCCCGCGCAGCCAGTTGAACCGCCACTCCGGCTTCTTGAACACCAGGCCGGAAGGCTCTTCCTGGTTGATTGACAGATGGTGCCGAGCGACAAGGTCGAGCATGCCGGCGGTTACGGTATTGGTGTCGGCATTGCCGTTGAGGAGGGCTCCTGCTTGTGCCGGGGTGATGCCAGCCGGCGGATGGACGAGGATGGGCGCCTCGACCTTTCCTCGTCGACGCCGGACCTGCTGCAAATCAGGTGCCGGAATGAACCCAGGGGCTTCGTCGGCAAATTCCATGTCGCGCTTGCGGAACAGGGACGCCCCGAGGCCGATGAGGCCTAGTACAACAACGGCGACAACGTAGGGGATGACGGTGAGGTACTGCGGGAGGTCGGCCCGGGAGCCCGATGTGGCCTCGGTCACCGTGGCGTCAGCAGCGGAGGTGAAGGTACCGGCAGGGACACCGGCCACCACCCGCCAGGTCTTGTTGGCATCAATCTTGCGGGCCGAGAAGGTAACGGTTTTCGTGCCCGTTGAGGAGGTGTCGCACTCGCCGTCCTCGACCTCACAGTAGACCTTCGTTACATTGGCGGGTGCCGTGATGGTCACCTTGGAGTTGCCGACGAGAACGCCCACATTGGTGAAGATGCGCCAGTTGATCTCGTCGAGGTGAGATTCCTTGTTGTCCCGACCGATGAGACCGTGAACCATGTAGGTGATCCGGTATTTCTGCATACCGGTGACGGTCTGGTCCTTAGACCCCATGCGCAGCTGTAGTGCGCCGCCATTCTCCTTGTGGAGGTTGGCCGGAGCTCCCGACGGGCTCGAGGCATGAATGTCACTGTAGGTGACATGGCGGACGTGGCCGGGATTGTCGGTGAGTGACTGTCTCGTGACGAAGGTCAGGTAAGGCCCGTGTCTGTCCGCGTCAGCGAAGTCGTAGGTGAGGTCAAGGGTGACTCGAGCGTCGCCGTCTCGATCGAGGGTGGCGTTGACGTTGTAAGCCGTGATGCGTTCGTCGCCCTGGGCATGGGCCGGAACGGCCGGGACCACAGCGACAAAAAGCGTCAGCAGGAATGCTGTTAATACGGCGAATGGGGTACGTCGCATGGAATCAGTGTGAGGCACCCTAATTCGACCGACACCCTTTCTGAAGAGGAGTGGTGGTCAGTGAGTGGACTTGGGGATCGCTATCCGAGATGTTTTTCGTCTCCCAGGTGAGGTGGTGCCGCTGACCTGATGACCATTTCCCGTGGCCCTTCGGAAGCATCCTCGTCGAGACTGACCTGGGCATCCCCACCAGCGTCGAGAACGGTACCGGCGTCATATTCGGTGATGCGTGACAGCTCGACGGAATGGGTCATCGGAGGCAGACGGTCGGTAGGAAGGCGAGCTATCACGGCACACCGGGGATGTCGCACGATCGACGATGTAGGAGCAAAGGGTTCATTCGCCGCGTACAAGTGACCTCACACGGTGAGAAAGGGGAATCTACCGGTGGCTATTACGGCTTATGCGGAAGGACCCTTTTCATGGGTTCTGATCCGGAGCCATTGCGCCCATACGTCGAGCATCTCCAACGGATACGGCACCACCGATACCGTCTGGAACACCGGCCTGCGCCCCTTCGACCATCCGGCGATGGCTGATCCGGACGGGGAGGCCGCCCCGGACTCGATTCGGGGCGGTGACACTGGGTCGGAATTCCTTGTCAGAATCGCGTCAGATCCCGAGCGCCTTGGCCATCTCCCCGCGCAGGGCGACCATTTCGGCGTCCAGCTTGGACTTGGCAGCCGGCAGGTCGGTCGACGACTCCTCAGGAGTTGCCCGCACCTCGAGGTAACACTTGAGCTTGGGCTCGGTGCCGGAGGGACGAGCAACGACGTGGACGCGAGGTCCAGCCAGCTCGATGGCGTTCTGCTCGGGCAGCCCGGACCCATTGCTGGGGTCGTCGAGGTCGCAGACGTCGACGGGGTCGCCCAGCAGGGTGGCCGGAGGCTGGCTGCGCAGACGGTCCATGGCGTCGGAGATGATCGACATGTCGGTGACGCGCACGGCCAGCTGGCTGGTGCGGTGCAGACCATGGGTGGCCCAGATCTCGTCGAGCCGCTCCGAGATCGTGGTGCCGGAGGCCTTGAGCTCACCCACCAGACGCATGATCGTCGCCAGGGCAGTGATGCCGTCCTTGTCCGGCACATGGGAGGGGTCGCAGCAGTAGCCGATGGCCTCCTCGTAACCGAAGACGAGGCCGGGAACGCGGCCAATCCACTTGAAACCGGTCAGGGTCATCCGGTGCTCGCGTCCTGCTGCCTTGGCCATGCGTCCCAGACAGGTCGACGAGACCACCGAATTGGCGTAGACCCCGTCCAGACCACGACGCAGGGCATCGTCACCCAGCAGGGTTCCGAGCTCGTCACCGGTGAGCATCCGCCAGTCACCGTCGATGACGGCGGCAACGGCACAACGGTCGGCGTCAGGGTCAGAGGCGATGACGACGTCAGCGTCATGTTTGCGAGCCTGGGCGATGGCCAGGTCGATGGCGCCCGGCTCCTCGGGGTTCGGGAAGGCCACGGTGGGGAAGTCCGGGTCCGGGTCGAGCTGCTCAGCGACACCGACGAACTCCGGCAGACCGGCCGTCTCGACGAGGTGACGCACGACGCGGGTTCCGACACCGTGCATGGCGGTGTAGACCCAGGTGACGTCCGGATTGGCCGTGGTCAGTTCGGCAGCACGGGCGACGTAGGCGTCGATGAGTTCGTCGCCGATGAGCTTGATGTCGTCACCACGCGGGATCGCCCCGACAGGATCGGCCGACACGACCTCGATCTCGTGGGCGATTTCGGTGTCGGTGGGAGGCACGATCTGGGAGCCGTCGCCCAGGTACACCTTGTAGCCGTTGTCGGCTGGCGGGTTGTGGGAGGCGGTCACCATGACGCCGGCAACTGCGCCGTAATGCTTGATGGCGAAGGCGGTTACCGGGGTCGGGATGGGGGAGTCGGCCAGCAGGGCGTGGAACCCGGCCCCCGCCATGATCTCGGCTGTGTCGCGGGCGAAGACGTCGGAGTTGTGCCGGGCATCGAAGCCGATGATCACCGACCCCTCCTTCTCGCCGTGGGCACGCAGCCAGGCTGCGAATCCGGCAGCTGCACGCTGGACGACGACTCTGTTCATCCGGGACGGTCCGGGTCCGAGAGCGGCACGCAGGCCAGCGGTACCGAAGGTCAACGGGCCGGAGAAGGCCGACTCAACGGCCGCGACGGCCTCGGAGTCACCGTGCTGGGCACGGGTGAGCAGGTCGGACAGTTCGGTGCGGGTGGCCTCATCAGGGTCCTGGTCGAGCCAGGACTGAACCTGGGTGACGAGTTCGGGGGACAGCCCCTCGGATTGTGTGGTGGTCATGGTTCCTCAATGGGTGTGGGGTGGATCAGATGGCAGCCGTGATGTCAGCGAGCAGACCCGCCAGCCGGGGGGCGGCCTCCTTACCGGCGGCAATGACCTCGGCGTGGTCCAGCGGGGCGTCGGTGACACCAGCAGCGTGATTGGTGACCAGGGACAGGCCGAGCAGGTCGAGTCCGGCTTCCCGGGCGGCGATGGCCTCAAGTGCGGTCGACATGCCGACGAGGTCGGCGCCGATGGTGCGAGCCATGCGTACCTCGGCAGGAGTCTCGTACTGGGGGCCGCGGAACTGGGCGTAGACGCCGGTCGGGGTGCCTGGGGCGACCTTCTCGACGACCTCGAGCAGTGTCGGGGTCCATGCCCTCGACATGTCGATGAAAGTGGCGCCACGCAGCGGGGTGGCACCTGTGAGGTTGATGTGGTCGCGAATGGCGACGACGGTTCCCGGGCCCCAGGACGGGTCGAGGCCTCCGCAGCCATTGGTGAGGATCATCGTGCTGGCGCCAAGAGCCGCGGCGGTGCGCACTCCATGGACAACCGGTTCGACTCCACGTCCCTCGTAGAAGTGGGTGCGTCCGGTCAGAACGACGGCGGTCCTGCCGGTGGGCAGCTTGACAGCAACCAGGTCGCCGCCATGCCCGGCAACGACCGGTGTCGAGAATCCAGGCAGTTCGCCGAGCGGGATTCGTCCAATCATCTCGCCAAGGCGATCAACTCCGGCGGACCAGCCCGAGCCGAGCACGAGTCCCACATCGACGCTGGTGAGCGAGAGGCGGGAACGGATGGCATCGGCAGCATCGCGGGCGATGGCCTGGGGATCGGTGAAATCCGGTGTCGTCATGGGGTCAACCCTAGAGGTTTTCGCCGATCCGGGCGCGCGAACCCCGGCCCATTCGCAGCCGTCTTCCGAGTCCGGAGGAGCAGCGTCGATACGTGTGTTGGAGCAACCTCATTGTCGGGGTAAGCAATTTCTCTCGATGTCAACAGAAATCTCGCCATGGCTGAAAGAATGCGGCCATGACGTCCATGGTGATCATTGGAGCTGGGCCCGGGGGCTATGAGGCCGCCAACGTAGCGGCGGCAGGTGGCGTTGACGTCACCGTCGTGGAAGAAACCGGCATCGGAGGAGCTGCCGTCCTCACCGACTGTGTTCCCTCGAAAACCCTCATTGCCACTGCCGAGGTCACCGCGGCCCTGCGGCGCGCACCCGAGCTCGGCCTTCGCCAGACCCACAAGTTCGAGGTCGATCTCGACGCCGTCAACTCCCGCGTACGCCGTCTGGCTCAGGCCCAATCCGACGACATTGGTCGAGGCCTGGAGCGCAAGGGAGTGCGCCTCGTCAGTGGTCGTGCCCGTCTGGCCGCGGGTGCCCCGGGCCACCTGCACCGGGTCATCATCAATGATGACGAGATCATCGACGCCGACATCGTCCTGCTCGCCACCGGCACGACCCCGCGTGAGCTCCCGGCGGCTCGCTGCGACGGGGACCGCATCCTCACCTGGAAGCAGGTGTACTCGATGACGGAGATCCCCGAGCACCTCGTCGTGGTGGGATCGGGTGTGACAGGTGCTGAGTTCGCGTCGGCCTACGACTCATTGGGATGTCGGGTGACCCTGGTGTCCTCGCGTGACCAGGTGCTCCCCGGCGAGGACCCCGACGCAGCTCGTGTGTTGCAGCAGGTCTTCGAGTCTCGCGGCATGCAGATCCTGTCCCGCTCTCGCGCGGTCTCTGCGGTGCGTGACGGTGATGGTGTCGTTGTCGGTCTCGAGGACGGCCGGACCGTGCGCGGATCCCACGTTCTGATGGCCGTCGGGTCAACGCCGAACAGCTCGGACCTCGGCTTGGAGGAGGTCGGTGTTGCCGTCGGTCCGCGTGGTCACATCACCGTTGACAAGGTTTCGCGCACCAGTGTGCCGGGCATCTATGCTGCCGGAGACTGCACCGGTGTCTTCGCCCTGGCATCCGTGGCAGCCATGCAGGGGCGCATCGCCGTGTGGCATGCCCTGGGCCAGGCCCTCCAGCCCCTCGACCTGTCCTTGGTGTGCTCGAATGTCTTCACCTCTCCCGAGATCGCCACGGTGGGTGTGACGCAGACCGACGTCGACTCCGGAAAGGTCCAGGCCCGATCCACCCGACTCGACCTGTCGACTAACCCGAGGGCCAAGATGCAGGGAATCCAAGACGGTTTCGTCAAGCTCTTCTGCCGTCCTGCCACCGGCAACATCATTGGTGGCGTCGTCGTCTCCCCGCGGGCCAGCGAACTCATCCATCCGATCTCGGTCGCGGTGGCCGAGCGGATCCCCGTCGACGCCTTCCAGCACGACTTCACCGTCTACCCGTCCCTGTCGGGATCGGTGTCAGAGGCTGCCCGACGGTTGCAGAACTTTGTGGAGTGACGTCGTGGTGTGAACCTGCCACGAGACACACCGTGAGAAGGACCCCTCGACGATTCGTCGAGGGGTCCTTCTGGGGGTCGACAATGGATCAGAAGTCGTCAAAGAGGGCTGAGAAGAGCCCCAGACCAACAAGGCCGAGACCACCGACGGCCAGTCCGCTGATGACTGGGTCGGACTCATACCGGCGGTAGTAGCCCTGCACCCACGGCGCGTAGTCCGGGCCAGCCTGCCAGTAGGGCAGCTGGGCGCCATTGACGTCGACGGTGCGGATCCACGGGGAGCGCCCCTGCTGGATGCGCTGGGCGTCGGCGGCGCAGGCCGGAACCTTGCGCGCGACTCCGC
Organism: Cutibacterium sp. LaCa_255; assembly: GCF_057458005.1. Taxonomy (NCBI): domain Bacteria; kingdom Bacillati; phylum Actinomycetota; class Actinomycetes; order Propionibacteriales; family Propionibacteriaceae; genus Cutibacterium; species Cutibacterium sp. LaCa_255. The sequence continues at coordinate 1,999,212 of NZ_CP190956.1, read as the reverse complement.
CGTCGGGGGAGTACATGACGTCAGTGGTCGACGGGCCGTGAGCCGGGTCGAAGAAGCACGGCGGACGCACCTCGGGAATCGGCTCGCCATTGGCGCGGGCCTGCACGCAGGCGATGGAGTGACGACCCTCCTCGAGGGTCTCGGTGACGAGCGGGATCGAGCGGGTGCCCTTGTCCTGGGCCATGAGTGTCTTGGCGCGGTCGTAGCAGTCCAAGGCCGTGTTCCAGTCCTTGCGACCCTCGGCCGACACCTCCTTGCCGATCATCTCCATGTCGAGATCGCGCAGGGCCTCGCCAAAGGTGGTGACGTCCTCCTCAGTCTCCTGGCGCATCTGCGAGACCTTGGCCTCGATGGCTTTGGCGCGTCGGGCCTCCATCTCGCGGGACTGACGCTGGGCACGCATCAGTGATGCCGTCGTTGCCACAAGCCCCACGAAGAACAGCAGGAAGAGCAGGAGGTCACCGGACATGATCACCAGAATGCTCTCTGAAATGGACACTCACAAGAAAAATCACGCTGCAAACCTCACTCATCGACGATCTCACAGATGACCTCGCCCGAGGCGACCGTCGAGCCGACCGTGGCATTGAGGTCACGGATGACGCCTGAGCGATGGGCGGCCAGAGGCTGCTCCATCTTCATGGCTTCCATGACGACGATCTGGTCGCCCTCGTTGACCTGCTCGCCCTCGACGACATTGACCTTGACGATGGTTCCCTGCATCGGGGATGCCACCGAGGTGCCGGTCGCCGCAGTGTGACGTCCCGCGCGGTTGCGACGGGTGGGGCGACGAGACTTCGTGCTGGGGGCCTGACGGGCGCCGTGCAGGGATGCCGGGATGCGCACCTCGACCCGCTTGCCGTTGACCTCCACGACAACCTCGTGAGGGGGCTCGGTGTCGGCGGACTCCCCCAAAGATCCGGTGTAGGGCTCGATCTTGTTGTCGAACTCGGTCTCGATCCAGTCGGTGAAAACGCCGAAGTGACCGTCGGTTGCGGTAAAGGCAGGGTCCTTGACGACCGCACGGTGGAAGGGGACGACAGTCGGCATACCGTCGATGACGATCTCGTCGAGGGCCCGGGCGGCGCGGGCCAGAGCCTGCTCGCGGGAGTCCCCCGTGACGATGAGCTTTCCGACGAGGGAGTCGAAGGCTCCCGGAACAGTCATGCCGGAGTGGTAGCCCTCGTCAACGCGGATACCGGGGCCACACGGCGGCTGCCACGAGGTCAGGGTGCCAGGCGCAGGCATGAACCCCATGCCGGGATCCTCGGCGTTGATGCGGAACTCGAAGGAGTGGCCGCGCAGTTTCGGATCCTCGGGCTCGAGGTGGCCGCCCTGGGCCACGTGGAACATCATCTGCACCAGGTCGACTCCGGCAACCTCCTCGGAGACCGGGTGCTCTACCTGCAGACGGGTGTTGACCTCGAGGAAGCTGATGGTCCCGTCCAGGCCGACGAGGAATTCGCAGGTTCCGGCACCGACATATCCGGCCTCCTTGAGGATGGCTCGGGAGGACTCGTAGAGACGGGTCAGCTGCTCGTCACTGAGGAACGGCGCCGGGGCCTCCTCGACGAGCTTCTGGTGGCGACGTTGCAGGGAGCAGTCACGGGTCGAGATGATCTGCACGGTGCCGTACTGGTCGGCGACGCACTGGGTCTCGACGTGACGCGGCTTGTCGAGGTAGCGCTCCACGAAACACTCGCCGCGTCCGAAAGCAGTGACGGCCTCGCGCACCGCAGACTCGTAGAGATGGATGACCTCGTCCATCGAGCGGGCGACCTTGAGGCCGCGACCGCCGCCTCCGAAGGCGGCCTTGATGGCGATCGGCAGGCCGTGTTCCTTGGCAAACTCGACGACCTCCTCCGGGCCGTTGACCGGGTCGGCGGTGCCGGGAACGAGCGGGGCGCCGACCTTCTGGGCGATGTGACGGGCCTGAACCTTGTCGCCGAGGGCCCGAATGGCCTCCGGCGGCGGGCCGATCCAGACGAACCCGGCGTCGATGACAGCCTGGGCGAAGTCGGCGTTCTCGGAGAGGAACCCGTACCCGGGGTGGATCGCGTCGACCTCGGCCCGACGGGCAATGTCGAGGATCTTGTCCACGTCAAGGTAGGTCTGAGCAGGGGTCACGCCGTTGAGGGCGAAGGCTTCGTCGGCAAGCTTGACGAACAAACCCTCGGAGTCGGAGTCCGCGTAGACAGCCACGCTCGTAATACCGGCGTCCTCGGCGGCACGGATGACGCGCACCGCGATCTCGCCACGGTTTGCGACGAGTACCCGCTTGATGGTCCTGTCCACGGTTCCTCCGATCGGCTCTCGGGGCGGGTGCCCCTCACGGTGAGTCTAAAGGGTCAGCGTTCGTCCATGGTCACTGTCCACGTCTTCTGGCTCCGAAAGTGCCGTATCGACGTCGCGTGGTACACCCGGAAGATCCGATGGCAACGGCCCGGTGTGGTGGCAGCTCCTGCTCGGATTACCGGGATTGCCATCGCGAATGCGCCGCGAGGCTGTCGTGGATCTGGGACCACGGCTCACTCGGCCGCTAGCCTGACGGTCATGGCGACACCGCAGTTCATCGTGGACCTTAGACGTCACATCGGTCATGACCCGTTGTGGCTGTCCGGTAGTAGTGCTGTCGTGCTGCGCCAGGGGCCACGCGGACCCCAGGTTCTGCTCGTCAAACGTGCCGACACCGGAGCGTGGACACCGGTCTGCGGAATCATCGAGCCGGGGGAGAGACCTGACGAGGCCATCCTTCGAGAGATTCGGGAAGAGACCGGGGTGACGGCGGAGATCGTCCGCCTGGTCCGTGTCAATGTCGCGGCCCCCATCATCTACCCCAATGGCGACCGCTGCCAGTTCCTCGATCACGACTTCCTGTGCCGATGGATCAGCGGGCAGCCGCGAGTGGGTGACGACGAGTCCAGTCAGACCGGTTTCTTCGACGTCGACGACCTGCCCGAGATGGCCCCGCGTCATCGCCGTCGCATCGAGACCGCGTTGCACTCGTCTAACCACGTCATCTTCAGCTCGGATGGGGATGACGACGGCGCTCTACGTGAGGAGACTCCATGAGTCTTTCCCAACTCTCCTCCCGGGTGTGGCAGCGCGGGAAGGTCGTTGCCGAATCAGTCCCCCTGGAAACTCTGAGCGACGAACTCGCCGACGATCAGACGCTGAGCTGGTATGACCTCACCGCTCCCGATCGCGAGGACATCGACACCCTTGCCGACGAACTCGATCTGGAGTTCCACACCGTCGAGGATGCCGAGGCCCCCGGCGAGCGTCCGAAGGTCACCCGCTATCCCGACCATCTCTTCCTGACGACCTACGCCGCGACGATCGGCGAGACGAATGACCCCAACAGTCGCCTCATCATGTCACGGGTCTCGGTGTGGGTGTTCGAACATGGCGTCGTCAGTGTCCATCGAGACGACCTGCCCGAGGTCAAGGAGGTGCTCAACCGCCTCGACGCCAACCTCGATCTGGTCTCGAACGGCCCGATGGGCATCGTCCATGCCATTCTCGACGTCCTCGTGGACGGTCATTTCGACACCGTCCAGCACCTGGACGACGTCGTGGAGCTCGTCGAGGATCAACTCTTCGACGACTCGATCGACACCCAGAAAGTGCAGTTGCGGGTGTATCGGCTGCGCAAGGAGTTGGTGCAGTTTCGTCGAGTCGTGCTCCCGATGCGCGAGATCGTCTCGACGATCAGCCGTCCGAGCAGGGAAGCCGTGGCTGTTCCCCGGGTCCTCGAGCCGTACTTCAACGATCTGCACGACCACTCCATGCGCGTCTCGGAATGGTCCGATTCCCTGCGGGACCTCGTCGCGACGATCTTCGAGACCAATCTGTCCATCCAGGACGCCAAACTCAACACCGTCATGAAGAAGTTGGCAGGGTGGGCTGCCATCATCGCCGTCCCGACCCTCATCACGGGGTGGTTCGGACAGAACGTTCCCTTCCTGGGTGATGGCCGACCGTTGGGGTTGTGGATCTCGGTCGGGCTCATCATCGTGTCGAGCCTCGTGCTGTACCTGGTTTTCCGTAAGGAAGACTGGATCTGAGGAGACCAATAGGCGCCTGACAGTGCAGAACTCTTGTCCTCAGATTGCATCAATTGGGTAAGGCCGCTTACCGTATCGGCACATGTGAGACACCCCGAGGCCGGACAGATCGTGCTGCGCCAGGTTGACCTCGGGTCGTCCCTGTCCATCGTCATCGAATTGTGTAGCGGGGATGCTCCTCCTGGCCCTGCTGCCCACCGGAAAGGACCGCGGACGACCCAAGAAGGGACCTGCTGACGAAGCCATGTCGACGGCCAGGTCACTGTCGATAGAGCAACTGGCCGCTCCCCGCGACATGCGCATACCGGTCAGCCGGATCGACGACACGCTGGTTGCCGCGTACTACTTCATCCCACCTGAGGCGACGGTCAAGGACGAGTCTTGGCGACGCCGCCATGGGCGGTTCCGTCAATTTCAGACGGTGTCGTGGTCACTCCCCGGCAACTCCCGACATCACCGGGCAAGACTCCTAGACTGGCCGACGTGACGAAGATTGCACTAGCCATTGCCGGGTCCGAGGCCTCCGGTGGCGCCGGAGCCCAGACCGACCTCAAGACCTTCCACCAACTCGGGGTGTTCGGATGCACGTCCCTGACCTGCATCGTCTCCTTCGATCCCGACAACGACTGGGGACACCGATTCGTGCCGGTCGATCCGCAGGTCATTCATGATCAGATCGAGGCCGCTGCAGCCGTCCACGGCCAGATCGACGCCGTCAAGATCGGCATGCTCGGTACCCCGACGACCATCGGCGTCGTCGCCGAGGCCTTGGAGGCCTACAAGTTCCCCAAGGTTATCCTCGACCCCGTCCTCATCTGCAAGGGCCAGGAGACGGGTGCCGCCCTCGACACCGACAACGCCCTGCGCGAGCAGATCCTGCCGCATGCCGACGTCATCACGCCGAACCTCTTCGAGACGCAGACCCTCGCCGGCGTGGACGAGATCACCTCGGTCGAGGCCCTCAAGGACGCTGCCAAGAAGATCGGTGACCAGGGAGTTCCGGTCGTCATCGCCAAGGCCGGCACCCTGTTGAACACCGGCACCGCTCTGGACGTCTACTACGACGGCCACGACTGCGAGGTCCTCGAGGTTCCCGCCGTCGGTCAGGAGCGCGTCTCCGGTGCTGGCTGCACGCTGGCTGCCGCGATCACCGCGGAGATCGCCAAGGGAGCCAGTCCGCTGGACGCCGCTCGCACTGCCAAGCAGGTCGTCGTCTTGGCCATCGAGAACCGGATGCACGGCAACGCCCCGTTCGACTGCGTCTACCAAGGTAATTACCGAGCCTGATCATTCATGACTTGACCCCGGCGGATATCCGCCGGGGTCAAGTCATGTCTCGATCCGTCATGATCACAGAAGTTGGGGGTCAGCGTCGGAAGACCGGACGCACTGACAGCTCCTCGATCATGGCCTCGGGGCTGGCCTCCAGGGCCGCGCGGACGGTGACGGCGACGGACTGTGGCCGCAGGTGCTCGGAGGCGTCGTAGGGACGTCCGGCTTGGGCCTGCAGTTCCACCTGCATGTCGGTGTCGACACGACCGGGGTGGATTGACGTCACCCGTACGACACCACGCTCCTCCTCACGCAGGGCATGTGTGAGGGCCCGCAAGGCGTACTTCGAGGCCGCGTAGACGCCGCCGCCAGCCGGGGTCCGCAAGAAACCAGATCCTGAATTGATCATGACGATGTCGCCATGGCTGGCCCTCAGCAGGGGCAGCACGAGGTGAGCGAGGTCGGCGACGGCGACGACATTGATCTCCAGCACTCGACGCCACTCCTCACGGCTCTGAGCTGCGATCTCACCGGGAGACGCGGCACTCACCCCGGCGCTGTTGACGAGAACATCGAGACTGTCCAGCTGAGACACGGCCGCCGCAGTGGCCTCCTCGTCAGCCAGATCGACGACGAAGGGGGAGGCGTCAGGCAGTTCAGAGACCACCTTCTCGACGGCCTCGCGGTGGCGTCCTCCCACGATGATGTGGTGGTCTCGCCCCAGCTCCTCGGCGATCGCCCGTCCGATGCCGCGCGTCGCCCCGGTCACGAGGACTTTCTTGGTGTGCTGGTCGTTGTGTGAAGTTTCCGACGTCGTGGGGGTTTCCATGACGCAACCGTACTCGTCTTGCCAGCGAGCAATCCCGGGTTGTGGTTGGCTACCGTCATGGCAGAAAGCACGTGCGATGTCAGATCCGAAGTCGGGCGGTTACGGACAGTCATCCTGCATCGCCCTGGCGACGAATTGCGCAGACTGACTCCTCGCAACAATGACAAGCTCCTCTTCGATGCAATGCCGTGGGTCGACCAGGCCCAGCGTGACCACGACATTTTCGCCTCGATCCTTGAGGACCGCGGCGTCGAGGTCCTCCTGCTCGGAGAGCTCCTGCGCGAAACCCTCGACGACGAGGTTGCTCGGCGGCAGGCCCTTGACGATCTGCTCACCGATTTGAGATATGGCGACGGGCTGCGCAGATACCTGCGCCAGCGTCTGTCAGAGCTGTCCAGCGAGATGTTGACGAAGGTGCTCATGGCCGGTCTGTCCAATGGTGAACTGGCCACCGTCGAACCCGCTGCACCCCGCAGCTTGGTCACGAGCCTGCTGGCTCCCGAGGACTTCATCATCGACCCGCTTCCGAACCTGCTCTTCACCCGCGACTCCAGCGTCTGGGTGGGTAACCATCCGGCCGTGACATCCCTGACGATGCCAGCACGGCGCCGCGAAACCCAACTGACCGACCTCATCTATCGTCACCATCCGAGGTTCCGGGGGCACGGTGACTGTTACGGCTGGCGGCTGGAGAACCTTGAAGGTGGGGACGTCATGCATCTGGGTGAGCAGGTCATGGCGATCGGCGTGGGGGAGCGCACCACCCCGTCCGGGGCCGAGCGTCTGGCGCGTACCGCCTTCGAGCTGGGAGTGGCTCACACCGTGCTGGCCGTGCCGATCCATCAGCAGCGCGCCACCATGCACCTGGACACCGTGTGCACCATGGTCGACGTCGACGCCGTCGTCATGTACCCGCAGATTGCCGACAGTCTGACGGCTGTTCCGCTCACTCCTGTCGGTGACGACATTCGTATCGGTGAGCCGACACCGTTCCTGACGGCCGCCGCCGACGCTCTGGGGATCGAGCGAATGCGCGTCATCGACACTGGCCTCGACCCCGTGACCGCTGAGCGTGAGCAGTGGGATGACGGCAACAACACCCTCGCCCTGGCGCCACGTGTGGTGGTGGCTTATGAGCGTAACACGAACACCAATGCTCGTCTGGAGGCCGCCGGCATCGAGGTACTGACGATTCCGAGCTCGGAGCTGGGGTCAGGACGTGGTGGCCCACGGTGCATGTCGTGCCCGGTGCTGCGCGACGAGCTGTGAGGTGACATCAGCGATAGCATCACCGGCATGAGGTCCAGAGCAGCGATCGTAGCGACGGCACTGCTCGTCGTGGCAGGGTGCGCTCCCTCGCACGAGGGAGCCGTGCCCACCCCGGCCATCGGTTCACCCACCCCGGCACCGGCTGGGGAGGAGACCCTGGCGAGCCTGGGGTTCGAATATGGTCCGCGGAACTTCCGTCTACCCCAGGGGCTTGACGTCACGATGCGGGTCGATCACGTCAACAACATCACCCTGCTCACCCAGCCCGACACTTCCGGAAAGGTGCATGACTTCCTGGCACAGAACCTGCCTGCGTCGGGGTTCACGGTGACCGGGGATGGCAATGGGTCATTGACGTTCACCTCGAACCGCCCCGACACCACGGGCTGGACCGGGGCGTTCACGAGCTCCGATGAGGCTGCCGGACTGACCCTCCGGCACGGCTGAGAGTCGGTCCCGCGCGGGTCAGTGCCGCGCATACCCTGGCTCAGGACAGGTGCCCGCCCCTGGGCCCGTTCCACAGCGAGGACCATTCGACGTCAAGGTCCATGAGCATCTGACGCACCAATGGCAGGGAGATGCCGGTGACGTTGTGGGGGTCGCCATTGATACGGGTGATGAAGGCGCCGCCCAGGCCGTCGATGGTGAAGGCACCAGCCACCTTGGCCGGCTCGCCGCTGCTGGCGTAGGCATCGATCTCGGCGTCAGTGAGATCTGCGAAGGTGACGACGGTTTGGCCGACGCGGGTCTGCTCGCGGATCTGACCGTTCTCGATGACGGCGATGTGGTGTCCGCTGACGAGGACGCCCTGGTGACCTCTCATCCGGCGCCACCACTGCCGGGCACGGTCAGCGGTGTGGGGCTTGCCGAGGACACGTCCGTCGAGATTGAGTACGGAGTCGCAGGCCACCACGATCGTCCGGTCGGCGGGGTGCTCGTCAAGGGCCCCGGAGCCGATGACCGAGTGGGCCTTGAGGCGGCACAGCCGGGCCGTCATGGTGGCAGCGTCCTCCCCAGGAAGGCGGCTCTCGTCAGCTCCCGAGGCGATGACGACGGGTTCGATGCCGGCTGAGCGCAACATACGCAGTCGGGCGGGCGATTTCGATGCGAGAACGAAACGGGTCGTCATGTCAGTAGCGCCGCAGAGATCCCCGCCAGGCCGCCTGGCCGGGCATGAAGGGTTCACGGATGGTGCGCCAGTAGGACTTCCAGCCGAAGGCGATCGGTCGGTCGTCCGGCACGTAGGCGTCCGGGCCCGGACGGGTGAGCTCGGTCAGCACCGCGACGAGGGCACCAAGCTCCTCGTCGGTGAGATTTCCCCTGGTGACCTTGATCGGATCGTCGTCCATGGTGTGCTCACTCACAGCGGGATGTTCCCGTGCTTCTTGGGAGGCAGCGCCTCGCGCTTGGTGCGCAACAGACGCAGGGTACGGATGACCGAGGCGCGGGTCTCGTGCGGGTGGATGACCTGGTCGATCCATCCTCGCTCAGCTGCCTGGTACGGGTTCGACAGGGTCGTCTCGTACTCGTCGATGAGCTCCCTGCGCTTGACCTCCGGATCGGGATCGGTGGCCAAGGTGCGGCGGTGCAGGATGCTGACGGCTCCTTCAGCACCCATGACGGCGATCTGGGCTGTGGGCCAGGCGAGGTTGACGTCGGCCCCGAGGGTCTTGGACCCCATGACGATGTAGGCGCCGCCGTAGGCCTTGCGGGTGACGACGGTCAGCAGCGGCACGGTGGCCTCGGCGTAGGCGTAGATGAGCTTGGCGCCACGACGGATGATGCCCTCGTGCTCCTGCTCGACGCCGGGCAGGAATCCAGGGGTGTCGACGAAGGTGAGTACCGGGATGTTGAAGGAGTCGCAGGTCCGGACGAACCGGGCAGCCTTCTCGGAGGCATTGATGTCGAGGGTGCCGGCGTTGACCATTGGCTGGTTGGCGACGATGCCGATGACGTGGCCCTCGATGCGTCCGAATCCGCAGATGACGTTCGGGGCGAAGAGCTCGTGGATCTCCAGGAAGGTGTCCTCGTCGAGCACGGTCGTGATGATCTCGTGCATGTCGTACGGATGGTTCGCGGAGTCCGGAATGAGGACGTCGAGCTTGCGGTCGTGATCGGTGATCGTCAGGTCGGCCTCACCGTCGTCGTAGAACGGCGGATCCTCCAAGTTGTTTTGTGGCAGGTAGCTGACCAGGTCGCGGACGAACTCCAGGGCGTCGTCCTCGTCATTGGCCAGGTAGTGGGAGTTGCCCGACTTCGTGGAATGGGTACGAGCGCCGCCCAACTCCTCGAGGGAGACGTCCTCGCCGGTGACCTGCTTGACGACGGCCGGGCCGGTGATGAACATCTGGGAGGTCTGGTCGACCATGACGATGAAGTCGGTGAGGGCGGGGGAATAGACGTGACCGCCAGCTGCGGCGCCCATGATGATGGAGATCTGGGGGATGACGCCGGAAGCCCTGGTGTTGCGGCGGAAGATGTCACCGAACCGGGCCAGGGAGGCCACGCCTTCCTGAATACGAGCGCCGCCGCCCTCGTTGATGCCGATGAGGGGGCAGCCTGTCTTGACGGCGAAGTCAATGATCTTGCAGATCTTCTCGCCGTAGACCTCACCCAAGGACCCACCGAAGATCGTGACGTCCTGGCTGAACACACAGACCGGACGACCATGGATCGCACCGACACCGGTGATGACGCCGTCGGTGTAGGGACGCTTGCGTTCCATGCCGAAGTTCGTCGAGCGGTGACGAGAGAACTCATCGAGCTCGGTGAAGGAATCCTCGTCCAGCAGCCGCAGGATGCGCTCCCTGGCGGTCATCTTTCCGGCGGCGTGCTGCTTTTCGATGGCCGAGGGGGATGCGGCATTGACGGCCTCGTCGATCCTCCGACCGAGGTCGGCGATCTTTCCTGCCGTGGTGTGGATGTCGATCTCCATGAGTTGAGACTATCCGTCACAGGCGACAAGCGTGGCGTCGGGCCGCTTTCCGGGATGGATGGCGGCCATGCGGACCGTGGCTGTCACGAGCTTCCGGAAGTTCCACGGCATCATCGGGCCGGTGACTGGCTGGTCGTCTGGGCCAGGGATGAGCTGGCGCGCAGCACGATGGCTTACGGATAGTCTGGACGGGTGCCTTCCACGCCTGCTGCCATTGCTGATCGCGTCATCGAGCTTGCCGGGAACACGATGTTCACCGGGCCGTGCGGAGGGGGGATTGCCTGTGTCGACTCCACCGGCTCGACCAACGCTGACATGGTGTCCTTCGTCCGCGCCGGGGGAACCTCGTTCCGCCTCCTCGTTGCTGATCACCAGGAAGGCGGACGAGGACGTTTCTCACGCAGTTGGCACGACGTCCCGGGAACGAATCTGGCGATCTCTGCCCTGGTGCCCAATGATCGTCCCGCCCAGGACTGGGGCTGGCTCTCGATGGTGGCCGGACTCGCCGTCGTCGAGGCCATCGAGGAGGTTGGCGGGGCTGATCGCTCCCGGGTGACGTTGAAGTGGCCCAATGACGTCCTGGTGGATCTTGGCACCGACCATGGTGGCAAGGTGAGCGGGATCCTGTCGGAGCGCGTCGACGGACCGGCTGGTCCTCACGCCGTCATCGGGATTGGGATCAACGTGTCGATGGGGACCGACGAACTGCCCGTCCCGACGGCGACCTCCCTGGCGTTGTGCGGGTTGAACCACGACAAGAACGAGCTGTTGGCCAGCCTGCTAGTCCACCTCGACGAATTGCTGACGGTGTGGCTGGCGACCGGAACCGTGCGAGACCAGTACGTGGCGCGGTGCGACACCATCGGTGCCCCGGTGCGACTGACCTTCGACCCGGAGACCATCGGTGGCGGTGACGAGGCCGTCGACGGTGTCGGCGTCGACGTGGATGTCGACGGTGCCATCGTGGTGGAAACCTCGGAAGGACGTCGCACCTTCAACGCGGGAGACGTCAACCATCTGCGCACGAGGTGAGTTCCACCACGGCACCCTGAACGTCCCGACCACCTAGACTGCTGACCATGACGACCCACATCCTGGCCCTTGGTGGCGGCGGTTTCTCGATGTCGAACCGTGGTGAGCCCACCGCTCTCGACCGTCACATCCTTGACCTGTCCGGAAAGTCCTCGCCCTTGGTGTGTTTTGCCCCCACCGCGGCAGCCGATGACCCGGTTTACGTCAATCGTTTTCTGGCCGCCTACTCGGCGCTGGGTGTGCGGACCATGGTGCTGACCCTGTGGCAGGGGGCTGCGGAGTCGGTGGAGCGTCTTTCCCAGGCTGACGTCATCGTGTCGGGTGCCGGCTCGGCGGCCAACCTCATGGCGCTGTGGCGGATGCACGGGGTTGACCACGTCATCCGGCGGATGACGTCCTCGGCGGACGACGTCGTGCTCGCCGGGGTCGCAGCCGGTGCGGCGTGCTGGTTCTCCGGCTGTCTCACGGACGCATTCGGTGACCTGCGTGCGTGGCGAGGTGGAATGGGTCTGCTCGACGGGTCGTTCTGCCCCCACTTCGACGGCGAGTCGGAGCGCGCCCCGATCTACGCACAGTCGGTTGCCAATGGGGTTCTCCCCGCTGGTTACGCAGTCGATGACGGAGCAGCAATCCACTTCGTCGACGGTGAGTTCTCCGTCGCCGTTGCTGAGCGTGAGGAGGCCACGGTCTCGAGGTTCTCCGCATCCGAGGAGCCGACCTCGTCGGGAATCCTGCGCGAGGAGCTCGACGTCACCGTGCTGTGACATTCCACGGTTGCTGATAGTCGTCGAGGTCCTCGTCGCCGTCATAACGCCCGTCGGTCAGGTCCGCGAAGAGGTCTGCCACTCGGCGGGCGCCCGGGACGTTATCGAGGACCAACTGGTCTGACGGTGCGGTGAGGATGAGTTTTCCACAGCCCATCATCCGATCGACGACGTCGGCCTGCCAGGACACGTCGACGAGGCTGTCAATCATGACGTCGTGACCCCGTCTGACGATGACGCCATGACGCAGCATCACGCGTCGTTCAGTGATCGTCATGGTGGTGGTGAACCACTTCAGCCACGGAATGATGGTACCGACGATTATCAGCGCGACTGCGACGACCGCGACGATTGGCCAGTACCGGGCTCGTATCTCGAGCGTCATGAGTCCGAGCAGCGCGGCAGCCCCGATGACTGCGACGAACCCCATGACGACAGGCCAGAACAGTGCTTTCGCGTGACGGCGGGAGTGCACCAGCACCGTCTCGTCACGATTGCGCCGCAGTGGCTGTCCGACTCGCACCATGTTTCCAGTATGGACGACCCCGCAATGTGAACGCGTGACGTGCGGTCTGTGGCCAGGCATGAGGTACGAGTGGGTGCCATGCCCTTACAGTGCAGTCTGTGCCCCAGACAGTCCTCCTGCGTGTTCACGTCACCTTCGAGAGTGTCCGCACCAGCCTTGACCCAGCCGTCCCGGGGCCCTCACCTGGTTGGGGAGGGCGGCTGCGGCCAGCTTTCCCTGCAATACTCGTGGAGAACCCGGAAAGACGGCTGCGCTCTGCTTGATGAGATGGCAGCAGCCCTTCATCTTTTCGGCCGTTCCACGGGCGATCGCTAATAACCCTCGGCCGGTGTCCGGATGGAAAGCCGACGCGAAGACGATCTGACAGGGAAATCCACGGGTGGAAGATCCGGGAGAACAGCTCTTCCGCGGTTCTGTGTCCGGTGGCCGTTACGATGAAGGTCGTGACCTCCTACACCATTGGAATCATTGGCGGCGGGCAGCTTGCCCGCATGATGCACCAGGCTGCGATCGGATTGGGGGTGCGCACCCGTCTGCTGGCCTCCGACCCTGACGAGTCCGCGGCCCAGGTGATGTCTGATGTCGTCGTCGGCTCCCATCTCGACCACGACGCCGTCATGGACTTCGCAGCTGGGTGTGACGTCGTGACCTTCGATCACGAGCACGTGCCGACCGTCCTCGTCGAGGAGATGGAACAGGCAGGGTGTGCTGTCCGCCCCGGATCGGCCGCGATGGTCCATGCTCAGGACAAGGTCGTCATGCGTGAATTCATGGCGAAGGAGGGATTCCCGAACCCGGCCTGGAAGGTCTGTGACACCCCTGACGATCTCGTCGCCTTCGGTGCGGACCACGGCTGGCCCGTCATCGCCAAGACGTCTCGCGGCGGATATGACGGCAAGGGAGTCTTCAAGATCGACGGACCTGACGGTGCCGGGGAACCCTTCGAGGCTGCCGGAGGACTGGCCGACGGCAAACAACCGATTCGTATTCTCGCCGAGGAGTTCGTTGATTTCCGACGCGAACTCTCTGCCGTTGTCGTCCGCTCCCCATCGGGTCAGGGAGCCGCCTATCCGGTCACGGAGACCATCCAGCGTCACGGGGTCTGCGCCGAGACCATCAGCCCGGCACCGGACATGTCCTCGGACCGCCAGGTGGAGCTGCAAACCATGGCCCTGGACATTGCTGGGCGCCTCGACGTCGTCGGTGTCCTCGCCGTTGAGCTCATGGAGCGCGAGGACGGTTCCGTCATCGTCAATGAGCTGGCGACCCGCCCCCACAACACCGCCCACTGGACCATCGACGGTGCTGAGACGAGCCAGTTCGAGAACCACATGAGAGCCGTGCTTAACCTTCCGCTCGGTTCACCGGCCTTGACTGCCCCCGTGGTCGTCATGGCCAATGTCCTCGGCGGGTCTGAGGAAGACCTGACCGGGGCTCTGCAACACTGTTTCGCTCGTGACCCGGAACTGCGCGTCGAGTTGTACGGGAAGTCCGTGCGACCCGGCCGCAAGGTCGGTCACGTCACCTGCCTCGGTGACGACGTCGAGACGACTCGTCGCCGGGCGCGCCACGCTGCCGCCTACCTCATGGGAGAACATGATGCCTGAGACCACCGCCAACAGCCGCAAGCCGCGTCGCGGCAAGAAGGTCGAGACAGCGGCCGGATCCGCACGCCGGTTGGCTGGTGACGCCACGGGCCCGCAGGTGTCGATCATCATGGGTTCGGACTCCGACTGGCCGACGATGGAGCCCGCCGCCCAGGTGCTCACCGACTTCAACGTGGGATTCGAGGCGGAGGTCGTCTCGGCTCACCGGATGCCCGAGGACATGGTCGAGTTCGGCCGTGGCGCCCACGAGCGCGGTATCAAGGTCATCATCGCCGGTGCCGGTGGTGCTGCCCATCTACCCGGCATGGTCGCCGCGCTGACCCCGCTGCCGGTCATCGGAGTGCCGGTTCCGCTGGCCCATCTCGACGGCATGGACTCCCTGCTGTCCATCGTCCAGATGCCTGGTGGTGTACCGGTGGCAACGGTCGGTGTCGGTAATGCCAAGAACGCCGGTCTGCTGGCCGTGAGGATTCTTGCCGCATCGAATCCCGAGCTGTGCGACGCCATGGTCAAGTACCAGACCGAGCTGCACGACATGGCGGCCGCCAAGGGGGAGAAGGTGCGCACCCACTCGCGCCCCTGAGCGAGTCATCGATACGCGGATGGCCCCGAACTGTTGCGGTCCGGGGCCAGTTCGCTGCTTCTAGACCCTTGGTCAGATCAGGGACAGGGTCAGCGACATATCAACCGGGCGGGCGTACAACCGGTGGGACATGATCGGCATCGGGCCGCAGGAGGTCGATCCCAGCGGGGCCGAGAGGGCGTCCAAGGTCAGCCAGGTGTGCCCGTCGGGCTCCAGATCCCAGGTATGGGCGGCGCTGAACAGGGCCTTGGACGTCCACGGGCGAACCGCGAATGCCGGCCAGCCGCCATCAGCGGCGACGCGCAGACCACCGTCGGGGCCGGTGATCGTAAGCTCGTGGACACCCTGACGAAGACCATTCTCCTGAGGCATGACGTAAGGCGTCTGGAGGCTGGCGACGTCGGAGTTCCAGCGTCCCCAGGTGGCGGCGTGCTGGGAATCCGGGTAGTTCTCCGTCGGGCCGAGTCCGAACCAGGACACGGTGCTCCACTCATCCGGCAGCCCCATGGTCACGCCGATGCGCCCCAGCATTGCTGGCCAGTGGCCGTGCGGTTCGACGTGGAGGTCGAGATGGATCCCTTCGGATCCCTCGTCGACCTGGACGGCTTGCCAACTCCACGTCGTCGTCATGGAATCTCGAGCAGCTGCTGCGGCACTACGAGTGACGACGACCAGGTCATCTCCCTCCTCGCGCACCGAGACCGTGGTGTGGACGAGCCGGTCGAGACCGGCAGCCAGTGCGGAGCCACCAATGTTGTTACGAGCCAGGCTGCTGGCCCGGTCGTTGTCGATCAGGGCGCGGAAGAGATCGAGAACCGGTGTGACGATGCCGTTCCCGCCCAACTCCACGAGACGACCACGACGGTCGAAGCGAGCAGGTCCGAGAACCCAGCCGCTACCGTCGCGACGCGGATGGGACGATGCCGGAGGACACGGACGGGGGAGAGGCTCAGGGATCAGCAGGTCCGACGCCCGTGCCACCACGTGGCCCGCCTGAGCCCAGATGGTGTCCTCGACCAACCTGGCCTCGACGACGACGACCATCCGGTCGGAGATCTCGTCGGGAACCGGCACGGATCCGGTCCAGGACTGATGAGCGGGCAGTGCTCCGATGTCCAGAACACCTTCGTCGGTGACCTTGCCGTCGTCGACGAGTTGCCAGACGAATTCGAGATCGGACAGATCGGCGAAGTCGAGGCGGTTGATGACGGTGATGCCGTCGCCGGCGCGCAAACGTGAGCCGTCGACCTCGATGCGCACTGCACCCATCGTCGCCGTGAACTCCAGCAGGCCCGGCGAGGGGGTGCGATCGGGCATGACGAGCCCGTCGCAGACGAAGTTTCGATCGTGCAGAACCTCGCCGAAGTCGCCGCCATAGGCATATCCGCGTCCGGTGTCGATGCCGTGGTCGATCCACTCCCAGATGAATCCGCCGTGCATACGATCGCGGTGGAAATGCGGGTCGAAACAACGTTCCTCGTAGTCAGCGAGCTCACCCGGGCCATTGCCCATGGCGTGGGCGAACTCGCACATGAAGAAGGGCAGTCCGAGCTCGCGGCCGGTCTGCGGAACAGGCTCGGCGCCCGGCATGACAGTACGGTCGCGGACGGCCTCGACCCACTCCATCCCCGGGTACATGACGGTCCACACGTCGGAGATGGTGTGGGTGTAGTCGCCCTCGTAATGGGTGAACCGGGACGGGTCGCGATGCTTGACCCAGTCGTTCATGAGGCGGATGCCCTCACCACAGTGGGACTCGTTACCCATCGACCATCCGATGATCGATGGGTGGTTCTTGTCCCGTTCCACGGTGCGCTGGATGCGGTTGAGTAGGCAGTCGTACCAGCGGTCGTCGCCAGCGGGGTTTCCGTCCCAGCCACCCCACTCGAAGCCGTGGGTCTCCAGGTCGCACTCCAGAAGCACCCAGACGCCGTACTCGTCGCACAGGTCGAGGAAGCGGGCGTCCGGTGGGTAGTGTGAGGTGCGGATGGCATTGACGCCGTGACGCTTCATGAGTTCGAGGTCGGCGCGCATGGTCTCCTCGTCGAGGGTGCGTCCGGTGTGCGGATCCCACTCGTGGCGGTTTACGCCGCGGAAGACGACCTTGTGTCCGTTGACGATGATGACGTCCCCGTCGATGGCGACGGTGCGGAATCCGATCCGCAGGGAGACGGTCTCGGAGCCCGTTGAGACGGTGGTGTCGTAGAGCCTGGGGGTCTCAGCTGTCCAGGGCTGCGCGTCGGGGACGGTCACCTCGGTGTTGCAGGTGGTGGTGACGCCGAGTTCCGGGATGGCGACGGTGGCGCCGTCGGGTCCGTCAATGGTGATCTTGGCGGCGCCGTCCTCCCAGGATGCATGGACGAAGAGGTCGTCGATGCCGCCCTGCGGGCGTGCCAGCAGCGTGACCTTGCGGAAGATCCCCGACATCCGCCACATGTCCTGGTCCTCCAGGAAGGTGCCGTCGGACCATTGACTGACGGCTACTGCCAGCACATTGCGGCCGGGGCGCAGTTGCGCAGTGACGTCGAACTCACTGGTGAGACGCGAACCCTTGGTCCAACCCAGTTCGACTCCGTTGAGCCAGACGCGGGCGAAGGAGTCGACTCCCTCGAAACGCAGCAGCACCCGGTCAGCATTGGTGAACGTCTCACTGACCTGGAAGGTGTGGCGGTAGCACCCGGTCGGGTTCTCATTGGGAACGACGATGTCTTCGTCGGAAGCCGGGACCGGAATCGGGTAGTTGACGTTGAGATAGGCGGGGCGCCCGAACGGTGCTTCGCCTGCCGGGTCGGTCATCTGCCACATCGAGGGAACGGCGAGGTCGACGAAGTCGGTGTCGTCGAATCCAGGGTCGAAGAAACCTTCCGGTACGTCAAAGGGGGAGTCGACGAGCTGGAAACGCCACGTTCCAGACAGGTCGAGGGTCGGGGCATCGGTGTGCAGGTGAGCCCGTGGGGCCACAGGCCCCTGCCACGGGACGAGGTTCGTCAGGGCGGCGTCGATCCCCGGAGCGGTGTCGGCATTGGCAACCATGGACACCACCATAGAACCTGATGATGAAAACGTGTACACCGCGATGTCAGAAGGTGAGCACTGAGGTGATTCGAGGTGTGGTCTCGCTCGGCAGGCTGATGATGCCGTGGTGGTCCCGGAAGATGCGTATCGCACAAGCAGGTGGGATGGCAGTGCCGCCACGGTTTTCCGGAGCTACCGCGGCCTGCTCACGTGATCAGGGCTGGGACGGGCGAGCCAGGCCGTGGTAGTGCGACCGAGAGGAGAGTTGATGGAGACACCGACCTCGGCGTTTCAACGTCAGATCAGGACAGTTCGGTCACCTTTGAGGTGTCACCGCTCCTCAGCTCATCCCACAGCCGAGCCGCTTTCCTGTCATTCCACAGCACCGAGGAACCGGCCGAGGTGTTGGCCGAGACCGTTGACACCGGGACCGTCATCTTGATGCCGTCGTTGCCGGAAACCTTCATGAGACCGCGAGCGGTCTTGAGGGCAGTCAAGGTCGAAGTGTCGGTGCCGAGCTTCACCGCATCCGAGGCCGCCATGTTGAGGTTCCAATATCGCACCGGGTTGATGAGGGTCCACGGACTGAGGGCCTTCGTCGCGACTTGGGAAGCCACCTTCTGCTGCCTCTTGACGCGCCCCAGGTCGCCTTCGGGATCGGCCTTTCGCATGCGGACATATCCCAGGGCCTGAACTCCGTCGAGGGTCTGGGTGCCGGCAGGAAGGTTGGTGTGGGAATCCTTGTCGACCATCGGATTGTCGAGGGTCACCTCGACTCCGCCGACCGCATCGACCATTTCCACGAAGCCACCGAACCCAATCTCGACGTAGCCGTTGACACGCAGGTCGGTGGCCCTTTCAATCGTTTGGACCAGTAGCTTGGCGCCACCAATCGAGTAGGCGGCGTTGAGCTTGTTGTGATGGTGCCCCGGGATGGGCAGGTATGAGTCGCGCGGCAGGGAGATCAGGACGTTCTTTCCCTCCGGCGGCATGTAGAGCAGCAGCATGGTGTCGGTGCGAAGACCGCTCTCGGTGCCGGTACCCAACTCCTTCTGCTGCTTCGTCGTGAGGTTTTGCCTCTCGTCGGTGCCGACGAGAAGCACGAGGGTACCGGGATGGCTTGCACCCCGCGGACCGTCGGGGGTGGCATCGACGGTTCCGGTCCGACTCAACGCATAGGACGGTACGGCGACAAGCCACACCAACCACGCCAACAACAGCACCATGATGACCTTGAAGGGGTGCCGACGCTTGCGAGGGCGTGGTGCGGGACGACTCGCCCGCTGCCGCAGACGAGGAGGAGGGGCTTGACGCGGGGGCCGACGGGCTGGTTGGGCACCCGGCCGGTACGGATCACCAGTGGGCCGTGGGGATGACGTCGACCGTGGGCGCGGTCGGGTGGATCGGTCGGCACCCTGCCGGGATTGCGGACGTCGACCACCTTGCGATCGACCCGCCCCACTGTGGGGTCGGCCCGATTCGCTGTGCGGTGCATTTATCGGATCGATACGGGTGGCGTCATTGGCGTCAACTCCGTATAGCCAGTCCAGGTCGGACTGACGAGATCGCTTGTCGCGGGGACCGCGCCCAGTGTCTCGATTAGGCATGAATTCCACGGTAGTCGCAAGGCCATGCAGATTCCTGAGGCTTATTGGGCGAGTCCCGTGTGCCTCAGGATTCACAGTTCCTTCCGAACTGGCACAATGTCGTCCATGTCATCATACCTCGCGCCCCCGGTCAGTGTTGTCATACCGGTGAGGAACGAGGAACGGTACCTCGAGGAATCGGTGGCCGGTGTCCTCAATCAGGGCTACCCGGGACAGATGGAGGTCATCCTTGCCATCGCTCCCAGCACTGACCGCACCGCTGAGATCGCTCAGGAGCTGGCTGCCCGGGACGATCGCATTCGGGTCATCGACAATCCCGGCGGCACCACCCCCAAGGCTCTCAACCTCGGTGTGGCCGCTTCTCAGTACGAGATCATCGTGCGCGTCGACGCTCACGGTGAGCTCGGCCCGGAGTACATCGCGACGGCTGTCGAGTTGCTGGAGCGAACCGGGGCGGCCAATGTCGGTGGAGTCATGGACGCCAAGGGTCGTACCCCCTTCGAGCAGGCCGTCGCCGTCGCCTACACCTCGAAGCTCGGCCTGGGGAGCAGCGCCTTCCACCAGGGAAATGCCCCTGAAGGGCCAGCGGAGACGGTCTTCCTCGGGGTGTTCCGCAAGGCGGATCTTGAGGCCGTCGGCGGCTTCTGCGCCAAATTCGATCGGGCTCAGGACTGGGAGCTCAACTATCGTCTGCGGCAGTCCGGACGAGAAGTGTGGTTCAGCCCCGATCTTCGGGTGACCTACCGCCCCCGTTCCACCGTCAAGGCGTTGGCCCGGCAGTTCTTCCGCACCGGCCAGTGGCGTCGTGAAGTCATGCGGCGCCATCGCGACTCGGTGAGTCTGCGCTATCTGGCCGCTCCCATTGCGGTCACCGGAGTGGTGACGGGAACCGCCCTCGGAATCGTCGAGGCGGTCAGGCGCAGGCCGTGGCTGAAGCGTTGGCCACTCATCGGATGGGTGGCCCCGCTGGGTTATGGAAGCATCATCGGGATTGGATCGGCGGCGATGAAACGCGACATGGATCCGGGCGTCCGGGCTCGACTGCCAGTGGTGCTGGCGATCATGCACATGAGTTGGGGAGTCGGATTCCTCGTCGGTCTCGGCGAGCGTTCCGAGGACTGATCTCACACCTCGACGGCTCCCTCTTGAGTGGTGATGGCAGCGACATCGTCGCTTGACTCGACCAGGACGAGTGACCCGCCGCCGAGCAGGCAGCTGACGAGGGTCGTGGCGACGAGTTCCCCACCACCGACCCGAATCCGTTCCGGGGAGAGCAGCACCGCTCGGCCCAACGGCACGACGCTGCACAGCTGCTCGCCGGTCCACTCCTGGCATCCCCTGAGCCACACTGACCCGGACGCGGCGGGTCGTGCAGTGACGAGGTCGTCGGGGCCAGCCAGCACGTCAGCGTTGTCGATGGCCCCCGGAACGGGGTTCTGGCACGGGGTTGCCAGTGGCGTGAGGCTGCACTGGACGAGGACCTCGGGGGAGTTAACAGGGTCGGTGTCCGGGCCGATCACTTCCACTGTGGCTTCGTCCAGCCCGGTAAGGTCAACCCGCAGACCGGCCCACCAGGAGGACAGCAGCCACACGCAACTGGTCCAGTGGCCAGGGCGCTGCCTGAAGACCGACAACCTCGCGACGTCTCCTGCCGCGATTCCCTCGGAGTCGAGCAGGTGAACCGACTTGGTCACCCAGGTCAGCAGGGTGCGGGCGGACAATTCGCCGCGATCCGCGCCGTCGTACCAGGTCAGGATCGGCAGCGCACCGGCCTCCTTGCTGCGACGCCACAGGGCGGTCAGCGGGTCAGAACTGCGGGAGGCGGTCGGTCGGGCCAGGGAAACCATGGCAACCATTGTGAAGGATGAAACGCTGTGGTGCGTCCAACACGGTTGCGTCAGTGTGGCCAGATACTCTGTCGACATGCAACACGTCCTCATCCTGGCCGGCGGGTCCGGCACGCGCCTGTGGCCGCTGTCTCATCAAGGAGAGCCCAAACAGCTGTTGGAACTCATCAACGGGATGAGCCTGCTGCGGATGGCATACGAGAGGGTCGCCGGTCTGGTCCCGGACACCAGCATCGTGGTGTGCACCGGAGCCTCGTATGCCGACACGGTGGCCAAGTTGTTGCCGGAGATCCCGGCCGAGAACATCCTCGGTGAACCGGTGGGACGTGACTCCCTCAATGCCGTGTCATGGCCGGCCGGCATCATCGCTGACCGCGATCCTGATGGCGTCATGGCTGTCGTCACGGCTGACCACATCATCCGTCCCGCTGACGACTTCCGTGCCGCTCTGCAGCACGGATTCGATCTCGCCACGGACGACCCTGCCGCACTGGTGACCTTCGGAGTCGTCCCCACCGAGCCGAACACCAGTTTCGGTTACCTCCACCGGGGCGGCCCGCTGGAGTCGGATCCGCGTGCTCACAACGTTCTCGAGTTCGTCGAGAAGCCCAGCCCGGAGCTTGCCCGCGAATACCTCGATTCAGGTGAGTACTGGTGGAACTCAGGTATGTTTGTCTGGCGGGCCTCGACCCTGTTGGACTGCTTGTCCCATCTCAAGCCGCAGACCCGACGCCAGGTCGACGAGCTCGTCGCCGATCCCTCCCGGATCGCAGAGGTCTACCCACTCATGGAGAAGATCTCCGTCGACGTCGCGGTGATGGAACCGGCTTCCCGCGGTGGATGCGGGGTACGTGTCGCTGCGATTCCGCTGGAGATCCAGTGGTACGACGTCGGCTCCTACGAGGCGTTGGCCCCCCACCTGCCTGATGACGGCGAGGGCAACCACGTGATGGGTCTGACCGTCACCGTCGACTCGGACGGGAACCTGCTCATCAACGACCGCCCTGACGCCGTTCTGGCAGTGGCAGGTCTGCACAACATGGCCGTGGTGAGCACCGATCGTGCCACTCTGGTGG
This sequence comes from Cutibacterium sp. LaCa_255, assembly GCF_057458005.1. Taxonomy (NCBI): domain Bacteria; kingdom Bacillati; phylum Actinomycetota; class Actinomycetes; order Propionibacteriales; family Propionibacteriaceae; genus Cutibacterium; species Cutibacterium sp. LaCa_255. Next base: position 1,976,783 of record NZ_CP190956.1, on the reverse strand, counting down.
TGCCGTTGTCCCAGTCCCAGCAGGTCAAGGCTCTGGTGGCCGAGGTGGCCGCCCAGGCGGGAGGACGATTCGCGTGAAGAACGCCCGGGAAATTCGCGAGCCCATCGCATGGACCGTCATCGTTGTCAGTATCGGATTCCTCGTGGCCGTTCTGGTGCGGGCTGTCACGATGATGACCCACGAGCACAGCGGACTTTTCGGAATGGCTCGTAGCCTGTCGGGAAGCTCGCTGGGCATCGGCATGATCCTGCTGCTGGTGGCCGCAGTCTTGGTGTGCCGGTTCATTCGTCCGGCGACTCCTCATGCCAAATTGCTCGGCAAGGTGTCTGCTCTCATCGTGGCCATCGCGGCCGGATTCGACCTCATCCTTGCCCTGCTCGCTCCCATTCATGGTCCTGGGGGATTCCTGGGAGCGTCCCTGGGGCTCTTCGGTGACCTTCTGGCCATTGCCATCAAGGTTCTGGCCGCGTGGGTACTGCTGGTCCTGACGCGGCCGGAGGTATCCACCTCCGACGATGTCGAGAACTCCGACGAGGAGCCCGAGCCGGAGGATTCGGAGTCGGAACCCGCAAGTCAGCTTGTGGCCACCCAGGAAGCTGACACTCCAGCTCAGGAGGAGTTCAGCTGGCCCGAGGGGGTCGGTGCGGTCTGGACGAGGGCCGGTGATGCCGCGAGTGGAGCAGGCGCATCCGCATGGGATCCGGCGCCGACCAGAAACGCTCAGAGTTGGGCGAGCGATTCGACATCTCAGCAGACCGGAGGAAACTCGGAAGACCACCAATGGTCGAACGACTGCGGACGGCGCTGAGAATCAATCACAGGTATGCCTTGAGCCCCGGCGCGACACGCCGGTAGCTGTGGGGTTTTCCCGAGACGGAGTCGCGCGCTGAATCTCACACGTGTAATTTGTGCATCGGCGCGGAACCCGCCGCGTCTGATCTCGAGGAGCTTCCCCCATGGACGAGATTCTGACTTTGTTTTCCGGAGGCGGTGACGACGAGCCGGAATGGCACGACAAGGCCTTGTGCGCCCAGACTGATCCGGAGGCATTCTTCCCTGAAAAGGGCGGATCCACCCGTGAAGCCAAGCGCATTTGCGAGTCCTGCGAGGTGCGTCAGGAGTGCTTGGAGTACGCCCTCGAGAACGACGAGAGATTTGGAATCTGGGGCGGGTTGTCGGAGATGGAGAGGCGTCGACTGCGCAAGCGGGCGTGACCATCCTGGCGGCACACCACGGTGGGGATGACGGCCCGTTAGAATTTCCTGTCTGCGCGGAGGTGCCGTCGGCGCGATTGGTATGTGTGATGATCAGTCGTGTACATATGACGTGCACGCCGAGTTCCATGACGTCGACGAACAGGTGGTCTACCAGGTGAGTGACGAGAAGTACTCTGCGGAGACCGAGCCCGACGAGGGTCGTTGGCCTGACCTCGGCGATGCTCCACGCACTGCGGAGGGGCTCACGGACTGGACGATTCCCGTCATCCCATCGGTGCGTGTCGATCCGGCGGACTGGGCATGGGCGCATGAACGTCGTGAGCCGGCCGTCCCTGACATCACCGCTGACGAAGTGGCCGTCATCCTGCTCGTTCACCAAGCGGCAGATTGGTTGCCGCGAACTCTCAACGCCTTGCGTCGCAGCGACGAGAGGGCTGCGGTCCAGATCGCGGTTGACCTTGGTTCCACCGACGAATCCACGAACTTGTTGGAGGAGGCTGTCGGTGAGGGGCTGCTGGAAGAATGTGTCACGGCCAGCGCCGACACCACGCCTGGTCAGGGCGTCAACCTCGCCCTTGATCGTCTTCCCGACGACGTCACTCACGTTTGGATCTTGCATGACGACGTGGAGGTGGGCCGGGACTCCTTGAGCTCACTGCTCCATGAGGCTTCTCGCAAGCCTCACCCTGACGTCCTGTACCCGACCTTGCTCAAGCCGGCTCGGCACAATTACCCCGAGTTCATTGACGAGCAGGGCCAGAGTGTCAGTACCGGCGGTACTCGGGTTCTTCCCGTCGTTGACCGCGGTGACATTGACCAGAAGCAGGCTGATCCCGGCCCCATCCTGGGGGGATCGACGGCTGGGATGTTCGTCCGGTTGGAGGCGTGGAGCCGGCTCGACGGATTTGATCCCGCCCTTCCGCTCTTCCGTGACGGTGTCGACTTTGGATGGCGTGCCAACGAAGCAGGCATGGTGGTGCGCACTGCGCCGACCTGCACCATCCACCACCGTCAGGCCGGTCGAGGGTGGCAACGTGAGTCGAATCTGGCCCCTCGCCCGGACGCCACCGACCGTCTCGCCGGCATGCGCATGGTCGCGGCCCGCACCGGTCACCCGACCCGCACCAGTTTCGCCTTGTTGCTGGCCAGCGTGTGGCGATTCATCGTTCTGCTGGTCGGCAAGGCCCCCTCCCGTGCTGCCGACGAGTGGCGAGCCGGATGGCAGCTGTGGAAGACCCGTTCAGTCACCCGCGAGATGTCCCAGCGGTTGCAGGAATTCCACGCTCAGTGCGATCCCGACGATCTGGAGAACACCAAGCGTCTGCTGCCCAGCCGACGCAGTGTGTGGGCTCGAGCCGTCGACCGTTACGCCGGGGACCTCTCCGACCGGATGCATCCGTGGCGAAACGAGGACGGAACGACGATCGACGATCTCACCGGCGACGATTTCACCGCCCGGGACCATCGCTTCGTCGTCAACCCGTACATCGTGATGGTCGGGCTCATGGTGCTCTGCGGGCTTATCGCCTGCCGGGGCCTCTACGGGCCGGGAAGTGTGACCTCGACGTGGCTGGCTCCGGCTCCACATGGGCTGTCCGGTGCCTGGCACCGGTGGCTCACCGCTGTTTCGGGCGTGACGGGAGCGAATGCCCCGTGGCTTGCCTGGTCGGCCTTCGGCTCGGTCCTGACGATTGGCGAGCCAGAAGTCCTCGTCCGCATCCTGCTCGTCCTGGCACCGCTGCTCACAGCGATGTCGGCACATCGTCTCTTCCGTCGCGTCATTGGCGTCGGCGTGACGACCGTGCTGCTCTCCAGCTTCTGGGGACTGTTGCCGATTCTGACCGGAGGTCTGGCACGCGGTTCGGTGACGGCCGTGGCACTGGGCGTCATCCTTCCCCACATGGCATTGCACACCTGGCGTCTGGTGAACTCCGAAACGATTGACGTCGCCGAGCTGCGTGGTGCTGAGATCGGTACCCGTCAGGTCGGGGGCGTCTCTTCCGCAGGTGGCCTGGCCCTGTGGTCAGCTCTGGCGATCAGTTTGGTCCCGGCGCTGTGGATCTACCCGCTGGCGGTTGCTGTAGGCATCCTCACGACCCGGCCGCGCCGTCCGCTGCTGGCAGCCATCGTCACGGTGGGACCGCTCCTGGTCATCTCGCCGTGGATTCCACGGCTGTTCAGCGAGCCCGGACGGATGGTGACTGGGGCCGAGCCGCTGTTGAGCCCCGTCGTCGAGACGCGAGCCGGGCTGTGGTTGTTGGTCGGACGCTCGATCGTCCCGGGCACGGCTCCTACCGCGTTCACCCTGATCGCGATGATCCCGTTGTGGATTGCCACGTTGTGGGCGGTGTGGCGCCTCATCATCGACCGGTCGGCCTCCATCGGATCCCTCACCGGACATCCGAGAGGCCGGATGCTCGCCCTCATCCTCGTCTATTTGGTGTGCCTCATCCTTGCCGGTGTCGGATCGCGCGTCCTGGTTGACGTCTGGGGTGTGCAGGTTCATCCGGCCATTGAGCCGTGGCAGCTCGTAGGCGTCGGCGTCCTGCTCATGCTCATCGCAGCAGCACGCCAGTCCGCCCTGCTCAAGCGGGCTGAGGCCGATCATCATCCCGCTGACGAGTCGCCGACCTTGGGAGAGCTCCTCGTCGGTATTGGTAACCGGTGGTTGCCCTGGGTGATGGCAGTCTCCGTCGCCGCAGGTGGCGTCTGGTGGTTGGTCGGTGGCGCTCGTGGCCCGATGTCCACCACTGACGAGATGCGTCCCGCCTATGTCACTGCGGTGGAGGGCTCGCCGCGCCAGACTCGCACCCTCATGGTGAATGTGCATGGCAGCGATGTCCGCTGGGATCTCGTCGATGCCGAGAACCCGAGCTGGGGAAGTGGCGAGCGCCCCGCCATTTCCTCGGACAGCCGGATCGCCAATCCAGCTTCTGATCTTGCTCTGGCAGTGGCGACGGGTGCTGTCCCTGACGACCTCGCGAGCTGGCTGTCCGCGCTGGGAATTGGCCATCTGTGGCTGCGTGGGGCAGGAGCCGACGTCGTCGCCCAGGTAGGCAATGCGGCTGGTCTGACAGCCGCCATCACTGATCCGATGACGACTGTCTGGACGGTGGATGGGCAGCCGTCCAGGGCCGTCGTCGGCGCGCCCGAGGGAGACCGGGAGCCAGTTGTCGGGAAGGTCACCACGTCAGGCACTCTGACGATCCTCGAACCCCGCGACGACCGCTGGAAGGTCGAGGTGGGTGGCACCGAACTTCAGCCGACCGCTCAGCACGAGATCGGGGAGTCCTACCGCGTCGGATCGGCTCGTGGTGACGTGACTTGGTCGATGCCGACCCAGGGATGGGCCTGCGCCATTGAGGTGGTGGCCACTCTGGCGTTGCTGTTGCTCGCCGGCCCCCAGGCCGCCCAGCGGAATCGTGCCGTCGCCCCGCGTCGTTCCGTCCCCACCCGTGGCCGCAAGGCGCGCCGTAACCGTCGTCAGGAGGAATCATGAGCGACCGTCCACGCCGCGCCCTCGCCGATGACGAGGAGCCCGAGGAGATCTTCGAGGCCGAGCCCGGCGAGGCTGGTCTTGCCCGACGAGCTGTGGATGCTGAGGATGCCGGCGACGAGCCGGTGGTTCGTGCTGCCCGAGCCATGGATCCTGACGACGTTGCCACTCCGGATGAGGACGACCTTGACGGAAACGATGGCGATCCGTCGACAGCATCAGCAGTTGAGAGGCCGGCCACTGACGACAAGGCAGGACACTACTGGAAGGGTCCGGTCTGGGCAGTGACCTTGGCCGTGGCAGCCGTGGCGATCTCATTGTTGACGACGGCGATTCCGGAGTCCCAACGCACGGCTCCGGCGGCTCAGCTCATCTCGTCCGGGCGCACCCTCGTGTGCCCGCCCTCCCAAGGGAAGGCCAGTCTCGCCGCTGGCTCCGTGGGCGGCAGTCTGCACGTCGGCACGTCCGCGGACAAGCTGTCCGAGACCTCGGTTCCTGCCGTGACGAAGATCGACAACTCGGCTGGATTCGTTCGTTCCATGGCAGGGCAGCATCCTCCGACGGGATCAGTCCTGTCTGCCGACCATGGCAAGACGACGTGGGTTCCTTGCGTCGGGACGGCCACCGATGGTGCGGTGAGCCTCACCAATCCGTCTGCCTCCGATCTCGTGGTCGTCAACGCGGATACTCGGGCGGCGACTGTCGACGTCACCTTGTTGGGTTCCAAGGGAGAAATTGACACCGCCGGCATGCGTGGCATTCGGGTGTCTCCCGGGCAGACCAAGGTGCTGCCACTGTCAGTGTGGAACAACGACACCACCCCTGTCACCGCGTTGATCGGCTCCAGGGAAGGGAGAGTCGTCGTCGGCGCCCGTACCTGGGCTCCCAAGGGCCGCGAGACGATCGCGATGGCCCCAGCTTCCAAGACCGTCTACTTGCCAGCGGTCCCGGCGAAGGTGTCCACCGCAACCCTCGTCATCTCCAACCCCGGCACGACCCGGCTGGGTGTGTCCGTGACGGCACTGGCGGGACACGGTCCGTTCACCCCTGACGGTGCTGACCAGATCGACATCGATCCGCGTTCGACGATTCAGGTCGATATGTCAAAGGCGTTGGCGGGAGAGGCCGTCGGCCTCAAGCTGTCGGCCCACCATCCGCTGGTGGCCAGGTTGTTCGTGCAGGGAAAGCACGGCACCACCGACTACGCCCTCGTCGGACCCGGCTCGTCCAGCAAGGTGCTCGAACAGACCCTTGGTGCTGGTGGCACCCTCGAGCTGTCGAACCCCGGTGGGGAAGCCGTGACGTTCACAGGCACTCTGACAGCTGACGGCGGGAAGAAGACCGCGGTCAACGGGACGGTTCCGGCAGGATCCACCTGGTCAGGGAAGGTTCCAGCAGCAGGTCACCTGCACGTCGTCGGGTCGGCTCCACTCATCGGCGGTGTGGTGTCTGGCAGCGGCCTGGCCGTCTTGCCGCTGGACGCCATCGCCACGTCGACGAACGGACGCCGCGCCACCGTCGACCCGCTGCTGCGCTGACAACAGTTGGCCTCAGTCGTCGATATCCGGGTCGATCTTCTCCACCGGAAGACCGGTTAAGGCCGATAACTGCTCTACCAAGGTGCGATGGACGAGGATGGCCAGTCCACGCCGACTGGCAGTTCTCAGTTCGAGGGGACGTCGGTAGATGACGACCCGGGCAGGGGAGTCGTCACTGCCGTCGACCGCCGACGACAGCGGAACCCGTTCCTCGGTCCAGCCCGGCATCGTGGGGACGTCCTCCGCCCCTACGATGACGTTGTCGAGAATCCCCGGACACGACCGCTGCACCTGGCGGACGGCTTCGGCCAGGCAGGCCGTGAAGAACTCAGCATCGGTGGGGTCGATGCGGTCGATACGCCCGCCATAGACACGCGGCAGGACGACTGGCCCACGCTGCCCACGACCATGACGGTTTCGACGCTTGGACATGACACCACTGTATTGCGGATGTACCAATGGTGCGATCAGACGAGTCCGGGCCCCTCCGCAGGTGCAGGTTACATGTCCCTGGTGCACACGCTCGCGCAGCCCCGACCGTATGCGTCGGTACCCGCGTGGCACCACAGGGAAAACAGGACCGTGGCGTACCGTGCCCTGAGTGAGAGAGTGCATTCGACCCGGATGTTCCCGACCGGCAGTCGCGACGCTGACCTACGTGTATGCCGAGCGCACCGCGGTCCTCGGCCCCTTGGGGCCCAGCCGTGAGCCTGGCGCCTACGACATGTGCGCGGAGCACGCCGAAGCCCTCTCAGCCCCGGTGGGGTGGGAAGTCATCCGGCTCCCGGGCATCGATGATCCTGCGCCGGCACCGCCGGTGGACGACCTCATGGCCCTTGCTGCGGCTGTTCGCGAGGTGGGAATGCTGGAAGACGAGGTTGTCCCCGAGCCAGACCCGGCCTCGGTCCATGTCCTGGGTCGTCGTGGTCACCTGTCGGTGATCACGGACGCCAGCCACGACGTGCGAAGCCACTAGGATGACGGTCATGCCTGATCTACCGCTGGCCCCTGAGGCACTCGACCTCTCACCGGCATTCCTGGAGGTGGCGGCCTGCCCGGCGTGCCACTCCCGGTTCGCGCTCGACTTCGACAGCGGGGAACTGGTCTGTTCCTCGCCGTCCTGCGGGCTGGCCTTCCTGGTGCGCGACGGTGTGCCTGATCTTCGCCTTGACGCCGCCCGTCAGAGCGGGGAGACGAGGGCCGCTGACGCGCAGGACACCGAGGCCTTCGAGCCCACCCGTCGTCATGAGCTGAGACCCCAGTGACCTTCGACGACTCACGTCTCGACGCGCCGCTCGACCCTCTGACCGAGGGGGTCTTGCGACATCTGGCAAGCACCGGTGCACGTGTCCGTCGCGACTCGGCCAACCTCGACGAGGTGCGTCGAACCGTCGGTGAATGGGGACAACCCAGGGGAGTTCTCGTCGTCGGTCCGGAAGCCCGTCTGGTGCGCTCAGTTCTGGAGCCGGTGTGCCCGGTCCCCCTCGTCGCGTGGCCGTTCCGTCGTCTACCGGCATGGGTGGGTCCCCTGGATCTCGTGGCCGTCCTCGACACCGATGGACGATGCGCGGCCCAGGTGGCAGAGGCGCGCCGTCGCGGTAGCGCCATCATCCTGGCCTCCACCGGGGACGGCGAATCCTGGCGAGCTGCCGGTAACCATGGCACTGCCCGCATCCAGATGATCTCCGAGGATCCCATCTCAGCCGCAGTTTCCGCGCTGGCAGTGCTGGGCGATCTGGGGCTCGGTCCTGCCGTCGATCCCGGCCAGGTCGCTCGGGTGGCAGACATGGTGGCTGAATCGGCCTCACCGCATCGCGATCTGGCGGTCAACCAGGCCAAGGACCTTGCCTGTGCCCTGGCTGACGCCGAACCTCTGACCTGGGGCGGATCGGTGCTGGCCGCACGCGCTTCTCGTCGCCTGGCTGAGTTGATGCGTCGGGCCACAGGCCGAATCGCGCTGTCGGCTGACGCCGCCGCGCTGCGTCCCATCATTGAATCCGCTCCCAGACGAGATCCCTTTTCCGATCCTGATCTCGATGGTGAATCGCGTCGACCGGTACTTGTCGTCATGGATGACGCCGAGGCCGAGCACGAGGTCACACGTCGGGAGTTGGAGCAACTTTGTGCCGTCCACGACGTGAGGGTGCGCAGCGTCACCCTGCCGTTGGGTATTGATGAGAGGTCCTCCTCGATGGACCGTTACGTTGCCCTCCTGCTGCAGGGAAGTTTCGCCACCGTTTATCTGGCCCTTGGGCTGGACCGCCTGGAGGAGATGTCATGAGTCAGTCCCACGTGGCTGGGGAGCCGGACGAGGCCGAGAAGCCGGAGGAGGAGGGCGGAGGCCGCAAGGCAATCATTGCCGCTGCCTCTGCCAACCTCGCGATCGCGGTGACGAAGGCCCTCGCATGGGCCCTGACCGGCGCATCCTCGATGCTTGCCGAGGCGATTCACTCGGTGGCCGACACCACCAACCAGGTCGTCCTCATGGTCGGAGGCAAAGCTGCCCACAAGAAGGCCGACGAGGACCATCCGTTCGGTTACGAGAGGGCCCGTTACCTGTCCGGCTACATCGTCGCCGTGGTCATCTTCAGCGTCGGTGGATTGTTCGCCCTGTACTCGTCGTACGAGAAGATCAGCGACACTCTCGCCGGTCAGCCTGACGAATTGCTCGACTCCCAGTGGTGGTGGGTGCCGCTGGTCGTGACCGTCATCTCGGCATGTGCTGAGGGAGCCAGCCTGCACACCGCTCTCAAGGAGAGCAAGCAAGATCGTGAGGGCATGACGATCCTGCAGTACATCCGCAAGGCCAAGGCCCCGGAGTTGCCGGTGGTCATGATGGAGGACTCGGCTGCCGTCCTCGGTTTGATCTTCGCGTTCCTCGGTGTCGGCCTCACCATCCTGACGCACAACCCGATCTTCGACGGTATCGGTTCGGCCTGTATTGGCGTCCTGCTGGTCGTCGTCGCAGCCATTCTCTCGCGAGAGATGAAGTCCCTGCTGGAAGGGGAGTCGGCAACTCCGGAGTCACGCAAGGCCATTCACGACGCGCTCGTGAGTGCTGACGGCGTTGACTCGGTCATCTACATGAAGACGGTCCACCTGGGTCCCGACACCATCCTGCTGGCTGCCAAGATCGCCGTCGATCCGGGCGACTCCGCACTCGAGGTGGCACGCATCATCGACAATGCGGAAGTGGCCGTACGTGTTGCGGAACCACTTGTCGGCCCGCTCTTCCTCGAACCTGACATTCGGTACGGCGATCGTCGCATTAGGGAGGATGAGAAGCGTCCGGAGGATCAGGTATGAGCAAGCCTGTCCTAGTGCTCAACGGCCCGAACCTGGGACGACTGGGTCGCCGTGAACCCCAGATCTATGGGGCGACGACTCACGCTGCCCTGGCGGCTCGGCTGATCGAGTACGGCCGCGAGCTCGGGCTCGACGTCGAGGTGCGTCAAACCGACTCCGAGGAGCGGATGATCGGGTGGATACATCAAGCTGCTGACGGTCGGATCCCGGTCGTCATCAATCCGGCTGCCTGGAGCCACTACAACATCGCGATTGCCGACGCCGTGGCCCAGTTGGAAGCTCCCTGCATCGAGGTGCACATCTCGAACATCGCGACCCGGGAGGAGTACCGCCATCACAGCGTGGTCTCGGCACACGTCACAGGGACGATCGCCGGACTCGGCCTCAAAGGTTACGAGTTGGCTCTCGCCTGGTTAGCGACGGTCTGACGCCGACGCGCTCTCTCCGACGTGACCGAACCTGTGTGACGATGGTGCTGGGGGACTCAGCGCTTCATCGACTCGAAGATCTCCTTGCACTCCGGGCAGACGGGGAATTTGTCCGGATTGCGGGAGGGCACCCACACCTTGCCGCACAGGGCGACGACAGGGGTCCCGTTGACCATGGCGTCGGTGAGCTTGGCCTTCGGGACGTAGTGGGAGAAGCGCTCGGCGTCACCGTCATCAAAGGATGGACGAGTCTTCTCCTCGACCGCCGTACTGGAACCTGGTGCCACCTGTGTGCTCATGGTGGACCAGTGTACGTGGCAGACATCATGCCTGACCATGGAGGACGACGAGTCCAGCTGGCAGCGGACGAAATTAGCATCATGGGCCCATCGTGGGAGAATGGACCGGTGACGAATGCGACTCCTCCCCCCATGGGCTGGTACCCCGACCCTGCCGGAAGTGATCAGGAGCGGTATTGGGACGGCGAACGATGGACCCGCAATCTGCGGAATCCGCCGGAACCCGAACCGCGTCATGTCACCGGCCATGTGCCTGAGGCGCTGGCCCCGGTCTCACGGGTACCGTCGTCCCCGCGTCAGACGACCGCTGCGCCGCGGCACGGAGAGGTAGCGCCGCCGCGCAACAAGTGGGGCACCACCGCTGACGGTGTGCCCCTGGCCGGGTGGTGGTGGCGAGCCTTGTCGACCGTCATCGATTTCGTCCTGGTGTGGGCCGTTGTCGGCATCACCATGCACGAGAAGATCGCCAGCATTATGGCCAGCTACCAGGCGTTCCTCGACGAATCGATGCGCAGGATCAGCGCGGGGGCGAGCCCGTCTGACGTCATCACCACGCAGTCGCTGAGTGATGCAGGGTTCGTCTACGACATGACGAATCTTGTTGGTGCCGTCATCATCGCCCAGGCGATTTACCAGTTCATCATGTTGGCGACCTGCGCCGGTTCGGTTGGCCAGCTTGTCTGCGGGCTGCGCGTCGTGGCCACTAATCAGGGCAAAGACCATCGCCGACTGGTGTGGTGGCGTGCCCTTGTCCGTGCCACGGCCTGGGCCTGTGTGGAGATTGGTAACCAGGTCATTGTGTTGTTGACTCCGTTCAGTTATCTCATGCCGCTGTGGCAGCGGTCTCGCCAGACCATTCACGACGCCATTGCCGGCACTCAGGTGGTTCGTCCGGTCCGCCAGCTCGACGCCGAGTGAGTTTCGTCTAGACGGGGCGACGATGTCGTCCCCACAATCCGTCCGCATTGATCCCGCCCCCACGCTGGGGCACCGAAAGGCCGTCATGTCCTTGACAGATCCCCACCTGACGACCCTGGCCGATCACTTCGGCATCGCTCGTGATTACCACGACTGGAAGGGCCAGTACATCGAGGTTGAGGAGGCGACCGTGATCGCCGTCCTTGCCGGGCTCGGGATCGATGCGTCGACCCCGGAGCTGGCCGAACAGGCATGCCAAGAGGTCGCCAACCGCACCTGGCGTCGTGTCCTGCCTGGAATCGTCGTGCTGCGCGAGGGGCAGGAAGGACGCGTCGACGTCCACGTCAATGCCGGGGAGTGGGTCGACGTTCACATCATCTGTGAGGACGGTCATCATCGTGGGTGTTGGCAGGTCGACAACTGGAACCCGGATCGCCGGGTCGAGGGACGCTGGATCGGTGAGGCCACCTTCGGCATCCCGGCTGACCTTCCGCTGGGTTACCACACCATCGTCGCGACGACGGCTGATCATCGCGCCACGTCGACCCTGGTGGTTTCCCCGAACTGGCTCGGTCTGCCGAGGTCAATGGGCTCGTCCCGGGTCTGGGGCCATGCGGTGCAGCTGTACTCCACGCGGTCTCGGGGGTCGTGGGGAATGGGCGATCTGGCGGATCTGGCGGATCTGTCCACCTGGGCGGCAACCCAGGGTGCGGACTACATGCTCGTCAACCCATTGCATGCCAGCCAGGTCGTCTCCCCGATCGAGCCCTCACCGTATCTGCCCTGCAGCCGTCTCTTCCTCAACCCGCTGTACGTGCGCCCTGAGATCATTCCTGAGTTCTCAGACCTCGACTCCTACGAGTGTTCCAAGGCCCGCTCCGCCCAGGCTCATGCGGCTGCGACCACTGAGACGATCGACCGTGACCGTTCCTGGGACTCCAAGCTGCCGGTCCTCGAGGCCGTCCACGCCCTCGGTCTGGAAGGGTCGCGGGAGCTGTCCTACCAGGCCTTCCGCAGGCTGCGCGGCACCCGTCTGGTCGATCTGGCCACCTGGTGTGCGCTGACCGAGGTCTACGGCAGCGACTGGCACGAATGGCCCGAAGGGTTCCAACGTCCCAGCAACCGAGCCGTCTCGGAGTTCGTGCGCGCTCACGAGGATCGCGTCGACTTCTTCATGTGGCTGCAGTGGATTGCTGACCAGCAGCTCTCGGCCGCCCAGTCGGCCGGACGTGACGCCGGGATGTCCCTGGGCCTCATCTGTGACATGGCCGTCGGCGTCTCGGGTGCCGGAGCAGATGCGTGGATGCTCGGTGAACTCTTTGCCGACGGTGTCTCCGTCGGCTCCCCGCCTGATGCCTTCAACCAGGCCGGTCAGGAGTGGGGTCAGCCGCCGATGCGTCCGGACATGTTGGCCGACATGGCCTACCTGCCCTTCCGTGAGATGGTGCGGGCGGCCCTGCGACATGCGGGCGGTATCCGTATCGACCACATCCTTGGCCTGTTCCGGCTGTGGTGGGTCCCAGCCGGTCTTGGCCCGTGCATGGGAACGTACATCCGGTACGACCATGAGGCCATGGTCGGTATCCTGGCCTTGGAGGCCTACCGTGCCGGCGCCCTCGTCGTGGGCGAGGACCTGGGCACCGTCGAGCCGTGGGTGCGCACGTATCTGCGTGAGCGGGGGATCATGGGTACTTCGGTGCTGTGGTTCGAGAATGGCGAGGACGGCCATCCGCTGGCTCCCGAGCAGTGGCGTGAGTACGCCATGAGTTCGGTGACCACTCATGACCTCCCGCCCACCACTGGCTACCTCGCTGGTGACCACGTCGAGGTGCGTAACGAGCTCGGACTGCTCACAGAGTCCTTGGAGCACGAGCGGGCCGAGGCAGCCCGTCAGACCGAGACCTGGATCGGCATCCTGCGGGCGCGTGGAGTGCTGGAGGGGGACGACCCCTCGGAGGAAGAGATCGTGTTGGCGATGCACCGCATGCTCACCCAGACGCCGGCTAAGGTCCTCAACGTCACCCTCACCGATGCCGTGGGGGATCGACGTACCCAGAACCTTCCTGGCACCACCAATGAGTACCCGAACTGGCGGGTGCCTCTCAGCCATCCGGACGGCTCGCCGATGTGGCTCGAGGAGGTCTTCACCGATGAGAGGGCCGCGCGACTGTCCGGGGTCATGAACGAGAAGTGATCGGCTGACTTTGGTCGTAGGAGATGTGAAACCGGGGTCCGACGCTTGATGGCATCGGACCCCGAATGCTTGATCACGGGTCAACAACCCGTGTCAGTCGCTCAGTCGGCAACGGCCTTCTTGAGGGTGCTGGAGGCCGAAATCTTGACAGCCTTGTGAGCGGGGATGGTCATGGACTCGCCGGTGCGGGGGTTGCGACCATTGCGAGCGGGACGCTCGACGGCCTCGGCGGTGAACAGACCGGGAAGCTGCACCTTCTCGCCCTGGGCCAGGGCACTGGTGATGACGTCGGTGAGAGCCTTGACGGCCTCGTTGGTCTGGGCCTCGGTGAGCGAGGCCTGCTTGGCGACGGCCTTGATGAGCTCGGACTTGGTCATGGGGTCTCCTCAGATGGACTGTGTGCGGTTTCCGGCTTCTTGCCGTTTCCCTACTCAAGGACATTAGCGGGTGTTGGTCTTCAGTCAAGCCCAGATGCGCTTTAACAGCGGGCTTTCCACCCATTTCGGGCCAGTGTTTACCCGGTTGTCACACTTCGAGTAGTTGGAGCGGCCGGTTGAGCCAGTGCCGGATTACTCAGGACAACGAGGCGCCGAGTACGGTATCAGCGCCGTCATTTCCCTGCTTCACCATGATGGTCGGAATGGCCTGGTCGCCGCGGGAGATACGTCGTCCGGAGATCGGCAGCTCGGCTATGGCAGCCTGGTGACGCTTACGTGCGGCTTCCAGAGGCTCACGGCCCACGACTTCGCCATTCACGACGAGGGGGACGATGAGGTTGCGGTCGTCAGCGTCGGCGGTCGGCTGCTGGCCCACCCTGACGACCTCGGCGGTGGCGGTACCACCTGAGCCGATGCGTCGCACCGCGTACTTGCGTCCTCCCACGGTGTTCTTGTGAGACGACTTCTTGGCCACCGGCAACAGCTCGGCGTCCGGAGCGTTCGAGATCGCGCGGGCGACCAGCTTGTAGACGAAGGAGCAGGTCGGCGCTCCCGAGCCTGTCACGAGGGAGGTTCCGACGCCGAAGCCATCGACGGGGGCGCCACGCAGGGCGGCGATCTGCCACTCGTCAAGGTCGCTGGTGACGATGACGCGGGTGTTGGTGGCACCGAGGTCATCGAGCAGATCGCGGACCTGGCGGGCGGCGATGGACAGGTCTCCGGAGTCGATGCGGACCGCGCCGAGGCGTCCTTCGGTGAGGCGGACGGCCGTGCGCACGGCGTTCTCGATGTTGTAGGTGTCGACCAGTAGGGTGGTCTTCTCTCCGTAGGCGGCCAGCTGGGCACGGAAGGCGTCCTCCTCGGTGTCGTGGAGAAGGGTGAAGGCGTGGGCGGCGGTGCCGGAGGTGGGGACGCCGTAGCGGATGCCGGCAGCGAGGTTCGAGGTCGGGCCGAATCCAGCGATCCAGGCGGCGCGAGCAGCGGCGACGGCGGATTCCTCATGGGTACGACGAGAGCCCATCTCGATGATGGAGCGGCCCTCGGCCATCATGACCATGCGGGAGGCCGCCGAGGCGATCGCGGAGTCATGGTTGTAGATGCTCAGCAGCAGGGTCTCGAGAACGCAGGCCTCGGCAAAGGTGCCCTCGACGGTGAGGAGCGGCGATCCTGGGAAGTAAAGATCGCCCTCAGCGTAACCATGGATGGATCCGGTGAAACGGTAGTTCGACAGCCACTCGGCCATGTGCGGGCCGACGACCCCGGTCTTCTCCAGGAAGGAGACTTCTTCGTCGGTGAAGTGGAAGTCCTCCACCGCGTCGAGGACACGCCCAGTGCCGGCGACGACGCCGTAGCGGCGGCCCTCGGGGAGACGACGTGGGAACAATTCGAAGACGCAGCGGCGGTCAGCGGTTCCCGATGCCATGGCAGCCTCGACCATGGTCAGCTCGTAATGGTCGGTGAACATTGCGGTCGACATGGGCCACAGTTTAGGGGGATGGGACGCCCTCGTCGGTGGGGTTGTGTGTCCTCTCCTGGTGACAGAATGGACACATGTCTGCAGCCACCGTGGAACCCATTGCACGGACCGACCGTCTCACCGATGAGGAATCGACGTGGACGACGGTCGTCTGGGACGATCCGGTGAACCTCATGGACTACGTGACGATGGTGTTCATGAGGTATTTCGGCTATCCCCGCGAGAAGGCCGAGCAGCTCATGATCCAGGTCCACAACCATGGCCGGGCCACAGTGGCTGAGGGGTCAAAGGAAGAGATGGAGATCGCAGTGCACGCCATGCACGGCTACGGACTGCAGGCCTCGGTCGAAAAGGGCGGACGGGAATGAGGATCGAGGGCACCCGGGATCGGTGGGTCTGGTACTTGGAGCGTCGCGAGACCATCGGCATCGAGATCGCCCTGGGCCACTACGTCGAGGCCTTGTCGCGGTTACGCACCGCTCCGGCCCATCGCACCTCGGGCGGAGATCCGTTCGTCTTCTGGGAGAGCCAGTTCTCCGGTCCCCAGGAGGACGACGAGGTACGTCGCGCCATCCTGCCGAGCGCCTATCGCGACGACGACGCTGCCGACGCCCAGTTCCATGCCAGCCATGACGCCGAGGAGGTCGCCGCGCGTTGGGGAGATGCCCAGGCATTGCGGACTGATCTGGAGACCGTGCACCGAACTGGCCGTATCTCCATGAATCCGGAGACGACGCAGCGGTGGCTTCGTACTGTCAATGTGCTGCGGGGGATGATGGCGGCCAGGTTGGGTATCACTGACCAGATCACCGCTGAGGAGGTCGCCCGGGTCGCCCGGGAGGAGCTGGAGGCCGAGGAGGAGTGCGTTTACGAGTGGCTCGGCTTCGTCGTTGAGGTACTCGTCGAGGTGGAGCTGTCAGAGTAGAGGTCACATCTCTCGGACACTCACCGGCTCGCGCAACCTCAGGCTGAGCTGGCGTTCCAACCTCTGGTGCAAGGTGATGACAGCTGCCGGACAACCCCGGCAGGCACCTTTCATGGCCACGTCGACAGTGCGCTGCCCGCAGTGGAGCGTGACGTCGACCAACTCGATCGACCCACCGTGCATGGCGGCCACTGCACCGACGGGTCCGGCGATGAGCTCGTCGGCACACCGTCTCAAGGTCTCGACCTCGTCAAGGGCCTGGGCCCCAGGACCGCCGATCCAGTCGTCAGTTCGCTCGAGGGCCATCGTCAGGGCCGTGCGGAAGCCGGCGCCGATGCGTCCCCAGCTGTCGTCGAGGACGGTGGCGATGACGGCGCCAACCGTCACCTCGACGCGCACCCGGCCCAGAAACCCATCGAGACCTGGAGCGCTCACCAACTCTCCGGCGAAGGGCAGGCTCACCCCAGACACCACCCAGCGCAGGGTCGCGGGGTCAGCCGTTGTCTCCGGATGGACTGCCATGGACGGACGCGATGCGAGCTTCATCAGATCACCAGGTTCGTCACGAGACGACCGATGAAGGCCATGATCCACGCCAGCGCGAACATGTATCCGAAGGCGACCGCCGGCCACTTCCAGCCCCCGGTCTCCCGTTTCATGATCGCGATCGTCGACATGCACTGCAAGGCATAGGCGAAGAAGAGGATGAGGGCGACGATGGTCGCCGGGGTGAAGACCTTTTCGCCCTCGTGCTCACCGTGTGTCCACGTCCAGCGGTCCAGCTGCTGGGCAACCTCGGCATCGTCCTCTGGGTCGGTGGCTGAAGCCATCTGGCCCAGGGTGGAGACGGCCACCTCTCGAGCAGCCAGTGATCCGATGAGGGAGACGTCAATGCGCCAGTCGAATCCCAGCGGTTCAAAGACCGGCTCGACGGCCTTGCCGACACCAGCGGCGATGGAGTGGTCCATGGTGTAGGCCGCCACGGCGACGTCATCGCGCGGATCGACACCTGCCTTCGACAGTGCGGCGTCAGACCGCATCGGGAAGGTTGTCAGCGCCCAGATGACGATGGTCGCCAGCATGATGATGGTTCCGGCCTTGCGCAGGAACGCCTTGGTGGGCTCCCACATCGCGATGCCCACCGAGCGCAGTGTGGGAATCCGGTAGGGAGGCATCTCCATGTAGAAGGGCAGCAGGACCCCGGACCGGTCGGTGATCTTCTTGACAACCCACGCCGCCGTCATCGCCGAGACCGCACCGAGCAGGTAGAGCAGGAACATCGCCACCCCCCGTCCGGAGAAGGGGCCTGCGCGGGTGGCGTCGGGGATGAGCATTCCGACCAGCAGCACGTAGACGGGTAGTCGGGCCGAGCAGGTAGCCAGCGGGACGCCGAGCATCGTGGCGATCCTGTCCTTGGCCGAGGGAATGGTCCTTGTGGCCATGATGCCAGGTATGGCGCAGGCGAAGGAGGATAGCATGGCCACGAAGGCTCGCCCCTCCAGCCCGGCACGGCTCATCACCTTGTCCATAAGGAATGCCGCCCGTGACATGTAGCCCACCGCATCAAGTAGCGCCAGCAACAGGTACATCAACAGGATCTGGGGGACGAAGGTCAGCACTGCGCCGACACCGCCGATGATGCCGTCGCCCAGCAAACCGGCAAGGATTGGATTGGAGACGTGGGTGTTGACCGATTCACCGAGCCAGCCAAAGAAGCCGTCGAGGGCGTCCTGGAGGGGTGCCGCCCAGGTGAACAGCGCCTGGAAGAACAGGAACATCACGAGGAAGAAGACGATCGTTCCCCACACCGGATGCAGCAAGACCTTGTCAATGCGCTCGGTACGAGAGTCAGGCTGGGGATCCTGGTAACCGACGCTGGCCAGGATCGAGTCGACCCAGCCGGCCAGTTCCTCGGCCGCGGTGGGTGGCGGAATGGGAGGACGGCTCCAAGTCTGCCACTCGCTGATGAGGTGACGTAGTTCCCCGATGCCGATGCCACGGTTGGCGACCACGGAGACCACTGGTACGCCCAGTGCCTGGGACAAGGCTGCGGTGTCGAGGCTGCCGCCGCGGCGTCGCAACTCGTCAGCCATGGTGACGACGACCGCTGTGGGGAGGTCTCGCTCCAGGGTTTCTGCGAGTAGCAGCAGAGATCGGCGCAGGGCCGTCGCATCGGCGACGACGAGGACGGCGTCAGGGGCCGGAATTCCCTCGATCGCCCCGTCCAGGGCTTCGGCGACGACGGCCTCGTCGGGGGAGATGGGGGTCAGGGAATACGTGCCGGGGAGATCCTCGATGCCGTACTCGCTGCCGCCGATCTGGCACACACCGGTGATGCGGGAGACGGTGACGCCGGGGTAGTTGCCAGTCTTGGCGTGCAGGCCGGTGAGGTGGTTGAAGATGGACGTCTTGCCACCATTGGGGGAGCCCACCAGGTCCAGTTTGGGTGAGCCCTTTGCCGGCGCTGCTGTCGGAACGGCATGGCAGGATGTTGCGGTGGGTGTGGGCATCAGGAAACCTCGGATCGGCGCAAATCGGGTTGCGCAAGGTGAAGGTGGAAGGTCACGCGGCGGCAGCGGTGACGCACTGTTGAGCGGCTGGCTGTGACTGGGGTATCGGACGGACCATGATCATGTTCGCCTGGGCGCGGCGCAGGCACATCTGGACGTCGCAGACGTGAAAGACCATGGGGCCGCCGAAGGGCGCCTGGCGAATTTTGGTGATCTCGCGGCCGCGCCCAAAACCGAGCATGTGGAGACGGTGACAGATATGATCCGCGCAGTCGACGGCGATGTCCTCGATGGTTGCGCCTTGCCCGATCGGTAATGAACTGAGCGGTACGACGACCGAGTTGTTCGCGATGTTGCCGTTCATGGACCCCGTCATCCTGATCCCCCTTGATGTCCTTGGCGGCGTCGGAATCCCCAACGCACCCTCAGAGAATAGCCAAGCCTTACCTCAATGTCATCACCGGGGGCGAGTTTTCGTCAGGCGAGCGTCGTGAAAACCTCCGGGGTGGTCACCTGGTGACAATCGCGCGGTAGTGTGTCGAGCCGTGACCGAGCCTGATTCCGACGTTGTCGACTCACCGATCGGCATCTTCGACTCTGGATTCGGAGGGCTGACGGTGGCCCGATCCGTCGTCGACCTCATGCCCAACGAGGACATCATCTATCTGGGCGACACGGCCCGCGCACCCTATGGCGAGAAGACGATTGCCGAGGTGCGTCGCTACGCCCTGCAGTGCCTCGATCGGCTCGTCGCCCACGGCGTGAAAGCCCTGCTCATCGCCTGTAACACGGCGTCATCAGCAGTGTTGAGGGATGCCAGAGAGCGCTATGACGTCCCGGTCATTGACGTCATCATGCCGGCTGCTCGCCGAGCCAGTTCGGCCACCCGGAACGGTCGCATCGGCGTCATCTGTACCGAGGCCACGGCTCGCTCCCTGTCCTACGAGGACGCGCTGGCGGCGGTGCCTGGCATCACCCTGACGACCCAGGCCTGTCCGAAATTCGTCCCCTACGTCGAGGAGGGAATCACCAGCGGACGGGAGTTGGAAGCCATCGCGCGGGATTACCTGGAGCCGATCCGGGAGGCCGGTTGCGACACCCTCATCCTGGGCTGTACCCACTACCCGCTGCTGGCGGGGCTTATTTCCTATGTCCTGGGCGACGACGTCACCCTCATCTCCTCCTCCCACCAGTGTGCGCGGGCTTCCTATTCCTTGATGGCTGACTCGGGGTTGCTGCACTCCGAGCCGCGCGAGTCCATCCGCTACTTCCTGACGACGGGCAATGCAGAGCGCTTCGAGAGATTGGGACGGCGGCTCATGGAGGGTTTCGTCCACGACGTGCAGTCGGTGCACGATGACCGGCATCCTCTCGGGGACCGTGCGGTCGTGCGCGACTGAGCGACGCCGCTGAGTGACCTGGGGAGCGTACCGTGTCGTAGCCCTGATTCGTGTCAGCCCCTCCCACTACCCTTGGCAGCGTGAGTGAGACTTCTCGAATTGATGGACGCCGCCTGGACCAGTTGCGGGACGTCAGGATCGAACGCGGCTGGTTGACCCAGGCCGAGGGATCGGTGTTGGTGAGTTTCGGACGCACCACTGTGCTGTGCAATGCCTCGGTCACCGAAGGGGTGCCGCGCTGGCGCAAGGGATCCGGGCTCGGCTGGGTGACCGCTGAGTACGAGATGCTGCCTCGTGCCACCAATGAGCGCTCCGGCCGTGAGTCCCGCAAGGGCAAGATCGGCGGGCGTACCCACGAGATCTCCCGTCTGGTCGGACGGTCTCTGCGCGCTGTCGTCGACGACAAGGCGCTGGGAGAGAACACCATCATCCTCGACTGTGACGTGCTGCAGGCCGACGGAGGTACGCGCACTGCCTCCATCACCGGTGCCTACGTCGCCCTCGTCGACGCCGTCAACTGGCTGCGTGAGCGTGGCGGCCTCGTCGGGGACCCCATCACAGGTTCGGTGCAGGCCATCTCGGTCGGCGTCGTCGGTGGCACCCCGATGCTCGACCTGGCCTACGAGGAGGATTCCCGGGCCGACACCGACATGAACGTCGTCATGAGCGGCGACGGGGACTTCGTCGAGATCCAGGGGACCGCAGAGGGAGCCCCCTTCAACCGTGGCCTCCTCAATGAGCTGCTCGATCTGGCTGCCGGCGGCTGCGCCTCGCTCAAGGCTGCACAGTCCGAGGCCCTCGGGGTGACCCTGTGAGCAGGGTTGTGCTGGCGTCCAACAACGCCAAGAAGCTGGTCGAGTTGCGTCGTACTTTCGAGGCAGCCGGTACTGACGTCGACATCGTCGGTCTGGCGGAGGTCAGCGATGCCCCGGCTCCCGAGGAGACCGGCACCACCTTCGTCGAGAACGCCCTCATCAAGGCCCGAGCTGCTGCCCGTGACACCGGTCTGCCAGCTCTCGCCGATGATTCGGGTCTCGAGGTGGACGCCCTCAACCGGATGCCCGGGATCCGTTCCGCGCGCTGGTCGGGACGCGAGGCGACTGACGTGCGTAACCTCCAGTTGCTGCTCGACCAAACCTTCGACCTTCCCCACGAGCGTCGTCGTGGCCGGTTCGTGTGCGCGATGGCCTTCGTGGACCCTGATGGCACCGAGATCGCCAAGGTCGCCACGATGGAGGGGAGGATCATCTCCGAGGCTCGCGGGGAGAACGGGTTTGGTTACGACCCGATGTTCGTTCCCGATGCCCAGCCGGGTGACCTCACCAGCGCTGAGATGGCCGATGACGTTAAGGACGCCATCAGCCATCGTGGGCAGGCCGTTCGTGCCATCGTCCCGGCAGTCGTCGCTCATCTGGAAGGTTGCTGACGTGCAGATCTACCTTGACCTGTTGCGACGGATCCTCGACGAGGGCGTGCGTCGTGAGGACCGTACCGGTACCGGGACCCTGAGTGTCTTCGGCCATCAGATGGCCTTCGACCTGCGTGAGGGGTTCCCGCTGGTGACGACGAAGAAGATCTACACCCGCAGTGTGTTCGGGGAGCTGTTGTGGTTCCTGCGCGGGGACACCAATATCGGCTGGCTGCACGAGAACAACATCCACATCTGGGATGAATGGGCCGACGAGAATGGCGACCTGGGACCGGTTTACGGTCACCAGTGGCGTTCCTGGCCCGACGCCGACGGCGGCACGATCGACCAGATCGCCAAGGTCATCGAGCAGATCCGCGCTAATCCGTGGTCGCGTCGTCACATCGTCTCGGCGTGGAATGTGGCCGAGGTCGACGAGATGGCCTTGCCGCCCTGTCACACTTTGTTCCAGTTCTATGTCACCCCTGACGAGAACGGGGATCCGGAATGGCTGAGCTGCCAGCTGTACCAGCGCTCCGGTGACACCTTCCTCGGTGTGCCGTTCAACATTGCGTCCTACGCACTGCTCACCCGTCTGGTGGCATCGGTGACAGGATTGAAGCCGCTGAAGTTCGTCCACACCTTGGGTGACGCCCACCTCTACCTCAATCACCTCGATCAGGTGCACGAGCAGCTCGAGCGTGAGCCGCGACAGCTTCCTCAGCTGACCGTCAATCCGGAGATTCGTGACATCGACGGGTTCGAGCTGTCGGACATCACCTTGACCGGGTACGACCCCTGTCCGGCCCTTCCCGCCCCGATCGCCGTCTGAGCACGGCCGGATTGCAGGATTCGAAGTACCAGGAGGGATGATGAAGGTCGTCGCCATCGCCGCGGTCGCCGACAACGGCGTCATTGGGTCCGGTCAGGACATGCTCTGGCACATCAGCGAGGACTTCCGCCGCTTCAAGAGGGTGACGATGGGCCACACCCTGGTGTTCGGGCGGCGTACCTTTGACCAGATCGGCAAGCTCCCGGGACGGCGTCACATCATCTGCACTCGTGACCAGCAGTGGTCTGCCGATGGCGTCGACGTCGCAGCCAGCCCGCGTGAAGCCATCGGGATGGCTCGTGACGCTGGCGAGGAGATTTGCTTCATTGCCGGGGGAGGGCAGATCTACGCTGATGCCCTCGACCTGTGCGACGAGCTCGACATCACCGAGGTCCACCAGAGACCGGAGGGTTCGGCACGATTCCCCCGCATCGATCGGCGGGTGTGGGGCGAGATCCGACGTGAGCCCCGCGACGGGTTCGACTTCGTCGGGTATCGGCGCCGGGCATGAGATCGACGGCGTCGATCCTCCACCTGGACATGGATGCCTTCTTTGCCTCGGTGGAGCAACGGGACAAGCCCTCCCTGGTCGGCAAGGCCGTCATCGTCGGTGGGGTCGGCGGTAGGGGAGTCGTGGCGACGGCCTCCTACGAGGCCCGTAAATTCGGCGTCCACTCCGCTATGGCAGGGTCACAGGCTCGACGTCTGGCTCCCCATGCCGCCTTTCTCTCGGGACGATTCCAGGCATACCGGGAGTCCTCCAAGGTCGTCATGGCAACCCTGCGAGAACTGTCGCCCCTCGTCGAGCCGCTGAGCCTTGACGAGGCCTTCGTCGATCTGGAGTCGGGAGGGATCGACGTCGAGGATCTTGACGCGCTGCACCAAGTCGCCGCCGATCTCCGTGCCCGAGTCTTCGAGCGCACCGAGGGATTGAGTTGCTCGGTGGGGATCGGCTCGAGCAAGTTCATGGCCAAGGTTGCCTCCGAGATGGCCAAGCCGAAGCGCGGTCACAGTGACCAGGTCGCCCTCGTCGTCCCCGGGACCGAGGGCGACACCATTGCTCCCCTACCAGTGCGGGCGATTCCCGGAGTCGGACCAGTCACTGCGGAAAGGCTGGAGAAGCTCGGCCTGCGCACCATCGCTGATGTCCGTGCTGCTCGGGAGTCGGAGCTCGTCCATGAATTGGGCCATGCGTCGGGGACGAGCCTTGTCGCCTTGTCACGGGCCTGGGATGACCGCCCGGTGGTCGCGAGCCGGATCGCCAAGTCGATCTCGGTCGAGGACACCTTCGAGCACGATCTCACCAATCGTGAGGAGTGTCGCCATATCGTCGAGCGCCATGCCGTCCTGGTGTGCGGGCGACTCAAGAAGTCCGGGCATTTCGCCCGCACCGTCACTCTCAAGGCCAAGATGGCGGACTTCCAGGTGTGGTCACGGTCGGTGACCCTGACTGGCGCCACTGACTCGCCCGAGAGGATTACCCATCTGGCGGTGCGGATGCTCGATTCCCTCGACCTGCGTGAGGGGGTTCGGTTGCTGGGAGTTGGCGTCTCCAATTTCACGACCTCAGCCCAGGAAGAACTCTTCATCGTCGACGACGACGGACATCTGCTCGATGAACCCGAGGTGACCGAGGATGTCACGCCTGTCCAACCCGGGCCCTTCGGCCGGCGGCGATCCTTCGACGGCAGGCGTTGGCCGCCGGGCGCCGACGTGGTTCACGATGAGTACGGTCGGGGCTGGGTATGGGGATCGGGGCACGGAATTGTCACCTGCCGCTTTGAACATCGTGGCAGTGAGATTGGTCGGGTGAAGTCAGTCAGCCAGGATGACGAGGCCCTGCATCCGGCCCATCCGCTGCCGCTGGCATGGCAGCCGCCCCGGGAGGAGACGGCCTCGGAGTGAAGCCGCCCTGATCCCGTGGAATGGTTGGAAGGCTCACACCATGAGGGCGAGAACCGCCGCCATGAGGATCGGCCCGAGCCACACCCGTCCTGTCGCCCGATGGAGTGCGCGGTGAAACAACGGGATGACGATCAACGCCGGTAGCAGGGACCAGAGGGTCATGACCTGCATCCACTTGGTCCTCCAGAAGACCGTTCCGGTTGAGAAGAGGGTCGTGTACTGGATGACGAGAATCACCGTCAGGCTGACGGGGGCGGCCAGACCGAGGAGGATTCCGCTGCGTCGGCAGCTGTCGGACGGCGCTGCGACGAGTAGGGAATTCGCCGGCAGGAAGAGGAAGAGCACCGGCACCACCGTCAAGGCCGTCAGGAACCCGTGTGATGTCAGTGGTCGTATCGCGAGGATGAAGAGTCGATAGTCAACGTGGAAGAACCCGTGGACGATCCCCAGGATGACGTGAAAAACCGTCATGGCAACCAGGGCGAGGGCAATGGTGCGCACGGTTTGGGGCCATGACATCCGTACTCCGGACGCGCCTGCCTGGCCATGACGCAAAAGGATCCAGGCGATCACCAGTCCGAGGACGCCGTTGACGACGAGCCACAGCGCGATCGGCATAGAAACATAGGTCACTGCGGCCACGGCGGCCTGCAAGACGAGAGCTCCCCAGAACACCGCGGTACTGGGTGCCGACGTGGTGGGGGAGAGCTCGCTACGAGCCCCCGAGAACCAGGGAATCGTCAACAGCAACTTCGTCAACGGGACGAGCATGACCAGGGCCGCGATGAGGGAGAGGCCGTTGAAGAGTTCCTTGAGCCACCAGGTCTGGTTGGTGGTGCTCATCTGGTGCGGAGCGCCAATCGTGTCGTCGAAGAACTGGATCATCGACCCTATGGCACTGGGGGTCAGCGGCTGGAAGGGGTGGATGGTGTGGTCGTTGTATGCCACGCGGTAGGTTCGATCGGCAGCTGACCCATAGCCTTTTCCGATGACCACATGATTGACGTGCTGTGACTTCGGCAGGCCCGAGTTGATGACCGCGATGGCTTCCGGGGCATTGCGCAGGTCGCCGTTGTGGTTCTTGTTGCGGTAGCCGCCCTCGTCGTGGAGGGCATACCCCAGGCCGACATTGGAATGGATGTTCGTGAACTTGTCAGCGTCCAGATGGCGCAACCACCCTGCGATGTAGACAGCGTGAATAGGGTTGAGTTTCTCGGCCGTCCTCCGTGGTGATCGTGGTGCCACCGGGGGAGTCAGGAGTCTTGGCCTTCTCCAGGGCCTTGCTCTCCTTGGCGCCGTATATCGCGGCGGTCCTCCGGACCCGGGACCCGCCAGCCGAGTGTCCGATGATGCCGACCCTGGACGTGTCGACATAATTCAGGGTGTGAGTTCGGGTGGCGTAGTCGATGACTAGCTTGATGGCAGGGGCCTTGCTGTGGGCAGGCTGCTTGCTGGAATTCCCCTGGTTGTAGGGGCCAACCGTGATGGTGACGAATCCGCGGCGGGCCAAACTCCAAGGCGTAGGACACCACCGTCTCCTTGGTCTGGTTGAATTCTGGGGTGACGACGACGAGCGGTGCTCGATGCTCGGCAGTGGCGGTGTCGGGGCGGTAGAGATCGGCGCTGACCCTGGATCCATCCGTCCCTGGGATCACCAGTCCTTGGACGCTGATGTGGCCTCCTCCGGTCTGGACGGTGCTGGCGCTAACCGCGCCCACGATGACCAGAAGCAGACAGGTGAGCAGGTGCATCGTGCTGGAGGTCGTCGTGTCGTGGTTTCGGCTGGCATGGGTGCTCCTGATCAGTGAGTGCGTGGGTCATCTGGACCGAAAGCATCATCGGCACAGGCTAAAACCAAGTGACGCTAGGGATTGTAGAACGCCATCGCACCAGTCTCAATGAGGGCCGATCGTCCCTCCAAGGTTGTGGAACTGGAGGGCATTCGTCGTGATGTCAGGCTGGATTTTGCGGCGGGCCTCGGTTGCTCCCGGCTTGGGCCCGACAAGTTCGATCTTGAGTGGGCGTCCATCAGGAGTGATGATCTGCTGCCTGGTTGCACTAGGCGTCTCGTCGATGAACCATCCGAAGACTTCGAGCGGACCGTAGGACAGCGTTACGACGACAGTCCCCCCGAGCCGCCACAGAGCCTCCTTCAAGGAGTCCGTGATTGAGGAGTCCTTGCTCAAGTCCACCATAGAGACGATGAATCCGGCGATAAGGAGCAGGATCAGCCACAGCCAGTTCATGCCAGCCGTGACCATGAGACTCGCGCCAAACCAGAAGGTCGGCCCGGAACGGCCCCGACATACGTCATGGGTTGCCATTCCCAGCGCACCAACGAACGCGAGGGTAACACCCATCCAGCCCCATGGAGTGCCGCTAGCGAGAACAGTGTCCACAGAGTTCAACCAGCCGTCGGGGATGACGAGAGCCTCCAACCAGCCGTGCAGGGTGTCGAGTGGTCGCACGTGGGTGAAGATCGCGAACACAGAGAGGACTCCGACGAAGGAGCCCAGAATCGAGTAGAGAGAATCGAGGACTCCGTCACGAAGCCAAGAGAAAATTTTTTCCAGCATGAGATGGTCTCCTAGGGCGGGTTAGTGGTCCAAGTGGCCGCATTGGGGCCAGAAACCGGAATGTCGGTGGTTAGTTCGGGCTTCTGTGGTGGGATTTTGTTGACACTTCAATGTTGTCGTACAACATCTGTATTGCCATCATTTTTACTGAGAGTGCCGTGAAACACGGGTTTACTGAACGTGCCGCTATCTCTGTGATCACGAACGCCATGTTTACAAAGACATCATTTGACACGTCGCGGGTCCCCGGGGGTTGCGCCGCATCCATATGTCGGACCGGCTCAGTCTGGCCTGACTATCGAGGTCATGGTTTTACCGGCGGCCCCATGCACATTGGTGATCTTTCATGTCATGCAGTTGCGGCCGAAGCGCCGAGTGCTTATGGGCCAGGAGGGATGACTATGACTGACAATCTTGATGGACGGCTGGCGGCTTGGGCTGAATCGGATGCGTCTATCAGTGCACCAGACCAGACTTGCCACGGTGAGGCTGCTGCCGCTGCTGGTCGTCGCGCGATCAGCTGGGCTGGACGGCCCAACACTGGTGAACGCCATGCCACCCGGCAAGGCAGCTCGCCACGCCGCCAGCTCCGTCTGGATGCTAGGACGAGCGCGCGTTTCGATGTCATGGCGGCTGAGACCGGGCGCAGCCCCTCCGGCATCAGGCGCACTGCCCTTGTTGATTACCTCGATGCCGCAAATTGACATTGTTTGCATTCCGGTCGTTTTTAGGATGAGGCCATGGATGACCTAGTCGGGATGACAGTATTTGGCAGTCACCATTCGAAGATTGGTGGGCTTCGGAACCAGAACCCGCCGCAGCGGAAGGAATGTCTTATGACCGAGGTTGAGGCCCAGGGCTGGGAGGGGAGTCCCGGCGAGATGGCAGGGCTGACTCAGCTAGCCCGGATCGCATGGGAAGAGTGGGAGGAGTACGCTCCGACCGCGTTCAGCATGATCAAGGATCCCAGGACGTTCTTTTCGAGCTTGGGGGAGCGGGCTCAGGAAGAGGAGACCCGGCTGGCGGCGGCGATGCAGGGTCCGGACAAGCCAGGGGAATCGACGATCGCCAAAGCCGGACGGATTCAGCAGGCGATGAACGCCGCTCGCGAGCAAGTGATCGTCGGAATGTGTCGGCCCCCGGCGGATCTGATGGAGGACAACAGCGACGAGCTGCTCGACGACCCGGAGTGGGTGAAGACCTGGGTGAAGGGAGTCGATTACTACCTCCTTCCGTGGGTCGAGGAGGAACCCGACCCGGAGGAGGACGAGGAGATGTACGAGCTGTACTGGCTACTGATCTCCCGGAAGTACGAAGCGCAGGAGAGGATGGCCAACAAGCAGAAGGAGCACGAGAAGCTCGTGGTCCGTTGCAGGGAGTTCCTGGGCGACGACGCGATTCCGATTGGTTTCGAGTGAGCGAACCACCTGCCACAGCGGGGGAAGCGGATCTCACAGCCGCACCACGCGCCGTACGGTACGGAGATGGGCCGGGGGTTGCTCCCCGGCCCATCGTCGTCATGTCAGCCTGACAAGGTTTTTCGTCAGAATTCGCCGGTCAGAACATCGGGATGTACGCCACGGATCCGCCCAAGGCCATGAGGGCGAAGATCGTGGTGGTGACAATCGGTCCGAGCCACACCCTGCCCGTGGCGTGGTAGAAGGCCCGATTGAACAGCGGCAGCACCACCATCATGGGGAGCAGGGACTGCAGCATGTTGACGTAGAGCCAGTTCGTCGTCCAGAACA
This sequence comes from Cutibacterium sp. LaCa_255, assembly GCF_057458005.1. Taxonomy (NCBI): domain Bacteria; kingdom Bacillati; phylum Actinomycetota; class Actinomycetes; order Propionibacteriales; family Propionibacteriaceae; genus Cutibacterium; species Cutibacterium sp. LaCa_255. The sequence continues at coordinate 1,948,169 of NZ_CP190956.1, read as the reverse complement.
CCGTCCCGGTCGAGAAGAAGGTGACGTACTGGATGACGAAGATGGCCGCCAAGCCGATGGAATTGGCCAGCGCAATGATGAGCCAGTTGACCCAGCGGCGTTGGTTGTTGAATCGCATTGAGGTGTTGACTCGCAACGAGTTCGAGAAGAAGAACAGGAACAGGGCGGGCACGTAGGCCAGTCCGATGAGGAACCAGCGCTTCGTCAGGGGGCGGGCAGCCACCACGAAGAGTCGATAGTCAACATGGAAGAAGCCGTAGACGGCGGCCAGGATCGTGTAGAAGATGACAATGACGAACAGGGCCAGCGCCAAGGTGCGTCCGGTCTGGGCCCAGTTCATCCGAACTCCCCAGCTCTTGGCCTCCTCGACACCGTGCTTCTTCGAGATGGAGTGACTGATCCACAGCAGGATGAGCCCCAGCAATCCGTTGACGAGGGACCACAGCACGACCCCGTTGACCATCCGACCGGGGAAGAACCAGCCGTTCTGTTTGTTGGCGGCAGCCGAGAAGATGTGCTGGCTGGCCACGGACAACGGGATGAAGGTCACGCACGCCACGGCGGCCGAGATGACGAAGATCGTCCAGAACATCACGGCTCCCCTGCCCTTGGGCTTCGGCGGGGCAGGCGGTACCTCGGTCCTGGCTCCGGCGAACCACGGGATCGTCAACAGCAACTTCGTCAACGGGACGAGCATGACCAGGGCCGCGATGAGGGAGAGGCCGTTGAAGAGTTCCTTGAGCCACCAGGTCTGGTTGGTGGTGCTCATCTGGTGCGGAGCGCCAATCGTGTCGTCGAAGAACTGGATCATCGACCCTATGGCACTGGGGGTCAGCGGCTGGAAGGGGTGGATGGTGTGGTCGTTGTATGCCACGCGGTAGGTTCGATCGGCAGCTGACCCATAGCCTTTTCCGATGACCACATGATTGACGTGCTGTGACTTCGGCAGGCCCGAGTTGATGACCGCGATGGCTTCCGGGGCATTGCGCAGGTCGCCGTTGTGGTTCTTGTTGCGGTAGCCGCCCTCGTCGTACAGGGCGTATCCAATACCGACATTGGACCGAACGTTCTTGAACTTCTTGGCGTTCAGCTTTTGCAACCAGCCGGAGATGAACACTGAACGAATCGGGTTGAGCTTCTCGGCCTTCTCTCGCTCCTCCTTCGTGATCGTGGTGCCACCGGGGGAGTCTGGAGACTTCGCCTTCTTGAGGGCCTTGACCTCCTTGGCGCCGTATTCGGCAGCCATGCGACGCACCTGGGAACCGCCAGCAGAGTGGCCGGTGATACCGATCTTGGTCTTGTCGACGTAGTTGAGGGTGTCGGTTCGCGAGACGTAATCAATGGCCGGCTGGATGCTGGGGTCATCACTGTGAGGAGGTTGGGACGTCGATTCGCCTTGGTTGTAGGGGTCGACAACAAGGGTGACGTATCCCCGTCGTGCCAGCTCCAAGGAGTAGGAGATCTGGGTTTCCTTGGTGCGCTGGAACCCTGGCGTCACGATGATGAGAGGGGCCTTGCGCTCTGCTGTTGCGGTGTCGGGTCGGAAAAGATCGGCACTGGCCACTGCTCCGTCCTTGCCGGGGATCATGAGGCCTTGGACACTGATGTGGCCGCCGCCAGTCTGGACGAGGCTTGATCCGACAGCTCCAACCACGATGAGTAGGAGGCAGATAAGGACATGTACCGCTGATCGTGATCGTCGCATCGCGGTTGCTGAGTGCATCATTGCTCCTTGTTGTTGGTTCCCGTGGGCACGGACTGCACAGGAGGCGGCAGTGCCATCGAAAGAGGCGTCGCCAGCTGAGGCAATGTTAGTATTTTTTCTATCAACGTCGATGACGTAGTTAAGTTTTCATAACGGTGATGGGTTGACGAAGGAGTCATCATGACAGCTGTGCTGGCGGTGTGTGCACTGCTCGTGACGGTTGCGGCCGGTTGGTTGCTGGTCAAGAAGTACAAGCCAGTGCTGGTTTTGCTTGGAGCCGGACTGTTGCTGCTGCTCATCAGGGTGATTCTCAGGCCTTCGGTTCCGCTGCTGGAAGGCAAGGAGAGTTCTGGCAGCGTCTGGTTCGACATCGTCGGGATGATTGAATCCATCGCGAAGGATCAGCTCACTGGCGTTGGGCTCATCATCATGGCTGCCGGTGGTTTCTCGGCATACATGAATCGGGTTGGGGCCACGGAAGCGCTTGTTCGACTCGTCATCACCCCGATCACCAAGCTGAAGCAGCCCTACCTCATCCTCGTGCTGGCCTACGTTATTGGCCAGCTCTTGTTCATGGTCATTCCGAGCGCCGCCGGTCTGGCCATGCTGCTGGTCGTCGTCATGATGCCAATCATCGTTGCGGCTGGTGTGAGCCCGGCGGCCGGTGCCGCCGTCATTGCGACGACGAGTGCCATGCCCATCGGACCGGCCACCGGAACCGAGATCCTGGCCGCCCACACGGTCGGTCTCTCTCCTGCGGTGTACTTCGTCAAGCATCAGCTGCCCGTGGCAATTCCGACAATCATCGCGGTTGCCATCACCCATTTCTTCGTCCAGCGCCGTCTGGATCGCAAGGGTGAGGACGAGGCCGGAGAACCCAGTGATGAGCACAAGTCCTCGGGCCGTGTGGCGCCGACGTGGTACGCCCTCTTCCTGCTCCTGCCGATCATCCTGTTGGTCGTCTTCAGCCCGCTGGTCGTCAAGGCCATCCAGCTCTCGACAGTGTCGGCCTTCCTGCTGGTGTGGGTGCTCGCCGTCATCGTCGAGCTCATTCGTAACCATGACCGTTCTGCGGTGCTGACTGACGCGAACACCATGTTCGTCGGCATGGGCAACATGTTCGCCAAGGTGGTGTCCCTCATCATCACGGCGCAGCTCTTCGCCGAGGGCCTCAAGCAGGCTGGCGTCATCAAGTTGCTCGTCAGTGGAGCCGAGGGGATCGGTATGCCGTTGTGGGGAATGGCGATTCTGTTCACCCTGGTCGTCGGTCTGGTGACCTTCCTGACGGGTTCTGGCGTCGGGTCCTTCACGTCCTTCGCATCGCTGGCCCCCGGTATCGCCAGCGGTTTGTCAGGCAACGCGACGAACCTCGTGACGCCGATGCAGTTCGCCGGTGGCTTGTTCCGCTCGGTGTCGCCCATCTCGGGTGTGGTCATCACGGTGGCCGGAGCCGCCGGGATCTCCCCGATGGCCGTCGTGAGGCGGACTGCGCTCCCGACGCTCGTCGGTTTCATCGTCATGATGGCCTCGAGTCTCATCCTCATCTGATCCACGGGTAGTATTCATGGCTGCTGAGGCCGCGTCGGTGGTCCTAGCATGCTCTTTACCTCGGAGGAGATGACGATGGCTGAGTCGACGGGCTCGGCGTGCGACGGCCTGTACGCCCGGTTGGGGGAGTTGCAGACAATGACGCCGACTGATGCTGTCATTGCTCAGTATTTTGAAGATTCATTTCCCCATCTGGCTCTGGAGAACCTTGACGAGATCAGTGCTGCGACAGGTGCGTCAACGGCGTCCGTGACCCGTTTTGTTCGCAAACTCGGGTACGCCAGTTTCCGTGACTTCTCACGCAGCCTCCGCGAGGAAGTGGCCGTCAATTTCGATCTTCCCAGCGATCGCACCACGAATGGTCCCATCACCAATGAGCCCGGGGCGATGTGGCGCTCCAAGATGGATGCTGCTCGTCGCAGCATCGACGTCGGCCTCAATTCCATGGACGGGGAAGCTTTCGACCGCGTCGTCGAGGTACTTCGCGACGATTCACGTCCGCTCTACCTCGTTGCGGCTGCCAGCGGCCATCCGCTGCTCGATTACTTCCAGACGTTGGTGCGCTACTACCGTCGCGAGGTCGTCCTGTTGGAATCGACGGATCGGATGGCCCATCAGCTCATCGATCTTCCCGACAACGCCATCCTGCTGGCCTCGGTATTTGACCGGCATTCGCGGATGGTTGAGTCGGTCCTGCGGATGTTCCATCAGCGTGACATGACGACGATCCTGCTGACGAACCGTTCGTCGACCCCGATGCGTCGTTACGCAGATCATGTCCTGCTGGTCTCATCGGAATCCTCGACGGCTTTCCGCTCCCGGGCCTGCTATCTCATCCTGTTGGAGTCGCTGGTGGCTGCCTTGGCCCCTGCGGACCCAGAGATGGAACGCTCGCGGGTCGAGAGGATGCAGGGGCTCTTCGACGAGCTGGGAGTCTTCATCACTCTGTGACACCGGTTCCAGTGTGCGGCTGACCAGCAGCAACACGCCGTGATAGTTCCGCAGACAGACCAGTGTACGACGACGGGTCGGACAACTTGTCAAGGTCGATGTCATCGAGTTTTTCGGCGATCTCTGGTCGGGCATCGACGAACTCGCGCAGGCTGGTTCCGGCAGCTCGATAAGCGGCTGAGAATTCCTGGAGGAGGTCGTGTGCTCCTTCGTGACCCAACCGCGATGCGAGCTCCATCATGATTCCCTCGCTGACGAGTAGAACTCCTTCGCGACGGGCATTGACGTCGAGCTGGCCGGTGCTGAACTCGAGCACGTCAAGGAGTTTGAGGAGCTTCTGTCCCGCTCCGTCGACGGCCGCGAGGATGCGGGGGATGGCGTCGCGTTCGACCTCGAGCTGACGATGGTCTCGCTCGAAGTCGCCAGGGGGGTTGGTGAGGACGGTCGCGGCGGCACCAGCAGCCATACGAGCGGCTGCCGTGATTTTCATCGTGGAGAAAGGGTTGCGCTTCTGCGGCATGGTGCTCGACCCGGACAGATGGGGGTCGAGGGGCTCAGCGGCTTCCTGGAAGTCGGTGCGCTGCATGTCGTAGAGGTCCTCGGCGATCTTCGCGAGGGTCTGGGCGTGGATGGCAAGGTTACATGCCAGCTCGGTGAGTCCGTCGCGGGAAGCGTGCCAGGCGATGAGCTCGCACACCAGACCCAGTTCCTTTGCGACTCCCATGGCGACGGTGGTGCCGTGTTCCCCCATCGAGGCATAGGTTCCAGCAGCTCCCGAGAACTGCACCAGGAGACAACGTTGCCGGGTCTCAGTGAGACGATCACGGGAACGTTCGAGATCGGCGGCCCAGCGGGCGAACCGCATTCCGAGGGTGGTGGGGACGGCATGCTGACCATTGGTGCGTGCCACCATGAGGGTCTTGGCATGGACGCCGGCAAGGTCACGGATACGCGTCAGGAGCTTGTCAGTGCAGTCGTCGATGAGGTCTAGGGAATCCCGGATCTGGAGACCGCGGGCAGTGTCAAGGATGTCCTGGGTAGTGGCACCGTAGTGGACCCAGGGACGGCGGTCGTCGTCAAGGGCGGAGCGCAGCGCGTCGAGGCCAAGAGCGAAGGGATTGCCCGTCCCCCCGCCGAAGATCTGCTCCATGACGGCATCGGTGGCTTGAGCTTGCTCGGTGATACGAGCCCCGGTTCCTTCCGGGATCATGCCGATCGCGGTCTGGACTCGAGCCAGTGCAGCCTCGACGTCATACCAGCTCTGCACTGTCGATTGTTCTGACCAGATCTCGTCCATCTGGGCTGTGACGTAGCCACGGCGGGTGATCTGGTTGTCGAAGGCTCCGAACGCCATTGTTTGCCACCTTTAATAACTAGCTGAGGGTGAAAGTTATTTTACAACGATGACGGGATGGGGGCATGCGGTTCGTCGTCATTGGTGCGTTGCGCTGGCCGATGTGGGAGTCGCGTGGGAGGCCCATGGGCTGTCTCAGCCCTGGTTGGAATGAATCGATGGTTGCTTTCGCCTCTACTGACGAGACGCCGGTACGTCTCGGGTAGGCGGAGACAGCCTGGACCATCCGGTCCCTGGCGATCATCCCCTTTTCCTCATCAGTGAGGTCATTGGTCTTGACAGACTGAGGTAAGGGGGGATGACCCTGGGGCCGAGACGCTCGGCCCTACAGCTGGATAAACCCATGGGGAGGTTCCCTGACGTGGTGACGACGATGTTCGTCACACGGTGCCGGAGAAGGGACTCGAACCCTCACACCACAAGGCACAGGAACCTAAATCCTGCGTGTCTACCAATTCCACCACTCCGGCATAGGGGTCGTAGCGGCCCCCGGGCCACCAATAGGCCCTCGGTGTTCCCGAATCAGCAGTCGATCTTGAGCTCCCTGCAGAGCTTGTCGACATGGCCCTTGGCCCGAACATTGTACTGGGCTTCAACGATCCTGCACGAACCGTCCGCACCGACATCGACGACGAAGGTGGAACGGATGACCCCGACGATCTCCTTGCCGTAGACGTTCTTGGGTCCGTAAGCGCCGTAAGCCGTCATGACGTCCTTGTCCTCGTCGGAGAGCAGGGTCAACGTCAGGGACTCCTTGGCGACGAATTTCTGGAGCTTGGCAACCGGGTCGGGCGAGATGCCCAGTATCTCGTAGCCGGCGCCCTCGAAGTCGTCCAGATGAGTCGTGAAATCGACGGCCTGAGTGGTACACCCAGGCGTCATGGCTGCGGGGTAGAAGTACACGATGACTTGCTTGCCAGCGAAGTCGGAAAGGGTGATCTGATTGCCGTCAGCGGCGGGCAGAGTGAAATCAGGGGCCGCATTACCGGGCTCAAGACGGGTGCTCATGACCTCAACGATATAGGCTGTTGCCAGACCAGCGCCGCGCCTACGCCGGCGCAAAGCGCAGACACGGCACCAGGAGGGGTCACATGGCTGATAGCAAGTCGAAGGCGAAGGACGAGCGCTCCGCTGATGAGATCAGGCGGGACATTGCAGCGACTCGTGCTCGTCTGGCGGCCGGGGTGGAGAGCCTCGTGGAGGAGGTGCATCCGGCCACCCTCAAGCGCGAGGCCACCGATCGCGCCCGTGACTACGTGCAGGGTGAGTTCGAGCAGGTGAAGGGCCAGGTCAAGGGCGAGCACGGCTGGCGGATGGATCGTATCGGCATTGCCGGGGGTGCGCTCGCTGCCGGCATCGTCGGCATCATCGTGCTGCGCGCGATCGTCGGCCGCGCCACCGGAACCACTGCTCGCCGCAAGCTCGAGAAGCTGCAGCTCTCCGAGGCCAAGCGGGTTCGAAAGGAGGCTAAGCAGCGTCGCAAGGACGATGCCAAGGCCGCCAAGAGGAACGCCAAGCTCGGTAAGAAGAATGCCAAGAAGTACGGCAAGCTCGACACCGATGACTCGTCGGTGAGCAACCTTGCGGAGAAGATGCTGAAGCAGGCTGCCGTGCTGCGTGCACAGGCCGCTGCTGAGCGCGAGGAGGGTGCTGCTTGATCGATCGGTTCGGCATGAGCTGATCGACCGCACCGACCTAGTATCAATTCGGCCCCGGTCCGTCGTGGACCGGGGCCGAACTATGTTGTTCAGCAGGCATCACTTGAGACCACCGGCAGCCAGACCGGCGACGATCCGGCGCTGGAAGACCAGCACCATGATGACCAGCGGCACCGTCATGATGACACCGGCGGCCATCTGGGAACCGAACGGGGTGTTGAACTGGGAAGCACCGGTGAACTTCGACAGCAGCACCGTGGCAGGTTCCATCTTCGGGTCGTTGATCATCGTGACGGCGACGAGGAACTCGTTCCACGCACCGATGAAGACGATGATCGCCGTGGTGAAGATGCCGGGGGCAGCCAGCGGCAGGATGATCTTGCGGAATGCTTGGGCGGGGGAGCAGCCATCGATCATCGCGGCTTGCTCCAGCTCGTCGGGCATCTGCTTGAAGAACGTCGTTAGGTTCCACACGGCCAGAGGCAGTGAGAAGGACAGATCAGGGATGATCATGGCTTGGTAGGTGTTGATCCAGTGCCATGCCGAGAAGTTCTTCAGCAACGGGACGATGATGGCCACCAGTGGGAACATCGACGTCGCAATGATGAGGATGAGGAATCCGCCCTTGCCACGAAAATCCAGCCGTGCGAGGGCGTAGGAGGCGAAGGTGGCGATGAGCAGGGCAATGATCGTCACCGAGATCGAGACGATGAGCGAGTTCCCCAGCCCGCGCAGGAAGTTGTTGTTTGGCTGGAAGACGGCCTGGTAGTTCTCCAGCGACGGGTGAGCTGGCCACCACGTGTTGTCGAAAATCTCGTTGTCAGGACGCAGCGAGGACACGATCATCCAGTAGAAGGGCGCCAGGCAGTAGACGACGATGAGGACGATGCCGATGACCGGCAGTACCTTGACCCAGGCGTTCTTGTGGTGGGTCTCCTGGTCGATGGCTCCCGGTGCAGTTGCAGTAGCGGTGCTCATGACGACACCTCCTTGCCACTCGAAGCTGCGGCTTGTGCTGCGTTGGCCTTCTCTCGGGCACGACGTCCACCAGGGCGTCCGCCATTGACGAAGGTGGTGGCCTTCATCTTCTTGCGCCTGTGCTCGTCACCGACGAGATCGGCGCCGAGGATCTTGATGAAGGCAAATGCGATGATGAACACGTAGAGGAACAGGATGATCGCGTACGCTGCGGCCGCGCCGTACCTCAGGTTCGAGGCCTCGTCCTGGACCAGCATCGACAGCGTCTCGACCGACTTCCTGCGCGGGCCGACGAGGATGAACGGCAGGTCGAACATGCGCAGGGCATCGAGGGTCCGGAACAGCACGGCGACGACCAAGGCCGGTTTGACCAATGGCAAGGTGATCGAGACAAATCTCTTCCAGGCATTGGCGCCATCGACCTTGGCGGCCTCGTAGACCTCGGTGGGAATTACCTGGAGACCTGCCAGCGTCAACAGACCGATGTACGGGGCGGTCTTCCAGACGTCGGCGATGATGATCGACCACTTGGCCGTCCAGTTGCCCGAGGCCCACATGATGTGCTGACCGAGGATGGCGTTGGCGACACCGTTCTGGTTGAAGATCCATCCCCACAAAATGGCGGAGACCGCTGTAGGGATGGCCCAGGGGACGAGGATGGCGGCTCGGACGACGCCTCGTCCAGCGATCGCCCGATGCATGATGAGCGCCATGATGACGCCCAGGATGGTCTCGAGAACGACCGTGACGACACCGAAGAGCGTGGTGTTCCAGAACGCGTTCCAGAATCGATCTCCGGAGCCGGTGAAGATGTCGGTGAAGTTCTTCATTCCGACGAACGGCTCGGTGTCGTTGACGAATCCAGTTTCGGGATCCAGACCGGGCTGGCCATAGAGGGCCTGCTTCACCGATTGGATGACTGGGATGACGATGACGATCGTCAGGGCGATGAGGGTTGGCGTGATGAGAGCTAAGGCCAGGCGTTCCTGGGTCCTGGCCCGAGAAGACCGTTTGTTGGTCTTCTCCACTGTTGCAGTGGTCATGATGAAGCTCCTTGTCCCCGGCGTTGTCCGTCGGGTGGTGCGAGCGATGTCATGGATACGGCGGGGTGAGTGACCCGCCCCGCCGTATCCGTGTGGTTAGTTCTGCGTGACGATCAATTCTTGATGATCGTCTTCAGCTTGTCGGCCAGCTGCTTGGCAGCGCTTTCGGCGTCCGTCTTGCCCTGGAGAGCTGGGTAGATGGCGTCCTGGATGGCCGCGGTGACGTCACCGTAGGCGACGGCATGCGGACGGCCCTTGGCGCTGTCCAGAGAGGCCTTCAGGGTCGGCAGGTACGGGAGCCTCTTGACGTTCTCGTCCTTGGTGTACAACTCGCCGTAGATCGGTGCGTTGGACTGCTTCTCGAGGTTGTACTGCTCGGACTCCTGGTTGGTCCACCACTTGACGAACTTGAGGGCCGTGGCCTTGTTCTTGCAGTTGGAGGTGATGGCGCAGTTGTGGCCGCCCAGGGTCGGCATGTAGTCCTTGCCGTCGATGGAGGGCAGCGGGGCGACGCCGAACTTGTCGGGTCCGAGTTCCTTCATGTCGTTGCCGTACTGGTAAGGCCAGTTGCGCAGGAAGAGGACCTTGCCGGACTCGAAGCCGTTACGGCTGTCCTCCTCCTTCCATTCCAGGGCTGCGGTCGGGATGAGCTTGGACTTGAAGGCGTCGACGGCGGTCTGGATGCCCTTGATGGACTCGGGGGAGTCGACGGTCACCTTCCCGGAGTCGTCGACGATCGCACCACCACAGGTGTTGATGAATTCAGAGATGTTGCAGGTGAGGCCCTCATATTTGGCCCACTGGCCACCGAACCCACCGATGTCCTGCATGCCGGGGAGCTTGCGGACGGCCTCGGTGGCCTTCTTGACGTCTTCCCAGGTCTTGGGAACCTCGACCTTGGCCTTCTCGAGGAAGTCCTTGCGGTAGTACATGATCGAGGCGTCAGTGGCATACGGAACGGCGAACTGCTTGCCGCGGTACGAACCGGTCTCCCACACCGAGTCAATGACGCCTTCGGGCTTCATGTCCTGCGGGATCTCCACGATCCAGCGGTTAGCCGCGAACTCGGCAACCCACACCAGATCGAGGCCAATGACGTCGTAGGCGGCAGAGTTCGTCTGAGCGGCGTTGATGAAGGACTGACGCTGCTGGTCGGCCTCCGAGGACAGCTCGATGAGAGTGACCTTCTCCTTGGGGTACTTCTTGTTCCACTCATCGATGCGCTTCTGGACCATTCCACCGGAGAAGTCCTTGCCCTGCACCCAGCTGATGGGGCCCTCACCAGTGAAGTCTGCGCCCTTGGCTGCGGGCTTATTGGATCCGGAGTCCTTCGAGTCTCCGTTGGAACAAGCTGCCAAGGCACCGAGCGCCAGTGCTCCGACGGAGCCCTGGATGAAGGCCCGGCGGGAGTGTGTGTAGTGCGTCATGTGACTTCTTCCTCCTTGAACTGGGCGATGTCGACAGCGACATCACGTACGCATCAGCGATTTCCTACGGGTGCGATAGGTCATAACCTCAGGCAGGACATTACACCGACTGTCCGGCATGTGTGCACGTCGTTTTGCGATGAACCCGAATGATTGTGCACGACAAGTGGGATTGAGGGGCGTTCCCTCCACCGGGGTGGTCAGAGCGGTGTTGGTAGATGACTGGATCAGTCTGAATCGTTGTGGAAGGAGGGTATTGCTCCGAGCGGTGTCCTGGGATTGCCGTCTGCTGGTGACTGGACAATCTCTGGCCTCGGGAGAAGGTAAATTAGGAGTACAGGATGCGAACATGAAGGAAGCCGTTCCATCCTGTCTCCAGTATGGAACGGCTTCCGTTTCGGTGCGCCGCCAGGGACTCGAACCCTGAACCCGCTGATTAAGAGTCAGCTGCTCTGCCAATTGAGCTAGCAGCGCCGGCGAGAAAAAACATTAGCGGACTTCGGCCAAGATGCAAAATCGAGGTGACGAGTTCATGGCCGACCAGTGCGTGCGGCATCGATTCGACGCTGTCTCAACGCCGTGATCTCGGGCAGGTCGAGGGGCTCCAAATGGCGTCCTAGGGCTATTTCGAGCACATGGTCGGCGAGCTGAGGGTTGCGTGCGAGAACTGGTCCGTGCGGGTAGGTGCCGATGACACGCCCCTGCACGGCTCCTTCGTCGCGATGGTTGCCGTTGCCCCAACCAACCTCGACAGCAGCCAGCGGCTTGGCGTCAGAACCAAGTTCTGTCCAGCCGCCGTGGTTCTCGAAACCGGTGATCGGGCAGGTGTTCCCGTCGGGCTGGGTCCAGATGTGCAGAACCTCCCCGACGGCACGCTCCGGGCCGCGTCGGGTCTCGGCGTCGAGAAGCCCGAGTCCCGCAATGACCTCGTCACGGGCTCCGATGGTGAAGGACCTGCCGCAGATCTGGTAGCCGGCGCACACCGCGAAGAGCATTGCGCCGTCGTCGAGGGCGGTGAACAGTCCGCCATCGGCCTTGAGTTCCCGGACAGCGGTGATCTGGGCGGTGTCCTCGCCGCCTCCCAGCAGATAGACGGCCCCGTCAGTGGGCACCTTCTGACCGGGCTCGACGGTGACGAGCTCGGCGTCGATGCCGCGCCATTGCAGCCTCTTGGTGAGGACGACTGCATTGCCGTGGTCGCCGTAGATGCCCAACAAGGACTGGTACAGCAGGACGATCTTGGGACGGTCGGTGTTCATGCCAGTCCTCCGAGTCGGCGCAGTTTCTGAAAGGGGGTGTAGGTCGACAGCACGTCGACGGGGTGGTCAGCGTCCCAAGTGCCGGCCAGCAGTGGGGAGCTGAGGGCCTGGGCGAGATCCTCGATGACGACGTGCTCCACTCCGGCGTATTGCAGCCTGACGGCCAGATCGAGTGCGCGCGGGCCGGTGCAGATGACGGTTCGTCCGGCCAGTTGCTCGTAATCGACGTCCCACAGCCATGAGACGTCCTTGCCGTCGGCGGCCACCGCGTCGATGGCGAGCACCAGCGGATCGGAGGTCGTCAGCGGCAGGGATTCGGTCCAGCCGGCAGGGTTCTTCGACAGCAGCAGGCGGCAATGGGTGCCGCCGATGGTGCAGGTGGCATAGCGGCCGGCGGGGGACTCCACCGTGGCAATTCCGCGCAGCGCGTCCTCGGGCTGAATACCCATGTGGATGGCCGCGGCAAGGGCGCAGATGGCATTGGTGAGGTTGAAGGAACCGGGCACCTGGACATCGAGGTGGAATCGTCTCCCGGAAGCCTCGACGGCCTCGTCACCCTCCACCCACCAATCGGCAGCAGGCTGACTCAGCTCACATCCGGGGCAGTCCCATCCGCCCTCGCCATGGGTGAGGACGGCGCCGCAGTTGGGACACAGCGTCGAGTCGGCGGTCCAGCGAGGCTTGGTGTCCACCCAGATGACGTGACGAGCCTTCTGGCACACCCACACGATGAGCGGATCGCAGGCATTGGCGACCACCGTCGGACCGTGCTCAGCGGCTTTCTCCAGGGCATCACGCCAGTCGCGTCCCAGGAAGGTCAGTTCGTGGTTACGGTCGAGCTGGTCACGGCTGAAGTTGAGCAGGATCAGTACTTCCGGGTCGCCCATCGCGACGACGTCGGCGACGACTCTCTCGTCGGTCTCCAGCACGGCGATGGTGGCGTCAGGGGCCTCTCCCAGGGCCGAGACGATGCCGTGATGCAGGTTGGCCCCATCGGCGTTGGTGACGACGCTTCGTTGGCCGTCAGGAGTCCCAGCTCGCACTGCGGCGGTGAGGAAGTGAGTTGTCGTGGTCTTGCCGTTGGTGCCGGTGACACTGGCGATGCGACGGTCTGCCAGCAGTTCAGGCAAGGCGTGGGGAGCCAACTTCATCGTCACCCGACCACGAATTGATGCTCCTGAGCCCTTCCCCGTCAGGCGGGAGGCTGTTGCGGCTGTCCGCCCGGCCAGCAGGGCCAGTTGCAGCCGCGGGGAGGTGCGGTGTCTTCGAGGTGACGAGGTCATGGCCCCAATCATGGCAGGAAGGGATGACGGCCCTGGTGTGCCCGGCCGGTGACGAGGACGGCTCTATGACCTCCAAACGCTGGCTGGCAAGGGTGTTCGCTGTTGTTCCAGGCAGTCGTCGAGAAACCTGTCGGGCACGCGTGTCACGGTAATTCCCGTCGGCTGCGACGGGCTGACGAACGCCGGACGAGGGGGTGCGTGATGGTTGACATCGAGGAGTTGGTGAGCCGTGGTGTCGACGGTCTGGAAGTTCCCGGTGGCCATGCCATCCACCCATTGCTTCAACCTCTTTTCCCCGGTGGTCTCATGCCCGCCGTCTATCGTCTGGACGGGGCTTCCTCGGTCGGGCTGGGGCTGCTCACCCATGGCTGGTGTGGGGTGGTCGGGCTGCCCGAACTCAGTGTTGAGGCGGCTCGGCAGTGGGGGTGGAGCTGTCACGATTGGTGCTCGTGCCTCATTCAGGAAACTGGCTTGAGACGGTGGCCACTCTCATCGAGGGCCTCGATGTCGTTCTTGCTGCAGCTCCGCCGCCGTTGCCGATGACGGCCAGCAGGCGATTGACGGCCAGGCTGCGTTCTCGCGGCTCGTCCTTGGTGGTGCTGGGGCCTTGGCCCAGCCCTGCCGCTCGAATCGATGTCCGCACTGTGGGGTGGCAGGGACTTGGTCAGGGGTACGGCTGTTTGTCGGCCCAGGAGCTTGAGGTGACCGTGGTGAGGCATCACCACAACCGTTCCGTGCGGCTCATCCGTACCGGCACCGGGGTGTACCCCGCCGAGGAGGTGGCTGATGTCTGCTGAACCACTCAGTGCCGCGCCGGTTCGAGTCCTCATGGCAGTGATTCCCGGGTGGCGAATCGTGGCGGCGTCTCGACGTCAGCCTGGGGATGCCCCTCTTCTGGTCGTCGATCGCGGGGTCGTCGTCGACTGCTGTTCCCGGGCAGCCGAGGAAGGAGCGGTCCCTGGTTTGCGAGTGAGAGCTGCCCAGTTACGCTGTCCAGACGCCGTTGTCGTGTCTCACGATCCTGCCTCTGAGGAGATCCTCTTCGACGAGGTGGTTCGCGAGATTGAGAGGTCAGTGGCGCCTTCGGTCCACGTGGTGCGCCCAGGGGTGGCTGCGGTGGCTGCTCGCGGAGTTGCTCGTTTCTACGGTGGTGAACGCGCCGCTGCGCAGCGCATGTCCGAGGTGTTGGCTCGTATCGGGTACACGGATACGGGGATTTCGGTGGCGGACGGGTTGTTCGCGGCAGAGGTGGCTGCCACCGCAGTGGCCGGCCCCGGGAGTCATGGCCCCAAGATCCTCAGTCCCGGCATGTCCACGGCCTTTCTGGCTCCCCGCGACGTCTCGGTTCTGGCGCGTACCGGACGAGCCGATGAGGCATTGGTTCGGACCTTGCGCCAGCTCGGTCTGACGACTGTTGGCTCCTTCGCCGGTCTGGACCGTCAACATGTCGTCCAGCGGTTCGCGGAGGTCGGTCAGCGCGCCCACGATTGGGCACGTGGCATGGACGTCGCGGTGCTGTCGGCACACCGGCCCGAGGACGACGATGCCATGGAAGTCGTCCTTGACGATCCGGAACCTTCCGGCGCACAGGTGGTGGCCGTGGTGCGTCCTGTGGTGGAGGAGTTCATGGCCGGCCTGGCAGCCAGCGGTCGGGTATGTTCCCAGGCCCGCATTCTCATCCGGGCCACTGCTGGGTTGTCTGAGCGCACCTGGCGTCAACCGTGGCAATTCAGCGGTGATGATCTGTTGGCTCGACTGTCCCGTCAGCTCGACGACCTTTCCCGGGGCATTGGCGAGTTCGGTGCTGATGAGTTCTGCCAGTCCGGTGTTGAGGCGGTGCGGATCGTTCCCACCATCCATCGTGCGGGTGAGGCGGCCGAAGGATTGTTTGGTG
This sequence comes from Cutibacterium sp. LaCa_255, assembly GCF_057458005.1. Taxonomy (NCBI): domain Bacteria; kingdom Bacillati; phylum Actinomycetota; class Actinomycetes; order Propionibacteriales; family Propionibacteriaceae; genus Cutibacterium; species Cutibacterium sp. LaCa_255. The sequence goes on along the minus strand of NZ_CP190956.1, from coordinate 1,933,069 downwards.
CCAGGCCCGCCGAGCATCTCGTCCACATCATCTCCCAGTTGCAGGAGAGGTTAGGCCCCGAGGGGGTTCTGATGGGGAAAGTCGATGGTGGCCGGATGCTCAGGGACCGACGCCGACTGATTCCTTTCGGGACGGTTGCTGAGGACGCGCGTCCGGTGGATCGTCCCTGGCCGGGCCACCTCGATGGCCCCGCTCCCGTCATCGTGTATTCCCGTCCTCTGCCAGCCCGGCTGGAGACGACCGACGGCATGCCACTGACGACATCGTCCGACTTACCGTCGATCAGCCCTGGATGGTTTCATGACGGCACTTCGCGACGGCGCGTCATCGCGTGGGCCGGGCCATGGCCGGTGCACCAGAGGTGGTGGAGCACCCCGGCCGTCTCCGTTGAGCGAGTGCAGCTGGTCACCGAGGACCAACAGGCGTGGGTGTTGGCGGGATCGGCTGACCGTTGGTGGGTCGAGGCTCGTTACGACGAGGCGTGATCGGGGTGAGTTACCACAATCCTCCGATTCCGTGGCGAGAGTTGGAAAGACGCATCTCGGGACGGCGTCCTCCCAATGGCCATCAGGACAGCCATGCTGATCAGACCGGCTATCGCCGCGTCCGTAAACCCTTTGACTGTCGTCCCCTCCGACCCGAGGGGCCAGTGGTGCCCTATGCCGAGCTGCACTGTCACTCCTCCTACAGCTTTCTTGACGGTGCCTCCAGTCCGGAGGACCTCGTCACCCGAGCGGTGGAGCTGGGCCTGTCAGGGCTGGCCCTGACTGATCATGACGGCCTCTACGGGGTCGTCAGAATGGCTGAAGCGGCTGAAGCCTGTGGTCTTCCCACCATTATCGGGTCGGAGTTGTCCATTGGAGTGCCGGAGCCTCAGAACGGGGTGGCTGATCCGGTGGGCAGCCACCTGCTCGTGCTGGCCAACGGCCCGGAGGGCTATCGCCGCTTGGCCGGTGCCCTCACGGACGCCTATCTGGCCGAGGGTGGGCAGAAAGGGCATCCGGTCCATGATCTCAACCATCTGGCCGAGGTGGCCGACGAGCACTGGACTGTCCTCACCGGATGTCGGAAGGGAGCAGTGAGGCAGGGCTTGGTCAAGGGGGTGGCTCAAGCTGAGGCCGAGCTCCATCACCTGGTTGATCTCTTCGGTATCGACAATGTCATGGTCGAGTTGACCGATCATCGCGCTCCCACCGATTCCCGTGACAACGACGTCCTCGCTGAGCTGGCGGGTCGTCATGGCCTGACGACGGTGGCGACGACAGCCGCCCACTACGCCGGTGCTGAGCAGTTCGAGCTGGCCTGCGCTCTCTCAGCGGTGCGGGCTCGACGCAGTCTTGACGAGATGGACGGCTGGCTTCCTCCCGGCCCGGTGGCGAGGTTGCGCAGCGGCGCGGAGATGGCAGACCTGCTCAGCCGTCACCGAGATGCGGTGGACAACACCGTAGCGGTGGCTGAGAGGACGGCTTTCCAACTGAGGTCGGTGCGTCCCCGTCTGCCCGACCAGAAAGTGCCCGAGGGACACACTCCCATCAGTTGGCTGCGTCATCTGGTGGAGGAGGGGCGTCGAGGCTGCTACGGGGATGACCCAGTGGCCAAGGACCGCCTGGCCACGGAACTCGACCTTATCGAGGTTCGGGATTTCGCCGGCTACTTCCTCATCGTCTCCGACATCGTGGAGTTCGCTCGGTCCCGGGGGATCTTGTGTCAAGGACGTGGATCAGCAGCGGCCTCGGCGGTCTGTTACGTGCTGGGCATCACCGTCGTCGATCCGGTGTTTTACGGCTTGCCCTTCGAGCGGTTCCTGTGGGTGCTGCGCGAGGAGGAGTCTGACATCGATGTCGACTTCGACGCTCGACGTCGTGAGGAGGTCATCCAGTACGTCTACGCCAAGTACGGGCGGCGCAACGCTGCCCAGGTGGCTGACGTCATCACCTATCGGCCGCGCAGTGCCATCCGGGACACGGCCAAAGCCCTCGGTTATTCCCAAGGGCAGCAGGACGCGTGGTCGCGTCAGATGGAGAGACGATCAGTGGTGCCGGGCTCCCGGAGCTCCGAGGGCCCCGAGATTCCTGACGAGGTCGTCGCCCTCGCCCAGCAGGTGATGGGGCTACCGCGTCACCTGGGCATCCACTCGGCCGGAATGGTGCTGACCCGAGAACCGGTGGGACGCATCTGCCCGATCGAGCCAGCCCGGATGCCTGGTCGCACGGTGCTGCAGTGGGACAAGGAGGACTGCGCCTGGATGGGGCTGGTGAAGTTCGACCTGCTGGGGCTGGGAATGCTCTCGGCGCTGAGCATCTCCTTCAATCTCATCGCTCAGCACTGCGGACGATCTTGGGCCCTGGCCTCGATTCCGCGCAATGAGCCGGGGGTCTACGACATGTTGTGCCGTGGTGACAGCATCGGCGTGTTCCAGGTGGAGAGCCGGGCCCAGATTGGCACTCTGCCGCGGCTCAAGCCGCGCTGCTTCTACGACTTGGCCGTGGAGATCGGGCTCATCCGTCCTGGTCCGGTGCAGGGAGGCGCGGTGCATCCCTATATCCGACGACGTACCGGTGTCGAACCGATCACCTATCCCCACCCGTTGCTCAAACCGGTGCTCGAGCGCACCTTGGGAATCCCGCTCTTCCAGGAGCAGCTCATGCAGATGGCTACGACGGTCGGCAATTGCACGGCTGCCGACGCTGACCTGTTGCGCCGAGCGATGGGATCCAAACGCGGGGTCGAACGCATTGACTCGCTACGCGCCAAGCTTTTCGAGGGGATGGCAGCCAATGGGATTGACGACGACACTGCCCAGGACATCTATGCCCGCATCGAGTCTTTCGCGAATTTTGGGTTCGCCGAGTCCCATGCCTTGAGCTTCGCCGGACTGGTCTACACCTCAGCTTGGGTCAAGCTGCATTACCCGGCAGCCTTTCTTGCGGCTTTGCTGCGCAGCCAGCCGATGGGGTTCTATTCCCCGGCGACTCTGGTGGCGGATGCTCGACGACACGGTGTGGTGACGCGACGTCCAGACCTGACGAAGTCGTCAGTGGGGGCAGATCTGGAAGCACTGGATCGTGGAGGCGATGACGTGGAGACAGGGATGGACGACTGTCTTCATGACCACGACGAGTCCGAGATCGGTCCTTTTGACCCCGATCGTGATGACGGTGACCATCGTCGGGATACTCACTTCGCGGTGCGGTTGGGCCTTTCTGACGTCTCCGGTATCAGTACCGAGACAGCCACTCGGATCATTGCGGAGCGGGAACGCGAACCCTTCACCAGCCTCGACGACCTCGCTCGGCGCGTTGAACTGGGCAAGGAAGAGGTGGAGGCCCTTGCCCTGGCTGGTGTCTTCGACGATCTCGTGGGGTCAAGACGGGGCGCTCTGTGGCAGATCGGTCAGATCGACGGTGTAGCACCGGGCCAGCTGGATGTTCAGGTGGCTACCCAGCCACCTTTGCTTCCCGAACCCACTCAGTTGGAGTTATTGGGTGACGACATCCGTGCCACCGGAGTCAGTACGGCCGACCATCCTGTTCGCCACGTCCGGGGCGTCCTTGATCGACGAGGTGTGGTGCGAGTTGACCGGCTGGGCGACGTCGAGGCTGGACGGCGTATAGAAGTTGCTGGAGTCGTCACCCACAGACAGAGACCTGGGACAGCAGGGGGAGTGACCTTCCTCAACGTGGAGGACGAAACCGGCCTGCTCAACGTCATCGTCACTCCGGGTGCATGGAAGCATCACCGACGTGTGGCCCGGACGTCGCGAGCTTTGGTGGTGCGGGGGATCTTGGAAAGAAGCGACGAGGGAGTGACGAGTTTGCAAGCAGATCGGTTGGAAGCCCTCGATTTATCAGTACCCACGAGATCCCGTGACTTCCGCTGAACAGCCTTTGACAAGGGGATACGATGACAGCGGCACCCTAATTTGCGTCATTGTTCATCCATGTGTAATGTTTTCCGAGCTGTCAGGGGCTGCTTGAAGCGGCTCCCAGATAGCAGCCGAACTGGATCTCAGCCCGATGGTTTTGGTGAGTCGGGGTTGATCCGGTAAGGTTGATCGGGTCGCTGCTTTTCGGGGTGGTGGCACGGTTTTGGCTGGTTTTGCTGGCTGATCTTGATACCGCGGGTTTTGCGGGGTTGGGGTTGGTGTGGTAGGGTCGGTCGGGTCGCCTCGGGGTGGTCCTGCTTGTTGGTGGGGTTGTTCTGGTGGGTGTGATGCTTGAGAACTCAACAGTGTGTCTTTGATAGTCAATGATTTTTTGATGCATCTATCGATGTGTCGGATTTGTTTATGAATTCCTTTGTGATTCTGGACATGGACTGATTTTTTTGGTCAGTGTTTGGGGTTAGTGTTTTGGATTCTCTTGTGACACCGTTGCCTGCATTGTGTGTGTGGGTGGGTGATATTTTTTCATTGGAGAGTTTGATCCTGGCTCAGGACGAACGCTGGCGGCGTGCTTAACACATGCAAGTCGAACGGAAAGGCCCCTTTGGGGGTACTCGAGTGGCGAACGGGTGAGTAACACGTGAGTAACCTGCCCTTGACTTCGGGATAACTTCAGGAAACTGGGGCTAATACCGGATAGGAATCCTTGCTGCATGGTGGGGGTTGGAAAGCTTCGGCGGTTTTGGATGGACTCGCGGCTTATCAGCTTGTTGGTGGGGTAGTGGCTTACCAAGGCTTTGACGGGTAGCCGGCCTGAGAGGGCGACCGGCCACATTGGGACTGAGATACGGCCCAGACTCCTACGGGAGGCAGCAGTGGGGAATATTGCACAATGGGCGGAAGCCTGATGCAGCAACGCCGCGTGCGGGATGACGGCCTTCGGGTTGTAAACCGCTTTCAGCAGGGGCGAAGCTTTTGTGACGGTACCTGCAGAAGAAGCACCGGCTAACTACGTGCCAGCAGCCGCGGTGATACGTAGGGTGCGAGCGTTGTCCGGATTTATTGGGCGTAAAGAGCTCGTAGGTGGTTGATTGCGTCGGAAGTGAAAACTTGGGGCTTAACCCTGAGCGTGCTTTCGATACGGGTTGACTTGAGGAAGGTAGGGGAGAATGGAATTCCTGGTGGAGCGGTGGAATGCGCAGATATCAGGAGGAACACCAGTGGCGAAGGCGGTTCTCTGGACCTTTCCTGACGCTGAGGAGCGAAAGCGTGGGGAGCGAACAGGCTTAGATACCCTGGTAGTCCACGCTGTAAACGGTGGGTACTAGGTGTGGGGTCCATTCCACGGATTCCGTGCCGTAGCTAACGCATTAAGTACCCCGCCTGGGGAGTACGGCCGCAAGGCTAAAACTCAAAGGAATTGACGGGGCCCCGCACAAGCGGCGGAGCATGCGGATTAATTCGATGCAACGCGAAGAACCTTACCTGGGTTTGACATGGACTGGGAGTGCTCAGAGATGGGTACGCCTCCTTGTGGGGCTGGTTCACAGGTGGTGCATGGCTGTCGTCAGCTCGTGTCGTGAGATGTTGGGTTAAGTCCCGCAACGAGCGCAACCCTCGTTCACTGTTGCCAGCACGTTATGGTGGGGACTCAGTGGAGACCGCCGGGGTCAACTCGGAGGAAGGTGGGGATGACGTCAAGTCATCATGCCCCTTATGTCCAGGGCTTCACGCATGCTACAATGGCCGGTACAAAGAGTTGCGAGCCTGTGAGGGTGAGCGAATCTCGGAAAGCCGGTCTCAGTTCGGATTGGGGTCTGCAACTCGACCCTATGAAGTCGGAGTCGCTAGTAATCGCAGATCAGCAACGCTGCGGTGAATACGTTCCCGGGGCTTGTACACACCGCCCGTCAAGTCATGAAAGTCGGTAACACCCGAAGCCGGTGGCCTAACCTGTGTGGGGGAGCCGTCGAAGGTGGGACTGGTAATTAGGACTAAGTCGTAACAAGGTAGCCGTACCGGAAGGTGCGGCTGGATCACCTCCTTTCTAAGGAGCACTTCATTGTAAGGACTCATCATTGCTGTGTGGCTCGTCGTGAGTCGTTGGTGGATGGGTTAGCTTCTTGTGGAACATTGGCGTGTTCATCTTGTGGTGGACGGTCTGAGGCATGCTGTTGGGGTTCTGGGGTATCACACGTGTGTGTGGTGGCCTGGTGCGGTGATGCTGCGTCTGCTGTGTGGTGGGTGTGGTGTTGATTCGTGTGGTGGTTGAGAACTGTATAGTGGATGCGAGCATCTTAATTTTTTGTGTCTTGTGTTGTTGTGCAAGTTGTTAAGTGCGATCGGTGGATGCCTTGGCACCAAGAGCCGATGAAGGACGTTGTAACCTGCGATAAGCCCTGGGGAGTTGGTAAACGAGCTGTGATCCGGGGGTGTCCGAATGGGGAAACCTGGAATGTCCGGAGTAGTGTCCGGTGACCCTGCCCTGAATGTATAGGGGTGTGGGAGGTAACGCGGGGAAGTGAAACATCTTAGTACCCGTAGGAAGAGAAAACAACCGTGATTCCGTGAGTAGTGGCGAGCGAAAGTGGATGAGGCTAAACCGTGTGTGTGTTCAAGCCGGCAGGTGTTGCATGTGCGGGGTTGTGGGGGCCTTTGGGTTCTGCTGCCGCAGGATTGGCCAGTGATAAATGTTGCGTGAAGGTGAAGCGTCTGGGAAGGCGTACCGGAGTGGGTGAGAGTCCCGTAACTGTAAGCGTGGCACTGGTGAGGGTTACCCCAAGTAGCGTGGAACTCGTGGAATTTCGCGTGAATCTGGCGGGACCACCCGTCAAGCCTAAATACTCCTTGGTGACCGATAGTGGATCAGTACCGTGAGGGAATGGTGAAAAGTACCCCGGGAGGGGAGTGAAATAGTACCTGAAACCGGTCGCATACAAGCCGTCAGAGCCTTGTGGGGTGATGGCGTGCCTTTTGAAGAATGAGCCTGCGAGTTAGTGATGCGTGGCGAGGTTAACCTGTGTGGGGGAGTCGTAGCGAAAGCGAGTCCGATAAGGGCGTGAGTCGCGTGTTCTAGACCCGAAGCGGTGTGATCTATCCATGGCCAGGATGAAGCGTCGGTAAGACGTCGTGGAGGTCCGAACCCACTTCAGTTGAAAATGGAGGGGATGAGCTGTGGATAGGGGTGAAAGGCCAATCAAACACCGTGATAGCTGGTTCTCCCCGAAATGCATTTAGGTGCAGCGTTGCGTGGTTCTTGTCGGAGGTAGAGCACTGGATGGTCTAGGGGGCCTATCAGCTTACCGAAATCAGCCAAACTCCGAATGCCGGCAAGTGGAGCGTAGCAGTGAGACGGCGGGGGATAAGCTTCGTCGTCGAGAGGGAAACAGCCCAGATCATCAGCTAAGGCCCCTAAGTGGTAACTCAGTGGAAAAGGATGTGGAGTTGCGCAGACAGCCAGGAGGTTGGCTTGGAAGCAGCCATCCTTGAAAGAGTGCGTAATAGCTCACTGGTCAAGTGATTCCGCGCCGACAATGTAGCGGGGCTTAAGTTATCCGCCGAAGCTGTGGCAAGCCCGTGAGGGTTTGGGTAGGGGAGCGTCCTGTGCGAGGTGAAGCTGCCGGGTGACCGTGTGGTGGATTGTGCGGGAGTGAGAATGCAGGCATGAGTAGCGAATGACGGGTGGAAAACCCGTCCGCCGATTATCCAAGGGTTCCAGGGTCAAGTTAATCTGCCCTGGGTGAGTCGGGACCTAAGGCGAGGCCGACAGGCGTAGTCGATGGATAACCAGTTGATATTCTGGTACCGGCTTGTCACCGTCCGTGTCGAGGTGTGTGATGCTAAGCGTGCGAGCCTGCCTCCGCGACATCGTTGATGTGGTGGTGGTGTGGTGAGTGTGTGAACCGATCATGTAGTAGGCAAGCTGCGGAGGGACGCAGGGAGGTAGCTCATCCCCGGCGATGGTTGTCCGGGGCTAAATGTGTGGACCGTCTGGTAGGTAAATCCGCCAGGGTTGTGGTTGAGGCATGATGGCGAGCCCACAGGAAGTGGGTGAGTGAGTGATCCTGTACTGTCGAGAAAATCTTCGTGAGCGAGGTGGCTGGTCCGCCCGTACCCTAAACCGACACTGGTGGATAGGTAGAGTATACCGAGGCGATCGAGATCATCATGGTGAAGGAACTCGGCAAAATGCCCCCGTAACTTCGGGATAAGGGGGACCTGAACCGTCAAGGCTTTTACAGTTGGTAGCGGTGAGGGGCGCAGAGACCAGGGGGAAACGACTGTTTACCAAAAACACAGGTCCGTGCGAAGTCGTAAGACGATGTATACGGACTGACTCCTGCCCGGTGCTGGAAGGTTAAGGGGAACTGTTAGCGTTGGCGAAGCGGTGAACTTAAGCCCCAGTAAACGGCGGTGGTAACTATAACCATCCTAAGGTAGCGAAATTCCTTGTCGGGTAAGTTCCGACCTGCACGAATGGAGTAACGATTTCCCTACTGTCTCCACCATGAACTCGGTGAAATTGCATTACGAGTAAAGATGCTCGTTACGCGCAGCAGGACGGAAAGACCCCGGGACCTTTACTATAGTTTGGTATTGGTGATTGGGACGACTTGTGTAGGATAGGTGGGAGACTGTGAAACGGCCACGCCAGTGGTTGTGGAGTCATTGTTGAAATACCACTCTGGTCGTTCTGGTTATCTAACTTTGGGCCGTGATCCGGTTCAGGGACAGTGCCTGATGGGTAGTTTGACTGGGGCGGTCGCCTCCTAAAAGGTAACGGAGGCGCCCAAAGGTTCCCTCATCCTGGTTGGTAATCAGGTGTTGAGTGTAAGTGCACAAGGGGGCTTGACTGTGAGACTGACAGGTCGAGCAGGGACGAAAGTCGGGACTAGTGATCTGACGGTGGCTTGTGGACGCGCCGTCACTCAACGGATAAAAGGTACCCCGGGGATAACAGGCTGATCTTGCCCGAGCGCTCATAGCGACGGCATGGTTTGGCACCTCGATGTCGGCTCGTCGCATCCTGGGGCTGGAGTCGGTCCCAAGGGTTGGGCTGTTCGCCCATTAAAGCGGCACGCGAGCTGGGTTCAGAACGTCGTGAGACAGTTCGGTCCCTATCCGCTGCGCGCGGAGGAATCTTGAGAAGGGCTGTCCTTAGTACGAGAGGACCGGGACGGACTGACCTCTGGTGTGCCAGTTGTTCTGCCAAGAGCATGGCTGGTTGGCTACGTCGGGTTGTGATAACCGCTGAAAGCATCTAAGCGGGAAGCACGCTTCAAGATGAGGGTTCCTGCAGATGAATCTGGTAAGGTCTCCGGTAGACGACCGGGTTGATAGGCCAGGCGTGGACGCATCGTAAGGTGTGGAGCTGACTGGTACTAATAGACCGAGGACTTACAAACACACACTTTCACGTCCAATAAGAATTTTGATGATCGCATCCACTGTACGGCTCCCAGCCCCCACGCGGGGGGTTGCGCCAAGCCTGACTGGCCCCATAGTTTTTCCGGTGGCCTTGGCGGAAGGGAAACACCCGGTCCCATACCGAACCCGGTAGTTAAGCCTTCCAGCGCCGATGGTACTGCACGAGGGATCGTGTGGGAGAGTAGGACGCCGCCGGAATTCTTATTTGTGTGCGTGTGGAGACAAGGATCATCCTTGTCTCCACACGCTTTTTCTGTATACCCACACACCCAACAGCCGGGGGCGATGACACCAATCAACCCCCGGCCCCGTGCCGTCTATTCACAACCACCCACACCAACGCAGATCTGTTTTCGGTTTCCCCTTAGGCGCTAGGTAAATACGGACAGAGCGGGCATAGCACTGAGGAGATTGTTCATCCTCAAGACGCCCTCCCGTAATTGATGCCGTTTCCTCCAGAAGCGGGCTTTCTGCCTTCAAAACACGGGGTCAGGGTCTCTCGGCCGAGGCGGTAGCAGCGCTGAGTCGAACTCAAGAACATGGGCCTTGAAGGCGACATGCATCCTCGGGAAAACTGACCGCAGTGCTTCCTTCCCCCGGCAACCGGGACCTGGACTCGCGTCCTCACCACGCTCGCGTACCGGCACATCGCCCCACTCGTGAGGTGCGGAGAAGCCGAGAGTGGCAAATGCATGGGTGGCGGCTGAGGTCCAGAGCCTGGGGCAGGAATGTCCCGACGAGAAAGTGAGGATACAAAACGTGGCCCCTCTCTGTGAGAAGGGCCACGTCAGTTTTGGAGGAGGACGTCAGCAGGTAGTCGGGATGAAGCTGGAGTTCCTGATCATGTAGGCAACGACCCTGCCGCCGTTGAATAGGTAGTCGACTTCCTTGCCATCGCTGGAGAACGCAAGGGCCTTCTCGTATCCCATTCCATGGAAGTCCGAGGTGACGTCGGTCAGCTTGAGCTTGGAGTAGTCGGACCGCAGCTGTGCCTCGGTGATGCCGATCCGCGCACCGTTAGAGCTGGCGTTAGTACCACCAACGAACAGGTAGGCCTGGACATCGTCTCCGCTCGTCCATACTCCGCCGAGGAAGCCGTTGTAACGCGCATACACCGGGGTGTTGCGGGTACATACTCCGCTGATGCCGTCCGGGATGACATGGATCGTACCGGCGAGTTCCGCGGTGGACTTGTCTAGGTTAAGAGGCCCGACACCTGCCATATCGCCGAGTCGGATTGAGCCCTTCTTCGCCATGTCGTAGACGATTGCCGCATCGCACTGCTTGCTGCTCATGACCTGGCTGGCAGCGACAGCAGCCTTGTCTCCCAGCACTTTGAGCATGGCATCGCAGTCATTGTCGTCAGCAATAACCCCGCCTTGGGGGAGAGGCTCCCAATGCCCTCCGTTCTTCCTCATGACGAGGTGGCCGCCATTAGGGCCGGCCGACTTGCCGTTGATGTTGAAATTGGGTGCATACGCCACAGCGGCGTTCTGACCGTCGGCGGCCAAGGAGACCCACTGGACCTGGGCGTCGGGCGCGTTGAAGAGCTGTCGCACGAGATCCGGCGTCGGCGTGACCGAGGCATTGTTCGGAACGCTCGGCTTCGGTGCGGCTGGTGTTGATGCTGTCGATGAAGCGGTAGCCGCAGACGAAGCGGTCGCCGTCGACGTCGAGGTAACCGTCACCTCTGGGGTCGGGGTGTGGGAGGCTGACGCGGCAGGCTTGGAGGCCGGCGCGGGGACTGCCTTCGTCGCATCATCATTCTTGGGCTTGAGGAAGTAGAAGAGGCCAACTCCCAGAGCCACGACGAGGATTGCGGCGACGGCAACGATCCAGTACTGGCTCTTACGTTTCGGTTGGGGCCCATCGCTGAAGGGGATGCCGCCTATCGACTCATTAACGTCTGGGCGATCAGCGGCAGTCGCACCCGCCAGTCCTGCGGACCTGTCAGGCAGGTACTCGGCGGCCTGTTTACCGTCGCCCAGCTGTTGCTGTTCCTGGGGATATGTGCCATCCCAGTTTCCCGTTGGCTCAGTGCCCGCCCAGCCTTGCTGGTCTTGATTGGGATCCCAGCCCTGCGGATTCTGAATGGCGTCCGAATCCTGCTGCTCGTCCCACCCCGGCTGGTTTTGGGACTCCTGCCATCCCTGTTGGCTGTATTGATCAGCGGTCCATGCCTGTTGGGCGGGTTGGCCTTCCCAGCTTTCCTGACTGGGCTGCTGTTCCCAGTCTTGCTGGGGGTATTGGTTCGGGTCCCAGCCTTGCTGGGGGTATTGGTTCGGGTCCCAACCTTGCTGCGGGTACTGGGCATTCCAGCCGTCATACTGACCTGTCTGAGGACTCCACTCTGGCGCGTTACCGCCCTGCGGATACTGGTTCCAGTCCTGCGGGTACTGGCCGTTCGGGAAGTCACCCTGCTGCGGATACTGCTGATCGGCGTAGGGGGTTTGCGAACCGTCCGGCTCGGCAGGGATCTGTTGTGTCGCGTCGTTGTTTTCTGGCAGCTCCTGGGTGGGTTCATGGCCCTGCCCCTCAGCAGAGCCTGAATCGGACTGCTCAGGGATCAGCCCTGTCTCATTGTCGTCAGAGTGGGCATCGTCGGGGTGATTCCCCTTGTCGAATCCATCGTCAGCCACGATTCATTCTCCCTCTCAGCGTGTCAGTGAATGCGCCAGTTTGACGTTGATGACATGGCGAGCAGCGTCACTGAGACGCTTCTTGCCCGACGAGGACGCCGCCATCGACGTCAACGCCTGAATCATGGGGCCTGCCAGGCCAGGATCGGCAGTAATCGCCAGGTCACCGCCAGCAGACACGAATTTGCTTGCACGGCGTCCACCGTCGACCGAGAACACCGACACTGAGCTACCCAGGTCATCTGAAACGATGAGGCCCTGGTATCCGAAGTCGCCGCGAAGCATGTCGGTCATAACCTTCGACGAGAACAACGCGAGAGTTCCTGGATCGATCTTCGAGTAGGTCGCGGAGGCGATCATGACCGCTTCAGACCCAGCATTGAATGCCATTCGGAACGATTCGAGATACGGGTCATGGCGAATTGTCTTGTGGTCGGTAATTCCGTCAGCTTTGAAATCCGTGTCCTCGGCGATGCGCCCAATTCCGGGGAAATGCTTAGCCGTCGGGATGATCCCGGCCTTGCGATGCCCCGCAATAACGGAGGCCGCGTACCGGCCACACGTCTGAGGATCGGTGCCGAACCCACGATGGTGCTTGGCGATCGGCTTGTTCTTGACGCCAAGTTCAGGATCGATGACGTCAGCGACGGGGGAGAAGATCATGTGGACGCCGAGGTCGGCGAGTTGGCGGGCACCTCTCATCACCACCGACTGAGCTTTGGCCGGGGACATCCGGGCCAGAGCTTCCTGGCTCGGCAGCCGGTCGACTCCCGGAATCCGGATGTTCTGAACCTCGCCGCCCTCATGGTCGCTCGCGACGATGGGCTTGATGCCGTGCGGGCTGACACTGTTGACGGCGTCAAGCATGGCCTCGAGCTTCGACCTCTTGGTCCAATGACCCAAGATGAAGATGCCGGCAAGGCACTTGGAGTCAATGAGGTTGGCGATGTACTCCGGAGAATCTGAGGGAACCACCCCGACGAGAATGCACTGACCAGCACGCTCTTCGAGCGACATATCCGCCACGACATGGGCGGCCCGTGGATCCATCGGGATTGGGGTCACCTTCTCCGTCGGCGTCGAGGTAGGGCTCGGGGTAGGGGTGGGGGTGGCTGAGGACGGGCTGGGAGTTGGCGTGTCAGACGGAGACGACGACGTCACGGGTGCAGGCGAGGGTGATTCGGCTGGGGGCTCGGCTTTTGAAACGCAGCCAGCCAATGGTGCGCTCAAAGCGGCTGTGATGATTGTTCGGCGTCTCATGGTCGCAGTATTCCACAGCCTTTCCATTGCTGACAGTGACCAAGAACGTTACCTCGGAATGACGAGGTATACCTCCAAATCGATGTTACTGCAGTCGAGGTATTCGCCGACAACATTGCAGAAGAACTTGTGAGAGCGCCCAGTTTGCGGGTTTCGCGTACTGACAAAGAAGTTCGACGGATGATTCGGCGGCACTGACTGAGCGAGGTTCAGAGCCAAGGAGCAATCCGTACGCGTGTTGGCGACCCATGTCCCCGGACCACACTCGGAGGCCCCGGCGGGGAGGTCGATGTGGGCGGGGACGCTGACTTGGGCGGGGACGCCGACCTGGGCCGGAGCCGGGGGTGGTGCAGCGGTGGTCGTCACCGTGGCATGGGCCGTTACTGTTCGCATCGGTCTGACCTCAGGCGTCTGGCTGGGTGCCGGGGTCGCGGTATGAATTGGCTGAGCGGTGGCCTCGGAATGAGATCCGGGCATCCCTTTGAGATAGACGAACGCGCCGGCTCCGACCAACAGAAGCAAAGCCAACAGAGCGATGAACCATCCAGCGTCGCTGCCGCGCTGGTTTGTCGCCGCATGTGCTGCTGGCGCAGACGGAGCCGGGGTTGCCATGCTCACCGCTGACGGAGGCCGCGCCGCCGAGGGCGCCGAGTACGGTGGAACCGGTTGTGGCGGCGCAACCGGGGCTGGCGGCGTCGGAGGAGGCGGTAGCGGACGAGGTACAACGAGCTGGACCGGCGGTCCGCCGTCGAGCCATGAGCGCAGCTCAGATGCCAGTAACTCCGCACTGGCAGGGCGTCCGGCCGGATCAGGCGCCAGACACGTCATGATGGTGTTCCACAGTCGTGGATCAACCCCGGGAATGTGGTCCGGGGGTTGGTCACGCAGAATATTTCCAGCTGAATCTGCCTGGAACGGAACGCGGCCGGCCAGCAATTGGTACAAGGTGACGCCGAAGGAATAGAGGTCGCTTGCCGCCAATGGCGTTCGTCCTGCAGCTACTTCTGGAGCCTGATAGTAGGGAGTCCCGACGATTTCGTGGGGATTGCCTGAAGCGACCATTTCCGAGACGCCGAAATCTGTGATTCGTGCCCCACGGACCTCCTCTCGGTCCTCGATGAGGATATTTGCCGGCTTGATGTCGAGGTGACGAATGCCGACCCGGTGAATCGCGGTAAGGGCCTGACAGACTTCGATTCCCAGGCGGACCGCCGTGGCTGGCTCGAGGCGGTGGTCGGGAATGGACTCCAGCACGTGCGCAAGGTCGGGGCCGTCAACCAATTCCATGATGATGGCGAAGGTGGAGGACTCGACGACCATGTCAGTCACCCGGACGACCGCGTCGTCGGCGACGGTCATCAGGATGTCGCGCTCCTGGATGAAGCGCCTCGTCGCGCCTTTGTTATTCGTCAGTTCGGGTTTGAGGACCTTGATGGCTCGAGGTGACCCGTCGTTGAGATCATGCCCACGCCAAACCGTTCCCATCGAGCCTTGGCCGAGCACCTCGTCGAGGATGTAATGGCTGCCAATTTGACGTACTGTCGACCCGCCGGTGGCGTCCTCCTCGGACATGATTCACCCCTTTAATGATCGCTCGGCAACCACTCTCACTGTAGCGACCACAGCTTGGCCGAGGACATAGCGGCCCTCAGTCGGTGACGTCTTCCAAGTCGTCACTGTGGGAGCGACGACGCACGATCACCCAGGCGATGCCGAGCACGATGAACCACACGGGGGTGGCAAGGAGAGCCTGGCGGGTGTCGTCAGCCCCAGCCAGAAGGACGACGACAAAGACGAAGAAGGCCAGGACAACCCACGGCATGAAATGGGCCCCAGGCATCGGGTAGATCGACTCGGCATGGGCCTGCGGGTTACGACGCACGTGCACGATGTAGCTGACGAGGATCATGCTCCACACGAAGATGAACAGCACGGCGGAGACTGTCGTCACCAGGGTGAAGGCCCCCATCACGGTGTCTTTCGCGGCAAGAATGAGGGCCGAACCAATGAGGATGACGGTGCACACCAGGCCCCAACCGGGGACGCCATTGCGGGTGAGTTTGCCGAAGGCCCTCGTCGCCATGCCCTTGTGGGCCAGTCCGTAGAGCATCCGAGAGGTCGAATAGACCCCGGAGTTGGCGCTGGATGCGGCAGACGTGAGAACGATGAAGTTCATGATGCCGGCAGCCGCGGTGAAACCGACGAGTCCGAACATCTGGACGAACGGCGAGGAGTCCTTCTCGATGAGATTCCACGGGATGACACACATCATGGCGAGCAGGGCAACCACATAGAACACCAGGACGCGCACGGGGACGGCATTGATGGCCTTGGGCATGGTCTTGCGGGGATCACGGGTTTCCGCGGAGGTAGTACCGACCAACTCGATGCCCACGTAGGCGAAAACAGCAATCTGGAAGCCGCCGAAGAATCCGCTCCAGCCCTTCGGTGCGAATCCGCCATGGTTCCACAGGTTCGACACTGAGGCCTTGTATCCGCCCGGCGAGGTGAACCCCATGATGATGAGCACCACAGCCACGACGATGAGGATGCCGATCGCGACAATCTTGATGAGCGCAAACCAGAACTCAAGCTCACCAAAGAGCTTCACCGTGAGCAGGTTGAGGACCAGCAGGAGAAGCAAGGTGGCCGCGGTGAGGATGAAGGCCCACATTCGGTCGTGGGTCCAGTAACCCCAATATGAGGTGATGGCGATCACGTCAGCCATACCCGTGACGACCCAACACAACCAGTACGACCAGCCGAGGAAGAATCCCGCCCAAGGGCCCAGGAGATCAGCCGCGAAATCCTGGAAGGACTTCCACTGCAGGTTGTGCAGCAACAGCTCGCCCATGGCCCTCATGACGAAGAAGAGCATCGTGCCGATCACGAGATAGGCAACCACGATGCTCGGGCCCGAGGTGTTGATGGACTTTCCGGACCCCATGAACAGGCCGGTTCCGATGGCGCCACCGATGGCGATCAGCTGAATGTGGCGGTTGCTCAGGCTGCGGCGCAGGTGCTGCATGTCTCCAGCCACATCGTTGTTCTCGCGGTTCATGGGGAGGATTGTTACGCGAGAAGGGGCCAGGTACAGCGTGTCATCTCACATTGTGCAACTACTGTCCGATCTTCGGCATTCCGGGGAATGCTGGAGTGAGCGTCGTTCTGCGAGGAGATGATGACGATGACCACGACCGTAGCTCTGACCGGTGCCAGCGTCCTGACATGCGACCGAGATGGAACCGTGCTGGCCGATCACACCGTGCTCGTTGGCGAAGACGGTTCGATCGAGGCCGTCGGACCCGCCCAGCAGCTCGCTGATCGAGCGGCGGCGGCTCAGCGGCGGATCGACTGTGCGGGAAAATGGGTCATGCCGGGGCTCATCAATGCCCACGCTCACCTCATGGCTGACGGGCGTCCGCTGCCCAGGGCGTTGACGAATCCGGTGCTCGCGCGGGGGATCGTGGGATTCTGGAAGACTCCGTTGGGGCGTCCCATGCTGCGCGAACGTGCACGGGGATTTGCAGACGCCGAGCTCAATTCCGGCGTGACCACCATTCGCAGCCTCGGTGAGTATGACAACGAGGCCGTCTCCCTGGGCCGCGAGAGCGAGTCCAGACAATGGCTCGGCCCTCGCGTCATGGCGTCGGGCCCGCTGCTGGCCATCACGGGCGGCCACGGTGCTGAGCTGGGCGTCGCGCGGATCGTCGATGCTCCCTGGGAGGGACGCAAGGCGGTGCGTCAGAACCTGCGTCTGGGGGCAACCTCCATCAAGATCGCCGCGACCGGCGGTGTCACCGATGCGAAGGCCGTCGGGGAGGCCGGGCGTCCACAGATGACTACCGAGGAAATGACAGCAATCTGCGAGGAGGCCCACTCGGCGGGCGTGCTCGTCGCTGCCCACGCCCAGAGCCCTGAGGGGGTGCTGAGGTCCCTCAAGGCTGGAGCCGACACCATTGAGCACGGCTCGGCCATGACCGACGAGATCGTCGAACTGTTCCACGACAATCCCAGGTCGCTGCGAGGTTGGTCGGCTTTCGACGCCACCCTGTTGGCTGCCGCTCCTCTGGTCGAGATCGACACGGAGATTACCGGGGCCAGCGATGTCGTCAAGGAGAATGCTCGCATCGTCCTGGACTCGATGGTCCAGGGGATTCGCGACGCCATCACGAACGATGTGGTGCTCGGATCCGGGTTGGATTCCTCGATGACCTTTACTCCCCACTACGCCATGTGGCGTGAGCTCGACCTTGTGGTGTCGCGGGCTGGGTTGTCCCCGGCACGGGCTTTGGAGGCCGTGACCCGGGTCAATGCCAAGATGCTCGATCTGGAATCCGTGACGGGTGCGGTGGAGCCAGGGCTGTCGGCTGATCTGTTGGTGCTGGGAGCCAATCCTCTTGACGATCTCAAGGCACTTGAGGGAGTTGAGACGGTTGTCGTCAGGGGCGATGTCATTGACACCCCGACGGTGGAGAGGTTCGGCGAGATCGACGAGCTGCTCGACACCTTGCGCGGATGATGGCGTCGACTATGAAGAGAACGGATGAGTGACGCGGCCAGGCAGATCGTCGTGCTGGGGGTTTGGTGAGCACGAGGTGCAGGTGTGGTCCCGGCCTGGACCTGGCAGCGCACCCTCGCCGGAGGAGACCACGCGGTGGTGGACCTGCATCGTCTCACCGGAGTTCAGCGAAAGCTGACGGAGCGAACCTGCTCTTACGAGGAGAGACGCGACCACGAAAGTGACGGCGGGGCCGAACTCGTCCCTGTCGTCGTTTTGCGCCGAGAATGCGACTCTGAGGAGTTCACATCGGAACAACGGTGTGGATATGTCCAGGGAAGTCGTCGGGAGCGTATGAAAACAGCTCGACCCATAAACTCGAGTACGAGGGAAGTCGCGATTCTCAGAGTGTCTTGCCCCTCTCGGGGTGGCAAGGGGGCCGCCCAAGTTTCAGGATAACCGGAGTGTGCCCGCTGGCTGGATTCGCTCGAGAAGTTCAAGGGGGAGTCGTATCCCCTTGATGAAAACTGGGGTGGCTAACGGGACTTGAACCCGCGACCCCCTGGACCACAACCAGGTGCTCTACCGACTGAGCTATAGCCACCATGTGCCTTCATCAGACAACCCGAGAAGAGTACCGGTTTTCGGAGTGTGAATGCAACCCGGCCTTCCCCTCCCGGTCGTCGGCGTCAGTCCCTGCCGGCTCCAGTGAGGAAGCCTTGGTACTTCGCAGCGATCTCGGCGCACCGGTTAGCGTCCGGGCCGGGGGAGGGAACCATGAGGGCTTCGCGCCAGTACATCAGCTCCTCGATCGACTCCTGGATGTCAGCGAGGGCACGGTGGTTACCCTGCTTCTCCGGGGTGTGGCCGAAGGCGCGTGGGTACCAGCGTCGTGCCAGTTCCTTGATGGAGGAGACGTCGACATTGCGGTAGTGCACGTAGGACTCCAACTCCGGCATGTCCTTGGCCAGGAAGGAGCGGTCGGTGCCGATGGTGTTTCCGGCCAAGGGGGTCTTGCCGGCTTGCGGGACGTGGGTACGGATGTAGTTGAGCACCTGATCCTGGGCCTCGGCCATCGTCAGTCCCTTGTCGAGCTCCTTGAGGAGTCCGGACTTGGTGTGCATGCCGCGCACGAAGTCATTCATGTGCTCGAGCCATTCGGGCTCAGGCTTGATGATGACGTCCACACCCTCGCCCTGGACGTTGAGCTGCCCATCGGTGACCAGGGCGGCCACCTCGATGAGTCCGTCGTGGGCCAGGTCGAGCCCGGTCATCTCGCAATCGATCCACACCAACATGTCTTTCACGTCACAACAGACTAGTTGGTGGTGACGACATGCCACTTTTGAGCGGTTGATGAGGAAGAGGTCCTTACCTTTTGCCGCGCGGCACCCAGCGGCCCATCCAGTAGCTGCCGACCAGACCGATAATCGCCATCACGATGCTGGCTGCCGACAGCGGCCAGACCAGGGTGACGAGGGTGACGACGATAGGCCCCATCGCCGAGCCGGTGTCCGAGAGCAGTCGCCATGCAGCCAGGAACTGAGGCCGTCCGATGGCGGGAGACGCGTCGGACCCCAGGGTCATGACGATGCCGGAGCTGGCGCCATTTCCGATGCCGATGATGAGGGCGACGATGCCAATCGTCGTCGCAGTGTGGGCCAGCGGCAGGGTCAACAGCGCGACGGCCTGGATGAAGATCGACGGCACTGCCACCCACCAGCGTCCGAACTTGTCCATGAGGGCACCGCCGGGCAGGAAGAGCAGGACGTCGGCAGCCATCGACCAGGCGTAGATGAGATCCGTGGTGGCCGGGGTGAGTCCGCTCGCATGGCACCACAGCGGCAGCAGAGAGCGGCGGGCCGACCGAACGAGCATGAGGGCCGTCACTCCCAGACCAGTCGTCCAGAGGACTCTCGCGTTCTGTTTGGCGATGGTCCAGGTCGAGACCTTGTCGGGAGCTCCTTCCTCGGCGAGTTCCGGGGTGTCGACCGGTGGCAGGTCGGGCATGACGGTGGTCACGGCGGCTGCGAGCACACTGGCGATGGATGCAAATCCATATGCCCATGCCATCGAGGATTCCCGGAGGATCCATGACCCCGCCATGGGGCCGACGAACCAACCCACCCGGAATACCCCTCCCAGGGTGGACAGGGCACGGGCGCGGTAGCGATAGGGGATGGCGACCGTCAGGTAGTTCTGTCGAGCGATGCCGTAGACGGCACCGGCCATGCCATTGACGAGTACCGCGATGGCGAGCAGTCCAAGGTGATGGGCCAGCCCCATGGACCCCAGGGCCATCGCGTCGATGAGCATGGCGATGACCAAGGACCACTTCTCGCCGATCTTCGTGACCAGCCACCCTGCAGGTACGTCACCGATGATCTGGCCGATGCCGACGAGAGCGGCGATCGCGGCAGCGAGGGCAGCGGATGCACCGTTGTGAACCGCGGTGAGCGGAATGAGCGGGATTACCGCGCCGTATCCCAGGGACGACATCAATGTCGGCAGGTAGGCGGAGACGATGATTGACGACCATTTCACCGGTGGGGTCGGGGACTCGGTGCGCGTCGAATCAATCACGGAGAAAGGTTAGGACGGCGAACAAATGTGTGCAGCCTTGCTCGCCACCTGATTGGGGCGGGCTGGGTGATGGTGGCCGGATCCCGTTAGGATGTCAACCATGGCCCGGTAGCTCAGCGGATAGAGCAGCAGCCTTCTAATCTGTCGCGCGTGGGTTCGATTCCCACCCGGGCCGCCATCATCCTTCCGCGTTCCGCGGGGCGAGGAATTGACGCAGCGGAAACTGTCCCAGGTGCCCGGTAGTCTTTCAACTATGTCCTACGTTGCCCCCGCGCCCGTTGTGCGTCGTCCCTGGTGGCAGCGTCTGTTGCGTAATCCGTGGTTCTGGGTGCTGCTCGTCCTGGTGTTGGTGTCAGCTGCTTGTGTGGTTCACACCTACGTGAGCATGCATGCGGACACCGAGGTGGAGCGCGACGGCCAGAAGGGTGTCGTTCCCGGCATCACCAATCAGTCGTTCAAACTTGCCTTCCACTACGCATGGCCGACGGCAGCGGTCTGGTCGGCGATCTTCATCCTCATCGACCGTTTCAGGACCCGGCATCTTCACGTGTGGTTCCTCTGCTTCTGCTGGGGAGCGTGCATAGCGACCTGGATCAGCCTGCACGTCAACACCTGGATGGCGGGGATGCTCTCGGTGACAGGCGGGGTCGATCCGGCTTCAGGTGCAGGTCCTGCGGTGTACTCGGCTCCCTTCGTCGAGGAGTCTTGCAAGGCCATGGTGCTTTTCGGGCTGGCCGTGGTCACCGGGCGACGGATGACCTCGGTCGTTCAGACGGTCAGCGTGGCCGGGCTCTCGGCGATCGGCTTCGCCTTCGTCGAGAACATCATGTATTACGCCCGCGCTGACAACTATGCTCGCGTGACCGCCGCGGCCGGAGACCCGAAACAGGCTGTCATGGAGATGGTCATGCTGCGCGGCGTGTACACCTCCTTCGGCCATCCCCTGTTCACCAGCATGACGGGTATCGGTCTGGCTCTCGGGCTGAGATCGCGTAGCCGCCTCGTGCGGGTCCTGGCCCCGACCACCGGCTTCGTCATCGCTGTGCTGGGGCACATGCTCTTCAACGGCTTCTCCTCGGTACTGCCGATCGGCACTCTGAAGAACCTCTGGTATGTCGCCCTTGCCATCGTCGCGTCCGTCGTGGTTTTCGTGATCATCCGCATGGTGCGCGAGGGCAGGACGATTCGGAACCGTCTCGAGGACTACGTCAAGGCCGGATGGTTGCCGGAACACGATGCCGACACCCTCTCGGCGCTGCGGCGTCGTCAGTGGGCGGCTCTGGTCGCTCTCAGCCAGGGCCCGCGTCGGTGGTGGCACACGCTGGAGTTCCTGCGTACCGGCACTGATCTGGCCTATCTGCGTGACGCCGTTGTGCGAGGACTCGACGATGACCCGGGAACGCGTCAGATCCAACTCATCAATCACATGAACTCGCTGCGTCCCATGGCTGTTACCGTGGCCCGAGGCGCGAAACTGTCCAAACCGAGACTGCCCGCATTCCTCAGACGACGTCGGAACCAGCCGGTCAACAACGAGTTGCAGTGGGCACCGCCACAGGCCTGACGAGTGACCAGGAAGGATCACCATGAACACCGAGCAGATGCTGCTGTCGCTTACGGATCTGCGGCACGACCTGCGTCAGGCTGAGTTTCCCCTTGATCTGCCCGAGGCCATCACCCAGGCAGGTTTGGCTCGTCGAATTTCCAACCAGCTCAACGACTACGTCCTTCCTCGGCTGGAGACCGTCGACGCACCGCTGCTCGCCGTGGTCGGTGGGTCGACAGGTGCCGGAAAGTCCACCCTGGTCAATTCGCTGGTCGGACGAGTGGTGACACGGCCCGGCGTCATTCGTCCCACCACAACCTCTCCGGTTCTCGTCCACCACCCTGACGACGCAGCGTGGTTCGACGGTGACCGGGTGCTGCCCACGCTGGTGCGCTCCCGAGTTGCCAGCAATGACGCCTCGAGCCTCCAGCTGGTCGCTGAGCCTGGGATCCCGAAAGGGTTGGCCATTTTGGACGCCCCCGACATCGATTCCGTGGTAGCGCGAAATCGCGACCTGGCTGCCCAGCTGTTGCAGGCCGCAGATCTGTGGGTCTTCGTCACCTCGGCTGCTCGCTACGCGGACGCCGTGCCCTGGGACTTCCTCAACGAGGCCCAGGAGCGACATGCCTCGGTGGCGGTGGTGTGCGACCGCGTTCCGCCGGAGGCCATGAGGGAGGTTCCCCCGGATCTCGGTCGGCTTATGACAGAGCGTGGGCTGGCCGATTCCCCGCTCTTCGCCGTGCCGGAGACCAAGACCAATGCCGATGGCCTCCTTCCTGACCAGGCCGTTTCACCGCTACGGTTCTTCCTGTCGAGCCTGGCCCAGGATCAGCAGAAGCGGCGTGAGGTCATCGCGTCCACCTTGTCCGGGGCCATCGGCTCGGTGTGCGAACGGTCGTCCTACATCGCCGCTGGCCTGGAAGCCCAGGCGGATGCCACATCCAGGCTGGCTGAGGATGCTCAGTCGATCATGGCCGAGGAGTCGCAATCGATTGCTGCGCAGTCGGCCGACGGTACCCTGCTACGAGGCGAGGTGCTGGCACGGTGGCACGAATTCGTGGGAACTGGTGAATTCATGCGGGCCATGGAGGCGAAGGTCTCGTGGCTCAGAGACCGCGTCGTCCGGGCATTCAAGGGAGCACCGCCGGAGGTCGAGAAGGTCAGTGTCGCGGTGGAATCTGGCCTGGAAAACCTCATCATCGCGGAAACCCAAGCTGGGTGTGAGCGAATCGAGGCCGTGTGGCAAGCTGACCCGGCCGGCCGCAGTGTCCTGGAACGGGCGGACGAGGATCTGGCCCGCCCGTCGCAGAGTTTTGAGGAATCCGTCTCTCGCATGGTGAGGGACTGGCAGGGCGACGTCATGGAATTGGTTGCTGGGGAGGGCATGGACAAACGATCCAAGGCCCGATTCATGGCCTTCGGCGTCAACGGGGTTTCCGTCGCACTGATGCTCGTCGTCTTCGCCCACACTGGCGGACTCTCCGGGGCGGAGGCCGGAATTGCCGGCGGCTCGGCCATCGTCGCGCAGCGGCTTCTCGAGGCCCTCTTTGGCGACGACGCGGTGCGGCGTCTGGCGAAAGTCGCCAAGGAACAGCTTGACGCCAGTGTCGAGGGGCTGCTCGCCAATGAGGTTGCGCGCTATCAAGACGTGCTCGGATCATTGGGGGTTGATGAGGAGCTGCCTGCTCGGATCCGCACCTCGATCGAGGAGGTGCGGCAGGCCCAGGAGGCGCCGGAATCTCGCGATGGCGAGGTGACGATTCGAACCCGTCCGAAGATCCGGGAGGTGGAGGCGTCCGGGGCTCCTGAACTCGGGCAGATGAGAGCTGGCATGCCCGTTCTCGACGCCGAGATCGTCGAACCATCGGCTGTTCTGGAACCTGAGCCTCGTCAGGAGGAACGATGAGGAGACAACGCGTCGACCTCGCCGAGCGCATCGAGATGCTGAGCAAGGCGGTGGAGCTGTCTGCTGGACGTGTCCCCGACGATGTGGCAGACCATGCCCGTACGGTTCTGGATCGTGCTGACCAACGCTGCCGAATCGGTGGGGACCACACCGTCATTGCCCTTGCCGGCGCCACAGGCTCGGGGAAGTCATCCACCTTCAACGCACTGGCAGGTGCGGAACTGGCGGATCCCGGCGTGCGTCGTCCGACGACCTCGAAAGCCACGTCAGCAGTGTGGGGAAGCGAGTCGGCCGAGTCCTTGCTGGACTGGCTCGATGTCCCTCGGCGACACCACATGGGCAGCGACGATGCCCTCGACGGTCTGGTGCTGCTTGACCTGCCCGACCACGATTCGGTGCGAATCGAGCATCGCCTGGAGGTGGACCGGCTGGTCGAGATGGTCGACATGATCGTGTGGATCGTCGATCCCCAGAAATATGCCGACGCCGCTCTGCACACTCGTTATCTGGCGCCGTTAGCGACCCATTCCGAGGTCATGACGGTCGTTCTCAACCAGGTTGACCGTCTCGACAAGGAGCAGCGCAAGAATTGCCTGCGCGATCTGCGTCGGCTGCTGGACTCTGAAGGCCTGGACAAGGCCAAGATCATGGCGATCTCGGCCACCACCGGTGAGGGCGTGGAAGACATGCGCGTCGCATTGGCTCGTGCCGTGCGTGCCAAGAAGGTTCAGGCAGCTCGTCTCCATGCTGACCTCGACAGCGTCTCTCAGCAATTGTCGGGGGCAACCGGTGACGAGGCAGGCCAGGTGAGCCAGGACTCCGTCGACCAATTGATCGAGGCATTGTGCACTGCCGGAGGTGTTGACCCCGTCGTTGAGGCAACCCGGGAGGCCTACCGAAAGAGAGGGCACTACGCCACTGGCTGGCCGGTCACGTCCTGGGTGTCGAAGATTCGTCAGGATCCGTTGCATCGGCTGCACCTGGACCTGGTGCCGAGGAGGAAGAAAGGGCTGTCGCGCGGGACGGAACCCACCGATGTACAGCGAAGCGCCATGACGGCACGCGTCGGCGTCGCAGGAGCCAAGGTGGACACGGCAGTGCGCTCTCTGGCGTCGGAGGCGTCCAATGGACTACCTCGTCCGTGGGCCGACTCGGTGCGGGCTGCCTCATTGTCGAACCGCAAGGACCTACCCGACGACATCGATCGAGCTGTCGCCGCCACGGATTTGGGGGTGCATCGCGGGACCGGCTGGTGGAAGTTGGTGACGGTGGTGCAGTGGATTCTCATCGTCATCGTCGTTGTCGGGGCGGCCTGGTGGCTGGTGGATGCTTTGACGGCCTACTTCCAATTCCGGGTTCCACCGGTGAGATGGCGCAACGTCCCGGTGCCGCCCCTCATCGTGATGGGGGGCGCCGTCGCGGGGATCGTGGTGTCACTGCTGTGCCAGGTCGGTGTGCAGGTGGGGGCGCGGGCAGCTGCGCATCATGCCAGGTCTGAATTGCGGGCCAACCTCACCGAGGTGGCATGGAAATCGGTCGTCGATCCGGTCAATGTGGAGCTCGATCACCACGACGAGGTTGTCAAGATCTTGTCCAAGGCGTCCTGATCCGGGTTCGGGGCCAGTGGCGGGCCCGAGTTGTCCACAGGGCCCTCGGCAAACGGTATCGGAGTTGTCCACAGATCTGAAATTGTCTGACGGGTTTCGCGGGTCCACGACGATAACTATGTGTGAGCGGAAAGGAGCTCACAGATGGACGCAAACGTGTCATTCACTGGAAATCTTGGAACTGACGTCGAGATGAAGACTGGCGAGGGTTGGCGGGGAGCCCGATTCCGGGTTGCTCACACTCCTCGCGTCATGAGGCAGGGGGAGTGGGTCGACGGGACGACGACGTGGCTGTCGGTGCACGTCTACGGGCGTCTCGCGGACAACTGCGCCGCCTCCTTGCACAAGGGGGATCCGGTCATGGTGACCGGACGACTACGTACCCGTAACTGGATCGACGACGAGGGCTCCCACGCGCAACTCATCGTGGTCGCGAGCAATGTCGGACCAGATCTGTCTCGAGTGTCGGCGGTGTGCCGCCGTCCCGAGAAACGGGCCGAGGCGCCGCTGGACGACGATCGCGTGCTGCGCTTCCAGGAGTCACACGATGTGGTTGACGGCGACGAGATCGACGACGTCGAATTGGTCGGTTCCTGAAGTCCGAGGTGATCCATCGGGAATGAGTTGGTGACGGGGGTCGTTACAACGACTGGCATACTGTGCAACGGTCGGTGAAGTGCCGGCCGCCCCGTTCCCGCAGATTCTGGAGGAGTGCCGATGGCCGAGTTCATCTACACCATGCACAACGTCCGAAAGGCGGTGGGTGACAAGGTTATTCTCGACAATGTCACGCTGTCGTTCTTCCCGGGCGCCAAGATTGGTGTTGTCGGACCGAACGGCGCGGGTAAGTCGACGATGCTCAAGCTGATGGCTGGGCTCGACAAGCCGAACAACGGTGACGCCAACCTCGCCAAGGGAGCCACAGTCGGAATCCTGCTCCAGGAGCCCCCGCTCACCGAGGACAAGACGGTTCGCGAGAACGTCGAGGAGGCCGTCGGCGACATCAAGGCGAAGCTCGCACGGTTCGAGGAGGTTTCGGCCAAGATGGCCAACCCGGACGCCGACTTCGACGCCCTCATGGCCGAGATGGGCGAGCTGCAAACCGAGCTCGACAACGCCAACGCCTGGGACATCGACACCCGCCTCGAGCAGGCGATGGATGCCTTGCAGTGCCCTCCCGGCGACACCCCCGTCGACGTGCTCTCCGGTGGTGAGCGTCGTCGCGTCGCCCTGTGCAAGCTCCTCATCGAGCAGCCTGACCTGCTGCTCCTCGACGAGCCCACCAACCACCTGGACGCCGAGTCCGTCAACTGGCTGGAGGGCCACCTCAAGTCTTACCCAGGTGCCGTCCTGGCCGTCACCCACGACCGTTACTTCCTTGACCACGTGGCCGAGTGGATCTGTGAGGTCGACCGCGGTCAGCTGCACCCCTACGAGGGTAACTACTCGACTTATCTGGACACCAAGCGCAAGCGTCTCCAGATCGAGGGCAAGAAGGACGCCAAGCGCGCCAAGATCCTCGAGAAGGAGCTGGACTGGGTGCGCTCCTCGCCGAAGGCTCGCCAGGCCAAGAACAAGGCCCGTCTGGCCCGTTACGAGGAGCTGGCTGCCGAGGCCGAGCGCAACCGCAAGATCGACACCGCCGAGATCAACATCCCGCCGGGCCCGCGCCTTGGCAACGTCGTGCTGGAGGCAAACCACCTCACCAAGGGGTTCGGCGACCGTGTCCTCATCAAGGACCTGTCCTTCACCCTGCCGCGAGCCGGCATCGTCGGCGTCATCGGCCCGAACGGTGTTGGAAAGACGACCCTGTTCAAGACCATCGTCGGACTGGAGAAGGCCGATTCCGGCCACCTCAAGGTCGGCGAGACAGTCAGCTTCTCCTACGTCGACCAGAACCGTACTGGCATCGACCCGGAGAAGAACGTCTGGGAGGTCGTCTCCGACGGACTGGACTACATCAAGGTCGCCAACTTTGAGGAACCCTCGAGGGCCTATGTGGCGAGCTTCGGCTTCAAGGGACCGGACCAGCAGAAGAAGTCCGGTGTGCTTTCCGGCGGTGAGCGCAACCGCCTGAACCTGGCCCTGACCCTCAAGCAGGGCGGCAACGTCCTCCTGCTCGATGAGCCGACCAACGACCTGGATGTCGAGACCCTCTCGAGCCTCGAGGACGCCCTCCTGGAGTTCCCGGGATGTGCCGTGGTCGTCTCCCACGACCGCTGGTTCCTCGACCGCATCGCCACTCACATCCTGGCCTGGGAGGGCGAGGACGAGGACGGTGTACCGCGCTGGTTCTGGTTCGAGGGCAACTTCGCCGACTACGAGGTCAACAAGATCGAGCGCCTCGGGCCGGAGGCGGCTCGTCCACATGCCTCGAAGCATCGTCGACTCACTCGTGACTGAGCGGTGACGCACTGGTGAAGAGTCAATGAACTCTTCCTGTTGGCACCGTTCACGGCGCCGGCTCATTGCTATAACGCTGTTATGGGTCGGCGTCGTTATGTTCCCACCGTCGTCATCGCTTTTGTCTCCGCGGTGTGTTTGGCCGTCACAGGATGCTCAATGGGCTCCTTGACGTCCCGTGACCCGAGTACGCCTGAGGCCGCAGAGGCAACGGGTCCGGCGGTTCTCCGTATCGTCGCTGGGTCTGAGCAGAAGACGGTGCTCGAAACCATCGTCGGTCCGTGGTGCAAGGACAAGGGGTACACCTGTACGTGGAAGCTCAAGGGATCGGTTGATCAGGCCCGTGACCTCCAGGCTGGGCAGGTCGAGGCCGATGCCTACTGGTTCGCATCCTCGGTGTTCTCCCAGCTCGCCAACACCAAGCACGTCCTCAGCGACGTCAAGCCGATGTTCCTCACACCGGTCGTCTACGCCGGGTACAAGCCGGTGATGGACAGGCTTGGCCTCGTCGGGAAGGACGTCACCGCAGTCCAGATCATTGACAGCCTCGAATCCGGCAAGGCCAAGGTGTGGGCAACCAACCCGACCCAGTCGAATTCCGGTGCCACGGTCCTGTTCAGCTTCCTCAACCACTTCGCAGGCAACCCACCTGGTCAGGCCCTGACGGCGGCTCAGCTCAAGGATCCCAAGGTTGTCGACGGCATGAAGAAGTTCTTCAATGCCATGGATCGCACCCCTCCTTCCACCGGCACCATGACCAGTCAGTGCGTCAAGGAGCCCAACCTCTGCCAGACGATGTTCACCTATGAGGACCTCGTCATTGAGGAGAACCAGAAGTTGGTCGGGGAGGGGAAGGACCCTCTCTACGTCGCCTATCCACGCGGTGCGATGGCGATCTCGGATGCTCCATTCGGTTTCGTGGACCACGGTCAGGCCAATGCCGAGGAACATCACAAGATCTTCACCGAGCTGCAGAACTACTTGCTCGAGGACGAAGCTGCACTGAAGAAGTTGGCCGCCATCGGACGGCGTCCGGGCAATGGGGTCGGCCTGTCCATGAGCAACGCCGACACCAAGGTCTTCAATCCTGACTGGGGTATCAAGACCACCCTCAAGGAGCAGGGAGTCACCTTCCCCAGTTCCGAGGTGATCGACCAAGCTCTGGACAATTACCACTCCCTGTACCGCAAGCCGGTGAACACCTACTACTGCCTCGACGGGTCCGGATCGATGGACAGCAATGGCGGCTGGGACGGCGTCAAGGATGCGGCGAGGGCATTGTTTGATCCCGCCGAGGCCAAGCGCAACAGGCTGCAAACAGCGGAGAAGGACGTCACCACGGTTGCGATCTTCAACAGGAACCTTACCGCCGGACCATGGACGGTCACCGGCAATGACCCCAGCAAACTCACCGATCTGCGCGAGAAGATTGACGGTTACGACCCTCATGGCGGAACGAACATGTACACCTGCCTCGACCGTGCAGTTCAACAACTGTCGACGTCCTCGGTGAGCAAGAAGCTGATCGTCGTCATGTCCGACGGTCAGTCCGAGGACGATTCGCGAGACCCGTCCATCGATGCGCTCAGGAAGGCGCACATCCCCGTCGTGACGATCGCCTTTGGAAAGAGTGCTTCGCCCGGACAGCTTCAAGAGGTCGCGAAGGCCAGTGGTGGTAGCTACGTGAGCAACGAGAACATGGTGTCGGCATTGCGGGAAGCTGCGGGATACAAGTGAGTCGACGACGCGCCCGTACTGTCGCCTCCGTGGCCGCCCTGGCTGCGATCGCCGTGGTCTTCATCGTCATGATGATCCTTCTTGACGGAGCCGCGACGGTCCCTCGTCTGGCCATCTCGACCGGCTTGGCCATCGCCACCGCAGTTGGTGTCAGCCTGGTCATGTGGCGCTCCCCGGCCCAAATTAGCGACGACTCCTACAACGACGATGCCGAGGACAAGGTGAGGTCATGTCGTCGGATTGTCGACGAGATCAGCAGTCAAGGTCACTCCTTGCACTCGGCGTCCATGAAGTCACTGGTGCAGCAGATCTCCAAGGTTGTTCCGGATCTGTTGGATCGGGTGAAGCGGGCGTCGCCGTCATCCCTGTATTCCTCGGCTAGCCAGCTGGAAGGGCACCTGCGCTCACTGTCGGGGGTGGTGAGCACCTACTGCGACGTTGAGGAGCATCCGTCCTACTACAAGCAGCCTGACGAGGTGTTGCTGGAAGGGGAGCAGGCGACGCGGCGATTCCTTGACTTCGCCGTCGACTCGATCCGACTCATCAACCAGGGTGATTTGGCGGAATACCGCGCAAATCTCGCGACCGTCGCCCCGCCTGAAATGCCCGTTCTCGCCATCGAGGAGAAATGATGTCCAAACCACGTTTCATCATCGGGGTCGTCATCCTGCTCCTCGTGTGCGTCGTCGGGGGAGCGTCGTACCTGTACCTGCGACCGGACTCATCTTCGTCTGCCGGTAGTGGCAAGGCGACGTCGTCGTCCGAGATCACCGAGATCAAGTGTGCCGGTGGTTCGGAGAAGACCGAACTCATGGCCGACCCCGAAGTCACCAAGGTGCTCGCCGACAAGTACCACCTCAAGCTCGAGTTCGTGCCGATGGGCTCCTACTCCCAGGTCCAGATGCCGACCGATGACATCAAGAAGGGCGGATACAACTGTCTATGGCCCTCCAGCGCTTCGGCACAGCGGATCTTCGAGGCCGACCATCTCGGCCAGTTCTCCGGATACCGTGCCCAGACGGTCCTGCAATCCCCTGAGGTGGTGTACTCCGGTCCGGAGGCGACGGCCGCGTTGCAGCGCGCCAAGGTCGTCACCAAGGTCGACAATCATTACGAGTTCGACATCAAGACCTTCCTACTTGACCACGCCACGAAGAGCACCACGTGGCAGAAGCTCAAGGCCGGGAATCTGGCCGGTCCGGTGCGAATCCGTAGCACCGATGCTCGAAGCTCCAACTCCGGATTCACCATGATGCAGCTCGAACTGACGATCCTGGCCACCAAGGACAGCACCTCGTCGCCGACGTTGGCCCAGGCCAAGGCGGTATTGCCGCAGATGAGGCAGCTGTACGCGACCTCGGGTCTGCAGGCAGCCAGTTCCGAGAATGGCTTCAGCCAGTGGCTCACCCAGGGCGGTGAGTACGCGGCCCCGCTGTTCGCCGGGTACGAGAACCAAATCATCCAGCTGGCGGCCACCAATTCGAACTCGAAGGAGATCCTCAAGGATGTCACGGTGCTGTACCCCAGCCCGACGATCTACTCGGATCACCCGATCCTGGCCTTGGACACGGACGGCCGGAGGCTCATCAGCGCCATGCGTGACGACGAGATTCAGAAGATCGCGTGGAAGAAATACGGTTTCCGATCCACGACGAATGCTGGGATAAACACCACGTCAACCTTCAAGGACTTGCCTCTCGCGTCACGGGTGCGGACCATTCCCGCCACCAACGCGGACGTAACTCAGGCCCTGATGTCCTGCCTCACTGACGCCAAGAAGTGTTCCTGAACACAACCACGAGAACAGCACCACCGAAAGGTTGACCATGTCCGAGATGTCGATCGATTTCAATGCCTTGGCGGGAGCCGAGACTCCTGACAGGGGAGCGGCCGAGTCCAGTGTGGGAGAACTCGCTGTCCAAGCCGCGCAGGGGGCTGAGCCCGGTCACACCCTCTCATGTTTGGCCATGCTCACTCCTGAGCAGCAGGAGGCGGCGAGAAAGGTGGCTGCACAGCAGTTTCCGCACCTGCTCGCTGACACCGATGCGCTGGGGACCTTCGGCGACCAGGCGCTGTCAGCCGTCAATAGCCAGGTGAATCGGATCTTCCAGGAGGTCGGCCCGGTGCAGATTCCCGAGCTGACCTCGATCATGAACGAGATCAACGACCGGATGCGTGCCTTCCGCCGCAACTATGACCCGAGCCTCAACCGCGAGGTGCGCGAGACGTTCGACAAGTTCGCCGACGCCGTCAAGGGAATCTTCCGACGTGGCCGCGACATCGTCGAGATGCTCTTCGAGGAGGCTCGCTCGGTCGATCAGCAGCTTGACCGCATTGCCGGGCAGCTCGCCACCAAGCAGCACGAGCTGCGTCGCAACGTCGTGTTGTGTGACGAGCTCTACCAGGCCAACGAGGTCTCGATCGCCCAACTCGTCGGTGCCATCGCCGTGATGGAGGCCATACTCGACGAGGCTGCCAAGGCGCAGGCTGCGATCGTCGTCGAACCGTCTGCCCCAGATGGCCGTGCCAAGCAGGAGGAGAGGGCTCGGATCACCGAATTCATGACGGCGATGCAGACGCGCATCAACGAGTTCCAGCAGCGTCTGTTCGTGGCATGGTCGACCAGCCCGCAGATTCGCAACATCCGCGCCCTGCACTACGGGCTCGGCCAGCGTCTGGCCCTCATGGTCAACCTCACCATCCCGACGATGAAGCTCACCATCGCCCAGTGGGGTCTGCTGCTCGAGGCCCAGCAGGCCGCAGGTATGCAGAAGGCCGTCGCCGAGGGTGCCAACGAGGTGCTATCGGCCTATGCCGCGGCTTCTGGACAGACCGTTGGCGAAATCTCCCGCACGATGCAGACCCCGACCCTGGATCCGCAGACGATCCTCGACGTCGCTGAGTCCCTTGACCAGCAGGCCACTGGTCTGGAGGACGCGGTTCGTTACGGCGAGTCGGCTCGTCAGGAGGTGGTCGCCGCGATCCTCGTCGCCCAGTCGAGCATCGCCAGGACCTCTGCCGACCTGGACAAGACGGTCGCCGAACTAGTCGTCAAGTCGGCGAACAAGGTTGAGCTTCCTCCCGCACCACACCTGCCCGAGGCTGTCATGGCCCAAGTGCCCACCGAGAAGAAGTCTGCGGTCGTCGCGATCACCGCGTGAGCTCTGCGTGAGGTAGGGCTCAGGCCGGGCCAATGGTGGTCCGGCCGACTTGTCGTGTGGCCCCTGCCGCGTTGTGTCCTTTCGACGTCGTGCCGTCAGCGTGTTGCGTGGGACGGCAGGTGCGAGGCAAACAGTTCCGAGAAGGTGAGGGCCCGTCGTCCCGTCAGGTCAGAAGTCTGGCGCCGGCAGGAGAATCCGTCGGCCACGATGATGGCCTGCTGGCCGGCGTCCTCGATGGCCGGGAGGAGGTCGTGCTGGGCAACCTTCACCGAGAAGTCGTAATGACCGTTCTCGACGCCGAAGTTTCCGGCGTAACCGCAGCAACCGCCGACCACCGTGACCTTCGCCCCCGCAGCCTCGAGCAGGCGCTTGTCCGGGCCAAATCCGAGGATCGACGCATGGTGGCAGTGGGGCTGGGCGACAACAGTGTGGCCGGCCAGGGAGGGCGGGACCCAGTTCGCTGCCTCCAGCATCTCAGCGACGGTGTGCATGTTCCGGGCGACGCGACCAACCCGTGGATCGTCCGGAAGGAGGCGTAGGGCGTCGTCGCGCCAGACGGTCGTGCAGGACGGTTCCAAGCCAACGACCGGGATGTTGGCGTCGGCCAGGGGAGCCAGCACCGCCAGTCCTGCGCGCAGCCGGCGACGAGCGCCGT
Source organism: Cutibacterium sp. LaCa_255 (assembly GCF_057458005.1). Taxonomy (NCBI): domain Bacteria; kingdom Bacillati; phylum Actinomycetota; class Actinomycetes; order Propionibacteriales; family Propionibacteriaceae; genus Cutibacterium; species Cutibacterium sp. LaCa_255. Next base: position 1,899,761 of record NZ_CP190956.1, on the reverse strand, counting down.
TGAGCTGGCCAGTGGTGATCCAGGTCAACCCACAGCAGACGTCATCGGAAAGGACCCTCGGGCGGTAGCCGGCGTCGGCCAATACCGTGACGACGGCGGGGAGGTCCGAGCCTTCCAACATGTCGGAGAAGGAATCCACCCAAATGACGACGTCTCCCCTGTCCCCGCTGCGGCGAGTCGGTGAGGTCGATCCGGTTGAGGGGGTTTTGGTAGCAGGCGAGGTCGGAGTTTCCTGATCCGCCACGATGGTTCGGGCTGAGGTCGCCTGCTTGCTGGCCAGTCTGGACGAGGGCTGGAACCGGGGAAGCGGACGGCGCTGATCGACACCGGCCGTCCATCGGGCCAGGTGAGCGAAGGGTGAGACCGCCAGTACCTTGTTGGCCAGGGCAGGCGCTCCCGGGATGCGGTTGAGAAGGCGCTCCCAGAGAGGAAGCAGGCCCATGGTCACGTGGGAGCGGGGGCGAAGCCGGTGGCGGTACTTCTCGTTGAGGACCGTGCTGCGGTAGCTGGCCATGTCGATTCCGGTAGGGCAGTCGCGGGCACATCCCTTGCATGCCATACAGAGGTCGAGGGCGCGTTCCACCTCGGGGGAGTCCCAACCGTCGATGAGGGTGCCATTGACCATCTCCTTGAGGACGCTGGCGCGGCCTCGGGTGGAGTCCACCTCGAGCCCGGAGGCCTGGTACGAGGGGCACATCACCGCGCTTGGGGCAGTGTGGGCGACGCACTTTCCGACTCCGGTGCAGCGATGGACGTCGGCGGCGAATTCAGGATGGGAAATGGTGATCGCGGAAAGAGCTGATTCGTGGGTTCGGATATTGGTCTCGAGCGGTGCGGGATCGACGAGAATCCCCGGGTTGAACACGTTGTCCGGGTCGAGGATCGCCTTGACCTTGCCGAAGAGGCTCAGGGCATCAGGGGAGTACATCGTGTCCAACAGGGCCGAGCGTGCCCGGCCGTCGCCGTGCTCACCGGAGACTGACCCACCATGCCGTGCGACCAGTTGCGCCGCCTCGGTGACGAAGGAGCGGTAGCGCTGGGGTCCGTCGGACTGATCGAGGGGGAAGTCGATGCGGCAGTGCAGGCATCCCTCGCCGAAGTGGCCGTAGGGCAGGCCATGGAGACCGTGGTCCTCCAACAAGGACTCGAAGTCGCGGAGGTAGGCGCCGAGGTCGGCAGCGGGAACGGCCGAATCCTCCCACCCGGCCCAGGCGGGCTTGTCGAGGCTGACGCCGGCCAACCCTGCTCCGTCAGCACGGATTTTCCATAGGGCCGCGGCCTGTACTGGATCGGAGACCACCCAGCCATCGAGGCATCCGCTGGCAGCGACCATGTCTTTGGCTCGCGATGCCACCTCGGCCTCGTCATCGCCGCGAAGCTCCACGAACATCCAGCCGTCGCCACGCGGGAGATCGGGAACCGGGCGTCCTGCCCGGGAGACCACGTCGACGATCCGTCGCCCGAATCCTTCGCAAGCGACGGGGGAGAAGGGCAACAAGGCCGTGACGGCATCGGCGGCCTCGGGCATTGATGGGTAGCCCAGTGCCGCCGTCAATCCGTAGGGAGCTTCGCGGACGAGCCGGACCGTCGCCTTCGTGACGATACCCAAGGTAGCTTCTGTGCCCGCGATGAAGGCGGGCAAATTGCGACCACGCTCGGGTAGCAGCCACTCCATGGAGTACCCGGAAACTTGGCGGGAGAAGGTCGCGAATTCGGTCCGGATGGTCGCAAGGTTCGCGTCTGCCAGATCACCCAGGCGTTCCGCGAAAGGAGTCGTGAGGTCCCCGGGGCGGAGGGTCGTGACGTGGCCGTCAGCAGTGAGGAGGTCAAGGTCGACGATGTTGTCCCCGGTACGTCCGTACCCCAAGGCTCGCGGTCCGCAGGCGTTGTTTCCGATCATCCCGCCGATGGTGCAGCGAGTCGATGTGGAGGGGTCCGGGCCAAACCGCAATTGATGGGGAGCTCCGGCATGTTGAAGCCAGTCCTGGACCACACCCGGCTCGACGACTGCGGTAGCCGATTCGGGATCGAGGGAAAGGATGCGGTTGAGGTGCGCCGAGGTATTGATGATGAGTCCGGTTCCAACGGCATTGCCAGCACATGTCGTACCGGCGCCTCGGGTTGTCACGGGTAGTCCGACGTGACTGGCTGCCGTGACCAAGGCACAGAGCTCGTCAGTACTTCGTGGATGGGCAACTGCGGCAGGGACAACGCGGTAGATCGAGGCATCGGAGGAGTACAGGGCGCGCGCCAGCCGGGAATCGTCCAGGATTTCCACGGCAGAGGCGTCCAGACCCCTCAGAGTTGATTGAAAGTCCTGGAGAATGTCCGTGGTGGCCGTCATGGGCTCAGTCTGACACGGAAAGGACAGCCTTCATGGCCCGTCCCAAGGCCGAGAAATCCTCTGGATCGACCGGGTCAACGAAAACGTGGCGGACCGCACGGACATGGTCGGGGGCAGCCTGCCGCAGCAGGTCCATGCCGTCAGAGCTCAGCCTTGCGACCACTCCGCGACGATCCCGCACGTCAGGCTCACGCACGACAAGTCCGCGTGCCTCGAGCCGTTCGATGGCGTGAGTGAGTCGTGACCGTGACTGATGCACCTCGATGGCGAGGACAGACATCCGAACTGCGTGATCGGGGGCTTCCGAAAGACTGACGAGGATCTCGTACTCGCACAGCTCAAGGCCATGGCGTCGCAGATCCTCCGAAAGATGCGCCGTGATACGAGCTGATCCGAGGAGCCAGGCTCGCCAGATTCGTTGCTGCTCGATGCTCAGCCAAGGGGCAGCCGCCGACCGCTCTACCTCAGGCCCGACATCGTCAAAAGACGCCATCGATGGCGTCTTCGAGGCATCGCCATCATGGATGCTGCGCCTGGAACCGCCCTGTGACATGATCACTATCGTACCTGTGGTGCGGGGAACGTCCTCCTGCCCGCTCCTGTGGACACCTACCTACGGGTGTCATCGGGAATTGTGGGGACCGGCCAGTGCGCCATGCAATAGCGTGGCAGAAGTCATTTTTGACCGAGGAGAGGGTGAGTTGATGAGGCGTACCAGTGACGAGGAGTCCCTTGCTCTGCAGCACAAACTCATTGCATCCTCGGCCAAGAACTTCGCGGCGATGCTTGATCGACAGGCCGATGCCCATCCGAATCGCATCGCCTTTCTCACTCCTTCCGGCGCTGACGATGAGCCCAACGCCTGGCTCCCCATGACCTTTGCTGAATTCCGTCGTCAGGCCCACGAGGTGGCTGCTGGACTGATGGAGTTGGGGCTTCCTCGGGAGGGCCGTGTCGCCCTGCTGTCCGGAACGCGCACCGAGTGGATCATTGCCGACATGGCCATCTCCTCCGCCGGTGGCGCGACGACGACGATCTACCCGAATTCCGGGCCGGACGAGGCAAGTTTCATCCTGGTGGACTCCGAGTCATCCATTCTTTTCGTCGATTCCACCGCCCAGGTTGCCAAGATCCAGGGCAGGCCCGAGGTCGACGCGGTGGTTCGGCACATCATCAGCTTTGCCGACGATTCCGAGGAGACCGGCGTCCGAGATGACCGGCTCACCACCATGGCCGAGATCATTGCGAATGGACGTCGACGCCTGGCCGTCGAGCCGGATCTCGTGCGGCGCATGATCGATTCCGTCGAACCCGACGACCTGTGTACCCTCATCTATACCTCTGGCACGACGGGCACGCCCAAGGGAGTCGAGCTGACTCACCGGGCGTGGACGTACATGGGCCAGGCGTGGAAGAACCTCGACATGTTCCGTGGTGGGGACGTCCACATGTTGTGGTTGCCGTTGTCCCATGCCTTCGGGAAGTGTCTCATCGCCATTTGCGTCGAGATCGGGATCACGCAGGCCGTTGAGCCCCGGATCTCGCGGTTGGCCCGTAGCCTGGGCGAGGTGAAGCCACGCGTCATGTGTGGTGTGCCGCGCATCTTCGAGAAGATCCGTGCCGGTGTCATGACGGCATACCCACAAGGACGTCTGGCAAGTCGTGTCTCGCGGTGGGCCTTCGCAACCGGACGCGACGCCCAGCGCTACCGGAACGCTGGCGATCGGGTACCGACCGTGCTCGAGGCCAAGCGGAAGATCGCTGATGCGCTGGTCTTCTCGACCCTGCGTCGCAAGCTTGGCGGCATCGAGTTCATGATCTGCGGCGGTGCCAAGTTGTCGGAGCAGGTTCGGCAATGGTTCTCCTCCGCGGGGATTCCCATCATCGAGGGATATGGGGCGACTGAGGTCGGGGCAGTCGCGTTCTTCAGCGGGCCTGATGCCATTCGGCCTGGCACAGTGGGACCGGTCGCTCCTGGTTGCCTCGCGCGGATTGCTGAGGATGGTGAGATTCTGGTCTCCGGACCGATCGTTGCTCGTGGCTACCACAGCATGCCCGAGAAGACGGCCAAGGCGTTCACCGACGGCTGGTTCCACACTGGCGACATCGGCGAACTCGATGAGATGAACTACCTGCGCATCACCGACCGCAAGCGCGACCTGTTCAAGACCTCGGGCGGAAAATATGTCGCCCCACAGAAGGTCGAGGCCACCCTGATGGCCAACTGCCCATACCTGTCCAACGCGGTGGTTCTGGGTGAGGGACACAAGTATGCAGTGGCCCTCCTCACCCTCGAGAAGGGTGCTCTCATGACGTGGGGACGCCGGCATGGACGTCCCGACGCCAGTTACGCCGAGCTCACGGCAGACCCGGACGTGCGGCGCAGCATCCAGCGGTATGTTGATCGCGCAAACTCCCGCCTCGAGCGCTGGGAGACCGTCAAGAAGTTCGCGATCCTCGACCACGAGCTGACCGAGGACTCCCATTCGGTGACGACCAGCCTCAAGGTGCGTCGCGGCGTCGTGGCCGAGAAGTATTCCGACATCGTTGACGAGATGTTTGCCGACGAGAATGAACAATCGAGTGTGGCCAGGGGAGACGACGCGTCGTGACGGGCGCTGTCGTCGTCGATATTCCACTGCGTTGGTCCGACATGGATGCGCAGGGACACGTCAACAACGTTCGCATCAGCGAGCTGGTTCAGGAATCTCGAAATCAGGCGTTCTACACGAACGGCGCCCAGGAGATGCTCGAGACCGGGATCGTCGTCGTCACTCAGGATGTCGAATTCTTGGCCCCGTTCGTCGTGGATGGGAGCCCGCTGCGGGTCGAGGTCGGCTGCTCCAAGGTCGGTGCGGCACGAACCATCCTGGATTACCGCGCCTGGCACCATGACATCGAGGTCGCTCGGGCACGCGGGATCATCTGCCCCTTCGATTTCGACGCAGGACGCCCTCGCCGGCTCACCAACGGCGAGCGAGGCGCCTTCGAGGCCATGAAGGTCGACGAGATTCCGTGGAAGCCGATCAAGGTCGTCGACGTCTCCGGGATCGGCGACATCGTCGACGTACCTATCCGGTGGTCTGACGTCGATCGGCAGGGTCACGTCAACAACGTCAGCATGGCTGGTTACCTCCAGGAGGCCAGGATCCTCGCGACGACGTCGTGGTCGCCAGGGATGAGGCGAGCTGGGGACCACCTGTGGGTCGTCGTGCGTCAGGACATACGTTATCGACGCCAGGTTCCACCGTCGCAGCGGTCATGCAAGGTGCATACTGCGCTCACACGGCTGGGAACCTCGTCAATGACCCTCGCCGGGTCGATTGCCACAGACGAGGGATCTGCCCTCGATGCCGCCACCGTGCTCGTCTGCGTCGATCCGGACACCGGAGCCTCGGTCCCGATTGACGACCGGACGAGGGAGGCGTTGGCAGTCCACCTCGTCACGGTCTGATCAGTGTTCAGGCTCGCAGCCACACGGCTTGGTCACGGCCGACGGATGCGAGTCCGTGGTGGATCTTCAGCGAGGTCGAGGTGACGATGATCTTGTCTGGGTCCACGGTCACTGGGTCGTCACCGAAGTTCACAACGCAACGGAAGCCGGGCTCGCGGGAGAAGTCGAGGACATCGTCGGACGACTCGTTCCACGTCATCGTCCCGGCTCCCAGGGCAGGGTTGACCCGGCGCTCAGCCAGCAGAGTGCGGTAGAGGGTCAGGAAGGACGACGGATCGTCCTGCTCGGCCTCGACCGTCCAATCAGCCCAGTCGTGCGGCATCGGAAGCCAGGTGTCGCTCGTTGACGACCATCCGTAAGGGGCCTCGGAACCGCTCCACGGAATCGGGACGCGGCAACCGTCACGTCCGCGGTCATTGTGTTCAGAACGCTCCCAGGTAGGATCCTGCAGGACGTCGTCGGGGAGATCCTCCACCTCTGGCAGACCGAGCTCCTCACCCTGGTAGACGTAGGCGCCACCAGGAAGGGCGAGTTCGAGCATGACGGCCGCGCGGGCGCGACGACGTCCCAGAGCAACATCGGTCGGTGTGCCGTGGAACGTGGCATGGGGAGCAGCGGGATCCGAGAAGTCCAGACCCGAGATCTCCTTGCCGTAGCGGGAGACGGGGCGGAAGTTGTCGTGGTTGCCCAGCACCCAGGTGGCACTTGCGCCCACTGACTCGTGGGCCGCCAGGGATTCGGTGATGGTGGTGCGAAGCGAACGGGCCGACCACGCCGAGATGAGGAACTCGAAATTGAACGAGGTGTGCAGCCTGTCCGATTCGAGGTAGCGCACCAGATGGTCATGGGGGAGATACGCCTCGGCGACGAACATGCGCGGCCCCTCGGGGGTGTCGGCATATTCGTCGGCGATGGCTCGCCAGCGGCGCTGGATGGGTGCCAGTCCAGGCTGATCCCACATCGGGCTGTCGCCAACCAGCTCGCCGATCTCCTTGTTCTCGGGTAGGTCGGGCAGACCGGATTCCTTGACCATCGAGTTGGCGACGTCAATGCGGAAACCATCGACACCGCGGTCGAACCAGAACCTCAGAACGCGGTCAAACTCCTCGACGACTTCGGGGTTCTCCCAGTTCCAGTCGGGCTGTGAGACGTCGAAGAAGTGCAGGTACCACTGCCCAGGGGTGCCGTCGGGCTCAGTGATGCGTTGCCATGCACCACCTCCGAACACCGATGGCCAGTTGTTCGGAGGGAGTTCGCCGTTCTCTCCGCGGCCATCTCGGAAGATGTAGCGGTCGCGCTCAGGCGAACCGGGGGCAGCAGCGAGGGCATCCCTGAACCACGGATGCTCCTCGGAAGAATGGTTGGGGACGAGGTCGATGATGACTCGCAGGCCCAATTCGTGGGCCCGTGCCACGAGTGTGTCAGCGTCGTGGAGAGTGCCGAAGTCAGGGTTGATGGCACAGTAGTCGCTGACGTCGTAGCCGCCATCGGCCAGCGGGGAGGGGTACCACGGTGAGATCCAGAGGGCATCGACGCCCAGAGCGACGAGATGGTCAAGGTGTTCGATGATGCCGCGGACGTCGCCGATGCCGTCGCCGTTCGAGTCGGCGAAACTACGCGGGTACACCTGGTAGACAACGGCGGACTTCCACCAGTCGTGGGTCGTGGGGATAGTGGTCATGGGGGTCCTTGAAGGGTTGTGAGGGTCGTCAGGGGCGGGGTGGGCCCGCGGCGTGCCCGACGATGTCCGCCGCCGCGGAGCTGTTGGAGGGTCAGTCTACGCGGACCTCTCGTCCGTCGCCGGACCAGTTGACGTGCCAGGAACCCTCGTCGTCGACACGGCGGTAGGTGTGAGCGCCGAAGAGATCGCGCAGGCCCTGGGTGAGGGCGGCGTTGAGACGTGGCGCGCGAACCTGGTCGTAATAGCCCAGGGCTGAGGAGAATCCCGGAACTGGCACTCCGGCCTCGACCGCTCGGGCGACGACACGACGCCATGCCTGCTGGCAGCGAGCGAGCTCGGCCTTGACGGAAGGTGCCTCCAGAAGGGTGGTGAGGTCTCCGGCCGCGTACTCGTCCTTGATGCGCTGAAGGAGGCGGGCTCGGATGATGCAGCCATCGCGCCAGATGGAGGCGACCTGGCCCATGTCGACCTCCCAGTTGTACTCGACCGCCGCAATGCGGATCTCATCGAGCCCTTGGGCGTAGGCGACGACCTTTGCGGACCACAGAGCGTCACGAACGTCGTCGATGAAGGCCTGACGGTCATCGACCGAGATGGTGCGGTCCGGCCCCTCGAGGGTCTGCTGGCCCACCGTGCGCAGCGGCAGGGCGCTGGAGACTGAGCGAGCAAAGACGGCCTCACTGATGGTGGAGACGCCAACTCCGAGCTCAAGAGCCGTCTGCACGGTCCAGGTGCCCGTTCCCTTCATCCCTGCCTCGTCGCGGATGACGTCAAGGAGGTCGGTGGCAGGGTCGCGAGGATCCTTGGCACGCAGCACCCGGGAGGTGATTTCGACGAGGTAGGAGTCGAGATCACCATGGTTCCAGGACTCGAAGACGTCTCCGGCCTCGGCGTTCGTCAGACCGGCAGCGCGCAACAGGGCGTGGGCCTCACCGATGAACTGCATGTCGGCGTACTCGATGCCGTTGTGGACCATCTTGACGAAGTGTCCGGCGCCATCGGTGCCCATCCATGCGCAGCAGGGCTCGCCGTCGACCTGTGCCGAGATCTTCTCCAGAACCGGACCGATGGCTTCGTACGACTCAGGGGAGCCGCCTGGCATGATTGACGGTCCCTCCAACGCTCCGACCTCGCCACCGGAAATGCCGGTGCCGACGTAATGGATGCCGGTCGGGCGGATTTCTTCCTCCCGACGTCGGGTGTCGCCGAAGTAGGCGTTGCCGCCGTCGACGAGAACATCACCCGGCTGGAGCAGGGGAGTGATCTCCTTGATGACGGCATCCGTGCCACGACCGGCCCTGACCATCATGACGATGCGGCGCGGGCGCTCGAGACATGCGACAAAGCCAGCCAGATCATGGAACGGCAGGAGGGTTCCCTCGTTCCCGTGCTCGGCCATGACCTCGTCGGTGCGTGAAGCTGTGCGGTTGTAAACGGCGACCCGGAAACCCTTGTGAGCCATGTTGCGGGCCAAGTTGGACCCCATCACGGCCATCCCGATGACGCCGACCTCGGCGGTCTGCGGCGCAGTGTCACTCATGCGATTCCTCCTAGATGTCTCGCTTCCATCCTTCCAGGCATTTCCGCGTGGTGCAGGCGCGGATGGGTGGGGATGACGTGAGACAGCGAGGATGATAGAAGTTTTGGTGATGGAATCCTGCGGTGTTTCCGAGATCACCACGACAGGCGTGGCCGTACCCGGGCTGATGACACATCGTGACCAGAGACGCAACGGTGTCAGGTGCAGTGACGGTTTGACGACGGCGAATTTTCCTCAGAGAGGTCCAACGAAAGCGCCCAGGCAACTATCAGGTCGGGGCCAGACCAAGCATGATCCGCGAAAGCTCGTGGTCTGACATCATGACCTTTGGGCGATGCCGCTTGTGGATCCGCTGTGCCAGCCACTCCAGCACGAATCGTGGTCGTTGCCTGAGCATCGTCGGAGTGATGTGCAGCATCCGCCAGCCATGTCGATCCAAACTCGCTGATCGCATCATGGTCGCTTCGTAACCTTCGGGTGTGCCGTGCACGCAGCGGCCGTCGACCTCAACCCCAACGCGTTCCGCATCGAAGGCTTGGTCGAGGGTGAAGGCTTCTTCGGCGGTGTCCACCCGTGTGTTGGAGTGCCACCCGGTGAACCCGACCGCGCGGAGCGCCCGAGACAACCACAATTCCGGCACCGACCAGGGATTGAAGGAAATATCGGCCAAGGCTGCTGTGATGCGGTGACGGCCGAACTTCCAGGACAGGCAGGAACGAGCCGACCTGCAGGAACGTGGGGTGACGAGTTTTTGTCTCAGCGCCTCGCAGACCCATTCCCATTCTCCCCGAACGGCCAGAAGGAGGACGGACGCCTCAGGAATTGCCATGGGGACATCGCGGTATTGGGTGACGTATCGGCGCGGAACTCGCCATCGGTGCACGAGGATTCCCTCTCGCTTGATGCCCCTCGTCCGTGAAAACGCCTCCACCAAGTGAATGGCGCTGAAATCTCGCGTCCGGCTCCCCGGGGGAATCATTCCTTGCGCGACGAGGGCGGCTTTGCCAATGATGACCGCGTCTCGATGCCACATGTGTATCGCCTGCATCTTCACTCGAGAATCGTCAGCTCGCCCGGCATCCGCAACGACTCCCGGGAGCATGCGTATTGCGCGGCCGGCTTTCACAGCGCGGTCAGCTTGCCCGCGAGTTCTGCTGAAGCGATGTATCCGCACGACACCGCCGCAGTCCCTCATGTCCAGTTCAAGTTCGTTCACACCACTATTTATCGGCGGGACACCAGAGAATCCGTCAGCCAAATCAAGATCTGTGGACATCGTCGGGAGAACCACCGAGAAGATTGTGGATAACCTCGAGGAATGGGGTCCTGGGATCCGGCTGGAGAGGAATTCGCGGCACAACCACCAAGGAAGCCCACCGTCCTCCATGAAGATGAGAGAGATCCCAAGGTTTCGGGTTGCCCCTTATCCGGCGTGGTAACTCAGGAAAGACGGACCGTCCATGATCGGGAAGAGTTCGCGACGCGCCATATGTCCGTGTTCGCCAACGTACTTCTCCGTGAAATCTCTCCCGTTACCTTGCTGGTGGCCCCGTAAGGAGGGGTCACGGTCGTCGGGCCCGGCATGACTTGCTGCCCCTGTCTCATGAATGATCCGGGGGGTGTTGTCACCGGGCTTGGTGGCGCCAGCCGACCGCTGATAGGGACACGGCCTGCTTCAAAGGTCTCTTCGTAACGTGGGTGCCGGCAGCTGATGCATCACCACCCGGGCGACCGTTCATCTCGGGATGGAAGGATGGCGGTTGTCATGAATCAGGACAGCGGCTTCGACATCTGGTGCGGGCTGGACGTTGGCAAGACCGGCCACCACGCCTGCGCATTGGATGCTGCTGGCCGGAAGGTCTTCGACAAGCCCCTGCCCCAGGACCAGAAGCGCCTCGAGGAACTCTTCGACAAGCTCCAGACCCATGGCCGGGTCCTGGTGATCGTTGACCAGCCGAACACAATCGGAGCACTACCCATCGCGGTCGCCCGGTCCATGGGAATCCAGGTCGCCTACCTGCCCGGGCTGGCCATGCGCCGCGCAGCAGACCTCTACCCGGGCAACGCCAAGACCGACGCCCGCGACGCGTTCGTCATCGCCGACACCGCGAGGACCATGCCCCACACCCTGCGCCGGGTCGACGCCGGCGAGGAAACCCTCGCGGAGCTGAAGGTGTTGGTCGGGTTCGACGAGGACCTCGCCGCCGAAGCGACCCGGCTGTCGAACCGCATCCGAGGATTGCTCACCCAGATCCACCCGGCCCTGGAACGCGTTGTCGGACCCCGGTTGACCACCAAGCAAGGCCTCGCGGTGATCGAGCAGCTCGGCGGGCCCCAGGCCATGGCCGCTGCGTCGAAGTCCAAGCTGCTGCGGGTCATCAGCAAGGCCTACCCGCGCGGCGCCCAAGAGTTCGCCGATGCCATCACCACCGCCCTGGCCGAGCAGACCGTCATCGTTGCCGGAACCGCCGCAGCCGAGCAGGTCCTGCCCCAACTCGCTGCATCGCTGCGCCAGACGCTGGACCAGCGACACGCACTCGCGGCGCAGATCGAACAGGTTGTTGATGCTCACCCTCTTGCCGAGGTCCTGACCTCGATGCCAGGCGTCGGGGTCAGGACCGCAGCACGGATCCTGCTCGACGTCGGCGACGCCTCCCAATTCCCCACCGCCGGACACCTCGCCGCCTACGCCGGACTCGCCCCAGTCACCCGACGATCCGGAACCAGCATCCGCGGCGAGTTTCCCGCCCGCTCTGGCAACAAACACCTCAAACGAGCCCTGTTCCTGTCCGCCTTCGCCGCACTGCGCTCAGACCCCACCTCCAAGGCCTACTACGACCGCAAACGAGCCCAGGGCAAGAAGAAGCACAACGCCGCCCTCATCTGCTTGTCACGCCGACGCTGTGATGTCCTGTTCGCCATGCTCAAGAACCGGGAGCCCTACCGGGCCCCCACCCCAACGCGAGAGCCATCACCCCTGCCCCTCGCCGCTTGACGGGGAACATAGGGACACCCCCCAAGGTCGGTCCAAAACTGGTGCGAAGACGCTACGCTGAGCCCATGATCGATGCGGTGGCCCTTGTGCCCATGAAAACCCTGCCTGGCTGGCCCGAAGCCGAATTCAGCTCCGTGCACCTACTCATGTTGTGTGTCGTGTGGCCGATCGCCACGGCTGTCCTGTTCACCCTCATTGGTTGGGGAGTCCATTTTGCCAAGGGACGCGGCGGCAAGAACTCGGACTGATCCTCGTCACGCAGCCTGAGTGCTGAGCACGAGGACGAATGCGGCCCCGAACCGGCTGGTTCGGGGCCGCATTCATGCGTCACAGCTCAGTGACGGCTGGCCTCCTGGCAACGCAGGGTGCGGCGAGCGTTGTCGGCGCGCTCGGCAAGAACGCGTCGCACAGTGCTGCCCGGGTTGTTGTCGGAAACCCAGCCATCGAGCTTGTCGAGCCAAGCCTCGTCGATGACCTCGGTGCTCGGGAAGAGCCACATCAGGGCGTTCTGGACCTGGGCGTGACCGGCCTTGGCCCACTGGCCGTCGCGGGAGTCGATGGACTTGCACAGCTCGAGGTAGGGATCGACGTACTGCGAGAGCGCCTCGGCCTGATCAGGCTGAATGAACTGGCTGACGAGCTGCCGGTAGGTCTCGTTGGGCACCGAGTCGTCGGTGGTGGCGCGCTGCCAAGCAGCCTGCTTCGCCTCGGCCGTGGGCATCGCGGCGCGAGCGCCAGTTGCCTGCTCCGATCCCGAGATGGTGTTGTCACGCTGCAATTCGGCAGTGATCTCCGGTTCGCCGACTCGGCCCATACCGGCCAGGGCGATGAGGAGACGCCAACGCACTCCCTGATCGATGTCGAGGCCCTCTGGCACCTCTTCGCCATTCAGCCACCCCTCGAGCAGGTCAGCGGCGTCCTTCGTGGCAGCAGCGGCCAGACCGTTGGCGTAGGCCACCTGATGGTCCGAGCCGGGCTCGGCGTCACGCAGTCCCGCCGCCGAGATCGCAACGAGATGATCGCGCACATCCTGGCGAGCCTCACGAGTGGTGTATGAGATCGCGGCGGTGGTGGCCTGGCGAAGGAGGGAGGTGACGGCCGTGAGATCTGTCTCGCTGGGAAGCCCCTTGCCAACCAGGGTGACGTAGTCCTGGGCCTTCATCTCGGCGTCGCGGCACATGTCCCAGGCGGAACTCCAGCACAATGCGCGGGCCAGCGGATCGGACAGGGCGTCGATGTGCTCGATGAGGGTGGCCATCGAGTGATCATCCAGACGGACCTTCGCGTAGGTCAGGTCACCGTCGTTCAGCAGGACCAGATCACCGCGGGAATGTCCGACGAGGGCGGCAATCGGGGTGCGCTCGTCATGGATGTCAACGTCGAGGCGTTCGGTCCGGACGAGCTTGCCGTCGGTCAGTGTGTAGATGCCGATGCCCAGACGATGGGTCCGTAGGGTGGGGTACTTCTCGATGGCCGTTTGTACGATGTCGAAGCGGGTGAAGTTGCCGTTCTCATCGACGTCATAGTCCGGACGGACGGTGTTGACCCCTGGGATGCGCAGCCACTGCTCGGTGAAGGACGACAAATCGCGTCCCGACGCCACCTGGAGCTGATGGAGGAGATCCTTGAGCTCAGTGTTCGAGAAGGCGTTCTGGGCAAAGTACGTGCGCACGCCGGCCAGGAACTCGGCCTCCCCGACGAAGGCAACCAGTTGTTTCAGGGTCGAGGCACCCTTGGCGTAGGTGATGCCGTCGAAGTTCTGCTCGACGGTGTCGAGATCGACCATGTCAGCGGCGATCGGGTGAGTGGTTGGCAGCTGGTCCTGGGTGTAACCCCACGTCTTGCGCTGGTTCGCGAAGGAGACCCATGGGTCAATGCCGCCGTGCTTCTCGACGATCTTCTCCTGACAGTGATGCGACGCCCACTCGGCGAAGGACTCGTTGAGCCAGAGGTCGTCCCACCACTTCATGGTGACGAGATCGCCGAACCACATGTGAGCGAGCTCGTGAAGGATGGTGTTGTCGCGGTTCTCGTAGGCGGCCGAGGTAACGCGGGAACGGAACAGCAGGTCGTCACGGTGAGTGACGCAGGCAGCGTTCTCCATGGCCCCGGCGTTGAATTCCGGCACGAAGGACTGGGTGTACTTGCCGAATGGGTACGGGTAGCCGAATTCAGACTCGTAAACCTCAAATCCACGTTGTGTGGTGGTGCGGATTCGGTCGGCGTCGAGGTGTTCCTTCATTGACTGACGGCACAGAATGTCGGCGTCCATTTCGCCGGACAATGTGTGAATGGTTCCGTGATCGACGTGGTACTCGCCGGCGACAAGGGCTGTCAGATATGTCGAAATTGGAAGGGTGGGCTCAAAAGACCACCGTGACATCCCTTCCCAGGGGCCTTCCGTCGGCTCTGGGGTCGGGGAGTTCGAGACGACGGTCCAACCAGTCGGAGCGATGACCTGCAGTTCGAATGTCATCTTTTGATCGGGCTGCTCGAAATCAGCGTACATACGCCTGGCATCAGCAATCTCGAACTGGGTGTAGAGGTAAACCTTGCCGTCAGCAGGGTCGACGAAACGATGCAGGCCTTCACCCGAATGGGAGTAGCGGCACAGCGCCGTGACCGTGATTTCGTGAGTTCCCGCTTCCGTGGTGAACGGGAAACGATTATTCGAGAATGCAGCCGGATCCAGCGGGGTGCCGTCGAGATCTGCAGCGTAGACACCGTCAGCAATGAGGTCAAGATGACTCTCGCCGCCGGTCGACGAAAACTCGATGGTTGACGAGGAGACGAAGGTTTCGGTCGGCTCGGCGAGCGGATCGCCGTTGGGGTCACGTCCAGAAAGATCAACGAGCACCTTGGAGTTGTGCGCCGTGATGACCTGGGAGCGCTGCTGCGCCTCCTCACGAGTGATGTTGACCGAACTCATCATGCCTCCGTGGAACATATGTTAGTTAAGGGCGCACAAAAGCACCCAACAATTCCCATGAAACTCTATCGGTTCTTGCCTTTCGCTGTCTCGTTAAGCGGGAACTGTATCTCGCGTCATTACTGCGCCTTACGCGAACAATGACGGGGTCAGTCTTTGCGTGCGCGGGCGCGTGCGGTTGGCTGGTGCCATGACCACAACAGTTGATTTTTGGTTTGACCCGTCCTGCCCCTGGGCGTGGATGACGTCGCGCTGGATGCTCGAGGTGGAGAAGGTTCGTGACGTCCATACCGTCTTCCACGTCATGAGCCTGGCCGTCCTCAATGAAGGACGTGATCTGCCGGACGACTATCGTGCCGAGATGGACAAGGCGTGGATCGGCGCTCAGGCTGCCACTGGCGTCGTCGAGGTGCATGGACAGGAGGCTGTTCGTGATTTCTACACCGCCCTTGGAACCCGCTACCACCTTGGCAAGGAGGAGCGCAGCATCGAGACCGTCAAGGCAGCGTTGGTGGAGAGCGGCTACGACGAGTCCATCGCGGATCGTGCTGGCAAGGGTGAGTTCGACGAGGCCATGCGCGCTTCGCATCACAAAGGCATGGATCCGGTCGGACAGGATGTCGGTACCCCTGTTCTCCATATCAACGGCATGGCGCTCTTCGGTCCGGTGATGTCTCCGGCTCCCAGGGGTGAGGAGGCCGGAGAGCTCTTCGACGGGTTCGAGAAGGTGACGGCCTACCCCGGTTTCTTCGAGCTGAAGCGGACCCGTACCGTTGGACCGATCCTGGACTGATCCCCTCTGGAGCTGTCCCCGGAAGGTCATTGAAACGTTGATCGGGCGTCACCTGCCGTACATGGAGGTGACGTCCGAATCAGCGAGGGTATGGCCAAACTGATCGATCTTCTCGGGAGCACACCATGCCTTCCAGACCTTTCCGTGTTCTTGGCGCCATGGCTGTCGGGTGTCTGGCCATCACCTGTGCGCCAATTGCTCATGCTGACACCGACGACTCGCTGTCGACGAAGACTCCGTATCGCTATTCCGGTGGCGCCCTGCAGGCCCCGCCCGTCGGATTCCACCGCGTCAACACCCAGGTCGTTGCCCGTCACGGCTCTCGTGGCCTGTCGAGCTTCAAGTACGACGCTCTGACGATGGCGATCTGGGAAAAGGCCAATGAGTTGGGAGCTGTGACTCCCCTCGGCCAGGATGTTCACGCCCAGGCCATGAAACTTCATGAGGCCAATGAAAATCTCGGCAACGAGGGCACCTGGGCCCACATGGAGGCCGACGGAGTTGAGCTCAGCAAGGGCAACAAGCTCGAGAGGGGGTACGGCAACCTCACCCGGGTGGGAGCTGATCAGCATCGTCAACTGGGTGAGCGTCTGGCCCACCGGATGCCCGAGATCTTCAACGGGGAAGACAACACGGTCGTCGTGGAGTCCTCGGGAGAACCGCGTGCTGCGGAGTCCGGATACGACTTTGTCACTGGATTGCTCCATGGTGCCCCGCAGATGAGCGGGCATATGTCACGCGCCATTGAGGCCGACACCAAGACGCTGTACTTCCACAAGGACAAGTCGAACCCGGACTACAAGGCTTACAAGGAGTACCAGGACAGCAAGGAACTCTCTGATTACGTCGATGCGGTGAATTCGCGTCCGGAGGTTCGCAAGGCCGCCCGTGAGGTTCTGGAAAAGATCTATACAAAGGACTTCATCGACCGACTGGCAGCAGGGGAGTGGACCTTCGAGACCCCCGAGGGCAAGAAGGCCAAGAACGACGTCGACGCGGCCCTCAACCTGTACAACCTGTACATCATCGCTCCCTCGATGGCTGCTGAGACCAAGGTCGACTTCGCCAAGTACTTCACGAAGGACCAGGCCAATGTCTTCGCGATGTCCCTCGACGCTGAGGACTACGCCGAGAAGGGTCCCGGCTTCAAGGGATCGGACATCGCCCATCGCAATGCCCGCCCTCTTCTTAACGATTTCCTGGCCCAGATCGATCAGCAGACCAAGGACCATCCCAAGGGATCGGCGACCTTGCGGTTCGCCCACGCTGAGACCCTCGTTCCCTTCGAGGCGCTCATCGGCGCACCTGGATCTCGTACCCAGATCAGTCCGCAGGACACCAATTTCTGGCAGGCCACAGATTGGCGGGGTGCCAAGGTGGCTCCGCTGGCCTCCAACGTGCAGTGGGACGTCTTCGAGTCGGGGTCAGGGCAGAAGGTCGTCCGGATGCTCCTCAACGAGCAGCAGGCTACTTTCGGACGTGGCTGTCGTCCGATCTCGGTCAACTCATTCTTCTACACTCTCGACGAGCTCAAACATTGCCTGACTGGTGCTTCCATTGCTGATGGTGGTTGGTTGGTTAAGCCGTCTGGTGACGGGCCGTCGGCCCCGACCACGCCGGCTCCTTCCTCCACCGCTCCGACCGTGACGCCGAGCAGGCCAGGAGACTTCGCCGGGGCACTTCCGGCCACCGGAGTCTGAAAAACCACTGTGGGGACCGGTGGCCGCGGAGCTTCCGCGGCCACCACACCTCGTTGTGGGAGGCAGGTCGACTGATACCCGAATGCACAGGTATGGGAACTGCGCAAGGATGGGACCATGGTTGACGATCCCATCCGAGGCGATGAGTTGGAGCCAAGCGAGTCCGAGTCTGAGGCGCGCCATCGCTGGACTGAGCTGGCCGAACGCATCCTGGACGCCCAGGACGCCTACTACGCCAACGACGCCCCAACGATCTCCGACGCCGAGTACGACCAGCTCATGATTGAGCTGAAAAAGCTCGAGGACGATCACCCTGAGTTGAGGAGTCCGGATTCGCCCACCCAGCGAGTTGGAGCTCCACAGCGGGTGACCGATTTCGCCCCGGTGGAGCATCTGGAGCGTCTGTTGAGCCTGGACAACGTCTTCACCCGTGACGAGCTCTCGGAGTGGATGAATAGGGTCGCCACGTCCGTCGGAAACGTCCCGGATTTCCTGTGCGAGCTCAAGATTGATGGTCTTGCCGTCGATCTCGTGTATCGCGATGGTGAACTCGTCTCGGGGGCCACCCGTGGCGACGGTCGTATCGGTGAGGACGTCACTGCGAACGTCCGTACCATCAAGGCGATCCCGCAGAAACTGGCTGGTGACGACATCCCAAGCCTGCTCGAGGTACGAGGTGAGGTCTTCTTCCCGGTCGCCGACTTTGCAGACCTCAACGCCGCTCTCGTCGAGGCTGGCAAGAATCCCTTCGCCAATCCTCGTAACGCGGCCGCGGGATCGTTGCGACAGAAGGATTCGCGGGTGACGGCTTCACGTCCCCTGTCGATGATCGTTCACGGGATTGGCACCGTTGAAGGACATGAGTTTCCCAGCCAGGGACACGCGTACGACAAGCTCGCCGAATGGGGCTTGCCGGTGTCGCCGTACCTCAAGATCGTCGAGAACGCCGAGCAGGTGCATGAGTTCGTCACTTCCTGGGGAGAGTCGCGTGATGAGGCCTCCCACCAGATCGACGGTGTGGTGGTCAAGGTCGATGATGTCTCTCTGCAACGCAAGCTTGGTGCAACTTCTCGAGCTCCCCGGTGGGCCATCGCGTACAAGTACCCGCCGGAGGAGGTCAATACCGAACTTCTCGACATTCGTGTCAATGTCGGAAGAACGGGCCGCGTCACGCCGTACGGGGTCATGAGGCCGGTGACCGTTGCGGGATCGACTGTCGAGATGGCCACCCTCCACAACGCCTTCGAGGTCAAGCGCAAGGGAATCCTCATCGGAGACACCGTGGTATTGCGCAAGGCCGGCGACGTCATTCCCGAGATCTTGGGCCCGGTTGTCGAGTTGCGTAACGGTTCGGAGCGGGAGTTCGTTATGCCCGATCACTGCCCCAGCTGCGGCGCTGAGCTAGCGTACGAAAAGGACGGTGACAAGGATCTTCGCTGCCCGAACGCCAAGGAATGCCCTTCTCAACTGCGGGAGCGTGTTTTCGGGCTGGCGTCACGCGGCGCCCTCGATGTCGAGGCGCTCGGATGGGAAGCCGCCATCGCTCTGGTCGACCCGGAGAATCAGCGACCGGATGAGGGTGAGGTTGCCGAGGGGCTTCCGGACCGGCAGGTCCCGGTGCTCAACTCAGAAGCAGGGCTCTTCGACCTACAGCCCGACGACCTGGCCGAGGTCAAGGTGTGGCGTCGTCGGAAGGTGCGCGGGAAGTTGGGGCCCTGGCAGCTCGAGCCTTACTTCTTCACGAAGCCGACAACGAAGAAGCCCTCCGTTCCGACTGCCACGACCAGGAAGATGTTCGACGAGTTGACCAAGGCCAAGTCCCAGCCCCTGTGGCGGGTGCTGGTGGCATTGTCGATCCGTCACGTTGGTCCGACGGCGGCCCGGGCTCTGGCCACCCACTTCGGTTCGATCCCGGCCATTCGAGAATCATCCTTGGAGGAGCTCGCCGGGATCGACGGGGTCGGCGAGATCATTGCGGAATCAGTCCAGCAGTGGTTCGAGGTCGACTGGCATCAGGAAATCGTCAGCCGGTGGGCTGCGGCTGGGGTGCGAATGGCCGACGATCGCAACGAGGCACCTGAGCAGACCCTGGAAGGGCTGACTGTGGTCGTCACGGGAGGTCTGGAGGGATTCACCCGTGACGAGGCCAAGGAAGCCATCGTTTCCCGAGGAGGCAAGGCCGCCGGATCAGTGTCGAAGAAGACTGACTACGTCGTGGTGGGAGAGAACGCCGGGTCCAAGGAGACGAAGGCACGTGAGCTGGGTCGTCCGATTCTCGACGAGGTGGGATTCCAATACCTGCTCGAAAACGGCCCACAGGGAATCACAACCGTCGCATGATGGTCGATCTTCCCGGGTCGCCACGCGGGAAGGACACAGCTGGTAGGACATACATGTGGGCCGGGCATGAGCGCCCGGCCCATGTTGTCGAGATGAGGGCTCAGAACTCCGAGATGTTGTGAGCCACGTCGACGGTTGAGAACATTCGGTCGACCGCCGCGATCTGCTCGTCAGTACCGGTGATGCGGTGGGCGGCGGCCAGCGAGAATCCACGTCCCATGCCGAAGTACAGCGATCCGAGGGCAGCCACATCGAGAGTTGCAGCATCGGTGAAATCGTCGACCCGAGTCACCGTGGCCGGTGCCCCCGGGGCATCCACGTCGACACGCCACGTACCCTCGGCGTAGCCCATCGAGTCGGTGACGTGGAAGGTCACTGAGCCTTGGTGATCCCAACCTCGCACTGCCATCGCCCGGTCGACGTCAAGGATGCGCAGCCACCCGAGATCAGTGTGACGGGTGAACGTGACCACCCTCGGGTCCTCGACCGCCCACGGCAGCGGCGTGGCGGGATCGACCTGCGGTGCCTTGATCGTCTCGATGAGGTCGACGGAGGCCAGGAACTCCCACAGAGCCACCTCGGCGTTCGGGGTGGTTGCCACCATGTCAACGACGGTGATCTGTGAGCCGAAGTCCTTGTCGATCTCGTAAGACACGACGCCATCAGGCTCTCCCTCGTCATTGCGGTGGACGATCGAACGGATTCGACGGTTGGGACCGCCCTTCTGGGAGCTCCAGCGCCCGGAGGAGAAATCGACATGCCAGGGCTGGCGGTTGTGGGAACCACGATGGGCCTGATGGAATTCGGAGAACACCTTGAGGCGCAGATCATCGATGGCCAGCGGATCGGCCATCGACACAGTTCCGCTCGGTTCGTGGTTGAGCTTGAACCGACCATCCGCAATGATCTCGACGTTCTGAGCTCGAGTCGAGATGCCGTAGCCAAAGCGTCCGTAGATGCTTCCCTCGGTGGCTGTCAGTGCGGCGAAAGGCAGGCCCTCCTCCATGGACCGGGTGAGGGCATTCGTCATGAGGGTGCGAAGCAGCCCGCGGCGGCGGTGGCTGGCGCGCACGGTCACGTCGGTGATGAAGGTGGCTGGTTCGAGATGACCGTGTCCGGTGTTGATGGTGCTGGGGTACGCGGCCATCGTGGCGACCGGGAGACCCGGGAACTCCGGATCGGGGTCAGGCTGCCGAATCGTCCACAACCGTTCACCCTCGACACAGGTGGCGTAGTGCTCGAGCTCGGCGTCGGATGGTTGTGCCAGGTGGAAACCCAGTGCCACGGCGCGTACCACATTGTCGACCTCGTCACTGCGGGAACCGTCGCTGGTGACGAGCTCCAAGCGGTAGGGGTCGGGGACCTGAACGGATGAGGTGCTTTCAACCATACCCCTCACGCTAGCGGAGTTGATCCCTCCTGAGCAGCCAACGGGCTGGAGGTTGGTGCCATGATTGAACCATGACCTTCAAGCCTTCACACGTTCATATTGGTACTGATCACGCGGCCTTCGAGCTCAAGGAGTTCCTCGTCGGCAAGCTGACCGAGGCCGGATATCAGGTCGTCGACCATGGCGCGTCGACCTATGATTCCCTCGACGACTACCCGGACTACTGCATTCCGTGCGCTCAGGCCGTGGTGGCTGAGCCTGGTTCCCTGGGCGTCGTTCTGGGCGGCTCGGGAAATGGCGAGCAGATCGCGGCCAACAAGGTCAAGGGAATTCGTGCTGCGCTGGCCTACACCGTCGAGATTGCCGAGCTGGCCCGTCTTCACAATGACGCCAACGTCGTCTCCTTGGGGGGCCGGATGCAGACCCACGAGGAGGCTTGGAAGATCGTCGAGACCTTCCTGACGACGGACTTTTCCCACGAGGATCGTCACCAGCGTCGTATTGACAAGCTCACGCGTTGGGAGGACGAGGGCTCACTGGGCTGAACCGACCTCATCAGACTCCTTGACCGTACTGGCGGTGGCTCGACGACGAAGATGCGCTAGCACGGTCGGCCATTCCTGACCCGGATCGGGCATCTGGGAGTCAGCGGCGGGCTCTGATTGCTCGGCGAGTTCCCGTGCCCTCATGGCGCGGTCTCCATCGAGAATGGGTCCACGGCCGCGTCCGTGGTCGTGGGTGTGTCGGTGTTTGCCGTGGCCAGGGGCATTCATGTGACCATCCTGCCTCAAGTACTCGTCGCCGTACTCATCAATCCACGATTTCCGCGATTACCTCGCCATCTCATCGACCTCGAGAGGACAACCGTCTGTGCCCGAAGGCCACGTCATCCATCGTCTTGCCAACGCCATCGGTACCGCCTTCGCCGGAGAACCGGTCGAGGTCACCTCGCCACAAGGCCGTTTCGCCGAGTCCGCAGCCATGCTCGACGGAACGGTGTTGGCGTCGGCCCAGGCACGGGGCAAGCACCTTGTCATCGATTTCGACAATCATCGTGACGACCACCTGCTCCATATCCACCTGGGGCTCATCGGGAAGCTTGCGGTGGGGCCATCAGTTCCGGTGGTCGGACAAGTCAGATTGCGCATTACCGACGGAGTCACGGCTGCGGACCTGCGCGGGCCCCAGACCTGCGAACTCATCAATGACGATGACTGGGCGGTGGTCGCGGCCACGATCGGTCCAGACCCCATTCGTGACGACGCAGATCCCGAGATTGCCTGGCACAAGGTGCGACGGTCCTCCCGCCGGATCAGTGACCTGTTGTTGGACCAGAAGATTGCAGCAGGGGTTGGCAACATCTACCGAGCCGAGGTCCTCTTCCGGCATCGGATCGATCCAGCGACCCCTGGCAAGCAGATTTCCCGCTCGACATGGCGGGCAATGTGGGATGATCTGGTCATGCTCATGCGCGCCGGGGTCGAGGCAGGACGCATCGATACCGTCCAGCCAGAGCACACCCCGGAGGCGATGGGGCGACCGCCCCGCGTTGATCGCCACGGTGGCGAGGTCTACGTCTACCGACGAGAGAACCAGCCATGTCTGGTGTGCAACACGCCGGTGAAGATGGTCGTACGGGGAGGGCGTCACCTGTTCTGGTGCCCACGGTGCCAACGTCGGCATCACTGACGGTTGAGTCAGGTCTGGAGGTCAAGATGAGCCACATCAGCGTCGGTCAGCCGTGGACCCTGGTGTCATGCCAGGAGTCCGCCGACGATTCTTCGTGGATGTGGACTCACCCGTGCGGGGCGGTGCTGTCCGCCCGGCTACGCCAATCCGACGAGGTCGAGCTCATTGCCGGAATCACCATGCCTCCTGGCATCGACACTGCGGAAATGACGGTTCCCGGTCCGATCTGGATCCCTGACGATCCGCTCCCTGCTGCTGTGTGGGCGGCTGGGGCTCACGGCCTCGTCGTCACCAGAACATGCCGCGACGAGCATCCGGCACTCATGGTTTGGCGGCAAGACATGGGGGATTCATGCGCGGTGGACGAGGGCGTCAGCCTCCTTGGCAGCGAGATTGCCCTGGCCCCGGGCAATTCCCGGATGGCGTTGTGGCGTGGTCGGCTCACGGACGACATCGGGGAGGCGCTGGGCTCCCTTCCTGCGTGGTTGCCAGCCGAGACCATTGTCGATCAGCCCGAAGAGATGGTGTGTCACACCCCCGATGCGGGCATTCTCGTCGATGGGGCCGAACACACCAGCGAGACGATTGGCCCGCTGCCGGTGGGGGCGCATGACCTGGCAATTCATGAGTCCAGGGGAGCCACCCGAGTGTTGATCGGTTGGTCACCCGATCTGGCCACGGCTGTGGGCGCACGGGTCGACGAGATTCTTTCCGGTTTTGACCCACGTACCGTCACTGGACCACAGATGTGGCTCCTCATGAGTGCAGTTGGTATGAGGGTCGCACCATTTTCCGCTCTGGAGATGGCTGTTGAGGGCCTCGAGAATGTCTTGTCACGGCCGTTCGGTTCTGCTGATGATCACGTTGCTCGGCTTCTCACCTGCTGTGCAGCATTCAGGCTGGGCCATCGCATGAGTGATTCCGAACTGCGCGACGAGGGATTGCGCCGGTTGTGGGAACTGTCATTGGACGAGCCGGGAACGTTCATGTCCCGCTGTATCGCCTCGGCCGAGCTGGCGACGTTGGTGCCCGAACACGTGTGGGTCAATGTCGTCTCGGGCGAGGGGGAAGACCCGCTGGTACGTGCCGAGAGGGCCATTTGGACCGGCAGGTGCGCGAGCCGGGATGCCGACGAGGCCGTGTGGGAGCTGGGAGCTTTCCTCCCGACCGTTCCTGGCGGGCCTCTTTACGCGCAGGGCCATCGCGTCTCCAGACGCCGGGCCGCGCTCGCTCATGCCATGACGACGGTGTGGCCAGAGGAGCTGACGAGTTCGTTCGGCTCGCCCCGGGTGGGGGAATTGCGCCAGCGGACGTTGCGACGCCTCCTCGTCAGTGAGCATCTGGACGACGAGGATCTGGCTCTCCTGACATGGTGATGTCGCCGAAACGAGATTTGTCAGGATCATGAATCCGTTGGAAAAGTCTCATTTTGCCTCGGTTGTGCCATTTTCAGTAGGCAAGAACGGCTGTGCAGCGAATGAGGTTCTGGTTGTGTCCGCGGCACGTGGCACAGTTGGGACGTGACTTCGTCCCATTTCGTACCTGAGACGCGAGCAGCAACGACAGCCCGGACGCGATCCGGTTCGCAGTCGACCCCGAATCCGAGGTCGATGCCGGTTGTCGTCATACCGCGATTGATGAATGTTGCCGTCCTCCTCATCGTGCTGCGCCTGGTCTTCAGCCGCACGACGTGGGTTGGAGTCGCGAACAACCTGTTCTCGGTGTTCATCTTCCCGATCGACGGTTTCGGTTGGGCGGGGGCCGTCGTCCTGGTGGTGCTGGCGGATGCGCTGTCGAGGCGCAAGAGATTCGCCTGGTGGGTGAGCATCATCCTCTTCGGGCTGATGTGGCTCGTTGCGGCCACGTTTTTCGTCGTTGTTGTTGCCGAGGTCATCATGGGTGGCCCGACGGACACCTTCAATGACCTCGATCTCGCGGGGTATCTGTTCAACGTCTTCTCAGTCGGCTGGATCCTCGTCGCCCTGCTGACTCATCGAAAGGACTTTGCGGCACACACAGTTCGGACCAATCTCGGCAAGGCCATCGCCGTCCTCATTGGCGGGCTGTTGGCGACCGGCTTTATTGGCTGGTTGCTGGTCTCCCTGACCGGTGGTGTCGGACGGCCTCGTAACCGGTTGGTGCGCATTGTCGGTCGGATCATTCGCGGAAATGGTGCCGAAATTGCACCTGCTCCCACGTCTCCGCACTGGGTGCAGGAAGTGATCTCCTTCCTTCTCGCCCTCGTGCTGGTGGCCGCTCTTGTCGTCATGCTGCGATCTCAGCGCAACATCGCCATGATGAGCCTGTCCGATGAGCTGCGCCTGCGTCGGCTCCTCGAGGAAAATCCGGCGGACTCCCTCGGCTATTTCGCACTGCGTCGTGACAAGGCCGTCGTGTTCTCGCGAAACAGCCATGCGGCAGTGTGCTATCGAACCGAAACAGGGGTCGCACTGGCCTCGGGGGATCCCGTCGGCCCAGTGGATCAGTGGCCCGGTGCCATTGAGGCATTCCTTGACGTCGCTCACACTTATGGTTGGGTTCCGGCCGTCATCGGCACTTCTGAGGAAGGTGCGATGGCATGGACCCAGGCCGGACTCAAGGCCATGCGCATCGGCGACGAGGCCATCATCTCTCCCGCCGCGTTTAGCCTCGATGACCCCGACCTCAAGCCGGTCCGCCACACCGTCACCAAGTTGCGCGCAATGGGGTACACCACCCGAGTGCGTCGTCATGAAGACATCGACCCGCAGGAGCTTCAGGGGCTCATCGACCTCACTGACAAATGGCGTCAGAATGGTGACGAGCGAGGGTTTTCAATGGCTCTTTCCCGTCTGGGAGACCCGCTCGACGGGCGATGCGTCATGGTGGAGGCGCTGTACCCCGACGACGGTCCGCGTGCTGGCCAGACGGCAGGAATTCTCTCCTTCACCCCTTGGGGCAATGACGGATTGTCCCTGGACGTCATGCGTCGTGACCTGGACGGAGCCGACAACGGAGTCACCGAGCTCATGGTCGCCGGTCTCATGGCTGCCGGACCGGAGATTGGTATCAGGCGCGTGTCGATGAACTTCGCGGTCTTTCGCGAGGCGATCGAGGAGGGTGCCCGCGTCGGTGCTTCCCCGGTGCGTCGTCTCAACCGCTGGCTTGTGCTCGTTGCGTCGAAGTGGTTCCAGATCGAGCAGCTCTACCGCTCCAACGTGAAGTACAAGCCGAGCTGGCAGACCCGCTACCTCAACTTCACCGATACTTCTGACCTGGCGCAGATCGGTGTGGCGATGGGTATTGCCGAGGGCCAGCTCGACATTCCGAGTTGGATCTACCCGGTGGAGCCGCCGCCCCAGCCGATTTACTCGATTAGCGGTCACCCCGAGATCGCGGAATTTCTGGCTGAGGAACGCACTCCCACTCTTCTTCAGCGGCGGCTCCCGGAGCAGGTTCGTACCCGGATGGCCACGCGTGAGCGGCTCCTCGAGTCCGGGGCGGAGGCATACCCTCCCGACTGCAAGCCCGATCACCGTCCTGGCGACGTCATCGTCGAGCTGACCGGTCAGGAGATGACGGTCTCCGGGCGGATCGGTGCCTGCCGCGATCACGGCGGTGTCATCTTCGTCGATCTGTTCGACTGGACCGGGTCCTGCCAGTTGGTGATGGAGCGTGACTCGCTGGGAGCCGACAGGCTTCGGGAATTCCGGCATGCGGTGTCTCTGGGAGACCACCTCGTGGCATCCGGGACCGTGGGGGCTTCCCGCAATGGAACGCTGAGTTTGGAGACGGCGTCGTGGCGATTGGCGGCGAAGTCCCTGCGACCATTGCCGTCGCGGCGGTCGGGATTCAACGACCCTGAGGCGAAGGTTCGGCAGCGTTACCTCGATCTCATTGTCAACCCGGGCGCTCGTGATCAGTTGAGGGCTCGCTCGAACGCCATTCGTGCGGTGCGAGAAACCCTGCTGAGTCACGATTACATCGAGGTCGAGACCCCGATTCTGCAGACGATCCATGGTGGCGCGAATGCCCGGCCGTTCCGCACCCACATCAACGCTTACGATCTGGACCTTTACCTGCGCATTGCCCCGGAGCTCTACCTCAAGAGGCTCATGGTTGGCGGAGCTGGACGAGTCTTCGAAATCGGCCGGAACTTCCGTAACGAGGGAGCTGACGCCACGCACAACCCCGAGTTCACGATGTTGGAGGCCTACCAGGCCTATGGCGACTACGTGCAGATGCGTCATCTCACGCGCGCGATGATCCTGGCAGCGGCGCGCAACGCTATCGGTGACACCGTGATCCGGGGGTGCGACCGCAAGGGCGTTGAGCACGAGATCGACCTGGCAGACGACTGGCACGTCATCACCGTCAACGAGGGAATCTCGCGAGGACTGGGGGAGGAGGTCACCGCCGACACCCCCAAGGAGAAACTCCTCGAATACGCCAACAAGCTTGGTATCGCGACGATGCCGAAGTGGAGCCGCGGTGACGTCGTCCTCGAGCTGCACGAACACCTGAGCGAGCACGTCACCGTCGAGCCGACCTTCTTCTGTGACTTCCCGACCGATGTCTCCCCACTGACCCGCCAGCATCGCGACGATCCGCGCCTGGCCGAGAAGTGGGACCTCATCATCTTCGGGTCCGAGGTGGGTACCGCCTACACCGAGCTCGTCGACCCGGTGATTCAGCGGGAGCGGTTCACCGCCCAGTCATTGCTGGCCGCTGGTGGTGACCCAGAGGCGATGGAGCTCGACGAGGACTTCCTGGAAGCTCTCGAATATGCCATGCCACCCTCGGGCGGAATGGGCATGGGCTTGGACCGTTTGGTGATGATGCTGACGAATGCGTCAATTCGCGAGACGATTGCCTTTCCGCTGGTGCGCCCGCGCACCTCGTGAGGCCCTGACGAGTGTGGTGTGAGGCAGGAGATTGCCATGAGTGAGGATGCTGACGCCAGCTGTTCCGACGGGTGCGGTCGCAAGGCTCTTGACTCTGCCCACGACGCCTTGACGTCGGTTCGGGAGCTGGGCGGACGGCCAATTCGTGTCGTCTACAACGATGGTGAAGGGCCCGATCACAACGTCGACGAGCCGGTCATCCTCCTCATGGCTGGCGCCGCGGCGTCGAGCGACTTCTGGAAACCGGTGGTAGATCGTCTGCAGGACCTCGACGTCATCACCTATGACAGACCAGGGCTCGGTGGAACGGTCTGGCCCGGACACTATCCGGACCTCGACGAAGAGGTCGCCAGCCTGAGGGACTTGGTCGGGGTCATTCAAGGGCATTGGGACACCAAGGAACCACGGAAGGTCATTCTCGTCGCCCACTCCATGGCGGCTTTCCACGCCGAGGCCTTCACCCGTATCCATCCTGACGTCGTCGCCGGAATCGTTCTCGTGGACCCGTCGGTGGAATGGCCGATCCATCCGCCGCGTCGTCGAAGCCTCGCCTTGCCGAACACGGTGTACAGGGTTGTGGATTCAGCGGCGGGAACGTTGGGGCGTAGCGTTTTCGCCATCGGCGTCATGGCGCAAACCATGAGATCCGGGTCGGCGGTGTGGCGTCAATTCCAGGAACACCGGCTTCATCGGGTGTACGGGAGCCCTGACGCCATGGCAATGGCGGTAGCCGAGTGGATTGGGTATGACCAGCAGGCATGGGACCTCTTGGCCGTGCGTTCGGAGCATCCCTGGCCTGACCTGTCGACGGTGCTGTTGTCGGCGGTGTACTCAGGCCAGGAGCAGGAGTTGGATCGTCACGAACGTCTGGCTCCGATGCTCGGCGCGAAGTTGGTCGTCGTTGAGAACTCCCATCACCTCATGATGTTGGATCGCCCTGAAGTCATCGCCGACGCCATCCGATCGGTGTCGAAGTGACGGAATTGGCGTTGGAGAGGTGTCTCATTGGCCGAGTGACGGGGTGTTCCACTAAGCTGTCGATGTTCTCGTTGCGATAGACGTGACGAGACGGGGCGTAGCGTAGTGGCTAGCGCGCCTGCTTTGGGAGCAGGAGATCGCAGGTTCGAGTCCTGTCGCCCCGACCACCTAGTCAGGGCCACTTTGACGGCATTACCGCTTGTCAGGTGGCCCTTTTTCATGCCCTCACCATGTGGCAGTAGCGGCACGGGGTGACCCTGGGCGTCGTTATGTGACTGTACCGGGTACGACTGCGACTAGGGGTTTTACCTGCATGGTCTCAGACGATCTGTACCCAAACCGTACCGGCGGTGTCTTCTAGTGGGCGCTCTGATCGGGGTTCATCGCTCACGTGTATGAGCGATTCCAACAGGTCGTGACACGCAAAAAAAGCCGCCCCCGACCACACACTGTGGCCGGGGGCGGGGTAATGGAGGGTGATGTGTCTATCGGGTTTCGGGCCAGTCGTCATCTGTGAGGTAGACGGCGTGGACCTCGTAGCCGGTACGCGTGGAGCCGGTCATAATGCACCGATTCGTTCCAGCGTTGAGGAGTACGCGGCCCGGTACGGCACCATGCGACATGACCGCGACGGTTGCGGCGATTCTCGGCCTCCAGCCATACGGTAGGCCGGTCGTGGTCGTGTGGTCGGCATCATCCGTTTTATCGAACGCAAAATCGATTTGAACGAGGTGCCCGTAGCGGCGGGCGGCCACGGGCTTGTTTGCGGTCAGGGTGACGTTTGTGCCGTCGGTGAGGGCGCTCACCCATGCCGGATTGGTGGTCATGTTTCGGGATCCGGTGTCACCGTGGGTGACGGTCCATCCGGCGGTGGTGCGCTGCCATGTCCACGCACCAACCCCGGCCCCGTCGGTGGACGAGAACATCGCACCCACAGGTGCCGACGAGGCGAACGCCCGGCCTGCCGCGTCCATCGTGTCGGGCTTGTCGGGCCGTCCTTTCCCGGAGGCGTGGAGCGGGGTCGACGGGCCCGCAGGGCCAGGTGGACCGGCAGGGCCAGGCGGGCCATGGAACGCGGTTTGGGGCACACCATCGACGGCGTTACCGTGACGGATCAGCACATCACCATCGGCCACACTCGCGGGGACGAGCAGGGTCACCGGCGGGGTGTCGAGGCTGGGCGGCTGCCACCCGGCGGTAGCGAACAGGTCCACCGGGTTCTTGGCGTCGTTTTTCGCGGTGACCGTGATCTGGTAGGACGGCCAGCCGAGCGCATCGGCGAACACCACCAGCCAGGTGCCAGCCCACAGCCACACACCCTTCTGCCCGTTGAGCGACAGGTAGCCGTCCTGGTCGAAATCGGCAGAAATGGACTCGTGTTGGGCCCTGACCGACGGTTCAGGGTTGGCGCGGGTGATGATCCGACCGGTCTCAATAGGCCGGAACGTCACCGCGCGGTTCATGACGACCGGGGGCCCGTCAGGGTAGGGGTCGTCCTCGGCGGTGGAGTCCGCGACGGCCCGGATAGCTCGGGCGACCACCAGCCCATAGGCGTACTCGGCGGGCAGTTTCGGCTCGGCCATACGGGTTTACTCCTGCCCGTGGCGCGGCACAGCCACCGATTCGCCGTCATCGTCACGGTCATCGTCGAGGCCATCGGCCTCCGGCTCAGGCTCGGGGTCCTCGTCAGGATCCGGCTCGATCATCCCCGGATCATCGGGGTCCACCAACGCCGGGCCGTGACCCGACGGCTCTACGAGACCATGCTCAGCAGCGGCAGGGCGTCCAGCCACAAAACCCGGCGAGCCGATAGAGGTTGCCAGCGACAGCACCGCCGACACGGCGGCTGTAATCAACGCAGAGGCCCAGGGCAAGGCCTTGAATCCGTCGACGGTGTACACCGCACCAGCAGTAACACCCAGCACCGCCACAAACGTTTGGACAAACGTTTTAAGAGCGCGTTCACCGGCACCCTTCCAAAACTCTCGCGTCATCACTTCACCTTCTTTTCCAGCGTCGACAGGCGGGCCTCGAGTTTGCCGAGACGAGATCGGCAGTCCAGCACGTAGTACCAGATCGACCACAAGGCGTCCTTGGTGCGCCACAGCTTGCCGCTGACCGGGTTCTTCACCCATGACAGGGATTCCAGCTGGCGGCGGAGGTTACCCGCCTGCGTCTGCACAACACCGATATCGTGGTGCAGCTGCTTGTTCGATTGCTGAATAAGACCTTTGAGCATATTGACATCTGACACAGTTAGTTCCTCCTGGCGTGATGGTGCGGAATGGCCATTAACAAGCGCGATAAACCCGTCCCACGGGAAATAAGGACCGGGGTCGTCATGGTCGGATTGGTGGAAGGCCTCGGAGACCTCGTTGTGGCCGCAGATGCCGCGCTTCCCGGCCTTGACGTCAGCGATCGAGAGGCGGCGGATCGGGATGTTGTGGCGTTGACAGATACCGCGCGCCAGCATCGCGGCACGCTCCACAGCAGGCCACACCTGAGGGCTCAACCACTGCTCGCGGGTGTAGGCGTGGGCAGGGTTCGAAAACGAGGCATGCGACCCACCGTCAGCGCATATCTCAATACCGATGGAGTGTGAGTTCGGCGGGGCGTGATAGCCCACCGTCTCCTCAGACAGACACTGCACCGTGGTCGATATGTCACAAATGTAGTGGGCGGATGCTGGCCGGGTCGTTTCCTGAAAATAGTGGGCCGTCGACACCGCACGGCCAGCGCGCGACGCAGACGGATAGCCCACATCCGGGCATGTGGCGTGAATGACAAGACGAGTCACGGGAGGGTTGTTGTGGCCGCCGTGATGCTTGGCCTGAATGAATGTCATGGAGTCTCCTTCGGGGTCGGAGCTGGTGCGGGTGCTGGTGCTGGTGCAGGGGTTTGGCAAGCCGTGGCCCCGGCGATCGTTTCGGCGGTGCCGTCAGTCCACACCGCGACAAGACGACCGTCGTGGCATTCGAGGGCCGTCAGGCCGCGACCGGACAGCCCCTCAGGGCCGGGACGCCCAGCAGGGCCGGGCGGGCCAGGAGGACCGGCAGGACCAGGCTGACCCGCCACACCCGATGGGCCGACACCGCCAGGGCCGCCAGAGGGTCCAGCAGGACCAGGCAACCCCGTAGGGCCGGTTTTTCCGGGGACTCCGGGACGCCCAACGCCGCCAGCCGGGCCGGGAAGCCCCGTAGGACCAACAGGACCAGGTCCACCAGAGGGTCCCGCAGGGCCAGGCCCACCGGAGGGGCCGACACCGCCAGGACGACCAGGAGAACCGGCAGGGCCAGACGGCCCAGACGGGCCTTGGGGTCCCGCAGGGACGTGCACAGCGGCAGGCTTCCCGCTAGCCAGCGACGAGGACACATGTGACGCCTGCGAGCACAGCCCGGCGTCACGCACAGCCTTACCGTCGGCGCTGTCAGCCCGGCACGCCACCGCAACCTTGTCAGCCAGAGATAGGGCCGCCTGTGTCGCGTCGTCGGCTTTCTGCCCGGCACGGTCACGCTCACCCACCGCACGACTCAGCCACATCGCAGACACCACCAGGCACACCACCGTCAACGCCAGCACAATCGCCTGCGCGGCGGCCAGCCGTTCAGCCGACGCCCGGTGACGTCGCTCCATGTCCAGTTGGTTACTCGTCCGCGTCATCGCTCATCCAATCCGGTAGATCGGGCAGGGTGGCCGCATCATCGCCTCCGGGATGCCGTGACAGGTTGTGGCGTCGTAGCGCCTGCCGCGCCGAGTAGGCCCACTCCTGCAAGGCGTCGACCTGGGCGGCTAGCGCCCGCTGTTTGCGGCGTGTTTTCTGCGACAGGGCCGGGATGGATGCCAGCACCGATCCGGCGAGGGTGACGAGCCCCCCGATGATGACCTCTATGAGGTGAGACACCGGACCCTCCCGTCATCACTGTCGTCGATGGTGAACGCTGGCGTCACACGCCAACGGCAAACCAGTTCGCCTCTGCTTTGACTCCGGCAGGCTTCGAGCCGTCGACCGTGACGAACGCGAGTGAAAACCCGGTCGTCGTGACGTTGAAGGTGCGGACGTTAATCATCTGCGTGCCTCCCGCGCCGGTCGCCATCGACGCGACCACCGTCGGCGGTTTCCGGTACGGATGCTCGAAATCAACCTTGTACGAGTACACCGACGAGCTGTTAAACATGGCGTACCTGTAGCCCGTTTCGATACGCGGGAACGGAGCACCCCACCCCCTGCCACGGTAAATCCAGGCGGCAGGCTCACCGGTGACAATCATGTCGCCCTCGTGGGGGGTCGGGATCGCCGAGAGACTGTCGGCGTAGGCGACCCGACCGGCGAACGCCCGCCGATCCAGCACCTCAATATCACCGTTGACCGTTTTGATGGCCGCCAGCAACTGCTGGTGTTTCATGCCCGGATTATCGGCGATGACATCACGGGCACGCTCAGCCGTGCCACCCGTGATGATCTCAAACTTGGCGGAGTTGTTCTGCCAGTCACGAGTCAACACCACATAGTCGTAGTGGGTGCCCTTCGGTGTCAGCTGGGTGGTGGCCGTCTCTGTCGCATCACTGGTCACCATGACGCCATGCGCCCACGACACCCCGGAGACGATCGCAGCGGTGACCGTGGTGCCCTGCACATCAGCCGACACCGTGAGGTCGTCGGCATCCCGGACTGTCGGCACACCCCCCATCAGCTGGGCCATACGCGCCCAGTCCGCTTCGGTCATCTGGCCGTCGAAACCTTTACACACAATAGCCACAGCACAGCCCTTCTATAGTGTTCGCATATACCGGATATTTGACGACATATCGGCTATTTTCGACGCCAGCGCCCGCGACGGATCATCAACGAACTCCCCGGCGATCGGCGTCACCCGAGTCCACCCCGAGCCCGGATCATCGCAGACGTACTCGATTTCTTTGATCCGCTCGACCACATCCACCCCGGCCACATGAACGATGATTTCGTCGCCGGGACGCATCGTCACAGCGCCCAACAGCTGCTGCACCCGATCCGACAAGGTGATTTTGAACCCCGACGTCGGTTTAGACTCGGCCAGTGTTTGCCGCGCCTCATCCAGCAAGGTCACCTTCTGCGAGTCGGAGTTCCGGGCGTCGGTGAACACCTCGACACAGTCGGCCCACTCTTCGTGGAGGTCGGCGTCTTCGGCCATCGTGAACAGGCGGGCCTTGCCCTCACCCGAGCCGCCCACGATCACACGGGTCGCCTTGGGTGCGGAGCGGGTGAACTCCCACGCCTCAATCGTCCCCGACTCCTCAGAAAATACGTGCGGAACCGCCATCGTGGGCACACAATCGGCGACCAGCTCGCCGTCACCCTGCGACACCGACACCCGCATACCAGCCGCCGACATGAGGGGTAGAACCCGGTCGGCGAACGTGTGGAACCGCACCGACGCCGCCACCGTGGGGCCGCGCCCCTTGTCCGGGGCCACCGATATAGGCGACACCATCCGGTCGCAGTTCTCACCGATCAGCGTTTTCGCGACCGTCTCAGCCGGTGCCTTGATTGACCGGTACTCGCGGTCCAGGACGACACCCGCATCACCCGACGGGGTGATATTCGTCGCAGGCCACAGCAGCATCCGCCACAGCAGCCGGTTATCGCCCTCAGCGGTGACCGTCACCGTCGACGACGACGAGGGCCCCTTGCCGGTCACACCGCGCACCGGACCCGAAAACAGCTGACGGCCTCCATAGTCGACCACCAGCCGGGCACCCGGCTCTACCAGGTTAGGAATCCGGTCGTGATTGCCCGACAAGACCAGCTCCATCGTCGACAACTCGTCGTAGCGGTCAACGATCTTCACCGACTCGAAAAAATTGATCGGCGCTATCCTCTCGAACATCGACGAATAGACCGTGATCTGGGGTGTGTCCATCATCACCACGCCGCCAGGAACATCGGCTGAGTGGTGGCCGTCACGTCGCCTTGGCCCTTGATTTTGACCTTCACTTTCGCAGCCGTGGCCTTGTCGATAGGCCGGAACTCCCACGAGTCCAGCAGCATGAACGCATCCACCCCATCCCAGTCCACGCGCTGGGTACGCGGATCAGAGTCGATCACCATCGTTTCCCCCTCATCGAGGCCACCCTTGTATGACACCCTCGCATCATCAACGGAGATCGTGAACGAATCGACCGGGCCACGGATGGTCCACACCGGCCACGACGGCAAATCGCCGACGTTTTCCAGCAACGCTTGGCCCTGGTTGCCGCCAGGCATGAGCACAATCGGGAACGCCGTACCGGGCTTGTCGAGTGGGCCACCGCCGAGCCAGTCCACACCGCCCCGGTTCGACCACGACACCGACGACGCCGCGCCCCGCCAAAACGGGTCAAACGCCATGAGCTTCACCGACACGACGGCGTAGCCGCGATTCACCGGGTCGACGGTGAACGAATCATCGATGCCCACGCAGCGGCAGCCGATCGTGCGGGTCGACCCTGACGGCGTTGTCACCGACAGGGTGCCCTCCTCGCCGGGGTGAAAACAGCGGGTCACCGTATCCCACGACCCAATGAACCCGTCGCGTGATTCGTCGTCGTCGCCGTTCGACGACACCACCAGCGGAAGCGTGATCTCGCGCGGTTTCGCATTCCAGCCCCGCCACATCGCCCCGTGCACACCGGCATGCGTGGACTCCTGGTGTTCAATGTCAGGGTAGCCCAGCCCGGACACGGCCTCGGACAGCAAAAACACCTCCGAGCCGTACCCGGATAGGTTCAGCCGGGTTTTCCCGGACTGGTATCCGATGGTCAGCCCGGACCCGTCGGCTGCATTAGGCAAAAACATGAACTCACCCCAGGTTTAGGCGTAGGCCAACATCGTTAACGCTTCGCGCTGTTTCTGTTCGATCCGGCGGGCAAAATCGTTCGGGTCGCCGTAGGTGGGGCCGTTGACGTTGACCGTCACCCCACCGGCGGCAGTCCAGGGGGCACCGTTGGGTTGCCGCGACGGCTTCACGCGCGCCGGAACCGGCGGCACCACAGCCGCGTCAGTGGCGAAGGCGGGCGGCAGCGCGGCAGCCATAGCCTCCACCGACCCCACCGCATCGGAGGCGTTACGGTCGATGCCCTGCACCAAACCGGCGACGATTTGGGCACCCACCTCATCACGGAACACCCGCGACGGGGAATTGATATCCAGCACCCTCTTGGCGGCGTCGGTGATTTTCGAGCCGACGTTGCGTATCGTGTCAAACACCTTGTGGGCCGCACTAGTGATACCGCGCCCCAAGCCGTCCATGATGGACCGGCCCGTGCCGACCAGCCACGAACCGGCGTTACCAAGCGCGCCACGGATACGGCCCGGCATGGACCGGAAAAACCCGAGCACCGCAGAGATACCCGACGACACCGCCGACCCCATGGCGTGCATGCCAGCCGATGCGGCAGACCTGGCACCATTAAACGCCGACACGGCGGCAGAGCGGATACCCGACCCGAGACGGCGGAAAAACCCGACCACCGCCGACACGACCGTTGACACAATCGACGCCATGGCGTGCATACCGGCGGAGGCCGCAGCTCTCGCACCGTTGAACGCCGCAGACGCGGCGGCATGGATCGACGACCCCATGCGACGGAAGAACCCGACGACGGCGGTGACAACCCCGGATACGATGGCGCGCAGAGACGACCCGAACGCGCGGGTAGCGGCGGTGATGGCGTTCCAAGCGCCCCGGAACACTGCTTT
Organism: Cutibacterium sp. LaCa_255; assembly: GCF_057458005.1. Lineage (NCBI taxonomy): Bacteria > Bacillati > Actinomycetota > Actinomycetes > Propionibacteriales > Propionibacteriaceae > Cutibacterium > Cutibacterium sp. LaCa_255. Next base: position 1,863,328 of record NZ_CP190956.1, on the reverse strand, counting down.
GAGGGCGTTGAGGGCAGCCGAGGCGATGCCCTTGATGGCCCCGAAGTTGCCGGTAAACAGCGCCCGAAGCGTCAACCAAAACGCCGCAGCTGTGATTTTTATCACATTCCATGCTGCCGTGAACACCGCACGCAGAACGCTCGTCCACGCCCGGACAGCCGCACCAATGACAGCCATCGCACCCGAAAAGATCGCCCCAATGGACGCCCACAACGCCGTAAAGAATGCGGCCAACGACTGCCACGCCAACTTCAAACCTTGGATAGCGATACGGGCCGGAGCCACCGCAGCAGTCCACACCACCTGCAACGCAGGCAGGAACACCCCGGTAAACCAGGTGATGACAGCACCGAATGCGGTTGAGATCGCCGTCCCGATAGTCGACAGCACCGCCGTGATGCCGTTCCACACCGATTGAAGAGTAGGGACGAGGGTTCCCGTAAACCACCCCGCAACAGCCGATGCAGCAGCCTGAATACCACCCCACACCGCACCCACGGCGTTACGGAACGTCTCCGAATGCTGATACGCCAGAGTGAACCCGGCCACCAGCGCGCCGATAGCCACGACGACGATACCGATAGGGCCAGCCAGCGACACGAACACCGTGCGGATGACGAACAAGGCCGTATGAACCGTCTTAATGACGTTCACGACGACCCGGACCACCGAGACGACCTTCCCTACGATAGCCGTCACCACGCCGATAATGCCGATAACGGCCTTGATCGCGCCGATCACACCAGCAATACCGGCAGCAATGGACGCCACGACACCCATATGCGACGCGATGAAGCCGACGAGCGCCGTGATGACCGGAGCCAACCCGGAGATGATAGCTGCCACAACGTGGGCGAGAGCAGCTCCGACCTGCGCGATGACCGGAATCACCGTAGCCGCGATCTGCGACACCACCGGGATGATGCTGGAGATTGCCGGAGCCAACGCCTTCGCAACCTGAGCGACCAGTGTCACGATGACCGGCAGCAGCCCGTTGATGGCGTCTCTAAACTGGGCGTTCGACGCATAGGCGGCACCCAGCAGCGACAGCACGATCCCCAACGGGGACGTCAGGCCGCGCACAACCCCGCCAACGCCGCCCAGCGACCCCGACAGGCGCACCAGTGACGGCGTGAGCTTTGCCACAAGGCCACTGATGGGGCCGAGATGCCCCTTGAGCAGCGAAAACGCCGACGCCACGACCCCGATAGCCCCAGCTGCGCCAGAAAACATGGCTTGCACGTCGATCTTGGGCAGTGGGATGTCCCACCGGCTGAATAGCTGCTTGATGGAGGTGACCTTCGCGCGGATAGCGGCCTGCGCTCTCGTCAACGCGGCAGGAAGCCGACCGATGGCCGCGACGATGCCCGGCATAGCCGCGTTGATCCGAGCCCCCACGGCGTCAAACATCGGCTTGAAAGCGTCACCGAACTTGTCGATGACCGGGATGAGCGCCACGAAAATACGGCGCAGCGCATCCATGGGCACCGTCAGGGCGTTAGCCGACACACGACTTAGCGCGGCTTTCACGTTGGCCATAGCGCCCGCAAAAGTGGTGCCCGAACTCATGGCGGCCCCGCCGAGGCCCTTTTGCATGGCAGCGGAGAACGTTTTGAAGTCCACCTGACCCGACGACACCATATCCGAGACTTCGGCCGTGGTCTTCCCGGTCTGCTTGGCCAGGAACTGCAGCACCGGGATACCCGACGACAGCAGCTGAAGCATGTCGTCACCCTGAAGCTTGCCGCGTGCGGCAACCGATGAGAAGATCGCGCCAATGTCGGTCATGGAACGGCCCGAAATGGTGGCCGTGTCGGCAACCAACTTCAACGCGCCGGTGAGGTCGTTACCCATCGAGACGCCCGACGCCGACAGGGTAGCCGCCACCGTCGCGGCATCCCCCAAACCAAAAGCCGTGCCCTTTACCGACGTCAGCGCAGACCCCATAATCGAGGAGATTTCTTTACCCGAGTGGCCCAAGCCTTGCAGTTTCGCGCGTGCCTGGTCGATCTGCATGGCGCGGTTGATGCCGCCACCCACCGACACGTCGTAGATCGACTTGAGACCCTTCTTGGCGACGTTGATCGCGCCCATCATCACCGAGCCACCCAGGGCCAGCTTCATACCCTTGGCGAACAGGTTTCCGGACTGTTTGCCCTGTGCGGGCATGACGCCAGCCAGCTGCTTGGACACGTCCGACTTAAGGCCGGGCATTTTCGTGTACAGCGACACATACGCGGACGCAATCTCACCCGCCATCGCGTGCACCTCCTACGGTGATCGGTGTCGACGCGGACCCGGCGGCACGCACCCGCGACAAAATAGCGTCAACCTCTTGCTTCGACATGCCCGGCGTTCTCGGCTTCTCGGTGGGCCGGGGCACCGGGTCGGCTTTCCCCTCGCTGTTCGCAGCCCGGTAGGTGTCCAGGAAGTCGAGCACCGCCCATTCGGTGAACGTGAACGGTCGTCGCCACTGCCCGAGCGCGGCGGCCAGCTGACTGGACCCGTCACTGGTCAGGGTCACAGCCAGCCGCACCGCTTCACTCCACGACATCGCGTCAGTGCCTACCGCTGTCAGCGGCAGCCCAAACCGGGTCCGCCAGTCGTATTCGAGCGCCCCACGGTGTGTGTGCATCACACCGCGGAGCCAGATCATTTCCCCAACGACTCAGACGGCTCGCCGTCGCCGTCGTCGGGCTTGTACTCCATCCACTGGCGGAACCGCTCGGCGACCTCCACCATCGGCAGCTCCTCCAAGGCGTCGATAGCCTCGGTCGGGGCGGCCACAGCCAGCAGCGAGAACATGACCTCGATCTGGCCTAAATCCATGTCGTCGCCAGACTCGGCGATCCGGGCGGCACGCCGGAAAATCTTCGCCGGGGCCTTCTCGACAACCTGTTCTGCGGGGGCGAGCGTCCACGACTGCCCGCCGATAGTCAGGGTGTAGCCGTCAGCCATCGTCAGGCCTCGCTATCGCCGGAGCCACTGGAACCGGGCTTAGGGGAGACCGGGCCAGGGGCCGGGCTGGCGTTGTCCTTGAGCGCGGTCATCCAGCCACGAGCCGACAAGTAGTCGCCCGTGTCGCCGATCTTGGCCGGATGCGCGGACAGGGTGACACCGTAGCCCAGAAGCTCACCGTTTTGGCCCTTGATCTCCTCACGTTCGGTCAGTTCGACCTCGGGGAAGTAGTAGCGCACAACCTCCTTGCCGTCGACGAAATCAACGAGCAGGGACCGCACACCAGACGACTTTCCCGGCGACACGTCAAAGCTGCCAGCCTCCTTGCCACCGGTGACCGTGGTCTGCCAGTACAGCTCGATGGCCTGCTTGGTGGACTCAATCATCGTGAACGACACCTCAAGAGACGACTCGCTCGAGGTCGTGCGCACAATATCGGAGTTCTGCCATGCGGTGATGGCGTCGCTCTTACGGTCCGGCTTGATCTCCACGCCGTCCTCGGACAGGTAGCCCAGCGCGGTCATACCGGACGGCACAGTCGAAATAGAGGTGATGGAGTCACCGGCGTGAGGGTCACCCACGTACACGTCACCGGCGACAGCTATACGAACATTCGAGGCGTTACGGTCAGCCATAACAACAACCTTTCAGCGGGTTTTACTTGATTTCTTTTCGTTCGCCTACCTCGTAGGCGCGACATGTGATGTCGAACAGGGTGTAGCAGTCGTACACGGTCTCATCGGGTATGAGGTTCGGGCCGGTGGATCGAGACAGCCGCACCACCGGGTTGCCGTCTACGCTGTCTCCCAGCACGGCCTCCACCTGCCGCGACATCGCTAGGGCGGTGTCAGATCGTTCGTGGTACACGTTGACGCGCAGGAACAGCCGTTCCCGCAAGTGCAGTTCGGGGCCGCCATCCATGGACACCCAGATCCGCGGATAGCCGGTGTTGTCCGGGTCGCCACGTGACCCCGACACCTGCCATGCGCCAGTGATCGGGTCGTCGCGTAACGCGGCAACAGCCCACACGCGCGGGTCTTTGTATTCGATCACGAGGCGGCCCCTATCGAGCGGGCCAGCACGCCCGTTCGGGCCTCCATGCGTTGCGCGCCGGGGTAGGTGGTGCCGATACGGGCGACCGCCTCCACCCGGTGGATGCGCACCTGAGACGACAAACCGGCGGTGTAGCCCTGCCGATCCCGCGCATTGCCAGACACCGAGCCGCGCACCGCAGCCTCGACACGATCACCGCGTTGAGCGAGCATGGCCTGCACACCCTCCGACTTCAACACCTCCCGGATGCCGGGCATGTCCAGTTTCACGGTCACATCGCCAGACATCACGTCACCCCTGTTGCTTCCCGGCCCGGTAGCGGACCGTTTTTACGCGCAGCACCCATCCGAGAGTTGCGCCGGTGAACGGGTTGGTCCAGCGTCGCCACTGTCCGGCAGGGCGACACAGCAGGTCACGGATACGGTAGGCATCCGCCACCTGGCCCGGATCAACCCGCGAATACAGGTCGTACAGGTCGGTCACGTCGGCACCCGACACGAACTGATCGGAGCTTGAATCCACCGGGGCCACCGCACAGTTGGCAAGAGCAGCCCCGTCGTCGGCGTCGATATATTCGCGCTGAATATCGCCCAGGCTGTCGGTGTGGCGTGACGCACGGCAGGCCGTCACCTGCTCCCCGCCGGGAAACCCGCAATCAACGGTGTCAGTCACGGGCTACACCTCCCACAGCGGGCCACGGTAGGCGTTGATATCCGAGCCGCACGAACACCCGTCACCCCACACCGTCGAACACACATCGGAGTGGACGCCCGGACCGTATCCGGCGGTGGGGTTGATCGTGAACGCCCGACCAGACCCGGCGTCCCGACACAACCGCTGCAACGCCGCCACCTCGGAGGGCCACAGCAGTTCTTGACTCGTGCGGGTTGTCACCGTCTCCGAGAACGGGCCCGCCGACTGCGACGACACCGACCCGGATACGCCGGTTTCATTCCAGCGCAGCACCGCGCGGCGCAGGATCGCCTTGGCTGCACCCAGGTGTACAAAATCGGGCTTGGCGATGCAGGGGGCGACCTGGATCGCCACGGCCTCCACGTCGGCGATCATCGCCTCTGCTCGGGCGTCATCAATGGACGCGAACGGGGCTAGATCGTCGTTGGTGAGGATCGTTCCCACAGGTCACCCCCTGTAACTCGCTATGGACGGTCAGCGTGCAGAGTCGGAGCCACTGGAACCGGGCTTAGGGCTGCTGCCGGGGCCAGAGGATGCTTCAGTGGCGGCCTTGACCACCGCGAACGACTCGACATCTTCAATGACGACGTACAGGACAGCCTCCACGCGCACCAGCACCTCGTTGTGGCCCTTGAGGTCGGAGCCGGTGTTGTCGGGGTCGCCGTACTCGATGATCTCCATCGGGAAGTTCCGCTGGAATCCCCAATGGACACGTGACCAGTCGCCGATGATCGCCTGAATGCCGGAATCGGGGTTCATCTCGGGGGCACCGGAGACCGTGGACGACTGGCCGACCGTCAGGCCGCGCCAGTTCTGCATACCGGCGAACCCGGCCTGCGGGTAGATCGGCTGACCCGCCAGGGCCGTGCCCTTCGGCCACACCTCGGTGGCCAGCTGGTACCCGAATGCCGGATTGATGGCCAGACCGTTAGGCACGACAACACCGGTCGAGGCCAGTGCGCCAACAGCCTTCGTCAGATCATCGGTGGGCGAGGTCGTCGCATTAACGACCTTCGTGGTCTTGTCGATGGCGTTCGGGATGCTCACAGCAGGCGCACCCGTTGCCGGGTCGATGCCGTGGAACGCGATGAGGTCTACGGCTCGACCGATGGACGCACCCAGTGCGGGGGCGATGAGGTCGCTCATGACGCCCAGACGGTAGTCCGTGTCGGCCCACATGAACTCATCGCTGATGCGCTGCTGCGACACAATCTTGATCGGCTGTGCGCTCCAGGATGTGATCTTGGGGAGTTCGGCGGCAGGCTTGGCCTCGGACTCGCCCACGATCTTGGCGCGCGGAATCCCGGAGAACGTGGCCCCCTTCACGGGGCCGAAAATGGTCGGCTGCTCAGGGGTCAGCTGCCCCAGAATGCCGCCGCCATCAAGCGCCCTGTCCCTGACGATGCCCAGCATCGTGCCAGGCAGTTCCAACTTTGAGTTTTTGACGCCGAGTGCTTCGGCCATGGTTTACCCCTTTGCTCTGTCCACGAGGGCGTCGACGAACTCGCGCTCCTCGCGGTGTTTCGTGTCTTCGGCAGGCGGGCTTCCGGCCAGCCTGCGCATGGGTTTGGTGTTGCTGTCGATCAGTTCGCGGATGCCCTTCGCTGCCGCCTCGATCTCCTCGCGGGTGTCCCCGGCCAGGAATGCGACAGCGGAGGCGGGTAGGTCGTGCTCGGCGGCGATGTCGCGTCGCATGCTGTCGCGTGACAGCGCGTCGAGACGGCCCTGTAGTTCGCCGTTGGTCTTCTCCAGCTCTTCTAGGCGGGCTTGCGCCTCCTGGTGGGCTGTCGTGACCTTCTCCAGCTCGGACAGGTTGCCCTTGGCCCGGCTTTCCCATTTGCGGGCCTCGGACTTCCAGTCCGTGCCCTCGGTGTGCTCAGCGGCCTTGTTCTCGACCTCACCCTTGGCGGGTTCGGTGGTTTCGGTGGGCTGAGTTTCGGTCTGATCGGCCATGAGTGTTCTCCTTTGCGGATGTGTTCACCCCCATGCGGGGATGGCGCGCCAATATGGGTGGCGTGCGACCCAAAACCGTGATGGCACGAGAGAGGGTGTCTTCCTCTCTCGCCGGGCCTGTGGCAAGGCCTTTTGTCGCGTGATGGTTCTCCGGGATGCTTACCGGGATGCCTGCGCGCGGGCATGAGAAAACCCCGCAGGATCACCTACGGGGTTTGGGTGGGGTTTACTGTCGGCTCAGCTCCGAACGAGCTTCTTTGCGCGAGCCTCCTTGAGAGTGCGGAGCCCTTCGGCTTTGCGCTTTGCGATCTCTCGCTCACTAAGACCAAAGCGTTTTCGAGCTGCGTCTACCCGCTTAGGATCGGTGACAGGCACCATGATCAGGGGGCTTTCAAGCGCTGTACTCATATAACCATGTTAGGCCATGTCGCACCAGACATGAAGAACGCCATCGACCATCTTGGCGTCCGTAATCGCCATGAGCTTTCCGTGTATGACGAGCGTCTCACGTTGCTTTGGCTTCTCTGATACTTGCTCGATGTATGCCGCAGGTGTACCGCGCGGGACGGTGATATGAACTCTCACGACAGCATCAGGGCTAGTCTTGACGCCGCCAGGGCGCGTCGACAAAGCGACATAGGCGGGCAGGTCAACGATGCGACCTACCTGTGAGATCACTTCATCAAAGGTTGTCGCCTGGAATGCTGCGAGCGTGTCACGCCGGTGAAGCTTGACATCCACAGGAAGCGGATTGCGTGCCAGTGCGACATCAATCCGCTGTACTACTTTCGCGATCTGATCATCCAGTTTGCCTGCGCGTAGCTGTTCTTGGATGATCTTATGCTCACTGGTCGTCCAGCGCCGCAGGGCTTCCAACTCGTCGGCGCTAGCACCGTCAAGACTGTGACGCTTCCAATCCTCGAAGTCCCCATAGTCGTCACCGGCTGCTCGGGCGGTTGGCGGTTTGCGGCCACCTCCGCCCGACCCACCCGTTGCGGTCTTGGGTTTGGTCTCGCTGGTCCTAGAGCTGGCACGGGAGGTTTCCTTCGGCTTCGGGCCTGGTTTCTTCCGTTTGCTGTCGGATACGTGGGAGTCGTGGACGACGCCCTCGCCGAGGCTGCGCATTTTCTTCAGCACGTTGCCAGCGGTGGGCGAGGAGCCTTCATCGGCTAACGCTTCCTGCGCCTTGTCGTACAGGTCTTGGTGGGCGAGGTCGTCATCGGTGGGTTCCCACTCGCCGAGCACCTCGACGGCGGTACAGCCGCAATGGTCGTGGTACTGGGACCCTAGCGGGCGCTTGTGGCGTTTGCGGCGCGACGACCCACCGCCAACGTGCAGCGCGGCATCCTTGCTGCTGTAGTCGTCTCGGGTGGCCAGCATCGCACAGAACGCGCACGGGTTGGCGTCGGTGACTCTGCGCCAGGTGCGGTGGGCAGCAGCAGCCGACGCGGCTACCGTGTCCCGGCCAGCGTTGAGCACTGCACGGTTGAGACCGACCGCATACCGACCGATGACAGTCTCGGCGGCATCGGGGTCGGCCTCCACTGACCGGACCAGCGCGATCGTGCGCGCCAGCGCGGCAGCCTCATCGAACTCGCTCGCCACCACCGCACCAGCGTCGACGCCGTTGAGTTCCCGGAACTCGCCCAGAAACCGGGCCGCCGCCTTGGCTGAGGTGTCATGTCCGGCGCGTTCCAGGGCTATATACAGCCTCATGTACTGGTCGTCGGTCATTTTCCCGGCGCGCCACAGCCGACTTAGCTCCGCCGCATGGGCCGCGTATTGTCCGGCTAGCCGGATTTGGTCACGCTGATACTCGCCAGCCGCCAGCCGTGCTTCAACGCCGAGAGCGGTCACGGCTGAGCCGTCTGACGCGAGATAGCGGTAGCCAGCGATGCCAACGGGTCAGCCGAGGCGGCCCGGTGATCCACAATCGCGTCGATCTGGGCGTCATCCATGCCCAGCATCTCCAATGTCACCCGCGAGTCGGCGGGCAGGATGCCAGCACCGACCAGCTTGGTCACCGCGTCGGCGGTGGCGGCACGGGTCGGGGTGGACGCGTCACGCCACCGTGAGCGCACCGTCTGGTGGAACTGGGCCTCGTCGATGCCAGGATCGAGCGCCTTGGCGGCCAGGTAGCCGACCGTCGACCATCCCAACCCGAAACCGGTTTGGCGGCGCTCGGCACGCTTAACAAGCCTCGACTCCTCAGCCGCCAACGCTTCACCCGAGGGCGGATTGGATGTCAGGAACCCGAAGTACCGTTCAGGGACGGCAGATTCCCCGGACATGAGCTGCGCCAACAGCCTCACTTGGTCCGAGTACGGGGTGGGCGGGTTGACGGGGAACGAGCCAACGTTCGGCGTGTCGCCGTCCTCGTCTTTGTCGACGGCCCACACGCTCGCCATGGACAGCACCCAGCCGGGTTGGGCGAACTCGTCAGCGGACACGCCGGTCACCCACCTCTGCGGGTAGGCGTAGAAGTCGCGGTTGATCGACTGGCCCAGCAGGGTGCGCACAGCCTCATCGGTGTAGCCGCGAATGGAGCGGGTGATCTCGCTTCGACCCGCCTGTCGGGAGGTCCGGCGACGGTTCACCAGCGGCACCAGAGGCACCACGCCTAGCGTGTTCGGCTGCCTATCCACCTCATCCCAGCTGGTGCCGTGACGAGTGGCGGAGATGATCCACTCATCGGTGAGCACCTCGGCCTCGATGACATCGGGGTCACTCGTGGGCTGCTCCACCAGGCCAGCAACGAGACGGGAGCCATCGTTGGACATGACGCCGGTCGCATTCTTGGGCGACTGCGGGGAAATGGAGACATGGCCTGCGCCATCGGCGTTGATAGCCACAAACGACACGCCGAAAATCAGGGCGTCCAGGTGGGCAGCCCCCGACGACACCGCCAGGCGAGACGACGCGAACACCTCCGCTAGCCCATAGTCGTCACCGCCAGCCCAGCCGAGCCAGTCCAGCCGCTCATCCAGGGCGTCCACGGCGATAGACGGCCACGACACGACCGTCTGGACCCGTTGCAGCTCGGGCGGTATCGCCACCCCGAGATGACGCACCCGCGCAGAGCCTTCGTAGTAGCCCTCGATGCGGCACTGCCACGGCCTGAGCCCAGAAAGCCGGGCATGCATACGCTCGGCGAGCGCCATTTCTTCGGCGTTCATACCACGGACACCCTCTTTCTGTGGCTCTTCTTTGTCTTCGGTCGTCTGCGGGTTGTTCGCGCAGCCCAGTAGGCCAGAGATGCGGCCTCCAAGGGCACCTCGCCGCCGTCTTTGGCGCTCGAGCCCCAGCCCCAGCCCCATCCGCGTTGACGTTGCACAGCCCCGCGAACTGACAGTTCGAGCATGTCGCGGCGTGCATCGGTGCGCGGATGAGTGACACCCTCGGCGCGCACACCCTCCAGAAACTGGGTGCAGGCTTCAACGTACTGGCCGGTGTTGGCGACGATGACCCCGCGCGCGGGAACGCCCCGGTCACGTAGCTGCTGTTGCAGCAGCAGCGCCCCCGATCCTGCCGCGACAATCTGGGCCGTGTCAGGCCAGCGCAACGCCAACCAGTCCGCCAGATCGCCCAAACCGTCACCGATGCCGCCAGACAGCGCGTCCACAATCTCGACATGAATCGCCTCGGCGGTCTTACCGGCACCAGCCAGGGCCACCAGGGAGCCGTTACGCGAAAACGACACCCCAAACGATTTGGGGCCAACCAGGGTGGCCACATCGACGGCACCAGCCGCCCACTTGTCAGCCGGGATAGCCGCACGGGTTTTCGCCGAGCGGTCCCACCAGCCCAGGCGCTCACGACAGAACCCCTCGTCAGACATGGATTCGTGCTCGTCGGTGACGGTGGACATGTTGAGCCGGATACCCAGAGCCGGGTTCGTCTGGGCCACCAGCTTGCGCCACTGCCTCATAGCCACATCTGGGGTCATGTCGTCGGCAATCGAGAACTCAGTCCAGGCAATCCGCTTCGGATGTTGCAGGGCCTGGCTTCGTAGCCGCATGAACACCGACCCGTCAGCCAGGGGGCCGGGCGGGGTTCCGGTGAAAATCTGTTGCGGGTCACCCGACGGGGCCGCTGAGATGGTCGGCAGGAGAGCCTCGAGCTGCTCGTCGGTCAGCTCCTGGGCCTCGTCACACACCAAGTCGTCGACGGTGAAGCCACGGCCAGAGCCACGAGAGCGAGCCACAAACTCCACCGACCCCCACCCCTGGCAGCCACACCCGCGCGCGAACGTGGGGCACTCGGGATGATGCAGAATAATGGCCTCTTGGCCGTTGGTGGACCGGACCGTCTTCATCATTCGTGCCAGGTCCGGAAATTGACTCTCATTCTCAAAGAATGAGCGCAGCCGCATGAACGCCTTGCGGGCGGTCTTCAGCTCCTGGGCCGTGTGCAGAATCCGGCGGCCCTGAATCGTCGCCTTGAACAGTTCGATGATCTCCAGGATGGCGTTCTTGCCGTTCTGGCGGGGGACAGCCAGGCCGCACACGCCAGACAGGAGAGCCCCTTTGGTGTTGGTGGCTAGCCAGTCATCGAGGACATACTGCTGCCACAGGTCGGGCTTGAGTCCGTACGCCTCGCCCAGCGTGCCAGCATCGGAACCGGCGGTCACCCGGTAGGCGGGGGCTATGCGGTATCGCGGCAGCTGGTTTCCGACCAGATCAGCCACGACTACGCGCCCTTCTTCCGTTTCCGATACTTGTCCATCATCGCCACAGCCGCAGAATCGCTCGGCGTGACAGCCGGGGTGGCCCCTTGCGCCGTCGAGTACTTGTCGAGCCTGCGCATGAACGACAGCTCATGGGCGCGCAGATTAGGTATCTGGGCATAGTCACCGTCGCTCCACACTCTGGCGTGCAGGATTGCCGCCTCGAGGAGGAAGTTCCAGTCCGCTTCGGTGCACCTAGCTGTGCGAGGGTCACGGCCCCACGCAGCCCACCACTCATAGGTTTTCTGGCCCCACGTCCAGTCCAGGTCTGCGTCATCGGGCAGGGGCGGCTGTGCCATGACGACCTCCTCATGTGGCTATCCTGGGAGCAATGGGCCAGTGCCGTACTCACAGTGAGGTGTCAGTCGGGCCTCAGTCATCCTCCCGGCTGAAAATGTGAGGTATTTCACACAGGGGGGGATTTCACTAAGCCCGGGGACCTCTTTTGGCCTCTCGGCGGGGGTCTTCCCCCTGGATTTATTCGGCTGGTGAGATATTCGGTGGCGGAACCGAGTCTCGGGAACCGAGTTTATTCGGTTGGTGAGATGCGGGTCACCACTCGACGAGATTGGCTCGAGTCTGCCGCGACACCGGCATAAGCGGGCCCTCGCGGTCACCCTTGGAGCGGTTGCAAGTGCGACAGACGGCCTGGCCATTGCTCAGCTCATTGCGGCCACCCCAACGCACGGGGATGATGTGGTCAGCTTCGACCGAGTTGGGTAGCCCATACTCTCCCCAGGCCAGCTCGACTCCACACAGCGGGCAGGTGGTTTGTCCTGCCTGCTGGGCGCGGGCGAGAACCCTGTCACGCCACCGGATGTGGGCCGCTGATGCGGTTCTATTGGTGCGCATGTCAGCCCCCAACGATGGGTGATCGGGTACAGGTGTGCCCTCGGCTGTCATCATAGCATCGCGATATGAGCCTTGTGGTCATGCGGCATCTCTGTCTTCGATGGCCTCGGCTATCGCTGGCCACAGCCGCGCGATCACATCCCAGGGCCGGAACCGTGGCGGGTTGGTGCCGGGCGCGGGCTTGATGTGGCTGCGACGTTTCCACTGGGCAATCCTGTTGCGCGAGATGGGCAGCTGCTCGGCTAGTTCGGCGGCTGTCATGGGTGCCGCGAACCGCCAACGCTTCTCGAGGGCGGCGGGGCCTGGGTACTCGTGGCGCTGGCCCTCGGGCTGGGCTCGGGTGGCGGTGCATGCCAGTACTGGGCCGTCGATCTCGCAGGGGGAGCCGCACGCCGGGCAGGCGATGGCGCGGGGCGGGGTGAGTCCGACGGCGCGAGCGAGGCAGACATAGATGCTGTTGATGGTGTCGTCGACCATGGCCATGTCGGCTGCGTCGAGGAACGCCCGCGAGTCGGCCCACACTCCGGCCAGCCACAGGCATTCGGTGGACCAGCTGAGCTGGGTTGGTTGAGGGTGGGATGCGCGGGTGTCGGTGTCGAGGTCTTCCCAGATGACCCGTGATGCCTCGCTAGCAAGGGTGGTCAGGGCTGCCGGCTCCCATCCGGGGGTGGGCAGGATGTCGAGGCGGGCCACGTCCAGCGGTGGCCTGGCCCCTGGCACTGACCTGGTGGGTGCTGTCTCGCCATCGGGGTTGCGGGTGGAGCCGAGGGCTTCGAGCTCAGCAACGAGGTGGGGCATCTGGGTGAGACGACCGACAGGGTTGGTGGCGGGGATCCATGCGAGGCTGGGGTGGGTCACTGGTCCTCCTGGAGGGCGTCGAGGATGGCGATTTGCTCTCCGACGATGCGGGCGAGTTCGCGGGCCGGGTTGGTGGCGGGCTGGATGTTGATACGGTGCAGTTCCCCATTGATGCGGGCCTCGAGCACGTTTGCTGCGGCATTTCTGCGGGCTGCTGGGATCATTTCTCCGTGGAGTCGGCAGCGTTTTCCGCTGCGGGTTTTTGCGCCACGGCGCCGGGTTTCACGAGCTGGATTGTTTTCCTGCTGGTCCGTGGGATCGCTGACCTTGGCTGGATGTTTGGGTGTGGTCATCGTGTTCTCTTCAGTTTGTCTAGTGTGGGGTTGACTTTATGTTCTAGTGGCTCTAGACTTGCTCTTGTGAAGCGGCGGGAAGTGCTCAAAAAACTTGAGAAGGCGGCCAAGGCTCGGGGTCTGTCATTCACGATGACAGAACTCACGCGTCACACTGGCGTCACTATCGGCACCTCTCGCCACACTCTTGGTCGTCATAGTGAGATCGACGAGAAGACGGCCGGGAAGTTTTTCGACGAGTTTGCCGATGTGCTCGGCGGGAAGGGGTGGTGGCGATGAGTCGCACGTTCACGGTGACGGCCGAGCGTGGCCGGGGGAACTGGTGGGTGCTGGAATGCCCTGAGGTGGGGGCCGTCTCGCAGGTGCGCAGACTGGACCAGGCTGCCGACGAGATGGTTGAGGCAATCTCCTGGCTGGCGGATCTTCCTGCTGACGAGGTGGAGGTGCGCGTTGAGCCGGTGGCACCCGAGGGTTATGCCGAGCATATGGAGGCGTCGAGGAGAGCGGCGGCTCAGGCGGATGCTGCCCGTGCTGTGGCAGCCCGGGAATCGCGTCAAGCGGCGGCGGTTCTGCGTGATGCTGGGTTGACCATGCGTGATGTTGGCTCGCTGATGGGGGTGAGCTATCAGCGAGCGTCTCAGCTTGTGGGGCACTGATTGGTGTCTGTCGGTGTAGTGCTCGGCCTCGAGTCTGCCGATGATGGCGTGGCAGTGGTGGCATGCCCATTGCATGGTTGGGTCTCCTGTGCTGTTTTGTGGTTCTGCGTATCGATCTGTGACGGTTTTGCAGGATTGGGTTGGGTCGATGGTTTCTGGGCTGTCAGAGACTCGATCATCTGGCTGCCGTTTTAAGAGCCTTTTTGAGCTGCTCTCGTCTATGTGCCCGGACTCGGGCTGCGGTCGCGTCTGAGGGGCCCTTCTGTGCGTCTGAGGCATGGTCTAGGGCTGGGGACTGAGTGGCATTGCCGCTGGCGATGTGCTGGCGGGTGGCTTTGAGCCACTGGCAGTAGGCGGCTGGGTCGGTGGGGGCCCCGGAGGTGGGGGTGGCGTCGAGGCGTGCGGTGCGTACGCGACGGACCTCGTTGAGGATCTGGCGGGGGTCGATCCACAGCGGTTTGGTGTCGGTCGACCTGGCGATACGGCGCACGGCAGCCATAGCGTCGGGCATGGCGATGTCGTCGAGGACGAGGTTCCAGGCTTCTGGGGTGAACTCGTCTTGTGCCTGCGCCGGGCAGATAGCCCTGATGGTGCGCAGCAGGTCTGCGGTTTCGTCGAGGGTCATGATGCCTCCTTGATGAGCTCCAGCAGCGGGTTGATGCCTGTGGCGGCGCGCTGTTTGGCTCGGGCGTACTGGGCGTCGATTTCTTGCTGGCGGCGAGACAGGTGGTCTGGGTTGTCCTGGTTCATCTCTTCGGCGCGGGCAAGCCAGTTCTGCCAGGTGCGGTTCCAGTCGGTCTTGCGGCCTCTGGCCCCTGGCAGGGCGATCCAGTAGTTGCGGAACTTCGTCAGTTCACGCTCGAGCCATTGCTGGCTGTGGCCGGATTCGGCTCTCTCGTTTCCTGGGGTGCGTGCGGGGAACCAGCCGTCGGGCAGCCGTGACCCGCGAGCCGTGTCGCGCTTCGGTTCCGCTGTCGCGGGGGCGGTCGGAGCGGCAGCGACGACATCGGGCAGATGAGGCTCGTCGGAGTTGTCACCCCCCTGCACCCCCGAACGAAGTGAGGGGGTTATATATCTGTTCATCTGTTCATCTGGGGCACAGGAAACCGACCCGGAAACGGTACTGGAAACGGTACTGGAATCGGTACAGGAAACTGCCCCGGAACCGGGGACCTTTCCGGGGCGGTTTGCGGTCCCGCCCCTAGTCGCAGGCTTTTTGCGCCGACGATCGTTGGCTCTGTCCCGCTCGATATCCGCCACAGATCGGTTCCATCTCAGCCATGCAGAGATGAGCCATCCGCTGTCGACGCGCTCGATGAGCCCCACATTTGCGAGACGTTCCGGAATTTTTCCTGTACCACTTCCAGTACCGTTTCCAGTACCACTTCCGGTAGGCGTAAGCCGTCGGACGACCGCATCGGGGACGACTCCCTCGGTCTCCGGCTGCCCGGACGCGAAGGCAAGCATCCTGACGAACAGCAGCTCGGCATCCTCACCGGCCTCGACGATCTTGGGGTCGTCGTAAAAATGAGTAGCTAATGGGACATAGGTCCCCGGGCGCTTGATCCTCATGACAGCTCCTCCAGGGTGATAGTGACGGTGTGGTGGCCCCGTGGTGGGGCTTCGGTGGCGCGGCGCATGTCGGGGCCGATGACGTGCTCCGAATCGTCGTCGGGCCACACGCTGGCATCGGTCATGCCGTCTAGCAGCGCCTTGATGGTGGGGTATGCGTTGGCGGGGTCGGCGCGCCCACCCCGGTAGCCGATAGTGGCGGTGACGTGGACGGGTCCGTGGGCGTGGATGTTGTGGCGGCGGCATTGGGTGGCCGCCATGGCCCGCAAGACTCGCGTCCTGCGGGCTCGATCGGCCCAGTGGTAGCGCCCATTCGAGGTCATCCACGCGGAGCTGGGTACCTGCACGGTGAATTGCTTCATGCTGCTCTTCTCCCCGCGACGGAGCCGGCGATAGTGCGGATGTGGCGAGGTGCCAGGTCTGGTGGCGTGGGCGGGTTGTCCGGCCTGATCTGGTGGGGGTCGATGAGCATGTCGATCAGATCTGCGGCGTCGTGGTCACGCAGCAGCTGCTCGCACGCCCCGGCCTGCGCCTGGGTGATGCCGGTGCTGGTGTCTTCGAGATAGGTTGCGGTTTTGTCGTGCATGTCAGAATGGGGCCGCGTCAGTCTGCTGGGTCCACGGGTCGGCCTGCTGTTGGGCGGCCTGTGGGGGCTTGCCGTTGTCTTGCTGGTTTCCGCTCTGCTGGGGCCATCCGCCGGGCTGACGTCCGCCTGGCTGGCTGCGGGTCACCTTCGCTGTGGCGTACCTCAGCGACGGGCCAATCTCGTTGACGTCGATCTCGTAGGAAGTGCGACGGTTGCCGTCGCGGTCCTGCCAGGAGCGGGCTTTGAGATTGCCCTGAACGATGACGTGCATTCCCTTGGAGAGGGACTCGGCGACGTTCTCGGCGACCTGGTTCCACACCGAGCATGCAAGGAATAAGGCTTCGCCGTTTACCCATTCGTTGCGCTGCTTATCAAACTTGCGCGGGGTAGACGCAACGGTGAAGTTCGCTACCGGGGTGCCGTTGTTTGTGAATCTCAATTCAGGATCGGCGGTCAAGTTGCCAATTACCGTGATGGGTGTTTCTCCGTTCATGGGGTCTTCTCCAAAGTTCTAGTAGCGTCTTTTTTCAGTGATTCGTGGATACGGCGTACGTGAGGGATTGCTGCTACGTCGGCGGCGCTCCAGCCAGTGGCCTCGCTGATGAGCCGCCAGCTCCAGCCATGGGATCGCAGGTAGGCCACCTGGTCGAGGTCGACTGGCTCGACGTCATCTCCTGCGGTCTCCGAGGTGACGATTCGCAGATGGTGGGGGCTGACGCACTGCGGTGTCGTGCAGGTGCGCTCCAGCTTTCCGGTGGGGGTGACCCAATCGTGGGAGGCGGCGTAGGCGACGCGGGAGGCGTGGAGGTACATGCCGCCGTCGGTGCTGTGCACCCAGATCTGTCGCCGTGTGGCGGTGGCGCACCCCTGCGGCGTCCACTGGAGGCTCTGCGCCAGGGCTTTCTCTGCCCAGGTGGGGTCGAGGCTGACCGATCTGCCGGCGCCGTTCACTGCTGCACCTCGCCAGTGGCCTCGTCGACAACCTCGGCGTCGACGGGCTGGCTAGGCTCATCCTGGGAGGCGGCGAGAATGGCTGAGGCGGTGGTGTCGAGCTCGTCTTGGGTGAGTCCTCCTAGGGTGGACACCTCCTTGCCGAGTGTCGAGGAGGCGATATCGAGGACCTGCTGCTGGGTGGCACCGGTGGCCTTCATCGCGGCGAGGATGCCGCTCCAGTCGGGTCGGTCGTCATGGCGGCGCTCGGAGACGGCGACACCAGCTGGGCGTACGGGCTCGGTGAAGTCGGCCACCTCGTCGGGGGTGTATCCCACACCTCCCATGACCTCATAGCAGGCTTCGCGCACACACTCGGACAACGCCCGATTGCGCAGCATAAGCTCAGGATTCTTGGACCAGTGGCCTTTGCCCCAGTATCCGTGCTGCTCGGCCTTTTTACGATCCCATTCGGCGACATGCTCGAAATCCGGGTCGTCGGCTCTGATGATGACACAGCGCGCCACGCCATTCTCAAATGATTCGCGCAAAAGATGTCCGGCTTTGCGGACTCTGGTGCGCATGAATTTGGCGCTAAAAGATGGCTTGCCGCTGATAATCGCCATCTCTTGCATAATGGTCCACGGGGACTCGTCGAGAGTGCGAGCCTCCTCCATAGCGATCAGGACGTTGGCGGGCTGGCGCTGGAATGCGGGTGGAAGAATAGTGGATGCCGATAGCGCTCTCGCATACTCCATTTGCTCGCCCAGGGATGCTACCTGCGGCTGTGCGGCGTGCTCGTAATGCTCGATATCGGTTCTCATGATGTGCCTTTCAGTTGAGGGTGATGTAGGGGTTTCCGGGCTGCCCGTCGCGGCCCTTGCGGGCTCGGCGGGTGGCTAGCGTGGTGCCGTCTGGGGCTAGTGCGGTGCGGGCGTCGCCCATCGCTGCGGCGAGGATGGCCTTGGCGTTGTCTTCGAGCTCGCGGGCCTCGGCTGTGGCCTCCCTGGCGGCGGCGTGCAGCTGTGCCGCCTGGCCGATGGCGCGCAGATCACCGGGGTCGGTGATTGTGACCTGCTCGTCGGTGATGCTGGGGTGCCTCAGGCGCTGGACTGCATACTGTGCCGCTGGGGTGGTGTCCGTATCGGGTGGCTCAATGCCTAGCTCGAGCATGGCGATGAATGATTGGGCCTCACTTCTGGCGTAGCCCAGCCATTCGTCATCCCGCTCGACGTGGAAGCAGCGGAACCCCCACGTAGAGAGCACGGCGAAATCGGCCCATTCGACGCCGAAAACGTCCATGTACCACTGCGCCTGTGCCCAATAATGCGCAGGCGGGCTATCGGTGCCGTCGCGTCCCCACTGGCTCGCGTTGTTGGGCGTGTACTTGATTTCCAGGACGCCTACCGGATGCCGCTCCGAGTGCGGGTTGTCGACGATGAGCCGGTCAGGGTTGGCCAACTGCCAATCCCGATCCTGGTGCACCCACGTGCCGCTGTTGCGCAGATGTAGCCCCCCAGGAAGGTGATGGTCGGCGTACCATTGCGCGGCTGCTGGCTCCACATAGTGCCCGGCCTCCAACAGCGCCGACGGCGACTGCCCATCCTCGAGGCCGCGCTTGTCGTGCCACAGCTGCCACCGTGACTGCCACGGCGACAGCCCCATGACGGCGGCAATGTCTGAGCCTCCGATGCGGCTCTTGCGAGCCTCTAGCCATTCGGGCGACCCGTCTGGCCATGATCCGAGGGCTACTGCTGTTCCTGAGCGTCTCATCGTCGGGCCCCCATGAGGATTCCGCTACCGCCACAGGTGCGGCAGAACCCGACGTGCTTGGCCTCGCCCGAGCCGTTGCAGTCCGGGCAGGGGTGCTCCTCGATGTCGGCTGCCCGGTTGACCCAGGCCAGGAACTCTCGCTCGGCCCGAAGGGATTCTTGTCTGGCCCTCGTCATTCCGCGCACCCCTCATACTCTCCGGCCTCTATCGGGTCAGCCTCTGTGTCGTGGGCGGTGAGGAGTTCTTCTATTTCAAGGGAAGCCTTCGTGGCGAAAATAGCCGGCACCCTGACGCGATTCCAGTACAGGTTCGCGTCGCCCTCTTCAATGGCCGACAAGGCATCTACTGCAATGTTGAGGTGTGATAATGCATCCCGCATGAGCTTCATTTCTACGCTGGTTGTGTCATTCATGCCGTTTCTCTCTTCGCGCTTGAATCGTCGACCGCCTTTGCTGAGTCGGCTTTGATTACTAATGTTTTGAATATGTCAAATAGGGCCACCTCCGAGGTTTTAAGGCCGAGCCGTAACGATGCGATTGCGGCTTGGTGCGCTTCGGCTTCGTTGGGGTCAATTTCTTCGAGGTCGTCAGGGCCAATCTCTGCGAGATATTCGAGTACCCACATGAGCTTCACCCATGCCTGATCTAGGCAGACAATGGCGCGGGGTTCATTCGCACTCATGCTGTTCCTTCTGCTTTAATGCCGAGTTCGGCGAGCACGATTTTTCGCCCGCTCGGGTCGTTGTCGTCGAGAGGTCTAGGGGTCACGCCGTTGTTGGGTTGAATGCCGTCAAGGGCGATTGAGAGATCAAATAGCCACATGTCAATGACATTGACAGGAATCCCCGAACCAAGCTTTTTCAGCACGACAGCCATTGGTGGCGGATAATCATCCGGCGGGCCAAACACGTGCAACGAGTGATCCCAATGGTTCGTCATCATCTGGCTGCCTGACGCCACGCCATTCTTGGGAGGCACCCCGTAGTCGATCTGCCAGCAGTCCAGACAAAACACAGGGTTGATACTCATGATCGTGCCTCCGGTTCGATGCCGGTGCCGTGGCAGTGCGGGCAGGAGCCGGGCTTGCTATCGGTGGCCCCGTCGCAGTGAGTGCACCAGTCGGCGGACTTGTCGGCATCGTCGCGCAGCTTCGCGCCAACGATGACGGCGACCATCGCCATGACGAGAACCAAAGCCCTCCCGTCGGCGGCGACAATGAGGGCGATCATGACAGCCTCCTGGTGACCGTGTGCTCGCGCAGGAACGCCGCGATTGCCGACTGCGAGATGCGGTAGCGGGCCTGGCCTTGGGGGCCAGTCGTCATGATGTGGGTGATCTGGCGTGATGAGCACAGCTCGCGGACAGCGCGAGGGCTCATGTGCAGCTGAGCCGCAGCCTGGCGTGGAGTGAGCAAGGTGTCAGTCATGCCGCTGCCTCCTCGTCGCTTGAGAGGAGATAGTCCAGGTCGTCGGTGCCGCCGAGGATGCGGTGCAGGACCGACAGGCCTTTGGTGGTGATGCGGATCGTCGGCGCCGGAACCTCCAGCTCCCCAGTGCGATGATTGAGGAATGGCCCTGACAGCTTGTGGGCGAGCCTGCCGTTCTCGATCTGGGTTTGGTAGGCGTGCCACTGGTTGCGGTCCCCGGCGCGGTATATCCACCCGGCATCGGCCATCGACGAGAACAGCCGGTTACGCCCGGTGGAGATGGCCGCGTCGCGTGACAGGACCTTGGCGGCATGGTCAACCGACATGTCGCCGTGACAGGCGGCCATAGTCGTCCAGGCTCGGGCTGCCGGTTCGAGTTCGCGCGCTCTCATCTCCGCGACCTCGCGGGCGTCCTCGGCGTCGATGATCATGCGGGCCAGGTCGCGGCGCGACAGCTCGGCGACAGTGGCAGAGCTTGTCTCGGCCTGCCGAGTGCGCACAGCAAAGTAGGCCTGCGCCGCGGCAACCTCGGGCTTGTTGGGGTCGCCGTTCATGGCGACGAGGTAGCAGGCGAACCTAGTCAAGCGATAATCGAACTGACTGGGTCCTCGGCCTCCAGAAACTTTACGGGATCCCGTAAAGTTATTTTCGACGTTGACTCCCTGTGCCTCGGCGGACTTCATGGCTCGATTCAGAGGCACTTCGAATGCTTGCCACTTTGTGTAGCCCATGAGTGGCATAAGGTCGCGGGCTGACCAGTACTCGCCGCGCTCATCGGTGCGCTTGATCTGGTCGAAGGGCGAGTGGGTGTACTGGTCCCGTGAAACGTGCTCGGGTAACATGAAATGTGTCCTTTCTGGACGGTTAGCCTCGGGGCTGACGAGAGAATTGGGGCATGGGATGGATGAGTGACCCGCAGTGGTGGTCGGCTATCGCTGCGGTGGTGTCGATCGTGTTCGCGGCGTTATCGCTATGGGGGGCTCGACGCTCCGGCCAGCACGAGAAACAGGCCAGCGAGGCACTGGGGGAGATCGCCCGGCAGGGGCGACGCCCTGCGTTAGTCCTCCACCACGTCGAAGGGAAGGCGTGGGCGGTGGAGAACACACTTGATGAGCCGGTGACGGTGACCGGCGTTGCCAATTGCCAGGACTGGGCTTCCGTGGAATGGCACAAGGGGCTGCCGGTCACGATTGACCCCCACCAGTTCGCGGGGTTCCTCCCGATCGGTCACTGGGGTGGTGATTCGACTCAGATCGTCCTTGAGACTGATCACGGTCGGATTGCCTTGCTGATGCAAAGGTCTTGAATGCGCCAATCCCCGAGACGACAGCCCCGGCGATGGCGACGGCGGCGAAGAACCAACTGATCATGCTGCGCTTCTTTCTGTGTGGGTGGGTGATGGATGATGTGGTCATGCACTGGTGGGATGGAGTCGTTCTGACCGTCACGTGCCTGTCGTTCCTCGGGCTGTGCTGGCAACTGATCGACTCGTGGTGGCGCAGGCCACCCAGCGGGAGCTCCGTCGCTCGGTCGCCACTGTCCGATGGGAGGTGGGCGATCACGTTCGCCCCTCTCGGTGCAGCCGTGATGTACGACCCTCAGGTGCGGTGCATCGACTGCTACGTCGAGGACTGGGGCCGCCATCGCCAGGAACTGGACCCCGGTCTGAACGTCCTTGACGGGAACGGTCGAGTGGAGTTCGTCGTGGTGGTCGCACAACCAGAGCGGCCCGAGCTGGCCACGGTCGAAATATCGTGGGTCTCAGGTACAGATCGACGACGCAGTCGGAGCCTGGTGCGCTACCGTCCCGCAACCGGGCAGAAGCTCGAATGGCGTCGATACCGATTTCCGCGAGTGCATAGCGCGCCTGGACGCTGGGTCGAGCGCAGAACAACTGACGCAGACGCGGGTTGAACCTCGTACGGGTGGGTGTGGTGGTCATGCGGCTGCCCTCGCGTGCTTTCCACGCTGCGAGCTTGGATGGGCAGGCGCGTAAGAGTCCCCGCCGTAGGCGAAGGCGTCCTCCACGTCGATGTCGAGCTTGCGGCAGATGGTCAACGCGAGCGCTTCGGAGCAGGTTCGCGTGGTCCCGGTTTCGATCATGGAGATGAACTGCTGAGTGCATCCCGTGATGGCTGCCAGGTCGGTCTGTGACAGTGACCTACGTCGTCTCGCGCGGCCGACAGCACCGGGGTTGGTGATCCTCATCCATGAGCCTCCCTTCCGTCTGTGTGTGGATCTCATCGTGCACGCTCTCGGCTTGGAATACAAGTACCTCATGTGCAAAAACCGTACGGGTTGTCGCTTGTACAAGCAAGCGAAAAGCGTGTATTCCCTAGTCGCGTCGCGTGTCGTCGGCTGTATAGGTATCAGATGCTTGTACAACCGATATGCTTGTGTGGTGTACCTCTGACACAAGGCGGCGATTATGGATTCCGTGACCACGCCACTCCAGCAGCTCATCGCTGACCGGCAGCGCGATCTGGGGATGTCATCCCTCATCGCGACGTACCGGGCTGCTCATCTGCCGGACGGCTCGATCACGTACGAGACGCTCAGGCGTATCGCTAGCGGCAAGCAGCGTGCAATCCGCGAGGACCGCACCTATGTCGACTTGGCTGCCATCCTCCGTGTGTCCGTCGACGATGTGAAGTCGGCGGAGGCCGGATACACCCCCGTGGGTGGATGGAAGCGCTACGAGAGCCTCACGGATCGCGAGAAGCAGGCAGTCGAGGCGGTAATGGACGCCATCCTCGCTGCCCATGATGAAGGAGGTAACAGTGATGACCGGCAGTCTGAGGCTCAGAAGAGCCCGCTAGAGGCGTCGGGGAGCGAGGAAGCCACCCTCGCCGCCGACAACCCCGGCATTCCGACCGACCGCGAGCGCATGGAAGCAGAGTGGGGCGATGAACCCGCCTAACCCGTGGGCATGGCTGCGCTCGCGGCCATGCATCGACCTCGTGTGGGGTGGGCTGCCAGCCGGATGGCGTGGAGCCACGGACGGGCGCACCATCTGGATAGCCGAGGGGCTCACTCAGCGGGAGCGACGATCCACCCTCGCGCACGAGATCACACACATCGAGCTAGGGCTCCTCGGGCCACAGCCACCCGTCTGTGAGGAGCGCGTCAGGGTCGCCACGGCACGGTGGCTGCTGCCAGACATCGAGGACGTGGTACACGTCCTCGCCGACTCGACACCGCAGGATGCAGCGGTTGATCTGTGGGTCACGGACGACATGCTGCAGACCAGACTGGCTCACTTGACCGATGATGAGCGTGACCACATGAGACGGCACGTCTGTGCGGCTGCATGAAAAGGGGAATCGATGATGTCGACTGGCGCTGGTGACAATAGCAAGCCGAACGCAGTCAGCAAGGAGTGGCACGAGGCATGAGCAGTTCTACCAAGAAGCTGCACTTCTTTCGGCTCGTCTATACCTCTCGCATGGACGCCTCCAGCAAACCACGCCAGGTTCAGTGGAGGTCCAAGCTTTCCGAACAGAAAAGGAAAGGAACGTTTTTCGAGTTCGGGGAAGAGTCATCTTATGAGGCTGAGTTGCATGACGAGGGAACCCTCATTATGGGCAAGCGGGTCGATCCAAACGACTACCAACGCACGGACGGCCAGCGATTCGCCCCCATCGCCGATGATAACCAGGACAGTTACCTCGCTCGTGTGAATATTGCAGTTCTTTATGACTTCAACGCCTTCGCTGTCCTTGGAGCATCCGCCGAGGCCCCCGGAGTTAAGGTCATCGAAGCGTTGGCAAATACGCTTGACCCTGGCGGCGAAGGCGCTTGGAAGACTGAACCGATCATGAGCGATCCTGATATCAGCCAATTCAAGAAAGCTCGCAAGGTCAAGCGCATGACTGTACGAACAACCGTATTCCCGACTAACCTGCTTTCAGGCCTTAAAAACGAGGATTACGGCTCAGCGTTCGAGTCTTTTTCCGACGCCCTCGGGTCCGCTGAAGTCGAGCTCACCATGGACATCAAGGTCAAAAGGCCGAAAAACAACCAGGGCGCGCAGGATAAACTCAAGCAGTTCACTTCTGTTTTTATGGGGGACCCTGGACTCAAGAAGCTAGACGCGTATCCGACCGACACGGAGTTCACTCAAGACGTGCTCCGACTGGTCGAGTATCGCCTCACCCAGCAGGTTGAACTTCCTCAACAGCTAGACCCGGCAGCCATGTGCGAGGCTGTAGCGCGGGAAGCAGAGAAGCGTCAGAAGGAGGTGCAAGACTGGATAAAGAAAGCCGAGAGGCGCTAGGAGGGCATCATGATGCGACGTCGTGGAAGGGTGGTAGCCCGTTTCGTGCGCAACCATGCCGGTTGCGACCTGGTAGGTATGGTTCTCGGCGTCGCCGCCTGGCTCATCCCGACCGCTAGTGGTGACGATGCTCGTGCTCTTGCCACCGCAACAGCGAGTCTCATCGCTGTCTTGGCGGCGATCGTGACGTTCTCGCTCGGGTTCTTGTTTCAGTCCTCTAACGAGGCCGTGGTGGAACAACGAAGAAAACTTGGCAAGCATATGAGAACCACGTGGAAGTGGTGTGTCAGCATCATGCTGGCCGCTTCCGTCGCCCAACTGGTGGCAGTGGCGATCGCCATGACCTTCCCCCTCGCGGCGATGGTCACATGCTGGGCACTCATGGGGCTCGCACTCGCTGCAACATGGAGAGCCCTCGACGTGTTTGCTTTTACTGTCATGGTCGTCGACAACTGAATCCTTGCCGCAAGCTTGTTTCACTGTGAGCGCACGTAACGCGTCACAGCCTAGGGCCATGATCGTGGCATGGATCATCCATGGCAAAGATTGAGGGCACTCGACACGTGGGAGCTCGCATACATCACGAGCCGTATCGATGCGGCGTAAGAAAGGGAGCAGAAATGCCCGATGAGAACCCCAACCCCACCGCTAGCGGGAAGGACAAGAAGAAGTCCGGATGCCTAGCTGTCGCTGCATTGATCGTCGTGGTCATTGTCGCTTTCGCTTCGTGTGGCGGCGAAGGTGACAAGGCCGCCGATCCGAGTGGTGCCGCGTCCGAGAGTGCGCAGGTGGAGACGCAGAGTCAGGCCGCACAGGCAGCCGTATCCACGGCTGTTACTAGTAGCGCCAAGCCTGCCAAGGCGGCAGGGAAAGTCGGTCAGAGTACAGCCGCCGCTGCCCTTGCTGTACTGCCAGTCAAGGGGCGTGCCCCGAAGACCTGGTACTCGCGAGACCAATTCGGCCAAGCATGGGCCGACGTGGATCGTAATGGTTGCGACACCCGCAACGACATCCTGCGCCGCGACTTGGCCAACAAAACCTACAAGCCGGGTACGGGCGACTGTGCCGTTGCATCCGGCACCCTGTCCGACCCCTATACCGGGCGAACCATCGCTTTTAAGCGTGGTCCACACTCTAATGCTGTTCAGGTAGACCACGTGGTTGCCCTGTCGAATGCGTGGCAGACCGGAGCTCAGCAGCTGTCAGATGACAGCCGGGAGGCGTTCGCTAACGATCCGCTGAACCTGGTAGCCGTCGATGGCCCCACAAACGAGGCCAAGGGTGATGGTGATGCCGCTACGTGGCTGCCGTCCGGCAAGCCGTTCCGGTGCTCCTATGTGGCGCGCCAGGTGGCAGTGAAGAAGAAGTACCACCTGTGGGTGACCAAGCCCGAACGCGACGCCATCTCAGGTATCCTGCATAGCTGCCCTGGACAAAAAGTACCGAGCAGTTCCGTGATACCGGCAGTACGTGGCCACAGCGGCGGTACCCATGCCGCCAAGCCTCGCCATACAGTCCCCGCGACTCGCCATCCTGCGACCAGTGGGGCCACAAAACGCCACACGGCATCCAAGCCGACCAAGAAAGCCACGCATCACGCAGAACCCGGCTCATCGACAAGGAAGCGGCCAAGTGAGGGGAAGGTTCACGGGGGAGCCTTCTGTACAAACGAAGGCGCACAGGGCGTGACCACAAAAGGAACAACGCTGACGTGCAAGATTGCCAAGGATGGCCGTCTACGCTGGGAAAAGTGACCGGTGGCCGTCCAGGACTTGTGGCGTGACCGTCACGGTCACCCGACACGGCGTGATGGTCGCGGGAAGCGTTACCGGGTCGTCGTGCCGGGCTGGCCGTCGACGGCATGCCGCACCAAGGCCGAGGCCGACCGGTTGCACGCCATCCGGCTCACAACAAAGCCGCCACGCCCCGAGGATGGGCGCACCGTCGGTGAGCTGGTGAGCGTGTGGCTGGACGGGAAGCGCGGCCTGAGCCCCAAGGGTTTCGCGGCAGCCGAGCTGGCGGCCTCCTATGTGCGTGACCGCTGGGGTGACGTTCCGCCTGACGATGTTGATGCCGCCGACGTGCAGGCGTGGCTGGCGTCGCTGCGCACAGCCAAAGGCCCCGCGTCAGCGTCGCTCAAACACAAGGTGTTGCAGTGCACCCGGGGGGCGCTGGCTGGCCGGGTCGATCTGGCGTCAGTGTCAGTACCGCGCGAGGTGCGCCGAGATGTGCACCCGTTGAGCATGGACGAGCTACGGACTCTGGCCGACGAGATTGGCCAAGGCCGCGACGACTCGGCGGCTCTGGTGTGGCTGCTCGGCACGACAGGTCTACGTATCGGGGAGGCTCTGGCGCTGAACGTCGGCGATGTTGACGTGCGGCGTCGCCGGGTCAGGGTTCACCGCTCCAAGACTGGCGGGGGTCGCGATGTGCCGGTGCCTGCGTCGGTGCTGGCGATGCTTGATCTGTCCCGCGACCCGGCTGATCCGTTGGTGCGCGGGGCGCATGGAGGGCGGCTACACAAGGACCCGTGGCGGCAGCGGCGGTTCCGTCCGGCCTGTGATCAACTGGGCTGGGATGGGGTGCGTATCCACGATCTGCGGCACACGGCTGCATCGCTGGCCATCGCCAGCGGGGCCGACGTCAAGGCCGTGCAGCGGATGCTCGGGCATGCGTCGGCGACGATGACACTGGACCTGTACGGGCATCTGTGGGATCGCGGGCTGGATGATGTGGCGGATCGCATGGACGCCATGATGGCAGATGCCGACCGTACCCAATCCGTTGCGTCATCTCCTGACTAGGCGTGACGCCTGCTTTGGGAGCAGGAGACCGCAGGTTCGAGTCCTGTCGCCCCGACCGCCTCGTGTTCAGTCGAAGTGCGGCTGTGCGCGGAATGTGATGCCACAACGGTGAGGAAAAATGAACAGCCTCGGACTGCATCCAGCGCGTCCTGGGTGATGCTCCTTCGTGTAAGCTTGTAGCTACGTCGTGTCTGCAAGGACACCTGATGCCATTGCAGTCAAAGGTCATGCTGGTACGCGGCAAGCCATTCCGGGTGTCTACCAGTATCAGCGTTGGTGGAGGGGGTAGGCGCCACGGGCAGGGATTGGGCACCTGGGTACTCCCACGGAGGTTCTCCGGTGAGTCGTGGTGATGGCATCCCATCTCCACAGCAGGCGTGGATCGTCCCGGTCCGCTGTGTGCTTGCCACGACGATACGGGCGACAACAACATCCAAGACTGGTCGTTGTGGTCAACGGAACGGGGCAGGCAAGGTCAATCAGCCCAGTGGTCGATGGGTCGAAGTATGATCAAAGGTACGAACGTGGTGAGGGACTTCATGGCGCGCCACCCGTGGTGGTGTGCTCTCGTTGTCTCTGCCATGGTTCTCATACCGAGAGCGGGAATATGGTTAGCTGCTGGGTTTTGGCTCGCGATCATTGGTAATCGTATTGGGAGCAAGAATGTATTGCCTGCCGCAAGGGTGGCTGTCAAGGTAGATTCTTTGGGGCCTTCGACGAATTATTACGTCGGGGACAGAGTTACACGGTACGATGTTTTCGGAATGTGCTATTACACAGTTCCCCGATCGATTGTTGGATTAACAACGTTATGCGTTGAGCGTGAACCTCGGAATAGTCACGACCACAACGCTCTCAAGGTAAGCATAAATGGTCATCAGATCGGTTACATGTCGGTATGGGCCGCCGCCGAAATAGCTCCAGAATGGGATGCCCTCGGTGTGACGTCAATGGAGGTTCACGGACGCGTCATGAGCACCCTCGGCGCTTATGTCGAGGTGCCGACGAATGATGCCCTCCGTGCGGCGCTGTCACGACAAGGTACGGACCAGGGCCGACGCCCCATCCTGCTGAGGGGTCACGCATTGTCATTACCGTCGGCATCGGTGATGGCTCGCACACAAGTGCCAGTTCACCCGTGGGGGCCATGTACCCGTAGCCGTAAGCTGGTGGTGACGAAGAAATCCAAAGCTGGCATTTCTCGAGTCTGTCAGTCTTATGGTCAGAACGGTAAGCATGACAAGGCTCGGCTGGATGATCTCGACGCCCACATAAGGCTGACCGTGAATCACAAACTTGCCGTTTTCATCGACGATGTCCAAGTTGGAATGGTCCCAGATGAAGTGAGGGAATCATATCTCAATGTGGTCGAGGCTCTTGACTCCTCGGATCGATGCTTGTCAGTTCCGGCATCGATCTGGATGACGTATCAGCGCGGTTTTCGAGCCGGAGCGAGCATCGCATTGCCGCTACCCGATGAGATTGCGACCCCCGTCGGAATGCCACAGGGGCCAGTCGCAGTCTTGCCGCGGGGTCGTAAGGTGCAGGTGACCCGAGAAGAGGACCACATGGAGGCACTGTTGGGCCTACTTGACGGCGAGCATTCCGTGCCAGTGGTGGCAGAACTTGAATCCTGCATAAAACAACTCAAGACGACTCAGAAAACAGTGGTTGGCGTCAAGGTGTGCGGTGAGATGGTGGGCTTGTTGTCAACCCAGACGAGTCAGCACTTTCTTCCGGTCGTCGAAGTGTGCGAGGACGCAGGAATTGCGTTGGTCTGTCACGGCAGGGTCACCGGTAACCAGCTGAAAGTCGATCTCGTCCTCGAGGCTGCCAAAGGCAGCGAATTACCTCCAGAGTGGGTCGACGACAACGTACATGGGCACGCCAACAAGCCCGTCGGAGAAGCGGGAGCTCCGGTGTCTTCGCCATACCGGTGAATCTATCCATCAGGTGAATTCATGCTGAGCGTCTCACCGGGACTCTGATCGGCCACGGCAGCTCATGGCAATGCGAGAATGTCTCGAGCTCACTGTTCGGAGCAGCCATTGACCGGTATTCCAAGGCTCGAGCGTTCTCAAGATGTGCTGGGCATCCCCAGCCGAAACGGAGGCGCTCAGCAACGGGCTGGGCTGATCGGACCAACTCACGACAAGCTCATCGCGGGCTCGCGACGCCGCCACGTACAGCAGCGACCGCTCCCGGAGCAGAGCCTGGTCTTTCTCATCCTGATCGAAGTCGTATGCCTTGATGCCCATGGGGATGGACCGCGAGGAGACCCCCAAGAGGTACACCTTGCTGAACTCGATGCCTTTGGCACGATGCATGGTCATGACGACCGGCGCCCCCGGCGGTATCGAACCGTGATCAACGGCTCGGGTCTGTACTCCCCGTTCATGCAGCGCATCTACTACTCGCTCGCGCTGTGACCGGTCCCTCACCAGCACCGCCGTGGTCTCGGGTTGTTCGCCCCTCGCCCATTGTCCGACGACCTGGGCCAGGACGTTGAACTCCTCGGTGATTGTGCCACACGGGTGGGTGGAGACCTCAGGTCCGCGTCGAGCCGACCGGTACTGCGTTAGCTCGTCGTCGCCACCATCCAGGTCTACGTAGGACCCGCCCTCGAGCACCTTGGCCGACCAGCGAAGTATCTGCGCCGTGGTGCGGTAATTGAGGGTGAGTCGCCGCGAACGGCCTCTCGTCATGATGTCGTAGCGCGACAGCACCAACCGGTGCCCGTATATGCGCTGGTGAGAGTCCTCAGCGATGAAGATGTCATTCGGCCCCTCGGGCACCAGTGATCGGATGAGCCTCCAGTGGGCCGGGGCGAGGTCCTGGCCCTCATCGACAAGGACATGATCGGCGACGTCACGATGGCTGGTGAGGTACTGCCCGGCAATAGCTGCCGCCTCGACGAACGAGATGGTGCCATCCATACGAGATCGCTCGCGATACGCATTCACCAGCTGCCACACCTCATCACGATCGCGACGATTGAGTCGGAAACCTCGCCCGGGGCGTCGCACCCGCAGATACTCTTCCTGCGTCGTGATGAGACTCGGCAAGACAATGTGCTCGTACTCGGTCTCGAGCAGTCGGTGGTGAGCCAGCCGCTCGGGTACGGTGCCGCGAGCCTGATCAACGACGTCGCGCCACAGCCGCGACGGCGTGCGCCCGGTCAGATCAGTGCGGGGGGGGGTGTCCCTATGTTCCCCGTCAAGCGGCGAGGGGCAGGGGTGATGGCTCTCGCGTTGGGGTGGGGGCCCGGTAGGGCTCCCGGTTCTTGAGCATGGCGAACAGGACATCACAGCGTCGGCGTGACAAGCAGATGAGGGCGGCGTTGTGCTTCTTCTTGCCCTGGGCTCGTTTGCGGTCGTAGTAGGCCTTGGAGGTGGGGTCTGAGCGCAGTGCGGCGAAGGCGGACAGGAACAGGGCTCGTTTGAGGTGTTTGTTGCCAGAGCGGGCGGGAAACTCGCCGCGGATGCTGGTTCCGGATCGTCGGGTGACTGGGGCGAGTCCGGCGTAGGCGGCGAGGTGTCCGGCGGTGGGGAATTGGGAGGCGTCGCCGACGTCGAGCAGGATCCGTGCTGCGGTCCTGACCCCGACGCCTGGCATCGAGGTCAGGACCTCGGCAAGAGGGTGAGCATCAACAACCTGTTCGATCTGCGCCGCGAGTGCGTGTCGCTGGTCCAGCGTCTGGCGCAGCGATGCAGCGAGTTGGGGCAGGACCTGCTCGGCTGCGGCGGTTCCGGCAACGATGACGGTCTGCTCGGCCAGGGCGGTGGTGATGGCATCGGCGAACTCTTGGGCGCCGCGCGGGTAGGCCTTGCTGATGACCCGCAGCAGCTTGGACTTCGACGCAGCGGCCATGGCCTGGGGCCCGCCGAGCTGCTCGATCACCGCGAGGCCTTGCTTGGTGGTCAACCGGGGTCCGACAACGCGTTCCAGGGCCGGGTGGATCTGGGTGAGCAATCCTCGGATGCGGTTCGACAGCCGGGTCGCTTCGGCGGCGAGGTCCTCGTCGAACCCGACCAACACCTTCAGCTCCGCGAGGGTTTCCTCGCCGGCGTCGACCCGGCGCAGGGTGTGGGGCATGGTCCTCGCGGTGTCGGCGATGACGAACGCGTCGCGGGCGTCGGTCTTGGCGTTGCCCGGGTAGAGGTCTGCTGCGCGGCGCATGGCCAGCCCGGGCAGGTAGGCGACCTGGATTCCCATGGACCGGGCGACCGCGATGGGTAGTGCTCCGATTGTGTTCGGCTGGTCAACGATCACCAGGACCCGGCCATGGGTCTGGAGCTTGTCGAAGAGTTCCTCGAGGCGCTTCTGGTCCTGGGGCAGGGGCTTGTCGAAGACCTTCCGGCCAGCAGCATCCAATGCGCAGGCGTGGTGGCCGGTCTTGCCAACGTCCAGCCCGCACCAGATGTCGAAGCCGCTGTCCTGATTCATGACAACCGCCATCCTTCCATCCCGAGATGAACGGTCGCCCGGGTGGTGATGCATCAGCTGCCGGCACCCACGTTACGAAGAGACCTTTGAAGCAGGCCGTGTCCCTATCAGCGGTCGGCTGGCGCCACCAAGCCCGGTGACAACACCCCCCGGATCATTCATGAGACAGGGGCAGCAAGTCATGCCGGGCCCGACGACCGTGACCCCTCCTTACGGGGCCACCAGCAAGGTAACGGGGGGGCTCCGAGGACGGCCCTGACTGCCCCAGCGCGGACGCTCGCGGCAGGGTCGGATCAAGTGACTTCAGGGTCTCCGACAGTTCATTGGCGAGGTTCGTCGTGAAAGTCGTGACGACGATGCGGGCATCGGGGTTCTCGCGAGCCAGCGATGCAGCCCGGTGAAGGATGACAACAGTCTTGCCGGTTCCGGCCCCGCCGCCCAACCGAAACGGCCCGTTCCACCGGCCGTTGACGAATCGATGCTGTGTCGGATGCAGGAACACTCGCCACGCCCCGAAGTCTCCGTCCTCGATGACCCGTCGCAACTCGTCCTCACCCTCAATCATGGCGAATTCCATGGCCGCCGCAGGGCTGCGCAGACTATTGAGCAGCGCGGCGTCAGACTCGCGAGACACGTCCTTGTGGGGCGCCGGTTCCTGTTCTGCCTCGGACTCTTCCGGCGGCTCGAGCAGCTCCTCGCGCACCTGGTCTGGCGTCTTGCCGGTGGCCAGATTGATGAGTGCGGCCCCCTGCCACCCACTCAGCGGCGCGGCCATGTCGAGTATGGCGTCTTCGCTGGTGAGAGTGAGTGCGGCATCGACGAGGTTGGCGTCGAGCCCGAGGGACAGCATGTCTGCCCGATCAGCGGTGATGATGGGAGAGGATCCTTGGACGGGGCTCGTCAGGGGGCGCTGACGTATGGCTTGCTGACACTCGTAGTGTCGGCGTCGCTGGACGGTTCAGCCTCTTTGATCTCAGGGATTCCGTTGAGAGGGTTGATGGCGAGTTCGACGCGCGAGGCCACGTTGTAGGCCTGGTCGTGGTTGTAAATGCCCTCGAGGACATAGTGGTTACGCCCCTCACCGGTGATCTTGAACAGCACGGCGCGGTACTGGTCGTCGACGCGGCCGGTCCGTACTCTGCTGTCGCGGCAGTTTTTCACCTTCTCGACATTCAGGCCGGGCATCGCGTCATCGGCGGCGAGTTTGGCCAGGAAGGTGTACGTCTTCGCCTTGAGGAATTCGCCTGCTTCGACATGACGATCGTCGGCTCAGCCATGGTGTCCTTCCCCCGACTCCACGTTTTCCAACGCCGCGGTGATGTCGTGTGCTGTTGCCTGCACCAGTGTCCATCCGTCCTTGGCCAGTAGTTCCTCGTCGCCGGATTCCGATTCGAAGATGACTGCTATACCCTCCTCGGGCCATGACAGGTCAAGCATGATGCCCTCGGAACCGATCTCCTCGCCGGCCACCGGTTCAGCTACCCCATGCGCCGCGAGATCCTGCAACAGATCGGAATGCTCGGGTGAGGGGTCGAGGATCTCGAAGACGGCGGGCCAGGGGACGTGTGCAATGTCGATCGCCGGCGTGGTGACGGCCGTCTCCTGCCCACTCGGCTGCTGCGGTGTGGCACAGCCGAGGATGACCGTCTGGTCCGATGCATCGCGCAGCATGAGTGCGTTGCTCAGCGCAAGCCACCGACGCCACGCGTCCAAGAAATCGGACTCGTTGGCGTCGTCGTCGAGAACAACGCAGATGTCGCTGGCCGGTGGGAAGCTGACCGGTCGTAGTCGGGTCCGAATGCTCAAGAGGCTGTCCTCACTCCACCAGATGCGCGTATCCTCAGGCGTGTGTTGCGGCTACCGGGGTCGCTTCTCGTGGATCCAGCGGAATGGTGTCCAGGTGTTCGTAGAACGTCGCCGTGGTGCCACGGACGAGGTCTGACAAGCCCTGAACCGTCACGAGCTGTCCGTCGTCGGTCTGCTCAACAGTGCTGACGAGCCACTCCTCGTCACACACTTGGACGACGGAACCTGGCGCGACGGTGATCGTCATGGTCAACTCCATCCTCGTGATTGCTACCGCCCGTCTCGGCGCCAATGACGACGCGTCCGTCGCCGATCGGGCGGACTCGACCACTCGTTGCGCTGGCAGACACCGTCGTGACGGTATCTGCATGCGAACGATATACGACGAGCGTTCACCCCTTGTCCAAGGGTCACTCCGCTGAGTGGTCACTGAGGAGTCGTGAGCTGATCCTGATTCTTGCCTGCGGGCAGTGACGTGAACAGGGCCACCATGAGGCCGATGAGACCGACGGACAGGCCGATGTGTCCAAGTCCTGCAATGCCGGAGATCACGGGGGAGACGTCGGTATGTCCGTTGATCTGCATGATGCCGTGGACGACGAGCGTGGTGATCGTCACCACCAGGCCAAGGTTGAATCCCCAAAAATACGTGGCGAAGGCACCGCGGTGCTGCGACAGAGTGAATGCCTGCTCTAAGAGGAGCGCGATGAGGGTCAGCATGAAGCCCAGCGCCAGGCTGTGGGTGTGCACCACCTTGAGCTGGGTCCAGCCGGTGAAATCGTGGGCCTTGGTGAACTCGCGGTAGAACACTCCGCCGACCAGGCCAATGACTAACCAGGTCGCCGCGCAGGTTGCAAGCTTCTTCAACGGTGTCATGAGGCCATCACATCATGGGAATCGGCTGTGGACATGGTCCGAAAGGTTGATATCTGGGTGACGAGCGGACGGGTTCAGGACGTTCCGACGTACCGTGCCACGACGGATGTGACGTCAACGGTCAATCCATGTATGCTGTCGGGGTCCCGTTGGGGACATGCGGATGTAGCTCAATGGTAGAGCCCCAGTCTTCCAAACTGGCTACGCGGGTTCGATTCCCGTCATCCGCTCGCTGATCGCCCCGAGCCGTCTGGCACGGGGCGAATTTCTTTTATCAGCACGAGGCTCCCCGCATCAGCTCCATGACGACCTGATGGCTGCGTTCCAGACTCGGCAGCGGCAGGAATTCGCATCGGGAATGGAAATTGTGGGCGCCGGTGAAGAAATTCGGGGTGAAGATGCCTTGGGTGGACAGCCAGGAGCCGTCGGTCCCACCACGCATTGACCGGTGGATGGGCTCGACTCCCACGGCCGACATGGCGTCGAGCAATCGTTGGGCAGCGATCGCGTTGTCGGGGGTCTTGGAGTCTTCGAGATTGGCATAGATGTCCTCGAAGGTGACGTCGATCCGCGCCCGAGGATGAGCTGCGCGCACTTGCTCGACGACATGTCGAATCTCGTCCTTGCGCTCCTCGAAACGGGCACGGTCGTGGTCACGGATGTTCAGATCAACTGTCGTCGCCGACTGGTCGCCGTGGATGGCATCGACCCAGATGTAGCCCTCGCGGTCCTTGGTGCACTCCGGAGTCTGGGCCGGGTCGAACCTCCCGATGAGGTCGTGGGCAACGAGGATCGGATTGACCAGAACGCCAAATGCGCTCATCGGATGGGCTGCAACTCCCTCGATCACCACCGTCGCGTAGGCGGCGTTGAAGGTGGCCTCGACCACCTCACCGAGCTCGCAGCAGTCCAGGGTGTACGCCCAGTCGACCGGGAATCGCTCGAGGTCCATCGTCCGTACTCCGCGCAGTCCGATCTCCTCATCGGGTACGAAGGAGAGGTACACCTCCGGATGGGGCCGCGAATCGGCCATCAATGTGACGACAGCCTCCATCACCGACGCCACGCCAGCCTTGTCGTCGGCCCCCAGCACGCTGGTTCCGTCGGTCACCAGGATGCGTTGGCCCACGTAGGCGTCGATCTCTGGGTGTTCCTCACGGCGGATCCACTGGTCACCACCCAGGTGGATGTCCCCACCGGGGTGTTCGATGATCCGGGCGTGGACGTCTGGGCTGAGGCCTGAGTCAGCGGTGTCAAGGTGGGTGCAAAAGCCGATTGTCGGCGCCTTCGTGCCATCAGGCAGGGTCGATGGGATCCGTGCCGTCAGCACGCAGGTGTCGCTGAGATGAATGTTCTCGACGCCGGCTTCCTCGAGTTCCATGGCCAGCAACTGCGCAAATTCCCACTGCCCCTGCGAGGAGGGAACAACGGTGGCGGAGGCGTCACTCTGACTGGATATTGCGCTGTAGCGCAGGAAACGAGTGGCGAGAGCGTCCTGGAGTTCGATGGATGTAGTGCTCACGGCGGGCTTCCTCTCATGGGCGAATGCACGGACGAATCATCATCGGGATCATTCCAGAATCTGCGTGCGGCCGAGGGGAATAGTCGGCATAGGCGTGGTGACTCTGGAAAAACGCGGGTAGCGGACCATCAGATCACCTCGAAGGCGTCTCATTGGCTCGCATGCCACCACATCGCTAGAATCGGATGGAATGTGTGTTCCCTGAAACGGGGACGACAGAATCGGAACCACAGGAGAAACTTCGTGCCCAGCACCCTTGAGAAGCTCAGCACCAACCGTGTGAAGCTCACGATCGAGATGCCCTTCGATGAACTGAAGCCCAGCCTTGACAAGGCTTACAAGGACATTGCCGACCAGGTGAACGTCCCCGGCTTCCGTAAGGGAAAGGTGCCGGCTCCGGTCATCGACCAGCGTTTCGGCCGTGGCGTCGTCCTTCAGGAGGCCATCAACGACGCGCTGCCCGCCGCTTACGGCAAGGCCGTCGAGGAGAATAAGGTCGTTCCCCTTGGTCAGCCCGAGATCGAGGTGACCAAGCTGGAGGACGGTGAGGTCGTCGAGTTCACCGCAGAGGTGGACGTCCGTCCTGAGTTCGACCTGCCTGATCTCTCCGCCATCTCCGTCGAGGTGCCCGCCGTCGAGGTGCCTGACGAGGATGTCGACGAGCGCGTCGAGACCCTGCGCCAGCGTTTCGCCACCAACACTGAAGTCGAGCGCGCTGCCGCCAAGGATGACCTCGTTACCATCGACCTGGCTGGCACCCGCGACGGTGAGGCCCTGGAGGACGCCACCGCTTCCGGCGTCACTTACAAGGTCGGCTCTGAGGGCATGCTCGAGGGACTCGACGAGGCGGTCACCGGTCTGAAGGCCGGCGAGTCCGCCGACTTCCACTCCACTCTCGTCGGTGGCCCGCTGCGCGGCCAGGAGGCCGACATCAAGGTCACCGTCACCAAGGTCTGCGAGCAGGAGCTCCCGGCCGTTGACGACGACTTCGCCCAGCTCGTCAGCCAGTTCGACACCGTCGACGAGATGCGTGCCGACCTGCGCACCGCCCTCGAGAACATGGCCCGTCTGGACCAGGCTGCCGACGCTCGTGACAAGGTCCTCGAGGAAGTTATCTCCAAGATTGACATCGAGCTGCCGACCGCCCTCGTCGACGCCGAGCTTGAGGCCCGTCGTCAGCAGGTCAGCCAGCAGCTGACCCAGGCTGGCATGACGGTCGAGGAGTACCTCGAGGAGTCCGAGGAGGAGGCCGACAACGCCGACGACTTCTGGGCTGAGATCGAGAAGCGCTCCCTCGACGCCCTCAAGGCTCAGGTCGTCCTCGACAAGATGGCTGACGACGACGAGATCGGCGTCGAGCAGAATGAGCTGACCGAACTGCTCTTCCGCAAGGCTCAGCAGAACGGAACCTCCCCTGAGGAGGAGGCCCAGCACATGATGCAGCACAACCACCTGCCAGACTGGATGCAGGAGATCCGTCGTGGCAAGGCTCTGGCCTCGATGGTCGGTACTGCCACCGTCAAGGATTCGAAGGGTGAGGCCCTCGAGCTCGACCGCATCCAGCCCGACGGCACCATTGCCGACAAGCCGGCGGAGACCGAGAACTCCGACGAGGAGGCCGAAGGCAAGACTGAGGCTTCCGCCGAGGAGGCCAAGGCCGAGAAGAAGCCCACTGCCAAGAAGCCCGCTGCGAAGAAGGCTCCGGCCAAGAAGCCCGCTGCCAAGAAGACGACCTCCAAGAAGGCCGCCGATAAGGACAAGGTTGACGAGAAGCCTGCTGCCAAGAAGCCGGCCGCCAAGAAGTCGACTGCGGCCAAGTCGACCAAGTCGGCTGCCAAGGAGGACAAGTCTGAGTGACGATCCGGGACGGCAGTCCCCTAGGATCGACATGATCCGTTGATGACCGGCGTCGTGCGGGTTTTCCGCGCGGCGCCGGCTTCATGTCAACCTGAGGAAGTCCGATGAGCAAACGCCCCTCACGCACCCCACGGCCTCGACGCCGGATCTCCGTTGCTCCCGCCACCCGTCAGTTGCGCAATGTGCGCCAGATGGTGGCCGACGACATCGCGGTGGCCCGCGCTGTCGAGCGCGGCGAGGTCGAGACCGACGAAGCAACGCTCGAGGAGCGGCCGACTCATGGCGCGACGAGTGCCAAGATGGCTGCTGAGTCCGGTCTTCAGCCTCAGCCCAAGGACGAGGAGAAGGCCAAGGCTGCGTCCAGCAAGCACGGCTTGCCCAAGGTTACGATCGTCCTTCTCACCCTGGCCGCAGCGTGGCTCGGGCTGAGCTTCCTCCACGAACTCTCCAGCGTCATTACGCCGCTGTTCTTCGCCCTGAACCTGCTCATCACGGCATACCCGATCCACACCTGGCTCGTAAAGCACAAGTGCCCGAGGTGGATTTCCGCCACATCAGCCGGCACCGTCGTCGTCATCGTGTTGGCAGCGGGAATGGCTGGAATGGTGTGGTCGGTCGCGGCCATGATCAACCAGCTGCAGAGCTACATCCCGCAGATGGAGAAGACCTACACCCAGCTGTTGAACTGGTCGACGCAGCTCGGCTACTCCCAAGAGGTCATCACCGAGAAACTCAAGAAGATTGATCCTCAGCAGGTGATGTCGGTCGTGACATCCTTGGCCTCGGACACCACGAGTGTGGTGACGATGATCGTCGTCATCCTGACGGGCATGATCTTCATGGTCATGGACACCCCGCAGATGCACGATCGTCTTCGTCTGGCTGGTAAGCGGAAACCCGACGTCGTCATCGCCCTCGAGTCCTTTGCCAGCGGTATTCGCAAGTACTGGCTCGTCACGACGGTGTTCGGTCTCATCGTTGCGCTCTTCGACTGGGCGGCCCTGCTCATTATTGGTGTCCCTCTTGCCGGGGTGTGGGCGTTGTTCAGCTTCCTGACGAACTACATCCCGAACATCGGCTTCATCATCGGTGTCATCCCGCCGGCCCTGCTGGCTCTCTTCGGCGACGGTTGGGTTGCGGCACTTGCTGTGATCATCGCTTATTCCGTGCTCAACTTCGTCATCCAGTCCATCATTCAGCCGAAGTTCGCGGGTGACGCCGTCGGCCTGACTCCGACGATGTCCTTTGTCTCCCTGTTGTTGTGGGGCTGGGTCTTCGGTGCGCTGGGAACCCTCATCGCTCTACCGTGTTCGCTGCTCGTCAAGGCGACCCTCATCGACCACGACCCGGGCGCCCGGTGGGCCAATGCTCTCATCTCCTCCCGACCTACTGAGGGCCTTGAGGATAACCCGGATGAGGAGCATGCCGACCTCGTCGAGGACCGCTGAAGGCGAAAGCCCCTGGAACTGTCGTTCCCACAAGGTAGGTTCAGAATCGTGAACCACAACACTTCGATCACTTCCCAGGGCATGCCCGCCATGGCCGGCCCCGAGACCGGCGGTGCCGGGATGACCGACAACGTCTACCAGTCGTTGCTGCGCAACCGCATCGTCTTCCTCGGGTCCGAGGTCAAGGACGAGAATGCCAACGCGCTGTGCGCCCAGATGTTGCTGCTCAACGCCGAGGATCCCGAGGCTGACATCTACCTGTACATCAACTCCCCGGGTGGCTCGGTCACCGGCGGAATGGCGATCTACGACACCATGCAGTGGATCTCCAACGATGTCGCCACGGTGACGATGGGTATGGCTGCCTCAATGGGCCAGTTCCTGCTGACTGCCGGTACCCCCGGCAAGAGGTACGCCCTGCCGCATGCCAAGATCCTCATGCATCAGCCTTTGGGTGGCGTCGGCGGTACCGCCACGGAGATCGCCATCAACGCCAAGATGCTCAAGGACACCAAGCGGGAGCTCTCCCAGCTCAATGCCGACCACTCCGGCCACACCTTGGAGCAGATCCTCGAGGACTCCGACCGTGACCATTGGTTCACCGCTCAGGAGGCTCTTGAGTACGGGCTCATCGACCACGTCTACAGCAACGCGTCGCAGCTCCGCGGCGACGCCCCCAATCAGTGAGGTGACCATGGGATTCAACGCCTTTGACAGGAGTCGGCTGGCCGCCTTGAACGCCGAGCAGGCCGAGCAGGCTGCTCCTGGTGGGCTGGCCCCGGCAAGTCCGCGCAACGACTACTACATCCCGCAGTGGGAGGAGCGCACCTCCTATGGCGTGCGTCGTGTCGATCCGTACACCAAGCTGTTCGAGGATCGCATCATCTTCCTCGGCACCCCGGTGACCGACGACATCGCCAATGCCGTGATGGCTCAGCTGCTGTGCCTGCAGTCGATGGATGCCGATCGCCAGATCAGCATGTACATCAACTCGCCCGGTGGCTCCTTCACCGCGATGACGGCGATCTACGACACCATGAATTACGTGCGTCCCGATGTTCAGACGATCTGTCTGGGCATGGCAGCCTCGGCTGCGGCCGTGTTGCTGGCTGCGGGGGCGAAGGGGCAGCGTCTGTCCCTGCCGAACTCGACCATTCTCATCCATCAGCCGGCGATGGGTCAGGCCACCTATGGCCAGGCCACCGACATCGAGATCCTGGACGACGAGATTCAGCGCATCCGCAAGCTCATGGAGGGCATGTTGGCTGATGCGACCGGTCAGAGCGTCGAGCAGGTGTCCAAGGACATCGACCGCGATAAGTACCTGACCGCCCAGGGCGCCAAGGAGTACGGCCTGATCGACGACGTCCTCACCTCTCTGTGAGGTCGCCGGACTAGTTCTCGTCCGGCGTGTGGTGGCCCTCGAGTCTCGAGGGCCACTGCAGGGTTCCTTGTCGTCACCCAACACGGGAGGCGACAACGACGGGGTAGATACCGTCCACGGCTATGGTGGACGGCGCACACCTCGGGGAACGAACGCCCGGAGGGACGTGACGATGTTGGCCTGCCGACAAGGAGGAGAGCCGGATGGCGCGGATTGGTGAGAGCGGGGACCTCTTCAAGTGTTCCTTCTGCGGAAAGAGCCAGAAGCAGGTCAAGAAGCTCATCGCTGGCCCCGGGGTCTACATCTGTGATGAGTGCATCGATCTGTGCAACGAGATCATCGAGGAGGAGTTCTCCTCCTCTGAAGAGGTCGGTGGCCTCGACGAGTTGCCCCGTCCTCGTGAACTGTGTGAGTTCCTTGATGCGTGGGTGATTGGGCAGGAGGAGGCCAAGCGCACCCTCTCGGTGGCTGTCTACAACCATTACAAGCGAATTCAGTCCGAGGTCGACGTGCCGCACGCCCGCCGCGCCGAGGACGATGGGGTGGAGCTCGGCAAGTCGAATATCCTCATGCTCGGGCCGACGGGTTGCGGCAAGACCTATCTCGCCCAGACGATGGCTCGTCAGCTCAACGTTCCCTTCGCGATGGCTGATGCCACGGCTCTGACCGAGGCCGGCTACGTCGGTGAGGACGTCGAGAACATCCTGCTCAAACTGCTCCAGGCCGCTGACTTCGACGTCAAGCGTGCCGAGCGGGGAATCATCTACATTGACGAGATCGACAAGGTGGCTCGCAAGTCGGAGAATCCGTCGATCACTCGTGACGTCTCTGGTGAAGGAGTCCAGCAGGCTCTGCTGAAGATCCTCGAGGGGACGGTCGCCTCGGTGCCGCCCCAGGGCGGACGCAAGCATCCCCAGCAGGACTTCATCCAGATCGACACCACCAACATCCTCTTCATCGTGGGCGGCGCCTTCGCTGGTCTGGAAGACATCATCACGAAGCGGATCGGTACTCGTCCGCTCGGGTTCAACAACGATCCAGGAGTTCGCGACGCCATCGAAGGACCGGAGGCCTTGAGCCTGGCCCGCCCGGAGGACCTTCACGAGTTCGGGCTCATCCCGGAGTTCATCGGTCGTCTGCCCATGGTCACGGCCGTTCATCCGCTGGATCGCCACGCCTTGGTGCGTATCCTCACTGAACCGCGCAACGCCCTGACCCGTCAGTTCGAGAAGCTCTTCGAACTCGATGGCGTCGAGTTGACCTTCACTGACAGAGCCCTAGAAGCCATAGCCGACAAGGCCGTGGCCCGGGGGACCGGTGCTCGCGGTCTGCGAGCCATCATCGAGGAGACCCTCATGGACGTCATGTTCGACGTACCCTCCCGTGATGACGTCGCCCGTGTTGTCGTGACCCGCGAAGCCATCGAGGGGGAGGGGAAGTGCCAGTACCTGTCCTCACCGAGCTTGGCGCACGGGCGAGGACGGTTGTCGGCCTGACCTCAGTGCTCGTCGAGAACTTCGGCAAGCAGCTTGTCAGCCCGTTTCTGCAGGTTCGAGACGGACTTGCGGCGTTCCTTGCCGCGTTGCACCTTGACCAGCGGAATGCGGGATGCGATGTCGTTGGCCTCGTCGCGCCATTCCTGG
The DNA here is from genome assembly GCF_057458005.1 of Cutibacterium sp. LaCa_255. Classification (NCBI taxonomy): domain Bacteria; kingdom Bacillati; phylum Actinomycetota; class Actinomycetes; order Propionibacteriales; family Propionibacteriaceae; genus Cutibacterium; species Cutibacterium sp. LaCa_255. The sequence goes on along the minus strand of NZ_CP190956.1, from coordinate 1,820,938 downwards.
GCCTTGGAGCTGGGCGAGCGGTCGGCATACTCCAGCACGCGATCCACGGTGAGCTGAACCCGTCCCAGCGCTGTCTTCGAGGTCGCCGACTTACGGGCCTTGTCGTAGCCTGATTTCGCCCATGCCTCGGCACGGCCGTCCGTGTTGATGGAATCCCACAGATCCTTGGCCAGCGGTGTTCCGGCGGCTATGGCCGTCTTGACGAGCTTCGACTTCGCGGACTTTCGCGTACCTGCCATGGGGTTACTCCTCCTGTTGCTCTCCTGACAAGACGGTACCCTGACACCTATGGCAACCGGATATCTGCGATACCCCGATGTCCACGGTGACCTCGTGGTTTTCACTGCTGACAACGACTTGTGGTTGGTCCCCGTCCTTGGAGGACGGGCAAGTCGGCTCACCAGCGATCACGTCATGGTCCGTAATCCTCGTTTTAGTCCGAACGGCACGAAGATTGCGTGGACCTCTTACCTGGGTCAGCGACCCGAAGTCTTCGTCATCGACCTGGCCACGGGCGACCAGCGCCGGCTGACCTGGCTGGGAGCTGCTCGCAACCTCGTGGTGGGATGGCAGGACGACGAGCACGTGGTGTTCTCGTCTCCGCATCAGACCAATGACGTCGGTCTGTCCTGGCTGTACACGGTGTCCCTGGACGGCCACGTCGAGCGTCTTGGATACGGGCCAGGAATGGACCTGGCCGTGAACGCGGACGGTGCTGTCGCCGTCGTCACCCCGAACTCTGGAGACTGCTCGCGCTGGAAGCGCTATAGGGGTGGCACGGCCGCCCAGATCTGGCTGCGTCCTGCTGGGGTGGGCAGTTTCCTGCGCGTGCTGCGGGACGGCAACGACGACCACGACGGTCGATACGCCGCCGCGGGACGTTACGGCGTTGGCTGGGTCGACGGTCGACTCCTCTTCAGTTCCGACATGAGTGAAGACGACTGCCCGCGCGCCCAGGCCCAGCTCTGGTCGGTTGACGGTCAGGGCCATGACCTGCGTCAGCACACCCATCACGGCGAGGATCAGGGTTACGTTCGCGACCCTCGTACTGATGGAAGGACGATCGTCTACCACGCTCACGGTGCGCTCTGGGCAATGACTGGCCTCGACGCCGAGCCTCAGCGTCTCGAGATCGATCTTGGTGTCGGAGCACCCCAGCGTGTTCCACTGGACCCCACCGACCGTCTGGAGGCCGTCGTCTCCGACCACGGCGGCGACGGATCCCTGCTGGAGTGGCGGGGAGCTGCCTACTTCCTCACCCACCGCTCCGGCCCGGCTCGAGCCCTTTCGGCAGCAGACGGGGTCAGGCTCCGTGAACCGCGCGTTCTTGGCCAGACTGGTCAGGGGGTGTGGGCCAGCGACGTCGAGGGAGAGGACTGCCTCGAGATCGCCAATCTCGACGGCACCGGCGATGTCCATCGCGTGGCGCAGGGACAGATCGGTCGTGTACTGCACATGGCACCAGCCCCCGATGGTACGAAGGTCGCCCTCGTCAGCCATGACGGTCGCATCCTCATCGTCACCATGGCCGACGGTGCCGTCCGCCAGATTGCGAATTCCCCGGAGGGTGAGGCCAGCGGTCTGGTGTGGTCCCCGGACTCGCGCTATCTGGTGTGGCGTTCACCGGTTGCCTCCGGAGACGCCATGATCGGTCAGATTCGTTGCTGGGACGAACAGGAGATGGGGGAGTCCTTCGCCCTCACTCGCGGTGCCTTCGACGACTCATGCCCGGTCTTCACCGCCGACGGCAAGTACCTCGTCATGCTGTCGGCCCGCACCTTTGACCCGAACTACGACGGCCAGACCTTCGACCTGTCCTTCGGACACACGCAGCGTCCGTGGTTGGTTCCGCTGAGCGCCACCGAGGTGTCCCCCTTCGGTCCGTCCTCCCAGGGATGGCAGATCAGCGAGGTCCAGGACGCCAAGGCCAAGGCCACCGCTGAGGCTGGCAATGACGGCGACAAGACTCCCGAGGTCGTCTGCAACCTCACCGCTGATGGCTTCGAGGAGAGGATGGTGCCCTTCCCGGTGCCCTCGGGCTCCTATCGCGGACTGGCAGCGGTCAAGGATGGCCTGGTCTGGATCGAGATTGCCGATCGTGGTGGCGAACTCGGAGCTACTCGTGCCGGTGTCAGCGGGGAAGTCCCCAGCGACGTGTTGTGGCACTACAACCTCGTCAACCGTCATCTCGACAAGCTCTGCGAGCACGTCGACTCCTACTCGGTCTCCGGTGACGGGGAGCGTCTGGTGGTGCGTTACAAGGATGACGTCATCGTCGTTCCCTCCTCCCACAAGGTGGACGACGACGACCCGGCGTGCATTCGCGTCGATCTGTCGCGGCTGCGTCGAACCATTGATCCGCGTGCCGAATGGCGTCAGATGTTCGACGAGAATGGCCGCCTGATGGCCAGCCACTACTGGCGTGAGGACATGAACGGCGTCGACTGGGACGGCGTGCTGAATCGGTACCGTCCGCTCGTTGATCTGTGCCATGTCGTCGACGACCTCCACGACATCCTGTGGGAGACCGTCGCGGAGCTCAACACCTCGCACTCCTACGTCTCTGCAGCGGGGGCTTCCGGTGATCCCGACATGCGTGCGGGTCTGCTGGGCGCTGACGTCAGCAGCGAAGGCGATGGGGCCAAGGTCGTCCGCGTCGTTCCCGGTGAGTCCTCGGACCCGCGCGCCTGGTCCCCGTTGCGGGCGGCTGGGGTCGCAGTGGCCGACGGTGACGTCGTCGTCGCGGTGGATGGCCGCAAGGTTGGCGTCGACGGCACCCTTGGCGAGCTCCTGGAGGGATCCGCCGGACGGGTCGTCGAGCTGACGGTGTGCCGGGGCGAGGACCAGCGGCAGGTCGCCGTCGTGCCGATGGCCGACGAGGCCCCGCTGCGCTACCACGACTGGGTGGCGTCTCGTCGCCGCTATGTCGAGGAACACTCGGGCGGACGGCTCGGTTACCTGCACGTGCCGGACATGGTGTCCGACGGCTGGGCCGAGCTGCACCGTCAGATCAACGAGGCGACCAGCCATGAGGGCGTCATCGCCGACGTGAGGTTCAACCACGGTGGCCACACCTCCCAGCTGGTCGTCGAGAGGCTGGCTCGCAAGGTCGTCGGATGGGACTTCAGCCGTTGGTGCGAGAGTCCTACCACTTATCCGCAGAACGCGGTGCGCGGACCGATCGTCATGGTCACCAACCAGTGGGCGGGCTCCGACGGCGACATCGTCTCGGCCGTCACCCAGGCCATGGGGTACGCCACCGTCGTCGGGGAACGCTCCTGGGGAGGTGTCGTCGGGATCGATGGACGATTCGACCTCGTCGACGGCACCTCGGTGACCCAGCCGCGGTACGCCGGGTGGTACGGCGACTACGGGTGGGGCGTGGAGAACCACGGCGTTGACCCTGACATCGAGGCCGTCGTCTCGCCGGAGGATTGGGAGTCCGACCGCGACATCCAGCTCGACGCCGCCATCGACGTCTGCCTGTCCGAGCTGGGGGAGCATCCTGCCGCCACGGCGCCTGCGTTCCCGGCCCCGGTCTTCGGTCAGCCGCGGCAGGACTGACGCGCTCACGGGATCCTTCCGACGTCGGGGTCGTAGGAGCCTGCGGACGAATCACGTCAAGCGCCAATGAGAAGACCGACGGGCGAGGCCCGAAGACCCCGCCCGTCGGCTCACCTCGCTCGGTGCGTCTTAGCGTCGGGGCAAATGCACCACTGCGACCGAAGTCAGCAGGACCACCGCAGCCAGGGGCAGGCTGGCGTGGTCACCGGAGGCACCCGTGTGCGGCAGCGTGTCCGGCCTGCCGGCGGGGTGCCGCGGCACCTTCGGACGACCGGACTCGCCCGGGTGTCTCGTGGCCTCGGGGCGATCCCACGTTCCCGGGTGGCTGGGTGATGCCGAGTCACTCGGCTTGGCCGACGTCGGAGCCGTCGTGGGTGCCACTGTCGGAGTCGGGGTCACGGTGGGCACGGGTGTCACGGTCGGGGCCACCGGCCCCGAGCAGCTCGCCGAGAGCCGAATCTCCCCGGCTCCGCCGAACTGCGCCCCGTTCTGCGAGGAGGTCTCCACGAGTTTGACGAACGGACCGGGCACCGGCTTGGTGAACTCGACCACCTGCGGCGTCGTCACGTCGGCGAAGTCACCCGAGGCCACCGGGTCGCCCCACGTCTTGGCGTCGCGGGAGGCGAACACCTGATACCCCTTGGCCCGGCCATTGGCGGCGTTCTGCCGCGCCGTGTATTCCAGCGCGTTGATCTGACAGGTCGTCCCCGTGGTGAGCGAGGCGGTCGGCCGGATGACGATGGAGTGCGGGTAGCTGTCGACGGTCGGGTCCCACCGGGTGTGCCAGTAGGTCGACGGATCGCCGTCGATGGCGGCTGCCGCCGGGCCGTTCGGTGCCGGCTCGGCGTCCCCGGTCTGCTCCGAGCTCGCCTCGACGAGCGTGAGGTCCGACCCACCGATCGGGTCCACGAGCGGGAAGTGCTCAGGGTCGATCGGGATTGACTCGGTGCTTTTCCCGGCCTTGCCAGCCAGGGTCCATGTCGCCTTGACCACGAGATTGCCGGGGTCCGCATTCCGCGGCACCTTGACCGTCCACGATGCGACGGCGTCATGCCCGGTCGAGACGTTCGAGGCTGCCGTGGTCAAAGGCGTCACCGTCCATCCCCGCGGGCCAGTGAGGGCCAGACGCACGTCGGTCGCGGAGCCCTGCGACAGGGCCAGCGATCCGGTGACAGTGAGCTCGCGCATCGTCGGATCGGACGACGTCACCGCCTTCGAGGAGACCGAGAGGACCGGCTTCGCACCGAGGTCATCGACCCGGAACCGGTCGATGACCAGGTCACCCTGCACCTTGCTGCCCTGCTTGACGACCCCGAGGAAGGCGTTGTCACCGGCGGTGAACTCGGTGCTGAAGACCTTCGTCCCCGAGCCGGTGGCCCTCCTCGAGTGCCACCCGGCGCCGCGAGCCCGGGTGATCGGCACGGTACGGTCGGTGGTCGCCTTCCACGCCCCGCCGGTGGCCGAGTCGTGTCCGACGACCAGGGAGTAGTCGTCGTCGTAGGCGGTCTGGTAGTCGAAGCTCACCCAATAGGTGTGGCCCTTGGCCAGTGGGACGAGGCTCTGGGTGGTGCGCAGGATGAGTCCGCCATTCTCCTGGTGTGCCATGAGCGACCAGTGGCCGTCCAGGACGTTGTCGAGGTACTTCTGGCCCTGCGTGGCCGTGCGTGCCGAATCGTCGACGAGACCGTACCAACCCGACTGCGAGTACGGGGCGTGTCTTTCGGCGAGCTGGGTGCGAGCGTCGCCGCTCGCATTCGCCGACCCCGTGACGAACGGCCCGTAGCCGTCGTCGATGTGCTCGAAGTCCTCGTAGACGACGGTCGAGGCAGCTGGTGCCGGATCCTTGGGAATCGTGGTGGGGACGACGCGTAGGTCGTCGACAGAGACGATCGCCGAGCCCTCGCCCGCACGCACCGTGAGGGTCGCGGGCGCCCCGTTCGTGGAGAAGCGTACCGGCACCCGCTGGAAGTACGTGCCGACCTTCTCGTCGGAGGCGGTCGCGTTGGGCGCCGTTGAGGCGCCGATCGACGTCACCGCCTCACCCTTGCGCCCGCCCTGGTGACCGGCAGGAGCGATATCAGACCCGGACACCGACACCTCGACGTGACGTGTGGCACCCGGCTGGACCTGTACCCACGCCCAGGCGCTGTACGTCCCGGCAGGCAACGTGAGCTGTTGGGACAGAGAGGACGCCCCGGTGCCGAGCTCAGCCTGGAAGTTGCCCCGGTCAGACTTCGTCACGTGGACCGACCCACTCGTCCGGTAGGCCTTCGTCGTTCCCGAGAAGAACCCGGGATCGGCGATGTGACTGCCGGCTCCCCAGTTCGGGGTGGCGGCTTCCGGGACGGCCGAGGTCGGGTACAGGACGTACGCCGTGTCCGCCTCGGTGGCCGGTAGGGTGACCTTGCCGTCCGAGACGGGCAGGTCGGCGACCTTGACCCGGCCGGTGTCGGTGAGCTTGAACAGCGTGAGGCTGGACTGCGAGGCCCATGCCTTCGTCAGCTGCCAGGTGGCGGCCTTGCCCGACGGGTTCCAGTAGTACAGCCGGTTCGAGCCGCCGTCCTTCCACGGCAGCAGATAGGTGCCGTCGTGGTAGACGACCGCCCCGTCAGTCGTGATCGTGCGGTCGGTGGGTATGGTCCGCCCGTCGATGGAATCCAGCGGCGAGGTGGCGACGGTGCCGTCAGCCAGCTTCACCTCGTGGTTGGACCAGCCCACGATGGGCGAGCGCTGCATGAACTTCGTCGGCAGGTTGCGCTGCCAAACATTGGCGATGAAGGCGTCGTAGTCGTTGTGGCCCGTCCAGCCCTCGAACTCGACGACGTTGGTGTTGCCGAGCATGGGGTCGGGATTCCACGTGTCACGGTAGGAGTTCTCGACGAACCGGATGAGCTGGGAGTTGAGGCCCTTGTTGTTGGACCCGCCGTAGTTCTCGTCATTGGCCCAGTGCGACCAGGTGCTCGAGCGGGGCATGGCGTCGGCCCACTCGGAGCCCTGACGCCACCCCTGCTTGGCCACCTCGGCCGCGAACCGGTCACCCTGCCAGCCGCGCGGGTAGTAGACGTCCCAGTACAGCCAGTTGAGGTTGCTGTCGGCCGGGAAGTCCTTGCGTAATTGCGTGAGCCGCTGGAGGACGGCACCGGTGGCCAGGTCCTTGGGGCTGTTCACGTAGTACGCCTGGTTCATCCAGCCCCAGGCTTTCTGCGGGGGCATCTGCAGCAGGTCGGGCCCGAAGGCCTTGGCCTCGGAGTACGACTCGGTGGCGTTGACGTGGATGCCGAAGGTGGCGTTCCACGACTTGCCCTGGTTCACCAGGGTGCGCAGGTCGGTGAGGCCGCCGGCCTTGCCGTTGTAATGGCCGGCGTAGTCGCCCTGGGCCGAGTCGTGCCCCTCGGCCTGGTAGCCCTTGAGCAGGACCTGCTGGCCGAGCCCGTCGGTGGCCAGGGAGATCCGCTTGACGTCGTCGAGGGTTCGCAGGAACGGGTGGGTCGCCTGGGAGACGATGTTGAACGGAATGTGCGCGATGACGTCGTTCGGCACATCGGCGGCCCCGACGATCGGCGCGAGGATGTGCCGGGTGGCGATGGCGCCGTCCTGCCAGTCGACGGTGCCGTCGGCATTGGCGTCGGCGGTGAGCCGGACCTGGATGGTGGGGTCGTCGTCGGGGCCGATCCCGGACCCGTCGTCATGGGTCGTCACCGCACCCGAGCGGTAGGTCCACTGGGCGGGGGAGACGGAGGCCACCGTCGTACCGGAGACATCCTTGACGGTGTGGACGAAGCGTGCGGTCGTGCCACCACCGTGAGGCACGGTGTTGTCGCCGATGGCGTTGGTCTCGAAGCCTGCTGCCAAGGCGGAGCTGTTGGCCGTGACCATCCACGCGCTGCCGGTTCCGGGGCTCGCCTTCGCCACGTCGATGACTTTGTCACCGGAGGTGTCGCGGCTCACCGAGATTCCGGCGGCGAGGATCCGGGACTTCGCGTCGGCGCCGGTGAGGCTCACGAGGTCGAGACCGGGGATGGCGATGCGATGCACGAGCTTGCCGGGGTCGACGATGTCGGTGAGCTTGTACGTGAGGGTGTCCTCGGCGACTGAGACGACCGCTGTGAGGTGGACGCCGCGCAGTCCCGGTACGGTGACCGGATAACTCGCCGAGTGCTTGTCGGCCGAGACAGTGGGTGCGCTGACCTTGACCTTCTGAACCTTTCCGTCGATGGTCATGGACGACAGCGCGCCGCCGTATCGGCCGACGAGGGTCCGACCGGCCAGGGAGTAGTCGATGACCTGGGGGAAGTCGGGTCGTAGACGCACCGACAGGGTGCCGTCACCGATCGACAGTGTCCCCTTGGGCACCTGGGGGGTGAGCGGCGCCGCGGGGGTGGTCGGCGTCGCCGAGGAGGTCGAGGAGGTGAAGGCGTTGAACTCGGCGAGGGAAGCGACCTGTTCGGTGGGGGACGTGTCCGCCGAGCCGCTCGCTCCGCCCCAGGATGAGTCGTACTGCACCTTGACGCAGGTCGCCTTGACCGGGTTGTCGAGGACGATCGACCGCACCTGGGCCTTGTTGGCGACGAGGCCGTCGAACTGGCCGGAGGTCACTGGGGAGGCGGTGCCGAAGGAGTCCTTGGTGCATTGCGGGGTGTTGACGGCGAACAGCTTGTACTCGTGGACGCGCCCCGACCCGTTCGACGATTGTCGCGGCGTGAGGTCGACCCTGGCCAGGTCGACCGCCTTGTCGGCGAGTTTGATGACGAACCAGTGCGGCGTCGGGGCCACTGTGTCCTTCCACTGGGTGTGCCAGTACGTCGAGTCGTCCCCGTCGAGCACGAGTCCGATCGGGCCGTTGGCGCCCTCACCGCTGTTCTCGACCGAGTCGGCCGCGACAGCGGTCATTGACGACTGGTCGATCCGCGTGTACTGAGGCGCACCCATGGCCGGAGCCGTCGTGATGGCGACGGCGGCGACCATGCCCACCGAGACCACGCCGGCGCCCAGCGCTCTCCTTCGTCGTGACTGTGACATCAGTGTCCTTCCCTCTGGTGGCGACGAGCGCATCGATGCGAGTCGTCCGAGGACAGTCTATGAACACGTGTACAACACGTGCGCAGAGGGTGAGGAAGTCACTCATGGGAAGTGCTCACGCTGAGAACGCTCACCGGTAATGTGCCTGCTCGAGGGCCGCGTATAGCGCACACCACCGACGTACTCCGGTCACCTGCGTGACCGGAGTACGTCATTGTGCCGGAGGGTTCTTCCGACGACGGCGAGGACCGCAGGAGCCCGCGGACGACGCCAGATCCGTCAGCGTTTGGCCGGTACCTGTCCCAGCTTGGCGTCGAGGGTGATGGCCTCGCCGCCCTCGAGCCAGGTAAACTCCTCCGTCTTCGAGACGTGAGCGAGGTCCGACTCGACCGCCTGCAGATGGGCGATGACCGAAGCCGGAGCGGTGATGGTCGCGTGGAGGATCGGCGTGCGCATGGGCACCTTGTGAGTCGATTTCACGCCTCGCAGTTCGACGAGGACGGCCGAGACGTCCTCGAGCAACTCCACGTCGCCGACGCTCGGCAGCTCCTCGGCCAGCGGCCACGACGAGGTGTGCACCGAGCCCGTCTTCCACCAGCTCCACACCTCCTCGGTGACGAACGGCAGGAATGGGGCGAAGAGCCGCAGCAGCACGTCCAGGGCCAGCCGCAGGGCTGTCCGGGCGCTGGTGGCCCCGGTCGGGTCGTCGTCCCCTGAGTCGTAGGCTCGCTCCTTGACCAGCTCGAGGTAGTCGTCGCAGAAGGTCCAGAAGAACTGCTCGGAGGCCTCGAGGGCGGCGGTGTAGTTGAACTCCTCGAAGCTGGCGGTGGCCTGTTCCACCAGGGTGCGCAGCTGCGACAGCATCGCCAGGTCGGCTGGGTTCGTCACAGCGGTGACGTCTCCACCCTCACCGAAGCCCAGGACGAACTTCGAGGCGTTGAGGATCTTCATGGCCAGGCGGCGTCCGACCTTCATCTGGGCCTTGTCGAAGGGGGAGTCCATACCGGGCCGGGCCATGGCAGCACGCCAGCGCACGGCGTCGGCACCGAACTCCTCAATGATCTCGGTCGGGACGACGGTGTTGCCCTTCGACTTCGACATCTTCTTACGGTCGGGGTCGGTGACGAAGCCAGAGATGGCGGCACGCTTCCACGGCAGCACACCGTTCTCCAGATGCGCGCGCACCACACGGGAGAACACCCAGGTACGAATGATGTCGTGAGCCTCGGGCGCGAAGTCCATCGGGAAGGTCTTGGCGAACAGGTCGGCGTCGCGCTCCCAGCCAGTGACGATTTGGGGGGTCAGGGACGAGGTGGCCCAGGTGTCCATGACGTCCGGGTCCCCGATGAAGCCGCCAGCAACGCCACGCTGGGACTCCTCGTAGCCGGCCGGTGCCTGGGAGGCCGGGTCGACTGGCAGCGCCGACTCCTCGGGCAACAGCGGGTGGTCGTAGTCGGGCTCGCCGTCGGCGTCCAGCGGGTACCAGACCGGGAAAGGAACGCCGAAGAAACGCTGACGGCTGATGAGCCAGTCGCCGTTGAGGCCCTCGACCCAGTTCTCGTACCGGTGACGCATGTGCTCGGGCACCCACTCGAGTTCCTGGCCACGCTCCAGCAGTGCCTCGCGCAGGTCGGCGTCACGTCCGCCGTTGCGGATGTACCACTGACGGGTACCGATGATCTCCAGCGGCTTGTCGCCCTTCTCGTAGAAGTTCGCCTTGCGCTGGGTGGGCTTGGGCCCACCGTCCATCTCGCCAGACTCCACCAGGGCCTCGACGACGAGCTTGCGGGCGGTGAAGGTGGTCTTGCCGGCAATGGCCTCGTACCTGTCGGCGGAGCCGGCGTCGATGATCCACTGCGGGGTCTCACCGAGGACACGTCCGTCGCGACCAATGATGGTACGAGTCGGCAGCTGCAGCTCGCGCCACCAGGCGACGTCAGTGAGGTCACCGAAGGTACAGCACATGGCGATACCGGCGCCCTTGTCCATCTCGGCGGCGGTGTGAGCCAGGACCGGGACCTCGACCCCGTACAGCGGAGTGGTGACAGTGGTGCCGAAGAGATGCTGGTAGCGCTCGTCGTCCGGATGAGCGACGAGGGCGCAGCAGGCGGCCAGCAACTCCGGACGGGTCGTCTCGATGAAGACGTCACCATGACCGTCGGTGCGGTGGAAGGCGAGCCGATGGTAGGCACCGGGGTAGTCGCGGGCCTCGAGCTCGGCCTGGGCGACGGCCGTGGAGAAGGTGACGTCCCACAGGGTGGGGGCGTCGTTCATGTACGCCTCGCCGCGCGACAGGTTGCGCAGGAAGGCCAACTGGGCGATCCGCTGGGACTCCGGGGAGATCGTCGTGTAGAGCTGGTTCCAGTCTACCGACAGGCCGACCGAACGCCACAGGTCCTGGAAGGTCTTCTCGTCGACGGCAGTCAGCTCGACGCACAGCTCGACGAAGTTCCGACGGCTGATCGCGACCTGGTGCTTGGGGTCGGGCTTGGCCGGCGGAGTGAAGTCCGGGTCATAGGGGAGCGAGGGATCGCAGCGCACACCGTAGTAGTTCTGTACGCGTCGCTCGGTCGGAAGACCGTTGTCGTCCCAACCCATCGGGTAAAAGACCTTCTTACCGCGCATCCGCTGGTAGCGGGCGACGGTGTCGGTGTGGGTGTAGGAGAAGACGTGCCCCGGGTGCAGGTGTCCCGAGACGGTGGGAGGCGGGGTGTCGATCGAGAACACCTGGTCACGGGAGTCCACCGAGGTGGCGGCGAAGGCGTAAAGCTGCTGGTCCTCCCAGACCTGACCCCACTTGTCCTCGAGGCCCTCGAGGACCGGCTTGTCAGGTACGACGCCACGCGCCGGGGACGTAGCGGATGAGGGCGCAGAGGTCTGTGAGGTCATGTTCCAAACTCTAATGTTCGACTCGGACAGGTTGCCAGGCGAGCGGCGTTCGCCAACCGCCCGGATTTGGGTTGATCAACAGGCCGCTGGGAGCCAGCGGCCGGTCACAATCAGTGGGCCTTCTTGATGGCCTTGAGGAGTTCGTCGGCAGAGGGGACGGCCTGGAAATCTCCCCAGCCCTCCCACGGCTTGCCGTCAACGAGGAAGGTCGGGGTACCAGCGCTGCCGAACTTCTGTAGCTCCTGAAGACCCTGGTCATTGCCATTCTTGACGAATTGCTCGGTCTGCTTGTTGTCGTAGACCCGCTGGAAGGTCGTCAGATCCTTGCCAGTGATCCCGGCCTCAGAGGCGAATTCCTTGCGCAGCTGCTCATCGGTGTAGCCGGCGCCCTCCTCCTTGGGCTGATGGGAGTAGACGACGTCGTGGTAGGCCTCGTACTTACCGACGACATCGGCCGCAGCCGCCGCCATCGCGGCGCGGGACGAGGAGTCGTTGCGCAGGTTGCGATCCAGGAAGGTCAGGGTGTGGTACTGCAGCTTGATCTCGCCCTTGGAGGACAGATCATTGAGCGGCTTGCCGAGCAGATCCTCGGCTCCCTTGCAGGCCGGGCACTGGTAGTCCTGGAAGACCGTCACCGTCGGAACGCCGCCCTTCGCCTTGTCCTTGTTCAAGGTGTAGACGCCGTCCTTGGTGGCTGAGGGAGGAGTGATCTGGCCGGTGGTCGGCACGTCGTCGGACTTGTGGTTGAGCCCAAGGACGACAGCGACGACGACGGCCGCCACAATGACGACTCCAGCAATGACGCCGATGATCCGACGACGTTTCTTCGCTGATTCCTGGGCCTCTTGCTGGGCGCGCAGGGCATCCCGCTTCGAGGTGCTGGCGGTTGACTTCTTGTCAGCCATCGGTTGAGGTCCCCTCATGCAATCAATGATGTGTCGCACATGATGGTAGCCGGTCGGTCAACCACCGCCGTATCCCGCTCGCGTATCAGCTGTTGATCCAGCGGTCCACGCACAGGGCGGTGCGGGGGCGCACGACCAGCCAGACGCCGCACAGCGCAAGGCCGAGATCACGCAGGATGTCTAGGGCATAGGTGCGCTGGGTGTGGGCCCAGCTGCGTTCGACGGGCCCACCGTTTCCGAAGCAACCGCAGTCCAGGGAGATGTGGCGAGCCCACACCGACGAGATACCGATGATGAAGACGACCATGGCCAGGGTCCCGAGCAGGCCGGACCACCGCGTCGCAATGCCGAACACGAGCATCAGACCGACGATGATCTCCAGAATTGGCATCGCCCAGCCGACGACCGGGGCGAAGTCCCACGGAACGATCTGGTAGGTGCGTACGGACCAGGTGGTCGAGTCGATGTCAGTCGCCTTGATGATTCCGGCCACCAGGAGGGTGCCACCGAGGATGATCCGGGCCAGAAAGCCCACCCAGTCACGGACCTTGGCGGATCGCGACGACGGCTGAGAGTCCATGGCTGCCATCCTAGTTGGGTTCCCCGGCCGCGATCTGTGGGTCATCCGCCCTGCGGACGGCGAATTGCCGTCGGCGTGGGCGATCAGATGTCCGCATTGGCGCCGAGATCACTTGGCCGCGTCAATGGCCTTGAGGAGCTCGTCGGGAGTGGTGTTGTTGCCGAGCTGCTTCCACCCCTCCCACAGCTTGTCGTTAACCGCGAAGGCCGGGGTGCTATCAGCATCGAGATCTTGCATCTTGCGAAGACCGTTGTCGTTGGCCTCGGTGACGAACTGCTCGGTCTGACGGGTGTCATAGATGTGCTGGAACTTGGTGAGGTTCTCCCTTGTAATTCCGGCTTCGGCGGCGAACTTCGTGCGCAACTGCTCATCGGTGTAGCCGGCGCCCTCCTTCTTGGGCTGGTGGGAGTAGACGACGTCGTGGTAGGCCTCGTACTTACCGACGACGTCAGCTGCGGCGGCTGCCATAGCAGCGCGCTGAGAGTTCTCACCCTCGATGTTCTGATCGAGGAAGGCCATGGTGTGGTACTGGAGCCTGATCTCTCCCCTGGTGGACAGCTCGTTGAACTGCTTGCCCAACGCGTCCTCAACAGCCTTGCATCCGGGGCACTGGTAGTCCTGGTAGACCGTCACGGTGGGAGCGCCCTTCTTCACCTTGTCCGGGTTGAGGGTGTACACGCCGGTCTTGGTGGCCGAGGGTGGGGTGATCTGTGTTGACGAGGCGCTGCTGTCGGACTTGTGGTTGATGCCGAGGACGACGGCGAGGATGATGGCCGCCACGACGACGACCCCGACGATGACGGCGATGATCCGTCGACGCTTCTGGGCAGCTGCCTGAGCTTCCTGCTGGGCTCGCAGCGCAGCGCGTCTCGAAGTACTTGTCGGGGTCTTCTTGTTCGTCATCGGTCCGGGGGTCCTCTCACACATGGCCAGCTGACACCCTCGATGGTAGCCACCGCTCCCAGCGGCTGTCGGGATCATCCCCGGGCGGGGCCAGCCAGGTGGGCGTCGGCGTCAGAGCGAGCAGTTGTACCGCGGCAACCCGATCGAGGCGTCGTGGTCGACCATCCAGCTCGTCTCGATCGTGCCGTTGGCCCAGGTGGCCGGCAGGGAGTCATCCCCGGCGAAGACCTTCTCGACGGCGTCTGCCTTCTCCGACCCGCTGACGAGGAACCACACCCGCTTCGACCGATTGATGACCGGCATCGTCACCGAGAGACGGTCCGGCGGGGGCTTCGGAGCATCCGTGACGCCGACAGCCAGTGCGGTCGTCGTGGGATTGAAGGAAGGATGGCCCGGGAAGAGCGATGCGACGTGGCCGTCCGGGCCCATTCCGAGCAGACAGATGTCGAAGACCACGTCGCTGAGTTCCTGGGCGTAGGAGTAGGCGGCCTCGTCGGGATCGGCCTTGCCATCGGCAGCCGGCATGACGTGGGTCTTCGAGGGGTCCAGCCGGATGGCAGCCGACAGCAGAGGCAGGGCCTGCAGGGAGTTGCGGTCGGGGTGGCCGGTGGGGACGAACCGATCGTCACCCCACCACACGTGCAACTGGTCCGGACGGATCTGGGTGCACTCTGGGACGTCACCCATCGCGGCATAGACGGTATTGGCGATCCGTCCCCCAGTCAGACACAGGTCGATGCGTTCCTGGTCGGCCTGCACCTTGACGATGGTCTGGACGAGGCGGTGGGCAACGCCTTCAGCCAGTCCTTGGGCGGACCGGTATCGCATGAGTCGTCGGTTCGTCATCATTCATCCCCCTCACCCGTCGACGAGACACGGCCGGCTCCGTCGTGAACCTCAGTCATGACAGCGGTGAAGACCTCATCGGAATCCAGGCGGCGAAGCTCCTCGCCGATGAGCATCTGGACCTCCCGGCGGTCCAGGGCCACACCACGAGCAGGTTCACCCGGTATCCGGTAGACGGCATACCGACCGCTGCGGCGTCGAATCTCGATGTCGCCGCCGGAGGTCGACATGACGATGGCCGAGATTCCGGGGGCATCCGTGGACACCCTCTCCACCGGAACACCGAGCCGGAGCCCCAACCAGGCTGCCAGCAGCATGGCCGGTGCGTTGTCGGCGGCCGATTCCACCCGGGCAGCCCTGACGGTGGCGGGATGCTGATCCAGAGCAGCGGCAGCCAGCGCCCGCCATCCCGTCGTGCGAGGCCAGCAGAGGTCAGAATCGCCTGGCGACAGATGGGCGGCACGTCGTGCTAGCGTCCTGCAGGGATCCTTGTCAGCGGCCGAATCAGTGATGCGGCGGTCAGCCAGGGCCCCGATGGGATCAGCGGCGAGATCGTCGGGACCCGAGAAGGGCCACCAGGCGATGACGGGGGAGTCCGGTAGCAACAGCGGAAGGATGACCGAGGCCGGTCGCTTGGCCATGGCTCCGGAGAACCGCAGCACGATGACCTCGCCGGGAGTTCCCTCGCCAGCGTGTACCTCGGCGTCGAGCTTGTCCTTGCGGGAACGGGTCGTGACCACCATGAGAAGACGCGACGGGTGCTGACGAGCAGCGTCTCGGGCAGCATCGAAAGCGGCGTCGAAGTCGGAGGAATCACAGACACAGATGAGGGTGTGAACCAATCCGGAACCGGACCCGACGGTGCGACGGGCCTCCACGATGGCGGCGCCGATCTTCGACGCGGTGGTGTCGTTGAGTGTGACGATCATGTCTCCTCCTCAGGGTCTGCGCCAGACGAAGCCGTCCCGGGCGATCATCTCGTCAGCCTCGGACGGGCCCCAGCTGCCGGACGGATAGTCGCACGGGGGAGTGTCGGACTCTGCCCAGAAGTCGAGCACCGGATCGAGGATCTTCCACGCCAATTCGACCTCCTCGTGCTGGGGGAACAGCGGTGGATCGCCCAGCAGGACGTCGAGGATGAGCCGTTCGTAAGCCTCTGGGCTTGCCTCCGTGAAGGAAGATCCGTAGGCGAAGTCCATCGTGACGTCGCGGATCTCCATCTGGGTGCTCGGCACCTTCGCGCCGAAGCGCAGGGTGACTCCTTCATCGGGCTGAATACGCAGGACGACAGCGTTGGTACCCAGGGCCGCGGTGTCGGAGAACGGCAGGTGTGGGGCTCGTTGCAGGTTGAGGGCTACCTCGGTGACCCGTCGCGGCATCCTCTTGGCGGTGCGCAGGTAGAACGGCACTCCTGCCCACCGACGGTTGTCGATGATCAGCCGGACGGCTGCGTAGGTCTCGGTGCGGGAGTGCGGATCGACGCCGTCCTCCTCGAGGTAGCCGCGTACCCGTTCTCCTCCCTGACTACCGGCAACGTACTGCCCGCGGCAGGTCTGGGTGGCCATGTCTTCAGGGGGCTGGATGGCGGCCAGAACCTTGGTCTTCTCGGCACACAGCTGCTCGGCGTCGAAGCTCGTCGGCTCCTCCATGGCGGTCAGGGCCATGAGCTGTAGCAGGTGGTTCTGGATGACGTCACGGGCAGCACCGATGCCGTCGTAGTACCCCGCTCGTCCCGCAATGCCGATGTCCTCAGCCATGGTGATCTGGACATGGGAGACGTAATGGTTGTTCCAGATGGGCTCGAAAATCTGGTTGGCGAACCGGAACGCCATGATGTTCTGGACGGTTTCCTTGCCCAGGTAGTGGTCGATGCGGAAGACCGACTCCGGGCTGAACGCGCTTCCGACGATCTCGTCGAGGTCTCGCGCGCTTTCCAGGTCATGGCCGAAGGGCTTCTCGATGACGACCCTGCTCCAATGGGAGGAGTCGTGGCCGGTCATGCCGTGGCGCTTGAGCTGGCTCACCACGGACTCGAAGGACTTCGGCGGGATCGACAGGTAGAAGGCATGGTTGCCGCCCGTTCCGCGTTCCTCGTCGAGTTCGCGGATCGTGCCTGCCAGTCGCTCGAAGGCTTCGTTGTCGTCGAATTCGCCGCGAACGAACCGGATTCCCTCGAGCAGTTGTTCCCACACCTCCTCGCGGAAGGGGGTACGAGCGTGCTCGGCCACCGCGTCATGAACGACCTTGGCGAAGTCCTCGTCCTCCCAGTCGCGTCGGGCGAATCCCACCAGCCCGAACCCTGGTGGTAGCAGGCCGCGGTTGGCCAGGTCGTACACGGCCGGCATGAGCTTCTTGCGTGAGAGGTCGCCGGTGACACCGAACATCACCAAGACGCACGGGCCTGCCACGCGGGGCAACCTGCGGTCGGCTGGATCGCGTAACGGATTGATGCGATCGCCGCGCAGCCTACTGGTCGCTCTGGTGGTGCTTCCTGAAGCGTCTCGACCCGCCACCTCACCCGTCCTTCCGAAACCGGTTGTCATGTTGCGGAACTGAGGTTCCACCAGCCCAACGGTAGTCGGTCGAGCTGTCCGGCTGGTTACCGTGTTCAGCGACAGGCGGACGGATATGTCCCGTTGCCGCACTCGACGATGAGGACATCCGGGGCAGGAGAGCCTAAAATCGTGAGGACGACCTTTCGCGGCACACCCTGTCTCACGGGTGTACCACGCCCAGAGGCGGCCTCAGCACATCTTCCAATTTCGAAGGACACCGTGAGCAACCAGACGACGCACGTGGCGACGGCGCCAGCCTCGCAGCGTCCCGACCCTGTCGAGACGAAGGTGGAGCAGACGCAGGAACGTACCCGACTGTCGGCCCGTGACGTCGTGGGTGCTTACATCTCCTTGACCAAGCCACGCATCATTGAGCTGCTTCTGGTGACGACCCTGCCAGTGATGTTCCTGGCGTCCCACGGGTTGCCCAAGCTCGGGCTGGCTGTCGCGACGATGCTTGGTGGTTTGCTTGCTGCGGCGAGCGCAAACGTCTTCAACTGCGTCATTGACGCCGACATTGACGAGAAGATGCGCCGGACTCGGCGTCGCCCCCTGCCGCGCCATCAGGTGCCGCGCCGGAGTGCCTTGATCTACGGAGTGGTCCTCGGTGTCGTGGCCACCCTCGTGTTGGGATTCGGCACGAACTGGTTGTCGGCCGTCCTGGCTCTGGTTGCCAACCTCTTCTACGTCTTCGTCTACTCGATGCTCCTCAAACGTCGTACCTGGCAGAACACGATCTGGGGTGGCATCGCTGGATGCTTCCCGCCCCTCATCGGCTGGACAGCCGTCACCGGACATCTCGGCTGGGAGCCCCTCGTCCTCTTCCTCATCATCTTCTTCTGGACACCGCCGCACACCTGGGCATTGTCCTTCCGCTACCGTGAGGACTACCAAGCCGCCGGTGTGCCGATGCTCCCGGTGGTCAAGGGGGCACCAGCGGTCGCCATCCAGGTTCTCGTCTACACCGTCGCCACCGTTGCGATTTCCCTGGTGTTGTGGCCGGTGGCCCAGATGGGGTGGATCTACGGCGTCGTCGCAGTACTCGCAGGGGCGATCTTCATCCTCGAGGCCATCCAGTTGCTGCGTCGTGCCAACGCTGGTCTACGTGATGCTCTGTTGAAGCCGATGCGGCTGTTCCACTGGTCGAACACCTATCTGTCTCTGCTCTTCCTGGCCATCGCGATCGATCCGCTCATCCATCTGTGACGGTCAAGGTCCTCAATTGGCCTTCCCACGAGGCCATCGACGAGTACAGGAGCCGTCGGGGCCGGTGGCGTGGTATGGGAGCGTGATGGCATCCACTCAGGATCCGAGCCTCGCTCCGGCCACCACCGAGAGGAGCATATTTCGGCACCGCCGTGCCACTGCATCCGGTAGCGTCGGGTTAAGCAACGTGGCTGTGACAGCGCGTGAACATATGACCCGAGGAGTATTTATGACCACCATGTCAACCATCCGATCGGCTCTGGGCACGAAGGTCGACCAGGCAGCCAAGTTGCTTGCCGACGGCTACTTGTTCCAGGAGAGGCTGCGGGCGTCGAAGGGCCGTAAGGCCGGGGACGGATGCCCCATTGATTTCACCTTCATGGGCAAGCCGGCCACCTTGGTCCGTGGCAGCAAGGGAGTTGACCTCTTTTACAACGCCAAGCGCATGATGCGCGAGGAGGCCATGCCTCTTCCCGTGCGCGGCCCCCTCTTCGGAGCTGGAGCCATTCACGGCACTGACGATGAGGTGCATCAGGCTCGTAAGGACAACTTCATCAAGGTGGTCTACGACGATGCTCAGGTCGAGCGGTTCAAACCACTCATCGAGGACGAGATGCGCAAGGTGGTTGAGACCTGGGGCCGTCGTGAGGGCAACGTCTATGACGACACCGTGGTGGCCTACGGTCGTGCCGTCCTCAAGTGGGCCGGAGTTCCCGGCAGCGACGTCGATCTCGACCCGTGGGCCAAGCGCCTCGGTCAGATCGTCGAGGGATTCGGTCACATGCCTGCCGGACACACGCTGGCCTGGGTGAACCGTGCCCGTTGTGACAAGTGGGCTGCCGGTCTCATCGAGAAGCAGCGCAGCGGCCAGATCAACGCGCCCGAGGGTTCGGCCCTGTGCGAGTGGGCTCGCTACCGCGGCACGGACGGCAAACTCCTCGACGCCAAGCTGGCCGGAATCGAGCTGCAGAACTCCACCCGTCCCGCGATCGCCGTGAGCCGGTTTGCCGCCTTCGCCGCCCGGTTCCTCGTCCTCTACCCCCAGTACCGCGAGGACATTGCTCGCGAGGTAGAGACCTCGGGAACCCTCGTGGACAACGAGCACGCCATTGCCTTCGCTCAGGAAGTACGCCGTCTCAGCCCCTTCGTGCCGATGCTGCCGGCCTTCGCCCGTGAGGACTTTGAGTGGGAAGGCCACCAGATCAAGGAAGGTCAGCGAGTCATCATCGACATACTCGGCACGAACACCGACCCGAGCGAGTGGGAGGAGCCGCTGCGCTTCAAGCCGGAGCGTTTCCTGGGTGTCGAGGACGCCGAGGCCATCAAGGCCTTCATCCCGCAGGGTGGTGGAGACGTCGCCACCGGTCACCGCTGCCCAGGGGAGAAGGTCGCTGTCACGGAGCTGGCTGCCACCGTCTCGGCCCTGTGCCAGCCGGGAATCAACATCGATCCGGGTGACCTGGATTACGATCCCACGATGATGCCGACGAGGCCGCGCAGTGGTGGCCGCGTGCAGAAGGACTGACGCCGAGCACGCTTGGTCGTTCGACGGGCACAGACTTGTAGTCGCACAGACAAACATGGCGGGCGGGCCAGGGAACACTCCTTGGCCCGCCCGCCGTCGTCATG
The DNA here is from genome assembly GCF_057458005.1 of Cutibacterium sp. LaCa_255. NCBI lineage: Bacteria > Bacillati > Actinomycetota > Actinomycetes > Propionibacteriales > Propionibacteriaceae > Cutibacterium > Cutibacterium sp. LaCa_255. The sequence goes on along the minus strand of NZ_CP190956.1, from coordinate 1,800,842 downwards.
AGTCGTCAGGACCGCTTGAGTACCGGGGAAGGGGTCGGACGCACGCTGCACCACAGGGCCCCAACCGCCGCTGCTGACAGCGCGACGCCCACCATGTGCCAGATGACCAGCCACGGGTCGAGATGGGTGAAGTACTGGGAGTATCCGATGATGGCCTGGTAGATCTCGACAGCCACCAAGGCAATGCTCCAGCGACGCATCATGGCCAGGTGGCGGGTGGTAGCGACGGCCAGGCAGGCGATCGTCAGGGCGACGGTGATCCACACTGAGATGCCATGCAGTCGTGCCACAGCCTCAATGTCGAACCCGGTCCGTGCCGAGCCGGAGTCCCCGGCGTTGGGACCAGATCCGGTTACCACTGTTCCCAGCCACATCACGACGCACATCATCGCCACGGTGGCGCGCACCAACCCCATCGTTAGTCCGTCGACGGCCTCGCTCGAATGAGGTCCGGTCAACCAGATCATCTTGACGTCAACGAGGATGATCGCCACCGACAACAGTAGGTGCAGCGCCACGACGAACGGGTTGAGCTCGAGGAGTACCGAGATCCCGCCAATGACAGCCTGCAGAGCGATGGACACCAGGTTGATCCATGCCAAGGCCATGAGCTGGGCCGTGACGCGGACCCGGTAGCAGCGGACGAGCAGGCCGATCGCCACCGCCACCAGGACGAAGGTCAGCAGGCGGTTGCCGAACTCGACGTAGGAGTGGATCCCCATCGCCTCATGGGGGGTGAACGTCCCGGCGGTGCAATGGGGCCAGGTGTTGCATCCCAGTCCTGAACCGGTTAGGCGTACCACCGCACCGGTGACGATGATGCCCATGTTGGTGACGAGGGCAGCGATGCACCAGCCGTACAAACGGCCATCTCGGGAGGTCATGAGATCCACCTGAACACCTTTCGTGCCAGCAGGCCAAGCAGAATCGCCCAGATCAGCAGACTTGCCAGTGGCGACCAGAGAGTCTGTCCGGCGCCCCAGGCTCGCAGGGACTCCCCGAGCGCAGTGGTTGGCAGGACGGCGATGATGGGGCGAATGGCCTTCGGGTAATCGGCCAGTGGCCACAGGATGGCGCCTGCGACCAGACCGACGATGTAGATCAGATTGGCCAACCCGAGGGTGACCTCGGCCTTGAGAGAACCAGCCATTGCCAGGGCCAGGAAACCGAACGCCAGCATGGCAAGGATGACGTTCCCGAGGGCTGGCAACCAGGCCAGAGCTGACCCGTGGGGATGCCATCCCAGTGTCGAGGAGACGATGACGAGCAAGATCACCTGGACCAGGCTGATGACGGAGTAAGCCATGGCCTTGCCGGCCAGCAGGCCCGATCTCCCCAGGGGAGTGGCGGACAGACGCTCCAGCACGCCGTACCTGCGTTCGAATCCGGTCATGATGGCCTGGGACGTGAAGCAGGTCGACCAGATGGCCAGTGCAAGAACCGACGGAGCCAGCAGGTCCATCGTCAGTCCGACTCGGTCGCCGAGAAATCGTCCTGCGACGAGGATCCCGATGGGGATGACGAGGGCCAGCAGCAGCTGTTCACCATTGCGCATCACGAGGCGAATCTCGGTACGGGCATGATTGCGGATCCGCGCAGCCGCCGGTGCCGCTTGCGGTGCGGGGTGAAGGTCTAGTGTCGTCACGTCAGTTCCTCCCCGCCGCGCGGTCACTGGTGTGTGTCAGGAAGACGTCTTCCAGACTCGCCTCAACGGTGAGCTCCGGCACCGTCCCGTGGACGGCGACCTTTCCCCGATCGACGATCCAGACGTGGTCGGCCAGCCGCTGGGCCTCGTCCATGGCATGGGTGGTGAGGACGACGGAGACCCCGTCGTGTCGCATCTGCTCGATGATGTCCCAGGTGTGGTGACGCGCGTGGGGATCCATTCCCGACGTCGGTTCATCGAGGAAGACCAGCTGGGGACGTCCTATCAGGGCGGCAGCGAGGTTGACGGCCTGCTGCTGACCACCGGAGAGACGTCGGTATGTGGTGCGCACGAAGGGCGTGATCGCCAGGGCGTCGATGAGGAGATCGGGATCGATCGGGTCGGCATGCAGACCTGCCATGTACTGCAGCAGCTCACCGGCCCGAATACCGCTCCAGGCGCCCGCGCTTTGCGGCATGAGACCAGTGGCGGCGGTGGCCTCGGAGCTGCCCGGGGCGTGGCCGAGGACGTCGATACGCCCGGAGTCGGGGGAGACGAGAGAGGTGCAGCAGCGCATCATCGTCGTCTTGCCCGCACCATTGGGGCCCAGCACAGCGGTGATGGCGCCGGTGGCGGCGGACAGACTCAGCCCGTCGAGGGCCGTGACACGACCAAAGGTGACCCTCACGGCGTCGAGAATCAGAGCTTCTCTCGGAGCGTGAGGGTCACCACTCGGGGTCAAAGGGGTTTCTGGCACGACGGCCAGTGTAGAACCCTTCCATCAGTCACAGCCCGCTGCCAGCCTCCTTGGCGACGTCGTCGTACTCGTCGTTGCCGCCGGCTGAGTCAATCCGCATGCCGTAGAAGGAGCGGTAGACGAAGAAGCAGGCGATGAGGAAGAACACCGCAGCGAGGATGTAGGTGAGCGGTCCGGCACCGATCGACACTGCCAGCTCGACGGCCAGCAGACCGAAAAGGGTTGTGAACTTGATGACCGGGTTCAGGGCCACCGAGGAGGTGTCCTTGAACGGGTCACCGACGGTGTCACCAACCACGGAGGCATCATGCAACTCGGTGCCCTTGGCGTCCAGGTCAACCTCGACGATCTTCTTCGCGTTGTCCCAAGCACCGCCTGCGTTGGCCATGAAGATGGCTTGGTACAGGCCGAAGATAGCGATCGAGATCAGATACCCGATGAAGAAGTACGGATCGACGAAGGCGAATCCCAAGGCTGCGAAGAACACGCCCAGGAAGATGTTGAGCATGCCCTTCTGGGCATACTCGGTGCAGATCTGGACGACCTTCTTGGAATCCTCGGTGGAGGCCTTCGTGGCGTTCTCGTCAAGCTGCATGTTGTTCTTGATGAACTCGACGGCTCGGTAGGCACCGGTCGTCACGGCCTGCATCGAGGCTCCGGAGAACCAGTAGATGATCGCACCACCGGCGATCATGCCGAGCAGGAACGGAGCGTGGGTCAGACCGAGCTTGTTGACCTCGGCAGCATTCGACAGGCCCTCGGTGAGCATCATGATGATTGAGAAGATCATCGTGGTGGCACCGACGACGGCAGTCCCGATGAGTACCGGTTTGGCCGTGGCCTTGAAGGTGTTGCCAGCGCCATCCTGGGCTTCCAGGATGTGCTTGGCGACGTCCCACCGGGGTGCGAATCCGTACTGCTTCTCGATGTTCTCGGAGGCATTCGGGATCTCCTCGATGGTCGACAGCTCGTAGACGCTCTGGGCGTTGTCGGTGACAGGGCCGTAGGAGTCGACGGCGATCGTCACCGCTCCCATGCCGAGGAAGCCGAAGGCCACCAGGCCGAAGGCGAAGACAGCCCACTTGACCTCGCTCATGGCTCCCATGTCGCCCAAGCCGGAACCGGTGCCGGAGACGAGGAAGGAGATGCCCATGAGGGCGACGATGATGATGCCCAACCAGAATCCGGAGAAATTACCGGCAACCAGACCGGACAGGATGTCCAGGGAGGCGCCGCCTTCGCGGGCGCTCGTGACGACCTCACGGACGTGCCGGGAGTTCGTCGAGGTGAAGGCCTTGACGAGCTCTGGGATGAGGGCGCCGGCCAGGGTGCCGCAGGAGATGATGATGGACAGCTTCCACCACATCGTCCCGTCGCCCATCGAGCCGAGCATCCACCAGGTGGTGAGGACGGTCAGCAGGATCGACATGACCGAGGTGATCCAAACCAAGGAGCTCAACGGCTTCTCGAAGTCCATCTCGGGGACCTTGCCGTAGCGGGCCTTGGCGACCGCGTTGTTGATGAGGTACGAAACGAAGGAGGCGATCAGCATGACGACGCGTACCACGAAGATCCACACCAGCAGCTGGACCTGCTCGGTCTGGTCCGGGACGGCTCCCAGCACAAAGGTGATGAGGGCGACGCCGGTGACGCCGTAGGTCTCGAATCCATCAGCGGAGGGGCCAACCGAGTCACCCGCGTTGTCACCGGTGCAGTCAGCGATGACGCCGGGGTTACGGGCGTCGTCCTCCTTAATGTGGAAGGCGATCTTCATGAGATCGGCGCCGACGTCAGCAATCTTGGTGAAGATCCCGCCGGCGATACGCAGGCAGGCGGCTCCGAGGGACTCACCAACGGCGAATCCGATGAAGCACGGGCCGGCGAGGTCACCGGGCAGCACCAGCATGATGAAGAGCATGAGGGTCAGCTCGACGCTGATGAGGACCATGCCGATGCTCATGCCGGAACGCATCGGGATGTCGAAGGTTTCCCATGGGGAGCCACGCAGCGAGGCGTGGGCAGTACGGGAATTGGCAAAGGTGTTGACGCGAATGCCGTACCAGGCGACTCCGAACGATCCTGCCATGCCGATGAGGCTGAACAGCAGGATGATGAGCACCTTGGCGCCCATATGTTCCAGGAACAGGAAGTACACGACGATGACTGCCGCGATGAAGGCCCACAGCAGCATGAGGAACTTGGCCTGCTGCTTGAGGTAGGTCTTGCAGGTTTCGTAGATGAGCTCGGAAACCTCGTGCATCGCCTCGTGGACGGGCAGCTTCTGCAGCTTGGAGTACGTCACCAGACCGAACACCAGACCGAACAGGCAGATGACCAGACCGATCCACAGCAGTGCGGTTCCGGAGACGTTTCCGACTTGCTCATTGAGAGGAGGCAGTTTCAGATTGGCCTCACCACCACCTCCCCTCGGTTCCCCGTCGCTTGAGCCACATCCGGTCAGAGCGAGGGTGGTGAGAAGTGCGGGCAGTGTGCAGCCTAGTAGGCGCTTCATGGGGGAAACCCCCTTGTCAATCGTGTTCACGATCCTGTCTCTTCCCTGAGAACTCTCGTGCACCTGCTTCGGTGCAGGCCTTATCCCCAACGGTATGACTTGCTGGTCACATTGTCAGCAGCCGGGATCACGATGTGCAGAATGTCACCGTGTCGGGCCGGTATCGCTCATGGGTTCAGCGCGTCTCGGCATGCCGGGTGCGTTGGCTCTCTGCACCCGGGGTGTCGGGCGTCAGCGTTCTCAGAGTGATTCCGGCGATCGAGCGATATTGCCCCGCCGTCCCACCGGAGGAGTGCGTGGACCACGTTGACGCACCACAGACGCCAATGGATGATGTTCGATCCCGGGCGTTGGCGGAACTGGACGCTCTCGTGTGCCAGCTTCGACCGGCTCCGCATCGCGATCGTGACCTGGATCGAACGCAACTACCATCGGCGACGCTGACGAGCCCGTCTCGGACGCGTGACACCGGTCGAGTTTGAGATGCTTCGATCACAACAGGCAGCTACCGCCGCCTGAGCTACCGTGTCAACCACACTCGCGGCAGACCCGCGTGTATTGCAGCCACACCTGCTACATCCGCCACCGCTTCGGCACCAAAGGCGCACGCCTATGACGTCCACTCAGCCGCGTGTCGAGGCGGCCATGGCAATCGCCCTCGCCCGACTCGACCACCTTCAGCGATCCGGTGTCTTCACCGGGGCACAGATGGCTCGTATCGCCGGTCGGGTCGCCGCTGATAGGGGTGCGGAAATCGGGACGTTGAAAGCACAAACCTTGGTTGACTTAACCGTCGATCAGAGCGGGGTATAGACGTGCGAACGATATAAAATCTGTAGTCAAAGAAAGAAGCGTGGTGATGGTGACAACGGAACGCATCACCGAGCCACTCAAGAGTGCTCGGACCAGGAATATCGCGCCGTATGCTTGCATTTCGATGGAAAACGACCGGACCCCGAAGTCGTTGTTGTCACAGATTTTTTGCTATTCCGAACTGATCCAAGCCACCCCCGGCTGGGGCTATGCGGGCGCCTACGCCGACTCCGGTATTCCGAGCGGAAAGCTTCACATACCGTCGTCCCCGTCGTATATGTGGGGGATAATGTCGAGAGTGAATACGTCACTCACCTGAGCGGTGTTCGGGAGTGGAAGCGGTCGGTGAAGTGGTGAGAAGAGTAGCCTTGATGTCAGCCTTGGCGGTTGGGGTCGTTGGCTTATCAGGGTGTGGCGGTCAGCAGGGCGAGACCTCGCCTTCTCCGGAGGTCAAGGTGACCTCGTCGGCAGCGGCTCGCTCTGCATGTCGAGACTCTTCTATGACCTCTCGGGCAGAGAAGCTCACCACCTCGAATGTTGATTCCCTCAAGGGACACAAGGCGTGGGGCTGTGCAATTGGTGGAGATGATGACGGCGAGGGTATGCAGTTTGAGACCATCACTCAGGCTGACGTCGACTCAATGAAGAAAGACCCCATTATGGCTGACGTCCCCGTCCCGACGGGATCCAGCTGTGACGTCCCTCACGGTGCCGTGTATCTATTGTTCCTTGAGGATGGCCGTATTTTCCAGCATCGGTTGGTCGAGTGTTCGTATCACGACGAGAAGTGATCTGGCCGTTCGCTGTGGTTGTGGCCCGGCTCCGCGTCAACGGAGCTGGGCCCCGTATCGTGTGAGACTCACTCTCGCGCCGTTACTTCAGGGTTTTCAGGATGCTCATGCGCGTCGGGCGGGCCCCGTCGTAGCGCGTATGACCAGTTCCGGGCGCACCAGTCTCTCTCTGAGGAAAACCGCGTCACCGCGCACCAGACCGATGAGAGATTGCACCGCCATCGTCGAGATGAGTCCGACGTCCTGATGCAGACTCGTGAGCGGGGGATCGGTGTACCGCATCAGGGCTGAGTCATCGCTACCGATGACGGAGACGTCACGGGGGACCGACAGGCCCTGTGCGCGGACGGCCCGGATTGCTCCCAAAGCCATGAGGTCGGAGCCACAGATGATGGCGCTGACCCCCTGACCGAGGAGGTCGACAGCCGCATGAGCTCCGCCGTCGACGGAGAACACGGTGTTGCTGACGGTGACCTTGCCATGCCCGCCGAGTCGACGATCCATGGCCGCGCATACACCTTGTTCCTTGCGCTGTGCCGGGACGTATCTGCGAGGACCCACCGCGAGGCCGATGTGCTCGTGCCCAAGGCTGACGAGATGGGCGATGGCCTGATCCATGGCGGACACGTCGTCGTCACTGATCTGCGGCGTCGCAATGGTGGGCGAATACCCGTTGACAAGCACCAACGGTAACCCGACGTCAACGAGGTGGTGGTAAGTGGACATGTCCGCAGTGGTGTCGGCATGCGACCCTGACATGACGATGATTCCCGAGACCTGACGTGATCGCAGCACCCGGATGTAGTCGTCCTCGCGCATGCCGCCGGGGGCCTGGGTACATACGGCGGTGGCGTACCCCTTCCGCGAAAGCAGGGTCTCAATAGCTTGGGCGTAGCTTGCGAAGGCGGGATTGGTGAGCTCGGGAACGATGAGTCCGACGAGCCCCGTCGTGACGGGCTTGAGGTGGGTGGGGCGCTGATACCCCAGGACGTCGAGGGCGGTGAGCACACACTGCCGGGTGGAGTCTGAGACCCCGGGCTTGTCATTGAGGACCCGGGAGACGGTGGCCTGGCTGACGCCTGCCTGGTCGGCGATCTCGGCAAGGGTTGGTCCGCTCATCTCTTCTCCTCCCGGCAGTGTGTCACGTCACTTCACCGCCCCACCGGTCAGCCCGGAGACGATGTACTTCTGCAGCCAGAGGAACAGCACCATTGGGGGAAGGGCGGCGAGCACGGCGCCGGCCGCGAAGACTCCCCAGTTGGAGCTGGTCTCAGTGGAGACATACTGGTACAAACCGATGGCCAGGGTCGAGGTATGTGGGTCGGCACCAAGAATGACCGAGGCCACCACGTATTCGGTGAAGGAGCCGATGAAGCTCAGCAGACCGACGACCGCCAGAATCGGGGCCACCAGCGGCAGGATGAGGGTGAAGAAGATGCGGGCATGGCCTGCACCGTCCATCCGGGCAGCCTCGTCGAGGGACTGCGGCACGGTGTTGAAGAAGCCGTACATGAGGTAGGTGTTCGCTCCCAGGGCTCCGCCCAGGTACACCATGATGAGCGCCAGCCGGGACCCGATTCCCAGCACCGGGTAGACGTCACCGAGCCATGTCAGTAGCAGGAAGATGGCCACCACCGTCAGAAGCTGGGGGAACATCTGCACCAGCATGAGAGCCAACAGACCACCGCGACGCGCCTTGAAGCGCATCCGGGAGAAGCTGTAGGCAGCCAGAGCTCCCAGGAAGACGGTGAAGATCGCGGTGACCGCGGCGATGATGACGGTGTTGAGGTACCACCGACCGTATGGACGCACAGGGTCGCTCATGAGTTTGGAATAGTTCGAGAAGTCGATCTTCGAGAACAGCTGGTTGGAGCCGGTCAGGGTGCCGCCTGGCGACAGGGACGCCGAGAGCACGTAGACCAGTGGGAAGGCCGCGAAGACAACAGCGATGATGCCGAGCAGATGACGCCACCACTGCGACTTGAGTCGCTTGGAGAACGGCGTGCGGCAGTTGGCGTCCTTGATGGCAGAGGACACTGTTGCGGTGCTCATCAGTTGACCTCCTCAAGGTCCTTGGTCTGGCGGAATCCGAGCCAGGAGATCACGCCGACGATGATGAAGATGATGACGGAGAAGGCGCTGGCCAGGCCGTAGTCACGACTGGCACCGGAGAAGGCGACCTTGTACACCATCGAGATGAGGATGTCGGTGGCGCCGACATCGAGGCTGGTGTCGGTGAATCGGGGGCCACCGAGGGTCAGCATGTAGATGAGGACGAAGTTGTTGAAGTTGAAGGCGAAGGAACTGATGAGCAGCGGTGCCAGCGGCACCATGAGCAGTGGCAGCTTAATCTTCGTGAAGGTGCGCCAGGCGCTCGCGCCGTCGATCCGAGAGGCTTCCAGGATGTCTCCCGGGATGGACTGCAGAGCGCCCGTCGAGACGATGAACATGTAGGGGAAACCCAGCCACAGGTTGACGATGAGGACCGCTGCCTTGGCGATCCAGGGATCTGTCAACCAGGGAATGGATGCTCCACCCAGCAACACCTGGTTGATGAAGCCGAACTCCTGGTTGAACATCCCCGACCACACCAGGGCTGACAGGAACCCTGGGAAGGCATAGGGCAGGAGCATGAGGATGCGGTAGAACTTCTGTCCCTTCATGGAGGTGTCGTTGAACAACAGGGCCAGGGCCAGACCGAGGGCGAAGGTCGTCAACACCGATAGCACGGCAAAGGCGAAGGTCCACGCGGTCACCCTCAGGAACGGTCCGCGGACATCATGGTCGGTGAGAGCCTTCTTGAAGTTCTCGAACCCGACGGTGACCTTCCAACCGGGCTCCAACGCCTTGCCGGAGGCTGAGACGAAGTTGCCGTGACCGTTGTCCTTGTAGACGGTGCCGTTCGTGTCAGTCATCGTCGCGGTCTTCTCGTCGTAGGTCATCGTCGAGGTGAATTCGAAGGCCTGTGAGCCAGTCGTGGTGCGGATGAATCGGGCTGATGCGCCCTTGGAGACGGGAACCTGCAACTGAGAGATCTCATCGCTGCGTTGGGACACCTCAGAGAACGGGAGAACGCGGTAGCCCGGAAGATCTTTGATCCTTCCCAGAGAGTTGAGCTGTGCCCCATCGACGGGTTCCAGGGGCTGATCGGACGTGCCAGCTCGTACCTTCTTGGTACTGGGATCGATGATGATCAGGGCCAGCTTGCCATCCTTCTCGGCGACGCTCGAGTCATAGACCGGAGCGTTGGGGACACGTTGCTGGTTGTCTCGTTGGATGGCTGCGACGGCGTCGTCATGACTGCCGTTGTGCCCATCGCCGTAATTTGTGAAGCCCACGTAGATCGTGTAGGCCATCACGCCCACCGAGAAGACGAGCATGAAGACGATGCCGGGAGCCAGGTACTTGGCCGGCAGCATCCGGTTGGGTGGCAGGTAGATGAGGGTGATGATGACGGCGATGACGCCGATGCCGATGGCCATTGCAGTGGATCCATGGGCGATGGCAGTCATGACGCCGTAGACGGCGATCGCGTCGAGGACGCCGAGAAGTGCGATCTTGAGGATCCAGGCCCACAGTGACCCGGAGCACTTGCCGCTGGCTGCGGCGACACGCTTTTCCCGTGACTCGTGGTCGACGGTTGATGATGACGACATGATGTGGGGTTCTCCGGTTCAGCGGGGCATGTGAGGAAACGCCGGCACTGGCGTTGCGGGAGGTGGGGGCGCGCGACATCGTGCGCCCCCACCTGGAGGCTGAGATCAGCCCTTCTTGATCTTGTCGTTGATGGACGTCACGGCCTTGTCCCAGGTGGCCTTGGGGTTGGAGACCTTGCCGCTGATGATCTGAGCCTCGGCGACGCCCCAGTCAGCCCACACCGATCCCATGGCGGGGATGTTCGGCATCGGGACGGCCTTCTGGCCGACGGCGCCGAATGCAGCGACGTCCTTGTCCGCCTTGGCCTTCTCGAAGGCCTGCTTGTTGGCCGGTGGACGATTGCCGACCTTGAACAGCTCGGCCTGAACGTCCGGGTTGCCGACGTACTCGACGAGGAACTTCTGGGTGGCGACGGCGTTCTTGGTCTTGGTGCTCATCCAGAATCCCTGGACGCCGACGAACGGGGTGGCGGGCTGGCCACCGGCAGAAGGGATTTCGCTGATCTCGTAGCTGATGCCAGCCTTCTTGAAGCCGTCGAGGTTCCACGGTCCGGTGAGGATGAAGGCAGCCTCGCCCTTGCCGAACAGATCCTTGGAGATGTCCTGGGAGATGTTGAGGTTGAGGTTCTTGGCCTTCCCCTGCTCGGCCAGCCATGCGGCGAACTTCTCGCCATTGGAACCGCCCATGGCGACCTTGGCGGCGTCGAAGCCATTGTCCTTGAACTCGAAAACCGGGGCGCCGAAGGAGGCCTGGAATGGGTACAGGTGGTACGGATCGGACTCCTTGGGGTCAAGCCCCACGAGGAAGGGGTACTTCGCGCCGGACCTCCTGCCCATCTCGATCATCTCGTCGAAGGTCTTCGGGGCGTCGGTGACGAGCTTGGTGTTGCGAACCAGAGCAATGTTCTCGGTGGCATAAGGAACGCCGTAGATCTTGCCGTTGACGGTGAAGGCCTGGATGGCGACGCCCTGGTAGGCGGAGGTGTCGTCGAGCTCCAGTGGGGCGACGACACCGTTCTCGACCATGCGACCGGTGCCGTCGTGGGCAGCGATGGCGGCGTCAGGGCCCTTACCGGTCGGGACCTGGGTGATGAAGTCGTCGGGGATCTTCGCGAAGTCCTTGACGGCCAGCTTGACGGTGACCCCGGTGTCGGACTTGAACTGCTCGGCGACCTTCCGAAGGACGGGTTCACGGTTGGAGTCAGTCCACACCAGGATTGAGCCGGCAGCTCCGGCGGCCGAGGACGCAGCACCGGATGCTGACGAGGTGGATGACGAGGGGGAGTCATTGCCGCCGCATGCGGACAGGACGCCGACGGCAGCAACACCGAGACCTCCAAAAAGCATTGAGCGACGCGTGATGTCAGGCATGTGGGTACACCTTTCGAGGCAGCTCGACGCTCATCGTCGAGCACGTAGTTGTGCATCAGGCCGACGTATCGCTGTCGGTCGTTTGCAGCGTGCTGTCAGTGTTGCAAAGTGTTACACGGTTGTCTAGTCCAAGCGAGGTGAGATTTATCACTATCTAGCAGCTACGAGTCCCGGGCGGCGTTCTAATGGGTTCTGACGACGAGGACCGCGCCTGATGAAAGTGTTGCGGTCTTGGTCTGCATCGTGGCGCTTCGTCGCCACGATGGGCTCCAGTCGGGGCTTCGTCGTGGTACTCCCTACACCCCGGTGAAAAGGCCAGTTGGAAATCAATACACTACCGCGTATTCTGGGAATTAGAATGTCTAGGGTGACTGGAAATTGATTGCGGGAAAATCGTACTCGCCAAACGTGTATAACGCAGGGAATTCCTCGTTATCACGCCATTCTGGCGCTGGGCTCTATTTTGGTGGTCTCGCTATTGGCCGTCAGCTGTGCAGCTCGGGTAGAACTTCGGGGCAGATCTGCGGATATATCGTGCAGGATAATTTTGGTCGCATCAAGCTTGATGGTGTTACGGCTGGCCATCAAATAACGCTTGCAAAGCAAGAGGGTAGATGGAATTCCCATGGTTATAATGGTATTAGGGGGGGAGATTCAGGCGGCCCCGTCCATTATAACAATGGATCTGGAAAGATGGTCTATGCCGACCTGGTTAAAGGTTACTCGTGGTGGAAGCCGGGGACACAAAAACGATGCACCTACTACGCCACGCAATTGAGTGGAGTTCGCGCGTGGAAAAGCTCAGTCCGATGGTGAGGAGAAGCTCGGCATGGTGGGGTGCCATCGTCGTGATCGTACTGATGGCCACGGCGTGCACCTCGACCCCGAAGCCCGACGGTCCGGCCTCATCACCTGTCGCGACGACATCATCAGCGGCACTGGCTATGTGCCGAGACCGAGGTCAGCTTGACCGCGCTCAAGAACTGACTACATCCAATGTTGCCCACATCAAGGGACACAAGGCCTGGGTGTGCTGGGTAAAACCGTCAGGTCAAGCGGAGGGGGTCGTGCCTCAAGGCCCTTACAGTGACGCCGATATGCGTGAGACCCGCAAGTCCGGAATCCTGGGCGACACACCCGTTCCCACTGACGCGGACTGCCATGTCGCGCCAGGCAAGGTGTACATACTGACTGACGATGGACAGGTGTGGTGGCATCGGATCGTGGAGTGCGGGGAGAACTTGAGCTGACGACCGAGAGCCACCTGACAGTCGCGGGTCGCGATGTCGTCGGCAGGCACCAGCAGGCCAGTGATGACAGCTACACGAGGAATCGCGTGAGGTCGTCCATCCTGCACAACGGCCCGTCGACGGCACGGGCCTTCAACTGCTGTCTGGCATGGTCACGGTTCCAGCTGGTCACCTCCACGACCTGATCCAAGATCCGGCCCTTGTCCTTCTCCGAAGCGGCCTGGTAGGCCCGGGCATACTTCTTGGTGCTCACACCCGATCGTGGCCGACACTCACTTCGCGGGGAAAAATGTGTGGGGTACGGACCCTTGCTACGCGGGGACTTTATGTGAGTGTCGTCGCAGGCTTGACGGAGTGGGTGTTCTGGTGTTGCGGCATTTGATTTCGGGAAAAGGGTAACGACGCCCTTTGGTCATCGATGACACCTGTGTCTGCTAGTGCTGTTACCTCGTTCAACGGTGAGAATGATGATGGTTATGAACAAGAATTCATGATTGGCTTTGGTTCTTGTGGGGATTCTCTGCTGTGGTGTACTTCAGGCGGGGGTGTCCCAAGCGTCACCAGAAGAGGGGGAGCTGGTCCGTGCGATCTGTGAGAGTCCTCGGTCTGCTGATGGGGATTATTCCTTTGATGGCTCTCCTTTCAGGGAAGTCAATGACGCCAGTGATGAATTGGCGAGCGTTTTCGATCGGTATCGTGACGTATGGGGTGGGGGCGAGTTTTGTCGTGATTATTCTGGCTTGAGGGTTTACGTCAAGGACCCTTCGAGCGTGGAAGAAGTCGGTGACGTGGTGAGAAAGCTAGCTATGCTGCCAGTTCTGATGGTTGGTCTCGTCGGCCTGTCGGGGTGTGGCGACTCTTGAGGTCTCTCCTTCTCCGAGCATCAAGGTGACCTCGTCTGCAGATGTCCGCTCCGCATGTCAGGACACCAGCGTCATGTCTCGGGCGGAGAAACTCACCACCTCGAATGTTGATTCCCTCAAAGGACACAAGGCATGGGGCTGTGTGATTGGTGGGGGAGGATGACGGCGAGGTTCTGCAGTTTGAGTCCTTCGCCCAGTCTGACGTCGACTCGATGAGAAAAAGCCCCGAACATGGCTGATGTCCCGCTTTCCAAGGGATCCAACTGTGAGGTCACCAACGAGGTGACGGTCCTCTTCCTCGACGATGGCCGTGTCTTCCAGCATCGAGTGGTCTAGTGCACCTATGCCGACGAGAAGTGATTCTCTTGGCGTTGCGCAGATGGTCCGGCTTCGTATCAGTGAACCCGAGCCGCATGTGGTCCAGGCCTGGCCCCGCCTTTTGGTGCCCGGGGTGCCCACCGGCGGGTCGGCATCGGCATAGGGTTGCCTAACTTGCATCAGGGTCGGTTTAAGTAACAATGGAGTTGTGAAAAATTCGACCGACACCGAGGTGGCCGCCGCAGGTCGCGACGTCGTCGGCGAGCACCAGCAGGGGGGCGCGGATAGCTCCACGAGGGATCGTGTGATGTCGTCCATCCTGCACAATGGCCCGTCGACGGCCAGTGAGCTGGCCGATCGTCTCGGCCTGACAGCAGCGGCAGTGCGCCGCCATCTCAGTTCCCTCGTCAACGAGGGCCTCGTCGATTCCCGCGAGAAGAAGGTCTTTGGAGCACGAGGCAGGGGTCGTCCCTCCCGTGTGTTCTTCCTTACCGATCATGGGCGGGCCGATTACTACACCGCATACGACGACCTGGCGATCTCGGCGCTTCGGCAACTTGCTGACGCTGTCGGGCCGTCGGCCCTTGACGCGGTGGCCAAGGCCCGAGTCAACGACATTGAGTCGCGGTACCGCACCCTGCGGGAAGAACGTCCTGACGAAGTCCCGGCCCAGTTACTGGCCGAGGCCCTGTCAGCAGACGGATACGTGGCCACCATCCAACCGGCAGGCACCGGGCAGCAGATCTGCCAGCACAACTGCCCGGTTGCCGAGGTGGCCAAGGTCTTCCCGCAGTTGTGTGAGGTCGAGACCCAGTTGTTCTCCGAACTCCTCGGGTCGCACGTCCAGCGGTTGGCAACGATCGCTCACGGTGACGGGGTGTGCACCACCCACATTCCCGTCGACGTCGAGATCACCCGTCGGGCACTCTCCGAGCCGTCCAAGCGTCCATCCATCCGAAAGGATCACTCATGACCCAGGTTGACACCCCCACAAGCCTCCCGGGCACCGGCGCCAGCCAGGACGAACACCTGGCTGCCCTCAGCGGCTACAAATACGGCTGGCACGACTCCGATGCCTACGCAGCAGCTTCTCAGCGCGGACTGTCCGAGGATGTCGTGCGCGGCATCTCGGCCATGAAGCATGAGCCGCAGTGGATGCTTGACATGCGTCTCAAGGCCCTCAAGCTCTTCGGGCGCAAGCCGATGCCGACCTGGGGCGTCGACATCAGCACGATCGACTTCGACCAGATCAAGTACTTCGTGCGCGCCCAGGAGCGTCAGGCCCAGTCCTGGGAGGACCTTCCGACCGACATCAAGAACACCTACGACCGTCTGGGCATCCCGGAGGCCGAGAAGGATCGTCTGGTTGCCGGTGTGGCCGCCCAGTACGAGTCCGAGGTCGTCTACCACAAGATCAACGAGGAGCTCGGCAAGCAGGGAGTGCTGTTCCTCGACACCGACACCGCCCTCAGGGAGGAGCCCGAGCTCTTCCGTGAGCACTTCGCCAGCGCCGTCCCGCTCGGTGATAACAAGTTCTCCGCGCTGAACTCCGCCGTGTGGTCCGGTGGCTCCTTCATTTACGTGCCGAAGGGCGTCCACTGCACCATCCCGCTGCAGGCCTACTTCCGCATGAACACCGAGAACCTCGGCCAGTTCGAGCGGACCCTGATCATCGTCGACGAGGGTGCCTACGTGCACTACGTCGAGGGCTGCACCGCCCCGATCTACAAGTCGGACTCACTGCACGCGGCAGTCGTCGAGATCATCGTCAAGAAGAACGCCCGTTGCCGTTACACGACCATCCAGAACTGGTCGAACAACGTGTACAACCTCGTCACCCAGCGTGCCTACGTCGAGGAGGGCGGCACGATGGAGTGGATCGACGGCAACATCGGTTCCAAGGCCAACATGAAGTACCCCGCCTGCTACCTCATGGGCCCGCACGCCAAGGGTGAGGCTCTGTCGGTCGCCTTCGCAGCCGAGGGACAGCACCAGGACACCGGCGCCAAGATGGTCCACAACGCCCCGTACACCTCGTCGACGATCGTTTCCAAGTCGATCTCCCAGGGCGGTGGACGCTCGGCCTATCGCGGCCTCGTCGCCGTCGGCAAGGACGCTCACCACTCCTCCTCAGCAGTGCGCTGTGACGCCCTGCTGGTGGACGATATCTCGCGCTCGGACACCTACCCGTACAACGACATCCGTACCGACGAGGTGTCCATGGCCCACGAGGCCACCGTCTCCAAGGTCAGCGAGGATCAGCTGTTCTACCTCATGCAGCGTGGTCTGACCGAGGAGGAGGCCATGGCCATGATCGTGCGCGGATTCATCGAGCCGATCGCCAAGGAGCTGCCGATGGAGTACGCCCTGGAACTCAACCGGCTCATCGAGCTGCAGATGGAGGGTGCGGTCGGCTGATCCGCCCCCCGCCCAGACGAACCCCACTTTTCCCAGAAAGAGAGAAACTGCGTTGAGCGCACCAGCCGCCGCGCCCAGAAAGGGCCACAACGTCGCCATCGAGAACGACGTCGAATCCCATCTGCACCCCACCCCGTCGTGGGAGGTCGCCGATCATCCCATGCCCACCGGGCGTGAGGAGATCTGGCGGTTCACCCCGATCAAGACCTTCACCCCGATCCTCTCCGAGCTCGCTCTCGAGTCGAGCCAGGAGGCCGACGGCATCGACGTCGACGTCAGGGGGGCCGAGGGCATCACCGTCACCGACCTGGCTGCCAGCGAGCTGAATGACCTGGCCGAGACCCCGCAGGACCGTCTGTCGGCTCTGGCCGCAGCCGACCCGCACGCCGTCAATCATCGTCTGGTCATCCCGGCCGAGGCCGAGCTCAAGGTTCCGGTCGAGATCACCGTCAATGGTCACAACGACGAGATCTCCTGCCACCACAACGTGGTCGTCGAGATCGGCAACCATGCCCAGGCCACCGTCATCGTTCGTCACCGTGGTGTGGCCCGTCTCGGTGAGAACTGGACCTTCCGCGTCGGTGACGGTGCCCAGGTGACCGTCCTCTTCGTCCAGGAGTGGGACGACACCGCCATTCACGGTGCCCAGATCTCCTTCGAGATCGGTCGTGACGCCACCGTCCGCACTGCCCAGGCCAGCTTCGGCGGCAAGGCCGTGCGCATTTCCCAGACCGCCTCCTACGACGGCCCCGGTGGCAACCTGACCCAGCTCGGTGCCTACTTCGCCGATGCCGGCCAGCACATCGAGCACCGCCTGTTCGTCGACCACAATGCCCCCAGCACCGAGTCCCACGTGGACTTCCGTGGTTGTCTGCAGGGCAAGGACGCGCACTCGGTGTGGATCGGTGACGTCCTGATCCGTCCGGTGGCCGAGGACATCGAGACCTACGAGTCCAACAAGAACCTCGTCCTCACCGAGGGCTGCCGTGCCGACGCCGTGCCGAACCTGGAGATCCAGACCGGCAACATCCGTGGCGCCGGACACTCCGCCTCCACCGGACGCTTCGACGCCGAGCAGCTGTTCTACCTGCAGTCGCGTGGTGTCGAGGAGGCCGAGGCCCGTCGTCTCGTCGTGCATGGCTTCTTCACCGACATCGTCCGCAGGATCGGCGTGCCAGAGATCTCCGAGGAGCTCGTCGCCCGCATCGAGGCCGAGCTCGTCGAGAACCTCGGCCCCTCCACCACAGCGGAGGAGGACTGATGCCGGTCGTCACCAGTTTCTCGGCCCTCGAGGAGGATTCCCCGCAGGAGTTCGAGGTCGACGGCACCGAGATCGTCCTGGTACGCACCGAGGGTGAGGTCCACGCTATCGGAGCCATCTGCACCCATGCTCAGGTGCCGATGGCTGACGGTGACGTCGAGGACTGTGGCCTCGAGTGCTACATGCACGGGTCGATCTTCGATCTGCGCACCGGCAAACCCCGCAACCTTCCGGCCACCGAGCCGCTTCCCGTCTATCCCGTGACCATCGACGGCGACGACGTCCTCGTCGACGTCGCCAACCCCATCACCAAGGAGTCCTGAACCACCATGGCAACCCTGCAGATCAATGACCTTCACGTCGACGTTGAGACCGAGGCCGGTCCCAAGCAGATCCTCAAGGGAGTCGACCTGACCATTAACTCCGGAGAGGTCCACGCCATCATGGGCCCCAACGGTTCCGGCAAGTCGACCCTGGCCTACACCCTGGCCGGTCACCCCAAGTACACCGTCACCGGTGGTTCCGTCACCCTCGACGGTGAGGACCTGCTGGCGATGACCGTCGATGAGCGTGCCCGCGCCGGTCTGTTCCTGTCGATGCAGTACCCGGTCGAGGTGCCCGGTGTCTCCGTCGCTAACTTCCTGCGTACCGCTCGTACCGCCACCGACGGTCAGGCCCCGAAGCTGCGCACCTGGGTCAAGGAGGTCAATGAGGCCCTGACCCGTCAGGAGCTCGACCTCGACTTCGCCGAGCGGTCCGTCAACGAGGGATTTTCCGGTGGTGAGAAGAAGCGTTCCGAGATGGCCCAGCTCGAGCTGCTCCACCCGAGGTTCGCGATCCTCGACGAGACCGACTCCGGCCTGGACATCGATGCCCTCAAGGTCGTCGCCAACACCGTCAACCGGTACATGACCGACCCTGAGCATGGGCTCATGCTCATCACCCACTACACCCGAATCCTGCGTTACGTTAAGCCCACCCAGGTTCACGTCTACGTCGATGGCCGGGTGGCCGCCACCGGTGGTCCGGAGCTGGGTGAGGAGCTCGAGGCTGAGGGCTACGAGAAGTACGTGTCCGCTGTCAAGGCCAACTCTTGATCATGAGCTACGACGTCGAGAAGATCAGGAAGGATTTCCCCATCCTGTCCACCAGGGTGGGGGAGTACCCGCTGACGTACCTTGACTCGGCCAACACCTCCCAGAAACCGCAGGTCGTCATCGACGCCCTGAGCGAGCACTACGCCCGACACAACGCCAACGTTGCTCGGGCCATGCACCAGCTCGGGTTGGAGTCCACCCAGGCATACGAGGGCGGGCGTGAACGCACCGCGCGGTTCCTCGGGGCGTCTCGTCCCGAGGAAGTAGTGGCCCTGTCGAACGCCTCGGAGGCTCTCAACCTGTGTGCCCACACCTTGGGTGAGCGTCTCGGACCCGGTGACGAGGTCGTCATCTCGGTGATGGAGCATCACTCCAACCTGGTGCCATGGCAGCTCGTGTGT
Source organism: Cutibacterium sp. LaCa_255 (assembly GCF_057458005.1). Classification (NCBI taxonomy): domain Bacteria; kingdom Bacillati; phylum Actinomycetota; class Actinomycetes; order Propionibacteriales; family Propionibacteriaceae; genus Cutibacterium; species Cutibacterium sp. LaCa_255. The sequence continues at coordinate 1,781,689 of NZ_CP190956.1, read as the reverse complement.
CAGCGCACCGGAGCCACCCTGCGGTGGTTCGACATCACCGATGAGGGCCGTCTCGACCTCGAGAAGGCCGAGGCGGAGGGCCTCATCAACGAGCACACCAAGGTCGTCTCCCTGACCCTGGCCTCCAACGTGCTCGGCACGATCAACCCGATCGGGATGATCGCCGAGCAGGCCCATGCCGTCGGTGCCGTCATGGTGGTCGACGCATCCCAGGCCGTCCCACAGATGCCTGTTGATGTGTCGGCCCTGGGAGCTGACCTGGTGGCTTTCACCGGCCACAAGATGTGCGGCCCGACCGGTATTGGCATTCTCTGGGGGCGCTACGACCTGCTCGCCGAGCTCCCGCCCTTCCTCGGCGGTGGCGAGATGATCGAGGTCGTGCGCATGGAGGGATCGACCTACGCCGAGCCCCCGCATCGCTTCGAGGCAGGCACCCCGCCGATCGCTCAGCTCGCCGCCCTCGGCGTGGCCGCTGACTATCTGGATGGCATCGGGATGGAGGCCATTGCCGAGCACGAGCACGAGCTCGCGGCCCGGATGCTCGAGGGTCTGCAGACCGTCAAGGGGGTGCACATCCTCGGACCGATCGACGCCACCGCCCGTACCGGCACGGTGTCCTTCACCATCGAGGGAGTACATCCGCACGACGCCATGAGCCTCATGGATGGTCACGGGGTCGCAGTGCGCGGTGGCCACCACTGTGCCAGGCCGTTGCACGAACGGCTGGGAATACAGTCGTCCCTTCGTGCGTCGTCATACCTGTACTCCACCACGGACGAGGTGGATCGGCTCGTCGAGTCCGTCGAGTACGCTCGGAGCTTCTTTGCCGGAGGTGTCGCATGAACGTCGAGGAGATGTATCAGCAGATCATCCTGGATCACTACCGGGAGAAGCACCACAGTGGTCTGCGCGAGGACTACGACGCCGAGGTGACCCAGGTCAACCCGTCTTGTGGCGACGAGTTGCTGCTGCGGGTTCACCTGGATGGCGACGTCATCTCCGACGTGTCCTATGACGCGGTGGGGTGCTCCATCTCCCAGGCGTCGACCTCGGTCATGACCGATCTCATCATCGGCAAGACCATCGACGAGGCCCAGGAGCTCTACCGCGGCTTCCAGGAGATGATGCGCTCTCGCGGCACCATCGAGCTCGACGAGGACACCTACGAGGACGCCATTGCCTTCGAGGGAGTCGCCAAGCTCATGGCGCGAGTCAAGTGCGCGATGCTCGGCTGGTCAGCACTGGAGGACAGTCTGCTCAAGGCGACCGAGAAGGCTCCGGCCACTGCCGATGCGATCGCTGAGAAGAACGAGACGAAGGAGGAGGGCTGATGAGCGATGACAACGCCGTGCCCGCCCAGGAAGTGACGCTGACGGCCATGCCGACCGTCGACGACGTCATCGAGGCGATGAAGGACGTCATCGACCCCGAACTCATGGTCAACGTCGTTGACCTCGGCCTCGTCTACGGGGTCAACATCGACGACGAGGGCAATGTCACCATCGACATGACGCTGACCAGCCCCACCTGCCCGCTGACGGATCGGCTGGAGTATGACACCCAGACGGTGCTGGAGGGGATCGTCAAGTCCGCGACGATCAACTGGGTGTGGCTGCCGCCGTGGGGTCTGGAGCGCATCACCGATGATGGCCGGGCGCAGCTCCAGGCGATTGGCTTCAACGTCTGAGTCTGTCGTCACGCCCCTGTGCCCGCAGGGACTGACGGGAGGGGCCGGGGAAGACCCAGCCCCTCCCTGGGCACACTCAAATACTGGAGGCCACCTCGTAGGCGTCCCAGATCGCGTACATGATGTTGGCGGGCTTGCGGGCGTCCCCGATGATGTTGAACGGCAATCCGGTCGCCTCGACGGCGCCACGCAGGTCCTGCTCAGGCAGATAGCCGATGGCGGCGACGACCGAGTCGGCGGGCAGTTCCTTCTCGTGGCCGTTGACCTCGACCATGAGCCCCTTCGGCGTGGTGTGCAGGGCCTTGGCATTAGCCATCACCTCGATCCCATGGAAGGGAACCAGGCGACGCAGCATGTCCTCATTGGCAGCGCACAGCGGGGCATTTCGGGTGAGAATGTCGGGTTCGGCCTCGACGATCGTCACTTCGGCCTCGGCTTCCCGCATCGCCAGAGCCAGCTCGCAACCCGTCAGGCCGCCGCCGATGATGACGATCCTCTTGCCCAGTGAGTCACGATGGAGCAGGGCGTCGGTGGCGTCGACGACCGTGGTGTCATCACCCAGATCGAGTCGACGTGGCGTTGACCCGGTGGCCAGGATGATGTGATCGGCCCCGAAGGACGCGATGAGGTCGGCGGTTGCCGGGGTGTTGAGACGGATCTCCACACCCAGCTCCTCCAGGGTCGTTCGGTACCAGTCGAGCAGGGCCAGGTCGTCCTCCTTGAAGGAGGGTTGGCCACCAGCGAGTACGACACCGCCGATGTGGTCGCTGGCCTCGACGATGACGGCCTCGTGTCCGCGTTCGCTGAGGACTCGCGCTGCCTCCATGCCCGCCAGACCAGCACCGATGATGAGCACCCTCTTGGCGCGGTGCGGCAACACCGGATGCAGATGGGTGTCGGCCTCGCGTCCGGTCTCCGGGTTCACCGAGCAGTTCAGCACGGTGTACTTGCCGATACGACCGATGCAGCCCTCCTGGCAGGAGATGCAGGGACGTACCCGTTCCGAATGGTCGGTCTGCAACTTGATGACGATGTCCGGGTCAGCCAGGGTTGGTCGGGCCAAGGACACCATGTCGACGATCCCGTCGGAGACCGCATTGGCGGCAAGGTCAGGATCGTCCATCCGTCCTGCGACGATGAGCGGGATGTCCGGCAGAGCCTCCTTGAGCTCGGAGGCATAGGGCAGGTAGAGCCCCTTCGCCTGGTACATCGGCGGATGGTTCCAGAACCAGGCGTCGTAACAGCCGACGTCGATGTCGAGGGCTTCGTATCCATAGGAGTGCAGCAGGCGAGCGGCCTCGATGCCCTCAGGCATGTCACGACCGACTTCCTCGAACTCCTCGTCGGGAAGGGCACCGACGTTCCAGTCCTTCATCATGGACTTCGGCGAGAAGCGGATCTGGACCGGGAAGTCGTCCCCGACCGCCTCGTGGATGGTCTCGACGATCTCGCGCGGGAACCGCAGGCGGTTCTCCAGCGATCCGCCGTATTCGTCGGTGCGGTGGTTGAACCTCTCGATGGCGAACTGGTCAATGAGGTAGCCCTCATGGCAGGCATGCACCTGGATCCCGTCGAAGCCAGCTTCATCGGCAACCTTCGCGGCGATCCGGAACTGGGCGACGATCTGGTGGATCTCGTCCTTGGTGATCTCGCGGCAGGTAACCCTCGGATTCCACATGTAGGGGATTTCAGACGGGGCTGCCGGCTTCTCACCGGGACGCAGCACGACAGGCATGATGACTCGTCCGAACCCGGCACCGACCTGCAGGACGATGCGGGAGTCATGGGCGTGAACCCGTTCCGTCATCTCCCGTGACGTCCGCAGGAAGCAGGCAGGAGACAGCGTCGGATTGGGCAGCGTGCCGCTGGGCAGGTGTTCGATCGGGTTCGTCACCTGACAGACGCCGGTGATGATGAGGCCGATACCGCCGGCAGCTCGCCGGACGTAGTAGTCGATTCCTCGTTGGTTCCAGCCGCCCTCAGCGGTGGACATGCCCAGTGGGCCCATCGGGCCCATGGCGTAGCGGTTCTTGACGTGGATGGAGCCGATGGTCGTCGGCTCGAACAGAATTCGATGGATCTCGCTCACAACAACCTCCCCTCGGCCGGCGTCATCGATGACGCACTGAATTGGATGCCGTGTGCATCTCTATTGTATTCGCTGGACGCGAACGCGGTGGCTGAATCCGTTCAGACGCTGCGTTGGGGGCTATGGGTCAGGTCGTGTGAGCCGACGGCTCACACGTCACCCCAGGTCATTGGTGGAGAAGGTGTCGCACTTGGCCGGGTCGCCGGTGTCGAAGCCGCGCTGGGCCCAGTGAACTCGCATCCCCGACGAGCCGTGGGTCCACTTGTCGGGTTGCACGCCGCCACTGTACTGACGCTGGATGTGGTCATCGCCGACGGCTCGAGCAGCCTCGACGACCTTGGCCAGGTCGTCACGGGTGACATTGTCGATGATGTCGTCCTCGTTCTCCGAGGTCCACTTGAGATAGGTGCCGGCATAGCAGTCGGCCTGCAATTCGAGGCGTACTGACGCCGACTTCGGGCCGGTCTGGTTACCCGATGCGTGAGCCTCGGACAATGTCCCCAGCAGGTCCTGGGCGTGATGACCGTATTCGTGGGCCATGATGTAGGCCTCGGCAGCGGTGGAGGACTGAGTACCAAGCTGCTGCAACAGGGTGCCGAGGAAGTTCGTGTCGAGATAGACCATCTTGTCCGGCGGGCAGTAGAAAGGCCCAGTCTGGGCGTCGGCGTGACCACACCCGGTGCGCGCCGAACGGCTGAATGGGGTCGTCTTGGCCTTGGCGTAGCCCTCGATCTGGGTTTCCCAGTACTGGTTGATGCTGGTGGCGTAGGCCGCCCAGCGGCAGTTGGGGTCCCTCTTGACGTCGGCTCCGGTACGGCAGCGTGACACCGCGGTCGTCGAGTTGGCCGGGACGGTTTGTGATTGATCGTTCTGACCGAGCAGATCGCCAGGATTGACGCCCAGCAAAACCGCAATGAGAAGGACGACGACCCCGGCACCTCCTCCGATGGCGACACGCCCACCGCCGCCACCGCCACCGGGGGAGCCGATGGAACCGGGATCAATACCTGCGTCGTCCTTGAAATCCATGACGCCCCGTCTCAGACGGCGAACCAGCAGATGACGCCAGCGATGACCAGCGCGGCTGGAATGATGATGGCCAACAGGTGCCACCACCGTTTCTCCAACCAGATCTGCGTCAGGACGCCAATGATGAGGCCAAGAACGCCCAGGGCAACCACCGAACACCAGTAGGTGACGGGCTCACCACGCTGGCACACGTCGGCGGCCTGGTCGCAGAGGGACCACCACGCGAGATATCCGAAAATCCCCAATCCAAGCACGGCGACGACAACACCGCAGATGACGAGAATCAGGTATCGGCGCCATGAACGGGCGACGTCTTCAAGGTCGTCGTCATCCTCTGGTGCTGCTCGGCGTGGCGTACTCATGCCTGACATTCTGTCAAGATGTGGGGCATGATGTCTCCTTTCGCGCGGGGAAATGAACCCAATGTCGCCCGGAAAGACCCTGGAAAAGGCATTGTCACCCTTCATCACGATCACGCCACGCGGATGGACGCCACTACCCTCTACGAATGCCTGTGGTTGCGCAGCGCCGTGTTCAACGGGGAGCAACAGTGCACTGAGCCGGACCTGGACGGACGAGAACTCGAACCCACCACGGTCCTGGTGTGGGCCGCGGTCGACGGGCATCCGGTTGGAACCCTGCGCATCCTTGACGACGACCACATCGTCATCGGACGAGTCGTCGTCGACGACAACCACCGCGGCCTCCACATTGGCCGGCGCATGATGGATCTGGCCCGTGAACTTGCGCGCGCCATCGACAAGGAGATCACCTTGCACGCTCAGTCGTACCTGGAGAACTGGTACGGCGATTTCGGTTTCGTCGTCACCGGGCCGCACTTCGACGAGGCAGGTATCGATCACGTCCCCATGACCTTGGGACGCTGATTCATCCAGGCTCTCCATTTGGTCCAAGTCGTCAGGACGGGGGAAGATGGGCCGGTGCTGCAGGTCAAGGATGTGGAGGTGCGGGTCGGAGCCAGGCTCCTGCTCAACCCAGTGAGTTTCCAGGTCACCGCTGGGGACAAGATCGGTTTGGTGGGTCGAAACGGTGCCGGCAAGACGACCCTGACCCGCATCCTGGCGGGTGAGGGGCTACCCGCCGCAGGTTCGGTGAGACGTACCGGGGAACTCGGCTACCTGCCTCAGGACCCCCGCGATCCTGACATGGAGACCATTGCCCGAGCACGAATCCTCTCGGCCCGTGGCCTGGACCACATGCTCGAACGGATGCGTACCCTGGAGCACCAGATGGCCAACGGCTCCGACGAGGAGCGGGCGGTCGCGATGGACAAGTACTCCAAGGCGGAGGACCGTCTCATCGCCGCTGGCGGTTACGGAGCCTCTGCCGAGGCTGCTCGGATCGCGTCGAACCTGGGACTTGACGATCGCGTGCTGTCCCAGCCACTCAAGAACCTTTCCGGTGGTCAGCGTCGTCGAGTCGAGCTGGCGCGCATCCTGTTCTCCGGGGCAGACACCCTCCTCCTGGACGAGCCGACCAACCACCTGGACGCCGACTCCATCGTCTGGCTGCGCAGCTTTCTGCAGTCCTACTCGGGCGGGGTCCTCATGATCTCCCACGACACCGGTCTGGTGGAGGCCACCGTCAACAAGGTCTTCCACCTCGACGCCAACCGCGCCACCCTCGACATCTACTCCATGGGGTGGAAGCTCTATCTGGAGCAGCGAGCTGCTGACGAGAAGCGTCGTCACAAGGAGAGGATCAACGCCGAGCGCAAGGCTGCTGCCCTGCAGGTCCAGGCTGACAAGCTGCATGCCAAGGCGACGAAGGCCGTTGCCGCCCAGCAGATGGCCCGGCGCGCCGAGAAGCTGCTTGCCGGGGTAGAGGGAGAGAGAGCTGTCGACAAGGTGGCCGCCATCCGCTTCCCCGACCCGGCCCCCTGTGGCAAGACGCCTCTGACGGCCCGCAACCTCACCAAGACCTACGGTTCCCTGGAGGTCTTCACCGGGGTGGACCTGGCCATTGACCGGGGTTCCCAGGTCGTCGTCCTCGGGCTCAACGGTGCCGGAAAGACAACCCTGCTTCGGATCCTGGCAGGCAAGGAGACCCCCGACACCGGCGAGGTCATCGCCGGGCATGGCCTCAAACTGGGCTATTTTGCTCAGGAGCACGACCTGCTGGACATGGATCGCACTGTGCTGGAGAACATGGCCAGCGCAGCAGCTGATCTCGACGAGACCGAGATGCGCAAGGTGCTGGGCTCCTTCCTCTTCACTGGCGACGACGTCCACAAACCGGCCGGGGTGCTCTCCGGCGGCGAGAAGACCCGTCTTGCCCTGGCCACCCTCGTCGTCTCCTCGGCCAATGTGCTGCTGCTCGACGAGCCGACCAACAATCTTGACCCAGCCAGCCGAGAGCAGGTCCTCGACGCCATCGGCCACTTCGGTGGGGCGATCATTCTCGTCACCCACGACGAGGGAGCCGTCCATGCCCTCGACCCTGATCGGGTGCTCGTGTTGCCCGATGGCACTGAGGACATGTGGAGCGCTGACTACGCCGAGCTCATCAGTCTGGCCTGATATTGCAGTCCTGACGACCATGACATGCCGTAGCATGATGGCGCACAGGACGTTGTCGAGGAGGGCTGATGGTCACACGTGCGCCCAGACTGGTTGGTGAGGCCAGGCAGGCGATGGCCGAGGAATTGGCGGGTCGGTACAACCAAGGTGCGTCGATCCGGTCGTTGGCACGCGAGTCCGGACGGTCCTACGGACTGGTGCAGAAGCTCTTGCGGGAAGCCGGGGTGGAGTTTCGTCCTCGTGGTGGTGCGGACCCGGCGTCGCCTGAGACCAAGGCCGAGCGTGAGACCGTGCAGCAGGAACAGGCAGATGATCAGCCCGACGTCGAGGCCCTCCGGCTGGCCGTCGAGACCGCAGTGGCCCGTGCGGAGAAGGCCGACCGCAAGGCACGCAAGGCTGAGAAGGCATTGCGCAAGTTGCGTCGCAAGGGAGCCGGGAAGTCCCGCCGCAAGGAGGCCAAGGCGACCCTCAACAAGCATCGTGCCAAGGCTGAGAAGGCCGACCGCAAGGTGCGCAAGGCTCGTCGTCGCCTCGACGAGGTCGAACACGCAGCAGAGCCTCGTCAGTTCTGAGGGTCGTACGCGTCCGTGATCAGCGCGGGACCAGGGTGGTGATCTCCACCGCTGAGGTGACTTCCACCGCATCCACATGAACGTCCTGGACGTGGTGGGCGCTGGGCCCCATCGCGACGACGTCTGAGGCCGTCGGCCCGTCGAGGCCGACGACGGTGCTAATGTCCTCATGTCCGGCAGCTTCGAACTGTGATTCCAGACCGGCCACGAGTTCGTCATGCTTGTGGGGTTGAATACCGATCATCCCGGTTGTCTCGCGCAACTGGTGCAGATGCTCGGGCAGGGGAGTGACGACGACGAGGAGGCCGTCGGGACGCAGTATGCGCTTGAACTCATCGCGGTTGCGCGGCGCGAAAACGCACAACACGGCGTCCATGCACCCGGTGCGGATCGGTAGACCGGCCCAGGTGTCGGCGACGACAGCTGCCATCCGAGGATGGGTTCTCGCTGCCTTGCGAATGGCTGCTGATGAGACATCGGTGGCCAGACCGTAGGCAGTTGCGTGACCTTCGAGGACCTGTGCCAGATGATGTCCCGTTCCAGCCCCGACCTCGACGATGCTCCCGCGGTCGGCGAGGATCTCGGTGAGACGACCGTCGAGGTCGTGGAAGAGACCGGCGTCAAGTACCCGCTGACGTGACGTGACCATCGCGGGGGTGTCAGCGTTCGCTCCGGCCGGGGAGGTCATCATCGTCACATGGCCCTGTTTGGCGATGTCGAGACAATGGCCTTCCTCGCAGCGCAGGGACCTCCCATTGAGGTTCAGGGGTCTTTCGTGGCCACGGCGTTGACAGGTCGGGCACACCAGCCACGGCAGGGCCAGGGACAAGGTCGGCGTCACTTGGTGGCCGTCCTCGTCTCAGTGGTCCCGGACTCCTGGGGCGCTGCGATGGTGCCTTCGTCGTCGATGGTCGCAGTATGCGCCGAGATCCGGTTGGCCTTGGCCCGGCGCTTCTGACGATCCTTGACATCACCTCGGATGAGCACGAAGAGACCGATCACCGCGATGGCGGTGAAGCAGAACCATTGGATGGCATAGGACAGGTGCGGGCCATCATCGAGTTCTGGAAGTTCCATGGGAACCAGACTCCTCTGGGCCGGGACCATCGAGGTGGCCGTGATGTAACCGTTGACGTAGGTGATCCCCTGCGTCTTGCCGATGGCGTTGGAGTTGATGAGCCTGACCTTGCCCTGTACCGGGTCGGTGGCGGTGGGCTTGCCGTGTTCATTGCCCTTGACCCGCCCGGTGATCGTCACGGTTCCAGAAGGCGCTGGCGGCAAGGCCTGATTGTCACCGGTGGCGGAGGATCGCTTGAGGAAGCCGCGATCGATGAGAACGCGCTGACCATCCTTGGTGACGATGGGGGTGACGACCTCGGACCCTTCATCATCGCCATTGCTGCGATAACGCACCTGAAGCTCGTGAGCCGTGTCGAAGGTGCCGGTGATGGTGGCCGGGCGCCACTGTTCCTGCGCGGTCACCGGGTGCTCACCCATGAGGGTCGACCACTCGACCGGTCGCTTGTTCTCGTTGGTACGGATGATCTCATTGGCCTCGCGGCGGCCCGACAGCCGGTGCAGCTGCCATTCGCCGAGGCGTACCATGACCAGGCCCAGCGCAATGACCAGGAGGGTCAGGGCCACCCATCGAACCCACAGCTTCTTCACGTCCTCGAGCCTAGTTGGTCCTGCCACGTTGGCTGCTGGCAGGCCTCAGGCGTCCGATCCATGCCCAGGATTCAGTTCTCGTCGACCTCTCCATGGATCGTCACTGCCGGGTTCAGCTCCCCGCGATTTTCCTCAGCGTGCTGGGAGGGCAAGGTGTCAGTGGTGCGTCGGTCCGCCGCATTGCCGAGGACGACAGCGATGGCAGGGATGACGGCAGCCCCCAGCAGGAAGGTCCACCGCCAGGGACTGGGGGTGATGACGAGCCCGATGAAGCACAAGGTTCGCACCAGCATTGACCACAGATAGCGACGCTGACGCATCTCCAGATCATCGCTGGCAGATCTCTTCGCGGACGTGATGGAGTGCCGGGAGTTATGGTGCCCCCTGTGCCACCGAACACGTGCAGCGTCACTCACCCGTCCAGCCTAAGTCTGCGACGCCAATCAGGTCGAACCGTCCGAGCTCTTGGTGGTGGCCTGCGATAGGTTCATTCCATGAGTCCAGACACCTCGGGCCGCGTTGCCCTCGTCACAGGTGGATCGCGCGGTATCGGTGCTGCGATCGCCGCAGATCTGCACGCACAGGGATACCGAGTGGCTGCCACGAGTCGCTCGGCCACCGCACCTGAGGGGGTGATGCCGGTCGCCTGCGATGTCACCGACGCAGACTCCGTCGACGCAGCATTCAGCCAGGTGGAGAAGGAGTTCGGCCCGGTCGAGGTGCTCGTCGCCAACGCAGGCATCACTCGGGACGGACTCCTCGCCCGTATGAAGGAGGAGGACTTCACCGACGTTCTCGACACCAACCTCACGGGTGCCTACCGCGTCATTCGTCGCGCTGCCAGGGCGATGACTCGCTCCCGGTTCGGACGCATCGTCCTGACCTCCTCGGTGGTCGGCCTGCTCGGTTCGCCTGGCCAGGTCAACTATGCCGCGTCGAAGGCCGGCATGGTCGGTATCGCCCGGTCCGTGACCCGCGAGCTCGGTTCCCGTGGCATCACCTGCAACCTCGTCGCTCCCGGTTTCATCTCCACCGAGATGACTGACGAACTGCCCGAGAAGGTCGTCGAGGACTACCTGGAGCGCATCCCGGCCAAGCGGTTGGGAACGGTTGACGATGTCGTCGCCGCTGTCCGGTTCCTCGTCTCCGACCCCGCCGGGTACATCTCCGGTGCCGTGATCCCCGTCGACGGCGGGCTCGGCATGGGCCACTGACACCACGTACATCCATCCCCATCGACTGGAAGGACATCACCATGGGGCTTCTTGAAGGACGCACCATCCTCGTCACCGGCGTGACGATGCACACCTCGATTGCGTTCAAGGTGGCTCAGATCGCCCAGGAGCAGGGTGCACGGGTCATCGTCTCCAACCTGCCTCGGGCGGTCGGGGTCACCCGTCGCGCAGTGCGCAAGCTCGATCCGGTGCCGGAGGTGCTGGAGCTTGACGTCACCGACGACGACCAGCTTGCCGCCCTGCCCCAGCAACTGCGCGGCCTCGGGGTGGAGAAGCTCGACGGCGTCGTCCACGCCATCGCCTTCGCCAACCCGAAGACGGCCCTGGGCGGCAAGTTCCTCGAGACCGAGTGGGAGGACGTCTCGGTGGCGGTGCACACCTCCACCTACTCCTACGTCTCCCTCATCACCGCCCTCGACGGGATGCTCGCCGAGCATGCCTCCGTCGTCGGTCTGACCTTCGACGCCACCGTTTCCTGGCCCTTCTACGACTGGATGGGAGTTGCCAAGGCTGGGCTGGAGTCGGCCAACCGTTATCTGGCCCGCTACATGGGTCCCAAGGGAGTTCGCTGCAACCTCGTCTCGGCCGGCCCGTTGGACACCATGGCCAAGACAGCCATTCCCGGCGCCGACGCCTTCAACGACCTGTGGGGAGAGCGTGCCCCGCTCGGCTGGGACACCAAGGACACCACTCCTGCCGCCAAGGGGATCGTTGCCCTGCTGTCCGACTGGTTCCCCGCCACCACCGGCGAGATGATCCACGTCGACGGAGGCATGGGTTCGACCGGAGCCTGATCAGGTCAGCGGCCACGAGGTGGCTGCTGTGATCGCTTGGGAGGCGGCGTTGCGCAACTGGCGCAGCGCCGCCTCCCGCGTGTGTGCGCTGTGGGCCGTGATCAGCTGGTGGGCAGAGGCGAGTCCGGCGTCACAGGCGGTCAACACGGTCCACGCCGAGTCGAGGAGCCTTTGGTCGGAGGGGCGGTGACCGGTCAGATGAGGGGCAATGGCCTCAGGGCGTTCCCCGGCGACCATGCCCAGATCACTGAGCCGGGATGCCGTGGCCGTCATCGCCGAACGAAGCAGGGGAGCCGCATCGGCGGGAGTTAACGGGGGCAGCGGAGCTACTGCTCGGGCGATAGTCCACTGCATGGCAGAACCGACAGGCTGGGGGATCCACGCCGTACCGGCGGGCACGGCAGCCGAGCCTTGATGACAGATGATGACAGCCCCGGCGTCGAGAGCCGCGTGGTTGACCCGAGCTGGACCGCGCAGACCGGCGAGCTGGCCGGGGGCGGGCAGTAGGAGGCCCCAGAACACCGGGGAGTCGTGGGGGGCGTGGGAGATCCGGGCCAGGGCCATCCGTATCGGGACCGAGGACAGCGGATCGTGCTCGGACAGGCCGAGGACTTCCTCAGGATCATGAACGTGGTGGGCCGCCACCATCTCCAACAGCTCCGCCTCGGCATGGGGAGCGGTCGTGCGACCGGCACACAGTTCGTTGAGCAGACAGGTGAGACGGCAGCAGATCTCGAGCACCTGCCCAGATTAGACGCCTGAGATGACATCGAAGGCCACAGTTCGCGGCGACACCACGCCAACCTCGTCGCGCCAGCCAGTGAATGTCGCCGACACAAGGTAAGTTCATACGCATGAGTGCAGTGGCGCAGTTGGCAGGCGTGGGAGTCCGACGCGGGGAGCGATGGATCCTCGACAATGTCGACCTCGACGTCGAAGAAGGCCAGCGTTGGGTGATGGTTGGCCCCAATGGGGCGGGAAAGACGACCCTTCTGCAGGTCTTGGGAGCTGAGCTTCACCCCACTGAGGGATTGGTCGAAATCCTCGATGAGATCCTCGGAGCCGTCGATGTCTTTGAGCTGCGCCCACGTATCGGCATGGCCTCCTCGGCCCTGGCACACCGCATCCCGGCCCAGGAGAAGGTCGGGAACATCGTCGTCTCGGCTGCCTGGGCTGTCGTCGGACGCTGGCGTGAAGCCTATGACGAGCAGGATGTCACCCGCGCCGATGAGTTGCTGGAGCGTATGGGTCTGGTCGGCATGGTTGATCGCACCTGGGGCACCCTCAGCGAGGGGGAGCGCAAGCGGGTCGAAATTGCCCGAGCACTCATGACTGATCCTGAGCTGCTGCTCCTGGACGAGCCCGCGGCGGGCCTCGATCTCGCCGGTCGTGAGCAGTTGGTTGACGTGCTCTCGTCCGTCTTCACCGATCCTGATGCTCCTGCCTCAGTGCTCGTCACCCATCACCTGGAGGAGATCCCGGCTGGCGTCACCCATGCCCTGATCATGGCTGACGGCCGCATCGTGGCTGCTGGGCCAGTTGAGACGACCCTGACCTCCGAGGTTCTCTCGGGTGCCTTCGGAATGCCGCTGACCGTCAGCCATGTTGATGGCCGATGGAACGCTCGCGCCGCGCACTGATATCTGACGACGGGAGAACGCCGTGATGGAGCCCTTCGAGGACTGGCCGTGGCTGGTCTGGCTGGTCGGCTCGGCGGTGCTGGCCTGCACTGAGATGCTCACCGGTGATTTCACCCTGCTCATGCTGGCTGGTGGAGCGGCTGCTGGTGCCCTCACAGCTTTCTTCCTGCCGGGGATGATTCTGGTCCAGGCGATCGTGGCCGTGGCCGTTGCCATCCTCATGCTGGCGGTGCTGCGTCCCACCCTGTTGCGACGGGTGCGAGAGGCTCCTGGATACCGTTCGTCCTTGGACAAGTTGGTTGGCTCCAACGGCGTCGCGACCAGTGAGATCACCGATGGGCACGGACAAGTCAAGGTTGACGGCGAGGAGTGGTCGGCTCGGTCGGTCGAGCCCGGCATGACAATTGCCTCAGGCGAGAAGGTTGAGGTCTTCGAAGTGGACGGGACAACCCTCGTCGTATATCCAGTTTTCAAGAGCCTCGGTCCGTGATCTGGAGATTTGCCCCTGATCTGGGATGATGTAGGCGGTGCCGGGTTGTGACCGGCACGGTCCAAGATCCCTTGCAGGAGTTTCCATGCCCCAGTTCATCGTGGTTCTGGTGATCATTGCGCTGCTCGTCGCCTTCCTGGCCTCGAGCATCAAGATCATCCACCAGCAGAAGATTGGCTTGGTCGAGCGGCTCGGAAAGTTCAACCGACGACTCACCCCCGGCCCCCACCTGGTCATCCCCATCATCGATCGCGTGCAGTACAACCTCGACATGCGTGAGCAGGTCGTCCCCTTCCCGCCGCAGGGAGTCATCACCGAGGACAACCTGATGGTGAACATCGACTCGGTCATCTACTTCCAGATCGTTGACCCCGAGCGCGCCGCTTACGAGGCCCAGTCCTACAAGACGGCCATCGAGCAGCTCACCATGACGACGCTGCGAAACATCATCGGTGGCATGGACATGGAGGCCGCTCTCACCAGCCGCGAGGAGATCAACCAGAAGCTTCGGTCGGTCCTCGATGAGGCCACCGGAAAGTGGGGTATCAAGGTCAATCGCGTGGAGTTGCGAGCTATCGAGCCGCCGCCTACCATCCGCGACGCGATGGAGAAGGGCGCGCGGGCCGAGCGTGACAAGCGGGCCGCCATTCTGTTGGCGGAAGGTCAGCGTCAGTCTCAGATCCTGTCGGCCGGTGGTGACCGGGAGTCCGCCATCTTGCGTGCCCAGGGTGATCGCGAGGCTGCCGTGCTGCGAGCCCAGGCCGACCGTCAGGCCCAGATGCTGCGGGCCGAGGGCGAGGCCCAGGCCATCACGACGGTGTTCAATGCCATCCATGCCGGTCAGCCCGACCAAGGCCTGTTGGCCTACCAGTACATGCAGATGCTGCCGACCCTGGCTCGCGGTGACTCCAACAAGGTCTGGGTCGTACCGTCCGAGCTCAATGACGCCCTCAAGGGGCTGGGATCGATGGCTGGCGGTGCACCTCAGGGGTCCGACGAGGGTGGATTCTCGGTCGCCGATCCGAGCCGGTTCACCGCGCCGGAGAAGGTTGACGTCTTCGCCGAGATCGAGGCTCAGAAGGCTGAGGAGAAGGAGGCTTCCGAGGCCACCGTCCAACAGGCCATTCAGGAAGCTGCCAAGCTGGAGAATCCGGGGCTGTCAGGCAAACGTCACAAGGAGCCGAGCCAGGTTCCTGGCGCCTCGGCCCTTGCCCAGGTTGAAGCTCAGTCCGAGTCGACTGCTGCTGATCAGGGGCGACAAGGAGTTCCTGGAGACCAGGTTGATCAACCGGCCAACACCCAGTACGTCGGTGATCAGCACTTTGGAGGGCAGCGGCCTTCACAGGATCAGTGAGGTAGTTGGGCCGGGGCCATGATGGCCTCGGCCTCTCTGCTATCAACGGACGGGGCGCCGATACGCGGCACGCTACGACGATGGGGGCCATTGACACTGTGCATGTTTTCTTGCATGATTATCGTGCAAGAAAACATGCACAGTTGTCGTATCCGTGTTGAGGAGTCCCATGTCCCCGTCTCGAACATATGTCCATCCTGACGCGTCGGAGATTCTCCTTCCGCGGGTTCTCTATGCGTTGAGTGATCCGATTCGTCTTGAGATGGTGCGCCGCCTGTCGCTGGTCGAGGAGGCAGACAGCCTTGACTTGGCGGATGATCTGCCGCGCTCAACCTTGACGTATCACACCCGTATCCTTCGGGAGAACGGGATCACCTTTACCCGCTCTCAAGGCAGGTCCTGCCTGATTTCGCTGCGCGCCCGAGACCTCAACGACCGTTTTCCGGGTTTACTCGACTCGGTCCTTGCCGGCTTGGCGGCCGACGTCTCCCGTGAGGACTCAGCCTCGTGATCGGCAGGTTGTGGCCTTATTTTGTGGGAACCGTCGCCCTCGGTCTCGATGCTTATGTCATTGCAGGCATGTTGCCCAAGATCGCATCGGATCTCGGCAGCAGTTCGGGCACGGTCGGGCTGGGTGTTGCGGCCTTCACAGCTGCCTACGCGATATCTGGGCCTGTTCTTGCAGGTGTTGCTGGCAGGCGGGCCGCTCGGTCACTCCTTCTAGCGCTGTCCCTCTTCGTAGCATCAAACATCATCTCCGCATTGGCGACGACAGTTGCAATTTTTATCGCGTCGCGGCTTCTTGCAGGTGCTGCGGCCGGTGTTTACTCTCCACTGTCGTCGGCGGTGGCCGCACACAGCGTTTCGGCTGACCGGAGGGGACGCGCGTTGTCCTTGATCCTTGCGGGTTTGGCATGCGGCACTGTGTTTGGGGTTCCGCTCGGGCTGATGGTGGCTGACTGGGCCTCGTGGAGGTGGACCTTTGGCCTCATCGTCGGGGTCGGGCTATGCGCGATGCTGGGAATAGGTCTGCTTGGTCGTGGCCGGATAGCGAATGTGGAAACCCCCTCTGCGGGTGCACGCTTTGCGACTCTCGGCAAGGCGTCAAACGTGGTTACCATGCTGGTGACTCTATGTACCGGGATCGCTTCACTGGGGCTGTACACCTATTTCATACCTCTGCTTGACGGCCTGGGCCTGAGTTCGGCCCATGTATGGCTGATATGGGTGTGGGGGATAGGTGGTGCCATAGGTGCATTGTTTGTAGGTCGTGTGGTTGACGCGGCACAACGTTCGACTGCCGTGACGGCCTTGATCACCGCATTGCTCTTACTCGCATTCCTGATACTGGCCTGGAACCCATCGGTCATCGTTGTGGCCATGAGCATTTTGTGCTGGGGGATGCTGGGGTGGGCGTCACTCGCCCCTCAGCAGCACACCCTTATGGTGGACAATCCCCATGATGGCACGACAGCCGTTGCCGCAAACGCGTCGGCAAATTATTTGGGATCGGCGATTGGATCGATGGCTGGCGCGGCCCTGGTTGACCAAGGATTCGTCGGTGAAAGCCTGGCACATGTCGCCGCAATCCCGGTCATTGTTGCGTTCCTGCTTCAGCTTGTGCGAATTCGGATGTCGACATGACGCGTCATTGTGTGGTTTCCCGCTGGCGGGCATAGCGTCCCGCCAGCACTCCGCAAGCGATGAGCTGGGCCAGGTGGAAGATCATGAGGGGCAGCACGATGAGACCGACCGGCTGTCCCGCGAACAGCACCGTCGCCATCGGTAGGCCGGTGGCCAGCGATTTCTTGGTGCCGCAAAACTGTATGGCGATGCGGTCGTCACGGTCGAAGCCGAGCCATCCGGCTCCTGCCCAGGTCAACCACAGCATGAAGAACAACAGGACCAGGCATATGAGGGTCAGGACGATCATCGATGCCGGTGACACCAAGGACCACATGTGCTCGCGCATACCTTCTGAAAATGCCGAATAGACGACGAGGATGATTGACCCCTGATCGACAAATTTGAGTGGCTTACGGTGCCTTGTGACGAAATCTGCGGTCCACCGACGTGACAGCTGGCCCAACACAAACGGCAGCAGCAATTGGATGATGACATCAAGAAAGCTTGACGCCTGAATCGTCAGCCCGCCGCTCGTCGACATCATGAGGAGGGCCAGGACGGGGGTGAGGAAGGTCCCCAAGAGATTCGACGTGGTTGCTGCAACGATGGCCCCCGCGACGTTGCCGTGGGCGATTGAGGTGAAGTTGATCGACGACTGCACCGTCGAGGGCACCAGGCAAATCCACAACATCCCGACGTACAGGGTTTTGGGTATCGCCCAAGGCACTAGGCCGTGCATTGCCAGTCCGACGAGCGGAAAGACGACGAAGGTAGAGACCAGGATCGCTCCCTGTAATTTCCAATTCTTGAGACCGTCGAGAGTTTCGCGGGGTTCCAGCCGGGCACCATAGAGGAAGAACAGGATAAAAATAAGGACAGTGACGCCGTGATCGACGACGGGTACAGCCGGCCCCGTGGCAGGAAAGATCGACCCAATGATGGCCGTCACGACGATGGCGATGACGAATCCGTCGATGGGCAGCTTGCGGCGTGGCTTGGCGGAACTCACCTGCCCACGATAGCCACCGGTAGGTTGGAGCGGTGGCAACGTTCATAGACATCGACGATCCGGCCGACTCGCGCCTGGCCGACTACGTCAGCTTGCGCGACGTCAACTTGCGAAAGTCCTTGGAGGCTGAGCATGGGCTCTTCATCGCGGAGGGGGCCAAGGTCATCCGGCGCGCTTGTGAGGCGGGGTACCCGCCCAGATCATTCCTGCTGGCTCCTCGCTGGATCGACGGTCTGCGCGATCTCTTCGACGACCTTGACGTCGAGGTCTACGTCGTCTCCGAAGCCCTGGCCGAGCAGGTGACCGGGTTCCACGTCCACCGTGGTGCTCTGGCGTCGATGTGTCGACAGACCCGCTGGAGCGCCGCCGATCTCACGGATGCTCGCCGACTGGTGGTGTGCGAGGACATCGTGGACCACACCAATGTCGGCGCGATCATCCGGTGTGTCGCAGGCATCGGGTGGGACGGTGTCCTGTTGGCCCCCCGCGCTGCCGATCCGCTCTACCGTCGAGCCATCAAGACGTCGATGGGAACCGTCTTCCAGCTGCCCTGGGCCAGGCTCGAGGACTGGTCAGGTGGTCTCGACGAGCTGCGAAACCATGGCTTCACGGTGGCGGCAATGGCCCTGAGTGACGACTCGGTCACCCTGGACGAGTTCTCCGCGGACCTGCGAGCCAACCCACGGAAGGTTGCCCTGCTCATGGGCACTGAGGGGGCGGGTCTGTCGTCCCACTGGATCAGTCAGGCCGACGTCGTGGTGCGCATCCCGATGGCCGGAGGAGTGGACTCCCTCAACGTCGCAGCAGCCGCAGCGGTGGCCTGCTACGAGTTGCGGGACGTCACGCCCTCACGAATCAGCCCTTCGGGGTGAGCGGCCAGTCGTCGGGGTAGAGATGGGCCACCTTGTCGTGCTGCTCGTCGAGCTTGCGACGTGAACGCTTGGAGAGCCGGTCCCCGAAGACGACTCCGTTGCAGTGGTCGGTCTCGTGCTGCAGACAGCGGGCGAAGAAACCGGTTCCGGTGACGGTGATGTCGTTGCCCCAGGGATCCTGGCCTGTGCAGGTGGCCAGGTCGGGGCGGGCCAGGGACTGGAATCCGCCGGGCCAGGAGAGGCAGCCTTCGTCAGCCGCCTCGAGGCGGCGATCGCGTCCCTCCGGCAGGGTGACGACCGGGTTGCAGAAGGCACCATGGTGGACGATGTTGTCGGCGTCCGGGCAGATGTAGACGAACAGAGACAGGTCAACCCCCACCTGGGTTGCGGCCAGACCCACACCGTCGGCGGCGTCCATGGTGGTGAACATGTCACGAATGAGGGTCGTCAGGTCCTCGTTGAACTCGGTGACGGGGCGGGTCTGGGCGTGGAGAACAGGCTCCCCCCACCGGGTGACCCGGCGCAGGGACCCACCTTTGAACAGATCCTCCCAACGGGGGTCGTCATTGGGGGTGTGCTTGCGCATGGCTGATCTCCTGAGGTTGATGAATGTCCGGGGGTGATTGTCTCACGAGTGGGCAGGTGCCCGTGATCACCCGATGGTTGGGCCGACGAGCACCCGCATGACCCCGGGTTGGTCGATGGTGGTCTCGACCTGCCACTCGCCGGTCTGGTCGTCGCGGCAATGAATCGCGATGTGGCCCTCTTCCGGCAGTGCGGCCCAGACTCGGGTGCCGCCCTGCGTGGTCACGGTGATGTCACGCGGATTGGCCCCGGTGCCGTCGAATTCGTCAACCAGTTCGAGTCGTCCGAACCGGCCTTCCAACACCCCGACACTTCCCACCAGACGGTTGGCGACGAAGTGTTGGCCATCCGGGGAGGACACGATTGCAGACGGCTGGGCAGGTGCTTGGGAGGGATAACCTCCCCGAGAAGGGACCTTTGACCACCGCGATGACGGCGTCTCGGTGACGAATCGCCAATCCCGAGCCCACATGTCGTGTCCGGTGGGCCGGGACCAAGTGCTAACCGTTCCGGACAATTCTCCGGCGACGGTCAGGATCTGCTTGCGGCCGTCCTCGGTGAGGGTGAGGTGACGAGGGCCCATACCGGCAGGGGTCTTGAGAGAACCGATGATCTCAGGACCAGCCTCGCTCCAGCGCAGGAAACAGACACGGTCGGCCCCCAGGTCGGTGACGGCGAGGTGAGCGCGATCCAACCAGGTCACCTGGTGGGCGTGAGGCCCTTCCTGACGGTCAGGCAGCGGGCCGGGGAAGGCGCGGTCCTGGCCCAGATCCAGGACGTGACGAACCGTCGGCCGGGTCAGGTCCGACAGATCCACGAACTCAACCTGACCGGAGGCGTAGTCGGCGATCGCCATGAGTCGACCGGTGGGATCGACGGTACCGTGACAGGGCGATTGGCCTTCCAGCTCGACGGTTCCGACAACCTGGAACTGGCGTCCGGGGTGGACTAGCCACAGGGTGCTGTCACGTTCGCAGAGCACGGCAACCACGTTGTACAGCGGCGTCACCCAGGACGCATCCCCGAGCTGGCAGCTGCCGACGATCTCGGTGTGGAGCCCGTCGGAATCATCGGTCAGCTGCCATGCGGTGATACCTCCAACTGAGACATCGGTGGTGCGATGGCAGGCAAGAACTGGGGTGAGGGCCATGATTGGCAGCCTACTCACGATGAGCCTTCCATAAGGCCACATGACGCAGGACGTGGGGTTGTCCACAAGCAATGACATCCAATGTCGTGTGGTTGTCCACAGGCCAGAAAGATGATGGCGGATGTCGCGGGCTCGGACGACAACTGAAGATGTGAGGAAATCTGTCTGTATCAGTGTGTTGATCATCGTCATCGGGACATGCCTGTTGGTCTTGCCTGCCCCTACGCGCAGCGTTGCGGCTCCGTCCGCGGAAGCTCTGTCGTGGCGAGCACGACCGACAGGTGATCGTGGCGTGCCGGCCCGGAGGCGTCCTCCCGTGCCCGGTCCCGTCATCAAGGGGTTCGATCCTCCGGCCAAGCCGTGGTTGCCCGGCAGCCGTGGGGTGGAGTTCTCGGCATCGCCGGGGGAGCCGGTGAGGACCGTCACAGCTGGGGTCGTCGTCTTCGCCGGACAAGTCGCCGGCACCGGGGTGGTCAGCATCATGTTGCCCGACGGACGGCGGACCACCCACATGCCGGTGGTTCCTGTCGTGGCGGTCGGTGACGTCGTCATTCCCGGTCAGGTCATTGGGCTAGTGGGCGTGGGACCACCATGTTCCCGGACTTGTCTGCACTGGGGACTCAAGAAAGGAACTGAGTATCAGAATCCGATGACCCTGTTGGACACCGAGGTACGTCTCCTGCCAATGCAGGGGCGAGCTCGGGTGGTGTCGGTCAGACGGGACCTTCGCCATCCCTTGGAGCTTCCCGGCGCGAAACCTCGTATGAGGTCTGCCGGTACGTTGATGCCGCCATGGCTGGGAGCCGGTCGTGATGGGGTGCTCCTCGTCGACGACCAGGTGGCTCGGGCCGTGACCCGAAGGGGTCACGCCCTGGGGTGAGCCTGACGAAAAGCCGTCCGTAGTCTCTCGGTGGATACGTGCGTGTAGATCTGAGTGGTGGCCAGTGATTCATGTCCCAGCATGTCCTGGACGGTTCGTAGATCAGCTCCGCCCTCCAGAAGGTGCGTCGCCATGGCGTGACGCAGTCCGTGGGGCCCCAGGTCGGGGGAATCCGGTTCGGCTCGCAGATGGGTGTGAACGATGCGTCTCACCACTCGTTGATCGATCCGACCACCACGGGTGCCGAGGAAGAGTGCCCTTCCAGAGGTGGAGCAGACCCATTCCTGACGACGCCCCAGCCATTCGTCGACAGCGCGCAGCGCGGGCCCTCCCATCGGCACGGTGCGTTGCTTGTTTCCCTTGCCGGTCACTCGCACCGTCTGGCGAGAGCGGTCGACGTCACCCAGGTCCAGACCACACAGCTCACCGACGCGCAGGCCGCCTCCGTAGAGCACTTCCAGGATGGCGGCATCACGGGCACCCTGCGGTGACTCATCGCTGCGCGCCTCGGCAACCGCATCGTCAAGGATGTGGCGTGCCTGCTCGACGCCGAGGGTGGTCGGCAGACGTTTCGGAGCCTTGGCCGAGGACAGGGCGGTCGTCGGGTCTCCGTCGATGAGCCCCTCGTTGGATGCCCATCGGAAGAAGACCCGCGCCGCTGACCAGCGGCGCTGCATGGTGGCCGCCGTTGCGCCAGCCAGCCGGGTGTCGGCCAGCCAGGCTCGCACGCGGGCCGTATCGATGTGTCCGATCGAGTTGACACCGTGGTCGTGCACGTGCTCCATGAGGTCGGTGAGGTCAGCCCGGTAGCTACGAATGGTGTTGGGGGAGCGATGCAGGGTTGCGAGATGATCGGAGAAGTCCTCGATGGGCACCGAGAGCGCACTCGGAAGGCGCGGGGAGTCAGGGCGGGGATTCATCGATTCCCACTGTGGCCTGTCACTGTCGGGATGACGAAGTGGACACGCGGAGGTGGTTGAGGATTGAGCAGATGTATGGCGGTCATATTGCTCGCGAATCGGACGGTTGGAGAGAGATATCGAACAGTCGGATAGAGGCAGTGGAGCCATGACGTGACGGATCGGTACGCCGCGGCGTGGGTCGGATCAAGAATCAGCTGTGCCAGTGTGCACGGTGAGGTGTCGGAGATAGTTGGCTGGCATGTTACTCGAGTTATGATGTGGCCTTGACGCCATATACTAATCCGGTTTAGCGTAGTGTTACTTTCACCGCTGAAAGGACCACTATGAAGCGACTACTTATTGCTGGTCTGGCTGTCATCGTTGGACTCGGAGGGATTGTCGGCTGCGGGTTGACTGCGCAGGCTGACGACAGCGTCGCCCCTGTCGGGGATCGGGTGTTAGCGTCGGCCCAGCCCCGCAATGCCGGTCATCGTCTGCAAGACATCCGTACCTGGAGTCCCCAGACTGACCCATACGCCTCCTATCTGCGAGCTCAGGTTCCGCTGCAGTCGCGCATCGCCCGCGACCCTGGCACTCAGATTCGCCGCAACCTTGACGGTAAGGCCGAGGTTATGCTTATGCAGGGCGACTACGGCAACTCATTTTTCGGGAATTTCCGGAATAATGATGGATTTGCGAACAATGTCCTTAATTTCTGGCAGTACGTGGACTACTGGAGTCCTTGGCATGGCTCTGCGACAGCCCGCACTCCTGAAGCGTTGTATGATCCCGCCACCAGTGATTGGCGCACCCGCAACTTCGAGTTCGGTATTGTCGACATCCCGAATGCCGCCTACACTAACGCTGCCCATCGCAATGGTGTTAAATCCATCGGCACGATCTACTTTGACCCGGCGTTTCGTCCCGGTCTCACGTTTGCTGAGGCCTTTGATAAAGATCCGAATTCTGAAGGATACATTATTGCCGAGAAGTTGGTCGAAATGGCACGTTACTTCGGTTTCGATGGGTACTTCCTTAATGAGGAAGAGGGTAACCTTCGAGATCCTCGATTCAAGCCTTTCATGAGCTACCTGACGTCCAAAGGTCTCTACACACAGTGGTACACGAATTCTTCGGGTAGCTTCTCGACATCGAAATCCAACTTGCTTGATCATGGCAAGATCATGGATTCAGTGTTCCTAAACTACACGTGGCCAGGCTCTCAGGACCAGTCGGTTGTCGCTGCCAGGGCCAGCGGATATGATCCGCACAAATCACTCTTCTTCGGAGTCGAAGCTAATCAGGCTCGGTTCGACGGGAAACACCCGTCGGCCTCCCGGCTTCCGAGTCTCTACAAATCTGTTGAGGATCACAGTCCGAAGGCATCGGTTGCCCTCTTTACCCCGAGCGATATGTACCAGCGGGGACTGGCGGACGATGTTAAACCCAAGAATGTCAGTAAGTCCATTCCGCTGTTCCAGCAGGATTCCTATCAATGGATGGTTTCTGAACGTGAAAGGATGTACTTTTCGGGAGTTGCATCTAACCCGCAGGACACCGGGTCACACCCAGGGCATTCCCGGCCTGAGGTTGGCGTCAAGGACTCCTCATCATGGGTTGGGGTGGCCGACTTCACTCCGGCCAGGTCGGTCATTTCGGGGTCACGCTTCCACACTGATTTCAATACCGGTCACGGCATGCAGTGGTACCACGATGGCGAGGTCTCCAACTCGCGCTCATGGACCAACATGGATGCCCAGTCCATCCTGCCGAGTTGGCAGTGGTGGATTGACACCAAAGGTTCCCGACCATCGGTTGATTTCGACTACGGCCCGACCGAACAGCGTAGAAGCGTCGACGGCGTCTCGATGAAGACCCCCTACCAACAAATCGGGGGATGGAGAGGGGGCTCATCCCTCGTCGTCCACGGTGACATGAGTCGGCAAACGACATTGAAGCTGTTCAAAACTCGGCTGGCGGTGGGCGGCAACACTACGATGCCACTCACTTTCCGCAAGAGTTCGGCGAGTGGAGGGGCCATGAAGGTTGCCCTCGTCTTCGCTGATCACCCCGGGCAGGTCATCAACCTCGCGGTGCCTCAGAGTGCTGCCCGTGGGCAGTGGACTACCTCCACCCTTGACCTAGGGCGGTTCGCAGGGCGAACTATCACCACCATCGGTCTTCAGTTTGACCCCTCGTCTCACTACCAGATGAACATCGGCTCGATATCGGTACGTGACGGTGCCAAGGCGCCCGAGGCTCCCAATCGGGTAAAACTAGACAAGGTGTACGACGATGGGCAGGCCGTCTTGTCGTGGCAGACCGCACCCTTCGAGGACGTGTCCGAGTATGTGGTGGACGCTACTGGATCCGATGGCAAGACTGTCCACCTGACATCGGGATATACCGATCTGGCCTATGTCAAGAAAGTTCCCGACGCTAGGGGAAGGGTGACTTTTGCGGTGCGTGCTGTCGGTCACGACGGTCAGGTCTCGAAGCCTACGACGGCCGTCTTTGATTACTCGACCCAGCCGCGTCGTATCAAGGTGGCTGAATCTCCCACGGCCTCGAAACTGCTCACGGAGGCGGCCACTCCGGGCAATCTCGATGTGTCGTGGGACCCGAAGGGCCTTGCCGGGACATGCCGTATCCACGTCAGCCTCGTTGATATCGCCCCTGGCGAGATTGACAATCAGCCATATGGCCTGACAGTTCCCTGCTCCACGGGGTCAGCCACGGTGCCGGTGCCTGTGCGCGAGGGATATCCCTACGACCTGACGATTAGCTCGGATAAAGACCAAGGGCTGTCGTATAGGGGGCGGACCCACGATTCGTGGGCTGCCCCGGTGACCCTCAACGACATCGTCATTGACGAGGATCATTCCGGGTTTCACATGCGCAATCTCACCTCGCCCGACTGGTACCAGCTTGACGTGGCATGGCAGGGAATGGACGGTACGTCCTCGCTGATCACCAAGATTCGTCGTGGAGGTTCGGTGCGCGGAGGCTGGGGTGCCAGTCCTACCACTGACGATCCGACAGCTTTTCACCGTTTTCCAGCAGCCGACGGAACTCTCGTGACGACTGTCACCGATTATGCCGGGAACACAACAGTTCAGAGGTTCATGATCAAGGGTTACGGTCTAGTGATACCGACCATCAAGCCATCGTTCACAGTCAGGGGCAAGGGCACCCAGAAAGTCACGGCGGGGCATGAGATTGACCCGGTCACCATGACGGTAAGCGCAGCAGCGCCGTTGTCATGGCGGATCCGTGGGTCTTTACCCGATGGACTGTTGTGGCGTAGTGACATGTCCGGTGATGGACTGACGCCTCTCAGTGGGACGTTATCGGGCAGCCCGACAGCTACTGGAACACAGAGAATTGTCGTCGAGGCGACCGATGTGTACGGAAATAGTGCTAGCGAGGAGGTCGTCGTGGAGACCGTTGCCGCCCCATCTACGTCGTCTACGGCACCTAAGCCAACAGGCGCGTCTGGTGAGACGTCGAATACTCCAATCGTTACTGCCCCGCGTATTCCAGACACAAACACAACAGGTATGGGTCGCTCGCCGGTCGTGACATCACATTCGCAGTGGCATGAAACCATGCGGAAGGAACGCCCCAGCATGATGCCCCACACCGGCTTCTGACGGCGGGCGCCCTGCTGTCCGCGTAGCGGCAGGGTGATGGCGGTGTTGGATGACGGCGTTGACGGTGTCGTCGCCCAACACCATTGGTTGCACACAGTCCGCTGTCATGAATTGGCCCAATCTTCGATCAGCGTCATAAACTAGACACGCAGTCCGGACTCTTTCGGGCTGACTTCGCATGCATCGATGTCATCGACACCGGACGCCCACGGTCCTGCCACGGCAGGCGGGCGAACGGTGATGCATCAGGAGGTGACGCAATCCCGCGTCGCCGCACAACCGTTTGGCACACCCGTGGTGTGCCCTGATGAGGAAGGACACGGTCATGGCCGTCGTCACCACTCGCCAGCTCCTCGAGAGCGGCGTTCACTTCGGACACCAGACCCGTCGCTGGAACCCGAAGATGAAGCGTTTCATCTTCACCGAGCGCAACGGCATCTACATCATCGACCTGCACCAGTCGCTGACCTACATCGACAAGGCTTACGCCTTCGTCAAGGAGACTGTCGCCAAGGGGGGCCAGATTCTCTTCGTCGGCACCAAGAAGCAGGCTCAGGAGTCCATCGTCGAGCAGGCCAGCCGCGTTGGCATGCCCTACGTCAACCAGCGTTGGCTCGGCGGAATGCTCACCAACTTCCAGACCATCTCGAAGCGCATCGCCCGACTCAAGGAGCTCGAGGCCATGGACTTCGACAAGGTCTCTGGCTCCGGTCTCACGAAGAAGGAGCTGCTCATGCTCTCCCGTGAGAAGGACAAGCTGGCCAAGGACCTCGGTGGCATCCGCGACATGCCGAAGACTCCTCAGGCCATCTGGGTTGTCGACACCAAGAAGGAGCACCTCGCCATTGACGAGGCTCGCAAGCTCAAGATCCCGGTTGTCGCCATCCTCGACACGAACTGCGACCCGGACGAGGTCGACTACCCGATCCCGGGCAATGACGACGCCATCCGTTCGGTGTCCCTGCTGACCCGCATCATCGCCGACGCCGTCGCCGAGGGCCTCATGGCTCGCTCCTCCGCCAAGTCCGGTGACCAGGCTGCCGAGGCTGAGCCCATGCCTGACTGGGAGCGTGAGCTCCTCCAGGGTGGAGACGCCAAGGCTGAGAACAAGACCGAGGCCGAGGAGCCGAAGGCCGACGCCCCCAAGGCCGACGAGGCCGAGAAGTCCAACTGAAGTTCGCCCACGCCTAGACAGGACTGAGATTACCCATGGCTATCACTGCTGCTGAGGTCAAGAAGCTGCGCGACGCCACCGGCGCCGGCATGATGGACGCCAAGAAGGCACTCACGGAGGCCGACGGCGACTTCGACAAGGCCGTTGACATTCTGCGCGTCTCCGGCGCTGCCAAGGCCGCCAAGCGTTCCGACCGCGAGGCCAGCAACGGCCTGGTCGCCGCTGCCGGTACTTCCCTGGTGCACATCGGTTCCGAGACCGACTTCGTCGCCAAGAACGAGGAGTTCATCGCCACTGCCAAGGAGATTGCCGAGGCCGTCGATAAGGCTGGAGCCGACTCCAAGGACGCCGCCAACGCCGCCACCCTGGCCGACGGCACCACCGTCGCCGACAAGCTCGCTGAGCTCGCCGCCAAGATCGGTGAGAAGATCGAGCTCGCCAACGCCGCCCACGTCGACGGCAACGCTCACGTCTACCTTCACCGTCGTTCCCAGGACCTGCCCCCGCAGGTCGGCGTGATGGTCGAGTACGAGGGTGGCGACAAGGAGGCCGTGCACGGCGTCTGCCTGCAGATCGCCGCCATGAACCCGCGCTGGCTGTCCCGTGACGAGGTCCCCGCCGACGTCGTCGAGCACGAGCGCACTGTCGCCGGCGACATCGCCCGCGAAGAGGGCAAGCCCGAGAAGATCATCGACCGCATCGTCGAAGGTCGTCTCAACGGCTTCTACAAGGAGAACTGCCTGCTCGACCAGCCGGCCATCTCCGACGACAAGAAGTCCGTCGCCCAGACCCTTGAGGCCGCTGACGTCACCATCAAGCGCTTCGTGCGCTTCTCCGCTGGAGAGTGATTCCTTCCCGGCACGAACCGGGGATGACTGACACGAACGGCCCCACCACGTGGTGGGGCCGTTCGTCGTTCCCAGACTCGAGGGTTCGCTGGAGTTCAGAGGTCCCGGGCCACCCATGACGGGATCCCCCCGGTAGTGAATGCCGGTCGAGACCACGGTGAACTGCGGCGGTAGCCATCCTCGGGCTAAGCTGAAGTGACGCATCCCGCGTCAATGTCCGCCGACCAGGAGAGATGATGCCAGAGCGCTACAACCGAGTTCTTCTCAAATTGTCCGGAGAGGTTTTCGGAGGGGGAGGAATCGGTGTCGACGCCGATGTCGTGGCCGCCAAGGCCCGCGAGATCGCCGATATCGCCAACAGCGGCGTCCAGGTGGCCGTCGTCGTCGGAGGTGGGAACTTCTTCCGTGGAGCTGAGCTTCAGCAACGCGGCATGCAGCGTGATCGCGCCGATTACATGGGCATGCTCGGCACTGTCATGAACTGCCTCGCCCTTCAGGATTTCTGTGAGAAGGCCGGAGTCGACACCCGCGTCCAGACCGCCATCACCATGGGCCAGGTCGCCGAACCGTACATTCCCCGCAAGGCCGAGCGTCACATGGAGAAGGGACGAGTTGTCATCTTCGGCGCTGGGTCCGGGATGCCGTACTTCTCGACCGACACCGTTGCCGCGCAGCGAGCCCTCGAGATCGGCGCGGATGCCCTACTCATGGGCAAGCAGGGAGTGGACGGCGTCTACGACAGCGATCCCAAGACTAACCCGAACGCCCACAAGTTCGATGAACTGACCTACGACGAGTTCCTGTCACGTGACCTCAAGGTCGCCGACGCCACCGCCGTCGCCATGGCCAGGGACAACGATCTGACGATGGTCTTCTTCAACCTCGAGACCCCGGGCAACATCGCCCGTGTCATCAATGGTGAGGAGATCGGCACCACCGTCCATCGCTGAACCATCGAAGACACACCAAGGAAGGACTACACAGTGAGCGACATCATCAAGGACGCCGAGAAGAAGATGGGGTCAGCGGTCGACCATGCCCGCGAGGAGTTCGCGGCCATTCGAACCGGACGTGCCAATCCCGCCATGTTCAACAAGATCATGGTCGATTACTACGGCGCCCCCACCCCCCTGCAGCAGCTCGCCAGCTTCCAGGTTCCGGAGGCTCGCACCGTCCTCATCGCCCCGTTCGACAAGAGCTGCGTCAACGAGGTCGAGAAGGCCGTCCGCGACTCGGATCTGGGCGTTAACCCCTCCAATGACGGCAACGTCGTGCGTTGTGTCCTGCCGGCCCTCACCGAGGAACGCCGCAAGGAGTACATCAAGATGGCCAAGGGGAAGGCTGAGGAAGGCCGTATCGCCGTCCGCAACGTCCGTCGCGCAAGCAACGACATCGTCAAGAAGCAGGAGAAGGACAAGGAGATCTCCGAGGACGAGATGACTCGTCTGGAGAAGGAGCTCGACCAGGTCACGCGCAAGTACGTCGAACAGATCGACGAACTCCTGAAGTCCAAGGAGAGCGAGCTCCTCGAGATCTGATCGGATTCGGGATGGACAACTCGCAGCAGAAGGCCACGGCCACACGTACCCCACGTGCCGGCCGTGATCTTCCTGCTGCCATCACCACGGGTGTGGTGCTGTGCGGGGCCGTCATCGGCACCGTCGGGTGGTGGCACTGGGGGTTCGTCCTGCTGATGGCCCTTGCTCTGGTGGCCGGAGCCATCGAGCTTCATCGAGCGATGGCTCGACTGGGCATGGATTCTGCAGTTGTGCCGATCTGTGTCGGCACCGTGGTGATGGTCATCGGGGCCTACGCGGCCTCGACGATGGACCTCCACATCCTGCCCAACACCTTCCTCGTTGCCACCCTCGGGGCGACGACGGTCGCGGCGATGGCATGGCGTCTGCCGCGCGGTTCCGACGGATTCGTCGAGGATGTCGCGGCGAGTCTGTTCACTATCGCCTACCTGCCTCTGCTGGGCTGCTTCGTCCCACTCATGATGGGAGACGACGGAGGCAGTCGTCGCATCGCCACCTGGATCCTCAGCGTCGTCGCCTCCGACACTGGCGGCTATGCCATCGGGGTGCTTTTCGGCAAGCACAAGATGGCTCCGATGATCAGCCCCAAGAAGAGCTGGGAGGGATTCGCCGGATCCGTCATCACGGCGGCCCTCGTCGGATGGGCCTGTCTGGGCGGCCTGCTCTCAGCCCCGGCCTGGGCCGGTTTGCTCCTCGGCGTGGTTCTCGCGTTCACTGGGACTGCGGGAGATCTCGTCGAGTCAATGATCAAGCGCGATGCCGGTATCAAGGACATGTCGAACTTTCTGCCCGGCCACGGCGGAGTGATGGACCGGCTGGACTCGGTGCTGTTCTCAGCACCCTTCGCATGGCTCGTCATGTCCCTGGTGCTGTGACCGAGCTTGTGCCTGTCATCTGATCGCGCCGGGGAACCTCGCAGCCACCGTGAACGGATCCATGGTGGCTGACCTCAATTCTGAGAGGAATGTCGTGACCGACCCTGAACCTGAGCGTCCGAGCCTGTCTCCGTCGGGACTGGTGCTGCCCACCACACCGCTGGCCGAGAAGGAGATTCCGGTTGTGGTGCGTACCCCGAAGCGCACCAAGCCCCCCCGCCACTGGATCGATCTGAGCGTCGAGGAGAGGGTGCAGGCAGTCAAGGATCTCGGTCTGCCGGCCTTCCGCGCACGCCAGATTTCCACCCACGTCTTTGACCGTTGGGAGGTTGACCCCACCGAGTGGACTGACCTGCCCAAGTCAGCCCGTCAGGAAGTCGCCGACGCATGGTTCCCGACCCTGTTGACCCAGGTCTCCCGGCAGTCCTGCGACCGTGGCATGACCGTGAAGACTCTGTGGCGGCTACATGGCGGGGCGCTGGTGGAGTCGGTTCTCATGCATTACCCAGCCACCCATCATTCTGCGGCTCGCACCACCTTGTGCATCTCCTCCCAGGCCGGCTGCGGCATGGCCTGCCCGTTCTGCGCGACCGGGCAGGGCGGTATCCAGCGCAACATGTCCACCGCTGAGATCGTGAGCCAGGTGCTGGCAGCCAACCGTCTCATCGAGGCTGGAGAGGTTCCCGGGGCCAGTGGCCGAGTTCACAACATCGTTTTCATGGGCATGGGCGAGCCGATGGCCAATTACCGTTCGGTGCTCACTGCGATTCGCACCTTGACCGCTGGGGGGCCCGACGGGGTTGGCATGAGTGCCCGGGCCCTGACGGTCTCTACCGTTGGTCTCGTGCCGCGTATCAAGGCGCTGACCGAGGAGGGGATCCCCGTCACCCTGGCCGTCTCCCTGCATGCCCCCGACGATGAGTTGCGTGATGAACTCATCCCGGTCAACCGTCGTTGGAAGGTCGACGAGCTCCTCGATGCCGCCTGGCAGTACGCGGAGAAGACCAAGCGTCGGGTCTCGATCGAGTACGCTCTCATGAAGGACATCAACGACCAGGCTGACCGGGCCGCCGTGCTGGCTCGCCAGATTCGTCGTCGTGGTGACTGGACCTGGGCTCACGTCAACCTCATCCCGCTCAACCCGACCCCGGGTTCGCGCTGGACGGCGTCACGCCCGGAGGATCAGGATGCCTTTGTCGAGATCCTGGAGCGCTGGAAGATTCCGGTCACGGTGCGCGACACCCGAGGCTCCGAAATTGATGGCGCATGTGGTCAGTTGGCTGCTGTGGGGCGCTCGGAAGGTTTGGGCAACTAGTCCATTGGGTGAGCCAGGGGGATGGCTCAGGGCGATGTGGTGCGAAAATCAACCGAAGGACGTCTGCACATGAAGGAGGTCGCTGGATGGATAGCCAGCTCGAGGACGCCTACGAGGCGGTGCTGAAGCGCAATTCGGGGGAGGCCAAGTTCCACCAGGCCGTACGGGAGATCTTCGAGTCCCTCGGCCCGGTGCTCGAGAAGAACCCGCAGTACGTCGAGGCAGCAGTCCTGTCGCGTATCTGCGAACCGGAGCGTCAGATCATCTTCCGGGTCCCGTGGGTCGATGACAAGGGCAAGGTGCGCATCAACCGTGGTTTCCGTGTCGAGTACTCGTCGGTACTGGGGCCGTACAAGGGCGGACTGCGATTCCACCCCTCGGTGTACCTGGGAACCATCAAGTTCCTCGGTTTCGAGCAGGTCTTCAAGAATGCGCTGACCGGCATGCCGATCGGTGGTGCCAAGGGCGGCTCGGACTTCGATCCGCACGACGCCTCCGAAGGTGAGGTCATGAGGTTTTGCCAGTCGTTCATGACCGAGCTCTACCGTCATCTCGGTGAGCACACCGACGTCCCTGCCGGTGACATCGGCGTCGGTGGCCGTGAGATTGGTTTCCTCTTCGGCCAGTACAAGCGGATCACCAACCGTCACGAGTCCGGGGTTCTCACCGGAAAGGGACTCACCTGGGGTGGTTCCCTGGTGCGCACCGAGGCCACCGGCTACGGCGCGGTCTTCTTCGTCCAGCGCATGCTGGCGACCAATGGAAGGTCCTTGGACGGCCTGCGAGTCACCGTCTCCGGGTCGGGCAACGTCGCCATTTACGCCATCGAGAAGGCCCAGGACCTCGGTGCGACGGTCGTCGCGTGCTCGGACTCCAACGGGTACGTCGTAGACGAGAAGGGGATCGACGTCGCCCTGCTCAAGCAGGTCAAGGAGATCGAGCGGGCACGCATCAGCGAGTACGCCGCTCGCCGCGACTCGGCCACCTTCCACACCGACGGCTCGATCTGGGACACCACGGCTGACGTCGCCCTGCCTTGCGCGACCCAGAACGAGCTCAATGGCCAGGCGGCCGCCACGCTCATCCGGAATGGTGTGGTTGCCGTGGCCGAAGGTGCCAACATGCCATGTACCCCCGAGGCTGTGCACGCCTTCCATGATGCCGGTGTCCTCTTCGCTCCCGGCAAGGCCTCCAACGCTGGTGGCGTGGCCACCTCGGCCCTGGAGATGCAGCAAAATGCCGCGCGCGACTCCTGGGACTTCGACGCCACAGAGGCCCGCCTGCAGCAGATCATGGCTGACATCCATGATCGCTGCATCGAGACCGCTGACGCCTATGGCCACCCAGGCGACTACGTCATGGGTGCCAACATCGCCGGATTCACCAAGGTGGCGGACGCCGTCATCGCGATGGGTGTCGTCTGAGCGAATCCATCGCACCTGGTCCGCCGCCGGTGGTAGCGAGATCATGGACGTCAGCAAGGGCGGCACACTCGGTCAGATCGGCCCCTTCCCGAGTCCGGACGGATCCGGTGCCGTCTACTCCGGCTGCTCGACCCTCTCGATCTCGATGTGGGGCGGGCTCATCGATGCGGCTCCGGGTGGACCAAACCAAACAGACCGCGGGGATCGAGGGGGACACAATCCCACTGGATCGTCGTGGAACCCGGCGACATCCGCACAGTCAGGCCGTGGGGACTGGAGATGACGTCAAGTTTCGCGATGAAGGTCTCGCCCTGCCAACCACCGCTTGCCGCGATGTCTATGGAACCCTCACCGACACGGCAGTGACACGTCAGCCATTCGTCATGACCGACGACGAGGTCGAGAGCGGCGTCGAAGATGCCGAACTGGGGTTGGGCGCAGTGCCAGGACATCGCCCAGCCGTCACCGTCACCGCGAGGGGAGACGACAATGTGAGAACCATCGACGATTCCCTGCACCGAGCGCGCCGGGTCGAACTTCCCGGAGACCGTGGGCAGGGTGCGGACAACTTCCTCGGGTTCGGGATCGATCCCCTCCACCAGTGCCGGAACGAGATGATCCCAGACGATCTGCAGAATCGCCTGTTTGTCCCCGGGGCCCTCGCCGACCTCATTGGTCATGACGACGACGGCGTCGACCTCGGGGATGACGAGGGCGAACTGGCCGAAGGCGCCGTCAAGACGGTAGCCGTGGCTCGAGATCCAGGTCTGCCAGCCATAACCCAGTCCCCACTCGGGGCCGGTGAGGCCATCGGATTCGACATGCTTGACGCGGTGCTGCTCGATCCATTCCCGGGGGAGCAGACGCTTGCCGTCATGGATGCCGTCGTCGAGGAGGAGCTGGGCGAACCGACCCATGTCCTCGGCGTCGATGTGCAGGCCACTGAACCCCAACGGAATGCCATCCATGTCGCCGGCCCAGCTGTGTGGCCCACAGCCCAGCGGTTCCAGTACCTCTCGGGTGATGATGGCGTCGACATCCGCCCCGGTGTGTTGACGCACGATCCGAGAGAGCAGCCAGGTGCCGAGGTTGTTGTAGGCGAAGTCGGCCCCGGGACGTCCGGCAGGTTCGGTCGCCAACCACAGCTGAGCGGTTTCGGTGCTGGGAATTCGCAGTACGCTCAGGGGAGGCTCGGTGAGTTGTTCGGGGGAGTGGCCACTCGCCATCGCCAGGACGTCACGGACCCTGATGGATCTGGCCACCGGGCCGGTCTCACCGGTGCAGGAGGTGGGCAACAGGTCGGCCAGGGTGTCGTCGTACCCGAAGGCGCCACGGTCCACTGCGATGCCGACGGCAGCAGAGGTGAAGGTCTTCGAGCAGGAATAGACGAGGCCGGGTACGTCGGGGCTCCAGGGTGCCCAGCGACGCCGCCCGACGACCTGCCCGTGCTGACGGACGATGAGTCGATGGGGGTGGGCCCCGGCTTCTTCGAGGGCATCGGCGGTGATGTCGAGGACACTGTCGATCATGAATCCACTGTAGGGCCGCTGGCCAGGGTTTTGAGGCGACGATTGAACGGATTCTCCCTCGAATCGGCCCTCTGGAATGGTCGTGACAGACTGGCAGGGTGAAGAAGGTCATCATTCTCGGCTCCACTGGATCGATCGGAACGCAGACCCTGGAGGTCATTGCGTCACGCCGTGACCAGTTCGAGGTCGCCGGCATATCGGCAGGTGGTTCAGACGTTGGCCTGCTGGCCCAGCAGGTACTCGACTTCGCCATTCCCGTGGTGGCGATCGCACGGGAGGATGCAGCCGAGGAACTTATGAGAGCACTGGCTGTCCAGGCCGGGTCACGCGATGTCCCGGTGCCCAATCCTCAGATCCTGGCGGGGCCGGAGGCTTCGACACAGCTGGCCGGGATGCCCGCTGACGTCGTCTGCAATGCCATCACCGGAGCTGCCGGTCTGCGCCCGACCCTGGCAACCCTTGCTGCCGGGACGACCCTGGCCCTGGCCAACAAGGAGTCCCTGGTCATCGGTGGCAGGCTCGTCACTCAGGCGGCCGCTCCCGGACAGATCGTCGCGGTCGACTCGGAGCACTCCGCCTTTGCCCAGTGCCTGCGCGGAGGTGGACGCAATGAGGTGCGCCGTCTCGTCCTGACGGCCTCCGGCGGTCCGTTCCGCGGCCGTGACAGGGAATCCCTGGCTGACGTCACCGCCTCCGACGCCATGAAGCACCCCACCTGGAACATGGGACGCGTCATCACGATTAACTCCTCGACCTTGGTCAACAAGGGCTTGGAGCTGCTCGAGGCCGCCCTGCTCTATGACGTCGACCTCGACGACATCACCGTCGTCGTCCATCCCCAGTCCGTCGTCCACTCCATGGTGGAGTTCTGGGACGGCGCCACCATCGCCCAGGCATCTCCGCCCGACATGAGGCTGCCGATCGCCCTGGGTCTGTCGTGGCCCGATCGCATCCCTGACGCCGCGGCTGGTTGTGACTGGTCGACCGCCACCCAGTGGACTTTCGAGCCGCTGGACAACGAGACCTTCGGGGCCGTCGAACTGGCGCGTTGCTCGGGTAAGGCGTCCGGCACCGCTCCGGCCGTCTTCAATGCCGCCAACGAGTCCTGTGTCGACGCCTTCTGCGAGGGCCGCATCGGATTCCTCGACATTACCGACACTATCGCCGCCGTCCTCGACGAGCACCTGTCCGGTGACGGCAATGGTGTGCCTGGCGCTCGTCACATCGGTGACGAAGCCCTCAGCCTCGACGCCGTGCTGGCGGCCGACTCGTGGGGCCGCCGCCGCGCCGCCGAGCTGTGCGCACGGGGACGCGGCCAGTGACCGTACTGGTCGAGGTGCTGGCGGGGATCCTCTTCTTCGCCCTCATCATCCTTTCGGTTCTGCTGCACGAGTGTGGCCATTTCATCCCGGCCAAGATCTTCGGGGTCAAGGTCACCGAGTTCTTCGCCGGATTCGGGCCCAAGATGTGGTCGGTCGAACGCGGCGAGACCGAGTACGGGTTCAAGTGGATACCGCTCGGCGGCTACGTGCGCCTGGTCGGGATGTATCCGGCCGAGGTGCATCACCGTCATGCCAACAAGCTGACGAAGCTGGCCGACGAGGCTAGGGCAGCCGAGGCTGAGGAGATCACTGACGCGGACCGCGGACGTCTCTTCAGCGACAAACCCGTCTGGCAGCGTCTCATCATCATGAGTGGCGGAATCCTCACCAATCTGCTGCTGGCCTTCCTGTTGTTCTGGGGAGTGTTCGGCATCTACGGTCGGCCCGCCGAGACGACCACGGTGGCCGTGGTGACTCCGTGTGTCCAGATGACCAAGACTCAGGAGTGCTCGTCGGACGACCCGCCGGCCCCGGCGGCGAGAGCCGGGCTGCAGCCGGGGGACCGCATTGTCTCCTTCAACGGCGAACAGGTCGAGTCCTGGTCCCAGTTGCAAGAACTCATCCGTGACAACGGGGACGGGGAAGTCCGTCTGGAGGTGGAGCGGGACGGTCACCCGGTGGCTCTGGAACCGACCCGGACCATTCTCAATGAGATGCCAGACATCAACAACCCTGGCCGCAGCGTCACGGTGGGATATTTGGGATTCAGCCCGACCATGGTCATCGTTCATTCCGGGCCGGGGGACACCGTCTCCCAGATGTGGGTGATGTCGCAGCAGTCGTTGAGGGCCCTGGCCAGACTCCCCGTGCTGACCTGGAATGTCGCCTCCGACATGGTCACCGGCAAGACTC
The DNA here is from genome assembly GCF_057458005.1 of Cutibacterium sp. LaCa_255. Lineage (NCBI taxonomy): Bacteria > Bacillati > Actinomycetota > Actinomycetes > Propionibacteriales > Propionibacteriaceae > Cutibacterium > Cutibacterium sp. LaCa_255. Next base: position 1,744,977 of record NZ_CP190956.1, on the reverse strand, counting down.
GTGACGTCAACAGCCCGATGAGCATCGTGGGAGCGTCGCGAGTTGCCGGAGACATCGCAGGCAATGGGCAACTGACCTTCGGGGACAAGGTTGCCTCGGGGTCGAGCTTGCTTGGTGGCCTCAATCTCTTCCTCTTCTGGTTCAACGTGGTGCCCCTGCCACCCATGGATGGTGGACACATCGCCGGAGCCATCTACGAGGCGTGCAAACGGCGGATCTTCCGGATTGCTGGCAAGCCTGATCCGGGCCCGGCCGATACCGCGATGATGCTGCCCGTGGCATGGGTCATCGGCGTCCTCATGCTTGTCATGGGGCTTATCCTCGTCGTCGCTGACGTCGTCTCCCCAGTCAAGATCTTCTGACTCTCCGGCAATCCTGTGAATTAGCCGTGAGATGCCGGGTCGTCACGCAATGATGGGGGAAAATTCGGTGAATTGTCGGTGACAACCGTTCCTGCCGTCGTATCTACCGTGGCAAGGTGGCGCGCGAACGTTCCCTGCCACGAGATGGGATTTCTCATGACCACAATGTCCAGACGCGTCCTGGCAGGCCTCTCTGCTCTGTCGTGCGGCGCCGCCGCTGTCGTCGCGGTCCAGCCGGCCCATGCCGATCCGACAGCAGCCAGCCACGTCGTCATCAATGAGGTCTATGGAGGTGGCGGTAACTCCGGTGCCACTTGGACCCACGACTTCGTCGAATTGCTCAACCCCACCTCCACGGACGTCTCCGTCAAGGGGTGGAAGCTGGAATACCTCACTGGCAAGGGCAAGGTGGCCAACACCTGCAGCCTGGCCGGCGTCGTCAAGGCTGGTGGCCACTTCCTGGTCCAGGAGGCCAGGGGAGACGGCGGCAGCAAGGCCCTCCCGACTCCCGACGCCGAGTGCTCGGCATTCATGAGTGCTACCAAGGGTTCGGTACGTATCACTGACGCATCTGGGGCCACCGTTGACCTGGTTGGTTACGGTGCTGCCTCGGTGGCCGAGAAGAAGGCGGCTCCCGCTCCGTCGAACACCACCTCGATCGAGCGTCGTCATGGCGTCGATACCGACGACAACTCGGCGGACTTCGAGGTCGGCGGTCCCACCCCGACGAATTCTGGTTCGGTCCCGGCACCCACCCCGGCGCCGACGCCCACCCCGACTCCCGTCCCGGACCCGACCGAGACCCCGATTGCCACGATCCAGGGCAATGGCCCGGCCAGCCCACTGGTCGACAAGACCGTCACCACGGTGGGCGTCGTCACCGCTACCTATCCGACCGGCGGATTCAACGGCATCTACATCCAGACCCCGGGATCCGGTGGCACCCCGAAGAAGGCCACGGACGCCTCTGACGGTGTCTTCGTGTACTCGAAGTGGGCCGCCGCCAACGTCAAGGTCGGCGACTGCGTGACCGTCAAGGGCACCGTCATGGAGTACGACGACCTCACCGAGATCGGTGGCAGCACCCGAGTCGACCGCAAGTCCGGTTGCGCCCCTGTCAAGGCCACTGAGCTGACCTCCCTGCCGGCCACTGACGCTGACCGGGAAGCCTACGAAGGCATGCTCGTCAAGCCCACCAGCGGCTACACCGTCACCAACAATTACGGCCTCAATCAGTACGGTCAGATTGGCCTGGCCGATGGCGACAAGCCCCTCTACCAAGGCACCGAGATTGCCCTTCCGGGCAAGGACGCCGAGGCCGTCGAGGCTGCCAACAAGGCCAAGTACATCAACCTTGACGACGGTTCGTCATGGAACTTCATGACGAACGCCGACGCCAAGAACTCCCCCCTGCCGTACCTGTCCCAGGACACCCCGATACGCACCGGCACCCACGTCGACTTCACTTCGCCGGTCATCATGGACCAGCGGTTCGGCTGGAACTTCCAGCCCACCGGTCAGGTCGTCGGCGCGGACTCCAAGCTCTCCCCGATCAAGGCCGGCAACAACCGCCCGACCACCCCGCCGGCCGTCGGCGGCAACGTCAAGCTGGCCAGCTTCAACGTACTGAGCTACTTCACCGACCTGGGCCAGGACGAGCCGAACTGCAAGGCCTATGTTGATCGTGACGGCAACCCGGTCTCGGCAAACTACTGCCTGGTCCGTGGCGCCTACACCCCGAAGGCCTTCGCCGACCAGCAGGCCAAGATTGTCACCGCGATCAACGGTCTGGGGGCCGATGTCGTCTCCCTCGAGGAGGTCGAGAACTCCGCTCAGATCACCTGGCATCCGGGACAGTCCCGCGACGCCTCCCTGGCCAATCTTGTTGCCGCCCTCAACAAGGCCGCCGGTGAGAAGGTATGGGCCTACGTGCCCAGTCCGACCGTCATTCCGCCGAACGAAGACGTCATCCGCTCGGCCTTCATCTACAAGATCGGCAGGGTCTCCCCCGTGGGCGCCTCGCAGATCTTGACCGACCCGGCCTTCGCCAATGCCCGTCAGCCGCTGGCCCAGCGCTTCCAGCCGGAGGGTTCCAGGCGAACCTTCGTGGCGGTCGTCAACCACTTCAAGTCCAAGGGCTCGGGTGAGGACGACGGCACCGGCCAGGGCAAGTCGAACCCCAGCCGCGTCTCCCAGGCCAAGGCTCTGACAGGATGGGTGAACACGACCTTCAAGGATGACCCGGTCTTCATGCTCGGTGACTTCAACGCCTACGCCATGGAAGATCCGATTCGCGCCATCAAGGACGCCGGATTCAGCGAGGTCGTCGAGGAACACGATCCGAGTGCTGCCAGCTACCAGTACTCCGGCCGTGTTGGTTCGCTCGACCACATCTTCACCAATGCCAAGGCCCATGAGCTGGTCTCCGGTGCCGGTATCTGGGACATCAATGGCTCCGAGTCGGTGGCCATGCAGTACTCGCGTCGTAACTACAACGTGACTGACTTCTACACCACCAGCCAGTTCGGCGCCTCGGACCATTCCCCGGCACTGGTCGGCTTCTCGATGCAGGCTCCGTCCCCGACTCCATCGATGACGCCGACAACTGTCCCGACGACTCCGTCGGTCACCACCCCGTCCCTGACTCCGTCGATGACGCCGACAACTGCCCCGGTGACGACTGTCTCGACGACGACTCCGTCGGTCACCGCGCCAGCATCGGCCACTGCCCCCAGTACGACGGTCGCTCCGGCCCGCGAGTATGTGCCGGGACCCCGCCCCGGTCTGCCTCACACCGGAGTCTGACAAACCCTCGCAGCACCCGCCCTGTCACCACGACAGGGCGGGTGCTCGCTGTCAGCGTCACCACACTGGTGTACGTAGGTGACACAATAGAAACGACAATCCGCGATTTCAGGAGTGACACGTCAATGACCGTGAACCTGGGTATGCCCACCCCTCCCGTTCCGACCCTGGCGCCGCGTCGCAAGACGCACCAGATCAAGGTGGGAGATGTGCTGGTCGGTGGGGATGCACCCATTTCGGTGCAGTCCATGACGACAACCAAGACTCATGACATCGGTGCCACCCTGCAGCAGATCGCCGCCCTGACCGCGGCCGGCTGCGACATCGTCCGCGTCGCCTGCCCGACCGACAAGGACGCCGAGGCGCTGCCGATCATCGCCAAGCAATCCCAGATCCCGGTGATCGCCGACATCCACTTCCAGCCCAAGTACGTCTTCCAAGCGATCGAGGCCGGCTGCGGTGCGGTGCGCGTCAACCCGGGCAACATTCGCAAGTTCGACGACCAGATCGAGGCGATCTGCAAGTCTGCCACCGAGCACGGCACCAGCATCCGCATCGGCGTCAATGCTGGCTCCCTCGACAAGCGTCTGCTCGACAAGTACGGCGCCCCGACTGCCGAGGCCATGGTGGAATCGGCATTGTGGGAGGCGAGCCTCTTCGAGCAGTACGGGTTCCGTGACTTCAAGATCTCGGTCAAGCACCACGACCCCGTTGTCATGATCCGCGCCTATGAACAGCTCGCCGAGAAGTGCGACTACCCGCTGCACCTGGGCGTCACCGAGGCCGGACCCGCCTTCCAGGGCACCATCAAGTCCGCGGTCGCCTTCGGGCACCTGCTCGCCGAGGGCATCGGTGACACCATCCGCGTCTCGCTGTCGGCCGACCCGGTCGAGGAGGTCAAGGTCGGCATCAAGATCCTGGAGTCCCTCAACCTGCGCCCCCGCGGCCTGGAAATCGTCTCCTGCCCCTCCTGCGGACGCTGCCAGGTCGACGTCCTGTCCCTGGCCAACGACGTCACTGACGCTCTCGAGGGAATTGACGCCCCGCTGCGCGTGGCCGTCATGGGATGTGTCGTCAACGGTCTGGGCGAGGGTCGTGAGGCCGATCTCGGTGTTGCTGCCGGCAATGGCAAGGGCAAGATCTTCAAGCACGGCGAGGTCATCCGTACCGTCCCCGAGAGCGAGATCGTCCAGACCCTCGTCGACGAGGCGAACCGGATGGCCGAGACCATGAACGAGACCGGGGAACCGGAAGTCGCGGTCTCCTGACGTGTTCACCAGGATCAGGGTCCTCGACGACACCGACGTTGGTCAGGTCACTGAATTCCTGCAGCAGGACCCGGTGGGAAATCTCTTCCTCTTGTCGCGCATCCAGGCCAACGGCTTGGATCGCGGCAGACTCGGGTGCCCTGTCGTCGGTGTGGTGCATTCCCGAGAATTGCAGGGGGTACTCCATCTGGGCGCCAACGTCGTACCGGTGGCCTCGGACGAGTCAACGATCGAGGAGCTGTCCTCCAGAGTTGGTCCGTGGCGGACGTCCTCGTCCATGATGGGCCGTTCCGGTCCGGTGATGGCTCTGCAACGCATCCTGTCGCAGCGCTACCCGCGCGCCTGGGGGAGACCCCGCGAGGTCCGTGCCAGCCAGCCGTTGTTGGAGCTGCAGGAACCGTCCCGCGTCGCTCCAGATCCCCGTGTCACGGCTGCGACAATGGGTCATTTCCAGGCCTATTTCCAGGCTGCGGTGGCGATGTACACCGAGGAGGTCGGCGTCAGCCCGATCGAAAGCTCCGGCGGGTACATGCGACACATGCGCGCTCTCGTCCAGAAGGGACACTGCTTTGTCATTGTCGATGACGACGGAACCGTGCGATGGAAGTCAGACATCGGCGTCAGCTGGCGGTCGCACTGTCAGATTCAGGGAGTCTGGCTGGATCCGGCGTGGCGGGGCAAGGGCCTTGCGGATGCTGCCATGACTGCCATAGCACACCTGTGTCAGCGACGCTACGAGTCGGTGTCCCTCTACGTCAATGACTTCAACATCCGAGCCCTGGCGATGTACGACACCGTCGGTTTCCGTCAGGTGGGGGAAATGGCCACCGTGCTCTACTGACGGCCCGCTGCGACCGGGGCATAAAGGCGGATGAACAGGGTCGGCGCTCATGTCGGTGACCTTGCCCCGCGTCGCAGACACCAAGTGAACGCTCTCAACAGCGGGGCCTTCGACACTGTCGCTGGAGATCGGTGTGTGACAATGCCATCGGTGGTGAGTAACCCGGGGCGCATGGTCGCCTACCAAGGACGTACATGGGTGCTTCAGCCGGGCGATTTCCGCTGTCGGGAATTTTGTTCACCTGAACCAATGGATCCTCCGTTTCGCTCAGAGACGCGCTGTCACGCGTGCCGTTGAGCCCGAGAAGGAGAAATGAATCCTTCCAATAGGTATGCACGCTCACGGTTCCAGTGGTGCCCCAGATCTTGAATTGTCGACAGTGATGTGTTTTCCGGAGACTGTCGGCTCTGATTCCATGGAACTCCACGGTGCTCCAACAGACCAATCGGAGGTGCCCCCCCTGCCCGTGGAGTGATCGGCATCCACGTGGTGAGCGGTGTACGGCAGGGGGCGGGATAGGGAGGAAACAGGACTGCCTCAGGCGACCCGGCGCCGCATCCCCCCGAGCAGCCCGCGCGGCGCGAGGACCCAGCACAGGAGAAACACCGCCGTCGCGACGAGGACGATCGTCCCGCCGGCCGGAAGGTCGATCGACCACGACAGGTACAGGCCTACCAGGGCGCTGAGGCCGCCGATCACCGGCGCCAGGACCATCATTCGACCCAACCGATCGGTGAACAGGCGGGCGGTGGCGGCCGGGGTCACCAACAGGGCCAGAACGAGGACGTTGCCGATGACCTGCACAGAGATGACGACGGTCATCGTCACCAGCACGTAGAGCAGCAGGTCGAGGGCGAAGACCGGAAGGTTGGAGGCTCGCGCAGTCTCGCGGTCAAGGCCGACGGTCACCAGCTCCTTGTGGACGGCGCGTTCCAGGAGCAGCACGATGGCCCCGGCCACGCACACGACGACGATGTCGTCGTTAGTGATACCCGTAATGGATCCGAAGAGGAACTGTTGCAGGGAACCCGAGTACCCAGGAGCTCTGGAGATGATGACGATTCCCAACGCGAAGGCTCCCGCAAAGAGGATTCCGATGACGGAGTCCTCCTTGAGGCGTCGGTTTTGGGAGACGATGGCCACCAGGACGGCAGTGACGAGACCGGCCACAGCACCACCGACGAGCAGCGATCCCTGGAGTAGGAAGGCCACCGCTAAACCGGGGAAGACCGAGTGGGCCACCGCGTCGCCGATGAAGGCCATGCCTCTCAGCACGACATGGGAACCGATGACGCCGGCAACCATCGAGCAGACCACGGCAACGAGCAAGGCCTTCGGCAGGAAGACCAGCAGGGGATTGGTGAGATCAGTGAAGAACTCCCATGGAGTGAGCATTGATGGTTCCTTGTCAGACAGGGGTGTGGACGGGTTCAGCAGCCCCGACCATGGTCAGCAGCGGGGAGTTCGCGGTGACCCCGAAGGCCTTCATCCACATCGTCGGATCACGCAGTTCCTCCGGGGTGGAGTCGGCGACGACGGTGCGGTTGATGAGGCATACCCGGTCAGCGGTGGCCATGGCCTGGGCGAGGTCGTGGGTCGTCATGACCAGTGTGGTGCCGTCGGCCGCCAAGCGGCAGAACAGCTCGGTGAGCATCTCCTGAGTCGGCATGTCGACCCCGGTGAACGGCTCGTCCAGAAGCAGCACGGAGGGACGTGTGGCCAGGGCTCGGGCAATGAGAACACGCTGACGCTGACCGCCGGAGAGTTCTCCCACGGTGCGATCTGCCAAGTCCGCCATGTCGGCGATCCGCAGGGCGTCGCGCACCGCGATGTGGTCATCCTTGCCAGGACGACGTAGCCACCCGATGTGGCGGGTTCGTCCGCTCATGACGACGTCGGCGACGCTGATGGGGAAGTCCCAGGCGAATTCGTGACGCTGGGGGACGTAACCGATGTGACGCCATCCCTTGCCGGGAGCGGACCCAGCGACCTCAACACTGCCCTTGGCTGGTTTCACCAAGCCGAGCATGCTGCGCAGAATGGTCGTCTTGCCGGCGCCGTTGGGGCCCAGGAGTGCCAGCAGGTCACCCCTGCTGGCTGACAGGTTGACGTCGTGGAGCACGCGGAGGCCGCCCAGGTTGACGGCCATGTCAGTGATCTTGATGGATCCGAGGTCACTCATGCGAACTCGTTCCACTGTCGGAGGTCTTGGCCGATGTTGCGTCGGTGCCCTCGTCCTTCCATACCTCGTCGTGCATCTTCCTGGACTTCGAGCGTCCCACCAGAGCAGCGATGATGAGGGCGATGATGACGACTCCGGCGATGATCGCGATGATCATTCCCCACGGGGTGTCATGGTCGGAATCATCAGTGGAGTTGGTGGCAGCTGTTGGCGTGGAGGCCTTCGCAGAGGCCGAGGCAGCGGCGGAGCTGCTTGTTGAGGCCATGCCGGACGCCGAGGAATCCGATGCCGCGGAAGCCTGGGAGGACGCCGAGGCAGAGGCACCCATGGTTCGAGCCTCGTCGACCGAACCCTTGTCACCGACGACGAACCTCAGCTTGGTCGAGTAGGAGTGCTTGGCGCCCTTGGCGTCGGTGCCGCGGACATCGACGGAGATGGTCTGCGCTCCCGGATCGGAGAACACCCAGTTGGCGTGCACATGGGTGTTGGTCTCCATGTGCACCAACTGCTCTCCGGACCTGGTGGAGTCATACAGCGGTGTCGGGGCGTCGAAACCGTTCTCGATGAACATGTGGGCCTGACCTGGACCCTCGTGCCCGGTGAAGACGAGTTCGGCGCCACGAGGGAAGTTCTTGACGATCTCCGGGGCCTGGGTGTTCCAACCGAGCCACACGACCTTCTGGTCCTGGGTCTGTGGAATGACATATGCCTTCTTGCCACGCATGTCGCCGAGGAAGGAGTAGGCCTCGTCGTTCGGCACGTCGATACGGGACGCATCGACCACGCGTAGCACGGCGTCATCGGTGTTGCGCCACACCGGCGGGTTGGCGGTGTCGTCGCGGGCCATGAGGGTGAACTTGCCGTCAACGATGCGAGGGCCGACATCGACGTGTCCTCGCCTGATCTCGGCGGGTTCCTTGGCCACCTTCTCGTTGTCTGTCACCGTCTGCTTGAGGGCAGGATCTGGTGGCGGGGTAGGGGAGGCATGGGCTGGCTGCGAGAGTGCGAAACCAGTACTGAGCGCGATGAACATGGCAGACAGGGATGCCAACCGACGGTGTTTCGTAATCATGGATTCCTCCGCAGGAGCCTCATCCCAGGCACTTGGCCAGGGAGTCGGCGTCGAATTTCATGAGGTCGATGTAGTTCGTGACTCGGTCGTCGAAGGTGTCGCCGTAAATGGGGCACACCTGGACACCGTTCTCGGCGGCAATGGCCGCGAGCACTGAGGAGCCACGCAGCACATTGGGTTCCAGGAACACGGCCGGCACCTTGAGGTCGGCGATGGTCTGGTTGAGTTTGCGTCGTTGTGCCATGGACGGCTCGACACCGGGATTGGCGGTCACGAATCCGGCCACGTGCATGCCGTGGGCCTGGGCGAAGTAGCCGTAGGCGTCGTGGCTCGTGATGAGCTGACGCCGCCCCTTGGGAATGCTGGCGATCTTGCGATCGACGTAGTGCGAGGTCTCTTCCAGCCTCGCCAGGTATGTCTTGGCGTTCTCTCGGTAGGGCTGGGCGCCGTCGGGGTCGGCCTTGATGAGAGCGTCACGGATGACCTGCACGTAGGCCTTGGTGTTCTTGATGCTCATCCACAGATGGGGGTCGATCTCGCCATGAACGTGCGCGCCGAGAACGGCCTGGGGCAGCTGGTGGATCGAGTCGCCAGGGTGGCCCAGGAATCGGAACGCCGGAGTCGGTGGGATTTCGGTGAGTGCCTTCGGGGGCACCCACACCACCGACTTGTCGGGGCTGAGACGCTTCTGGGTGCGGACGCCACCGCCAGTTGGATCGGACAGGATGATCATCTTGCCCTCGTCGATGTCGGCGGAGAGGTCCGCGTGGCCCTTGTCGACGACCGTCCGATTGGCGAGTTCGGGGATCGTGCGTGGATCAGCTCCGACGGCAATCGTCAGGGTCTGGGTGCCGATGGGGGTGTCTCCCTTGGCCGTGGACAGGGTGGCCGCGAAGGTCGCCTTGTAGATGCCAGGCTTGCTGAACGCCCACGACATGTGGGTGTGGGCGTCAGCAGGAAGCTCGACGTCATCACGCTCGTCGACGCCGTCAGTCGTCGAGTAGTAGATCTGCGGACGACCAAAGGTGCCGGTGATGTAGGCGGTGAGATCGCCAGGACCGTCGACGGATTTCAATTGGAGATGGACCGAGGACGAACGGTCGGCCCCTTGAGCAGTGCCCTTGCCGATGACCCGCAGGCCCAGCCAGACGGTGTCCAGGTTGGCATTCTCGACGAGCGGGATGACCTCAGCGCCATACTTCTGTGCCTCCTCAGCCAGAGAGACGTTGATCGATCCGGCAGGCAGGGAGGCGTCGATGGTCTTGATGACCGAATGGGGCTCGAGCATGAGGTAGTTCGACAGGGCGACCTTCGAGTACACGACGGTCCGGACATCACGCAGCGACGGCTCGTAGGCGTGGGGGTCGGCGCCGGAGGGCACCATCGAGGTGACGGTGGCACGATCGCCGGCGACGTTGCGCGTCAGGTCAGCGAGGATGGGCGTGGTCGTCACCACGGAAAGCTTGTCGTTCTGGGAAGCGGGCGCGTGGCCGCACCCAGCCAGAAGGCTGAGTGCGGCCACGACGCACACCAGGCGTTTTCTCACCCGCGTCGTCTCCTCGCCACGAGGAGAGCGCCGGTCAGACCGATAACCGCGAGGGCTCCGGCCACCAGACCCTGGTTGGTCTGGGAGGCGATACCGGAATCGCCGAAGGTGCCGTTCTCACCGGAGCGTGGCAGCCCGTTGAGATCGCAGGGCTTGCCATCGGGGGTGCGGCCCACGATGGTGTAAGCCGGCTCGGTGTTCTGGTTGGCGCCGGTGGAGGCCAACACCTTGCCGATGGAGGCGGCGACCGACTTGGCATCGATACCCACTGCGAAGTGGAGGGTGCCGGTGGCGCTGACCTTCTTGCCGGCCTTGGTGGTGGCCGTCTGGGTGACGGTCACGACGTAGTGGCCGGGGGCGGTGAACACCCAGTTCGGGTGAGCATGGGTGTTGGCCGGGACGGTGTAGCTGGTGGGTCCGCCGACGTTGTCGAAGACCCGCTGGCCCACTCCACCACCGAAGGTGCCGGACATGAACACGGCCATCTTGCCGGGGCCGCTGACCTTGTCCAGGTGCATCTGGACCGGGCCGGTGGTGCCGCTGACGATTGACTCGTGCATGGTGTTGACGCCGAGCCACGGCACGCCGGGAACCTGGGTCGCACCGATGAGCCACACCTTGCTGCCGCCCTTGGCGATGAACTCCATGCCGGCCGGAGCCGTGGTGTTGGCCTTGTCACCGACAGCCATCACGATGCTCGACGGCACAACCCACTTCGCCGGGGCGGAGCGGTCGTCCTTGAGAGCGGAGATGAGCTTGCCGGCCTGCAGCTGGACGCCCCAGTCGAAGTGACCCTCGGTGGCGATGGACGCAGGATGGGTGGCAGACTGAGCCGTCTTCTTCACGGCAGCGGCAGCCTTGGTGGGGATCTTCACCGGACGGCAGATCTCCTTCCGGGCGGAGGAGCCGCTGGTGGTAGTTCCCTCGGTCGATCCGTTCGGGTCGGAGTTTCCGCCAACCTCGTTGGTCGGCGTGTTGCCGACAACACCGAGATCATCGAAGGGCTTGTCGGAACCGCCCTTGGTGCTGTTCTTGCCGGGAACCGGGGTGCCGCCCTTGCCGCCGTCACTGGTGGGGCAGGTGTTGGCGGCGGCGATGGCCTTGGAACCGACCACCCAGGTGTAGGTGTGGGTTCCGGTGCTGACGGTCTTGCCATTGCGAACGGCGGTGGCGTCAACAGTCATCTGGTAGCGGCCGGGCTTGGTGAACACCCAGTTGGCGTGCACGTGAGACGGCTGTTTGACGGTGATGGTGCCCGGGAGGGTCTTGGACCCACCGTCAAGAAGGGCCTTGACTCCTCCGAAGGAGCTCTGCGAGAACAGGTGCACTTGGCCGGGGCCCTTGACGTTGCGGACGTTGATCTTGACCTCGCTGAAGCTATTGCGATTGACGTCGAAGGTCTCCCAGCCTGGCCACAGCAGATCCTGGTTCTGCGTGATGGGCAGCAGGTAACCCCTGGGGGCACCGGGGTACCCGCTCGGGATGGTGGTCAGGGCAGAGTCCTTGACGGCAAGCAGGACGTTCTCCGGGGTGTGAAGCACACCCTCGCCGGTCACGTCCTCCTTGACCTGCAGGTCAAGACCGTTCTTGGCAGCTGAGCCGACGCGGAAGACGTCGGAATGACCGTGGTCAAGAACGAGCTTCTTGTGGCAGGGCTCCTTGCCGTTGCTCGGTTTCGGGGCCGGGGTGACGGAGGGCTTCGGCTTCGGGGTGGGCTTCGGCTTCGGGGTGACCGAGGGCTTTGGCTTCGGGGTGACCGAGGGCTTTGGCTTCGGGGTGGCCGAGGACTTCGGGGTCTGCGTCAGGGACGGCTTCGGCTTCGGGGTGACCGAGGGCTTTGGCTTCGGGGTGGCCGAGGACTTCGGGGTCTGCGTCAGGGACGGCTTCGGGGTGGCCGAGGGCTCCGGAGTCGGCGTCACGGACGGGGTAGGTGCCGGCTCGGGGGCCGGCTTGCCCCACGGGGCCGGAAGGGCCGTCTGGTCGCCAACCACCCAGGTATAGGTGTGTGGCTTGGTCTGGAAGGTCTTTCCGGACTTATCGGCCACGGCCTGGACGGTCATGGTGTAGACACCTGGCTTGCTGAACACCCAGTTGGCATGCACGTGGGACGGATGATGAACCGTGATCGTGCCCGGCAGGGTATTGGAGCCACCGTCGAGCAGTGACTGAAGGTCTCCGAAGGAGCTCTGCGAGAACAGGTTGACTTGGCCGGGGCCCTTGACGTTGCTGATGTTGATCTTGACGGCGCTGAAGTCATTGCGCTTGACATCGAAGGTCTCCCAACCCGGCCACAGAACCTCCGGGTTCTGGGTGAGGGGGAGGACATAACCCCTGGGAGCTCCCGGCAGACCTGTCGGGATGTCCATGAGTGCAGCGTCCTTGATCTTGAGAAGCACGTTCTCCGGGGTGTGCAGGATGCCCTCTCCGGTTACGTCCTCCTTGAGCTTGAGGTCGAGTCCGCCATTGTCGGTCGATCCGACGCGGAAGATGTCAGTGTGACCATGGTCGAGGACCATAGGCTTTTCGCTGCCCGGGTCGGCGTCCGATCCAACTTGGGCGTAGACGTTGTTGGGATCCCTGAGGTCATCACTGCCCCAGAGACCCTTCATGATCGGCCTGTCGTTGCCCGTACCCCACTCGACGTGGGCGGTGTCGACAAGGCCGTTGTGCAGGAGCTCCCGGCTCGGCGCTGCTGCGTTCGCTGATGATGGGTTGATCGTCAGGAACGTCAGCAGGACGGCAAGGAGCGATGCGAACCGTTTCACGGTGGCCTCCATTGTCTTCCTGTGATTTCCGACTAACTGTATAATGAGAACAGTTATCACCGCCACTGGGGTCTGATATGGGTTCTCGGTGGAGAACCGTGTTGCGACAGGCAATCCTCGGGTTGCCGACGTCAAGAATTCACCTTGTCGAAGACCCCTCCTTAGCTTCATGGTGCTGTGAAATGTGATGTGTGTCACGTTGTATCAACGTTGTACTTGGTTGCCGGTGACCCTAGCTGTGATATCGGGTCATGGATCGACGGCGCGAACCGGGATGATGGGCCCATACGTGCCTGCATCCTGAGGCTGCACGAGATTGCTTGCGTAGAGGGATCGGTCGAAGTCGATACACGTGCTGTGCGTGACCTGCTGAGAGTCTGACGGGCTGTCGAGGGTGAGCTGGCGAAATCGGGCACCGTCCTCCTTGCCGCTAGGATTCAACGTGGTCGTGGCCGGTCACGTCGAAGGGCGGCGGAGGGTCGAGCGCGGCCGGGAAGGTACACGTCGTGTTGACGCGCATGTCACAGCTCTTCGTCCGAACCCTGCGAGAGGATCCGGCCGACGCCGAGGTCCCCAGCCATCGTTGGCTGGTGCGGGCCGGGTACATCCGTCGGGTTGCTCCCGGCATCTACTCATGGCTGCCACTGGGTCTCCGGGTGATGCGCAAGATCGAGGCCATCTGCCGCGAGGAGATGGCTGGAATTGGAGCTCAGGAGGTGTGCTTCCCCGCACTCCTCGCCTCCGATCCTTACAAGGAGACTGGTCGCTGGGTTGAGTACGGCGACAACCTCTTCCGTCTCAAGGATCGCAAGGGGGTGGAGATGTTGCTGGGCCCGACCCACGAGGAGATGTTCACCCTCATGGTCAAGGACCTGTACTCCTCGTACAAGGATCTGCCACTGTGTCTCTACCAGATCCAGAACAAGTACCGAGACGAGGCTCGTCCGCGCGCTGGCATCCTGCGTGGCCGCGAGTTCGTCATGATGGACGCTTACTCCTTCGACGTCGCCCCGGCGGGTCTCGACGAGGCTTACCAGGCCCAGCGCGACGCCTACATTCGCATCTTCAACCGTCTCGGTCTCGACTATGCCATCGTCAAGGCGATGTCCGGTCCGATGGGTGGTTCCCGCTCCGAGGAGTTCCTGGCTATTGCCGCCAATGGTGAGGACACCTTCGTGCGTTCTCCCGGTGGCTATGCAGCCAATGTCGAGGCGGTTCGGATGACTGCCCCGGACCCGCTGCCGATCGAGGGGCTGCCGGATGCGGAGGTCGTCGACACCCCCGAGGTTCCCACCATCGAGTCCCTGGTCCGTATGGCCAACGAGGTGCGTCCTCGCGAGGATCGTCCTTGGACCGGGGCTGACACCCTCAAGAACGTCGTCTTCATGGTGACCCATCCTGACGGCAAGCGTGAGCCACTGGCCATCGGTCTGCCAGGAGATCGCGAGGTCGACGAGAAACGGCTCGAGGCCGCCCTCGAGCCGGCCGTGGCTGAGCCCTTCACGGAAGAGGACTTCGCTGCCAACCCACAGTTGGTCAAGGGGTACATCGGCCCGGGATCCCTGGGCGAGGAGAACTCCTCGAAGGTGCGCTATCTCGTCGATCCCCGTGTCGTCACCGGCACGTCCTGGATCACCGGTGCCGACCAGACGGATCGTCACGTCTTCAACATGGTGGCAGGACGAGACTTCACCCCCGACGGAGTCATCGACGTCGCCGAGATCCGCGAGGGCGATCCCGCTCCCGACGGTAGTGGTGAGCTGCACCTGTCCCGCGGTATCGAGATCGGCCATATCTTCCAGCTCGGCAAGAAGTACGCCGACGCCCTGGGTCTCAAGGTGCTCGACCAGAATGGCAAGCTCGTGACCGTCACCATGGGTTCCTATGGTCTGGGTGTTTCGCGCGCGGTGGCCGCCATCGCCGAGAGCACCTGTGACGACAAGGGTCTGGCCTGGCCTCGCGAGGTCGCTCCCTTCGACGTCCAGGTGCTCGCCACCGGCAAGGGCTCGGAGATCCTCGAGGAGGCGACCAGGATTGCCAGTGAGTTGGCCGAGGCCGGACTCGATGTGCTCCTGGACGACCGTAAGGCGTCCCCGGGCGTGAAATTCGCCGACAGTGAGATCCTCGGTATGCCGACCTCGGTGGTCGTCGGTCGGGGGCTCAAGGACGGGCTCGTTGAAGTTCGCGATCGTGCCACGGGTGAGAATCGTGAGGTCAGTGTGGCCGAGGCTGTATCCGCCGTCCTTGAGGAAGTGCGCGGCTGAGCGCTGATCCGGAGGTGATCGTTTAACCAGCCGACATCCGCACGTGGCTGTATCGTCGTCAACTGTTCTCGAAATCTGGCGCGCAAGTGACCCAATGCCCCTCTGACAATGGGTTTCGTACGTCGGGCCGAACGGCCCCTCGACCTTGCGGAAGGTAAATGGATGCCAGAGGACGAAGACAAATTAACCAGAATTGACGACAACGCGGCCAGGAACACGTTGGGACGACGGAGCTTTCTCGGCGGTATGACCCTGGTTGCTGCGGCAGCGGTGACCGGCACCGCCCCGGCATTGGCTCATGCGTCGAAGCGTCTCCATTCCACGGCCGGGACCACCCTCGAACAGGTGGGCCTGCGGGATCCGGGCAACGGATACCGCAGACTCAAGGCACGGCGCGGGTACCCGCTCGTTGTGCGCGAGGAACTTGCCAGGGGCAAGAGCGGGCGTGATGACCGACGCCACGGCTTGGCGTCGGTCGTTCAGCTCACTGACCTGCACGTGACCGATGTGCAGTCACCGATGCGGGTCGAGTTCCTGCACCTGCTAGCTGGCCCGGCCTTTCGCCCGCAGGAGGCGTTGGGGCCGCTCGCCACGGCCTCCTTGGTGCGCCGAGTCAATTCGCTTCAGGGCGGTCCGGCTACTGGCCGGGCCTTCGACGCTCTCGTCAGCACGGGTGACAACACCGACAACCATGAGCACGTCGAACTGGACTGGTATCTCACCTTGTTGGCCGGGGGCACGATCGTCCCGAATACTGGTGCCCGTGATCGCTGGGAGAGTGTGCAAACCTTCGGGGATCCGCTGTTTTACAATCCTGAAGCGCATCACGGCGACATGTACAAACGTGCCGGCTTTCCCCAGGTGGACGGCTACTTCCGTCGCGTCATGGCCCCGGTGTCGTCCGCGGGTGTGAAGATCCCGTGGTACGCGGTGTTCGGAAACCACGACGACTCAGTCCAAGGCACGCTGCCTGCTGATTGGGAGTTTCTGAAGGCGATGTACACCAGCGATCGAAAGATCACCGGTTTCGCCAGTGACAGGGACGCCAAGGCGTACGTTCAGGCTGCCCAAGGCGGCGGACCGGTCGCGCTGTCCAATGATGCCGTTTCGCTGACTCGGCGGGTCATCGCGGATGAGCGGCGCGTGCCCTTCACTCCTTTTGAGTTCATCAAGGCTCACTTGCGTGAGGATGTTGATGGTGCAGGTCCGCATGGTCACGGTTTCAGCGAAAATGACCTCAACGCGGTACGCGGTTATT
Organism: Cutibacterium sp. LaCa_255; assembly: GCF_057458005.1. NCBI lineage: Bacteria > Bacillati > Actinomycetota > Actinomycetes > Propionibacteriales > Propionibacteriaceae > Cutibacterium > Cutibacterium sp. LaCa_255. The sequence goes on along the minus strand of NZ_CP190956.1, from coordinate 1,728,614 downwards.
ACACCTTCCCGATCGCAGAAGGCGTGACCGGTATCAGCCTGGACTCCACCAACCGGGCCGGATACACCAATGGTTCCATCGACGACCGTCAGTGGAAGTGGTTGAAGTCCGTGCTGCGTGCCGGTAGCAGCGTGTACTACGACGAGCTGGGTGTGCGGCAGCATCACGAGGCCAGCGACACCATGTTCGTCCTTTTCAGCCACCATGACTCGAAGACGATGAACAACCCCGTCCTCCCCGGTGACGGCACTGGTATTCGTCATCTCGGCCCTGAACTGGTGTCCCTGCTCTCGCACTACCCGAATGTGGTCGCGTGGGTCAACGGTCATGTGCATGCCAACAACATCACCGCTCACCGGCACGCTCTCGACGCCCGCCGTAGCTGGTGGGAGATCAACACGGCGTCGCACGTCGACTTTCCCCAGATGGCCCGTGTCATCGAGCTTGCTGACAATCACGACGGTACCGTGAGCATCTTCACGACCTTGATCGAGTCCAATGCCCCTTATCAGGCCGACTACGACACCACGGACCCGGATGGTCTGGCCAGTCTGTACCGAGAGTTCGGGGCAAACGACATCCATACGATGGCACGTAGGCTTGGTACATCGGTCGATCACAACACGGAGTTGCTACTGGCACATCCGTGGGCCTGAGGCACCTCCAGGCCGAGAACATGTCGGGCCCCGCCCTTTTCAGGAGGCGGGGCCCCTAATTGTTGGTGTCATACGGAAGGTTGACACGTGACGTCGTGGGTCTTTGCTGGTCTTGTCCTCGCCGCCTTCATGGCAGGGTGGGTCAACGCCGTCGTGGGTGGGGGCGGACTCATCATGCTGCCGTTCTTGTTGGTTGGCTTACCGACCGAGACGCCGGTGGCGACGATCGTCGGGACGAATAAGACGGCCCAAGTCGTCGGGAACCTCACCGCTGGAGTGGGGTACTTGCGCAAGCAGCGCCCGGACTGGCGGATGTTCCTCTCAGCGGCCGGCATGGCCGTCATCGGCGCGGTGATCGGTGCTCGGATCGTCACTTACATGTCCCGAGCGGTCTACACTCCCATCCTGCTCATCGTCCTCGTGGTCATAGGGATTTACACCTGGAGACGACCAGCCCTGGGCGTGAGCTCGCACGGAGAGGGCGGGAAACACCCCGTTCTGGTTCCGATCATCGGCCTCTTCCTGGGGTGTTACGACGGAGCCATCGGACCGGGGGTCGGGACTTTCTGGGTACTCACCTATGTGGCCGTGGGCGGCTATTCCTTCCTCAAGGCCTCCGGGATGGCCAAGATCTGCAACACGGTGACGAACCTCGTCACGATCACGACGCTGGCCATTCACGGTCATGTCTGGTGGCACGTCGCCTGGCCGCTCGTCATCGCCAACGTCGTTGGTGGATTCATCGGAGCTCGGACCGCCATGAAACATGGCAATGGTTTCGTCCGGACGATGTTCCTCATCATCACCAGCGTGCTGGCAGTACGGATGCTAGTTCAGTTGATCTGGGGAATCTGAGTCGTGTTGCCGCCGGGGCGCGGCTTCCTGCTCACACCCAGCCGGGCCAGGTCGTCACTCCAGTGCCCAGATGGACGAGGACCTCAGTCTGGCTGGCCATCGCAGCGACGGCGTGCGGACGTGCTGGCGCCGGGCTCGCGGCTGTCACTCGACCCCAGCCAGACAGCACATTGTCTTCCAGGTCGGACCACAGCGAACGGGTCGCTGCCGCATTGACAGGGGTCGTCGGCATGGGGTAGCCAGGCAGATCAGGGGTCGGGGTGGTAGAGGCCTCGCGGATTCCCTGGCGGACCTCGGCGCGCTGGGCGATGACCCGGTCGCGTCGCCGCCATCCCCAGGCGCGAAGCGGGTCGCCCTCGGCAAGGCGACCAATGCCCCATTCCAGGCCTGCCACGAGGGCATTGAGATGGGTCAGGAGCGCCTGCTGGGCATTGACGAGAGGTTCCTGTCCGACGGAGACCGGGACAACCTTGGGCGTGGGACGTGGAGCGGGGGCGTCGGGGTCGAAAGCTGAGCAGAACACCGAGAGACTGGCCCACACCAGGGATTCCGAGGGGTCACCTGCGGCTCGGCAATTCGACAGATATTGGGTAGCGGCAGCCTTTTCGTGACGCTGCAGCAAGGCAACTGGCGATCCCTGTCCGGCGGTCAACGGTGAAGGTGAGACCGAGGGGGATGGGGAGCCTGTGTTTCCGGAGAAGGGGTCAGTCTGGCTCAGCACCTGACAATGCCGATGATGGGCAGCAGCGACGCGCTGGTACATCACCTTCCGGCCGCCACCGACGGTACTCGCGGCTTTCGTCGCCAACTGCGCCAGAAGGGCTTCCTGGGACACGGCATCGCGACGTTGTGGGGCTGCGCTGGCAATGGTTGAGCGCACCGGGGTCGTTCTCTTGCCGGACTCATGATCGCAACCTGCCAGCCCGATGGCGACGAGACTGGCTCCACTGGCAAGAAGGGTTCTCCGAGCGATCATGTGCTCACCCTATCCATACTGAAGCTGTACCTCCGACCTGACGCCGGGGATCACCCAGGTGGGGAGGCGATGATGTCCAGGTGACAGGACTGAGCGGCTAGACTCGGTGCGGACAATTTGCAACGACAACAGGATGAGACACAGATGAATGCAGAGAGGCTCACCAGCCTGCTGGAACCGGTCGTGTCCCAGCTCGGGCTCGAACTCGATCGCGTCGAGGCCGTGCCTGCCGGACGACGTCGCCTGGTACGAGTGACGGTCGACGGGGATGGCCCTGACGGCCACGGACCCAGCCTTGACGAGATCTCCGAGGCCACTGCCGAGATTTCCCGCTGCCTCGATGATGCCGATGCCATGGGGGAGTCGCCGTACACCCTCGAGGTGTCTTCGCGTGGTGTCTCCACTCCGTTGACCCAGCCACGTCACTACCGACGCAACGTCGGACGCTTGGTGCGGTTCACCCTCAACCCAGCCGAGGGGCAGAAATCCGGGGAGACCTTCGACGGCCGCATCATCGCGGCCACGGAGGAGAAGGTCACCCTCGAGGTCGAGGCAGAGAACTCGAAACCTCACAAGCCCCTGTACACCACCCGCGAGGTCCAGCTGGCTGACGTGGCGAAGGCCATCGTGCAGGTGGAGCTCAATCGTCGCGACGCACAGGCGTCGGAGGAGGAGAACTGAGATGGACATCGACCTGTCGACCCTGCGCATGATTGAGCGGGACAAGGACATCCCGCTCGATTACCTGCTGACGACCCTGGAGGACGCCCTCCTCAACGCCTACGACAAGACGGATGCTCCCGTGAAGGGGGCCAAGGTCCAGCTCGACCGCAAGACCGGGAATGTCGCCGTCATGATCCCGGAGAAGGACGAGGAGGGGGAGATCGTCGGCTGGTACGACGGCACCCCCGATGACTTCGGGCGCGTGGCTGCCTCGACGGCTCGCCAGGTGATCTTCCAGCGTCTGCGCGAGGCCGAGGATGAGCAGAAGTACGGCCATTTCGCGGCGGTCGAGGGTGACGTCATCACTGGCGTGGTCCAGCAGTCCTACCGCGACACCCGCACGGTTCGCGTTGACCTGGGTGCGCTCGAGGGCATCATGCCCCCGGCTGAGCAGGTTCCCGGTGAGGACTACTCGCATGGCCGTCGTATTCGTGTCTACGTCGTGGCAGTGCGCAAGGAGGTCCGTGGCCCGCAGGTGATCGTCTCACGCACCCACCCGAACCTGGTGCGCAAGCTCTTCGCCATGGAGGTGCCGGAGATCGAACAGGGTGTCGTCGAGATCAAGGCCCTGGCTCGTGAGGCCGGTCATCGCTCCAAGATCGCCGTCGTTTCCCACAATCCCGACGTCTCGGCCAAGGGTGCCTGCATCGGACCGATGGGTCAGCGAGTGCGCGCCGTCATGCATGAGTTGGGCGAGGAGAAGATCGACATCATCGACTGGTCGGAGGATCCCGCCGAGTTCGTGGGCGCGGCTCTCTCGCCTGCCAAGGTGGCGTCGGTGACGGTCATTGATCCCAAGGCCAAGGCTGCCAGGGCCATCGTCCCGGACTACCAGCTCTCCCTGGCCATTGGACGTGAAGGTCAGAACGCCCGTCTGGCAGCTCGCCTCACGGGGTGGCGTATTGACATCCGTCCTGACAACCAGGTCTGAGACCGCTTGAAGTAGCCGACGACGCCCGACCTTCCCCGTGAAGGTTGGGTGTCGTGCTTTTGTTTCTCCATCTGGCCTAGGGTTGACGGGTGACCAGACGACCCCAACGCACCTGCGTCGGATGCCGACGCGTCGACGATCTAGCCCACATGAGGCGTTATGTGCTGATTGACGGGGTCGTCGTGGCAGACCTGACTGGCAGTGCAGCTGGAAGGGGAGCTCACGTCCATCCTGACGATGAGTGCTGGAAGCGCGCCGTGTCCGGGGGATTCGCGCGATCCTTTCGTCGGCGGGTGACCGTCGACGAGATTGATGGGGGCAAGTGACCAACGCGGTGAATTGGGCTCAACAGGACAGTTTCGGTAAAGTTGTTCCTGCATGTCCGCCGGGAGGTCCGGCGGCCTCACCGAATCGTGTCCCTGGACGGTCGGTCATTCTGGCTCGAAGGGACTGAATAGGAAGTGGGCACAAGCTCATGAACACTCGATGAGTTCGCACCAATGAGGATTCACAACAACTAGGCCCAGGTCCACCGCGGCCGGGCCCGAAGGAGAGTAGTGGCCAAGGTCCGCGTCTATGAGCTCGCGAAGGAGCTCGGACTGTCAAGCAAGCAGCTTCTGGGGAAGCTCAACGACATGGGCGAGTTCGTCCGTTCGGCTTCCTCAACCATTGAGGCACCAGTTGTGCGGCGACTGCGTGACCAGATCGGTTCGGCTGAACCGACTGGCGATGCCAAGCCCGCGAAGCCTGCGGCTCGCAAGTCGCAGGCAGCATCCAAGGGGAAGTCCAAGGAGACTCCGTCGGCCAAGCCGACTCCCGGTCCCAAGCCGGGCCCCGCGCCGAAGCCGGCGCCTGGTCCCCGTCCCGGTTCCAGTGGAGGCCCGAAGCCTGGGCGCAGCTCTGCAGCTCGCACCAGTGCGACTCCGCGTCCGGGTCTCATGAAGTCTTCCGGTGGCTCCAAGAAGCAGGAGACCCCGGCACCGAAGAGCGACGCGAAGCCGGCTCCCAAGCCTGGTCAGAACGCCGCCAAGCCCCATGCACCGACCCCCGGCCCCAAGCCTGGTGGGTCGGCCAAGCCTGCCACCCCGAAGCCGGGTGCCCGTCCGGGCCCGCGCCCGGGGGGATCCGGCGGGCTGCCGTCGGGTGCTCGCCCCGGTCCGCGTCCGGGTGCTGGTCGTCGTACCGGAACCCCGCGTCCCGGGAACAACCCGTTCGCCTCCAGCCAGGGAATGGGCCAGTCCCGTCATCGCCCTGAGGGTGGACGGCGCTCCGGTGGAGCTCCTCGTCCAGGTCAGGGTGAGCGTATGCCGCGTCCGGGCGGCAGCCAGGGATCGCGTGGCGGTGCCGGTATGCCTCGTCCGAACCCGGCCATGATGCCGAAGCACCAGTCCTCTCAGATTGGTCAGGCAAGTACTGGTCGTGGTGGACGCGGCGGTGGCCGCGGCCGCGGTGGATCCCGTGGCGGCGGTTTCGGTGGTGGCTTCGGCGGAGGACCTCGCGGTCCCGTCGGCGGTGGTCGCGGTGGTCGCGGTGGTCGCGGCACCCAGGGTGCCTTTGGCCGTGGTGGTTCCCGTCGTGGTCGCAAGTCCCGCAAGCAGCGCAGGCAAGAGTTCGACGAGATGCAGGCACCGCTGGTCGGCGGTGTGCGCGTCCGCAAGGGCAATGGTGAGACCATCCGACTGCGTCGTGGTGCCTCGCTGACCGATCTCGCCGAGAAGGTCAATGCCGAGCCGGCGCAGCTCGTGCAGGTGCTGTTCAACCTTGGCGAGATGGTGACTGCCACCCAGTCGGTGTCCGACGACACCCTGGAGATCCTGGGCGGCGAGCTCAACTATGACATTCAGGTCGTGTCCCCGGAGGACGAGGATCGCGAGCTGCTGGAGTCCTTCGACCTTGAGTTCGGCGAGAACGAGGGCGATGAGGAGGATCTCGTCGCACGTCCACCGGTCGTCACCGTCATGGGCCACGTCGACCACGGCAAGACGAAGCTGCTGGACGCCCTGCGTCACACTCATGTGGTGGAGGGCGAGGCCGGTGGAATCACCCAGGCCATCGGTGCTTACCAGGTCGAAACCGAGGTCGACGACGTCGAGCGCGCCATCACCTTCATCGACACCCCGGGTCACGAGGCCTTCACGGCCATGCGTGCTCGTGGCGCCAAGTCCACCGACATCGCGGTGTTGGTTGTCGCTGCTGATGACGGCGTCATGCCGCAGACCGTCGAGGCGTTGAACCACGCCAAAGCTGCCGATGTGCCGATCGTCGTGGCCGTCAACAAGATCGACAAGCCGGAATCCGATCCGGACAAGGTGCGCGGACAGCTCACCGAGTACGGTCTGATTCCTGAGGAGTACGGCGGTGACACGATGTTCGTCAACGTCTCCGCTCGTACCCACGAGGGTCTTGACGACCTCCTCGAGGCCATCGTCCTGACCGCTGACGCGGCGCTGGACCTGCGTGCTAACCCGGACATGGCTGCTCAGGGTGTTGCCATCGAGGCCCACCTTGACAAGGGTCGTGGCCCGGTGGCCACCGCCCTCATCCAGCGCGGAACCTTGCACATCGGCGATTCCATCGTCGCCGGGTCTGCCTACGGACGTGTGCGCGCCATGATCAATGATCAGGGCGAGAGCGTCGACGAGGCTGCGCCGGCCGCCCCGGTGCAGGTGCTCGGCCTCACCTCGGTGCCGGGCGCCGGCGATAACTTCCTGGTCGTCGACGATGACCGGATGGCTCGCCAGATCGCCGAGAAGCGCGAGGCCCGGATGCGTGCTGCCCAGCAGGCCAAGTCGTCGCGTCGCAAGACCCTCGATCAGCTGTTTGAGCAGCTCGAGAAGGGCGAGGCCGAGGAGCTGCTGCTCATCCTCAAGGGTGACGGCGCCGGCTCGGTCGAGGCCTTGGAGGACGCCCTGGCCAAGATCGACGTGGGCGACGAGGTCGACCTGCGCGTCATCGACCGTGGTGTCGGTGCCATCACCGAGACCAACGTCTCGCTGGCTGCCGCCTCCAACGCCGTCATCGTGGGCTTCAACGTTCGCCCGACCGCTCATGCCCAGCGCATGGCCGACGAGGAGAACGTCGACATTCGGTACTACTCGGTCATCTACGACGCCATCGATGAGATCGAGGCCGCCCTGCGAGGCATGCTCAAGCCGATCTACGAGGAGAAGGCAATGGGCACCGCGGAGATCCGCCAGATCTTCCGCTCCTCGAAGGTTGGAACGATTGCGGGCTGCATGATCACCGACGGCATCATCCGTCGTCATGCCAAGGCCCGTCTCGTCCGCGACGGCGTGGTGATCCAGGAGACCGAGATCAACACGCTGCAGCGCGAGAAGGACGCCGTCACCGAGGTGCGCGAGGGTTACGAGTGTGGTCTGACTCTGACCAACTACTCCGACATTCGTGTCGGCGACGAGGTCCAGTGTTACGAGATGGTGGAGAAGCCTCGCGACTGAGGCCAGTGACCACGACGGGGCCGTCCGATCCGAGGATCGGACGGCCCCGTTGGTGCGCTTATCTCAGGCGGGGGATTGTGGTGAATTGGGCCCGATAGTCCGCATGTGCAACCGTCCGTATCAGGAATTTGGCTAGGTACGAGCTTGACGGGGCGGTCGCATGGTTCGAGGTCGGTAGCTTCTCGGAATACCCACGCTTGTCTTCACGGGCGACGCGCTTGCGCTGAGTGGCACCCTAACCCGGGGCCGCTCTCCTCCGGCGGTGATCGGTGGCGGCGAATGGAAGGCGACACGGCTCGCGTCGGCGTACAGGTCCAGTCGTGATCCGTATCATCTCTTTCTCGGAGGGCAGCCCGCGACGGTTACGTCTCGTTTTGGCATTGCCACATGACCACGAGATGTCCGGCTGTTGGGGGTCCAATTCCCAGAGTCGGAGGTGTGTTGGGATAGGTAGAGGAGGCCATGTAGCGGGACCGTCGGCATCTCGTCTGCTTGCCAGCGCATAAACCCCTACGAGGACGCTCGCGCCGCTATTGATGAGGTGGGATGGTGTACCTAGGTGACGCCGTTGGACGCTGGGCAGATACCGTCGCTGACTCTGCCACCTGTATTGGTGCGGCTACGGTCGAATATCATCGGTCCCACGTATGGCTTCTCTCAGCAGTGTCGGCGGGGGCACCGCAACGTCAACTTGACTAGGTGTTTGGTGGCTTTGGGGCCGGGATTGGAACTATGACGGCGGCTTCCGTTTAGCGGGATGGAATGACAACGTTGCTGCGCCAGCATACTGTGAACCTCTCTCGCATATCGTGTGAACCACGGGGCAGTGGAATTGGCCCGTAAGAGTATCGATACGAAACGTGTTGATGATCGGAAGGGGTTGACACCATGTCTTCTGCGAAGATTGCACAGAGCGTCGGCGTAGCGGCACTCGCAGGTCTCGCCATCGGTGTTGGGGTCGCTGTGCCAGGCGTCGCCGACACGGTACGGCCCACTCCCATGACAGGCTGGAGTAATGTCAGCGTGTCATGGGAGGGTATTGCTGGTGGTGCTGGTAAGACTCAAGGTCAAAAGAAAGCATACATGACATCCGATGAGAATTGGCATTCAAAGGCTAATTATAATTACCGCGTGACTAAGCATGCCGACGGTAAGGATCGCGGTATTTATGGAAGGATCGATGCGAGTTCTTTGATCTATAAGTGTCAGCCGATGCCCGGAGGTAACTGTGTTCCGGGCGTGGCACGGGCTAGCGCAAAAGGCGAGACGAGCAGGATGGTTCATGGGTCTGATAGGAAGAGTGCTGACGCGGTAATTTCAAATATGGGTCGTAATGAGAGGGGTGGATGGAAGAGGTCTTCTTCGTTGTGTGTTGATAAGCGATTTCGGCCGGATTCGTGTGGCAATAAGGTAAATTGGTAATCTGAGGAGATCCGCTGTGGGCACCGATTCAATGTATTTGGATAAGGTAACCGCGGGTTACCGAAGCGGGTGGCGCCTCGGGCCGGTGACGACGGCCTTTAATCGTGGTGTAACCGCCCTTATCGGTCCCAACGGTGCCGGTAAGACGACGTTGATGCGTGTGCTCACCGGAACCCTTCGCCCCAGGTCAGGCGTTGTCATGCGTGACGGCGATGCCCTCCACCGGCGGTCGCAGTGGTCCCGTCACCGCGCCACACTGGGATACGTGCCCCAGGAGTGCAGGTGGACACAATCCTGGCGGGTGGGGGAATTCGTCGAGTTCTGCGCAGCCATGTACCGCGTCCCCAGGGCCGAGATCACCGCGCGGAGCGAGAAGGCCCTGGCCGCCGTTGGCGCTGACGAACTGCTCGGCTCCCGGCTCGGTGCCCTCTCGGGTGGTCAACGCCAGCGCGTCTTCCTGGCAGCGGCCCTGGTGCACGATCCCGAGGTGCTCGTCCTCGACGAGCCGACGGTCGGTCTGGATCCGGGGGAGCGTATCTCCTTTCGAGAGCATCTGGTCGGGCAGTCGGAGTCCCGAGCGGTCATCCTGTCGACCCATCTCATGGACGACGTCGCCCTGGCTGCCGACGAGGTCAAGCTGCTCGCGACGGGCCGGATCGTCTGGCACGGATCGGTTGACGAACTCGTCGCCGCGGGGGAGGGCAGCGGGTCTCGCAACCATCTGTCGGCAGCCGAGCGGGGGTACCTCAACCTGACTGGCTACACCATCGGGGGCGATCGGTCATGAGGGCGATGCGACCGGTCCTTAGGCAGTCCTTGGTGTGGAGTGCGGTGCTTGTCGTCGCGTGGATCGTGGCGACCTGCGACACCTTCGTCGAGGTCGATCAGTCGTGGAGATCCTTCGCGCTGAGCGCCGGGAACATGTCGTCGGTGATCATCATCCTGACGCCGCTGGCGTGCGCGGCCGGATGCGCGTTTGGGGCTCACCTCAAGCGCTCCGGCGCGATCCGGATGTCGTCGGCCTGGCCCCACCGGACAGCGGCAACGATCGTCACGTGGTGGATTGTTGGAGCCGGTGTGGTCCTGCTGGCAACCGCCTTGCTGGCCGACGCGATCCTTGCCTGGACGTGCCTGGCCGGGGGTTGTCACCCCGATCCGCGGTTAGCTGCCGGGCCGGTGGTGACGGCCATGGCGACGACGGCGAGTCTTGCGGTGGGTGCCCTCGTCGGTGTGGCCACCGGTTCGTACCTGTGCGCGGCCGTCGCGGGGATCGGGCTCTACGTCGTGGCGTGCGAGTGGCCGCCCTTCGAGACCGTAATGATGGGGTGGTACGGCCCGGTGGCCCTCGACGGATCCGCCAACCACCCGAGCTTGCAGACGTACCTGGTGTACGGAGTTCTTCAGCTGGTCGTCATCGCGGCGGTTCTCGTGGTCATTGCCCTGCTGACCGCGACCAGGGGCGACCGACCGTGGTGGATGTGGGCGACCGCAGCCCTCCTGGTCGGAGCCATCGTCGGTGGGGTCACGGCCACCCTCCGACTGGACCCGGCGTGGGAACCGACCGACAGGTGGGACTGCCGAACGGTCGGAGATCGCGGCTCCATGGCATGCGTGCCGCTGGACGTCGAGTGGCGGGCCGACGAGTACGTCGAGGCCACCGACCGGGCCGACAGGTTCCTGGAGGACATGGGGGTTCAGGAACCGATCCTCTACTCGGGGCCCGACGCCCCTGGGTATGCGTCAGCTCATCGTCATTACGTGTTCGTCGGAGCAGTCTCGACCGACGCTCCCAGGAGCCAGTGGGCGGATTCCCTTGCTGGTGCATTGCTCAATGGCGAGGTTGTTCTCCCGAAGGATCCGCACCATCAGAAGCCCACCGAACAGTGGTGTGTCGATAATTTCCTGACCTCCCATCATCTCTTCGAGGCAGTGATGGACGGGACTCCTCCCGACCCCGCGGAGACCCTCACCTTCCTCACCATGGACAAGCAGTGCCTGCAATGACGACATGGCGATTCCTCCGCAGTCGCGGGCCGGTTGCCGTGGTGATCTACGTCGTCTGCGGCATCGTGTGCGCGAAGTTCACCAGCACGGACCTCATGATGGTGCCGCTGGCGGTCGACCGCGCCGTCGTCGGTCTGCTGGGGCCTTCGTGTCTGTGCGGAATCATGGCGTCGGTACTATTCGGTTCGCCCGACCCAGACCGAGAAGGGGCCTGGCCCGACCATCCGATCCGAGACCTGCGACTGGGCTGGGCGGTGGTGGTGACCCTCTGGCCGGTGCTGTGGGCTGTCATCCTCACCCAGGGATCTCCCGACGCGATCCTGTCGGTGCTGTGGTTTGCGCGCAATCACCTGTTGCTCACCGGGATGTCCATGATCGCGGCGGTGCTATGGTCCGCGTCGTGGGCATGGCTCCCCGGGACGGTGCTGGCCCTGTTGTGCTGGTTCATCGGCACGGCCGATGGTGTCGCGACCCCACGTTGGTGGGCGCTGCTGGACTACAGCCCGCTTGCTCCCGGCGCCGCTTTGGTGACGCTCGTCCTCGTGGTGGTCGGGTTGGTCATGCAGTGGAAGGCACCGGGGGAGTCGCGGTGATGATGGCCTATCATGACGGGGCAGTCCCGACCGATCCGCATGATAGGAACCAACCATGAGACTGACGATCAACCCATGGCCCGTCCGAGAACCGGATGCGCACGAGGTTCCGGCTGCCTTCCTGCCCGCTGCTGCTCTGGTCATGGAGGGGACGGAGTCGATCCTGGCGCCTGCCCACCGGGGACCGATGACGATTTCCCAGCATCTGTGGTGGTGTGGGGGGACGCGACACCTTGCGGCTCGGCTATCGCTGGCGTGCCGTTGATGCGCCTGACGTTACGGTGAACCTCTGGATGGAGGGTGACGCACGGATGGTGTCGGTCATCGTGGACCACTGGGTCGACGGCGATTGTGACACCGAGTTAATGGCCGAGGCACGGATCACTCGCGACGGCACCATGGCATGGATAAAGCGGGCCGATCCCGGACAGCCCATCGGCCAGTTCTCCGATGAGCTCATGGATGCGCTGGCCCGGCCGGCGACGTCGCCGGGATTCGACGGGAGCAACGCCGTCGTCGTCGGAGGGGAGTTCCCGTCACTGCATCTCGATCTCGGCGAGACGGTGCTGCGGATGTGGGAGATGACTCCCTCCGTGGATGAGGACGGACAGTTGGTGTGTCGCCAGGCGTGGGTCTGCAGCGACGAGAATTGGATCCCGATCGTTTCCCCACGGAATCATGGGGAAGGTGTGCTGGTCCGGGGACCTCGGGGACCGGATCCTCTTCACTCCGTGGCACAACACGAGGGAGTGCCTACGGTTCGCCATGGACTTCGAGAAGTACCGGGACATTCCGCGCTTCCTGTCATCGTTGTGAGGAGTGTCGGCCGGAGACAGGCGATGCCGGGTCGTCGGGTGGTGCCTCTTGATGGTTGGCATTCGCCGCATGTGTGGCAGGATGGACAGGCCGTTCGTCCCGATGCGGTTGTTGAGGAGAGATCATGAACACACCGAATCCACGTGTCGCCAAGCTGGCTGATCAGATCCGGGTTGTCGTTGCCGAGACCCTCGAGCGCCGCGTCAAGGACCCCCGGCTGGGCTTCGTGACGATCACTGATGCGCGTCTGACCGGGGACTCCCGCGACGCCACCCTGTTCTGGACCGCGATGGGCACCGACAAGGAGATCGCCGGCACGGCTGCCGCTCTCGAGTCGGCCAAGGGCATGCTGCGCACCACCGTCGGCAAGAGACTCAAGCTGCGCTACGCTCCGACGCTGACCTTCGTACGCGACGCCACCCCCGAGACCGCCAAGTCGATCGAGGATGCCTTGGCACGAGCTGCCGCTTCTGATGCCGAGATCGCGCGTCGTTCCCAAGGAGTCACGCCTGCCGGTGAGGCTGACCCCTACCGTCGTCGCGACGAGGACGAGGCCGAGTGACGACCGTGCTTTCGGCGCGTCTTGAGGTTGGCCGATGAAGGGAAATCCTGACGTTCCCTCTGGCGTCCTCGTCGTTGACAAACCCGCCGGCGTCACCTCGCACCAGGTCGTCGGCCGGGTGCGTCGACTCATGGGCACCCGTAAGGTCGGGCATGCCGGAACCCTGGACCCCATGGCCACCGGGGTTCTCGTGGTCGGCGTCAACCGGGCGACGAGGCTGCTCGGCCATCTGTCCCTGCACGACAAGGACTACACCGCCACGATGAGGTTGGGGGTGAGCACCGTCACCGACGACGCCGAGGGCGATGTCACTGCCATCACCGACGCATCTGGGATCGATGACGACGCCATCCTCGCCGCGACGGCACGCCAGACCGGTGAGATCCTGCAGGTTCCCACCGCAGTCAGCGCGATCAAGATCAACGGTCAGCGCGCCTACGCCAAGGTGCGAGCCGGGGAGGACGTCGTCCTCCAGCCACGCGCGGTGACCGTCTCTCGATTCGACATCACCGACATTCGTCGCCATGACGAGGTGATCGACGTCGACGTCGAGGTCACCTGTTCTTCTGGAACCTACGTGAGGGCCCTGGCACGAGATGTCGGCGCGGGCCTCGGAGTGGGCGGCCACCTCACGGCACTCCGGCGTACCCGAATCGGACCCTTCGACCTCAACGCTGCTGGCCCTGACATTTTCGCCGATGACGCCGTCGCTCCGACCCCGATGACGATGGCGGAGGCTGCCAGACTGAGCTTCCCCGTCGTCGAGGTCACCGAAGACCAGGAAGTTGCCATCCGAGTCGGACGGCGTCTGAGCGTGACCGGCCCCTCAGACGTGACCGCGATGGTTTCAAGAAGTGGCGAATTGTTGGCCCTCTATCGGCCAGATGACGAAAAAGAGGGGCAGAGTCGCGCAATCTGCGTGCTGGTCTGACCACAGCTCAGGCGGAGGCGTTTGAGCGCTTCAGGCTGCGGTGAAGCTGTCAGTGTCGTGCGACGTGACGTAACCCACATGGGTTTACATTATCTTAGCAGTCTGCTTACCACGCGCCTCAATTCCGAGTATTCATAGAAATTGATTTGGTGACGGTGATAATGCCTGCTATTTGCAGACGTAAATATGACGTGATAGTTTCGGGTGGTTGTTTTGCGCTGGTCTAGGCGTGATCTTTCGGCGGTTCGCTGCCCCGTGACGCGAAGTCGTGGCGCGCTCGCGATCCGCATGATGTGTATCCAAACTGCCCATTCGAAAGGTGCCGTACGACGTGGATTTGGTTCGAGCATCCCATCTGTACAAGGTTTTCGGTAAACACGAACGAGAAGTGATCGAAAGACTCAAAGCAGGGGAGTCTCGAGAAGATCTTGCCTCTCTCGGTACGGCGGCTGTCATCGACGTCAGCTTGGAGGTCGCCAAGGGAGAGACTTTCGTCGTCATGGGCCTCTCAGGGTCCGGAAAGTCCACCCTCATCCGGATGATCAACGGGTTGTGGGCGCCCTCCGAGGGTACCGTCGAGGTGGCCGGAAAAGTTGTCTCTGACATGAACGACTCCCAATTGCGGGAGCTTCGTCGCGACCATGTGTCGATGGTGTTCCAGCATTTCGCCCTTCTTCCTCACCTGACTGTTCGCGAGAACGCGGCCTACGGGCTGAAGTTGCAGGGCAAGCTCAAGCCGAAGGACCGTTTGGAGAAAGCCAACGAGTGGCTGCACACCGTGGGGCTCAAGGGATGGGGAGACAAGTATCCCCACCAGCTGTCCGGCGGTATGCAGCAGCGCGTCGGTTTGGCTCGGGCTCTCGCTGCGGAGACTGACATCCTGCTCATGGACGAGGCCTTCTCCGCTCTTGACCCACTGATCCGTCGTGAGATGCAGGACCAGCTCCTCGAGCTGCAGGGCACCCTCAACAAGACGATCATCTTCATCACCCACGACCTCAACGAGGCCATGTACCTCGGCGATCACATCGCGGTCATGCGCAATGGCCGTGTTGCTCAGATCGGTACCTCTGACGAGATCCTCACCCGGCCGGCCGACGACTACGTCGCTGACTTCGTCCAGGATGTCGACCGCAGCCGAGTGCTCACGGCATCGGCGGTCATGCGCCCGACAGAGGCCATCGTCTCCAAGTCGGCAGATCCTCGCCAGGTCCAGCGCATCATGGACCAACACGACTGGGCGGGCGTCTTCGTCGTTGACGAGCACCGCCGTCTGCTCGGCATGGTCGGGGACCAAGAGGTCATCGAGGCTGCTCGTCGTGGCGATCGCAGCATTGCTGGAGTCGTCGAGACCGGCGGCATCCTTACCGTTCGCACGGACACCCCATTGTCCGATCTTTTCGCCCCGTCCAAGGACGCACGAGTGCCCCTGGCCGTCGTCGACGAGGACTTCCATCTCATGGGCGTCATTTCCCGAGTCGCTCTGCTTGACTCCATGTCGAGGTCCCAGGACAAGGTGTCCGAGGGATCCGTGATGTCCCTGGAGGACACCGGGAAGCTACCCGTCATCAAGGGCGTCGGAGACCCCGTTGGTCTTCCACCTGCTGACCAGACGACGACCGCGACGGTCGCATCCGCCCCGACCACCGAGAAGGAGGCCTGATCGAGATGGGCTTCAATTTCGTCAACCCCCGTATTCCGTTGGGAAGCTGGATCGAGACCTTCTTCGACTGGTTCCAGCACGCCTTTGACTGGCTCATCACCTTCACCAACGTCGTCATCGGCGGTATGTACGACGGGCTCAACCTCGTCCTGTCCAAGCCGCTGTATCTGGTCATGCTGGTCGTCTTCGCCGCCATCGGCTGGGCCTGTGCGAACTGGAAGGTGGCAGTGTTCGCCCTCATTGGGTTCTACCTGGTCCGGGCCATGGATCAGTGGAACAACACCATGCAGACCCTGGCGCTGGTGGTTGTGGCCGTCATCCTGGCCCTCATCCTGGCGATCCCGTTGGGTATCTGGGCTGCCAAGTCGAAGAGATTCTCGGCCATCATCAAGCCGATTCTCGACTTCATGCAGACGATGCCGTCGCTGGCATACTTGGTTCCGGTCATCGTCCTCTTCGGTATCGGTCAGGTTCCTGGGGCCATCGCGACGATCATCTTCGCCCTGCCGCCTGGCGTGCGCTTCACCGAGTTGGGTATTCGCGGCGTCGACACCGAGACGGTGGAGGCCGGCGCAGCCTTCGGTGCCAGTCCGCGTCACATCCTGTGGCGTATCCAGATGCCGTTGGCCATGCCGACGGTGATGGCCGGCGTCAACCAGGTCATCATGCTGGCCCTGTCCATGGTCGTGCTGTCGGGCATGGTTGGTGCCGGTGGTCTTGGCGGTGACGTCGTCGCAGCCCTGTCCCAGGTCGACATCGGTCTGGGCATGGAGGCTGGACTGGCAGTGGTGATCGTGGCCGTCTACCTGGACCGCATCACCAATGGACTGGCCAATCGCACCTCGCTCGCCCGGGCACAGCGCGCCAACTGATCACAACAGGGCAGCTGAACCCAATAGGACGACTGAGTCCCATGCAGAACATGAACACGAGGTAACAATGAGGAGTACAAGTATGGTTCGACGCAAGTTCATCGCCGTGGCCTCCACCCTGACGATTGGGGCTCTGGCTCTGTCCGGATGCGATGCCTCCAACAGCGGAAACGGAGAGTCCGGCAGCTCTGACACGGGCTCCGACAACGTCAACACGAAGTGGGCCGACTGCACCCCGGGTACCGGATCCAAAGACACCACGTCCATGAAGGCCGATGGCAAGAAGGACATCACGATTGGCGCCTTCAATGGCTGGGATGAGTCCTTCGCCACCGCCGGGATCATCAAGAACGTCCTGGAGAAGGACGGTTACAAGGTGGCGATCAAGGGCTTTGACGCCGGTCCAGGCTATGCCGGACTTGTCGCCGGGGACATCGACCTCATCACCGACGGTTGGCTTCCCCTGACTCATGCCGACTACGTCAAGCGCTACGGAGACAAGATGGAGAACCTTGGCTGTTGGTACGACAACGCCAAACTCACCATCGCCGTCAACAAGGATTCCAAGGCGAAGACCATCGGCGATTTGAAGTCGATGGGTGATGAGTACGGCAACACCCTTTATGGCATCGAGGCAGGCGCAGGACTGACGAAGGCCACCAAGGATTCGGCCATCCCGAAGTACGGTTTGAAGAACATCAACTTCAAGATCTCGTCAACGCCGGCGATGTTGTCCCAATTGAAGAAGGCCACTGCCGCCAAACGTGACATCGCGGTGACGCTGTGGCGTCCGCACTGGGCCTACGGCGCGTTCCCGATCCGCGACCTCAAGGATCCCAAGAACGCCCTGGGCGATGCTGAGGTGATTTACAGCTTCGCTCGTCCGGGCTTCGAGAAGGACTTCCCGAAGGCCGCTCAGTTGATGCGCAACATGGCTTTCGACGACAAGACGCTTTCCGATCTTGAGGACACCATGTTCTCCGCGGACAAGTACGGTGGCAAGAACCAGGAGAAGGCCGTGGCGGAGTGGACCTCGCACAACAAGGCGTGGGTCGACAAGCTCAAGTCCGGCGAACTCGCCGAGAGCTGATAGGCAGGACGGGCCGCCCAGGTGGGCGGCCCGGTTCGTATCCTGACGCGGTGGGACGCCTGCCAATTCCGCGATGACGACGCCCAGTGATGATTTTCGGATTCGGGCCATGGGCGGTTGTCCCCATAGACTGCCGGGCGTGTCTGTTCCCGAGGAATCGTCAACCGTCGTCATCGGAAACTTCGATGGTGTGCACCGTGGCCACCAGGCCCTTGTCCGGCAGGCCAAGAGGCTTGACCCGGACGGTTACGTCGTCGTCGTCACCTTCTGGCCTCATCCGCTGACCGTCCTGGCCCCTGACCAGGCCCCGGCCCTGCTGTGCCCGCTGGAGCGACGCATTGACTGGTTGAAGGAGGCCGGTGCCAGCGAGGTGCGCGTGGTCAATTTCACTCCGGAGATCGCGAATTGGTCCCCAGCGGCCTTTGTCGAGCGAATGATCAGCCCTCTGCAACCCGAGCATGTCTTGGTGGGCCAGAACTTCCGCTTCGGACGTCACGCCGTGGGCACTCCGCAGGCCCTGTCGGAGATTGGCTGTGGTCGCTTTGAGGTTCATGCCATGGATCTCGTCGCCATTTCCGGTGTCACGGTGTCGTCGACCCGGGCTCGCGAGGTGGTGGCAGCCGGCGATGTCGCCGAGGCCGCCGAGTTGCTCGGACGCCCCTTCGAGGTCGGTGGGGTCGTCGTCATGGGGGACCAGCGCGGACGCGAGCTGGGATTCCCGACGGCCAACCTCGTCCTGCCGGAAGGGCGTGCCGTTCCGGCTGACGGGGTGTATGCCGGATGGTTGGAGCCTGGTAGCGGTCCGGACGCCGGTCGCCGACTTCCCTCTGCGATCTCGGTGGGGACCAACCCGACCTTCGACGGTGTCGAGCGTCGAGTCGAGACCTACGTCATCGATCGCGATGATCTCGAGCTCTATGGAGTCGACGTCAAGGTCACCTTTGCCGAGCGACTGCGTGGGCAGATCAAGTTCGACGGTATCGAGCCGCTGATCTCGCAGATGACCGACGACGTCGACGCGGCACGGCAAATCCTGGCCTGAGGCTGGCAATCACGTCCGGCAGTTCGGGGGCGGTGCGGTGTGAACGCCGCGGGAATACCCGGTAGGTCATGTTGCCGCTGACCATGTATCGAAAGGTAGTTCAGGCGTGGCCAGTTGCCGATCCCTGGTCGCGAGTCATCCCCGCGTCACCGCTGTCGTTGTTGCCGCTCTCGGTATCCTGTCCCTGTGCCTCAGTGGAGTTGTGACGGGCCACCTCGCCTCGTTCACTCCCCATGGCTGTCGGTGGGTACAGCGTCATGACCATCAGTGCCGCGATCTTCGAGGAGGTGCTGTGCCGCGGAACCTTCGCCAGGTCGGATATACCTTCTGCATGGGGGTGCCCGGCTGCTGTCCGGCACATGCGAATTCGCACTCGACGGGGAAGAGCTGATATTCTCACCCAGTTGCCGTCAGATCGGCCGCGGCCTTGGAAGAGTCCCCTGCAGTAAGAGCGTCGGGGACGCCGCGCAGCGGACAGGAAGGAACCCACCGAGATGGATGCTGCCGAGAAGAAGAAGATCATCGAAGAGTACGCGACCCACCCCGGAGACACCGGTTCCCCGGACGTCCAGGTCGCCATCCTCACCAAGCGCATCGCTGAGCTCACCGAGCACCTGAAGGTCCACAAGGGTGACCACCACTCCCGTCGTGGCCTGATGCTCATGGTTGGCCAGCGCCGTCGTCTTCTCAACTACATCGCGAAGAACGACATCGAGCACTACCGCGAGCTCATCGCTCGTCTCGGCCTGCGTCGCTGAGCGTCGCGGATCACACGAATTGACGGGGTGTCCCTTCGGGGCGCCCCGTTTTCATGTCCGGAGTCATACGGTCATGCCGTGAAGCGGGTACCCACGTCCTGAACGCCTGGAAACCAGGATTCGTGGGATTGACCACAGATGCCCTAAACTGAAAGCCACAATCAGAATTACTGTAACCGTCGACTGCCTCCCCATGACACATGGGTCCTCGGTAGTGGTCACCGGGGCACGGTCCCGGCGGCTTCGATCGAAGACCGGTGTGGTTTTACAAGAGGCGCCTTCTGGAGCGCCAGCGGGCGGCGGTCGGCCCTGCGAAAGGACATCCCTGTGGAGGGACCCGGACTCGAATTCACCGAGGCCATCATCGACAATGGAAAATTTGGCAAGCACGTCGTCCGCTTCGAGGCGGGACTGCTGGCTCAGCAGGCGGATGGATCCGCCGCCGTCTACCTCGATGGTGACACCATGCTGCTGTCGGCCACCACGGCTGCCAAGACTCCCCGCGATTCCATCGACTTCTTTCCGCTGACGGTTGACGTCGAGGAGCGCATGTACGCTGCCGGACGTATCCCCGGCTCCTTCTTCCGTCGTGAGGGACGCCCGTCTGAGGGCGCCATCCTCGCCTGCCGTCTCATCGACCGCCCGCTACGCCCCTCCTTCGTCAAGGGTCTGCGCAACGAGGTCCAGGTCGTCGTGACCGTCATGGCCCTCAATCCGGCCGTTTACTACGACGTCGTCGCCATCAATGCCGCCTCGATGTCCACCCAGCTCGCTGGTCTGCCGTTCTCTGGCCCGATCGGTGGCGTCCGGATGGCTCTCATCGACGACCAGTGGGTGTGCTTCCCATCCGTCGAGCAGCGCAAGGAGTCGGCCTTCGACATGGTCGTCGCCGGCCGAGTGCTCGCCGACGGTGACGTCGCCATCATGATGGTCGAGGCCGAGTCCACCCCGGCCACCTGGGACCTCGTCCGTGGCGGACGCACGGCTCCGACCGAGGAGGTCGTCGCCACCGGTCTGGAGGCCGCCAAGCCCTTCATCAAGGTGCTGTGCGACGCCCAGGTCGCCCTGGCTGCCAAGCTGCCCAAGGAAACCTACGACTTCCCGGTCTTCAAGGACTACGAGGACGACGTCTACGCCGCCGTCGAGGAGAAGGCTGCCGACGAGCTCTCCCGCATCGAGCAGATCGCTGCCAAGCTGGAGCGTCAGGAGGCTGAGTCCGAGCTCAAGACCCGCATCAAGGCCGAGCTCGCCGAGACCTTCCCGGAGCGGGAGGCCGAGATCTCCGGCGCCTTCAAGGCCGTCATGAAGAAGATCGTCCGCAAGCGCGTCCTCGACGAGAGTGTGCGTATCGACGGTCGCGGGCCCCGTGATATCCGTGCCCTATCGGCCGAGGTCGGCGTCATCCCGCGTGTTCACGGTTCTGCCCTCTTCCAGCGCGGCGAGACCCAGATCCTCGGTGTGTCGACCCTCAACATGCTCGACATGGAGCAGAAGCTCGACACCCTCTCCCCGGAGACCACGCGTCGCTACATGCACAACTACAACATGCCGCCGTACTCCACCGGTGAGACCGGTCGTGTTGGCTCCCCGAAGCGCCGCGAGATCGGCCACGGCAACCTCGCCGAGCGCGCCCTCATCCCGGTCCTGCCGACCCGTGAGGAGTTCCCCTACGCCATCCGCGAGGTGTCCGAGGCCATCGGGTCGAACGGTTCCACCTCGATGGGTTCGGTCTGCGCCTCGACCCTCGCCCTGCTCAACGCCGGTGTGCCGTTGCGCGCCTCGGTCGCTGGCATCGCTATGGGCCTCATGAGCGAGACCGACGAGGGCGGCAAGACCAAGTACCTCGCCCTCACCGACATCCTGGGTGCTGAGGACGCTCTTGGCGACATGGACTTCAAGGTCGCCGGTACCAGCGAGTTCGTCACCGCCCTGCAGCTGGACACCAAGCTCGACGGCATCCCCGCCGACGTGCTGGCCGGTGCCCTCAAACAGGCCAAGGAGGCTCGCACCGCCATCCTCGAGGTCATGAACGACGCCATCGACTCTCCTGACGAGATGGCTCCGACCGCGCCTCGCATCATCACCGTGCACATCCCGGTCGACAAGATCGGTGAGGTCATCGGCCCCAAGGGCAAGATGATCAACCAGATCCAGGATGACACCGGTGCCAATATCTCCATCGAGGACGACGGCACCATCTTCATCGGTGCCGACAACGGCAATTCCGCCGACGCTGCCCGCACGATGATCAACTCCATCGCCAACCCGCAGATGCCAGAGGTCGGTGAGCGTTACCTGGGCACCGTGGTCAAGACGACGAGCTTCGGTGCCTTCGTCTCCCTGCTGCCTGGCAAGGACGGCCTGCTGCACATCTCCAAGATGCGTGACCTCAACGAGGGTAAGCGCGTCGAGGCCGTCGAGGACGTGCTGTCGGTCGGTCAGAAGATCGAGGTTGAGATCGCTGAGGTCGACGACCGGGGCAAGTTCTCCCTGGTCCTGGCCTCCCACGAGGAGGACGACGACACCGAGGAGTGAGTCATCAATCCTGGAGTCGTTGATCCTGTGAGGGACTGACATCAGCGGGATGTCCTGGCACTTTCGCCAGGGCATCCCGTTCGTTGTGCGCGGATGGATCATTCCTCGGGAACGTCAGAGCATCTGGGTAATCTGGATGCGGCGCCGGGCAGGTGCCGTCGTCAGGAAGGAAGGTCCAGATGATCAAGGTTGCCGTATTCGGAGCCAAGGGACGTATGGGAGCTTCGGTGTGCCAGGCCGTCGAGGAAGCCGAGGACACCGAGCTCGTGGCCGCCATCGACAGTGGCGATGACCGTTCAGCCGCTGAGGGAGCCGACGTCGTCGTCGATTTCACCACCCCCGACGCCGTCATGGACAACCTCGCCTGGGCCATCGACCACGAGATCAACACCGTCGTCGGCACTACGGGTTTTGACGAAGACCGCTACCAGACCTTGCGCGACCAGCTCGCCGACCATCCCAACACCGGCTGCCTGGTCGCCCCGAATTTCTCCATCGGTGCCGTGCTCATGATGCACTTCGCCGAGGAGGCTGCGAAGTTCTACGAGTCGGTCGAGGTCATCGAGCTGCACCACCCCAACAAGGTCGATGCCCCTTCCGGCACCGCCCGCACGACCGCCGGCAAGATCGCGGCTGCCCGGCAGAAGGTCGGCATGGGAGAGGTTCCGGACGCCACTCAGAGCCAGCTCGACGGGGCTCGCGGAGCCGTCGTTGACGGGGTCCACGTCCACGGTGTCCGCCTGCGCGGCCTCGTCGCCCATCAGGAAGTGCTCTTCGGAGCCGAGGGGGAGACCCTGACCATCCGCCATGACTCGATGGACCGCGTCTCCTTCATGTCGGGCGTTCTCACCGGCGTGCGCGGTGTCCTTGATCGTCCGGGTCTGACCATCGGCATCGAAGGGTTGCTCGGACTTGAATGAGCGTCCTGATTTCTCGATGACGCCATCTGAGCCGACTCAGGTGCTACCGCCCAGGCCTCAGATTGGTACCGGGGCGGTGGTGACGGTGGAACGTGATCGTCGTCACCACCGCCTCATCAAGTGGCTCGTCGCCGTCGTCATCATTGCCTTGGTCGCGGTCGCGGCGGTGATCACCGATCAAACCTTCCGGGCGAGAAGTGAGAAGGCCATCGCGGCCAATATTGCGGAGTCAGTCGGGGCGGACGAGTCGAGCGTCGGTGTCACGATCCGCAATCGCCCCTTCCTTGGAGTCTTGCTGACCGACGAGCTCCAGGGACTTGACGCGACCATACCAACGGCGACCGTCGCTCGAGACGAGACGACGGTGACCTTCCATGACGTGAACATCCACGCCAATGGGATCCGTCATGCCCGTGAGGAATCCCAGACGGTCGCCGAGACGATGTCTGCAACTGGCCGGGTCGACTGGCCCGAGCTGTCTCGGCTGGCAGGCGGCAAGATCACGTACAACGATGACGCCGGTGCGAACGGCAAGGTGACCATTGTGCGCGACATGTCGGTTCTGGGAGCCCGAGTGGGTGTCAGTATCTCAGCCGTTCCTGGCGTCGAGACCACATCGCGGCGGGTGACGTTGACGAGCCCATCGGCGAGCTTGGACGGCATTCCGATTCCGGACATCCTGCTCAAGTCCGTTCTGGAAGGCATCACAGATCGATTCACCCTCCCCGATTTGGGTAATCTGAATTACGAATCCCTCAAGGCGACGCCGAAGGGATTGGAGTTTTCCCTTGTCGGGACCGAGGTGAAACTATCCGACCTCACCGGAAAGTGATCAGCTTGGCGCGAATGATGAGGTGAGGCTAGGCCAATAAGTCGTATTCTGGTCGGTGGCCGCTCGGCCGCTCACCACATGTCGTCAGTTCCGTGGAGGTCCCTTTCATGAATGTTGCCGAACAGCTCGTCCAACAGCTCCTCGATGCGGGGGTGCGGCGGATCTACGGCATCGTCGGTGACTCCCTGAACCCCGTCGTTGACGCAGTTCGCAAGACCGGCGGTTCTGCCAAGGGCGGTATCGACTGGGTCCACGTTCGTCATGAGGAGGCCGCGGCCTTCGCCGCTGCTGCCGAGGCAACTCTGACCGGCGAGCTGGCTGTCTGCGCAGGTTCCTGTGGTCCGGGCAACCTGCACCTCATCAATGGTCTGTTCGACGCATACCGTTCCCAGGTCCCGGTTCTGGCCATCGCCTCCCACATCCCCAGCGTCCAGATCGGCATGAGCTACTTCCAGGAGACCCACCCGGATCGCCTCTTCGTGGAATGCTCTGACTACTGCGAGCTGGTCTCGACCCCCGAGCAGGCACCTCGCGTCGTCAACTCGGCCATTCGCCATGCTGTCGCGGGCAGCACCGTCTCGGTCGTGACCCTCCCGGGCGACATCACCGACAAGAAGGCTGCCGCTCCGTCGCCGGTCTTCGTCCCGAGCCGTCGTCCCTCCACCGAGCCGAACCCGGAGGATGTCCGTCAGCTCGTCAAGCTTCTCAATGACGTCAAGAAGGTCGCCATCTTCGCCGGTGCCGGCGTCGAGGGTGCTCATGACGAGGTCTTGGCCCTGGCTGACAAGCTCAAGGCCCCGATCGGTCACTCCCTGCGCGGCAAGGACTTCATCCAGTACGACAACCCCTTCGACGTCGGGATGACCGGTCTGCTGGGTTACGGTGCGGCAGCCGAGGGCATGAACGATGCCGACGTGCTGATCCTGTTGGGAACCGATTTCCCCTACAACCAGTTCCTACCTGGCACCCTCACGGTTCAGGTTGAGAACCGCCCGGAGAAGTTGGGCCGTCGTACCGACGTCTCCTTCCCGATCCACGCCGACGTCAAGGCCCTGTGCAATGCTGTCACCCCGCTGCTCAAGCAGCATGATGACAAGTTCCTCAAGGCCACCATCAAGCGTCACGCCAAGATTATGAAGGCTCCGGTCGGCTCGTACACCCGCAATGTCGAGCACATGAAGCCGATCCACCCTGAGTACGTCGCTCACCTGCTCAACGAGCTGGCTGACCGCGACGCGATTTTCACTGCTGACACCGGCATGTGCAATGTGTGGACGGCTCGTTACATCGATCCGTTGGGTACCCGTCGTCTCATCGGATCCTTCCTGCACGGATCGATGGCCAACGCTCTGCCGCATGCCATCGGCGCCCAGACATCTCACCCTGGCCGACAGGTCATTTCAGTGTCCGGCGACGGCGGCCTCTCGATGCTCCTTGGCGAGCTCGTCACGGCCCGCATGCTCAACCTGCCGATCAAGGTGGTTGTCTTCAACAACTCCACCCTCGGCATGGTCAAGCTGGAGATGCTGGTCAATGGGTTGCCCGACTTCGGGACTGACGTCCACGACGTGAACTATGCCGGGGTTGCCAAGGCGATCGGGTATCACTCCGAGCGGGTTGATGATCCGCGCAATATTCGTCGTGCTCTTCGTGATGCCCTCGACTTCGACGGGCCGGCCCTCGTCGAGGTGCTCACTGATCCCAACGCCCTGTCCCTGCCGCCGGAGATCAAGGGTGAGCAGATGATTGGGTTCGCCACCGCCATGAGCAAGATCGTGCTAAACCGTGGTGCCGGTGAGGCCGTCTCGATGGCCACCTCGAACATGCGTAACATCCCAAGATTCTGAGAGATCACGTTTTGGGGTCCGTCCGACGAGGACGGGCCCCACAGGCATTTTCGGACCAGGATCACGGGACCGAGGTTGGATGGCGTCAATGCAGGCAATGAACAGCGGTGGTGCTGCCGCATGAAGATCCTTCTTGTGGTCGACGTCCTCCAACCAGGAAATGGGACGACGGCCTCGACCCTTCGTTTTTCCCACGCATTGCGTGACCAGGGTCACGAGGTGCGTTTACTCAGCGTCGAGTCGACCCCGGTGCCCAGCACTCGCGGGATCCCCGTGGTCAGCGTGCCCGTCCTCTACCTGCCGCTCATCACCCACCTGGCTGACCTTCAGAACGTCGATCTCGCGCGCCCAGTCAGGGCCATTGTCTCCTCAGCGGTGGCCGAGGCTGACCTCGTGCATGTCGTCATGCCGTCGCTATTGGGGGCTTGTGCCAAACACGTGGCGCAGCATGCCGGTGTTCCCGTCACCGCGGGTTTCCACATCCAGCCTGAGAACATCACCTACAACGTGCACCTGGCCAACGCTCGACGCCTTGCCGACCGCATTTATCGCATGTTGTGGCTGGCGTTCTACCACGATGTGTCCCACATCCATGCCCCCAGTGAATTCATCGCCGAGCAGTTGCGCAGACACGGTTACGACCAGCACCTTCACGTCATCTCGAATGGGGTGCCGCCAGAGTTTCGGCCCGGCCCGCCACGAGAGACGTGGGCTCTGGATAGCTCTGGCCCTGCCACCGTCATGACTGTCGGCAGGCTCTCACCGGAGAAGAGGATCGAGGTCCTCGTCGACGCCATTGCCCGGTCTCGACATCGCGATCGGATCCGTCTGGTGGTCGCCGGTCGAGGGCCGCAGCGAGAATGGTTGCAGAGGCGAGCCGAACGCACTGGGGTTGGCGCCTGCTTCGTCAGCCACGACCGTCCGGAGGACCTCATCGCTGAACTGCGAGCCGCCGACCTTTACGTTCACCCCGCAGACGTCGAGATCGAGTCCTTGGCTGCCCTGGAGGCGTCCTCGGTCGGGTTACCCTGCCTCATCGTCGACAGCCCGCTGTCGGCCACTAGCCAGTTCTGTCGTGTCCCCGAGCACGGTCTGTGCCCGCCGCGCGATCCGGAGAGGATGGCGGCTGACATCGATTGGTGGCTGGAGCACCCGAAGGAGCGTGAGACCGCGGGCAAGGCCCAGGCACACTGTGGCCAGGAGTACGCCCTGGACAGATCGGCTCGGTTGCTGGTCGAGATGTTTGACGCCGCCATCTCGGGGTCGACCGGATGAAGAAGCTGCGGCGACTGGCCTATCTGACGATTGTCGGCCCAGCTGCGGTGATTCTCACCGGGATGACCTTCGCTTTTCGCCGGCGAGGACACCACCATCTGGAGCCAGGGACGATAGTCGTCAGCAACCACGTCCACGATTTCGACTGTCTGGCCCTGGTGCGGGTGTTCTGGCCGACCGGTCTGAGGTTCAACTCGCAACCTTCCAACTTCGACATCCCGGTGGCAGGGCTCATCCTGCGAGCCTTCGGAACGATTCCGGTTGACGTTTCTGACGTACGAGGTTTCTTCTCGGCCAATGCGCAGGCGCTGGCTGACGGTGACTGCGTCGTCATCTATCCAGAGGGAGACATCACCTGTTACGAGACCTCCGCAGGGACCTTCCGTCCAGGGGCCTTTGCCCTCGCGGTGCGCACCGGTGCCCCGGTGGTGCCAGTGGCACTGGTGCGGTCCGGGCGGAAGCTCGGAGTCAAGTGGCGGCGTCCGCAGCTGGAGGCCAAGGTGGGGCCGCCGATGTATGCCGATGAGACCCTGCCACGACGCCAGGCCAGGGAGGAATTGCGCCAACGAGCTGAGAACTTCGTCTCTCAGGCCCTTGATGAAGCGGTCAGGACACATCGGGGCGAAGCTGTCGGAGTTTCCCGATAGGCTTCACGCCGTGGCTAGTACTGGATTGACGACACCCCCGGACCTGCAACCGGACGTTCTGCGCATCATTCCCCTCGGCGGCCTGGGAGATGTCGGACGCAACATGTCGTGCTACGAAATCAATGGGGAGATCCTTCTCATTGACTGTGGGGTGCTCTTCCCCGAGGACGACCATCCGGGAGTTGACCTGCTCCTGCCGCACCTGGACTACCTCGATGACGACAAACTGTCGCGGGTCACGGCCCTGTTGCTGACCCACGGCCACGAGGACCACATCGGTGCGGTGCCGTTCCTGCTCAAGCGTCGTCCGGACATCCCGGTCTACGGATCCAAGCTCACCCTTGCCCTGGTGGAGGCCAAGCTCAAGGAGCACCGCATCCGCAACTACGACCTGCGCGTGGTGCGTGAGGGCGACACCGCCGAGATCGGCGAGGAGTTCGACGTCGAGTTCGTCGCCGTCAACCACTCCATCCCCGACGCGCTGGCCGTCTACGTCAAGACCGACGCCGGGTCGATCCTCAACACCGGCGACTTCAAGATGGACCAGCTGCCCATCGACGGGCGGATCACCGACCTGCGGGCCTTCGCCCGGCTCGGTGAGGAGGGTGTCGACGTCTTCATGGTCGACTCCACCAACGCCGAGGTGCCCGGGTTCGTGCGTTCCGAGCGCGACCTCGCCCCGGCCATCGAGCAGACCTTCGACCAGGCCACCCAGAAACTCATCGTTGCCACCTTCGCCTCACACGTCCACCGCGTCCAGCAGGCGGTCGACGCCGCCGTGCGGCACGGTCGCAAGATCTGCTACGTCGGGCGTTCCATGGTGCGCAACATGGCGATCGCCCGCGACCTGGGCTACCTCAAGGTGCCCGACGACTCACTCATCGAATTGCGTGATCTCGACAAGTACCCCGACGACAAGGTCGCCATCATCTGCACCGGTTCCCAGGGCGAGCCGCTGTCGGCCCTGGCCCGCATCGCCCACGGCGAGCACCGGGACATCTCGGTGGGGGAGGGTGACGTCGTGCTCATGGCGAGCTCGCTCATCCCCGGTAACGAGAACGCCGTCACCCGCGTCATCAATGGTCTCATGAGCTGCGGTGCCACGGTGGTGCACAAGGGCAATGCGCTGGTTCACGTCTCCGGGCACGCTGCCCAGGGCGAGCTGCTCTACGCCTACAATGTCGTGCGACCGCGCGCCGTCATGCCGATCCACGGCGAGTACCGGCATCTCACGGCGAATTCCCGTATCGCGGTGTCCACCGGTGTGCAGCCCGAGGACGCCATCGTCGTCACCGATGGCGGCGTCGTCGACCTGGACGATGGCCGGGCCAGCGTCGTCGGCAAGGTGGATGCCTCCTACATTCTCGTCGAGGGAACCGGGGTGAGCGAACTCACCCCCGATGCCCTGGCCGATCGCAAGATTCTCGGTGAGGAGGGCTTCATCTCGGTGTCGGCCGCCATCAACCCCAAGAGCGCGAGCATCGTGTCGGGGCCAGACATCAAGGCCAAGGGATTCGCCGAGGACGATCGTGCCTACGACGAGATCCGCGACCGACTCGTGAGCGAGTTGGAGTCGGCGATGCGCGGCGGCATGAGCGACCAGCACAAACTCCAGCAGGTTGCCCGACGCACCATCGGGCGCTGGGTGGCGCAGACCTACCGACGTCGCCCCATGATCGTGCCGACCATCATCGTCGTGTGAGGGTAATTTGGACTCTTGGGTGAACCGAACGGTGGTCCCGGACAGTGGTGCACTAGGCTGACAACGCCTCACCCAGGTGAGGCGTCCCACTCCAAGGAGAATCGTGGCCAAGCGCACCAGCATCCATGACGTCATCGAACGATTCCGCGCGGAACCATCCTCGACCGAGCGCGGAACCCAGTTCGAGGAACTCATGGTGTCGTACTTCGAGACCGACCCCACGCTGGCCTCCGAGTACGACGAGGTGACGACCTGGCCTCGGTGGGAGCACAACGAGCACACCCACGACTCGGGCATCGACTTGGTGGCCCACAACCGACACACCGGACGCTGGACCGCGATCCAGTGCAAGTTCTACGACCGCGGGCACTACCTGCAGAAACAGGACATCGACTCGTTCTTCACGGCGTCGGGCAGGGCCTGGGACCAGATCTGGTTCGACAATCGCATCATCATCTCGACCACCGATCACTGGTCGAGGAATGCCGAGAAGGCGCTGGAGCATCAGTCCCTGCCCGTGCAGCGCATTGGCCTGGCCGAGATCGCCGAGTCGCCGATTGACTGGATGTTCACGCCGGAGTCGCTCTCCTACGAGCCGCGCAAGGCCGTCCGCTATGGGTTGCGTCCGCACCAGAAGGAGGCACTGGAGAAGATCCAGGAGGGGTTCCAGAACCATGACCGAGGCAAGTGGATCTCGGCGTGCGGGACGGGCAAGACGTTCACCTCGCTCAAGCTCGCCGAGCGGCGGTGCGCCGACAATGACGGCCACCTCAAGGTGCTCTTCCTGGCTCCCAGCATCGCATTGGTGAGTCAGACCCTGCGGGAGTGGATGGCACAGTCCCAGACGAGGATCCGCCCGATGGTCGTGTGCTCCGACACCAAGGCGTCCCGCAAGACCGAGGACATCACGACCTACGACATCCCGCTGCCGACGACCGATGCCGCCCGGCTTGCCGAGCAGATGAAGGCGTCGGGTCGGCGCGGCAAGCAGATGACCGTCGTCTTCTCCACCTACCAGTCCATTGACGTCGTCGCTCGGGCCCAGCGGGAGTCCAGGGAGCAGTTCGACCTCATCCTGTGTGACGAGGCGCATCGCACCACCGGCGTCACACTTCCCGGCGGTGCCGACGAGTCGGCCTTCGTCAAGGTGCACGACAACGACTACCTGCCTGCCACCAAACGGTTGTACATGACGGCGACACCGCGCATCTACGGCGAGGAGTCCAAGCGCAAGGCAGCCGACCACTCGGCAGTCGTCGCGTCGATGGACGACGAGACGGTGTACGGCCCGCAGTTTCACCGGCTGGGGTTCGGTGAGGCCGTCGAGCGCAACCTGCTCACCGACTACAAGGTCATGATCCTGTGCGTCGACAACGAGTCGGTCTCCGGCGGGTTGCAGTCGGCGCTGGCCGACGAGGACCATGAGCTCTCCCTCGATGACGCTGCCAAGATCGTGGGCTGCTGGAATGGTCTGGCCAAACGCACCGCAGACATGGATTTCGGCCCGGACCCGGTGCCAATGAGACGGGCGGTGGCCTTCGCGCAGAACATTAAGGCGTCCAAGGCCTTCGCCCAGACCTTTCCGGCGGTCGTCGAAGATCTTCACACCGATCCGGACATGCCCGATCTCGAGGTCGCGGTGCATCACGTCGACGGCACGATGAATGCGCTCACCCGTGAGGACGAACTGTCCTGGCTCAAGTCACCGGGTGTCGAGGAGAGCGAGTGCCGCATCCTGTCCAACGCGCGCTGCCTGTCGGAGGGTGTGGACGTGCCGGCCCTCGATGCAGTGCTCTTCCTGTCGCCGCGCAACTCGCTGGTCGACGTCGTGCAGTCGGTGGGCCGGGTGATGCGCAAGGCTCCGGGCAAGGAGTTCGGCTACATCATCTTGCCGGTGGCGATCGATGCGAGCGAGTCACCCGATGAGGCCATGCGCAACAACAAGCGCTTCAAGGTGGTCTGGGACGTGCTCAATGCCTTGCGCTCCCACGACGACCGGTTCAAGGCGATGGTCAACTCGATCGATCTGGACAAGTCGACCAAGGGTCGGATCGGGATCGAGGTCTTCGGTAGCGACGGTGCCTCCGAGGAGCGCTCCGAGAAGGCGCAGCAAGCCCTGGGACAGCAGTTCCCGTTGTTCAGCACGCAGCTCAAGGACGCGATCCTGGCGCGCATCGTCAAGAAGGTGGGCGAGCGTGAGTACTGGGAGAACTGGGCCGACGACGTCGTGCACATCCACGCCAATCAGGTGACCCGCATCACGAGTCTGTTGACGCGTGCTCGAGCCGAGGACGACGAACTTGCCGACGCCTTCCGCGCCTTTCACGAGGGATTGCGCGCCAACATCAATGAGTCGATCAGCGAGGCCGACGCGATCGACATGCTGAGTCAACACCTCATCACCCAACCAGTGTTCGAGGCGTTGTTCCCCACCGGTTCGTTCGCCCGGAACAATCCGGTCTCGGCCACCATGCAGACCATGATTGGCCTGCTGGAGGATGCCGGCTTGCAGGCGGAGACCGCCGCCCTGGAATCCTTCTATGCCTCGGTACGCCGCAGCGCCCAAGGGGTGACGACCACAGCCGGTCGACAGACCGTCATCCACCGGCTCTACGAGCAGTTCTTCCGGAAGGCCTTCCCCAAGCAGTCCAGTTCCCTGGGGGTGGTCTACACGCCGGTGGAGATCGTCGACTTCATCCTGCGCAGCGCCGACGATGTGTGCCGCGCGCAGTTCGGCTATGGCCTCACCGACACCGACGTGCACGTGCAGGATCCGTTCACCGGCACCGGGACGTTCATCGTGCGGCTGCTCGAATCGGGGATCATCCGGCCCGAGGACCTGGGGCGCAAGTATGACCGGGAGCTGTGGGCCAACGAGATCATGCTGCTGGCCTACTACATTGCGTGCGTCAACATCGAGACGACGTACCAGACTCTCACCCAGGCCCAGATGGACGAGATCGTGGACCAGCAGTTCGCCTCGCGCCCAGCGGCTGAAACCGGGCCGGGAGGTGAGATCCCCAGCACCGAGGGCGAGCAGTCCGAGGGGCGGGCTTCGCAGGAGGCTCCGAGCGCCCGGTACACGCCCTTCCCGGGTGCCACGCTCACCGACACCTTCCAGATCACCGAGAAGGGGGATCGGGCCGACACCTCGTTGATCCCGGCGAACAATGAGCGCATCGAGCGGCAGTTGGCGGCCCCGATCCAGGTGATCGTCGGCAACCCGCCGTACTCGGCCGGCCAGTCCAGCGCCAATGACGACAACGCGAACCTGCACTATCCGACCCTGGACGCCCGGATCGGGCAGACCTATGCCGCCCGTTCCACGGCCACGAACAAGAACAGCCTCTACGACTCCTACATTCGCGCCTTCCGGTGGGCGAGTGATCGGATCGGCGAGCAGGGAGTGGTGGCCTTCGTCTCTAACAATGGTTGGGTGGACGGCAACACCGCCGACGGCATCCGCCAGACCCTGGTGGACGAGTTCACCCAGATCTGGGTGTACAACCTGCGCGGCAATCAGCGTACGGCAGGGGAGACGTCTCGTCGGGAGGGCGGCAAGGTCTTCGGATCTGGTGCCCGGACCGGGGTGGCGGTCCTCATCGCCGCCAAACAGCCCGGTGTCGCGGGATGCCAGCTGCACTACCACGGCGTGCCCGACTACCAGTCCCGCGAGGAGAAGCTCGCCGACATTGACGAGGCCACCTTGGCGTCGGTGCCGTGGCGCTCGATCACCCCGAACGAGGCCGGCGACTGGATCAACCAGCGCAATCCCATCTTCGACACATTCCCTGCACTGGGGATCAAGGGCAAGAGCGAGACCACGTGCCCGATCTTCCAACTGTTCTCGGCAGGGTTGAAGACCAACCGCGATGCCTGGTGCTACAACTTCAGTCGTGCATCGGTCAACGGGAACATGAGCCGGATGGTCGAGAACTACAATGCACAGGCGGTGGGTGCCGACATCGACAACGATCCGACCAAGATCAGTTGGAGTAGTGACCTTCTCGCCGATGCTCGCAAGGGGCGCACCCACGAATTCAGGAAGCACCGTATCTACCTCGGGTCGTACCGCCCATTCACCAAGCAGTACGCCTACTTCGACCGACCTCTCAACGAGAGGGTGTACCAGCTGGAGAAGATTTTCCCGACGCCGCAGCATGGGAATGTGGGGTTTGGGGTTATCGAATCTGGTGCTCGATCGCCATTCAGCGTCTTGATGCAAAATGCGTTGCCCGACAGCAAAACCTATGTAGACGCTGCCCAGTTCTTCCCTCGCTGGACCTACGAGAAGGTCTCTGCAGACGATGGGCTCTTTGCGGCCTCGTCCGGGGAGGTTGACGAGTACGGCTATCGTCGCCTCGACAACATCACCGATGAGATCCTCGCTGTCTACCGGGAGAAGTTCGGGCCGCAGGTGAGCAAGGACGACATCTTCCACTACGTCTACGGGGTGCTGCACTCCCAGCAGTACCGGGAGGTGTTCGCCGCCGATCTCAAACGGATGCTGCCGCGCATCCCGCTGGCTGCCTCGTCGGCTGGCTTCCAGACGTTCGTCGATGCCGGCCGCGCACTTGCCGATCTGCACGTCAACTACGAGACGGTCGATCCCTACCCGCTCCACGAGTCCACGCATCCGCTCGATGTCGACGAGTGGGAGCTGTATCGCGTCACCAAGATGCGGTGGGAGGACAAGACCACTCGGAAGGCCATCATCTACAACGGCTACCTCACGCTGAGTGACATTCCCGCTGCCGTGCACGAGTATCGGCTCGGCTCCCGCTCCGGTCTCGAATGGCTCATCGACCGCTACCAGGTGAAAACCGACAAGGCCTCCGGCATCGTCAACGACCCCAACGACTGGTGCCGTGAGCACGACGATCCCCGCTACATCGTCGACCTCGTCAAGCGGGTCACCCGGGTGTCGGTCGAGACGATGGACATCGTCCGGTCGCTGCCGGAGCTGCCCATCTAATCGGATCGTGGTACCTCATTGCCGGGTCCCCAGATACCGGTAGGCCTATGGTTACACCGTCGGCCGGGGGACGTGGGCGATGTCGTCGGCCTTGTTGCTCAGCTTGTCCTGGATGTTGTATAGTTGGCACCAACATGACCGGTTCCGCTGCCCGCTTCGGTGGGAGTCCAGGGCCGGTCCTCATTTTTCGGAAAGGCAATCCCGCGGGTGGCTCAGGCCAAGCAGTTCAAAACCTACACAGAGCAGGTCGAGCTGTTGCGTGGGCGCGGGATGCGCATCGATGATCAGGATCGAGCCGAGCACCTCTTGGCACGGCTCAACTACTACCGATTGTCGGGGTATTGGTATCCGATGCGCCGCTTCACCGATGACAAGGGTGCAGTCGGTGATGAATTCGTAGCTGGTGCATCGTTGGACTTGGTGGTTGATCTCTACAAGTTTGATGAACGATTACGTCACAGCGTGTTCATTGAGCTGGACCGGGTGGAGACGGCTGTTCGCGCCATGCTTGGCTACGAGCTGGGACGTATCGACCCATTGATCTACTTGGATCCGAAACGCCTGGGTGTGCAGGCCAGACGTCGTAGAAGAGATGGTTGCGGCGAACACGAAGCTTGGTTGAGGAAGTACCGGGCTGCCTTCAGAGCCTCCAGGGAGGACTTTGTCGCTCATCACAAGAAGAAGTACGGCAAGGCAATGCCTGTTTGGACCGCAGTTGAGATCATGGATTGGGGTATGCTTTCCCGCCTGTACAGAATGCCGCCCAACATCGTTCGTAACCGCATTGCTCGCCAGTGTGCACTGAGTGCCCCGCAGCTGGAATCATGGTTGAAATCGTTGAACATCGTGCGTAACTATGCAGCTCATCATGCTCGAATGTTCAACCGTGTCTATGACATCAAACCCAAATTAAATGATGATCAGCGGTTGGCTCCAGTTGCTGGGAAAATGAATCGTGCTTTCGGCCAACTCACGCTGATCCAATATCTGCATCGTCAACTCGATCTTTCCCGAGGGGAGCGTTTGCCGACTCTTTTTGAGAGCTATCCAGACAACGATATCGTTCCATTGTTTCGCACGGGTGCACCCGAGGATTGGGCGGGTCTCGATCTGTGGACATGCTAGCCCCGGCCGTGCATGGCAGGCGTACCTGTGGTCATCAGTACCCAGCGTTGCTCCAAGTGTCAATCATGCATGATGGACATCGTCCGGTCGCTGCCGGAGTTGCCCATCTCATCGGATTTGGGTTCTGGCCGCTCGACCATATAGGCTTGTCCAGTTCCCAAGGGAACCCCTTGAGTTCCCCAGGAACCCTCGAACCCATCGATTGTGTGGGCGTCCGCGTGACGCCGACCCCGAACAAGGAGATCTCCCAGTGGCTGCTGTCTGTGACGTCTGCGCCAAGCGCCCCGGTTTCGGACACAACGTCCCCTGGTCGAAGAAGAAGACCAATCGCCGGTGGAGCCCGAACATCCAGCGCGTCCGTGTCGTCGAGAACGGCACGCACAAGCGCATGAACGTGTGCACGTCGTGCCTCAAGGCTGGCCGAGTCAGCCGCTGAGCACTGCGTTCGACGTTGGAACCCGCCGTAAGGTGGGTTCTTTGTCGTTGTGGGTGTCATTGCCTGTCGGTACGGTGACACTGTGAATGCAGTGACCAGGTGGCACACCCGCACCCAGCAGGAACTTCACCGCCCTCTGGCAGAGGCGGTGGGGGCCAAGACGGCCAAAGCATTCGCCGCGATGCACGTCGAGACCGTCGGCGAGGCCCTCGGTCACCTTCCACGTCGCTACCTCACTGGTACCGAAACCACGGATGTGTCCCACCTCGTCGCTGACACTGAAGTCGCCTTGGTGGCCGACGTCGTCGGAGTCGAGGTTCACACCAACAAGACTGTGACAGGTCGAGAGAGGCGACCGCGTCAACGTCTGGAAGTCATGCTGTCCGACGGCAACGCACGCCTGCCGGTGACCTTCTTCGGCAAACCCCACATCGTGTCCTACTGGCAACGCATTTTTTCTGCCCACACTCACGGCATCTTCGTCGGCAAGGTGGGGGAATTCCGGGGTAACCCGCAGCTCGTTCACCCCGACTTCGTCATGATCGACCGCAACGGCAAGGTCGTGGCGGGCCGTGAGGAGGGCAAGGTGATGGCTGCGCAGGTGCAGCGTCACGGTTTGCTCGGTCTCTACCCGCAGACCTCGAAGTTGCGCACCTGGGAGATTGCCTCGGTGGAGTCGATGCTGCTCGAGTCCACCCCCGAACTTGAGGACACTCTGCCCGAATGGCTGCGTCAGGAGGCTGATCTGCCGACCCTGTGGCAGGCCTACCACGCCATCCATCACCCGCATTCGGTGGAGGAAGCCACTCGCGGTGCCGAGCGACTGGTGTGGGAGGAGGCCATCGCCACCCAGGTGACGATGGCGGTGCGTCGACGTAATGCCGACAGTCATGACGCGCCGGTGTGTCGACGTCGTGATGACGGCCTGCTGGCAGCCTTTGAGTCGAGGCTTCCGTTCGCCCCGACGGCAGGCCAGGACGACATTAGCCGGGCCATCGACGCTGACCTGTCTTCCGATCACCCCATGCACCGACTGCTGCAGGGGGAGGTGGGTTCCGGTAAGACCTTCGTGGCCTTGAGAGCGATGCTCCAAGTCGTTGACGCTGGGTACCAAGCCGTCCTGCTGGCACCCACCGAGGTTCTCGCCCAGCAACATTACGCCACGATCACCGGGATGATGGACGAGTTGGCCGCGGGCGGTGGCCTCGACGCTCCAGAGAACTCCACCGGAGTTGCGCTGCTCACCGGTTCGATGAGGACGGCTGGAACTCGAACCGCCTTGGCCGACATCGCCTCGGGAGCGGCCGGAATTGTCATCGGAACCCATGCCCTGTTGTCGGGCAAGGTCATCTACAACAACATCGGTCTGGTCGTCGTTGACGAGCAGCACCGCTTCGGCGTCGAGCAGCGCAGTGTCTTGACGACTGGTGATGGTGCTCGACCTCACGAGCTCGTTCTCACTGCAACGCCGATTCCTCGCACGGTTGCCATGACGGTCTTCGGTGATCTCGAGGTGTCGACCTTGCGAGAACTGCCGTCAGGACGTGCCGACATCCAAACCACTGTGGTTGATCTGCCAGCCCACCGCTCGTGGCTCACCCGCGCCTGGGAGCGCATCCGAGAGGAGTGCGAGGCCGGGCATCAGGTCTTCGTGGTGTGTCCTCGTATCAGCAGCGATGACGCTGACGACGTCGAGGGTGGTCGCCCGCCGACGGCTGCGGTCGAGGAGATCGCTCCTCAGCTGGCCTCCGGTCCGCTCGCAGGACTGCGCATCGACGTCCTCCATTCTCGGCTGGACGCCGATGAGAAGAAGGCCGTCATGGATCGTTTCGCTGACGGCGAGTCCCAGGTCCTCATCTCCACCACGGTCATCGAGGTCGGCGTCGACGTCCCCAACGCCACCATGATGGTCATCATGGATGCCGATCACTTCGGCGTCTCCCAGTTGCACCAGTTGCGCGGACGTATCGGGCGAGGAAAGCTGCCGGGCCTGTGCCTTCTGGTGACGACGGCCCTGCCCGGATCGACGGCCCGTGAGCGGCTTGCCGCAGTGGCATCGTCCCGTGACGGCTTTGAGCTGGCCGAATTGGACCTGGCCCAGCGTCACGAGGGCAATGTGCTCGGATCCTCCCAGTCGGGGTATTCCTCGCCACTGCGGTTGTTGCGGGTGCTCGACCACGCCGAGATCGTCACTGCGTCCAAGGATCTCGCCGAACAGTGGGTGCGAGAGGAGCCCGAGGATCCCCGGCTGCTCGACGTTGTCACCGCGACGGAGATGCTGGCTGAGGGCGATCTCATGGAACAGGGATGAGCTGACCAGGCGTGACGAAGGTCCGGAACGTTGACGACGATCCGGACCTTCATGAGTGGTCTGTCAGTTGTCCTTGGGCTCCGGACCGAAGGCGAAGGTACGGCCGGTGATCTGATCGGCCTGGACACGCACGTAATTGCGCTTCACGGTCGGCACCCACGGCAGCAGGGGCATCTTGTCGCACAGCGCGAGCTCGGCCTCGTCGGTGATGACCTCGGCGCTGCCGCGCACGACGACCGACCAGCCGGTCTCCTCGGTCCAACCGTCGGCCTCGAAGGCCACACGGTTGTTGGTGACGATGTCCTCAAGCTTGCTTCCAGCGGCGGTGCGGAAGACGATGCTCTGCCCGTCGACGACATAGTTGACGGGGAATACCTCGGGCTGGTCATTGACGCTGGTGGCCAGGCGGCCGACCTCAGCCGTGTCAAGGTAGCCCCAGCAGCTGTCCTCCGGGACCTCGGTGATCGGGTTCTCCTCATTGATCATGGGGCCATTCTTCCTGAACACGGCCCATTTCGGGAGCCGACCGGCACAAAGTTGCCGATGTTGGTGAGGATGGCTCGCCACATGACCATGTCGAGGGGTTTAGGAGTGGATGCAATGGGTACGGCGACGATGCGGGCGTGATCGGGCGAAACCGCTAGCCTGGAGGGGTGAGCAGGATTATCTCGGGTCGTGCTGGCGGACAGCGTCTGACCACTCCGTCAGGGCGGCTCACACGTCCTACGACCGATCGGGTGCGCGAGGCTGTCTTCTCTGCGTTGGCAGCCTGGAACGGAACATCTGATGAGGCTCCCGAGGACCAGCTGGCCGGGCAAGCCTTCTGCGACCTGTTCGCTGGGTCCGGAGCAGTTGCCCTCGAGGCTGCCAGTCGCGGTGCATCGACGGTCGTTGCCGTCGACCGGGACCGCTCGGCGTGTCATGTCATGAAGGAGAACGCCCGGACCACGCGCTTGCGGATTCAGGTGGTCGCCCAGACGGTATCGACATTTCTCTCCGACAACCGGCAGATCTTTGACGTCGTCTG
Source organism: Cutibacterium sp. LaCa_255 (assembly GCF_057458005.1). Lineage (NCBI taxonomy): Bacteria > Bacillati > Actinomycetota > Actinomycetes > Propionibacteriales > Propionibacteriaceae > Cutibacterium > Cutibacterium sp. LaCa_255. Next base: position 1,689,630 of record NZ_CP190956.1, on the reverse strand, counting down.
GTTCGACCCGCCCTACGACTTGGCCGACGACGTCATGGATGGCCTCATCGACGCCACCATTCAGAACGCCCTGGCCCATGACGGACTGATCGTGGTGGAGAGGTCGCGCCGCAGCCGACCGCCTCACGTCCCGGAAGGGTTTGAGTCGTGGAACTCTCGTTACGGTGAAACCGTCGTCTACTATGCCCAGCGCAACCACGAGCCCATGGAGCAGCAGTGAAAGCAGTTTTTTCAGGATCCTTTGACCCCATCACCCTCGGCCACGTCGACATCGTGACGCGAGCCGCCGAGCTTGTTGACGAGGTCGTCGTCGGGGTGGCGGTCAACTCGGCCAAGAATGGCATTTTCTCCATGGAGGAGCGGGTGGCCTTCGTCAGGGATGCCGTCGCTGACATCCCGGGTGTCGAGGTCGCCCTCGTCGACGGGTTGCTCGTCGACTTCTGCACCGAGCAAGGGGCTGACGCGATCATTCGTGGCCTGCGCTTTGGTGGGGATTTTGACTACGAGCTCCAGATGGCCCACCTCAACAAGGCCATGAGCGGGATCGAGACAATCCTGCTGCCGGCTGGGCGCGAATTCGGGACGATCAGCTCCTCCATGATTCGTTCGGCGGCATGCAATGGGGGCAATGTCTCAGAGTTCGTGCCAGCTATCGTCGATGCCGCGCTGCGAGAGAGGTTCCCGCGCTCCTGACGACCGGGGATCCTTGGGCCATGGTCCAGGCCTCCGAGTGTCGAGCATGAGGTCGCAGTCGCACAGGTCAGCGGGCTAGAGCACCGGCGAGGGCCTCTCGGCCTGTGAGCGCATGGGTGGGATGAAAGACGAGCCTGGGTGCTCGTCCGGTCTGTATGGCTTCATCAACCCATCGGGCGAAGAGATCGCCCATGGGGAAAGACACCGACCGTCCCGCCCCGGTGGCCCAGTCCGCGCTGAATTCCAGCGGCTCATCGGCCTGTTCCTGGGGCTGAGCGTTATGCAAATCGGGCAGCACGTCCGAGATGGCCAGGGCTTCCGGCTTTGGCTTGCCGTCGTTGGTGAACAGGCCGAGCGAATACTCCAGCTTCGGGAAATCCAACAGCTGGTCTGACACGTCGTGGGAGCACCACCATGTCACCGCCTCCAGACTCGGGGTGGTGGCCACCGAGGCCAGGGACGACGTGACGAAGTCCGCTGCCCGGTCGTCGGGAACATGGCTGCGAGGCGCACCAATTTCCTGCAGCCAGAGTGGACGGTGGGGATCGGGACTCCAGGCCCGGGCCAGTTCGAGCAGATAGCGTGGGAACCACGTGAGGGCGGGATGTCCCTCCCCGAAGTGCGGTCCGACCTGCGCGAACACCCAGGAATGGATGGTCGTCGATGAGCCCAGGGTGACGGCGTGACGCGGGGTGAAGGGATGATCGTCAACGAACCAGAGGTCGTCGTCGAACCCGAACCAGAACCGTCCGTCCGGCCACTGGTCCCGCATGGTCCCGAGCATCGTCTCCAGCCACGTCTGGGCCTCATCGACGGTGCACCCGCTGCGCGTCGGATGATGGTGCCCCGGGGCCAGAGCAGCGTACTGCGGGAACTCGTTGCCCACCGTCATACCGGTGACGTTCGGCTCTTCCCGCAGGCGTGTTGCCAGTTGGCTGATGAGTTCGGTCTGGCCAGCCTTGACGAGCGGATCGGTGAAGAGATTTGACTCGTGCCATGTGACCACCCAGGAGGGCAGGAAGTCATAACTCGACAGATGGCCGTTGAGGGCGTCGACGGTGACCTCAAGGTCGAATTCGCCAGCTGCGCGCACGACGGAGACGACGTCATCGAGGGCGCGGGGACGCACCAGACCGCGATTGGGCTGCAACAACGGCCACAGTGGGAAGATTCGTACGTGATCGAGGCCCAGTCGTGCAATTGCTTCGAAATCGCGTCGTGCCGCATCGATATCGAGGTCAAGCCAGCTGTGGAACCATCCCTGTGACGGTGTGTGATTGACGCCAATCCTCATCGGTTGCGTCCCAACCTCAAGGTCGCAACCTGGAAGGGGCGCATGGACAGACCGATGGTGTCGTCAGCAAGGCCAGCGGTGATGACTGACGGACCGACCTGGGCGTGCGGGTTGTCCTCAAGGGGGTCCTCGAGCAGGTCGGACTCAACGGCGGACGTGGCATCAAAGCCCACCGTCATCGTGGTGTGAACATGACGCCCGTAGGGCTCGTATAGCCGGACGATGACGTCACCAGAGCCATCCTCAGCCAATTTGACGGCCTCTACCGCAATGCCTTCGACGCTGACCAGCGGATCGACCGGCGATCCCTGACGACGACGCACGCACAGGTTGGCGGCATACCCGTCACGCACGGCATCGGTGAGATCGGCTCCGACGTGCAAAGTGTGGAAGAAGTCATGCTCTCCCTCGTCGGCGCGCGGGTCGGGGTATCGGGCTCCCTTGAGAAGGGAGGCGCGGGCCACCGACCATGTGCCGCCGTTGTCCTTGGGATGGCGGGACACATTCCACCCATAGGTGCCGGAATTGGCGATGGCGACGCCGAATCCGGGCTCGGAGATGTACACCCAGCGATGGGCATGAACCTCGAAGCGGAAGGCATCCCACGAGGTGTTGGTGTGGGTGGGACGGGTGATGTGACCCATCTCGATCTCGTAGTCGGCGTGATCGGTGTGGACGTCCACCGGCCAGGACAGTTTGAGCAGACTGTCTCGTTCGTGCCAGTCGACATGGGTGCGCACCTTGACGCGCGGATCTCCCGGATTCACGGTCAGCGACTGGGTAGCGCGGGAATCCCCGAACGTCCTTGTGACGCTGATGGTCACGGAATCACCGTTGCGGGACATGGTGGCCCTGCCATCATCCAGGTCGGTGACGTTGTTGGCGTAGAAGGGATCGATGTCCCACGCGTCCCACATGTTCGGGAAGTCAGGGTGAATCTGAAGAAGATTGCCACGCTGACCAGCCGGGATGGCATCGCGACCGGAAGCAGGGTCGACGAGGTGGGTGATGAGGCCGTGCTCGTCAACGGTAAGACGCAGCAGGCCATTGTCGACGACGAATCCGTCAGCCGCATCCTCAGCCTGAACCCCGTGGGCAATTGTCGGAGCAACTCCGGCCCCCATGGCCACGGTGGAAGCCCACGGACGAGTCATCGGAGAAGAATCGAAGACGACCTGCTCGTCACCCTCTCCGGCTAGCAGCTCCTGGGCATGGTGAATGAGCTCGGTGAGTTCGTCAGAGATGCGCCGGTGATCGGCGACGACCTCGCGATACACCCACGCGATCGCCGATCCAGGCAGGATGTCGTGGAACTGGTAGAGACAGATGGTCCGCCAGATCTCGGCCAACCGCTCACCGGGGTAGTCCATCAGGCCGCGTACGGCTGCGGTGGCGCACCACAGCTCGGCGTCGCGCAGCAGGTGCTCATTGCGACGGTTGCCCTTCTTGACCTCGTACTGGCTGGTGAATGTGCCGCGGTGCAGCTCGAGATAGAGCTCCCCAACCCAGGCGCCCGGATCCTCGTGTTCGGCCTCGGCGCGGCTGAAGAACGTGGCCGGAGGCTCGATGGCCAGCTTGGGGGATCCGTCAAGATCGGCGACACGACGGGCCTGGGCGAGCATCTCGCGAGTGGGACCACCGCCGCCATCTCCATAGCCGAAGGGCACCAAGGAGGAATTGGCGCGGCCCTTGTCCTGGAAGTTGGACCGGGCGTGTTCGAGGTCACGAGCCGAGAGGTCAGAACCGTAGGTGTCAGCCGGCGGGAAATGGGTGAAGATGCGGGTGCCGTCGATTCCCTCCCACCAGAAGGAGTGGTGGGGAAACTTGTCGACCTGGTTCCACGAGATCTTCTGGGTCAGGAACCACTGGGCGCCAGCCAGTTTGGCCAGCTGCGGTAGGGCTCCCGAGTAACCGAAGGAATCAGGCAGCCACACCTCGGGGCAGTGGTGGCCGAACTTCTCCATGAAGTACCGCTGCCCGTACAGCAGCTGACGGCACATCGCCTCACCACCAGGCAGGTTGGCGTCAGACTCCACCCACATACCTCCAACCGGGATGATCCGGCCGTCGGCGACTGCCTTCTGCAGTCTGGCGAAGAGATCAGGATGGTCCTCCTCCAGCCAGGCCGAGTGTTGAGCAGCAGGGAAGGCGAAGAGATGGGTGGGGTCGTTCTCGATGAGATTGAGCTGGTTGGAGATGGTTCGAGCGACCTTGCGTCGGGTCTCGCGCAGCGGCCACAACCAGGCGGAGTCAATGTGGGCATGGCCGATGGCCGTCATCGTCTGGGCAGAGTCGTGGGCAGGACGAGCGAGGACTGGGGCCAACTCGGCGCGAGCAGCTGATGCTGTGGAGGCAACGTCGAAGAGATCGATTCTGTCCATGGAACGATCCAGAGCACGACGGATCTCCCACCGGCGCTCAGAATCCTCCGGTAGCTGGGCAGCCAAACCGGACAAGGTCATGATGTCAGCGATGAGTTCGCGGATCTCGTCGTGGACGACGACGAGATCAGCTTGCTTGAGGGTGTAGTAGGCGTCAGTCGAGGCAGTGAGTTTATCCCCATCCTCGGTTGGCTGGAAAGGAGGCTGGGCCAACAGGATCGGGTTGGAGGCAGCCTCGACGTAGATGTCGATGTGACCTTCCGTGTCGATCTCGACGGGAATCCACGTGTTTCGCGGATTGAGAGCCTTGATGACCGACCCGTCCGGACGCACCACGAGGCCCTCGGACTGGAACCCTGGGGAGTCCCAGACGCCCCCGAGGTCGACGATCATCTCGAGATGATCGTCGCGATGCTCCGGCGGAACGGTGGCCATGAGATGGAGCCAGGTCGTTCCCCATGGCGGGCCCCACTTGTCTCCCACCCGGAACGGCTCATAGCTCAGCGACAGCCCCTCGCTGATCGAGATGGGCTCTCCCTGGCCGCGGACTCCGGGGCGACTGTTCGGTCCCTCGGTGGTGTCAGTGACGGGAGCCCACTCGACGTCGAGTGGGCACACCGTGGTGGTCTCGGCGGGGCGAATCTTCTCAGCGAGATGACGGCGCACCCGACCGTCAAGAATGGGGGCGTGATCATGCATGGGGAGTCCCTGGCGGTTGCGACATTGACAACGGATAATTTCAGAATTGAAGTGTAGTTACTAATACGGTTTAGTCAACTCGCTCGGAAGGGAGTGCCCAGACGATCTCCAACAGGGCGTTGCGAAGAGGTTCGGACGCATCCTCGGCCAGCAGCATTGCGGTGAGCTCGAGGGGAGGACGGCCGCTTCGCAACAGGTCTGCCAAGCGAGTTTTTGTGGTGAATTCGATCTGAGCATCATCGATGAGCGTGATGGCTCTCGTCATGAGGTCATCGGCGCAGTCTGACGAGACCGAGATGGTGGTTTCGACGACCTCGTCCAGACGATGCTGCCCGAGATCAATCGTGACGGGACGCCCTCCTGCGTGGACGCTCACGCGCCATCGTCGCATCACAGCTGTGCGTGGACCTTCGCATGGACCGATTCGCAGCCGTCCATCGGAGTCGAGGTCGAGAGGAGTCGTCCGCAGGCTGTCGTCGTCCTCAAGCAAGTCAAAGTGGCCGGCAGCGCCCGGGACGACGACCAAGGTGAGATCGGTCGTCACATCTCCCCTGGCCAGCGGGTCGGTGGCAGTCGGAATGATGGTTCCAGGCTTGGCAAGGACAGGAACCTCGTCGATAGTGCGAGACATGGTGACGAAACGCTGTGGCGAGTAGGTGAGCCCAGTGAGGAGGTCGACCCACCGAAGACCATCACTGAGAGGGGGTAACCAAGTACGCGTGGTCGCGAGTCCCGTGACGGGGTCGCGTTTGCTGGTGACCGGCCGCACCAAGAGCTGGCTGCCGAACCAGTACTCATTGCGATCGACATAGGACTCCTCCCACTCCGGGTGAGTCCAGTAGGTAGGTCGGATGAGAGGGCACAGGTCGCGATGGCCCGACAAATTCTCGCTGTGCAGATACGGGATGAGACGGTGACGCATTCGTAGGCACTGCGTCATGACCATTTCGGTTTCTGCGCAGTAGTGCCACGGTTCCTTGGACCCGAACTCGTTCTTGGTCGAGTGCAGTCGATTGATGGGGGAGAGCACCCCGAATTGCGCCCATCGAGCCATGAGCTCGTCATCGCGGGCCCCGAAGATGTGCCCACCGATGTCATGGCTCCACCAGCCGTAACCGATATTGGAGGCGGTGGCCGTGAACTCGGGCTGGAAGTCCAGAGTCTCCCAGGAGATGACGGAATCGCCCGAGAAACCAATGGGGTAACGGTGAGACCCAGGTCCCGCGTAACGCGAGAAGGTCAGCGGGCTGCGACGGCCATCCGGGCGGGGGCGTCCCGAGTCGATGTGGTGAACGTGGTTGAGCATCCACAGTGGGTCCAGTCCGGGTACCGAGCAGGTCTGTCCTTGCTGCCAGTCCACCCACCACAGATCGACTCCCTCGTCCTCCATGGGATGAAGGACGTCATCGACGTACACCGTGGCAAAGTGTGGATCGGCAATGTCAAAGGGGACGGGATCGCCCGAGTCCGGATCGACTCCCATGTCAGTGGCGACCTGTCGGTAACACTCTTCATGGCGACGGATGCCATCGGCCGGGTGCAGATTGAGGCAGGTCCGTAATCCCCGCTGGTGAAGACCGGCAAGGAAGGCACGAGGGTCGGGGAAGAGTTCTCGATTCCATGTGTATCCAGTCCAGCCATGTCCCAGAACTGGGTCGATGTCGGTGAGGTGCCAGTCCATGTCAATGACGGCCACCGACAGCGGGATTCCGTCCGCCTCGAATCGATCCATGAGGGCCTCGTACTCGTCGGCGCTGTAGGCGTGGTAGCGAGACCACCAGTTGCCCAGGGCCCATCGCGGAATAACCGGTTGCGGTCCGGTGATGCGGTAGAAATCGGCGGCTGCAGCAGCGTAGTCATGGCCGTGGAGGAAGAGATAGACATCCTTGCCACCGGAATCAGCTGGGTTGTACCGACGTACCGGTTGAGGCCATCGGGTGGATCCATCATCTTCCAGTGCGAGTGAATGAGAATCATCGAGGACGGCCCATCCCTGCGCACTCGCCACACCTGCGCCCATGTCACAACGGCCGTCGATGCAGTCGAGAGTGCGAGCGGTCCCGCCCAAATTGGTGGGGATTCCGAATGGGGTTTGCGAGAGTGGGTCATCGCCCCAGTGCCACACGGCGTGGTAATTGCCGACGCTCGTTATCGAGGCGTGCAGCCCTTCCGGGGAAAACTCCATGCCGTCGTAGCGAAGCTCGTAATACCGGTTTCGAATGACGATATGGCCATTCTCCTCATCAATGGTGTTGGTGACCTCGTGGGGCGTGCGGTCCGCGACCACCTGTGTCGGTCGGTCCTCGAAGGGCTCCGTAGGGTCGTCGCGCCACTCACAGCGAATGAGTCGATCGGTGATGAGGGTTATGCGGTAGTGATCTGTGGCAAGACAGGTTGTCTGAGGCATGGCGTCTCCCAGCGTTGGGGACTCCCACCCTAATAGCTAATGAACCGCTCTGGAGGTCATCGTGAAGGTATCGCTGAAACGTTTTACCTATTCTCCGGTTTGGCCCTAGGATGATGCTGCGCGGGTGAAGGCCATGTGCTCCCGGGCGAGGATGCCTTGTGACCTGCGCCCATCAGGGCATTCATGCTTCCGGAAGGGACCGTGGCTTCATGGGCAGGACGACGATCAAGGACATCGCCAGAGTCGCCGGTGTGTCGCCGGGCGCGGTGTCCTTTGCCCTCAATGACAAGCCTGGAGTTTCTGAGGCCACCCGAGCTCGTATCAAGGCTGTGGCCAAGGACATGGGATGGCGTCCGAACGTCGCCGCGAAGGCGTTGTCGGTCAACCGAGCCGGTGCCGTCGGTCTCGTTATCGCCCGTGACGATCGCAGTTTCGCCGGGGAAAGGTTCTTCCTGCACCTCATCGCGGGGATAGAGGAGGTTCTCACTCCTGCTCGAACCGCCCTGGTGTTGCAGCTGGTGGGCTCTCCTGAGGAGGAGTGTGAGGTCCATCGACAGTGGTGGGCTCAGCATCGTGTCGACGGTGTCGTCCTGGTCGACCCGGCCCGCAATGACCCGCGGTGGTCCCTCATGTCGGAGATCAACATGCCGTGCACCGTCGTCGGAGCCACGGAGGACACCCCGTTGCCCGGCATCCATATCGATGACGCCACTGCTGCGCGGAGCATTGTCAACCATTTGGCCGACCAAGGGCATCGTCGCATTGCCTATATCGGCGGTGACCCGACCCTCGAGCACAGCATGGTCCGACGCCAGGTCTTCGCCCAGGAGGCGGAGAGTCGCGGAGTGGTCGTCATCGAGGCAGCGGCCAGCGACTACTCCGAGCAGTCCGGAATTCAGGAGACCAGCGCTCTTCTTTCCAGGCCTGACCGTCCCACCGCCATCGTCTATGACAATGAAGTACTGACTCTGGGAGGCATCACCTCCCTGACGCAGCACCGGTTACGGATCTCTGCGGACGTCTCCGTCGTGTCCTTCGAGGATTCCCCGACATGTCGAGTGATACCGCCCGGAATCACCGCTCTGCGTCGTGATCCGTCAATTCTGGGTAGGGACGCCGTCGCGATGTTGATGAGCATCATTGATGGCCAGGACGTGGAGGACATCACCGAGCAGCCGCCTGAACTTGTCGTCCGGGGTTCCACAGGGCAGCTCTGAACGTCTGGCTGCCCCGGGAGATTGGAATGGGCCAACGACAAGACGGTCGGAACCCTTCTGGTCCTGACCGTCTCCTGAATTGGGTGTAGGTCGCTCAGCCTTTCACGCCACCGCTCTCCACGCCACGGAAGAAGACCTTCTGCATCGAGGCGAAGACGACGATGATCGGTATGAGGGCGATGATCGTTCCGGCTGCGACCTCACGCGGGTCGGTCGACATCGTTGAACTGAGGTACTGCATGCCGACGGTCAGGGTGTACTTGTCAGGATCGTTGAGGACGACCAATGGCCACAGGAAGTCGTCCCAGGCCCCGATGAAGGAGAACACCGCAACCACCGAGGCCATCCCCTTGATGTTGGGCCAGACCACGTGCCGGATCTTGTCCCATGTGTTGGCTCCGTCAACGGTCGCCGCATCGAGGACCGACGGAGGGACTGCCCGACAGGCGGTGGCCATGAGGAGAACGTTGATGGCACCGACGATACCGGGGATGGCGACGCCGGCCAGGGTGTTCGCCAGGCCCATGCCCTTGATGACGAGGTACTGGCTGGTCAGCGTGACCTCACCGGGAAGTAGGAGGACCGACAGCAGGATGCCCATGACGACCTTCTTGCCGCGGAATTTCATGCAGGTCAGTGCATAACCGGCCAGGGAGGCCAGCACGACGTTGCCGATGACGCAGACAGCGGCGACGATGACCGAATGCCAGGCGTAACTGAAGATCGGGACGACATGGGCAACGCGACGGTAGGCGTCGACGCTGAAGTCTTGGGGGATGAGATGGGGCGGGAAGGAGTAGACGTCCTCGCTGACGCCTTTGAGGGAGGTGGACAGCTGCCACAGGAAGGGGCCGACCGAGATGATGACGACGAAGATCAGCAGGATGTACCGCCCGATGAGTCCGGCAAGGGTAGGGCGGGTCGGGTCGAATGCCCGCCGGCTACGCCACGGCTTCTGCTTGGCAGGACGAGTTGCGCTGGAGGTGCTCATGCCATCGTCTCCTTCGTGGCGGCCTGGACGGCTGCTGCCCGGCGGGCACGGCGGCCAGCCTGCTTGGGCTTGTGGCCAGACCGCAGGTCCTTGTTGTTCGCCCAACCGATGGTTGCTAGCGGAATGAGGGTGAGGAAGAACAGCACGACTGACAGGGCCGACGCATAGCCGAGCTGTCCGGACAGACCGGTACCGACCTGTTTGATGATCATGACGAGACTGGAGTCCTCACCGCCTGGGCCACCAGTTCCATTCGTGAGGACGTAGAGCTCGGAGAAGATCCTCATCCCGGACACCGCAATGAGAGCGGTGATGAGAACCATGGCCGGCCTGATCCCGGGGATGGTGACGTTGCGGAACCGCTGGAAGCTGCTTGCGCCATCGAGGGCGGCGGCTTCATGGAGGTCATGGTCGACGTTTCCGAGGGCCGCGAGGTAGACGATCATGTAGTACCCGAGGCCCTTCCACACCGTCAGCAGGATCGCGCAGCCCAACAGCTTCCACCGATCGACAAGGAAGGGGATGGAGCTGTTCGCGACACCCATCCACTGCAGGGACTGGTTGATGAGACCACGGGAGTCGAACATCCAGCTCCAGATGAGGGCCACGACAACGACCGAGGCAATCACCGGGAAGTACGCCACAGTACGGAAGAACGAGATCCCGGGGATCTTCTTCTCGACGAGCAAGGCCAACAGCAACGGCAGGATCGTCAACAGTGGGATGCACACGATGACGTAGATGAAGGTTGTCGCCATGGCATTCCAGAACATGTCGTCGTGCCACAGCTCGACGTAGTTGTCGAAGCCGATGAACTCCCCGCCGACGAGGGGCCGGGTGTTCGTGAAGGACAGAATGATCGTGTTGATGAAGGGGTAGAGGGCGAACACGACGGTCCACACGACTGCCGGAGCCACCAACAACCACGGGGTGTACCAGCGGTGGGAGTTCATGGGCGCAGATCCTTGGCGGAGTAGGGGCGTTGTCAGCGGGGAGGTGAGCCGGCCCCGCATGGGGAGCGGGGCCGGCTGAGGATCACTTCGCGATGTGGTCGTTGCAGTACTTGACGGCGTTGTCGAGGGCGTCCTTGGCCTTGATGTCACCACGCATGGCCGAGGAAATCTGCTGGCCGACGTAGGTCTTCATGGCGTCGGTGTAAGCCATCGGCTCGCCGATCTGCGCATCCTTCATTTCCTCCGCGAGGGCCTCGGCAGCCTTCTTCATCTGTGGATCATCGATGACCGAGGTGAAGGACTCCGGGTTCTCGTTGGCCTCCTTGGTGCCGGGCAGGAAGCCCTGGGCCAGCTTGACGAACTCGACCTGGTTCGCGTTGTTGGTGACGTACTTGGCGAAAGCCAGCGCCAAGTTCGGGTTCTTGGAATCGTTCGAGATGCAAATGCCCTGGACGAAAAGAGGTGGAACGCCGATGCGCTTCGTCATCGCGACGTGAGGAGCGAGCTTCGGGGCGTCCTTCTTGAGGTCGATCGGGAAGGAGGCCGAGCCGGTGGTCCAGGCAACCTTGCCCTGGATGAAGAGCTTTGAGTTGCCCAGGTAGTTGTTCTGCAACACCTCCGGCGGCATGGCCTTCTTGGCATAGAGCTCGACGTACTTCTCGATGATCTTGACAGCCTTGTCGGTGTTGAAGGTGAACTTGCCGTCCTTGAAGACCTCGACGTCCTGGGCTGCGAGATCGCCGAGGGTTGGAGCGGTGGAGATGAGGGGCATCTTGCCGCCGGACTTCTCGGCCATGGTGATGGCTTGCTCGTAGAGCTCGTCAAGGGTGGTCGGCAGCTTCTTGGGATCGAGACCGTACTTCTCGAAGGCCTGGGTGTTCCACCAGTTGAGGTCGGTGCCGAGGTACCACGGGTAGCCGTAGACCCCGTCGTGACCATCGAAGGTGTAAGCATCGATGCCGCCCTTGGTGTATGTGTCGATGGTCTTGGTATCGGCCTTCTTGAGGTCCATGACCTTGTTGGCCTTGAGGAGCTGCCATGCGAAGTTCGGGGGCATGTTGACGACGTCGGGCAGTTGACCGGCGGTGGCCTGCTGCTGGACCTTCTCCTCGTAGCCCTCACCCGGCTGGTCAATCCACTTGATGGTCGTGCCGGGATGCTCCTTCTCGAAGGATTTGACGAGCTTCTCGAAGTACGGGGTGAATTTCTCGTTCTTGAGCGACCAGGTCTGGAACTGGATGCTGCCCTCGAGCTTGGCGGAAAAGTCGATGGATGTCTGGCTCGACGGCTTATCTCCCGATCCGTTCATGCCGCATGCGCTGGCAGCTAGGACAGTTGCCAGTGCGGCCGTACCACCGAGAAGTTGACGTCGGCCGATGGTGAGGTTTGCCATGCTCTCTACTTCTTCCTTGAAGGGGGTCCAGCGGGATCCGATTCCAGCGTCGGTGTCGAACCCCAGCGAACTAATACGCTTTAGTTCAGAGTGCCTGAAACGGCGTGCACAGTCAAGCTGACACACAGTTTTGGTCTGGCGTCGATCTCCGTTGTACAGTGGCAAGTCGGTCATGACCTCGTCGTGTTCCACCGGTCGAAGGGATCTTTGCGATGAATACCACCCATCGCCACCCCGACGCACACTCGGATCTCGTCATCGAGACCCATTCGCTGCGTCGGCAGGTGGGTCAGATGACCCGGATTCAACGGACGGTGCCCGCTCCGGCGGATCTCGGTGTCGACATGATCGGCGTTCCCGAGAACTCCCCTCTCGATCTCGACCTTCGGTTGGAATCGGTGGGTGAAGGAGTTCTCGTCACCGGGGCCGTCGAAGCCACCCTGAAGGGGGAGTGCTCTCGCTGTCTGGATCCCATCGAGGAGGATCTCGTCCTTGACATCCAGGAGCTGTACTTCCACCCGGACAAGGAGGCTGAGGAGGACGCCAGTCGGGTCAGTGCCGAGGAAACGATCGACCTTGACCCTGTCGTCCGTGCTGCGGTGGTGCTGAACCTGGCGTTCAGCCCGCTGTGCCGCGACGACTGTGAGGGACTTTGTCCAGACTGCGGCGCCAACCTCAACGATGACCCGGACCATGACCATCCGGATCGGATCGATCCACGCTGGGCGGCTCTGCAAGGGCTTGTCAGCGAGGATGATTCGGATAAGTCCTGAACGTTCCCCAACGGCGTCCGTGTCATACGGATGCCACATCTGAAGCACACCAAGGAGAAGATCGTGGCCGTCCCGAAGCGGAAGATGTCCCGCAGCAACACCCGGCACCGTCGTTCGCAATGGAAGACGGTTGCTACCAATCTCGTCACCTGCGCCAACCCGGCATGCGGTGAGAAGCACCTGCCCCACACCGCATGTCCCGCGTGCGGCGAGTACGGCCCGCGTGGTGATCGCCGCCAGGTTGCCGAGGTCTGAGATCAGCACCGTGAGCGCACGAAAGGACCAGAACGTCAGTTCACCCGAGTACGGGGAGTGGCCTTTCCTGGGTCTTCTCAAGGAGTTGGGGATCAGATGTGACCCCCAACTCCTTGATCTCGCGCTCACGCATCGCTCCTATGCCTTTGAGAACGGTGGGATTCCCACCAACGAGAGGCTGGAGTTCCTCGGTGACGCCGTCCTCGAGGTCGGCGTTACCGATTACCTCTACCGCGCCTTCCCGGACAAACCGGAAGGTCAGCTCGCCAAACTGAGGTCAGCCGTCGTGAGCACGGTGTCCTTGGGACGGTTGGCCCGTCGCCTCGGCATCGGGCCGCGTATCAAGCTGGGCAAGGGCGAGGAACGTACCGGCGGCCACGACAAGACGTCGATCCTGGCCGACACCACCGAGGCCCTGTTGGGTGCCGTCGAGCTGTCCTCGGGGTTGCCGGACGCCCTGCGCCTCGTCCATCATCTCTTCGATCCCCTCGTTGACGAGGCGGATCGATCCGGAGCCGGCACCGACTGGAAGACAGTTCTCCAGGAGTACTGCTCTGAGCAAGGGCTTGAGGCTCCGCGATACGACATCGTCGGATCTGGCCCGGACCACAATCGCCGCTACCGTGCCAGGGCAGAAGTGGGTGGAAAGCTGCACGCTGCCTACACCGGCCACAACAAGAAGGAGGCCGAGCAGGGAGCGGCCCAGCTTGCGGTTGCCGCACTGATCCCTCCCCGCACCGGTGCCTGAGCTTCCTGAGGTCGAGACAGTACGAGCCGGACTCGAGAGTCTCGTCATCCCCTCGGCCGTCGAGCGGGTCGACGTCGTCGATGTCCGCGGGTTGCGCCCAACCGGTGGTTCGGAAGAAGCCAGAGTCTTCGAGGCGACTCTGACTGGTCGCCAGTTCACCGCCATCAATCGCCGGGGCAAGTACCTGTGGTTCGTCCTCGACGACGGCACGGCGATGCTGGCCCACCTGGGGATGAGCGGACAGTTCCGTGTCGTCGACAGGGAAGCCCCACGGCATCGCCATACCCGTGTTGTCATTGGCCTTGGTGACGACCGTGACCTACGTTTTCTGGATCAGCGCACCTTTGGCGGACTTACTCTCGCCCCGCTGATTGACGGTGTGCCCGGGCCGGTCGCCCACATTGCCCCTGATCCCTTCGAGGATTCCTTTGACGTCGATGAGGTTGCGCGACGACTGCGCGCACGCAGGTCGACCGTCAAGCGCAGCCTGCTCGACCAGACACTGGTATCCGGTGTCGGCAACATTTATGTCGACGAAACCCTGTGGCGGGCTCGTCGTCACCCGGAGACCCCGTGCTCGCGCCTCAGCCAGCGCAAGGCTGTGGAGTTGTTGGAGACAGCGCGCGAGGTGATGTCCGAGGCGATTACCCAGGGTGGGACATCCTTTGATGCCCTGTACGTCGATGTCAATGGTGAGTCGGGGTACTTCGACCGCTCGCTGGATGCTTACGGACGGGAGGGGCTCCCGTGCAAGCGTTGCGGGACGCCGATGGTGCGGGAGCACTTCATGAACCGGAGCTCGTTCCGGTGTCCGAGATGCCAGCAGTTGCGTTGACCTCGGTGAGCGCGGGGCGACCGTGTTCTACCCGAGGGTGTGGGCAAGTTGCAGGACGCGTTCAAACTCTGGCTGCGAGGCAACATCAGCGAGTTTCGTCGTTCGCCGGATGTGTGTAGCGAGGACGAGGGACAACTCGGCGATTTCGCCGAGCGCAATGTCTCGGTCGAAGCGCGCTCGGTCGAGAGTTGTTCCCGGCATAGAGCGGATGATCTCGAACTATTGGGTGAGAAACTCTTCGCGAGCGTCTGTCGGCTGAACGTAGTAGCCACCTTCGGGCTTTTGCCAAAAGCAACGAATCGTGCGGGATCGCCGAAGTACGGGCTGATGTCAGCATGACCGAAATCGATGATTGTGGCGTCATGCCCATCCCAGAGCACATTCATCGGAAGCAGAGCGTCCTCGCACAACGTCGATGGTGCGCTCGCCGCGCGATCAGCCAGTTCGGTGAGGGCTAAGGACAGCGAGGGGAGATGTTTTGCGACCAGAGCGAATTTCTCGGCGCTGGTTCCGTTGACGTTCGTGGCGGGGGACTCTGACCAAAACCGTGCATGGAGGCCTGCCAAACTCTTCCCTGCGGCGGTTGTAGCTTCCCTGCGCAGACACTGGAGATCCTCGCCGCCTCGCTCCTCGAACGCATGCCACGTGTGGCCGTCTACAACTGCGGTTCCGAGCAACTGAGGCACAGGCAGATCGGGCTGCCCTTCAAGCCATCGCTCGTAGACGACGCCTTGGCCATCGTTGAGTTTGACCA
The DNA here is from genome assembly GCF_057458005.1 of Cutibacterium sp. LaCa_255. Taxonomy (NCBI): domain Bacteria; kingdom Bacillati; phylum Actinomycetota; class Actinomycetes; order Propionibacteriales; family Propionibacteriaceae; genus Cutibacterium; species Cutibacterium sp. LaCa_255. The sequence goes on along the minus strand of NZ_CP190956.1, from coordinate 1,674,237 downwards.
CTAGCCGCGGGTTTCCTGCGGCGAGGTAGACGTTGTACTCTTTCTCAAAGCCCAGATCGATGTACTTTCCCAGCAATTGTCGGTCGCTCAGTTCGAGGGCATTCAGTACTGGCTCCAACTCGCCTTGATCGCAGGATCGTATCGACATCCCTCTTGTCGTCACGATTCAGAGGCTACTGACTTCTGAATCGTGACAACGCTGGATTCCGATGATGTCCGGCACAGATCAGTATGCGTCGACGACCTCAGCGTCACAAAGTCGTGAAGTCGGGTTACTTCGATCGGACCCTTGACGTGTACGGAAGCCAGGGCAAGGAGTGTCGATGTTGCGGCACCGTCATCGTTCGGGAGTCCTTCGCGAACAGGTCGTCGCACCGGTGCTCCCGGTGTCAGCGCTCGCGTCGGTGACCCGGTCATGTCCGTTCCCAGACCTCGACAGGTCTTGGTACGACGACGAACAGTGGGCGAGGTCGCGGCGCGTCGAGGTGGGGAGGCCACGCCGGTGATCTGGCGGTGACCTTGGCACGAAGGTGCTCCATCTCGTAATCGAGCTGTTCAGAGGTTACGGTGAGTGACCTTCATGGCGCTGGATCGGATGTGATCCTCGTACGGCCAAAGCAGTAGCCGCGCTCAGTGACTTCGTCGGTCAGGCCTGTCAGGATCAAGCCTCCACAATCGCACGTGTTGTCTTCGCTTTCGGGTGTTGCTGATGGGCACACCCATTTCTTGGCCCCTCCTTGTCGGGCATATCATGTCGCGGGTGATCATTGACCCATCTGTACCTGCGAGACGACGCATCAAGAAGCGTCACTTCATCGAGTTCTTGAAATTCGGAATCGTGGGTGGCTCCGGATTCGTGGTCAATATCGTCGTTGCCATCATCATGAACAAGTTGAATGGTGGCACCGAGCATGCCCAGGACATCCTGTTTAACTTGGCGGGTACACGATGGAACTTCCGTTTCACCAGCCTCGTCTGGTTGGTGGGTTTTGTGGTCGCAAACGTCACGAACTTCCAGCTCAACCGATCCTGGACCTTCAAGCGGGAGCGCCGCCGCGGCTGGTGGCGCGAGTTCTGGCCCTTCTTCGCCGTGGGGTCCGTGGCAGCGATCATCGGCATGTTCATCAAGATTCTGTTCACCAATCCAACCTCCCCGATCTACCTCCCCGAGCCGTGGTTCCACGAGAGCAAGGGATTCCACTCTCGTGAGTACTGGTCGCAGATCTTCGCCATCAGCGTGACCATGCCCATCAATTTCGTCGTCAACAAGTTGTGGACGTTCCGCGCAGTCAAGCACTCTGGTGAGGTTCCCATGGTGGGTCCCACTGTTTCTCCGGAGAATCTTGACGCGGACGACTCGTCCGAGGCGCGTCAGCACGTCTGAGAGACGCCTCGCATCAGGTACCCTGAATTTTCGGTACCCCGTTGACGGAAAGGTCGTGCTCGGATGGTCGTTTTCATCATCGCGATGATTCTTATCCTGGCGGTCGCGCTGGGCGTCTGTGCCGTGGTGATGTTTGGGTTGCGCCATCCTGGTGACGATCCCGATGCGAGTTTCTGGCGTCATGCTGCCACCCGGGTCGGGGAGGATCTCAGTGGTGTCCGACGCCGTTGAGGCGTTGCGAATCCTTGGTGCCGTGATGTGAGCGGCTAGTATCGGCGGACGTGGACCTGACTTACCTGATTTGGATCATTCTCGGCATCCTCGTCCTCGTGACGGTGGTTGCCGCCGTCACCGCTGGGATCTCACGACGTAAGGCGCTTCGCGAGGGTTCCAAGCCTGCGGAGGTTGAGCCGACCCCGACCAAGGAACCCGAGGCCACTGGTGAGGAGAAGCCTGAGGCTGGTGCGACCGCGGCCCCTGCTCCTGCGACCGAGCCTGAGGCGCCGTCCGAACCCAGGGTTGAGACTCCGGAGGCTGCGGGCTCGCGGATGGCACGACTCCGTCGCCGTCTGGCCAACAGCAACAACGCCTTGGCCCGTGGTCTGGCAGAGCTCCTGAGCGCCGACAAGCTCGACGACGACACCTGGGATGACTTCGAAACCACCCTCATCACCTCTGATCTTGGCGTGGGCCCGACCACGGAACTGGTCGAGAAGCTGCGCTCGGAACTGGCGATTGACGGCGTTTCCGACCCGGCCCGGGCCCGCGGGATCTTGCACCACGAGCTGGTCGAACTTGTCGGACGAGACATGGATCGGTCCATCAACCTCGATCATGCGGAGGGTAAGCCGGCAGTCGTCCTCATGGTGGGAGTCAATGGCACGGGCAAGACGACGACCTGCGGCAAGTTGGCCCGCGTCCTGGTCGCAGAGGGCAAGACGGTCCTCCTCGGTGCCGCAGACACCTTCCGCGCCGCAGCTGGGGAGCAACTGGAAACCTGGGGGGAGCGCGTCGGCGTGCGCACCGTCCGCAAGGACGAAGGGGCTGATCCCGCCTCGGTCGCCTACGAAGCTGTTCAGGCCGGTATCGACGAAGACGTTGACGTCGTGCTCGTCGACACTGCTGGCCGTCTTCACACCAAGGCCGGTCTCATGGACGAGCTGGGCAAGGTCAAGCGCGTCATCGAGAAGCTCGCCCCCGTCAGCGAGGTCCTACTCGTTCTCGATGCGACCACCGGCCAGAACGGTCTCACCCAGGCTCGTATCTTCTCCGAGGTCGTCGACGTCTCCGGCATCGTGCTGTCCAAGCTCGATGGCTCTGCTAAGGGCGGCATCGTCGTACAGGTGCAGCGCGAGCTGGGCGTTCCGGTCAAGCTCATCGGACTAGGCGAGGGCCCTGACGACCTGGCCCCCTTTGATGCCGAGGACTTCGTCACCGGTCTCATGGGCGATGAGCCTGCTGGCCATTGACGAGAAATCCTCTGGTGACCGGTGCGTTGTTGTCGTCTGTTGCCGCATGATGGTCAGTATTCTCAGCCCTGAGCTGTGCGCTGTTGTCCTCATCGCGGCCTTCGCGCTACCGCTGGCCTTCGCCACATGGCATGCTGTGCGGGGCACGGGCAGTTGGTGGCGCAAAGCCTTGCGTGGGCTGGGTCATTTCGTGGTGATCCTGGTGGCCCAGGCGCTGTTGATCGTGGGGTCTTTCCTCCACATCAATCGTGAATACGGGTTCTTCACCAGTTGGTCAGACCTGCTCGGCGAGGCCGAGCCGGCAGGTCCGGTCCACGATCTTGTCCCGATCCGCCGTACCAAGGTCAAGGACATCCCTGTCAGCAAGGACAATCCGCATCCCAACGGGCAGCTGGTGGGGTTGACGATGCCTGGCACGGACCCTCAGTACTCTCACGTCCCGGTGTGGTTGCCACCGCAGTACTTCGAGAAGTCGGAGCAGGGCACCCGTTTTCCGGTGCTGTATTACAACGGGGGAGTCAACGACACTGGTGACCATGGCAATGTCTCCATGGACCTCATCACACCCGCTCGGGAATTGGTCAAGAGACAGAAAATCAATCCGTTCGTCATCGTCTTCCTGCCCGGTCGAATTCGTAATGGCATTGACAGCGAGTGCGTTGACGTCGGCCCGGTCTACCACGAGTCGTGGATCATGAAGACCGTCATGCCCCAAATCGAGTCGCATTACCGTGTGGGTCACGAGCGGGGATCCCGTTTCATCAGTGGGTGGAGCTCCGGCGGATACTGCTCGGCTAACCTCACCACTAAGTACCCGAAGACTTTCAATGCTGGATTCGGAATCGGCGGGTACTATCACCCCACTTTCGAAGGGGCGATTCTCAACAGCGTCACTCAGCCGCTAATTGACGATAACTCAGTGGTGCGTAGGGTGAAGGAGAAGAAGGTCGACCGCAGCGTGCGATTCCTGTCTGTTCTCAATCGCAGCGACGTGCAGAGTTGGGGTCCGGGGCGAGAACCCGCGATCATTGACGGCCAGGTTGGACCTGACGGTGGACAGTTCCATCGACTCGCCAAGGGTCACCAGCAGTTCACCTTCATCGTGCTGCACGGAGGAGGGCACCGCAACATCGTGTACATGCCCTACGTCCAGCAGTGTCTGGAATGGCTGGGCCAGTTTGGTCTGTGACCTCGCTCTGAATCATCATGTCAGACCGGGACGGTAAACTGTCCCGGTAAGGAACTAGCGCGCTGAAGGACAACCGTGTTCGACACTCTCCAGGACCGCCTCGCATCCACCTTCAAAGGACTGCGTGGCAAGGGGCGTCTCACCGATGCCGACATCGACGCCACGACTCGCCAGATCCGCATCGCCCTCCTCGAGGCCGACGTCAACCTGACGGTCGTCAAGGAATTCGTTGCGGCGGTCAAGGAACGCTGTCACGATGAGGAATTGTCGAAGGCGCTCAACCCTACTCAGCAGATCGTCAAGATCGTCAATGAGGAGCTCGTCGAGATCCTTGGCGGTCAGACCCGCACCGTCCGGTTCGCGAAGACCCCGCCCACCGTCGTCATGCTTGCTGGACTTCAGGGTGCCGGTAAGACGACCCTGGCGGGCAAGCTTGCTCGGTGGTTCAAGGAAGAGGGGCACTCGCCGCTGCTGGCCGCCTGTGACCTGCAGCGTCCCAACGCGGTCACCCAGTTGCAGGTCGTCGGTGAGCGGGCTGGTGTGCATGTCTTCGCTCCTGAGCCCGGCAACGGTGTCGGCGATCCCATCCAGGTGGCCCGTGACGCCGTCGTCGAGGCCCAACGCAAGCTCTATGACGTCGTCATCATCGACACCGCCGGACGTCTGGGCGTCGATGCCGAGATGATGGCCCAGGCTGCCGACATCAAGACGGCCACCAATCCTGACGAGACGCTGTTCGTCGTCGACGCCATGATCGGTCAGGACGCGGTCAACACCGCGGTGGCCTTCCAGGAAGGGGTCGGCTTCGACGGGGTCGTCCTCACCAAGCTCGACGGCGACGCCCGTGGCGGTGCCGCCCTGTCCATCGCCCGGGTCGTCGGCAAGCCGATCATGTTCGCCTCCTCCGGTGAGGGGCTCAAGGACTTCGACGTCTTCCATCCCGACCGGATGGCCTCACGCATCCTCGACATGGGAGACATGCTCACCCTCATCGAGCAGGCTGAGAAGGCCTTCGACCAGGAACAGTCTCAAGCCGCTGCGGCCAAACTCATGGCCGGCAAGGGGGAATTCGGCCTCGACGACTTCCTCGGGCTCATGCGCCAGATGCGTCGTATGGGGCCGATGTCCAAGATCATGGGCATGTTGCCTGGCGTCGGTCAGATGAAGGATCAGATCGAGAACATTGACGAGCGGGAGATCGACCGTATCGAGGCCATCATTTGTGCCATGACCCCGGCAGAGCGTGCCGACGTCTCGATCCTCAACGGTTCGCGTCGCGCCCGTATCGCGAAGGGCTCCGGCGTCGAGGTCCGCGACGTCAACAACCTCGTCAACCGCTTCGTCGATGCCCGCAAGATGATGAGCCAGATGGGCCAGATGATGGGTCCGGGCGCTGGCCGCATGATGGGGTCGATGGCCAAACGCGGCTCCAAGCAGTCCAAGAAGAAGCAGAAGAACCGCAAGGGTTCTGGTAACCCAGCGAAGCGCGCGGCCCAGGCCCGTCAGGCAGCCGAGAAGCCGCATCACAACAGCGGCGAGGCATTCGGCGTTCCCGGTCAGCAGCAGCCGAGCCAGGAAGATCTGCAGAAGGCGATGAGCGAGTTCAAGATGCCGCCGTCGATGCAGCAGATGTTCAACCAGACCAACAAGGGTCCGCGCTGATCTGACGTTGGCAATGCCTCACGAGGTCGTGGGTTTGACGTTTCGTCTTCTGCAGCCTCGTGCCACGATGAGGGCATGGATGAAGACACCCAGCCGCTGTTCCACACTCATACCCATGACGGGTGGACGCACACGCACGTAGCTCCTGAGGCCCAGACTGCTCCTGCCGAGGATCTGCGGATCCGGGGAGTTGTGCTGCCCGACGTGGAGGAGCGTGAGCTATGGGTTCACGACGGCGTTCTTGTCGAGGGTCCACTGCCAGGTGCTCGCACCCTCGCCGACGGTTGTTGGATCATCCCGGGCTTGGTTGACGCTCACAACCACATCGGGCTGGACGGCCATGGTGCCGTCGACAAGGAGACTGCTGAGGAACAGGCTCGCACCGAGACGAGGACCGGCACCCTCCTCATTCGCGACGCTGGGTCCCCGAGTGACACCCATTGGATTGATGATCGCGACGACCTGCCTCGAGTCATCCGCGCCGGACGTCACATCGCTCGTCCCAAGCGCTACATCCGCAACTACGCAGCCGAGGTCGACCCGGAAGACCTCGTCGCCGAGGTAGATCGTCAGGCTCGCACAGGTGACGGCTGGGTCAAGCTCGTCGGTGACTGGATCGACCGTGCTGAGGGGGACCTGGCGCCGCTGTGGCCGGCTGACATCGCGAAGGAAGCAATCGATCGTGCTCATGAACTCGGTGCCCGTGTCACGGCCCACTGCTTCTCCGAGGAGGCTCCGGCCCAGCTCGTCGACGCAGGCATCGACTGCATCGAGCACGGCACCGGCCTGACTGACGAGACCATCGCCACCATGGCCGAGCGCGGGGTCGGACTCGTCCCGACCCTGGTCAACATCGAGACCTTCCCGTCCATCGCAGCCCAGGCCGACGCCAAGTTCCCTACCTACGCAGCCCACATGCGTCATCTGCATGCTCACCGGATGGAAACCATCGGCAAGGCCGTCGATGCCGGGGTTCCGATCTACGCAGGTACTGACGCCGGCGGCACCATCGAACACGGTCTGATCGCCTCGGAGGTGCGGTTGTTGGCCGCAGTTGGAGGAGCGGAGATGGCATTGGGGGCAGCATCCTGGCGAGCTCGGGCCTGGTTGGGCGGCGAGCAACTGGGGATTGGGGACTCCGCCGACCTTCTCGTCCTCGATCGCGACCCGAGGGTGGACGTCAGAGTCCTGGAGTCTCCCATGCACATCCTGCTGAGGGGGCGAGTCGTCATTCGGTGACGGGTAGCCGGAGGAGGGGCTCGGACTCGCGTCGACGCTCTGGATGTGGCACAATACCGAGAGCTTCTGTCCGTTCGGTGCCCTCTCTAGCCGGCGGACGGTTCCATCCGAGTTCGGTTACGGTGTCCCCACATCGCAATCCGCGCTCACCCGTAACTTCCCGGGTTTCATCCCGGGCGTCTCACTACAGGAGATACCACACACGTGGCTACCAAGATTCGTCTGAAGCGTCTCGGCAAGATCCGCACCCCGCACTACCGTGTCGTCGTCATGGACTCGCGCACCAAGCGCGACGGTCGTGCCATCGAGGAGATCGGCCAGTACCACCCGAAGAACGACCCCTCGGTCATCGAGATCGACTCCGAGCGCGTCCAGTACTGGCTCGGCGTCGGCGCCCAGCCGACCGAGGCCGTCGTCGCCCTGCTCAAGCGCACCGGTGACTGGCAGAAGTTCACTGGTGACACCTCGGCCTCTGGTGTGACCCCGCAGGCTGAGCGTTCCAACAAGGATGACCTGTTCAACGCCGCTCTGGCCGAGGCTGATGAGGCCCCGCGCGAGGCCATCACTAAGAAGGCTGAGGAGCCCGCTGCCGAGGATGCTGCTGAGTCGGCCGCCGAGGAGAAGTCCGACGAGAAGGCTGAGGCCTGATCGTGCTCGCCGACGCCCTGGAACACCTCGTTTCCGGCATCGTCGCCAATCCCGACGATGTCCGGGTTCGGGAGAAGGACCTGCGACGCGGCCGGATGCTCGAGGTGCGTGTCAACCCCTCCGACATCGGCAAGGTCATCGGTCGTCAGGGCCGTACGGCCTCCTCGCTGCGCACGGTCATCGATGCCCTGGCCGGTGATGAGCAGATCAGGATCGACTTCGTCGACGTCGATCGCCGTGGTTCGGGACGCCGTTCCGAGCACCGTGGCCGTCGTCACTGAGCCGCCAATTCTCTGATACGCCAATCAATTGGCAATATGGGCCGTGGTCCCGCTTAGGTGGGGCTGCGGCCCATTTGTCGTGTTCGACACTTTTGTCCAGCCGCAGACGCGGCAGCACCCATGAGCTTCAGGAGTCACAGTGGAACAGCAGGCAACAGTGGAGGTTGTCGTCGGTCGGGTGGGACGTGCCCATGGTCTGCGGGGAGACGTCGTCATCGAGGTTCGTACCGACGAGCCCGACGAGAGGTTCGACGTTGGTGCGACAGTTTGCATCGAAGGCACGCGGCGGGAGTTGACAGTTGCCAGATCACGATGGGCCAAGGGCAGCCTGATCGCCGCCTTCAAGGAGGTCGCCGATCGGAATGGCGCCGAGGAGCTGCGAGGTTCGGTGTTGGTGGCTGACGTCGAGGCCGATGAGAAGCCAGCTGATCCAGAAGAGTTCTGGGACCGTCAGTTGCGGGGACTAGCAGTGGTTGACGAGTCGGGTCAGGCACGGGGAACCGTCAAGGACATTCTCCACCTGCCGGCCCAGGATGTGCTCGCCATCGATGTCGACGGCGACGAACATCTGGTGCCGTTCGTTCGCCAGCTCGTTCCCACCGTTGACGTCGCTGCCGGTCAGATCGTTGTCGCCAGTATCCCTGGACTTCTTGACGACGATGCCGAGGAGGCGAGGTAACGATGAGGCTGGACTATCTGTCGATCTTCCCCGGATACTTCGACGTTCTCGACATCTCCCTGTTAGGAAAGGCTGTCGACAATGGTTTGGTCGAGGTCCACGCCCATGACCTGCGCGACTGGACCCACGATCGTCATCGCACTGTCGATGACACCCCGTGCGGCGGTGGCGCCGGCATGGTCATGAAGCCTGATCCCTGGGGCGAGGCCTTCGACGGGATCATTGGTATTGAACCCGATCCGTCGGTCCACGTGATCTTCCCGACTCCCTCCGGAATTCCGTTCACACAGTCCGCTGCCCAGGAGCTGTCGACGGTTGAGCGGGTCGTCTTCTGTTGCGGACGCTACGAGGGCATCGATCACCGGGTCATCGACTACGCGCGAACCATGTGGACCGTCCATGAACTGAGTCTGGGCGACTACGTCCTCAACGGGGGAGAGGTCGCTGCCCTGGCCATCACCGAAGCTGTCGTCCGTCTGATCCCCGGATTCATGGGTAACCCGGAGTCCCTCGCGGAGGAGTCGTTCTCGCCGGGACAGGAACGACTGTTGGAGTACCCGCTGTTCACTCGACCAGTGTCATGGCGAGGGATGGATGTCCCTGAGGTCCTCATGAGTGGGCACCACGGCCGTATCGCCGAATGGAGACGAGAGGAGTCGTTGTTGCTCACTCGTGATCGTCGTCCGGACTTGACTGATTAAGACTCAGGGAGACAACGTATTCGAAGTCGCCAATACCCTAAATTCGAACCAAAAATGTTGCGTTAATATTGACTAAAACACGTACTCAGAGTGCAGTTGTAAGGAGATTTTGAAAACACTGGGGGTCGTGCGGCAAAGGGGCTGTTGATTGGATAGTCTTTGCTCCGTGGCGACTACAACACTTACTACTCATCAGAGAGCAGTGCGATCAACTGTCGCGGCGAAGGCCCTCATGGCCGTCACCGGCATCATCTTGGTCCTCTTCCTGCTCATGCACATGTTCGGCAACTTGAAGTTGCTCGGTAGCAACGAGGAGTTCAACGACTACGCCAGCTACCTCCGTACGATTCTCAACCCGATCCTTCCGGGTGAGTCGTTCCTGTGGATCTTCCGAATCTTCATGTTGCTGGCGATTGTGCTGCACATTTGGTCGGCGATCCGCGTCACGAAGCAGCGTCGCATCGGTACTGGTGGCGCTGGTCGTTACTCCGTGAAGAAGAACCTCTCCCCGGAGAACACCTACGCGGCCCGCACGATGTACTGGGGCGGTTGGATCATCTTCGCGTTCCTCATCCTTCACCTGCTGCAGTTCACCATCAGCCCTGATCTGTTCAACAACCCGCCGACCGACGCGGCTGGGCGTGCAGGCATGGTGCTCACAGCCTTCAGTCACTGGTGGTTCGTGCTCATCTACCTCATCGCCATCATCGCGGTGTGCATGCACGTTTCCCATGGTTTCTGGAGCGCCTTCGCGACCCTCGGTGTCAACGTCTCTGGTACCGCTCGCGCTGTGCTGCGCGTGTGCTCCTGGATCGTCGCCATCGTGATCCTCGTGGGCTTCATGGTTCCTCCCTTCCTGATCCTGTTCGGGGTGATCTCCTGATGACTGCAACAGCTACGTCAAACAACAACGCCGCTCTGGCCGACCAGTACTGGACGACCGGCGACGAGATTCATGACACGAAGGCCAACCACGACCTTCCGATCGAGAAGATCTGGACTGATCGTCAGTTCACCTCTCGTCTGGTCAACCCGGCCAACCGCCGCAAGATGACCGTCATCATCGTCGGCACCGGCCTGGCCGGTGGCTCCGCTGCTGCCACCCTTGGTGAGGCTGGTTACCGCGTCGAGAACTTCTGTTACCAGGACTCTCCGCGTCGTGCCCATTCCATCGCCGCTCAGGGTGGCATCAACGCTGCGAAGAACTACAAGAACGACGGTGACTCCATCTACCGCCTGTTCTACGACACCGTGAAGGGCGGCGACTACCGCTCCCGCGAGACGAACGTCTACCGTCTGGCCGCGGTCAGCGCGAACATCATCGACCAGTGCGTCGCCCAGGGTGTTCCGTTCGCCCGTGAGTACGGTGGCCTGCTCGACAACCGTTCCTTCGGTGGCGTCCAGGTGCAGCGCACCTTCTACGCTCGTGGACAGACGGGTCAGCAGCTGCTGATCGGCGCCTACCAGGCCCTCGAGCGTCAGGTCCATGCCGGAACCGTCCACATGCACACCCGTCACGAGATGGTCGAGCTCATCGTTGCCGATGGTCGTGCCCGCGGCATCGTGACCCGTGACATGGTCACCGGCAAGATCGAGGAGTGGTTCGGCGACGCCGTCGTCCTGGCCACCGGTGGTTACGGCAACGTCTTCTTCCTGTCGACGAACGCCATGGGCTGCAACGTCACCGCTTCGTGGCGTGCCCATCGCAAGGGTGCCTACTTCGGCAACCCGTGCTACACGCAGATCCACCCGACCTGCATCCCGGTGCACGGCGAGAACCAGTCGAAGCTGACCCTGATGTCGGAGTCGCTGCGCAATGACGGTCGTATCTGGGTGCCGAAGCGCGCGGAGGACTGCGAGAAGGATCCGCGTGACATCCCCGAAGAAGATCGCGACTACTACTTGGAGCGCATCTACCCGTCCTTCGGCAACCTGGTTCCTCGTGACATCGCCTCCCGTCAGGCCAAGTACCGCTGTGACGAGGGTCGCGGCGTTGGCCCGAAGGTCCGTGAGGTCGATGCCGACGGCACCGAGCACATGCGCTCCCGTGGTGTCTACCTCGACTTCTCCGAGGCCATTGAGCGCATGGGCAAGGATGCTGTCGAGAAGAAGTACGGCAACCTCTTCGACATGTATCAGCGGATCACCGATGAGAACCCGTACGAGGTTCCGATGCGGATCTACCCCGCTGTGCACTACACCATGGGTGGCCTGTGGGTCGACTACGACCTGCAGTCGACCATCCCGGGCCTGTTCGTCTGTGGCGAGGCCAACTTCTCCGATCACGGTGCCAACCGACTCGGGGCTTCGGCCCTGATGCAGGGTCTGGCTGATGGTTACTGGGTGCTGCCCAACACCATCACCGACTACCTGGCTGACTCCCCGAAGTTCGGCAAGGTGGACGAGAAGCACCCGGCCGCCGTCGAGGCCCGTCAGGCCGTCGAGAGCCGCATCAACAAGCTCTTGACGATCAACGGAACCCGCACCGTCGACTCGATCCACAAGGAACTCGGCCACATCATGTGGGAGTACTGCGGCATGGAGCGCAACGAGGCCGGCCTCGTCAAGGCCATCGGTCTCATCCGCAACTTGCGCAACGAGTTCTGGACCAACGTCAAGGTCACCGGTGTCAACGAGGAGCTCAACCAGACCCTCGAGCGTGCCGGACGTCTCGTTGACTTCCTGGAGCTCGGTGAGCTGATGTGCATCGATGCTCTGCATCGTCGCGAGTCCTGTGGCGGTCACTTCCGCGCCGAGTCTCAGACCGAGGAGGGCGAGGCCCTGCGTCACGACGATCAGTACCAGTACGTCGCTGCCTGGGAGTGGACCGGTGAGGGCCACAAGCCGACCCTGCACAAGGAGCCGCTGGTCTACAAGTCCATCCAGGTCAAGCAGAGGAGCTACAAGTGAAGATCAACCTGCGAATCTGGCGCCAGCGCAACACCCAGGATCAGGGCCGTCTCGTCGAGTACACCCTGGACGGTGTCTCCGGTGACATGTCCTTCCTCGAGATGCTGGACATGCTCAACGAGAACCTCACCGCTCAAGGTGAGGAGCCCGTGGCCTTCGACTCGGACTGCCGCGAGGGCATCTGTGGCCAGTGTGGCGTCGTCATCAACGGCGTGCCGCACGGTGGCATGGGCGTCGCCCAGCCGGTGCGTACCACCACCTGTCAGCTGCACATGCGCTCCTTCGCTGATGGCTCGACCATCACGATTGAGCCCTGGAAGTCCGGTGCCTTCCCAATCCTGCGGGACCTCATCGTGGACCGCTCGGCCCTCGACCGCGTCATCCAGGCTGGCGGCTACATCTCCGTGAACACCGGTGCTGCCCCGGATGCCCATGCTGTCCAGGTCAACAAGAAGCGCTCTGACCGCTCCTTCGATGCCGCTACCTGCATCGGCTGTGGTGCTTGTGTGGCTGCCTGCCCGAACGGCTCCTCGATGTTGTTCACCTCGGCGAAGATCACCCACCTTGCCATGCTTCCGCAGGGACAGCCGGAGCGGATGCGTCGTGTCAAGGCCATGGCTGCCCAGAACGACGCCGAGGGATTCGGTGGCTGCACCAACATTGGTGAGTGCGCCTCGGTGTGCCCGAAGGGCATCCCGCTGGAGTCCATCAGCCAGCTCAACCGCGACCTCATCGCCTCGCTGTTCAAGCATGACGGCAAGGATGACTGAGTTCTGACCTATGTGGTCGACCACACGGGCCCCGACACCATCTGGTGCCGGGGCCCCGTCGGTTCCATGGAGCTGACGGGGCCAGCCTCGTGGTATGCAATTTGGTGTCAGCCCTTTGAGTGTGGAAAAATATCCTGCTGTTGTCCGTGTCCGGCTCCTGCCACAGGGGGATCGTCCGGAGTGCGGGGACCACATCTTTTGAACACGAGCACCAGGTGACCTGTGGCACCGGCGAGGAAACACCATGAGCAACATCATCGACGAGATCGACAAGGCCTCGATGCGCGACGACATTCCCGAGTTCCGCCCTGGCGACTCGGTGAAGGTCCACGTAAAGGTCGTCGAGGGCAGCCGCACCCGTGTGCAGGTCTTCGCCGGAACCGTCATCTCGCGTACCGGTGGTGGCGTCCAGGAGTCCTTCACCGTCCGCAAGCTGAGCTTCGGAACGGGTGTCGAGCGTACCTTCCCACTGCACTCCCCGATCATTGAGAAGATCGAGGTTGATCGCCACGGTGCCGTCCGTCGCGCCAAGCTGTACTACCTGCGCGGTCTGCGCGGCAAGGCTGCGAAGATCAAGGAGAAGGGCGCAGCTCGCTGACGTCGTCCTCACAGTAACGGGGTTTCGCTTGTGCGGGGCCCCGTTTTCGTGTGTCTTATGAGGTCCGGGTCGATCGACGCTCGACGAGGTGACCAGAGTGTGTTCTGGACGTTGGTTACACTGCAGGTTGGCACCTGCCGGGACGTTCCCGGGAGGTAAGAGGGAGAGGTATCGCCGTGGCGTATGACTACGAGGCGCGAAGGACTGCCGATGGCGACACCGATGGCCCGCAGGCTGCAGGAACGACTGGGTCGCAACGACCGAGCGGATGGCAGCGGTTCCGATCCGGAATGATGGAAATCGTCCTCATCATCGTCGGAGCTCTCGTCATCTCGGCAATCCTGCGAGCTTTCGTGGGACAGATGTTCGTCATTCCCTCCAGATCCATGCAGAACACCCTGCAGGTTGGTGATCGCGTGGTGGCCGTCAAGGCAGCGGACTTCCATCGTGGTGACGTCGTCGTGTTCAAGGACACCGAGCACTGGCTTCCCGCAGCCCAAGATCGTCGCTCTGTCGCGGGCAAAGTGCTGGAGTTCGTGGGTCTGCTGCCCAACACGAGCTCCAACTACCTCATCAAACGCGTTATCGGAATGCCCGGCGACACCGTTGCCTGCTGCAACGTCAAGGGTCAGGTGACCGTCAACGGGAAAGCCCTTGACGAGCGTTCCTACCTGTACTCGGAGAACGGTCAGATGGTCGAGCCGTCGACGATGAAGTTCCGGGTCACCGTTCCCAAGGACCGGATGTTCGTGATGGGGGATCACCGCAATGCGTCGGGAGATTCTCGCTACCACATCCAGGACCTCGATCCTGACGGGTACACGGGTGCTCCCGGGTTCGTTCCTCTCGACAACGTCGTCGGGCCTGCAAAGGCCATTCTCATGCCTCTCAACCGTATTGACGGGCTGGGGACCCCTGACACATTCAAGGGCATTCCCGACCGGTCTGGCTCAGCCCCTGACAAAGCGCGCATCTGCGTCGGCGACGAGTGCTCGCCCCGATGACGACGCCATGGCCGTGACGGTGCGCGTCGGGCCTGGTCCGATGGGCCATGAAAGGGCCCTGACGAGAGCAGGTCTGGGTCCGGTCGCCGGGTGTGACGAGGCCGGCAGGGGAGCCTGTGCCGGGCCTTTGGTGGCCGCTGCCGTGATCCTCGATGATCGCAGGTCATCACGGATCGAGGGGCTCGCCGATTCCAAGACCTTGTCTGTCGTCAAACGAGAGCGGCTGTTCGACATCATCATGGACAAAGCGTTGGCCGTGTCATGGGTCCGTGTGGAGGCCGACGAGTGCGACCGGTTGGGTATGCAAGAAGCCGACATCAGCGGGCTGAGACGCGCCGTCGCACGGTTGGATGTCGAGCCAGGGTACGTGCTGTCAGACGGGTTCCCCGTGGATGGACTGACCGTTCCGGGCCTGGGAATGTGGAAGGCCGACGCAGTGTGCGCCTGCGTGGCAGCGGCGTCGATCGTGGCGAAAGTGGCCAGGGACCGCATCATGATTGCCATGGACGAGGAGATTCCTGGTTATGACTTCGCGGTGCACAAGGGATATTCGACGGCCTTGCACCAACGACGGCTGGAGGAGCTGGGGCCGTCACCCCAGCATCGGATGAGCTACGGCAATGTGCAACGAGCGGCTAGGCTGCATTCATCATGAGTGCCGAGGATCTGGAACAGTACGAGAACCGCATGGAGCTTGAGCTCTACCGCGAGTACAAGGACGTCGTCGGCATCTTCAAATATGCCGTGGAGACCGAGAGACGGTTCTACCTGTGCAACGTCGTTGACCTCAAGGTACGTACCGAGGGCGGTGACGTCTACTACGAGGTGTCCATGGCGGACGCTTGGGTGTGGGACATGTAT
Source organism: Cutibacterium sp. LaCa_255 (assembly GCF_057458005.1). Classification (NCBI taxonomy): domain Bacteria; kingdom Bacillati; phylum Actinomycetota; class Actinomycetes; order Propionibacteriales; family Propionibacteriaceae; genus Cutibacterium; species Cutibacterium sp. LaCa_255. The sequence continues at coordinate 1,658,842 of NZ_CP190956.1, read as the reverse complement.
CGGCCGTCCAGGTTCGTCAAGAGCGCCAAGATCCTCACCTTCCGCGATGTGTCGATCGAGGAGATCGTGCATCCCGACTTCGATGAGGTTCCCTCCACGTAAGTGGCTGCATCGTCTGGGGACAACTCGTGGTGTTCATGGCAGGCCAGATTGGTCTGTGGATAACTGAATGATCAGCATTCCTGCGACGACAACTGTTGTCGGAGGTGGTGCATGATGACACCCAAGCCGTTGTCGGCAGAACTGACGACCCCTCGCGGAGCAGCCTTGCGTGGGCGTCGTGGCGGCAGACCCGCGTTCGGTGCGTGGGGCGAGGACATTGCCGCCCAGTACGTGGATTCCCTCGGGTGGACGATCGTCGCCCGAAACTGGGCGTGCCAAGTGGGGGAGATCGACCTCATTGCGCAAGATGACCGGACGATCGTCTTCATCGAGGTCAAGACGCGGTCCGGCACTGGATTCGGTGATCCCCTGGAATCCATCACGACGACGAAGATCCGTAAGCTTCACGAGCTCGCGTTGGCCTGGTTGGTCGACCAGGAGAAAGGAATGCACTCGGTACGGATCGACGCCATCGGGGTCATGGTGCGCCCCGGCGAACAGCCGACGATTACGCATGTGCGGGGCATCCAGTGACCGGGGCGAGCGCATGGTCGGTTGCCCTGATGGGGTTGGAAGGCTGCTTGGTCGAGGTGGAGACGGCCATATCGTCGGGGCTGCCGCGTACGGTACTCGTCGGCCTTCCGGACATGGCCCTGCACGAGGCTCGGGATCGGTGTCGGGCTGCGGTTGGTGCCACCGGCATGTCCTGGCCGAGCAACGTCCTGACGATCAACCTCACCCCGGCCGGCCTGCCGAAGGCCGGGACTCACTTCGATCTCGCCATTGCCGCTGCGACCCTGGCTGCGGACGGAAAGATCCCGCAGACCCTGCTCGGGTCGACGGTTCTCATGGGGGAACTGGGGCTAGACGGGCGGGTACGACCAGTGCGTGGGGTACTTCCGGCATTGTTGGCGGCTCGCGAGGCCGGGTTCGAGTGTGCCGTGGTGCCGTCCGGCCAGTATGCCGAGGCCCGGTTGGTGCAGGGGGTGACGATCTGGCCGGTCGGTCATCTCCGTGAGGTCGTCGAGGTTCTGCACGGCCGTCCGGTACTGGCGACTGAGGAACCCGTGACTGACGCCGCCGATGCTGATCCAGGTCTGGTAGATCTGGCAGAGGTGATCGGCCAACATGAAGCACGCCGCGCCCTCGAAGTGGCGGCAGCCGGACGTCACCACATCCTCCTTCGCGGCGCACCTGGCTGTGGGAAGTCGATGCTGGCACGACGGCTGCCCGGGATCCTTCCCGGCCTGGATCACCGGGACGCCCTCGAGGTGACGGCTCTGCACTCCTTGGCAGGCCGGGGGAGCGGGCGTCTCATGACCAGGCCGCCGTTGGCACAGCCACACCATTCCGTGTCGATGGCTGCCATGGTCGGCGGAGGAGCACGGATTGCCCAGCCAGGTGCCATCTCCCTGGCGCACCGCGGCGTTCTCTTTCTCGACGAGGCCCCGGAATTTGCCCCCAAGGTCCTCGATTCGCTGCGTGGGCCTTTGGAGACGGGGGAGATCATCATCGGCCGTTCTCAGGCCCACACGACGTTCCCAGCTCGGTTTCAGCTCGTTATGGCACTCAACCCGTGCCCGTGTGGGATGGCTGACGACCCGTCCGGGCGGTGTACCTGCACTCCACAACAGGTCCAACGATATTCGGGTCGGCTCTCCGGCCCGATCCTCGACCGAGTCGACGTGACGGTACGCATGCGCCCGCTGACCTCGGCGCACCTGCTTGACGCCTCAACGTTGCCCGCAGGGGAGTCCAGCGCCGTCGTGCACGACCGGGTGGCAGAAGCCCGGCTGAGGGCTGCGCGTCGCTGGGAAGGGAGGCCATGGAAATGCAATGCCGAGGTGCCGGGGAAGGTGCTTCGCCAGAAGCTCCCGGCCAATGATGCCACTCGCATCATCGAAGACGCCCTGACGACCGGTCGGCTGACAGCCCGAGGCGTGGATAAGGTGCTGCGAATCGCATGGACCGTGGCCGATTTGGAGGGCAAGGACGAGGTGGACAAGGCATGTGTTGCTGAGGCCATGGGGATGAGACGAGGACGATTGCTATGACATGGGACAACGAGAGGGTGGCGCGAGCTGCCCTGACAACAGTTGTCCAGCCTGGGGACAGCGTCACGGCGCGGCGATTGCTGGACATGACGGCCGAAGAGATCTGGCACCGCCTGCTGACCGATGTGGACGAGAGATGGTACGAGCGAGCCAGAGGGACGGATGTCGACCAGGTGATGGCCCGGTCGGAGAAAGCCATGATGAGGTTCCTCATCCCCGGAGATGAGGAGTGGCCCGTTGGGCTCGATGACCTCTCGTGGGTGGGGAAGTCAGGAATGGGTGGGGTTCCCATCGGGTTGTGGGTTCTTGGCCCGACACGCGTCAATGAGGCGTCTGAGCGGTCGGTTGCCATCGTCGGCTGCCGAGCTGCGACGAGCTATGGCCAGGATGTCGCGATGGAGATGGCCCACCATCTTGCTCAGGGACACAGCGACGGGACCGGTCGTCAGGTCATAGTCTCCGGTGGCGCATTCGGGATCGACGTCGCTGCACATCGAGGCGCCTTGTGCGTCGACGAGACGACGATCGGAGTCCTGGCATGTGGGCTTGACGTCTTGTACCCGAGGGGAAATGCCGCGGTGCTGGAACGCATTGCCGAAACGGGCGCCCTGGTCTCGGAAATGCCACCAGGCCGGCATCCAACGCGTCCGGGGTTCTTGGCCAGAAATCGTCTCATTGCTGCGCTGACGACAGGGACCGTCATTGTCGAGGCAGGGTGGCGATCGGGAGCGATCAACACCGTCTCATGGGCGAATGCTCTGGGCCGGGCAGTCATGGCTGTCCCCGGTCCCGTGACCTCGAGCAGGTCAACCGGTACGAACAAGCTCATCCGTGACGGTGAGGCGATCTTGGTGCGCGATGCCGAGGATGTCCGCGGGATCGTCGGAGAACTTGCTCCTGAACCCGAAAGACCGGAAGGTCGCAGTCTTCCCACGGATGTCCTGGATGCCACGGAACTGGCCGTGCACGAGGCGCTCCCGGCTCATGGATCTTGTGGGATGGACGAGTTGTCTGCGTCGGCGGGAGTGTCTGTGGCTCAGTGCTCAGCCGCATTGACGGTACTCGAGCAGCTGGGCATGGCGGCATGTTGCCTGGATGGTACGTGGTCGGTCACATTGGCCGGCAACCGGAGGTGATGGCACCATGACGGATTTCCATGTCCAACAGGAAACGCTTGATGGTTCGGCCGCCAAGGTAACCCCCGAGCTTGCGATCACTACGCAGGATCCGGTGACAAGGGATGACGATCGGCAATGGATTCGTGGCACAGGCGTTGCCGACCGCTCGGGAGGCCTGTGGACGCCCGATGAGGGTGGCTAAGTCGCGATAGCTGATGGTCTGGGCGTAGGGAATCGTGAGTAGCCCGTTGATGACGGCTCGTTGGAAGGCTGTCGCTCCTGATAGGTCGAGGGGGAGACTGAAAGCAGTTCGGGAGCCGGAGAGGTACTCGCTGAACTGGTGGGCGGCGTCGTCGAGGATTCCCTCGCAGATGTGGTGTTGCTCGGACGATTCGCGGACGGTCGATGGCGCTGGTGCCTCGCCGAACGTGACCTGGGCCAGTCCTTGCGGGGTCGCGGCGAGCGTCAACACCCCGATGGAGTTGTCGAAATAACGCCGCGCCGTGATCGTCATGAGGACATGGTAAAGGGCCGGGCACTTCATGTGCCCGGCCCGTCAGTTGTCAGTCCTTCAGCTTGTCGGTAGCAGCCTGGACGTCGTGCTTGAGGTCAGTCGCCTTGTCCTTGGCGTCATCCACCTTCTGGTCCACCTTGCCGCTGGCCTTCTGATCGGCGCCCTCGCCCTGGAGATCGGCGTTGTCAGTCACATCTCCGATCTTCTCCTTGGCAGCACCGACGAGCTCGTCGCTCTTGCTCTTGATCTTGTCGCTGAGGCCCACGAGTGGCTCCTTTCGTCAGTCCCAGGACCGCTGATCAGTCCGGGGCGTATTTGTATTTTATCGGGTGACCCAAGTCTGACCAGTGGTTCGTGTTGCACGGGTGATCTGGGCTCACGAACACGGTTGTTCATGATCCAGAACAGGGCGGAGAGGTGCCTGAGAACTGAAGCATGCGAACTGGTGTGAGTTCGTGTCGCATGCCGGTACAATGAGGGCTGCGTCTCCCGCGATGTGTGGGAGACGCAGCCCTCATCAGAAAGTAGGCCGGATCAAGTTCACTTGTTGTGGGCGTCAATCCAGTCGACAGCAGTCTTGATGACCTGGTCCTTGGTGGGCTCGTTGAAGATCTCGTGCATGAGGCCATGCCACTGGATGATCTTCTTGTCCTTCGAATTAATGGCGTTGTACCAGTTCACGTCGAAGTAGCTCGGCACGAGGCCATCGTTCTCACCGTGCATGATGAGGGTGGGGGAGTCGAACTCATGGGCATTCATGATGTTGTAGACCTCGCCGACACCGAGCTGCTCGACCAGACCGAGACGCATGTAGTGGTTGTACAGCGGGTCACGTTGCCAGTGGTCGATGCGGACATCGGGATCGGAGCACAGACCGTAAGCCGGGTAGCCAGGGAGGATGACGCCGGCAGAGAGCGGACCAGATGGCATCCGGATGCTCTTGGGATCCTTGACGGCAGCCTTGGCGAGCTGGCCGTTGAACGCCGTCAGGTGAGACATCGGGAGAATCTGGCTGATCTGTGGGAGGGCATGGCGGGCGAAGAAGTTGAGATTGTCGGGGGTCACGGTGGTGACGCCCTCGGTGTTCGGCCCGTCAACGCTGGCGAACGTACCGCCACCGGAGGAGACGATGCCGTCGACAGTGCCCGGGTACATGATTCCGTAGGACTGAACGGCGATGCCGCCCATCGAGTGGCCGAGGAGGAAGACCTTCTGGTCGGCGTTCTCCTCGTGTGCGGTCTGGACGACTTGGTGAATGTCGGACTCGATGTTCCACCAGTCATCGAACTGGCCACGCGGAATGGCGTTGTTGACGTACGGGGCGGCGCTACGGCCGTGACCACGATTGTCGAAACGGTAGACGCTGTAGCCGGCCTTGGTGAGGCTCTTGGTCAGGTACTCGTAGTTGGAGGAATTCTCCATGAGACCGTGGACCAGAACGACGGCGCCCTTGGCGTTGGGGACGATGTCCTTGCGGTAGAAGAGCTTGGTCCCAAGCTTGTCAGTAGTCTTGAAGTAGCCGGTCTCCTTCTTCACCTGGTCGGTCGCCGGGGCGGCGGCAGGCTGAGAACCACCTTCAGGAGCAGCCATGGCTGGGGTCGCAATGGTGACGCCAGTCACTGCCATGGTGCCGGCAATCGTCAGTGCGCTGAGTTTGCGTGGGAATGACATTAAGATGCTCCTTTGCGTCGTGCGTGCCCGTCTCACCCTTGAGCGACGGCCACCTCGGATGTACAGGACAATATGAGCCGAGGGTTCGTGATGGTGGTCTGAACGGCAGAGTTGGTCTTTCGTGCACAGGCGGAAACTCGGCTGAAGGAATCTGTCCACATCCACGAAAGGTGGACTGAAGTGAACCTTTCATATGTATTCACGGCGAAAAATATCACAGATGGCGATGCGAGGGCCGGTTGCTCCTCAAGGGGGGCGGGCACGCGAATGGGGTGAAAAATGAACCCCGCCTGACTCGTTCAGTCAGACGGGGCTTGTTGTGTCCGAGAGAGGACTTGAACCTCCACAGCCTTAATCGGCCACTAGCACCTCAAGCTAGCGCGTCTACCAATTCCGCCACCCGGACTCGGGTCTCCGGTTCTTCGCTCATGCGTCGTACCGGACAGTCACGGGACTTTAGTAGAAGTTCGCGCCACGATGCAAATCGGCGTCCATCGAGTGTCCCTGATGACGGTGGAAACCCCGGTCGGTGACACAATCGCTGCATGTCAGATCTCTTCAGCATGCCTCTCGAAGACCTTGTCGACGGGCCGAACAGTCCGCAGACCGAGGTGGTCGACATCTGCTCGCGCATGATTCAGATCGACTCGCAGAACTTTGGTCCACAAGACGCTCGTGGCGAGGTCGACATGTGTCGCTACGTCTCCGAGCTCCTGGAAGAGATCGGGGTGGACGTCTCGATCTACGAATCCGAGCCCAGCCGAGCCACCCTGGTCGCTGAGTGGGCACCCGAAGGCACCGACATGAGTCGTCCCGCCTTGTTGCTTCACGGCCACAGCGACACCGTGCCCTTCGAAGCCGAGGACTGGGCCCATCACCCGTTGTCCGGCGAGGTTCACGACAACTGCATGTGGGGCAGGGGAGCCATCGACATGAAAGGTTTCCTCGCGATGGTGCTCTCAGCCATCCGAGCCCGTCATCGTCGCGGTGAGGTGCCGTCGCGTCCGATTCGCTTCATTATGTTCGCTGACGAGGAGGCATCCGGCACGCTCGGATCCACCTGGCTGGGTGCCAACCATCCGGAGATCTTCGACGGCGTCACCGAGGCCATCAGCGAGGTGGGTGGGTTCTCCCTGACGACCCCTGGGGGCAAGCGGGTCTACGTCGTCCAGTCGGCCGAGAAGGGCCTGTGGTGGTTCCGAATGAGTGCCACCGGCAGAGCCGGCCATGGCTCCATGCGCAACCCGGACAACGCGGTCAGCCACTTGTTGGAAGCCCTGTCGCGCATTGATTCCCATCAGTGGCCCGACCTGGGCCACCCCGTGCAGGAGGAGTTCCTCGCCAAGGTTTCCGAGATGTGGGGTCTGACGATCGACCGGGATGACCTTGAGTCGTGCCTCGCACCGATTGGGCCGCTGTCCCGCATGGTTGCCGCGTGCTGCTCCCACAACGTCACCACGACGGTGCTGTCGGCCGGGTACAAGGTCAACGTCGTGCCGACTCGGGCCAGCGCCGAGATTGACGCCCGCTTCATTCCCGGGTCTGAGGAGGAGATGATCTCGACGATCAAGTCCTTGGCTGGTCCCGGGATCGATTTCGAGACGATCTCCCTCAAACCTGCTGCGGCAGCACCCTTCGAAGGGTCAGCTGTCGACGCCATCCGGCATGCCATTGACGCCGAGGATCCGGGAGCGGTCGTGCTGCCCTACCTCAACTCGGCAGGAACCGACGCCAAGGGGTTTGCCGTCCTCCCGGACGGCCGTCGCATCAACTGCTACGGCTGCACCCCATTGCGGCTTCCTGCTGACTTCGACTTCATCAGTCTGTTCCACGGTGTCGACGAGAGAGTCCCGGTGGGCTCCCTCGTCTTCGGCGCCAAAGTCGTCGATCACATCCTGCAGGAGGCCTGACGATGAGTCAGAAACCAAGCCAGCGCGGCACCGCAACCCTCATTCTCGACGGCCAGGAGTACTCCCTCCCCGTCCTCATCGGCACCACCGGCGACAGGGTCATCGACATCTCGGATCTTCGTCAGATGACCGGCGACGTGACGACTTTCGACCCTGCATTCGCCAACACCGCCTCGTGCCGGTCGGCCATCTCCTGGATCGACGGTGAGGAGGGAGTGCTCACCTATCGGGGTCTGCCAATCGAGACCTTTGCCGAGGAGAAGGTCTCCTTCGTGGAGACGGCATGGTTGCTCATTTTCGGCGAGCTGCCGACTGAGGCGCAGCGTGACGACTTCCGGAACCGGTTGACCGAGTACTCTGCTTTGCACCGGTCGATGGATCTGCACTTCAATGCCTTCCCTCCCAACGGCCACCCCATGGCGATCATGTCGTCGATGATCAATGCGATGAGTACCCATGACCGCCCGCGCATCACTGATGAGGAATCCTTCACCGATGCCGCCGCCAAGCTGATGTCCAAGGTGAGGACAATCGCGGCAGCCTCGTACAAGGCGTCGATCGGGGAGCCGGCGATCTACCCGCGCTACGACCTCAAGTACGTCGAGAACTTCATGCACATGATGTTCTCCCTGCCGTACCGCGACTACGAGCCTGACCCGATTGCCGCGAGGGCCCTCAACCTCTTCTTCGTCCTCCACGCCGAACATGGCCAGAACTGTTCGACATCGACGGTGCGGATGGTGGGGTCATCCGGTGCCAACCTCTTCACCTCGTGTTCGGCAGGGGTGTGTGCACTGTGGGGGGACCGTCACGGTGGTGCCAACGTCAACGCGGTACGGGCTCTGCAGCGTATCCATGACTCGGGACTCTCCTCGCGCCAGTACCTGGCAAAGGCCAAGGACTCGGGGGAGAGGATTTCTGGCTTCGGGCACCGCGTCTACCGCAACTGGGATCCCAGGGCGAAGATTCTCCGCGGTGTTGTCGGTCCGTTGCTGGATACCATGCACAAGCCGGACCCACTGCTCGACGTCGCCATGGAACTCGAGGAGGCCGTCCTGGCTGACGACTACTTCGTCGAGCGCAGGCTCTACCCGAACGTGGACTTCTACTCCGGAATCGTACTGAGGGCCCTGGGGATTCCGCTCAACATGTTCACCGCCATGTTCGCCATTGGCCGTATGGCCGGCTGGATTGCGCACTGGAAGGAGGTCGCCGAGGACCCAATGACGAGGATCTCCAGGCCGCGTGAGCTCTACGACGGTCCGGTCTCCACGCCGTGGGTTCCTCGTAGTGAGCGCTGAGATCAGGCGCGGTGCGACGACCCCTCAGGACTCTTCGGGACGGGCCAGGTTCGGCCCGCCCGTGATGTCGTCGAGGGCCGAGGTGATCTCCGGGGGCAGCACGACGTCGTCGACGCCGAGCAGTTCCTCGAGCTGTGTCGTCGTTCGTGGCCCGACGAGGGCTGATGACACCACGGGGGCGTCACGCACCCATGCCAGAGCCATCTGTGCAGTTGTCGCTCCCAGTCCGTCGGCCGCCTTCGAGATGGCATTGACGACAGCTTGGGACTTGGGCGTCAGATAGGGCTGCACGAACCAGGAGAGACGGTCAGAACCGCCACGAGAATCCTTGGGCGTACCGTTGCGGTAACGACCAGCCAGCACGCCACGTCCCAAGGATGACCACGCCAACAGTCCCATGCCGTGATGTTGGGCAGAGGGAACGACCTCGATTTCGGCGCGACGAGCCAACAGGGAGTACTCGACCTGATTGCTCACCAGCGGAGTTCGCGTTCCGGTCGTCTGCTGCCATGTGGCCGCCGTTGCCGCCTGCCAGCCGACGAAGTTGGACACGCCGACATAGCGGGCCATACCTGAATGCACAGCATGGTCGAGGGCGGCGCAGGTCTCCTCGACGGGGGCATCTCCCCAGGCATGCACCTGCCACAGGTCGACGTGGTCGGTGTGGAGGCGACGCAGAGATCCCTCCAGGTCGCGCAACAGAGCGGTTCTAGAGGTGTCGACAACCCGTTTCTTCCCCTCGACGACGAACCCAGCCTTCGTGGCGATGACGAGGTCATCTCGGCTGATGTCAGTGTGAATGAGCTTCCCGATGAGCTGTTCGGCGAAGCCACCACCGTATGCGGGGGCGGTATCGACCAGGTTTCCGCCGGCATCGACGAAGCGGCGCACCATGGAGCGAGCCTCACGAGCGTCGGTCTGGCCGCCCCAGGTCAGGGAACCCAGACCAATGGCAGACACCTTGAGGCCGCTGGCCCCGACGGTTCTTAAGCGCATGTGTGCGTCCTCCTCGTTCAGATCACCCTAACGGAGCACCCTCAAGCCGGCCTTGAGGCAAGGTGCCAGGACTGGGGCGCAATACAGTGACGCCATGGCGCGACTTTTGCTCATTCGACACGGGCGTACTGAGGCCAATGCGAAGGGAATCCTCGCTGGTCGTTCGAACCATCCCCTCGACGAGGTCGGTACCCGAGACGCGAAGGCCCTGGCATCTCAACTGACAGATGTGGAACCTGACCTCGTCGTCACCTCCCCCGTTACCCGAGCACGGCAAACAGCCGCAATCATCACCGAAGGCGCGGGGTGGACCTGCCCGATACGCGTGAACGACGCCATCGCCGAGTGCGATTACGGAGCGTGGGCGGGACAATCCTTGTCGAGTCTCAGCAGCGAGCCGGAATGGCACACGGTAGTCGACAATCCGCCCGCGGCTGCCTTCCCAGGCGGTGAAACCATGACTGACATGTTCCTGCGAACGGCTCAGGCAGCCCGCAGAATCGCTGACGAGGTGCGGGATGGCGAGGCGGTCGTGGTCAGTCACGGCGACCCGTTGCGCGCCATCGTCGCCGACCTGGTGGGCCTGCCACATCGGCTCTTCCAATCCTTGGTCATCAGCCCGGCCAGCATGACGGTACTCGTCCAGGACGGCACGACGTGGCGTCTCCAAACCCTCAATTGGCGCCCTGACAAACCTCTGGGTGCAGGATCGAGCGCGGGCCGCCATCTCGGCGGTGACACCCAGTGAGACGGTGCCCAGCCTGTGCGCATCGGAGTGGGCCGAGTGGCTAGGGTGGAGATATGACTCGTCGCACCTTCCGATTCGAACGGCCCGATCGGGTCGTGGTCGGCACCGTTGGTCGCCCGGGTGCACGGGTCTTCCACCTTCAGGTTCGGGAAGGCTCTCGCCTGGTGACGGTGCAATGCGAGAAGGCTCAGATCAGCCAGCTTGCCCTTCAGATGGACAGGATTCTGGACGGCTTGGCCGCCCATGCCGCCGACGTCCTTGTCCCACCGGCCATCGAGGCCCCTGATGACCTCGCCCCGCTGGACGCACCCCTTGATGGGGAATTTACGGTTGGCACCATGGCGATGGCCTTTGACGACCCGAGCAAGCGCATCGAAATCGAGATGTATGCCGTCAGCGATGACGAGTTGATGATCAACGATCCCGCGATGCTGTTGACCACACTTCCGGAAGCGGCACCAGATTCCCTCGAAATCCTCATGACGACCTCCCAGGCTCGCCAATTCGTCGCTCGGTGCAATGTCATTGTGGCGTCGGGACGCCAATACTGCCCGTACTGTGCCCAGCAAATCCTTTCGGCAGGGGGCCACCTGTGTCCCCGGTCAAATGGCTACCGCAGGCCGCTGGTGTGGTGAGTTCGACGAACCCCTGGGACCTGCCACAAGCACCTCGACCCCGAGCTCCATGGCGGATCGATGGCGCCCTGCCCGATTCCAGTAATGGCGCTCTCCTGGTACGCGATGCGGGCGACCGGTTGTGGGTGTACAAACCGGTTGCCCGCGAGCGACGTCTCCATGATTTCCCTGCCGGGACTCTTGCCGGACGTGAGGTTGCGTCCTACCTGCTGTCCCAACTCATGGGTATTGCGCTGGTGCCGTTGACCGTCTTCATCGAGGACGGCCCACGGGGGGCCGGTTCGATGCAGCGATGGATTGACGACGACCTGGAGAATCCGTTGGTGGTGGCAGACACCATCGAACGTCTCCCGGGACACTGGCACGGATTCATGCTGGGCATCGACGAAGACGACTACGAGATCGGGCTCGCCCACTCTCCGCATCCTGCGCTGCGTGCTCTGGCCCTCTTCGACGCCGTCGCCAACAACGCCGACCGCAAGGGCGGTCACATCCTGCTCGGCCCCGATCCGGACCTGGACGGGACGGCCCATGTCTGGGCGGTGGACAATGGCCTGGCCTTTCACACTGCGCCCAAGTTGCGCACGGTGTTGTGGGGATGGGCAGGCCAACCCCTGGAACCGGTCGAGGAGATGATGCTCGACCAGGTTGTCGCTGTGCCTGATGACATCTTCGATGAGTTCATCAACATGGCCGAGGTCGAGGCGTTACGGCAACGAGCCGCAGACCTCCTCGAGTTCGGTGCATTCCCGGGGCCGAGCGGACTGCGTCCAGCCCTGCCGTGGCCACCCATGTGACGGGGTGAAGTCCACCCGGGATCATCTGCGAGAATGAGCCGACCACCCTCCTGCAGTCGGAAAGGTGTAACTGTGTCCAATGTCCTCACGTCCCTGCTCAATGCTCAACTCGATGTGGGCCTGGGCAAGCCGATTCTGTGGCGCGAGGTCATCGGGAACCTGTTTGGACTGGCATCGGCCCTCGGAGGCGCCCGTCGTCGGGTCTGGGCCTGGCCGGTCGGCATCGTCGGGAACGTCATCCTGTTCACCGTCTTCCTGGGCGGGGTGTTCCACACTCCTCAGGACCTCAACCTGTGGGGTCAGGCTGGCCGCCAGATCTTCTTCCTCGCGACCAGCGCCTATGGCTGGGTGGTGTGGGCTGCCACCCGACGCAACAATGGCGCCTCCCAGGTGGCCGTCCATCCCAGGTGGGCCACTCGTCGGGAACGCATCCTCAGCCTGACAGCCTCTCTCGCCATGCTCATCGTCTTCTACTTCGTTCTCAAGGCCCTCGGTTCTTGGGGCCCATTGTCGGACTCCTGGATCCTCACCGGATCGATCCTTGCCACGTGGGGGATGGCACGCGGCTGGAATGAGTTCTGGTTCGTGTGGATCGCCGTGGACATCGTTGGCGTCCCGTTGCTGGCGACCGCGCAGTACTACCCGAGTGCCCTGATGTATGTCTTTTACGGAGCCTTCTGCCTCTGCGGCTTCCTGACGTGGTGGCGAGCTCAGCACGCAGGAGAGACTGCGACCTGATCGGATGCCGGGCCCGGTACCGTGCATGGTCCGTCACGTGGTCCCAAGCTTGGTCATGCCACCGCAGTCGGTAGCCTGGCCACTGTGAGCAAGACATTCGAGGAACTCTTCGCTGAGCTGTCCACCAAGGCACAGACCCGCCCTGTAGGGTCGGGAACCGTCGAGGAGCTTGACCGCGGAGTGCATGCCATCGGCAAGAAGATTGTGGAGGAAGCCTCTGAGGTCTGGATGGCCGCCGAGTACGAAGGTAACGAGAGGCTGGCCGAGGAAATCAGCCAGGAGATTTATCACTTGCAGGTCATGATGATCAAGCAGGGGCTGACCCTCGACGACGTCTACGAGCATCTGTGAATTCCCCCGGTCGGGTTGTGCCTGGCCAGCATCGTCACTTCCCCGATTTCTCAATCTCCCGAGGAGAGTTCATGTCAGACCTGCTGCGCGTAGCAGTACCGAACAAGGGTGCCCTGTCGGAAGCCACGTCCTCCCTGTTGACTGAGGCCGGTTACCGTCAACGTTCCGATCGTAAGGACCTCACCTTGGTCGACGAGGCCAACGGGGTGGAGTTTTTCTACCTGCGGCCGCGTGACATTGCGGTGTATGTCGGTGAGGGAACCCTCGACATCGGTATCACCGGCCGCGACCTGCTGCTGGATTCCGGTTCGGATGCTGCTGAGATCAAGGGTCTCGGTTTTGGTCACTCTAGGTTCCGTTTCGCGGCACCCAAGAGTCCTGAGAACACCGTGGAGGGGCTGGCCGGTAAGCGCATCGCGACGTCATACCCGGGCCTGCTCGGATCCTTCCTGACCACGCGCGGTATCGACGCTCACCTCATCCACCTGGACGGTGCCGTGGAGTCCTCGATCCGACTCGGGGTGGCTGACGCCATCGCTGATGTCGTCGAGACCGGAACCACCCTGCGCAAGGCTGGTCTTGAGGTCTTCGGAGACGTCATCCTGGAGTCCGAAGCGGTGCTCATCCAGCGGCGGGACTTCACCGGTAGCACGACCTTCGACCACTTCATGCGACGCATTGATGGTGTCCAGGTGGCCCGTGGCTACGTCATGGTTGACTACGACGTGCCGGCCGAGGCTCTCAGCGCCGTCACCGAGCTGACCCCTGGCCTGGAAGCCCCCACCGTCTCGCCGCTGGCGAAGAATGGCTGGTATGCCGTGCGCGCCATGGTTCCCCGTGGGGCCGTGCAGGGGCTCATGGACGAACTGTGGGACGCCGGTGCCCGTGCCATCCTGTCGACGGAGTTGTCCGCCTGCCGGCTGTGATCGCCACGATGACTTTCCACCGTCACTGAAAAATGCCGTGGGCACCGATCCGATGATCGGTGCCCACGGCATTGCTGTGTGTCTCGGGGAATGATCACTCGATCCCGCGCTTGCGCAGGATGGCCTCGAGCTCGGCGTCCTCGTCCTTCTCGGCGGCCGAGATCTTGGGGGCCGCCTTGTTGGAGCTGGAAGCTGGCTTGGAGGAGCTGGAAGGCGAGGTCGGAACCGGGGCATCGGCGGTTCGACCACGCGTCACCGGGGTCGTTCTCCGGGACGTATTCTGAGTGGATGCGGATTCCGGGGATGCATCCTTCGTTCGGGCCTGCTTGCGCGCGGCGTGGCCCTGACGACGCTGACGTCCGGTCTCGCGGTCAACCGGGGACATGAAACCGGCGACGAACCAGGTCACCAGGCCAATGGCAATGACGATGACGCCGATCCAGATGGTCGTCGTCATGACAGTACCGGCGAACCAGTCCACGACGAGGTGGATTGCTCGGACCAGCAGACGCATCAGTCCGGTCAGGACCAGTCCGGTCGGAATGAGGGCCAGACCCAATCCGCGCAGCAGGGCTCGGGAGGAGCGGCGCGAGAGCCACCCTGACAGGGCCCACAACAGCGGAAGGACAACCAGAAGGATGGTGACGACGGCAACGACGGTCGTTTCGCTCATACCTCAACTGTTCCACACGGTGGTGACATTTGTGCGTCGTGGCTATAGGCATGGTCGGCAGGCAAGAGTGTCATGGCGGTCAGCTAGTGTTCGGCAGGTGTCTGCTCCACTATCTCCTCCCAGCGGCGGCGACAGGGGAGACGCCGAGCCCCGGGTGCGCGCTGCCCTCGCTGCCTGCTTGGCCGACGATCCCGACACGTATCGCAACGCCTACCTCGAGGCGGTCTCCACCTTGTGCGCGGGAGTTCGTCTCTTCATGCCAGTCATGGCGGACGAGGCCGGTGAGATCGGCGCGGTCAAACTCACCAACGAGCAGGGGAGTACTGCCCTGCTGGCCTTCACCGGTATCGACTCCCTGACGGCATGGGACTCCCGAGCTCGACCGGTTCCCGGTCTATTACCGGATCTGGCCGCCACGGTCACCGAGGTCCAGGCTGGTGCCCTTCTCATCGACGCCGCGGGTCCGGCTCCACTCGTCCTGGGGCCAGATGTCCTCGGCCCGATCGAGCACGGCGGAAAACTCGTGAAGTTCGCGGACGGCTGGGGTTGGGTGCGCAGGGAGGACCTCTCCTGACGCAGGGTCCTGGTGTCTGGAGTTGCTTCGGAGGATGGTTCCTTCCCCCCGATTTGGGGTGTCGACGTCTGATGCCGTAACATCTCCAGAGCGATCAGTACAGAGCTGGTCACGTGGAAGAGGGGGCCTGACCTCCCCACCTGGGCGGATTCCGTTCGCCGGGTTGTCAACAACGAGCCTCAGGGTGCCATCCCAGGGGTTTGTTGGGGTGTTTCATGCACCCGTACGAGTCAGGCCTTCGCATGTCCGCGAGGGCCTTTTCTTGTACCCGGATCGCGGAGGCGTAGACACGTCCCCATAGTGAACAGACATCCGGGAGGACCCCATCAGTACTGAACCCCGCATCAACGAGCGGATCCGCGTTCCCGAGGTGCGCCTGGTCGGCCCCAATGGCGAACAGGTCGGAATCGTCAGGGTCGAGCAGGCCCTGCAGCTCGCCCGCGAGCAGGACCTCGACTTGGTTGAGGTGGCTCCGCAAGCCCGGCCCCCTGTCGTCAAGCTCATGGACTACGGCAAGTTCAAGTACGAGGCGGCCCAGAAGGCCCGGGAGTCGCGACGCAACCAGGCAAACTCCATCATCAAGGAGATGAAGCTTCGTCCCAAGATTGACGACCATGACTACGAGACCAAGAAGGGCCATGTTCTGCGGTTCCTCAAGGCCGGTGACAAGGTCAAGATCACGATCATGTTCCGTGGCCGTGAACAGTCCCGTCCGGAGCTCGGCGTCAACCTGCTGCGTCGTCTTGCTGACGATCTGACCGAGTACGCGACCGTCGAATCCCCTCCCAAGCAGGAGGGCCGCAACATGCTCATGATCCTTGCCCCGACTCGTAAGAAGAACGAGGCCAAGGCGGATCAGAAGGCTGAGCGTGACCGTCGAGCCGCTGAGCGCGCCGAGGCTGCTGAGGCCGACAAGGCTTACGAGGCTGCTCAGCGAGCTGCTGCCGGCACCGCCAAGAAAAAGAAGAAGAAGGGTCCCGCCGACAACATGGACCCCGACATCGACCTCTGAGCACTGCTCAGAACCAGGCGATCCGGTCTTCACCGGTGAGCCAGCCCGGGACCTTCCCCTCCGGTTCGCGGGACGACACACATGAACGAATGGAGCCATCCATGCCCAAGATGAAGAGCCACTCCGGGACGAAAAAGCGTTTCAAGGTGACCGGCTCGGGCAAGGTCACCGCTCGCAAGGCTGGCAAGCGCCACCTGAACGAGCACAAGTCTTCGCGCGTCACTCGCCGTCTGACCGGCGAGACCGTGCTGCCCAAGGGCGAGGCCGCCAAGGTCAAGAAGCTGCTCGCTGGCCACCCCGGCCGCTGACGACAGTCGACGTCGCCACTGACGACGTCCCCAAGACCACTGGGCGGCACACGCCCCGAACCAATCCGGGACTGACCCGGGAGATCCAAGGAGAATCACCATGGCACGCGTGAAGCGTTCTGTGAATGCCAAGAAGAAGCGTCGCGAGGTCCTCGACCAGGCCTCCGGTTACCGCGGGCAGCGTTCCCGCCTGTACCGCAAGGCCAAGGAGCAGACCCTCCACTCGGCCACCTACTCGTTCCGCGATCGTCGCGCCAAGAAGGGCGACTTCCGCTCGCTGTGGATCCAGCGCATCAATGCTGCCTCCCGTGCCCAGGGCATGACCTACAACCGTTTCATCAACGGTCTGAAGAACGCCGGCATCGAGGTCGACCGCAAGATGCTCGCCGAGCTGGCCGTCTCCGACATCGACGCCTTCAACAGCCTCGTCGAGGTCGCCAAGGCCAGCCAGCAGCAGAACGCTGCTGCCTGACGTGGGTATGAGTGACGGGCCGAACGACGACCATTCGAGGTGGGATCGCATCTCGAAGGGGTCGCTGCGTTCGGCCCGTCGTCTTTCATCGCGGCGCGGACGTGAGGAGTCCGGGCTCTTTCTCGTCGAGGGTGCTCAGGCGGTGCGCGAGGCACTGGCGTGGCCTGGCAAGGTGAATCTGCTGGCCACTTCGGATCCGGTGCGTGATGCCGAGCACGTCGGAGCCGCAGAACGTCGTGGGATCAGGGTGGCGTTACTGACTGACGAGGACGTCAGTGCCTTGTCCGACACTGTCACCAGTCAGGGGGTCTTCGCCGTCTGCCGACAGGTCACCCGCCACGAGTTGCCTGACGATGACGTGCACCTGGCCGTCATCTGTGCCCAGGTCCGTGACCCCGGTAACGCCGGAACGGTCATCCGCTGCGCCGATGCCTTTGGTGCCGATTGCGTGATCCTGACGCGCGGGTCGGTGGACCCGCACAACCCCAAGACGGTTCGGTCCTCGGTGGGATCGATCTTCCACCTGCCAGTCCTCGTCGGAGTCGACCTCGCCGATGCGGTGGAGTGGGCTCACAGGCACCAGATGACGGTGCTTGCCGCGGACGGGGGAGGTCACGGCCTCGACGCCGTTGCCCGGTCCGGACGTCTCAAGAGGCCCATCGCGTGGCTGATGGGCAACGAGGCGTGGGGACTTCCGGAGGCAGACCGAGCCCTGGCGGACGAGGTTGTCGGGGTTCCGATGTGGGGATCGGCTGAGTCCCTCAACCTCTCCACCGCCGCCGCCGTGGTGTTGTATGCCACGGCCAGTGAGCAGCGCGCCTGATTACCGTGAAGCGGCCATGATTCAGTACTGCTGGGCGGCCACCAACCATTGACGGCGTCGACACCACTAGACTTGTGGTGATCGACGCCAGTCGCACACTCGCGCCCCGGAGACGGGCGCTTTTCCAACGTCAACCCATCAGGGGGAAGGCCCATGAGTGGCCCCAACACGAATTATGACCCGGTCCAGGTGAGCACCCTGGACGCCGACCAGGTCGACGCCCGGGTGGCCGAGGCCCTGGAAGCGATCGCCGGGGCGTCCACCACTGCCGAGCTCAAGCAGGTGCGCATCGCCCACACCGGTGACAAGTCTCCGCTGGCTTTGGCCAACCGCGAGATTGGAGCTCTGCCTCCGGCTGCCCGCAAGGACGCCGGAAAGCGGATCGGTCAGGCGCGTGGCCGCGTCAACCAGGCTCTCAAGGCTCGTCAGGAGGAGCTTGCCGAGGCCGAGCTGGAGGCTCGTCTCGCCGCCGAGACGACCGATGTCACCTTGCCGGTCGTCACCTCACCTCAAGGCGCTCCACACCCGATCACTGCCCTCATTGACGACGTCTGTGACGTCTTCACCGCCATGGGCTGGGAGATCGCGGAGGGCCCGGAGGCCGAGTCCGAGTGGTTCAACTTCGACGCATTGAACCTTGACACCGACCATCCCGCTCGCGCCCTGCAGGACACCCTGTGGCTCGATCCGGTCAGCGATGGCAAGTGCATGCGCACCGCCACCAGCCCGGTGCAGATTCACACCTTGCTCAAGCAGCAGCCTCCGGTGCGCATCATCAGCCCAGGAAAGGTGTTCCGCGCTGATGAGTACGACGCCACCCACCTTCCGGTGTTCCACCAGGTTGAGGGCTTGTGCGTCGACAAGGGCATCACCATGGGCCATCTCAAGGGCACTGTCGACGCCTTCGCCCGCGCTATGTTCGGCGACGTGCGTACCCGTTTCCGCCCGCACTACTTCCCGTTCACCGAGCCCAGCGCCGAGGTCGACCTGGAGTGCTTCGTCTGTCACGGGGCCTCGGTCGGCAATCCCGACCGTCCGTGCCGTACGTGCCGCTCCGAGGGATGGATCGAGTGGGGCGGCTGCGGCATCGTCAACCCGCGCGTGCTCATCGCCTGCGGAATCGACACCGACGTCTACTCCGGGTTCGCCTTCGGAATGGGCATTGACCGCACGGTGATGTTCCGCAACAACGCCCCTGACCTGCGCGATTTCGTCGAGGGCGACGTCCGATTCAGCCGCTCACTCAGGGGAGGAGCACGATGAAGGTTCCCATGTCATGGCTGCAGGCCATGGTCAACCTACCTGACGGCACCACCACCGAGCAGGTGGCCCAGGCCCTCACCGATCACACCGCGACCGTCGAGAAGGTCGAGGTCGTCGGTGGCGAGCTGACCGGCCCGATCGTCATCGGTCACATCCTGTCCTCGATCCCCGAGCCGCAGAAGAACGGCAAGACCATCAACTGGTGCCGGGTCGACGTCGGTCCGCGGTACAACGCTGAGGGACATCCCAAGAACGTTGAGGATGGCGTCGAAGGACGCGGCATCATCTGTGGTGCTCCCAACGCCGTCGAGGGCGCCTGGGTGGTCGTCTCCCTGCCCGGAGCGGTGCTTCCCGGCGGATTCGCCATCAGTGCCCGCAAGACCTACGGCCACATGTCCGACGGCATGCTCTGCGCTGCCGACGAGTTGGGTATCGGCGTTGATCACTCCGGCATCATCACCCTGCCTCCGTCGGTTGAGGGACACCAGCTTGTTCCCGGCGAGGATGCCCTGCCGATTCTCGGTGTGCCCGAGGAGGTCCTCGACGTCGACGTCACTCCCGACATTGGCTACTGCATGTCGGTGCGTGGCATCGCCCGCGAGGTGGCCCATGCCATGTCGGTGCACTTCCCCGATCCCTATGACGAGCAGCCGATCAGCCCGGTTGAAGGGCCTGTGGCGGTCGACATTCAGTCGAATGCGTGCAGCCAGTTCGTCGCCCTGCCGGTGACCGGTCTGGATCCGCACGCACCGACCCCGCGGTTCATCGCCGATCGCATTACCCGTGCGGGAATGCGTCCGATCAGCCTGGCGGTCGACGTCACCAATTACGTCATGCTGGAGTCCGGTCAGCCGCTGCACGCCTATGACGCCGACAAGGTGAGCGGAACGATCGTGGTTCGCAAGGCGAACGAGGGAGAACACTTGGTCACCCTCGACGGCACTGAGCGCACCCTTGATCCTGACGACCTGGTCATCGCCGATGACTCGGGAGCCATCGGTCTGGCCGGTGTCATGGGTGGTGCCGCCACCGAGATGACTTCTGAGTCCACCTCGATCATCCTCGAGGGTGCTCACTTCGATCCCATGACGGTGGCTCGGGCCTACCGACGTCACAAGCTGGGTTCGGAGGCCTCCCGTCGCTTCGAGCGCGGAGTCGACCCGGTGTGCGCCCACACTGCCGCCGTTCGCGCCGCCGAGCTGCTGGCTCAGTACGGTGGAGCCACCATCGGTGAGCCGACGGTCGTCGGCGAGGTGCCGCAAATGCCGCACCAGACCATCAGCGCCGAGTTGCCGGGCCGTATCCTGGGCACGAAGGTGTCCACCGAGGAAGTTATCGAGATCCTCACCCGTTCGGGTGTCAAGGTTACCGCCCTGGGCGATTCCCTCAGCCTCGTCCCGCCGACCTGGCGTCCTGACCTGGTCGACGCATACGACTACGTCGAGGAGATCGGCCGCAAGATCGGTTTCGACCGCATTGAGCTGGCTCTCCCGCCAAGCCTGGGCGCCGCCGGTCTGACCAAGGCCCAGCAGGCCCGTCGTCGCGTGCTGCGTTCGGTCGTCGAGGCCGGATTCGTCGAGCTCATCACCTTGCCGTTCATGGGCGACAAGGATCTCGAAACCCTCGGGATCAGTGCCTATGACCCTCGTTATGCGACGGTGAAGCTGGCCAATCCGCTTGACGACACTCACCCCTATCTGCGCACCAGCCTGTTGCCGGGGCTCTTCCATGCTGTGACCACGAACATGTCGCGTTCCCAGGAGGATCTTGCGGTCTTCGAGAGTGGCACCGTCTTCCGTGCTGTTACCCCGGCTGCGGCTCCCCGTCCTGGTGTCGACGAGCGTCCCTCCGACGAGGTTCTCGCTGAAATCGACGCCGCTCTGCCAGCCCAGCCGCGCATGCTGGCCGCGGTCATCTGCGGAAATTGGCTGCCTGATCGCTGGGACGGCGAGCCCGTCAAGGCGGATTGGCGTCATGCGGTGCTGGTGGCTCAGAAGGCCGCTGACGCCGTCGGCGTCACGTTGGAGCGTACGGCGGACCGGCAGGCTCCGTGGCATCCCGGCCGGTGCGCCGCTCTCATCGTGGGCGGCAAGGTCATCGGTCACGCGGGCGAGCTGCACCCGACCGTGGCGTCGAGTGCTGGTCTGCCGCAGCGAACCTGTGCCGTTGAGTTCAACCTTGACGCCTTGGTGGCCGCTGCACCTCGTGGTGGCCAGGTCAAGGCGATCTCGAGCTTCCCGGTGGCCAAGGAGGACGTCGCTCTTGTCGTTGATGAGTCCGTCCCTAGCGAGGACGTCCTGCAGGCCCTCATCGAAGGTGCTGGACCGTTGCTGGAGGCGGCCGAGCTGTTCGACGTCTACGAGGGCGAGCAGGTCGGTGAGGGACACAAGTCCCTGGCCTTCAACCTTCGTCTGCGCGCTGTTGACCGGACTCTCACCGATGCCGAGGCTGCCGAGGCTCGCGACGCTGCGGTAGCCCGCGCCGAGGAGGCGTGTGGAGCCCAGCTGAGGTCCTGATATCTATTCGATACCTGCCATGGGGGGCCGACATGACGTCGGCCCCCCATGCTGTGTTCAGGCGTGTGCTGAGATCTGGATGGGTGTGGCTCAGGCGTTTGCCGGAACCTCACTGCCAACGCCACGGTGACGGATCGGAACCGCGTTGATGGGCAGGTCAGCTGACTGGTACGAATCGACGGTGGTGTGAACCATGGGCTGTCCGTCGGCCCCCTCAGGGACGAAGCCGCCATCCTGAATCATCTGCAGGTCGGCAGCGCCGGCAGCGCCCTCACTGGTGAGGTAGTCGCCCAGGAAGATGGAGTTGACGACCTCGAGGGCCAGTGGCTGCATGGTACGGATGTGCTGCTCGCGTCCGGCGGCAGCACGCACCTCGGAGTCCGGATGGACGAAGCGGACCATGGCCAGACGCTTGAGGCACCACTGCGGGGTGATGTGCTGGGCGCCACCGGCGAGCGGAGTTCCCTCGAAGGGCAGCAGGAAATTGACGGGCACCGAGTCGACGCCGTGCTCACGCAGGTCGAAGATGACGTCGACGAATTCCTCGTCGGTCTCGCCCATGCCAGCGATGACGCCCGAGCAGGGGGAGAGGCCGTTGCGCTTGAGGACCTCGACGGTGTCCATGCGGTCCTCGTAGGAGTGGGTGGTGCAGATCTCGTCGTAGTGGGAGCGAGCGGTGTTTGCGTTGTGGTTGTAGGCGTCGGCGCCGGCCTCCTTGATGGAGGCGGCCTTCTCGTCGTCCACGAAGCCCAGACAGACGCAGACCTCGACGTCGGGATGGTCTGCCTTGAGGGAGCGCACCATGCCGTTGACGCGCTCGACGTCTCGCGTGGAGGGGCCATGTCCGGAGGCCACCATGCAGACGCGACGGGCCCCGCCGGCGATACCAGCCTCGACGGCCTCGTGCACCTTCTCGGGGTCGGCCCAGGAGTACTTCATGATCTCGGCACGAGACCCCAGGCGCTGCGAGCAGTATGAGCAGTCCTCGGGGCACAGTCCCGACTTGAGGTTGACCAGGTAATTGAGGCGCACCCGGTTGTCGAAGAAGTGGCGACGAATCTTTCCGGCAGCGGCGATGATCGACATGAGTTCTTCATCACTGCTGCGAAGGATCTCGAGAGCCTCCTCGCGGGTGATCGACTCCCCTCTCAGGCCGCGCTCGGTCATGTCGGCTAGATTCAGCAATGTTCTGGTCCTTCCGAGACTGGAGACGTCCTGAACACCGTTCAGGATTGAACGGGGTTCAATGTAGTCCATGAGGTTCGGTCGACGTGGGCCACCCCCGACAAAAAGTGTCATCGAGTTCGAGGAGTCACCGTGAGCCTGACCAAGGCGGACGTCGTCCGGGCGGGAGTTGAGATCCTCGACACCTACGGGCTCGGTGACCTCTCCATGCGCCGGTTGGCTGAACGGCTTGGCGTCAAGGCTGGCGCTCTGTACTGGCACGTCGCGAACAAGCAGAGCCTGTTGGCAGCGGTGAGTGACGAGATCCTGTCAGTTGGGGGAGGGCCTACGTCGGTTCCGGCTGCAGAGTCAGACTTGGCTGATGGGGTTGACGAGTGGGCGAGGTGCTTCCGAAAGACCTTGCTGGCTCACCGCGACGGGGCGGAACTGGTTGCCTCCACGATCTCGGTGGGGCTGGGGGAGGTCGATCCCACCGTGATGTTGCGCCAGTTCCTGGCGGCTCACGGCTTCGGTGCTGATCGTGCCGGGGGAGTTTCGCGGGCCATCGTGCATCTCGTTCTGGGCCACACCATGGAGGAGCAGACCCGCACCCAGTTGCACGACCTGGGCGTCATGGGGGAGACCGATCTCGCCCGGCAAGAGGCGGATTTCGACCTCGCGCTGGCAATCTTCATTGCGGGTATGGAGAGCGTCCTCTGAGTCGTGGTTGGACTCGGGCCGCTGTATTGATGCATACTTATGTGGTCTGTCGAAAATTTAGCAGTCGGTCCAATGGTGCGTGATCTAAGGAGGTTCCATGGGCGAGGGGCACTTGGCGCCGACCTCACGCGCAGCGCGGCACGCCCGCATCCGCGCCTTGATTCAGGAGGGAAGGATTTCCTCCCAAGCTGAGTTGGGCGAGATTCTGGCCTCGGAAGGCTTCGTCGCCTCTCAAGGTACCCTTTCCCGTGACCTTGTCGAGATCGGAGCCGTCCGAGGGCGTGATCATGTCGGAAACCCGTGTTATTCAATTCCTGAGGGAGAGCACCCCTCGGATGTGACCACGGGCTCGCCGGCATGGATCAAGCTGGCACGAATGACCAAGGAGCTGTGCACCGGGGTGCAAAACAATGAGTACCTCGTGGTGCTCAAGACCCCGCCGGGTGCTGCCCAGTACTACGGATCTGCCATCGACAAGGCGGGCCTGGACATCATCCTGGGAACGATTGCCGGGGACGACACCATCGCTCTGATGTGCGCCACCGGGGTCGACGCCGGAGAGCTCGCGGGCGCCTTCTCACAGATGGCCGTCAGTGGTGTTCCCGCCGAGATACTCTCGCGCCCGGTGCAAGCCTGAGCGAACGTGGGGGCAGTGCAGAGAGCTGTGTCGGTAGACTGACGTCCGGTCGACTCCACGTGGGGTCGCAGACGAGAGGAATATGACGTGTCGGATCTGTTGGACGACCTGGAGTGGAGAGGGCTGGTAGCCGATTCCACCGACCGCGAGGCATTGGAGGCCCACCTCGCCCAAGGACCCGTCACCTTCTATGTGGGTTTCGACCCAACTGCCAAGAGCCTTCACATTGGTCACCTCGTTCAGTTGATGCTGGTGCGGGCCCTGCAGGAACGCGGTCACAAGCCGTTGCTTCTCGTTGGTGGGGCGACTGGTCTCATCGGTGATCCGAAGATGACGGGTGAGCGTCAGATGAACGACCATGCGGTCGTCGCCGAGTGGGTCGAGTCCATCAAGGAGCAGGTGAGCAAGTACGTTGACACCGAGGGCCCGAACGCCGCTCGGATCGTCAACAACTACGACTGGACGGTCGAGTACACCGCGTTGGACTTCCTGCGTGACGTCGGCAAGTACTTCTCCATCAACCGGATGCTTGCCCGCGACGTCGTGGCCCGACGTCTCGAGAGCGGCATCTCGTACACCGAGTTCAGCTACGTCCTGCTTCAGGCGCTCGACTTCTACGAGCTGCACAGGCGCTATGGCTGCACCTTGCAGACCGGTGCTCAGGATCAATGGGGGAACATCACAGCGGGTGCAGAATTCATCCGCAGGACGACCGGTGACGTCGTGCACGGTCTGGTGACCCCGCTGTTGACCAAGGCTGATGGCACCAAGTACGGCAAGACTGAGTCCGGAACGGTCTGGGTCGATCCGGAATTGACGAGCGCCTACGCCTTCCACCAGTTCTTCCTCAATGCAGAGGACGCGAAGGTCATCGAGTACCTCAAGATCTTCAGCCCGCGCTCCCGTGAGGAGATCGAGGAGCTGGCTCGCAAGACCGAGGAGGAGCCGTGGCGTCGTGCTGCTCAGCACTGCTTGGCCGACGACCTCACTGATCTTGTCCATGGTGTGGAGCAGCGCAAGGCTGCGCAGGCTGCTGCTCAGGCCATCTTCGGACGCGGTGAGTTGCGTGACCTCGACGAGAAAACGGTGGTTTCCCTGGCTGACGAGCTGGGTGCTGCCCATCATGAGGGTGGCGAGTACCCGACAATCGTTGACGCCATGGTTGCGGCTGGAATCGTCGACACCAAGTCTGCCGGCAAGCGGGCCGTGACAGAGGGCGGCGCATACCTCAACAACGTCAAGGTGACTGATCCGGATCAGCGTCTGAGTGACGATGACTTCCTATGTGGTCGAGTGGCGTTGGTGCGTCGAGGCAAGAAGACGGTGGGTGCGTTGACCCGCTGAGCACCTCCATGTCGGATCCGTCCGGGGATCACCGTGTCTGCGGTGGTCCCCGGACGGTTGTATTTACCCACCAAACGCAACCGTGACGCGGCCGGACGGTGGGGCGGTTCGAGTCCTGAATCAGCCCGACTTGCGTTGAGGGTGTGGTTGTGGCAGTGTTATCTCTCGGCCCGGCGCCCGGTGGGTGTGGGCTGGTGGAAGTGCTGATGGTCCTGTTGTGGGATTGTTGGTGACACGATTTGACGATTGTTTGAAGAGTGTTTAGGCTTCTGCGGGTTCCCTTGTTGGAGGGGGCTGGGAATGACTGGATGGTTTTCTTGATGGTGATTTCCCTGGTGAATTCCTGGATTTGACATTCAGGGTTGATCCGGTAAAGTTGGTCGGGTCGCTGCTTTTCGGGGTGGTGGCACGGTTTGGCTGGTTTTGCTGGCTGATCTTGATACCGCGGGTTTTGCGGGGTTGGGGTTGGTGTGGTAGGGTCGGTCGGGTCGCCTCGGGGTGGTCCTGCTTGTTGGTGGGGTTGTTCTGGTGGGTGTGATGCTTGAGAACTCAACAGTGTGTCTTTGATAGTCAATGATTTTTTGATGCATCTATCGATGTGTCGGATTTGTTTATGAATTCCTTTGTGATTCTGGACATGGACTGATTTTTTTGGTCAGTGTTTGGGGTTAGTGTTTTGGATTCTCTTGTGACACCGTTGCCTGCATTGTGTGTGTGGGTGGGTGATATTTTTTCATTGGAGAGTTTGATCCTGGCTCAGGACGAACGCTGGCGGCGTGCTTAACACATGCAAGTCGAACGGAAAGGCCCCTTTGGGGGTACTCGAGTGGCGAACGGGTGAGTAACACGTGAGTAACCTGCCCTTGACTTCGGGATAACTTCAGGAAACTGGGGCTAATACCGGATAGGAATCCTTGCTGCATGGTGGGGGTTGGAAAGCTTCGGCGGTTTTGGATGGACTCGCGGCTTATCAGCTTGTTGGTGGGGTAGTGGCTTACCAAGGCTTTGACGGGTAGCCGGCCTGAGAGGGCGACCGGCCACATTGGGACTGAGATACGGCCCAGACTCCTACGGGAGGCAGCAGTGGGGAATATTGCACAATGGGCGGAAGCCTGATGCAGCAACGCCGCGTGCGGGATGACGGCCTTCGGGTTGTAAACCGCTTTCAGCAGGGGCGAAGCTTTTGTGACGGTACCTGCAGAAGAAGCACCGGCTAACTACGTGCCAGCAGCCGCGGTGATACGTAGGGTGCGAGCGTTGTCCGGATTTATTGGGCGTAAAGAGCTCGTAGGTGGTTGATTGCGTCGGAAGTGAAAACTTGGGGCTTAACCCTGAGCGTGCTTTCGATACGGGTTGACTTGAGGAAGGTAGGGGAGAATGGAATTCCTGGTGGAGCGGTGGAATGCGCAGATATCAGGAGGAACACCAGTGGCGAAGGCGGTTCTCTGGACCTTTCCTGACGCTGAGGAGCGAAAGCGTGGGGAGCGAACAGGCTTAGATACCCTGGTAGTCCACGCTGTAAACGGTGGGTACTAGGTGTGGGGTCCATTCCACGGATTCCGTGCCGTAGCTAACGCATTAAGTACCCCGCCTGGGGAGTACGGCCGCAAGGCTAAAACTCAAAGGAATTGACGGGGCCCCGCACAAGCGGCGGAGCATGCGGATTAATTCGATGCAACGCGAAGAACCTTACCTGGGTTTGACATGGACTGGGAGTGCTCAGAGATGGGTACGCCTCCTTGTGGGGCTGGTTCACAGGTGGTGCATGGCTGTCGTCAGCTCGTGTCGTGAGATGTTGGGTTAAGTCCCGCAACGAGCGCAACCCTCGTTCACTGTTGCCAGCACGTTATGGTGGGGACTCAGTGGAGACCGCCGGGGTCAACTCGGAGGAAGGTGGGGATGACGTCAAGTCATCATGCCCCTTATGTCCAGGGCTTCACGCATGCTACAATGGCCGGTACAAAGAGTTGCGAGCCTGTGAGGGTGAGCGAATCTCGGAAAGCCGGTCTCAGTTCGGATTGGGGTCTGCAACTCGACCCTATGAAGTCGGAGTCGCTAGTAATCGCAGATCAGCAACGCTGCGGTGAATACGTTCCCGGGGCTTGTACACACCGCCCGTCAAGTCATGAAAGTCGGTAACACCCGAAGCCGGTGGCCTAACCTGTGTGGGGGAGCCGTCGAAGGTGGGACTGGTAATTAGGACTAAGTCGTAACAAGGTAGCCGTACCGGAAGGTGCGGCTGGATCACCTCCTTTCTAAGGAGCACTTCATTGTAAGGACTCATCATTGCTGTGTGGCTCGTCGTGAGTCGTTGGTGGATGGGTTAGCTTCTTGTGGAACATTGGCGTGTTCATCTTGTGGTGGACGGTCTGAGGCATGCTGTTGGGGTTCTGGGGTATCACACGTGTGTGTGGTGGCCTGGTGCGGTGATGCTGCGTCTGCTGTGTGGTGGGTGTGGTGTTGATTCGTGTGGTGGTTGAGAACTGTATAGTGGATGCGAGCATCTTAATTTTTTGTGTCTTGTGTTGTTGTGCAAGTTGTTAAGTGCGATCGGTGGATGCCTTGGCACCAAGAGCCGATGAAGGACGTTGTAACCTGCGATAAGCCCTGGGGAGTTGGTAAACGAGCTGTGATCCGGGGGTGTCCGAATGGGGAAACCTGGAATGTCCGGAGTAGTGTCCGGTGACCCTGCCCTGAATGTATAGGGGTGTGGGAGGTAACGCGGGGAAGTGAAACATCTTAGTACCCGTAGGAAGAGAAAACAACCGTGATTCCGTGAGTAGTGGCGAGCGAAAGTGGATGAGGCTAAACCGTGTGTGTGTTCAAGCCGGCAGGTGTTGCATGTGCGGGGTTGTGGGGGCCTTTGGGTTCTGCTGCCGCAGGATTGGCCAGTGATAAATGTTGCGTGAAGGTGAAGCGTCTGGGAAGGCGTACCGGAGTGGGTGAGAGTCCCGTAACTGTAAGCGTGGCACTGGTGAGGGTTACCCCAAGTAGCGTGGAACTCGTGGAATTTCGCGTGAATCTGGCGGGACCACCCGTCAAGCCTAAATACTCCTTGGTGACCGATAGTGGATCAGTACCGTGAGGGAATGGTGAAAAGTACCCCGGGAGGGGAGTGAAATAGTACCTGAAACCGGTCGCATACAAGCCGTCAGAGCCTTGTGGGGTGATGGCGTGCCTTTTGAAGAATGAGCCTGCGAGTTAGTGATGCGTGGCGAGGTTAACCTGTGTGGGGGAGTCGTAGCGAAAGCGAGTCCGATAAGGGCGTGAGTCGCGTGTTCTAGACCCGAAGCGGTGTGATCTATCCATGGCCAGGATGAAGCGTCGGTAAGACGTCGTGGAGGTCCGAACCCACTTCAGTTGAAAATGGAGGGGATGAGCTGTGGATAGGGGTGAAAGGCCAATCAAACACCGTGATAGCTGGTTCTCCCCGAAATGCATTTAGGTGCAGCGTTGCGTGGTTCTTGTCGGAGGTAGAGCACTGGATGGTCTAGGGGGCCTATCAGCTTACCGAAATCAGCCAAACTCCGAATGCCGGCAAGTGGAGCGTAGCAGTGAGACGGCGGGGGATAAGCTTCGTCGTCGAGAGGGAAACAGCCCAGATCATCAGCTAAGGCCCCTAAGTGGTAACTCAGTGGAAAAGGATGTGGAGTTGCGCAGACAGCCAGGAGGTTGGCTTGGAAGCAGCCATCCTTGAAAGAGTGCGTAATAGCTCACTGGTCAAGTGATTCCGCGCCGACAATGTAGCGGGGCTTAAGTTATCCGCCGAAGCTGTGGCAAGCCCGTGAGGGTTTGGGTAGGGGAGCGTCCTGTGCGAGGTGAAGCTGCCGGGTGACCGTGTGGTGGATTGTGCGGGAGTGAGAATGCAGGCATGAGTAGCGAATGACGGGTGGAAAACCCGTCCGCCGATTATCCAAGGGTTCCAGGGTCAAGTTAATCTGCCCTGGGTGAGTCGGGACCTAAGGCGAGGCCGACAGGCGTAGTCGATGGATAACCAGTTGATATTCTGGTACCGGCTTGTCACCGTCCGTGTCGAGGTGTGTGATGCTAAGCGTGCGAGCCTGCCTCCGCGACATCGTTGATGTGGTGGTGGTGTGGTGAGTGTGTGAACCGATCATGTAGTAGGCAAGCTGCGGAGGGACGCAGGGAGGTAGCTCATCCCCGGCGATGGTTGTCCGGGGCTAAATGTGTGGACCGTCTGGTAGGTAAATCCGCCAGGGTTGTGGTTGAGGCATGATGGCGAGCCCACAGGAAGTGGGTGAGTGAGTGATCCTGTACTGTCGAGAAAATCTTCGTGAGCGAGGTGGCTGGTCCGCCCGTACCCTAAACCGACACTGGTGGATAGGTAGAGTATACCGAGGCGATCGAGATCATCATGGTGAAGGAACTCGGCAAAATGCCCCCGTAACTTCGGGATAAGGGGGACCTGAACCGTCAAGGCTTTTACAGTTGGTAGCGGTGAGGGGCGCAGAGACCAGGGGGAAACGACTGTTTACCAAAAACACAGGTCCGTGCGAAGTCGTAAGACGATGTATACGGACTGACTCCTGCCCGGTGCTGGAAGGTTAAGGGGAACTGTTAGCGTTGGCGAAGCGGTGAACTTAAGCCCCAGTAAACGGCGGTGGTAACTATAACCATCCTAAGGTAGCGAAATTCCTTGTCGGGTAAGTTCCGACCTGCACGAATGGAGTAACGATTTCCCTACTGTCTCCACCATGAACTCGGTGAAATTGCATTACGAGTAAAGATGCTCGTTACGCGCAGCAGGACGGAAAGACCCCGGGACCTTTACTATAGTTTGGTATTGGTGATTGGGACGACTTGTGTAGGATAGGTGGGAGACTGTGAAACGGCCACGCCAGTGGTTGTGGAGTCATTGTTGAAATACCACTCTGGTCGTTCTGGTTATCTAACTTTGGGCCGTGATCCGGTTCAGGGACAGTGCCTGATGGGTAGTTTGACTGGGGCGGTCGCCTCCTAAAAGGTAACGGAGGCGCCCAAAGGTTCCCTCATCCTGGTTGGTAATCAGGTGTTGAGTGTAAGTGCACAAGGGGGCTTGACTGTGAGACTGACAGGTCGAGCAGGGACGAAAGTCGGGACTAGTGATCTGACGGTGGCTTGTGGACGCGCCGTCACTCAACGGATAAAAGGTACCCCGGGGATAACAGGCTGATCTTGCCCGAGCGCTCATAGCGACGGCATGGTTTGGCACCTCGATGTCGGCTCGTCGCATCCTGGGGCTGGAGTCGGTCCCAAGGGTTGGGCTGTTCGCCCATTAAAGCGGCACGCGAGCTGGGTTCAGAACGTCGTGAGACAGTTCGGTCCCTATCCGCTGCGCGCGGAGGAATCTTGAGAAGGGCTGTCCTTAGTACGAGAGGACCGGGACGGACTGACCTCTGGTGTGCCAGTTGTTCTGCCAAGAGCATGGCTGGTTGGCTACGTCGGGTTGTGATAACCGCTGAAAGCATCTAAGCGGGAAGCACGCTTCAAGATGAGGGTTCCTGCAGATGAATCTGGTAAGGTCTCCGGTAGACGACCGGGTTGATAGGCCAGGCGTGGACGCATCGTAAGGTGTGGAGCTGACTGGTACTAATAGACCGAGGACTTACAAACACACACTTTCACGTCCAATAAGAATTTTGATGATCGCATCCACTGTACGGCTCCCAGCCCCCACGCGGGGGGTTGCGCCAAGCCTGACTGGCCCCATAGTTTTTCCGGTGGCCTTGGCGGAAGGGAAACACCCGGTCCCATACCGAACCCGGTAGTTAAGCCTTCCAGCGCCGATGGTACTGCACGAGGGATCGTGTGGGAGAGTAGGACGCCGCCGGAATTTATTTTTCAATAGCTCCGGGCGGAACATTTTCGAGTGTTCCGCCCGGAGCTTTTCTGTATTCCTACACAACCGCCAACCTATGCCGAGCGTGCTGGCTTCCCGTATTCGGGCGTCATTGTTCAGCGTTGTTCCTCGTCATGTCTGATGGCGAAGAAAACCAAAAACGATGACCGCGCCGGCATGTTGACGCGGTCATGGGGACGAATTCGAATTCATCGACTCGGGCGCCGTCAGCGCTGAGCTTTGGCCAGAAAAAGTGGGAACTCCTTGATTTGTCCGTCGCGTTCGCGCTTGATGGTCAACGGCACTGACCACGTCATCTCGCTGAACCCTGCATGTGAACACAGTCGGTTCATTGTTTCTTCGGTGAAGCCGTCGTGGTAATAGCGTGGGTCGTCGTCACCATCGGAGTGATGGACGTGAAATGCCCGTCCCTCCTTCTCGGTGAGGTCGATGGCGATGAAGGTTCCGTTCGGTTTCAACATCTTGTGCACGGATGAAAACAATGTCGCCAGGTCCTTGACGTGGTGCAGGACCATCTGGGCGATGACGAGGTCATAGTTGCCGTCGTCCAGCTTCGTCGAAGGACATGAGTAGTCCCGATCGAGGACCTTCCATCCCCGGTCCGAGGTCCGTTCGGTGGCAACCCTGCGCATTCCCTCACTGGTGTCGGTCAAGGTGAACGTCCAGGTGGCCGGCATCACCAAATCGGCAATCTCGATGGCAAGCTGGCCCGTTCCCGCTCCGATTTCCAAGACGTCGAGGTCGGGGATTCTGTGATTGTCGCCCGGACACATCGTCTCGACGATTGCGCGGGCGACGCGCTTTGCCTGCTTGTGCCTGTGAGGATTGGTCTCCCAGTCCTTGGCGCGGTTGTCGAATTGGCTCACGTCAGTTGATCCTAGATGGCTGGTGTGCGATCTGTGAGCGCTCATCGCCGACGGTGGCGATCATGGGGTCGCTGGCTGGCCGTCAAGCACATGGTGAACCGACTTCGATTTCGGTTCGCCATGATGGCCGGGTGTGCGGGACAATAGGAGACATGGCAGATTCTTCCTCCCCCAACAACGGTCGATCCGGCGGAGACCGACGAGGTCAGGGCCGCAATGGATGGTCCGGCAAGTCGGGCGGACGGAGCGGTTGGAACTCGAAGTCGAATGGTCGTGGTGGTGACCGCCGTGACCGTCGATCCTGGTCCGATGACGGAGGTCGTCGCGGGGATCGCTGGCAAGGACGCGGGGGAGATGGAGATCGTCGTTGGAATGACGATCACAAGTCTCGTCGCGACGGTGGACGTCGTTGGGATGACGATCGTAAGCCCCGTCGTGAGGGCGACTCGGATCGTCCTTGGCGAGACGACCGTGGGGCACGGCGTGGCGGTCAAGGACGCGATGGTCGCTGGAATGACCGCGACGACCGTCGGCGCGGTGACCGTCGCTGGGAAGATCATCGCGATGACCGTCGTGACGACGACCGCCGCCGCGAGGGCGACAACCGGCGTCGTGACGGCCAGGCACGTGGCGATCGTCGCTGGGACAAGGACCGTCAGGACGGCCGCAGGGAATTCCGCAAGTCGGATCGCAAGAACTTCCGGAGCGGCCCGCGGGATGACCGTCGCAATGAACACCGTGATGACCGTCGCAACGGTCGTCCTACTGGCGATGGCACTCTTGAGGAGAAGGTGACCCAGGCCACCGACGAGCCAATGGCACCGCTGGACTTCGATGAGAAGGCTCTGCCCGCCTCGGTGCGTGCCGAGCTTCGTGGTGTTCCTGCCGACACCGCCCACATCATCGAGGGGCACCTCGTCGCGGCTGCCGAACTCCTCGATGAGGATCCTGCCCAGGCCAACGCCCATGCCCAGGCGGCGCGAAGGCGTGCTCCGCGTCTGCCCGTGCTGCGTGAGGTGGCTGCCGAAGCCGCTTACCAGGCCGGCGAGTATGCCTCGGCACTCAACGACTACCGCGCCCTGCGGCGCATGACCGGTAATGACAACTTCCTTCCCGTGATGGCCGACTGCGAGCGCGCGCTGGGGCGTCCCCAGGCTGCCCTTCGCCTCATTCGTGAGGGGCAGGAAGCCGATCTCACCCCGGCTCAGCAGGTTGAGCTGGTGCTCGTCCAGGCCGGTGCCCGTCGAGACCTCGACCAGAAGGCCGAGGCCGTCCGCCTGCTGCGCGAGGCCGTCAAGAACCTCAAGGCACCAACCGAGGCCACAGCCCGTCTGCACTACGCCTACGCCGAGACCTTGCTCGAGGAAGGCGACACCGCCGGTGCGCGGAAGTGGTTCGTGTCGGCCCAGAGTCACGATCCGGCCAATTTCCTGGACTGCCAGGACCGCATCGACATCATTGATGGCAAGGAGCCGAGCGAGGACCTTGACGACGCGGACGACATGGTTTTCATCGAGATGGACGACGACGAGGAGACGAATCAGTGAGTGACGCCCTCATTGACGGTCATGACGCGGCCCTGTTCGACCTGGACGGAGTCGTCTACCTGGGGCCCCATCCAGTACCTGCTGCCCCGGACACGATTGCGGAACTGCGTCGCCGAGGGGTCAAGGTCGGGTTCGTCACCAACAATGCGGCCCGGTCCGCGGAGGTAGTTGCCCAGCATTTGACCGACATCGGTATCCCCACGGAGGCCAGTGACGTCGTCACCTCAGCTCAGGCCATCACCGATCTTGCCGCCGAACAGCTATCTGCAGGGGCCAAGGTGCTCATCATCGGTACCGAGTCGCTGCGTGTGGAGGCGCGATCTCGCGGGCTCGTGACAGTGGAATCGGCGCAGGATGATCCGGTGGCGGTCATCCAGGGCTACGACCCCCACATTGACTGGGCGTTGCTGGAGGAAGCCGGGTTCGCCCTGCAGGCCGGAGCCAAATGGTACGCGGCCAACCCGGACATCACCCGCCCCACCGATCGGGGCATCGTACCCGGCATCGGCGCCCAGCTCCAGGTCGTCG
This sequence comes from Cutibacterium sp. LaCa_255, assembly GCF_057458005.1. NCBI lineage: Bacteria > Bacillati > Actinomycetota > Actinomycetes > Propionibacteriales > Propionibacteriaceae > Cutibacterium > Cutibacterium sp. LaCa_255. The sequence goes on along the minus strand of NZ_CP190956.1, from coordinate 1,624,674 downwards.
CGACGACGTGTGACGCCAAGCCGGTCATCGCTGGCAAGCCCTACCGTCCGCTGCTGGAGGCCACCGTTTCGCGTCTCGGGTGCAAGGCACCGATCTTCGTGGGGGACCGGCTGGACACCGACATTCGTGGTGCCAACGCCATGACGATGGACTCCTTGTTCGTCTTCACCGGGGCTCACGGCGTCGCTGATCTGCTGGTTGCAACACCTGAGGACCGACCGCAGAACATCGCTGTTGACCTGTCGGGTCTGCTGGAGCCTGCGCGGACGGTTGAGATGTCGGACGCCCACGCTCGTTGTGGTGAGGCGGAGGTCTCACTGACGACTGACCGCGAGATCCGCGCTGACATGGTTCCCGGCGACGTCTCCGGACAGCTCGATGCCGTGACCGCCATGATGACTCTCGTCCACGAGTCCGGTGCGACAGTTCCCGAAAAGCCTGCGGAGTCTTTCGACAAGCTCCACTGAACAGTGTTCAATTGGTTGTGACGGTCGCCCATCTCGTGCGGCCGCACGATCTCTTCATGGGAGGAACCCAATGTCATCACGCATAGGATTCCAGGCCACCGACCTGGCACTCGTCGCCGTCTTCGCTGCCCTCATCGCGGTGCTCGCGGTCATTCCGCCGATCTTCATGGTGGGGGCAGTGCCCTTTGCCCTGCAGATGATTGCCGTCATGCTGACGCCGATGGTGCTTGGCAGCGTCCGCGGCGGATGTGCCATTGGTCTGTACATCATCGTCGGCGCCTTGGGACTTCCGGTGTTCAGTGGTGGGGCCAGTGGACTTGGCGTACTCGTCGGCCCGACGGGTGGTTTCCTGTGGGGCTGGCTGCTGGGAGCCTTCGTGGCTGGGGCCGTGGCGACGGCCGTGCTGCGGCGACGCCCGCGTAAGTCGATGCTGCCGGTCTGGCTTTTTCTCGTCGCACTGGTCGACCTGGTGTGCGTGTACCTTGGCGGCATCCTCGGGCTGATGGCCTTCGCGAAGCTCAGCCTGAATGCAGCACTGGCTGCCAATATCGCCTTCGTCGGACTCGACCTGGTCAAGGGGATCTTGGCCTGTCTCATCGCCACAGCGGTGCTGACGGCCTTCCCGCGTCTCATGCCGTGATTGAGTTCAAGGACGTCGGTGTTGACGTCGACGAGTATGACGTCGAGGGACATCACCGACGAGTGACGATCCTCAGTGGGGTGGACCTCACCCTTCCTGAGCGTCGGGTGGCTGTGGTTGGCCCCAATGGCGCCGGCAAGTCGACCCTGCTCAAACTCGTCAACGGGCTCATGGAAGCCACCAGCGGCACCGTCACCGTCGACGGGATCGATCCCAAGATCGACGGCAAGGCGGCGCGGCGACGAGTGGGGTACATCTTCACCAACCCCATGAGCCAGCTCGTCATGTCGACCCCCGTCGCTGACGTCGAGCTGTCCTTGCGCCAGCGCATCCGCAATCGCACGGAGCGTCACGACGCTGCCTTGAAGATCCTTGCCGACCAGGGACTGGAGGCCATCGCTGGCCGTAGCGTCCACGCCCTGTCCGGGGGAGAGCGTCAGTTGGTCTCCCTGGCGAGCGTCCTCGCCGTGGAGCCGTCGGTCATCCTCGCCGACGAGCCGACGACCCTGCTCGACCTGCGTAACCGAGAAATGGTCCGGCACGCCTTTGAACGCCTGGGTCAGCAGATCCTGTGTTGCACCCACGACCTGGAGCTGGCGGCCTCCTTCGATCGGGTGTTGGCCGTCGAGGACGGCAGGGTCGTCGATGACGGGGACCCTGCCAAAGTCATTGCCGGGTACCGCCGACGGATGATGACCGAGGAGCTGTCCCGATGAAGGCTGACATCTCGGCCTTCCTCGGGGGTTACCGTCCTGGTCACAGCCTGGCCCACCGGATGCCGGTGTGGTCGAAGTACCTGCTCGTGCTGGTCGTAGGCGTCTCCCCGTTCTTCGTCAAGCAGTGGTGGTTCTCCCTCGGTTGCCTGGTCGTGGCCGTCATCATTGACCTGGTCGTGGCCAGGATGCCCGTCCGCACTGCGCTGTCCATCGGAGTGCCACTGTGGATCGCGAACGTCCTCATCCTGGCCTATCACTGCTTCTTCACCACCTGGCAGCGAGGAGTGATCTATGTGGCAGGGCTGCTTGCCTGCCTCTACATCGCTCGGCTCGTCACGTGCACCACGGATCCTGGCGCTCTCATGGACGCCATCGTCTCAATGGTGCGCCCCCTGCGACCACTCGGCGCCAAACCTGAGAAGTTCGCTCTCACCTTGGCCCTGATGTGGACCACGATTCCCTACCTCATCAACTCTGTCGGACAGGTGCGGGAGGCCGCCAGGGCGAGGGGGCTGAGACACTCCAGCTGGAGGTTCCTCATCCCGATGTTCGTCGGTGCGGTGGGCCATGCCCTGGAGATGGGAGAGGCTCTCAAGGCCCGTGGGCTCGGCGACGAGTGACCTCTTCAGCACGTCGCATGCTCAGGTTGTGAAACGAAAAGCTCACAAATTGGGAACAATCTGCTGAAGCTGTGGGGGGACTGCACATCCCTGATGCATAAGTGCGTCAATCATTCGGCCAGCAGTAGCCATTCGTCGCCTGTGAGAGCCCCAGCGACGACGCCTGCTGTGTCACCTCTGGTGCGCCAGGTCACCGAGAGGTGGCAGGCTGTCCCCGTGAGACTCGACCAAGCCCTCGTCGACGCCGAGCTGGCGCGTTCACGCACCCTGGCCACCCGATTGGTGCGCGAAGGACGGGTGACTGTCAACGGAGTGGTCGTCACCAAGCCCGCGGCGAAGGTTGGCCCCTCGGACGACCTGGTGGCAGAGGAAGAGGTGTGGGTCTCCCGGGCGTCCCACAAACTCATCGGGGCACTGGACATTCTCGATGTCGAGGTGCCCGCTCGGGTGCTTGACGCCGGAGCATCCACCGGTGGGTTCACCCAGGTGGTCCTCTCGCGAGGAGCCGAGCTCGTCCATGCCGTCGACGTCGGGCGCGACCAGCTCTCCCCGGTGCTGCGCGAAGACCCGAGGGTCGTCGTCCACGAGGGACTCAACCTGCGCGATCTCACCCCGGATGACCTGGCCATCGACGACCACTTCGAACCCGTTGATCTCGTCGTGGGGGACGTCTCCTTCATCTCCCTGACCATGATCATGGAACCGATCTCGGCCGTCATGAACCCGGACGGCCTCATGTTGTTACTGGTCAAGCCACAATTCGAGGTCGGGCGCAAGGCCCTTGGTGCCCACGGGGTCGTCACCGACCCGCAGCTGCGCGCTCAAGCCGTCGCGACAGTCATCGCCAAGGCTGAAGAACTGGGTTGGTCAGTGCGCGACGAGTGCGACAGCCCCTTGCCCGGACAGGACGGAAACGTTGAGCACTTCGTCCTGCTGGAACGGTCTGGTCGGTGAAAGCGGGCCGGACAGGTCACACTGGGCCGCTACTGTGGTGACGTGAACGACACGAGCCCTTCCAGATACGTTGTCGTCGTCACCCATGCCACTCGTGACGACGCCTTTGACGCGGCCGCCGAGTTCATCGCCGAGATGGATAGCAGGAACATTGGCTGCGCCGTTCCCGACGATCAGGTGGAACCGATGACGGAGAAGCTGCCCGGAATTCGGGTCCAGGCTCTCGGAGAGTTCACCCACGAGGCTGAGGTCGTCGTCGTCTTCGGCGGTGACGGTACGATCCTGAGGGCGGCGGAGTGGTCCCTCCCTCGGCACGTCCCCATGATCGGCGTCAACCTGGGACATGTCGGATTCCTGGCCGAATTGGAACGCTCCGACATGGCTGACCTGGTCAACAAGGTCTGTTCGCGCGAATACACCGTTGAGGACCGGCTGGTCCTCAAGATCGCCGTCACCGAGCATTCCGGTCAGCATCGCTGGAATTCGTTTGCCGTCAATGAGTTGTCCTTGGAGAAAGCAGCCCGACGCCGCATGCTCGACGTGTTGGCATCCGTCGACGAATTGCCCGTGCAGCGCTGGAGTTGTGATGGGATCCTCGTCTCCACTCCGACCGGCTCCACCGCCTATGCCTTCTCCGCCGGCGGCCCGGTCATGTGGCCCGATCTCGATGCCATGCTCATGGTGCCGCTCAGTGCCCATGCCCTCTTCGCTCGTCCCCTTGTCATGAGTCCAGCAGCTCGCGTCGACCTCGACATCCAGCCAGATGGTTCGGAATCCGCGGTGCTGTGGTGCGACGGACGCCGCTCCTGCACAGTGCGACCGGGGGAGAGGATCACCGTCGTGCGTCACCCCGATCGTTTGCGCATTGCCCGCCTGGCCGCACAACCCTTCACCTCCCGTCTGGTCAAGAAATTTGAGCTTCCGGTCAGTGGGTGGCGCCAGGGGCGCGGACGTAATCATCCGGGGGAGAGCTCGTGATTCTCAGTGTCCGGATTTGCGGGCTGGGTGTCATTGACGAGACTGTCTTCGAGCCTTCTTCCGCGTTGACAGCGGTGACCGGCGAGACGGGCGCCGGCAAGACGATGGTGGTCACCGGCATCGGCCTGCTGCTGGGGGACAAGGCCGACACCGGACTGGTTCGCCATGGTCGCGACCGAGCCGTCGTCGAGGCCGTTCTCGATGTTCCTGACGCTGATCGCATCAATGACCTGGGCGGAACCGTCGAGGACGGTGAGGTCATCTGCGCCCGACACATCACGACGCGTCGTTCCCGGGCTCTGCTGGGAGGGGCCCAGGTCGCCGCGAACCAGTTGGCGGAGGTCGTCGGGGAGCAGGTGACGATCCACGGACAGTCCGAGCAGGTTCGCCTCGTGGATGCATCGCGTCAGCTCGACGTCGTGGACCGTGCCGCTGGTAAGGAACTAGCCGCGCAGTTGGAGCGTCACTCCCAGTTATGGACGCAATTTCGCACCGCTTCCCAGCGTCTTCACCGCCTCAATGAGGATCGCGCCGGGGCCGAGATGGAGCGCGAGGTGCTGTCCCGACGGGTGGGAGAGGTCGACGCCGTCGATCCACAGCCCCATGAGGACGACGACCTCATCGCGGAGATGGCGGGGCTCCAAGCAGCTCAGTCGATTCGAGAATCGCTGCGCAGGGCCGATGTCCTCCTCAACGGTCTGGAGACGTCCACCGGGCCTCAACCGGGAACGCTGGCCCTCCTGGAACAGGCAGTTCACGAGCTCGACGGCACCGGGGACGTCGATCCGGAAGCTGCCGAACTGGCTGAGCGCGCTCGCCAGATGTCGTACGACCTGACAGACCTGGCCGCATCAGTGGCCGGCCATGCCGCCCGCGCCGAGTCCGATCCGCAGCGTCTCGAAGAACTGGGGGGACGGCTGGCGGCGATTCAGCGCTTGTTGAGGGCCCGCACGACGACCCTTGACGATCTGCTGGAGACCACCGCCGCGGATCGACAGCGTCTTGCCGAACTCGATCCCGCTGCCAATGATCTCGATGCCCTGGGACGTGAGGTGGAGAAGTTGCGCTCCCAGCTGCGGGAATCGGCCGACCGCATCAGTGCTGTGCGACGCCGGACCGCCGTCCGGTTGGCTGCCGAGGTGAAGCCGGAGTTGGCGGCCCTGGCCATGCCACACGCTCGGCTGGAGTTTCGCGTCGACCCTGCTCCCATGGGGCCGCGAGGTGCCGATGCCGTGACGATCATGCTGGCGTCCAACCCAGGTGCGGATCCGGCGCCGCTGTCCAAGGCGGCCTCAGGTGGTGAGTTGTCGCGAGTGAGGCTGGCCCTCGAGGTCGTCGCGGCACAGACCCAGTCCCCACAGACCTTCGTCTTCGACGAGATCGACTCCGGTGTCGGAGGTGCGGTCGGCATCGAGATTGGGCGGCGACTGCGTCAACTGGCACGTCGTCACCAAGTCGTCGTCGTCACCCACCTGGCCCAGGTCGCCGCCTTCGCCGACACCCATGTCGTCATCACGAAGGCTTCCGACGGAGCCGTCACCAGCTCTGGTCTGAGAGAGGTCGGCGGGTCCGAGCGCGAGATCGAGTTGTCCCGGATGATGAGCGGCATGGTCGACTCGGAGTCTGGTCTGGAGCACGCTCATGACCTGCTGCACGAGGTTGCGGGACAGGACTGACAAGGCCGTCGCCGACTGTCCGCCAGCCGGGCCGCTTTGGCCGAGACCTTGGGCCATCCGTTAGGCTGGAGGTCCGTGGGCACCGACAATCACTCCAGCAAGCACGTTTTCGTCACCGGAGGAGTCGTCTCCTCCTTGGGAAAGGGGCTCACGGCCTCCTCCCTCGGGTCTCTTCTCAAGGCTCGTGGCCTCAAGGTCACGATGCAGAAGCTGGACCCCTACCTCAACGTCGATCCGGGAACGATGAACCCGTTCCAGCATGGTGAGGTCTTCGTCACCGAGGACGGTGCCGAGACCGACCTGGACATCGGCCACTACGAGCGATTCCTCAATGAGAACCTGTCTGGCCAGGCCAACGTCACCACCGGCAAGGTCTACTCCGCCGTGATCGCCAAGGAACGTCGTGGTGACTACTTGGGCGACACGGTTCAGGTCATTCCTCACATCACCAACGAGATCAAGGAACGCATGTTGGCGATGGAGGAGGGTAACCCCGACGTCGTCATCCATGAGATCGGCGGCACCGTGGGTGACATCGAGTCTCTGCCCTTCCTCGAGGCTGCCCGTCAGGTTCGGCACGAGATCGGCCGGGAGAACGTCTTTTTCCTGCACGTCTCCCTGGTTCCCTACATCAAGCCGTCCGGTGAGATGAAGACCAAGCCCACCCAGCACTCCGTGGCAGCCCTGCGGGAGGTTGGTATCCAGCCCGACGCCATCGTCTGCCGTTCCGAGCGCCCGCTGGGCAAGGGCATCAAGTCGAAGATCGCCCTCATGTGTGACGTCGAGGGCCCGGCCGTCGTGTCCTGTCCGGATGCCCCGTCGATCTACCTCATCCCCAAGGTCCTGCACCGCGAGGGCTTGGACGCCTACGTCGTGCAGAAACTCAGCCTGTTCTTCCGCGACGTCGACTGGACGACTTGGGAAGACCTGCTCGACCGAGTCCGCAAGCCGCGCAACGAGGTGACGGTGGCCCTGGTCGGCAAGTACATCGACCTGCCGGACGCCTACCTGTCGGTGACGGAGGCCCTGCGTGCCGGAGGATTTGCCAACAAGGCCAAGGCCAACGTGGTGTGGGTGGCCTCGGACTCCTGCGTGACCCCTGAGGGCGCTGCACAGCAGCTCAAGGACGCTGACGCCATCTGTGTCCCGGGCGGATTCGGCATCCGTGGGGTCGAGGGCAAGATCGGTGCCATTCGCTACGCCCGCGAGCACAAGGTGCCCTTCCTGGGCCTGTGCCTGGGCATGCAATGCGCGGTTATCGAGGTCGCCCGGGACCTGGCCGGTATCGAGAACGCTGCCTCCAGTGAGTTTGACCCACAGACCACCGACCCGGTCATCGCGACGATGGCCGAGCAGGTCGACGCCGTCTCCGGCAAGGGAGATCTGGGCGGCACTATGCGCCTGGGGGCCTACCCCGCCAAGCTCGCCAAGGATTCCCTGGTGGCCGAGCTCTATGGCACGACGACGGTCTCCGAGCGTCACCGGCACCGCTACGAGGTCAACAACGCTTACCGAGATTGCCTCGAGCAGGTAGGTCTGAGGATCAGCGGCACCTCTCCTGACGGCGGTCTGGCGGAGTTCGTGGAACTCGACCGCGAGGCTCATCCGTACTTCGTCGCCACCCAGGCCCATCCGGAGCTCAAGTCGCGCCCGACGCACGCCCACCCGCTGTTCCGTGGGCTCGTCGCCGCTGCTGTCGAGCATGCCAAGGCTACTGCCAAGGAAGCCCCCAAGGAGACAGCCAAGGACGTAGCCAAAAAGGAGGCCGACAAGTGAGCCAGGAGCGCTGGGACCGCGACAGGTGCTGGCAGGTCGTTGACCACCAGGTGAAGGCCACCGGTCGGGTGTGCAACTTCGTCGATGACGCTGTCGTCACCCCGTCCGGGGAGCACATCAATCGTCAGTACATGAGCCATCCCGGCGCGGTGGGCATCATCGCCCTCGATGACCAGGACCGCGTCGCGGTGGTGAGGCAGTACCGTCATCCGGTGCGCATGGTTCTCGTCGAGCCGCCTGCCGGTCTGCTCGACGTCGACGGCGAGGACTTCCTGGTGGCAGCTCAGCGGGAGCTGGCCGAGGAGGCCATGCTCGCTGCCGATGACTGGCGCATCCTCGTCGACATCGTCACCACCCCGGGCGGATGCCAGGAATCCTTGCGGATCTACCTGGCTCGTGGGCTTCACGAGGCGCCTCGTCCCGAAGGTTTCGTGTTGGAGGGTGAGGAAGTGTCGATGAAAGCTGGCTGGGAGCCGCTGGACGACCTCGTCGAGGCGATCTACGCCGGACAGTGCCAGTCACCGACCCTGGTGACCGGGGTCATGGCCCTTGAACTGGCTCGTCGCACTGGCCGGATCGACCAGCTGCGTCCTGCCGATTCGCCGTGGCCAATTCGTGAGCGCCCCGGTGGCATCAACGGAGCCCTTGCCGAGTGAGGTCGACCGTCGGTGAGCAGGTCGAGGACTACCTGCGTCACCTCGTCGTGGAGCGAGGGTTGTCCGACAACACGGTCCAGGCTTACCGACGCGACCTCGCGCGCTATCAGGACTTCCTCGACTCGCGCGGGATCCGATCCCTCCCGGAGGTCACCCGCGTCGACGTCGAGGAATTCCGCCGCCATCTCGACGACCTGGGACTGGCCCCGGCATCGGTCACCCGATCTGTGGTTGCGGTGCGCAATCTCCATCGGTTTGCCGCAGGTGCCGGGCAGACTCCGACAGATGTGACGGCTGGCATCTCTCCGGGAACTCGCTCTCGTCGACTTCCCAAGGCCCTGTCCATGGATCAGGTCGAGGCGCTACTGGCGGCACCTGACACGGAGACCGTGGAAGGCCTGCGCGATGTGGCGTTACTGGAATTGCTCTACGGCACAGGTGCGCGTGTCTCGGAGATCTGCGCCCTTGACGTCGACGACATTCGTCCCGTCCTGGACGATCCAGAACTCGGCTTGAGGCTTGTCGGCAAAGGAGACAAGGAACGCATCGTCCCGCTGGGGAACTATGCGGCGAAGGCGGTGAACGCATGGCTGGTGCGAGGACGTCCCTCCTGGGCCGGGGCCGGACATGGCGACCACGCCCTGCTCCTCAACACTCGTGGGCGGAGGTTGTCCCGGCAGTCAGCGTGGGCCGTCATTCGTCGCGCAGGCCAAGCCGCGGGTCTGGGTGTCGAGCACCTGTCACCGCACAGCTTGCGTCACTCCTACGCCACCCACCTGCTCGACGGTGGAGCCGATGTCCGAGTGGTGCAGGAACTCCTGGGGCATTCCTCGGTGACGACGACACAGATCTACACCCTGGTGACGGCCGACCATCTCAGGGAGGTGTACCGGTCCTCTCACCCCCGAGCCCTCTGAGGCCAGTCTCGAGGATGGGGTGAGGTTGTCAGGTTCGCCCACTATCGTTGGTGCGAGCATGGATTGTTGTCGTGACGTCGAGAGGAAGGCCACCACGTGTCCGAGACTGACCCCGAACCGCTGTTCCGTGTCCCCGGGCCGGGCCGAGAGGCCCAGGAGGCTGCCGAGAACTCCGTTGGTCCGACCGGACGCCCGCTTCCCGACCTTCCCGAGCCGACGCCGGTTCCCGACGGTCCGAAGCACGCCACCGTCATCTCGATGTGCAACCAGAAGGGTGGAGTCGGCAAGACGACGACAACCATCAACCTGGGTGCTGGACTGGCCGAATATGGCCGCAAGGTGTTGCTCGTCGACTTCGATCCGCAGGGATCCCTGTCGGTGGGGCTGGGAGTCAATCCACACACCCTGGAGAAATCGATCTACACCCTCCTGATGTCCCGGCGCGACGACGTTCATGACGTCATCCAGCCCACCGAGACCGAGGGTATGGATCTGCTACCGGCCAACATCGACCTTTCGGCGGCGGAGGTGCAGCTCGTCAGCGAGGTGGCCCGTGAGCAGACCCTCAAGCGGGTCATCGATCGTGTCCGTGGCGAGTACGACATGATCCTCATCGACTGCGCCCCGTCGCTGGGTCTGCTCACCATCAACGCCTTGACGGCTTCTGACTACGTCATCATGCCGCTGGAATGTGAGTTCTTCGCCCTGCGTGGTATCGCTCTGCTCACCGACACCATCGAGAAGGTGCAGGATCGCCTCAACCCGGATCTGGAAATCCTCGGCATCCTCGGCACGATGTTCGACCCGCGTACCCTGCATGCTCGGGAAGTCATGGAGCGCGTCGTCCAGGCCTTTGGCGAGGTCGTCTTCCACACCGTCATCAAGCGCACCATCAAGTTCCCCGAGACAACGGTGGCGGGGGAGCCGATCACCAGCTATGCCTCCTCGTCACCGGGCGCTCAGGCTTATCGTGATCTGGCCAAGGAGGTTCTGGCCCGATGCCGCGTCGAGTGAGCCTGCCGGGAGCCAACGAGCTCTTCCGGCCCACCGTCGGCAACCACGAACCGGAACGTGCGAAGGCCTCTAAGAACACGGAGACGAAAACTGCCAAGGCGTCCCCGCCGAGCGCATCGGGAGGGAAACGAGCTGGTAGCGGACGGATCCGCCACGATGAGAAGATCACCGTCTATGTCTCCACCGAGGAACTCATTGCTCTGGAGACCGCCAGGTTGGCCCTGCGATCCCAGGGAATCAACGCCGATCGTGGCCGTATCGTGCGCGCATCGGTAGCCATGGCCTTGGCCGATCTGGAGGAGAACGGCCAGGAATCCCGGCTAGCCCGTCTCCTCACCACTGACTGAACAACGCGAGGAAGAACATGAGCGACGAGCAAGGTATCCGGCTTCAGAAGGTGCTGGCCCAGGCGGGGCTGGCATCCCGCAGGGCTGCAGAAGAGATGATTGCGGCAGGACGAGTCGAGGTCAATGGTGAACTCATCATTGAGCAGGGACGACGTGTCGATCCGGAGCGCGACGAGATCCGCGTCGACGGGTCCCGTATACCTACTGCCCGACGTCACGTCTACTATGTGCTCAACAAGCCGCAGGGCGTCGTGTCCACGATGGACGATCCAGAAGGGCGCCCCTGTCTGTCAGACATCGAGGGAGTGCCACACGGCATTCGTCTGTTCCACGTCGGTCGTCTAGACACCGAGACCTCTGGACTCATACTGCTGACCAACGATGGTGAATTCTCCAACCGCATGACCCACCCGTCGTACAAGGTTCTCAAGACTTACCTGGCTGACGTCGAGGGTCGGGTCGATGACAAGGTCATTCGTCGCCTTACGAAAGGCATCACCCTGGAGGACGGTCCGGTCAAGCCCGATGCCGTGCGACTCGTGCAGGCCAACGATGAGCACTCCTTGGTCGAGGTGAGCCTTCACGAGGGCCGAAACCGCATCGTGCGCCGCATGATGGACTCGGTTGCCCACCCGGTGCGTCGGCTGTCCCGGACGGCGATCGGCCCGGTCAGACTAGGGCGTTTGGGACGTGGCGATATGCGCGAGCTCACGCGAGAGGAGCTGGGGCAGCTTCTCGACCTCGTCGAGTTGTGAGGCGCTTCAGTGGCAGGAATTGTGCTGAAGCATCCCTCGGGTAATCTCAGGCAGGTGAGTTCGAACAAGCATCGTCCGGTCAGCGCCGCGGCACTTGCCGCCGTACTGTGCGTGTCGTCACTGGCCCTCGCCTCCTGCAACAAGTCATCCTCCGACACCAAGCCGTCGCCGAGTGCCTCGGCAAGCGCCCCGGCCTCCGCCTCCGCGAGCGTGAAGGCCTCGGCTACTCCGACCAAGAAGCCGACCATGGTCACGAACCTTGATCGGATCAAGGTGTCCGGCGAGGACGGCAAGGCACCCAAGGTTGAGGGATCATGGCCGCTGGCCATCGCCAAGACCCAGTCCAAGGTGCTCAAGAAGGGCGACGGCGAGAAGGTCGACAAGAACGCCACTGTCAAGGTGAATTACCTTGGCGTCAACGGGCGTACCGGAAAGGTGTTCGACTCCTCCTACCAGCGTGGGTCAACCGTGGACTTCCCGCTGTCCCAGGTCGTCCCAGGATTTGCGAAGGGTCTCGCCGGCAAACATGAGGGCGATCGCGTCCTCATCATGATGCCGGGTTCTGACGCCTACGATTCCCAGGGTGGTGCCCCGCAGGCTGGCATCATGAAGGGTGATTCCCTCGTCTTCGTCGTCGACATCGTCGGTGTGCCGCTCACCAAGGCCAAGGGCGAGGCAGTGACCCCGGCGTCCGGCCTGCCAACCGTCAAGGAGGTTCATGGAGCCCCGGTCGTGACGATCGGCAACGCCAAGAAGCCGTCGAAGCTTGTCATCCAGCCCCTCACCAAGGGAGATGGCAAGAAGGTCACGGCCAAGGATGCGATTGACGTCAAGTACCGCACCTACGCCTGGTCCTCGAAGGAGCTCATCGAGGACGGGTTCTCCGGCGAGGCCGTCACCGGGTCCATGAACTCGGTCATCCCGGGGTGGAAGAAGGGCTTGGTGGGTCAGACGGTCGGTTCGCGCGTGATGCTCATCGTCCCGCCTGCCGATGCCTATCCGGAGGGCAACACCAATCCGCCCGTGAAGAAGGGCGAGACCTTGGTGTACGTCATCGATATTCTCTCGGCTCAGAAGGAGTCCTGAGGCACTGATTCGGCTGGTCCTGCCTGACAGGCCCGGCCGAATCAGTTGTCACAACTCGTCCACGGAGAGGACGGCGTCATTCCACCACCCCAACGGGCCATCGAGGGAAGCGGGATCCAGTGGGATGACCTCGGCCGGGGGTGAGGGCGGGGTCAGAGCCGCGGACCCGATGAGGTCATGCGGGTCGCTGACTTCTGGAAGCCCCAAGGACCGGCACAGCCACGCCATGATGCGGTTGCGGTCGATCCCCCCAGCCATGAGCCGGGTCAGTCCTGCTGCTCCCGCCGATTTGGAGAGACGCTCACCACCGGGGGCAGCGACGAGACCGGTGTGCGCATAGGTTGGGGCCTCGAAACCCAGCAGTGCGGCCAAGTGGGACTGACGCGGTGCCGATGACCACAGGTCCCGTGCCCGAACGACCTGGTCCACCCCCTGCAGTCCGTCGTCGACGACCACCGCGAGGTTGTATGCGGGGATGCCGTCGTTACGCACCAGAACGAGATCGTCGACTCGTCCTCGGCAATGTCCCCGAGCTAGGTCGGTGGCTTCGAAGGAGTCGACCTGGCTGGCCAGGCGGGTGGCGGGAGGACGTTTCGTCGCCCGTTCCTCGCGCTGTGGTGCAGTCACGGTTCGGCAGGTCCCCGGGTATGGACGCCAGTCGGCCTCGTTGGGGGCGGTGGCCGCTGCCGCGATCTCCTTGCGAGTGCAGAAGCAGGGGTAGGTGTCCAAGCCCGCGACGGCGTCGGCGTAGAGATCACGACGCTCCGACTGTCGGACCACTGGTCCGTCCCAGTCGATGCCAAGGATCTCCAGATCCCGTAACTGGGCCGCGGCGATGTTTCCGGCGGCCGCCACCCGTGCCTGATCCAGATCCTCGATGCGCACCACGAATCGCCGTCCCGAGGATCGAGCCAGCAACCAGGCCGCCAACGCGGTGCGGAGGTTCCCCAGGTGGAGGGTCGAGGTGGGGGACGGAGCGAATCGCCCCGCTGCCGCGGATGGCTGCGGAGAGGAATGGGTCGCGGCAAAATCGGTCACGAGCGGCAGTGTAGGCAAAAATTGTTGTGACGGAATGGGCATGCCCGCCCACATGGGTAGGCTGTGACGCTGGAAGGGAGGGTGCCGATGGCTGCGCAGCGTTCGGAGAGGTTGGTCAACCTCGTCATCGCTCTCCTGGTCACTGACCGTCCTCTCACTCGTGCCCAGCTGCGCGACATGATCGAGGACTACCGCAGGGTCTCCGAGGTCGCTTTCCAGCGCTCCTTCGAGCGCGACAAGGAGGAACTGCGTCGGATCGGCATCACCGTCGAGTCCGTGACCCTCGACACCTTCTTCGGCGACGAGGTCGGTTACCGCATCCCCCGTGCGGACGTCGAGCTACCTCCCGTGCAGTTCACCCAGGCCGAGGCCGACGCCCTGGCCACTGCGGCGAGGGTGTGGCGGGAGTCCGTTCTTGACGAGTCCTCCACCTCTGCGCTGGTGAAGCTGCGGGCTGCTGGTGTCGAGCCCGACACCGAGGCCGGTATTGCCACGCAGGTCGTCACGGGAGCTGACGCGCCGTCCTTCTCTGATCTGTGGCGGGCCACCATCGACCGGTCCCGGGTGAGGTTCGGGTACCGAGGTGGCAAACAGCGCACCGTCGATCCATGGCGAATGGCTCTGCGCCGGGGACGTTGGTACCTCGTTGGACGTGACGTGGACCGCGACGAGCCGCGACTGTTCCGTCTCTCGCGCATCAGTTCTGCGGTGACGACTGTGGGGGAGCCCGGTACCGTCACCAGTCCCGAACCTGAGGTCATTGAGGCCCACCTCAATCGCCTCGAACCGCCGGAGCCCGAGGAGGTCGACGTCACCATGGCCGTCGCTCCCGGTGTGCGTCTGGGAGTCATGACGACTCGTGCGGAGTGGGATGGACCCGTTCCTGAGGGGTACGAGGTCGTCACCGGCGGGTTTGGCGGATATGACGAGGCCGCCACCGCGGTGCTGCGCGCTGGTGGACGGATCATTCTGCTCGCCCCGGAGAAGGCCCGCACGGTGCTCGCCGATCGTATTCAGGCCGTCCTGCGGTTGGAGGAGGATGCCTCATGACCGCCCGTACTGACACCGCCAGACTGCTCGCGCTCATCCCGTATCTGCGTTCCCATCCCGGAGTCGCCGTCACCGAGGTCGCTAGGGTCTTCGGAGTGACCACCGACCGGGTGATCGCGGATCTCAAGATCCTGTGGATGGTCGGACTGCCCGGCGGCATGCCGGACGATCTCATCGACATCGACATGGATGCCGTCGACTCCGACGGCACCATTACGATCACCAATGCCGATGCCCTGCCACGCCCCATGCGTCTGACACCTGACGAGGCGTGGTCCCTGCTGGCCGCTCTGCAGGTCATCGCCGATCTGGCCGACGACACCGTTCGGCCTGCCGTGGCGTCGGCGGTCGAGAAGTTGCGCCAGGTCTGCCCGCAGTCCGGTCCGGATCCGGTCGAAGCCAGCGTGGAGGCCGATTACGACCCGCGTTCGGAATGGTTCACCGGAGCCTGCGCCAACAAGTGGCGCATCGAGATCGTCCACAAGCGAGGCGATGACCCCACCCCGCACACCCAGGTCGTCGATCCTGTCCGGGTGGAGGTTCGTGACGGTCATCGTTACCTCGTAGGGTGGTCGATGGCCCGCAAACAGTGGCGAACCTGGCGTCTGGATCGCATCGTGACAGGCAAGAGGGTGGGTCACGCCACAAATCATGGCCGTCCGCCCAAGACTCTTGAGTGGTTTTCCGATGTCGTCGATGAAGTGACACTGACCCTGGCCCCGCGTGCCGGATGGGTCGCCGAATACCACCCGGTGCGTCACGTCGAGAAGGATGGGGACGTGTGGAAGGTGACGTTCGCAGTCGCCTCACCGACCTGGCTCGCCGAGCTCATGGTGGGTCTGAGCCCCGATGTCCTCGCCGTAGATCCGCCTCGTGCGGCTGCTCCAGCGATTCAGCTGGCACGCGCGGCCGCCATCGCCAACGGTATTGAGGTGCCACAGCGTGAGGCTGGGGGCGAGTCCTGATATGTGGTGGATGTGGGTCCTTGTCCTCGCATTCGTCCTGTTTGTCGTGGAGATCGTGGTCGGCATGATCTGGTTGTGGCACAAGGTCGTCGCATTGCTGAGCGACGTGGAACGGACGACCAGTCGGCTCGACGAGTTGGCTCACGTCCTGGAGGATCTCGACACCACTGCTGGCAAGGAGTCGATGAGGCCCGATGTACGGTGAGCGTCGTGGTAGCCTGAACGCCGATCGTCGAGCTGGCGGCCCTCCTGTGTGGTGCGGGAAGGGTGCCAGCCAAGTCTGGAAGGAGAGCCTCAATGGCTCCTCTGCTCATCGCGAATGACATGACCATCATCATCATCGTCGTCCTCGCGCTTGTTCTCTTCGGTGGTTCCCGTATCGCCGGTGTTGGCAAGGGTGCCGGTCGCGCCATCCGTGAGTTCAAGGAAGAGACTGCCGGTCTCGACAAGGGCAAGGACAAGGAGGCCGAGAAGGACATCGAGGCCGTCGAGGCTGACGTCGTCAAGGATCAGAGCAAGCCGACCGAGTGAGTCAACTCATGGCCACGGATACTCCGGTCGAGCAAGCTGAGGTGGGGCAGACCGTCGGTGAGGAGCACCGTCGGTTTGCCCGATTTCGTCCGCCCGAGGCCGGGGAGGGCGGCACGATGTCTCTCCTGGATCATGTCCGGGAGCTTCGCTACCGAATCATCGTGTCCTTCATCGCGGTTGTCATCACGAGCTCCGTGGCCTTCGTGTTCTACCGGCCGCTGGTCGAGATCGTCATGTATCCCTACCAGCAGGCCAGCGCCGCGATCAAGGAAAAGAATCCGACGGCCTCCTTGCAGGTCGTCAACAACGGTGTCGTCGCCCCGTTCGTGTTGAACATGAGGGTGGCCATCGTCGCCGGACTCATCGCAGCCTGTCCTGTCTGGTTGTACCAGATCTGGGCCTTCATCGTCCCTGGTCTTCTCGTCAACGAGAAGAAATGGGCGCTGCGATTCCTGGGATCGGCCATTCCGTTGTTCCTCATCGGCTCCGCGCTGGGATATTGGGTGCTGCCCAAGGGCATCGCCCTGATGTTGAACTTCACTCCCCACGGCATGGGCATCACCAACCTGCTGGACATGAATGCCTTCCTTGCGCTGGAGATTCGCGTCATCCTGCTGTTCGGGGTGAGCTTCCTGTTGCCGGTCGTGCTGGTCCTGCTCAACCTGGTCCACGTGTTGTCGTCTGCGCAGTTAAAGTCGGCGCGCAAGTGGTCCATCTTCGGCTTCTTCTGCCTTGGCGCCTTCGTCAATCCGTCCGGTGACCCGATCTCGATGTGTGCCCTCGCGGTACCACTGAGCGTGATGTACGTCATCGCCGAGTGGATCTGCCGCAGCAATGAGCGAAAGCGCAACACCGATGACCTGGGCATCGACAAATCCGAGTTCAACATTCAGATCGACTGATCCGTGCCCACCTCTGCGTCGCGGCAGGAGTGCGCCGCATGACAACCCGTCTGCTTGTCAATCCGGCCGCCGGTGGCGGCCGCGCTGATCGTCTCCAGCCCTGGGCGGCAGCACAGTTGCAGCGGGCCTTCGGTGACGTCGATGCCGTACACACCACCAGCTTTCAGAATGCCGACGAGGCATTGGCTGAGTTTGCGGCCACCGACGGTGAGGGGGACCGCGTCGTCGTCATGGGCGGAGACGGCATGGTCCACCTGGGACTCAACCATCTCGCAGGGACCAGGATCCGGCTCGCCATCGTGCCATCGGGAACCGGGAATGACTTTGCCTCGTCGGTGGGCCTGCCCTCCAGGGTTGACGATGCGATCAGGCACATCGTGGCTGATCAGCCCACTCGGATCGACCTCGCCGAGGTCACAGGTGCCGTGTACGGCGGGCATTGCTGGGTGGGATGCGTTGTCTCCACCGGGTACGACGCCATCGTCAACCGACGTACCAACCGCATGACGACGAAGTTCGGCCCGCTGAGTTACGGCTGGGTCGCGCTGTCAGCCCTGGCCGAGTTCACTCCCAGGCACTACCGGATCAGCATCGATGGGCAGGACCGAGAGCTCGACGCCATGCTCATCGCCGTCGGCAATGGCGGACACTTCGGTGGCGGGATGAGGGTCTGTCCGACGGCCAGCGTCGTCGACGGGTTGCTCGACATCACGATCATCCATGCCGTATCCCGCCGGACACTGCTCAGCTGCCTGCCCCTGCTGTACGCCGGCCGGTTCACCCATCTCGACTTCGTGGAGACCCTGCGCGCCCGACGCGTTGACATTGATGGAGATGACATGTTTGCGATGGCCGACGGAGAAGAGATCGGGGACGTTCCACTGACCGTCGTCGCTCGTTCATCCGCGGTCAACCTCGTCGGTCTGCCGTGACGGTCGTACCTGGCCGCTAGGTTGGAGGCATGAGCGAGACTCTTGACCGGTTCATCGCAGGGCTGTCCTTCGAACCTGACGACTACCAGGTGACGGCTTGTCAGGATCTCGACGACGGTGCCGGGGTCCTGGTCGCCGCGCCGACGGGGGCCGGTAAGACGGTGGTGGGCGAGTACGCCACTGACTTGGCTCTGGCCTCAGGTCTGAAGTGCTTCTACACCACCCCTATCAAGGCGCTGTCCAACCAGAAGTTCCATGATCTGGTGGCTCGTCACGGTGAGGACCAGGTGGGTCTGTTGACTGGTGACGTCACCATCAACTCGGAAGCTCCCGTTGTCGTCATGACGACTGAGGTGTTGCGGAATATGATCTACCGCAACTCCCACACCCTCGACACCCTGGGTTGGGTCGTGCTCGACGAGGTGCACTACCTGGCTGATCGTTTCCGTGGCCCGGTCTGGGAGGAAGTCATCCTCGGTCTGGACCCGCAGGTCAAGATCGTCGGACTCTCGGCGACCGTGTCCAACGCGGAGGAATTCGGGGAGTGGCTGGACGAGGTGCGCGGGGACGTTCGTGTCGTCGTCTCCGAGCGTCGCCCCGTCCCGTTGACCCAGCACGTGGCCGTTGGATGGCGACTCCATGATCTCTTTGGCGACAGGCGTCTCACCGACGTCAATCCGGAGCTGATCTCCATCGCCAAGGAGGAGTCCAGATTCCAGCGGGACGACTCCCGTCGTCCCCGAGGCCGCTCTGGCAAGGGGAAACGCAATGTCTCCTATGGCAGTGGCCGGTTCGGCGGAGCCTCCGCCCAGCGTCGAGGACGAGGCGGACGTGACAAGCCGCGCGGTCCTCGTAACCAACCCAGTCGCATTCAGGTCGTGCGGTCCCTCCAGAGGGCCAATCTGCTGCCCGCCATCATCTTCGTGTTCTCCCGGGCCGGATGTGACGCCGCCGTCAGCCAATTACTCAACACCGACCTGGTCCTCACGAGCCAGCGGGAGGCCCGCCAACTGCGCCGGATCGCTGAGCGCCACGGCGAGGGATTGACAGACGAGGAGCGTCGAGCGGTGGGCTGGAACCACTTCGTGGCGGCCTTCGAGCGCGGTATCGCCGCTCACCACGCAGGACTGCTGCCGGTGCTCAAGGCCATCGTCGAGGAAGGGTTTGTCGCAGGGCTCCTCAAGGTCGTCATCGCCACGGAGACGCTGGCTCTGGGTATCAACATGCCTGCTCGCACCGTCGTGCTGGAAAAGCTCGTCAAGTACAACGGACAGACCCATGCCGACATCACACCGGGCGAGTACACCCAGCTCACCGGTCGCGCCGGACGCCGCGGCATCGACACCCAGGGACATGCGGTGGTGTGCTGGCAAGCTGGGATGGATCCCCGTGCGGTGGCCGGTCTGGCGTCGCGACGGACGTATCCGCTCAACTCGGCCTTCGTCCCGACCTACAACATGGCCGTTAACCTCGTCGGATCGATGGGACGCGAGAAGGCCCGTGACTTGCTGGAACACTCCTTCGCCCAGTTCCAGACCGATCGCAGGCTGGGTGGTTCGGCAGTACGGAGCCGTAAGACCCAGTCCGAGATCGACGCCTACCTGAAAGCGGCCCACTGCGAGCACGGCGATTTCGCGGAGTACGCCCGCATGCGTGAGGAGATCGGCGAGCTGGAGCATGAGCAGGCTCGGCTGCGCAAGGGGGAACGGCCCAGCCAGGTCGCCGATTCCCTGTCCCGTCTCGACTCGGGTGACGTCATCGCGGTGCCGTCCGGTCCGTACGCCGGGTGGGTTGTCGTCGTCGACCCCGGTACTCACGGAAAACGGGGTAAGCGTCCGCATCCACTTGTCATGACCCCGGGCCGCACCGTGATTCGCCTAGGTCATGAGGACGTCGACGCCCCCGTCAAGCGGGTTGCCGGGGTCACGGTTCCGCGCCATTTTCACCCAGGAAATCAGGCCGATCGTCGATCCCTGGGTAAGGCCCTCGATCGAGTCCTTGACGGTCTGGGGCAGCCGGTCATCCAACCGAAACGTCCCGAGGTGGACGCGGAACTGGCCGAGCGCATCCGTGAGCTGAGGGCTCGGATGAGGCAGCATCCCTGCCATTCCTGCCCGGATCGGGAATCCCACGCTCGCTTTGCCGAGCGTGCCATGAGGCTGTCGCGTCGCAGCGAGCGAGAGTTGGCGAAAGCGCGGGCCAAAGCCACGTCGATCGCTACCCAGTTCGAGCGGATCGTGCTCGTCCTGGAGGCACTGGGATACCTCGGTGAAGGGGGCCAGGACGTCACCGACGCCGGCCGAATGTTGTCGGGGATCTACTCCGAACTCGACCTCGTGACGGCCGAGGCCATTCGGCGTGGTGTCTTCGACAAACTGGACTACCCCCAGCTGGCCGCGGTGTTGTCGACCATCGTCCACGAATCTCGTCCTGGTGATCGTGGCCACCTGCACCGCATGCCCGACCATGGCAGCGAGTCGGCGGAATCCCAGCTCCGAGCCGTGCGAGCCGAAATCGGCCTGCTGGAGCGCGATCACCGTATCGAGCGTCCTCGCGATCTCGACATCGGATTCGCGGAGATGGCCTATGCCTGGGCTGCTGGGGCCGGGTTGGAAACGGTGCTCGATGACATGAGTGCCGGTGACTTCGTGCGCCGGGTGCGCCAGGTCTGTGATCTGGCGGGCCAGATCGCTCATGCCGGAGTCTCTGAGGAGCTTGCCCACACCTGCCGTCAGGTGGTCGGTGCCATGCAGCGCGGGGTCGTCACCATGGACCGCGAGGAGGAGTGAGACCGCCGCTCACCCCCGACGGCACCTGCTCACCCCCTGGGCCAAGGGGCCACGCCCGGTAGCCTGTGGCCATGGCTGTGGCTGTGCGTGTCATCCCGTGTCTCGACGTCAAAGACGGACGAGTCGTCAAGGGCGTCAACTTCGTCGGTCTGCGCGACGCCGGTGATCCGGTGGAATTGGCGGCTGAGTACGGACGCCTGGGTGCTGACGAGGTGACCTTTCTTGACATCTCCGCCTCGAGCGAGGGACGAGCCACCACCCGCGAGGTGGTGACCCGCTGCGCCGAGACGGTTTTCGTGCCCCTCACGGTGGGCGGCGGGGTACGCGGGGTTGACGACGTCGACGTCCTGCTGCGCTCGGGTGCCGACAAGGTGGGGATCAACACCGGAGCCATCGCCAACCCGGGGATCATCGACGAGGTCGCCGACCGATTCGGCAACCAGGTCATCGTGCTGTCGGTCGACGCACGACGGGAACCAGACCAGCCCTCCGGATTCGGGGTGACCACCCACGGTGGAAGCCGTTCGGCCGGTCTTGATGCCGTTGAGTGGGCGCGTCAAGCCGTCGACCGAGGAGCCGGAGAGGTCCTGCTCAACTCCATGGACGCTGACGGCACCACGGATGGTTTCGACATCGAGATGATCGAGGCGGTACGCCGGGCAGTCGACGTCCCACTCATCGCCTCGGGCGGGGCCGGCAAGGTGTCTGACTTCGTCGAGGCGGTGCGAGCCGGTGCCGACGCCGTCCTGGCTGCATCGGTGTTTCACTACCGCACCCTGACGATTGCCCAGGTCAAGGACGGCTTGCGCGAGGCCGGTTTCGAGGTCCGCTGAGCGAACATCGTCATTAGGGAGAGCTGTTGTGGTAGTCATGATTCATGGACTGCCTTTTCTGCTCAATTGCTGCGGGGGACATCCCTGCGACGATCGTTGATTCCGACGACATCTCGGTCGCATTCCTCGACATCGAGCCCTTCCAGGATGGCCACACCCTCGTCATCCCGCGGAAGCATGTCACGAGCGTTCTCGACGATGACGGGGAGTTGGCTCGTATCAGCCCGATGGTGACGAAGGTGGCTCGGCGTCTCGTCGATTCGCTGGGAGCATCCGGGGTCAACATCGTCTCCAACGCGGGTGAAGTCGCTGGTCAGAGCGTCCATCATCTTCACGTCCATGTCGTTCCGCGGTATGACCGCGAGCCCGGGATCAATGCCATTCGTTCGACCATGCCGCGACGCCCGGTCGAGGAGGTTGCTGCCATGGTGACCGGAGAGCCGAACAGAAGATAGTCCACAATATGGGACGTTTGTCCGAATTGGTTGACGGCTGGCCGCTCATGCACGAAGCTCAAAGGCATGAACGGCCAGCTTCTTGTTATTGGTTAGCGTCCTCATCCTCGGATAGGACGCTCCCTCGTGTGCCACCTCGGCAGCGAGGGTTTTTTCTTGTCCAGGATCTTGGCAGCGCCAATGAAGGGCACCGTTTCGCAACCACGGATGGAGGATGGCATGACCGAGAAATCCCGGCATCAACAGATGATGACTGGCGCACAGATCGTCATCGAGAGCCTCGAGAAGCTCGGTGCCGAGGTTGTCTTCGGACTTCCCGGTGGTGCGATCATGCCAACCTATGATCCGCTGATGGATTCCGCGAGGGTGCGGCACATCCTGGTGCGCCATGAACAGGGAGCTGGCCATGCCGCAGAGGGGTACGCAGTCGCCACCGGAAAGGTGGGTGTGTGCATGGCGACCTCGGGGCCAGGCGCGACCAACCTCGTCACCCCGCTCTACGACGCCTACCTGGATTCGGTGCCACTGGTGGCCGTCACTGGTCAGGTCGGTACCACCCTCATCGGAACTGACGGTTTCCAGGAGGCCGACATACGCGGCATCACGATGCCGATCACCAAGCACAACTTCCTCATCACCCGTGCCGAGGACATCCCGTTGGCGATGGCCGAGGCCTTCCACATCGCGTCGACCGGACGACCCGGCCCGGTCCTGATCGACATCACCAAGGACGCCCAGACCTCGGTCGTCCCGTTCACGTGGCCCAAGCAGTTCGACCTGCCTGGCTACAAGCCGACGACTCGTCCCCACGGCAGGCAGATCAAGGAGGCGACCGACCTCATCCGTGCCGCTCGTCGTCCGGTGCTCTACATCGGTGGCGGCGTCGCCAAGGCCGAGGGTGCGGGCGAACTGGCTCGGTTGGTCGACATGACGAGCATCCCGGTCGCAACTACCTTGATGGCCCGCGACGTCTTACCGGCCACACATCCGTTGGCCCTCGGCATGCCCGGCATGCACGGCTCGGTGGCTGCCGTCGGGGCGTTGCAGCGCGCTGACCTCCTCATCGCCGTTGGCACTCGGTTCGACGACCGTGTCACCGGGCGTCTCGACACCTTCGCTCCCGGCGCCAAGGTCATCCACGCCGACATCGATCCGGCTGAGATCGGCAAGAATCGTCATGCCGATGTCCCGATTGTCGGGGACGCAAGGCTGACCCTGTCGCGCTTGGCGGAGTCCCTGGAGGGCAAGGAACTGCCCGATATCTCCAACTGGGTGCGTCAGCTGCAGCGGATGAAGGAGATCTACGCGCCGTCGTGGGAAGAGGTGCCCGAGGGCGAGATTTCCCCGCAACAGGTCATCCAGCGCATCGGCGCCCTGGCACCCGAGGACAGCGTGTTCGTGACGGGTGTGGGCCAGCACCAGATGTGGGCCTCCCACTTCCTGCCGCACGACAAGCCACGCTCCTGGTTGACCTCCGGCGGCGCCGGAACGATGGGGTACTGCATCCCGGCAGCCTTGGGTGCCAAGGTCGGGCGTCCTGATGCCACCGTGTGGGGTATTGACGGTGATGGCTGCTTCCAGATGACCAACCAGGAGCTCGTCACGGCCGCCCTCAACGGTGCACCGGTCAAGATCGCCATCATCAACAACAACGTGCTCGGCATGGTGCGTCAGTGGCAGAACCTCTTCTTCGACTCCAGGTTCTCCCACACTGACCTGCACTCCGACCGTCTGCCGGACTTCGTCAAGCTCGCCGAGGCGATGGGCTGTGCGGCCTTCCGCGTGACCGATCCAGACAAGGTCGACGAGACGATCAAGACTGCCAACGAGATCAACGACCGTCCGGTGGTCGTGGAGTTCGTCGTCCACACTGACGCCATGGTGTGGCCGATGGTGGCCGCCGGGACCAGCAACGACGACATCAAGATCGCTCGCGACATGGCTCCCGACTGGGGAGATGCCGGGGATGAGATCGCACCCGTCGATGACGAGGACGATGCGGACGACAGCGGACGACAGAACCGAGGAGAACTGAGATGACCAGACACGTGCTGTCGGTGTTGGTGACGAACCGTCCGGGCGTGCTGACCCGGGTGTCGGGCCTGTTCGCCCGCCGGGGATACAACATCGAGTCCCTGACCGTTTCGCCGACCGATGATCCCAGCGAGTCCCGGATGACGATCGGGGTGAGCGTCGTCTCCGCCCAGGCCCTCGAGCAGATCGTCAAGCAGCTCAACAAACTCATCGAGGTTCACAAGATTGTCGAGTTGGATCACGGTGCGGTCACCCGTGAGCTCATCCTCGTCAAGGTGCGCTCCAACGTCGAGAATCGCTCCAAGATCATCGACACCGTCGAACTGTTCCGGGGCAAGACCGTCGACGTCTCATTGGAGTCACTGACGATCGAGGCGACCGGGGGACGTGAGAAGCTGGACGCATTGCTGCAGATGCTGGAGCCGTTCGGAATCATCGAACTCGTTCAGTCCGGACAGGTGGCTCTCAACCGTGGTGCCGCCGCTCTCGGGGCAAAACGCTCTGGGTGACCAGGAATTCCTCGAACCGAAACACAAGAAGGCCGAAACACAACAAGGAGACAACACACCATGGCAAAGATCTACTACGACGACGCCGCCGACCTGTCCATCATCCAGAACCGTCAGGTTGCCGTCATTGGTTACGGCTCCCAGGGACATGCCCACGCCCTCAACCTGCGTGACTCCGGCGTTGACGTGCGGGTCGGTCTGCGCGAGGGTTCCTCGTCGATCGCCAAGGCTGAGGCTCAGGGTCTGCGCGTGCTGCCCATCGAGGAAGCGTGTGAGGAGGCCGACGTGATCATGGTCCTGGCCCCCGATCAGAACCAGCGTCAGCTGTACGCCGAGCAGATCGCCCCGCACCTCAAGGACGGCGACGCCCTCTTCTTCGCCCATGGCTTCAACGTCCACTTCGGCTACGTCGAGGCCCCCGAGGGCGTCGATGTCTGCATGGTCGCCCCGAAGGGCCCCGGTCACATCGTGCGTCGTGAATACGCCGACGGCCGCGGTGTCCCGGTGCTTGTCTGTGTCGAGAAGGATGCTTCTGGCATGGCCTGGGCCCTGACCAAGTCCTACGCCAAGGCCCTCGGTGGTCTGCGCGCCGGCGGCATTGAGACCAGCTTCCGTGAGGAGACCGAGACCGACCTCTTCGGTGAGCAGGCTGTGTTGTGTGGTGGCCTGTCCCATCTCATCCAGGCTGGTTTCGAGACCCTCGTCAATGCCGGTTACCAGCCGGAGATGGCCTACTTCGAGGTCTGCCATGAGATGAAGATGATCGTCGACCTCATCATCGAGGGCGGCATCTCCAAGCAGCGTTGGTCGATCTCCGACACCGCTGAGTACGGCGACTACGTCTCTGGTCCGCGGGTCGTCGATGACCATGTCAAGGAGAACATGAAGGCCGTCCTGGATGACATCCAGACCGGCGCCTTCGCCAAGCGATTCATCGACGACCAGGACGCCGGTGCTCCGGAGTTCAGGAAGCTGCGTGAGGAGGAGGCCAAGCACCCGATCGAGGCCACCGGCAAGGAGCTTCGCAAGATGTACTCCTGGCTGGCCGCCACCGACGAGGGCTACACCGAGGGCAGCGCTGCTCGCTGAGCTCGAGGTTGCTGACAAATGCCGAGGGCCCGTGGACAACCACGGGCCCTCGGGCTGTGTGCAGGAGGTATGACGAGCGGTTGCTCAGCCGCGCGGGGACAGGCGGCAGGCGACGATGGCCGCCATGTCGGAGGCTAGCTGAATCTCGGTGGCATGGACCTTCGGGTGGGTGAGCCACGCCAGCCTGGTGGTGTCGACGATGCCATTGATGTCGCGCGGGGGGAATCCGTGGCTGGGGGGCATGTCGTCGATGACGACCAAACCGCCGACGGCGACAGCCTTGAGGATGTCGTCGACCTCACGTACCCGAGCCACTCGAATCGGGACGGAGAGAAGACCGAAGGGTCCGCGTTCCAACAGGTCGTCCCAGGTGCCCTCGATGATGTCAATGTCGAGGTCAGCCAAGACCTCGCGGGCACGGGCGCACACCGTCGGATCAGGCTCGTAGCTGATGACCTTGGTGCGCTTGCGGGCCCCCAGACGCAGCCAGGCAGCTCCGGCACCGGATCCTGTCTCGCATTCCCCGATGGAACCGTGCACTCCCGCAGCCAAGGTGGCCATGAAACGGCCGGTCTCATTACGGGTGGTGGTGAAATAGCCCATCTCCAGCGCATTGTGGAGGGCCTTCGTCACCGGTTCAGGAATCTCGGGAATGGATAGCACGGGGACATTGTGCCAGGAGGGCACATCCTTCTGGACGGTGGTGGCCGACAACTGGACACAGGGAGCCCCGGTCCTGTCGGGTCAGGGTTCTCGTTGCGGCTCAGAGACGCTCGGCGATGCCTCGCCCGATCTCGCTGGTGGTACGGGATGGCCCCGACGCCCTGGCAGCGATGTCGGCCGCAACAGCCTTGCGGATGCGTTCAGCGTCGTCGGCGTGATCGAGATGGTCCAGGAGCAAGGCCATCGAGAGAATCGCGGCGGTGGGATCAGCCTTACCGGTTCCAGCGATGTCAGGAGCCGAACCGTGCACCGGCTCGAACATCGACGGGTACTCACCAGAGGTGTTGATGTTTGCGCTGGGGGCCAGGCCGATGCCACCGGTCACCGCTCCTGCGAGGTCGGTGATGATGTCTCCGAAGAGGTTGTCGGTGACGATGACGTCGAAATGCTGGGGCTCCTTGACCAGAGCGATCGTCACGGCATCGACGTGCATGTAGTCGGTCGTCACCTGGGGGAACTCCACGGAGACCTCGTCGACAATTCGACGCCACAGCGAACCGGCGTTGACGAGGACATTGTGCTTGTGGACGAGGGTGAGGTGGCCACGACGGGCAGCTGCTCGCGAGAAGGCGTCGCGAACGACCCTCTCAACCCCGAAGGCAGTGTTGATGCTCACCTCGGTGGCAATCTCGTGGGAGGTTCCGGTCCGCACTGATCCGCCATTGCCACAGTAGAGACCTTCGGTACCTTCTCGGCAGACGATGAAGTCGATGGGTCCGGCATCGGTGATCTCGGGAGCCAACGGAGTGGCGGTGCCGGGGTACCAGGTCGAGGGCCGCAGATTGACACCATGGTCAAGCGCGAACCGAAGTTTGAGCAGCAGACCTCGTTCCAGGAGTCCTGAGGGGACCTCGGTCGAGCCGGGAGTGGCACCGACGGCTCCCAGCACGATGGCATCTGCCTTCGAGATCTCGACCAGGGTGGAGTCATTGAGGACCTCCCCGGTGGTCTTCCAGTGCTCGGCGCCGAGGTGGTACTCATGGGTGGTGAAGGTCTCGGTCCCGATCGTCCGCTCCAACACGTGGAGAGCCTGCTCGGTGACCTCGGGGCCGATTCCGTCGCCACCGATGACGGCGAGCTGCATCACGTCGTTCGTCATGGTCGAAACCCTACCTGGATGGTCCACGATGTGATCATGCGATTTCACGAATTGGAACAGAGGGTTCTCCCTCGGTGTAGCGTGTGGCCATGAGTTTGCGCTTTGCTTCTGCTGATGATCTGACGTGGTCCTCCGACGAGCGGATCGCGCTGGAACATGCCACTCCCCGATTTGGTGAGGTTTTCATCGACCACATGGCCCTTGCCACCTGGCAGGCCGGTGACGGCTGGGGAGACGACGCCGTGGTCAATTACCGTGGTCTGGACATCAATCCTGGTGGTGCTGTTCTCCATTACGCCCAGGAGATTTTCGAGGGCCTCAAGGCCTACCGTCACGCCGACGGGTCCGTATGGCTTTTCCGTCCCGACCAGAACGGTGAGCGTTTCGCCCTGTCGGCTGAGCGCCTTGCCCTGCCCAAGTTGCCGATTGATGACTTCGTCAACGCCTGTGTGCGGTTGGCCGAGGTCGACGCCCGCTGGGTTCCTGATCCCGGGGAGGACGGCGAGAAGTCCCTCTACCTGCGTCCGTTCATGATTGCCAACCAGGATTTCCTCGGCGTCGCTCCAGCGACGACGGTGCTGTTCTCCGTGATCGGCTCACCGGTGGGCGCCTACTTCGTCGGGGGAGTGAAGCCAGTGCGCATCCTCGTCGAGCGCCAGCAGGCCCGTACTGCTCCCGGCGGCACAGGCGAGGCGAAGTGCGGTGGCAACTACGCTGCCTCGCTGCGCTCCCAGATCGAGGCTCAGGCCCGCGGCTGCGCCCAGGTGCTCTTCGTCGACGCGGTCGAGCACCGCTGGATCGAGGAGCTCGGCGGCATGAACTTCATGGCCGTCAGCAAGGACGGCCAGCTCATCACCCCGGAGCTGACGGGCACGATCCTGCGCGGTATCACCCGTAGGTCCATCCTCGAGGTGGCCCCGGATCTCGGCCTGGAGCCGGTGGAGCGCAAGCTCGGCATCGACGAGATGCTTGACGGAGTGCGCTCGGGCGAGTTCCCGGAGGTCTTCGCCTGCGGTACCGCTGCGGTCGTCACCCCGATCGGATCCTTCCTCGACGGCGACGACGAGGTGACGGTCGCCGAGCCGACCGGAAAGACCACGATGGAGATTCGTCGTCGTCTCCTTGAGATCCAGTTCGGTCGTGCCGAGGACACTCATGGTTGGCTCAAGCGAGTCTGTTGACCGGCACAACGTCAAAACTGTCCTGACGACACCTGTCCTGACGGCACTGGGGCCGGTTCACCAGAAGTGGACCGGCCCCAGTCGTCGTCAGATGCCCTAGGTGCGATCCGCTCAGGCCGTAATGGTGTCGACGACGATGGTGCGGGGCTGGAAGGACTTCCCGACGGTGAAGGCGTCGATCAAGGCGTCCTCGGCGCGCGAGATGGTGTCGGCGGTATCGGTGAGCAGGGTTGCCAGCGGCTGGCCAGCGACGACCCGATCACCCGGGCGAACGCGCAACATGACGCCGGCGGCAGCCTGCACCGGATCCTCCTTGCGAGCTCGTCCCGCTCCCAGACG
The DNA here is from genome assembly GCF_057458005.1 of Cutibacterium sp. LaCa_255. Classification (NCBI taxonomy): domain Bacteria; kingdom Bacillati; phylum Actinomycetota; class Actinomycetes; order Propionibacteriales; family Propionibacteriaceae; genus Cutibacterium; species Cutibacterium sp. LaCa_255. The sequence goes on along the minus strand of NZ_CP190956.1, from coordinate 1,595,603 downwards.
CCAGGCGGCCAGGCCGACGGACATCGCGTCGATTCCGGTGACGATGCCAGCTTCGGAGGCGATGACGTCCTGGGAATGGTGAGCCACCGGCAGCGGAGCATCGGGGTCACCGCCCTGGGCGCGGACCATGTCGCGCCAGACGTCCATGGCCTTGCCGCTGGCAAGGACGTCGGCCGGGTCAGTGCCATCCAGCCCAGCGGCCTTGACCATCTGGCGGGCCAGCGCGACGGTGAGGTCGACGACGTCGGCAGGTCCACCGCCGGACAGCACCTCGAGGGACTCGGCCACCTCGATGCCGTTACCGCAGGCATAACCCAGCGGGACGTCCATCCTGGTCAGCAGGGCGGTGGTGCGCACGCCGGCGGACTCGCCCAGGCCGACGAGACGACGTGCCAGCTCGCGGGCGTCCTCCTCAGTCTTCATGAAAGCTCCCGAGCCCGTCTTGACGTCGAGGACAAGGCTGTCGGTGCCCTCGGCGATCTTCTTGCTCATGATCGAGGAGGCGATGAGGGGGATCGACTCGACGGTGCCGGTGACGTCACGCAAGGCATAGAGCTTCTTGTCCGCGGGGGCAAGCCCGGGCCCGGCAGCGCAGATGACGGCGCCGACGGTGTCGAGCTGGGCAACCATCTCGTCGTGGGAGAGGTCGGCCCGCCAACCGGGAATTGCCTCCATCTTGTCGAGGGTGCCGCCGGTGTGGCCCAGGCCGCGGCCGGACAGCTGGGGAACGGCTGCACCGCAGGCAGCGACGAGGGGGGCCAAGGGCAGGGTGATCTTGTCACCGACACCACCGGTGGAGTGCTTGTCGACGGTGGGACGAGACAGCCCCTTGAAGCTCATTCGCTCGCCGGACTCGACCATCGCCGTTGTCCAGGTCGAGAGCTCCTCGTCGTCCAGACCCTGGAAGAACACCGCCATGGCCATGGCGGACATCTGTTCATCGGCGACGACACCATCGGTGTACGCGCGAATGAGCCAACGGATCTGATCGGAGTCGAGGGTCTGACCTCCGCGCTTGGCGCGGATGAGGTCGAGGACGGAGTAGGTGGTGGTCATGCCGGAAAGTATGGCAGGACCAGCGGGTTCCCGGTGCGTGGATGCCCCCGTTGTGTCGCGTGTCGCCATTACTCTTGGACCCATGCGTATTGCCCGGTTTGTCACAGCTGGTTCCGACCCCGCCTTCGGGATCGTTGAACTCGCCGCCGATCACGGAGACCATCCCGACACCATCGCCGGCATCACTGGAGATCCAGTGGCGGCTCCGGTTCAGTACACCGGTGCTCGTCACGACCTCGCTGACGTCCGGTTGCTGTCTCCGGTGATTCCGCGCTCCAAGATCATCGGAATCGGCCGTAACTACACCGAACATGCCAGTGAGCTGGGTAATGAAGTCCCATCCCGGCCTCTGCTCTTCCTCAAGCCCAACACCTCGGTCATCGGGCCTGACGAGGCCATCGTCCGGCCGGCCGCATCCTCGAACCTGCACTACGAGGGGGAGCTGGCCATCGTCATCGGTCGCATCTGCAAGGACGTCCCCGAGGAAAGGGCCCAGGAAGTCATCTTCGGGTTCACCGCGGCCAACGACGTCACCGCTCGCGACATGCAGAACTCCGACGGCCACTGGGTGCGTGCCAAGGGGGCGGACACCTTCTGCCCACTCGGTCCATGGATGGTCACCCACTTCTCCATCGCCGAGGCCTCACACCGACAGATCGTCACTCGTCTGGACGGCGAGGAGGTCCAGCACGGCAACACCGGCCAGATGATCCACACCATTCCCAAACTCATCTCCTACGTCTCGTCCTTCATGACCCTGTTGCCCGGCGACGTCCTCCTCACCGGAACTCCTGCTGGAGTTGGGCCCATGGAACCCGGCCAGCACGTCGAGGTCGAGATCGAGGGGATCGGTACCCTGGCCAATACCGTCGTGGAGGCTTGATGGCGACTCGTGCCGTGTCCCGCCGCTCGACGGTGACCGACCCCGAGCCGCGAGCGGACTACACCCGGGTCCTCGTCGATTCCTCGGCTGGACCGGGCCCCGGTCTGCTCGGTCTCATCGGGCTTTTACTGGGGTATGCGATCATCGTCCCCGGGCTGCTGTACGCCTTCCTGGGGATCGGTTTCCTCTTCGAGCGCAACGACGGGGAAGGGTTCAGCGCCTACTACAAGCGAGCAGCTGGCTATCACACCGTCGGAGGCCTCATCGCCACCCATCTGGCGCTGGCAAGCCTCATCGTCGTGGTGTTGGTGCTGGCGCGGTATCTCAACCATCGCGCGCCTCGGTGGGTGGCATCAGTCCAACCAGGCATTCGATGGCGTTTCGGCCTGCTGGTGGCTCTGGTTGCCGTCGTCGTGCTCAACCTGACCCAGCTGCTGGTACGCGGGGGAGCGGACTCCCATTACACCGTTCCCCGGTACTGGTGGGTGTGGCTGTTGGCGATCATCATCACATCGCCCTTGCAGGCCCTTGCCGAGGAGATGTTCTTCCGGGGATATCTCATGAACGTCATCTCCGGACTGACCTTGAACCTGCCTGAGAAAGCGGGCCGGTGGCTCTCGGTCGTCGGTTCCGCCCTCATCTTCGCCTTGATGCACGGCACCCAGAACGCCTGGCTCTTCGCCGACAGACTCGCCTTCGGATTACTCGCTGGATGGCTCGTCATCGTTACCGGTGGCTTGGAGGCCGGGGTTGCTGCCCACGTCGTCAACAACCTCTTTGCCTTCGGCTATGCGGTCTTCCTGGGAGGGGTGTCGCAGGCTCGCGGCATGACCTCGATGGGTTGGGTCGACGCGGCCTGGGACATCGGCGGATTCCTGGCCATTGCCTTGGCCGGGTGGTGGATCGCGAACCTCATGAGAGTCGCTCGAAGGGCACCCCCACGGCAAGGCATTTCGTCCTGATTTGCAAAGTGGGAGGAGAGTTCGTTAAAGTTTCTCGTCGTTGCGCCACTGAGGTACACCGAGGTGGAACGGCAATGGGGTATAGGGTAATTGGCAGCCCGACTGATTCTGGTTCAGTTAGTCCAGGTTCGAGTCCTGGTACCCCAGCTCGGAAGACTGAAACCATGAAGTTGCGAAAGCGACAGAATGATTGCTAAGGTTTTCCAGCCTGGTCCGGAAAGGATGCGGGAACAACAGAAAGAGTTATCAAGACCCGAATTTAACGAGTATTGATGTCCGATGGCCCCGTAGTGCAGCGGCCTAGCACGCGGCCCTCTCAAGGCTGAAACGGCGGTTCGAATCCGCTCGGGGCTACCATCAATCAATGGCCCGGATCCGTCGGGATCCGGGCCATTGATTTCACAGCGGGGAAATGCTGACGCTGCCATTTCCGAGAATCAAGAAGGGGTGGAAGGGAATTCCCCCGCATCCCAGGCGCACACCGGGACGACCGGCCTCACTTGGCAGAGCGCCGCAGCACCTCGGACAGACGCCCTCCGGCAGCGACGACCGCAGGAGCGTGAATACGTCCGGGTTGGCGGGTCAGACGCTCAATCGGTCCAGAGACGGAGACGGCCGCAATGACCTTGCCGGAGGGGGACCGCACCGGGGCAGAGACCGAGGCGACGCCGGCTTCGCGCTCGCCCACCGATTGGGACCAGCCGCGCTTGCGTACGGCAGCGAGGGTGACCTCGGAGAAGGCGGAGTTGCTCAATCCACGACGGATCTTGTCGCTGTCCTCCCACGCCAGCAGAATCTGAGCCGCTGATCCAGCGTCCATGGACAGGATGGATCCCACTGGGATGGTGTCCCGCAATCCGGTCGGACGCTCGGCGGTGGCTGCACAGACGCGGCTGCCAGCCTGACGACGGTAGAGCTGAGCGGATTCACCGGTGATGTCTCGAAGCCTGGCCAGGATCGGTCCAGATGCAGCCAGGAGACGATCCTCGCCGGCTGCCGCCGCGAGCTCTGAGAGCCTCGGGCCGAGAATGAAGCGGCCTTGCAGATCACGACTGACGAACCGATGGTGTTCCAGCGCGCGGGCCAGACGGTGGGCCGTCGGACGGGCCAATCCGGTCATCTGAACCAGTCCTGCCAAGGATGCCGGACCCGTCTCCAGGGCAGCCAACACGAGGGCGGCCTTGTCGAGTACGCCCACACCACTTGATTCGTCCATATGGCGATATTAGCGTTCCAAATCCTGATCGTCGAGTCAGAATGGATCTCGCCAACCGGTGGGGGCTGATGACATGCCACACAACATCGGTGACGAACGACCAGCGAAAGGGAAGACGCGATGGGGAGAACACTGAGCGAGAAGCTCTGGGACGCCCACGTTGTCAGGCACGGACAGGACGGGGAGCGCGACCTTCTCTACATCGACCTTCACCTTGTGCACGAGGTGACCAGTCCCCAGGCCTTCGACGGACTGCGGTTGGCGGGGCGCAAGGTTCGTCGTCCGGATCTGACGATTGCGACCGAGGACCACAACATCCCCACCCTCGACATTCTCCAGCCCATCGCCGACCCGATCTCGCGGGCACAGGTCGAGGCGTTGCGTGAGAACGCCCCTGAGTTCGGGGTGCCGCTGCATCCTCTGGGTGACGCGGACCAGGGAGTGGTACACATCATTGGCCCCCAGCTGGGGCTTACCCAGCCGGGTATGACGATCGTGTGTGGTGACTCCCACACCTCGACCCATGGCGCCTTGGGTGCTCTGGCCTTTGGCATCGGCACCAGCGAGGTCGAACACGTGTTGGCGACCCAGACCCTGCCGCAGGTCAAGCCCAGGACCATGGCGGTGACGGTTGACGGGAAGCTGCCGGAAGGCGTCACCCCGAAGGACCTCATCCTGGCCCTCATCTCCAAGACCGGCACCGGCGGTGGCCAGGGTCACATGGTCGAGTATCGCGGTGAGGCCATCGAGAAGATGTCGATGGAGGGCCGCATGACGATCTGCAACATGTCGATCGAGTGGGGAGCCCGCGCCGGCATGGTCGCCCCTGACGAGACCACCTTCGCCTACCTCAAGGACCGTCCGCATGCACCCAAAGGCGAGCAGTGGGACGAGGCCGTCGAGTACTGGCGCACCCTGCGTACTGACGACGACGCCACCTTTGACGCCGAGATCCACCTCGACGCATCCAAGCTCACCCCCTTCGTGACGTGGGGGACGAACCCCGGCCAGGGGGTCCCGCTGGGCGGGGTCGTCCCTGCCGCCGAGGATTTCGAGGATGAGGTCGCTCGTAGCGCCGCTGCTCGCGCCTTGGAGTACATGGCCCTCACGCCAGGTACCAAGATGCGCGACATCCCCATTGACACCGTCTTCCTGGGGTCGTGCACCAACGGTCGCATCGAGGATCTCCGGCTGGCCGCCGAGGTCATTAAGGGGCGTCACATCGCCGAAGGCACCCGGATGCTCGTCGTTCCCGGTTCGGCGCGGGTGCGACTGCAGGCCATGGAGGAGGGTCTGGACGAGGTCTTCATCAAGGCCGGAGCCGAGTGGCGCGGAGCCGGATGTTCCATGTGCCTGGGCATGAACCCTGACCAGCTGTCACCGGGGGAGCGCTCGGCGTCGACCTCGAACCGAAACTTCGAGGGGCGTCAGGGCAAGGGAGGACGAACCCACCTCGTCTCCCCGGCCGTCGTTGCCGCCACGGCCGTCACCGGACGGCTCTCCAGTCCCGCCGATCTGCCACCCGTTTCCCAGGAGGCCTGAGATGGATGCTTTCACTACGCACACCGGAGTTCCTGTCCCACTGCGACGGGCCAACGTCGACACCGACCAGATCATTCCTGCGAGCTACCTCAAGCGGATCACCCGAACCGGTTTCGAGGACGGTCTGTTCGCCTCCTGGCGCTCCGAGCCGGACTTCGTGCTCAACAAGGAGCCGTGGAGCACCGGCTCGATCCTCATCGTGGGGCCCGACTTCGGTATCGGATCCTCCCGTGAGCACGCGGTGTGGGCACTGCAGAACTACGGGTTCAAGGTCGTCATCGGATCGCGGTTCGCCGACATCTTCCGCAACAACTCCGGAAACAACGGACTGCTGCTCGCCCAGGTGGACCCCGCGGTCGTCGAGAAACTGTGGGACTTCGCCGAGCACAACCCCGGTGAGAAGCTCACCGTCTCCCTCGAAGACAAGACCATCAGCCTACCCGACGGTACGTCCCACCCGTTCGTGATCGACGACGCCACCCGTCAGCGTCTGCTTGCAGGCCTGGATGCCATTGGCGAGACCCTCGAGTACGCCGACGACATCGCAGCTTACGAGGCTCGTCGGCCATCCTTCCTGCCGACGACGGCTTGACCCGTTGATCAACCCACTCATCGATCACCGATGACAGTATCAGTGAGCCGATAGGGTGGGTTGATCCACATCACTCAGGAGGGACACCGTGGCGCTGCCCGCCGTGACCAATCCAGCCGACACCCCTGGTCTCATCTTCCGGATGGGTGTGGGGACGCTGTACCCGCTGGCTCGTACCTTGACGCGGTTCGACCACCACGGTGGTGAGAATCTGCCTGGACCAGGGCCAGCCCTTGTCGTGAGCAACCACGTCTCCAACTACGATCCCATCGTGCTGGGGTCCTTCTTGGTGGCCAATGGTCGTTGGCCGCACTGGTTGGCCAAGAAGGAGCTGTTCTTGGTGCCGATCGTCGGATGGGTGGCCTCGGCCAGTGGTCAGATTTCGGTGGACCGGAAGGGTCCGAATCCGGCCAAGGTCCTCGACGACGCCAAGGCTGCCTTGGACAAGGGCATGACGGTGGTCATGTACCCGGAAGGCACGATCACCGCGGATCCCCTGCATTGGCCGATGACCGGACGAACAGGGGCCGCACGCCTGGCCCTGGAGACCGGTGTTCCCGTTATTCCCGTGGGGCAATGGGGACCCCAGGAGGTCATGGGATACAAGGAGATGACCTTCCCCAAACTGTGGCCGCGCAAGACCATGAAGCTGTACTGCGGGACCGAGGTCGAACTGTCGGACCTCCATGGCCATCACGACCGCGCGTCGGTCCGCGAGGCCACCAATCGCATCATGGATGCCATCGACGCCCAGGTCGCCCGTGCTCGCGGAGAGTTCCCGCCGTCGGACCGTTACGACATGCGCAAGGGGAGGCGGGTTCCCAAGTCGGTTGCTCCTGCGCGGCCAGTCGTCGACCCTCGGTGACGTGATGCCTCGGTAGGGTGGGGTGCCGTCATAGCGAAAGGACCTCACATGAATCGCACCCACGTTGCCGTCATCTTCGGTGGGATGAGTTCGGAGCATTCGATCTCCTGCCTGTCAGCGGCGAACGTGGTAGCTGCGATTGACCGTGAACGATTCGACGTCTCCGGTGTGGGCATCACCCCCGATGGTGTCTGGGTGCGATACGGGGTTGACGAGATCCTTGGCCTGCCCAGCACCGGCCAGCTTCCCGTCGTGGAGGTGGGGGATCGTTCCTTGGTGTCGGTCAAGCAGATGCCGGAGGGTACCTGCATCGTTGACACCGAGGGCAACGCCGATCTCGTCCAGGTGGTCTTCCCAGTACTTCATGGTCCTTTCGGAGAGGACGGAACCATCCAGGGTCTGCTGGAGATGGCCGGCGTGCGCTATGTCGGGTGCGGCGTCGCGGCAAGTGCCAACTGCATGGACAAGCACCTCACCAAGATGATCCTGGCCGAGGCCGGGGTTCTCGTGGGTCCCTATGTCGTCGTCCGTGACCATGAGTGGCGAGAGGACCGCAATGCCGTTCTCAAGGCCGCTTCCCGCTTGGAATATCCGTTGTTCGTCAAGCCAGCGCGGGGCGGATCGTCAATCGGCATCTCCAAGGTGATGAGCCCCGACAGGCTGGAAGCCGCCATCGAGGTGGCTCGCGAGCATGACAACAAGGTCCTCATCGAGCAGGGGATCCGAGGCCGCGAGATCGAGTGTTCCGTCCTCGACGGTCACCATGGTGCCGCCCCTCGAGCTTCCGTGCCTGGTGAGATCGTCGTCCATGACCCGGATGGCTTTTATGACTTCGAGGCCAAGTACCTCAGCGGGGAACAGAAGGCCTCCGTACAGGCCCGAGCCAAGCTCGATGACGAGATTCGCAATCGGGTCCAGAAGGTCGCGATCAAGGCGTTCCGGGTGCTTGGCTGTGAAGGACTCGCCCGCATTGACACCTTCGTGGCCCCTGACGGCACCGTCTACGTCAACGAGCCCAACACTATGCCGGGATTCACCCGCAGCTCGGGGTTCCCGCTGATGTGGCAGGCCAGTGGTATGACGTATGCCCAGATCGTCAGCGAACTCATCGAGCTTGCCCTGGAACGTCCTCTGGGACTGCGCTGATCTGAGCCCTCACTGGCAGGGCTGCACCACTGGCACCTTCTTGACGGTGGCCGACAGGTCGACCAAGGCATCGGCCTCCGGGGCGTACGTGGCAGGAACGGTCACCTCGACGTTGCCAGCCCTCCCGATGGTCGTGAAGCGCCAGCCGTCCTCGATCTGCTCGGCGAACCAGCCCACGTCGTTGATGACGTCACATCGCGACGTTGGTTCGAGTTTGGCGGGCTTGTCCACCCCACAGCGCAGCACTATGCGGGGGCCACCCCAGGTCGCCACCGTCCCGTCATGATCCTCGAGGTTCGCTCCGGCAACCGTCTGTGGCAGATCGGCCATCGCGGCCTGACATCCGGCAGCGGCTGAACCGCTGGGAGACGGATGGGTGATGGGTTCCTCGTTCGAGCACGCTGCTGTGCCGGCCAACAGACAGACAGCCAGCATGGTTGCGCACCGGGTTGCATGATGGATGGGCACGCACTCACGCTAGCGTGTTCTCGACCACCAGCCCGGTACCAAGGAGATCCAATGGCCACCACGACGACCATTTCCCAGGTGGGGGAGTTCCCGCTCATTTCCTCCATCGTCAGGGATCTGCCCATGAGCCAGGCCGTCACCCTGGGACCGGGGGACGACGGTGCCGTCTTTCAGGTTGACGGATCTGTCGTCGTCTCGACCGATGTCCTCGTCGAAGAGGTACATTTCCGTCGCAGATGGTCGACGGCTACCGATGTCGGTCGGAAAGCCGTCGCCGTCAATGTCTCCGACATCGAGGCGATGGGCGCTGTCCCGGTCGCCCTCGTCGTCGGATTCTCCGCGCCGGGAGATCTGCCGGCGTCCTGGGCCCGGGAGTTCATGGCAGGAATGGCTGCCGAGGCCGAGCAGGCTGGGGTGAGCGTCGTGGGAGGTGACACGACCGCTGGACCTGTCATCAGCATTGCGGTCACCGTGATAGGCCAGACAGCTGGGATGGCCCCGGTCCGGCGTGACGGCGCCGTGCCTGGAGACGAGGTGGCAGTCGTCGGTCAGCTTGGCCTGGCTGCTGCTGGACTCGTGCTGCTCGGTCGAGGATTCCGGTCACCGCGTGCAGCGGTCTCGGCCCAACGATGTCCTGAGGTCCCTTACGGGCAGGGACGGGTGGCGGCTCAGGCGGGCGCCCACGCGATGATTGACCTCTCGGACGGCCTGTTGGCCGATCTTGGCCACATCGCAGAGGAGTCTGGATTCGCCATCGACGTCAACACCTCGGTTCTCGACATCGAGGAATCAGTGCGGACCGTCGGCATGGCCACCGGGATGGACCCGCTCGACTGGGTGCTGGCCGGAGGGGAGGACCATGCCTTGGCGGCAACCTTTGCTCCCGGCACCGTTCCGGAGGGATGGACGGTCATCGGGCGGGTCCTTCCGCCCGACCAGGTCGCCGACCCCACGGTTCTCGTCGACGGCCAACCGTGGCAGCGTGAGCGAGGCTGGACCCACTTCCATTCCTGAGATGACCACGGCATTCACATCGCGTTCGAGCGATGACACTCGCTGATCAATCACCTGACTCTCCGCCTGGCCTGTCGGCTGCTGGTGGCCATGGTTGATAACGTCAATGACATGGCGACCCGTGCGTCTTCCCCAGCGCGGTCCCGAAATACGACGGCGAAGAAATCGTCACGTGGCTCGGGCACACGCTCGAACGGAAGCAACAAGAAAACGTCGACCAGCTCGAGGAGCAGGTCGACGCCACCGAGTGCACCCGCTTCCACGAATCCGGTGGCCCGAGCGCTGTCGGCAACTTGGTCGGGTATTGCTCGCGGACTGGGAACTATGGTCCGCGGTATCGGTGGACGTCCCGCGGAGCCTGAGGTGACCCACGACGGTACCGGGCTCATGCTGCTGTTGTTGTCGGCCCTGGTAGCCGCTGGATTCTGGTTCGATCTGCCCGGTGGCTTCGGCAACGGCTTGCGAATGGGGGTGGCGACGATCTTCGGGTCGCTGTCCTACGCCCTGCCGCTGCTCGGGCTAGCCATGATGTGGCACACCCTGCGTCACCCGGCGACCAACGGCACGGGTGGACGCCAGGTAATGGGCTGGGTGTGTTTCTTCCTCGGCCTACTTGGCGTCGTCAACATTGCCCACGGCCTTCCCCGCCCGGATCGTCCTGAGGCAGTCCGCGCCGCCGGCGGCATGCTTGGTTACATCTCCTCGAGTCTGCTGGCTGACCTGCTGACGAAGTGGGTTGCCTTGCCTCTGCTCATCCTCGTGACGGTCCTGGGCGTGCTCCTCATCGTGGGACGCCCCCTCGTTGACGGGGCCGCACGGGTGCGAAACGCCTCTCGTCGCGCGGTGGCCAAGCCTCGTGAGATCGAGTCTCGCCGGGCCTACGACACCCCTCTGGTGACAGACACCCTCGTTGACCACAATCCTGACGAGATCGCCACACAAGAGATGCCCTCTGTCAAGGGTCGTCGTTCCAGGAAGCGCAAGAGCAGCTCCGAGCGCACCGATGAGAGTCTTGACGCGATCTTTGACGCCGAAATCGTCGATGAGCACCCTTCCGACGTGGCCGGGGATTCCTTGCCGCTCGATCTTCCGACCGGGGACGACGAACCTGCCAAGGAACGCACGACTGCCGGGTTGCCGCAGGGATTCACCGTTCACGAACATGCGGACCTCGAACCCCCGGCCCATGAACCGATGCCAGCTCGCGTCGAGCAATTGCAGCTCTCCGGTGACATCGCCTACACCCTGCCGGCCTCTGAGCTGCTCCATCCGGGATCGATTCCGCAGGCTCGCACGGAGGCCTCTGACGCTGTCGTCTCCAAATTGTCGTCGGTCTTCGACGAGTTCGGGATCGACGCCCAGGTGACTGGCTACTCCCGTGGCCCGACGGTGACCCGTTACGAGGTCGAGCTCGGAGCGGCCGTCAAGGTCGAGAAGGTCACCGCACTGAGCAAGAACATTGCCTATGCGGTGGCATCCCCGGACGTCCGCATTCTGTCGCCCATCCCCGGCAAGTCGGCCATCGGCATCGAGATCCCCAACCGCGACAAGGAAATCGTCTCCTTGGGCGACGTGCTGCGCTCCTCGAAGGCTCGCAATGACCACAACCCGTTGGTCGTCGGCTTGGGCAAGGACGTCGAGGGCGGGTTCGTCATCGCCAATGTCGCGAAGATGCCGCACCTCTTGGTGGCCGGTGCGACGGGTTCCGGTAAGTCAAGCTTCGTCAACTCCCTCATCACGTCTGTGATGATGCGAGCGACCCCCGACGAGGTCCGCATGATGCTCGTCGACCCCAAACGAGTGGAGTTGACCCAGTACGAGGGGATTCCTCACCTGGTCACCCCCATCATCACAAGTGCCAAGAAGGCTGCCGAGGCCTTGCAGTGGGTGGTCCGCGAGATGGACCAGCGTTACGACGACCTGGCCGCCTTCGGCTTCCGCCATGTCAAGGACTTCAACAAGGCTGTGCTGGCGGGAGAGGTCACTCTTCCGCCCGGTTCCGAGCGGGTGCTGGCCCCTTACCCATATCTGTTGGTCGTCGTCGATGAGTTGGCTGACCTCATGCTGGTGGCCCCGCGTGACGTCGAGGACTCCATCGTCCGCATCACCCAGCTGGCCCGAGCTGCCGGCATCCACCTGGTACTGGCCACCCAGCGGCCGTCGACCGACGTCTGCACCGGCCTCATCAAGGCAAACATACCGTCCCGGCTGGCCTTCGCGACCTCCTCGATGACGGATTCTCGAGTCATCCTTGACCAGCCGGGCGCCGAGAAGCTCGTCGGTCAGGGCGACGGACTCTTCCTACCGATGGGAGCCTCCAAACCCCTGCGTGTTCAGGGATCCTGGGTGTCGGACTCCGAGATCCACCAGGTCGCCGCTCACGTGAAGTCCCAGATGGAGGCCCATTACCGCGAGGACGTCGCCGCCCCTACCGCCGAGAAGAAGGTTGCCGAGGACATTGGTGACGACATGGAGCTCGTGCTCGAGGCGGCCAAGCTCGTCGTTGAGTTGCAGCTGGGATCGACGTCGATGTTGCAGCGCAAGCTGCGCGTGGGATTCGCCAAGGCCGGTCGTCTCATGGACATCTTGGAGACTCGCAATGTCGTCGGGCCGTCGGAGGGCTCCAAGCCTCGAGACGTGCTGGTGCGCCCTGACGATCTTGACGACGTCCTCGCGAATCTGCAAGCAGAAGCCTGAGGAACCCAAGAACTGAGGTACGCGAGAGGGGTCCGAACAATGTGTTCGGACCCTTTCTGATGTCTGGTGACTGAAGAGTTACTCGGTGACGGGCAGCGGCTCCTTGTCGTAGGACTGCCACGCATTCTCGTCGGAATCCTGGACGAGGTAGACCAGCACCCAGATCCAACCAATGACCGGGATGAGGGAGATGAGCAGCCACCAGCCGGTGTGGTTGGTGTCGTGCAGGCGGCGCACACCGATCGCGATTGAGGGGATGAGAGTACCCAAGAACCAGATGGTGCTCAGGACCGCGTAGAGCCTCGCCGGGTCGTTGGGGGTCCCGTCCATGGCGAAATTGATCGCATTGAGGATCATCTCGACCAGGATCGAGAAGAGGAAGATCCACCAGTACTCGGATCGGGATGCCCGCCCGTTGAAGACGGCGTAATTCTTGAAGAAGAGTTTGACGGCGCGGCCGAAATCGACGTGCGGCCTTCGGTGGTCCTCGCCAGACGGGTCACTGTGATTGGAGTAAGGATCTGGAGCCTGGTAGGGATGAGCGGTCACAGGCTGTCCGAACTGGTCGAAACCGCCTTGCGCGTGGCTCTCGCTGGGCCACTCCGGGCCGCCAAAATAGTCAGGTTGCTGTGGGTGGTTCGGCTGTGTCATGCGAACTCCTTATTCATCAATTGACGGCAGCAATATTCAGGATACCTGAATGGCACAGCACCGTCACAGCGTACACAACCAGACATGCAAAGGTGGTTCGTAGCCGCCAAAACGTAGTACCTGACCCGAATGCGATCTGCGGCGCGCAAGGGTGGGCGCAGCCGGGCTCGAACCGGCGACCTCCAGCGTGTAAGGCAGGCGCTCTGACCAACTGAGCTATACGCCCCGGACGCACCACTGTAGCGAGTCATGAGTGCGAGCACACCGTCCGGGTCGGCGTCGTCGCAGCTGAGTTGTCGTCGTGTCCCTGTAGAGTTGGTCGACGTGGCATTGGTAGACCTTCAGCAGACCGTCGAGGAGCTTGGCGCATCCCTTTCCTCGATTGAGAACGTTCTCGACCCCGAGGCCAAGAAGGCCGAGATCGCGGACCTTGAGGAGGAGGTGGCCGCCCCCAATCTGTGGGATGACCAGGAGAACGCCCAGCGGGTGACCTCCAGGCTGTCTGCCCTTCAGGCTGAGATTGAGCGCTTGGAGCGACTGCGTTCTCGCATCGAGGACGTCCAGGTCCTGCTGGAGTTCGCAGCTGACGGCGATGACGCAGAGTCCCTGGCGGAGGCGACGAGTGAGACGGCCAAGCTTCGTGAGGATATCGACGCTCTCGAGGTTCGTACCCTGCTGTCCGGTCAGTACGACGAGCGTGAGGCGGTCGTCACCATCCGTTCGGAGGCTGGTGGCGTCGACGCGGCTGACTTCGCCGAGATGTTGCTGCGGATGTACCTGCGTTGGGCCGAGCGTCACGGTTACAAGATCGAGGTTCTTGACACCTCGTACGCAGAGGAGGCGGGCATCAAGTCCGCGACTTTCGTCGTCCATGCTCCCTTCGCCTACGGCACCTTGTCGGTCGAACAGGGCACTCACCGTCTGGTGCGTATCAGCCCCTTCGACAACCAGGGACGTCGTCAGACCTCCTTTGCCGGTGTCGAGGTGCTCCCCGTCGTCGAGGAGACCGACCACGTCGACATTCCGGAGTCGGACCTGCGCGTCGACGTCTTCCACGCGTCCGGCCCCGGTGGCCAGGGAGTCAACACCACCGACTCGGCTGTCCGCCTGACCCACCTTCCCACTGGCATCGTGGTGAGCTGTCAGAATGAACGTTCCCAGATACAGAACAAGGCTGCTGCCCTTCGAGTCCTGCAGGCCAAGCTGCTGGAGAAGGCGCGCGAGGAGCAGGAAGCCGAGATGAACTCGCTGAAGTCGGAAGGCAACTCGTGGGGTGCCCAGATGCGCTCCTACGTGCTGCATCCGTACCAGATGGTCAAGGATCTGCGCACCAATCACGAGGTTGGCAACACCGACGCGGTCTTCGACGGCGACATCGACGACTTCATTGACGCCGGCATCCGTTGGCGTCGCAAGAACGAGACTGACTGACGGGACAGACGTGATCACCTTCGAAAACGTCACGAAGACATATTTCGGACAGAGTCAGGCCGCTTTGTCCGACGTCAACGTCGACATCGACAAGGGGGAGTTCGTCTTCCTCGTCGGCCAGTCCGGTTCGGGCAAGTCGACTTTCATCCGACTGATCATGCGCGAGTACCGCCCGACGAGGGGAACCCTCTACGTCGCCGGTAAGAACCTCAATCAGCTGAGGTCGTGGAAGGTGCCGGCCCTGCGTCGTCAGATCGGTACGGTATTCCAGGACTTCCGCCTGCTGCCGGGCAAGTCGGTCTATGACAACGTCGCCTTCGCGATGCAGGTCATCGGCAAGTCGACCAAGGAGATTCGTACCGTCGTCCCTGAGACCTTGGAACTGGTCGGCTTGGACGGCAAGGAGAAGCGGACGCCCGATGAGCTCTCCGGTGGTGAGCAGCAGCGCGTCGCCTTGGCCAGGGCCTTCGTCAATCGTCCCAAGATCCTCATCGCCGACGAGCCGACCGGAAACCTCGACCCTGATACTGCCGTGGGCATCATGAAGGTCCTTGATCGCATTAACCGCACTGGTACCACGGTTGTCATGGCCACTCATGACTCGACGATCGTCGACCAGATGAGACGACGAGTCATCGAGCTCGAGTCCGGACATGTCGTCCGGGACGAGAACGAGGGCGTTTACCGCAACTCCTGAGATCCCCGACACGAGACAGAACGAGGAAATACATGCGTCACACCTTGCGAGAGACGTGGTCCGGGCTGCGCCGCAATGCGACGATGACCCTGGCCGTCATCGTCACGATGTGGGTTTCCCTGTCCCTGTTCGGGGCGGCCCTGCTGGCCACCCAGCAGGTCGACCTGCTCAAGGGCAAGTGGTATGACAAGGTCGAGGTCTCGGTCTTCCTGTGTGTTGACGGCGTCTCGGGGGCGCAGTGCTCGGGGGAGAAGGCCGCCACTCAGGCTCAGAAGGACGAGATTCGTCAGGCTCTGCAGACCAATCCCCAGGTCTCGCATGTCTACTACGAGTCCAAGCACGAGGCCTTCCAGGAGTACCAGCGCATCTATGCGGATTCACCGGTCAAGGACGTTCTCACCGAGGACACCATTCAGGACTCCTATCGCGTCAAATTGGTCGATCCCCAGCAATATGAGGGGGTGGTGACGGAGGCGCAGGGCCTGCCCGGTGTGCAGTCGGTCGTTGACCTGCACAACGTGTTGGACCCGATATTTCTGTGGATGAATGCCCTCAAATGGGTGACCTTCGGAATGTCGGCGCTCTTGTTGGTCGCTGCGGCCTTGCAGATTGGCAACACCATTCGGATGGCTGCCTTCGCCAGACGTCGCGAACTGGGCATCATGAAGTTGGTAGGTGCTTCGAACGCGTATATCCTCATGCCCTTCCTCCTGGAGTCCCTCATCGCGGGTCTCATCGGAGCGTTGCTGGCCTGCCTCACCCTCGCCTTGGGCGCCGACTTGGTGGTCATGCGCAAGATGGCTCATTTCATCACGACGGTGGCGTGGGTTGGGTGGCCCCAGGTGTGGACCTCGATCGCGTGGATGATCGTCGTGGCCATCGTGTTGTCCGTGGCACCGGCCTACATTGCGACCAAGAAGTACCTCAGGGTCTGAGTTCCTCCGTATAGGATGGAACGTCCTGTGTCGAAGGAGGTCCGCCATGCCCAGGGAACAGGGTGTCAAGGTCGTCGCGCGTAATCGCCGCGCCACCCACGACTACACCATCGGTGATAAGTGGGAGGCCGGGCTCGTCCTACAGGGCACTGAAGTGAAGTCCTTGCGCGCCGGCAAGGCTACCTTGACCGATGCTTTCGCCCAGGTCGATGACAGGGGCGAGGTGTGGATGTACAACCTGCACATCCCCGAGTACGCCTTCGGAACCTGGCGCAACCACGACGTCATGCGCAAGCGCAAGCTGCTTCTCAACAAACGCGAGATCGCCAAGCTGTCGCGGGAGGCTGACGGTCCGGGCAAGACGATCGTCCCGCTGCAGCTGTACTTCAAGGACGGTTACGCCAAGGTCGAGATCGCCGTCGGTACCGGCAAGAAGGACTGGGACAAGCGTCAGGCCATTCGTGAGCGCGACGCCAAGCGTGAGGCGCAACGAGCACTGGCGAATCGCGTGCGCAACCGCAAGCGCTGAATCGTTGACGACCGCCACTGCGCTCACAGTGCGGTGGCGGCATTCTGACTCCACATTGTGAATGCGAATTGGAGGAACATGCGTTCTAGTGTATAACTATGCACATGAGCGCAAAAGGATTCACCGTCGCGGTGGTTGGAGCTTCCGGATACGCGGGAGCTGAGGTCGTGCGCTTGCTGGCCCAACACCCCGAGCTGACGATGGGGGACCTTGCCGCGCACCGGCAGGCTGGCCTCCCAGTGGGCCAGGCGATGCCACACCTGGCCGGGGTGGCGGGGGAACGGACGCTGTCCGAGATTGACGTCAATCGGTTGGCGAGCCATGACGCCGTCGTGCTGGCCCTTCCCCATGGCGCCTCTGGCAGGATTGCCAGCGGGCTCAGCGAGGTCAATCCTGATGTTGTCATCGTCGATGCCGGTGCAGACTTCCGGCTGTCGTCGTCCTCGGACTGGCAGCGCTGGTACGGCGGCGATCATGCCGGCACCTGGACCTATGGTCTTCCGGAACTTCCGCTGGCTGCCGGCGGTTCGCAGCGCAGCAACCTCGTCAGGGCCAGGCGGATCGCCGGACCCGGCTGCAATGCCTCAGCGGTGGCCCTCGGTTTGGCGCCGCTGGTCGACCTCGTCGACACCTCTCAGACGGCAGTGACCCTGGTAGTGGGGACCTCGGGGGCCGGGAAGTCGAGTCGTCCGGACCTCACCTTCTCCCGCATGAGTGGGGGAGCCCACCCCTATTCCGTCGGCAATGCTCACCGGCATATCCCCGAGATCATGCAGTCCCTGCGTACCTCGGGTGCCACGGATCCGCACCTGAGCGTCAGCGCCGTTCTCGTCCCCATGACCCGTGGAATTCTCGCGGTGTGTACCGCACCGTCCCAGGCCTCGACCGCGACACTCGGCGGACGCCTGCGCGAGGTCTACCACGACGAGCCGCTCATTCACGTCACCAATGCTCACCCAGACACCCATGACGTCGCCGGATCGGCGATGGCGCACATCAATGCCGTCGGTGACCTCGACAACGGTCTGGCCACCGTCGTCGTCGCCCTCGACAACCTCGTCAAGGGCACCGCCGGTGCTGTCGTCCAGAGCCTCAATCTGGCCATGGGACTCCCCGAGACAGCGGGGCTTCCCATGGTTGGCCTCAATCCGTGACAGGAGGATTCATGTCCGTTACCTATCCGCTCGGATTCCGCGCCCGTGGCGTCCAGGCCGGGCTGCGAACCAAACCGGCCCCGGATCTAGCGTTGATCGTCAACGACGGCCCTCGCGACACCGTCGCCGGAGTGTTCACGACCAATCGCGTCAGTGCCGCTCCCGTGCAGTGGTCTCGCCAGGTTGTTTCTGACCACAAGGCACGAGCGGTCATTGCGAATGCAGCTGTCGCCAATGCCTGCACCGGAATCGACGGCCTGACGGACTCCCAGTGCGAGGCCGAGCATGTCGCAACACTGGTCGGTTGTCAGACTGACGAGGTGGTCGTCGCCTCGACAGGAGTCATTGGTGTGCGACTCGACATGCCCTCAATCTTGGTGGGAGCCACGACCGCGCACACCTCCTTGGACAGGGGAGACGCCGTTGACGAGTCGGCGGCACGGGCAATCATGACGACCGACACCGTTCCCAAGTCCGCCACCGTCGAGAGGAATGGGACACGATTCGGAGGGATCGCCAAGGGGGCAGGCATGTTGGCTCCCCAACTCGCGACGATGCTCGTCTTCCTTACCACCGACGCCGTCGTGGACCCCGAGGAATTCCAGGACGTCCTGGCCCAGGCGTGTGACGTCACGTTCAGCCGCGTCGACTCTGACGCCTGTATGTCGACCAATGACACTGTCGTTGCGATGTCGTCCGGGGCATCCGGCGTCAGCCTCACGGGTGATGCCCTTGTCTCTACCCTGACCGACTTGTGTGCAACCCTGGCTCGCCAGCTCGTCGCCGATGCCGAGGGATCCCACCACGACGTCAAGGTGACCGTCCACGGAGCGACGAGTACCGAGGCTGCGGTGGCCGTCGCACGCGAGGTCACCCGATCCAACCTCGTCAAGACCGCCATTGCCGGCAACGACCCCAACTGGGGACGAATCCTGGCAGCTGTCGGATGCGTGCCCGAGGACGTGGCCCCCTACGATCCCGACGCGGTGGACGTCTCGGTCAACGGCATCCAGGTGTGCAGATCGGGAGGGATCGGCGACGACCGCGATCTCGTTGACATGAACCCGCGAGAGGTCCACATCGACATTGACCTGCACGCTGGTGATGCCGAGGCCGCGATGTGGACCAATGACCTGACCCACGAGTACGTCGAAGAGAACAGCGCATACACATCATGACCCTTGCCCTTGACATTCCCCTCAACGATTCACAGTTCTCGGCTCAGCGAAAGTCAGAGGTGCTGGTTGAAGCGCTACCTTGGATCAGACGGTTCCAGGGCCGGACCGTCGTCGTGAAGTACGGTGGCAATGCCATGGTTGACCCGGGCTTGCAGCAGGCCTTTGCCGACGACATCGTCTTCATGGCGTCGGTGGGTATCCGTCCGATCGTCGTCCATGGCGGTGGACCTCAGATCAACGCCATGCTCGCCGAATCCGCGACACCCGTGGAGTTCCGCAACGGTTTGCGGGTGACGTCTCCCGAGGTCATGGAGGTCGTCCGGATGGTGCTCGTGGGCCAGGTCGGTCGTCAGCTCGTCAACCGGATCAATTCCTACGCACCACTTGCGGCTGGCATGTCGGGCGAGGATTCCGGATTGTTGGCGGCGCGGAAGTCTCGGGTCATCGTTGATGGGGAACGGATCGACATGGGCTTGGTCGGAGACATCGTCGACGTCAACACCGAACTCATCAACTCCATGTTGGATCGCGGGCAGATCCCCGTCATTGCCCCGGTGAGTCCCGAGGTCGACGAGGCCGGCCGACCGACCGGGCAGGTCCTCAACGTCAACGCTGACGCCGCTGCAACCGCCATCGCCCAAGCTCTGTGTGCCGAGAAACTCGTCATGCTGACGAACGTTGCTGGTATCTACGGCGCCTGGCCGGATCCGCACACCCTCATCTCGGAGATCTCGGACACGGATCTGCGCGCCATGATCCCTCGCCTGGGGGAGGGGATGCGGCCCAAGGGTCAGGCCTTACTCGACGCCATTGACGGCGGGGTCGCGAGCGCGGCAATCGTCGACGGACGAATCGAGCACGCCTTGTTGTTGGAGATCTTCACCACCAGGGGAGTCGGAACGATGGCCCGGCGCGATGACTACGTCTGAGGGGATGACGATGACTGACGATCAGACGACTGGCACTTGGCGGGAGCGCTACCGGCGCGACCTGCTCGGCGTGTTCGGCAGCCCCCAGCTGTGCCTGGAACGCGGTCACGGTTGCGTCGTCGTCGACAGTGACGGCAAGGAGTACCTCGATCTGCTCGGCGGTATTGCCGTCAACGCCCTGGGCTATGCGCATCCCGCATGGGTTGAGGCCGTCAGCCATCAGGCCGCGACCCTTGCCCACGTTTCGAACTTCTTCACCACCGGGCCGCAGCTCGACCTTGCCGAGAAGCTGTTGGCCCTGGCCAAGGCTCCACAGGGATCCGCGGTCTTCCTGTCGAACTCGGGTGCCGAGGCCAATGAGGCGGCGGTCAAGATCTGCCTTGCCCGTGACCCCGGTGGTCGAATCATCGCGCTCGAGCATGCCTTCCACGGCCGGACCCTGGGTGCTCTCTCGGTGACGCACAAGATCGCCTACCGTCAGCCCTTCGGCCCCTCAGCCGTTGACGTGACCTTCGTCCCTGCGGAGGACCCCGATTCTCTCGCCGCTGAGTTGGACAAGGGCGACGTGGCCGGGGTCTTCGTCGAGCCGGTTCAGGGAGAGGCCGGGGTCGTGCCGCTGTCAGTGGCGTACCTGCAACGGGTACGTGAGCTGACGGCCTCCCACGACGTCCTCATGGTCGTTGACGAGGTGCAGTGTGGGATGGGGCGCACCGGTCACTGGTTCGCTCACCATGGCGCTCACATCACACCCGACATCATGACCCTTGCCAAGGCTCTGGGCGGCGGCTTCCCCATCGGGGCGACGATGACCTTCGGACCCGACGTCTCCGGCATCCTCTCCGCCGGACAACACGGGACGACCTTCGGCGGCAACCCGTTGGCCTGCGCGGCGGCCTACTCAGTCATCAACACCATCGAGTCCGAGGATCTGCTGGCCCATGTGCGTCAGATCGGTACCTTGCTGTCGTCCACGCTGAGGCAGTGCCATCCTCGCATCACCGAGGTGCGGGGCAGTGGCGCCTTGCTCGGTGTCCAGTTCGATTCCGAGATTGCTGCCGACCTCGTCGTTGCGGCCCGCGACGCTGGGTTCATCGTCAATGCGGCCAATCCGTCGACGCTGAGGCTGGCCCCTCCATACATCCTGACCACGGAGCAGGCCCAATCCTTCGTCGACGCCCTCCCCGGCCTCATCGACGCGGTGACCGTCTGACAATCTGGTCGGGGTCCCCGGGAAACGCCACAGATGAACGGGGACGGTCATGGTGGTGGGTAAGCTGAAAATCACGTCCCCGAGTGAGGAGTTCTTCTTGACCACCGAACCGCACGACCACAACCGGAACAGCTCTGACCGTCCGATGGCATTGTGGGGTGGACGCTTCTCCGGTGGGCCGTCCGACGCATTGGCGGCCCTGTCCGTGTCGACCCAGTTCGACTGGCGGCTGGCGCGCCACGACATTGCTGGCTCCAGGGCCCACGCCGGAGTTCTCCACACCGCGGGTCTGCTAGACGACGAGCAGTACCAAGGCATGATCGAGGCCCTCGACAGGCTTGAGGACGATGTCGTCTCCGGACGATTCGTCGCCGGCCCTGATGACGAGGACGTTCACACCGCCCTCGAGCGCGGCCTCATGGAACGAGCTGGTGACGATCTTGGCGGACGTCTGCGTGCTGGTCGCTCTCGTAACGACCAGATCATTGCGCTGCTGCGGCGGTATCTGCGTGAGGAGGCTCGTAGCCTGGCCGGCGAGGTACTGGAACTGGTCAACGTGTTGGCGCGACGGGCCGAGGAGGCTGGTGACGCCGTCATCGCTGGTCGTACCCACATGCAGCACGCCCAGCCGGTGCTGTTGGCTCATCATCTGCTTGCTCACGCCTGGCCGCTGGTGCGCGACGTGCAGCGTTTCCGTGACCTCGATGCCAGGATGGACTGCTCTCCGTACGGCTCGGGGGCCCTTGCGGGGTCGTCACTCGGTCTGGATCCGGAAGCCGTCGCACGGGACCTCGGGTTCTCCTCGTCTGCTCCCAACTCGATCGATGGCACCGCGGCTCGCGACGTCGTTGCCGAGTTCGCTTTCGTGGCTGCCCAGGTTGGGGTTGACCTCTCGCGGCTCAGCGAGGAGATCATCATCTGGAATACCCGCGAGTTCAGCTACGTCACCCTTGACGACTCGTTCTCGACCGGGTCGTCCATCATGCCGCAGAAGAAGAACCCCGATATTGCCGAGCTCGCTCGTGGCAAGGCGGGCCGACTCATCGGCGACCTTGCTGGTCTCATGGCTTCCCTCAAGGGCATGCCGCTGGCATATGCGCGGGACCTGCAGGAGGACAAGGAGCCGGTCTTCGACCAGATCGATCAGCTCCATCTGCTGCTTCCTGCCGTGACCGGGATGATGGACACCGCGGTGTTCAACACCGAGCGCATGGCCGAGATGGCTGGTCAGGGATTCTCCCTGGCCACCGATGTCGCCGAGTGGCTGGTGCGACAGGGGGTGCCGTTCCGCGTCGCTCATGAGCTTTCCGGGGCATGTGTGCGTGAGGCCGAGTCCCAGGGCAAGGAATTGGCCGATCTCACTGACGACGAGCTGGCCGCCATTGATCCCCGACTCACCCCGCAGGTCCGTGAAGTCATGACGGTCGAGGGGTCGGTGCGCTCCCGGTCCGGACGCGGTGGCACTGCCCCCGTCCGCGTGGCCGGACAGATTGCTGAGTTGCGAGATGCTGTTTCGCAGTTGAGTGATTTCGGGAGGGACGTGTCCCGATGAGTTCCGGGTGGCAACCGGAGAATGCCTCGCTGCGGGTGACCAACACACAACGCGAGAGAGTCCTCGACCACATCAATGACGCCTACGCCCACGGAGTGATTGACGACGCGGAGCGAGAGCGTCGCACCGAGATAACCTTGTTGGCGCGCACTCGGTCCGAGCTTGACCAGGGCTACCGTGGGCTGCCGTCCTTCAAGCCATCGGTTCCGGAAGCCATCAGGGCACCCCTGCCTGACATTCCTGCCGAGAGGACGACGAAGGGAGTCGGGCTGTGTGCCTTGTCAGCATTCATCAGCGGACCAATCGGTCCGGCCATTGGTGTTGCGGTGACGAGGAGGGGATCCTGGGCGCGACGCAGGGTGAAGCGCCAGTTCATCACTCAGGTTGTGTTCTTCGCCTTGATGGGCTTCTTCGGTGCGTTCTCTCCTTCCGCATTCTCTGGTGACAGCGCGGCGCTCGGTACGGTCGGACTGATCTGGATGATCGTGACCATCGTCCAGGCGATTCGCGGATTCGAGGGACAAGACTGAGACGCTGGTCTGTGTTCATGCCGTGGCCCTATGACCGCGGTCGGTGTCGAGGTGGCCTTCATTGGTTTGGGCAACGGACCGAATCACGATGGATGTCGTGAATAGTTGTCAGCCGTGGCAGTCGGGAGAGGATCAGTGGCTCGTCAACGACGCTCAGCGTGATCGAGTCGTTGACTTCTTGCGAAATTCCTATGTCGACGGTCGTCTCTCGCCTGCTGACTTCGAGGACAGGGTGAGTCGTGCCCTGGCTGCGGTGACACGAGCTGATCTCAATGCGACCCTGGCTGGTCTAGCTGTCATCGGTGGTCGGGCCCGTTCCCCTCAGACTGCACGTATCGCTCCTGGGGAATCGTTGGCTGCCGGGCTGATCGGGTTGTCTCCGCTCTTCCTCGGGCCGCTGGGTCCGATGTTGGGTGTGGCGATTTCGCCTCGAGGTTCCTGGACTCGTCGTCAAGTTGCCCATCAGGCCAATTTCCAGGTGCTTGCCTTGTTGTTGGCCATGGTTGTGTTGGGGGTTGTTGCCAAAACGGGCATGCTTGTCATCGCCTTCCCCCTCGTCGGAATGGCGTGGTTCGCCGGGACGATCACTCACGCCGCTCGTGCCTTCGAGGGTGTCGAGTGGACGAATCCGCTGCTCGACGCGATCCCGCTGAAGTTCTTCGACGACGGTCGGCGTCGGCTGACGGGTTCGGTGACTCGGGGCCGATGAGGTAGACTTGACTGGTACAACACCATAGAGGGGATGACTGGTTTCGACTTGGAATGGTTGTTCCAGGAGAAGCGGGCCGAGGACCCAGGGTCAACTCGTTAACGACCCCTGGAAACCTATAAGTGCCGAGAACACTCGCACTGACTTCGCTCTCGCTGCCTGATCAGTGATCGAAGGGTCAGCCCGGATGTAGCCTTCCGTCCGGATTCTGGCCTCATTTAGAAGGCTTGCTGTACAGCCGTGGTCACGGAGGCTGTACGGGACTTTTCCGTGACTGGGCTTGTCTGCACCATGTCGGTGTGAGTGCAGGAGCCGAGTAACAACGACAGCATCGACTGCGCCCGGAGAATGTCTGGACGGTCTTTCAAGGACGCGGGTTCAATTCCCGCCATCTCCACTGAGTGCCTGCTGGCGTTGGTACATTGGCGCGCCGGCAGGCATTTTGATGCTGTCTACGCTGGGGCCATCGGTCCTAACCGGGGGGCAGGAGGACCGGGACATCGAGCGCACTCTCTACTACCCGAGGAATAGAACGGGACGAGCTGGTCAATGTCCAAATCGGTCGGGGTACTCACTCGATAGGTTGCAACGACCAGGACAGTGTGACGGCCTTTCCGGTTGAACCCGTCGTCAACCGGAAAGGCCCTCACGGTGGCTCATGATGCCGACCTTAGTCCTTGGCCCCAACCATCAACAGGCGCTCAGCAAACCTTGTTGACGACTTTGCTCGTGGTCAGCAGCTGGTTGGTCAGAGTGGTGCTCGAGGGGGAACTGGACGGTTGCCCGGTGTATGTGATGGTTGCTGACTGCACATATGACCTGAGACTAAATGATGACCATCCGTCATTAGCGATCATCCGGAATGTTGCCGGCATGATGAGGGTTTGCCCGTAGTACTTGCTCTTTGCCTGGGTCACCGTGGATGACGCCGTGGTCGTGTAGGTGAGCGTGCCGGTGACCTTCAGGGATCCGTCTGGCAATGTGGTTGTTGTCGGCGCGGTGACGGACCAGTTGCCAGCGACACTTTGGCTGTTCAGATAAGTCGCGTTGCCAGTTACCGTGACTAGTCTTCCAGAAAGCTCTTTAGTCCAGTCGTCCCGGTTCACCTTAATGTGGTTCGCCGCGTTCTGGGCCTTTTGCGGAACGATGACCTCGATATCGGTCACGAAGGTGGCCCCACGGTTCAGCGTTGCGGTCGAGCCAGGAATATATCCGGTGCCCGTCTGTGGCGACGTGGTGGGAACGGACCACCAGAAACCGCTCGACGAAGCATAAGAGCCATCCGCTCCCGATGAAATGTTGGTGACGGGAGTGAGTGACCCTTCACTGTTGTGAAAGTAAGTGAATAACCCTTCACTGGTGTGCACGTAGGCGCCATTGGTGTAGCACGTGTCAGAATCGTCCCAATGGGTGTCAGTTTGAGGGCTGCTACCGGACTTGACTGCAGCGAAGTATTTGCTGGGGGTCGTCGGGTAGTTGCCGGTAGAAGGATCGTCGGTTTGGTCATATCCGACATAATTCTTCGTCTTCGGATTGCGATTTTCCGGATTGATCTGAGTGGTCATGCCGGTAGTGACAAACAGACCATATTCGGCGGAGGCTGCGGGGTGGGGGGTGGACGCTGCGGAAGCTGGCAGTCGGTGTGCGGAGATGACAGCCGGCGTCGCCCACGCAGTGCCTGAGATCACGGTGCGCCGTCGGATCGCGGGAGAATTCACGATAGCCTTTCACAGTATGGCAGCATAAAAACGGTTTGGTGATACCCTATTGATTGATGCCATGCAAAATAATGCTCATCATATGGTCTCACTGTGTTTGCGCCCATATCTTATGGCTATCCTGCTGCGGATGCCGATCATGTGCCTCTGAACCCCTACACCGTCGAGTTGGTCACAGGTCGACACGATTGAGCTACTGCGGCGGCCGCTTACAGCCGACCTCACATTGACGATTACCTCGAATCACCCCGGCTCTGGGTGACACAATGGGCGTCGTGATACTCGCGAACCCTCTCAAAGCTGGTGACCTGCTGTTGGCGAGTCGCCACATCGACGAGGGGTGCTTCTGCGAGTCCGTCGTCTATCTCATCGACGTCGCCCCTGACGGTGTCCTCGGAGTCATCGTCAACCAACCCTGCTCGGCGGGAACGTTGCGCAGCCAACTACCCGACTGGGAGCCTCTCGCCACCCCTCCGCAGGACCTCTTCTTCGGGGGTCCGATGTCGCCCAGCGGGGCGATTTGTCTGGCTCGTGTGCAGCGTTCCAGCGAGGAGCCTCCCGGGTGGCGACGAGTCCAAGGACTGATCGGTCTGCTCCATCTCGACACCCCGACGGAATTGGTTGTGGGAGCGTTCACGGACGTACGGATCTTTGCCGGATACGCGGAGTGGGGGCCTGGACAACTCGAGGCTGAGCTCATTCGCGGTGATTGGATTCGCGCCATCGCTCACCCGGAGGACGTCTTCTCCTCGGAGCCGCATGGCTTGTGGCGAGCCGTCCTCCACCGCCAGAACGGCACGGCGGCGATGCTCGCCACCGCTACGGACAACCCCGCCCTGAATTGATCGATGGCTGGATGCCGTTGGGACTACGATGTGCACCATCCCGGAATGAGTCAGGAGGTCTGTGGTGGGCGCCACCGGTGAGCATGGGCCGATCCTCGTCGTCGATGACGACCCGGCCCTGGCCGAGATGCTCCAGCTCGTCCTGGTGAAGGAGGGATTCTCAACCGTGTGGGTCGGGCACGGCAACGACGTCATGGACGTCTTTCGGCAGCGCAAACCCGCACTCGTCCTCCTCGACCTCATGCTTCCGGGCCGTGACGGCATCCAGATCTGCCAGGACATCCGACGAGAATCCGGCGCCCCGATCATCATGCTCACAGCGCGGTCCGACACCCCTGACGTCGTTCGTGGATTGGGTGCCGGTGCTGACGACTACGTCTCCAAGCCCTTCCGCTCCGCAGAACTTGTGGCCCGAATCCGAGCCCGACTCCGCACCCCAGCTGCTGAGCGGGATGAGGGGGGAATCATCACCGTCGGGGACCTGACCATCAATCCTGCCGCTCACCTGGTGCAGCGAGGCGGGGAAGAGATCTCCTTGACGCCATTGGAGTACTCCCTGCTCATGACGATGGCCCAACGCCCCAACAAGGTGTTCAGCCGTGAGACCCTGCTGCGGGAAGTTTGGGGCTACACCAGTAATGCGGACACCCGGTTGGTCAATGTCCACATGCAGAGATTGCGCTCCAAGGTGGAACGCAACGCAGAACGTCCACAGATGATCGTGACGGTGCGCGGAGTCGGATATCGCATCAGGACACCCGGGGAGGAAAGCTGATCACCCCAGCGCGGCATGCTGGCCGCCCCCGACGACCTGCTTGGCCCCAGTCCTGGCTCGCCGGGCTGCGACGACTGTGGTGGTCGTCATTGCCGCTGCGCATGGTGACCATCACCATGTCGAGCAGTCTGGTCATTCTCATCGTCGGTGGCTTCTTCCTGGTTCGTCAGGCCACCGTGGGAATCCTCGACGCCAAACGCGCCTCTGCCATTGCGGAGACGACCACGACAATCAATCGCATCCAGGGCCAGCTACGTGACACCGATCTGCGCACAGCTTCTCTCTACGAGCGGCTCAATCGACTTGCAGACGACGCAGCTGGACAGTCGGGGCAGTATCACGTCCTCATCCAGGGTCCTGTTTCCGGACTCATCTCCCAGGGGGTTTCGCCGGACTCCGTCCCAGCTGAACTCACCGCGAAGGTGGGGGAGTCGAGCGGGATGTGGACCGCGCCAACGATGGTCCATTACACCGATCACGTGCGTCCTGACGTCCCCGGGATTGTCGTCGGGTCGACCTTGTGGTCCCCCGGGGCCAGCCAGTCCATCCCGGTCTACTTCATCTTTCCGGAGACCCAGGAGGTCGCCACCGTCGAGTTGCTGCGACGCAGTGTCATCAGCGTCGGAGCCCTCATGGCCCTGGCCATCGCCCTGGCAACCTACTTGGCGACCCGTCACCTGTCCCAACCCATTCGGCAAGCCTCCATCACAGCCTCGAAATTGGCCGACGGGGCGTTGGACGAGCGCATGGCGGTGCGGGGGACTGACGACCTCGCGGCCCTTGCCAAGTCGATGAATGACATGGCAGCCCAGTTGGATCGGCGAATTGGGGAATTGGAGAGGCTGTCGACACTGCAGCAGCAGTTCGTCTCGGATGTCTCCCACGAGTTGCGCACCCCCATGACGACGATGCGGATGGCCTGCGACATGATCGAGGCCAATCCCGATGATCCGGTCCAGGTGCGGTCGGTCGAGCTCATGCGGGCCCAGATGGAGCGTTTCGAGGTTCTGTTGGCCGACCTGCTCGAGATCTCTCGGTTTGACGCCGGCGCCGCACAATTGACACTGGAAGACTGCGACATCGTCGAACTCGTGCGCGCCGAGACCGTCGACGTGACTCCGCTCGCAGAGCGCCTGGGAGTTCCGATCGTACTGACCACCGATACGACGCAGACTGCTGAGGTTGACCCGCGACGGATCAGCCGCATCGTCAGGAACCTGTTGTCGAACGCTGTTGAGCATGCCGAGGGAAGGACGGTCGAGGTGACCGTCGTCGGTAATGACTGTGCTGTAGGGGTCGCCGTGCGTGACCACGGAGTCGGATTCGAGCCATGGCAGGCAGAAAAGGTCTTCGGCAGGTTCTGGCGTGGGGACCCGTCCCGGGTGCGCACCGTGGGTGGCAGTGGTCTCGGCCTGGCCATTTCTCGTCAGGACGCCAACCTGCACCATGGCTGGTTGACGGCGTGGGGACGACCCGGAGATGGTGCCTTTTTCCGGCTGGTCATTCCGAGGGATTCCGGGGGAGTGATCGTCGAGTCCCCATTACCCGCTGCGCCGAGCGATGCCGGTCCGACCGAATCGGAGGAGGAGCGATGACACTGCGTCCCACACGGCGTGCCGTGCTGTCGGGAGCCGCCCTCCTGCTGGCAGGTTGCGCCGAGGTGCCGTCCACAGGGGCAGTGACACAGGCTGAAGACCCACACCAAGCCTCAGGTCAGCGGGAGGGCATTGACGTCGCCCCTCAGCCTCCTGCTGATGGCGCATCGATTGACCTTGTCGTGGGCGGTTTCCTGCAGGCCATGACGAGTGCTCGCGATGACTACCGGGTCGCTCGTGCCTATCTCACGAAGGACATGGCGGACCGCTGGGATCCCCATTCCGGAGCGACGATTTACCAGGCCACCAATCACAAGCCGACCAGCACGGTGGCGACGGCTTCTCTCCAGGCTCCGATCATCGGCACCGTTGATGCCGACGGTCATTACCACCCAGGGGAATCGCAGACGCTCAAACATGATTTCGGCATGGCCCAGGAATCCGGACAATGGCGGATTTCCCGGCCTCCCGAGGGGCTGCTGATCTCGCAGTACACCTTCCAGCGCGCTTGGTCGGCGATTCCGGTCTACTTCTTTGCTGCCGACGTTGACCGTCTGGTCCCGGACGTCATTCATCTGCCGAGCCTGGGGGCTACCCCTGACGCCGCGCTCAGGGCGATGATGGCGGGTGTGCCGGAATACCTGAAGCCTGCGCTTCGCACGGCACTGCCGGCAGGGGTGAGAGCCGTCGGGACGACCACGGTTGACGCCGTTGGCGTCGTCACCGTGCCACTGAGTGCGTCCGCAGCCCAACTCTCAGAATCTCAACGTCGGTTGCTCGCCAGCCAAGTCACCTGGACTCTGAGTGGTTTCGCTGCCATCTCACGTATCCGATTCACCGCCGGCGGGTCTCTGCTGCCTCTTCCCGAGGCGGCTGAGGACAACACAGTGTCGGCAGACTTGTACGCCGACCTCCTACCGCTCCCGTCGACGGATTCCCCCACGGTGGTCGCCGTCGTCAAGGGACAGATGGGACGGGTCAACGCAGTAGGCCAAGCCCTCCAGATCATGCCTGGAGCGTTGGGGCAGGACGCTCGCCCGGAAACTGGTGTCTCAGCTGTCGCCTCCACCCAGTTCGCCATGCCGGTCGCAACTGTGAGCACCCCGGGTGCGGTGTGGCACGCCGTTTCCGCGGATCGACGGTCGCTGGTGAAATGGCGTGAAGGCAGTGATCAGGTCGACGTCGTTGCCACCGGGGTGAATCTGCTTCGTCCTCAAGTCCTCGTCGATCGCAGTGTGGCGACCTTCTCGACAACAGATCCGACGCTCATCGTCGTCGCCGCGGATGGTTCCCGAATGTCCACTGTCGTTGACCTTGGTGGTCGCACAGTGACTTCCTTCAGTGTCTCTCCTGATGGCATTCGCGTGGCCCTGGTCCTTCAGCGGGGGAAGACCTATGGATTGGGTATCGGCCTGCTGTCACGGCAGGACGGCGCAGTTCATCTCGGCCACATCGTCGACATGCCGTTGTCCTCCTCGGACGCGAATCTGTCGAGGATCACCGACGTTGCCTGGCTTTCCCAAACCCAATTGTGTGTCCTGGGCAGCGCGATCGAGTCTGGGGTAACTGCGCCGTACGAGGTCATTGTTGACGGCTCGGGTGCGACGTCCATGGGGCCGCTCAGCGGGAAGAGCGTGGAATCCGTGGTGGCAGTCCCGATGGAAATTGGCACTGAGGCTGTCATGCTCAGTGAGGACGGAAAACTGCTTCACCACGAGGAGAGATTTCACTGGCGCCAGGTCCTGCAGGGGGTCAGTGCGGTCGCGATTACAGCTTGACCCTTCCGTGACACGACGGTGACCGGCGACACTGGTTCATCGTGAACCCAATGGACTCCCTGGCCGACCTGCTGCTGGGAGCGTGCTGTCCTGGATGTGGGGAGCCGGGCGTGGGTCTGTGTGACGCGTGTCGGTCTGCGATCAACCCGACCCCTCGGGTCATTGTTGACGGGCCGCCACCGGTCATTGCCTGCATGGGCTACCACGGTCCTGTTCCCGGGATCGTCACAGCTCACAAGGATCGTGGTGCGGCATGGTTGACCGACGAGCTCGGCCACTGGCTGGCTCATGGGCTCGCTCCGGCGATAGCAGCCGTTCCCGGCCACGTTGACGTCGTTCCAGTTCCCTCGACGGCGAGGGCTGTGCGACGACGAGGTGCTGATCATGCTGCCGACATGACGCGATCAGCTCTGCGAACTCTGGATGCGTCCAATGCCTCCCTCGCCCAGGTCTTGCACCGAACTCGACGCGTGGCGGACCAGCTTGAGGTTCGCCATGAGGATCGCAGCGCCAATCAGCGCGGGTCGATGAGAGCTCCGACGGGAGAGGGAGATGTCATTCTCGTCGACGACGTTCGTACCTCAGGGGCGACGATCGACGAGGCGTGCAGAGCCTTGGGGTGGTCCGGGCGGCGAGTGCTGTCCGTGGTTGTCCTGGCTGATGCTGCGACCCCACTGAGATGGCCGTGACCACACCTGGACGCGAGCGTGATCACATTGTCGGGCGACACGTCAGCGTGGGTGTCGAACCTTGCCAAACAGCTGTTGTGAGCCCCTCTTATGGGCTAGCGTAGGTGCATGGCACGACCGATTGGTACCCGGACCTCCACGAGGGGGATGGGACGCGGTCGTGTCATTTGTTTCTGCGTCGGAAACACCGATGCGAACCCCAATACAGGAGGTTGTCATGGATGTCATCGTTACGGGACGGCACTGCCACGTCAGTGACGACGTGCGCGCCCAGGTCGAGGACAGGCTCTCCGGGGTCGAGAAGTTCAGGGACCGGGTCCAGCGCGCGGAGGTGGTTTTCACTGCCCAGGACGCCAAGGGGTCCAAGGACCAGGCCATGACGTGTGAAATCACACTGCGGGCGAAGGGGCCGGTGGTGCGAGCTGTCGGGCAGGCGGAAGACAAGATGGTTGCCTTTGACATGGCTGCCGATCGACTCCGCACCCAGCTCGTCAAGGCTGCTGATCGTCGTCGCAGTCGTCGTGGCTTGCGCGTCTCCCAGGTCCTGGACGTCTTGCCCGAGGAAAGTACCGATGATGCACCCGAGATCCTGGCCACCAGGAAGATCGCGGGCGACGTGGAAGTCACCGGGGACAGCCCCATCTATGTCAAGGAAAAGGTCTTCCAAGCCGTTCCCCTGACCCTTGCCCAGGCTCTCGACGAGATGGAACTTGTCGGGCACGACTTCTTCCTCTACCTCGATCAGGATTCCAAGCAGCCCAGCGTCGTCTACCGGCGCAAGAAGGGGTACAACTACGGCGTGATCCATCTGGATCTTGACCACGAGTGATTCCTGGATCGTCAAGACACAACGACATCGGCGGCGGTGCGAGATAATCTGGCGCCGCCGCCGATTCATGTCGCGGGTCAATGGCGGGAAAGGACGGTGAGGAATGGACTCATGAGGGGTTCAGCAACCCTCACGTGGCCAGGACGAAAGGTTGCGGCGTTCTTGGTTCGGCCGCAAACCCCCTAGGATGGGGAAGGCAGCTCTCTTGAGCTGCTCGTCCGGGATGCGCCCGGACGACACGACGTCTACTCCTTGAAGGACCCACCCCGTGAACCTCATGGATCGCGTGTTGCACGCCGGTGAAGGCAAGATCATCCGCCGACTCAACCGCATTGTCGGCCAGGTCAACAGCATCGAGGAGGACTACGTCGCCATGAGCGACGACGAGTTGGCGGGACAGACCGCCGACTTCCGTCAGCGTCTCGATAACGGCGAGAACTTGGACCGGCTGCTTCCGGAGGCCTTCGCGACGGTGCGTGAGGCGTCCAGGCGAGTGCTCGGCAAGCGTCACTTCGACGTTCAGATCATGGGCGGTGCGGCCCTGTACCAGTGCAACATCGCCGAGATGAAGACCGGCGAGGGCAAAACCCTCGTCGGTCTTCTCCCCGCCTACCTCGAGGGACTGCTCGGCAAGGGCGTCCACGTCGTCACCGTCAACGACTACCTGGCTCGAGTGCAGTCCGAGCAGATGGGTCGTGTGCACCACTTCCTGGGTCTGACGATCTCGGCGATTCTGTCGGACATGCCTCCGATGGAGCGCAAGGAGGCATACAAGACCGACATCACCTACGGCACGAATAATGAGTTCGGCTTCGACTACCTGCGCGACAACATGGCCAGCTCCTTGAGCGAGTGCGTGCAGCGTGGCCATCACTTCGCCATCGTCGACGAGGTCGACTCGATCCTCGTCGACGAGGCTCGTACCCCGCTGATCATCTCCGGCCCTGCCGAGGAGAACAAGCAGTGGTACCCGGAATTCGCCAAGATCGTCTCGAGACTTCAACGCGACGTCGACTACGAGGTTGACGAGAAGAAGCGGACCGTGGCCGTTCTGGGGCACGGCATCAACGTCGTCGAGGAGCGTCTGGGTATCCAGAACCTGTACGAATCGGCAAACACTCCTCTCATCGGTTACCTCAACAACGCCATCAAGGCCAAGGAGCTCTTCCACCGCGACAAGGACTACGTCATCATCGATGGCGAGGTCCTCATCGTCGACGAACACACCGGTCGTACCCTGGCAGGGCGTCGCTACAACGAGGGTCTGCACCAGGCCCTCGAGGCCAAGGAGCACGTCGAGATCAAGGACGAGTACCAGACCCTCGCGACGATCACCCTGCAGAACTACTTCCGCATGTACGACAAGCTCGCCGGCATGACGGGTACCGCTAAGACCGAGGAGAGCGAGTTCCAGAAGATCTACGGTCTGGGCGTCATCCCGATCCCGACGAACCGCCCGATGATCCGCAAGGACCAGAAGGACCTCATCTACCGCACCGAGGATGCCAAGTTCGACGCCATCATCTCCGACGTCGTCGAGCGCCACGAGGCTGGTCAACCGATCCTCATCGGTACCGCATCCGTCGCCAAGTCGGAGCTGCTCTCGGAGAAGCTCAAGCGGGCCGGCGTTCCCCACAAGGTGTTGAACGCCAAGCACCACGAGTCCGAGGCGGCGATCGTCGCCCTGGCCGGCCGCAAGGGAGCTGTGACGGTCTCGACCAACATGGCCGGTCGTGGTACCGACATCATCTTGGGTGGTAACCCAGAATTCCTCACCGAGCTGGACCTTCGCGAGAAGGGGCTCGACCCGGTGGAGGACGAGGAGGCCTACCAGACCGCCTGGAACAACACCCTGGCCAGGTACGAGGAGCAGTCGAAGGCCGAGCACGAGGAGGTCGAGGAGCTGGGCGGCCTCTACGTCATCGGTTCCGAGCGTCACGAGTCTCGCCGTATCGACAACCAGTTGCGTGGACGTTCCGGCCGTCAGGGCGACCCGGGCGAGTCCAGGTTCTACCTGTCCTTGCAGGACGAGCTGATGCGCCTGTTCAAGCCTGAGGTCATCGACCGCGCCATGGTCACCCTCAAGATGCCCGAGGACATGCCGATCGAGTCCAAGTGGGTGTCTCGTCAGATCGAGAGCGCCCAGAAACAGGTTGAGGCGCAGAACTTCGAGATGCGTAAGAACGTCCTGAAGTATGACGACGTCATGAACCGTCAGCGTCACGTCATCTATGGGGACCGTCGCAAGGTTCTCGAGGGTGCCGACGTCGAGGTCGAGCTGCGCGCCACCACTGATCGCGTCGTCGAGGCCGGTGTGCGCAAGTACACCCAGGGCTACTCCGAGGACTGGGACCTCGAGGCGATGTGGGACGAGGTCGGCACCGTGTACCCCGTTGGTCTCGACATCAACGAGTACGCCGACTGCCAGGACAGCGAGGAGCTCGTCGAGGACTTCAAGGCGGATGCCCAGGATGCCTATGACCGTCGCGAGGCCGAGCTCGGTGAGGCGACGATGCGCCAGCTCGAGCGTGAGGTCCTCCTGACGGTGCTCGACCGCAAGTGGCGCGAGCACCTCTACGAGATGGACTACCTGCGCGAGGGCATCGGCCTGCGTGCGATGGCCCAACGCGATCCGCTGGTCGAGTATCAGCGTGAGGGCGGCGACATGTTCAACTCGATGATGGATTCCTTCAAGGAGGAGGTCGTCGGGTTCCTGTTCAATCTTGAGATCGAGACCAGTCCGCAGGTTGGTCTGGTGACCGACGCCGGAGGACAGCCGGTGACGGCAGATTCGGTGCTGCCCCAGGAGAGCCGTCCGCGTCGCGCTCTGAGCTACTCGGCTCCCGACGAGCAGGGTGACGCCAAGACGACTGCTGAAGGTGGTGCGCCGAAGAATCCCAAGGCGGAGGGAAACCGGGCCGCGAGGAGGTCTGCGTCCAAGAAGTCGAGGAAGAACCGCAAGAAGCGCTGATGTGACATCGGGGACGGCGTCGACACGACAGTGTCGGCGCCGTTTTCGTCACGCCATACCGACGGCCTCCTGCGTGATGTGCTTGTTGCTGAGGAGCGCGGCCACCTTGGGGTTCAGAACGAGCTCGACGGCGTCGAGATGCCAGACACCCTCGTGCTGAACCAGGTTCGTGGCCAACGGGAGCCGCCTGCCACGCAGATCGATCAGGCCGACCCCGTCCACGTGGTCGTCGTCAAAACTGACTTGAGGCTCGCCGACGAGGAGCATACGGCTCCAGCCAGGTCCCCGGGGCCATTTGCGCATGGTTGCCGCAGCACGAGGGCTGGATGCTCGCATGAGCTGATTCATGGGGCGTCGCCCGGCCATCGTCTCCACGATGATGACGTGGATTGCCCGCGTCAGTCGCACAGCCTGTTGGCGAGCCTGGATGCTGCCTTCCACGGCGCTCGTCACCGGTGATGACGAGACGACGCGCAATTCGTCCGGCCACCAGTCCCGGTCGAGCTCCAGGAAGATGTCCGAATGATGTGGCCGGGCCGAATCAAGGGGAATGGGCGCTGATGTGGTCGTCATGGGCTCTAGAACAGTTCACGCTGCCTTCCTCGGGAAGGGTTGATGCGCAAATCTGTGGATAACTCGAGCGAGCTAACGATGTCGTCATCTGGGACGACGCGAGCCAATATATGATTCCCGTCCGCATCTGAGTACCGTGGACGATGCATCAGGGGTCACGCTGACCAAGGAGGGTTCAATTGTCGACGTCCACCATCGTTTTCATCCCAACCAATGCGCAACGGGCTCGTGAGCTCGTTGCCGCGCCGGGAGAACAGGTGACGGCCTTCACGGTCACCGAGGAGCTTCGTGTCATCCTCGACGTCACTGATCCCGAGGAAACCGAACATGCTGCTATGGTCATCGGTTCGGTATGGGGCCTGACCCATACCGGTCGTCGACTGGTTCTCGTCGCCCATGTCCCTGCCGAGCAAATTGCAGAGCACGAAGAGGTCGACAACGGCGGAGTGACGCTGACCCGTCTCGAGCCCTCGCAGATCACGGCGTGGTTTGCCGACGATGACGACGCCGACTCCAAGGATGCTGCCGCGGACGTCAAGGGCATGATCATCGACGATGCCTGGAATGACGTCGCCGTTCAGACTCTCATCGGTGAGCACGAGTTGTCGTGGCATGACATCACCGAGGAGCTTCCGGCGGCCGACACCGACCCCGAGGGTTTTCCCGGATTGGAGTGACGGACCGCCGCGACGGGTGGGGTTGGCCTCAGTGGGAGGCCAACCAGTCGTCGCCCGCCCGCTGCTGCATGTCGAAGGCCTGAGTGATGTGTGGGGCCGCAGCCTTTTCTAGTTTCTTGCCCACCAGCGGGACCGACACGGTGAAGGTACCGGTGTACATGACCTCAGTTCCGGTGACGTCGGGACGCACGGAGACGTGTCCGTCTGCCTTCGCCCGCATGCCCTGAGGAACGATCTGCAAGGAGCCCTCTCTCGATCCATCAGGATTGGCGGGCTGCCACCACACGGTCTGCTTGGCGGTGAGGGTGGAGCCGACGAACTTCGTCACCTGGCTGGGAGCGGGCACGGCCACGTCCAGGCTCAACGAATCCCCCGTGACGACGGCATTGCTGGTGGTGGCCCCGGCGCGTCGGTGGACGTCCTGCCACCATGCCGGATCGGTCATCATGGCGACGACTTGATCAGGGGTTGCGTCGAAATGGGCCCGTGAATTGATGTCCATGTCACCATGATGCCGGACGTTTGCGACACACCTCGCAAACGACCTTGTTCGGTGGTTCACGCGAAGGCATAAACCCTTGTAGAGTTCTCATCGAGGACCACGTTGAGGTGGCCCCGTGACCATGACGAAGGTGACCTGATCGTGTCAGAGATGGAGAAAGTCATCCCGGCTCTCGTGGCATCGGTGCTGGAGCAGCACGCCACTGGAGATCACTGCTGTGAAGAGGTGATTCGTCAGGCGATGGAACGGCAGGTGAAGGTTGCCGTGAAGCCTGGACCGGTTCGCGTCGACGTTAGCATCGCTCCGCCGTGGTCTGACGGTCAGGTCAACTCGGTGCAGGTCGTCATGGATGACCGTCCCTTCCTCGTCGACACCGTCGTGTCGTGCCTGCTTCGTCATGGGTGGCGAGTTGAGGACGTTCGGCACCCGATTTTCGGTGTCAAGCGCAACGCCGAGGGAGCTGTTGAGAGTGTCGGAACTCCCGGACGCGAGGGCTGCGAGCCGGAGTCCTGGATTCACATCGATGCCACGGCGCCGATTGGTGTTGACACTGGCGAGGCTGCCAAGCAGCTCGATGAGGATCTTCACAGCTGCCTTGACCAGGTTGTTCGGGCCACGGACGATTGGGCGGCGATGCAAGAGGCGATGTTGCGGACCGCTGAGGTGGTGAGTGCTTCCCAAGGGCGCGCCGATGATCGTGACTCGACGCGTGAGCTCCTGGAATGGTTGGCCGATGACCATTTTATGTACTTGTCGTACGAGGAGTTCCGGGTCGACGGGGACACCATGACGCCAGTACCCGGTACCCGGCTGGGCATCACCGATGACGGGCCGCGCTTCGATGCGGTCCCTCACAGCGAGGATCAATCCACCATCGTCGTCACGAAGGACTCGGTTCGTTCCACCGTGCAGCGCAATGGATACCGGGATTACGTTGGCGTGCGAATCCGTGACGAACACGGCACCGTCGTCGCTGAGCACCGCTTCATCGGTCTGCTGGGGTCGGCCGCATACACCGAGTCGGTGACGCACATCCCGGTCCTTCGCGCCAAGGCCTCCCGTATGCTCGCACTCTCGGGATACCGAGCCAACTCCCATGGCGGCAAGGCGGTCATTCGTACCATCGCCGAGTTCCCACGTGACGCCCTTTTCGAGGCCTCGGCCGAAGAGCTCGTGCCGCTCATCATGACGATCGTCGACCTGCGCGAGAAGCAGCGCCTTCGGGCACTGGTCCGCCGCGGTCCGTGGGGCCGGTTCTTCCACCTGTTGGTCTTCGTCCCGGCCGACCGTTTCGACGCCAGCACTGTTGGCGTCGTCGAGGGAATCGTCGCCAAGCGGACCGGCGCGGTCGAGTTCGACTCGACCATCATGATGGGTGAGTCCTCCCTGGTCAGGATCATCTTGACTGCCAAGGTCCCTGACGGTGAGGTCCTTCCTCCGGTTGATGATGCGGAACTGCAGGCAGAGCTCGCTGACGCCACCTCGAACTGGGATGACGAGTTCATTGCCCTGGCCAGCAGCATTGAGAGCGACCGACGTGGAATTGACTTCGGACCCGAGTACAAGCAGGAATTCACGGCCAAGCAGGGCATTCTGGACCTCGAACTGCTCAACGGGTTGGCTGAGGACGACCTGGGCCTGGTCATGTACCGTCCGGATGACCCCGCCGATCCTTCCGACCTGCGCCTCAAGATCTTCAATCAGCACGCGCCGATGACGCTGTCCCAGGTCATGCCGCACCTGTCGAGCCTTGGCGTCCAGATCGTCGATGAGCATCCGCACCGGATTGTTCTGCGCGGTCGGGAGATCTGGCTGTTCGACCTTGGCCTGCAGGCCCCCGGTGAGCTGTGGAAGGAATCCGAGCGACATCGTTTCACCGAGGCGTTTGCCGCGTCCTGGCTTGGGAAGTGCGAATCCGACACGTTCTCGGGCCTCGTGACCGAGGCGGGCTTGTCCTGGTCCCAGGTGGCCATGTTGCGCTGTATCGCTCGTTACCTCCGGCAGGTTGGTAGCCCATTCTCCCAGACCTACATGGCGAAGGCACTACGGGCGAACCCGAATCTGGCAGGGGACCTCGTGAGGATCGTCGAGGCCAAGTTCGATCCGTCGGCTTACGATGACGGGGTCGATGCCGGAGCCGAGCGGTTGGCCAAGGTGGAGGAGCTGTCACAGGCTTTCCTTTCTGATCTGGACGACGTCGCCTCCCTTGATCACGATCGCATCTTGCGCATGATGCATGCCGTCATCAAGGCCATGATCCGCACCAACTGGTGGCAGAAGGATCGCCGAGCGCTGGCCTTCAAGGTGCGTCCAGGTGAGCTTGACTTCGCCCCAGCCCCACGACCCAAGTTCGAGATCTTCGTCAATTCGCCGAGGGTCTCCGGAACTCATCTGCGTTTCGGTGCGGTGGCGAGAGGAGGCCTGCGTTGGTCGGATCGTCCCGAGGACTTCCGTACCGAGGTCCTCGGCCTGGTCAAGGCCCAGATGGTCAAGAACTCGGTCATCGTGCCTGCGGGCGCCAAGGGCGGCTTCGTTCCCGCCCATCTGCCCGATCCCACGACCGACCGCGCGGGCTGGGCAGAGGAAGGCAAGGAGTGCTATCGCATCTTCGTCTCGTCGCTGCTGTCCCTGACCGACAACGTCGTCGAGGGCAGGGTCGTCGCCCCTGACCACGTGGTGCGCCACGACGGGGACGATCCCTACCTCGTCGTTGCCGCTGACAAGGGCACTGCCACTTTCTCCGACACCGCGAACTCAATTGCCGCGGAGCACGGGTTCTGGCTCGGTGACGCCTTCGCCTCGGGTGGATCCCATGGTTACGACCACAAGGCCATGGGCATCACGGCCCGCGGCGCCTGGGAGTCGGTGACCCGGCATCTCGCCGACCTGGGTATCGACCAGTCGGCTGACGACTTCACCTGCGTCGGTATCGGCGACATGTCCGGTGACGTCTTCGGCAATGGCATGTTGCTGAGCAAGCACATCAAGCTGGTGGCAGCTTTCAACCACCGTCACGTCTTCGTCGACCCGAACCCGGATCCTGCCGCGTCCTGGCAGGAGCGTCGTCGCCTCTTCGATCTTCCGCGCTCGAGCTGGGGCGATTACGACTCGTCCCTCATCTCCGAGGGCGGCGGCGTCTGGGATCGCACCTTGAAGTCGATTCCGGTGAGCCAGCAGATGCGCGAGGCCCTCGGCATCGACGGCTCCGTCAAGAGGATGACCCCTGACAATCTCATCTCAGCGATCCTGCGGGCTCCGGTTGACCTGCTGTGGAATGGTGGAATCGGAACCTACGTACGCGCCACGAGTGAGACCGACGCCCAGGTCGGCGACCGCGCCAATGATCCGGTTCGCATCACGGCCAAGGACGTGCGGGCCAGGGCTGCTGGCGAAGGCGGAAACCTGGGATGGACGCAGGCAGGCCGCATCGAATACGCCCGAAACGGTGGCCGAATCAACACCGATTTCATCGACAATTCTGCCGGCGTCGACACCTCTGATCATGAGGTCAACATCAAGATCCTGCTTGATGCTGAGGTGGCTGCTGGCCGCCTCAGCGCTGAGGAACGCGACGAACTCCTGCCTGCCATGGCTGACGACGTCGCTACCCTGGTATTGCGGCACAACCGTTCTCAGAACCTCGCGCTGGCCAATGCGGTGAGCCCGTCAGGGCCGACTCCTGGAGTCCTGGAAGCCTGGATGTGCGAACTCGAGGAGTCTGGCCATCTTGATCGCGTCGTCGACACCATGCCGTTGACCGCTGAGATGAATCGTCGAATGGCCGCAGGGGAGGGGCTTGCCAGCCCGGAGCTGTGCACCCTGCTCGCGTGGACGAAGATCGCCCTGTGCGATGCCGTGCTTGCCACGGATCTTCCAGAAGATCCCTTCGTGGCGGATCGCTTGGTGGGCTACTTCCCGCCGCTGCTGCGTGAGAGGTTCGCTGATCGGATGCCAGATCACCGGCTGCACCGGGAGATCATCACTACCGAAGCCGTCAACAGGTTCGTTGACTCCCAGGGCATTACGGCTTTCCACCGCTTGCATCTGCAGACCGGGGCAGACATCGCTCAGGTCATCCGTTGCCAGCTGGCGGCCCGATCGGTCTTCGGACTGGGCAGGGTGGAGACGAACCTCACCCACCTCGGACTGGACGCAGCCCGTACTGCCGAGATCAGGCTCGCTCTTCGAGATCTCGCCATGGACGCCACGAGGTGGTTCCTCAACCACGGTGGTGCGGACAACATCTCTGCCACGATCGAGACCTACCGTCCGGGCGTCGCCAAACTCGTCGACAAGCTCTCCGACCTGCTGGGCGACAGTGCCGACGAGTGGCAGGAGAAGGTTGATGATGTCACCGAGTTGGGACTCGATCGTGCAGATGCCGCTGTGGTCGCCTCTCACGACTGGGGTTCAGTGCTGTTGAGCGTCGTCGAGATCTCTGACGAAGGTCATCCTCTCGACGAAGTCGCCGAGGCATACTTGACGCTGGCGCGCAGGGTGGACATGACCCGCCTGACCCATCTCGTCGAACAGCTTCCCCAGGACCGTCCGACGGATGCCCGAGTGCGGGCAAGCCTCCGCGAGGATCTCCTTCAGGTGATGTCCGAGGCAACGCGTCGGGCCCTTGAGATTGGAACGGCAAACGTTCTGGTCGATGGTGGACGTATTGTTGAAGCGATGACGACAACCCCGGATCTAGCGCACTGCGTCGTGATGGTCAGTGACCTGCGGTCCTCCGTGGGCCAGGAGGCCAAGCAGTGAGAATTGATCTCCACACCCATTCCACGATCTCGGATGGGACGGATTCCCCGACCCGCCTCGTGATGAAAGCTGCCACGAGCGGTCTGGACGTCATCGCCCTGACTGATCATGACACCTTCGATGGGCTGGAGGAGGCTCAGGCAGCCGGACAACGGTTCGGCGTCCGGCTGCTTCCTGGCCTCGAGATGACGTGCCACATTGGTGGTCGTGACGTTCACCTTCTCGGTTACGGGCCGCATCCTGACGATCCAGCTCTGGGCAGGGAGCTGCAGATCACGCGGGATTCGCGAGTTGGGCGTCTGGACGCCATCTGTCAGATACTCGCCGAGGTCGGAATGTCGGTGACGACGGCGGACGTCCATCGAGCGGCCGGTTCGGCCTCGAGCCTGGGTCGGCCCCATGTAGCGGACGCGATGGTGGCTAAGGGCTACGTCGAAGACCGTGACGAGGCTTTCCGAGACTGGCTCGCTGACGGCAAGCCCGCCTATGTTCCACGGCACAGCGTGGCGTTGGAAGAGGGCATCGACCTCATCCACGACGCCGGCGGCGTCGCCGTCCTAGCACATCCGTGGGGCAGGGGAGCCCAGCAGGTCCTCACCCCGCAGGTGATCGCGTCGTTGTCTGCCTATCATCAGCTCGACGGAATCGAGGTGGAGCACCAGGACCACGACCAGGCAGCCCGCCGAATGCTCTTCGATCTGGGAGGACGGCTCGGGTTGGTCCGGACCGGAGCGAGCGATTACCACGGCTCGGGCAAGAAGGACCACGAGCTGGGATGCAATCTCACCCGTGAGACCGCCTACCGAGAGCTCGTGACGAGGATCCAGCTGCGTGGTGGAGTTCTTCGCGTCCGGTGAGACTGCTACAGTGACCGACATGACGACTGCACCTGCGAATGCCACCTCGTGGTGGCGTCGCTGCGTGCGGCACTGACGATGTGACGGCCGCCCTGCCCGGCGGCGTCGCCTCGTCGCCGAGGTGGGCGGCGAGGAAGGATTTTCGATGACTAGCGACGTCTCCGAAATCGGATCGAACGCTGCCACCTTGGCGCGCTCGCAGGCCCGCAGTGACAAGGTTGAGACCGATCTGGCCGTCCATCCGGAGAAATGGCGGCTTCTCACCGGGGATCGTCCCACCGGAAGTCTCCACATCGGTCACTACTTCGGCTCCCTGGCCAATCGGGTGCGTCTGCAGGACGAGGGAATCGAGTCCTTCCTCGTCATCGCTGATTACCAGGTCATCTATGACCGTGACGGCGTCGGCGAGTTGCAGGCCAATGTCATGTCGAACATCGCCGATTACCTTGCCATCGGTATCGACCCGGTCCGTACCACGATCTTCACCCACTCGGCCCTGCCTGCCCTCAACCAGCTGCTGCTGCCCTTCCTGTCGCTAGTGACCGACGCGGAGCTGCGTCGTAACCCGACTGTCAAGGACGAGCTGGCCACCTCGGACCGCCCGATGTCGGGTCTCATGCTCACCTTCCCGGTGCACCAGGCTGCCGACATCCTCTTCTGCAAGGCCAACCTCGTCCCGGTCGGCCGTGACCAACTGCCACACATCGAGCAGACCCGCGTCATCGCTCGTCGCTTCGACGAGAGGTACGGGCGAGCCGATGCCTCCAAGCCGGTCTTCCCCGAGCCGGAGGCGCTGCTTTCCGCCACCCCGCACGTGTTGGGTCTCGATGGCACGAAGATGAGCAAGTCGAAGGGCAACACCATCGAGATCGGCATGACCGCCGACCAGACCGCCAAGCTCATCAAGAAGGCCAAGACGGACGCCGAGCGCCACATCACGTGGGATCCGGAGAACCGTCCCGAGGTCTCGAACCTGTTGCTGCTCACAGCCTTGTGCGAGAACGATGATCCCGCTGCCATTGCCGAGGAGATCGGTGACGGTGGCTCGGGTACCCTCAAGAAGCGTCTCACCGCCTCTCTCAACGACTACTTCGCCCCGATTCGTGAGCGTCGTGCTGAACTCGCTGCTGACGAGGGCCACCTGCGCGAGGTGCTCCGGGAAGGAAATGAGCGTGCCAACGCCGTCGCCGACCAGACTCTCGCTGAGGTGCGGACAGCCATGAGGATGGTCTACTGAATCTGGTGATATGAAGCGAGGCACGGACATGATGTCCGTGCCTCGTTCTGTGTTCAGTCCGAACTCACAAGGGACCGACGTGCCCTGCGGCGGCGCGGGACAGCGCCAGTCCCCTTATCGCCAACGGTCTTCGTGCTGGCCTTCTTCCTGGGTGCCTGCTCCTTGGCGGAAGCAGCGTCCTTCTCGGGAGCCTTCTTGTGTTCCTTGGCCTCATGCCTGCCGTGCGCGCTGCC
The DNA here is from genome assembly GCF_057458005.1 of Cutibacterium sp. LaCa_255. Taxonomy (NCBI): domain Bacteria; kingdom Bacillati; phylum Actinomycetota; class Actinomycetes; order Propionibacteriales; family Propionibacteriaceae; genus Cutibacterium; species Cutibacterium sp. LaCa_255. The sequence goes on along the minus strand of NZ_CP190956.1, from coordinate 1,551,617 downwards.
GACCTCGTCACCACCGCGGATCACCTTGCCGTTGCGGCGACGGGTGCGCTTGCGGCGCGGCGTGCCATCGTCCGTGGAATCCTCGCGGGAACGACGGCCCCCACTGCGATCACCATGTCTGTGATGGCCGTCGTGCTTGTCGTCACGCTTGTGGTGATGACGCTCACGCTTCTCGGCGCCGGGCAAAGCACCCTTGGTGCCTTCCGGGATGTCGAGGTCGGTGTAGAGATGTGGGGAGGTCGAGTAGGTCTCGATGGGCTCGGGGATCTCGAGGTCCAGTGCCTTGTTGATGAGGTTCCAGCGAGTGACGTCAGCCCAGTCAACGAGGGTGACGGCCACGCCCTTGGCACCGGCACGTCCGGTACGGCCAATACGGTGGACGTAGGTCTTCTCGTCCTCGGGGCACTCGTGGTTGATGACGTGGGAGACCCCTGTGACGTCAATGCCACGTGCAGCGACGTCAGTGGCGACGAGGATGGTGGCGTCGCCGTTGCGGAACTTCTTGAGGGCCTTTTCGCGAGCGACCTGGGTCAGGTCGCCATGGATGGCCCGAGCCTTAAAGCCACGGTCGTCGAGGTCGTCGGCCAGACGCTGGCAGGTGCGCTTGGTACGGCAGAAGATGATGACCTTCTCGACATCGTGGGACTGCAGGATGCGCCCGATGACCTCGATCTTGTCCATCGGATGAGCCTGGTAGACGAACTGCTGGGTGTCCGGAACGGTGGCCTGGGCGTCGGCACCCTCGGCACGCACGTGTACCGGACGGTTCAGCTGGGAACGGGCCAGAGCCATGATCGGTGCCGGCATGGTGGCCGAGAAGAGCATGGTCTGGCGAGAGGTAGGGGTGCGCCCGATGAGGTTCTCGACGTCGGGCAGGAAGCCCAGGTCAAGCATCTCGTCAGCTTCGTCGAGAACGACGATGCGCACGTGGGACAGGTCGAGGTCCTTGCGCTGGGAGAGGTCCAGAAGACGTCCGGGGGTGCCGACGACGACGTCGACCCCGGCCTTCAGAGCGTCGATCTGTGGTTCGTAGCCGACGCCGCCATAGACGGTGAGGACCCGCGCGCCGCGCACCGAGGCGGCGGTCGAGATGTCCTTAGACACCTGTAGGGCGAGCTCCCGGGTCGGGCACATCACCAGTGCCTGGGGCCTGCCCGTGTGTTCGAACTCCTCCCAGTCGTCATCTCCGGGCAGGGTGATGCGCTGCAGGACGGTGATGCCGAAGGCGAGCGTCTTGCCGGTGCCCGTGCGGGCCTGGCCTATGAGATCGGTGCCCTGAATGGAAATCGGGATGGACATGGCCTGGATGGGGAAGGGAGAGACGATCCCCACCCCCTCCAGCGCCTGGCAGATGTCTTCTCGGACGCCGAGATCGGCGAAAGAGGTGGAAATGGAAACAGTGGTCTCGGTCAGTGTCTTGGCCTCTTCGTGCGTGGGCCCGTCAAGGCCCTGTGTCATTCTTCGTAGTCGTTCCTCGTGATGTCGTCGCGCGGAACTCTGTTCTGCGACGATGTCACGTGCGGTGTGGACCTGCGAGGTGACGCGGTCGACACACCATTGAGCATCCTACCTCCAGTGTCGTCGACCCTCTAACCTGTTGGCGTGAGCATTGACGACACGAACCCCAACGACTCCTCGGTTGTGACGATCTTCTGGTCCGTCGCAGCGTCCTGTGCCTTGCATGGATTCTCCGCAACGGTGTCCGGCATGGTCCTGGCTCCCAGCCTGTCCGAACGGTTCCTCATCGTTGATCGCAGTGCTGAGATTCAGCAGATCTTGGCCGAAGCCAGAACCCATCTGACGGATCGCACGGTTCTGGCAGAGACGGAACCCCTCATCGGGTCCGTGGAGGAGTACGTGCCCTCCCAGTCTTGGTCCCAGGTGTTGCTGCGCGACCACATCGTCGTTGATCTCATCGCCGATTTCCTGGACCGGGTCGAGCCGAATCTCGCACCCGAACTTCGTCCGGCCTGCGGCTCTTTCGGCCCGTGGCTCGGTCGCGGTACGGGGAGCCGCGTGAGATGGGATGCCGCGATGCGTCACATCATCGCCGGGCAACGTGACAAATCGGCAGAATCTCTGTTCGCACGACGTCTCGTGGGAGAGGTGCTGTCGGTGGCCCAACGGCTCTTTGCCCGTCATCAGGCGCTGACCGCGGCCCTGACGAAAGCTGGTGGGGGAGAGTTCGATGATCTCGACCTCATCAATGAGGTGATGGCTGGTGTGTTGAACGCCCATGACGAACGCATGATCGATCTCGGCCTCGAACCGTGATTGACGAAACGGCGAGTGGCCTCGAGTGGTAGATGACAATGGCAGCTTCCGGAATGACCCGAAGCTGCCATGACTTTCAACCGTGACCGAGTTCAGAGAGTCCCAAACCCGACCTGACGGCTGTTGGGCTGCCCCAGGTCGAGGTAGGCGATCCCACGGGCGGGAACGAGAACCTTGCGGCCCTTGGCATCCGTCAGGGTGAGGACGGCGTCGGGCTGGCTGAGGCTGTCCTTGAGCTGCTGCTCAATGGATCCAGCGCTTTCCTGAGCGTCGATGCTGACTTCGGTTGCGGTGTTGACGATGCCGATCTTGATCTCCATGACGACAAATCTACCGTTGGATCAAGCGTCCCGACGCCACAGCGCCACAGTGATGTTGTCATGACCGCCGCACGCGTTGGCGTGCGCAATGAGTCCGGCCGCGAGATCTGCTGGGTCGGGACGACCCTGGTCATTTTTTCGCGCCGTGCCCGCGAGATCAGTGACGAGCGTGGTCAAGTCGTCCGGATCGGGAACGTGATTCCACAATCCGTCACTGCACACCAGGAGCCATCCGGAATGCTGTGGCTGATAGGCCATGACGCGGGGAGCGAGGTCGGTGGCGGAGGCGCCGAGCCACTTCGTGATGGCATGGGCGCCGATCCCCGCCTCTGCCTCTTCCCGAGACATTCCCAGATCCATTTGTGCCTGGGCCATGGAATCATCGATGGACAGCCGGACACAGTTACCGTCATCAGGGAACCAGTAGGTTCGGGTGTCACCGATATTGCCCACGACAATGCGTTCTTGTGTCGCAACGGCGACGGCAAGAGTGCACGCACCAATAGGACGCGATTCGCTCACCACAGCCTCGTGCGCCTTTCGGAATGCTCGCTCGAAGAGGGTGACGATGTCATCGTCGTTGGCTGGCATCCCCTGGTCCATTGTCGCCGTCAGGTAATCGCGCGCGGTGTGAGATGCGATTCTGGCGCATTCCTCTGCACCCTCGGTCGACGAGACACCATCAGCGACGACAAGGACGATATGACGCCCAGAACTGTCGATGCCGAGGGCTGCCGCGTCCTGGTTCGTTTCATGACGTAGTCCGATGTGTGAGGCGCAGGCAACATCTCCACGAGCTGCGGCTCGCTCGGTGAGGTCCACTCGCGAGATGGCGGAGGTATCGGGCGTCACGATTTCGGTCGATGACTGGTCCGATTCATTCATGAAGGTCCTCAGACTGGGTAATTGTTCTCCGCAGGGCTCCGGCTGTATCCGGGTGCAGCGCTCGACGTGGTGTGGCGATCGCGGTAGACCCATGTCTACCGTCGAGGTTCATGACCAACTACGAACATGCGGACGCGTCCCATGGGGATGAGACAGCTCTTCTACCCTTTCACATGGTGGGCCGATGAGACCAGGAAATGACTGCTGACGTCGTTGTTCTGTGGAAAAGACCCAGCCGGACGGCAATGCTGTCGCAGGTCGGTGGTGGGATGTGTGCCATGCATGGATGGGATGACGCTCAGGTGCGGGTGCTCAATGATGACGCCGGCACGGTCCTCGTCATGGGAGGGCCGGGCACCGGACGGACGGGTCTGTGTCTTGAGGTGGCCGCGCAGTACGTCGAAGCTGGCGGCTCCCTGTCCGACATCCTGCTGCTCGGCCAGACAAGACCGGCTGCCCAGACATTGCGCAATGGCCTCGTACGACGACTCGGAGGCGCTCATCTGGACCCTCATGTCATGACGGTTCACGCGTTGGCCCGGCGCATTCTTGGATCTCGACATTTCTCGGGACGGCTGTTGACCGCTCCTGAGCAGGAGTTTCGTATCAGAGAGCTTCTTGCGGCTCGTGACATGACGGACTGGCCCGAGGAGCTGCAGGCATGCGCACAGACCTCTCAATTCGCGTCTGACGTGCGTGTCATGGCGGCGCGACTTCGTCAAGAAGGATGCGACCCGCAGGACCTCACTGCTGCGGGGATGACCTGGGGCGTGCCGGAATGGCAGGTTTTGGGACCATTCCTGACGGATTATCTGGACGTTCTTGATCTGGAGGGGGCAGTGGATTACGCCGAGGCGGTGCATCGTGCTCGGATCGCCTTGACCCGTCCAGGTGCGGCCATCGACGTGAGGTCACGGGTCAAGCTGCTGGTGTGCGACGATCTGACCGAGTGCGATCCGTCTCAGATTCGCCTCATTGCCCAGATTGCGCAATGCCATGTTCCTTGTGTGCTGACCGCCGATCCGGACCAGACCGTCTACGGTTTTCGAGGAGCAGCCGCGGAACGCCTCGACGATCTGATCGATGAGTTCCCGGACGTGTCGATTCACCACCTGACGATCAATTACCGTAATCATGCGCATGTTGCCGACGTCGTTGAGTCGTTGCGTGCAGGAATGCCAGCGATACCGTCCTCCAGCCGTCTGAGACGGCGGGCAAACAACGCCGCGGCCACAGACGCGGGAACGGTAGCCGCCGTTCGAGCTGGCAGCGCCACTCGCCTGGTGAGAAAGGTCGCTGGAAGTCTTCGCCATGCTCACGTGGCCGATGGCGTCCCTTGGAGTGAGATGGCGGTGGTGACCCGTCATGGCGCTGAGCTGGGAGTGATCGCGACGATCCTTGCCTCTCAGGGCATACCGGTCTTGCGCTCGCGGGATGAGCACGCGTTGTCCGACGTCCACGCCGTCACTCAGATCCTCAATGCTCTTGAGGTGGCGGTCTATCTCGCAACAGGAACCCAACCGGGCCGGCGAGAAGTGTCGGCCCTGATCACGAACCCATTGGCAGGAATCGATCTCACTGTCGTTCATCGCCTCGAAACCTGGTGCCGACTCGTTCGCCGGGAGGAGCTGAATTGGGAGGTGTTGCAGGAGCTGGCCGCGGATGCGAGCAGCTCTGTGACGAGGACAGAAATGGCCGACGACGCCGTCAGTGATGGAGCTCACGATGACAGCGATGTGACCACAGTGCCTCCAGGACTACGAGTTCTGGCCGAACCGCTTGCCGCCTTGGTCCGGCGAGTTCACCTCTCGGCAAGCCTTTTGCGCCTCGGTGGCACGTGTCATGAGGCGTTGTGGGCCTTGTGGCAGGGCAGCTCATGGGCGTCCGCCCTGCGTCGTCGCGCCTTGGCCGGGGATGCATCAGCTGATCGTGATCTCGACGGGCTGTGTTCTCTCTTCGACATGGCCGAGGCAGCCCGCACCATGGCTGGTGTGTCGGGAGGACGTCGCCTCATCGACATGGTCAGTCGGGAGCAGATTCCAGCAGACCGCGCTCGTGAATCTGATGAAGATCGCGATGGGGTCACCGTCGTCACTGCTCATCGTGTCAAGGGAAGAGAATTCAGCGTGGTGGCGGTCTGCGGACTGGAAGAAGGCAACTGGCCTGCCGACAACCACACTGGTTCCCTGGTCGCTGCAGACAGATGGTCTCCGGACGGTCCCGTGATGGTTCCTGGATGGTCGGAAAACCTTCGTGCCGAGACCAGGCTGTTGCTTGTGGCATGTTCGCGCGCGAGAGATCAATTGCTCTTGTGCTCAGTCGAGTCTCCGGATGAGGGCATTCGCCCGTCCGGGGTGTTGACGGGGATTCCACACCTCGAGGACAGCGCGAATGCCCTGAACTTCGCCAGCCTTACCGAGCTCGTTGGTGAACTGCGTCGAGTTGTCGCGGACGAGACCGAGTCACCCGGGGTACGGGTCCAAGCCCAGGAGCTTCTGGATAATTTGCGTGGTGAAGAGCACCACGGACGGCCTCTCGTGCCACAGGCTGACCCGCAAACCTGGTGGCGTGAGGGTGCCCCTCGTCAGGCTGATGTCACCGGTGAGATCGAGTTGGGCGCCTCGCACATTGGGGAATTGCTCACCTGCCCGAGACGGTGGTTCATGACTCGTCGTGCCGGAGCCAGCAACGGTGCCGCCCTCAGGGCAAGTATCGGTACCCTTGTCCACCGGATCTGTGCGGAGAACATGGATCAATGGTCCCTGTCCGGAGCACTGGCTGAGTTGGAGGAGTCGTGGTCGGACATCGAATTGACCGCGGAGTGGCAGCAAGAGGCCGAGCTCGACGATGCAAAAGCTGCGCTAAAGCGTTTTGACGGGTGGTTGGCTTCGCGTGATCGAGATCTCATCGGTGCTGAGGTGCGTGTCGATGGCACGATCAAGGTTCCGTCCGGTGTGGCTCGAGTACGTGGAAGCATAGACCGGCTCGAACGAGACGCAGAAGGCGCCTGTTATGTGGTGGATCTCAAAACTGGGACAAGCAAGTCTCCTGAAACGAAGAACTCCCATCACCTACAGATCGGTGTCTACCAAGCCGTCGTCGCCGCCGGTGGAGTCGCGAGTCTTGGGAAGGCGTCGGTGAGTGGCGCGGAATTGGTCCATCTTCGGATCGGGGCGGGCAAGGGACAGGCAAATGCGAAGATCGACCGCCAGAGTGGGCTTTCGGACGTTCCCTGGCCCAAGGGCACGGAGCCAGTTGATGGTTGCCAGAACTGGATTGAGGCGAGCGTTGACAAGGCCGTCAAGATCGTCAAGTCCGGTGAGTACACCGCGATTGCGAACAAGGGTTGCGGTCATTGCCCGGCGAGGGCTGGATGCCCGGCCTTGGTCCCGAAGGACTCCTCAACTGCAGTACCTCGACAGCGCGGGAGGGCCTCATGACGGAGTCGACTGACGAGATCCGGAACGATGACGTCGACATTGCATCTCTGCTGGGGATCCCCATCTCAGCTGAACAGCAGAGGGCCGTCACGGCACCGCTCAAACCGTGCGTCGTCATTGCTGGAGCAGGCACGGGTAAGACGACAGTGATGGCGGCCCGGGTGGTCTGGCTTGTCGCCGGTGGGCTGGTCAGGCCGGAGGAAATCCTGGGCTTGACGTTCACCAACAAGGCCACATCCGAATTGTCGGAGCGGATCGAGAAGAACCTCACCAGTGCAGGCTTACTGACCCCGGAGCAGCCCAGGCCCACAGTGGCGACGTACGACAGCTTTGCCGGAACTCTGGTAGCCGACTACGGGGCGTGGGATGGGATAGACACGGGTGCTCATCTCATCACAGGAGCGAGGGCGTATCAGTTGGCCACGGAGGTTGTGTCAGAGCTGGACAGGCCACCATTGGTGGGCGCCCATCTGACGCCGACGTCGATTGCTCAAGCAGTGGTGTCACTGGCCGGAGCGATGTCCTCACACGATGCGAGTGAGGATACGGTGCGAGCTGCGGATGCTCGTTGGCGCCAGATGCTTGTCGATGCACCGACACGACGCGATGGGGAGCAGTACGCCAGTGTGAAGAAGAACCTTCTCACGGTGGACGAACGTGAGGACCTACTCGATCTGGTCAAGACTTACCGGGATCTCAAACGGCAGCGCGGATTCGTCGAGTTCGGCGATCGCATGCTGCAGGCCCTGCACCTCGTCGCACATCATCCAAGGGTCGGGCAGGAATTGAGGGCCCGATACCGTGTCGTTCTTCTCGACGAGTATCAGGACACATCGTCGGCGCAGGCTGATCTGTTGGCCGCCCTCTTCTCGGGCCCGGATGCTGATCACGGGATGGGTCATCCGGTGATGGCTGTCGGTGACCCGTTGCAGGCCATTTACGGATGGCGTGGAGCGGCCGCGAGCAACATCTTGGATTTCCACCGGCGGTTTCCGGATGAGACGGGTCGCCCTGCGACCATGTTGTCCCTGGCCACGAATCGACGATGTGCCAATCAGATCATTGACGCCGCGAACGTGGCATCCGAGGAGCTACGGGAGTCGCTGGCATCGTCCATGGAATCTATCGACGACAGCGCGGCCGAGGACCGCGTGGAACTCGCGGTGGGGATGCCTCTCGCAGCTCCAGAGGGGAACCGTCAAGGGGACGTCGGTGTTGCCGCATATCCGACTTGGGTTGATGAGTGCCGTGCGTGTGCCGACATGCTGGTGGAGGCCAAAGAACGTGGGGCAATCACACGGTGGTCCGATGCCGCAATCCTGGTCAGACGCAACGGCGACATTGCCGACCTCTACGATGCGCTGAGCTCTCGTGACATCTCGGTGAGAGTGGCAAACCTCTCCGGGTTGTTGTCTCTGCCGGATGTTGCCATGGTGGTGGCTCATCTTCGTCTGCTCGTCGATCCTCACGACGATGCAGCCATGACGACCCTGCTCGCTGCCCCTCGATTCGGGTTGGGAACGGACGATCTTGCTTGGGTCCACCGACGGGCACGGACCTTGGCCAAGACACAGGCGGAGGCTGACGGCCTGGATCCCAAGGCTGTCGACGTCCATCTCGTCGACGCTGTCATGGAAGGTCTACCGGTAGGCGATGAACGGGTGCGATCTGCACTCAAACGTCTCGCTGCGGAGATCGTCGAGGTCGAGGTCCATCAGGGGGACAGCCCCGACGACCTCATCCTGCACATCGAAAAAATTACCGGGCTCGTGGACGACATGGCTGCCGACGACCTAGGTCGTGGCTTGGCCCGTCGTGACCAGCTCGACGAGTTGTGGGACGCAGTACGAGAGATACGGCGGAGCGACCCCGACATGACGATCGCGGGGATCGTCGCATGGCTGGCAGCCGAGGAGGACCATGGGCATGGCCTTGCCCGAGCCTCCGCAGACCGCAGCGATGCCGTGACGATATCGACCGTCCACGGGGCCAAGGGACTGGAATGGCCGTTCGTGATCATTCCTGACATGGCCCAAGGCGTGTTCCCATCGGAGCTGAGCCCGGATAATTTCGTGACCGTGGCCGCTGTCCTGCCATCCTTCGCCAGGGGAGACGCGAGTGAGATCAACCACCCCGTTTCCGGAAGTGAGACCGATGCCAAGGAATACGTCGCGGCTCTCAAGGACGATTCACGATGGTCAGAGGCCAGGCTCGCCTATGTCGCCCTGACGAGAGCCAAAGAACGCTTGATCGTGTCATGGCACAAATGGGACTCACGACGACAAGGCTGTTACATACCCGGCCAGTACGCAGATCTCCTTGCCACCATGCTCGATGTCACGTGGCCAGAGCTTGGCGAGCGACCTGAGGCCAGTACCCAGGATGGGACTCCATGGCCGGTGTTCGCCGATGAGAGCGTCATCCCATGGGCCAGCACCAGGATGCCTGACGGTGCCGATCTCCCAGCTGTTGATGATCCCAAGGACGCTGATCGGGTGGCATCGTGGCGGTCTGACGCGCATGCCTTGGTGGCTGATGCTCGACGTCGGCGCGATGACAGTGATTATGCGGTCATTCCGCCGAGACTGACCACCTCGCAGATGGTGAGGCTCCACGCCAATCCACAGGCGTTCCGGGAGGAACTGCGGCGTCCGATGCCCCGACCTGCAGACAGGGGAGCCGGTATTGGAACGGCATTCCACGAGTGGGTGAGCCAACGCCTTGCTCCGACCGAGCCGATCCCGCTCCTTGACATCGAAGAGATCGACGAATCTGAGAAGGACAGCCTGGAACTCGAGGGTAGTGCGGTGGCAGAGTCGGCCGGGGGTCACGCACTGCGAACCCTTCGCCAGGCTTTCGAGGAAAGTCGGTGGGCAGACGCGACAGTCCTCGCGGTGGAGAGCTCTTTCGTCATGACGATTGGGAACACCGTCGTCCGTGGGCGTCTTGACGCGGTGGTGGCCGATCCCGATCATCCCGGCGATGAACTGGTCATTGACTGGAAAACCTCGCGGCCACGGTCGGCTGACCCGCTTCAGTTGTCCATCTATCGGTTGGCATGGGCCCAGGCCCGAGGGATCGATCCGTCTCGGGTGCGAGCGGTTTTCCATCATGTCGGGGCCAACGAGACCATCACCGCAGAACCATTGTTGGATGCTGATCAGGTGGCTGCGATTTTGGACGGTGTGGAGGACGAATCCGATATGTCGTCCAGCAAGTCCCGGCCCTCGTCCCGTTCGCGATGACCGGGATTACAGTGACAACGTGACTGGGATCAGCGAGACGCGCATCGTGGCTCGACCCATATTGGATCGGTGCCATGCAGACCGGGACGACGACGAGGCGAATCGAGCTCGGTGGAAGGATCCGATGGCCCGATTGTTGCTGATCGATCCGCACGACAAGGTCGTGATGTCCGACGGACGCGTGGCGACGGTTCCAACTGAGGGGGATCGGGACGACCAGCGCGACCTGTTCCTGGGCGTCGTCGGTGGAGTGCCGTGGTTCGCCCGGCGGAACGGTGAGCCGCGTACAGAAGCTTGCAGCTTGCGCACAGTGGACCTTGACCCGACTGATCGTGAAGTGGTGATGTCAGCGGTTGCAGCTCTCGCATGGCACGAGAGCAAGCCGACTTGCCCTCGGTGTGGGGAACCGACACGCATCACGAACGGCGGCCCGGCTCGGATCTGTGCCCATGGTCACCAGGTCTTCCCGCGTACCGACCCGGCGATCATCGCTGCGGTACTGGACGCCGAGGACCGCATTGTGCTGGCTCGGCAACACTCCTGGGCTCCTCATCGTCGGTCCCTTCTGGCCGGGTTCGTCGAAGCTGGGGAACCAGCGGAACATGCCCTGGTCCGTGAAGTTGCTGAGGAGACGACTCTGAGTATCACCGCTGCTCGGTATGTTGGCTCACAGTCATGGCCTTTCCCGCGGTCACTCATGTTCGGTTACGTCGCACGAGCAGCCGGAATGATCGACGTGGGCCACGACGAGCTGGCAGAGGCTGGTTTCCTCACCCGCGACGAGGTGTCCGATCAGGTTGAGTCCGGTCGGTTGCAGCTGCCACCGACCTTGTCGATTGCCAGAGCTCTCATTGATGCATGGTTGGCACATCGGCTTCCGGAACCTGAGAGCGGACTCGACTTGTCGTCTCCGCTGAGGTGAGCGACCGCAAGTTCTTCGGCAACTGCTTTGGTCACAGTGAGCGAGTCTCCTCCCACCGACGCTGGATACCAGACCGACGATCATTGGTCCGATCAATGGCCCGCTCCACGGACTCCTTCATCCCGACAACCGTGAGGTGCTCACGGGCACGAGTAATCGCCGTGTAGAACAACTCACGGGTGAGGAGCGGGGAATCCGGGGGCGGCAAGATCACCGTGACATTGGTGAACTGACTGCCCTGGGCCTTGTGGATCGTCATCGCCTGCAGAGGTTGCAGAGATGGGATGAGGGAACAGGGCAAGCGTCGAGGGGCCCCGCCAGGTCCGGGAAGAGCTACTGTCGGAACAGGCCGCGTCTCCACGACAACCCCACAGTCGCCATTGTTCACGCCCAGCTGAGCGAGATTGTGTGTGACCATGGCAGTTTCACCGAGCGCCCATCGGCTCTGATCGACTCCGGGAAGGACATCGGCGAGGACAGAAACCATGCGTTGCGACCACTCGTCGACGCCATATGGTCCTTCCCGATGGGCGCACAGCAAGCGATGGCCATCCACGAGTTTGAGGGCAGCGGCGTCGGAGCCCGACCGGGCCAGCTCGAGCATCTGCGATCCCGTCCGTGCGATGACGTCCGCGACAGCTGGAAGGTCAGCCATGGTGATGTTGGCGGGATCGGCGTCGATCCAGGAAATGCTCGGCAGGACGGAGCTCGGCGTTGACGCATCATGGTCGGGCTGAGACCTGGTGAGCACCTCCAAAGCGGCTTCCTTGGCGCCCTCACGAACGGCTTCCGACAGATTCGCGATGTCGCCTCGCGACCGGTGGTTGCGAGTGAGGATCGTGACAGGCAGACGTGTATCGAGGGTACCGGCTGACGACACAATGTCTGCCAGAACACTTCCGGCGTCCACTGAGACGAGCTGGCCCGGGTCTCCCACCAGGATGAGGCGAGTCCCGGTCCCAATGGCGGCGAGGAGGCTGGCCGCCAGTGGGAGGGAGAGCATGGACGCCTCGTCGACGACGACCACTCCGAAGGGAAGCTGGTGCTGCTCGTCGTAGCCGAAGGATGTCCCTGGTCCCTGCCACTTCAAGAGGGAATGGACGGTCGTGGCGTCAGCGACGACGGGGCTGAGATCGTCAGGCATGCGCTCTGATACCTCTGACACCGAGTCGCGAAGTCGGGCCGCTGCTTTGCCGCTGGGGGCCGCGAGGGCGATGGCACCGAGGTGAGGATCCGCCTTCTGAAGTGATGCCAGGAGGGTGCACACTGTCGTCGTCTTGCCTGTTCCAGGTCCACCAGCAAGGACACTGATCCTGTGGGTGATGGCGGCAACAGCAGCCTCGGCCTGAGCCTGGTCCAACGTGATTCCGGAGGATGCAAGAGCAGCGCTGACCTCTGACACGATCTGCTCGGCGGGCACGGGTCCCTGGCTGGGTGGGTCTGCGGCGAGTGAGGCCAAATCGCGAGCGACATCGTGCTCAGCCTGCCAGTACTTCTCAAGGTAGAGCAGACCATCGTCCAAGCGAGCCGGCAATTGGTTGAGTGGATCACCACGGCCCGCGATGACAGGGCTCTCCGCAAGGGCAGACAGCCATACTCTCGGTTCGGGCCATTCCAAGTCGTCAAAGAGCGCGGCCTGCTCACTGTCGTTGATGTCCGGGATGGCTGGGTCGAGAACCTGACGTCGGATGGACTCGGCAATCTCGTGGGGGTCCCAGAACACCGACCCTCGACGCAGCTCACGACACGACAACGCAATGGCCAAACTGACGTCAGCGTTGTGTTCCTCGCCGATACGGCACACCAGGTTGGCGAGGTGGATGTCGCTTGGTTCGAGAACGCCGGCGCGGGCGAAGGGCTCCAACCTGCTTCCGGCCCCGACCGGTACAAGTTCAGGCATGGTGACCTCCCAAACACTCGCTGATGGCCTCGATGAGTTCCGGCTTTGGATGCCAGGTGAACACTCCCTGCGGCATCCCCATCTCCGGAGCTGGGCGACCGGCCATCCCTCGAACGAAGAGATACCCAATCGGACCGAGATGACGGGCAGGGTCATACCCGGTAAGGCTCGACGACAGGAAACGATGCAGGGCAGCCGAATACAACAGTCCCTGAAGGGGATAGTGAGAGCTGAACATCATGGCGCGCATGGTGGCGGTGTCGTACATGTCGGCCCGTAGCTTCCGAGCGCCGGGAACCCGATTCGTCTTGTAGTCGACCACAAGGTGGCGTCCATCCGGCCGTCTCAGGACGGCATCAATCGAACCGGTGAGGAACCCTCGCAGAGTCTGGTCACTGTTGGGTATGTGGGCCAGGGCGTCCCCATAGCCATTGATCGGATCGTCAGATGGCACCAAGCCTGGATCCCTGAGTAGAGCTGTCAGATCGGCCATCGTCGCTGCCAGACCAGATTGGGACATCGCCAACTCGAAGTTCATCTCCGCGAGTCGGTCGTCGGGGGAGAAGCTCGCCAAGGACATGCCCGGCGCCAGGTCGCCAAGATCAGTCCGCAGAACCTGTTCCAAGCCGCTGGCAAGATCTGTTGCAGGGACATCCGGCAATGGCGTGGTGCGCAGAGTTCTGCGGGTGATCGTAAGGACCTCGTTGAACAAATTTGCAGAACCGGTGTCGACGTATTCAAGGACCGCGTGTACCAGTGTGCCGAAGGAGGTGCCGCCTGGGAGTCCGCAGAGACCTGGTGCAGTGGTGTCGGGGGACTCGTCGTCCTCAGGTTCGTCAGTCAAAGTGGTCGGCAGGGGAGTGAGGACGGAGCCATGAAGTTCGGCAGTCAATCCCGAGTACGAGGTTCGGACGAAGTCGAGGTCGAGGGGTCGTGTCAGAGAACGAGGAGCCGCAATGCTCTGATGCTCGGCGTCCGATGCTCGAGTGAGCTGTTTCTGATTTGCGGGTGCAATGGCTGTCGTGATTGGCCCTGAGTTGAGCCAGGGGAGGGTACCCGGATCAGTTCCGGCCCTACCCAGGCCGAGTTCACCAGTGGAACGGTCCATCTCGACCAGGCGTTGGAAGGCCGACCATCGATTGCGTCGTGAGCATGGAGACCACCACAGCCGAACGGCTGATCGAGCTCGGGTGAGAGCGACGTAGAGAAGTCGCAGATTCTCGCCACGCTCATCCTCCTCGTGGCTCTCAATCGCCCTGGCGCGATCAATCCCCTGGGAGGAAATGTTCAGGACTCGGCGCTGCCCGTCATGCCAGACAACCGGCCCACTGATGTTCTTTCTCGGTGCCCATCCATTGGCGATGTCTGGCAGCAGGACGACGGGGAACCCCAACCCCTTCGCCTCATGAATGGTCATGACGTTGACGGCCTGATGGTCGCTGTCGAGACGACGGGGGTCATCGTCCCCCGCTCGTCGTTGCTGATCGCGTATCCATCCGGCAGTTGCCGTCGGCGTCAATCTGGCCTCGACAGCCGCGGCATGGGCCTTTTGAGCGACCTGGCGGAGGTCGGTGACGTATCGCTCGCCCCCGCTCATGCTGACTAGACGATCCAACACCCCTGGTCGGTGGAGTGCCGCTTCGACGGTGCCCCACGCTCCGGTGCTGGGCCACACGCTCGCCCAACGGGCCACATCGATGGCGAGGTCGGAACGCACCCTTGAATCCGATGCCGCGAGGTCAGCAGGGGTTGCACCAATGAGGTCAGACAGGCACAACCGGGTGCGCAGCCGCTCGTCAGTGTTGTCGAGAGCTTCCAGGAGAGTGACGAGATCCTCGGCGGCCTGGGAAGACCACACCGGTGATGCTCCGGAGAAGACAGCGGGCTGATTGGCCCGTGACAAGGCAGCAGCGATCTCCGCACCTCTCCTGCGCGTCCTGACGAGGATGGCGATGTCGTTGGGGCGAAGTGGCTTGTCCTGCTCATCCTCGTCATGGATGATCGTGCCGCCTTCCAGCATCATGATGACTTGATTGACGAGATCCTCGGTGACGAGGCGATCCGAGGTCGTGGCATCCAGTTGCCCGTCGAGAGGGGCTTGGAGACAACGGATTTGGAATGGTTGTGACCAGCTGTACCGGTGAGTCTGCGAGGCGTCAGTGCCAATTCGTGACGTCTGGTGACGGGCGGTGACCGGCTCCATGGCGATCCCGCGTCCTAGCTGTGCGTTGTCGAAAAGGGTATTGACCGCCTCGACGATGGGCTTGTCCGCCCGGTAGTTGACGTCGAGATGGAGGACGTGCTCAGCGGAATTCGCGGCGTCCTGATAGGCGTAGATGTCGGCGCCGCGAAACGCATAGATGGACTGTTTGGGATCTCCGATGAGCCACAAGTTGCTGTGTCCGTGAAATGACCGGTGTAAGATCTCCCACTGGAGAGGATCTGTGTCCTGGAACTCATCAACCATGACCAGGGAGAAGCGCCGTGCCAACGTCGCACATGCCATCGGGCCACGTACCGGATCTCGCAGTGCTCCGACAAGATCTCCGATGAGGTCGTCAAAGGTATGTATTGCTCGCTTTCGTGAGCGCTTTCGTACCTCGTCACGCACGGACATGGCCCAGCCAGCATCGGGCGACATGGCTTCCATATCTGTCGCGATCGGCACCTCGCCATACCTGACGGCAACATCCCTGGACAGATCCCGCTTGTCACGGACAGACGGAGGTCGGTCAGCATCGAGATGTCGAGCCAGATAAAAGTCGTCAGACACCTCGTTGGCCACTGGAGTGAGGTCGGCCATCAGGACTGACGACGGGTCGTGGTCTGACAGGACTCCCAACTCGGCGAGCATTCGGGAGGCGAACTCGTGGGTGGTCGTGATGACGGCCCGGTCGAAGGAGTCGAGGGCCGCCTCTACACGTTTCAGCCCTTCTGCGCCGAGGCTCATCACGGAGTCATCGCAGGCATCTGCAGGCTTCCGGCGCCCCGCGAGCAGGGATGCGGTGCTGATAAGGCGTTCATACACGCGGCCACGCAGTTCCCGAGCTGCCGATCGGTTGAAGGTGACCAGGAGGAGACTTTCGATGTTCACCATTCCGGTGGCGATCGCTTTGGCGCACACCGCCGAGATCGTCCAGGTTTTCCCGGTTCCCGCGCTCGCAGCCAACAGGACCGTTCCCTGAGGTAGCGGATCAACGATGTTGAATGAGGTCTTCGTCGTCATGCTATACTCCCGGGACGAGCGAATCGAGCCATCGAGGGTGGTGAGAATCCGGTACCTTGCGATGCCCGAATGATGGGGTCGAACAACCACCCGGAAAGCTCCTCAAGAGTGGTGCCGAGTTCATGACAGCGGGTAATCAGCTCGGTGACGTCAGTGCCCAGGAATGCTGCCCAGTTCGGATCACGCTCCCGCGACCACTGCACTTGCAGTGCGCTGGCGCCGGTGCGGTAGTCATTGCGAGCCATGGGAGACAGGCCTACCAGGGCATGGGCTAGTTTGACGGGTAGGGGGATGAACTGCTGGTTGCTCCACCAGGCCAGACGTGCCAGACCGGTGAGAATCCCGCGTGCGCGTTCGGGGTCCGGAGCCACCATCCTTCGAACCCCGTCGCTCGAGACCAGAGTCCCGAACCATCCGACCTCGTCAGTGGCAATGGCGACCGCGAGGAGGTCAACCCACAGGTCAAGTATTGGCCTGGCATTCGCACGCGTCGCGACAGCATGAACGATCTGGTTGTTCCTCACGCCGACACGGCCTCGCAGTGAGACCACATGCATCGGATCAACGATGAGACCATCAGGCCACGTCAATGGCGGGTTGTCACCGTCAATGAGATCAAGGTTGATTTCGATGAATCGTTCATCGTGGCCACCACGAAGTTCCTTGGCCGTCTGCGAAATACGCACCGCATCGTCTGCCAAGGAACTGACGATTTGCTGCCCCAAGCGGCCTGGGGGAGTTGACCCGCGCAAACGCTCGGCGTTGATGGCATCTTCTGGGTTCGAACCATGTTCGAGGTCCGCGAGTATCCGAGAACGGATCCAGTACTTGTCCAACGATGTCGGGGCAAGGGGGAGGTCGACTGGCAACTCCGTGTTTCTCTCGTTGGCTGGCGCACCTGCCCGTGCCCGGAGCAATGTCCGAGCGGAGTGAGACAACGCCAGGGTGAGATCGGTTGGCGACATCCGTGATTCGGGAAGCTCCGTCACCGGTGGTAGGACAACGCGTTGACGACGTCGCTGCGAACCAGGTTGGCATCGTGCCGCGTGGGCTGCGGTGTGATCGAAACCGCGCCACCATGCACCGTTTCCATCGCAGAACTCATCAGGCGAGAAGGGCTGCAAACCGTGATCGACGGAGCGGGCAGTGACGGACCCCACCTCCAATGACTGCATGAGGGTCGTTGTGAATGGGCCAGGCAGGACGGGCAGGTTGGTCACAGCGTTTCGAGCCTGTCGCACGACGATGAGGCGGCTCCTTGCCGACAGGGCAACGTCAAGTAGGTCCTGGCGTGCTCTCGCGGTCGGGTCAATGCAGTCATCGCGCAACCCTTGAAGCTGGTCGGCCCGAATGACGTCTTGATCAGGGTCAACGATGATGACGACCTGATGATCAATGGGAGAAAGGTCCCCGGGACGACAAACGTGAAGCGAACCGTCGAACCATGTGTGACGGCCGTGATGCGTGCGCGACAACCAGATCAGAAGATCAATGATCTCCTGGCGATCGAACAGTCGATTCTCGGCAGCTACATCCAGACCGGTCAGAAGGGAGAGGGTGTCCAGGACCGATCGCGGAGCATCGCTGGGCGCGGCGGTGAGGTTGTCGACGATGTCGCTGATGCGAGTCGACCACGCGGTGATTGGCGCGGGTGCCGCGGTGTCCAGAAACGCCTTGCGCAATCGCGATACCAGTTCGGCCAGCTTCCCGACCACTGGGATCGTGGTGGAACCGACGTCAGTAATGGGTGTGACGGTACCGAGGTGGGTAGGAGGAGCCGACGACATCGCGATGGCGAGAACCATGCGCTCGATTCCGGCCAGCCAGGTCGACTGCCTGATGCGTCCCAGCCCGGCATCCTCACGAGCTGCTGGATCAATTCCCCATCGGATGTCGGCCTGGCTCACCAGCCGTTCGATGGTTTCCTGGTCATCGTCGGAGAATCCGAAACGTGCCCTCACGGCCGGCATCGCGCACAGATTGAGGAGGTCTTGCCCAGTCGCGCGAGAAGACGCCAGACCAAGGACGGTTGTGACGGCCTCGGTCACCGGATTGACGCGATCCTGGGGTGGGGGAGTCGTGAACCGGATTTGGTTGGCCGGGTGACTGACGTCCGCCATGGTGCTTGCGGACAACAGGTGCGCGGTATCCTGACGTCCCGAACAGACGATGACGACGTCCCTTGGCTGAACCGTCTCGTCGTCGGCGAGAACTGCGCAGACGACGTCGCGGATGACTTCTGCCTGACGGTCCGGCCCATGGCAGTTGTGGATCTCGACGGGGGCTAACTCGTCGCTTGGAGCGCCCGGAGCTTCACTCGTCGCCGGAAGCGATGATGAGGTCCACCTCGTGGTCGTCGTGGTGCGCAGGCGGTCGAAGGTGTGCCACGGATCGTCATGTCCAATGGCGTGGTCGAGGTGGACGATCGTGATGGTGCGCGATGCTGCCAGTGCTTCGGCCAACTCGACGTCATGATGGGGCAGAGCCGTCGATGAGAACCACACGATGGGTGCACCGGAGGAGGTTTCTTGGCCTCGCAGTGCGTCCACCAACATCTCGTGTCTGGTCACCGGATCGGCAACGGAGCAGGAATCGGCGAGCAGGGCACGCCAGAGTGGGGCCCACCAGGATCGGGCGGGGTCCAAGGGGGCACCAGCGAGGTCGACGTCATGTTCATCGTCGTGTCCGGGGCCGTGGCCTTGTGCCCAGGTCCGCAACACCTCGTGGGAGTCTCGGGCGAGCGCCGTCAAAACTTCTGCGGCTTGTCGGGCTGTCGTCCATGATGCACGTGGAATGCCTTGTCGGCGGCTGGCATCGACATGAGCGGAGACGATCTCGAAACCTGGGGAACTAGTCTCGATGATGCGCGCAATGCGTAACGCCAACGGCCCCGGGCGCCACGGATCCTCGTCGCGCCCGATCTCGAGGAGCTGTTCTTCGAGGTGGGCTCGAAGACCGTGGGGCGTGGTCGACTGGATGCCAGCGGCGATGCCATGGCGGCGGGCAAGGGATTGCAGCAGAGCGCGGGAATGGGCGGTGCTGGGTGCCACGAGCAGCGGACGAACGAAAGGGTCCTCAGTGGGTTGGGCAAGGGCCGTCGTCACCGCTTCTCGGACCTGGTGCCAGGTACGAACCACCTTCACCACACCTGCCATCGGGGCACCTCCTCGTGACGACTCGGCCTTGTCCTGAACTGTTGGAGGCCGAACTGGTGAATCAGTCTAGGGACGCTGTCGGACAGGTTTCGGTGTAGTCGGTGGTACAGGAGCGGAACATCGCGGCAGAACATGCCGTCGCGGAGCTGTCGGTGCGTGCCCCTATGGTGATCGCCGTGAGAACCCAGTCGGCAGATGCGATCCTGGCAGCACTGGATCCTGAGCAGGTCAAGGTTGCTAAGACCTTCGACGTTCCGGTGTGTGTCATCGCTGGTGCCGGAACGGGAAAGACTCGCGCTGTCACCCATCGCATCGCCTACGGAGCCGCGACCGGGAAGCTCGACCCGCGCCGGACCCTTGCGGTGACCTTCACCACCAAGGCCGCCGGCACGATGAAGGGACGACTCGCTGATCTCGGCGTGGTGGGGGTTCAGGCTCGCACCATTCACTCGGCCGCCCTGCGCCAGATCAAGTTCTTCTGGCCACGCGCCTACAACTGTGAGTTGCCACCGGTGAGTGATTCCAGGTTCTCCATGGTCGCCGAGGCAGCCCGACGCATTGGTCTGGGAAATGACAAGGCACTGGTGCGGGACCTGTCCGCCGAGATTTCCTGGGCGAAGGTCTCGAATGTCCCCAACGAACAATATGCAGCCTTGGCGCGAACGGAAGGACGAGTCGTGGCCGGGGTTTCGGCCACCGATGTCGGTAGGGTCCTGGCCGGATACGAAGCGGTCAAACGGGAACGTTGCGTCATTGATCTGGACGACATCCTGCTGTGTGCCGTCGGAATGATGGTCCAGCACCGGGACATCACGGAGGAAATCCGCTCCCGCTATCAGCACTTCGTCGTCGACGAGTATCAGGATGTTTCTCCTCTCCAGCACCGATTGCTCGAGCTGTGGTTCGGCGACCGCAATGATGTGTGCGTTGTCGGGGATCCCCATCAGGCCATTCACTCCTACGCTGGTGCACGTGCTGACTACCTGATGAATTTCGTGGCAGATCATCCGGGTGCGAAACGTATCGACCTGGTCCGGAATTATCGTTCGACCCCGGAGATCATCCGGCTGGCCAATGAGGTTCTCGTCAACCGTGTGACCCCGGACGAAGCTCCCGAGCATGGCAGGGGAGTGACCTTGGTTTCTCGTGGCCGGTCGGGTCCCGAGCCGGTCTACCAAGCGCTCGGTGACGACTCCTCCGAGGCTTCGGCGATCGCAATGTGGGTGGAATCCCGTCATGCCGCGGGGATTCCGTGGTCTGAGATTGCCGTTTTGTACCGGATCAATTCTCAGGCATCCCACCTTGAGACGGCGTTCGCCGAGCGGTCCATCCCATACCTGGTCAAGGGATCCGAGCGGTTCTACGAGAGACGGGAGGTGCGTCGCGCTCTCGATGCTCTCGTCCGGATCGTCGCCGATGAACCCGGGGCCGACGCACTGCCTGCTTTCGACCGCCTTCTTGTGTCGCAAGGGTGGACGGCCGCAGCTCCTCAAGGAGAGGGGGAGGTGAGGCAGCGGTGGGAATCGTTGCAGGCACTCCGTGACTTGGCGGCTTCCGCTGTCGAGGAGGGGACGGCAACTCTGGCGGATTTGGCCACTGTGTTCTCCCGGCGAGCTGCCACCCAGGAGGCCCCTGTCGGAGACGGCGTCACCCTTGCGACATTGCACGCGTCGAAGGGTCTTGAATGGGATGTCGTTGCCCTGTACGGGATGAGCGACGCCATGGTGCCGTTCATCATGGCTGAAACTCCCGTCGAGATTGCCTCGGAGCGACGTCTGCTCCACGTCGGAGTCACCAGGGCTCGTCGAGACCTGTGGGTTTCGTATTCCTGGTCGGGTTCGAACCGAGACCGTCAGGGTATCTCGCGCTTCCTGCGGGGATTGCCAGGGACCGGAAATGCGTCGACCAAACCCCCACGCCACCGCAAACGTCGCGCCACCGTTGCAGTGTGCTCGGTCTGTGGAGAGGCGTTGACGGCTGCCCGGGATCGCAAACTCGGCCACCACATTGCTTGCGAGGTCGGGGTTGACCCGACCCTGGTCGAGCGGTTGCGCGAATGGCGCAGCGAACGAGCGGAGGCGGATCGTGTGCCCGCCTTCGTCATTCTCACCGATGCCACCCTGCTCAGCGTGGCCGAGAAGCGGCCAGATTCGGTGGAGGGACTGCTGCAGGTGCCTGGTATCGGCCGACGCAAGGCCGATCACTACGCAGCTGATCTCATCAAGGTATTGCACGACGCCTCCTGAGGCGGCCAGCAGCGACAACCGGGCTGGGCCGGCACGACGAGACTGCGTTCTCCGGCGTTCGTACGTACATGGACGGACTTCACGCTATAGACGTCTAAGCCATCGCGAAGGGCGCCAGCTGTGGCTTCGATCTGGTTCACCAGCCACGCAGTGACGGCCGGATCGTGGCTGTCTCCCGTCGTCGTACGGGCCACCGTCACCCAGTCGGGGTCGCGCGCAGCCAGTGCCATGTCTGCGCAGTGTTGGCATCCGGGGTGGTGATCGTTGATCGGTCCGAGAACACCCCAGCGATGGCGTCCCCAGGCAATGACCGACGGGACGCCGGCTCGATGGCACTGTTCGGCGATGTCACGTCCCCCGAGCAGGGTCCTCGGACAGATCACGACGACGTGAACCACGGGGCAGGACGCCCCGGACACACACCGAAGGTCATGGAATCTCCCCGGCTGCCGGCCACGCATCCACGTCGTCACCTCGATACGTCGTGCCTCCAAACCGCGGACAATGTCTTGGGAGACACCGTCATCACTGACAACGGCTACCCGTAGGCCGGTCGGCATCGTCACCATTCCGGACTCGTGAAGGCGATTCGCGATGTCTGCAGGAACATCGACGTGTCCGTCATAGCTTGCTCGCACGCCTCGCAGCCGAAATGATCGACCGTCTGGAGCAAGCAGACGCAATCCGCCCGGTACGGGCGTCCAGGGACAATCAAGTTCAACACGCATGCCCTGAGAATTGCGAAAGGCTTGAAGCGCGGGGAAGGACCAACGAGACGACGGGCAACACGTCAACAATGACGGGCAACACGCTGTCCTTCACGGACAACACATGCGGGAGTTCGAACAACACTGAATTTCGAACGCCATCTGGCATGTCAGAGCAGGGGATTCGGGGGACACGGGAACCCCCGGACCATCACGATGTGCCTTCCCCTGCACATCCGAGATCCGGGGGTTACTCTCAATCTAGGGCAGGTCGGGGTTCTCGTCAACCACGTCGCCCCCGGACGTCATGATGTTTCTGAGTCGAGCTGCGGGGCAGAACACCGCTTCACCGAAACTGTCCTAACCACCGGGCATGATGGGCCACATGGCTGGCAGGGCGACCACCGACGAGATCATCGCAGCATGCGACGGCAGGCCGGAAATCATCATTCGGCGTAGTTCCCGACGCCACCGCACCCTGAGCGCACGGATGGAGGGCACATCCGTCCTCGTCATGGTTCCCATGGGGATGCGGAAAGCCGACCAGAACCGTCAAGTCATGGAACTGGTCGACAAGGTGACGCGATCCCAGGCTCGACGACGATCCGGTGCGACCTCCGACGAACTGACGCGTCGTGCCCGTCGGCTGTGTCGGGCCCACCTCGAGCCGCGGGTGGGGCACCCGGTCGAGCCCATCTCAGTGAGGTGGGTGTCGAACCAGAACACTCGGTGGGGGTCATGTACCCCGGCGACGGGACAGATTAGGCTCTCAGATCGCATGGTCGGCTTTCCCAACTGGGTCATAGATCATGTTCTGGCTCACGAGCTGTGCCATCTGGTGGAAGCCAATCACAATCGGCGGTTCCACGAGTTGCTCGCAGGATTCCCCAATGCGGAGCGCGCGGAGGGATTCCTCAACGGGTACCAGTGGGCTGTTTCCGGGGGAGTCGATTCCCCCGAACGTCAGCCGGACGATCCGTTGGCTCAGTCGTCCTGACCGTGATCGC
Organism: Cutibacterium sp. LaCa_255; assembly: GCF_057458005.1. Classification (NCBI taxonomy): domain Bacteria; kingdom Bacillati; phylum Actinomycetota; class Actinomycetes; order Propionibacteriales; family Propionibacteriaceae; genus Cutibacterium; species Cutibacterium sp. LaCa_255. The sequence goes on along the minus strand of NZ_CP190956.1, from coordinate 1,528,290 downwards.
GCAGCAGCTTCTCCAACTCGGCATCGAGATCATCGCCGCCTTCAGCAATGTCCTGACGGTCGCCTGAGACATAGCCCAGCGGGTCATCGAGGTCGGCGGCGGTAGGCACGATATCGGGGTGGTTCCACACCTGATCGCGTCCGACCGTGCCGCGGGCATCACGCAGTGCCGCCCATAGGTTGGCTGCGTCGCGGACGCGGCGAGGGCGAAGCTCCAGACCGAGCAGGGATTGGAAGAACACCTCGGCGGGGCCAGATGTGGCGCGACGTCGACGCACGGCCTCGGCCAGCTGATCGTGACTGGGAAGCCAGGTGCGGGCGACCTGGGATGTCACCTCGTCGACCCATCCCTCGATGAGGGCGAGCAGGGTTTCCAGGCGCTGTAGGACGCCCTCCTGCTCTGGCGTGCGGGTCGGCTCGAAGAGGCGTCCTTGCAACCGCTCGGACATCTCCTGGGCCTTCTCCGGGGTCAATTGGGACAAGTCATCAATGTCGATGGCGTCCTCGATGGCCGAGGAATCGATGCGAATTTCGCGTGCATAGTGCTCAACCAGGGCCAACAGCTGTGGTCCGAGCCAACTCACCGCATTGAATAGACGCTGACGGGCCGACTCACGCAGCACGAGGTAGAGCTCGACATCTCGTGGATCGAGGTCGAGATCCTTCCATGCCGCGGCGATGTTGGTTGGGAGAAGGACGACCTGAGGTACCGACAAGACCTGGAGACCAATTTCGGTTCCCGTCACCGTCGAGGTCGACAGTTCGCCGAGGCCCTGGGCCAGCTGAGCTCCATACAGCATGGCTGACATCCGGCGAAGCGCCGGTCCCATCATCTGGGTGAGGGCAGCCATCGGGTCATTGGGACCGCCAGGTGACATCAATCCGGTCATCGCCTCGGTCAGGGAGACCAGCACCGGCTCGACGACAGACTGCCATGAGGAAAAGGTGTGCTCGATCCACTCTGCACGGCTCCAACAGGCAGGTTGTGTGTTGACCTGGGCGAACTCGCATTCTCGGTCGAGCCAGCTCTCTGCAAGACGCGATGCGTCGAGCAGAGCACTGCGCTCCTGCTGTCCTGGCGTCGGGTCAGGGCCGTGGGACGCCGTGATGTGGCGGGCCATGTCCTTGATGTGAGACCAGTCGACCGGTCCCTCACTCGGATTGGCTCCGGGCATTCCGAAACCGACCGGTCCGCCTGAGCCGAACATCTGCGACAACTGGGTCATGAAAGAGGTGAGGTCCCCATTGGCGGGCAGGCCCAGTTGCTGCATCATGCGGCGCAACTGCTCGGCCATCTCCTCGGGGTCGGGCTGCCCAGGATTCTGGGGTCCGTCATTCATTCCCGTCTCCGTTCGCTTGGCATGGTGTCCTCGCCAAGTCTAGAGCCGTCGCCGTCGTGGAAAAGTAATTGTCCGTTCCGGCTAGCATGGCCACCATGTCCGAGTCGATCACGCCCAATTCACAGGCGCATGACTCCGGCACGCCCGCAGCGACGACCACCGCGGTCGATGTCGAGGCCCGACAAGGGGTGCGTTTCCCCACCCGTTGGACGGCAATCTCGTCGGCTCTTGTCGTGCTGCTGTGCGTGCTGGCCCTGATCCTCGTGCCCATCCCGTTCGTGGCCAGGTCGCCAGGACAGACCGTGGATCTGCTCTCAACGAACGAGCAGGGCAAGCCGATGATCCAGATTGACGGCTTGACGGCTCGCCACAGCGAGGGCGAAATGAGGATGACAACGGTGTCTATCACCCGCGCGGATTCGCGTCTCAGCCTCGCAGAGGCCTTGGTGGACCGCATTCGTCGGGACCATGACGTCTTGCAGCGGGAAGCCATCTATCCGCCAGGCCGCTCTCCTCAGCAGGTCAATGCTGAGGAATCGTACATGATGGACACCTCCCAGCGTGACGCTGCCGTGGCTGCACTGCGCGCTGCAGGCCAGCCTGTCACTGAGATGCCGATGGTCAACGCCGTCAGTGCGGCTGGTCCGGCTCACGGAAAACTCGAGCCGGGTGACCTCATCGAGAAGGTCGATGGGAAGCCGGTGGCCTCCCTTCTCGACGTCGGCAAGGCGGTTCGCAAGCATGCCGTGGGCGACACCGTGGTGTTCGTGGTGTTGCGGAACTCCACTCGCAAAACGATTGCCGTGACGACGGTCTCATCAGTCAGTGACCGCAGAGCTCCTGCCGTCGGCATCACTGTCGACACTGGATACCGATACGCCCCGACGATCACCTATGGAATCCCGGCGGACATCGTCGGTCCTTCAGCCGGACTTGCCATGGCCCTGTCGATCTATCAAATGGTCGCCCCGAATGACCTCATTGGTTTGCTGCGGATTGCCGGTACCGGAAGTATTTCCCCTGATGGCAAAGTCGTTGCCATCGGCGGTGTCCAGGAGAAGATATCCGGTGCCGAGCGGGATGGCGCCAAGATCTTCCTCGTGCCAGCAGGTAATTGCCGAGACATCAGTGGGGTTCAGACCTCGATGCGCCTGGTCAAGGTCTCTAGCCTCAAGGACGCCATCGCGGCCATCCAGAAGATCCGCGCTGGCGGAACGGGAATACCACATTGCTGAATGATGAGGACGACAAGATGAGTCAGGACGCCGAAAACGCAGGGCTCGAGACACCGTCGGTCAATGATGCCCTGGTGGCATGTCTGGCTGAGATCGAGAGGTTCGTCGGGACATCGAGCTGGGGCGGCCCGCCACGCCTGTTCGCCTTGGTGCGCACCGTCGACCTCATGAAGGCTGAGCCTGCCCTTGCCGGTCAGCTCGCCGTGGGTGGACTAGACAGTCTTTCCAGTATCGAGCAGGACGACTTCCGACCGGGAGAGGATCTGGCCCAGGCCCTCGCCACGACAGCCTGGGGAGAGGCCGTTGACGGGGCGGCCATCTGCGTCGAACGGATCTTCCTGCCCGACGAGTGCGCCAACGAGATTCCGGACGATCCGGACAAGGCTGCGGGTTTCGTCGCGGCTCATCCCCGTCGTCAGGAAGTACGTGTCGTGGCCGGTGCGCTGCGTGATGGAAGCCATTACGGCGTGGCCCGTCTCGTCGACCATCCGGAGGATTTGCTCGGATCGGTCAACCTCGTCCCGGCCCTGGAGTCTGCGGTTCTCGGCACCCTGGAGTGACGACCGGTCACGAGATCGTCTCGTGGTCGGTAATGTGCATCGTGTCGGTAGCGTGCCGCGACATCTAGGAGACGATCATGACGGAGCAGCAACCCGAGATGGCCAAAGACGAGTTCGAGACCAACCGCCATGCATCCGTGACATACGAACGTTCGCCCCGAGGCACGATGAGGGGCCGTCCGGTCATCATCGCGATCATGCCGGACATCCCACGGGCAGTACTCGCGACTGGCGTCGAGCATGCCAGGGCCATGGGTAGCAAGATCGTCTTCGCCCATGTCGCGACCGATCGCGTGCCGAACCCGTCTGATCCCGACCAAAGCCACCCACTCGACCCGACCGCCGAACGCATCTCGAATGCGACCGCCCGATCGTCGATCCAAGGTTCCTTGGACACTTTCATGGCGAACTACCCAGAGACGGAGTGGGAGCTCGTCTATCTGTCTGGTCTGCCGGATCAACAGCTTGCCCACCTCGCCCATGACATTGGCGCTGGTTGCTTCGTGCTGGGAACTCGGCGTCCCGGTTTCCGTGCCGGTTTGCAGGAGTGGCTGGACGGATCGGTGGCAGTCCAGCTGGGACGCCGTCAGCTGCGCCCGGTCATCATCGTCCCATTGCGAGGCGAGGACTGGGATCAGCCGCTCTGCCAGTGAGTGCCGTCGCGTCTGGCAGCTCCGTGTCGGAAGGCGACCGACGACCGGGACTGGCGAGATGTCTCAATGCGGCTCAGCCCTCGCCAATCTCGAGTTCAGGTACCTCGCGGCGAGCCTGCTCCCACACTTCCTTGGCAGCCGTGGCATTGATGGCGGCCATCACGAGTCCGACGATGACGTCGGGCCAGACCGTGAACCACACCGTCGTGATGAGACCAGCGACGAGGATGAGCACGTTGCCGAGTACGTCATTGCGTGCTGCCAGCCACGCACCTCGAACCAGGCTCGATCTCTGGCGACGCAATGTCATGAGGGCGATGGCACACGACAGGTTGATGAGTAGGGCGATGATGGCCGTCACTGACAACGGCACGGGCTCAGGCGGGACTCCCGAGGTGATCTTCCAGACGGCAGTTCCCAATGCTGCAGCTGCCGGAATGAGGATGAGACCGGCCAACCAAATGCTGGCTTTCCGTCGTGACTGCACCGACCACCCGAGGGCCACCAGGACGAGCCCGTTGATGAGGACGTCCTCGAGGAAGTCGGCCGCGTCGGCGAAGAGAGATGCCGATCCGATGATGGATGCCACCGTGACGTCAATGACCAATCCGATGGCATTGAGGATTGTCACGAGAGCGATGATCCGCCTGGTCGACGGGGAATTGATCTCGTCGGCTGCGTCGTTGATGCAGGTGGGGGAGTCATCGAACTGTGCCACGAGAGATCACTCTATCAGACTACGCATGACCGGGTACAAGGCCAAGGAGTGGTTTGACGGCTCGGCCTGCGAACAGGTTTCGGCAGCCGAGCGAAAACCCCGTCGCTACCACGGATCGGACGTGATCGCGGTGGCGACGGGGCTCACGTGTGACTGGGTGTCGGTATCAGAAGATGCCGTCGCGATGGCGGATCTCGGTGATCGACTGGCCGACGGAGGAGGTCTTGACCACCGAGGTACTCCACGTACCGACGCCGGTGACGCGGCTCGTGTCGTACTCGGTTCCAGCGGCCATGAAGTTACCGACATCGGTGGACCAGTACCACGTGTTGGGGGCACCGGAATTCTCCCATCCCATCACGCTGCCCATGGTGGCGTTCCATCCGTCAATCGAGATCTTCATGTTGCGCAGGCCCTCCCGGCCCGCGATCCACCTCTCCACGCGCTGGTCGTACAGCTTGAGGTAGCAGTTGGTGACGGTGTTCTCCGTCATGCCGGGGTGGGCCGCCGTCGCATTCGTCACGAGGGTGGTCCACGGCAGGGGCGCGAACCCTCGCAGCCGGATGCCCCACGCGGCGTAGATGCGGCCACCATTCCAGGCGCCGTCGCCCGGGACGATGGCGAGGACCTTCTTCCTGTCACCGGGATTCCACGTGGTGTTGCGCAGGGCCACTCGCCAGCCGTAGGCGCTCGGGGTGTCAGGGAAGGGGGTGGCGTTGGACTGGTCGGAGGAGGTCCCGATGCGTGCGTTCGTCGACGGGTTATAGAAGGTGAGGTTCGAGGACGTCATTGAGAATGACCGTTTGCGCGTCGTGTTGCCGACGGCCTGGGCGTCGCTGAGGGAGGGAGACCCATTGTCGCCTTGAGGGGCCCACGGCTTGAGGATGGGATTGGTGTTCGCCGGTCCGGCCACGGCGGTCAGGCTGTCATTGACCACCTTCGACGTGGCGACGTTCTGGATACCGACGTCGAACCCCAGGGGGAAGGAGGAGTCGAACGACTTGGTGCCGATGTTCTTGAGGCTGATGCCGACATTGCTCAAGCCGGCACCATTGAGTCCGCCGGACTGGTTGAACGAGATCGCCATGTTGACGCCGGTGAGGTCAGGCAGGCTCGACTGGTAGGCGGCGAACCATGAATCGATCTCGGCCGCGGCAGTGCCCGGGCACGAGACGGCGTAGGCGGGAAGGGCTGCTGCGGCGCTCACAGCGGGAACGGCCCATGCCAAACCCTTGGTGATGGTCCGGCGGTTGACGTCGTGCTGCGACATGCGGGTTGACCTCCTGTGGGACGACTGGCTCGAGATGGTGAAGCGGCTGGAGGTACACACGTCGTAGGAAAGAATACACGAGGGCGGTTGACCCCGCAGCGACATCGTCTCTCGTGGCCCTCGCCACACGCGGGCCACCTGCGTTCCGGGTCCGGGACGAGCCCGCAGGTTAGTCACTACAGGTGGGTGTACGCCACAGCACGGGACGCGCCTCCCGAGGTACGTTGACGCTGAAGTGGTACTGCATGACGGGCTCGGTGGTGCTCCCGGAGCGTTCCTTCTGTGGGATGTTGAGGAGCGGGATGTCCTTGCTGTCGGAGGTCGGGAAGCCCTTGCAACCATTGCACAACAAATCCTTGTTGCCGTGGCAGGAAGCAGCTGCTCGAATAGTTGGGGGCAGGTGCTGTTACCGTAGGCAAGCCTGATAGATGTGAGCACCGACCCGATGTCGGTTTCGCTGAAGGAACCGTTGTTGGTGACGATCGAGTCGTTCGGTGCCGGGGGTGCTTCTGCCCGTTTTCGGGTCGTAGTCCTGGACTCGGAGTCCCAAAGAGACCGCGGTGATCCTCGCCTGGGGTAGACCGTAAATGTCACCGGCGCCGGAAGAGAAATGCTTGCGCGGTGTTCTGGCGACCGTCCCGTGACCTTGGGGGACGCAACGATACCGTCGCTGTCCGGGGTGCAGATAGCGGTGCTCTAGGTCGTCACACAGGAGATGTCGCTCAGGATGACGACCTGGCTGGGGTGGGCGGTTGACTGAATCGTGCCCGAGTAGGTATTCGCCAACTTGATGGTGACGGTGCCGGGATTGGCGATGGTGTAGGTGACGCTTCCGACCCCCATGGTCGTGGCCGTCACCCAGCCGGAGTGGGCTGTCGTGTTGAGGTTCGACGAGGAGGTCGGGGCGATGACCGCGTTATTGTTGGTCACTTGGATCGTGTCGGTGTAATAGGTGGCCCCCGATGTGGTGGCATTCGAGGTGCGGGCATCCAGGTCGCTGATGGTGAAGGAGATCGGGCCCGTCAGACCGGTGAGGTTGAGGGACATGTACTTACTCGTCGTACCGGCGGAGCCGACCTGCTGCCAACCTGACAGATAGATCCTTACGGGCGCCGGACTCATGGTGAGCCGTTCCTGCGAGTCGGTGGCACCGTTGAGGAAATAGGGGTAGGACCCACCGGAGGTGAAGGTCGCGTCGGCCCACACCGATACGTTGCCGTAGGTCTGGGCCGTACCCGGTCCGTAGGCGTTGGGTTTTCATCCAGCGGTGTAAACCCGGTCTGGGACCACGTCAACGGGACACATGTTGCGCGGGAGATGTGGCCTTGCCACAGGTGATTTCGCTGAGCGTGACGGCCTGGTCGGGATGGGTGTTTCCATAGCGGTCCGAGACCGGGATCTTTGAACCGTACGCATTCCCGAGCTTGATGGTGACGGGTCCGACTGCGGGATCGGCGACGGTGTACGTGGCGCAGCCGCTGGTCGTACCTGTCGCCACGGTCCAGGAGGTCGTCTTGTCGACGGTGGCGTTGCTCAGCGCGGAGGGCGTGATGATGTTGCCCGACTGGCTCACCTGGACCATGTCGGTGAAGTACTGGGCGTGCGTCGAGTTCCTCGAGCGCGTGTAGGAGTCGAGACCGCAGATCTGAAAGCTGATCGGTCCGCCCGCCGTCGTGGGAAAAGCGAGGACGGTCTCACCGTAATCATTCAACGTCGGGGTGACGCCAGTCGTGACATAGCCCGAGAGGATCAGCGAACCGCCGGAAGACGTCAGGTCGAGGGGGGAGTACGTGGTTTCGCGGGTGTAGTTCCAGTTCCCATGTTTGCTAGCAGCAACGGTGACCGCAGAGCCCGAGCCGTCCGAGGATGCCTGGGAGTAACTACCCGTCGGATTCGCGTAGCCTCTGAGGGACGTCCACGTGTACGAGGAGCATGTCGCATTGCTGATGGCGTACGCAGGGATGGCCGACGCCAGGGAGACGGCTGGAACGGCCCAGGCCGCCCCCTTGACGACGGTTCGACGACTTGTCCGGGTTTTGATCATGGGCGTTCACGATTCTTCCTAACTGCCGGTGAAAGTCGAGCACGGGAGAACCCACAGGCTGTCACGGCAGCTGCCAAGGCGCTACTTATCTCATGCCAGCTGTATGAGGTGACTTTGCGCCCGTCAAATCTCACCGTCACCCCCGCAGACCCATGGAGGTCCGTCGTGCTCTCGAAAATTCGACCTTGGAGCGCGTGCGAGGGTTCTCGGTGTCGTCGGGGTCATCATGCTTGGCTTCGCCGTGGCCGGTGGTGGTGTGTGGGCTGTCATGTCGTCGTTCGGTTTCCCGGACGGCTCTCGTTACATTTGGCACCAGTTCATGAATACTTGAATCGCCCTGGGATGTCGGGAGACTCCGAACTTTGGGAAGGTTGGAGTTATGCTAGGCAACACGATCAAGCGCTACCTGGCTGAGTTGAGGACCAGGGTGGTGTGGATGTATCACCAGACCCGCCCGGACTATGCGGGGGATTGGCCGGCGATGGTCAAGGTCGCTGAACTGGTCGGGGTCTCGTCCGCGGAAACCCTGCGGCGCTGGGTCTGTCAGGACGAGGTAGACCAAGGTCAACGTCTTGGCCTCACGAGGGGTCGGCCCAGATCAAATGCTTGAAGTGAGAGAGTGCTGAGTTGAGAAGGGCGAATGCGATCCTGAAAGAGGCCTGGGCTTTCTTCGCGGCCGAGCTTGACCGGCCAGGGCAGTGATCGTCGACTTCATCGGTGAGCATGCCGAGCGGCGTGAGGGGGATGGGTTGTGGTGGGGTGTCGAGCCGATCTGCCAGGTGCTGCGCGAGCATGGCGTGTAGATCGCCCCATCGACCTACTACCAGTGGCGCGACAAGCTGTTCTCCAAGCGTGAGCAGCGTGATGAGGCCCTGCTGGTCGAGATCCGTCGGGTCCACGAGGCTCATTTCGGTGTTTACGGGGCCGGTAAGGTCTGGCTGCAGCTCAACTGGGAAGGTATCCCGGTGGCTCGCTGCAGCGTCGAACGACTCATGCGCGGTGCGGGGCTGGAAGGGGCACGTCGTGGGAAGGTGAAGCGGACCATGATCGCTGGTCCTGCTGCTGAGCGGCCGGATGACCTGGTCAGTCGCCGGTTCGTGCCGTTGGCGCCGGACCGGTTGTGGGTGGCCGACATCACGTATGTGTCGACGTGGTCGGACTGGGTCTACGTCGCATTGGTCACCGATGCCTATGCCCGCACAATTGTGGGCTGGCGTTCGGGTACCACGATGACTACCCAGCTGGTGCTGGACGCGTTGGAGCAGGCGATCTGGACTCGGTAACGCGAAGGCCATGACTTGACTGGGCTGGTGCATCACTGGGACCGGGGCAGCCAGTACACCTCAATTGTCTTGTCACAGCGTCTTTCGGAAGCCGAGATTGCTGCCTCGGTCGGATCGGTCGGGTCGAGCTATGACAACGCTGTGGCGGAGACGATCAACGGGTTGTTCAAGACTGAGCTGATCAAGCCCTGAGCGCCGTGGAAGGGCGTTGATGAGGTCGAGTTCGCCACCGCGGAAGGGGTCGACTGGTTCAACCACCGACGCCTGTATAAGTACTGCGGCGACATCCCGCCCGCCGAGCTGGAACAGGCCTACTACGCTGACCACACCCAGCCCCATCAGGAGCTGGAACTGTCACACCACTGAATCCCCGGACTCACCGGGGCGATTCAAGAGCCAGTTTACGCATGGTGTTGAAAGAGGCGTCGGTCTACGACGAATGCGGGTTAATGGTCTTGCGGTGTGGGGCGCTGGGCGATGGCATCGAGAACGCGTGAGTGGGTGGCGATCCATTCGGCCGCGTCGGGGTTGATGCTGCGGGCGACGGTGTCGATCGCTGTTACGTAGTGGGCAAGCCTACGAATCTCAGCTTGTCGGTCAGGGTGAGCGCTGATGAGGGGCTCTTGATGGGAGGCGCGGTTACGGACGTGGCGGATGAGCTCGACGTTTTCCTCGAAGTCGCGTCGGCTACGCCCCGGGTAGTGAGGCATGCCTCCGTTACGTAAGTCAGTGAGAGCTTTCCATACGGTTGCTTCCAGGCGCGGGGTGAGCAGAAAGCGCCAGTTGTCCAGTGACAGACTCGCCACGATCTGATCAGGGGTCGCATCGAGCCCCGCGCGCCGCAGTCGCGCCTCGGCCCTGGCGACGTTACGCGGGAAACCACCGAGCCGATAGCTCGGGGATTCCCACCAACGCCGTATGCCAGTATCGGCGCTCAGGCGCACGTCAATGAAGTTTCTCAGGAGTACCTCGACATGGCTGATGTCTTCCAAGAACGCTTTCGAGATGCGGGTGTTCCACACGTACCACGCATCGACTGGTTCGATCCGGTAGCGGCTGAGCCTGGCGGGTGAGAACCACTCCTGCAACGTCTCACGACTCACCGTGGGAGCGTGGTAGGGTGGGTGACGATAGGCCTCGGGAAGGTCAATGCCGCGAAATATCGGTATACCCCCGAGGTCATTGTTTTGCCCAGGCCCCTCCTCGCATACTTGCGGGGCGTCATTGGCTGCCGTCATCTCGTGTCTTCCCGGTACGTGGCTGTCCATGTTCACGGCCAGGTACGGCAATGAGGTTCACCAACCGGTATCCGCACATGAACCTCCACCAAGCATACGCTGGCAAGCCCCCTCTCGGCCCCACCACAACATCAACTGCCGACTCGAACACCTTTGAGGCAGCGCTTTCGACTTGCGCAACCCCACCCACGACACCGTCCGCTTACTACTCGAAGCTGAGGGATTCAGACCCCACCTACCCCCTCGATTGTGAAGAGCCTCCAAAGCCCGATACAACGTCTGGCGAGACACCGTGAACGACCTCGCCACCGCAGCAACGCACCAGCAGCGCGGGATGGCTTGGTATTAGCCCAGCGCAGGGCCCCCAGGCACCAGCCCTAACGACCCCGCCCCGGATGTGGCTAGAGAATAAGCCGCACGGGAGGACTCCATACCCGCCGACTCATTCCAGCCCGCCACCAGCCGAGCCATATGATCAACCGCGCGCGGTAAATAATCCAGCCACTCACGCCGCTCGTACAAGGAACCGGCCCCGCTCCAGGCATGTGCCCACGACCGCCACAACACATCCAGCTCGACCACCACGCCCGGAATAGATTCCCACTCCAAATCCGGATCAGCGGCCGCCACGTACCAGGTGCGCCACAACCAATCAACCCACGACCTGAAATCGTTGGCTAACTCGCTATACGTCGGCGTCTCATAAGAATGGATTGGCGGGGGAGTGATCGTCATGTCGGGTCCTTCTTCCGTAATCAGCATCGAACGCGGCCGCCACATCGGCAGGAACCAACCGACGCAACTCGTCGAGTTCCCACCACCCAGGCTGACGCAACCGGGCCGGCTTATGACGGCCCATCACCACGATCGTCTCATCAGCACGCATCGTCTTCAGATCAGCCACCGGGGCCACGTCAACCTCGTGGAACGACCGTGACGTCGTCGTACGACCCCACGTATCAGTCGACCACGACACCGCCTGCATCTCATCGCGGCCAATCAACTCCGACAACGCCCGCAACGACTTCTCATCAGAAATACCAGGCATATACACCCGGCCCCAATGATTCGACATGACCACCGCAGCCTGCTCCCGGCCATACCGGGCCACAATCTGGCCCTCATCCTGCCACACCGACTCCAGCAGACACCCCCTGCCCGCCACCAGCCGAGGCTATCTCAGGCAGCCGCTTGATCGGGGCGACATTGCCCGCCTCATCCAACGCCAACAACAAAAGAGGATCGAGAGGGTGAGACCCATTGGCCGCATACGCCTCCTCCACCTCCCGATACACCGCGTTCACCAGCGTCTCAAACACCGGCGCAAACAACTGCTGCTCTGAGGCATGAATCGCCCCGGTGAGTCCGGGGACTCAGTGGGGCGATTCAAGAGCGTCTCCCCTAGTCGGCTCCACTGTGTCACCAGTGTCACACTGGACCCCACTACGGGTTTCACGATCACGCGACGCCGCCACTCGCCGGCGCACAACAGACGGCCTCGACGCCCCCGACGACCGGCGTGACACACTGTCAGGAATCATCAACCGCCACACCGACTGCACCCGCCGAGTCGAGCCATTCCACTCCGGCTCAAAACCCTCCAGCCGCTCAATCAGACCCGTCTGAGCCAGGCCATCCAACGCCCGAAACACCGTCCGCCGCGACGACGACGTCAACTCCGCCAACGTATCCACACGCGGCCACGCCCAATCATTGTCATCGGCGTAATTCGCCAACGCCACCAACACCAACTTGTGCGTCGGATTCGCCACACACTTCTGCAACGCCCAGTTGACCGCCCAAATCGACATCGCCCACCACCGCTCACGAAACCGTGCCAAACAAAGACGCCTGACCATCAGGCAACGACGGGCCAGATTCGACAGACTCAGGAGGCGTCACAAGGTCGAGACCCACGCGGTCGGAATAATCCACCGACCCGACGGCAACTTCCGAGCGCCAGGAAACCGACCATCGCGACACCACCGAGTGACCGTGGCCGTACTCGTTTCCGGCAGCACCGCGGCGACAGTCTGGGGGGACAGAAGACTGTCAGCGACAGCTTCGACATCGAGATGGGAGGAGGTCATACACATAGCGTGCTACATAGATATGAAAGTGGCAATAATGGAAACATTGACACCATATATGCATCTATGCACCATCTTGTTCATGGCTAAGATTTATGAGCAAGCCCGTGAAGCTGGCCTCATTGACACCTACTCTGCTGATGAAGCTGTCGGCATGACCGTACAGATGTTGCTGTTTAAGAAGCGGTTGAAGTTTCGTGACCTTGCTAGAGCACTGCATGTCTCTCCGGCTACCGCGGGCAAGAGAATTCGTGGAGAGCTCGGATGGTCGGTGACGGATCTCATTGCGACCGCTGAACTCCTCGACGTCCATGTCGAGGACCTCATCCCCAAGCGCAAAGAAAACCAGCCCGCCTCCCAAGGGGGAGACGAGCTGGCCTCTCTCGTAGCGGGGACAGGATTTGAACCTGTGACCTCCGGGTTATGAGCCCGGCGAGCTACCGAACTGCTCCACCCCGCGTCGACCTGCTCGACTATACAGATCACACTGGTGCAATACAAATCGGGGTGGGATGTGCCCGAACGATCGGCGCATCACCCCCTATCTGCGACGTCCGTTCGGTCGCCTTCGGAAACCGTGCACATCTGACTGCAGTACTGACCCCCGCAGACTGCGTGAGGTCGGGGGTGGTTATGCTCATTCGCAGGGCACCACGCCCGAAGGGAGCATGACCAGACGATGCGAGGCCAGTTGAAGGCTGCGGGACTTGCCGTGGCAGTGGCTCTGTCGACCACCGGAATTACCGGCTGCCAGTCCACAGAAGAGGGAGTTCTCACCATTGGGGCGACGGCTGCTCCGCCGACACTGGACTTGGTGTCAAATGCTGCCGCAGCGATCCCGCAGGTTCTCCTCTACAACGTGTACGAGACCCTCATCCGCGTCGACGACTCGGGCAAGCTCGTCGGTCTGCTGGCGAAGTCGTGGCAGCTGTCCGAGGACGGACTTCACCTCGCCTTCCACCTCGATCCCTCGGCGCGCTTCGCATCCGGGGCCGCGGTGAACTCAGCGGCGGTGAAGGCATCTCTGGAGCGGATGAGAGCCGAATCCGCCAGCCCCGTCAACCAGGCGAACCTGTCGGCAGTCAAGGCCATCCGTACCCCTGACGACGCCACCGTCATTCTTGACCTGTCCCATCGCGACAACTTCCTGTTGTTCAACCTGGCCAGCACATCGGGTGTCGTCATTGATCCCGCCACCAAGGATCTGGCCACTCGGCCGCAAGGATCTGGCCCCTACGTCGTCACCGAGTTCACGCCGGGTCACTCGGTGACCTTGTCGCCGTCCCCTCATCCGTGGCACGAGGGGGGCCGTCCCACCGTTCGCTTCTCGTACTACTCGGACCCGACCTCGCAGACAGCCGCCCTGCTGTCGGGAGACCTTGACGTCGTCTCTGATCTGACGACTCCCCAGGCCCTCTCCCGCTTCACGAGCAACCCGGCCTACCGGGTCCTGCGAGGAACCACCAACGGCGAGGTCGTGCTGGGTATGAACAACACCTCCAAGCCGCTGTCAGACCGACGGGTTCGGCAGGCCATCCTCATGGCGATCGACCGCAACGGATTGCTGGACGTCGTGTGGAATGGCCAGGGAACACTCATTGGCTCGATGGTTCCACCCACAGACCCGTGGTTCACCGACCTGTCCCACACCTGGCCCTATGACCCGGCACGGGCGCGCAAGCTACTTGCTGAGGCCGGGTACCCCAACGGACTGACCCTCAGACTGCGGGCCGCGGCCCTGCCCTACGCGACGGCAGCCTCTCGGGTGGTTGCCTCCGACCTGGCCCAGATCGGGATCACCGTCGAAAGCGACGAGCTGGAATTCCCGGCCCGCTGGCTCGATGTCGTCTACACCCATGCTGATTACGACCTGACGATCGTCGCCCACGTGGAGGCACGCGACATCGTCAACTGGGCCAACCCCGACTACTACTGGCGCTACCGCAACAAGGAATTCAACCGGCTCATCGAATCCGCCCAGACGGGACCAGCCGACCGCACCAACGAGACCATGATGCAGGCCAGTCGGATCTTGGCGACTGACGCCGCCGGAGGATTCCTCTTCCTGATGCCAAAGATCACCATCAGCAAGGCTGGCATCAGCGGGCTACAGCGCAATTCCACCTCGATGAGCTTCGACCTCACCAAGGTCAGGAGGACGAGGTGACCGTCCTCAAACGCGTGCTCCTCCCATTGGGGGAGTTGCTGGTGTGGCTACTGGTCGCATCCTTGATCATCTTCGCCCTGCTCAGCTTGCTTCCCGGTGACGTCGCCCAGGTCATTCTGGGCGCCAACGCGGACCCGAAAGCTGCAGCAGCCGTGCGTACCCGACTGGGCTTGGACCTCCCGTGGCCCCAGCGGTACTGGGATTGGATCAGTTCCCTGGTCAGGGGCGACCTGGGCATCTCCATCGTTTCCGCTGAACCGATCGGTCCGCAGATTGTGTCGCGACTGGCAGTGACGGGTTGGCTCGTCGGGCTGTCGTTGCTGCTGGCCCTGGTGGTCTGCTTGCCGGTGGGAGCCTACGCGGCCGTCCATCGTCGTGAGGGTCGAGGATTTGCGGCTTCCGCACTGTCACAGGTCCTCATGAGCATTCCTGCCTTCCTCGCCGGAATCCTCCTCATCCTGCTGTTCTCGGTGACCCTCGGATGGCTGCCTGCCGGAGGATACGTACCGCTGCATGAGGATGTCGGAGGATGGGTGGCGCACCTGGTTCTTCCGGTGTTGTCCCTGTCCATCGTGCAGGCCGCAGTGATGACACGTTACGTACGCAGCGCCTTCATCGACGTTCTCGCTGACGATCACCTGCGCACGGCACGCGCCGTCGGCTGGCGGCTGTGGCCCGCACTGCATCGTCACGGATTGCGCAACGCCTCGATCAGCTTGGCCACGGTTCTTGGTCTGCAGGCCAGCGCAATGCTGGTGGGAGCCATCGTCGTCGAAGAGGTCTTCGTCATTCCCGGTCTGGGGTCCTATCTCCTCGACGCTGTCAGTACCCGTGATCTTCTCGTCGTCAGTGACGTCGTCATGGTCATCGTGGCCATCGTGTTGGTGATCTCCTACCTCACGGATCTCCTCATCGTGGCCCTCGATCCTCGGCTGCGTACCAGTGCCACCTCCAGACAGGGGGACCACTCATGAGGAGGGCAGGTCTGGTCATTGGGTGTGTTCTGGTGGGCGTGGTCGTCGTGGCTGGAATCACCTCTGCGGTGTGGACGCCATACGATCCCAATCTCGTCGTCCCGGCAGATCGTCTTCTGGGACCAAGCAGCCAGCATTGGCTTGGGACTGACGGATTCGGCTCCGACATTGCATCCCGGATGCTCGTGGGTGCTCGTACCTGTCTGCTCGTCGGAGTGGTGTCGGTACTCATCGCCGCCGGAATCGGCGTGCCGTGGGGGGTGACATCCGCCATGCTTCCTCGCCCCTGGTCCACGATCGTGGGACGAGCTGCCGATCTGCTGTACGCGTTCCCAGCCCTGTTGCTGGCGATCATCCTGGCCGCCGCAGTGGGGGGATCAACTCTGACCGGCATGGTGGCCATCGGTGTCTCGACGGTCCCCGTGTTCGCCCGTATCACGCGAACCGCCAGCCGACAGATCCTTTCCCAGGACTACATCGTCGCGGCGCGCAGCTCAGGGATGTCATGGCATTCCATCGCCTACAACCACGTGCTGTCCAACATTGCTCCGCTGATCGGCGTGCAGGCCTCAGTGTCCTATGGCACGGCGATCCTCGCGGAGGCCGCGCTGAGTTATCTCGGTCTGGCCACTCCGGCAACCGTCGCCACCTGGGGACGAATGCTGCGTGATTCCCAGGTGTACCTTTTCGACAGCCCCTGGCTGGCCGTGGCGCCTGCCCTGGCGGTTGCCGCAGCCGTCATGGGATTCACGCTCCTGGGAGACGGGTTGCGTGATTTCCTTGATCCGAGATTGCGGGAGGTCCGCTGATGGCACTTCTGGAGGTCAACGATCTCGTTGTCGATTTCGGACGGCATCGTCGGGTCGCTGTGGACCACGTCAGTTGGTCCCTGGACCCCGGTGAGCGTCTCGGCCTTATCGGTGAGTCCGGATCGGGGAAATCTGTCACCGCCCTGGCGATCATGGGTCTGCTTCCTGGCAACGCCCACGTGTCGGGTTCCATCCGCTGGCGTGGCGAGGAGCTCATCGGGGCCAGCGATCGGGCCGTGTCCGCGTTGCGGGGCAGTGGCATCGGCATGGTTTTCCAGGAACCCATGACAGCACTGGACCCGACGATGAAGGTCGGGAGACAGGTTGGCGAGGTTGCCCTGCTGCACCATTCCGTCGCGCGAGGCCGGACTCATGACCGCGTCCTGGAGATGCTGGAACAGGTTGGTATCGAGGATCCGACCCGAGTGGCGAACTCCTACCCGCACCAACTCTCTGGTGGCCAGCGTCAGAGAGTTCTGCTCGCCATGGCCTTGGTCAATTCCCCAGACCTGCTCATTTGCGATGAACCGACGACAGCCCTTGACGTGACGGTGCAGGCCCAGGTTCTCACAACGATTGACCAGGTGCTCGGCTCAGTGGGCGCGGCATGTTTGTTCATCACCCACGACCTGGCGGTGGTGTCCCACATTTGCCACGACCTCATCGTCATGACCTCGGGCCAGATCGTCGAAACCGGTCCAGCCCGCACAGTGCTGTCCGAACCTGATCACCCCTACACCCGACGGCTGCTGCGAGCCGCCCGACTCGACCTTGTCGAGCCCGGGACGACGATTGTGTTGGAGGATTCATGACCACCCAGATCGAGGTCGAGGACCTGCATCTTCATCTGGGACCGCGTGGCGCCGGGATCGACGCCCTGGACGGAATCTCCCTGCACGTCGGCGAGGGGGAACGGCTCGGCCTGGTGGGGGAGTCTGGGTCGGGGAAGTCAACCCTGCTGAAAGTCATGATGGCCTTGCGTCGACCGGATTCCGGCACCGTCCGCTTCCGGGGACGATCCCTGAGCGAGATCGACGCGGTACGCGATTTGCGTCGGTCGGCCGCGATGGTGTTCCAGGACCCACGGTCCTCCCTGGACCCGCGTATGAACATCGGTCGGGCGATCACCGAGCCACTGCGGTCCCCGGTTGCCCGGCGTATGACCCGTGAGGAACGCAAGGACCGGCTGGCAGAGGTCATGGTTGACGTCGGTTTGGATCCCGAGTCCGCCAGCCGATTTCCACACGAGTTCTCTGGCGGCCAGCGTCAGCGCATTGCCATTGCCAGGGCCTTGGTCACTGAACCTGACGTCCTGCTGGCCGATGAACCGGTGTCCGCTCTCGACGTGTCGGTGCGTGCTCAGGTGCTGAATTTGCTCAATGACTTGGTGCGTCGACGGGGACTGACGATGGTCTTCGTTTCTCACGACCTGGCCGTGGTGCGTCACCTGTGCGACACCGTGGCCGTCATGAGTGCTGGACGCATCGTCGAGCGAGGCCGACTTTCTGACGTCTACCGCGATCCGCAGCACGAGGTCACCCAGGAATTGTTGACAGCGATTCCTCGTATCCGTGTGGACGATTCCACCCACTGAGACGAACTCGGTAGTTCGGCCCTGCTCCCTCCATAAACTGACCGTCATGAAGGCGCTCCTGCTCGAAAACATCCACGATGAAGCCGTTCGAACCCTGAAACATGCCGGTTACGAGGTCGAGCGGGTGAGCGAGGCCCTCGACGAGGACGACCTCATCAGTGCCCTCGACGGAGTTGATCTGTTGGGCATCCGGTCGCGGACTCGCATCAGCCGTCGAGTCGTCGAGGCGTGTGGTGACAACCTATCCGCCGTGGGTGCCTTCTGCATTGGCACGAACCAGATGGATCTGGCCACCATGGCCCAGGCTGGTGTTCCGGCCTTCAACGCCCCTTATTCCAACACCCGTTCGGTTGTTGAACTGGTGATGGCGGAGATCATTGCGTTGGCCCGTCGTCTCGGTGATCGCAATACCCAGATGCACAACGGAGTGTGGCGCAAGTCCGCCATTGGGTCCCACGAGATCCGCGGTCGTCGTCTCGGCATCATCGGATACGGAAATATCGGCCAGCAGCTGTCCGTGGTGGCCGAATCCATGGGCATGCAGGTCTTCTTCTACGACATTGCCGACGTACTGCCCATGGGGAACGCCCACAAGTGTGAGTCCATGGAGGAGTTGCTGGGCAGCGTCGATACCGTGTCCTTGCACGTTGATGGACGCCCGAGCAACAACAACCTCATCGGAGCGCGGGAGTTCGCCATGATGAGGCCGCGCTCGTTGTTCCTCAATCTTTCCCGCGGCAAGATCGTCGACATTGACGCCCTGGTCGACAATCTGCGTACCGGCCACATCGCGGGTGCTGGAGTCGATGTCTACCCCGAGGAACCCGCCTCGGGCAAGGAGCTGTTCACCTCCCCGTTGCGCGAGTTGGACAATGTGATCCTCACTCCGCACATTGGTGGTTCGACCCAGGAAGCCCAGGTCGACATCGGTCGCTATGTCGCCGGAAAGCTCATCGATTACGTCGAGAATGGCGCAACCGGGATGAGCGTCAATATTCCCGAGATCACGCCTTCCCCGCGTACTGGCGCCCGTATTGGTCACCTTCATCGCAATATTCCCGGTGTGATGGCCACGCTCAACCGACTCGTCGCTGACCAGGGCGGCAACGTCACGTATCAGGCGCTGGCCACCAAGGGGGAGCTCGGCTACTGTGTCCTCGACATTGCCGAAACTGACGGCGGGTTGTTGGCCAGTGTCACCGATCTCGAGGGGACGATTCGCGCCAGAATCCTCTGATCTCCACGACACAAAGAGCGGGCGGGTGATCATCACCCGCCCGCTTCTATTCTCAACGGGTTCTGATGCTGACGACGCAGCCTCAATCCTCAGGCTGAACCATGGCCAAGGCCTCGGCATGAAGGAATCCGTTGGACGCCATGGCATTTCCTGACCAGGGACCGTCCTTGCCGTCGAGACCAGTGAATGTGCCGCCGGCTTCGGTGACGATGACGTCAAGGGCGGCCATGTCGTGCAGCCCCAGCTCCGGTTCGCACGCCAGGTCAACGGTTCCCTCGGCAACCATCATGTACGACCAGAAATCACCGAAGGCGCGGGTACGCCACACCGATCTCATGAGTTCACCAAAACCGCGACCGCGACCTCCCTCCACCCATCCATGGAGGGAGGAGTAGGACAGGAAGGCGTCGTCAAGGTTGCGCACATTGGATACGTGAATGGGCGTTGCCGAGGCAAGCGACTTGCCGGTCCGCGCGCCGGAGCCCTTGGCAGCCCACCAGCGACGTCTCAAGGCTGGAGCCGACACGACGGACGCGACGATCTCGTCCTCGACACTGAGTGCAATGAGGGTTGCCCATACCGGAACTCCGCGCAGGAAATTCGCGGTGCCGTCGATCGGATCGATGATCCAGCGACGCGGGCCCTCGCCGGTGTCAGCCCGTTCCTCGCCATGCACCGCGTCTCGGGAGCGCATCCGTGACAAGGTGCGGCGAATCGAGTCCTCAACGGCCAGATCTGCATCGGTCACTTCGGAACGATCGGGCTTGGTCGAGACCGTCAGGTCCCTGGCTCCGAATCGAGACATCGTCAAGGAGTCGGCATCGTCAGCGAGGATGTGTGCCAGGCGGAGGTCATCGGTGTGGTCGGCCATGCCCTTACCTTACTGGTGTGGGTGTGGCATCAAGGGCACCAAAACCCGGGTGGCTTGCGACCGACGGCCCTAGGCTTAGGTCATGACGACAGACGAAACCCCCACCGTGGCCGCTGACGCGCCAGCTCCGACTGATGACCTGGTGACAACTCACCACACCATCTCCACGGTTGACGGTGACCTCAGCTACACCGCAACCACCGGACGCATCGTTCTGGGCAGCGAGAAGATCGCCAACAATGCCTTCACCGCTCATATGCCGCAGGCTCTCATGGGCATCACGGCCTACACCCTGGACGACACCGATCCCACCACGAGGCCTTTGACATTCGTGTTTAACGGCGGCCCGGGATCCTCCTCGGTGTGGCTGCACATGGGCCTTGTCGGACCACGTGTGGTTGATCCGGGGACCCCCGAGGAGCCGGCCACCCCGCCGTTCCACCTCATTGACAACGGGCACACGCTGCTTCGGGAGACTGATCTCGTTGTCATTGATGCGATGTCGACCGGATACTCCCGAGTCGTCGATGGCGAGGATCCAAATCAGTGGCACGGCTGGAGCAAGGATGTCGAGCTCGTCAGCGAACTCATCCGACTGTGGGTCACCCGTCATGGCAGGTGGGGAAGCCCGCTCTACCTGCTGGGAGAATCCTACGGAACTGTTCGGGCCGTGAGTGTTGCCGAGCGCCTGCAGGACACCTTCTCGCTGTACCTCAATGGCATCATCCTGGTCTCCTCCGTGCTCGACTTCGGTAACCAGGACTTCGAGGACCTCACCTGGGACCGAGCCTGCGTCGACTTCCTGCCGACCTATGCCGCCGTCGCCCACTACCACGGCCACAACTCTGATCGCGGCCTGGAAGACGTCCTCGCAGAGGCCGAGGAATTCGCCGACGGCCCCTACCGTCAGGCTCTCGCTGCCGGCCATCGCCTCGACCCTGCGGAGAGGGCTCAGGTCACGGCGACCCTGTCCCAGCTCACCGGCCTGGATGTCAGCTACATCGAGCGTGCCAACCTGCGCATTGAGCACATGCGCTTCTGCACCGAGCTGCTGCGTGGCGAGGGCAAGGTCGTCGGCCGTATCGACGGTCGCTACAAGGGTGCATTGCCGAAGCGGACCGACGAAGTCGCCGACACCGACCCCAGCGGCGACGACACCGGCGCCGCCTTCGTCCACGGCTTCCAGCACTACCTGCGCAGCGAACTCGAGGTGACCACGGAGTCCCAGTACAACCTGGGCCTGCCGCTGTACCGGAACTGGAACTACAAGGAGTTCCAGGGCCGTCCGGTCAACGTCACCGACAAGCTGGAACGGGTCATGCGTGCTCAGAAGGGTCTGCACGTGCGCGTCGAGTACGCCCATTACGACCTGGCCACCCCTTACTTCGCGGCCCGTGACACCATCAACCATCTCAAGCTTGACGACGATGCCTTCGATCGCATCGAGGAGGCCTTCTTCGACACCGGTCACATGCCGTACCTCGGTTGCCGTGACGAAGAGGCTGACGGTATCGCGACCTTCATCCGTCGGACTAGTGGACGTCCCGTGACCGAGGTGCTCGAGGAGAACGCCGAGGACCACGGGGACGGCAGCGAGTGAACGACGTTGCTACCGCCCTGCTCAACGCGGGGCGGTAGCACTCAACAGACGTCGCAGCGAGTCCACCCGGGACTGCCGCACCGTTCCCGCAGTGAGGGCGTCGTCGATGGCGCACTCGGGACTGTCGGCACTGTGGCGGCATCCGCGTGGGCAGTTGACGGCAACCTCATCCAGTTCCTTGAAACCGGCGAGGATGCCGTCGGGCTCAACGTGGGACAGACCGAAGGATCGCACCCCTGGGGTGTCGATGATCCAGCCGCCTTGGGGCAGCGGGATGGCTTCCGCGCTCGTGGACGTGTGACGACCGCGCCCGGTGACGTCATTGACGTGGCCGGTGACGCGATGGACGCCGGGAACCACGGCATTGATGAGTGTTGATTTTCCGACCCCGGAGTGGCCGACGAGTACGCTGATCCTGCCGTCCAGCAACTCGTGAAGGTCCTTCAGGTCACTACCAGGGCGGCTGGTCACGACCGGAATCCCCACATCCGAGTACAGCTCGACGAAGTCATCTCCGGGCGCCAGATCGGCCTTGGTCAGGCAGAGGATGGGGGAGACACCAGCGGCATGGGCAGCTACCAGGATGCGGTCGATCATCCCGGGACGCGGTGGGGGATCGGCGAGGGCGGTGACGATGACCACCTGATTGGCGTTGGCAACGATGGGACGCTCATGCGGATCGGTGTCATCGGCCGTGCGCCGCAGGACGGTGGCCCGGTCCTCGGTGTGGACGATTCTGGCCAGGGTTCCCTCGGCACCTGAGACATCGCCGTCAAGACGCACCTTGTCCCCGACGATGACTGACTTCCGACCGAGTTGTCGTGCCTTGGCGGCGATGACCTCGACGTCGTCATCGAGACGGCAGCGGTAGCGGCCCCTGTCGATGGTGATGACGGTCCCGACGGGCAGCGATGAGTGATCCGGGCGTTGCTTGGTTCGCGGCTTGGTACGGCGACGCGGCCGGTCGTAGGAGGACCAGTCGCCGGTGTCGATTCCCGAGGAAGCCAGACGTCGTGGCGACACTCAGCCCTCCTTGACGAGTTCAGCCCACATCTGTGGGAACTGCGGCATGGTCTTCGACGTGCACGTGATGTCGTCGAGTTCGATCCCCTCGACGGCCAGGCCCAGGAGGGCCCCGGCATGGGCCATCCGGTGATCGGCGTAGCACCCGAACAACCCGCCATGGAGGGAGTCGGCACCCTGGCCATCGATCTGCAGACCGTCCTCGGTCTGCCGGACGGTGACGCCGATACCGGACAATTCATGCTCGAGGGCGGTAAGGCGATCTGTTTCGTGGCCGCGAATGTGTGCGACCCCACGAATACGGGACGGGCCTTGGGCAAGGGACGCGACTGCGGCTACCACGGGGGTGAGCTCGCTCGCCTCGTGCAGGTCGACGTCAATCGGTTGGAGGGCATGCCATCCGGGAGCCTCCAGTGTCATGGATCCCTCGGAACGAGTCGCAGCAGCTCCCATCGTGGCGGCGATCTGGATGAACTGCGCTCCAGGTTGAGTGCTGGAAGCTGGCCACGCCGGCACTGTCACGGATCCGCCAGCAATCATGGCTGCGGCGAGGAAGGCGGCGGCATTGGTGAGGTCTGGCTCGATGACATCGTCGAGAGCGTGAATCGGGCCGGGACGCACCACCCAGCGGCAGGGCTCGTCACTGATCACCGTGACGCCACGCTCTGCCAACATCTCGCAGGTCATGGCAATGTGGGGAGCTGACGGCACAGACGCCCCGTCATGACGAAGATCAATACCGCGCGGGAAGCGAGCGGCGGGCAACAACAAGGCCGAGATGAACTGGCTAGACGCCGAGGAATCGATCGTCACCTCGGGGCCACCGAGACGGGCAGGAGCCGTCATGGCGAATGGCAGTTGGTCGGCATCAACTGTCACACCGAGCTGACGCAACCCGTCGAGAACGGGTCCGACCGGGCGCCGGGACGCCTGCTCGTCACCGATGAATCGGGTCTTGCCAATGACGAGTGCGGCTACCACCGGGAGAAACCTCATGACGGTACCGGCGAGGCCGCAGTCAATCGGGCCGGCAGAACGCGCCAGGTCAGGAACGACCCGAACTGAGGACGGGCCGGCAGGCTGGATGTCGGCACCGAGGCACTGCAGCCCGGCGGTCATGAGGTCAGAGTCACGTGAGGTGAGGACACCGTCGAGGATGCTGGGCCCGTCGCCGAGTGCCGCGAGGACAAGGGCGCGGTTCGTCTGGGACTTGGATCCCGGGACGACGACACGCCCCGCGAGACGATGGACGACTCGCGGGGCGGTCCAGTGATGCTGGTCAGTCAGCAATCTTCTTCTGAGCCTTCTTGGCCTTCTTCTCGGCCTTCTTCTGAGCCTTGGCGGCTTCCCTCTGGGTCTTCTCGAGCTTCTTGCGGGCCGACTTCGACAGGTCGTCGAAGGAGGAGCTGATGGCCTTGCGCTGGTCACTGGCAGCAGACGAGACGCGACGCTGGGTGTCACCAGCGCGCCAGGCCAGGCTGGGACGACCGGCGGTGTCGCGGGAGGCCATCATGGCCCCACCCAACAGAGCGACGTTACGCAGCAGGACCGAACGAGCCGCGGCACGCTCGTCCCTCGGCAAGGACTTGTCAGGTATGGAAGCGAGCACATGCGGAACCATCGTGGTGGCAACAACGCCGGCACCGACACGACGGGCGAGACCCGTCGCCATTCCGAGACCGCCAAAGGCCTGGGCAGCGCCGGTGATGCGAACCAAGGTCTTGGTGTCCTCAGGGATGTATGCGCCGACAGATGCCGGCAGTGTGCGCTGCACCAGAGGAAGGAGACGGTCAGCAACCGGCTCGGCATCCTCCACGAAAGAATCGGGCTTCATCGCGGAGTTCGTCCCCTTGACGATGAAGTAACTGGCGAACATGGTCCGGCCCAAGCCTCGGATGATACTCATGAGCATATGTCTACCGCGCCAAGGCTTTCCGCGGTAGCCGGATGGGCAATATTTTCGTCAGATGAACGGTCGCCGTGGGAATAGATCAACCTTTGTGATGCGTTGACCCGGTATGAACGCTGTCCTCACCACGCCGTGCACCAGGCGGAGCCGTCGCCCGTCCGGTCATCGGCGCTGTGCACTAAGCTGGACAGCGATGACCACACGACAGTTCGAACCCAGGATGGATCGTCACGGGGACGTGCCGGGCACCGTGGATGTCGCCAAGGAAACCGAGGCTGAAAGAGCCGAGCGGTTCGAACGTGACGCCCTCGAGTATCTCGATCAGCTCTATGGTGCTGCATTGCGGATGACCCGAAACCCGGCTGACGCCGAGGATGTCGTCCAGGAGACCTACGCGAAGGCATTCGCGTCATTCCACCAATTTCGTCCCGGAACCAATCTCAAGGCCTGGCTGTATCGCATCCTGACGAATACCTACATCAATTCGTATCGCAAAGCGCAGCGTCGACCGCAGACCTCAGATGACCAGGACATCGAGGACTGGCAGATCGCGCGGGCGGCCTCCCATGACAGCAATGGGCTTCGGTCCGCCGAATTGGAAGCCTTGGACGGGCTGCCCGACCAGCAGATCCTTGACGCTCTCGACGGGCTGTCCGACGAGTTCCGGCAGGTTGTTCTGTTGGCCGATGTCGAGGGATTCGCCTACAAGGAGATCGCCGAGATCATGGGAACGCCTATCGGGACGGTCATGAGTCGGCTCAATCGTGCCCGTAAGCAGTTGCGAAAGCAGTTGGTCGACGTCGCCGGGGCGCGGGGGATTGGCCCTCATGCCGGTCAGATTGACGAGGAGGACCTTGGTCGTCCGGAATTGGCGCGTAGTGCAGGAAAGGAGGGATCACGATGACGCTGTCTAATGGTGACGAGGAGTCCTGTTGTTGGGTCATCGACCACCTCCAGGAGTTCTTGCACGGCGAGATGAGCGAACAAGAGGCCGACGCCTTCCGTCGTCACATCGCGGCCTGTGAGAGCTGCATGGACGAGGCGGACATGGAAGCAGCCGTGTCCCGAGCCCTCAGACGATGCAATCGCACCGTTGCCGCACCGATGCAGTTGAGAACCCGCGTCGTGCAGATGCAGGTGTCGTATCGTTGGCAGGCCGGAGACCGCTGACTAGTAAAAGACCCCTTACGCACAAGCAGGGGTGTGGTCCTCGGGGATAGTCAATTGTGTGGAGGAATCACCACCACGCAGGACGTCAGGGGACTGGCGTCAATGACGGGGGAGATCTTGCGACATGACCTCCTCCATCACCAACTGAAGCACACGTTTGTGCATCCCATGCCAGTCGTGAGTACGGGATGCACAAACCTGAGGTTTGATGAGGTTCTAATTACCAGTGTTGGGTAGCTTCGGCCGCTTAACGGGCGGGCTCGATTCACCTGGATCGGCAGTCGGGGCAGTCGTCGGTGTGGGTTTGCGCGAGGCGGGCTGCGATGGGGCCATCGACGGGGTTGCGGATGGCGAGGAGCTGGGCGACGCAGGGTCGACCACCTTCACGAACACCGGGTTCGCGTAGAACCAGGTATCCACCCATGGATTGCCCGCGCGGGCCGTGCCGTCGTGCATGATTGGACCGTGCGGATCCACATCCGCGCCGTGGTATCCAGCGCCAGTGCGCTTGCCGTCGGAGCCGCGGAAACGGATGTAGAAGTCCTCCTTCAGATCCTTGAACTCGTGTGTGAGGACGAGCTTGCCCTTCTGACCCTTCGTCTTGAACGTGTGCAGTACGCGGGTCTCAGGTGCGCGCAGCGTCTCACGATCCGCAACCGGGCCAGTGATTGGCCCGCCGATGATGTCCACGAATGCCAGTTCCGGCACCCACTCGACACCCACCGTCGGGTCCGTAGCCTTCGGTTCCTTCGGTGACATCTTGATGCTCTTGACCGGCTCGGTCGCCGTCTCGATCGTCAGCTCGACGGTGATCTTGCCGCCCTTCGACGCCTCAATCGTGTCACCGAGCGTGACGACTCGACCATTTGCGCTCACCTTGGCGATGAAGCTTTTGATGAGCTGGCCGTGGCTGGCCCATACGCGGCCTGCGCGCAGCGCATCCATGACGGCGGTGTAGCTGCGTTCCGTTGCACCTGCGTGGATGCGGGTGAACTGGCCGGGCCAGAAGTCCGAACCACCTTGTGGGTCAATGAGGGGCTCCGGATACTTCGGCTCCTCGCCCTCGGGGGTCTTCGCGTCGATCTCGGCGCGGACCTTTTGCGCGTCCTTGTACAACTTCGCGTCCTCAGGGCTGCGCAGCAGATCACCGGAGATGCCGACCGAACCGTCGGGGTTCTTGATCAACAGATCGCCGGCGACCTCACCCGTCGCGGTGTCAATCGGGTGCGGACGGCGCCCGCCGAGGAGCTTCATCTGCACGTTCTCGTTCTTGGCGTTGTCGTACTCCGGCTTCTTCGGGTAGTCGCCCAGACGCCACGTGTGCCACGAGGCGAGGTGGGCGTCCGAATTCGCGGTGATGTAGAAGCGGCGTCCCTCAGCCAGCATGGAGTCCCAGAATCCGCCCACGGTGGCCGTCAGCCAGTCCCAACCGCCATACGGTCGCATGTGCTCAGCCTTGTAACCGGGGTAGGAGTCCTCACGCGGATCGTGGGTGTATTCCCCGCGCATATCGCCATTGCCGACGTTACGGCCGTACGGGTAACCCTGCGCGCCTGGCGCACCCTCCATGCCGATCATGACGTGCGGGTCGGCGTCGTGCCACAGACGGAACTCGTCGGGGGAGTCAATGCCCAAACGCATTGGGTGGTTTGCGAGGACGAGGACGTCGTCGATCTTGCCCTCAGCCTTCTGCTTGCCGAGCCAGGCGATGCCGGCGGCGGCCATCCTCTCCTGCTCGGCTTCCTCAGGACTGCCGACCTTCGGTTTCTCCCAACCGTTCAATTTGCCGTCGTAGGCAAGTTCGAACGCACGGAGAATCTTCGCTTCGTTCTTACCGGTGACGAAGACCGTGCCGTGCTCAGCCGCGGGGATGTACCACTCCAGGCCCTGGAAGATGAGCAAGTTCTTGCGTGCCTTACGCTCGGCCTCGATCTCTTTATGGGAGTTGAACACACCTGGGTCGGCATGCACGAAGTTGGAGTGCTCCGTAAACACCACCCAGTCGCAGCCGAAGTACTCGGCGGCATCCAACTGATCCTTAATCCGGTACTTTGCGTCGTAGCTCCACTGGGTGTGGACGTGGTGATCGCCGATTAGCCAGAGCAGCTTGTCGGGGTCGATTGAGTCCTTGTTAGGAGCGGCGGCAGCTTGGGCGCCTTGTAGTGCGAAGCCAGTGACCATCGCATTGGCTGCCGCGGCCATGCCGACCTGCAGGATCGAGCGGCGGCTGAAGCTCAGGCGGGCCAGTTCTTCGTCGCCGCGGTGACGGACATCCTCGAGTTCGTCAGGCGATAGGTGCTTATCGTCGTGGTGATGGTTCATGGTCCCCTCTCTCTGAGCCACAACTTTAAGCACAGTGAGGTGAAGCGTAGTTAACGCCCATGCGAACACATGTCACACGGTGGGGTGCAATAACCGCACCTGCTCCTGGGGTTGTTGATTGTAAGTCTGTTTATGGGCTCGCTCGTGGCCATCGTCGCGTCATTGGTTGACGCACTGGGTGAGAATCGCGCTCATGGTGCGCGCCGTCGTCGCTCTGTAGCTGCACCGATGCAACTGAGAATCCGAGCGTACAGATGCAGGTGTCCCATAGCTGGCAGGCCTGAGACCGCTGATTAGTAAAAGGCCCCCGTCCATATGGACGGGGGCCTCGTCATCCCAAAAACTCAGGCGTTGGGACGCTTGCCGTGGTTGGCGCCCTTTTTGCGACGCGCACGACGCTTACGACCAGTCTTGCCCATGGCGCTCTCCTTCCTGAGGGGTCAGAAGCCTCCCTACTGATGAAGGAGGGTCCGCGCGGATACGCGGCAACGACTATCAATTCTGCCGTATGGGGCGGGCCTGGCCCAAATTGAAACGCACATTCGTCGACACGTTGATGCCAGTTGGAGCTGGCTGGATTCTGGTCACTAGAGTGACGGCATGCCCGCCATCAATCGTTTGGTCGCTGACCGGACCAGCCTCGCTGCCGCCGACATCACGTGGCTCGAGGAACTTGTCGACGACTGGCAGATGCTCGCTGACACGTCCTTCTCGGATCTCATCCTGTGGGTTCCGGACAAGGACCCCAATGTGTTCTGGGCAGCCGCCCAGGTACGTCCGGACACCGGCCCGACGGCCCTGGAGGACGACGTCGTCGGTGAGTCGGTCTCCTACGACGACGAGAGCCTGGTCACCGAGGCGTTCATGAGCGCCGAGATGTGCGAGACCAGCGACAACAAGCTGTCGGCGGGTATTCCTGTGGACGTCTGGGCGATTCCCGTTATTCGTCATGACGATGTCATCGCCGTGGTCGAAAGACACACCAACCAGATGGGGGTGCGAGCTCCCGGAAGCACCGAGGACAATTACCTTGAGATTGCCGACATCCTGTCGGAGATGCTTCATCACGGCCGGTTCCCACTCTTCCCGGACTTTGACAGGGCTCTGGCGCCGAAGGTCACGGACGGGGTCATCCGGGTCGCATCCACAGGAATGGTGACCTTTGCTAGCCCGAATGCCCTGTCGGCCTTTCGACGCTTGGGCCTGACAGGAGACTTGGACGGCGAGTACTTCATCCCGATGGTTCGGGACCTGTGCCCCAAGGTGCGTGAAGTTGGTCAGTCCTTCACCCTTGATCTGGAGGGTCGTTGGCTTTCCGAGACCGATATTGAGAATTCCGAGGCGACCCTGCGTGCCCGCGTCATTCCGTTGCAGACCTGGTTGGACGACGTCGAGGTCTCGGCAGGAACGATGATTCTCATCCGCGACCTCACCGAGTTGCGGGACCGAGATCGTCAGCTCGTCACCAAGGACGCCACGATCCGCGAGATCCATCACCGGGTGAAGAACAACCTGCAGACCGTGGCGGCTCTCCTGCGCCTGCAGTCGCGGCGGATGAAGAATCCGGATGCCAAGGAAGCTCTCCGACAGGCCATGGGGCGAGTCTCGGCCATCGCCGTGGTGCACGAGATCCTGTCGCAGAACTTCGAGGAGCAGGTGGCTTTCGACGAGGTTGCCGATCGCATTCTCCACATGGTCGGAGACGTCGCGGCATCTTCGGGGTCCGTGGCGGCACGGCGTGAAGGGAGCTTCGGCAGTGTTCCTGCCGAGACCGCCACAGCCTTGTCCTTGGCAACGACGGAGCTGTGCCAGAACGCCATCGAGCACAGCTTGGATTCCTCGTCGGGAAACGTCATCGTGCGTCCCTACCGCACCGATGATTCGCTGGTCGTCGACATCGTCAACGACGGAAGTCCCCTGCCGGAGGGATTCTCACTCGACCAGCACCGCAGCTCCTTGGGGCTGTCCATCGTCACGACGTTGGTCCAGGACCTCGGTGGAACCTTCACCCTCGAAAACAATCCTGACGGCGTGGGAACCTGCGCCAAGCTCATGATTCCGCTTGACCGGTCGTGAGTATGTGACGCGACCGATGGTTGTCCCGGAACGGATTCGAATGATTCCGGGCTGCCTGTCCGAGCTGAGTCAGGAACGACGAACGCGGGAGCGGGACTGACGACGCTTGATCGCGCGCCTCTCATCCTCGCTCATGCCGCCCCACACACCGTGATCCTGGCCGGCTTCCAGAGCCCAGGCCAAGCACTCGGCGCGAACCTCGCACCGGGCACAGACCTTCTTCGCCTCCTCGATCTGGGCAAGGGCCGGGCCAGTGTTCCCAATCGGGAAGAACAGCTCGGGATCCTCACTAAGGCAGGCAGCCCTGTGGCGCCAGTCCATGCCTCTTCGACTCCTTCTCCCCAGCGCAACCCGGGGCACGTGTGATGTGCGGGTGGATGACCCGTCATGCCGTACGACCGACGAGTGGCCATTCGGCGGGCAACCATGAAATTCTGGCAACCGTCGAATGTTTTGGCAAGAGCATCCACCGAAGGACGAACATCCTCCCACGAATCGCTCGGACACGATGAACGTCGGTCCAGGCGAGGACGCTTCGAGGAGTTCGCGGCCAGTTCAATTATGATACGTCGTCGGTCCACCCGTGCAGGAGCAAAACAATGATTCCGTCAAGTGAGCAGGATTCACGATCGTCAGCGTTGCGCGGCGGCATCCCGGTATCGGTCCTGGTCGCGGTGGTGGCGACCTGGATCTGCGCGATTGCCCTCCTCGTGGTGGCCATCGCGGTCATGGTGAGTGGTCGCGACGTCTTCAGCGCCGGAGTAGGCGCGATGCTCATCATCTATGCCGCTCTCGTCGTGCTGGTCGGCTGGATGGCCGTGAAGGGACGACCGCCGGCGCAGGGGCTCATGGTCGCCAGTGGTCTGCTACACGTCGTTGTCCTGGTATCACTGCAGCGTTCAGGTGGCCCGGTGTGGTTCTGGATCCTGGCCGTCATCCCGGCTGCGGCTGTCATAGCTTCCTTGTCGCCACGGTCGCGAGCCTGGCTGCGGGACTGATTGCCCCGCAGCCAGTCGTCACCGCATCGGTTCCGGGCTCGTGGTGGCTCAGTCGTCCTCGTCGTCGAGTCGGGCGAGGAAGGTGGCCAGACGCTCAACGGGGACTTCGAACTCCGGGTTGAGGTCGACGAAGTGACGTAGCTCGTCGGCCAACCACGCGACGGTGATTTCCTCGTCTCCGCGACGATCTTCCAGTTCCTCAATGCCCCTGTCGGTGAAATACATGGGCACAATAATGCACCACAGCATGCGCCACGGCGCCACCCCTCATGGGATGGCGCCGTGGTGGTGTTCGGGCGGGTCAGGCCATGGCCTTCTCGAGCAGCTCCTGCTCCTCGCGGACGTGCACACTGTGCTGGCCTACGGAGGGGGCCGAGGATGGCGGGCGCGTCACGGCTGTCAGGCCATCGAAGAAGCCAGGCAGCTTGTCGGACATCGCGTGGGGCAGATGAGTGAGGATGTAGTACCAAGCACCCTGGTTCTCCGGCTCCTCCTGCACCCAGCGAACGTCAGTGACATTGCTGTAGGGCTCGAGCACCTCGGCCAGTTCCTTGTCCGGCAGCGGGTAGAGCCGCTCCAGCGGGATGATGGCCAGCTGACCGTCGAGCCCGGCAGCCTTGCGCTGCTTGACGAGTTCCCAACGCACCTTGCCTGAGCAGAGGATGATCCTGGTGACGGCCGACGGATCAGTGATGGACGGATCGGGCAGAACCGGGCGCCACTTGCCAGTGGTGAACTCCTCCGGGTCAGAGGTCGCCATCTTGTTACGCAGCATGGACTTCGGAGTCGCGATGACGACCGGTCGGTGCCTGTTGACGTAGGCATGCTGACGCAGCAGGTGGCTGTAGCTCGCCGGGGTCGAGGGCTGGCAGACAGCCAAGGCTCCCTCACTGCACAGGTTGAGGAAGCGCTCCAGGCGGGCCGAGGAATGGTCCGGTCCCTGGCCCTCATAGCCGTGGGGGAGCAGCAGGACGACGCCGGACTTTTGCCCCCACTTCGAACCTGCCGAGGCGATGAACTCGTCAATGATCGTCTGGGCTCCGTTGACGAAGTCACCGAACTGGGCCTCCCACAGCACCAAGGAGTCCGGACGGGCGACCGAGTATCCGTACTCGAAGCCCATCGCCGCATACTCGTTCAGCGGGGAGTCGAGGACGTCCAGGTGACCCTGCTCACCACCGAGGTGGTTGACGGGCACGTAGAACTCTCCGGTCGCACGATCGACCAGGGCTGCGAAGCGCTGCGAGAAGGTGCCGCGGCGGCTGTCCTGCCCGGCCAGGCGGACGTGGATGCCGTCACGCAGCAAGGAGCCCAGGGCGATCATCTCGCCGGTCGCCCAGTCGATCCCACCCTCGCGAATGTGCTTGGCACGACGCGTCATCTGAGGGGCAACCTTGGGATGGGCGTTGAAGGTCTCCGGTAGGTTCTCGTGAGCCCGGGCGACGGCCTCCAAGGTGTCGGCCTCGACCGTGGTCAGATGCAGGCCACTGTGCTTGACCGGGTAGTCCGGAACGCCGCTGTAGGGCTCGGGCTTCGAGGTGGCCTCACGGACCTCCTTGAAAACTGTCTCGAGGCGAGACCGGAACTTCGACATCACGGCATCGGCGTCCTCGTCGGTGATGTCACCACGACCGATGAGGCTCTCGGTGTAGAGCTTTCGGGTCGAACGCTTCTCAGCGATGAGGTCGTACATGTGCGGCTGGGTGAAGCTGGGATCGTCACCCTCATTGTGGCCGCGGCGGCGGTAGCAGACCACGTCGATGACGACGTCACGGTGGAAGATCTGGCGATACTCGTAGGCAATACGAGCAGCGTGGACCACCGCGGCGGGGTCATCTCCATTGACGTGCAGGACCGGAGCCCCAACGGCCTTGGCAACGTCGGTGCAGTAGGTCGAGGAACGTCCGTCACGGGGCGAGGTGGTGAATCCGACTTGGTTGTCGACGATGACGTGGATCGTGCCACCGGTGCGGTATCCCTCGAGCTGGCTCATCTGCAGGGTCTCGTAGACGACACCCTGACCCGAGAAGGCAGCATCACCATGCATGAGGATTGGCAGGACCGGGAAGTTGTCCGGGTTGCCCAGAGCGTCGAGTTTGGCCCGGCAGATGCCCTCGAGGACAGGATCGACGGCTTCGAGGTGACTCGGGTTGGCGGCAACCGAGGCCTTGATGGTGTTGCCGGAGGCTGCGGTGAACTCACCCTCGTCACCGAGGTGGTACTTGACGTCACCCGATCCCTGGGAGTTCACCGGCTCGGCATTGCCCTCGAACTCACGGAAGATCTGCCCGTAGGACTTGCCGATGATGTTGGCCAGCACGTTGAGACGACCACGGTGAGGCATGCCGATGCAGACCTCGTTGAGGCTGTCGTCGGCAGCCAGGTTGCACAGTGCGGCCAGCAGGACGATGGCCGACTCGCCACCCTCGAGGCTGAACCGCTTCTGACCGACGAACTTGGTCTGCAGGAAGGTCTCGAAGATCTCGGCCTCATTGAGCTGGTCGAGGATCTGCAGGTGCATCTCGCGGGAGAGGGGCTGGTGCTCCTTCTCGAAACGATCCTGGAACCACTTGCGCTGCTCGTGATCAGCGATGTGCATGTACTCGATGCCCATCGTCGAGGCGTAGGAGTCACGCAGGATCGTGAGGATCTCACGCAGGGTCATGATGGCGCGACGCTGCCCGGCGAAGTTCGCGATCGGGAAGGTGCGGTCCATGTCCCACAGGGTGAGGCCGTGGCTGTTGAGCATGAGGTCGTGGTGGAACCGCGGCCGGTACTCGATGGGATCGATGTCGGCGGACAAATGGCCGAAGCGACGCCAGGAGTCGATGAGTTCGATGACGCGAGCCTGCTTGCCGACCTGGTCGGGGCGGTTGGCCTGACGGTCGCTCGCCCACTGGACCGGAGCGTAGGGGATACGCAGGGATTCGAAGATGTTCTCGTAGAAGCGATCAGCACCCAAGAGCAGCTGGTGCATGCGACGCAGGAATTCGCCGGACTGGGCGCCCTGGATGATGCGGTGATCGTAGGTAGAGGTGAGGGTCGTCACCTTGGAGATGCCCAGCTCCGCCATACGGGTGGGGGAGTTGCCCTGGTAGGCAGCTGGGTAGTCGATCGATCCGACGCCGAGGATCATGCCCTGACCAGGCATGAGGCGGGCAATGGAATGGTTGGTTCCGAAACCGCCTGGGTTCGTCAGGGAGGCCGTGACTCCCTTGAAGTCCTCGATGGTCAGCTCATTGGTGCGACCCTTGCGGACGATCTCCTCGTAGGCACGCCAAAAGTCGAGGAAGTCCATCTGCTCGGCGCCCTTGATGGCGGGCACCACGAGTTTGCGGGAGCCGTCCTTGTTGACGACGTCGATGGCCATGCCGAGGTTGATCTGATGGTTCTCGATGAGGTGAGGCTTGCCGTCGATCTCTGCATAGGCGTTGTTCATCGCCGGAACGGTCTTGAGCGCCTGCACCATCGCATAGGCGAGGATGTGGGTGAAGGAGATCTTGCCGCCCTTGGCCTTGCGAAGGAAGTTGTTGATCATGGTGCGCTGCTCGATGACGAGCTGCATCGGTACGTCACGCACCGTGGTGGCCGTCGGCATGGTCAGCGACTGATCCATGTTCTTGGCGGTGCGCATCGGCGCACCCTTCATCTTCGTCACCGTGGGCTCGACAGTTTCCAGCTTGGCGCTGTGACGCGGGGCGTCAGCCGTCAGAAGAGGACGGGCAGGCTCGCGGGAGGTCTTTGATGGTTCGGGCTTCGATGCCATGTCTTTGACCTTCGGTGTCGGGGTGGGGGCGGTTGATGCAGCGGGTTTGGGAGCCGGCTTGGGCTCGGCCTTCGCAGCCGGAGCAGGCTTCTGATTAGCGACTGGGTTGGGAGCCGGTTCAGGCTTGGGATCCTGACGAGCAGGCTGTTCGCCGGCTGCCGATCCGGTCACCTCATCGGACGCCTGGGCCGCCTCGTGGTGAAAAAATGTGGCCCAAGCAGGATCGACCGAACTCGGATCATTCTGGTACTGGTCACGCATCTCCTCGATGAGCCAGTCGTTGGCTCCAAAATCAGGAGAGTTGTTGGACTTGTCGTGTGGGGCGGGACTCACCACTGCCTTCTTCCGTCAAACCGTCGTGTCAAGCACTCGCGGAACCTCTGGAAAGGCCCTCCGAGCTGCGCTGCTCTGTCTGTGTCCATGGACCCAGACGTGATGATCGTAGCCGGATTGACCAGGCCATCCCAACAATTTGGGCACATCGAGGAACACTCATTCCCGATCACCAAAATGTGATATTGGTCACCGCTCGTCCAGCGTAGCGTGGACTGGTTTCGTCGGGGCCGATGTCGGCTGGGCGGGACGGTGCATGCGAAGGCTCGCGAAGAACGCAACAACACAAGCTACGAAGGTCACGATGGTCATGATGTTGCGGCTGACCAGGAGGTTCGTGCTGATGCGACTGGGAGGCAAGCCGATGATGCCAGCGTAATTCAGTGGGTACACCTGCTGCGTCAAGAAAGCCGTGATGAGAAGGAACATTGCGGCGGTCCAGCACCATGTCTGGGCCCAGGACAGGGTGTTCGGATCGGGAGGGTTCTCAGAGGTGTTCTCACCAGAGACTCGATCGAGAACCATGGCGGCTGGCGCGGCCCACCACACGAAGTACTGGGGGGACAACGTCTTGTTGGCGATGATGAGAGCGCCGATGATGACGAGATCAGCCAGCACTGCGCTGCGGTGGTCAAGACCGTTGCGTCGCCACGAGAGAAGGGCCACCCCGATCGCCAGTGCCACAGTGAGGGCCATGAGGATGGTCGAGAGTGATTGCCACGTAGACGCACCCGGGCCAAAGATCTCGAAGGCGTTGTACTTCGACATCTCGACCTTGTAACCACCGTCGGGATTCTTGAA
Source organism: Cutibacterium sp. LaCa_255 (assembly GCF_057458005.1). Taxonomy (NCBI): domain Bacteria; kingdom Bacillati; phylum Actinomycetota; class Actinomycetes; order Propionibacteriales; family Propionibacteriaceae; genus Cutibacterium; species Cutibacterium sp. LaCa_255. The sequence goes on along the minus strand of NZ_CP190956.1, from coordinate 1,492,210 downwards.
GTGTTGGTACACGGGGACGGTGGCGGGTACGGATTCGACTTGAAGTCCCCGGCCCGACTGCCACGTCAATGGGGACACGAGGCGGCCCCATCCACCGTCCAGCAACGAGGCCAGTGCGAGTGCGACACCAGTCGCGCCGAATGCGATCAGGCGTCGGATGGCCGCCTTGTGCCGGGAAATCATGGGAAGGATGAGAAGGGCCGGCCACAACTTCACCGCGGCACCCAAGGCGATCATGACGCCACACGCGGCCGGGTGACGGCGGTACCAGAGAGCTGCCAACCCCATGCAAACGGCGGGCACCATGTCGAAGCGATTCCACATGATGGGTCCGAGGAATGGCACCAGGACAATCCACCACAGAGCGCCGGCTCGGTGGCCGTGGATCCACATGGCGACAGCAAGCAGTGCGTCAAGCAGCAGCATCGTCGTGGCGAATGCCGGTATGAAGTAGGAGTCACCGGCAGACCAGTGCAAGGCACGCAGGAACCACACGACAGGAAGCGGGTATTCCGGAAGAACCACTGGATCGGGCTGTCCGCCCTGCATCCACCACAGGTAGTACTGCACATCCCCGGTGATGTAGTTCGACGAGGGTTTGATGAAGACATGGAGCATAGTCATGCGTCCGGCGACCCACAGCATGATGACACCGGCCCCGGAAAACAGGGCGGCTCGTGATCTCTGACGAGGGGATTCGGTGGCAAGGGCTCGCACGATGTGAAACCCTACCCGGTCAGAGCTGGTGTCTCGCTGCGTCACTGGTGGGCGCTCCCGGAGGGATTCGAACCCTCGCTCCCGCCTCCGGAGGGCGGTGCTCTATCCCCTGAGCTACGGGAGCCGATGGGTCCGTGGACCCCGACCGTCCGTCGACTTTAGCGCATTGGTGGGATGATACGCCATTCATGGCGACGAACGTGGACACCCGCTGGCCCTGTCGTCACCCTCTGGCAAGGTGGAACCATGACGCACATGCACGTTGCCGGCTCGGTCCATGCCGATGTCGCGGCTGCCGGCCCTCAGTGGCTGACCTTGCCCGATGACGTCAATGCCCTGGATCCTGCGCTCTGGTCCGGGTCAGCGGGACGTGGACATGACGGAATTGTCGACGTCGCAGGCGTCTCCGTGACAGACCTCCTGGCCGAGTATGGTTCCCCTCTCTACGTCCTCGACGAGGCTGACTTCCGCCAGCGCGCCCGGACCTTCCGCGACGCTTTCGCAGGCTGGGACGTCTATTACGCAGGCAAGGCCTTCTTGACGCGCACCGTCGCCTCCTGGATCGACGAGGAGGGCCTCTGCCTGGACACCTGCACCGGTGGAGAGCTCATCACGGCGCTCCAGGGCGGAATGGATCCTGCACGCATTGGCCTGCATGGGAACAACAAGTCCATTGACGAGCTCAAGCTGGCTCTCAGCACCGGGGTCGGGCGGATCATCGTCGACTCGCTGGACGAGATCACCCGTATCGAGAAGCTGTGTCGAGAGAACGGCTGGCACGCCCGAGTCATGGTGCGTGTCACTGCGGGCGTCGAGGCTCACACCCACGAGTACATCGCCACCGCACATGAGGACCAGAAGTTCGGTTTCTCGATCACCAATGGTGCGGCCATGGTGGCCATGGTGAGGTGCCACACCAGTGACGTCATTGACCTGCAGGGCATTCATTCCCACATCGGCTCCCAGATCTTCGACACCGCGGGTTTCGAGGTGGCGGCTCGTCGCACCATGAAACTGCTTGAACAGTTCCGGCAGGCCACCGGCACTGCCCTGCCGGAACTCGACCTCGGTGGCGGATTCGGCATCGCCTACACCAACCAGGACTCTCCGGCCACCGCTGAGAGCCTGGCTGCTTCCCTGCGGGAGATCGTCACCCTTGAGGCCCGGGGTAGGGGAATGGAGGTTCCCCACATCTCCCTGGAGCCTGGTCGTGCGATCGTCGGGCCGACGACGATGGCCCTGTACACCGTCGGCACCGTCAAGCCAGTGGACCTGGACACCGGCGCCCAACGGATCTACGTGTCGGTTGACGGCGGCATGAGCGACAACATTCGTCCCGCTCTTTATGCTGCGGAATACTCTGCCGTCATCGCCAACCGTGCCTCGACCGTCACCCCGGTGCTGTGCCGCATCGTCGGAAAGCACTGTGAGGCCGGCGACATCTTGGTCCGCGACGTGTACCTCCCCGGTGACGTGTCGCCGGGGGACGTCATCGCAGTTCCTGGTGCCGGCGCCTATTCAAGGTCCATGGCATCGAACTACAACCACGTGCCGCGACCAGCCGTCGTCCGCGTCGGCATCGGAGACCACCCGGACACATCGGTATTGCTGCGACGGGAGAGCATCGATGACCTGCTGTCCCTGGATCCGGGCCCGGTCAAGTCCGAGGTGCAGTGGCCGTGATGGATCACAGAAGCACACGGCCCATGGCCCTTGACCAACCATCAGCTGACAACAACGAGATGAGGACGAGATGACGAACACCACCGGTCCCGCGTCAGCCCAGCCGATCCGCGTGGCCCTCCTGGGGTGCGGGGTCGTGGGCTCCCAGGTGGCCCGCATGATTGAGTCCCGCAGTGACGACGTCGCGGCTCGGGTGGGCCGTCGTGTCGAGCTCGCTGACATTGCTGTCGCCCATCCTGATCGCCCCCGTCAGGGCCTTGACTCGCGGCTGTTCACGGATGACCCGACAGCGCTGGTCAACCGTGACGACATTGACATCGTCATCGAGCTCATTGGTGGCATCGACCCCGCACGTCAGCTCCTGACGGCTGCCCTGGAGAAGGGACATTCCGTCGTCACTGCCAACAAGGCTCTGCTGGCTGCCCATGGCACGGAACTGCACGCGGTCGCCGAGGACCATGGCGTCGACCTCTACTACGAGGCCGCAGTGGCCGGAGCCATCCCGATCGTCAGGCCGCTGCGCGAGTCGCTTGTCGGTGACCAGATCACCCGAGTGATGGGAATCGTGAATGGCACGACGAACTACATCCTTGACCAGATGACGACCACGGGAGCAGGTTTCGACGACGCCCTGGCCCAGGCGCAGGCCAAGGGATATGCCGAGGCCGATCCGACGGCCGACGTCGAGGGATATGACGCCGCCGCCAAGGCGGCCCTGCTGTCCACCTTGGCGTTCCACACGCGCATGCGCGGCGACCAGGTGTACCGGGAGGGCATCACTGCCATCACCCGGGAGGACATTGCCGCCGCTCGGGACATGGACTGCGTCATCAAGTTGCTTGCCGTCTGCCAGGCCGGTCCTGACGGCATCTCTGCTCGCGTTCATCCGGCTCTGGTTCCTGCCGCCCACCCGCTGGGCGGAGTCTCTGGCGCCTTCAACGCTGTCTTCGTGGAAGCTCGCGAGGCTGGGCAGCTGATGTTCCTCGGCCCAGGTGCGGGTGGCTCCCCGACGGCTTCTGCTGTGATGGGTGATCTGGTGACGGTGGCTCGTAACCTGGTTCGAGGAGTTGCCGGTCCGCCTCAGGACGTCTACGGCGAGTTCCCGATTCTGCCCATCGCCGAGGTTCACACCAGGTTCCACCTGCGCCTGCAGGTACGCGACGAGCCTGGGGTCCTCGCCGAGGTCGCGAAGATCTTCGCGAGCCATGGCGTCTCCTTGCAGACCGTGCAGCAGTCGGCGGTGGAGGGCAATGACCGCGTCGATGGCTGGTCCGCGACCCTCAAGATTCTCACCCACGAGGCCCGAGAGTGCGACGTGAAGGAATGCGTCGACGAACTCACCGGACACCATTACGTCAACTCTGATCCCCGCGTCATCCGAGTGGAGGGAATGTGATCATGACCCAGCAGAAGCGTCCCTTCGGCGTCATCGAGAACTACCGAGACCGTCTCCCGATGGACGGTATCGACGAGATCGTCACCCTGGGGGAGGGCTCCACGCCGTTGGTGCCGGTGCCGCGTCTGGGTGCCGAGCTCGACTCCTCGGTGTGGATCAAGGTCGAGGGTTCCAACCCGACCGGTTCCTTCAAGGACCGGGGCATGACGATGGCCATGACGAAGGCGCTTGCTGATGGTTCCAAAGCAGTCGTGTGTGCCTCCACGGGCAACACCTCGGCCTCGGCGTCGGCCTACGCGACCCGGGCTGGCATGACCCCAGTCGTGCTTCTTCCCCAGGGAAAGATCGCAGCTGGCAAGCTTGCCCAGGCCGTCGTCCATGGCGGTCGCATCATTCAGGTCCTCGGGAATTTCGACGATTGTCTTCGCATCGCTCGCGAGCTGGCCGAGAACTTCCCGGTGTCCCTGGTGAACTCGGTCAACCCGTACCGCATCGAGGGGCAGAAGACGGCTGCCTTCGAGATCGTCGATGTCCTCGGCGATGCCCCTGACATCCACGCCCTGCCCGTCGGTAACGCAGGAAACATCACCGCGTATTGGAAGGGCTACCGCGAGTACGCCGCTGACGGCCCGGCCCGCCACGCCCCGAGGATGTTTGGTTTCCAGGCCTCTGGGGCCGCTCCGCTGGTACTCGGGCACGACGTCGACGATCCCGAGACGGTGGCCACGGCCATTCGTATTGGTCGTCCGGCATCCGGCGATCTCGCCCTGACCGCCCGCGATGAGTCGAACGGCCTCATCGAGGCCGTCACCGATGAGCAGATCCTCGACGCGCAGGCTTTCCTGGCAGCTCGCGAGGGTATTTTTGTGGAGCCGGCCTCGGCAGCTGGTGTGGCCGGTCTTCTCAAGCTGAAGTCCGAGAGCCGTCTGGAGCCCGGTCAGCGCATCGTCATCACTGTGACGGGCAATGGCCTCAAGGACATTGACACTGCTCTGAGCCGCACCACCTTGTCGACCGAGGCCGTCGAGGCGTCGACCGACAAGGTCGCAGCTTTGTTGGATTTCCACTCCTGAGAGGTTGACGATGCCTGACAGCGTGCGGGTACGTGTTCCTGCCACCTCGGCCAATCTGGGCCCTGCCTATGACTGCATGGGTCTGGCGTTGGACCTGTGGGACGAGGTTGGAGTCGAAGTCCTTGATCACCCCGGGGTGCAGATTGATGTGGCGGGGGAGGGGGCCGACACTGTCCCGCATGATGAATCTCACCTTGTCGTCGCAACGTTGCGACAGGGGTTGGTGGAACTGGGTTACCCCCGCCCGGATGCTGGGTTGCACCTGACCGCTTTCAATGCCATTCCGCAGAGCCGTGGCCTCGGCTCCTCAGCCGCGGCAATCGTGTCCGGATTGGCCTTGGCTTGGGGACTGGCGCGTCCGGGAGTGCCGTTGGACCGCACCGAGCTACTGACGATGGCGGCTGCCATCGAGGGACATCCGGACAACGCTGCCCCGGCCATCCTCGGTGGGGCCCAGCTGGCCTGGTTGAGTGGGGGAGTCGTCAACCACATCGGGCTGGCCGTCAACCCGTCAATCATCTTCCGTGTCTTCGTTCCTGATCGCCATGTGCCTACCGCGCTGGCACGCCAGGTCCTTCCTGGGCAGGTTGACCGTGCCGACGCCGTGCATCAAGTTCTGGCTGCTTCTCTCCTGGTCACGGCCCTGACGACCTCGCCAGAGCATTTGTTGGCCGCCACTCAGGACTGGCTGCATCAGCCTTACCGTCGCACTCTCATGCCGGAGTCAGCTGCGCTCATGGACGCTTTGCGCGACCGTGGTGTTGCTACCGTCATTTCCGGCGCCGGACCCACCGTCCTGGCACTGGGGACCCGTGATCAGTTCGAGGGAGGATGGGACGTCGACACCACTGGTTTCGTCGTCCACGATCTTGTTCTCGGTGAAGGCGTTCATTTCCTCTGACGCCTTGTGTGAATGCGATCCGCTTCGTGCGTTATAGTGGTGAGGCAAGCGTGCTTGATGCGCGCAATTCCCCACTGGCGACCGAATCGTGACCCCTGTGCCACAGTCCCGTTCGTGGGGACCATGTCATCGGCGTTCGAGGGCCTCGAACGCCACACCATGGCCGAGAGTCTCTCTCAGCAGATCATCTCGGATCCCCGTGGTGTCAGCCGCCCGACCCATTGTCGATTCCGACGGCAGGCCCGATGAAATCTCGCCCGCCGGAAGTTGCACCGGCCGGGGCAGTTCGAAGGGACTTACGTGACTCAAACCTCACAGCCGGGTGGATCCTCGGATCTGTCCGCGAAGTTACTGCCCGAGCTTCGATCCATCGCCATCCAGATGGGTATCAAGGGTGCTCGCAGTATGCGCAAGGCTGACCTCGTGGCCGCCATCTCTGAGGGGGGATACCCAGGAACTGGGAAATCCGGCCCTCGTCGTGATGGTGGTCAAGCGCCCCACACTTCCGGTGAGGGTGATGATGCCCGTCCGCAGCGCACTCGTCGTCGCCGCGACAAGGGCTCGGCTGATCCCGAGTCGCGCTCCTCTGAGGGCGAAAGGACTCCGTCGGTCGGTGACCTTCTCGATGCCGCAGAAGTGCAGAAGCGTGCCGACAAGGTGCCGGCGCAGGAAGACGGGGGTCAGCGTGGGGAGGACGGCACCAACGACCGTCCGCACCGTGACGATAGCGACCGTGGCGGTAGAGGAGACTCGCCGCGTCGTCGGGCTCGCAACACCTCCCGGGAGAATTCCAACAGCAATTCCGGCGACAATGTCAACGACGAGGTTGGTGCCCGGTTGGAGGCACTGTCCCGCGGGAAGAATGGCGAGCGTCCCCAACTGAATCGCAGCAGCCAGCGTGACCGCAACAGCAATGACTCGAACCATGATTCTGACGACGATTACGGCCGCTCCTCGGAATATGGCAATGGTGGTCGCCGCTCACGCCGCCGCCGTCAGCGCGATCGACAGAATCGTCGCAAGCGTTCCAACGAGCGTTACTCCGATTCCGAGCCGAATCTCCGCGAGGATGACGTCCTCGTGCCTTGCTCCGGCATTCTCGACATTCGTGACCAGTACGCTTTCGTGCGCACCTCGGGATACCTGCCTGGCTCGAACGATGCCTATGTCTCGATGGCCATGGTCCGTCGCCATGGGCTGCGCAAGGGCGACGTCATTGTCGGTCAAATGCGTGCACACCGCGAGGGGGAGCGGCGTGAGAAGTTCGCACCCCTGGTCAAGATCGAGCAGGTCAACGGCGCGGATCCTGAGCAGATGAAGCAGCGTCCCGAGTTCTCCAAGCTCACCCCGCTGTACCCGCAGGAACGTCTGCGCCTCGAGGATGATCCCAAGAACATGACCGGCCGCATCATCGACCTGGTCAGCCCGATCGGCAAGGGACAGCGTGGCCTCATCGTCTCGCCTCCGAAGGCTGGCAAGACGATGATCATGCAGTCGATCGCGAACTCGATCACCAAGAACAATCCTGAGGTTCACCTCATGGTGGTGCTGGTCGACGAGCGTCCCGAGGAGGTCACCGACTTCCAGCGCACCGTCAGTGGTGAGGTCATCGCGTCGACCTTTGACCGTCCTGCCGACGACCACACCCAGTTGTCCGAGTTGGCCATTGAGCGGGCCAAGCGTCTGGTGGAGCTCGGCCACGACGTCGTCATCCTGCTGGACGGAATCACCCGTCTGGGACGTGCGTACAACCTGGCTGCCCCTGCTTCGGGGCGAATCCTCTCCGGCGGTGTCGACTCCGCGGCTCTCTACCCGCCCAAGAAGTTCTTCGGTGCCGCCCGAAACATTGAGCACGGCGGCTCCCTGACGATTCTCGCCACCGCGCTCGTCGAGACCGGATCCAAGATGGATGAAGTCATCTTCGAGGAGTTCAAGGGCACCGGCAACATGGAGTTGCGTCTGCGCCGTGAGTTCGCCAACAAGAGGCTCTTCCCGGCCATCGACGTCGACGCATCGGGTACCCGTCGCGAGGAACTGCTGCTCTCGCGCGAGGAGACCGCGATCATGTGGAAGCTGCGACGCGTTCTCTCCGGCCTGGAAGATTCCCAGGCCCTCGAGATGATGCTCTCGAGGCTGCGCAAGACTCAGACCAACGTCGAGTTCCTCTACACGATCTCCAAGACGACTCCCAGCCAGGACTGACGTCGTCAGGTGGACCGGTGCCGGCCGTTCGGTGTATCGTCGAACGCCGGTTCCGGTTCACGTCCGCATGATCAGTCGGGCGACCCGGGGCACGTTTGATTAAGGAGATCACGTATGAAGCAGGGAATTCATCCCGAATACCACGAGACGACCGTGGTATGCACCTGTGGGAACACCTTCACCACCCACAGCACCTCGAAGTCCGGCACCCTTAATGCCGATGTCTGCTCGAAGTGCCACCCGTTCTACACCGGTAAGCAGAAGATCCTCGACACCGGCGGCCGCGTCGCCCGGTTCGAGCGCCGCTACGGTAAGAAGAACTGACGTCGTCCATCAATGACGTATCACCATGACGCCGGGCTGATGCTCGGCGTCATGGTCTTTTCAGGGGGCTCGTGTGGTCCCGACACGGTTGGCCAGGAGGGTCATGAGCGAATCGACGCAGCAAGCGGTTGACGAGGTTCGTCGTCATCTGCGGGAGATCGAGATCCAGCTCGCCGACCCACGGGTGCTGTCCGATCCGGTTGCGATGCGACGATTGGGCAAACGCCATTCGCGCCTGCGCCACGTCGTGTCGGTGGCCGACCGCGTCGACCAACTGGCAGCAGACATCCAGGCTGCAGAGGACCTCGCTGACGAGGATCCCGCCTTCGCGCAGGAGGCCGACGCGCTACGAAACCAGCTCAAGACTGTCAACGGTGAACTGACCGAGCTGCTGGCTCCCTCGGATCCCCTTGACCAGGAGGACGCCCTGGTCGAGATCCATTCCGGCGAGGGTGGCGAGGAGTCCGCCCTGTTCGCCGGCGACCTGCTACGGATGTACATCCGCTATGCCGAGAGGGTTGGCTGGTCGATTCGTGAACTCACCAGCGAGCTGACCGATCTCGGTGGTTATCGCTCCGTCGTCGTTGCCGTCGAGGGGGTTCCGTCACGCCCGGCTTACGGTTATCTCAAGCACGAGGGCGGTGTTCACCGGGTTCAGCGGGTACCGGTGACGGAATCCGCTGGACGTATTCACACCTCGGCGGTCGGTGTCCTCGTCATGCCTGACGTCGACGAGACCGAGGTGGACATTGATCCTGCCGACGTCCGCGTCGACGTGTACCGTTCGTCAGGCCCCGGGGGCCAGGGGGTCAACACCACCGATTCCGCAGTTCGGCTCACCCACCTTCCGACCGGCATCGTTGCCAGCTGTCAGAATGAACGCAGCCAGTTGCAGAACAAGGCCGAGGCCATGCGGATGCTGCGCGCCAAGGTTGCCGCACTGGCTGCCCAGCAAGCTGCCGACGAGAACGATCGGATGCGTCGGGACCAGATCCGTACCGTCGACCGCTCGGCGCGGGTGCGTACCTACAACTTTCCGGAGAATCGGCTCACCGATCACCGCATCGGCTACAAGTCCCGCAAACTTGACCAGGTCCTCGCGGGTGATCTCGGCGAGGTCCTCGACGCCCTCCACGCAGACGAGGTGAGCCGACGGATGGCTGATCGTCGTGATGGGCAGGAAGCATCATGACGGATCCCAGCCCCTCACTTCTCCTGGCACGAGCCACCCGGCAGCTGACCAGCGGAGGTATCGAGACCCCAGCTGCTGACGCACGGATGCTGCTGTGCGAGGCCCTCGACGTCCAACCGGCCAAACTCATCTTCGTGTCGAGTGTGAGCCCTCATGATGAGGATCGGTTCAACGAGATGGTGGAGCGACGTCGATCCGGGGAACCGACTCAGTACATCGTCGGGCATGCCTGGTTCCGCGGTCTGCGCCTGGACGTGGGCCCAGGAGTCTTCATTCCTCGGCTGGAAACCGAATTGGTGGCCGAATGCGCCGTCGACGAGGCACGGCGTCTCGTCATGGCGGGATCTGCTCCGAGCGTCATTGATCTGTGTGCGGGCACCGGCGCCATCGCGCTCGCGATCGCCAGCGAGGTACAAGGAGCTCGTGTCAGCGCGGTCGAGCTCGACGAGGCTGCCTTGGTGTGGACTCATCGGAACCTTGCCGATACCGGGGTGGAGGTTCTTGCCGGGGATGCCCTCGAGGCCCCTGATGATGGGCGTCGCTTCGATGTCGTCGTCACCAACCCGCCGTATCTGCGACGTGTCGATGCCCCAGTCATGCCTACTGACGTCACGGACCACGAACCCGACCTCGCGCTGTTCTCCGGGGATGACGGGTTGGACCTTCCGCGTCGTCTCATCGACCGCGCCGCACAGCTACTCGTGCCGGGGGGTCTGTTCGTGATGGAGCACGACGACACTCAGCGCGAGGCCGTGACCGGGTGCATGGCAATGACGGCACAGTGGGACGAGATCAAGGACCATGATGATCTCGCAGGTAGGCCGAGGTTCGTCACGGCTCGACGACGGTGCAAGGATGTATGATATGGATGAGACTGACCAGATGACGGTCGAGGACAATGAGCTGACGGAAGACACTGACGTTGAGTCGACCGACACCGACGGTCAGTCCGAGCCCATCGAGGCCGTGGCTGAGACCGAGGACACCGGGATCGCCCCGCTCATACTCGACGTCGCGAATCCGGCGACCTACGAAGAGGCTCTGGAACAGGCAGCTGACGCCATCGCCGACGGCGAGTGCATCGTCTTGCCGACCGACACCGTTTATGGGATCGGCGCTGATGCTCTTGACTCCTTGGCCGTTCAACGTCTTCTCAACGCCAAGGAACGCGGTCGCGACATGCCGCCGCCAGTCCTCGTCAGTGATTCGGTCGCCTTGCCTGCTTTGTGCCAGCACATTCCGGTCGCAGCGGAGGCTCTCGCGGAGAAGTACTGGCCAGGTGGTCTGACTCTCATCCTGCGTGCTCAGGAGTCGCTCGGGATGGATCTGGGGGAGACCAACGGTACCCTCGCCGTGCGCGTTCCCGACCAGGATCAGACCCGTGAGTTGTTGCGTATGACGGGCCCGATGGCGGTCTCGAGTGCGAACAAGTCTGGACATCCGGCCGCGCTGACGGCTCAGGAGGCCGCCAATCAGCTCGGCGTCACGGTTGCGGTGTATCTGGATGCCGGCCCGAGTCGGGTGGGAGAGGCCTCCACCATCATCGACTTCGTGTCGACCACTGACGGCAAGGTCGTTCGCCAGGGAGCGTTGTCCTTGGAAGCCATCCATGAGGTGGCTCCCGATGTCGTCGGGATGGAGGGGCCCGAGGATGAGGCCGCTGAGGAGGACGTCCGCAAGGCCGAAACAATTCCGTCGGACGAGCCCAGTCCAGAGGGCGCGGCCGAATCTCCGACCTCCACGACCGATGACGTCGTACCTGCCGAGGAGACCGAACAGATCGCTCAGAGCGCGACTGCTGCGGACACCGAGGCCCCAGTCACGCCGACTGACGAGAACTGACCTGCGAACATGCGCGAGTACATCCTGGTGATGCTGACATCAGGCCTGACGACCTATTTGTTGTCGAGCCTGTGCCGGCAGGCTGCCCTGAGGTGGGGGGCTGTCGCCAAGGTGCGCTCGAGGGACGTGCACACCAGGCCGATTCCCTACTTCGGGGGGGTGGCCATGCTCGGTGGAGTGGCACTGGCATGCCTGCTGGCACGAAACATGCCCTTCCTGGGGCATCACCTCCTGGTGGCTGACGATGCCCTGACGATCTGCGTCGCTGGGGCGGTCATCTGCGCCGTGGGTGTCCTTGACGACCTGCTTGACTTACCTGCCCTGGCGAAAGCAGCGGGGCAGGTGCTGGCGGCCGGAATTGTCGTCACAGGTGGTGTCCGAATGTTCTGGATCCCGCTGCCCAACTCGATCATTGCCCTGGGGACGCCCACATCGATCCTCGTCACGGTCTTCTTCATCGTGTTGTGCGCCAACGCGGTGAACTTCATCGATGGACTGGACGGATTGGCCTCTGGCGTCGTCGCCATCGGGTCTCTCGCCTTCTTCTCCTACACCTATCTGCTTGCCCACGAACAAGATTTTGTGGTGGCGACGACGACGAGCCTCATCACCGCTGCGACTGCGGGAGCCTGTATGGGATTCCTGCCTCACAACTGGCATCCCGCGAAAATGTTCATGGGGGATTCGGGGGCCTTGCTGCTGGGTTTGCTGCTCGCCACCTCCACGATCTCCCTCACCGGGCAGATAGACTCCACGGCCTTGACGGCACAGGGTGGCGGATTGGTGCCCGCCTACCTCCCGATCATCGTCCCGCTCATGGTGCTCGCGATCCCTGTCCTCGACCTCGTCATGGGATACGTTAGGCGAACTTGGCGGGGAACCTGGTTCTTCGTCGCAGACAAGCAGCACCTTCACCACCGCCTCCTGCAGCATGGTCACTCCCACATTCGAGCCGTCTTGCTGATGTATCTGTGGACCACCGTGTTGACCTTCGGGACGGTGTTCATCGGCCTGGAGAGGACCTGGTGGGCGGTTGTCATCGTCATTGCGGGGCTCGTCATGTGCGTGCTCCTGACCATGGCGAACTCGTGGCATCCGGCCGCCGATGCCTGAGATTTCGACGCCATCACGCGTTATGTGTTACGTTTCTCACCGAGGGCAACCTCACAGGGCCAATTACTCGACTCACAGCGTAGCGTTGTCGAGTTCTGACGGCCTGAATCACCATCACTGGATCCATCGGTCATGACGTCGGGGAGGGATGACGAGATGACGAGTCTCGCCATGGCTGGTTCCAGGCATACTCCTGCGGCCGATCCTGCTCCCGTGACTTCTCACGTGCTGTCACGCATTTACCGAAACGGCTTGGTCTGGGCCACAGCATGTGGACTTCTTGCCACCACGGTGGCGACGGTTGGCGTCACCCCCCATCTGGCTTCCGCTCTCAGTGGCCTGGCTGGCACCGCAGCTGCCGTTGTCTTTCTGGCCTGTGGACGCGGAGTCCACCTGTTGAACCGCAGTGGATCCTGGATCCTGGGAGTAGGGCTCTTCATCATCCAGATCGCCGTTCTTGGTGGTCTCGGCTCACTCCTGGCTCAGTACCGCACCGGCCTGCTCCCGATCCCGTGTGCGGCAGCGATCATCGCCGTTTCCCTCGCGTGGATTGTCGGTGTCGTCGTCGCCGGACGACGTCCCCAACGCATTTATGAAGACCCGCAGGATCATGATTCCTCCAGTGCCGAAACTCGTCGGACCGACGGAGCTCGACGATGAGCACTGACAGGCCTATGGCTGCTAAAGTCAGCCTGGATATGGGCACGAACTCGATGACGCGAACGAGCACCAGCTCCACGCCGTCCTCCAGCGACGACGCCTGGGGCGTCCTGAGCTACGTCCTGGCGGGCATGCTCTTCTACGGTGGCATCGGGTGGCTGTTGGCCAGCCACTTCCACCAGATGTGGATCTTCGTCGTCGGCATGGTTGTCGGTCTCGCGGCGAGTGTCTACCTCATTGTCAAACGGTACGGAACCGTGCCTGAACAGAACAACGACCGGGAGGGTCAGTGAACGGGATCGTGTCTCCCCTGGAGTTCCACACTCCGGGGCTTGAGGACTTCGAGTTCGACGGGACTCTCGGGACGGCTTGGATGGACAAACCGTTCTGGCAGGCAATCATCGCCTTCGTCATCGTCATCGCTTTCTGGCTGTGGATGAGCAGTGGCCTCAAGGTCGTTCCCGGCAAGCGCCAGGTCTTCGGTGAGTACTGCTACAACTTCATCCGCAACGCGCTGGTGCGTGACACCATCGGTCATGGGTTCGAGCCCTGGTTGCCGTACTTGGTAGCGCTGTTCAGCTTCATCCTCATCAACAACTGGTTCGGCGAGCTCTTCGTCTTCATGTTCCCGACCTTCTCCCACGTCGGGTACGTCTACGGTCTCGCGATCGTCTCGTGGTTCGTCTACGTCATCGCCGGCTTCAAGACCAAGGGCATCCGTTACCTCAAGGACTCGATGCTTCCCCCGGGCGTCCCGTGGTACCTGTGGTGGCTCATCATCCCGCTCGAGTTCCTGTCAAACTTCATCACCCGTCCGCTGACCCTGTCGTTGCGACTGTTCGCCAACATGTTCGCCGGCCACCTCATCATCATGATCTTTGTCGTCGGCGGCGGATTCCTTCTCACCTACCCCTCCAGCGTCATGTACAACATCGCTGGTGGTTTCTCCCTGATTCTCAGTTTCGCGCTCTTCGCGCTGGAACTGTTCGTGGGCTTCCTGCAGGCCTACGTGTTCACCGTGCTGTCGGCACAGTACGTGGCGTCCTCCATCTCCGAAGGACACTGACGGCACAACCCCCTAGACCTCGTCGTCAAACCGACCGGCGACGAAGACAACGCCCCACAAGGGGCACAATCCGGAAGGACACACCATGGTTCCCATGCTCATCGGTGGCTCGCTCAACTCCCTCGGCTACGGCCTGGCAACCCTCGGCCCGGCTCTCGGCGTGGCGTGGATCTTTGCGTCCGTCATCAATGGCACCGCTCGTCAGCCTGAGGCTCGCCCGGCCATGATGTCGACGGCATTCATCGGCTTCGCCGTGGTCGAGGCCCTCGCCCTGTTCGGCTTCGTGCTCGCCTTCATCGTTAAGTGAGTCCGGACGCATGAACATTCTCGAAATGGATTTGGGGCCACTCGTCCCACACCATTCCATCGAGATCATCGTCGGCATCATCCTCCTGCTGCTTCTCACCTGGCTCATCGCCAAGGCGGTTGTCCCCCGTTTCGAGAAGCTCTACGAGGAGCGCACCGAGACGATTCAAGGTGGGATCGAGAGGGCCGAGAAGGCTCAGGCGGAGGCCAAGGCTGCTCTGGAGAAGTACCAGGCTCAGCTTGCCAACGCTCGTGACGAGGCTGCCCAGATTCGCGAGGACGCCAAGAGCCAAGGCGCACAGATCGTTGAGGAGATGCGTGCCAAGGCCCAGGCCGAGGCCAATCGCATCACTGAGCGTGCCAACGCTCAGATTCAGGCGGAGCGCGAACAAGCAGTGCGAGAACTGCGCTCTGAGATTGGTGGTCTGGCCACGACTCTTGCCGGTCGGATTGTGGGGGAGTCCCTTCGGGACGATCAGCGCGTCCAGGCGACCGTCGACCGCTTCCTCTCCTCGCTGGCCGAGGAGCCCTCGGCTTCTGACTCGCGGACGGTGAATCGGGCATGACAACAGTGGTGAGCGCGTCACGACAGCTGGATGAAGCTGGAGATCGACTCGGCGCTACAGCCGAGTTCGCCAGCGAGGTCTTCGCGGTTGTCGACGTCTTGGATCGCGAACGTGGTCTGTGCCGAGCCGTCTCGGACACGGGTTCTGAGGCCAAGGCTCGTCAGGGGCTCGTGGACGCGGTCTTCGCGTCGAAGGTCTCTCCCGATTGCAAGGAACTACTGGACGCGACCACCACCTGCAAATGGCGGTCACCAGCGGCCTTGACGCGTGCGCTGGAGCGCCAGGGGGTTCGCGCCGTGCTGCGCGGAGCCCGGCAGGCTGACCGTCTTGACACGGTTGCCGACGAGCTGTTCCACATCAGTCGACTGGTGCGCGGACAGGCTTCACTTCAGGTGGCGATCGGTGATCCGAACCGTTCGGTGGAGGATCGACAGAAGTTACTCACGACGCTGATTGGCGATCGAGTAAGCGAGGACACCCTTCTCCTGGCTCGCCGCGCGGTGGTGTCGTCCGACAACACCTTCGAGCAGGTCGTCGACGGCTATCTTCACATTGCCGCCGAACTGGCCGAGCGGAGACGGGCCATCGTGACGACTGCCAGTGAGCTGACTGACGCACAGCGTGCTGAGATGGTGAAGCAACTGGAACGGATCACCGGCAGCCCGATCGAGCTGTCCGAGGTCGTCGACCCGGCGACGCTCGGTGGTGCGCTCATCGACCTCGGTGACGAGGTTATCGATTCGACGGTGGCCCACCGTCTGGACCAAGCCCGACGAGAACTGGGCTGACACACGTGACCCCCACCTCGGGTGCGGGATGGGGGAGCTTACAAGGAGACGCAATGGCGGAACTGACGATACGTCCGGAGGAGATCCGCGACGCCCTGGACAACTTCGTCCAGAACTACCAGCCGGAGGCGGCGGCCCGTGAGGAGGTCGGCACCGTCGTCACGTCCGGCGACGGTATCGCCCACGTCGAGGGTCTTCCCTCGGTCATGGCCAACGAGTTGCTGCGCTTCGAGAACGGGACGATGGGCATCGCCCTCAACCTGGAGGAGCGGCAGATCGGCGTGGTCGTGCTCGGCGACTCCGACGGTATTGATGAAGGATCGACCGTTCGTGGTACTGGCGAAGTACTGTCGGTGCCGGTCGGTGAGGGCTATCTCGGTCGCGTCGTCGACGCGATGGGCAATCCCGTGGACGGTCTCGGGGAGATCAAGGATGTCGAGGGACGTCGTGCCCTGGAGATTCAGGCTGCCGGTGTCATGGACCGCCAGGAGGTTCGCGAGCCGCTGCAGACCGGTCTCAAGGCAATCGACTCGATGATCCCGATCGGCCGTGGTCAGCGTCAGCTCATCATTGGCGACCGTAAGACCGGTAAGACCGCCATTGCGATCGACACCATCATCAACCAGAAGGCCAACTGGGAGTCTGGCGATCCCAAGAAACAGGTTCGCTGCATCTACGTCGCCGTCGGTCAGAAGGGATCGACGGTGGCCGAGGTCAAGGGCGCCCTCGAGAAGGCTGGTGCGATGGAGTACACCACCATCGTTCACGCCCCGGCGTCTGACCCCGCTGGCTTCAAGTACATCGCTCCGTACGCCGGTTCGGCCATCGGACAGCACTGGATGTATCAGGGCAAGCACGTCCTTATCGTGTTCGATGACCTGACCAAGCAGGCCGAGGCCTACCGAGCAATGTCACTGTTGCTGCGTCGTCCGCCGGGTCGCGAGGCTTACCCCGGTGACGTCTTCTACCTCCACTCCCGTCTGCTGGAGCGTTGCGCGAAGCTGTCCGACGAGCTGGGCGGCGGTTCGATGACCGGTCTTCCGATCATCGAGACCAAGGCCAACGACGTGTCCGCCTTCATCCCGACGAACGTCATCTCCATCACCGACGGTCAGATCTTCCTGCAGTCGGATTTGTTCAACGCCAACCAGCGTCCGGCTGTCGACGTCGGTATCTCGGTGTCCCGAGTTGGTGGCGCTGCCCAGATCAAGGCCATGAAGTCGGTGTCCGGCACGCTGAAGATCTCCCTGGCCCAGTACCGGGACATGGAAGCTTTCGCCATGTTCGCCTCCGACCTGGACGAAACCTCCCGTCGCCAGTTGGATCGTGGCGCCCGGCTGATGGAGCTCCTGAAGCAGGGACAGTTCTCCCCGTACCCGGTCGAGGAGCAAACCATCAGCGTTTGGGGCGGCACCACTGGCAAGTTCGACGACGTCCCCGTCAGCGACGTGCTGCGTTTCGAGGGCGATGTGCTCGAGTACTTGCGCAGCCACGGAAACGTGCTCACCACGATCCGTGAGACCGGTAAGTTCGACGACGACGCCCAGAAGGAAGCTGCGGCCGCGTTCGACGAGGTCAAGAAGGGATTCAAGACCTCTGACGGCAAGATGTTGGTTGGTCACGAGGAGTTCGATCCGATGTCCGACGAGGAGATCGACCAGGTCAAGATCGTTCGCGCGAAGAAGGGCTGAGCCGTGGCCTCAAACCTGCGGGAACTGCGGGAAAGGCGGAACTCCGTCGCGACGACGAAGAAGATCACCCGCGCGATGGAGCTCATCGCCTCCTCTCGGATCGTCAAGGCACAGAACATCGTCAGGGCGGCGAGTCCCTACTCCTTGGAGTTGACGCGAGCCCTGTCGGCGGTTGCCTCCCACACCCACGAGGAGCACCCCCTCACCTCCGTCAATCCGGCCCCGAAGCGTTCGGCTGTGCTGTTGGTCACCTCTGATCGCGGTCTCGCCGGAGCGTATTCCTCGAACGCGATCAAGTCGGCCGAGCAGCTGCACGCCGCTCTCAGGCCGGAGCAGGAGGTCGTCACCTACCTGTGTGGTCGCAAGGGAGTGCAGTACTTCGAGTTCCGTGGTCGCAAGGCCGAGCACGTGTGGAGTGGTTTCTCCGATTCGCCGACCTATAGACAGGCCCGCGATATCGCGGACACGTTGATCGAGGAGTTCCTCCGTCCGACCGAGGAAGGTGGGGTTGACGAGATCCACGTCGTGTACACCCACTTCGACTCGATGCTGACGCAGAAACCAAAGGTCGTGAGACTGTTGCCGCTGGCCGTCGTCGATCCGAAGGCGACGCCGGAGGGAGAACTCGAGGCTGGTGATCCTGGAGTCGGCACATCCGATGAGGAGATCTTCCACGAGTACAACTTCGAACCGGATCCGGTCAGCGTGCTGGATCAGTTGCTGCCCTTGTACGTCGCGAACCGTATCCATTACGCCTTGCTGCAATCGGCTGCCTCGGAGTTGGCAAGCCGGCAACGCGCCATGAAGGCAGCCACCGACAATGCCGAGCAGTTGATCCAGTCGCTGAGTCGGCAGGCCAACCAGGCCCGTCAGGCTGCCATTACCCAGGAAATCACCGAGATCGTGGGTGGCGCCGCTGCCCTTGCAGAGTCCGCCCCACAGGAGTGAGAGAGAACATCATGACTGCGACAGCTATTACCCCCGAGACGAAGGACGAGGCTGCCGGCATTGGCCGCGTCGTCCGTGTCATCGGCCCCGTCGTCGACGTCGAGTTTCCGGCTGGACAGATGCCGGAGATCCTCAATGCCCTTCACGTCGACACCGAGGTGATGGGTGAGACCCATACCATCACCCTCGAGGTGGCCCTGCACATCGGCGAGAACGTCGTGCGTGCCATCTCTCTCAAGCCGACTGACGGTCTGCGCCGTGGCACCGAGGTCCGTGACACCGGCGCCCCGATCACTGTGCCGGTGGGCGATGTCACCAAGGGCCACGTGTGGAACGTGACCGGTGACGTCCTCAACGTCGATCCGTCGACCATCGAGGTCTCCGAGCGCTGGCCGATCCATCGCGATCCGCCTGGATTCGATGACCTGGAGCCCGAGACCGAGATGCTGCAGACCGGCATCAAGGTTCTCGACCTGCTCACCCCGTACGTCAAGGGCGGCAAGATCGGCCTCTTCGGCGGGGCCGGCGTTGGCAAGACGGTTCTGATTCAGGAGATGATTTACCGTATTGCTCACAACTTCGGCGGTACCTCGGTGTTCGCCGGTGTCGGTGAGCGTACCCGTGAGGGCAACGACCTCATCAACGAGATGGACGAGGCCGGGGTTCTCAAGGACACCGCCCTTGTCTTCGGCCAGATGGACGAGCCCCCGGGCACCCGTCTTCGCATCGCCCTGACCGGCCTGACGATGGCTGAGTACTTCCGCGATGTCCAGAACCAGGACGTGCTGTTGTTCATCGATAACATCTTCCGGTTCTCGCAGGCTGGTTCCGAGGTCTCGACCCTGCTCGGTCGTATGCCTTCAGCCGTGGGCTACCAGCCGAACCTGGCTGACGAGATGGGCCAGCTGCAGGAGCGAATCACGTCGACCCGTGGTCACTCCATCACCTCGATGCAGGCTGTCTACGTCCCTGCCGATGACTACACCGACCCGGCTCCGGCGACGACCTTCGCCCATCTGGATGCCACCACTGAGCTCTCCCGTGAGATTGCTTCTCGCGGTCTGTACCCGGCCGTGGATCCGCTGACGTCGACCTCTCGTATCCTCGACCCGCTGTACGTGGGGCAGGAGCACTACGACACTGCCACCCAGGTGAAGCAGGTTCTGCAGCGCAACAAGGAGCTTCAGGACATCATCGCCATCCTTGGTGTCGATGAGCTGAGCGAGGAGGACAAGGTCACCGTCGCTCGTGCCCGCCGCATCCAGCAGTTCCTGTCCCAGAACACCTACACGGGGGAGAAGTTCACCGGTGTCCCGGGCTCGACCGTCTCCATGGCCGACACCATCGAGGGATTCCAGATGATCTGCCGTGGCGACGTGGACCACGTTCCGGAGCAGGCCTTCTTCAACGTTGGCAACATGGACATGGTGATGGAGAATTGGGACAAGATGAAGAAGGAGGGCTGAGTCCCATGGACCACCCGCCGCTTCAAGTCAAGGTCGTCTGCGCCGACGGCGAGGTCTGGAAGGGGGAGTCGGTCAACATCATCGTTCGGACCACCGAGGGTGATATTGGTCTCCTTCCCGGACACGAGGCCTTCCTCGCGGCCCTCGCGCCCTGCGCAGCTCAGATCATCACTCCTGACGGTGCCCGCGAGGTCATCGCCTGTGACGGCGGCTTCGTGGCCCTGGACAATGACGGCCACGTGTCGATCATTACCCAGTACGCCACGAAGTCGGAGGAGATCTCGGTCGATCAGGCTCACCGCGACCTCGACGAACTGAGGAAGAAGATCAACGCGGACGAGCGAACCGAGGAGGACTCCTTGGTCGTCCAGGATCTGACCCACCGCCTTCACCTGGCGCAGGCTCAGCTTGCTGCTGCCCGCGTCGCCAGGAAGTAGAACGTCTGACAAGGGTGGGGAAGGGGTCGCCGCGAACCACTCGCGGCGACTCTTTTTCTTCTTGTCGCTGACGAGGGAACTTAGGGTTACCTTTGTGGACTGTCAATGATCTGACGACTAGCGTTGAAACATGCACGCTTCCATCGCTTTCATCGGTATGACACCGATGTTGTCGACGCTAGCGATGGATGCTGTCATCATCGGCCTCATCGTGTGTTGTGCCGTCATCTACATGATTTGGCTCCTCGTCAGGCACCGCGTTCTCATGCGTAGACGCGGTGCTTTTTTGTGCGGTTTGCGAGTCATGGGCGGGCCCAAGCCCGGCGGATGGATGATTGGCACTGCCCGCTACGCCGACGGCACCTTCGAGTGGTATCGAGCGATTGATCCCCGTCCCGTTCCCGCCATTGTCCTGAGGCGGGGCGGACTCGTCATGGTCGAGCACCGCCCGCCGAACGTGAATGACTCCTTGGCACTTGCTTCCGATGCCTACGAGATCGTCACCCTTCAGACCAGGCGCAAGGGCAAGTCCGCGGTGTGCCAGATCGTCGTTGACCCTGGCGTGGTGACCGGCCTCATGTCGTGGCTCGAGGCGGCTCCCCCCGGTGGCGTCGAATATGCCGCCGCAGGTCACCTCATCTGATCATTCCTTCGTGGCTCCCGGGTTGCGTTCTCCACCTGGAACCCACAACACCTCGTCGGAAGAATCCTCGCCAGCCTTGTTTGCTGCTCGCGACAGGATGAAGAGCAGGTCGGACAAGCGATTGAGGTACGTGATCGCCAGTTCGTTGACACCGCCCGGAGTCGTCTCGGGGTCATCCGAAATCTCATTTCCGTATGTCTCAGCAGCTCGCCATGCCGCTCGCTCCGCGGTACGAATGGCAGTTCGGCACACGTGCAGCTGCGCACCGACAGGGTTTCCGCCCGGGAGGATGAACGACTTCAGGGTCGGGAGATCGTCGCCGAACTCGTCACACCAACGCTCAAGCCGATCGACGCTTTCCTGGACGGTGCGAAGCGGTTCCCACTTCGGGTTTGCGACAAGCGGGTTGGCCAGATCAGCGCCGACGTCAAACAGTTCGTTCTGGATGATGCCGAGCGCTTCTCGCACCTCATCGGTGAGCACGTGGATCGTGGAGTCCAGGGCAATGGCCAGACCGATGTTGGCGTTGGCCTGGTCGACGAGACCATACGCTTCCACGCGCAGATCTGACTTGGCTGCCACTGAGTTGTCGACCAGACGGGTCGAGCCGTGGTCGCCAGTACGGGTGTAAATCTTGGAGAGAATGACCATGATCCCAGCCTACGGGCATTCGCAATGCAGGGAAGGCGATCATGATGCGCGAGCGTTCACATCGCCAAGCTGTCCTTACGGGGATGGATCGGGATCTTTTCCTCGGTGTTGACCTGGCCGCTGAACTGGCGATGGTGCGGCAGGGAGCAGCGTCATACCAAGAGGTTGGCTGGTGTGCCGGGGCATCATTCGACAGCCAGACCTCGAAGTGTGTGGACGACTTCGTCAAGCATCTGACGCGTGAGGCGTCCGGTGTTCGTGTTCTGCCGACTGACGTGGTAACACCCGACGACGTGGACTGTGGTGCCGTCCGTCCTCGTGATTTCGGCTCTAGCCCCGTGGCCGAAGCGGGGAGCGGGGCGGGGGACCTGCCACCCAAGCCGGCGGGCAGCTCCCAGAGTTGACGTCCAGGCAATCTGACCAAGGCACATCACCGCGCGCAGGGTGGTCAGCGCAGAGAGTTCGTTGTCGAACCAGATCGCACAGGTGCGTTTCTCGTCGGGACTCGGCCAATTGTCGGGTGGAGCGCAGTGCACCGGGGCAATGATGCGACAGTCATCGAGGCTCAGACCATCAGCGGCGTCGACGCTTTCCGCCTGAGACGCAATACCGGCGTCATGCAAGGCACGGTACAGCCAATCGCCGGACTGGTCTCCGGTGAACATGCGACCAGTTCGGTTGGCTCCATTCGCAGCGGGTGCCAAGCCGATGACTGCCATTTGGGCCATCGGATCCCCGAACGAGGGTACGGGTCGTCCCCAATAAGGTTCATTGCGCCATTGAGCGCGCTTGCTGATCGCCTTGTCCTCCCGCCACTCGACGAGGCGAGGACATGCCCGGCACACAGAAATCGCGGCGTCAAGGTCGGTGAGTTCATTGCATCGGCTGGCGATCTTCGCAACGTCATCAGCGTTGTTGGCGACTGGTGTCCGCGGCGTTGCCAGGTCTCCTGGCCAGCCGGTTCCAGGAATGACGGGGGATTCGAACAAGTCCCCAGTGTGCGGATGGGGGAGAGCAGTCATGGTCACTTCTCAACAATTCGGTCGTGCTCAGTCGGGTCTCGGTCGAAGTGTTTCATGTGGTGACGTCGGCTCATGACAGCGGTGATGACGAGGATGGTCGCAACCAAGGCATTGGTCACGATGGCAGGAATGAAGCTTGCCGCCGCGACGATGACGAGGGCGAGGATTGCCACGAGGCGACGCCATGGCGTGTGTCCAGTGACCTTGTGAATGTGCCATGCCTGTGCCGCGAGATACAGGATGGCACCCCCACAGGCCAGGGCTGTCAGCGTGAGGCTGCCATGATGGGCCGGTTCGCCAACGATGATCTCATCAGACACCGCGAGCGGGATGAGGCCTAGCGCAAGGACCATCTGCACGGTGACGGATCGTGCCCCGGACTCGGCCGGATCATCGTGCTCAGCCGGGTCGGTTTCCAGAATGACCTCGACGTCCCAGATGTAGAGCCACCACAAGGCGAAGAAGGTGACGATGGATGTGGTGGCGGCAAGGAGGTTGAGTAGATGGAACCCTGCTTCGTGAAGGCCGGTGACGATGCTGACGATCTGCTCGCCCAGAGCCAGGATGAGGAACAGCCGGATGCGTTCAAGCATGTGTGCGGTGTCGAACTGCCACTCGGTGGTGTCGATGTTGTTCCTGCTTCCCAGCGGATGACGCAGCAGCGCTCCTGCCACCTCGACGATGGCCGCAGCGAACCAAACCCACAGTCGGGCGTGCGGCTCAACGAAAATGCCGATGATCCAACCGATGGCCGACAGGCAATGCCACACCATGACCCCGCGGGAATGGAGTTTCATCTCTTCGCGACCGTGGATGAACCACGTCATGGCGACCTGACCGAGCTGGGCGATGAGATATGGCGCGACGAAGGCGAGACACTCGACGCCGTCCTCAAACGCCACGGGGATGCCGGCAGCCATGAAGATTCCGAAGAAGAGCACCCACAGGATGGGCCGCCGCAACGACTTGTTCTCGGTGATGGTTCCGGTTGCCGAGAACGAGGTGTTGGCCCACAACAAGTAGAGCGGTACCCACAGCACGATGGTCTCGAGCCCGCCCCGCCACGTCACATGATCGTGAAGGGTGGTTGCGAGCTGACCAATGGCAGCGACGAAGACCAGGTCGAAGAGGAGCTCGATCGCGGTGACGGCTGTGGTCCGCTCTTCCATGCTCGCGGAATCGGAGGCATCGTCCTGCATCGTGGTGTCGTTCATGGGTCCTCATCAGTTAGGTGTCGCGTCACATTCTACGGGAACCGGGCGTCACGCCGATCACACGATGAAGTATTCCGGAAACCGGAGTAACGTGAGGTCACGTGACTTCCGGACGCACCTTGCCCGAGCCCTTTAACCCGCTCGAGGCCGAATCCGCAGCCGACCTGGTTCTCACATGCGGACGAGTACAACGCCTGGCCAAGCGACGTGCTGGCATTCCGCCGTCCTCAGTGACGTGGCGGGTCCTGCACACCCTCGAAGTGATGGGGAGCATCAGCACCGGAACCCTCAGCCGCGTGGAGGGAACCAGGCCAACCACCACGACGGACATCGTCGAGAGGCTTGAGCGTGACGGCCTGGTGACGCGACGGCGTGACCCCGACGACGCCCGCAGCAGATTGATCGAGATCACTGATGAGGGTCGTGATTACTGCCGCCGTTGCGAATTGTCAGTGGGGGAGTCGGTCGTGCCTGCCCTCAAGGAATTGACTGACGAAGAGCGTTCCGTACTGATTCAGGCGCTTCCGGCTTTGCGAAGGGCAGTCCAGGTGCTGTCTGACGACGACGAGAGGACGACGAAGAAGTGACGAGCGAAGAACCCATCAGACCGGCTGTGTGGGCCGTCACCATTGCGGTGGCCTTCTCCTACATGGGGGTGGGCGTCGTTGACCCCATCCTCCCGGAGATTTCGTCGGCTCTCCACGCCAGCCCGGGGCAGACCGAGCTGCTGTTCAGCACCTACCTCTTCGTGTCTGCCGCGTTGATGTTCTTCGCCTCATGGGTGGCCACCCGCATTGGCCGCAAGAAGACCCTTCTCGTCGGACTCATCATCATCGTGACCTTTGCGACGGCCTGCGCGTTGTCCGGTCACGTCAACCTCATCATCGGATTCCGCGGCGGCTGGGGGGTTGGGAACGCTCTCTTCGTCTCGACCGCCTTGGCGACGGTTCTTGGCGCCTCTGCCGATGCCCGCCGCGCCATCATGCTGTACGAGGGGGCTCTTGGGGCCGGAATGGCCTTGGGTCCACTCGTCGGTGGCGCTCTGGGTTCGATTTCATGGCGGGGCCCCTTCCTCGGCACCGCTATTCTCATGGCGATCGGTCTTGTCGCCATCGCGTTTTTCGTCCCGCCGACCCTGATCGACAAGTCCCAGCGCCGGTCTGCCATCGAGCCGTTCAAGACTCTCGTCGATCCGCGGATCTCGATTCTCATGCTGGCTGCCCTGGTCTACAACTACGGTTACTTCACCTTGCTTGCCTACGCGCCGTTCCCGCTGGCCGAGGCGTCCGTTCGAGCTGGTGGTCAGTTCACCCCGCTCGATCTGGGATTGGTCTTCTTCGGCTGGGGCCTCATGGTCTCGTTGGGGTCGGTGTGGCTCGGACCGCGTTCCTGCGAGCACCTCGGTATTCATCGCACAGTTGCCGTCACCCTGATCCTGTTCACCATTGACGAGGTCCTACTAGCGACCTGGATCTCGCCGATTCCTCAGGTGATCGGGGTCATCATTGGCGGTCTGTTTATCGGCATCGTCAACACTGCCATGACTGAGATCGTGATGTCTGCGAGCAACATCCAGCGCGAGGTCGCGTCGTCGGCCTACTCCGGCGTTCGCTTCCTTGGCGGCGCGTGCGCTCCCACCCTTGCCGGTGCACTGAGCTCCCTGTGGGGAGTCGGTGGCCCGTACTACGTCGGAGCTGTCACGCTCGCGCTGACAATCGTCCTGCTGTGGATCGATCGTCAGCGCCGCAGGCGGATGACGGCACACAGTGTCGCATTGGAGTGACGTCCCGTGAAGTGTTGATGGTCCGCACCGGATTAGAAGTTCTCACCCATCAAGGCGCAGGAGGAGGTATATGCCGTGCCGGTCATCGGAGCCGTTGACGCGAATTCTGCGTAGCGCACAGGCTCCTGTGGGGGTGGTGCTCGGGGTCGTGGATATCCTTGATGGTCTGTTCGAAGGAGTATCCGGACCGAGTAAATGACGAAGCGAGGGGAGCGACGACCATGATAGAAGCGATGGAGATCATTCCTGGTTTCGTCGTTCCCGAGGCACAGCTGCAGGAGCGGTTCTCCCACAGCTCCGGGCCTGGCGGCCAGGGCGTGAACACCAGCGACTCACGGGTCGAACTGCAGTTCGATGTGGCTCGCTCTGACGCCGTGCCAGAACACTTGCGACCGGTGTTGCTGACAACCCTGTCGAATCGCCTGGTCAATGGAGTCTTGACGGTTGCCGTTCAGGATGAGCGGGCTCAGTTGGCCAACCGCCGTCTTGCTCGTGCCAGGATGGCCGACGTGCTCCAGAAGGCATGCGTCCAACCGCGACGACGCCGTGCCACTAAACGAACCAGGGGATCGCAGCGTCGTCGCCTTGAGGCGAAGAAACGACGCGGGGAGATCAAAAGGAACCGACAGCGCCCGAGCTGGTAGTCAGGAATCCACGAATCCGGTACCGAAGACATTCGTGGTCCGCGCGTCACCGATATGGGATAGCGCACATGCGGGGCGCGCTCGGCGATGAATGACCATTCGACACGCGAATTGGTGGCAAGGTTGCGAGTCCACGGATGGCAGCGGACGCGCGACAACTGCATTGAACCGGGAGGGGAGGGATTTCAGCCGAGGGGAAGTGTCGCCATCTTTATAGAATGACATAATGTCTCTTATCGGACAACCATGGTTAGGTGGAGGGCCAAGTGGTGAGATGGCTCGGTTGGACGGTTCACCGCGCGTGAATCGGGTGTCTCGACGTTATGATGCCATTGCTCCACTCGCGACGAAGGGATCATATGGCTCCGCAGGGTTTTCAGGACAAGGTGGCGTTCGTCTGGCGAGTGGCAGACAAGCTGCGCGGTACCTTCAAGCAACACGAGTACGGCTCGGTGATGCTGCCGCTGCTGGTGTTGCGCCGTATGGATGCGGTGCTGGAGCCCACCAAGGATGAGGTCCTGGAGTATGCCGACGGTCTGGTGGAGATTGGCCCTGGTCAGGACAGGATACTCAAGCGCATCTGCGGCCAGCGGTTCTACAACACGTCGCGGTACACGTTCGCCCGGCTGCTCAGTGACGACAAGAACCTGGCTGACAACCTCGCCAAGTACATCGCGTCCCTCTCCCCTGACGCGGCGACGGTGATCGAGGCGTACCAGTTCGACGGGAAGATCACCCGGATGGACCATGCCGGGATCCTGTACGGCGTCATGGCCGACTTCGCGGACCTGGACCTGCGTCCCAGCGAGGTCAGCAACGAGACCATGGGTTACATCTTCGAGGAACTGCTGCGGAAGTTCTCCGAGATGAGCAACGAGACCGCCGGTGAGCACTACACCCCGCGTGAGGTGATTCGTCTGGTCGCTGATCTTCTCATCGGGGGTCAGACTGCCCGCGACCTGACCGAGAACCAGATGCCGGTGCGTACCATCTACGAAACTTTCATGTCACAACGGATACAAACGCGCGCCAACTACGATTTAGCCGCTTGACTGGTTCACTTCCAGCGAGCGAGGGTCATGGGCCGATCTTCCGGGAAACGAAGAGCTTGCGGTAATGGGGATCCCCGTCTTTACGCGGGTAATAGTGCCAGCCAATTCCTGCCCAAAACTCGTCAGCGCCTTCGGAGAAAGCGATCAAGGGGTAACCTGCGTAGTGGCTGATCAGATGCCTTGCAAACTCAGCCCCATAGTGCTGTCGGCGAAGGTCATGGCGGATTTCAAAGAACCAGATCTCTTTGGTTGGCACCGTCGAGTCAACTCCGATATAGCTATCGGAGAGCGGCCAATCTGTCACCTCAGCGCGCCCGACTTCCACACTATCGGCAAGAAACTGGATGTACTCTTTGCCACCCAGGGTGTCGTCGCCGACTCGTCCAGCCCTGTCGTGCCACCAGCGGTCATCGAATCCCTCGACCACCTGGAACGGCGTCACGTAGTCCTCAACTTGCTGAAGAATTTTCAATTGTAAGCAATCCACCACTCCAAGACTACGCGAGCGCCCACCAGGTTCTGGCAGGCGCTTAGATGTGGATACTGGGTTACTGCTTGATGGCGACTACTTGGGTGCTGCCGTCGCGAAATTGAAAGGTGACGTTGCCGTCGACGTCGACGGTGCCTTTATCGAGCAAAGCTACGCAGAGGTATGGGCTGAAGACCAAGCGTTCAAGATCAAGGTTGGCGGTCTCCTGCATGTAATAGTGGTAGGCGGCCAGTCGGTTGTTTTTGTTCTGGATCTCGGCGACCACGGCAGCGTGATCAGCTAACAGCGCCTGGTGCTGTTCGTGGCTAGCGTTGAACGCCTTCTCGTAGGTTTGCTGGTCTTGAGCGACTCGTGCGTTGTGGGCGATCATCGATTGGAGCTTTTTGGCCACCTCGTTGATCTGAGCGAGAAGCCCGGCGGCCTCAACCTCCAGGTCACTCGTGTCGAGGGCGTCGAGAACGGCTTGGTTGACACCTGTGTCGGTCGATGAGCCGAATCGAAGGCGAATGGCCTTAAGGAACATGTCCTTGAGTCGTTGATCGCTGATGTGCCCGGTGGCGCATTTTTCCTGGCCTGCGTATTTGTGGCCGCACCGCCAGATGACCTTTTCGTACTTACTGCCCGCGTGCCAGGTTTTCGAGCCGAAGAAGTGCCCGCACTGGCTGCACTCCAAGGTCGATGAGAAGGGCCGGGTGCGATGCTGGGTTCGCTGATCTCTAGCCCCTTTAGCTATTTCGGCTTGGACGAAGTCCCACACTGCCGGGCTGATGATCGCCTCATGGCTGGCGGTGACGTAGTACTGGGGTACTTCGCCTTGGTTGATGACTTGACGTTTCGTCAGGTAGTCAGCGATGTACGACTTCTGCAGGAGGGCGTCACCCTTGTATTTCTCGTTGGTGAGAATCGCTCGTATGGATTGGTAATACCAGGTCTTGTTGCCTGCGGCGGTGAAGGTCTCTGGTTCGTCGGTGAGGGTGCGGGCGATCGTGCCGATGGACATGCCACCTAAGTACATGTTGTAGATACGGCGCACGAGTTTGGCTTGTTCGGTGTTGATGACGAGGCTGCCGTCTTCGCCTTTGTCGTAGCCGAGGAACCGAGAGTATGGGACGGTGACCTTGCCGTCGGCGAAGCGTTTGCGGTGTCCCCAGGTGACGTTTTCTGAGATGGAGCGGGCTTCTTCTTGCGCCAGCGAGCTCATGATGGTGATGAGGAGCTCGCCTTTGGCGTCGAAGGTCCAGATGCCTTCTTTCTCGAAGAAGACCTCCACGCCTTTGTCTTTGAGGGCTCGAACGGTGGTGAGCGAGTCGACGGTGTTGCGGGCGAACCGGGACACACTCTTGGTGATGATCAGGTCGATCTTGCCGTCGAGCGCGTCGGTGACCATCTGCTGGAATCCAGCGCGGTGTTTGGTTGAGGTGCCTGTGATGCCTTCGTCGGTATAGACCTTCACGAACTGCCAGCCCGCGTGATCGCTAATGTAGCGGGTGTAGTAGTCGACCTGGGCTTCGTAGGACGTCACCTGATCGTCGTGGTCGGTGGACACGCGGGCATACCCGGCGACCCTGCGCAGGGTTGTCTGTCCAAGTGGAGCACCAGTGTGGAGCGCTCGGGTGGCGGGGATTGCTGTGACGGTGCGGGCCATTTAGCGTTCGCCTCGCTCGGCGCGCAGGCGCTCAGCCTCTGCCTTGGCCACGGCCCGGTACTTCGCCAATGCTTCTGGTGGTGTTGGTGCTTGCCGTGGGTTGTTCAACCCGAGCCTTTTGGCTTCTGCCCAGCGGGCACGCAAGAGTTCACCCCAGGCGGCTTTTCTTGCTGGGGTCCACGAGCTCTTCTTCAGGTTTGGTCGCCACGTGTGCGAGCTGCTGGTGCCATCGGTGTAATGAAACGTGTAATGGTCTTTTCCCTGCACTTCGATGTGGTCGATACGCTCGTTGAACACCTCTTGGTCGAAGGTATCGATACCCAGGACTCGCGCGATGAAGCCTTTGAGTGCCGTGTCAGAGATCTCGCAGGTGCCGCATCCGGTTTTGCGGCCTTTCTTGCGTTCGGTGCAGATCCAGTGCTCGGTGGAGATCGAGTTTTGGGTTTTCGGATTGCGTACGTTGCGCACAAACGAGCAATCGCAGGACACGCATTTGATCTTCGACGTCAACGCCACAGTTTCGATGGACCAATTCGCGCGGGCACCGAGCTCGCGACGTCGAGCGATCTCGGTTTGTACAGCGGTGAAGGTGTCGCGGTCGATGATCGCGGGGATCGCGTTTTCCACCAGGTATTGCGGCAACTGGCCGGTGTTGCGTACTGCTCGTCCAGGCCTGCCTTCCGGAGTGGACCAACGGCCCAACAGGAGGTCGCCGGTGTAGTGCGGGTTCTTCAGGATGTGACGGACCCATTCGCCGGGCATCTTGTTGTCAGCCAGGTGCGGAACCCTGCCCTCGGCGATGAGCTGCGCGGCCATCTTTTCGCACGAGGTCTTCTTCATGTACTGGGCGAAGATCCAGCGCACCACGGCTGCTTCTTCTTCGATGATCTGCACGTCGGTGCCGTCAGCGGAGTCGGTGTAACCGTACAAGTGGAAGCCGTTCGCTTTGCCTTCTTCGAAGCCTTTCCAAATGCGCCACTTGACGTTTTGGCTGATTTGCTCTGATTCTGCCTGCGCGAAAGACGCCAGCAGGGTGAGCATGAGTTCTCCGTCAGCGCTGGTTGAGGAGATGTTCTCTTTTTCGAATCGCACCTCCACCCCGAGGTCTTTCAGCTCGCGAACGGTTTCGAGCAGGTCGACGGTGTTGCGAGCGAATCGCGAGATCGACTTGGTGAGGATCAGGTCGATTGCCCCTTTCCGGGCGAGGGCCAGCAGTTCTTGGAACTGGGGGCGATTTGTGGTGGTTCCAGAGATTCCAGAATCGGCGAACACTCCGGCGAACGTCCAGCCAGGAGTGTCGTGAATGAGTTGCTGGTAGTAGGAAACTTGGGTGGACAAACTCAGCGGTGTGCGTTCGGTTTCCATGCTGATGCGGGCATACGCTGCCACTTTCACAAGCGGAGCAGCACTGATCGGTGGCGGGGTGATTTGCTCCATTCTCTTCAAGGTATTTCTCCTAGTCAGACAGGGTTTCAGGTTGTATCCATACATCCCTCAAACCCTCGAGATAGTCAACGAAACAGGCTCTTTGTAGGGCGGCCAGCGGCGCATCGGGGGCGTTGAGGCGCTGGCAGACGGTGATGGCTTCGCGTGGGGTGAGGATGCCGCGTTCGAGAAGCTGCTTGACCTGCGTGAGCTGGCGATGAGCCGTCAGCTCGGCTGCCATGTTCATCGTTTACCGCCACGTGTGTTGAAGCGGTGCTGGATGTAGCACGGGTGGCAGCAGTACTTGCGTTTCACCTGGCTCGTGCGAGCAACAGTGACCTGTCGGTGGCAGTTCGCGCAGACCAGTTCTTCGGTGACCACTCTGCGGTGGGTGGCCCACCAGGCTCGTCGACAGGCCTTGGAGCAGAACTTCGATCCTTGCCGGAGCTCGATTGGCTTGCAGCAGTGCAAACACCACACTCCAACTGGGTCGCTGACCTGCTCAACGGCAGGATCGACGGTGATGCCGTGTCGCAGACAATAGGTCTTGACACTGTTGGCGTTGAGATCCAGGTGCGCGGCGATACGAGAGTAGGCAACCCCCGCAGCGCGCATCATCTGAATGTGATGGCGATCAGTATGGTTCAGAGCCATGAGCAGGCCCTCCTGGCAACGAGGCGAAAGGTGGTCGCCTATACGCCGGTTGCACCAGACGAAACCGGACAGCAGAAACAAAGCTCCCTGCCGCGTTCGCACCCGTGGCTGGGTTTGCGCCTCTATTCAGATAAGGCAGTTATTCTTTGCTCAATTCACAATGCGGGCCGATCGACGTGTGAACCGCGACAGAGCAAGGGCGGGTGAAGATGACTAACGACGACTTTGAACTCCCGGTGTTTCT
Source organism: Cutibacterium sp. LaCa_255 (assembly GCF_057458005.1). Taxonomy (NCBI): domain Bacteria; kingdom Bacillati; phylum Actinomycetota; class Actinomycetes; order Propionibacteriales; family Propionibacteriaceae; genus Cutibacterium; species Cutibacterium sp. LaCa_255. Next base: position 1,460,372 of record NZ_CP190956.1, on the reverse strand, counting down.
CGACGACCAGTCGTACTGAACCTGTTCAGAATGCGGCTCAGATTGTGTCCCCGACCCGTTTGTTACAGGCGAAGGCGAGGGAATACGTATCGCGTTCATCTGCCCGAGCTGTGGAGTGCAGTCCGTCATCGACCCGTTCGACGACCTGCGGTAAACACCAGCTGCGCAAACGCAGAAAAGGGCCCCGCCACCACCTCGATGAAGGTGATGACGGGGCCAGAGAGTGTTCTCGTGTGGGTTAGCCGATGCCGAGCTTCTCGTTGACGCGCTTCTGCACAGCGGCGTAGTTGCCGCCGAGGCGGCGCTTGCGTTCCTCACCGTTGCCGTACTCGCCTCGGATCACCGCATCAGCCAGGGCATCGATGTTGACGGAGGGCTTGGCGGGGCTTCCTCCGGCGAGCTTCTCGTTGACGCGTTTCTGCACGGCGGCGTATTTGCTTCCCAGTCGGCGCTTGCGCTCGTCCCCGTTGCCGTACTCGCCTCGGATCACCGCATCAGCCAGAGCGTCGATGTTGGCGGAGGGCTTGGGTGCGGGCGGTGTGGGCTTTGCCGGTGGTGTCGGGGCGGGCTTGGTGCCGCTCAGGCGGTCGTACCAGTACTGGGCGCGTGCCATGTAGGCCGCATGCTGGCTTCCTGCCAGCGAGGCCGGGCATTCGGTGGAAGAGAAATGCTTGTGGCCGAACACGTTCTTACCCCACACGGGTCGTCCGAGCTTGTAGTAGTGGCAGATGGCCGCGACGAGGTGGGCACCGTTGTCAAGGCAGGCCTCGGAGATACGCCAGGGCTTGGAGGAGATGTCGGCGTGCTCGATACCGATGGAGGTGGTGTTGGCATCCCAGTTGCCTGCATGCCAAGCGGTGTCGCGATCCCAGACGAGCTGGCCGATCCGGCCGCCTGAGTCGACCTGGTAGTGGGCGGATGCTTGGCGGGTCTGCCACACGTCCCAGATGGACTTGATGGTGAGGTTGCCTGCGTTGTGGTGGATGATGACCTTGTTCATCTTCCGTCCGCTTCGCCCGGCACTGTAGTGCTTGTTCATCAGCCGGTTTTCGTCGGCTTCGAGGGTGGCCCAGTTCTTCATCAGAGGTTCTCCTTTTCTGCTGGGGTGGTTTGGTTGGGGTGGTGTTCGAGGTCGGGTTTGCCTGTCACGTCACGGGTGACCAGGTCCAGGGCGCGGCGAATGTGATCAGGCACGGGCAGCCCAAGGCGGGTGGCGTTTTCGATCAGGGAGATGCCTTCGTTGGACAGGTAGAACACGACGGTGGCGGTGCGTAGCGCTCCGGGTGTTCCGATGACGTGCACGTCGAGCAGGTGGGCAAGTCCGATCAGGGTGAAGATGAGGATCTTGCGGGAGATGCCCCGAAACCCGATGGCTGAGGAGACGCGGCGTTCGGCGATCGCGGCGAGTACGCCGGTGATGTAGTCGACTACGACGAAGGCGATGAGCGCGTACACCAGGCCGTCGAGGCCTCCGAGGAACGCGCCGATGACGGCCCCGACCCCGGCCAGGCCGGTTTGGATCGTGGCCCAGATAGCTTTGAGCGACATAGAAAGTGGGTTCCTTCCCGTTTTGTGGGCACACGACAAAGGCCCGCACCGAAGTGGTGTGGGCCTGTTGGGAGTGCGGTTTGGGGTTAGATTTCCGGGCTGGTGAGGATCTCCAGGATCGGCTCGTACAGGTCGATCGTCCCGGTGTGTTCGGTGGGCGCGGCAGGCGGTTGATCCGTGGCTGGGGTGGCCGAGACGGTGTGGCGAGATGACGGTCCGCTGCTGATGACCTCAACGATCCCTTCTTCGTCGTCACTGGTCACGGGTGTGGTGATTGGGGTGGCTGGGCTGTTCATGGGTGCTGCTGACCTCCGGCGACGGTTTCGGTGATGGCGTCGTAGAGCGCGTCGTAGGCTTCTGCTTGGCAGCCGGAGAGTTCCATGGTTGAAGATTTAAGAAAGTCGAGGATGTCGCAGGCGTGTTGTTCATAGGTGGCTCCGGCTACTTCTACGCGCGTGTTCAGGAGTGTGTCGTGGTGGGAGTGGAACTCGGCAGCAGTGTCGGGGTCTTTGAGGGTGAACATGCCGTGAGAGTCGACTACTGGGGTGCCGTCGTCGTGGCAGGTGGCGTAGTGGACCACTAGATCGTATTCGTCTTCAGCGAAGCGGGCGTAGGCAGCTTTGAGCAGGTGCACCAGTTTGGTGCGTGCACGGGATGCTGATGCGGCTAGCGGCATCGCCTCAAGGAGTTCCAAGGTGGGCTGGAGATGGCGTGGTGGGAGCAGAAATCGCATCTGTGGTGTCCTTTCGGTTTTCTAGTTGAGGTTGGTTGACATGGTCGATAATCCGGTGTTGTAGAAGTAGTTCCAGGTGATTCGGCCATTGCCAGCATCGTTGATGTTTTTCACCCAGCCTTGGTTCAATGAAAGAATCAGTGAGTTGACGCGGGTCATGAGGTCATTAACTCGGTCGACCAATCGGGTCATGTTGTAGAACGACCCGTTGGTAACGATCATCAGGTCGTAGGTATGGAACACCACTTTGGATAGGTTTGAGCTGCCTGCCCAGCCAGCAAACGTGCCTTTACCCGTGAGTGTGCAGTCTTGCAAGACAACGGAACGGTTCTCGCCGGTATAAAACGAGTGCCCGTGGGTGCGTAGCTCTGCACCCAAGTGAATACCTGCATGGCCGTAGAACTTTCCACGAGGATCCAAGGTGAGCATGGTGGTGTACGAATCGTCAGATTGGAGCTTTTTATACGACCAGGTGATGTAGTCACCTTGGGTATCCAGTGAGTTTGAAATCCCTCGCACACTCGTGTTGCCGGTTTTATACTGCTGGCCTGTTCTGCCGATAAACCTAGTCCCGTAATAGAAATTCATCCCACTCGAGGTGATGCTTCCTTCCAGAGTGGACCCGTTGTACCAGGCGATCTGTGTGGGGCTGATGCGGATGGAGCTCGTCCACCCCGCCAGCCCCACCTGGATGGCGTTTGTTGCGAGTTTGTCCGCCGTGATCGACCTTGCCCCGATACGCGAGGCATTAAGCACGCCGGTGGTGATTTTGCCTGCATCCAGCGCACCGATCTTCGCCGAGGTTATCGCCGCATCCGCGATCATTCCGGTTTGGATGAAGCCGGTTGCGATCGTGAGCTTGTCGCTGGTGATCGACCCGGCCGCGATCCGCGCAGCGGACAGGGTGCCGGTGGTGATCTTCGAGGCCGACAACGAACCGATCTTTGCGTCCGTGATTGCCGCGTTAGCTATCATGGCCGTCTTGATGAACCCATCAGCGATCGTGAGCTTGTCACTGGTGATCGACCCTGCTGCGATCCGGGCAGCCGCGAGCGTACCGGTGGTGATCTTGGCAGCCGACAGGTTAGCGATCTTGGCGTCGGTGATCGCCGCGTTGGCGATCATTGCGGTAGTGACCGTGGCGTCATCGATACTGGTTCGGCCGGTGATGTGTATGCGCTCACCGGCGATCAAGATGGTTTCGGGTGAGATGTTGATCTGGGAGATGATCTCGCCTGAGCGCACGCGCAGGTTCAGGTCGCTGGCCATCATTGAAAGTGACGAGGCGAGGCTGTTATCCGCGTTCGTCAGCTCAGTGAACCGGGCCTCATTACTGGTTTGAACCTGCCGTGCCGTCTCGTAGGCCGTATCGGCACGGTGTTGCGCTTGGGAGACTGAGCTCTCAAGCCCGGTCACCTTCATGCCAGCCTCTCCGGCTACAGCCTCAGCTTCCCGTGCTGTGGCTTCGGCCTGGCTGGCTGCTTCGCGCGCCTGACTGATCTCGGTTTCGGCTACGGTGAGGCGAGCAGCGACAGCGGTAGCGGCAGCTTGGGCATCGTCAGCAGCGGTTTTCGCGGCCTCCACCTCAGCGCGAGCTTCGGCGAGCTCAGCGCTGACCTGAGCATGGTTGAGGTCCGTGGCAAGGGCAACCCAGCCGGGCTCGCCGGTGTCGGTGACCTGGTAGATCCAGATCTCGATGCTCTCGCCATTGTCCCTAAACCACGTGTCCCCGAGGCGGGCGGCAGCGGGCTGTTTCGGCCCGTAATGGTTGGTGGATTTCCCGTCCGCTGATGCCAGCGCCACGCCAGCAAGATCAGCAGCCATCTGGGCGGCCGTCTGCGCGGTGGTGATCTGGCGGGTGATCTGGGTGAACTTCCCTGCAACCGACCCGAGCTCCACCGAGACATACGCCTGCTGGAGCGGGTCGTATTCGTAGCCGACGACCCGCGCGGACAAGGACATGCCCAGGTCGGCGTGCTGTACCGTCACCGTGTCTCCCAGCAGGACGGTCTCCAGCTCGGCGAGGTCGGCGTACTCGGCAGTCGATGCGAGATCAACGAACGAGACGGTGTAGCTCGCGGCAGGCGTATCGACGTGGTTGGTGGTGAACTCGGTCTTAGCGGCTTGACGCAGAAGGGCGTGTGCTTGCGGCAGAGGTACTTCGTCCTCGCGGGGGTTATCTGCGTCGGCGATCGCTTTGATGTCCGGGTAGCGCATCACCTTGATATGCGGGATCGCGTAGGCATTCAGGTGTGGTGAGTCGACGTAGAGCTCGGGCAGGGTGATCCCATCAAACCCGACCGGCACGATCCGGGTGACCACGCTCGTCAGATCGATGGTCGAGGTGTAACCAGTGAGGTTCTTGCGATCGCGGATCACGACCCCACGATCTGCGCCGCGTGTGGCGGCGTGGTGGATGTGCCAGTTATCGCGCGTGAGCTCTCCGGCCCACCGGGAAGCGAACGTGTTATCCGACCCCTGGTCCATGATCGCGGCGGCAAGGTTCATCCGCACCACGCGCGCAGAGGCCCTGGTGGCCGTATCGGAGCTGGTCGCGGTGAACCGGTGCGGCGTGGTCGCAGACCTAAGGAGCTGATCGAGGGCTGCCTTGGGGGTTTTGTTGACCACGAAGGTGTCGGCGATGAAGTTGCCTGCCAGGTCGTAGAACAGATGGAAGGCGGTGACCTCCAACAGCCCGTCCAGGCTCGTTGTGACCTCGTGGATACGAAACCCTTGCCGGATGGTGGTGCCGGGAACAGGGGCTGCGATGATCGCCTCGACTACCAGCTTTGAGGCCAGCGGCCCATCGGCTGGATAGGTGACGGTCAGCTGGTAGGCTCCGCCGAGTTCCTCAACGACCCGGGCGTCGATCAGTTCAGGGTCGAGGACACCCTCGCCGGTGGCGGTGAACGTGGTGGCAGTCGGGGCATGCACGGTGAGCATCGGTGGTGTTCCTTTCGCAGACGTGCACCCGCAGCCAAAGAAACGGCTACGGGCGCACTGGGAGCAAAGAGATGGGCCGGGTTAGGGGTTTCGCCAGTTCCCGGTGATCTCGACTTTGGAGATGCCACTACCCAAAGTGACCCGGTTGACCCCTGGAGTAAGGATCGGGAACGTGCCGGTCAGCGCGTCGGTTTGCACCCGGCCTGCCACGTGCGCGACAAGCCGCGCCGAGTCCAGGGTGATCTGCCCTGCCGGTGACTGAACGCGATAGGCGGCCCCGTTGATCGTCAGCGTCAACGCCCCGGTGCCCCTGATCGTGATGATCGGTGCCGCATCCACCAGGCCAGGGTTGGTGATCTGCCCGGAGGCGGTGAGCGTGTGGGTGGTCAGCCCAGAATCCAGGTAGCTAAACGGCTCGCACACCAGGTGCGCCTCGAAGAATCCCCACGAGGACATGTCCGCGCGCAGTGGGCTAATGGAGGCGTGTTTGATCTTGTGGAACGCCCCGGGCTGGTGGGACAGGTGAATGGTCGCCGCCCGGGTCAGCGCCAGTGCGGCTTTGTGGTAGGCGGCCAGGCTGCCTGTGATCGCGAGCGGCAACGTGATCGACGTGTCATGCCAGCCGCCCAGGCGGGTCAGCGTCCCGGCTCTGCCCGCCACCTCAATATCGTCTGTGACCCGCTCGGCGACAGGTAGGTCGACCGGGCCGGTGAGCCGCAGGCCCAGCGACGTTGAGGACACTGTCTTGTCGAGAGTGAAACCATGCATCAGACACCTCCTCCTGTAGCGAGCACCGTGTGGTGGGAGTTGATACGAGCCAACTGGCGGTTGATGCCGGGAGCGAGTTTGCCCACCAGCGCGCCGTCGTTGAGCACGACCTTGATGTCCATGGCCTCCAGCAGTGCCCGGGCGGTCTGGTCGACGATGCCCGCCACCTCTCCTGCGCGCCCTTCCTCCTGGCCGACAGCGCTGTGGCTGGTGGTTGCAAGCGGTGGTTGCAGGTGGGTTGGGGTCAGATCGACCGGCTCCAGGCTGGTGGTGATCGGCACGTCGATACCGCTGGTGAGCTCGCTCATGGCCTTAAGGGTGTCTGCGGCGACGTCCTCGGCGGCTGCGACTGCGCGGTTTCCGGTGTCTTCGATACCTCCGGCCAGGCCTCTGGTGAGCATGTCACCGACCCACGCCATTTCCTTGGACGGCGAGTTGATGCCGAAGAAGCCGGTGATGCCATCCCAAATGTCAGAACACCAGCTTGTAACCCTGTCCCAGAGCCAGCCTGCCAGCGACTGGATGCCGTTCCACAAGCCCCGCACGAGGTCCGCGCCAGCAGAGGCCATCTGGCCGACCCCTTGACCGACCGCGCCCACGATCCCGGTGATGATCTGAGGGATCGCCGCCACGATGGTCGAGATGATCTGCGGCAGGTTCGTAATCAACGCGGTCAACAGCTCGACACCCGCCATGACCAGTTGCGGAATCGCCCCACCGATCGCCGAGACGATCGCTGCGATAATCTGCGGCAGCGCGGCCACGATCGTGCTGATGATCTGCGGCAGCGCCCCAATCAAGGCGGTGAGTAGTTTGACGCCAGCCTCGATGAGCTGCGGCAGGGCCGACAGCAGCGTGGTGATGATGCCGGTGATGATTTGTGGCAGCACCGTCACGATCGCGGTGATGATCTCCGGGAGCGCGTCGACCAAGGAGGTCAACAACGCGATACCGGTCTCGATGATCTGCGGGATCGCCCCGATGAGGAACTCCACGATCGAGGTGATGATCTGCGGCAGCGCCTCAATGAGCACCGGGATCGCCTCCAGCAGGCCCTGGGCGAGCCCCAAAATGAGCTGCAACGCGGCATCCAGGATCATTGGCAGCGCATCGACCAGCCCTTGGACCAGGGCGACAATCATCTCCACGGCCGCCGGGATGAGCTCCGGGAGTGCCTCACCGATACCGGTGACCAAGGTGGCGATGATCTGCAGGGCTGCTTCCAACAGTGACGGCAGCGCCTCGATGATCGCCTCGACTAGTGCGACGACGAGCATCACCGCTGTCTCGGCCACCGACGGCAACACCTCGATGATGCCTTCCAGCAGGGCGGTCAGGATCGACATGCCGGTCTCGACGACCATCGGCAGCTGCTCGGCGATGAACGCGAGTGCTTCTTGCAGGATCTCGCCGAGCTTGTCGATCAACGCCGGGGCTCCGCCCTGCTCGAAGGCTGCCGTGAGCTCATCGATCCACCCGTTGACCATCGGCATGACCGTGCCAGCCAGCGCGTCGGTCAAACCTTGGGCGAGCAGGCCCTTGAGGTTGTCGATGCCGTCGCGCATGGTAGAGAGCTGTCCGGTGAAGGTTTTCGACTGGGCTTCCATCGCCCCGTGGAAACGGCCGCCTTCCTCGGTTGCCGAAGCGAACGCGTCAGCGACCATGTCCGCGCTGATCGCGCCCTTGGCCATCTCCTCTTTCAGCTCGCCGATGGACTTGCCCGTCTTGCGGGAGATCTCCTCCAGCGGGTTGAACCCGGCGTTGATCATCTGGTTGAGGTCCTGGCCAGTCAGCTTGCCTGTCGAGGACATCTGGGCGAACGCCAACGTCAGTGACTCCATCTTCTGCGCGTCACCTTGGGAGATATCACCGAGCTGGCCTAGTCTGCGGGTAGCTTCGTCGGCGCTGATACCGAACGCCATCAGGGTTTGGGTGTTCTTCGCCAAATCCTCCATGCCGAACGGGGTCTTCGCGGCCTGGGTTTTCAGGTCGTTGACCAGCTGTTGGGCTTTTGCCTGATCGCCGAGCATCGTGGTGAAGCTGGTGGTGTACTGCTCCATGCGGGCGTTGTACTCCACCCCGTCCTTCAACGCATCGGCCATACCCCGGCCGATACTCGTGATCGCCTTGCCGATGCCCTTGACACCAGCGACGATCGCCTCGGCGGCCAGGTTCGCTTTGAGCACGTCCCCGAAGATCCGGGTCTTATCCCCGGTGTCGTCCATCTCGTCGCCGAGATCATCGACCGCGTCCTCCAAATGCCCGGCATCCTTGGCAGCGTCTTTCGCATCATCGCCTGCACCGTCGGCCTCGTCACCGAACTCGCCGAGCGCATCATTGTTGGCCTTTAGCTCTTTTTCCAGCTCGTTGAGCTCGGCACCGGCGTTGTTGAGCTGGATCTGCCAGTTTTTCGTGCGCGAATCGTTCTCCCCGAACGACGCGGCCGAGTTCTCCAGCGCGGCCTTGAGTGTTTCGATCTTGGCCTTTTGGGTCTCGATCTCTTTGGTCAGCACCTGGTTGCGGGAGGCCAGCGCCTGGGTGGACTTGTCGTTCTTGTCGAACTGGGAGGCCACCAGTTTCATCTCCGAGCCCAGCACCCGCATCTCACGGTTGATGTCGGTGATGGCCCGCTTGAACTCGCGTTCACCTTCCAGACCGATCTTGAGACCAAACGATGAGTCAGCCATGAGGATTCACCTGCCTGTCAGTGGGGTTAGATCCCGGGCGGGATGATGTCGTCGATGAACCACACCCGTGCTGGTTTCGCTCGTCCTGTCTCGATCCGCCAGCAGTCCACCAGGTCAAGGAGCTCACCAAAGACCATCAGGCCCACCTCGTCTTGTCTCAGGCCGAGGTGGGCTAAACCGATGTAGGTCAGGCGGGTGAACACTGCCCGGTCGGATTCGACTATCCGTCCGCTGCCGGGCTCACTTTTGGGGCTGGCTCGGTGAGGATGTCGCGGCGGGTGCCTCGCTGCAGTGCCTCAGCGATCGCACCCCGGTAGTCGGCGATATCGGCAGGAACCGTCAGCAGCTCCACCTCGTCCTCCGTCAACTGCGGGCGCGGGTTGTCGCGGTGGGTGAGGTTGTGGATCTGCACTGACTGGTTGGCCAGTAGCGTGATCAGCCAGATCACCTCGGTCAGTGTCTGGCCGAGGTCCTCGGAGGTCTCCAACGCGGCTCCGAGCTTGTCCAGCCCGCCGTAGCGCTCGGCGATCAGCCGGGTGGCCTTGGTGGTGAGCACCAGCTCGTACTCGCTCCCACCAATCGTCACGGTCGCACTGCGCCCGGCAACATCAATCGAGGATGTGTTTGTCATGAGCGGGCTCCTTTACTTGCCGGGGCTGGTGGCGGCGGGCTCGTAGACGGACTGGTACCAGCCGGTGATGATCTCGGCCTTGACCTTGGGGTCGCCTTCGGTGGCTTCGGCTTTCCACGGGTGGCGGCCCTTCGCGTCTGGCTTGTTGCGGCGCAGGATCGTGCCCTCGATGCTCGGGGTGGAGAACGTGATCGAGTCGGCCTTGGTGGCAAGCGTGGTGCTTGGCAGGGCGAACTTGACGCGGTAGAGCCAGAAGTACTGGAAGGTGCCGTTGGAGCGGGCGGCACGGAACCCGATCGCTACCGGTGTGCCGCCGTCTTCCGAGGACGAGATGAGCACCCCGTTGGCATCCAGGGTGGCACCGGTCAGTGCCGCTGCGGCTTCTGCTCCTAGGTCGTCCACGCCGAGGGTGAGCGTGCCGGATTTGAATTCCTTGACGATCTCGCTGGGCCCATCGTCGGCATACAAGATCGCCTCGGCGACCTCGACGGAGAGTTCCGCTGAGATCGCTTTGGCCAGTGGCTTCGGGCTGGCGTAGGTTTCCTCGCCGGTGGTGGGGTTTTCGGTGATCGTGGCGTAGTAGAGCTTGTCAAGACCAATCGTGGCCATGGGTGATTCGTCCTTTCGTTAAAACGGGTGGTGGCAGCTGATATCGAAGCTGTAGTGGTGGTAGCCCGTATCGTCCTCGAAGCCGATGTAGCGTCTGGCGGTCACCACCAGCCCCGCGTCGACGAGCGCGTGGGTGAGCGTGTCTCGCCAGGTCAGGTAGTTGCCAGTTGTGAACAGGCCGAGGCGGACTTCTTCGACTTCGACGCTCGGGGTGTTGTCGGCGAACACCTCCAGCGTGTCGCCGATCGGGGTGGCCACCAGATAGGTATCCGGTGCGGGCGAGGCGCTAAACAGGCTCACCGCGATCGGCAGATCAAGCCGGTCAGCGACCGTGGTGAGGGTTTCCAAAAGCGGGATGGTCATGGTGTGATCCCGTCGAGCTTGGCTTTAAGCACGGTTTTCATCGCCTCCACCGCGCCCCGTCTGGTCTGGGAGCGTGTCGGTGCCAGGAACGGGCGTGCGGGCTGGTTGCTCCTGCCGTGCTCAAGCACGTTGGCGATGAGCGCGTTCGACCTGCCATCGCGGCGGTTCTCGGCGAAACCGACCTTGACGTTGTGATCGCCTCGTGAGTTGACCTTCACGCTCGTGACACCCAGGGCCCCGAGGAGCTGGCCGGTTGAGCGCGACGGCGTGGTGGTCGCCTGCCCGATCGCGGCGGCGAGGTTGGCTCGCATGCGTGGTTCGACCACGTTCGCGCCAGCTGTCAGAACTTCGTCGGCTGCAGTGTCCAGCAGGCGTGAGGTGGCCTCGAGTGCGTCTATGTACTTATTGGGGAGTCGGATCTGGACGCGCGCCATGATGGGCTCCTTCCGGTTGCAGACGGTGGGCAAGGATCTCGATGTAGCCGCCGATGGGCTCGACGGTGTCGATGACGTAGCGGCCATCGCAAGCTGTGATCTGCATGACCTCTGAGACGGTGAGCCCGGGGATGGTGCGGATGCGGAACAAGACGGTTGCATGCGTGTAGGCCGCACGGTTCACCCACGCTGAGCTGGCGTGCCGGACCTCTCGGTAGGCGCGCACCGAGGCGACCACCTGCTCGGCGCTAGCGGTAAAACCCGCAGCGTCCCTTCGGGCCACGGGGGTGATGAGGTCGATGGTTTCTCGCATACTGCCAATGCCTGCCATGGGTTAGACCTTCCATTCGCGCTCAAGGCGCAGCAGCGTGTTCACCGCGCCCCACATGGCCTTGGCGGCATCGGGTTTGTCGGACCAGAACCCGGCCGTAGACCCGTCACGCGACTCGTAGAAGTGACTGGCGAGCATCACGATCGCCTGCCGGGTCGAACCGGGCATCTCGTGGGCCTCGTAGTAGTCCTCAGGCAAGTGCTGGTAGGCGGTGGCATAGGAGGTGGCAGCTACCACCAGGTTGGCGATGAGCTCGTCATCCTCGTCGTGGGCGAGGATGAGGTTGGCTTTGACCTGGTCGATGAGCTGGTGGTTCATGGCTGCCACCTCCTATTCGTTGCGTGGGGGTTTTAGGCTCCGGCCTTCTGGGTGAGGATCTTGACGGCCTCGGGCAGGACGAGCTTGCCGTCCAGGCGCTGGGAGGCGAGGAAACCGACCTGGCCGGAGGTGGCGAACAGTTCGTTCAGCCGCTTGAACGAGCGTCCCTGCCGGTCAGCGATCCAGTAGTAGGACAGGTCACCGAACGCCACGGTCTTCGCGCCCGCCTTGATCTCAGGGACAAACGTGGAGGTGTGCACCGGCTTGCCCAGGATCATGTCCGGGGCACCAACCGTGAGCGCTGGCTGCCACAGGTACTGGCCCTGGTTGTCCTTGAGCTTGCGCACGGTCTTGACGGTGGCATCGTTCATCAGCCACACCGCCCGGGCCCGATACGGGGCGCGCAGGCTGTAGTGCAGGTCGATGAGCTCATCGGCGGTAATGTCTGTGGCCTTCGCGGTGGTCACATCCGAGATGCCACCACCGGTGGTGTCGAAGATGCCGGTCGGCTTGCCCTTGCCGTCACCGACAAGGAAAGCCTCCTCTTCGGCGGCACCGATGCGGCGGGCGAACTCGGCGGCGAGGTAGGCCTCGACGTCGAAGACCGAATCGCCGAGCAGTTCCTCGCTGATCTTGAGGAACGTGCCGAGCTTGAACGCCGAGAGGGTGATCTGGGAGAAGGTCTCGTCGGATTCGGTGTAGGGCTTGCCCTCATCGAGCCACCCGGCACTGCCGTGGGTGGAGACGACCGGGATCTTGCGGTCCCCGCTGGTGGTCTGGATGACGTTGGCAAGCCCTCGCATGATGTTCTGGTCGGCGAGCGACTGCACGAGGGTGTGCTCGAACTCGTCCGGGACGAGGTAGCCGCCCTCGGAATCGACCCCCTCGGACAGGGCGTTGCGCACCTCCATGGGAGAGGCGTTGAGCCGCATCGCATCCCAGAAGGCGCGCTTGTAGGAGGCGGTGGCGCGGCCGGTCTTGGGTTCGCTCTCCTCGCCGGTCTGGCCGGGCATCGAGGTCAGCGGCGTATTCGTGGCGCGGGCCAGATCAGCGTCTAGGCGCTGGGCGCGCTCGGCGCGAGCGATCTCGGCGCTCAGCCGTTCAATGTCGGCTTCCATGCGGGCGTAGGTCTGGTCGTCCTCGGCGGAGAGGCAGCCGGTGGTGGTGTCGCGGCGCTCGTCGAGGAAGGCCTTGGCCTTCTCCCAGGTGTCGGCGCGGCGGGTACGCAGGTCAGAAATCGTCATCGTGGACATGGGAAAGGGTTCTCCTTGCTTGTTAGTGGGTGTGATTGACCAGGGCGGCGTACAGGTCCACCACCCGACGACCCGTGAGCCGTACGGGCGCTGGGGTTGGTGGCTGGGTGGCTGGTGGCGTGTCGGTCAGGTGCGCGACGAGGCGCTGCTCGGCGGGCTTTCGGGCAAAACACACCCCGCTGGCGGTATCGGCGAGCGGGGCTGGGTTTCCGGTCTTCGGCGGCCACGGTGGCTTCGTGTCCGGCCCCTCATCGTCGTCCTCATCGGGGTCGGTGACCTTCGGGGCGTTGCCGGTGAGGTAGCCGTCGGCAAAACCCATCGCGATGGCAGCACGCGCGTCCATCCAGGTCTCTTGATCCATCAGGCGAGCGAGCTTGGCCCGGCTCATCCCGGTTTTCAGCTCGTAGGCGTTGATGATGGATTCTTTGACCGCTGCGAGCATGTCGATGGCACGGCCCAGCTCATCGGCGTCACCGACGGCGAGGGTGGCGGGGTTGTGGATCATGAGCATCGACACCGGGCTCATCGCCACGACTTCACCTGCCATGGCGATCACGCTGGCGGCACTGGCCGCGATCCCGTCGATGCACACCCGCACGTGTCCGGGATAGTCGAGGAGCATGTTGTAGATCTGGGCTGCCGCGACGACGTCGCCGCCGGGGCTGTTGATCCACACCGTCACATCACCGGAACCTGCCGCCAGCTCGGAGGCGAACAGGGCCGGGGTGATGTCGTCGTCAAACCATGACTCCTCAGCGATCACCCCGTTGATACGCAAAACCCGGCTGGTATCGCTACCCGCCGGGTCAGATGTGTCGGGAGCGGGTGGCTCCCAGTTCCAGAACCGTCTCACCGGCTCCTCCTTTCAACTCTGTGTTCAGTTGGTGGCCCGCCAGGAGGCGAACCGCCTTCTGACGGCTCCAACCCCGCTGGTTCTTCCTGCCCCTTGGTGGCGTAGGCCCCGGCCATGGATAGCGGCAGCATGTTGCCGTTGACCAGGTACACGTCGCCACCATCAGCGACAGCGATACGGTCAAGGTTTTCCAGGGCGCGGATGTCGTTCGCGCTCATCCACCCGTTCTGGCGTGCTACCGCGTAGCCGTTCATGCGCGAGACGTAGTCGCCGCGCAGCAGACCTTCAAGGTTGAACTTCACGAACACGCTCGGCTTCTCACGCGGGCTCAGCAGCGTCTTGGTCAGGGCTTGTTCCCAGCGGATGACCCACGGGTCGAGCGTGTATTTCACGAACTCCAACGACTGCTGCTCAATATTGCTGAAGCTCGATTTTTCGAGGTCTCCCACCATGTGCGGTGGGATGCGGAAGATCCGGGCGATCTCGTTGATCTGAAACTTCCTGGTCTCCAAGAACTGCGCCTGCTCCGGGGAGACGGAGATGGGCGTGTACTTCATGCCCTCTTCCAACACCGCGACCTTGTTGGCGTTGCGGGCCCCACCAAAAGTTTGCTGCCAAGACTCACGCACCCGAGACGGGTCCTTGATCGTGCCCGGATGCTCCAACACCCCACCGGGGGCAGCCCCGTTAGCGAAGAAACTCGCGCCGTAATCCTCAGTGGCCATGGCCATACCGATCGCGTTCTTCGCCATCGCAATCGGGCTATAGCCCACCAGCCCATCAAACCCGAGCCCAGGAATATGCAGCACGTCAGCAGGCGAAAGCCGGATGCGAGACCACTGGCCAGCGGGTTCGTCGCTGATGGCCTGGTACTCGTAGTAGAGCCTGCCCGCATCATCCCTGCCGACGCTCATCCGGTTGGGCATGAGCGGATAGAGGCCGATGACCTCGTCGAGGCCGTTGCGGATGACCTGCGCGTAGGCGTTGCCCCACAACAGCAGATGCGTCATCAGCGTCTCGCGGAAGACGAAGCTGGTCATCTCCGGGTTCGGCTCATCGTGAAGAAGCCGATACAAGCCATGATCGGTGGCTTTGACTTTCGATCCGTCCGACTCGATGCGATACACATGCAGCGGCAAACCAGCGATAGCTTCAGCCAAAATCCGCACACACGAATAGACCGCAGTCATCTGCATCGCTGAGCGTTCGGTGACCGTGCGCCCGGAGCTGGTGGGCCCGAACAAGAAGCTGTAGCTCGAGGACAGCTGGTGGTTGGACACCTGCCGGGGATTGGGTCTGAGCCAGTCGAAAAGTCCCACAGGGGCCTCCTTTACGTTGTCGAAGCGTTAGAGGACGAGCAGCCCGCGCGAGTCGTACACCGACGTGCCCGCGTGGGCGCTGCCGCCTCGGATCGCGCGGTCCAGCGCCATGATGGTGGCCACGACCCCGTCGATCTTCTCGGTGGACTTCTGCTTGTCGGGTTTGATGTTTCCTGCCGGGTCGGTGCGTACATGAATGTTGTCGACCATCCAAGAAAGCACCGGGTGGCCCCCGTGGGCGAGGCGTCCTTCGAGTGCGAGCTTCATCAGCTCCTTGCTCGGTGGGCTCATGTCCTTGAATCCCTGCCCGAAGGGCACGACGGTGAAACCGGCATCGTCGAGGTTTTGGCTCATCTGCACCGCGCCCCACCGGTCGAAGGCGATCTCGCGGATATCGAACCTCTCACCGAGTTGTTCGATGAGGTGCTCGATGTGGGCGTAGTGGACGACGTTGCCTTCCGTGGTCTCCAAGAAGCCCTGGCTGTGCCACAGGTCGTAGGGCACGTGATCACGCGCCACCCGAAGCGACAGGTTGTCCTCCGGTATCCAAAACCACGGGGCGATCCGGTACTTCTCGTCATCCCCGTAGGGCGGGAATACCAGCACGAACGCGGTGATATCCGTCGTGGAGGCCAAGTCCAGCCCTCCGTAGCAGGGCCTACCCTCCAGCTCGTCCAAGTCCACCGGGTCGACGCATGCGTCCCAGATGTGCATGGGCATCCACCGCACCGACTGTTTCACCCATTGGTTGAGGCGAAGCTGGCGAAACGAGTTCTCCTCGGCGGGGTTCTGGCGAGCCGAGTTGCACGCCGCCCGCACCTTCTCCACCGGCACAGTGACCCCAAGCGAAGGATTGGCCTTGTGCCAGACATCTTCGCTTGTCCAGTCATCGTCCACATCAGCGCCGTAGATCACCGGGTAGAACGTGGGGTCGTGTTTCTTGCCCGCCAGGATGTCGCGCGCTTTTTGGTGCTGCTCGTAGCAGATGCTGTGGGTGTCAGTACCTGCGGTGGTGATGAGGAAATACAGCGGCTGGGTGCGCGCATCACCCGAACCCTTGGTCATCACGTCAAACAACGCGCGGTTGGGTTGAGTGTGCAGCTCGTCGAAGACGACCCCGGAGATGTTGAACCCGTGCTTGGAGTACGCCTCAGCCGAGAGCACCTGGTAGAAGCTGTTGGTCGGCTTGTAGATGATCCGCTTCTGACTGCTGAGGATTTTCACCCGCTTCGACAGGGCCGGTGATTGGCGGATCATGTCGGCGGCGACCTCGAAGACGATGCTGGCTTGCTGCCGGTCGGCCGCGCACCCGTACACCTCGGCGGCTTGCTCCCCGTCCCCGCACGTCAGCAGCAGCGCGATCGCAGCAGCCAGCTCGGACTTGCCCTGCTTCTTGGGGATCTCCACATAGGCGGTGGTGAACTGCCGGTAGCCGTCGGGCTTGATGGTGCCGAACAGGTCACGCACGATCTGTTCCTGCCAGCCCAGCAGCGTGAACGGTGTGCCTGCCCAGCGGCCTTTAGTGTGGCGCAGCGCCTGAATGAATGCGACAGCGAAATCAGCTTTGCGCTGGTTGTAGGTGGAGCCGTCTGCCATGAACCTGGTCGGCTGATACGTGCTCGTCATCGTGGCGGCAGCTCCTTCCTCGGGGTATAAGAAAAGCCCCAACCGTGTGGGGCGAAACGGAGAGTGTGGGGCAAGTCCCGATCCGTTGGAGGGTCGGGACGGTGCGAGGGGTTAGCAGTAGGTGGCGCGGAAGTTGGCGACCACCTGGTCGGTGTCGAAGCCGCCGTAGCGCCAATCGGACAGGCCGCGCTGCCTGGCCAGGGCGATGATCTGATCGGCTTTGGTGTAGTGCCAGCCGATGCGGCTGAGCGTGTGGACCGGGATCTTCTCAGCCCCGACCTCCTCGGCGAGCTCGTCGAGGACGCTGAAGGGGATCTCGGCGGCAGCCTGGATCTCACCGTGCGGGGCGGCGTCGGCGGGGATCTCCAGGTGGTTGGTGACCAGCTCCCGGGTGGCGTCCATCGGGTGTCCTCCTTGGCCTTGGTGGGGTGTGGGTTAGATCTGGGTCAGGGCCCAGGCGATGGCGTGCCCGGCGTCTGCGAAAAGGTGGTCGGCCTCGGAGATGAGCTCCAGGGCGCATTCGCTGCGGCCGCGCGCGTTCGGGCCGAAGCCGTCGATCGGGGCTTCGGTGAGGCGGTAGACCTGGGCGCTGTTGCCGTAGCCGTCTTTCTTGGTCCAGGTCGCGAAGGTGGCCAGCGTGTAGTCGCCGTGTGCGAGGATCGCCCCGTAGGAGTCGACGCGCATCTGCAGGGCTTCGGTGGTGAGCTTCTCGGTGGTGTTCATGGCTGTTGTCATTTCCTGAGGTGGTGTTCTTTTGTCATGTACATACAGCCATAGGTGCGGGCACTTATCCAGTCGTATTTGCCCAGATCAGGCACTATTTTTTGGGATCTACAGCACTCGGAAAAACCGTGGAGAAACAAGGCTTGTGACGAGGGAAACCCCGCTCGAGGCAGGGTTTCCGGGTGCCAGCAGGTCAGGCGTTGCGGGTGATGCTGCAGTTCACCAGGTCGCGGGCGTTCAGGGGTGCCAGTTCGCTGACCATGGCGATGGCGCGTCGATAGCCGTCGGTGACCTTTTCGATCTCTTCCGGGTCGAGGGAGCCGTATGAGGTGGTTTGGATCGTCCACTGGCCGGTCTGCCAATCCCGGTACAAGGGCGGGGTGTACGGCATGCGGGCTGCGGGGCGGATCTCGATCGCGAGGTCGTCTGTGGTGTCGATGGTGACGATGGTGTAGGCGAGCCGGTTCGCATTCTCGACCAGGCGCTGGGTGGTTTCCTCTTCGATGCTCATCTTTGCCTGGGTGTTCATGGCTGTGTCCTTCCCTGAGGTGGTGTGCTTTCGGTATGTACATACAGCCATACGTTTTGCCGCATATCCAGTCATTGTTTGCCCTGATGAGCTGCTATTTTTCGGGTTTTTCGGTGGGTAGGGTTTCCCAGGAGTCCTCGCCCGGGATGAGCCCCAGATTCGATCCGGTGTCCCAGTCGACGTGGACGGTGCCGAGGTCGTCGACGAACGCCACGGTGCCAAGCACACCGGGGCGCAGCGTCGTGTACGGGTCGCTGGTGGCGATCAGGCGCACCCGCTGGCCGGGAGTCATGGCCGGTTCTCCTTCCTGCTTGTCGGGGTGCGCCAGGCGGCGTCTCCTTCCAGGCCTGCCAGCAGGATGCGGCGTGCCTGCTTGTGTTCGGGGCCGATGAAGCCCAGGGAGAGCAGGAAGCAGCGCATCGTGTACTTGTCATTGCCCGGTGCAGGCGGTGTGGATCGGATCCGGGTTGCCTCCTGGGCGCGTTGGCAGAGCCTGGCCACAAGTGGGATCACCGCCTCGCGTGCCGTCTCCGGCGTAATCGACTCACACCACGGGAACGAGACCGTCTGGTCATCGTTGAACTCGACGGGTGTGGCCGGGATGCCCAGGGCTTTGGCGATCAGTGGCCCTTTAGCCGCTAGGAGTGCTTCGAGGTTGGCGCGTGTGCGCTCACTCCACCCGGTGGTGGGCATCGTGACCGTTAACGCCACCTCGCCCGGGTCGGCGGTTTCAAAGCCCGCCTTGTAGGCGGCCTCGAGCACGGCCTGCGCCTCGATGCCATCTGGTAGGTAGAGGGTCCAGTCCCGATCCAGCGTGGCGTCTGCGATCTGGTAGGCAAAGGAGGGCGTGCCCAGGTAGGTGGCCTTGACGCCAAGGTGATTGGCGAGAAGCTGGGCGAGCTTTTCCCTGCCCGTTTTGTGCGGGGTGAAGGCGAGGATGCTCATGCCACGACCTCCTGCTCGAACCAGGCGGCCACCATGCTGAGGAAACGCGTCGGGTCACACTCGATCACGCGTACCACCAGCTGGTAGCCAAGTGCTGTGGCAACCCGCAGGGTTTCCTCGGGGTCGTAGACGTTGACTCCGGCTGCGATGAGCTCGCTGATTTCGATGTGTAATTCACTCATGACCAGTCCTTTTCGCTCGGTTCCCCGGATGTGGGGGTGTTTTCGGTCATGTACATACAGCCATACGTTTTTCCGCTTATCCAGTCGTTTTTGCCCTCATCAACGGCTCATTTTCACGCCCCTGTTGTCCCTGCATATTGCGGGGTTTTATTCGCGGTCGCGGTCGACCTGTTTGACCAGATCCAGGTAGGCGTATTGGGTGTCGCCTCGCTGGCAGGTGATCCCGGCTGCGTCCCCGGTCGCCTCGGCGTAGCGGCGCAGGATCACCGAGGCGTACTTCTCGTCGAGCTCCATGAGGTAGGCGATGCGGTCGGTCTGCTCGGCTGCCATCAAGGTCGAACCGCTGCCAGCGAAGGTATCGAGGATGATCGCGTTTGCCTGGGTGGAGTTGCGGATCGGATAGGCCAGCAGATCCAGCGGCTTAGACGTCGGGTGGTCACTGTTTTTGCGGGGCTTGGCGAAGTTCCAGATCGTGGTCTGTTTCCGGTCAGCGAACCACTTGTGCTTGGTTCCCTGCTTCCACCCGTAGAGCACCGGTTCGTGCTGCCACTGGTACGGTGAGCGTCCCAGCACGAGGGAGTCTTTGACCCAGATGCAGCAGCCGGAGAGTTTGAACCCGGCGTCGATGAACGCCTTGCGGAAGTTCAGCCCTTCGGTGTCGGCGTGGAACACATACGCAGACCCGCCCTTGTCGAGAACACCTGCCATGTTGGTAAACGCGGCGAGCAGGAACTCATAGAAGGAGTCGGCCTTCATCGCATCGTTCTTGATCGTGAGCCCATCGGAAGACTCGAAGGCCACGTTGTAGGGCGGGTCGGTGAGCACCAGGTTCGCGCTCTTGCCGTCCATAAGCACCGCGACATCACCGGGGTTGGTAGCGTCCCCGCAGACGAGCCGGTGCCTGCCGATAGTCCAGATGTCCCCGCGCTGGACGAAGGATGCGGCCTCGAGAGCGGCGGTGAGATCGAAGCCGTCATCGGTGACCTCGTCATCGTCGAGGGAACCAATCATCGCCTGGATTTCGTCATCGTCGAAGCCGGTGAGCTCGGCATCAAAGTCGGCCGCGTCCAGGTCGGCGATGAGCAGGGCCAGCTTGGATTCATCCCAGTCGCCGCTGATCTTGTTCAATGCGACGTTGAGCGCCTTCTCGCGGGTCTCGTCCAGTTCGACGACCACGCAGTCAACATCGGTGTGGCCGAGGTCGGCGAGTACTTTCAGGCGCTGGTGGCCGCCGACGACGTGGCCGGTGGTGTGGTTGTAGATCACTGGCTCGACGTAACCGAACTCGGTGAGGCTGCGCTTGAGCTTGTCGTATTCTGGATCTCCTGGTTTTAGGTCCTTACGCGGGTTGTAGTCGGCGGGCTTGAGCTCACTGATGGGTAGCTGCTTGATGAGCACGGCGGATCACCTCCGTGGTGAGCTTGTCGGTAAACGGCAGCGTCCATTCCCACTCGCTCAGGCCATGGCCCATGTGCCCGTAGGTGGAAAGCTTCGCGTAGATGGGGGCTCTAAGGCCGAGGCGTTCGATGATCGCGGCCGGGCGCAGCGGGAAGATCGCCTGGGCGGCGTCGGTGAGCAGCCAGTCCGGGTGCTGACCGGTGCCGAAGGTGTCGATGTGGAACGCGACCGGGTCAGCCTTACCGATTGCATAGGAGATAGCGACGTGGCATTCTTCGGCCAGGCGCGCATCCACCACGGTTTTCGCGATCAGGCGAGCTATGTACGCGCCCGTCCGGTCGACCTTGGAGGGGTCCTTCCCCGAGAACGCGCCACCGCCGTGCGGGCCGAGCCCACCGTAGGTATCGACCATAAGCTTGCGTCCGGTCAGCCCGGTATCAGCGGTGGGGCCGCCGGTGACGAACCGCCCGGACGGGTTGACCAACACGCGCTCAGCCGTGGCACCGGGCAGGTGCTCCTCGATGGCGGGAGCAACGATCAGCGTGCGCACCTCGCGTTCAAGCGCCTCGGGGTCTTTGTTCGCATCGTGTTGGATGGAAACGATCACGGTGTCGATGCCGATCGGGGTGCCCAGCTCGTCGTAGACCACACTGACTTGGGATTTGCCGTCGGGTCCGATCCCACGGATGGTGCCGTCGGTGCGGGCTGTATCGAGGCGGCGGCAGATCTCGTGGGCGAGCACGAGCGGCAGTGGCAGGCGCTGGGTCGTTTCGTTCGTGGCGTACCCGTAGACGGTGCCCTGGTCGCCCGCCCCGAGGCTCGCATACGCCGACTCGTCACCGGCACGGGCCTCGATGGAGGTGGTGACACCTGCGCTGATGTCGGCGGATTGGCGGTGCACCCACACGTAGATGAGGAACCGGTTCGGGTTGTACCCGGCCTGGCGCAGCGCCTCCCGTGTGGAGGCGCGCAGACGGGGCCGGATGGTGGTGGTGATCTCGCCGGTGACGATGATGCGCCTGCCGGTTGCCATGACCTCAACGGCCACGCGTGCCGTCGGGTCGAGGGTGAGGATGTCATCGAGGATGTGGTCTGCGATGAGGTCGCACAGCTTGTCGGGGTGGCCGATACACACAGATTCAGCACTTCGCACTACAGACACGCGAGGGCTCCTTTCACAAAAGCGAACAACAAGAAAGCCCGCCCGTGTGTCGGGCAGGCCAGAAACGAAACAAGGGGTCGCGGGGCGTTAGGAGGAGGCTTTGAGCAGCTGCTCCATGACCTCATCGCCTGGTGTGGTGCCGGAGTAGTCGGTGGTGCAGGTGGCGCGCACGATGTCGAAGATCTCGTACCAGTACACGTTGGCCTGCTTGCCGAACGACTGCGACATGGCCACGAACGGGCTGGCGATTGCAGCGCCCGTGGTGGGGTGTTTGCCGAGCAGACCGAACTTGGAAATCGCCTGCTCGCACTGGATGTAGCGGGCGAACGCCTGCGCGTACTGCTCAATCAAGCGTTTGGAGACGAACTCGGTACAGCCGCGTTCATCCAGCCAGCTCCACGTCTCCCGGTAGACCAAATCCGCGCCGAGTGGTTGGCCGTCGCGCTGCTCGGCAGAGAGGTATTCGCCGGGTTCTGGCATCGTCTCGCCTGCGAGCAGCGCGCCATCGCCGATGTCGGTGCCGTCCAGGTCGAACACATCGAGCTCGGCCGGTGTGGTGAGCCGGGTGGCGGGGCGCCCTGCGGCGAGCTTGTCGTTCAGCGCTTCGGGCTTCGCCCCGGCGCGGACCCTACGTCCGCCCCTGTTGGTGCCGTCTTTGGCCATGGCTTTGCCTCCTTGTCAGGGCGTCGTGCCCTGGTGTGGAGGGCGTGAGGGGTCAATACCCCGTTTGATTCGGCGGTTTTGCGCACGGTTGGCCCCGCCCGCTGAGGAGCGCGCCAGCTGTGGAGATCCGCTCGCCCCCACCCCTCGGCAAACGCGCCACGTCGCCTCGTGCCGGGCCAGCGGCCTCGAGGTCGGCACAGGTGAGGGTCGTCAGGTAGGCCGCGAGAGGCGGGCACACAGCGCGTTTAGTAGCTGTGGACCTGAGGGGCTTGCCGCCACCGGTCGCCATCGAGCGCGGACTGGCGCGAGTGGCACGGCTTGCACAGACTGCGCAGGTTCGACTCGTCATGGGTGCCGCCGTGTTCCAGCGGGATCACGTGGTGGACCTCAGCAACGGGCGTGTACCGGCCACGGGCCAGGCAGTCCTCGCACAACGGGTGGGCCTGCACGTAGGCCGCGCGGATCTTTCGCCACCGGTGGTCGTAGCGTCGGTTGATCTTCGGGTCGCGCTGGTACTTGCGGTAGCGGGTGTCCTCGGCGCGGGCGTGCTCGGGACAGAACCTGGCGTCGGTCAGCTCGGGACAACCGGGCTGGGAGCACGGGCGCTTGGGTTTGAAAGGCATCCGTCTCACCACCCTTGTCGTTCATGGCAACGACCCCCAGACGAACCGTGATGATTCGTCTGGGGGTCGGGACCTACTTTTCAACCACTTACAGCATGCGACAGGCACACCCTGAAAGTCATCCCCTCTTTGCGACACTCATGCGCGCCAATGCTTCAGTCTCTGCCGAACAAGAGACGGGCGAAACGGGCAAGGGCGCGCTGCTTCTTAGCGAAGGCCGTCTTGCGTTCGACGTAGAAGTGCTCGGCAACTTTGACGGCGGCGTCCTCGGCGGAGAGGTCGTCGAGGAAGAAGACCTCGAGGACCAGCCGGTCATCGTCGCTGAGGCTTTCCCAGGCCGGGTTGAACCAATCCATGTAGGCCTGCGCTTTTTGGTTGCGGGCTTTGAGCGCGTCGAGGTTGTCGAGGATCGAGCAGACTCTCGCTTCACCAGCGTGCGGGTTGTTGCCCCGTGGGAGGCCGTCGAATCGGGGTGAGCCGATTGAGGTCAGTGAGGCTTTGAGCTCGTCGGCGTACCCGTCGCCTTGCTGGAGAATGACAGCTTGGGTTGCGTAGTCCTGGAGGACGCCGATGGCGGCTTTGCGGTAGTCGAAGTAGTCCCAGATGGGGTGGTCGTTCATGAGTGAGCCTGCTTTCCCAGAGTTTTTGCGACCGCATTGATCAACGCAGCCTGTGTCGTGTCTTTGTTGTCCAGCGCGGCCAGCACCGCCTCATCGAGGGTGTCGGCTGCTGCCAGGTGGGTGATCGTCACCGGCTGGTCTTGGCCCTGGCGGTAGAGCCTCGCGTTGGTTTGCTGGTAGAGCTCCAGCGACCAGGTCAGGGAGAACCAGACCAGGAGGTTGCCGCCTTGCTGAAGGTTGAGCCCGTGCCCGGCGGAGGCCGGGTGGATCAGCGCCAGGGGAATCTCCCGGCTGTTCCATGCCTCGATGTCGGTACTGGTTGTGAGCTCGCGGGCCTGCGGGAGGCGTTCGGTGATCCGCTGCAGGTCGTGTTTGAACCAGTAGGCCACGAGTAGTGGCTGGCCGTTGGCTGCCTCCACGAGGTCTTCGAGCGCGTCGAGCTTGCGGTCATGCACCACCAGTGGCTGGCCGTCCTCGTCGTAGATCGCACCGGAGGCCAGCTGCAGCAGCTTGCCCGAGAGGGCTGCGGCGTTCGCGGCGTCGATGACCTGCCCGTCGAGGTCGAGCACCATCTCATCTCGCAACCGCTCGTAGGCTTTGCGCTCCTTGACGTCGAGGTCGACGAGCTTCGTGGTGACCGTCAGCTCAGGCAAGCGCAGGTAGTCGGTGGTGCGCATCGACAAGGTGATGTCGCTGATCGCCTCGTAGATCTCGCCCTCAGCACCGGGTGCGGGCTTGTAGGTGAAGATCTGCTGGCCGTTTCGCCGATCGGGCACGAACCAGCGGTTGCGGTAGTAGGTGATGAACCTGCCGAGGCGCTGGCCTTCATCTAGGAGTCGGAACTGCGCCCACAAGTCCATCAGCCCGTTGGCTGCGGGAGTGCCGGTGAGTCCCACGATCCGGGTGATGCGTGGTCGCACGGAGGCGAGTGCTTTGAACCGCTGCGCCCGGTGGTTCTTAAACGAGCTCAGCTCGTCGATGACGACCGTGTCGAACGGCCATGTGTTGCCGAGGTGGCGCACCAGCCAGGGCACGTTTTCGCGGTTGATGACGGTCACCATCGCCTCGGCGGCAAGGGCATCGAGCCGCTGGGCTTTGGACCCGACGGCGACGGCGATGGTGAGCCCGGCGAGGTGGTCCCATTTGGTGGCCTCGGCAGGCCAGGTGTCGCGGGCGACTCGCAGGGGTGCCACGATGAGGACCCGGCGGGCCTGGAAGGAGTCCAGCAGCAGATTCCAGATTGCCGTCAGGGTGATCACCGTCTTGCCCAGGCCCATCCCGAGCAGGATCGCGGCCTGCGGGTGGTCTTCAACGAAGGCGGTGGCCTGTCGTTGGTAGTCATGCGGCTCGTAGCGCATCAGCCACCTCCTGGATCGCGTCAATGTTGTCAACGACGACCACGTCCATGCCGTGGTCTGTGAGTTGGTGGATGCGGCGGCGTTGGATGGGGCGTGGGAGGCGTCCGGGTGCTTTGAGTTCGACGAAGATGACGCGTCCGCGATGGATGCAGATGCGGTCTGGAACCCCTGCGGTTCCTGGGCTGGTGAATTTCCAGCACAGGCCACCGATCGCCTCAACGGCTTGCTTCAAGTGTTGTTCGATTGCTTGCTCGTTCATGGGTTACACGTCCTTGGTGTTTTGCCGAGGGTGCAACCTGGTGCAGGGTCGTTTTGGACTTTTCTATAGGGCTAGTTTTTATGCCCTATAGGAAACTCACATATGGGTCTGCACCAGGCTGCACCCAGCGCTATTACTGCTGGTCAAACTCGTTTTTCAGTTGGAGGCCAAAAACCCTGATCCCGGATTTCATCTTTTTGCGGACAAAGCCGTGGTGTTCTACGGTGGCGTTGAAATCGACCATGGGACGCGCCCACCCGGAGGTGGACATCGCCCACGCCCGGTAGGTCTGGTACAAGTCCCCGGCCCGTTCCGACAGCCCAGGGTCGAGGTCGCAGTGGGCGTCGAGGAACTGGGCGAACCAGTTGTTCTCTTCCCGATACGCCGCTGATGCCTCCACCACTCGGGCCGGGGCCTTGAGGTGGTAGTTCTCGGCGTGGATGAGGTGCGCGCCCTCCATAACCCAGGCCAGGATCGCCCCGCCTGCCTGCGTATAGAGGTAGTCGGCATAGTTCTTGATGTCGGACGTGCCTTCGATCTTGGCTTCGAAGGGGATGACGATGAGCCTGCGCCAAATACCAGCATCCATCGCCCCCACCCTGGGCAGATGGTTGGTGTAGAGAATCAAGGTGTGCGAGGGGGTGAAGGCAAACGGTGCCTTGTATTTCTTCTCCGCGTAGATCTGGTCGGTGGAGGCGAGCTGTTTGACCACGGAGGTGGACATGCGCACGCCTTCTTCGGACTCGGCGGAGATGATGAGGCGTTTGCCTTTGGCCTCAGCCAGCTCCGGTTTGACGTTGCGCATCCCACCGATCGTGAGCACATCAGCGCTCATGTTGCCTGCGTAGGTGCCCAGCACCCGGGCGATCGTGTTCCAGAACGTCGATTTGCCATTGCGACCATCCCCGTAAGCGATGACGAGCGCTTCGACGAACACTTGCCCGATCGCAGCCAAGCCAACGATGCGCTGCACATAGGCGATGAGCTCGGCATCGCCCTGGAAGAACACCTCGAGGGCTTCCTGCCACAGGTGCGCCCCGTCGATGCCAGGGTCGAGGCTGGTCTGCTTGGTCACCAGGTCCGCCGGGTCATGGTCGCGGCGCGATGCGGCTCCGTGGCGCAGATCGTAGGTGCCTGATGGGGTGTTGAGCAGATACGGGTCGGCATCGAGCTGCTCAGGTGTGGTCAGCAGCATGGGGCGGGCTTCTTTCAGGCAGTTGGTAATCCCGCGCGATTCGCGACGCTTGAGCGCGTAGGCCGCATAGGTTTTCGCGTCCTCGAATGCGGCGAACGCCTCTTGTTGGGCGGTGTTGAACATGGCCTGGGCTTTCGCCTTCGACATCGACGCCAACAACATGGCAGCCCCCGTGGCAGCGAGCTGGTCTTTGGCGTCTTCGAGCAGCTTGTGAGCCTCGGCCAGTTGGCGTTCGGTGAGCTCCTGGGCGACGGCTTGGGCTGCGGGAGCGGATTCGTACCAGACACCGTCGTAATAGACGAGCCAGTCGGTGGCCTCCGAGTAGCGCAGCGAGTCCGGATAGGCCTTGGTTAGGGCGTGGGCTTGGCCGACGTCGCTGTAATCGGCGGGGCGTACCGAATCCAGGCTCGCCTCAAAATCCTCTGGTGGCACATACCCGGGCTGGTTCTCGACCGTCTTGGCGAACCGGGTGGCCGACCTCCAGATCGACTCCACCTCTGCCTCGGGCAGCGGCGGGTTGCAGCGTGCGGCCTTGCGGTCAAACAAGTCGCGTGCCTCATCGGTCGTGCCGAGGCGAATCAGCAGCCTGCCAGCAAACCTCGACAAGGTGGCGTTACGCGAACCCTCCTCGATCGCCTGGGTGCCCTCATCCCACTGGGCGAACACGTCCTCCTCCACCGTGTCGGCAAGCCAAGCGTCGATGGTGCGTTCACCCTCGACCACGGTGATCTGCGGATCATTGTGGCCGTAGATGAAGCGGCCAGCGTCGATCGCGTTCGGGTCGAAAAACACGAACCGGGCGGCGAGCTGCTTCTTCAGCCCCGCGTAGGCCTCAGCATCAGTTACGGGGTTAATTGGGAAGTAGACGTGGAAGCGGGGTCTGGGCGACTGGGCACCTTTGGTCCTCTGGTGGTTGCGGGAGGTGGCGGTCATCAACGCCACACCCGCCAGCCGCTCCGCCAGCGATGCCGGGGTGACCCATTCGGCAGCATCCTCGGTGTGGGAGTTGTCCACGTCCATCACCAAGCAGTTCGAGGTCACGAAACTGCCAGCCGAGCGCCTGCCACCCACGTACTCGGCAACCACATGATCCAACCGCGTAACCGCCTCCAGGTCGGCTGCCGTGGTCACGGTGTGCGGGTTCGGGTAGTGGGCGTTGTTCTGCTGACCTGCCACTTGCGCGGTGAACATCGTCATCGCCTTCATAGGGTGACCTCCTCAAAGTCGGCGTCGAAATAGGTAATGGGCAGCTCGAGGTGGTGGGCCCATTCGATCTCGGCGCGCATCCCTGCCGAGACGCGGGCCGTGTAGACCCAGATCGCCTCGCACTTGCTCAGAAGAATTCGGTTGAAAAACATCGCCAACTCACGCTCACTCGCGTCGGTGTCGTCCATGAACTGCGGAAACAACAGGTGTGGTGCGAGCGGAATCTTGCGACGTGCCACCGCGTGAGCACACAACGCGCGAGCCAACTCCACGTTGTTCTCTGTGTCATCGGAGTACGGCGAGCAGATGTAGACCAAGGGCCGGTAGCCGTACTCGGCGCGTTGGAGATTCTTCAGCGCCTTGTACGCGGTGGGGTCTGGGTAGCCCTCCGTGTTGTGGGGCGAGAAACCCAGGTCGATGCCGGGAGCAGTCGTCGTCATGCCGCACCGCCGTCCTGCTCGATGACCGGCAGCAGGCCGAACTGGTTCTTCAGCAGGTCGTAGACGAACAAGCGGCCCTTTTGGGTCCAGTACATGTGAGTGCGGGTCTTGCCTTCGTCGTACTCGTGGGTCTTGGACTGCGTGTAGCCCTGCTCGGCGAACCGGGCGTAGAGGAACCAGCGGCCGGACTGCCTGAACTGCACCCCGGCGTCGTGCAGCAGCAAGTTCAGCTTCTTGGCTGACAGGCCGTAGTCCTTGGCGATCTCGGTGATGGTCAGTAGCGAGTCCGACTGGAGCACGACGTCGTAGTAGGAGACCTTCGGGGCGGCCTCGAGCAGGGCTTGCTCGGCGGCCAGCCGCTTGGCCCGCTCGGAGCGAAGCTGGATGATGGCGTGCTCGAGGAACTCGTCGTTGTCCAAGAGCTCGTCGATGGCGTAGACGCCGTGGCGGCGGATGGTGGGCAGGACCTCGTTGACAACCCAGGCTTCGAAGTCTTGGGCTGCGGGGAGCTTGGAGGAGAAGATGAGCCGGTACAGGTCACCTTCGGTGATGAACCTGGCTTCTTGAGTGCGACCGAGCGCATCCGTGATGGGGTGGTGAAACGCCACCCCACGTCCATGCTGCTTGATGGCGTTAACTGGATCTTTGTACCCCAAGGCGGTGGCCACATCGCGGCCACAGAAATACACCTTGTCCTCATGCTCGACAGTTCGGATCGTTCCAAAGGCATCGTTGGTGAATACCTGAAGATCTCTCGTAGCCATGTCTGGCTCCTTCTAAGAGCCAGGATTGACGTGAATTCCAGCAAGCCACGGGTGCGGCCGCGTCGGGCTCTCACGCATACGCCCCTGAGCGCGCAAGAATCCGGACACCCGGGTCTTGCTGAAATACTCAGGCCACTCGCTCACATGAGAAGCTGGAGCGGTGATGCAGTCCGATTCTTTCTCCCAACGCTCGACTATCCGCAGTATTGCGAATGTCCTGGCAAGTACCGATTTGCCGGGCCTAAGCGGAAGCCAAATCGACGAGCTTCTCCTCGACATTGGTGCGCCACCGCGTGTTGCCGGGAGTAAGCGAGAAGGACTGTTTGGCGCGCTTACGGAAGGAATGTCCGCAGCGCAAGCAGGTCAACTCACTCGTGAGTTCATAACGACTGCGATGAGCCCGGCACGGCATACCACCGATCGTCAGCGTTGGAATGATTTGCGCCGCTTGCTCAACAAGGTGCTGGCGACCGAAGGATGGCATATCGACGATGCTGGCGAGTTGACCCAACTCGCTGAGGCGGCACGCACATTCGATGATATCGAGCGTCTTACCAGCTCTCTCGTGGAGGAACTTCAGCGGCGCGGTACCCACGAACGCCTAATGGAGTATTGCAGCCAAGAACTGATCGCGGAGTCTCTGTTCCACGCGATATCCGAGGCAGCCAAGTCGATCCCTGACCGCATCCGTATCCTTACTAGCTTGACCGACGATGGTCAGGAGTTGTTCGACGCAGCTTTGGGAACAAACAATTCTGCCCCTAAGCTCGTGATTAATAGCTTTTCCACGGAGTCGGAAAAATCAGAGCACAAGGGTTTTAAGAACCTGCTTATAGGGATCCACGGGCACTATCGCAATCCCCGCGCTCACAAAACCCGACTAGGTAGTGAGGAAGGTAAACATGACTTCCTCGATGCCTTCAGCTTGTTCTCCTATGTCCATCGTCGCCTCGATTCCGCCCAGCGATATCAGTCCTTCATGTAGAAATCACACACGTACCCGTCTGCCGCTAGCGGCAACCCCGCTGCCCAGTCAGGCGTAATGGCCATCAGTTTGCAGATCTCGTCCACGGTGGCCGTGGCGGTCTCCACCACGATCTCGTCGTGGACGTGCATGACGATCCTGTGCCCAGCGCGATCGACCTGGTGCATGCCGAAAGTGAGCAGGTCTCGGGCGACGGCTTGGACGATGTTCTCGGTGAGTTTCCCACCGTAGGTTTCCAACTGGCCCCACTTTCGACCCGTCGTGATGCCCTCGTGCGTGATGGCAGTGCCACCGAACCTGTTCTCACCCAGCTTGGGTTTCACATAGGCCAGGCGACGTCCGGAGGGCAGTCGGACGAACATGATCCCGGACTCCACGGTGAAGGTCAGCGCACCAACACCGGTCGGCTGGCGGGTAGAGATGGCCTCGATGGCGGCGGCGTTGATGTCCGCCCACAGCTGCACCACGCTGGGGTTGGCTGCCCGCCACGCATCGACCAGCGGCTGGAGCTCGGATTCAGCCAGCCCCATCCGCAGCGCCCCCATAGCTTTCAGGGCACCGACGCCGCCTTGATAACCACAGGCGAGCACTGCGATCTTGCCCTTCTGACGCAACCCACTGTTCACGCCATGCTTGTCGACGGGGACACCGAACATGCGGCTCGCGGTCTCGCAGTACAAATCTTTCCCGTCACGGAAGGCCTGAAGCGTGGTGGCCTCGCCTGCAAGCCAGGCGATGACTCGCGCCTCGATCGCGGAGAAGTCGGCCACCACGAACCGGTGCCCGTCGGCGGGGATGAACGCCGTGCGGATGAGCTGCGAGAGGGTGTCGGGAACGGAGTCATAAAGCAGCTCCACTGCTTCAAACTCTCCGGCCCGCACGAGGCCTCGGGCTTCACTGAGGTCTGGTAGGTAGTTGCGGGGCAGGTTCTGGACTTGGACGAGGCGGCCCGCGAAACGCCCGGTGCGCCCTGCCCCGTAGAACTGGAGGAAACCCCGCCCGCGCCCATCACGACCTGCCACATGCTGCATCGTCTCGTACTTCTTCACCGACGACTTCGCGAGCTCACCGCGCAGCTGGAGGACTTCACGCACCTGGCCGGTAGCGGTGTCGAGCGCGGCGGAGACTTCGTCTTTCGTCAGTGACTGCAGGGGCGTGCCGTGATCGGCAAGCCACTCCTTGAGCTGGATCGGCGAGTTCGGGTTCTCCAGTCCAGTGAGTTCCTGGGCGCGGGTCAGTGTGGTGGCGCGGTGCTGCCGGTCGCACGCCACAGCGTTGTCCACGAGAACCTGGTCGAGCCGGATGCCGGTGTCGTTGACGTTCTGGTCCAGGGCGTAGGTGTCCCACTCGGCTTCGGGCATCGGGAAACCGGCGAGCCGGTCGTGGATGGCCAACTCCACCTCGACGTCGCGCCGGTTGTAGGAGATGAACTGCTCCCACCCGTCCGGGTCGGATGCGGGTGGATTGCGCATCCCGCCCTGGTTGAAGACGCTGGGTGTGGCCGGGGTACAGAACTGGCGGATGAGTTTCTTACCTGCACTGTCTTTGCGCACCGGCAGGTCAAGGACGGTGGCGACCTGATCCAGGCTCATCGGCAGGCCGAGGTAGGCGGACCAGACCATGGTGCAGTGCCACTGGGCAGGATCGAGAAATCTGCGGCCCGTCATGAATTCTGGGTGGTGGCGGGCGAGCCAGGTTGAGAGGCAGATGCGCTCGAATGCGGCGTTGAACGCCCACTTCACTACGTGCGGGTCGACGAGTGCGGCCAGCACCCTATCGGGGAGCTGGTGTCCGTTGGCGAGATCGACGACCTCGACCGGGCCGCCGTCGATCGAGTAGCCGAACAGGAGGAGCTCGAAGTCGTCGTGGTCGGCGTAGGGGTACACCCCAGTCTTCGCCAGGTTCACCGGCGAATAGGTCTCGATGTCAATGAAGAGTTCACGCATGCGCGACAGCTCCTAGAAAACAATGGGTGCTGGGAGGAGACCACACCCCAGAAGTGGGCGTGGTGTCCTCCCAGCATGGGTGAGGGGTTAGTGGTCGTGGTTAGCGCGGTACTTTTCGAGCTCGGCCTCGGTGTCAGTCATGAGCTTGTCGATGCGTTTGCGATCGCGGCGGATAGCCCGCCGTTCGGCAATCACATAGGCGATCTTTATGACGATGAGACCGAGGACAGCGCCAATGAGCAGTGCCACAACTGTGGTGGTGTTTGCTGACAGCGCTGCTGAATAACACTCGTTCATGATGCTTCTCCGTTTCCCTAGTTGAGGAAGTCGTCCGAGGCTTCTGCGAAGCCTCCGAAGTCGGCCTCGGCGCTGATGCGGTTGCCGCCGAGTGGTTCGCCGTCGCGGAGCTTTTGGATGTTGCCCAGCCCGCAGGCGATGCCCTTGTTGCCGTTCGTGTTGAACGCGTAGAAGCTGATGCTCACTCGTGCGTAGCAGCCCGAGTAGACCTCGCTGGCGTCCAGGATGGGCTGCAGGTCAGTACCCACGACCTGTGGCGGGGTGGTCGAGTTGGCGTTGACGAACATCGCGTTCGCATACGCCGCATCGTCACGATCAATATCGCCGTCACGCAGCGGCAGCTTGAGCGCAGCCTTGTTCGGGCGCTTGCCACCGAACTTTCCAATCCCGGCATCAATCGCCGCGTCGATGGCGCGTTCGATCTTGGCCAGCGTCTCGGTGTCGGACTTCGGGATGATCAGGGACACGGAGTACTTGGGTTTGCCGCCCTGGATGGACTTCGCCTCGAAAATGTTGGCGTAGGACAGGCGAACTTCGCCGGTGACCACACGGGTCGGATTCTGCATAGACATTCTTGTCTTACCTTTCTGTGTTTACTTGGTTGAAATTGATGTGAATTCATCTGTTGCCGACTGGATCTCCAGTGCGGGCCTCTTATCGGATTCGGGCACCAGCGTGGGCTTACCAGCGGGTTTGACCACCAGGTCCCCGAGGAGATCGGAAAAGCGCTTCTTGCCCAGTTGCTTCTCCAGCGCGGTGATGGTCTTGAGCTTGCGATCCCACACATCGACACCGGCTGCCTCAGCTGTCTTTGCGACAGCGGACTCGTCTACGTATTTGCGGATCGAGCGGCCTTCGACGAGCTTGAACCCGGGCCAGGTCTTGCCTTGGTTTACCGCCAGCGACAGCGCGTGCGCTTCCACATCGGCAGCCCACGCCTTCAGGTCCGGCAGCTGAGCCAACACCTGTGCGATCTCGGCATCGGTGAGCTCGGCAGGGGGTGCGAACTCATGCTTGGCAAGCGCAAGGTTCGCCTCAGCGCGCGTCCGGCAAGTGGGTGCAAGCTTGCAGAACCGGCACCACTCACCAGGCGCGAACTCGCCATCCCCACTGGCTGCCAGCGCCGCACGGGGTTTCACGACCTGTTCTGCCCAGGTCTCCAGCTCAGTGACGGGGATCGTCCAGGTTGAGACGTTCGAGCGCCGGGGCTGGTAGATCGTCACCGCCACGGTCTCGATGTCATACAGGTCCCCGAAGGCGTGTAGCGCGCCGAGGGCATAGAGCATCAACTGCGGGTTGTGCTCGGCTTCGACCATGACCCCCTGGCCGTACTTCAAATCGATGATCTGAAGCGTGGGCTCAGCGATGATGACGCAGTCGCCGGTGCCGAACCCGCCCGGCACCACGTGGGAGAAATCCAGGCGCTGCTCGATGAGCACCTGCGGATCAGCACACGCCTGCCGCACATCACGCAGCCGCTCCTGAACGAAGGCCACGTAATCGTCAGTCAGGGTCTCCATCTCCGCGTCATGCCAGCTCGAGACCGGCTTTGTAGTCGGTGCGTCATGGAGTGCTCGGCGCAGCTTCCACTCCGCGAGTTCATGAGCTGCGGTTCCTTGCTCGGCAGCGGACGAGGAGGACTCCGGCAGCCCGGCCTCCAATGTTGCTGACGGTGGGCAGGCCAACCAGCGGTGCGCTCCCGAGGCGCTGAGCAGTGCGTGCTGGTCAGGCATCAGCGATCGCCTCCACCCGCTCCAGCAACCACCCGTACTTGGCCGGGTCAATCTCGGAGAGTTTGTTCGCGCCAGCTGCCTGGATCAGCTCACGCACCTGCGCGGTATGACCTGCCTGCGACAAGCGCGCCAACACAGTGCGGACCTGCTCCAACGACACCGGCACAACTTCCGGAGCCGGTGCCGGGGCTGGCGGCTGGTGGGCCGCGTCGTACTCTTCGACTACAGCTTCCAGCGCAGGCTGGGCGAGCTGGGCTGCGGCGATCGGGCGAGCTCCCGACATACACGGGTGATCCTCGAACGATTCCCACGCGGTATCTTCGATCGCAGAGGCCAGCATCGTGACCCCCTCCGCGATCCGGTTCAGCGCCGGGACGTAGCGGTTCGCTTCGGTGACGTTCATGCGGCATCACCACCGCTCCGGGTAACACCGACGGCGCGAGCCAGCGCCAGGAGGTCGTCGTCTGGGCGGATGATTTCTACTGAGCGGACCTGGTTGCCCGGCACGAGAACGGTGAGCTGCTGTGGGTTGCCGAGCAGCTTGCGGGCGATCCTGCTTCGGATGCTGACCTTGCGGGCAGAGACCGCAGCGTCAGGTTCGGGCTGGTCAGTCAACGTGACCTTGAGACGATGATTGGACATCGTTTCCTCCTTTATGAATCAGATGAGCGTCGGTTTGTGCTGGTCTTCATGTGGGCCGGGCACTCATACGCCCCCGACGGGAGCCAGATCCGGACACTCCTGCTCGATGAATTCGCGAAGCTTCTTCAAAGCCCGCTTGACCGAGCGCCCGATGCTGTTCGCTCGCTTGGTCACGTCGGCTTCGTCGGCACCGGGCAGCTCCTCACGCGCGATCTCGACGAAGGAGAGCCGTTCAAACACGTGCAGTCGGATGTGTTCGGCTTGCTTGGCACTGACCTGAGACAGCAACCAATCGACAACCAGCTCACTGTCGATCTGGTCTTCGTGAACCGAGACGTTCAGATACTGGGGCCCGCCATGGACCTCGACTTCCCAGTCGCTATACGAGAGGTCGCCACGGTTTCGAGCGTTTTTAGTGGCACGAAAACTGCGGTAGGCAGCGCGCAGATATGCGACTTTCCACTCCGGCACGTACGTCGGGTCGTACAGCAAGGCGAGCATGTCCTCGGCGCTCAGCCCGAGGTCGTCATCTCCGGTCGGCGGGTCGACGAGCTCGATCCACGCATATTCCTGGACTCCGTCTGTGACCTTCGAGGGCACGTAAATGTGGGTGAACTCTTTGCCGCCGACCTTCTTGGTGCGGACGGCATAGGGCTGGTATCCGGTGTCGGGTTTCTGTGTGGTTGAAAAAGTAGGAGTTGCCACGGCTGGCTCCTTCCGCTGGATGCGGAAAGACCCACGGGAGACGCCGCTAGTCGTCTGGTGTCGGTGAAGCGGTCTGCATTGGCATGGCTATGGGCGGACATCCGGATGGATGCCCGCCCCAGTGGCTCCTGCAGATCGTTCCGACTTGGGACGAATAGAAACCTGAGCTCAGTTGTTGGCTACGGATCGGCGTGATCACGGTCGATCCGGTGGATGCGCCTCACGTTGCGTGAGGTGTCTCCATGGACTCGACCAGATCGTGCACATCCCGGTCGTGTCCTGAGCGCGAGGCCACGCCACCTGCCCCGCATAACCCACGCAAGATACGCAATCGCCAACTTCTCATTGCAAATGCACAGCCGTGATAGACTCATACCCATCTCTCGTGAGCTATGTCCACGGTAGAAAATGGCACCTCGGCCATTTAGACGCTTTGGGACAGCCTGGGACAGTTGGGACAATCCGGTGGAGGTGATGGCGAAGTTGCTCTTCAACGATGTGATGAAGGCCGTCTACCCGCACCTGCGCGGCACCCGGAACACAGCAGACTTCATGCGCAACATGATCGAACGGCTATGCGCCGTCCCTGAGGAGCACTGGTTCACGCCCCGAGGTAGGACACCGGATCAGGACTACAAGGATGAATCCCTGCGGAAGTTCTATAGTCGCGGGATCACGAAAAAGCTGGCGCGCGCCATGCTCGCTAATCCCACCCGCGACAACTTCGTCGATTCCCTCAACTACGTCGATGACATCGAGACGCAGTCAGTCGAGGAGGTCAAGGCGGCGCTGGCTCGCAGTATCCAGCCGTTTACCGGCGAAGATGTCGACGATTTCAATGTTGGCGACGTGTTGTTCGACTTGATCCAGCAAGCGTTGGAGTTCGTTGTCAATCCGGAATTGGAGAATGACCGTAAGCTCCAGCGAGCCACGGCGGTGTCGGATGCCGTCAAGGGCAAGCTCGGTTCTCGCCTGTTGGAGGAGTGCAAGTACACCTGCTCGCGCACCGGCTGCGGCAAGCACCTCCAGCCCGTCACCGACGACGGCGCGACAGCTCCGCTCTATGCGATTGGACGAATTGAAGGCGAAGCGCGTACTTACGAGAATCTGGTCGCGCTGTGTCCGGACTGCTTCCACGCCTACACGCTCAACCACAAGAAATCCGACGCAAAAGACCTGAGGCGTAATAAGAAGGCACAAGTCGACGCAGCCCAGGCACGCAAGACACTGACCACGGTCGATATTGAACGTGGCATCAGCAAGGTCGTCGAGAAGCTCGGCAACGCCAACCCCAAAGAATTCGAGCCGCTGAACTTCGACCCAGTCGCAGTCAAGGACAAGATCGACCAGTCAGTCGACGTGTTCGTGTTCGACGAAGTATTCATGCACGTCACGCGATACTTCAGGTTTATCGAGAAAGAGCTGCAGGAGCAGGCTCAGCTCAAGACGTTTGATGATGGGTTGTTGCGAGCTGAGATCAGAGCCTCGTACACGAAGCTCGCTGACAAGGGGTACGCGAAACAGCGGATCCATGAAGCCCTGACCATTCGGCTCAGTCAGATCACAAAACAGGATGCCCGCTACTGCGCTTACGTGACCTCCTACTTCGTCCAGTCCTGTGAGGTGTTCGATGCTGCTTCCTAACAAGT
Source organism: Cutibacterium sp. LaCa_255 (assembly GCF_057458005.1). NCBI lineage: Bacteria > Bacillati > Actinomycetota > Actinomycetes > Propionibacteriales > Propionibacteriaceae > Cutibacterium > Cutibacterium sp. LaCa_255. Next base: position 1,423,932 of record NZ_CP190956.1, on the reverse strand, counting down.
TGTTTGCCTACCAGGACACGGTGCTGCCGCTGCTTCCGACGATCCTAAGGCTCCTGGACACCCCGAAGACCCCGAATGAACTTGCCGTCGCCCTTGCCTCCGTCACGACGGATCCAATCCGGCTGATTGATGCGCTGGACTGTCTCTACTCCCTCGGCAAGGTCACGCTCAGTGAGGAAGGAGCACTGGAGCGATGCTGAAGCAGATCAGTTGTGACTTGTTCAAAGAAGGCGGCACACCACGCCCGCCGATCCAGTTCCATCAAGGACTGAACACGATCCTCGGCGCAGTCCGAGGCGAGGCCGGGTCAATCGGCAAGTCCACGATGATGCTCATCATCGACTTCGTCTTTGGTGGCAACACCTACGTCGACAGCGATGCCGTCCGGGAACTGCCTGAGCACGCCATCAACTTCACCTTCGAATTTGACGGTGCCTCTTACAACTTCGTGCGACGCCCCCATGAACCCAAAGTTGTGGTCAACATTGATGCCGACGGCAGCGTGCTGAAAACCCTTGAGCTCAAGGAGTTCACAGACTGGTTGGCCGTCAAGTACGGCATGCAGTTGCCGGGCGCGTCGTTCCGACAGATGCTCAGCAGGTTCTTCCGGATCTACGGCAAAAACAACCACAACGAACTCAAACCACTCCAGACCCGTGGTGGTGAGGAATCCCAGAAGGATGCCATCGCGATCCTGATCTCCTTGTTCCAGTACTACAGCTCGATCGAGGACTTCAAGCAGCAACTACAGAGCGCTGAGGGCATGATTGCAGCGTTCAAAGCTGCCAGACGCTACGAGTTCATCCCATCGGCAGTTGACGGGTTGACTAAGTACAAGCAGAACGTCGTCGAGATCGCCTCCTTGGAGCAGGAACGTGCGCAACTGGCCGAATCAGATGAAGCGACAGTCGATCCGAGCGAGGTCGAACACGCTAACGCACGCAACGAACTCAACCGCCAACTCGGCGACGTTCGACGCCTCATCAAGGAAAGGCACGACGAGCTACACCTGCTCGATTTGAACCTACGCCACGGCGCGTACCCCACCGAGGCCGACCTCAAGAGCCTGCAAGAATTCTTCCCCGAAGCGAACCTGGCCAAGCTTGTCGAGGTCGAGAAGTTCCACACCAAGATCCAGACGATCCTCGCGGAAGAACTCGCCCAAGCCCGCGAGCGCGTCCAACGCGAGGTAACCGAGCTTCAAGAACACCACGACCGCATCCTTTCCCAGATGGATGCGATCCCCACATCCAAAGCGTTCACGCCAGAATTCCTCGACGCCTACACGACCTTGGATCGGCGGATCACCAAGCTTAAAGAGCAGAACGAAGCGTTCGACCAAAACCACAAGCTCCAGACCGCGAAACGAGAAGCCAACACGCGCTACCAAAACCAACTCGAAAGCGTGCTGGCACAAATCGAAATCGCCATAAACACGCAGATGGACGCCATCAACGACGAGGTCACCGGCGGGGAGTACAACGCGCCCCGACTGACGATCAAGGCCTTCAACTCCTACGACTTCGAAACGCCGAAGGACAAAGGCACAGGCACAAACCATCGCAGCATGATCATCTACGACCTCGCCGTGCTGCAGAACACTGTGCTCCCAGCACTGGCACACGACTCGATCGTGTTCGACTCCATGCCCCGCCCAGACCTCAGCAACCTGATCCGCGTCTACGCCGATCAAGTGGAGAAGCAAATCTTCATCGCTGTGGACAAGACCAGCGAATGCACCCCCGAAGCCCAATCCATCCTGCAAGAAACCACCGTCCTGAAACTGGACAACAACGAGAAGGCGCTCTTTGGAGAGAAGTGGAGCCGGGAGGAACGTCCATGAAGATCCAATACAACAAGCTCTGGAAACTCCTCATCGACAAGAACATGAACAAAGTCCAGCTCCGAGACAAGGCGCGCATCAGCAGCAACTCACTAGCCAAACTCGGCAAGAACGAACCAGTACACATGGACGTCCTCATGAAGATAGCGACCGCCCTCGACTGCAGAGTTGAAGACCTTTTCGAGACCCAAACTGACTCAGAGAGATGATGCCAATGCTGCCAGAAACTAGGACCAGTTGGACCACGCTTCGACGTAAGGGCTTGATGGAAATGATCGGTCTCCGAATACTGCTCCCGAGTCTAACCGCAAGTCCGCGTGCAAGGAGGCAAGATGTATCTTTCCGCTAAGACGATCAGCGCGGCACTCGATCAGCTCCAAGGGACAGCTTCCCACCTGCTCAAAATCTGGCTTGTATTAAAGCACATGGGTTTGAGCCGAGACACGTCCATATTGATCGATACGCAGAATTCAACTCCCACCCTGCAGAGGCTGTTCTCCTGCGGCAGTCCTGAGGGAAAACTTTTTGTTCCCTTTGCGCACACCGTCCGTTACGCCTTCATGAAAGGCGACGCTTCGCGTTCAATTATTCAAACCACTATTCAGCGATGGAAAACATCGGATTCAGTAGTTTCTGGATCTCCCACTGCATACCTTGATTTCTCCGATGAGGGAAACAAGATTCGAGTATCCCTCGGAAGGATCTACCCCCAAGGTCTGGGACACGGTGGAGACGGGTTCGCCCTAGAAGAGGACGCACGAGTCGCTATCCCTATTGAAGCAATGGCGGTTTGGCTCTTCCGTCAAGATGAGTTGGACCAGTATTTTGGCGATAGTGACCCTAACAAGCTCTCGCAGCAACTCGTCGAAGCCCTCATACGCGAGCTGAACCTTGAGCCCGGCGAGATCGAGGCAGTTTTTGTAAACAAGCCAATCGATATCGAGACCAGCGACGCTCCGCTTAGCGATGCGGAGTTGTTGGCAATCTGCAATTCGGCATTTGAGGCCAAGTTGGAAGTCGAAATCCGCAAAGAAGATCGGCTTGAGTACACAAATAGGATTCAGTCAGTGACAACAATCGATTCAGCACCAGCATGGACCAGGATTTCCCCAAGTGAACAGCTAGCCTCGCTAGTCAAAGCGGGAGAGCGCGCAATTCTTCTGTTTGGACCGCCCCGAACCGGGAAAACCCGTGCCATCGATAAACTTATTCCGCGTAATTCTGAGGATCGTGAGACTATTCAGCTCCATGAGGGGTGGGGTTATGAGAACCTGATCCTAGGACTCGCGCCCGGTGAGAAACCGGGAGAATTCGAATGGACTGAAGGTCCACTCCTTCGCGCGCTTCGAAACGGCAAGAGGCATATCGTTCTAGAAGAGATCAACCGCACTCGAATTAGCCAGGCCTTGGGCGAGTTATTCTCTCTTATCGAGCCAGCGTACCGGGGCGAGACCAACGGCATCACGCTTCCGAATGGTGCGCAGATCTTTATCGATCCAGAAGTGGTTTTCTACTTCACTATGAATAACGTCGACACGAACACGGAGGATGTTGACGACGCACTCATGGGACGTATGGCAAGTGTCTACTTTGGTCCACGCGTTGAAGACCTTGACGCGATACTTAGGCACAGAGCTATTCCTTCAGATACAGCCGCAGCCATTAAGACTGTCTTCACTGCTATTCAAGACAAGTATCCGCTGGGTCATGGCTACTTCGCCGGGCTTCAGCCGAGTGATGACTTCCGGATGTACTACATGTGGAGAATCCGACCGGTCTTGATGAATCATTTCTCTGCCTATGAGCCTGAAGTGGTAGCGCAAATCGACAACCGCGTAGATGAACTCTTCACAGGAACAGCGTGATGCAGACTTGGCATGCCGTCGAGAACGAGATTTCGGCGTTACCCGGCCTAACCCCAGCTGATGTCCCCACTGGCTTGCCAGACAACATTCGCGTTCTCCTTCAAGGTGGAGTTCTGCAGATTCTGGCGTCAAATGTTGCCGGGAATATCCCGCTTCTTAATGGAAATAAGCTTGTCATTTCTCCGAAGCATGCATCGCTCAATCCAGTTTCGATGCTGCTGTATCTTCACGATTCTCAGTCGGCTCGACTGGTGAACGATGCTCCGTTCGGATACTCAAGCGGGTCGCACGATTTCGGCTTGAGTTCGTTGGCAGAGATGTTGTCCCGGGAGCTCTTATCCTTTGCAGCAAAACCAAAGTTATTTCGCCGCAAGCCTACGCTTGAGGCCACGTCATCTGCCGTTGGACAGATAAACTGGCCTGTGACAAACCTCCGAGCGCGGCGAGGAGATGCCGCTCCAATCGTAACGAGACGACACAGGCCGACATTTGATATCCCCGAGAACAGAATTATCAAGTCGGCTGCCAAACGAGTATTGGGACTCTTGTCTAGTGACGCTCCTGGGGCGCGTGTAACTCACGATTGGGCAAACTGGCAGGCATCTACCTTTGCTGGTTATGACGATATCCGCAAGGTCAGCCAGATGATGCGAACGAAGAATGTTGGCGGTTCGCATTCCTACTACAGCAATGCGCTCGGTCTCAGCCTCGTCATCCTCCAAGCATCCGGAATTGACCACGGTGAAAGATGGGAGTCTGACGGATACTTGTTCAATATGCCTGGACTTTACGAAGACTTTGTGCGAACAAGTCTTATGAGAGCTGCAGAGCCCACTGCTCTAAGCGTTCAAAAGGGTTTTGCCTCCAGTAGCTTTCTGCTTACGAATGGCGAAATCGAGCTAATTCCAGACCTGACTATCTATCGCGGCGGATCTATAGAAGCTGTCCTCGACGTAAAGTATAAGGTACCCGATGCGAAGGATCTGTATCAGATCTATACATACATGCAGTTTGCGCGTCTCAACGAGGCTTATATCATCTCACCTTCCGTTCGAACTGGAGACGTGGTCGAGACGTTCGACGGTCACCGAATCAAAGGTCTTGGTTTGGATAGCAGTTCTGCGATAGACGTCGACGCACTTGCTTCGAGGGTTATCGAAGCTCTGCGGTAAAGAGGGGTTGCTGCACGGTGGTTGAAGCCAACACTCGCTCAGCAGTGGCAAGATATTCTGCGCTTACATCAAAACCGATATAGCTCCTCTCGAGCTTCTTCGCTGCAACGGCGGTAGTTCCAGCACCCATGAATGGATCAAGAACCACATCACCAGGGTCCGTTGAGATCGCGATGCAGCGCCCAGGAAGCTGAACCGGGAACTGAGCCCCATGCCCATCTCGGCCAGAAGAGGTTGGCAAGTACCAGAAGTCACTAAGCTTGTCCGACTCAAGCAGCTGTCGCCCACCAAGGTCTGAAGGTAGCTCCAAGTATGCGGACTTGTTGAACTTGGGGGTTCGTTCCCGAGTGAGATGCAGAATGTACTCAACATTTCTGCTGACTCGCGACTGCTGGGGTTCAGGAGTTGTGGCCTGCTTGCACCACGAGATCGTGCTCTTTACGTAGTAGCCGATTTGGGCAGCACGCTGAGCAATCCGTTGCGGGATCAAACACTGCTCACCATCTTTCAGATACGAGTGTCCGGCGGAATACCGCAAGTACTCGTGATCTTTCCACGATCGTCCATCCTTGCCTTGCATCGCATGCAGTGTCTCAACTGCACTACCACGGATTTGAGTGCGAGTGTTGTACGAATCCATGATGTTCCACCACACGGAGCCATCTGCAGCAATTTTCGGAAGCAATGCATGCAAGACCTCGACCGAATGGCGAATAAACCCTTCAGGTGTCTGCTCGAGACCAAAAGAGCAGTACTCGCCATCCGCCCAAAGGCGCTCACCAGGCTCGTCATAGACCCGCATAGCCCAGTACGGCGTTGAGGTGACAACAGTATTCACCGAACCATCTTTCAGTCTTCCAATCAGCTGGAGAGCGTCTCCGACAACGAAGGAGTCCTTTTGAATGACCTCTTGACTCTCGGCAACGAGCACGGCTCCGGTGACGGCTCGACGGAGATATTCAAGAACTTTGCTGCGAGGAACGAACGTCTCGGAGAATGCATCTTGATCTAGAAGTTGCCGAACGTCGGCCTCGGACAAGATTGACTTCCTGCCAAGGACACGCCTAATGAAGCTGTGAGCCATGCCCACAACGGGGGCAACAAGCTCAATGGGGAACACTAAGTCGGTAGTACTGCTGTCGGGGGAGGCGACCGCCGTTTGAGGCTTGATGGTATATGCCTGCTTCATCTCAATCATTACGGCCGTCGCCGGTTCCTTCCTCATGACAGTCTTCAAAAGCCAGAATGTCGTTGGGTGAACAATCCAACGCTTTACAAATCCGCCCAAGTGTCGCGGTGGTAACCGTCTGATTTCGACCCAGCTTCGTGATGGTTGATGAGCTCAGACCGGCAAGGTCTCTAAGCTCGCCCTTCCGAATTCCTCTGTCGATAAGCAACTTCCAGAGGTTTCTATAGTCCTCGCGAGGCGCGTTCGATGTGTCAACCACGCAGCCAGAATACCATATCGCATGACTATTCGTGCGATACAGTCAGCTTTGATCAAGGTGCACATTTGGGTATCGCATGACGCCCTACCGATACTTTTTACACCCTCGGGTGCTGCGGTGACTCGCAAACCCGGATCAGCTTTGCCCGGAGATCCTCAGCGGTCACTTTGCGTCCTTTCAAAACGCGAGAAACCCCTCGAGCTGCGTCTCTGCGCAGGCTCAACGTCTAGCTCAAGGGACTTGACCCCGGTCGGGAGTTAGGTTAGGCTAACCTAAGTGAAAGGAGGTTTGCTGTGACAGACCGATCCGGTACAGTTCGACGCTCAGCTCGCGGGGGATTAACCGACTCAATTCTAGGTACCCGAAATCTCATGATGGTGGCCTCCCTGTCGGTGGTCGGCCTCATCATCCTCATCCCACTGAGCTACATCGCGCCGGCGGGTGCGGCTTCGCAGAGCGCAGTCTGGCTCGGGGTGTCCCTTCTCGGACTTTGGGTCATTCCCTACCTCCTTCCTCTGGCCGTTGTGCGAAGGCCGGGCGCTTCGCTGCTGGCCGCGCTGATCATCGGAGTTGTGAGCGTATTTACTACTCCCACTGGGCCTGCCGCGATTGTCGGTAACGTCATTGGCGGGCTCCTGGTTGAGTTTCCCATGGCGTTGATGCTGTACCGGAAGTGGACGTGGTGGGCGTATCTGATCTCCGCCGCATTCTTCGGGGCATTTAACAGCCTGTTGTACCTCACGCTGCTCAAGCACGCGGTGGGAATCTCGGTATCGGGACTGATCGTGCTGGTGGGAGTCACGTCGTCCGTCATTGGCGGTTTGGCCGTCGTCGGACTAACCCGTTTGCTCAACAATGCAGGCGTAGGCGTAGACCATCGTGAGTGAAAGGCTGGCCTCCACTTTGAGCAGCGAGCAACGGTCTGTGAGCGAGTCCGCGCGGGCGCTCCTGGCGGTTGAGGATCTTTCCGTTCACTACTTGGGTCAGGACCGGTGGGTGCTGCAACGTCCAAGCCTGGTCCACCTGAGCGGTCAGGTAACGGCCGTCATTGGGCCCTCTGGATGCGGTAAAACTACCTTCGTCCGAGCCGTGTGCGGCCTTGTGCCCCACTGTCTGCCGTCCGAATACTCCGGCAGCGTTCAAATTGCCGGCGCCGAAATCGCCGACGCCACGGTCCAGTTGATCGCTACCAATGTCGCCTACGTGGGACAAAATCCGGATGCCGCAGTCATTACCCGTACGGTGTATGACGATGTCGCGTTTGCGCTGCAGAACCTCTGCCTGCCTGTTCCTGAGATTGATCGACGGGTACGCGAGGCATTGGCTGCGGTTGGTCTGGAGACCAAGCTGTGGGAGAGCCCATGGAGATTATCGGGCGGCCAACGCCAGCGCCTAGCGATCGCGGTAGCACTGGCTATGCAGCCCCGCTTACTTGTCCTCGATGAGCCAACATCGACTATTGACACGCAAGGCACGGACGAGTTTTACAGCGTCATCCAACAGCTGGTTAGCGATGGCGTGGGCATCGTGGTGATCGACCATGACCTCGACCCGGTCCTACCCCTGTGCGATCACGTCATAGCGCTCAACGCGCAGGGCGCGGTGATCGCGCAGGGAACTCCACATGAGGTTTTTCTCAGCCATACCGCGGAACTTGAGGCGTGCGGAGTGTGGCTGCCCCGTGCGTTACGCGACGAATCCCCGCACCACGCCTTGACCTGCGAGCAGGCGGGCATTCGAGTTCCCCGCATCACGGATATCTGTGGTGATTCGGTGCAATATCAGCGGCGCACCGAAGCAGGATGGGAAACCATCGATGCGATTGACACGCTCGACGGTGGAGGCAGCGCCACGGTAGAGCTGGCAGATTTCTGTGTTCCCGGACGTTCCCCAGCTATCTCTATGCGGCTACGGGGTGGCGAGTTTATCGCGCTTATAGGGCCGAATGGCGCAGGCAAAACATCCCTGCTCGCGGCGCTGGCGGGTCTCATACCATCAAAGGCACAACGCGCTACGGTCTGCGGAGAGGTTGTGCGGCGAGGGCGGCACCAGGTCGGCTACGTGTTTCAAAACCCGGAACATCAGATGGTTTGTTCCACCGTGGCTGGCGAAATCTCCACGGGGGATGTTTCCGCGTCTAAAGCCGAGGCTATTGTGGAGCAATTCCATCTCTCCCAGTATCGAGACCAACACCCGTTGACTCTCTCAGGCGGCCAGATTCGTAGACTATCGGTGGCTACGATGGTCGCCGAGAGCCGCGATGTGATTGTCCTTGACGAGCCCACGTACGGCCAGGACTGGGCGAATACCTGCGAACTCATGGCCTTCATCGACGAACTGCGCGCTGAGGGCAGAACCGTCATCATGGCCACCCACGACCTAGAACTTGCCCTATCACGCTGCAGCCACATCATCGCGCTACCTGCTGCCGTTAGCGAAACTCGTGAAAACGCCGCATCCGCAGCACCAGCGAACCCGCCTTCGCCGTCCGTGCCCCGTGGACTCTTCTCATCGTTCAATCCTGTGACGTTGCTATTGGCGCTAATCCCGGCGATGGTCATGGTGTTCGTATGCAAGGACCCGGCCGTCAATGTTGGAGTGCTCATCGCAGCGAGCCTGGCCATGGTAGCCGCGAGAGCGAGTCGCGCTCGAACGGTCATGTCACTGCTAGCACCCTGGGTCATCGCAGCTGTGCTACTGCCGGTGTTCCGCTACAACTACACCATTGAAGAGGTCAGCCCACTCTACAATCACGGTGGCGAGCTTGCCGCAGCGAGCGGTATCGGGGCACTGTTGTCCCTCATGCTGCTTTCAGGCATCAGCACTCATCCGGAAGCGCTGCTTCGCACGTTGACGACGACGTTCAAGCTTCCCTATCGGGTCACTGCGGCGGGAACTGCGGCTGTCGCCTTCGTCACTCGTTTCCGGCAAGATTTCCAGCTGTTGCGCACAGCGCGGGCATTGCGGGGTATTGGGGCATCATGGGGGCCGTTAGCGCCCGCAATTCGATGGGTGGGTTCCCTCGTGCCGCTGGCGATCCTCGCCGTCCAGCACGGCGAACGGGTTGCCCTGTCGATGGATTCACGTGGCTTTGGCGCCTATCCGCGGCGCACGGAACTCCAACACACACCGTGGCAGGTGCGAGATTGGTGCCTGGTGGGCCTCCTTTGGGCCGTTACTGCGTTGCTGTGGTGGTGGCGCCAATGAACGTTTCGAAAGACTCGACTCGACAGGAGCCCGATGTGAGTATTTCCGTCGCCGCACTAATCCGCCCGGCCAAGGGCGCGATGGTCCTTTCCGCAGTCCTCACAGCCTTAGGCGCTATCGTCACGCTGGTGCCGTTCGTCGCCTTACACAACATGGCCGCGATCTGGCTTGACGGGCAGGTGCGCACCGGCTGGACCGGAAAGCCGTGGGTTTGGGCCGTGATAGCGGTGCTTTCGCTGTTCGTGGGCCAATTGCTCTACCTGTTTGGATTGGGTGTCACCCACGAGGCAGAAGCCAAGCTCCGACATCGGTTGCGCGGCAATGTGGTCCAAGCGCTGGGCAGTTTGCCCTTGGGTAGGGTCTCGCAGGTGCCGCATGGGGCCATCCGCAAGATGGTGTGTGACGATACCGCAGCCATCCATACTCTCGTTGCGCATGTTCCCGGTGATGTCACCAACGCCGTGGTCTCGATGGTCGTAGGCCTCGGGTATCTCGTGTGGGTCGATTGGCGACTGGCGCTCGCGCTCTTTGGAACGTGGGCCGTAGCGATCATGATCATCGTCAGCACGACCATGCGCGGCTATAGCGATATCACCAAGCGATTCGGACATGCCCAGACCGCACTGGCCGCAGCCACCGTCGAAATGCTTGAGGGCATTAAGGAGATCAAGAATTTCCAGGCCACCGATGCGACCCGAACGCGCTTTAACGCCGCCCGCCAGCAATTTTCTGCCATCTCCTTCGACTGGGTTCGTCGCTCCGGCAGAGCGATTAGTCTGCTCGGTTCGCTACTGCGTCCAGCCACGGTCTTCGTCACGGTCGCGTTACTGGCGGCGCTATTCGTCGCACAGGATTGGAGCACGCTGTCGGCGACGCTGCCATTCTTCCTGATCGCTCCCGGTATCCCGGAGGGGTTCACGGTGCTAGTCGGTCTGATGCAACATATCTATGAGTCGCAGCTGGCGGCTCGCACCACGGCAGAGCTGCTTTCCGAGAAACCCATGCCCGAAGGCAGCCGCACCCAAGAAGAGGGCCCAAACCCCGGCCAAGTTGAGGTCTGTGAGGTTTCCTTCTCCTACGAGCCTGACGTGCCCGTTGTGCACGGTGTCTCCTTTACGGCTGAGCCCGGAACGGTCACGGCTCTGGTGGGCCCGTCGGGCGGAGGGAAGTCCACACTGGCCCGGCTGATTGCGCGCTTTTACGACGTCAATGATGGCGTGGTACGCATCAGCGGTGTGGATGTGCGCGAGGCGAGTTTTTCGTGGCTACTTTCCCGCGTCGCGATCGTCCTACAGGACGTAACGTTGTCGAACGATTCGGTCCATACCAATATCGCGCTGTCGAAACCGTCGGCAACGCGCGCCGAGGTCGAGGCAGCAGCCCGTGCGGCATGCATCCACGATCGCATTATGCGTCTGCCCGAGGGGTATGACACCGTGCTTGGCGAGGTTGGTGGCTTCCTCTCGGGCGGTGAGCGGCAACGCATCACCCTGGCGCGAGCATACTTGCAGGATGCGCCGATCTTGATTCTCGACGAGGCCACCGCGCAAGCAGACCCCCAGTCGGAGCGTGCGATCCACGAAGCGCTCAGCACCTTGGCATCCGGGCGCACGGTGATCATCATCGCGCATCGACTCGCCACCATCCGAGACGCCGACCAGATCCTCGTGATTGAGGACGGCCACATCACTCAGCGTGGTAGGCACGAGGACTTGGTCAACCAAGCGGGGACCTATAGCGAGATGTGGCGGGCCCAAGAACTCCATTACATGGCCTAAGGAGAGACACGCTCATGTGGAAACTAATGATCAGGGTCGTCAACAGGGCCGAGTTGCGTACGTTGGTGGGCTGGTTCGCCTTCTCCGCTGTCCTACAAGGCATCACACTGGCGTTGATGATCCCATTCCTTCGGGCATTATTCTCCCGCTCTGAAACCCTTGGCACCTGGCTCGTCGTCGTTGCCATCCTCGGCGCGATCACGGTGACGGTCGACACCTTCGCGATGTACCGCTCCTATCGGATCAGCGTCTATGAAGTATGCGATACCTTAATTGATCGCGTAGCAGATCATGTCTTGCAGCTGCCGCTTGGGTGGTTTAATGCCAAACGCGAAGCGGACGTGGCTAATGCGACATCCAAGGAGATCAACACCCTGTCGCATCTGGCATCAATGGTGATCCCGAACCTGTGCAACGCCTTCATCGTGCCGTTGGTGATGCTCGTTGCCACCGCATTCATTGAGTGGCCGTTAGCTGTGGTCATGGCAGTGTCGATCTTGCCGTTTATTCTCACGTGGCGGAAAATGTCGGCGGCAACAACCAGAGCCAATGACATGGAAGACCGTACCTCGTCCGCCGCAGCCGGCCGGTTGATTGAGTTCGCCAGGCTACAACCGGTGCTTCGAGCCACGGGTGCCGCGACGTCGTGGGACCCCGTACAAGAGACTCTGCAAGCCGACTCTGAGGCGACGTTGGCCGGGCTTCGGATCAAGGGCCGACCTGCCCAAGGATTCAACCTCATCGCTAACGTGACTTTCGCGGTGGTGCTCGCCTTGGGGCTGTCGTTCGTGACCGGAGCGCGTCTGGACCCGATTGCGTATCTGGTGATCGCGGCGGTCAGTGCGCGCATGCTGCTGCCGCTCACAAAAGCCGCGCTCTACGCATCTGAGGTCGATAACGCCGCAGTAGCGTTGCGCCAGATGGGAATAATCCTTGATGCCGCGCCACTTGCCGAACCTGATTCCGAGCAGGCACGGGAACCGCGTGGGACGTCGATTGAATTCCGAGGAGTGTCGTTTTCCTACGAGTCAGGCCGGCCTGTCCTAGACGATGTCTCGCTCACCGCCCCGCAGGGAGCAGTCACCGCACTAGTGGGGCCGTCAGGGGCCGGGAAGTCGACGATCTTGCGTCTCACCGCAAGGTTTTGGGATGTCGACGCCGGTAGCGTGACCATCGGCGGGGTGGACGTGCGCGAGATTCCAACCACGCGGATCATGGAGCTGACCTCGATGGTGTTCCAGGACACCTACCTGTTTGACACCACGATCCGGGAGAATCTGCGGATTGCCCGTCCCAATGCGACGAATGCCGAGTTGGAAGAAGCAGCTCGCAAGGCGAGACTTGATCGGGTGATTGAGGCGCTGCCTCACGGTTGGGATACCGAAGTGGGGCCTGCCGGGCAGAGCCTGTCTGGAGGTGAGCGCCAACGAGTGGCGATCGCTCGGGCATTCATCAAGGATGCTCCGATACTGCTGCTCGACGAGATTACCTCGGCGCTGGACGGCGAGAATGAATCGGCGATTAGCGACGTCATCAGTCAACTATCTGAGGGCCGCACTGTGATCGTGGTAGCGCACAGACTATCCACCATAGATAGCGCCGATCAGGTGGTCTTCCTCGAACCCTTAGCGGACGGTGCTATCGTCGCCGAAACCGGCACGCCTAAGGAATTGTCTAGTCGGCCCGGACGGTTCCACGATTTCGTGGCTGCCGCCGATGCGTCGTCTCGTTGGCAGCTGAGACACACCTCAGATTAGCGGACACGGTCCCGGTGCCAGGCGCCAAGCCCTAAACCCACAGCTCGAATCGGAGTACCTCGACGCGTTTGGCACACGTGGTGCTGTCGCGAACATGGCGCTAGTGGGATCATTTGCGAACAGCATCTCGCTGATGAGCGAGGGCGCTACTAATCACCAAGGGAGTTGAGTCCCTCATAGTGGTGTAGCGGGGTGGTCGTGCTGGACAGCAGGGCGGTCACCGTGTGATCCTCGAGTTTCGTCCCCTACAACTCACTCGCGAAAGGCCACACGATGACCGCTACCCATATTGTCGACCCTGCCGGGCTGCTTGGCGAACTGCTTGCCGAGGCGTCACCTGTTGCAGACTGTGATCAACGAGTTGCTGTCTGCGGATGCTGATGCGGTTGCAGGTGCCGAGTACGGCCGCCCAGATCCTGACCGACGTGCCCAGCGCAACGGCTACCGCCACCGGCCTCTCGATACCCGTGTTGGGACCTTGGACATCGCGGTCCCGAAACTACGCCAGGGCACCTATTTCCCTGAGTGGCTGCTGGAGCGTCGCAAGCGCGCCGAGTCCGCATTGATCACTGTTGTTGCCGACTGCTATCTCGCTGGAGTCAGTACTCGCCGGATGGACAAGTTGGTCAAGACGTTGGGAATCGACCGGCTGTCGAAGTCCCAGGTCTCTCGCATGGCCGCCGAGTTGGACGAGCACGTCGCCGAGTTTCGACACCGTCCACTAGGCGATGCTGGGCCGTTCACGTTCGTGACCGCCGACGCGTTGACGATGAAAGTTCGCGAGGGAGGTCGTGTGGTCAACGCGGTCGTCATGCTCGCGACCGGGGTCAACGCCGACGGGCATCGCGAAGTCTTAGGGATGCGGGTCGCCACGAGCGAGACCGGCCCGGCCTGGAACGAGTTTTTCGCCGATCTGGTCGCCCGAGGACTGTCCGGGGTCCGGCTGGTCACCTCCGACGCCCACCAAGGCCTCGTGGAAGCGATCGCGGCGAACCTGCCCGGTGCCGTCTGGCAGCGTTGCCGCACTCACTACGCCGCGAACCTGATGAGCATCACTCCCAAGAGCTTGTGGCCGGCGGTCAAGGCCATGCTCCACTCCGTCTATGACCAGCCTGACGCCGATGCTGTTCACGCCCAGTTCGACCGGCTGCTGGACTACACCGCCGAGAAACTCCCCGACGTCGCAGACCACCTCGATGCCGCCCGCGCTGACATTCTCGCGTTCACCAGCTTCCCGACCGAGGTCTGGCAGCAGATCTGGTCGAACAACCCCACCGAACGGCTGAACCGCGAGATCCGGCGCCGCACCGATGCGGTTGGGATCTTCCCAAACCGGGAAGCGATTGTCCGGCTCGTCGGCGCCGTCCTGGCCGAGCAAACCGATGAATGGGCAGAAGGCCGCCGCTACCTCGGCCTGGAAGTCCTCGCCAAGAGCCGCCTCAACCTGATCACCACACCCACAACCACGACCGATGCCGACATGCCCGCACTCGCAGGCTAAAACCCCAAACGAGAGGAAAACACCGTTACACCACTACAAGGGACTTGACCCCCAACTTGCTAAAAGCTTTGTAGTTGACTAGGAGTGCAGATGGTCGTCGGCCCACCTGCAAGAACGAATAGCAAGCGGTATCGTCTACAGGTAGTGGTGCTACCCGCATCATTTGTCGAGACCCCGCGTCTATTCTTGCGCGCAAGATCCCGACTGGTTCACCCCCTCTACGGACGCCAGCCGGGTAGCGACGTGCCAGATACTCAGCGGTACAGCAGGCTAATCTCCAAACGTCCGCGGCAGCCGGAAATCCCAGTTCATCGCCGGTATCGAAGCTGTTCGATGGCCCTGCTCCGCACTGGGGTCTTGTATCCAACGTAACCGGTTGTGCGATCCGGCGGCCGGCACCGGCGGCATGCTCATGATCACCATGGACCGCATCAAGGAGCTCAACCCGAAGGCCCTCGTCAAGGTCTACGGCCAGGAACTCAACGACGAGACCTGGGCCATCGCCCAGTCCGACCTCATGATGCAAGGCATCGGCCCCGAGCAGATGCACAACGGCAACACTCTCACCGCCGATGCCTTCCCCACCAACAAATTCGACTTTATCCTCGCCAATCCGCCCTACGGTGTCGACTGGAAGGGTTACGCCCAACCCATCAAGGACGAACACAACAGACAAGGCTTCAATGGTCGTTTCGGCGCCGGACTCCCCCGCGTCTCCGACGGCTCCCTACTGTTCCTGCAGCACATGCTCAGCCACATGAAGCCCGTCACGGACGCCAGTCCGAACGGATCGCGCGTCGGCATCGTCCTTTCCGGCTCTCCCCTGTTCTCCGGTCAGGCCGGATCGGGCGAGAGTGAGATCCGCCGCTGGCTGCTGGAGAACGACTGGCTGGAGGGCATCGTCGCCCTGCCCGACCAGATGTTCTACAACACCGGCATCTCCACCTATGTGTGGATTCTCACCAATGCCAGGACCGACGCCGAACGTGGCTTGGTGAAACTCATTGATGCCCGCGACATGGGCACCAAGATGCGCAAGAGCCTCGGTGATAAGCGCAAGGAACTCACTGACGACGCGATCGACGAGATCGTGCGTCTGTTCAGCGGCGCCCTTGACGAGTTCGCCGACGACCAGCGCGTCAAGGTATTGCCCCGAGAGACCTTCGGATTCCAGCGCGTCACCGTCGAACGCCCCCTGCATCGGCGCTGGGAGGTGACCGAGGCTGTCGTCAAGACCCCACCCTTTGAGCAGTTCACCCATCTGGTCGGGAAGACATACGGCACGCAGAAGGCCTTGCTTGCCGACGCCCCCGGCCTGACCGCAACGCAGAAGAAGAAGTACGCCGTCGCCTGCGCGGTGGATGATCCAGGTGCGCCGGTGGTGATGAAGAAGGGCAAGCCGGAGCCCGACCCCGAGCTGCGCGACCAAGAGAACATTCCCCTGCCCGCCGGCTGGTTCGACCTCGACGATGACGCCCGCGCTCAGGCACTGCTCGACTCTGCTGAGAAGCACCTGACCGAGGAAATCAGGCCGTACGTGCCCGATGCGTGGATCAACCACGCCAAGACCAAGCTCGGCTTCGAGATCCCCTTCACCCGCCAGTTCTACGTCTACACGCCGCCCCGCCCTGTCGAGGAGATCGCCGCGGAGATCAAGGACTTGGAGGCCCAGATCCAGGGCTGGATGAAGGGGCTCGGGCTGTGAGGACGATACCGCTGAAGTACGTCGCACGGGTTAACGCCGATGTGCTCCCTGAAACGACCGATCCGAGCTATCGATTTCGCTACGTGGATATTTCTCAGGTGTCCTCGACTGGTGCGGTCGACACATCCTCCAACTCAGTCACATTTAAGGACGCACCAAGTCGAGCACGCCGATTAGCACCAGAAGGTGCAACGATTGTTTCGACAGTACGAACGTATCTGCGGGCTATAGCTCAGGTGCCCACCTCTGAAGAACCTTTAGTCTTCAGCACGGGGTTCGCCACGCTGGAGGCTAGAGTCGGTGACCCGAGGTTCTTGAATTATACTTGCCGATCTACGCCCTTTGTCGAAGAGGTCGTTGCACGCAGCACAGGAGTGGGCTATCCCGCGATCAATGCCAATGACATGACCGCGATCGAGATCCCATGGCCGACAGGAGCGGAGCAGCGGCGGATCGCGGACTTCCTCGACGACCGCGTCGCCCGGATCGACCAGATCATCGCCGCCCGCCAACAGCAGGTGAGACACGCCGACAGAGCTCGAATCTCGCTTGTCGATTCGGTCCTGACCCCGGCACATCCATCTGGCATGACCCGACTCGGGCGCCTTGCCACTATCCAGTCCGGGCTCACCGTTGATGAAAAGCGTTCGAACGCAAGTGGCGGGGATTGCTACCCGTATCTTCGCGTCGCAAACGTGCAGGCTGGCGGGCTAGATTTGGCAGAGATCAAGACGGTGGTCGCGGAAGAGGCGCTTGCTAAGCGCTGCACGCTCAGGCCTGGCGACGTCCTGATGACTGAGGGTGGCGATCTTGACAAGCTCGGTCGGGGCACGGTTTGGCATGGTGAGATCTCACCTTGTCTCCACCAAAATCATGTCTTCTCGGTGCGACCAGCTCGGGAGCTTCTTGTAGCTGACTATCTCGCGCTGTACACACAGTCATCTGCCGCCCGTAGCTACTTCGAGCGAACTGGGTCAAAGACTACCAACCTGGCATCGACCAGCGCGTCCAAGGTCATGGCGTTGCCAATCCCGTTCGTTCCGATCTCCGAGCAGCGAGATCTCGCGTCGGAGTGTCAGAATCAACTTGCAGCTGTCGATGCGGGTGTGACGGCGCTCATCTCTGCTGTCTCTCTTCTGCAGGAATACAAGCAATCCCTCATCACGGCCGCCGTCACGGGCGAGTTCGACGTCACCACAGCCTCCACGAAAATTCCGGAGTGAGCCATGTCTGTCACCACTGAGCACACCTTCGAGAGCAACATCGAGGCCCACCTGCTGTCGCATGGCTGGGTGAAGGTCTCCCCCGCCAGCTACGACAAGAAGATCGGACTCTTCCCCGACGAGGTGATCGCCTTCGTCCAGTCCACCCAGCCGAAGGCGTGGGCGAAACTCGTCCGGCATCATGGTGGTGACGACGCAGCACGCACCAAGTTCTTGACGCGCCTGGCCGCCGAACTCAATCAGCGAGGCACGATCTTGGTGCTCCGCTCCCCCATCAAGGACCGGGGCGTCGACGTGCGCCTGTGCTACTTCAAACCCGCCTCCGGGCTCAACGAGGAACAGACCGCCCGCTACGAGGCGAATCGGCTGGCTGTGGTGCGGCAGCTTCATCACTCCGTGTCGCGCCCGAAAGATTCACTCGACATGACGCTTGTGGTCAACGGCATCCCCGTCGCCACGGCCGAGCTGAAGAACACCCTCACCGGGCAGGACGTCGAGAATGCGCGCGAGCAGTACCGCACCGACCGGAACCCTGCCGACCTGATCTTCGCCCGCCGCACGCTCGTGCATTTCGCCGTCGACCCGCACCACGTGTCCATGACCACCAGACTCGCCGGGCAGAAGACCCGGTTCCTCCCCTTCGATCAGGGCAGTGCGGGTGCTGGCCATCCAGGAACTGCGGGCAATCCTCCAGCCAGCTCAGGCGGCTACCAGACGTCATACCTGTGGGAGCAGGTGTGGCAGCGCGACGCGTGGCTCGACATCCTGGGCAACTTCGTCCACGACAGCGACGGCACGATCCTGTTTCCCCGCTTCCACCAATGGCACGCCGTCCGCTCGATCCTTGAGGCGACGAAGCGCGACGGCGCCGGGGTCGATCGGCTCATCCAGCACTCGGCCGGGTCGGGCAAGAGCAACACCATCGCATGGTCGGCCCACCAGCTCTCCCGGCTCCACGACGACAACGATCAACCGATGTTCGACAAGGTCGTCGTCATCACCGACCGCAAGGTGCTCGATCAGCAGCTTCAGGCCACCGTAGTGGGGTTCGACCACACCTTGGGCACGATCGTGCGGGTCGACAAGAACTCGGCGCAGCTCAAGGAGGCGCTGGAGGGCAACGCGGCCCGCATCATCGTCACGACACTGCAGAAGTTCCCCGTTGTGGTGCAGGCCGCCACTGAGGACGCCAAGAACGGCGAGGCCAAGGAGGTGGCGGGCAGACACTTCGCGGTGATAGTCGACGAGGCCCACTCCTCCACCTCCGGGGAAGCCGTGAAGGACCTCAAGAGGGTGCTCGGCGGCCCCGAAGCCCTCCTCGCGGCCGCCGAAGAGGCCGAGAACGCCGCCGAGGAGGCGGCCGATGCGGCTGATGTCATCATCGAGTCGGCGGCGCACCGTGGCAAGCAGAAGAACCTGTCCTTCTTCGCGTTCACCGCGACTCCGAAGCCCAAGACCCTCGACCTGTTCGGGCAACGGGGCGAGGACGGATTGATGCGCCCCTTCCACGTCTACTCGATGCGCCAAGCTATCGCCGAGGGCTTCATCCTGGACGTGCTGCGCAACTACACGACCTACTCGGTGTACTACCGGCTCGCGAACGCCGAGGGCGCTATGGACCCCGACCTGGAGACCAGGAAGGGAAAGGCGGCGTTGGCTCGATACGCGTCCCTGCACCCCTACGAGATGGACCAGAAGGCCGAGATCATCGTCGAGCACTTCCGGCAGAAGACCGCCATGAAGATCAACGGGCACGCCAAGGCCATGGTGGTCACCCGCAGCCGACTGCACGCGGTGAAGACCAAGGAGGCCATCGACCGTTACATCATGCGCAAGGGCTACGACCGCGGAGTTCACCCGCTGCAGGCGCTGGTCGCGTTCAGTGGCCCGGTGACCGATCCCGACATGCCCGAGAAGCAGTGGACCGAGGCCGAGCTCAACGGCTTCCCCGAGGGACAACTTCCCAAGAAGTTCCGCACCGCCGATTACCAGGTGCTCGTGGTGGCGGAGAAGTACCAGACCGGTTTCGACGAACCCCTGCTGCACACCATGTACGTCGACAAGAAGCTGTCCGGGGTGAAGGCCGTCCAGACGCTGAGCCGGCTCAACCGCACGACGCCCGGCAAGGACGACACCTTCGTGCTCGACTTCGCCAACACCGCCGAGGAGATCCAGCAGGCCTTCCAACCCTTCTACCAGGCATCGCTGGCCACGCCGACCGATCCGAATGTGCTCTACAACATGAGCAACGACCTGTGGTCCGCGCAGGTGCTGTCCGAGCCCGAGATGGACGCCTCGGTGACCGCGCTGCTCAGCGATGCCCCGGACCGCCAGGGCGAGGTGTACGCGAACCTTCACTCGGCGGTCGGCCGCTGGACCGCTTTGGACGAGGAGCAGCAGGAGGCATTCCGCGCCACCCTCGACCAGTTCTGCCGCGCCTACGCCTTCCTGGCCCAGGTGATGCAGTACATCGACCCGTCGCTGGAGAAGCTCTACCTGTACGGCAAGGTGCTGCTCACCCAACTTCCCGCCCGAGACGGGGACCCCATGCCGCAGATCAGTAAGCAGGTGCAGCTCACCCACCTGCGGATGGCCGTGACCGACCAGACCGCCATCGACCTGGAAGCCGACGACGACATCCCCGGTACCGCGCTGCCCGGCGGTGGCCTCGGCAAGCAGAACGAGCCCGAGACCGACAAGCTTTCGGCCCTCATCGCGGTGATGAACGAGAAGTTCGGTGCCGAGTTGACCGACGCCGACAAGCTCACCTTCGAACAGACTCGCAGAGACGTCATACAACGCGACGACATGCGCATGGTCGCTGAGAACAACGATCGTGACCAGTACCGCCTCGCCCTCGAGGAGATGGCTGACGAGATCATCGTCGACCGCACCAACCGCAACGGCCGGCTCGTCGCTGCCTACTTCTCCCGCCCCGAGGTCCGCACGTCCTTCGTCGACTACCTCATGGTCACCTATGACGAGTTTCGCGCAGGCATCGGTGAGACTCGCGCGGACCGATGCTAGTCATCGCACCATGCGTTGGCCGTGGCGAGGATGCAGCGTGGTCCTGAGATACTCTCAGCAGCGAGCGGTCACGCCATGAGTATCTGTCAGCATGTCATCGTCCCGGAGCGCTGGGTCGTGCAAGGAGTTGATCACATGACCTCGAGCACCACGGAGCCGTGTCGCCGGAGGTACGGTGCCGCGTTATGGGCGGGCGTGCTCGCCGGGATTATCGGCGCCATCGTGAAGTTCGGCTGGGAGGTTCCGCTGCCTCCGCGCACCGCGGCACGCAATGCCACGAACCCTCCTCAGCAGCTCCTTCAGCAACTTGGGTTCAGCGAGCACTTCACTCACATGTCGTACACCTTCAGCGGGTGGCCGCTCCCCTTCGTGAGCTTCATCGTCCACTTCGGGTTCTCGATCTTCTTCGCTGTCGTCTACGCGCTGCTGGCCGAGAAGTACCCTCGCGTCAAGCTGTGGCAGGGCGCGGTGTTCGGCTTGGCCATCTGGGTGCTCTTCCATCTCGTCCTCATGCCAGCCATGGGCACCGTCCCCGCCCCCTGGCACCAGCCCTTCGACGAGCACCTCAGCGAGTCCTTCGGGCACGTGTTCTGGATGTGGGTCATCGAGCTCACCCGGCGTGACCTGCGCAATCGCATCACCGGAGAGCCTGATGCCGAGGTTCCGCTCCCTGCACTTGGAGGCAACTGACATCGGATGTGGATCCGCACTGGTCTGCTCGACGACCGTGTGAAGGTGGGCGATCGTCGAGCGAAGCTCAGCCACGAGCGGTCACGTCGTGCCGCGGCTTGATCCCTGACGCAGGGACCATGCGGTACTTCTCCAAGGACTGTCGTAGTGTCTCGGCGGCATCGACGTTGAGTGGGCTGCTGGTCCACGCCGGGTACGCGATGTTGACGAACCGGCGGTTCTTCACGGCAGGAAGGTTCTTCGTGGCCGGATTGGCCTCGAGCAGGGCGACCTTCTGGGCCTTCGTCTGGCCGGGGTAGTCGTTGAAGACGATGACGTCGGGTCGGGTCTGCGCGATCTTCTCCCACGAGATCGTCGTCCACGTGTTGGCCACGTCCGTGGTGGCGCTCACGGCACCCGCCGCCTTGATGATGACTTCGGGGCCGCCGTAGCGCCCACTGGTGAACACGCTGCCGGTGTCGCCGCTGTCGACCATGAGCACCGTCGGCTTGGTCGATGCCTGAGGGGCTCGGGCCAGAGCCCGACGTCGCGTGTCGATGTCCTTGACGACCTTCCGGGCCTCCTGGGTGTGCCCTGTGACGGCGCCCAGGTTGCTCAGATCCGACCGCAGGGCCGTCCAGGGGTCCATGACTCCGCGAGCCTTGTCATCGCTCTTCGCACGGCAGCTCTCCGACAACACGTAGGCACTGATGCCCCGTGCGCGCAGCTCCTCGGGAGTGAGATGGGTGCTCTCACCGTATCCATATCCGTACCCGGCGAGCATGACGTCGGGTCGCGCGCCCAGAACCTGTTCGAGCGTCGGGTAGGAGCCGTCACTGTCGGGCAGGGCCGACACCGCCCGGTGGCCGTAAACCTTCGCCAGGGCGTCAGTCTGGCCCTTGATCCCCGTTGCCGCGACGATCTGGTCGCCGGCGCCGATGGACAACATCATCGCGACCATGTTGCTGTCGTTGACGAACACTCGTCGCGCATGGGAGGGGAAGGCTCGGCGAGCACCACAATTGGTGATGGTGACCGTCGAGGGGCCAAAGGCGCTCGAGGTCGAGGAACTCGTGTGGGTCACGTGGGCGCAGCTCGTGAGGGCGATGGTGAGGGCGGCCGCGCCGGCGACGATGAGTGGTGATCGGGTCATGAGGTGCCTTCCGGTCGGGATGTGTCAGTGGGATGGGTGTGACACAACGGGCCGGGGCTCGCCGGGTCACAGAGAAGATGGGATAGGCCCGTGATGGGGTCGACGTGGCGTGTGAGCCTCATGCCGAACGCCCTGCTCACCTCGCCACGGGTGAACACGTCATGTGGTGGACCCTGGGTGAGCACGTGTCCCCCTGCGAGGACGGCGACGTGATCGGCGTACCGCTCGGTCAACGTGAGGTCATGGATCGCCACGACGACGGTCTGGTCGAGGTCACGGATGAGTGCGAGCAGGTGGTGCTGCTGGGCCAGGTCCAGGTGGTTGGTCGGTTCGTCCAGCATGAGTATGGGAGTGCGCTGGGCCAGCCCACGGGCCAGCATGACTCGACGGCGTTCCCCACCGGACAGTCGTGAGCAGGGTCGATCGGCGTAGTCGGACATGTCGACCCGGTCTAGTGATTCCATGACGATGCGATGCTCGTCCTCACCGCCGTGGTCCCACGGCCGTCCATAAGGGGTGCGACCCAGGGCGACGAGTTCACGCACGAGCAGGTCACCAGGTGGTGAGTCCTCCTGGGCGACGAAGGACACCTGGCGTGCGCGTTGTCTGGCCGAGAGACGTCGGAGGGGGACGTCGTCGAGGAACACGTCTCCGGCGGCCGGCCGGCTGATTCCGGCGATGGCACGCAGCAGGGTCGACTTGCCCGAACCGTTGAGCCCGATGATGGCCGTGACGGTACCGGGTTCGAAGTCCAGATCGACGTCTCGGACGATGGTTCGCCCCTCGACCTGCGCCGCGAGACGTCGTGTGGTCAGTCGGGTTCCCATCATGCCCCCGCGTACTGGTAGTGGCGCCGTCCCAGCAGTAGTAGGAGTACTGGGGCTCCTAGCAGACCTGTGACGATGCTCAACGAAGTCTCCTGAGGTCGGCTCGCCACCCGGGAGAGGACGTCGACCCACACGAGGAAGAGCGCACCGAACAAAGCGCTGACCGGCAGGACGACGCGATGGCGCGGTCCCACGAGGAGCCTAGTGAGGTGGGGAATGACGAGGCCCACGAATCCGATGCCGCCGGAGACCGCGACGATCGCGCTCACGAGGATGGCCTGGACGATGAAGAGGGCGACTCTCAGGCCGGTGACCGGGACCCCGAGCGAGGAGGCGAGTTCCGGGCCTGCTGCCAGCGCGTCGAGCCACCTCGATCCAATCATGAGCAACAGCAGGGTGACGAGGACCACCACCGCCGTCGGCACGAGGGTCTGCCAGGAGGCACCCGCCACGCTGCCCAACAGCCAGAAGAGGACGGACTGGGCCGATTTCGGGTCGTTGCTGTGGAAGACCAGGAAGCTCGACATCGCGCTGAAGGCCGAGGACATGACGACACCGGTGAGGACGAGCCGCAAGGGGCTCAGACCTCCCTGGGCCATGGCGATGCCGAACACGGCCGCGGTCGCGACGAGGGCACCGAGAAGGGCACCCAGGTACAGCGAGTACACGCCGAAGGCCGCCAGCGTTCCCGTGGTGATGGCGGCTGTCGCCCCGACGCTGGCCCCTGCCGAGACCCCGAGCATGTAGGGATCGGCCAACGGGTTGCGTACCAAGGTCTGCATGACGGCACCACCGACGGACAGTCCGGCCCCGGCAACGACGGCCAGCACCGTTCGTGGAAGTCGCAACCCCCACACGATCTGGTCCGCGGTGGCCTCGACGCTGCCTCCGCGCACGTGTACATCCAGGACATGCCACGCCTGTTCGACGGGCAGCCGGATCGTGCCGAAGGCCAGCGAGAGCACGACCCTCAGAGCAAGAGCAACCGCCAGGACCAGCAGTACGGGCCCGGCGGGCAACCGGCGATCCTCGTGGGCCCGCGATGACGTCGATCCGTCCGACGATTGCCGTTGCCCGCGCGAAGCGCAGGGATGGGTGTCTCGATGGCGGACGTGTGGCAAAGGAACTCCTGGCGGTTGACGCCCATCTCGCGAGGCGTACGGCGGCTGCATTCGCCGGGAGGTTTTCGGACTCGGGGTCGCGCGGCTCGTCCCCCTTCCCAGGTGTCTCCACCCAGTGGGCTCGCGGCGAGCCATCACCCACACCGCTGCGCGTCAGTCCTGGATTCGCACCAGGTTCCCTGGCCGGCGAAACGCACCGTACCACGCAGGTGGTGAATCGTCCCACTCATCCATGACCCCGCCCCGAGAATCCAAATTTCCATCCCGAGCGACATGTCCAAGAAGTGGCGGATGTCTCACTCGTACACTGTCCACATGCGAGGTCATGCAGTGATGGCGGACCCGGAAGGCGACGTGCGGATTCGGTATATATTTACGAGATGATATAAAGGCTGTCGACGGGTCCAGTGGTCTTGTTATTGCTTGGGCGTCATTGCACCGGTTCGGTGTCCGATCACATGCTCGTCATCACGGGTTCATGTCCTGTTCGCAACCGCGTCATTACTCGATATTCCAGATCGCCGCCCTTTGTGAATTGAACCTCCGCGTCGCTAGCATCGGATCGCAGATCCTCCCGGGATGGTTGCCCATACTCCTTGACAGGGGCGTGCATCGACTTCCACAGGGGCTCTGTGAAGCACGTCAATTCCTATGGATGCGAATCCGTGAGGAGTATGAAAAAGCCATGTCCTTGAAGAGACGTCCAGGGCGCAGAGTTCTCGCGGCGGCTGCCTCGGCAGTCCTCGCAGTGTCTGCCATGATGCAGGTGCCGGCGGCTCACGCCGTCATTCCACCCAAGCCGCAGGGCTATCCGATCGCGCACCTCTATGAGTCGTGCACGGATGCCTCCGCCCACGCCCAGGGATACCCCGAGTGGCATTACGGTGAGACGGGACGACGCTACCTCAGCGACGGCACGATCCAGTTCACCAACCGCACCGATCAGGTCGTGCCGTACACCGGCACGATCGAAACTGAGAGCAACCACGACATTTCGGCGACCTCGGCGGCGAAGCTCCCCTCTGGATGGAACACCACCGCCAAGTCTGACATCGGCCTCAAGATGTCCAATGGCTGGGTCGAGGGTGAGACCGTCGGTCCCGTCAAGCTCAAGCCAGGTGAGTCGATCCGCGTCGAATACGGCGTCCTCGAGAAGGACTTCGTCTCGATGTTCGTCACTTGCCGCGACGGCGTCCTGCAGAACTCCAACGGCGCTAACGTCATTCGTGGCACCGGTCCGGCCGGGCGATACGCCTTCGTCTACCTCATCCACGCCGACGGCTCCATCTCGGATCTGGCGATGCAGATCCCGTCGCGCCACGCGGGTGCCAACAGCAAGCCGATGGGATCGGACGCGTACACCGCCATGTCGGGCCCCAGCCTGGAGTCCGTGGCGAAGCCGACCGACCACGTCGTCGAGCCCGCCGTCGCTCCGCAGAAGGATCCGTCCTGGCCGGCGAAGGGTCAGACCTGCCGTGCCCGCGACATCGCGTGGTACCCCTACGACATCTCGTCGATCCAGCCCACCTACCGCAAGCCCGGCTATTCGACGGACTTCCTCAACTGGTCGAAGGCCCCCTACGACTACCACCCGGTGACCGACTTCGTCGTGGGCGCCCAGTACAACGGGTACGCCAACTGGATGGGTCGCTACGGCCGCCCGCCGGCAGGATGGCTTGGCTCGGTTGACAGCACCTACCGTGCCTATATGCCCGTCGGAACCGCCCTCGGTGCGGTACATCTGCAGCCCGGTGAGCGCGTGCGCGTCACCTATGGCACGACGATGACCCGCGTGAACTATCGCGAGATCCACTGCGGCAGGGACGGAAAGTACAGCTTGGTGTCGAACTACGGCACCGCCTCGGCGCCGAGCGGTTTCTGGGCCGAGGCCACCGTCACCTCCCGGGACGGCAGCGTTCGCAAGATCGACGTCACTCCCGACAAGTACCGCCAGCTCCCCCTGCCGACTCAGTCAGACCGCTGACCTAGCCGTCCCCGACACCACGACCACCGTCAATCCCGACCACGAAGGAGAACACTCATGATCACCCGACTTCTTGCCGTTCCCGCAGCCCTCGCCGCCTCGGCCGCTTTCACGGTCGTTCCGGCCCAGGCTGCTACCCCGGCCCAGGCCGCCAACCCCACGACGATCGGCGCCTCCTGCGCCAACATCGGTGAGACCGGCCAGACCATCACCCGGACCCGTAGCTACTTCGACGGCTCGGCCGGCACGTGGACCATCTCGAACTACAACGACGAGCCGCTGCCCATCACCCGGACCATCACCGAGACCAAGACGAAAACCTGGAACGTCTCGGCCGGGGTCGACTTCCCGATCCTCGACCTCATCCACGTCACCTTCTCGACGAGCTACACCGACAGCCAGTCCTACGAGGTCGGCGACACCGTCGGCCCGTACAACCTGGCGCCGGGCAAGACCGCGGTCCTGCGTGCCGGATGGGTCGTCTCGGACTTCCGTGGCCAGCACACCGTCTGCGGCTCCGATCACACCTGGAAGGCCAACGGTGGCGAGTTCACCGCGAGCCTTCCGAAGGAGCGTCACATCGCCATCAGCACCCGCGACAACGACCCCTCCCTCGAGGCCTGATCGCCCATGGGATTCCTGACACACCAGGTGCGTCGCGGGGTCACACTCGCGGCGGCGGCTGCCCTGTCAGTGGCCCCGTTCGCCGTCTCCGACGCCCATGCGGCCGAGTCGGCCTCCGCCAGTGACCCCACCCAGTTCGAGCTGCCGCAACGGTGGAACTCCGATTACGAGCCGGGAACCGCGTGCTCGACCCCCGGTGAGAACGGCACCTACCTGACGGCCAAGAAGCGTTGGTTCAAGCAGACCGATGCCTCCAGCGTCGCGAACAACACCGCCAATGCGGTGCCCGTCTCGACGAAGGTGAAACAGTCGCGCACCCAGACCCTCCAGGTCAGCGCAAAGGTCGCCGGTCAGGGTGACCTGGCCAAGATCATGACGCAGACCTTCGGGTTCACCTACGTCAACGAGGTCCACTGGTCGCTCAAGCAGGTCGTCGGGCCCTACACCCTGCCCGCCGGCAAGGAAGGACGTCTGGCCTGGGGATTCATCATCCTCGACGCCGACGCCCAGAACGTCCACTGTGCGCCGAACCTCAGCTGGCAGGCCACAGGTCGCCCGTACCACGTCTCGGCCCCCGAGAGCCGGTACGCCGAACTCCAGATCGACAACCCGGAGTACGAGGACCTCTCGTACTGACACCGGACACCAGAGATCGAGGGGCCGCGGATGACCGCGGCCCCTCGATCCGTCTTCGTCGTGGGTCTCATGCCCTCCATTCGCGTCTTCGAACCCGCTCTGTTGCAACACCGGGGCTTGCGGCCCAGACTCCGAGGCGGGGCCCCGTCATCAGGACCCCGCCTCAAGCCATACATGAGAACGTCAGATGTTGATCATCTCTCCGCCAATACCCTCGACAGCATCCTTGAGGGCCTCCGACAGGGACGGATGCGGGAAGATGTTGCGGGCGACCTCGTCAGTGGTGATGTCCCACATCTGTGCTACGGTGAGCGCCGGGATGAGCTCGGACACGTCGTGTCCGATGATGGTGGCTCCCAGCAGCTCGTTGTGACGGGCGTCGGCGACGACCTTGACGAAGCCGGACCCGTCACCCATGCCCCAAGCCTTGCCGTTGGCCGAGAACGGGAACCGTGACACCTTGACGTCGTAGCCCTGTTCCTTGGCCTGGGCCTCGGGGTAGCCGAAGGTGGCGACCTGCGGCTGACAGTAGGTGACCCGAGGGATCATGGCGTAGTTGATGGGCATGGTCTGCGCCCCGGCGATGGTCTCGGCGGCGACGACGCCCTGGGCCTCGGCGGTGTGGGCCAGCATGAGCTTGGCCGTGCAGTCACCGATGGCGTAGATGCCCGGGACGCTGGTGCGCATGAAGTCGTCGATCTCGATGGCGCCACGTTCGGTGAGCTTGACACCGGTGGTCTCCAGGCCGTAACCCTCGACCCGCGGGGCGAAGCCGACAGCCTGCAGGACCCGGTCAGCCTCGAGCACGGTGGACTCGCCGCCCTTGGCCGGACTCACCGTCACCTTGACCTTGTCTCCCGAGTCGTCGATCGACTCGACCTTGGTACCGGCCATGACCTTGACACCGAGCTTCTTGTAGGCCCTGGTGAGTTCCTTGGAGACCTCGGGATCCTCATTGGGGACCATCCGGTCGAGGTACTCGACGATCGTGACCTGGGCGCCGTAGTTGGCCAGGACGTAGGCGAACTCGGTGCCGATGGCGCCGGAACCAGCGATGACGATCGATCCGGGGACCTCGTCGGAGAGGATCTGCTCCTTGTAGGTGACGACGCGGGCCGACAGCTGGGTTCCCGGCAAGGTCTTGACGGTGGACCCAGCGGCGATGATGCAGTTGTCGAAGGTGATCTCGTCGGACACCTGACCCTGCCCGTCCTTGACGACGACGGACTTGGGCCCGGTGAACTCACCCCACCCGGAGAACTCGGTGATCTTGTTCTTCTTCATGAGGTAGTGGACACCCTTGACCATCCGGTCAGACACCTCACGCGACCGGCTGTAGGCCTTGCCGAAGTCGACGGAGATGTCGCCGCCGATGCCGAAGGCGCCAGCCTCCTTGGTGACGATGTGCGCAAGTTCCGCGTTGCGCAAAAGCGACTTGGTGGGGATGCAGCCAACGTTGAGGCAGACACCACCCCAATATTCCTTCTCAATGATGGCGGTCTTCTTGCCGAGCTGAGCGGCACGAATGGCGGCAACGTAGCCGCCAGGGCCAGCTCCGAGGACAACAACGTCAAAATGTGAGCTCATGGGTAACACTCTAGTGGGAAGGTCGGCCTGTGACGAAGATCTCACTGAGGAGATTTCTGTCGGGTTGCGACTGGCCCCTTCTGCCCCGCGGTTCAACCTCAGATCTGATATATCCTTGTCGGAAGACTTCATCTCGTCGAAAGGATCTGCTGTGGACAACATCACCCCAGCTGCCGTCGGTCGCCTCATCCGCGACGCACGCAAGCAGCGCGGCATGACGCAGAACCAACTGGCGGAGCTCCTCAAGACCTCCCAGAGCGCCATCCACCGGGTCGAGTCAGGCACACAGAACCTCTCGCTGGAGTACATCAACCGCATCGCCGAGGCCCTTGAGTCCCCCATCATCACCCAGCCGGGTGGCGGCACGATGAACTACCGCATCGAAGGCGGCCACCAGCTCGAGGGCTCCATCGAGGTGCGTTCCTCCAAGAACGCTGCCGTTGCCCTGCTGTGTGGCTGCCTCATCAACCGTGGCCGCACTGTGTTGCGCGGAGTCGCTCACATCGAGGAGGTCAATCGCATCCTTGAGGTGCTGACGTCCATCGGCGTCACCTACGAGTGGTCCGAGGACGAGCGCGACCTCACCCTCATTCGTCCTGCTGAGCTCAATCTTGACGACATGGACATCGAGGCCGCCCGTCGCACCCGAAGCGTCATCATGTTCCTCGGCCCACTGATGCGCTTCTATGACTCCTTCAAGCTCCCGTACGCCGGCGGCTGCAACTTGGGCGCCCGTACCGTCGAGCCTCACCTCCAGGTCCTGCGCGCCTTCGGTCTTAACGTCGTCGCGACCGAGGGTTTCTACCAGTGTCACGTGACGGATCGCACGGTCAAGGAGCGTCACATCGTCCTGACCGAGCGCGGCGACACCGTCACCGAGAATGCTCTGCTCGCCGCAGCCCAGACTCCGGGCGTGACGGTATTGCGCAATGCCAGCCCGAACTACATGGTTCAGGACCTGTGCGTCTTCCTGTGCCAGCTCGGCGTCGAGATCGAGGGCATCGGGACGACGACCCTGCGCATTCGTGGCGTCGAGAACATTGATGTCGACGTCGAGTACGCGCCGTCCGAGGACCCGATCGAGGCCATGAGCCTTCTCACGGCAGCCGTCGTCACCAAGTCTGAGCTGACGATCACCCGCTGCCCCATCGAGTTCCTCGAAATCGAGTTGGCGATTCTCTCCGAGATGGGTCTGGACTTCGATCTCTCCCCCGAGTACGTCTCCCACAACGGATTCACCCGTCTGGTCGACGCCACCGTCCGCCCGAGCAAGCTACGCGCGGTCGCGGACAAGATCCACCCGATGCCCTTCCCGGGCCTCAACATCGACAACCTGCCGTTCTTCGCCGTCATCGCCGCGGAGGCCAAGGGCCAGACCCTCATCCACGACTGGTGCTACGAGAACCGGGCCATCCATCTGCTCGAGTTGGGCAAACTTGGAGCCGACGTCCAGCTCCTCGATCCGCACCGACTCATCGTGCGGGGACCGACGCGCTGGCGCGGCCGTGAACTCATCTGCCCACCGGCCCTGCGCCCGGCCGTCTGCCTGTTGTTGGCTGCCCTGGCCGCCTCCGGCGAGACGACCCTGCGCGACGTCTACATGATCAACCGCGGTTACGAGGACCTACCCACCCGACTCGGGGCGCTGGGAGCCAAAATCTCCGTCTTCCACGGCTGAGCCGAGGCGTCCTCGGGCGACCAGTCCAATTCGTCACCGGGATGGTTCCAAGTGCGCTCGAGGACCGCATGGACGACGCCTGCAGCCTTGCCGAGTGCAGTCTCCGGGGACTCCCCTGCGACGAGCTGGGCCGTCAGGACTGCCGTCGTCAGGTCGCCAGCGCCGTTGAAGTGACGGTCGATGAGGGGACCATGGGTCACAACGGTCCTCTTCCCCGTCACCGCAACCATGGCCAGCCCGTCACCGTTCTCGTCCTGATGCGGTACCGAGGTGACGACGACGAGTTTCGGGCCATCAAGGCCACGAGCTGCGTCCACGATCTCGTCAATCGTGCGCGGCATGGTGTCGGTCAGAATGCCGAGCTCGGCCACATTCGGCACAAGGACGTCGGCACTCTGGACAGCCTCTTTCATGAAAGCCACGGTGTCTTCGGGAACGTAAATCCTCACCTGGTCGCCAACCATGTCTCCCATGACGGGGTCACAGACCCACATGGCATCGGGATAGTGCTCCCGGCACTTCTCCACGGTCCGCAAGACGGTGGGACCGGTGAGAGCCGTGAGGTAACCCGACAATACAGCGTCAACATGCTTGAGTTCGCCGTTGGAATTGAGGGCGTCAACCATGCCGTTGATCTGCTGAGCATCGATCGGGACACCGGCGACGCTGGAGCGGCCATTGTGGTTGGACAGCAGGGCCGTGGGCATCCCCCATGCTCGGACCCCCATGACGCGCATCACCGGAACCGCGATGCTGTTTCCGACGGTTCCCTGGACGACATGGGACTGCAATGACAAGACGGTGGGCCTCACGCATGAACACTGTAGTTGCCATGGCGATCACGGATCCGAACCATCTCAAGGGCAGAATGGATGGCTGTGCGAGCCACTGACTATCCGTATTGCCAACGTCCGTTCACCGTTCTTGCCCATCGGGGCGGAGCCGGAATGACTGCCAACAAGGGGATCGAGAACACCCTGGCAGCTTTTAGACATGCGGTGGATCTCGGGTGCACCCACCTCGAGACTGATGTTCACGCCACCAGTGACGGTGTCCTCATGGCCTTTCATGACCCCATTCTCGACCGGGTCACCGAGTCCAGCGGTGTCATCGCAAAGATGCCGTGGCACGAGGTCAGGCAAGCCAGCGTCGGCGGAGAGCCCATCCCCACCCTCGATGACGTCCTTGACGCCTTTCGGGAATCCTTCATCAATATCGACATCAAGCACGACGCCGCCACCATGCCCCTCATCGAGGTCCTTTCCCGTCACCGGGCCTGGAATCGGGTCTGCGTCGGATCGTTCAGCAGCAAACGCATCCGAACGTTCCGCCGGTTGGTGCGTGAGCGCACGGCCACCGCGGTGGGACCGGTCGGAGTTGGGTGGGCCGTCGTCGGACCGAACAGCCTCCAGATGGCCGAATCCCGAGGCGACGCGTACCAGGTCCCCCATCGTGTCAGCCGGTACGGTGTTCCCCTGGTGACGCCGACCTTCGTTGCCGCTGCCCATCGCCTTGGTCGAGCGGTTCACGTCTGGACGATCAACGAGGTGTCAGAGGCTCGAGAACTCATGGACATGGGAGTCGACGGGATCGTCACGGATCGCCCCGACCTCATGTGCGACTTCGCGCGCATTCACCAGCCCAAGGACGCCCCGACACTCATTCCACGGTGAGTCGCGGCGAGCTGGATGCCCAACTGGTCACAGCTTGTTCCACGACGCGAACGCTCGTCCCGAAATTCGGTTCTGCTCCCGGATTTTGTGGCTTGTGGGATGCTGGACCCATGGACGACGGCCCAACCAGGGCCTGACGCCGACGACCAGGAGGGAGCATCATGGCCGACCGTGCACTGCGAGGCATGGGTTTGGGATCCAAGAGCTTCGAGGACGAAGAAGGCGTTGAGATGGCCGAACGCCAAGAGATTGGCTTCGACTGTCAGAACGGTCACCACTTCGACCTCACCTTCTCCACCGAGGCAGATCTGCCGAGCTTGTGGGAGTGCCCGCGCTGTGGCGCTGAGGCGCTGAGGAGCGATGGCACCGATCCTCAGCGGAAGAAGCAGAAGCCGCAGCGCACCCACTGGGACATGCTTACTGAGCGTCGCTCAATCCCCGAACTCGAGGAATTGCTTGCCGAAAGGCTGGAGGAGATCCGTAAGGGGGACTGATCCTCGGCCAGAGTCCTGGGGCGACACCGAGTCAGCGTGTCGTGGCCCCGAAGACCATGAGAGTGCCCCGCAGAGCTTCTCTGCGGGGCACTCTCATGGTCTCTGGTTTGGCCTCAGCGCTTCGAACGACGGTCCTTGGTGTCGCCAGCAACCTGCTCAGCCCGTTCTAGGGCGACGTGCCCGAGATCCTTGAGCTGGTGAGAACGGTAGTCAACCCCCCACAAGGTGGTGCGAAGCAGAGCCTCGACGACGATTTCCTTGCTCATCTTGGAGTTGCCGTACTCGCGCTCGATGAACTCAATCGGCACCTCGGCGACGGTCATGCCCTTCTTGAGGGTGCGCCACGTCAGGTCGAGTTGGAAACAGTAACCGGCCGAGGCAACCTCGTCCAGGCCGATTGTCCGCAAGGTGTTCGCGCGGAATGCGTTGAATCCACCGGTGGGATCCTTGACACCAATTCCCAGGCACATCCGGGTCCACAGGCCGCCACCACGCGAGATGAGCTCACGGTACTTCGGCCAGTTGACGACGGACCCACCTTTGACGTAGCGAGATCCCTTGACCATGTCGGCATGCTTGAGAGCCTCGAGGAGCAACGGCAGTTGCTCGGGTTGATGGGAGCCGTCGGCATCCATCTCGACGAGGACGTCGTAGCCGTGGTCCAAACCCCAGTGAAACCCGGCAAGGTAAGCGGAACCGAGGCCTTCCTTGCCCTTGCGATGCATGACGAGAACGTGATCGTCTGCAGACGCCAGACGGTCAGCGATCTCGCCGGTGCCGTCCGGAGAATTGTCGTCGGCGACGAGAACATCGACCTTCGGATTAGCGCGGCGGGTGCGCGCGACAATCGTCTCGACATTCTCCGCCTCGTTGTAGGTCGGAATGATGACGAGGACCTTGTCGAGCCGGACCTCAGTGTCGGTGGCGAACATTCCTCTCCGATCTGTTGTTTGCTTGTGCGAGCATATCGCGACGACGTCGAATCACCGACACCACTGCCGCGCCAGCCGCAACGAGAACGACGACGACCCGTAGCCACATCCCCATTCTCACGGCCAGCGTCAGCCCGGACTCCAGCGGAACCCGTACCGTGAAATTGGTGTGCGCTCCCTCTTCGGTACGCAGGCATACTGAGCCATCCGGATTGACCAACCCGGAAAAGGAATTTGTCGTTGAGACGATGATGTGTCTCCCAGTTTCAACCGCGCGCGCTCTGGTGATCTGCCATTGCTGGGGAGTTTGGGCGGTATCGATGAATGACGAGTTGTTGGATTGAACCGCGAGAATTCTTGCCCCATGGCGAACCGTGTCCGCGACAGTGTCGTCATAGGCAACCTCGAAACAGACCACCACACCGATCGGGACCTTCGTCCCAGAAATAGTTGAGTCGAGGACACCCGGAGTCGTTCCCGGAACGGACTGGCGTCCAATATTCTCCAATATGGGAATGAGCGGCAGGAAGAATGACCTGGCCGGAATCCACTCACCGAACGGCACCAAGTTGCGTTTGTGATAGATGGATGTCGGCTTGGGTGACGACGCCGGCCACCACATCGACGTCGTCTGGCGCTCGTCATCGCCGGGTCCGTCGGTCACTGCTCCCACGAGAATTGGCCGCTTCGAGATGGCCAGCGCCCCCATGACGATCTGGTGGCTCTTGACGTCAAGAACTGGATCGATGTCGGTGGAGTTCTCGGGCCACAGGATCATGTCGTGTGCGCCCTTGCCTGAAACCCGTTGCTCGGCGACGGCCATAATCGTCTGGGACAGATGATTGTCCGTGACGGACCGGGCATAGCCCATCGCGTAGGGACCGGCAGTACCGTCCACTCCCCCTTGGACGACGAGTACCCGAACGCTGTCATCATGATGAGTGACTCGTGTGGCGATCGTCCCTGACACGGTCGCCAGGACTGCGACGACGACGAGTTCTGCCATGAGGCCAACCGCATTGTGGACTCTCCTCTTTCCTCGGGCAGCGACGACACGCGCCAAGAGGGCTGCCGCCAGGGCGACAAGAAGACTCGTCCCCGTCGTCCCAGCCCACCTGAGGGCTCCGACCCATGGAGTGTCGACGACAGCCCAGGCCAGCCGAACCCAGCCGAACCCCCCAAGTGGGACCGCAGCGGCTCCCACTTCTGTGGCCGTCCAGACCATGGCCTGGAACAAAGGCGCACCGGGCAGGACACTGACGCAGCGGATGGCCCACCCGGCCAGGAGACACCACAACGCCATGACGGCAGTGAGAAGCACCGCCACCGGATGGCCCATGACGCCGACCCAGGCGATGGTGGTGGCGAACAGGCCGAGACCGAAGAGGTATCCTAGACCGGCCGCGGCACGGCCTGTCGTGGGACGGACGAGGAGGATGAGTGCGGCGAGTCCTGGAATGACGAGGATCCACCAATCCAGCGGCTGGAATCCAGTACCTGTGGCGGCTCCGGCGGCAAGTGCAGCCAGGCCGCGCAGCCACGACGTGCGCGAAAGGTGGGAGAGGTGTGTCACCGGGTACCCAGCATGCCGAGATCGTCGAACATGGTGTCGAGGACGACGACCGTTTCCGTCCCGCAGTGACACTCCTTGCGGATGCGGGTGACCAGTTGGTCGAGGTGACTGGTATTGGGTGCCTGAACTCTCGCCAGGTAGGAGGCTGCGCCAGCGATGGAGTGGCAGCCTCGCACCTCCGAGAAGGTCTTCAGGACGTCGGGGATCCTCTCGTCCTCCCCAGGATCGATGGGGTTGAGGAAGATGAAAGCCGTAATGCCTGCGCCGATGGCTTCCAGGTTGAGGGTGGCGTGGTAGCCGCAGATGATTCCCTTGGCTTCGAGCCTCTTGACGCGCTGCTGGGCGGCTGAGGTGGACAAACCCGTCTGATGTCCGAGCTCAGTCCACGACATCCGACCGTCTCCCTCGAGCAGACTCAGGATTTGGCGGTCGGTGGCTTCCAGGATCGGCGACCGATCTTCGTCCTCCTCGTTGTGGTGCTTGGTCATGAGTGGCTCCTCCCTGTCCCCGGTTCGGCCCAGTGGGATCTCAGCACGTGAATGGTGGATCCGGCGAGCAAATTCGGTGCCGCAGATGCTACTCGGGACGGGCGACCTCGGCCGTCGAGGCAGACTCTTTCGACAATCTCCAGGTCGAACTCGGCGAACCAGTCCTCGAGGTCTGCCACGCCGGAATACGACTGGTTGGGGGTGTCATGCCAGGAGTACGGCAGATCGTGGGAGGCCGGCATTCTGCCTCCGATGATCTTGAGCCGGTTGCGCCAGTACACGAAGTTCGGCACGAGCAGGATGAGCAGGGTGCCGATGCGTGCCATTTCCGCTAAGACGACGTCAGGAGAGACGACGGCCTGCAGGGTCTGCGACAAGATGACGACGTCGTAGGAGTCGTCGTGGAACTCCCCCAGGTCCTCGTTGAGATCCATCCCCAGCACCGGCACCCCCGCCGACATCGCGGTGGCGAGGGAGGGCTGATCCAACTCGACACCGGTCCCCAGGCAGTCTCGGGTGGTGATGAGGTGACAGAGCAAGGAACCGTCGCCACATCCAAGGTCTAGGACGCGGGAATGGGACGGCACGAGCGAGGTGATGATGCGTTGATCGGGACGGAGTGTCACAGCGTCGTCTCCCTCGTGCACAGGTGGCCGTCGAAGTGTGGTGCCCGCGGTGATGCCCTCATCGGCAACCGGTCGGCGGTGAGGAAGGCCTTGACGAGGTCGTGGTAGGGGTCGAGCTTCATGAGGAAGGAGTCATGACCCCACGACGAGGCAATCGTCGCGAAACTCACTGGTAGCCCTCCCCCCTCGAGATGACGGGCGATCCGGCGTGAGTGGGCCGGGGAGAATCGCCAGTCGGTGTCGAAGCAGATGACGAGGAAGTTAACCGGATCTGCCACCAGTGCGTCGGTGGCCCCGGCGCGACCGAACGGGTCGAAGTAGTCCATGACCCGAGTCAGATAGATGTAACTGAGTGGGTCGAATCGGGTGAGGAAGGCCTCGCCCTGGTGATCAAGGTATGACTCGACGGCGAAGTTGATGCCGAACCCGCGTTCCACCGATTCGGACTGACGAGACCGTCCGAACTTCTCGGCGAAGGCGTCCTCGGACAGATAAGTGATGTGAGCGAGCATCCGCGCGATCGACAATCCGGTGTTTGGGCGGACGTCGTCATAGGTGCCATCCGCAAAGGCTGGATCGCGTAGGATCGCCTCGCGTCCCACCGCGGAGAACGCGATGTTCTGAGCTGTCAACCCGCTCGACGAGGCAATGATGATGGCGTTGTCCAGGGTCGACGGGTACGTCAGCGACCAGTCGAGGGCCTGCATACCGCCCATGGAGCCGCCGACAACGGCGTGAAAGTGCTCCACACCCAGGTGCTCGGCGAGTCGCAGGTGCACTTCGACGAAGTCGTGCATGTCGATCTGAGGGAAATCGAGTCCCCAGCGTTTCCCGGTGTCCGGATTGGTCGACGCCGGTCCAGTTGTACCGGAACAGCCTCCCAGCAGGTTGGAGGCGATGACGAAGAAGCGGTCGGTGTCGATGGCGCGACCCGGTCCGATGATGTTGTCCCACCACCCTGGGCGATCCGCTCCCGGGTGGAAACCCGCTGCGTGGGCGTCTCCGGTGAGAGCGTGACAGATGTACACCGCATTGTCACGAGCTTCATTGAGAGTGCCGTAGGTCTCGTAGGCGACGGTGACGTGATCGAGACGGCCACCAGTGATCAGATGGAGAGGGTCGTCCGGCGTGGCAACCGTCGCGTACTTGGTCTCGACGGTCCCGACTCCGGGGCCTACGGGGCTGGTTCTGTGCGCTGGCAGACGGGGTGACATCGCGACCATTCTGCCAGTTCTCGTCGTCGTGCCCACCATGTGAAGGGTCCCAGCCACTACTCTCTTTGTCGTGCGCATGATGGATCAAGTCGGCCTTGAACGCGTCTTGCGGGGTGTGGCAGGCCAGCCGCGGGTCGTCTGTGGCGGTTCGGGAGCCACTCCCGTACCACTCCTGGGCATCATCGACCGGTGTGTCGAGACGTGGCGGTTGGTGTGCATCAATGCGCCAGTCGGTGTACCCACACGCAAGGACGTCGTTCACGAGACGATCTTCATCGGCCCGGGTAGTCGACGTGCCGAGAGCCTCGAGTACGTCCCCTGTCGTTTAAGCCTGGCACCGAGCCTCTACGAGGAGCGACTCGCGCCCGACATCCTCGTTCTGCACACCAGCACGCCACGCAATGGCACCGTGAGCATGGGTATTGAGGTCCAGGTGTTGCCGGCCGCCCTCGACGCGGCCAAGCGGCGAGGTGCTCTCATCATTGCCCAGGTCAATCCGAACATGCCCCATGTCCTCGGCGACGGGATCGTTGACGTCGATGACATTGATATCGGTGTTTTCGTCTACGCTTCTCTGCCAACTGCCTCCATGCCGTCCCCGGGTCCGCTGGCCCGCCAAATCGGTGACCGGGTGGCTTCTCGGATCCGTGACGGCGCCACCCTCCAGGTGGGGATCGGTGCGGTTCCTGACGCCGTCGTCGCTCAGCTGCCCGAGAACATCCACGTAGGCGTGTGGACCGAACTCCTCACCGACTCCATCCGCCTCCTGGACGATGCTCATACCCTGGACGATCGCGTCGTCACCGGCACCTTCGCGATGGGAACACCCGCCTTGTACGAGTGGATCGACGACAATCCGCGGGTGCGGTTGCTACGCTGCGAGACCACGAATGACCCCGGGACCATCGCTGGCCAACCCAAGGCCACCAGTGTCAATACGGCTTTGCAGGTGGACCTGTTCGGTCAGGTCAACGCAACTCGCGTCGGTACCAAGATCTATTCCGGGGTCGGTGGATCCACCGACTTCCTAGTGGGCGCCATGCACTCCCCCAGTGGTCAGGCCCTCATTGCCATGCGCAGTTGGCATCCGAAAGCCAACCGCTCGACGATCGTGGACGTGCTTGATTCACCGGTTTCGGCGATCCAGCCCTCGGTCATCATCACGGAGCAGGGCACGGCTGAGCTGTTCGGAAACTCCCAGAATGAGCAGGTTCGTCAACTCATCGAGAACACTGCCCACCCGGATGCCCGCGACCATCTCTGGCGGCGGGCCAGGGAGTTTGGGTTGGCCTGATCAGGCGTCGGGTACTTCGACGTCGAGGAGCTTGGCGAGGACCGTGATGACGCCATTCTCCTTGTAGGACGGAGCAACGTAGTTCGAGGCCTCAATGATGTCGGGATGGGCGTTGGCCATTGCGAAGGACCACTTCGCCAGCGGCATCATCTCAAGGTCATTGAGGAAGTCGCCGAAGATCGCCGTCTGATCCGGGGTGACACCCAGATCGGCCTGCACAGCCTTGACGGCACTGCCCTTGTTCACGCCGGGGTTCATGATGTCGACCCAGTTCGGGGTGGCAAGGATGACCTGGTGGTCAGGGGCGATGCGCTGCATCGTCGGGTGAGTGACCTCGGAGGCCTCGCCGAAGTCATAGATGGACAACTTGATGACGTCGCCGGTGTGCTCGGTGAGGTCATCGACGACGGTGTGGCTGTGGTAGTAGGTCGCGACGTGGGAGACAAAACGATCATCCCCGCGTTCAAGGTATGCGATGGACTTGGTCGCGACGACCAAACCGACGTCATGCCCATCTTCGGCGAGCCTTCGAACTCCCTCGATCACCTCGTGCGCAAGGTCGGGGTCGATGATCGATGAGGAGACGTCGGCGCCATCGCGGACGACATAGGTACCGTTCTCCGAAATGATTGGCATCCCGTCGAGGTGGGAATGAAACATCGTGGACAGGGTGGCGCACTGGCGTCCGGAAGCCGGTACGAAGGCGACGTCACGATCCTTCATGATCTCCAGAAGTGGCCACAGCTGGGCCGGGATGTTCCCCTCGCCGTCGAGGAGGGTGCCATCCATGTCGGAGATGACCAGTCGGAGATCGTCGGCGGGGGCAGGAAACGGGGTTGGCTTCGGCATGTCCACCCGCTCAGGATACCGATACCGGAGTGTGACAGGGCACGAAGACGACGAGCCCATCTGAGATGGCCGGGACCAGAAGCGCAGCACGCGCCCGGTGCCCGGCCCCAGCAACAACGAGCACCCTCCCGGAGTAGTCATGGGGGGAGGGACTCCTATCCAGAAATGATTAATGCCTGGTGAGAATCACCTTCTCACCAGGCATTTCGTCGGGCTGACAGGATTTGAACCTGCGACCCCTTGACCCCCAGTCAAGTGCGCTACCAAGCTGCGCTACAGCCCGATTGAATCGCTCGGCGATCCGGAGAAGTACACTAGCGTACTTCCGCTCCTGCAACCAAATTGGTCACTTCTTTCCGCGCCTCTCGCGTGGACGGATCTCGACGTGCACCGGTGATCCGGCGAAGCCGAAGTCCTCGCGCAGCCGTCTGATGATGAACCGCACGTATCCCTGGTCGAACATCCCTGAGGTGAACAGGGCGAAGGTCGGCGGGCAGGTGTGAGCCTGGGTACCGAAGAGGATCCTCGGCTGCTTGCCACCACGCACGGGGTGGGGATGTGCCGCCGCCAGACGTCCGAGGAAGGCATTGAGCTTTCCGGTCGAGATCCTCGTCTCCCAACCTGCGGCAGCCGTCTCGATGGCCTTTTCGAGCTTGTCGACGTTGCGACCCTTGAGAGCAGAGATGTTGACCCGCGGAGCCCAGGAGTAGGCCTGCACGTCACGTTCGATCTCGCGCTCCAGGTAACGACGACGCTCGTCGTCGGTCAGATCCCACTTGTTGTAGGCGATGACCATCGCGCGTCCGGCCTCTTCGACCATGGTGAGGATGCGCAGATCCTGGTCACTGATCGGCTCCGAGGCATCGATGACGACGACGCACACCTCGGCGCGCTCGATGGCCGCTTGGGTACGTAGGGACGCGTAGTACTCGTGTCCGGAGGCTTCCTTGACCCGCTTGCGCAGTCCAGCAGTGTCGATGAACTGGTACAGGGTGCTGCCAACGGTCACCAACTCGTCGACCGGGTCAACCGTCGTCCCGGAGACATCCGAGACTACTGCACGATTCTGACGGGCTAGACGGTTGAGAAGCGAGGACTTGCCGACGTTCGGCCTGCCGACGATGGCAACACGGCGCGGACCACCGGTCGTCTCGTAACTGGCCGGGCTCTCCGGCAGCACCTCGATGAGGGCGTCGAGAAGGTCACCCGATCCGCGACCATGCATGGCGGACACCGGGTGGGGCTCCCCCAGGCCGAGGTTCCACATCGTCGCGGCCTCGGCCTCACCACGCACGTCGTCAACCTTGTTGGCTGCCACGACGATGGGTTTGCGCGACTGTCTCAACACCTGGACGACGGCCTCGTCCTCGTCAGTCGTACCGACATTGGCGTCGACGACGAACAGCACCGCGTCGGCCGTCGAGATGGCCAGCTCAGCTTGCTCAGCGATCATGGCGGCCATGCCTGAGGCATCGGAGGCCCAACCACCGGTGTCTACGAGCACGAACTGACGACCGGACCACTCGGCGTCATAGGACACCCGGTCTCGGGTTACGCCGGGGACATCCTGCACAACAGCCGCTCGGCGTCCGAGGATGCGGTTGACGAGGGTGGACTTACCCACATTGGGCCGCCCGACGACGGCGACGACCGGCTTGGGAAGGGCTTCCTCGGTGCCGTCACTGGGGCCGTCGAGGAACTCGGGCGAGTCGGACATGAGGGCACACTCCTGCTAGGGGACTGAACCACGGTACACGCACTCGCGCCCGTGGGAATATCGTTCAGCGCAGCGACTGAGGAACCAGGCCGATGACGGCGTCGATGACCTGCTCCAGATCGAGATGGGTGGAGTCGACCAAGGTCACCCCTTCAGCGGGCTGCTCAAAGGTGGACACCGTCGAGTCGTCACGGTCACGACGCACGATCGAGTCGATGACCTGTTCCATGTCGACCTTCTCCCCCAACTCAGCCTGACGACGCGCGATGCGAACGGCAGGATCGGCGACCAGGAGCACTCTCACCTGGGCGTCGGGGCACACAACCGTGGTGATGTCGCGACCTTCCATGACGATGCGTCCGCAGTTGGCCGCGATCTGGCGCATGCGAGCGGTGAGGGCGTCTCGAACAGGCTGAATGGTCGCAACCGCAGACACCGTGGCACTGGTCTCCGGATACCGGATCTCCTCGGTGACATCGTCACCGTCGATGACGACGAGGTCGTGGTTGGCAGAGGTGTCAATGTCCAACCGGCAGGTACGAGCCACCTCGATGGCGTCGAGCGGATTGGCCTTCGGATCAATTCCAAGATGGGCAACACGACAGGCCACCGCGCGATACATCGATCCGGTGTCCAGATGGGCCACGTCGAGTCGATTGGCAACCCCGCGAGAGGTCGACGACTTACCGGACCCGCTGGGCCCGTCAATGGCGATGACAAGAGGTGAGGGTGACACGTTCTGCCTGCCTTTCGATGACGATCCGACCAGGCGAGACTATCGGCATCCACCGACAAGGGTCAGGAACGCACCGACCAGCCATGATCGCGCATTGAGGCCCTCAACTGCTCCGCACGATCCGGGGCGACATCGATGGACAGGAAACCAACCTCACGAGCCGGATCATGCTCCACCGACAGGTCCTCGACATTGACCCCAGCAGCCTCGACATCAGCAAACAACCTGGCCAGGCCACCAGGCGCATCGGGAATCTCGACGACGACGACGCTGATCTCCATCATCTGGTGGCCATGCTTACCGGTGATCTTGCGTGCCCCCGACTGCCCGACGCCCAGGAATTCCTCCAGACGGTCCGGGTCGTCCAGACGAGACAGCAGGTCGTCAAGATCGTCACGAATGGCTTCCAGCTGACGACGAACCTCAGTGCGATTGGAGTTGAGGATCTGACGCCACATGGTGGTCTGGGAACGAGCCACTCGCGTGATGTCACGGATCCCCGATCCTGCCAGCCTGAGATGTTGAGGACGAGCATGTCGCAGATTGGCCGCCGTGAGGATGCTCATGAGGTGAGGAAGGTGGGACACCTCGGCGACGGCTCGGTCGTGCTCGTCAGCATCCATGCTCACCACACGAGCGCCGCACGTCCTGGCCAGAGCAATGACCTGCTCGACGTCATCATGCCGGTTGTCAGTACGGGGAGTCACCACCCAGGTGCGGTCGACGAACAGTTCGTCGGAAGCTGTCAATGGGCCTGTGTACTGAGTGCCAGCCATGGGGTGTGAGCCGACATACCTGGTGACATCGACATCTCGACCAGCTGCCAAGTCGATGAGTTCGGCGAGCACCGCTCCCTTGACCGACGCGGTGTCCGTGACGACGGCGTGGGGATGACGGTTGAGGCGCTCGACGATGGTCGAGGCGACTGCGGAGGGTGGGGTTGCCACCACGACGACCCGATACGCATCGTCGTCGAGGCCGTCCAGCTGGCCTGCGCCACGTCCGGCCGCCACCAAGGCGTTGCCGCGATCGATGTCCCACAGGTGGACGTCAGCCCCCGCGGCGACGAGGGCTTTCCCGACTGACGCACCGATGAGTCCTGCACCGACGACGAGAATGGGACCCCTCAAGGCCAGTGCAACGTCCTCAGGACTCGTCACTGTCAGCCTCCAGCACGGTGGCAGCGTCGAGACGGCGGAAATGACGTCGGGTCGAGGCGTGGCGATCGAGTAGTCCCACTTCGATGCTCTCTGGTTCGGCGTCAAGAACGCTCATCGAAGCCCGAACGACCTCAGACACCGACACATGGTCCGGCAGGTCGAAAGACTTCTCAGAAGCCACTCCCATGAGAACGGGATCAGTGCTGGCACGCACGGTCCCGTCGAAGTCAATGGTGTATAAGCGATCCTCGGAAGGGACGAGGCCGAGCTCTGCCACCGTCACCTGGACCTGATAGGGCTTGATATCAGGGCAGGTAAAGACCTTGCCGATAATGCGGGAATACATGCTCGCCAAGCTGCGTCCCGTGACGTCGAGTCGGTCATAGGCGTAGGCACGAAGGTCGGCGAAACGGATGCCCGCCACCCGCAGGTCCTCGGCCTCATGGAAGATCCCGACCGCGGCAAAGGCGAGCCGATCATGGATCTCGGAGATCGACCTCATACCCCTGGGAAGATCTGCACCACGCTGACGGGCAACCAACGCAATGCCCTCCGCGCAACGAGCGACAATGACGCCGTCGCCTCCATCACGGATCGAATCAGACACGAAACTGGCCCGGT
This sequence comes from Cutibacterium sp. LaCa_255, assembly GCF_057458005.1. Taxonomy (NCBI): domain Bacteria; kingdom Bacillati; phylum Actinomycetota; class Actinomycetes; order Propionibacteriales; family Propionibacteriaceae; genus Cutibacterium; species Cutibacterium sp. LaCa_255. The sequence continues at coordinate 1,379,750 of NZ_CP190956.1, read as the reverse complement.
CGGCCACCCACTGACTCGGTGGAACGTAGGCAGGAATCGTCATGACTGGACCTCCTCGTGCTCCGCCTCGGCAGTGATCTCGTCGACGACCCGCTTCGCCAACACCGCGACTTCCTCGGTGGGAATCCGCGTGACACCGGTGGAATCGGCATGGGCAACGGTCGGGTACAGACCACGAGACAGATCAGGTCCCGACAGCGCCGAAGTGGTGCTGTCACTGATGGCGGTGTGCAGGGCGCGAATCGCGAGCATGATGGCTTCGTCGCGATCCATCCCGGGGCGGTAACCGTCATCGAGGACATCGGTGGCGAACAGAGTCCCGGACCCGACGCAGGCGTGGGCGTGCTTCTCGGTGCGTCCACCCGTTCCGTCATAGGAAAAGATGCGTCCGCGGTGAGCGAGGTCATCCCACCCGGCCAACAACGGCGTCACAGCCATCCCCTGAGCCATCATTGTGCCGTTCGAGCGCACTAGACTCGACAACCTCGCGGCTCGACCGTCCATGCTGATCCGTTGCCCCTGGATCTTCTCGAGGTGATCAACCTCGGCCTGGAAGAGACGAATCATTTCCCCCGCGAGACCCGCTGCGCCTGCAATTCCGATCACACAGCGATCATCGGTACCGAGGATTCGGTCAATATCTCGCTGATCTGGGTGCCGCGTCATCGCCGATCCGAGATCGGCGGCGGCTATCACGCCCCCGCTGCAACGGATGGCCAGCACCGTTCTGCCGTGCCTCGACAACTCAGGAACACTGGTGTCCACCGTCGTCGGAGGCAGCAGCTCAGGGGCCACACGCCTCAGGAACAGTGCAAACGAATCGGTGGTTGAACTCGATGTGAGGTAATCCTCATCGAGATCGGACAGCGACAGTGGCATGACCCTCCTCGTCACGGATGCACTCGGGATTTCCAGCCTAGCCGACCGATTTGGGTACAGACCCCGATGCGGATACCATCGGTATTCGATACCAGTGGTACTGCCTACGATCCCCTTGCTCTTCCGAAGGACGACAACCTGTGATGCCTACCGCAGTGGAAAGGCCTCATCGCGACGAGGTCAAAAATCGCATACTCGTCGCTGCCACCGAAAATTTCGAACGGGACGGCTATGCCGGCGCGAGTCTGCGTCGCATCGCATCGGATGCCGGATTCACCAAAGGGGCCGTGTACTCCAATTTCGGGTCCAAGCCCGACCTCTTCGGACAGGTGTGCACCGAAAGGCTTGCCAGTGGCGAGAGGGATGTCGTCGATGCCCTCTCCCCCATCTTTTCGAGCGGTGGCAACCCCGACGAGGTCATGAGGCAGATCAGCGAGAAGCTCACGGAGATCCTCCTGGAAGATGCTCCGTGGCAGGTCATTCTCGCGGAATTCCGCGCTCTGGCCCGCCACGACGAGGAGATCGCCGAGGCCTACACAAAACTGCAGAAACAGCGGATCGCTCAACTGGTCGATTTGACGACCCAGTACTGTGTACTCGACCGCGTCAAGTCCGCGGAGGATGCCAACCCACGCAGCCTCGCGGTAGTGGTCCTCAGTCTGGTCAACGTGCTTGCCCTGGAATTCTCGGTGGCCAGTGCAGTCATCGACCAGCAGGTCATAACCGATGTCATCGAACGTTCAATCAGGGGGTTTCTCCAGTGATGCGTTTCTCGAAACGTCCTCCGGTCGACACCCAGGCTCTTGAGGACGCCTCGGGAGTGGTGCTCCACGCCCGCGACTTGAACGCCCAGGGGCGGCAAGGAATGATCTTCGGGCCTCTCGACATGGACCTCGCGCCGCGTCAGCTAGCCGTCATCCATGGCCCCGCCGGCGCCGGAAAGTCCGCCCTGCTGCTGGCCCTCTCCGGACGGTTCCGCAGAACACGCGGAACCCTCATCATCGACGGCATTGATGCGATGGCCGAGCCCTACCGCGCCATTCATCGCACGTCCGTGGCCCGTATCGCCGATTACGTCGTCCCAGAGGATCGCCTGACCCTCAATGAATCAGTCGCCGAGCGATGCCACCTCGATGCTGTCAACCTCAAGACAGCCGAGAGCAGGGTGCGTCAGATCGAGGAAATCGTCGGTTTCCGTATTGACCGTTCCTGCGAGTTCGAGCAGCTCGAAGCCATTGAGCGTGCCGTGACGTCGGTGGCTCTCGCCATGCTGAGGGAGACGAAGGTAGTCGTCATTGACGATGCCGATGTCATGGTTCCCCACAACCAGCAGAGATTGTTGTTCGAGATCTTCTCAAAGCTCACCGAGCTCGACGACTCGACCATCATCGCCGCGACAGTGGACGACGACATGGCGCCGCCCGGATCCCTCGACGTCGAACTGCCGGCCCACAACCGTGCCCATGCGGTCAAGGACATTCATGGCAACAAGGATGTCGACGGTAATTCTCGCGACCCGGAAGCCCCAGAGGTGACACAGATTCCTCTCGAAGGAGAGGAAGAAAACATCGAACCTGAGGTCGACACCAAGACCGATTCCGCGCCCGACGAAGAAACCGAATACAACACTCCGACGGAAAATGCCCATACCGATGACTGCCCCCGGAGATAACGCATGCTGACTCGATTCATCAGACTCGTACAGTTCGAGTTTCGGCGTTTCAAAGGACGCTCCAAGCTCGGCCTCATCTTCATTCTCATTATTCCGCTGCTGTACGGTGGTATTTATCTTCACGCCAACTGGGATCTTTATTCCAATACCGACAAGGTGAAGATTGCGATCGTCAATCATGACAAGCCGGCCACGTTTGATGGTCGGACCGTCGAAGGTGGCAAGGAATTCCAGGAAACGCTGAAGAAGAACCCACGATTCGACTGGCAGTTCCTCGGAACCGATGAGGACAAGGCCTATCAGGGTCTTCGTGACGCCGAGTACTTCATGGTCATCGAGGTACCCGAGAACTTCTCGACGAGCATCGTGTCTGCCGGTGACTTCAAGCCGGCTCGGGCGACACTCAAGCTCCACCGCGACGACGCAAACGGATTCATCATCGGTCTGTTGACCTCACAGGTTCAGACAGCCCTTGAGCAGGCCTTGGACCAAAGTGTGTCCGAGACCTACTTCAATGCACTCTTCGTCAACCTGGGGGTCATCAAGGACTCATTGACGAAAGCGTCCGAGGGTTCAGCAACACTCGACTCCGGCATGAAAACCCTTGACGCCGGCGTCAATGAGATGAACACCAAGGTCCTGGGGGCAACCAAGGCCGTTGGCGACTCCACCGCAACCGTTAACAAGGTGAATTCCGCACTGGCGAACGCCGATTCGGCAGCGGCCAAGACGTCGATGGCAGTAGGCCAGACCAGGGTGGGCGCCCAAGCCATCACCGGCGCCGCACAAAGCGTCATGGCCGATGCCCAGGCCGTCAATTCTGCAATGATTCCGCTCATCAACAATGTGACCAAGAACCTTCCTGCTTTACAGAAACAGTCCGGTAACCTCGTCTCCGCGACGGCGACGTTGCAGAATCCCAACGGAAATTCTGTCGTCAAGATTCAGCACGATGTGACCGGGGCGGCGAACAAAGCATCGGCTCTTGCTGCCAAACATCCTGAACTTGCCGATGATCCTGACTACATCGCATTGACCAAGCAAATAAATGGCGCCGCAAGTTCAACGACAACCGTGTCGTCCAATATTGCGGCGGTCGCAAATATCTCGGCCGGTCTCAATCTGAGCCTCAACCAGCAGAATGCTGACACCCTGGCCGACAATGCCAAGGCCTCGCTGAATCGTCTCAACAAGGATGCTCAGCAGGTCAACAATGGCCTTGAGACGATCAACGGTGCCATGGACAACGCTGATTCGGCTGCGAAGGATCTCAACAAGGCTGTCAACAACGCCACCGACGCCGGCCGCGACTTCACCGCGAAAGCTCCGGAAATTGCCTCTGGCGTCATGCAGTTGAGCAATGGTCTGGGACAGCTCAAGGCGGGTGCTGACGCTCTGTCCAAGGGAGCGACAAAGCTCCATCAAGGCCTCGATACCGGTGCCAAGCAGATTCCCGGCATGACGGATGATCAGCGCACCAATCTGGCCGATGTCATGAGTTCCCCAGTCGACGTCGAGCAGACCATCCTTCACTCCGCGAAGTACTACGGACGTGGCCTCGCGCCGATGTTCTTCTCCATCGCCATGTGGATCGCCTGCATCTCAACCTTCCTCGTCGTGCGTACCTTCTCCGGTCGTGCCATGACTGGTCGGGCCAACGCCCTGTCGATCGCGCTCGTCGGTTTCGGCCCGCTGGCGGTGATCGCCTTGGTTGGTGCGTACATCATGGCCTTCGGCGTCTGGTTGACCTTGGGACTCGACCCGGTCCATCCCTGGTACTTCATAGGTTTTGTGACATTGACATCACTGTCATGGATGATGCTGGCCTTCTGGATGAGACTCATCTTCGGCTCGCCACAGACAGCCATCTTCCTCATCCTCCTGGTGCTCCAGCTGCCCACATGTGGTGGAACCTTCCCTGTCACGATGCTGCCGCCGGTCTATCAGAAACTGGCTGTCGTCATGCCGATGAAGTACTCCGTCGACGCCTTCCGCGTCCTCATCTCAGGTGGACCGATGTCGACGATGGCGCTTGGATTCGCCGTCGAGGGTGGCATCCTCATCATCTCGACGATCATCACCTTGGCCCTTGTCCATCGCCACAAGCTGTTCCGTATGCGTGACCTGCACCCGCCGATGATCACATCGACCTCCACGGCCGACTTCGCCTTCTCCGTGAGGCCGCGATGAATGACGAGCTGGCATCGCCCTCGGTACGACGAGCTCTCGTCGCCGACATCATCTGCGTAATCCTGTTCGCAACGATTGGACGCGCCAGTCACGGGGAGGCCCTCTCCCCCGGCGGCCTGCTACGAACCGGCACTCCGTTCGTGCTGGGACTTGCCGTCGGTTGGGTCATCGTCGTGACGGCCCGTATCCCGGCACAGCGCTGGCTGGCTGGACTGGTTCTGTGGGCGTCCACCCTCCTCGTGGGAATGGTGGTTCGCTACTTCACCGATCAGGGGGTGGCAGTCGCCTTCATCATCGTGGCGGCAAGCTTCCTGGCTCTCACCCTCATCGGGTGGCGCGCCGTGATGATCGGCATCAGGACGGCGCGTCGCAGGAAACGGCAGGTGTGACGGCAAGAGGGCCGGCGAGTGAACCCCGCCGGCCCTCTTCTGTGGTTGTTGATGAAACCGTGCGGTTGAACGCGTCAGCGGCACAGCCACAACGTGGTCATGCGACCCCAACCATCACTTCTCCTCCTTCGGCAACCGCCACTGATCGTGCTCGGTGATGTTGCGTGGACGAGGTCCGTGATAGTCAGGCCCGTAAGCGCCCGGAGCAGGGCGACGCTTACGCACGGGCGCCGTCACACCAGGAGCAAGCCGACGTGAAATGACGAGGAAGCCGGTGTGGCCCGTCGACCCGTGAGCCGGACGGATGGCCAAGCCTTCAGCGTGCCAGTCCCGGGTCGTCGTCTCGGTGGCCTGCGGCTCCGTCCACCCACCATCGGCACGAAGAGTGTCCATCACCCGACCCATCTGGGTCGTGGTGGCGACATAGCAGCACAGCACGCCGCCCGGAACCAAGACCTTGCCAACCGTCTCGACGCACTCCCATGGGGCAAGCATGTCGAGGATGGCGCGGTCGATCGGCTCGGACGTAATGCCCGTCACCAGATCGGAGACCTTGAGGTCCCAGGTGGACGGCACCTCACCATAGAAGGACTCGACGTTCTTGTGGGCGACGTCAGCGAACTCCTGCCGCCTCTCATAGGAATGCAGGCGTCCGTTCGGCCCAATGGCGCGCAGCAATGGGATCGACAGGCCGCCGGACCCGACTCCAGCCTCCAGCACGCGCGCCCCGGGGAAGATGTCGGCCCACATCGTGATCTGGGCCGCCTCCTTGGGGTAGATGATCGCGGCCTCACGCGGCATGGAGACGGTGAACTCGCTGAGAATCGGTCGCATGGCCAGGAACTGCAAGCCGCCGACGGAGGTGACGACGACTCCCTGAGGCCCGCCGATGAGGTCGTCGTGGCGCACTGCCCCCTTCGTGGTGTGGAAGATGCCACCCGACTGCAGGACGATCGAGTGTTTGCGCCCCTTGGGATCAGTGAGGGTGATCCGCTCCCCAGCACGCAGGACTCCCCCGCCGCCATTGGCCACCGGAGCAGCAGGCTCGTCGGCAAGGTGCCACAGGCTGACGAGATCAGCCAGTGACAGACCGGACAGGTCCGGGCGATGAACCCGGCGAGGTCCAGGACCGGCCTCGGCCAGCCCGTCAACGGTGAGCACCGCGGCCCCAGCGGTCGTCGCTGAGGTAGTCCCCTTGGGGGAATCCTCGATCGCCAGACAGTCGGCGATGTCGACGCCAAGCCTTTCGGCAGCCAACAAGTACGGATCTGGCGCCGGTTTGGCCGTCCCCGGGGTGACGTCGTCGAAGGTCACAACGGTGTCAAAGGAGTTGCCGATACGGTCATGGATGGCCTCAAGCACCGGCTCGACGACAGCGTGCGCCGATCCCGTCACGATCGCCATGGGGACACCGGCCTCACGGATCTCTGTCAGCAGGTCCAGCACACCCGGACGCCACGGCACCTCTCGTTCCCGGTTGAAGGTCGAGACCATCGTGATGAGCTGGTGCCGCACATCCTCGGTGGTTGCCGATTCCCCAATCTCTCCGGCCATCGCCTCGCAGACATCGGTCATCGGTCCGCCAGTGAAGCTACTGGCCTTTTCGGACTCCCACATGATTCCGTGGGAGGACAGAATCGCCAGTTCTGCCTCGACCCAGCGAGGTTCTGTATCGACGAGGGTCCCGTCAAAGTCCCACAACACCGCCGCAAAACGGTCGGCAGTCGAGGTGTGCAAGGACGTCTCACTTGGCGTTGAAATAGTTGGCCTCCGGATGATGGACGACGAAGGCGTCGGTGGACTGTTCTGGATGGAGTTGAAACTCCTCCGACAGCTCCACACCGATCCTCGCCGGGTTGAGCAGTTTCACCACCTTGGCCCTGTCCTCGAGGTTCGGGCAGGCGGCGTACCCGAAACTGTACCGGCAGCCCCGGTAGGTCTGATGGTCGATGGCATCGGTGACAGAGGTACTGTCGTCGTCAATCCTCAATTCATGACGCACACGGGCGTGCCACATCTCGGCGAGAGCTTCGGTCAACTGGACGGACAGCCCGTGCAACTCGAGGTACTCCCGGTAGGAATTGGCCTCGAAGAGTCGTTGGGTGGCAGCCGAGACCGCCTTTCCCATCGTCACCAGCTGGAAACCAATGACGTCCGGGCCGTACTCGCCGGCCTCGTCGGCGTCGCGAAAGAAGTCAGCCAGGCAGAGCTTCCGACCACTACTTTGGCGTGGGAAGGTGAACCGGGTGACCTCCTTCGAGGTGTCCTCGGGGTCCAGGACGATGAGGTCGTGCCCCTGGGAGAAGCACGGCCAGTAGCCATCGGCCACGCCGAACTGGGCCAGATTCTCCTGCCGGATGCGGTCCAGGAGAAGCCGCAAACGCGGCCGAGCCACCTCATTGACCATGCGATCCCAGGAACCGTCGCTGCGCGAACCCTTGAGCCCCCACCGGCCCATGAAGGTGGCGCGCTCGTCGAGCCAGACCAGCACGTCGGCCAACGGAATACCCGTCGAGACTCTCGAACCCCAGAACGGCGGGGTCGGGATCTCGACCGACCCTGGAACGGGTCGGGCCACATCGGCGCGCGGGGCATCGTCATCAGAAGTCATGTCGTCGGTCTCAACAGTGACCTGTTTGACCTTGATACGACGACGTCGAGGCTTCGGGAGTTCAGCTCCCGGAACCCCCTTCTTGACGGCCATCACGGAATCCATGAGGCGAAGTCCCTCGAAGGCGTCCCTTGCGTAGCGCACCTCGCCCTCGAACAGGTCGTTGAGGTCCTCCTCGACGAATGTCCTCGTCAGGGCCGCACCACCGAGCATGACTGGGTACTTGGAGGCCAGTCCGGCCTGGTTCAACTCGAGCAGGTTGTCCTTCATGACCATCGTCGACTTCACCAGCAGACCAGACATGCCGATGACGTCAGCCCGATAGGTCTCGGCGGCCTCGATGATCGCCGTCACCGGCTGCTTGATGCCCAAATTGACGACGTGATAGCCGTTGTTGGAGACGATGATGTCGACGAGGTTCTTGCCGATGTCGTGGACGTCACCCTTGACCGTGGCGAGCACCAGGGTGCCCTTGCCGGAGGTGTCCGACTTGTCCATGTGAGGCTCGAGGTGAGCGACTGCCACCTTCATGACCTCCGCGGACTGCAGCACGAAGGGAAGCTGCATCTTGCCCGACCCGAAGAGGTCGCCAACCACCTGCATACCGGCCAGCAGATCCTCGTTCACGATGTCGAGAGCAGTCTTAGACTCCATGGCCTCGTCGAGGTCATCCTCCAGGCCCTTGGCATTGCCGTCGATGATGCGCTGCTTGAGGCGCTCGAACAGCGGCATGGCGGCCAGCTCGGCCTCGCGCTCGGCACGCATCGAGGCAGCCGTCACTCCCTCGAAGAGTTCCAGGAAGCGACTGAGCGGGTCATAACCGTCATGACGCCGGTCGTGGACGAGGTCGAGGGCGACCTCGCGCTGTTCCTCCGGAATGCGATCGATCGGCAGGATCTTCGCGGTGTGGACGATGGCCGAGTCCAGCCCGGCCTTGACGGCCTCGTGGAGGAAGACCGAGTTGAGGACGATGCGGGCTGCCGGGTTGAGGCCGAAGGAGATGTTCGAGACACCGAGGGTGGTACGCACACCCGGGTAACGCTTCTTAATCTCGGCGATGGCGTTGATGGTCTCCAGACCGTCGCGACGGGTCTCCTCCTGACCAGTGCCGATCGGGAAGGTGAGGCAGTCGACGAGGATGTCACCGATGTCCATGCCCCAGTTGTCGACGAGATCATCGATGAGGCGAGAGGCCACCCGTACCTTCCACTCGGCAGTGCGTGCCTGGCCCTCCTCGTCAATGGTGAGTGCGACGACTCCAGCCCCATTCTCGACGACCATCGGCATGACGCGCTGGTAGCGCGATCCAGGACCGTCCCCGTCCTCGAAGTTCACCGAGTTGATGATGCAGCGACCGGGCAGATGCTCCAGACCAGCAGCCAGGACGTCGGGCTCGGTGGAGTCAAGGATGATTGGCAGCGTGCAGGAGGTGGCCAGTCGGGCGCTGAGTTCGGACATGTCCGCCACGCCATCGCGACCGACGTAGTCGACGCACAGGTCGAGCAAGTGGGCGCCGTCGCGGGTCTGGGCCCTGGCGATGTCAACACACTCATCCCAGTTCTGGGCCAACATCGCTTCACGGAAGGCCTTGGAACCGTTGGCGTTGGTGCGCTCGCCAATGGCCAGATAGGCGGTGTCCTGGCTCAACGGGACGTCGTTGTACAGGGAGGCAACGGCGTCGGCGTGGTGAATCTCGCGCTCGGGAACCGGTCGACCTGAAACCCGCTCGGCAATGGCACGGATGTGGTCAGGGGTGGTACCGCAGCAGCCACCGACGACCGACAGGCCGTAACGATCAACGTAGTCGTCCAGAACGGGGGCGAGATCGTCAGGACCGAGGGGATAACGGGCCCCCTCCCCCGTGATCTCGGGCAGGCCAGCGTTCGGCATGCACATGATCGGTACCTGTGCTCCGCGGGACAGGGTACGCAGGTGCTCGGCCATCTCGGCGGGTCCGGTGGCGCAGTTGAGGCCGAGGGCGTCGACGCCGAGAGATTCCAGCACCGTCAATGCTGCACCGGTCTCCGACCCCATGAGCATGGTTCCGGTGGTCTCGACGGTGAAGTCGACGAGAATAGGCAGGTCGACCTTGCGCGCGGTGGCGGCACGATGAGCGCCTATGATTGCGGCGCGAGCCTGCAAGAGGTCCTGGCAGGTCTCGATCTGGACACCGTCGGCGCCCGCGTCAATCATGGCCTCGATGACCTGCTGGTAGACATCGCGGATGGCGGCGAAACCAATCTGGCGAAGGGTCGGCAGCTTGGTTCCCGGACCGATCGATCCAACGACGTAATGCGGCTTGTCCGTACGCTTGTCAGCTGCCTCACGAGCCAGTTTCGTGGCAGCAGATGCCAGTTCGACAGCACGCGGAGCGATGCCGTACTCCGTCAGGGCTGGCAAGTTCACGCCGAAGGTGTTGGTCTCGATGATGTCAGCCCCGGCATCCAGGTAGACGTCATGAATGCCGGAGATGACATCAGGTCGGGTGACATTGAGTATCTCGTTGCAGCCCTCAAGTCCCTGGAAGTCATCCATCGTGAGATCGCTGCTCTGCAGCATCGTGCCCATGGCGCCATCAATGACGAGAACGTGCCGGGACAGAGCGGTGCGAAGGGTCATGGGTTCCAGCCTAGGGGTCAGGCTAGCCTTGGCACCATGCGATTTCGACACATGGACCGGCCATGGGTCGTGGTGGCCTTCAGTGGCTGGAACGACGCCGGCTCGGCCGCCACCCAAGCGGCGACCCTCATCGCTGAGTACTCCGAGGCAAAAACCTGGCGGACGATTGGTGGCGAGGAGTTCCACGACTTCCGTCAGACCCGTCCTGCCATCACCGTCATGAATGACGTCGAAATCGTCAACTGGCCGTGCACGACGATCCGTGTTGGCAGGTGGCAAGGCCAGCCGATCGTCATCGTCACCGGTCCTGAGCCAAGTCTGCGCTGGCGAACCTACTGCTTCCGCTTGCTGCGGCGACTACGCAAGCTCAAACCGGCTGGTCTCGTCGTGCTTGGCGCGATGGCCACTGATGTCGCCCACACACGGCAATTGCCCGTGATGGTCTCGACGACCGACCCTGACCTCGTCAGTGCCCTGGGGGCGGAGAAGCTCGAGTACGACGGCCCGACGGGCATCCCCTTCGTCCTTGTCACAGAGGCACGGCACCACGACTTCAACGCCATCGGGCTGTGGGTCGGTGTGCCGCAATACGCCTGTGAATCCCCTTGCCCTCCGGCTGTGCAGTCCCTCCTTGTCCGGATCGAGGAACTCACCGGGATTGCCGTGCCGCAAGCTGGTCTCGAGGAGGACAAGCGAGAATGGGTCGGAGCCATTGACGAGGCCCTGTCTGAGCATCCCGAACTGGCCGAGTACGTCGCAGCCCTCGAGACGGAACAGGATGCCACCCTGCCCGAGGGGCTTACGGGAGACGTCCTGGCCGTGGAGTTTCAGTCCTATCTACGCCACCGCGGTACCTGACCGCAGTACTCAGTGGCAGCAGTCCTGGGCCGCCTGAGCCTGATTGCGCAGTGAGGTGACGACCTGGTCGGGGTCATCGGATCGGTAGACGGCAGAACCCGCCACGAAGGTGTCAGCCCCGGCCTCGGCAGCGCGCTCAATGGTGTCAGCCGAGACTCCGCCGTCAATCTGCAACCAGATGTCCGCCCCGGATGCGTCAATGAGTTTGCGTGCACTACGGATCTTGGCGAGAACGGGATCGAGGAATTTCTGTCCGCCGAATCCAGGCTCCACGGTCATGAGGAGAATCTGGTCAAACTCGGTCAGGAAACCAGCGAGCTGCTCGACTGGGGTCGCCGGACGCAGTGCCACGGATGCTCGCGCTCCCATCGCCCGGAGTTCCCGAGCCAGCTTGATGGGCGCAGTGGCAGCTTCCAGATGGAATGTGACTGACTGGGCACCGGCCTCGACATATTGCGGTGCCCACCTGTCGGGGTCCTCGATCATGAGGTGGACGTCAAACATGAGGTCAGTGGTTGGACGCAGGGATGCCACAAAAGGTGCTCCCATGACGAGGTTCGGCACGAAGTGGCCGTCCATGACGTCGATATGCAAACCGTCTGCTGACGGGATTCGTCCCACCTCATCGGAGAGGCTGGCCAAATTGGCATTCAAGATGGACGGCGTGATGCGAACTGTCATGCTGCCAGCCTAGAGGGTCATACGGAGGCCGCGGGGAAGGACTCTCCTTGCTACGACGTTAACACCGTGACCCACCACCCCCGCTTGAAGTGATGGGGTACCCAGAGTTGATGAAGACGACTACCGCGTCGCTCGTCAACTATCGACACAGGCTCGAGTGCAGGAACACCGACGCCTGACCCGTGACATGTCGCGATGCACGGCCACTGGACGGTGGCCGATTCGGTAACTGTCACAGGTGGACATCCGCAATACCCTTTCGATGCATCATCACCAACATCGTGGCTTCCGCATCATCCACCGGTGACGACTGCGACTCACGCCATTGCCCCGGATGTGGAAAGGACATTGATCACGACTGACATAACCAGCCACACTTAAGGCGATCCTCGGGACCACCACCGTGGCCCCGAGGATCATTGGTATCAGGCAAGAGTTATCGGAGCATTGGCAGCCGGCATGCAGAAGGATGGCGAGGCCGGAGCACCCTTCTTGTTCGGGGCCTTGAGGGCATCCTGGTAGGCGACCTTGAGGTCCTTCATGGCCTGGTCGACTTCGGCGACCCGCACCCATGCGTTACCACGAATGAGACCAGCCCTGTCGATGGCACGGTTGAGCAGACGGATGGTGTCGTTGTCCTTGTAATTGATGACGCACGTGTCGCGATCAAACAGAACTTGCGCCATCAAGCGTCCCAGTTTGGCGCGCACGAACTTGGTGGCAACATCGGTCGGCTTAAGGTCAGGCATGGCCTGAGCTGTAGCGAGAGCCTTCTTGAGCGCAGCCACCTCGTCGGTCAACTGCGCGGGGGTGGAATCAAGAGAAATCAGCACGTTGATGGCGTGGGCAATCTCATCGAACACGACAGTATGCGCGTTCTGCACCTTGTCTTGGATGGTGAGAGTTGCGGTGTGCGTGGTGTCGCACATGGTCAGGAACAACTCGACACGAGCCGGAAGCGACTTGACGAAGGTGGTGACTCCCTTGATGACCTTCTCAAGCTGGGCCTTAAGAATCTTGGCCTGCTTCAGGAGGTCCGAAATGGTATCGATGACTTCCTTAGGAGACAGAGATACCTTGGCGACCTTGAGATCATTGGTCAGCGAGTCAATACGATTATTGACATCGCCGAGCAATGCGTATGCATCAGAGGTATTACTCGACACGGCGGAAACAGCCGGTACGGCAGCGTGAGCTGCGGGGGTAGAAAGAGCGGCTGGAGCCATCAGGGCACCGGCAACCAGTGGGGCGGCGATCAATTTGATCCTCATGAGGTTCTCCTCGTTAGAGCGACGTGTCCGCGACCTCGGACCACATCACGATCGCAGACGAGACCGAGTGCTGAGAATGGAAAAGCCGGGATATCCCCCAAAAAGCTACCTGCATGTATACCAAGGAACCTCGCAGGATGACGAGAGCTAACTTTCGTCCTCCACACCGTGTCGAGCACCACGCGCACCAAGACTGCTGCCGACCCATGTCACATGTAGCACGTTCTGACCTACGGTGTGGTTGCCCACCGACCCGGGGCAACCACACCCCTCGGCCCCGCTTCCGGAAATATCCAGTGCGTCAAGTGCCGACGTCAGCGTGGATTGGACTGTTTTTGCATCTTGGGATGTCGTTGACATCCTTCAGCCACACATATGCCTGATGATCGCATTCCTCACTCATCGTGTATGCGGAACAATGCGCAAAACATGGCATCGGTGCCGTGACGATGTGGCCACAGTTGGATGGCGTTTGAGTTTCCGGACGCAGCGATACCAGGAATGCCCGGGAGCATGGCAGGAGTGTCGAGGACGTCAACTGGCAGGGACGCGCGAGCATACTCAATGATGTCGATGGTTTCGGCTCGGTGCGGTGAGCACGTGACGTATCCGACGATCCCACCTGGTCGGCTGAGATTGACCGCCGAGGTAAGAAGTCGACGCTGCAGGTGCGTCAACTCCTCGACGTCAGCAGGAGTACGACGCCAGCGCGCTTCTGGACGTCTGCGCAGGGATCCCAGACCCGAACACGGCACATCAGCAAGGACGGAGTCAAAAGACCGAGCTGGAAGTGGCGGGCACATGCCGTCGGCAGTCATGACGCGATGGTTGCCCGGGATGGTCTTGAGGGCCTTCGCCACGAGATCAGCACGATGTTCATGCAGTTCCACCGCGGTCAGATTGGTGTTGTGCTGGTTCGCGAGTCCGGCCAGGAGCGCGGATTTGCCACCCGGTCCGGCACAGAGATCCAGCCATTGACCAAAATTGCCATTCGCCTCGGCTGCATGAAGCAAGGCCAGGATCACCAATTGAGAGCCCTCATCTTGTACGCCGACCCTCCCCTCACGCACCGCAGTGACATCGGACGGGTTTCCTGGACGCACGACACCCCATGGGGAATACCGAGTTGGGGTCCCAGACTCAATTTCGTCGCGCTCAGCGAGGCCAGGGCGGACGACCAGGGTCGGGACCGGCGGCTCGTTGTCCGCCAGCAGAGCGGCCTCCACCTCGTCAGTTCCAAGACGATCCTGGAAGGCCTTGACGATCCAGGTCGGGTGCAGGGTTCGCAGGGCCATGACGTCGACGCCCTCGCGTCCACCGATCTCACTGGCCCATTCCTCGAGGCTGTGGGTGCTGATGCGCCGGGATACAGCGTTGACAAGACCTGTTACTCGTTCTCCGATGACTTGACGGGACAAATCCACCGAAGTAGCCACAGCAGCCCGGGTGGGCACCCTCATGGCAAGGATCTGGTGTGCCGCCATCCGTAGGACGACGCGCACTCCGGGCTGGAGTTTGGCAGGGTTTCGCCCTGATGCCGCCTCAATGATGCGATCCCAGGTACCCGATCCGCGGGAGGTGCCGTCGACGAGCTCGGTCGCGAACGCCGCGTCACGTCCGGTCATCCCGGTGGCACGCAATTGGTCGGCCAGGGCAAGGTTGGCATAGGCACCATGGGTTTCGACGGCCAACAGTGCGGTGTATGCCAGCCGTCGTGCTGGATCCGTCTTGCGGCGTTTCTGGTGGGGACGCTGATTCATCGCAGCCTGGTTCCGGCGTCAATCCCTGCGCCTCGCGCCCAGTCAGCTCCGTTCATGGCCTTCTTCCCGAAAGCCTGGACCTGCAGCAGTTCGAGGGGCCGAGAACCAGTCCCGAGGAAGAGCTGTTTGCGGGTGGCGACGAGCTGGCCCGGTTGAGCCGTCGTCACGGTGTCCGGGACCGTGGCGTCGGGGCCAAGGTGGCAGGTGCGCAACACTTTGAAGCGCTTGTCATCGAGTTCAGCCCATGCTCCCGGGGTCGGGGACGTGCCACGGACCAGATGGTCGATCTCCTCGGCAGGAGCCGTCAGATCAATGCGGACGTCACCTGGGTGTATCTGTGGGGCGGTCGTCACCCCTTCAGACGACTGAGGCGTCGGCTCGATCCCGGAATCGATGTCCTCGAGTGTCTGAGTCACCAGCGGGGTCGCGGTCTGGGCCAGTTCGTCAAGGAGCTCACCAGCTGTGGTCGTCTCGCCAATCGGCACTGTCATGGAGCGATACACCGGTCCGGCGTCGAGGTCCTTGACGAGTTGGAAGACGCAGGCACCCGTCTCCTCGTCCCCAGCCATGATGGCCCGCTGCACCGGGGCAGCTCCCCTCCAACGGGGCAACAGGGAGAAGTGCAGATTGATCCAACCATGTTCCGGCGCAGCCAGGAGATCAGTGGGGATGAGACCGCCATAAGCGACAACGACTGCGGCATCAATGTCGAGGGCCGCGACGGCGTCGTGTCCCTCGCCGGACTTCACGCTGGTTGCCTTGATGACGCGAATGCCAAGATCCTCGGCGGCCTTGGCGACGGGGCAGGGACGGGGTGTGCGGTGACGCCCTACTGCGGCGTCAGGCCGGGTCAGGACGGCAACGACCTCATGATGTGGGTCGTCAACAAGGGCCGTCAGGGTGGGGACGGCTACGTCCGGGGTGCCAGCGAAAAGTAATTTCACCCTTCCAGCCTATCGGCCGGGCAACGCCTGCCGGCTTCACAAGAGATGCGCAGGATCGATGACGACGCGCAGAGTGCCCTGCTCATGGTTCATGGTGTGTTTGGAACGCAGGTGGAACAGAGTTGAGGACAACTCCCCGACGGAGAGTTGTCCCACCGGACGCACGATGATCCGGTCACGCTCACTCTCTCCAGCTCGCCGCTGTTGAGGGGCCGGGCCCAGTACTTCCAGCTTGTCCCCCATGTCCGCGTTCAGTCGCTCGGTTGCCAGGGCGACCGCTTGCGGTTCCCCGTCGACGATCCCACAGGGAACCGCGGGTGGGAACCGAGCCTCTCGTCGGTCTTCGAGCTCACGGGCCGCCCAACCGATGGGATCGTTGCGAACCATGGCCTGCAAGGCAGCATCCTCCGATGGGCCGACGACGACCACCCGCCCGCCATCGCGAACTGATCTGACGAGGGCCATGATCGCCATCCAGCGATCAACGGTCTGCTCCACCGCAGCCAGCCCCGGTCGAGACAGGGAGGACAGCGCATCGAGGATGACGGCGCAGGCGTATCCCGATTCCGGCGCTGGTTCAGCCCCCGGCGTGGCGACGACGAGTCTGGGAGCTGGGTCGACGCTGTCTCGCACGTGGTTTCCCGAGGAGTCGACGACGGGCACGTCCGGGAAGGCGCGGCCCAGTTCGCCGGCCGTCGTCGTCGCTCCGACGATTCCGGACCTGACGTCGGTGGAACCGCACTCGGGGCAACGCCACCGAGGTAGATGGGTGCCGCACCAAGTGCAGTGAAGGTCAACTCCCGTGTCAGTACGCCGTCCTGTCACCGGGCCGCCGCAGGAAGGGCATCTCACGGGTGTCCGACACACCGAGCAGGATGGTGAGACCAGATCCCCAACTCGAGGCACCGACACCAGGACCGGTCCACGCAGCAACCCCTCACGGATCGTCGTCATGGCCAGATCGGGCAACCGCACGGATCGGGCCAACGGATCTCGTTCCAGAGCGAAGTCGGAATCCCCTGGGACGCGCACCGGAGCACAGACAGATCTCATCGTCTGACGGTCTGCCCCAATGCCCACGAGCCAGCCTGACCTCAGCCAGGACGCACTGCGAACCGAGCAGGAATAGCTCGCCAACAGCAGGGCGCCGTGATCGACCTGGGCTCGTAGGGCGGCGACATCTCGGGTGTTCGGGTAGGGAGCTCGCGGTTCGTCATGGAGGTCAGAGCCCTCGTCCCACACTGCGACCAGTCCGAGGTTCTCGACGGGGGCCATGACAGCTGACCTGGTGCCGATGACGACCTTGGCCGTGCCACGAATGACGGCCAGATAATGACGCCATCTCGTCGACGCCGGTTGATCAGCGTGGAGGACGGCCACCGTCCCCGCCCCCAGGACGGCTTCGAACCTGGAATGGAGGGCGGTGACATCCTCGACGGTCGGACAGCAGACAATGGCACTACGCCCGGAGGCAAGAGCTGCGGAGACGGCCTGCAACAGGCCATTGCCCCAGTCCCCCAGACCTTCGTCATCTCCCGGACCGCATACCGGAGTGACCCGCCAATGAGCTCGGGGACGCTCGCCGGCTGCCACCAAGTCGAGGAAATGACGTCCATCCGTGAGAGCCCGCAAGGTGCCTGACGGCATCGTCGCGGACGGGACTGGCCACGGCGGCGGGTCAGCAGCCTCTGTCGTCGCGTGACGGGTCGGAATGGCCCACCTGAGCACCTCGTCGAGAGTGCCAGCCCAGTGATCGGCAACCTTACGAGCCAGCCTGAGCTGGTTCGGGGTCGACACGACCTGTTCTGAGATCAACTTCACGACCGGGGAAAGCTTGACCCCTGGTTCCTGTTCGTGGTCGACCACCATCACGACGCCGTCACACAGCCGTCCGGCGAGTTTCACCCTGACCCGCGCACCCACCTGAATCCGACCGACGAGGTCATCAGGGATGAGGTAGTCGAAGGGACGGTCTAGGTGCGCCAAACCAGAGGAGACGACCACATGGGCAATCCATGTGGTCGTCTCGAGCAGCGGTTCGGTCATGGGTCAGATGCTACGGCCCACCACCGACGGCATCGCGACAGGTGGTGTTCTCTCAGAGACGGGCGGCCGCGGCCAAGGCCTCGGCACGGTCCGTCACCTCCCAGGTGATGCCGGGGAGCTCGCGTCCGAAGTGTCCTCCGGCGACGAGCTGGGAGTAAATCGGACGAAGCAGGTCGAGGTTCTTAATGATCGCCCCGGGACGAAGGTCGAAGACCTCGGTGACTGCGCGCTCGATCTCGATCTCGGGAACATGGTTGGTCCCGAAGGTGTCGATGCGGAATCCCACTGGACGCGCGGCACCGATGGCGTAAGCCACCTGGCACTCGCAGCGGTCGGCCAGACCTGCGGCGACGACGTTCTTGGCCACCCAGCGCATGGCGTAGGCAGCGGAACGGTCGACCTTGGAGGGGTCCTTGCCGGAGAAGGCACCGCCACCGTGACGGGCCATGCCGCCATAGGTGTCGACGATGATCTTGCGACCGGTCAGACCGGCGTCGCCCATGGGGCCACCGATGACGAACTTGCCGGTCGGGTTGACGAGCACCCTCATGTCCTTGTGATCAAGGTCGTAGCGCTCCAGCACCGGGTCGATGACCAGGTGACGCAGATCAGGGGTCATCGTCGCGTCGATGTCTACCCCGTCGCGATGCTGGCTGGAGACGACGACGGTGTCCACCGCTACCGGCTTGTCGTTCTCGTCGTAACGGATCGTCACCTGGGTCTTGCCGTCGGGGCACAGGTAGTCCAGCGCGCCCTCCTTGCGGACCTTGGTGAGTTGCAGGGACAGGGCGTGGGCCATGTCGATCGGAAGTGGCATGAGGGACGGGGTCTCGGTGCAGGCATATCCGAACATCAGGCCCTGGTCGCCAGCGCCCTGAGCGTCGATAAGGTCAGTGGAACCATGCCGAGTTTCGTAGGCTGAGGTCACGCCCTGGGCAATGTCGGGGCTCTGGGCATCAATCGCGACCGAGACGCCACAGGAAGCACCGTCGAAGCCCTTGGCCGAGGAGTCATAGCCGATCTCAAGGATGCGGGAACGAGCAATACCCGCGATGTCGACGTAGGCCTCAGTGGTGACCTCGCCGCAGACCATCACCTGACCAGTCGTCACGACCGTTTCCACGGCTGCGTGGGAATGGGGATCCTCGGCAAGGAGAGCATCGAGGACGGCATCAGAGATCGCGTCAGCAATCTTGTCGGGATGGCCTTCCGTCACCGATTCGGATGTGAACAGACGAGTGGTGGGCATGATGGTTTCCTGTCCGCGCGGCCACAAGCCGCGCATCGTGTTACTGAGTGGCCAGCAGCGTGTGGACCTCGTCGAGGACCGCTACTGCAGCCTGCGACTTCGATCCGGTGACGCGTCGACCGGGCCCCTGCTGGTGGACCACGGTGACGTCGGTGCCGACCTTGCCGAACACCTTCCCCTCGCTCACGTCGTTGACGACCAATAGGTCGCATCCCTTGCGGGCGAGTTTGGCCTGCGCCAGCTCAAGGAGCTGGGCACGGTCAGGTGCCGTCTCGGCGGCAAACCCGACGACGACCCGATGCGGTACCGATTGGGCACAGATCCGGGCCAGGACGTCGGGAGTCTGGTGGAGTTCGAGGGACGTCGTCGCGCCGACAGCGGAGTCCCCCTCGTGTTTCTTGATCTTGGTGTCGGCGACCACCGGTGCGAAATCGGCGGCAGCAACGGCCTGAATGACGACATCGGCGTGAGGTGCCAGATCGTCCATGGCCTCGGCAAGGTCTTCAGTGCTGTCGATCCGCGTCACCTCGACACAGGACGGTATGGCGACATCGACGTGAGCTGCAACGACGTGAACGTCCGCACCTCGAGCAGCTGCCACTTGAGCGATCGCCTTCCCCATCCGTCCGGATGAGGAGTTTCCGAGGTAACGCACTGGGTCGATGGCCTCGCGGGTGCCACCCAGCGAGATGACGACGCGTTTCCCTGCAAGGTCCCGGCGACACATTGCGTAAGCGGCATCCGGACAGGCCAGCAACAGCTCAACGAATTCGGCGATCTCATCCGGATCAGGTAGTCGCCCAGGACCGGAGTCCCGACCGGTGAGGCGCCCGGATGCAGGATCCTTGACGACGATGCCATGACGACGAAGGGTCGCGACATTGTCGACGGTGGCTGGATTCTGCCACATCCCGGTGTGCATGGCAGGAGCCAGCAGAACCGGCGCGGACGTGGCGAGAATCGTCGTCGTCAGGAGGTCGTCGGCGTGACCACCAGCGATACGCGCCATGAGATCGGCGGTCGCCGGAGCAACGACGACCACGTCGGCACGCTCGGCCAACCGAATGTGCTCGACGCCGGGAACGTCGTCAAAGACCTCGGTGTGGACCGGATGTCCACTCAGCGCCTCCCACGTGGGACGACCGACAAATTCGAGGGCAGTCCTGGTGGGGACGACGTGGACCTCATGACCGGCTTCGGAGAGGAGCCGCGAGAGCAGACACGCCTTGTAGGCGGCGATTCCTCCTCCGACACCGAGGACGACGACACTCACGCCAGACTCAAATCAGGCGTTCGGATCAGCGAGGTCGGCGAAGGGATCGTCGAGCTCGATGGCCGGGGCCTCCTGGGCCGCAGCGGCCTGAGCAGCGATCTCCTCGGCGTCCATCTCATGGGCCTCAACGACACCGGCCTGGATCTCACGCATGGCGATGGACAGCGGCTTCTCCTGGTTGGTGGTCTCCACGAGCGGGCCGACGTTCTCCAGCAGGCCCTCCGCCAGCTGCGAGTAATACGCATTGATCTGACGGGCGCGCTTCGCGGCGAAGAGAACGAGGCGGTACTTCGAGTCGACGTGCTCGAGGAGCTGGTCGATGGGCGGGTTGACGATGCCTTCAGGCGTGGTCTCGGTCAAGGAATGTCCTCCCAGTATGGTCATAGACCCAGCAACTCTACCAGAGAAGCAACGGCATGGTCCACGGTGTCGTTGACGACCACGGCGTCGAACTCATTGGCGTTCGCCAGCTCCACACGAGCCGTCTGCAACCGGCGCTCCCGCTGTTCGTGGGTCTCCGTCCCCCTACCGATCAAACGGTGGACGAGCTCGTCCCACGATGGCGGGGCGAGAAAGATCTGCGTGGCCTGCGGATATGTCTCGCGCACCTGGCGGGCACCCTGAAGATCGATTTCAAGGATGACGGTGCGATCGTCCGCAACCGCCTTCTCAACGGGTTCGCGTGGGGTGCCATACCGGTGGCTGTTGTGGACGACGGCCCACTCCAGCAGCCCGTCACCGTCGACAAGCTCGTCGAACTGCGCCGGGGTGACGAAGTCGTAATCGATGCCGTCGCGCTCAGTGGGGCGAGGTGGACGGGTCGTCACCGACCTCGAGACGACGATCTCGGGGTGACGACGCAACAACGCGCCGACTACGGTTCCCTTGCCGACGGCTGTTGGCCCTGAGACGACGGCCACCGTGACGGGATGGTCGTGTCGAAGACCACGGGCCTGTGGGATGACGGGGTCGCTGCTCATGGCAACACCCTAGTGGTCAATGGCGACGACGTCGCGCAGGGGTGAAGAACCTCAACAACGGTCGAACTCGGCACGCAGGCCGGCGATCTGATGTCTGCCCAGGCCACGAATGCGGCGATTCGGGGCGATATCGAGACGCTCCATGATCTCGGCAGCGCGCTTCTCCCCCACGCGAGGAAGGGCCTTCAGCAGGTCAACAACCTTGACGTGGGCGAGTACATCATCCTCGGCAGCCTCGTCCAAGGCCTCGGACAACGACAGGTCCCCGGCGCGAACCCTCGCCTTGAACTCAGCTCGGACTCGCCTGGCCCGTGTCGCTGCTTCACGAGCAGCCGAAAGCTGTTCCGGTGAAAGAGTGGGTATGGACACGAGCCCCTCCGATCAAGTGTGCAGCCATTCCGAACAGTGCGGAAGGTCTCCACCAGAACCCTGGTGGA
Organism: Cutibacterium sp. LaCa_255; assembly: GCF_057458005.1. Taxonomy (NCBI): domain Bacteria; kingdom Bacillati; phylum Actinomycetota; class Actinomycetes; order Propionibacteriales; family Propionibacteriaceae; genus Cutibacterium; species Cutibacterium sp. LaCa_255. The sequence continues at coordinate 1,357,891 of NZ_CP190956.1, read as the reverse complement.
GACCTTCGGTACACTAGTCTGCTTAGTCGGAGCCTGGGGACGATTCGTGGGGATCTGTGTCCAATTCGTGATCGTTGGATGTCGGATGTTCTTCCGATTCCAGATCTGCCCCGTCAGCGGACTCCTCCACCACTGATTTTTCGGCCGCGTTCTCGCCGTCACCAGCAGCCTCCGGGGAGACAACGTCCGCAGAGGACACGTCCTCCACCCGAGCAGGGCCATGAGCAACGACGGCGTTCAGCAAACCGTTGAGGAATGGCGCCGAGTCATCGGTCGAGAACTCCTCACTCAGCTCAATGGCCTCAGAGATGACGGCCGGGTCCGGCGTATCCGTGTGCAGAATCTCGAAGGTGGCCAGGCGGGCGAGGACACGATCGACGCGCGGCATCCGATCCAACGTCCAGCCCTCGGACAGACAATCGGTGAGGACTGAGTCCAGGCCAGCCTGAGAGGCAGCCACCCCGCGAACCAGATCAGCCGCGAACGGGCGTACCGGGTTGGTGAAGACGCCCGGGCGGGCGGCCAAGACCTCGAGGGTGTCGGTACCCATGAGGTCAGCCTCGAACAGAATGTCGAGGGCCTGTTTGCGAGCCTTGGACCGCGTCGAGAGGTCAGCGTGCTTCTGGATGTCTCCGCTGATGCGCTTGACTTCGAGATCCCCGATCCTCTCGATGGGGCCCTCGTCGTCAGGCGTCGGAGTGATGTTCGTACTCACTTCTCGGAAATACGACCGAGGTAGTCGCCGGAGCGGGTGTCGACCTTGATCTTCTCACCGGTGGTGATGAAGAGCGGAACCTGAATCTCGCGACCGGTCTCAAGGGTGGCGGGCTTGGTGCCGCCGGTGGAACGATCACCCTGCAGGCCAGGCTCGGTGTAGGTGATCTCGAGCTCGACCGAGGCAGGCAGGTCAATGTACAGCGGGTTGCCCTCGTGCAGGGCGACGGTGGCGGTCTGGTTCTCGAGCATGAAGTCCTTGGCGTCGCCGACGACCTCAGAAGGAATTGGCAGCTGGTCGTAGGTGGTCTCGTCCATGAAGACGTAAACGTCGCCATCTTGGTACAGGTACTGCATGTCGCGACGATCAACCTCGGCCGACTCGATCTTGACGTCAGAGTTGAAGGTCTTGTCCACAACCTTGCCACTCAGCACGTGCTTCAGCTTGGTCCGAACGACGGTGTTGCCCTTACCCGGCTTGTGGTGCTGGAACCAGATGACCGTCCACAGCTGGCCGTCGAGGTTGAGAACGGTGCCGTTCTTGATGTCATTGGTGGAGATAACCACAGGTCGGTCCCTTTCGAGATGAATTGCGTCGATCACGGATCAGGATGCGGCACGCCAGCCGACACCCTGGGCAAGTCTAGCGGACGCAGGGCTTCAACCCCCTATGCCGGTGGAAGGCAGACCCATGACAGGCAGGTGCGGACCACTCGCCGCCCCCACGACATGGTCCCGTCATGTCCCGTTCATGTCATTGAGGCCTTGGCCGCACACCTCTTCAGTAACGTTGACATCATGCACGACCTTGACTCCACCGGGCTGCGCGCCCACTTTGATCCCGCCACGGATTCCGACCAGCACTCGCTGCGCGAATTCATTGACCTGGTCGCTGATGCCGGATATGTCGTCGATTCCGATGAGCACGGAGACGATCCCGAACTCATCGCTCCAGACGGTTCCGCCGTGGAGACCTGGCATGAGGATTATCCCTATCCGAATCTCATGGACAGGCGCGAGTACGAAACTCAGAAAAGGTTGCTGCAAATCGAGCTTCTCAAGCTCCAATACTCCATTGACGACACCGGCGACCGTCACGTCATCGTCTTTGAGGGACGCGACGCAGCCGGGAAGGGTGGCGCGATCAAGAGGTTCAGTGAGCATCTCAATCCCCGTCGATGCCGTACCGTCGCCCTCGACAAGCCTTCGGACCGCGAGCTCGGTCAGTGGAACTTCCAGCGTTACATCCAGCACTTTCCCACTGCCGGCGAGATAGTCCTCTTTGACCGATCTTGGTACAACCGTGGCGGCGTCGAACGGGTAATGGGATTCTGTACCGACGAAGAGCATCGAATTTTCCTGCACCAGGCCCCAAAACTCGAGGAGATGATGATTGAGTCGGGAATCCACGTCACCAAATTCTGGTTCTCGGTAACCCGTCAGGAACAGCGCACTCGGTTCGCAATTCGTCAGCTCGATCCGGTTCGCCGCTGGAAGCTCTCCCCGATGGACTTGGAATCCTTGGGACGTTGGGACGATTACACCCGCGCCAAGGAAGAGATGTTCGCCGCGACTGACACCGATGCTGCCCCGTGGATTTGCGTCAAGTCCAATGACAAGAAACGCGCGCGTCTCAACGCCATGAGGTATTTCCTGTCCCAATACGATTACGAAGGCAAAGACGAAGATGTCGTCGGCCAGCCCGATCCTCGGTTGGTACGTCGAGCCCGAGACACCGTTGGAGACTGAGGGAGGCTGTCCCGCCGGGGGTGGATGGCGGCGCCCCTGACGACGGGGCTGATACGTGACTCTGGGTGCCGTCGTTCACCTGAGTTGAACCCCGTGGGAATGAGCCGTGCCGAGTTGAGGATGAAGGCCGTCTCACTACCGACGTGAACCAGCGCCGCTCCGAGAGGTCCGAGAGCTCCGGTCGCGGCCAGGACCATGCCGAGGGCATCCACGGCCAGGGTCCCGACGACGTTGAACCAGATGATGCCTCGCACCCGTCGAGCCGTTCTGACGGCGCCGACGAGGTCGGCAAGGTCCGAGGAGATGAGGACGACGTCGGCAGATCGTCTAGCTATCTCGGTACCGGCGCCCATGCCCACCCCAACGGTGGCTGCCGAAAGAGCGGGAGCGTCGTTGACGCCATCACCAACCATGACCACCTTGCGTTCCGATGCCATGAGTTCCGAAATGACATCGGCCTTTTCAATCGGACGCAATCCAGCACGGACCTCGTCAACACCGACCTGATCGCCCACTTGTCTGGCTGTTGCCTCCGCATCTCCCGACAACATGACGACCTGAAGCCCCATGCGATGCAACTCCTCAATTGCTGCTGCGGACGTCTCACGAATCTCATCAACGAACTGGATTGCGCCAATCCATTCGTCGTCCACCCACACGTATGACCTAGCGATGGCGTCTGTGGAGAACCCGGCCGGGACGCGTCTGCTGACCTCGACGCGGCGGCCGCCGACGACGCCTGAGACACCATGTCCAGGCTCATAGCGGAAGTCCTCGGCCATCGAGACCGTCACGTCACCGGCCGCGCAGATGGCACGGCCAACCGGGTGTTCGCTGAACTGCTCGACGGATGCGGCCAGGGAGAGGACATCCTCGTCCGCCCAGCCCGCAGCCGGGTCGACCCCCGAAACCGTCGGTTGTCCAGCAGTGATCGTGCCGGTCTTGTCGATCACCACCGTGTCGACCTGACCTAGTTGCTCCAGGTGCACGCCGCCTTTCACGAAGGCTCCGCGTCTGGCAACCCGGGCCATGCCAGCCAGGATCGCCAGTGGCGTACCAGCTGCAACACCACATGCACCGGCGACGACGATGACCGAGATGGTGGCTCGCAGGTCATGGGTCGCGAACCAGGTGATGACTGCAGCGAGGAAGGCTGCTGCGACGATCCAGGTGGCAACGCGATCGCTGAGCCGCTGAACCGGGGTTGGGCTGTCCTGGTCGGAGCGCACAGCCTCGACGATCTGGCCATAACTGGAGTTGGCACCAACGTGCTCGACCCGCACCTCGAGGGCGCCTCCGTGATTGACCGAACCTGCCAGGACACGATCCCCTCCCCGTACTGCCACCGGCATCGGCTCTCCAGTGATCCGGGACTGGTCCACCTCGGATGCACCAGTTTCGACGAGTCCATCCACGGCGATGCGGTCTCCCGGGGAGATGACGACGAGGTCCCCCGAGGTCACACCGGCCAACGTCGTCTCGATGATCCCCTCGTTGCATCGCACCCGGACCGAGTCGGGAAGGAAAGCCATGAGGTCGGTGAGTGCGTCACGGCCACGTTCCATGGACAAGTCCTCGAGAATCTCGGCAACGAGGACGAATGTGGTGATCATGAGTGCGGTGACCCATTCACCGATGGCTGCGGCAGCAGCGATGGCGAGCAGCATCGACAGCTCCATACTCATATGGGCATGACGCAGGTCGTCGAAGGCCTCAGCGAGGAAGGGCCAGCAACCGATGATGAGGCAGATGATGCCAACCGCAGGAAAACGATGGCCCGGCCACGTGAGCCCCAGCCCGACGACGACCGCCGCAACGGCACAGAGAGCGACGCGCCAGGCGAGGTTGATGTCAATGTGTTCGCGCCACGTGGGCATGTGATCTCCTGAACGTGAGTGTGCTCAGCGCAGGTGCACGCGCTGGAAAGGCGCCTTGGTGGGCGTGAAACGTGAAACGGGCTTCGATGGGCAAAGCCCGGGAACAAAGGACTCAGGCCTTGCTCGACTGGCGGGCAGGACATGATCGTGCCCGAGTCATCTCAACCATGTGATGGCTCGGGATCACATCAACCTCGTGCTCAGCCTGGAAGACAGCCTGCGACACGAGATTGCGAGCATGCTCGTCGGTGAGGCTGTAGTACATCGTGGTGCCGTCGCGGCGGGCCGAGACCATACGACCCATGCGCAATTTCGCCAGATGCTGGGAAACAGCAGTAGGGCGTTTGCCCACGACATCGGCCAGGTCCTTCACGGACATCTCTCCATCCCGAAGGGAGAGGATGATGCGGATGCGAGTTGGGTCGGCGAGCAAGGCGAACACCTCCGCTGCAAGGTCGACATAGTCGCTGTCGACACCAAATGTGCATGTCTTCATATCTTCGCGCATATGAAGATAGTAGGTGTGGGCGGTACCGAGCGACAACCCAGAGAGTCCTGGTAAAGGCCCATTCACAGCACGGACCAAGGGAATCGTTGGGCGTTGCCTCGACTCTCACAACCGGGATCTCCACATGAGAGCGCGCAGGCTCGTGATGTGAGGACAACCTCAACAGCCGTGGGCCGGGGCCCGGCAGCAACTGTCGATGTCAGGCAGGCTGCAGGCTCCGGTAGCACTCGACCAGCACGTCCTCGTCGGGATCGACGATCATCGCGACGTCGCCGGGCTTGCTGATGCCGACGAGCCTCAGGACCCGCCGACCGGTCTCAGGATCGAACCGGGTCTTCTTGTCGAGGTCCATTGTCCCGCGCAGATCCGCCCACTCGACCTCGTCGAAGGTGATGGGCAGTCCGATTCCCAGCAGGATGGCCCGGGTACGAGACACCACCTCGTCAGACAGTCCCAGGTACCGCCGAGACAACTCAGCAGCGAAGACCATCCCAACGGCGTCCGCTTCACCGTGGCGCCAGGTGAAGTGCGTGTGGGCCTCGACGGCGTGAGCCAGGGTGTGCCCATAATTCAATCTCTCGCGGCCAACGTGGCCACTCGATGACGTCCGTTCATGCAGATCTCCACTGACAACGGCCGCTTTGACAGTGACTGCTCTGGTCAGCACCTCAACGAAGGCCTTCGAGGTGACGTCTAGAACGTCCTGTCCCTCAACAAGATCCAGGATCACCGGGTCATCGATGAACCCACACTTGACGATCTCCGCCATGCCCGATCGCACCTCACGGGCATTCAGGGTCGTCAACAGGTCGGTGTCGCACAGCACCGCTTTCGGCTCGTGGAAGGCCCCGACAAGGTTCTTTCCGGCCGGGATGTTGATACCAGTCTTGCCGCCGATCGCGGCGTCGGCCATGGCAAGCACCGTCGTCGGGACCTGAATGACGTCGACCCCACGCATCCAGGTCGCCGCCAGGAACCCGGCGAGATCCGTGGCGGCTCCCCCACCGAGACCGACGATGACGTCGCCGCGAGTCATGCCAGCCTCGGCAAGGCCCTGCCAACCGCGGGCCAGCACATCAGGTGACTTGGCGGCCTCGGCGTCCGGCACCTCGATGACGACCGGATCGTGAATTCCAAGTCGCCCGACGCGGTCCACGAGTGGCTGGGGACACACCACGGCGACCCTGCGTCCTGCCACCAGAGTGGGCAGTTCCGTCACCGCGCCGGGGCCAATCCGCACCTGGTAGGGCTGCGCCGTTGGTACCTCGACACGGCTCATGACTTCCCCTCCAGGTCGGCCAGCTCACTCATGATCGCCTCGACGACCTGGTCAGGGGTCAGTTTGTCGGTGGCCACTCGGATAGTTGCCGGGCGCTCGTACACCGCTCGCCTATCCGTCATGAGCCGCACCAATTGCGAGTGCACTTGGCCTCCCAACAGTGGTCGGCCGGTGTCCTTCAGCCCCACCCGGTCAGCCGCGGTACGAGCCGAGACGTCCAGCCAGACGACGCACACCTGGTCCAAGGCCTTACCGACCTCGATGTCGACCGGCGCTCCCCCACCGAGGGAAACCACCCCGCCGCGTTCGATCGCAGCGAGGGTCTCCCGCCTCTCCACCTGGCGGAAGTACGGCTCTCCCTCGACGAGGAAGATCTCCGGGATGTCGCGCCCCTCGACCTGCTCGATGAGAGCATCGACGTCGACGAACTCCTCCTCCAGGCGCTCAGCCAAGAGCGGCCCCACCGTCGACTTGCCGGACCCTGGAGCACCGATGAGGACGATGACACTCACGGGGCCACCACCAGACCGCGTTCGGCCAGGCGACCCAGGTAGGCCTGAGCGTTACGGCGGGTCTCGGCCACCGAGTCTCCGCCGAACTTGTCCAGGGCGCACTCGGCCAGCACCAGGGCAACCATGGCCTCGGCCACGACACCTGCCGCCGGGACCGCGCAGACGTCGGAACGCTGATGATGGGCCGTGGCGGCCTCACCCGTGGTGGTGTCGATCGTCGGCAGGGCGCGGGGAACAGTTGCGATGGGCTTCATGGCCGCCCTCACCCGCAACACCTGGCCGGTGGACATGCCGCCCTCGGTACCGCCCGCACGATCACTCATGCGGTGGATACCCGCCTCGGTCGGCTCCATCCAGTCATGGGCCTGAGAGCCGCGACGACGGGCCAGCTCAAAGCCGTCCCCCAGTTCGACGCCCTTGATGGCCTGGATCCCCATGAGTGCTCCGGCGAGACGCGCATCGAGTCGTCGGTCCCCCTGGCTGTGGGATCCCAACCCGGCAGGCAGGCCATATGCCAACACCTCGACGACACCACCCATGGTGTCGCCCTCCTTGCGGCACGCCTCCACCTCAGCAACCATCCGCTCGCTCGTGGCCGGGTCAGTACAACGCACCGGATCAGCGTCAATACGGGCCAGATCCGCCGGTTCCGGCCGCACATCCTCAGGACACTCGATAGGCCCGAGGGACACGACATGGGACAACACATCGACGTCGAGGGCCTGTTTGAGGAAGGCCTTGGCAATTGCTCCCAGGGCCACTCGCGCAGCGGTTTCACGGGCCGATGCGCGTTCCAGGATCGGCCGGGCCTCATCAAAGTCGTACTTCTGCATACCCGCGAGGTCAGCGTGTCCCGGACGGGGACGGGTCAGAGCAGCTCCACGAGCCTGACCGGCCAGCTCCTCGGGGGATACCGGTCCGGGGGCCATGACGGTACGCCACTTATCCCATTCGGAGTTACCGATCCGGATCGCGATGGGATCGCCGAGGGTCTCCCCGTGACGGAGTCCCGCGATCAGCTCCAACTCATCGGCTTCGAAGGACATCCGGGCCCCTCGCCCCACCCCGAGGCGACGACGTCGCAACTCCTCTGAAATCTCGTCGGCCCCGACGCGGACATGGGCCGGGATGCCCTCCATCGTCGCGACAAGGGCAGCGCCGTGGGACTCCCCGGCAGTGAGGTAACGCAACATGGAGCCCAGTCTCTCAAAGGCGTGCGCGCTCAGCCAGAGCGTTCTGCGCTGTGGACCTCAAGATATCCATGGGAACGTCATGGCCCGTCATGAGACGAATCTGGTCGACGGCCTGTCCGGCAAGCAGGTCGAGGCCATCGATAACCGTGATGCCGGCGTTCTCCCCAGCCACCGTCAGCGGCGTCGGCCACGGGTCGTAGATGACGTCGAAGACGGCGTCAGCATGGGCAGCGAGGTCCTCAGCCCGGTCCATGACAGACCCGGCCGGAACCGTCGAGACCATGAGGTCACAACGCGACGGCTCGGACTCGAAGGGCAACCAGGCGACGCGGATCCCGAGACGGTTGGCAAGCTCAAGGATCTCGGTCGACCGATCGCGAGAGCGCGACATGATGATGACCTCGTCTGCCCCCAATTGGACGGCAGCGGCAAGAACTGACCGTGCCGTCGCCCCCGCCCCGAGCATGACGACCTTCTCAACCCCGGTGACGCCCCGAGACCGAAGCGCAGCCCCGGCGCCGGTCACGTCGGTGTTACGGACGATGGTTCTCCCGTCACGACGTACCCAGGTGTTCGCCGCTCCGAGCAGTTCGACGGTCTCGTCGGTCTCCCCCAACTCACTGAGATCAACCTTGTGGGGCATCGTCACCGACAAGCCGCGCCACGACTCGTCTAGCTCATCGACAAAGGTGCGCAGTCCACCGGGCTCGACGTCAATGGCGTCGTAGGACCAGTCCAGTCCGAGAACCCGATATGCGGCCCGATGGATTGCCGGCGACACGGAATGAGCCACTGGATGACCAACGACCGCGCACCGCATCGTCAACTCCTCCCGATCAGCACTTGCCCTTGTGGTCCTGGCACCACGCCTGGAACTTCTTCACATTCTTCTCGTGATCGGCCAAGGTCTTGGCATAGGCCGTCGTCCCCTTGTCGGGATCCGTGACGACCCAGTACAGGTAGTCGCTCTTGATCGGGGTCACGGCCGCCTCCATCGACGCCGTACCAGGATTGTTGATGGGAGTCGGCGGGAGGCCATTGTGCAGGTAGGTGTTGTAAGGAGAATCCTTGGCACGCTGCTCGTCGGTCGTCGTCAGCTTTCCGTCGGCATGGTTGGCGTACAGCACCGTCGCATCCGATTCCACCTTCATACCCTGGTTGAGACGGTTGTAGATGATGCCGGCGACCATCCTCATGTCCTTGGGGTTCCTGGCCTCCTTCTCCAGGATGGAGGCGACGATGAGGGCATCATAGGGACTGCGCTTGATGGCCTGGGCCTGACCCATGAAGTTCATGGTGTTCACCTGTTTGACGAACTGGTTCGCCTGCATCTGCAGAATCTCCAGCGGCGTCGGGTTGGAACCCACCTCGTAGGTGTCGGGGAAGAGGAAACCCTCCGGACGGTCCTTGGCCCACACCGGCAGGCCAAGCTTCTTGGTCTGCTTGTACGCGACCTTGAAACTGTCGACGGGCATGGTGGTGCCCTTGGCCATGATGGCGAACTGTTCCTCGGTTGTCAGTCCCTCGGGAAGGGTGACGCGAGTGCGCTGGATGTTGTCCGGGTTGCCCAGGATGGAGACAGCCTTCGCCGCGCTCATGTGGGTCTTGAGCTTGTACTGGCCGGCCTGGATCGTGACGTCAGACTCCGACTCGCGAATGGCCTTGTTGTAGGCCTTCGTCGACTTGATGACGTCGTTGTCGAGCAGGATCGATCCGACCTCGCTCACCGACGCGCCCGAGGGCACACGCACCAGGACGTCCTTCTCACCGTCTCCGAGGTAGTCGTCGGCCGACTTGTACGAGATGTAGGCGTCATAAGTCTTGACACCGACGAAGACGCACCCACCAACGAGAACCGCCAAGGACAAGATGACCGCCACAGCACTGCGAAACTTGTACCAGAACTCCGCCTTGGGGTCATCTTGTTCGTCGAACGGTCCGTTCACGAATCCGTCCCTCCTGTCGTCGTCGCCGATCGGGCCGACCGGACTTGCTCCAACACGTGCTCCAGTATGGCCACCGCAGCCACCTGATCAATAACGCCACGCTGTTTGCGCGCGTCTCGCCCGGCATCGTGGAGAGCACGAGCGGCCGTACGTGTCGTCATCCTTTCATCGACCCAGCGCACCGGAATCGGACTGATGGCCTCGGCAAGCTGATGTCCGGCCTGCCGGACATCCCGCGCGGCGATCTTCTCGGTGCCGTCGAGGGCCACCGGGAGGCCCATGATGACCTCGACGGGCTCATACTCGGCGACAATCTCGGCCAGGCGCTGTACCGGACGATTCGCGGTCTGCACCGTTTCTACCGGGAAGGCAAGGATGGCATCACGGTCACTCGCGGCCACACCGATCCGGGCCTTCCCCCAGTCGACAGCGATCCTCACACCGCGCAGGGAGGTATCGGGGCGCTCCTCGGAGTTCACAGCGCAGCCAACTCGGCGTTGATGGCACGAAGTGCGGCGTCGATACCAGAAGCATCGCTGCCGGCCCCCTGAGCCATGTCATCCTTGCCGCCACCGCGGCCACCGATCGGCCCCGTGCCGGCCTTAATGAGGGCACCAGCCCTGGCTCCGGCGGCGCGAGCGGACTCAGTCGTCGCGACGATCATGGCGGGCTTGTCGTCTGTACCTCCGATGAGGGTGACGACCGCCGGGCGATCCTTGACGCGGACCCGGACCTCGGAGGCCAGGGTGCGCAGGTCGTTGCCAAGAACACCAGGCACCCTGGCCGCGATGAGGTCAAAGGACCCGGCCGGGGTGGCACCGGCGACGATGTCGTCAACCTGCCCCATGAGTTCGCGGGTGCGGGCGGCGGCCAGCTTGTGCTCAGCGTCCTTGAGGTCGGCAGCGAGCTTGGAGACGCGGTCGGCCAGCTGGTCAGGCTGCACCTTGAGGATGCCGGTGAGCTCGTTGACCAGGGCACGCTCGGCAGCCATGTGGCGGAAGGCATCGGTGGAGACCAGCGCCTCGACGCGGCGAGTCCCTGAACCGACCGATTGTTCGCTCAGCAGGCTCAGCATGCCGATACGACCGGTGGAGGCGACGTGAGTGCCACCGCACAACTCGCGGGACCACGGGCCGGCCAGTTCGACGACGCGCACGATCGGCGGGTACTTCTCGCCGAACATGGCCATCGCTCCCATGGCCTTGGCATCCTCAAGAGGCATCTGGGTGTCGGTGACCTCGAAGTCGTCGTGGATGGCGACGTTGCAGCGCTCCTCGATCTCCTCCTTGAGGGATTCCGAGAGTCCCTTGGTGGCCGAGAAGTCGAAACGCAGGTAGCCGGGCTTGTTGTAGGAGCCGGCCTGGGTGGCCGACGGCCCGACCAGCTCGCGCAGGGCTGCGTGGATGACGTGGGTGGCGGTGTGGGCCTGGCAAGCTCCAAAACGGGTGGTCGGGTTGACCTGCCCGGTCACCTTGTCACCGACAGCGAGGTCTCCGTCGAGACGTACCTTGTGGACGATGAGGCCGGGAACCGGGCGCTGGACGTCCAGGACCTCGAGATCGAAGCCATTGGCGCGGATGATGCCGGAGTCGGAGTCCTGGCCACCCATCTCGGCGTAGAACGGGGTCTCGGCGAGCACGACCTCGACGACTGATCCGGACTCGGCAACCGTGACGGAGGCACCGTTGGCGATAATGCCAGTGACGGTGGTATCGACGGTCAGATCCGTGTAGCCGAGGAAGGGAGTCTCGCCGAGGGCGCGCACCTGGGAGTAGGCCTCCGGGTCGGTGAGCAGGCCCTTCTTGGCCTTGGAGTCTGCCTTGGCACGGGCGCGCTGCTCGGCCATCAGGGCGGTGAACTTGTCACGGTCAACCTGCAGGCCCTGTTCGGCCGCCATCTCAAGGGTGAGGTCAATCGGGAAACCGTAGGTGTCGTGCAGCTGGAAGGCCTTATCGCCAGACAGGGTCTTGGAGCCCGCAGCCCTGGTGTCTGCCACCGCGGCGTCGAGCATCGCGGTACCGGCGCTGAGGGTACGACGGAAGGTCTCCTCCTCGGCAGTGGCGGCCCCGATGACTCGATCCCACTGAGCGAGGACGTCCGGGAAGGAAGCAGACATGAGGTCACGGGAGACCGGCAGCAGCTCAGGTAGCACCGGATCCTCCACACCGAGCAGACGCATGGCACGGACGACGCGACGCAGCAGACGACGAAGCACATATCCACGAGCCTCGTTGCCGGGGGTGACGCCGTCGGTCATGAGCATGAGGCCGGAACGGACGTGGTCGGCAACCACGCGCAGCCGGACGTCGTCGTCATGGTTGGCGCCATAACGCCTGCCCGACATCTCCGAAGCCTTCTCGATGACGGGGAAGACCTGGTCAATCTCGTACATGTTGTCGACGCCCTGGAGCAGGTACGCGATGCGCTCCAGACCAGCGCCGGTGTCAATGTTGAGGCTGCGCAGCGGGCCGGCGATGTCGAAGTCTTCCTTGGCGCGAACCGCGGACAGATCCTCGGTCTCGAACACGAGGTTCCAGATCTCGAGGTAACGATCCTCATCGGCCTGCGGACCTCCGTCGGGGCCGTAAGCCGGACCACGGTCGATGTAGATCTCGGAGCACGGGCCGCCCGGACCGGGGACGCCCATGTGCCAGTAGTTGTCCTTAAGGGAACGGCCCTGGATGTGCTCATCGGGCACCCCGACGGCTCGCCAGGCCTCGCGCGCCTCGATGTCGCCCTCGGGGTAGTCCGGATGGAATCCCGGGCCGAGGACCGTCACCCAGATGCTGGCCGGGTCAAAGCCGAATCCACCTTGGTCGGCAGGCTTGGCGACGAGCTCCCAGGCGTACTGGATGGCCTCATTCTTGAAGTAGTCACCGAAGGAGAAGTTGCCCAGCATCTGGAAGAAGGTGCCGTGGCGGGTGGTCTTGCCGACCTCGTCGATATCGAGGGTACGGACGCACTTCTGGATGCTGGTGGCGCGTTTCCACGGGGAAGGCTCGGTGCCCATGAGGTAGGGCTTGAACGGCACCATGCCGGCATTGACGAACAGCAGCGTGGGGTCGTTGTACAACAGCGAGGCGCTCGGCACCACTGCGTGACCCTTGTTCTCGAAGAAGTCGACGAAGCGCTGTCCGATCTCCGCTGTTCTCATGCCTGGTCCTTCTTGACGTGGTCGCTGATTGTGGCCTGTGGGAAATCCTGACAAATTTTCAGGACATACCGGGTCCCAACCCTACCCGGACGCGCGGTAGGCCACATCTCAGCGCGCCTCGGAAAATGTCGAGCTGAGGAATCGTGGAGCGAGGGTGATCCGATTGTGGATCAGTTCTCGTCGTCGAGGTTCTCAGCCGCTGACGCACCATGACTCACCTCGGCGGGAGCTGCCTCGGTCTCGACCTGGGAGGGATGATTGCGACGCCTGGGACGACGAATCGTGCGTCGCACTCCCTCACCAAAAGCAGCGGCCTTCACCATCGGCGTCCCGACCGTCTGGGTGAAGGTTTGAGCGAGTTCAGCAGCCTGACCGGTGACGACGGTGCCGTGTTCGGAAATGGTGTGAATGTCCTCGATGACCTGGTCAAGCTTCGAGATCTCACCATTGGTGATGACGACCGTTCCCTTGAGTTCTTCCAAGATCGGCACCGTCGACTCATCCACGTCGCGGACCGTCCTGCGCACCTCATCCAGGACGCCACCAAGTTTCAGCAGGGGAACGGCACACAGCGCGACGAGCACCACCGCCGCGAGGGCAGCGATGAGTCCGGCGATCTGGCCCAGGGTCATGACTTGTTCTCCTCGGTGGTATCTCGTCCGAGCAGCATCCGTATCTGGCTCAGACGTTGTGAGATGGCAGCCTCATTGCCGTGGTCGGTCGGGTGGTAATACCGCGTCGAGGCGATGTCGTCAGGAAGATACTGCTGTTCGGCCACCCCGTGCGGAAAGTTGTGAGCGTAACGGTATCCGACCCCGTGACCGAGGTCGTGGGCGGATGAATAGTGCGCGTCCCGCAAATGGGCAGGCACCTCTCCTCCCTTACCGGCGCGGACGTCGGCCAGTGCCCCGTCGATGGCGGTGATGACCGCGTTGGACTTCGGGGCGGTGGCCGCTGCAATGGTCGCCTGGGCCAGGTTGAGGCGGGCCTCGGGCATACCGATGAGTTGAACGGCCTGGGCTGCGGCGACACAGGTTTGCAGCACGCTCGGGGCGGCCATGCCGATGTCCTCGCTGGCCAAGATCACCAGACGGCGGCCGATGAACCGGGGATCCTCCCCCGCCTCGATCATCCGGGCCAGATAGTGCAAGGCTGCGTCGACGTCCGAACCACGTACCGACTTGATGAAGGCACTGATGACGTCGTAGTGCTGATCACCGTCACGGTCGTACCGCACCGCAGCGCGATCCACAGCCGTCGAGACGATCTGACTGGTGATGATGTCAGTTCCAGCCGTGCTCGCTCCGGCGGCGGCCTCCTCGAGATAGGTCAGGGCTCGTCGGGCGTCTCCCCCCGCCAGCTGCAACAGGTCGGCTCGGGCATCGTCGTCAAGGGCGTAGAGCCCGTCCGACTCGGTGCGCAGACCGCGCGGATCACTCAGTGCACGGTCGATGAGGGAGGAGACGTCAGCCTCGGTGAGGGGTTTCAGGGTCAGCAGCAGGGATCGGGACAGCAGCGGGGAGATGACCGAGAAGGATGGATTCTCCGTGGTGGCGGCGATGAGGGTCACGGTCCGGTTCTCGACTGCGGGCAGGAGCACGTCCTGCTGGGCCTTGGAGAACCGGTGCACCTCGTCGACGAAGAGGACGGTCGGCTTTCCCAGCGCCAGCTGACGACGAGCGGTGTCGAGTTCCCGTCGGACATCCTTGACTCCGGCGGTCACGGCCGAGATCTCCACGAATCGTCGGTTCGTGGCGTGGGACACCACAGAGGCAATCGTCGTCTTGCCGACCCCCGGAGGGCCCCACAGGAAGACGCTCATGGCCCCGGTGCCCTCAGCCAGCCGACGCAACGGCGACCCGGGGGTCAACAGGTGTTGCTGACCGACGATCTCGTCAATCGTGCGGGGGCGCAGTCGAACGGCCAGTGGCGCGTCAGGGTTGGGAGTGTCCAGGGACCCGCCACTGGTCGCGTCGGGCTGTGCCGGCCCGACGTTGCCGAAGAGATCCTCACTCACCATGGCACCATATCGCCGCGCTGCGACACCCCGACGTCCAACGACGCTCGACATGAGGAACGGGCGACGACCGTACGCATCAGTCGCCGCCCGTCGTCAGCTCGGAATCGTCACTTCTTGGACTTCTCTGCGTCGTCCTTCTGCCCCTCGGGGGACTCGGCCTTCTTCTTCGGCTTGGCGTCCACCCCAGCCTCACGACGCTGAGCCGGGGTGATGGGAGCCGGAGCGGCCGTCAACGGGTCATAGCCGTTGCCGGTCTTCGGGAAGGCGATGACGTCCCGGATGGTCTCGAAGCTGCCGAGCAGCATGACCAGACGGTCCAGGCCGAAGGCGATGCCACCATGCGGCGGAGCACCGAACTTGAAGGCGTCGAGGAGGAAGCCGAACTTCTCCTGGGCCTCCTCCGGACCAATGCCCATGACGTTGAAGACGCGCTCCTGGACATCACGACGATGGATACGGATGGATCCACCGCCGACCTCATTGCCATTGACGACGAAGTCGTAGGCGTAGGCGAGGGCCGAACCCGGATCGGTATCGAAGGTGTCCATGCACTCAGGGGTCGGGCTGGTGAAAGCGTGGTGGACAGCAGTCCAGGCACCGCCGCCGACCGCGACGTCGCCAGAGGCCTCGGCCTCCTTGGTCGGCTTGAACAGCGGGGCGTCGACCACCCAGCAGAAGGCCCAGTCGGAGGGATCGAAGAGTTCACAACGACGACCGATCTCCAGACGGGCCGCACCGAGCAGCTCCTGGGAGGAGGTCTTCGGTCCAGCGGCGAAGAAGATGGCGTCACCGGGCCTGGCACCGACCTTCTCGGCGATACCAGCCTTCTCCTCCTCCGAGATGTTCTTGGCGACCGGACCGCCAGGCACACCCTCGTCGGAGATGGTGATGTAGGCCAGGCCCTTGGCGCCTCGGGTACGAGCCCACTCCTGCCAAGCGTCGAACTGGCGACGCGGTAGCGAGGCTCCACCAGGCATGACGACGGCGCCCACGTAGGGAGCCTGGAAGACGCGGAACGGGGTGTTAGCGAAGAAGTCAGTGACCTCGGTGATCTCGTTGCCGAAACGAAGATCAGGCTTGTCGGAGCCGTAACGGTCCATCGCCTCGTGCCAGGTGATGCGCGGCAACGGGGTCGGCATGTCGACGCCAATGATCTTCCAGCAGGCCGCCATGGTCTCCTCCGCCAGGGAGATGACGTCATCCTGGTCGACGAAGCTCATCTCGACGTCGAGCTGGGTGAACTCGGGCTGACGGTCAGCTCGGAAGTCCTCGTCGCGGTAGCAACGTGCGATCTGGTAGTAGCGCTCCATGCCCGACACCATGAGCAGCTGCTTGAACAGCTGGGGGCTCTGCGGCAGGGCGTACCAGCACCCGGGGGCAAGGCGGGCCGGCACCAGGAAGTCACGGGCACCCTCAGGAGTGGAACGGGTCAGGGTCGGGGTCTCGATGTCATAGAAGTTATGACGGTCGAGAACCTCACGAATGGCGTGAGTCACCTTGGAGCGCAGCACCAGCGCCTCGTGCTGACGTGGACGCCGCAGGTCCAGGTAGCGGTACTTGAGACGGGCGTCCTCACCGACGGTGACGTGCTCGTCGATCTGGAAGGGCAGCGGGACCGAGGGGTTGAGAACCTCGAGCTCGGAGATGGCGACCTCGATTTCGCCGGTGGGAAGGTTCGGGTTGGCATTGCCCTCCGGACGAGCCTCGACGACACCAGTCACCTTGATGCAGTACTCGTTGCGCAGATCATGGGCGCCAGAGGACTCCAAGATCTCGTCACGGATGACGACCTGGGCCAGACCGGATGCGTCGCGAAGATCGATGAAGGCAACGCCGCCATGGTCGCGTCGGTGCCCAACCCATCCGGCGAGAGTCACCTCCTTGCCGATGTCGCTGGCTCGCAGGCTTCCGGCGTCATGGGTTCGCAGCACGTTTCATCCTTCCGTTGTCGCAGGCCACGTATAGACGGTACGGGCCGCGAGCCAGCATACCGGCGGCCACCTCAGCCGTCATCCGGGACACACTGCCCGTGGGGCATGCCCCACGTCGAGACATGATTGAGCGCCGTGACGGTCGACCGTCACGGCGCTCAATCATGTCTCGACCAAGGATCAGGCCTCGATCTCGGGGAACCACTCCTCGATCTGCTTGCGGATGGCCTCGTTACCACCGGAACGCTCGTTATTGGCGAGGATCCACTCGCGCAGAGAGCCGCCGGCAGCGTCATTGATGGCGTTTCGGGCCGTCTCGGGATCGCGCAACACGTCCTTCAGCATCGATACCGCCTCGTCGGTGGTGCGGTAGAAGTACGGGTAGTCCTCAGGAACGGTCTTGCGGGCCCAAGCAGCATCCGGGAAGACACCGATCGCGCCAGCGACCAGGGCCTCGAGATACTCGAAGCCGTAGGCCTCATTCTTCGCAGTGGCGAGGAATGCCGTCATACGCGCCAGGGCCTCCCAGTATTCCTCGCGCTGACCGAACAGTGGGCCGACCGAGGCCCACTTGGGCGAGGACATCTTCATGGCCATGACGCTGGCGAGATCGCGCTGGCTCAGGCGAACCTCCATGCGCACGTCCATCTCGGAGGCGACGCGATTCATGACGTCGAGGAAGACCTTCGGCTGCTTGTTGTCGGTGAGGTGAATGGCCGGGTAGAGGACGGTCGGCACCTCGGGATCGACGTGCTCGCGGACGAGATCGTCACGGATACCAGGCTGAACCCAGGCGATCCGAGCCTGGTGGGCCAGCGGGGAGATCGTCCAGCGACGAACCAGCTCGGTCACCTCGCCGGCGGTGCGCTCACCGGAGCACAGGGTCGGGAAGAGGGCGTAGGCCAGGCCCATGGCCGCGAAGTTCACCTTGTGGTGGTAGTGGGACGGGGGCAGCCACTGCAGGTTGAGGATCTTCGGCTCAGCACCCTCACGGTGCATCGTCTGGAAGACGCCGACCGAGTCGATGACGTCGAGGTTGATGACGAGGGTCTCCAGCGGGTCAAGGCTGGACAGCGTCTTGGCCTCGAAACCGTCACACTGCCGATCCTCGTGGTCGACGACGACGGCTCCCGGGTACATCTTGAGGAGTCGCTCAACCAGCGCGGTTCCGCCTCCTCGTCCGACAAGTCGACCCTGGTCGTCAACGATGGGGTCACCATCGAGGAAACCCATCTTGATTGCGATGGTCATTGGTCATCTCCCGTTATCCGTGGGCGGAGGCGCGACCGTGCGCCAAGTTCATGGGTATCACCCTATCGCCGGACGTGGCACTCCGGTGGGCGAACTGAACGCCCTGAGGGCTAAAAGGATGTGTCATCCCCTGGGAACCGAACCCGTCAGGGTCTTCTGCAAGGTCGGAGCCTCTCGAGCAATGAGTTCCGAAGCGGAGAGATCTGCCAGGGATCGCAGCCCGACGACATAACGGGCCGTGAAGATTCCCAACAACTGCGAGAGCCCCAGCGAGGCCCGGATTCCTGCCTCCTCCTCCCCGAACCGGGGCACCAAGAGCTCGACGACGGGGGCCAGGATCTGATCGGTGTAGAACTCGCTCACCATGTCGAAGGCGCCAGGCTGGGTGAGGAGCGCCTGAACCACCCCCTGCATCTGCGGATCCGGTCCGCCCAGGCCGAGATGCCCGTCCCAGGCATCGATGAAGGCCTTGACCAGTGCCTCGCCCAGGTGATCCGGCTCTGTGCCAGAACAGACGTCAGCAATGATCCGGTGTGGTCTGTTCGGCAGGGACATCGCCTCGTTGTAGAGAGCCTGCTTGGATCCGAAGTAGTAGCTCACCAATGAGGTGTCCACCCCAGCTTCCCGGGCAACGGCCCGCAGACTCACCGACTGAAAATCTCCCGCCAGGAAGAGAGCCCTGGCAGCTGCCAGAATCGATGCTCGCGCTGCCCCGGCCTCGCCACGAGGACCACGGCGGGGCGCTCGAGTGCGCTGTGACTGACTCCGGACAGACATGCCACGACCGTACTCCCCAAAAAATCTTCCGGAAAAGGGGACCCCGGTGGCTGCGAAGTGATTTCCACGGTGATGAAATGGGGGCATGGACGCACATCATGGCAATGCGATCCCTCTGGCCGACCAGGATCTCCGAATGGGGCTTGACGTCGGATCGACGACGATCAAGGCCGTCGTCCTCGACCCCGACGAGAACATTCTCTTCGAGGACTACAGACGCCACCATGCCGACATCACCGGCGCCATAGCGTCACTGCTCGGCGACGCCGCCAAGGCCCTCCCCGGCGCCAAGGTGCGCGCAGCCGTCACCGGATCAGCAGGTCTGGGAACCGCCGAGGCCCTGGGCCTCACATTCATCCAGGAGGTCATGGCCGAGACCGCGGCCGTCCAGCACTGGAACCCGGACGCCGACGTCCTCCTGGAGCTCGGCGGCGAGGATGCCAAGATCACTTACCTCAAGCCGGTCCCCGAGCAGCGCATGAATGGTTCGTGTGCCGGCGGAACGGGTGCCTTCATCGACCAGATGGCCACCCTGCTCCACACCGACGCCGCTGGCCTCAACGACCTGGCATCGCGTGCCCACACCATCCACCCCATCGCGTCGCGCTGCGGTGTGTTCGCCAAGTCTGACCTCCAGCCCCTCATCAACGAGGGTGCGCGTCACGAGGACCTCGCGGCGTCGGTCATGCAGGCCGTCGCCACCCAGTGCATCGCCGGCCTGGCCTGTGGACGTCCGATCCGCGGCAAGGTCATCTTCCTCGGTGGTCCGTTACACTTCATGCCGGCCCTACGAGACGCCTTCGCGCGAGTTCTTGAGGGCAAGGTCGACGAATACATCACACCGGAGCGCGCCCAGCTCTACGTGGCCATGGGGGCTGCCCTGACGTCTGCCTCGGAGCCGGTGGACCTCTCCGAGACCGCTGAGCGTTCCCGTCACGCCCGCACCCAGAACGGCATCTCCCAGTCGATGCCGCCACTGTTCAGGAATGAAGAGGAACTGACCGAGTTCACCAAGCGTCACTCCCAGGCCAAACTCCCCCATCTGCCACTGCATGATGCTCGCGGCAACCTCTTCCTCGGTATCGACGCCGGTTCGACGACGATCAAGTCGGTACTGCTTGACGAGTCCCTCAACATCGTCGCCTCCCATTACGCCTCCAACGAGGGCGACCCGGTGAGCGCAGCAGTGCAGATCCTCACCGATCTCTACGACACCATGCCCGCAGAGGCGACCATCGCCCGTACCTGTACCACCGGTTACGGCGAGGGGCTCGTCAAGGCTGCCCTGGGCGCCGAGGACGGTGAGGTCGAGACGATGGCCCACTACCGGGCTGCTGATCACCTGCTTCCCGGAGTCACCGCCATCATCGACATCGGCGGCCAGGACATGAAGTACCTGCGCGTCGTCGACCAGGTCATTGACTCCATCTCCGTCAATGAGGCCTGCTCGTCGGGATGTGGATCCTTCCTCCAGACCTTCGCCGCCGGGATGGACACTGACATCCAGTCCTTCGCCGACATGAGCCTGATGGCCCAGCATCCCGTCGACCTGGGCAGCCGCTGCACCGTCTTCATGAACTCCTCGGTCAAGCAGGCCCAGAAGGAAGGGGCCTCCCCCGCCGACATCGCTGCCGGACTGTCCTACTCCGTGGTCCGCAACGCCCTGTACAAGGTCATCAAGCTTACCGATCCGTCCCAGTTGGGTGACAAGGTCGTCGTCCAGGGCGGCACCTTCCTCAACAATGCCGTGCTGCGAGCCTTCGAGAAACTCACCGGCCGCGAGGTCGTCCGTCCTGCCGAGGCCGGACTCATGGGTGCTTACGGTGCCGCGCTAACGGCCCGTGCCCGCTTCCATGCGGGCGAGCCCACCACCTCTGACGGTCTGCGAAATCGCGCCGAACTGGACGGGTTCGCCGTCGAGACCCACCGCGACGACTGCACCCTGTGCCAGAACCACTGCCAGCGCACCATCGCCACCTTCTCGGACGGACGCGTCTTCGTCTCCGGCAACCGCTGTGACCGCGGCGCCGAGGTCAACAACCGCACGATGGCCAAGCTGCCGAAGTCCGAACTGCCCAACGTCTTCGAGGCCAAGTACAAGAGGCTCTTCAGCTACCGACGACTCACCGTCAAGAAGGCCTTCCGCGGGGACCTGGGTCTGCCTCGCGCCCTCAACATGTACGAGAACTACCCGTTCTGGTTCACGACCCTCTCGGCCTTGGGCTATCGCGTCATGATCTCGGGGCGCTCCTCCCACGCCCTGTTCGAGAAGGGCATGGAGTCCATCGCCAGCGAGAACATCTGCTACCCCGCCAAACTCAACAACGGTCACGTGGAAGATCTCGTGAAGCGCGGTGTCAAGCGAATCTTCGACCCCTGCATCCGTTTCGAACAGGTCAGCGTGACCGACGCCGACGCACATTTCAACTGCCCAGTCGTCGCCTCCTACCCCGAGGTCATCCGTGCCAACGTGGAGAGCCTGCGCGAGAAGGACGTCGAGCTCATCTCTCCCTTCCTCTCCCTGGCCAACCCAGACAAGCTCGCCGAACGACTGGCGGAGATCTTCGCCGAGGACGGGGTGACCGTCGAGGAGGCCCGTCAAGCCGTTACCGAGGGGCTCGAGGAGGACAGGGCCTTTCATGACGACGTCCGCAAGATGGGCGAGGACGCCTTGGCCTACATGGCTGAGCACAACGTTCCCGGCATCGTGCTGGCAGGACGCCCCTATCACGTCGATCCCGAGATTCACCACGGCATTCCCGAGATGGTGAATTCCCTGGGCATGGCGGTCCTCACCGAGGACTCCGTGGCCCATCTTGGGTCTGACCTGCTAGAGCGTCCGCTGCGTGTGCGTGACCAGTGGATGTTCCACTCCCGCCTCTACCAGGCAGCCGCCTTCGTGGGCTCCCGCCCCGATCTCGAGCTCGTCCAGCTCAACTCCTTCGGTTGCGGACTGGACGCCATCACCACCGACCAGGTGCGCGAGATCCTGGCAGCGCGTGACCGCATCTACACCACTCTCAAGATTGACGAGGTATCGAACCTGGGTGCAGCCCGTATTCGGATGCGCTCCCTGCAGGCCGCGGCGAAGGAACGCACCGGCCACGATCGCAAGCTGGTGACCCATCCGCTTTCCGACGACCGGGTCCCCTTCACCAAGGACATGAAGGCGACCCACACCATCCTGGTGCCCCAGCTCGCCCCGTACCAGACCTCGGTCGCGGAGGCAGCTCTGCGCGCCTCCGGTTACAACGTCGAGGTGTTGGAGCAAGCTTCCAGGGAGAACATCGACTTCGGCCTGTCGGTGGTCAACAACGATGCCTGTTTCCCCGCCATCGTCGTCATTGGTCAGCTCGTCTCGGCATTGAAGTCGGGCAAATACGACTTGGACCACACCACCCTCTTCCTCACCCAGACCGGTGGCATGTGCCGTGCCACCAACTACATTGGTCTGCTGCGCAAGGCCCTCAAGGATGCCGGATTCGGAAGCATCCCGGTCATCGCAGCTTCCCTGCAGGGTGTCGAGGACAACCCGGGCTTCTCCCTCACCGCTCCCCTGATTCACCGCATGGTTCAGGCCATCACGATCGGGGACCTGCTGCAAAAGGTCCACTTGCGTACCCGACCTTACGAGGCGGTTCCGGGTTCAGCTGACGAGCTCATGCACCACTGGACGACCATCGCCAGGGAGCACTTCCTGGATGGCGGACATTCCAAGACCTGGGGACGGCGCACCTCCTACAAGGCGATCATCAACGGCGTCGTCGACGGCTTCGAGCACCTCGAACTCGTCGATGGCCCGCGCAAACCTCGCGTCGGTGTCCTCGGCGAGATCTTGGTGCAGTTCCACCCGGACGCCAACAATCACATTGTCGACACCATCGAGTCTGAGGACTGCGAGGCCGTCCTGCCAGGTCTGATGTGGTTCGTCTACAACTGTTTGTCAGCGGGCGACTACAACTACAAGACCTTCGGTACTGACAAGTGGAGCCGTCACCTCAAGAAGGCCTTCCGTGGTCTACTGATGCAGTATCAGAAGCCGGTGACCACGGCGCTGAGGAAGTCGACCCGGTTCGAGGTCCCGACCCCGATCACAGAGCTGATGGAGGACGCCCAACGCATCGTCCAGCTCGGCAACCAGGCTGGCGAGGGGTGGTACCTCGTCGGTGAGATGGTCGACATGATCCGCGAGGGCGTGCCGAACATCGCCGTCGTCCAGCCGTTCGCCTGCCTGCCGAACCACGTCACCGGTCGCGGTATCTTCCGAGAGATCCGCCGTCAGTTCCCGCATGCCAATGTGGTGTCGGTGGACTACGACCCCGGTGCCTCCCAGGTCAACCAGCTCAACCGCATCAAGCTGATGGCTGCCACCGCGCGCGATCGCAACGACTCGGAAGAGCTCGACGCCAACGAGGCCGTACGGCCGGAGTCGGACGAGGAGATCCCGACCTCACCCCAGACGGCATCACGCCCAGACCTCAACGGAACCCCTGTGATGGAGCTGTCACTGCACGTGTAATTGGCCTTTGGGAACCGGTGATATCGTCACCGGCATGGAATTGACTGGCACCCGTCGGCTACAGACGGATCGCCTAGTACTTCGCCGGTTGACCGTCGGCGATGCCCAGCAGGTATATGACAACTGGGCCAGTGACCCGGAGGTCACACAGTTCCTCAGGTGGCCCACCCATTCCAGCGTGGATGTGAGCCGGGCCGTCGTCGGTGCCTGGGTCGATTCCTACGATGATCCAGGAACCTTCAACTGGGGCATTGAGCTGATCGAGGATGAGACCCTCATCGGGCAGACCTCGGTCGTCGAACAGGATCTCAGCGTCGGCCTGGTCAATGTCGGCTATGTCGTCGGACGGCGCTGGTGGGGCAGGGGGTACTGCACCGAAGCGCTGGTCGCAGTGACAGGTTATCTCTTCGCCGTAGCACAGGCCAACAAGGTGGAGGCCAGCCACGACCCGGCCAATGTCGCCTCGGGACGAGTCATGGAGAAGGCCGGTATGGTGACCGAGGGTCTGCGTCGAGCCTCCTGCCTTAGCGGGTCAACGATCCGTGACCAGATCTATCACGGCATACTGCGCAGCGAGTGGGAAGGCCGTCAGTGCTGAATCCTCATCGTGAAGCGACGTGTCGACGGTGGCGCGCGACCTTCCTCATCTTCGCGTCACTGGCCTCCCTGACCTGGGCATTCGCAGGCGTTCTCAACCCCGCGATGAGCCAGCTGCATGCCTTCGTATCGGAGTACTCCGCCCGTGACCAGCCGTGGCGTTACCTCTTCCAGACCACCGACGTCATCATGGGGGCCTCCCTGTGTCTGGCAGGCCTGGCCACTCTTGCCTGGGTTGGCCGTCGTCCCCTTGGCCGCCAGGGGTGGTCGGGCATTGGATTCGTGGCTGGCGGACTTTTCAGTGTTCTTGACGCCTTGGTGACGATGGACTGCTCCCCTACCCGTTCCACGGCCTGTCTGGCTGCCGAGGAGGCCGGTCACGTCAGCCCGAGCCACCTCGTCCACGTCGGGACCTCGACGATCGTCGTCGTCGGTTTTGCCCTCCCGATCTTGTTGCTCAACTCCACCATGACGAGGTTCCGCACCTTCGGTCTGGTGGTGGCATGGGCGTGGATCGTGTTCACCCTGCTCAACGGCATCGGGGCCATGGACTGGTTCGATGGCACCCCGATGGATTACACCGGGATCTGGCAGCGTTTCAGTTTGTCCCTGGGCACCCTGTGGTGGCTGACGTTGGCCGCCGACGACATCATCACCTCCCGTGCTCAGCGACGCCCAGTTACCTGCTGAGGTGTGAAGGAGGGCTCCCGGAGGTTACCGGGAGCCCTGTTCCTCGTAGGTGTCGCCCTTCGGCAGGCCGCACTCACCAAGAACCGACGACTCCGGGATGAAGATCCTCGGCAGGTGGATTCCAACTCGCGGCGTCAGCCTCGACCTGGTCACCGGAGCGAATGTCCTTGACGGTGTCGGGGTCCCGGTGGTCGCTGTGCTGAGCACCCGGGAACCACACGAAGGGGATCCCGCGACGATCAGCATGCTTGATCTGCTTGCCGAACTTGTCGGCTTTGGGGGCCACCTCGCAGGGGATGCCGCGGGAGCGCATCGCGTGGGCGACGGCCTCCGAGCTGACACGATCCTCCTCGCTGTTGACGGCCACGAGAACCGCTGAGGGAACCGAACGAGAAGACGTCAGCTCTCCTCGGGAGATGATCGGGGCCAGCAAGCGGGTCAGGCCGAGCGAGATTCCCACGCCCGGGTAGATGTGTTTGCCGTCGGAGGCCAGGGACTCGTAACGGCCGCCCGAGCACACCGAACCCATCGACTCGTGGCCGGTCAGTTCGGTCTCGTAGACGGTGCCGGTGTAGTAATCCAGGCCGCGGGCGATCTTGAGGTTGGCAACCATGCGTCCGGGAACGACCTTGTTAACGGCAGTGACGACTCGGTTGAGGGAATCCAGGCCCTCTTCGAGCATGTCGTTGGACACCCCGAGTTCGCGCACCTTGCCGATGAAGGAGTCGTCGGCAGACTGGATGGAGGCCAGGGCGACACACTTGCCGGCGACCTCGTCAGACAGGCCCAGCTCGTCAGTGAGAAGCTCACGCACCGCGTCCGGGCCGATCTTGTCGTACTTGTCGACCCGCTGCAGAACGGCCATGTGGTCCTCGATGCCCAGCCCGCGGTAGAACCCCTCGGAGAGCTTGCGGTTGTTGACGTGCATGGTGACGGTCGGGAAGCCCAGCTCAGTGTGCAGACGCTCAAGAGCCGACAGCATCACCAGCGGGGTCTCGATATCGTGGTGCTCGGCCAGGGTCTGGTCGCCGACGATGTCGATGTCAGCCTGGGTGAACTCGCGGTAGCGGCCCTCCTGAGGACGTTCACCACGCCACACCTTCTGGATCTGGTGGCGACGGAACGGGAAGTGCAGGTGGCCGGCGTTCTCCAACACGTAGCGGGCGAAGGGAACGGTGAGGTCGAAGTGCAGGCCCAGACGGTCCTTCTCGGACCGCGAGTCATGAGGGTCAGCGTGCAGTCGATCGACGACGTAGACCTCCTTGTCGATCTCCCCCTTGCGGGTGAGTTGCTCCATGGGCTCGACGGCACGGGTGTGGATCGGCGCGAAACCATGAAGCTCGAAGGTCTCCTCAAGGATCCGGGTCACATGGTTCTCCACCATCTGTCCTGAGGGCAGGAACTCGGGAAAACCGGACAAGGGCTTGAGACGGGCCATGGAAGGAATCCTTCGAAGAGTTGGGTATCAGGGCGAGTTACCCCGCAGGGGTCATTCTGCCAGCCCGAGGGCGATCGGGCTCATTCGCCACTGTTCGGTGAGACTTCTCAGTGGAAGTCCGACGAGACCGTGCGGTTGAGAAATGGGTTGGAGATGCGCTCCTGGGCCATCGTCGTCGGTCCCCCGTGTCCTGGCAGTAGGTGGGTGGAGTCGTCAAGGGGCCAGACGACGTCGGACAGGCTGCGAGACATTTGTGCCGGGTCAGCCCCGGGCATATCGGTTCGACCGATGGAACCTGCGAAGACGACATCACCGGACATGACGATCGGGCCGAACTGCGCGTCAACCATGCGGATCATGGAACACCCAGGGGTGTGGCCCGGGGCGTGCAGGAATTCCAGGTCGAGGTCGGCGTACTCGTGGTGGGAGAACGGCTCGACATCGACGACTTCCTCGGGTTCGCGCAAGGTCGTCGATCCGTAGCACTGCTCGATGAGTGGACGGGCGAAGTCAGCCAAGGCTGCCATGGGGTCGGTGAGGAGATGCCGGTCATCTCGAGGGCACAGCACGGGGATGCCGTATTGATCTCCAACCTGGCGAGCTGAACCGACATGGTCGATGTGACCGTGGGTGAGCGCGACCGCCACCGGGGTCAGATGGTGGGTCTTGAGCGCCTCGCCAAGGAACTCCTCGGCACCCATCCCAGGGTCGACGACGACGCAGTCAGACCCTGGTTCGCGCGCCAGAAGATAGCAATTGGCCTGAAAAGAACCAGTGATGAAGGACGCAATGAACACGTTTGCCATTTTATCGGGCAAGATGGAGCGTATGAGTCACGCACAAGCTCCGCAGTCTTTCGGCCGCGTCGATGATGACGGCACCGTTTACGTCCGAACCAGTGACGGGGAGAGGCCTGTCGGCCAGGTGCCGGACTCCACCAGCGAGGAAGCCCTTGAATTCTTCGTGCGCCGCTATCACGCCCTCGAGACCGAGGTGTCGCTGCTGGAATCACGAGTGAGCTCCGGGACCGCCTCGCCGGAGGAAGCCCGATCGGCCGCAAGCAAACTCGTCACGTCCATCCGTGAGGCCAATGCCGTCGGCGACCTGGAATCGCTCGCAGCTCGGGTGGAGGCTCTCAGCCCCACCATCGACGCCAAGGCGGAGACCCGTCGGGAGGAGAGGGCCGAGGCCAAGGCCCGCGCAAAGCAGGCCAAGGAGGACATGGTCGCCAAGGCGGAGGCCATCGCTGCTGGCACCGACTGGCGCGGTGGCATCGGCAAGTTCCGCGACCTGCTTGAGGAGTGGCGTCATCTCCCCCGTATCGACAAGACCACCGACGACGAACTGTGGCACCGCTTCTCCGGGGCTCGCACCGCCTTCACCCGTCGCCGCAAGCAGCACATGGCCGAGCAGAATCACCTGCGTGAGAAGGCTCGCGTGCTCAAGGAGCAGATCATCGAGGAGGCTCGTCCGCTGGCCGATTCGACGGCCTGGGGCGAGACCTCTCGTCAGTTCCGCGACCTCATGAACCGTTGGAAGGCTGCTGGCCCGGCTCCTCGCGACATCGACGAGAAGCTGTGGAAGGAGTTCCGCGCCATCCAGGACAAGTTCTTCGACGCCCGCAGTACTGCTCAGAGCCAGCAGGACGAGGAATATCGCGGCAACCAGGAGGTCAAGGAGAAGCTTCTCGACGAGGCCGAGAAGGACATCCTGCCGGTCAAGGACATCGAGGAGGCCAAGGCCAAGTTCCGCTCCTTCCTGGAGAAGTTCAACGAGGTCGGTCGAGTGCCCCGTGACGCCATGAAGCGCATCGACGCCCGCGTCCGTGACTTGGAGCGTCAGGTCCATTCCGCGGAGGAGGCCGAGTGGAAGCGCACCGATCCGCAGGCTCGTGAGCGTGCCCGCGCCACCGTCGACATGTTCAGCGCCCAGATCGACAAGCTCAGCGCCCAGGCCGAGAAGGCCGAGGCTGCTGGCCACACCAAGGAGGCCGAGAAGGACCGCGAGTCGATCAGGACCTACCAGACCTGGCTGGAAGAGGCTCAGAAGGCCCTCGACGAGTTCAGCGCCTGACTGACAGGAAACGGCCCCGGTCACAACGACCGGGGCCGTTCGTCATACCGGCGGCTTTCCAGACAGAGAAGTCAAACCCTGAGAGCCATACCGGGTCACGACTTCACGCGAAAGACGTCATAGACCCCGGAGATCCGCCGGATGGACTCGATGAGGTGCTTGAGGTGGGTTGGGTCGGGAGCCTCGAAGGTGAGCCGCAATCGAGCCAGATGAGTCTTCGATGCGCTCATGTTCGCCGAGATGAGGCTGACCCCCTGTTCGGCGAGGACGCGTGAGGTGTCCAGCAGCAGGCCGGCACGGTCGAGACCCTCGATCTGGATGGTGACCTGGTAGCCCTCCTGCTGGTTCTCCGACCAGGAGACCGGCACGATCCGTTCGGGGTGCTCAAGCAGGTTCTTGGCGTTCGAGCAGTCCGTGCGATGTACCGAGACCCCGTCGTTGCGGGTGACGAAGCCCATGATCGGGTCCCCCGGCAGCGGGGTGCAGCACCGAGCCAGCTTGACGAGCATGTCGGCGTCACCGTCGACGATGACCCCGGTCTCGTTGCTGCGATGCCGCGGAGTCTTCACGCCAACGGCGAGCTCCTCCTCGACGTCGGCCGTGGTCTCCTCCGGCCCACCACCCAGGGCGATGAGCTTCTCGACGACCGACTGGGCGCTGACGTTGTGCTCCCCGACCGCGGCGTACAAGGCGTTGATGCCGGACACCCGCAGGTCATCGGCCACCGCGGTGAGGTACTCCACCGTCAGCAAGGACTGCAGCGGCACACCAGCCTGACGCAGCTGCTTGGCGATCGCATCCTTACCAGCCTCTATGGACTCCTCACGGCGTTCCCTCGTGAAGTAGGACTTAATCTTGGAACGAGCACGTGGAGAGGCGATGAACCCCAGCCAGTCACGGCTGGGACCGGCATCGGGGGAATTCGAGGTCAGGATGTCAACGACGTCGCCGTTGGTCAGCTTGGTGTCCAGGGTGACGAGTTTGCCATTGACGCGAGCGCCGATACAGCGGTGGCCGACCTCGGTGTGGACGGCATAGGCGAAGTCAACGGGGGTAGCGTCCTGGGGAAGGGCCATGACGTCGCCCTTAGGGGTGAAGACGTAAACCTCCGAGGAATTGATCTCGAAACGCAACGAATCCAGGAACTCGCCGGGATCGGACTCCTCCTTGGACCACTGGTTGAGCGACTGTACCCAGGACAGGTCGGTGCCGTCAGGCTGAATCCCCTTGCCAACGGCGTTGGGGTTCTCCTTGTACTTCCAGTGGGCCGCAACACCGTACTCAGCCCGCCGGTGCATCTCGTGAGTACGGATCTGCAATTCCACCGGCTGCCCACCGGGCCCCAGCACGGTAGTGTGCAGGGACTGGTACATGTTGTACTTCGGCATCGCGATGTAGTCCTTGAACCGCCCTGGGAGGGGGTTCCATCGCACATGCATGACGCCCAGTGCGGCATAACAGTCGCGCGGGGTGTCGACGAGGATGCGCAGACCGATGAGATCGTAGATGTCTGAGAAGTCCCGACCGCGCACGACCATCTTCTGATAAATCGAGTAGTAGTGCTTCGGCCGACCGTAGACGGTGGCCTCGATGCTGGCCTCATCGAGGTCCTGACGGACGATCGCGATGACTTCCTTGAGCTGAGCCTCCCGCTGCGGGGCCTGCTCGGCCACCATGTGGACGATCTCGTCGTAGAGCTTGGGATTGAGGGTGGAGAAGCACAGGTCCTCCAGTTCCCACTTGATGGCATTCATGCCAAGACGATGAGCCAGTGGCGCGAAGATCTCGAGGGTCTCCTTGGCGATGCGGTTCTGCTTGTCCGGCCGCAGGAACCCCAAAGTCCTCATGTTGTGCAGCCGATCGGCGAGCTTGATGACCAGCACTCGGATGTCGCGGCTCATCGCGATGACCATCTTGCGGATGGTCTCGGCCTTCGCCGAGTCACCGTACTGAACCTTGTCGAGTTTCGTCACCCCGTCGACGAGCAGGGCCACTTCCTCGCCGAAGTCTGCCGTTAGCTGCTCGTGCGTGTACGAGGTGTCCTCGACGGTATCGTGCAGCAGACCGGCGCACAGGGTCTGCTCGTCCATGCCGAGCTCGGCCAGGATCATCGTCACCGCTAGGGGATGGGTGATGTAGGGATCACCCGACTTGCGGGTCTGCCCACGGTGATAATGCTCAGCCGTGCGGTATGCCCGCTCGATGACAGCGGTGTCGGCGTTCGGGTGATTGGCCAGGACTACCGAGATGAGCGGATCCGTGACGCTCTGGGGCGGACCTGATGGCTTCGGGGTCCCCCAGCGGACGATGCGCTCGCGCATCCCCATCCGAGGCTGGGGACGCTGCTGGTCAGTCTTCGGCTTGCCCAGGGTTCCCTTGCCCGATCCGTACGGACCGTAGACGCTGTCGTCGGCCATCGGGGCACCTCCTGGCAAGTTGGACCATTCATTCTAGTGGTATTTACCACCGTCATGTCGGCTGAGTGCGACGGCATGTGGTCGGTCAGCACCCATGCCGACAGCTGAATTGGCCTTCCGGTGCAGGGGTTCCTGCTGTTCTCAGCGGACCAGGTCAGACTCGGTCTGGGTGCCGGTGGCGCGAGGAACCGCCTTCCGCACGACGACGATGACGTCACCAGCCTGTAACTGACCGATCGACGGGTCGTAGAAGTTGCGCAGCACGTCATTGCGGATTACGGCCAGGAGCCGCTCGTTCTGGATGTCGGCTGGACGTGCGCCGATCTCCGTCTTGGAGACCATCCGCTGGACGACCTCCATACCCTTCGAGCTGGACAGCAGGTCGTCGACGACGGTACCGACGTGCGGGTTGACCGAGGACAGACCAAGCAGACGGCCCACCGCGTCGGCGGAGGTGACGACGGCGTCGGCCCCGGACTCACGCAGCAGCGGGAGGTTCTCGTCTTCCCTGCCGGAGACGACGATGTGGCAGCGCGGATTGAGCTGTCGCACCGTCAGTGTGGTGAGGATGGCCGAGTCATCTCGGTTGAGGGTGATGACGACCTCGCGCGCCTTGCTGATCTCAGCTCGTCTCAACAGGTCCCGCCTCGTCGCGTCGCCTTCGAAGGCGGCCAGGCCTGACCGATTGGCCTCGGCCACCGCAGAGGGACGATTGTCGATGACGACGATCTTCTCGATGGGAACGTCATGGTTGCGCAGGGTGTTGACGGCGCTGCGCCCCTTCGTGCCGTACCCGATGACGACGATGTGGTTCCTCATGCGCTTCCTCCAAGCACTGTCAAGCAGTCCGCGTCGCCCCTCGTTGGCCAACATCTCGAGGGTGGTACCGACCAACAGCACCAAGAAGGTGATGCGCAACGGGGTGATGATGAAGGCATTGATGAGTCGCGCATGGGGCGCGACCGGGGTGATGTCACCGTAACCAGTCGTGGTCACGGTAACCGTCGAGTAGTAGAAGGCGTCGATCAGGGAGACGCCGTCACCGGCGGTGGAATCAACATAGGAGTCATGGTCGAACCAGACGATCAAGGTACTGGCCAGCAACAGAATCGCTGACCAGACCAGCCGCTTGACCAGCTCTCGAAAGGGCTTGGTGGTCTTGAACGGAAGCTTGACCAGAGCCGACTGCTCAAAGACGTTGCGACGGCTCGAAGACTCCATTGATTCCGGCACCATGATCAGACCGTGATCACGGCATTGACCGGACCAATACCGGCCCGGTCGAGCTTCTCACGGCCCCCCAAGGCGGACAGCTCCATGAGCACCGACACACCGACGAGCTCGCCACCGAGCTTCTCCACCAGGGATGCCGTGGCACCGACCGTTCCTGCCGTCGCGAGGATGTCGTCGACGATGAGCACCTTCGAGCCGGGCTGAACGGCGTCCTGATGAACGGTGAGGGTGGCGGAACCATACTCCAGCACGAAGGACTGGGAGTAGACGTCGCCGGGAAGCTTTCCGGGCTTGCGCACCGGGACGAACCCAGCGCCCAAGGACAGGGCCACCGGCCCGGCGAACATGAATCCACGTGCCTCCATGCCGAGAACGACGTCAACCCCGCGCGGAGCGGTGTCAACGAGTTCAGAGATCGCGGCGGCGTACCCGTTGGCGTTGGCCAGCAGAGGGGTGATGTCCTTGAAGGTCACCCCGGGCTCCGGGAAGTCCGGAACATCCCGGATCAGGCCGGTGATGAGGTCAGTACGGTAGGTCATTTCTTCCTCTCGGAGCGAGTGGAACGACGCGGCTGATGACGCTCGCTCCCAGTGATGGACGTGACGTCACCAGGCCCTTCGGCGGCGACGGTCTGAGCCGTCACCTGAGGATCCTTGTGCGCAGCACGCTCACGGCGGCGCAAGACACGAGCGGTGTGTTCCTTCATAGCCGGCTCATTCTCACGCAGCTGGGTGAACACCGGGGTGGCGATGAAGATCGAGGAGTAAGCACCGACGATCATGCCGACGAAGAGGGCCAGGCCAAGATCCTCCAGAGGCCCGGACCCGAGCACGAAGGCACCGGCGAAGAGCAGTGCCGCCACCGGCAGAACGCCGACGATGGTGGTATTGATGGAACGCACCAACACCTGGTTTACGGCTCGGTTGGCGCCTTCCGCAAAGGTGTAGTCGCGTTTCTGGATGTCCTGGACGTTCTCGCGCACCTTGTCGAAGACCACGACGGTGTCGTAGAGGGAATAACCCAGAATCGTCAGCACGCCGATGACGGTCGACGGGGACACCGTGAAGCCGATCAGAGCATAGATGCCGATGGTGACGATGAGATCGTGCAGGAGAGCGATCAGGGCGGCAATAGACATCTTCCAGTGCCGGAAATAGGCCCAGATCTGCAACATCACCAAGACCAGGAAGACGACCAATGCCTTGATGGCCTTGCCGGTGATCTGGTCTCCCCACTGACTACCGACCTTGGAGTACGTGACGGAGTCCGTCTTGGTCGCGGTGGCCTTGGCGATAGCCCCCTGAACCTTGGTGGTCTCCTCGTTGTCGAGTGCCCTGGTCTGCACCTGGACGGCGTTCGAGCCGAGACTGACGACCTCGGTGGAGTCCATGTCCGGGACTCCGGAGGACAGCACCGACCTGCGGATGTCGTCGACGGTCGAGGTCGCAACGTGGGCAGGAGAACGGAACTGCACACCGCCCTTGAACTCGATACCGAGGTTCAGGCCACGCACCAACAGGCCAAGCAGCGAGATCGCGATGACGATGATCGAGATCGTGTACCAGAGTTTGCGGCGCTGGATGAAGCCGTAGGAAATCTCACCCGTGTACAGGGCATGGGTGAAACCGTGCTTGTGCTTCTTGTCCTTCTCCTCGGACCGCCTCGAGGCGACAGACGAGGTCTTGGCGTTCTTGTCGTCAGTCATGTCAGGCCTCCTCCGTCTCGATGGTGCGCTTGGCCCGCGGGGCAGATCGCCTGCTTCGCCGACCGAGCAACTGGGCTTCCGTGACACCCATGTGCCCAGCCTCAAGGCCGGAGCCGCGTCGACCCTGGCCCCAGAACTTGGTGCGTCCCAGCAGAGTGACGACGGGGTGGGTGAAGAAGAAGCAGATGAGGAGGTCGATGAACGTCGTCAGACCCAGGGTGAAGGCGAATCCCTTCACCTGGTCGACCGACAGCACGAACAGCACGATGGCGGACAGCAGGGAGACGCCGTCGGCCATCAGGATGGTGCCGCGGGCCTTCGTCCAGCCGGTCTGAAGGGCGGTACGCAGGGTCCGTCCTTCTCGGATCTCGTCTCGGATGCGTTCGAAGTAGACGATGAAGGAGTCGGCCGTCACACCAATGGCGACAATCGCGCCAGCGATACCAGCCAGGGAAAGAGTGAATCCGACAGCCTCGCCCAGGAGCACCATGGCCGTGTAGGTCGTGATACCGGCGATAAGCAGGGAGCCGATGGCCACCAGGCCCAGTCCTCGGTAGTACAGCAGGCAGTAACCGGCAACCAGGATCAGTCCGATGACGCCGGCGATGATCCCGGCACGCAGCTGCTCGCCACCAAGGGTCGGCGAAACATTGTCAACGCTGGAGATGTCGAAAGACAGCGGCAGGGCACCGTACTTGAGGACGTTGGCCAGGTCAGCAGCACTGTCCTGGGTGAAGTGTCCGGAGATCTCGGCCTGACCACCGTTGATCGGACAGGAGGCTCCCTTGCCGCCATCCAACTGCGGTGAGGAGATGACCTTGCCATCCAGGACGACGGCGAACTGGTTCTGCGGGCTCTGGCGCGAGCACAGGAAAGTGGTCGCCTCACTGAAGGAATTCGTGCCGATGGAGTTGAATTTCAGGTTCACCACGTAGGACAGCTGGCCCTGCGGGATTCCGGAGTCGGCGCTCTCGACCTGGGTTCCCGTGATGGCGACCGGGGAGAGCAGATACTTGGTCTTGCCCTCACGGTCACAGGTCACCAGGGCCTTGTTCGGCGGGGATTCGACGGACTTGGTGCACTTGAAGTCCTGGAAAGCCTTCATGTCCTCCGGGGACGGCTTCCACTTCTCGGCGTCCTTGACCATCTTGGCCGCGGAGGTCGGATCCTTCTCGTTGTACTGTGGGCCGCTGTCCTTGGCACCAGGCTTCGAGCTGGCAGAGGCACTTGACGACGCCTTGGCCCTCGGATCGGCAGTGGGGAGGGCAGAGGGCTTTGCGGGGCCGGGAGTCGGACCCTTCTCACCCACCGACTCCTCAGCATGGACCATGCGGAATCCGAGCTGGGCGGTCTGGCCGACCATCTCGACGAGCTTGGAACTCTCGACGTTCGGGGCCGAGACGACGATGTTGCGGTCACCCATCGTCGTCACTGACGACTCGCCGACACCCAGCGAGTTGACGCGCTGCTGAATGATGAGCCGCGCCTGCTCGAGGCTCGTCGGTGTGGGAGCCTTGCCATCATCCGTCTTGGCCGTCAGGGTGACGGACGTACCGCCTCTGAGGTCCAGGCCAAGTTTGGGTGCCCACGTACGCGTAGCTCCCATGAGCACGTACATGACGATGATGGCCACCAGGAAGATCACCAGGGTTCTGCCTGGATGGTGTGTCCGCTTTTTCGTTGCCACGTCGAAAATAGTCCTTGGTCTTGGTGGATTGTCAGGCCCGGGGCTGCTCGTCAGTCTCAGCAGCGACGGTGGACTCGGTAGCCGAGGTCTCAGGCTGGGCGTCAATTGCCGGGGCCTCGGCGACGGTCTCGTTGCTGGCCGGAAAGGTCTGTGCCGGGACGTCGTCGGCGAAGGCGAATTCCTCCTCGTCACCAGCAGGTCGTACGATGGCCTGCTTGAGGACGCTGACTTCGACGCCAGGGGCGAGCTCGACGACGGCCTGCTTGTCACCCAGGTGGGTGATCGTCACGAAGAGACCACTGTTGAGCACGACACGAGTGCCCTCCTGCAGGTTCGACTCGAGCTTGGCTCGCTCCTCCTGCTGCTTCTTGACCTGCCTCTTTCCCTGCCACACGGTGAATCCGATGAGCACGATGAAGAGAATCAGGATGGGCATGAAACCGCCCAGCGGGCTGGCGAGAAGAGGCATAGGGAGTTTTCCTTGTCTACGGGTGTAACCGGGGTCATGCTACCCCGGAGTGGTGAACATGGTCAGAACAGGCCGTCGCCGGTGCTGTTGGTAGGTGGCTCAAGACCGAGGTGGCGCCACGCCCTGTCGGTGGCAACCCGACCCCGAGGGGTTCGCATGAGGAAGCCCAACCGGACGAGGAAGGGTTCGGCGACCTCCTCGACGGTCTGAGGCTCCTCCCCCACGCTGATGGCAAGGGTGGACAAGCCGACCGGGCCTCCGCCGAATTTGAGACAGACGGCATTGAGCACGGCACGGTCGAGGCGGTCGAGGCCGAGCGGATCCACCTCATAGAGATCCAGAGCCGTCTCCGCCCCCCTCGGTGTCACCGGGGACTCGTCGTTGACGTCGGCCCAGTCACGGACGCGGCGCAACAGTCGGTTGGCAATCCGAGGTGTGCCGCGAGAGCGGGAGGCGATGGTATGGGCGGTCCCCTCAGCCAGGTCGACCCCGATGACCCCGGCCGAGCGGGTGACGATCCGCTCAAGGTCGGCCACCTGGTAGTAGTCGAGCTGGGCCGTGAAGCCGAATCGGTCCCGCAGCGGCCCGGGCAGCAGGCCTGCCCGTGTCGTCGCCCCGACAAGGGTGAACGGTGGAATGTCGATCGGGATCGCAGTGGCCCCAGGGCCCTTGCCGACGACGACGTCGACGCGGAAATCCTCCATCGCCAGGTAGAGCATCTCCTCGGCAGGCTTGGACATCCGGTGAATCTCGTCAAGGAAGAAGACCTCACCGGGAACAAGCGAGGACAGGATCGCAGCCAGGTCCCCCGCGTGCTGAATAGCAGGGCCGGAGGAGATGCGAATCGGGGCGGACATCTCGGCCGCGATGATCATGGCCAAGGTGGTCTTTCCAAGCCCTGGAGGTCCGGACAACAAGACATGGTCCGGGGTCGTACCGCGTGACTGTGACGCGGCCAGGACGAGTCCCAACTGCTCGGCGACGCGCTGCTGTCCCCCGAATTCCGCCAGGGCACCAGGGCGCAGAGCAGCCTCTTCGGCCTTCTCAGGAGGCTCGGCCCAAGGGTCGACGGGCGAATGCTCCACCGAGATTCTCCTTCCTGACGACGTCTGTCAGTGTGCCAGAGGGGTCCGACATCTCATCGAGCCAAACTGCGCAGGGCTGCCCTCATGAGGTTGCCGATCGTCATCGAGGGATCGGCCTCCTTGAGGGTGGCCACCTCCTCAACAGCCTTGTCAGCATCCTTCGCAGACCACCCCAGACCGATGAGCCCATCAGCAACCTGCTCTCTCCACGGTGCCACCGGCTGGCTCGTACCGGCAGGGGTTGACCCGGCAGGAGCGACGATTGCCATCTTGTCCTTGAGCTCGAGGATCATCTTCGCTGCGCCCTTGCGACCAATACCGGGCACGCGGCACAGCGTCGCCTCATCCTCGGCGCTGATTGCCGACGCAAGTTGGTTGGCATCCAGCACACTCATGATCGCCGCGGCGAGCTTGGGGCCGACCCCGGAAGCCGTCTGGACAAGCTCGAACGCGTCCCTGTCGTCAGCCTCGACGAAGCCGTAGAGGGTTAGGGAGTCCTCGCGGACGACGAGGGAGGTCTGCAAGGTCATCGTCTGGTCGACACGTGCACTCGCAGCCGTGGCAGGCGGGCACAGCACCTTGACGCCGATTCCGTGGTTGTCGAGGACGACCCAGGTCGGGCCGGCCGCAGTCACGGTGCCGGAGAAATGGGAGATCACCGGGCAAGATCCTTCCAGGAACGAGGTGCCGGACGGCCACGTCGTTGGGCTGCCACGGCTGCTTCGATGCGATTGGTGGCTCCGCCTCGCCACAGATGACAGATCGCCAAGGCCACGGCATCGGCAGCGTCGGCTGGTTTCGGCGGGGCTGACAGGCGCAACACCCGCGCGACCATGAGACCCACCTGGGCCTTGTCAGCACGCCCAGAACCGGAGATGGCCGCCTTGACCTCGCTAGGGGTGTGCAGGGCGACCGGCAGGCCGTGGCGAGCAGCGATCATCATCGCCATGCCTGCGGCCTGAGCGGTGCCGGTGACGGTATTGCGGTTGTGCTGGGCGAAAACCCGCTCGACGGCGATGGCGTCAGGACGGGTGTGGTCGCGCCACTCCTCCAACCCATCGTGGATGCGCAGCAGACGATGAGCGTGATCCAGATCTGCGGGGGTACGGATGACGCCGACCGCGATGAGCCTCAACGGGGCCCCGGGGCCGCCTTCGACGACCCCGACCCCGCATCGGGTCATACCGGGGTCGACCCCCATGACCCGCGTGACACGCGGGTTGGGGGTCGTCTCTGGGATGGTCACTCCTCCTCGTCGAGAGCCGCCGTGACCTCGGCGGGGACGTCAGCGTTGGAGAAGACGTTCTGGACGTCATCGAGGTCCTCGAGGGCGTCGAGGATCTTGTAGAGCTTGCGAGCATCGTCGAGCTCTACGGGCTGGGTGAAGTCCGGCTTGAAGGAGACCTCGGCCGAGTCGTAGTCGATGCCGGCGTCCTGGACGGCCTTACGGACGTCCACGACGGCGTTGGGGTCGGAGATGATCTCGAAGACGTCGCCCTCGTCGACGATGTCCTCGGGCTCGGCGTCGATGGTGGCCTCCATGAGCTGGTCCTCGTCCACCTCACGGGTTTCGGTCTTGCGACCCTCCTCGACCTCGTAGGTCTTCGAGACCGCCACGACACCCTTGCGCTGGAACAGACGCTGCACCGAGCCACCATCGGCCATCGTGCCACCGTTGCGGGTGACGGCTACGCGAACGTCGGAGACGGCACGGTTACGGTTGTCGGTCAGGCACTCGATGAGGATGGCAACACCGGCGGGACCGTAGGCCTCGTACATGATGGTCTCGTAGTTGACGGCGTCGGCGCCCTCACCGGAACCACGCTTGACGGCGCGGGTGATGTTGTCGTTGGGAACCGAGCTCTTCTTCGCCTTCTGAATGGCGTCGTAGAGGGTCGGGTTGCCCGACGGATCCCCACCACCGAGTCGTGCCGCCACCTCGATGTTCTTGATCAGGCGGGCGAACAGCTTGCCACGCTTGGCGTCGATGGCCGCCTTCTTGTGCTTGGTGGTGGCCCACTTGGAGTGACCGCTCATGGACGGTGTCTCCCTTCCTCGAATGTCGCAGTTATCGGCCCAGAGGGGCCAAGCATTCGGCGCGGGACAAGCCCACGCACACAATGAAATAGTTTACACTCCTCACCCGACAGCGAATCGGGCTGAGGAGAGCGGACGGTGAGTGACCGTCAGTCAGCCTTGGGTACGGGGGCAGAGTCCGCCGGGATCGGTGCCCGGCACACCTCGAGGGCTTCCGGCAGGGTGAAATTACCCACGTAGAGAGCAGTTCCCACGATGGCCCCCTCCACCCCAATCGGGACCAATCCGCGCAGACGACGCAGGTCCTCGAGGGTGGCGATGCCTCCGGACGCGACGACGGTTCCCTGGATGCGCGCACAGATTCGGCCCAAGAGCTCGTAGTTCGGTCCGGTCAACATGCCGTCGCTGGCCACATCGGTAACGACGTAGCGCTTACACCCGGCGTCCTCCAGCCGAGCCAGGACGTCGAGAACCTTGCCGCCCTCGCGAGTCCAACCGCGCGCCGCGAGCTGATCTCCCCTGACGTCCAGACCGATGGCGACCTGTTCGCCGTAGCGGCGCACGACCTCGTCGCACCAGGTGGGATTCTCCAGAGCGGCGGTACCGATGTTCACGCGAGTGGCGCCGGCCGACAGGGCCGATTCCAGGCTCTTCTGATCGCGGATACCGCCGGACACCTCGACGTTGATGTCCATCTGCTCGACGATGTTGCTGATGATCTCAGTGTTGGATCCACGTCCGAAGGCGGCGTCAAGGTCGACCAGGTGAATCCACTGGGCTCCCAGACCTCGCCACCTGTGAGCCACCTCCAGGGGATCACCGAACGCGCGTTCGGAACTGGCCACCCCCTGTTGCAACTGGACGGCGCGTCCACCCTGGACGTCAACGGCTGGAAGTAGTGTGAGTTCTCCGGTCACGAGGGTCAGGTTATCAACACACCCGAGCCAGCCACCGTTCGAGCAAGGCCAGGCCCGCCGTTCCGGACTTCTCGGGATGGAACTGGGTTGAGGTCACCGGACCAACCTCAGCGGCGGCGACGAAGGTCGCACCTTGATGGCTTGCCGTGGTGAAGTGGTCGTCAGGCCCGTCGACGAGCACCCCGCAGGAGTGGACGAAGTAGAACCTCTCGCCATCCGCATGCCGGAACAGGGTCGTCCGGGTCCCCGGTTGGACGGTGTTCCACCCCATGTGTGGCAGGCGGTCAGCCGGCAGCTCCTCGACGACACCGGGCAGTACCCCGAGGCACTCGACGTCGACGCCGCGCTCGCTGCCACGCTCGAAGAGCATCTGATGGCCGACGCAGATCCCGAGCAAGGGCCGTCCCTCGTCAACCCAACGATGCACCAGGTGCTCCCCACCCATGGCGTGCAGGCCCACCATGCAGGCTGCCAAGGCTCCCACTCCGGGCAGGACGAGGGCGTCATTGTCGAGCAGGGCTCCCGGGTCGCGGGAAATCGTGACGGTGGCACCGGCCCTGCGCAGGGCGCGCCCGGCCGAATGCAGGTTTCCCGAGCCGTGGTCAATGATGCCGACCCGCACCGGATCAGACATCGAGAGCACCCTTGGTGCTGGGGACACGCCCGGCATTGCGCGGATCCGGAGCGACGGCAATCCTCAGAGCGCGGGCCAGAGCCTTGTACTGGGCCTCGCAGATGTGGTGGGGATCCCGTCCGGCCAGCAGACGCAGGTGCACACACAGGCCAGCGTTGAGAGCCAGTGACTGCACGACGTGGTAGGTCATGGATCCTTGGTAGGGAACGCCCGAACCGCCGAGACGGGCGTAGATCTGACCCTCCGGCTCTCCGGTGCACTCCACCCACGGGCGTCCAGCGACGTCGACGACGCATTGTGCAAGCGCCTCGTCGAGAGGAACCACGGCGTCACCGAAGCGAGCGATCCCTCGCTTGTCGCCGAGGGCTTGGACCAAGGCCTGTCCCAGCGCGATGGCAGTGTCCTCGACGCTGTGGTGACCGTCGATCTCGACGTCTCCGGTGGTGGTGATCGACATGTCGATGCCTGAATGCTTGGCAAGGGCCGTGAGCATGTGGTCGTAGAAACCGACCCCGGTGGAGATGGTCGACTCCCCCTCACCGTCCAGATCAATGGAGACGTCGACGTTGGACTCGGAGGTCTCGCGGTGAACGTGAGCGCAGCGGTGGGTCATCAATCCTCCTCGGGATCGAGTCGACGAGCGGTCGGAAGGACGTCGAGCAGTGCAGCTCGGAATGCGTCGGTCTCCCGAGGAGTACCAGCGCAGACACGCAGGTAGCCGGTCGGGCCCACCTCACGGACGAGAACGCCGTGGTCGAGAAGGGCCTGGAAGACCGCATGGCGATCGGCGAACCTCCCGAAGAGGACGAAGTTCGACTGAGAAGAGACGACGTCCAGACCGTGTGCGCGCAGCCAGTCCTCGAGATTGGCACGCGTCTCGCGGAGTTCGTCGACCCGAGCGAGCATCTCGGGAGCATGGGCCAGAGCGACCCGGGCCACCACCTGGGACACCTCCGACAAGTGGTAGGGCAACCGGACAATCCGTAGGGCGTCCACCACGGCAGGAGCCGCAACGGCATATCCAAGACGACCTCCGGCCAGGGCAAACGCCTTCGAGAGGGTGCGCACCACAATGAGGCGTCCATGCTTGGGAAGCAGGGCGATTGCCGAGTCCTCCGGGGTATCGGTGAACTCCTGGTAGGCCTCGTCGACGACGACGATCGCATCGGTGGCCGAACAGACCTCGTCTATGACCGCCACCGGGATGGTGGTGCCGGTCGGGTTGTTCGGCGTGGTCAGCAGGACGACGTCCGGCTTGACCTCCTCGATGGCGCTCACGATCTCGTCGGTG
Organism: Cutibacterium sp. LaCa_255; assembly: GCF_057458005.1. Taxonomy (NCBI): domain Bacteria; kingdom Bacillati; phylum Actinomycetota; class Actinomycetes; order Propionibacteriales; family Propionibacteriaceae; genus Cutibacterium; species Cutibacterium sp. LaCa_255. The sequence goes on along the minus strand of NZ_CP190956.1, from coordinate 1,316,188 downwards.
GTCAGACCGTAGGAGACATTGCGGGGACGAGTGACGTACTCGGTGTGAGTGTTTCGGGCGTACTCGGGATACATCGAGTAGGTCGGCGTGAAGGTCAGGAGAGTACGGCCCGGGCCACCGAAGGCCTGCAGGATGTGGGTCATGACCTCGTTGGACCCATTGGCCGGCCAGATCTGACCGCTGCTGACCCCGAATCCGATGTACCTGGCAAGGTCCTCGCGCAAACCCGTGGCCTCTCGGTCCGGGTAGCGATTCAGCCCCTTGCCGGCATTGGAGACGGCCTTGGCCATGTCCTTGCGCACCGATTCCGACGGTGGGTACGGGTTCTCATTAACGTTGAGACACACCGGGACGTCGAGCTGCGGGGCACCATAGGGCTCCTCCCCCACCAGTTCGGGGCGAAGCGGCAGATCAGCCAATTGAATGGGGTCCTGCTGCGGCTTGGCCATCGGACGGGGCTGGGTCGTCCGTCGACGCTGGGTCATCGCGGCCTCCTCACGGTGATGGCATTGGCATGACCGGGCAGGTTCTCGGCCAGGGCGAAGTTCTCGACGGAATCGGCAAGGTCGAGCAGGGCGTCCTCGGTGTAGTCAATGACGTGGACAGCTCTCATGAACGAACGCACCGACAATCCCGAGGAATGGCAGGCAGCACCTGCCGTCGGCAGCACGTGGGTGGATCCGGCCGAGTAGTCACCCAGGGAGACCGGGGACCAAGGACCGACGAATATGGCACCGGCGTTGTGGACTCGCGCTGCCACCGCGGCGGCATCAGCCGTCTGGATTTCCAGGTGCTCGGCGGCATAGGCATTGACAACCTCAAGGCCTTGGTCGATGTCGCGCACCATGACTATGGCCGACTGCTCGGAGGTCAGTGAGGTACGGATCCGCTCGGAGTGCAAGGTGGCCTCGACCATGGGGGCCAACTCCTTCTCCACGGCGTCGGCCAGCTCGGTGGAATCGGTGACGAGAACAGCGGCGGCGAGCGTGTCGTGTTCGGCTTGGCTCATGAGGTCGGCAGCAACGTGACGTGGATCAGCGGTCTTGTCGGCCAGGATGGCAATCTCGGTCGGACCAGCCTCCGAGTCGATGCCGACGGTGCCACGCAGGTAGCGCTTGGCAGCAACGACATAGATGTTGCCCGGTCCGGTGACCATGTCGACCCGCGGGCAGGAATCGGCCTCATCAGAGCCCTCGACACCGTGGGCGAACATGGCGATGGCCTGGGCGCCGCCGACGGCATAGACCTCGTCAACCCCGAGCAGGTGACACAAAGCGAGGATGTTGGGGTGCGGCAGGCCACCGAACTCAGCCTGCGGTGGGGACGCCACCGCGATCGACGCAACGCCGGCTTCCTGGGCCGGGACGACATTCATGATGACCGAGGAGGCCAACGGGGCAAATCCGCCAGGGACGTAGAGCCCCACTCGGCCTACGGGGACGATGCGCTGACTCACACGAGCACCGGCAGCCACCTCGACCGGCGCCGGCGAGGTTTCCACCTCGACCTCCCGGCACACCTGACGACGTCGACGAATGGACTCGGTGAACGCCTGACGCAAGGTGTCGTCAAGATTGGCAGCCGCCTCGACCAGGGCCTCAGCCGGAACCCTCAGATGATCCGGAACCACATGGTCGAACTTCTCGCTGTATTCACGCAGTGCCTCGGCGCCACGGTCCTTGACCGCAGTACAGACAGGGATGATCGCCGCCATCGCGGCATTGACATCAAAGTCAGCGCGCGGCACGGCGCGACGCAGGTCGCCAGTGGTCTCACGGGTCAGATCGACGATTCTCAGCACACCGTCAGTCTAATGAAGCCTCAGTCGCCGGTTCGGAGCGTCCAGTCCGCGGAGAGCGACGCCGGGCCGTCACCAAGGATGCAATAAGCATCGGGATCATTGCTGCGAGCAACCAGACCAGCACCGACACCCAGGTGTGGAGGGCAAAATCAACCGGAACGACCTCACCCGTCTTGGCCGCAACAATGCGCTCGGCGAAGGAGTCCGGGCCGATGAGTACCCCTACCCACCAGCAGGCCAGGGCAGACAGACAGGACGACACCCCGGCAGCCAGTACTCCCCACGCACCACGACGGCGCATCAGAACCCAGCTCAGGAAGCCGATGATCAGTCCGACGATCAGGCCCACGAGGCAGTACACGGCGTCGGTCGAAAAGACCTGGGTGAGGCCCTTCTCCGTTGTCGATGCCGCACCATCGGATCCCACCGTGTAAGTCGGCAGGGTCACCATGGAGTGCCATATCGGAGCAGCCAGTCCGCCCAGGACGATGCCCACCCCCACGACGAGCAAGCTCGACCGCAGAATCGCGAGACCGTGGGCACGGATCGTCTCGTTCATGACTGCCTCCTGGGGATGCATGAGGGGCCGAGCAGGGCCTTGAGGTCGGCCATCAGCGGCTGGCCAGTGGTGACCTTGAGTTCATCGGCAAGCCGGAAGGTGGTCGTCACCTTTCCGTCGAGGAGTCGCAGTCTCACCTCGGAGCTACCCGGGTGGTTGCGTAGCACTCCCCGCAGGCCCTCGATGGTGCCCCGGTTGCATCGTCCGCGACGTAGATCAATCGTCATGGGTGCATTGCCGGCATCGGTGAGGTCCAGCAGCCAGACGTCATTGGCCGACATCTCGACGGTCTCGTCACGTTCCCGGACGAATCCGCGCACCTTGAGGATGCTGTCTACGGCCAATAGCGGCTCCACGCGCTGGTACACCTTCGGGAAACAGGCAATAGTGATGGAGGCGCCGAGGTCCTCCAGCGTGATAGAGGCCCAGATGTCACCGTTCTTGGTGGTACGTCGGACGATCTGGGTGACCATACCTGCAATGGTGTAGCGCCCCTCGTGATGGCCTTCAGGGTTGACGAGTTCGGCCACCGAGATGTCTGATTCGGCCTCCAGAGCAGCTTCCAGGCCTCGCAGCGGGTGATCGGAGACGTACAGACCCAACATCTCGCGCTCGAAGGCGAGCTTGGTGCTGCGGTCCCAGTCGTCCTCCGGAACCACCCTCTCGACACCCAGCTGGGTGGGTTCGGAATCGTCCCCCATGCCGAAGAGGTCGTCCTGACCATTGGCCTGGTGGCGCTTGATGTCGATGACGGCATCGACGGCCTGCTCGTAGACCGCCATCAGGCCGCGTCGGGAATGGCCCATGGAATCGAAGGCACCAGCCTTGATGAGGGACTCAATGAGCCTCTTGTTGCACACCGTCAGGCTGACCTGGTCAAGGAAGCTGAAGAAATCGGTGGCCGGGCCATTCTCCTCACGGGCCCGGATGATCTCCGCGACGGCGTTGGCACCGACATTGCGGACAGCTCCCAGGCCGAACCTGATGTCCTCACCGACAGCGGTGAACTCCAGCGAGGAGGCGTTGACGTCGGGAGGCAGGACATTGATGTGCTGGGACCGCATGTCGGCCAGGTACATCGCCATCTTGTCCTTGTCGTCACCGACGCTGGTCAGCAGGGCGGCTCCGTACTCGGCCGGGTAATTGGCCTTGAGATAGGCCGTCCAGTAGGAGACCAGTCCGTAACCGGCAGCATGGGACTTGTTGAAGGCGTATCCGGCGAAGGGGACCATGACGTCCCACAGGGTCTGGATGGCATCGTCGGAGTACCCGTGTTCACGCATGCCAGCCTGGAAGGGGATGAAGTTCTCCTCCAGGATGTGCTTCTTCTTCTTGCCCATGGCACGACGCAGAAGGTCAGCGCCACCCAGGGTGTAGCCAGCGAGCTTCCGGGCGATCGACATGATCTGCTCCTGGTACACGATGAGGTGGTACGTGGGAGCAAGGATCTCGTCGAGGTCCTCCTTGAGTTCGGGATGGATCGGGATGATCGGTTCTCGGTTGTTCTTGCGCTGGGCATATGAGATGTGTGCATTGGCACCCATCGGGCCCGGTCGGTACAGGGCCAACACGGCGACGATGTCATCGAAGCAGGTTGGTCCCATGAGACGCAGCAGGGATCGCATGGCCGTGCCATCGAGCTGGAAGACGCCCAATGTGTCGCCTCGGGCCAGCATCTCGTAGGTGTTCTCGTCATCAAGGGCAAGATCCTTGAGATCGACGTCGATCCCCCGGTTCTCCTTGATGATCTTGATACAGTGATCCATGATGCCGAGGTTTCGCAGGCCCAGGAAGTCCATCTTCATGAGCCCCATCTCCTCGAGCTGGGGGTAGGCGAAGCCGGCGATGATCATGCCGTCCTTGTCTCGCCTGTGCATCGGCACCAGGTCGAGCAGCGGAGCGCTGGACAGGATGAAGGCACATGCGTGCACACCGGTACCGCGGATCAATCCCTCGAGACCCTTCGCCGTCTCGACAACCTTAGCGACGTCAGGATTGTCGGCAACCAGCTGGCGGAACTCCTGGCCCTCGCCATACCTCTCGTGGGAAGGATCGAAGATCTTGCTCAGCGGCACTCCCTTGCCCATAACGTCCGGGGGCATGGCCTTGGTGATCTTGTCTCCAAGGGCGAAGGGATAGCCGAGAATACGATTAGCGTCCTTGACGGCAGCCTTGGCCTTGATCTTGCCGAAGGTGTTGACCTGGCTGGTGTACTCCGCCCCGTACTTGTGGGTGACGTAATCGATGACCTTGTCACGCTGACGATCGTCGAAGTCGAGGTCGATGTCGGGCGGGTTGACGCGTTCCGGGTTGAGGAACCTCTCGAACAGCAATCCGTGTTCCAGCGGATTGATGGCGATGATGCCCGTCAGATAGGCGACGAGGGAACCGGCAGCCGATCCACGACCCGGCCCGACCGGCACGCCCATGGAGCGCGCCGCATTGCATATGTCGGAGACGACGAGGAAGTAGGAGGAGAATCCCAGCGGCTCAATGACCGAGAGCTCTGTCTCGAGGCGGTCGACGACCTCCTTGGGCGGATTCGGACCGAACTTCTCATCCATGCCCTCCTGAAGCTTCTTACGAAGCCAGGACTCCTGCGTCTCCCCCTCCGGGACGTCGAACTGCGGCATCCGGTCGACGTGATTGAAGACCTCGTCGTAGGACCCGATCATCTCGGTCAGCAGCAGGGTGTTGTCGCAGGCCTCGGGATGATCCGGGAACAGCGCCCTCATCTCGTCAGAGGACTTGATGTAGTAGCCCGAACCATTGAAGCGGAAGCGGTTCGGATCATCCTTGTTACGCCCCACACCGACGCACAGCAGGGAGTCATGGGCGTCAGCCTGGTCCTCGGTGACGTAGTGCGAGTCATTGGTGACCAGCAGAGGAATGTCCAGCCTCTTGGCCAGCCTCAGCAAGTCGGATCGCACCTGCTTCTCGATCGGGACACCATGGTCCATCAACTCGCAGAAGTAGTTCTCCTTGCCGAAGATGTCCTGGTAGGCGGCCGCGGCCTGGCAGGCTTCCTCGAACTGCCCCAGACGCAGTCGGGTCTGCACCTCACCCGACGGACATCCGGTGGAGGCAATGATGCCACCGGGGTACTTGGACATCAGTTCGCGGTCCATGCGGGGCTTCATGTAATAGCCCTCGTAAGAGGCCAGGGAGGACAGCCGGAACAGGTTGTGAAGCCCCTCCGGGTCCTTGGCCCACATCGTCATGTGGGTGTACCGACCACCTCCGGAGACGTCCTTGCCACCCTCGGCGTCCGGATCACCTGCGTCACGGGAGGTTCCCCAGAATTCCTGGACCCGGGACATACGAGTACTCGGGGCGACATAGGCCTCGATACCGATGATCGGTTTGACCAGCGGATTCTGGTCTCCGTCGTACTTCTTGGAGATCTGGAAGAACTCGTAGGCACCGAACATGTTGCCGTGGTCGGTCATGGCGACCGCCGGCATGCCCTGACGAGCCACCTCGGCAAAGAGCTTCTCGTTGCTGGCAGCACCATCCAGCATCGAGTACTCAGTGTGAGTGTGAAGGTGGACGAAGTCGGATCGGGCCACGGACAGTCCTTTCACGAACCGACCGGAATGGCGGTCACTCCGGCCCTGGGTGATGCTGACTCGGACAGACTAGTCCGCACCACCGACCGGAGCGACCCGACCACTCACGTCGGGCGGCGAACGACGAAGTCAACCTGCATCCCACCGGCCAACTGGGGCACCAGATCCGTGTACGGACCAGCAATCTCACCAACCCTGACGAAGTCCCCGTCAAGCCTGTCGTCATGCACCATGAGGTGAACCTCACCGCGATATCTCCCCACGGTGTCCATCTGGAGGGATCTGGCCCTGTGGCACCCGGCGTTGGGGGCGTCACGAAAAGACTCACGCTTCCGTACCCGCTTCTCATGATGCTGCCCGCAATGCTGGTCAGCCCAGCAGGCAGCCCTTAACCTCATGTACGGACGTTGAGTAAGCCGAGGCTCAGATCCTGGATAATCAGGAATTCACAATTCTTTGCCCATCTGCACAAGCCGAATAAGTCGAATCATTTGCTCAATAAGGGACTGTTCAGTCATGGTCGTCATGATTTGATCCTGAGCATGAACAAGAAGAAGTGACATCGGCAGTGACCCATTCAGATCTCGAGTGATGAGTTCAGTCTGAACATCATGAGCAGTCTTCAAGTATTTTTCTGCGTCGATCATACATTTTTCACTCTCCGAAAATTCTCCGGCGTGAGCCTTATCAAGAGCGTCATACAGCAACGACCGAGCCGAACCAGCATTAGTAATTATTTCAAAAATAGAGGCTTCAATATCCTTCATTTCAAATTCTTCGTCTTGACGCATCACAATCTCCTAGCAACAGGACAAATTATTCGTTAGGCTCTTCGAGCTCTTCTTTCTTCAGTTGACTCCTGTCATACATCCTCATGAATGGATAATAAATCACAGTAGCAATCAAAATGTTCAACAGGCAAAGCACAATACTTCGCCAGTCGCCACCGGTTGCCAAAAAAGCGCCTATCGGAGCAGGAAGCGTCCATGGAGGCTGCACTGCCATATAGCTCACCAACCCCCAACTAAATGCACACCATGACACCAGACAAAGAATCAAAGGGGCCAGAAGAAACGGAATGACGAAAAAGGGATTCATCATAACCGGAAGCCCAAACATGATCGGTTCGCTAATATTAAACAGAGCAGGAACCGCTACTGCTCGTGTTATAGATTTTGTATATTTCGCCTTCCCAACTAAAAACCCAGAAATCACTAGCCCTATTGTCGCGCCGGAACCGCCTATCGACACAAACCACTGAAAAAAGGTCTCCGGTGCGATGTGTGGAGCGGGAGAGCCCACGGCAACTGCGCTCGCATTATCGCTGAGGTACTGCAACCAAATCGGCCGGGCAACTGATCCGACTACCGAATCACCGCTAATACCAAAAAACCACAGAAACACTACCAAAAACGCCGGCACTAATACACCAGGCAACGAATCACCTGCTGTAACCAGAGGAGCCAACCCGACCCGTACGATGTCAATAATATCGATACCTAGGACGACAGATACCAGTGCCATGACAACCATTATGGTAAAAGCCGGTACTACTGCCCCGAAAGACTTGCTTACTGATTCAGGCACCTGTTCAGGCATCCTAATGGTTAAATTATGCTTGTAGCATACTCGCATCACCTCAACAGCTAATAGAGCCAAGATCATCGCCGGAAATAATCCTTGCGATCCCAGACTCTCGAGATCCAAGAAGACTCCATCACCAATTGCTTTCGGAGTCAGGCTTAGCAAAAATGCGGCAACACCCAACTGACCACCAGCAAGTCCATCAAGATCGTAACTCCGAGCGAGGCTTGAACCGACACCGAAGCATACATATAACGACATTAGCCCAAAGGTCATGCGGTATGGAACTAGAATTTGGTCGATATGCGCTTTCGCCCAAATAGCGAGTCCGGTAGTTTCTGGCACAGGCGGAGCAGCTATGATAAGGACAAAACTTCCCGCAATAATGAACGGTATAGCAGAAATAACACCGTCGCGAATAGCTCGAATATGCCGCTGCTCAGAAACCATGGACATCGGTCCAGCGACACGCCTGTCCAAGAAGTCAAAGAACTTCTCCATTGCGATCACCTTAAATGTTCCTTGACGGTCTTAATTAGCTCCGAACCTCCGAGCGGACCATAGGCGACCGGAGGTATCGAACAAATCGGAGTTCCGTACTGTTCGGCGTACTCTCGAAAAACCTTCATTCTATTTCTTACTTGGGGAGCGACTAAAATCAAATCCCAATTTCCTGTCGATATTTCTTCCTGCGCCTGTCCAGATCCAACAGCCTTGGCATGAACGCTTTCACCTATCTTGTTAAATTCTTTTTCTAGATTCTTTAACACAATCGCACTCGACATGCCGCCAGAGCAAATCAGCAACACATTTGACATAACCGATACTCCTTGATTGTAGGTTTAATTACTTTCTGGTTGCGATGAAATCATGAAGCCAGTAGTAGCTATCCTTCCGCAACCTGTTATAACTACCATGGCCTTCATTGTCAGCATCAACATAAATAACGCCGTATCGTTTCTCCATTTCACAGCTTCCAGCGCTCACGATATCGATAATTCCCCACACAAAATATGCTTCGACATCCACGCCTTCCCGTACAGCCAACTCAACTTGGTTCATATGGTGTTCGAGATATGAAATTCTGTAATCATCATGAATTCGGTTATCAGGACTTACTTTGTCGCGTGCGCCTAACCCATTCTCGGCGACCATCACAGGCTTTCGATATCGGTCGTACACCTTATGGGCGGCAATCCTTAGCCCAATTGGGTCTATCTGCCATCCCCAGGCAGTGGCTTCAAGGTTAGGATTTTTGAGTGAAGCTACCAAGTTCCCCGGAACTTGTTCCCGCTTTTCATCCACACTGCAGATTGAAGATGAATAATAAGAAAAAGACACGACATCACATGTATTCAATTTCATCGCGTCGCGGTCGTCTTCAGTAATGTCCAGTTCAACATTATGTTCAGACAAAAACCTACCTGCGTAATACCCGTATTCGCCATTTGCTAGCACATCAGCACACCACCACTGATTGATCTGCTCGTCATGAACTAGTTTCATGTTGTCTTCAGGGGTGGGATGCAGAGCATAGTAGTCGAAGCAGCTCACCATACAGACAAATTTTCCCGGCACGCCTATATCGCGACCATATTCTGTTATTAGTGCACTCGCTACCATTTGATAGTGAAGACCGTTGAATACAGAATTGTAGTCATACACATGATCATCATTGCCGATTATTCCCAGTCCATTAAATGGGCTGAAATATCCGGCATTAATCTCATTAATAGGGAGCCAGTAATCCACCTCGCTACCCCATCTATCAACGACATATTTCGCCATTTTTAGATAGAGGTCGATGACGTCGCGATGTTTCCATCCTCCGTATTTGTCGACTATCGCAAGAGGGAGCGCATAATGATTAATCGTAATAAAAATCCGGATACCAGCATCAGTAAGACAACGAATGACACGATCATAATATGCCACACCAACTGGATTAGGTTCATCTTCAAACCCAGTTGGGAACAAACGAGCCCAGCTAATTGATAGTCGATATATGTCTAAGCCAAGATCTATGATCTGGCGCAAATCAGACTTCCAGTGCTCGTAGCCTCTCGAGCCGACACGAAAGGGGTATACGGCGTCATCTGCACGGGCTTCTTTTGCATTCTCGACATCATCCTGAGTGAGAAGACGCGTCTGCACCGTATCGTTCGCCGTCCGCGGTATCCATCGACGACAGTCTTGGGTATCGAGCCCCTTCCCATCACAGAGCCCACCTTCATACTGACTAGCAGCAGTAGCGCCACCCCACAGAATACGGTTCATCTCATGCTCCTATCCGCATCAGCATCATGCGACGATCTCCGGCCCCTTATCAACCAGAAGCTATTGGCATCCACCAGCCGTTTCATCTCTTCCGGTGTCATGCTCCGATCCTTAGCAATCTCAGCTAGGGGTGCGCACACATCATCGGGCATCATCACCTCGGTGTGCCACAGTTTCCAAGGCCGATCGATTCGTGTTACGACGGCCCGATGAATTTTATCCACCGAAACAGATTTAATTCCATACCCTGCATTGATATCGGTGTGTGAACCATTGGAGGACCAGTAGTGCAGGATGCTCATAGTATTGCCATCCTGGTCACGCTCACAAGACTTTCCTAGAACAACCACCATGTGACCAGACTCATCTTTTCCTATCTCATCATTCCAGAAGATCTTCATGAAATCGAATTTGTGAATAGTGTCGAACAGAAAATTTCGGTGGCACGAGTTTCTGTACTCATCTGCTGTACCGATGTACATGTTGGTTCCGATTCCCAATTCACGAACAAGTTCAGCGACGCCCGGTCCATTCGCGTTGGCTCGGCCCCACGCACCAACTCCATCGGCTTGAATCGGGTACGCTCGATTCTCGACGGTGTAAGGCTTCAGGTACTCCCACTGTTTCTGTGGGAGAACGTGATCACAAGCATTTTCGTACATTTCAATACTCTTCAGTAGCAGAAGATAGACCGCCGAAGAACAGAACGACGGCGTTGCGAGCTGTGGATTCACCTCAACCCCAGATTCCGAAACGTTAACGGCGCGGTCCATTCCCGCCCAAGTGGTTTGCTGGAAACCTGGAGGAATATTTCTTCCTGTGTGATATCCACCACCCACGGGAAAACACTTCAATGCGCCTTCCATGGATTCTTTCCACATTGTTGTTGGTTTTCTACACGCTGCTTTCGATTCCAACGTGAACTCCGGACTCATGGCCGCCGCCACCGACGCTACACACGTGCCCAGAATCAGCCTTCTTCCCATAATAGGACCGCTAGCGTTCATCGTCATCCCTTCCTTAACTCCTACTGCATTTCTAATTGGGACGTAATTTCATGTTTGGGGAGGTCCAATCCTTTCGATCGCCCTGCCTCCCAACATGCCCCAACTACCGGATGACTTGCGTACATACACCCGCCCAACGATTGTTCAACAATGCTCCGTAACGGGTTGGGACGCACACCGTTGTGGTCAATTCTCGGGGCGAACAAGCCTCCTGCCAGGATTACACGGTTAGCGCTCAGGGTTTTCACAGTTGCTCTTAGTTCGGATGCTGCACAAGCGACGATGAACGACGCGGTCTCGTCGTCGCTCGCAGACAAAACAATGGGCGCAAAACCTGCCACGTCGGACGGCCGGAGCTCTTTAGTCTCAGCAATGAGGTCCTGCAAACTACATCCGGCAGGCAAGCCAAGAGCGTTGACAACTTCACTAGTAATGGTGGTGTGAGGACCTCGTCCGTCGAGGTCTGCAGCGGCAGCTCTCAAGGCTTTTCTCCCGATCCAGTAACCGGAACCATGGTCGCCAAGCAACCATCCGGCACCGTCTCGGCGATCAACCCAGTGCCACTCCGAGAAACGACCGGCTATCGCTCCGGTGCCTGCCGCAAGAATGGAACCATCACCCGATGTTGCGGCTGACCAATATGCGATTTCTATGTCGGTCGCCACACGAGGGGCGACGCGTAGACCGGCAGTGCGGAACGCTTCCTCAACACTGTCCCGAACATGGCGGTTACCAGCCGGACCTGCGCCAGCCGCCCCAACGACAGCTGCTTCCACACGTCCGACCGCAGACTCGGTTAACAGGGCCGTCAAGCAGTCGTTGAGAGCCTGCGACAACGTCGGTCGGCTGATACGAGCAGCACGTTGATATCCCAGTATTGTTCCATCTGCGTCGGTGACGAGGGATCTCACACTCGTTCCACCAATGTCAACACCCAAGAAATTCATATCAAGACTCTTTTTCGCGCCTGTCATAGTTCCGCATTAAACATTAAACATATGTCAATATATAAGATTGATTTTTATTCTGTTCTCAATACTGATTTCTATCTACAATTCCGCTTATCTCAAAGATATCCAACTGTGACTCTTTTCTAGAATCCACAAAACCACATGGGGTGATATTCTGGTAATTTTGAATAACGCGACCTACCCCGCGGAAATCAAGTACTCAGAGCACTGAAGAGCCACGCTTCCAGCGTGTTGATGTCGTGCAACAGTCACTTGTTCACGCAAAGTCCGGAACGATCCCCTAGCCTCACTGAACACCCCGTCGAGGCCCATGATGGCCTCAACGTCGGCAGCGTGTGGGGAGACGAGGTTGAGCCGCAACCGGGTCATGCAAATGGTGAACGACTCGACGTTGCCAGGACCACCAACCAAGTCAAGTACTCTCTGCGCGCATTCTTTGTAATCCATGACGTTCTCCTGAAACTCAGTTGTGAGGATGGTCCTCGTCGACAGCGGCGCGAACCGCTCCGCCAGATGTCGTCAGTCGTTCTCGGGCTTGTGCCGCCGTCATGTCCAGCAGGATCATGACGATGGCCGTCTTGGCGTGACCGTCAGCCTCATGAAGGGCGATAACGGCCTGGTCCCGGGTGCATCCCGTCGCGGACACGACGATGGACACAGCACGTTGCCGCAGTTTCTCGTTGCTCGGAGAGACGTCGACCATGAGGTTCCCGTAAGTCTTGCCGAGCCCGACCATGGTCGCCGTGGAGATCATGTTGAGGACGAGTTTTTGTGCCGTTCCGGCCTTCAGACGGGTCGACCCGGTGAGCACCTCTGGGCCGGCGTCGATCTCGACGGGCAGATCGACCTCGTCACTGATGAGGGCGTCATGGTTGCAACACACTGACGCCGTGTGGGCACCGGCCTGCTTGGCGGCGCGCACCGCTCCTATCACCCACGGGGTGCGCCCGGAGGCAGCGAGCCCGACGACGACGTCGTGGAGCCCGGGATGCAGGGCATTGATCTCCTCAGCCCCGCGCTCCTGGTCGTCCTCCGCTCCTTCAACTGCCTGGAACATGGCTTGCTGGCCACCGGCAATGAGACCGACGACCATGGTGGGATGTGTGCTGAAGGTGGGAGGGCACTCGGCAGCGTCGAGAACCCCAAGCCGCCCACTCGTCCCCGCCCCGGCATAGATCAGCCGACCACCGGCCGACAATCCCGCCACCGCAGCCTCGACGATCGCCGCAATGGCAGGAAGCTGCCGGGCGACGGCATCAGGAACACGGTGGTCCTCATCATTCATGACGCGAAGCACCTCGAGGGTCGTCAGCTGGTCAAGACCCTCACTGACCGGATTCCGACCCTCCGTGGTGGTGAGCCTAGTGAGATGGTCCATGGACTCGCCTCCTGCGACGACGAAACTTCGTGGTTCCATGTCTTGAAACCACGCCCTCTGTACAACCGTGTGGGCCACATAGACCACACTGTGTTTCCACGGTCCGCAGCAGGACCAAACAGTTCAGACGGTGTGAAACAATATTACACGAGAATTGCTACTTATGGAAGGACTTTTCATATGGCTGGCAGCCTGTTGCCCCGCATTGACATGGCCAGGTCCACCATGCGCCCGGCAGAGGCGCAGGTTGCCGCAGTGGTCCTTGCTGAACCGGACTGGGCGCTCGAAGCATCAACCAGCCAGCTCGCCGAGGCTGCCGGAGTATCCCCTGCATCCGTGGTGCGCTTCTGTCGTGCCCTTGGGCTCAAGGGTTATCGCGAATTGCGTGCCGAGCTTGCCCGTGACCTGTCTCGCCGCAGCATTGAGATGGAGCGCTCGTCGGTGGCCGAGGGCACCATCTCGCTTGACGACACCTTGGAACAGATGATCTCCAAGATCGCCTTCCATGAGGCTCGCACCATTGAGGACACCGCCCGCTCGGTGGACCCGGAAGAGCTCGAAGCCGTGGCCAGCGCCATCTCCATCGCGCCGCGGACCGTCCTCTTCGGAGTCGGTTCCAGCGGGCTCGTGGCCGACGATCTCTCCCAGAAGCTGGAACGCATCGGTCTGGTCTGCCAACATCACAACGACACCCACATCCAACTCGTCCATGCCGCACTGTGCGGACAGGCGTGCGTCGCCGTGGGAATCTCGTTCAGCGGTAGCACCCAGGAAGTCGTCGAGGCTCTCACCGTGGCTCGGGCCCACGGTGCCACGACGGTCGCCATGACGGGAGTGCCCCAGTCCCCCGTCGCGCAGCTGTCGGATCACGTTCTCGTCACCCCAGCCCGCGAAACCCAGGTCCGGGCCGGAGCAATGTCTAGCCGAATGTCTCAGTTGGCCGTCATCGACTTCCTCTTCGCCAGGGTCGCTCAGCTGTGCATGGACGATCTTGAAACCCACCTGACCAGCACCCGAACGGCAGTCAGCACTCACCGGACCTGAGGTCCTCACGTAGACTTGAGTCATGTCGTCACAGACCCTGACAAAGACCTGGAAGTCAATTTGGTGGATTCCCCTCACGAAGGGGATCCTCGCGATCATCGCGGCGGTGATGGCTGTCGTCTGGTCCCACCAGACCATGGAGGCCCTCGTGGTGATCGTCGGTGTCTACGCCATCGTCGACTCCGTCATGACTCTCATCAATGCTCAGGCTCTTCGCGGCATGGTTGGCACCGGGTTCATGAGAGCTTGGGGCATTATCGGCATCATCATTGGCCTCGTCCTCATCGTCCACCCTGGATTCTCACTCCACGTCATCGCCATCCTCATCGGAGTTTGGCTGGTTCTCCTCGGCGTTGCGGCGACCGGTTTTGCCCTGCCGATGAGGTTCGTCACCGAGAAGGCCTGGGCCTGGATGCTCGGCGGCGGCATCGGACTGTTCGCGCTGGGCATCGTCATCCTCGTCCACCCCGGATTCGGCGTGGTGGCCATGAGCTGGCTGCTGGCCATCGGCGTCCTGCTCTACGGCGTTGCCAACATCGCCATCGCAGTGAGTGTCCACAAGATCACGAACTCCATTTCCTCGGCAGTACGGCGAGATCCACGCAATACCCTCATCGAGGGTGAGGTCGTCGATTCCCCCGCGACCTCTCAGGAGACCTCACCCCACCGCGAACTCAAGTGACGAGTGGCCCTGAGCACCTGCTGCGGCCCGGCCTCCAAGCCGGGCCGCAGTGTCATGTGTTGAGCCGGATCATGCACCGGTATGCGGGAGACCGCGCGGGTGACCATCAGATGTCCCTGAGCCGGGACGATTCGTCGGTGACGGGGTAGAAGTATGCGCTGCGGACCGCTCGGGAACCGTGACCTGCGCAATCCGATCATCCTCGGACAAGGCCGAGTACACCTGTGAGATGAGCCCGACGTAATCAGCCAGGGGGAAGGCACCGGCGGCGAATCCATTCGGTGGTTCGACGACCGGACTGTGACGCATGTTCGTCAACAGGACGATCTGGATGTCCCGGACCGGGTCGACCATCGTGATCGTTCCGGTCCACCCGGTGTGGCCGAAGGCGGCGACGCTCGGCCCGCCGTGGAAGTAGTAGTACTTGTTCGTGCGCCATCCCAGACCATATGTGGCGTCGTCATCGTCAGGAACGAGGACATGTCGCAGGACGTCGGGACGGAAGTACTCCCGACCGTCATAGATGCCCTCGTTGGACATCAGCTGCAGCAACACCCCAAGGTCGTCCGCGGTGGAGAACAATCCGGCATGTCCGGAGACCCCGGACATGGTGTAGAAGGCCTTCTCGTCCTGGACTCGGCCCCACACCGTCTCGGTACGGATGAAAGCAGGCTGACCATCGGGGAGGATACCGAAATCGACATTCCCGTCACGGGTGTTGCCATTGAGTTCGGTCGCGGCGATGAGCGTGCGCGACTCCCCCTGATCCAGCGGGCGGAATCCGGTGTGCCTCAGGCCGAGGCTCCGGTAGACCCCGTCCTGAAGGTACTGATGCAGTGGCTGACCGACGATCTGCTCGACGACGAGGCCGAGGATCATGTAGTCGACGTCGCTGTAGGCCCGCTCGGTGCGCGGAGCGTGCATGAGCGGGGTGCGACAGATGCGGTCAATCGCCTCCGCCCGATTCGCGACATCGTCAAGGTTCTGCAGGTAGAGATCGCCCGCGACCTCGGCATTGGGGTACTGGGGATCCGGAATGAGTCCGCCCCGGTGATGCATGAGATCAATAAGTCGGATGGTGTCCTTCCCGGTGTACCTGTCCTTGATACCGCCTGATCCGCCTACGGTCCACGACCCCGTGTAGACCGTTGATTCGTCTCGGAAGGCCTGCCAGCCAGGCAGGGTGCACACCCGTCTCGACATATCAATGCGTCCCTGACTGACGAGCATCTGTAGGGCCAGATTGGCGGCATACATCTTGGTGTTCGAGGCGATGTCGAACTGGGTGGACGTCGTCACCGGAATTTGCTGGGTGGCCGGGAGGAGGTGGGCCGGACGGACCGAGCCGCCAACCACCTTGGTGGAGTACTTGAGGGCCTGACCCGCGTGGTGACGCCACGCGACCTGACCATGACGGGTTACCAGCACGCTCGTACCAGAGAAACCACGCTTCACCTGGTCATTAATCCAGGTACCGATCTCGGAGAGTTTTCCCTTGTCGAAGCCGAGGGACTCGGCATCGCCACTGGTGACCAAAGAGTCATACCCGACGTGAATCCGCTGCAGGGCGAGCAGCTGGCCGCCGACGCGGACGACCCTGATGTCCCAGAGCCGACGCACAGCTCCCAGACTCAGCCAGTATTGACCGTCAGACATCTGCCCGTCGACGGTCTCGATCATGATCTCGGGATTGTCGTGGAAGAACTCGTCGTCAAAGTTCCTCGTGAAGAGGTTGCGCCGGGTGTCGAAGACGTCGAGGTCTCGACCCCTCCGCACCGACAGCAGGTCCGCTGGCGAGACAGCTTCTCCGCCGAGTGGGGTCTGGCCACGAGTCACGATCCAGCCGAAGGCCTTGGCCAGCCAATCGACGTTCATCCTGTTCCCTCGCGCTGCTGAGGAGGGGACTGAAAGGGCACGGCCGTAGGTCGCCGGGTCCTCGCAGTTGTCGTCATGGAGGATCCACACCTCAGAGGTGTCACCTCTGACGATCCAGCGCCATCTCCCGGAACCAGAGCGCGCTGCAAAGCGACAGGAGAGGGTCGACAAGGTGACATCCCGGGACCAGGTCTTCGGTGTGGTGGCGAAACGGCGGACGTGTCCATCGAGGTTTTTCACCTCGACATGACACGAGGCTGCTGCCCCCACGAGGTGAATGGTGAAGTCGGCCATGTCCGGAGGCCGTGGCGCGGGTGACTCTGGCAGCCAGGGGTGCGGCCATGATCGCGCCTATCGAGGCGCCCAACACGGTTCTGCGTCGCAGGGCGTCATTCATAGCGGAACACTAGACGGAGGGTGGTTCACGACGGTCGTCGTGCTCGTCCTCCATACCAAGCTCGTGATCGAGACGGTCATCCAAGGACCGAGCCCTGCGCTGGGAGGCCAGATAGGCCCACCAGACCCCGGCGCCGATGATGCCCAGGAAGGATGCAGCCCCACCGAAGGCGCCCAGCACGAAGCGCGGATCGCTCTGGCTCGATGCCGTCAGCCCGACGACGTCAAGCACCACGAAAAGGGCGACGCACACCCACGTCAGCACCCTGGCGTGATGAATCGCCGAATCGAGATCCTGCTGATCATCGTTCATCCCAGCAGTCTCCTCCCACCCGGTATCTCCTGTCGAACTCACAAGGCTCCATTCCCGTCGAGATCAGACCATCATCTGGCGATCAGAGGGTCTGACCGGCTTCGGCAGCACTGACCGCGAACCCATGAGATACGCGTCGACACCGTTGGCCGCCGCCCGTCCCTCCGCAATGGCCCAGACCACCAGGGACTGACCACGACCCGCGTCACCACAGGCGAAGACTCCGGGGACGTTGGTCTCGTAGGCGTCGTTCCGGACGATGTTTCCGCGACCGTCGAGTTCCAGTCCAAGTTCCTGGACGACCCCATCATGCTCGGGGTGGGCGAATCCCATCGCGAAGATGACCAGATCGGCCGGAAGGTCGTGCTCACTGCCCTCGTCAGCGATGAAGACCCGGTTTTCGTCACGATGGCCCGAGACCACTCGGACGGCCTTGACGTGGCCCCCGTCATCGCTGACGATCTCGACGGTGTTGGTCGAGTAGATCCGTTCGCCGCCCTCCTCATTAGAGCTGGAGACACGCAGGATGAGCGGATAGGTCGGCCACGGCTGATTGGCCGGACGATCCTTCGGCGGTTCGGGGTTGTACTGCAGCTGGGTGATCGATGCCGCCCCCTGACGCACCGCAGTGCCAACACAGTCATTGGCGGTGTCTCCCCCACCGATGATGACGACGTGCTTGTCGTCGGCGCGGACCTGGTCGGGAACATCGATCCCAGCCAGCACCTTGTTCTGCTGGGTGAGGTAATCCATGGCGTAACAGACACCGTCGAGCTCGATCCCCGGGGCGTCCAGCATGCGCGGCACGGTGGCACCGGTGGCCAGGACGACGGCGTCGAACCGCTCGCGCAGCTGCTCGCCGGTGATGTCCACGCCGATCTCGATGTTCGTCTTGAAGACGGTGCCTTCCAGCACCATCTGTTTGATACGACGATCCAGGACCGACTTCTCCATCTTGAAGTCCGGGATGCCGTAGCGCAGCAGGCCGCCAATGGCGTCGTCCCGCTCGTAGACAACGACGGTGTGGCCGGCGCGGGTGAGCTGCTGGGCTGCTGCCAGACCGGCAGGACCGGACCCGACGACGGCGGCCGTCTTGAGGGAGTGCCACTCGGGGACAATGGGAATGACGCGACGGTCCTCCCACGCCTTGTCGATGATCGCGACCTCGACGTTCTTGATCGTCACCGGGTCACGGTTGATTCCCTCAACGCAGGCAGTCTCGCAGGGGGCCGGACACAGGCGACCGGTGAACTCCGGGAAGTTGTTGGTCGCCAGCAGAGACTCCAGTGCCTCGCGCCACTCGTCACGCCAGATGAGGTCGTTCCAGTCCGGGATGAGGTTGCCCAGCGGGCACCCGGTGTGGCAGAACGGCACACCACAGTCCATGCACCGACTGGCCTGATCAGTGATGATCGGCAACAGGGCGTGGCCGGGGCCTCCGGGGTAGACCTCCTTCCAGTCATGGATGCGCTCCTCGACCCGACGACGCTCTGCCTCCTGTCGCGGCACCTTCATGAAACCGTGCAGATCAGCCATGGGACACCTCCATGAGAAGTTCGGTCGTCTCGTTGTCGTCCAGTCCGCGTTCCTCGGCCTCGACCATGGCCTTCATCATCTTGGCGTAGTCACGCGGCTGCACCTTGGTGAAAGAGTTTCGGATGTACTCCGGGCCTTCGGCCAGGATCTCTCCGGCGAGGGTCGATCCGGTCTCGGTCTGGTGCAGCGTCAGCAGCTCGATGACGCGATCGACGTCTGCCTCTTCCATCGGCAGGGCGTCAACCATCTCCGGGTTGAGCCGGTCGGCGTCGAGATTGCGGACCCATGCCACCCCGCCCGACATGCCGGCGGCGAAGTTGCGTCCGGTGGAGCCGAGGACGAGCGCCTCTCCCCCGGTCATGTACTCACAACCGTGGTCGCCAACCCCCTCGACCACCGCTGTGGCTCCGGAGTTGCGCACACAGAATCTCTCACCCGCCTGGCCGCGCAGCAGGATCTGCCCGGAAGTAGCGCCGTAACCGACGACGTTTCCGGCGATGATCTGATCACGGGGACGGAAGGGCACCTGCGGGGCCGGGGCGACGATCACCCGGCCACCGGACAATCCCTTGCCGACGTAGTCGTTGGCGTCTCCGACGAGCCTCATCGTCATACCGCGTGGCACGAAGGCACCAAAGCTCTGACCAGCGGTACCGGTGAAGGTGAGATCAATGGTGTTGTCGGGAAGCCCCGTGCCATTCGTCGCCACCGTCACCCGGCTGCCGAGCATCGTGCCGACCGTGCGATCGACGTTGCGGATGCTGATCTCCCGTCGAATCGGGGTGCCGTCGGTGAGGGCATCGGCACACATGTCGATGAGCTTCATGTCCAGGCTCGTAGCCAGGTCGTGGTCCTGGTCGCAGACATGGTGCAGCGGGGTGCCCTCCGGCAGTTCCACCTGGTGCAGGATCGGTAAGAGGTCGAGGCCCTTGGCCTTCCAGTGGGTGATGGCCTTACGGGTGTCGAGGACCTCGACATGGCCCACGGCTTCGTCGATGGAGCGGAATCCCAGCTCGGCGAGGATCTCGCGAGTCTGCTCGGCCATCATCATCATGAAGTTGACGACGTGGTCAGGGTCCCCGGCGAACTTCTTGCGTAGCTCAGGGTTCTGGGTCGCCACGCCAACCGGGCAGGTGTCGGTGTGGCACTTGCGCATCATGACGCATCCCTCGACGATGAGCGCCGTGGTTGCGAACCCGAATTCCTCGGCGCCCAGCAGGGCGGCGATGACGACGTCTCGTCCGGTCTTGAGCTGACCGTCGCACTGCACGACGATACGATCCCGCAGGCCATTAAGAAGCAGGGTCTGCTGGGCCTCGGCCAGGCCGAGCTCCCAGGGACCACCGGCGTGCTTGATCGAGGTCAGCGGAGCCGCGCCGGTTCCGCCGTCGTGGCCCGAGATAAGCACGACGTCGGCCTTGGCCTTCGAGACACCGGCAGCAACCGTGCCGACTCCGGTCTCGGCAACCAACTTGACGTGAACCCGGGCCCGCGGATTGGCGCACTTGAGGTCGTGGATGAGCTGCTTGAGATCCTCGATCGAGTAGATGTCGTGGTGAGGCGGCGGGGAGATGAGCCCGACACCTGGGGTCGAGTGGCGAGTCTTCGCAACCCACGGGTAGACCTTCGGTCCGGGGAGCTGGCCACCCTCACCGGGCTTGGCTCCCTGGGCCATCTTGATCTGGATGTCATCGGCATTGACAAGGTACTCGCTCGTCACGCCGAATCGTCCGGAAGCCACCTGCTTGATGGCCGATCGACGCTCCGGATCGTGGAGACGCTCGGGATCCTCGCCACCCTCACCGGTGTTCGACTTGCCGCCGATCCGGTTCATGGCAATGGCCAGGGTCTGGTGGGCCTCCATGGAGATCGAGCCATAACTCATGGCGCCGGTGGAGAATCTCCTGACGATCTCGCTGGCCGGCTCGACCTCCTCCAGCGGCACGGCCGGACGATCGTGGCGGAACTCCAGCAGGGACCGCAGGGTCATGAGTCGGCTGGAGTTGTCGTTGATGTGGTCGGTGTAGCGGCGGAACTGGGCGTAGTCGTTGGTGCGAGCCGCCAGCTGGAGCCGGAAGATCGACTCCGGGTCTACGAGGTGTTCCTCTCCCTCCCGACGCCACTGGTAGTGACCGCCGGGCTTGAGGGTGCGGTGGGCGAGACGTACACCGGTTTCGGGGTAGGCGCTGAGGTGACGAGCAAGGATCTCGTCGGCGATCTCGGTCAGTCCGATTCCCTCGATACGGCTGGTCGTCCCGGTGAAGTACTCGTCGATGAACTCCTGGGACAGGCCGGTGGCTTCGAAGATCTGGGCACCGGTGTACGAGGGGATGGTAGAGACGCCCATCTTGCTCATCGTCTTGAGGACACCTTTGCCGAGGGCCTTGTAGACGTTGTGGATGGCGATCTCAGGGTCAGCCGAGACCCACACCTCGTGGCGGGCCATGTCCTCAGCCGACTCGAAGAGCAGGTAGGGGTTGACCGCCGAGGCTCCATAGCCCATGAGAAGTGCGACGTGGTGGACCTCTCGGACGTCACCGGCCTCCACGACCAGTCCGGCCTGGGTACGCGTCTTCTCGCGAACCAGATGGTGGTGGATGGCGGAGGTGAGCAGCAGGGACGGGATCGGGGCCAGCTCACGGGTAGCGTGACGGTCCGAGAGCACGATGATGGTGGCTCCATCGGCGATGGCCTCGGAAACCTCGGCCCGGATCTCCTCGATGCGACGTCGCAACCCGTCACCGCCTTCCTCGACGGAGAAGAGTCCCCGGACGACATGGGTCCTGCGGTCCGGGTGCTCACCGTCGGCATCGATGTGGACGATCTTGGCGAGCTGGTCGGAGTCGATGATCGGGTATCTGACGACCACCTGACGGCAGGACTCCGGTCCGGGTTCAAGCAGGTTGGCCTCGGGACCGATGGTACCTGTCAGGGAGGTGACGAGTTCCTCACGAACGGCGTCCAGCGGCGGGTTCGTCACCTGGGCGAAAAGCTGACTGAAGTAGTCCCACAACATTTGTGGCCGATTCGACAGAACAGCCAGCGGAGTGTCGGAACCCATGGCTCCCGTGGCCTCTGCCCCCTGGTTCGCCATCGGGGCAATGAGCATCTTGAGCTCCTCGGAGGTGTAGCCGAAGAGCTGCTGACGACGGGTGACGGACGCGTGGGAGTGAACGATGTGGGTGCGCTCGGGCAGGTCGTCGAGGTCGATGCGACCCTGATCGAGCCACTCTCCATAGGGCTTGGCAGAAGCCAGTCGGGTCTTGATCTCGGCATCGTCAACGACGCGATGCTCCGAGAGATCGGCGAGGAACATACGTCCGGGCTTGAGGCGTCCCTTCTCGACGACGTGGGCCGCCGGCAGGTCGAGCACACCGGACTCGGACGCGAAGACGACCAGTCCGTCATCGGTCACCCAGTACCGGGCGGGACGCAGACCGTTGCGGTCAAGCACTGCGCCGATCTGATTGCCATCGGTGAAGGTGACGCAGGCCGGACCGTCCCAGGGCTCCATGAGGAAGGAGTGGAACTCGTAGAAGTCGCGCAGCTCCTGAGTCATCTCGGTGTTCTTCTGCCACGCCTCGGGAATCATCATGAGGACGGCGTGCGGCAGGGAGCGTCCTCCCAGGTGGAGCAACTCGAGCACCTCATCGAAGGAGGCCGAGTCCGATCCGGTCGGGGTGCAAATGGGGTACAGCCGAGCCAGGTCACCTGGGATGAGGTCGGACTTCAGCAAGGCCTCACGAGCCTGCATCCAGTTGCGGTTGCCGCGCACCGTGTTGATCTCGCCGTTGTGGGCGATGAGTCGGTACGGGTGGGCCAACTCCCAGGCCGGGAAGGTGTTCGTCGAAAACCGGGAGTGGACCAGGGCCAGTGCGCTGGACAGGTCGGCGTCGTGGAGCTCGGGGAAGACCTCCTCGAGCTGGTTAGTCGTCAGCATCCCCTTGTAGACCAGGGTCCGCGAGGACAGAGAGGCGAAGTAGACCCCGGCCTCGTGCTGGGCACGTCGCCGCAACACGAAGGCCAGCCGCTCCAGATCCATGCCAATACGACCGTCACGGGCACGAATGAGGAGATGCTCGAAATGGGGCATGGTGCCCAAGGACACCTTGGAAAGGGTGTGGGTGTGGACCGGGACCTCACGCCATCCCAGCACCTCGATGCCCTCGTCCGCAGCGATGAGCTCGATGGCAGCGCGGGCGCGGGCACGTTTGGCCTCGTCAACGGGCATGAACGCCAGGCCAACGGCGTAGGCCCCAGGTTCCGGGAGGCGGATTCCGGCTACCCGTCGCAGGAAGGCGTCCGGAACCTGGAGGAGAATGCCTGCGCCGTCGCCAGCGGCCGGATCAGCGCCAGTGGCACCACGGTGGTCAAGATTGCGCAGTGCCTCAAGTCCTTGCTCGACGATCTCGTGGCTGGCCACACCTGTCATGGTGGCCACGAAGGCCACGCCGCAGGCATCGTGCTCGAACTGGGGGTCGTAGAGGCCCTGTCGGGGGCGATGGCCGAAGATCATCGGTACTCCTTTCGACGGAGACAGGTGTGCTGCGATTGCGCAGCCACACCCGACCCGGGGACAGACTGTCACACGATGACCACGCCTTGACACATTTGTCCGGGTTGTGGGCTCATCGCGGCAGAATCACTGGGCTTGAGCTGCTGGGCGACCGCTGTGCTCGTCATCCTTGCCATGCCGGCGCTGCAGGATGATCAGAATGACGACCGCGCCGGTGAGGACGACCAGGGCGGTGACGTCGTTGAGTCGCCATTGTCCCACGTGATGGGCCGGATCGATGCGCAGCCGCTCCACCCAGAAACGACCAAAGGTGTAGACCACGACATAAAGGGTGAACAAACGGCCATGGTCGAGCTTCCAGCGACGATCCGCCCAGACCAGGAACGCCGCCCCTGCCAAGCTCCACACCAACTCGTACAAGAAGGTGGGATGAAAGGTTGCGTACTGCAGATACCCCGCCGGTCGATGGGCGAGGTCGATCTCAAGTCCCCATGGCAAGGTCGTCGGGCGGCCGAAGAGCTCCTGGTTGAACCAGTTCCCGAGACGTCCGATGGCCTGAGCGGCCAGGATGCCCGGTGCCAGGGAATCGGCCACCGAGGCGAACATGATCCCCTTGTGGCGGCAGTACCGCCAGATCGCCAGGCCTCCCAGGGCGATGGCGCCCCAGATGCCGAGCCCGCCTTCCCAGATGTAGAAGCAGTGGTACCAGGTACGGCCGGGACCGAAGTAGAGCTGATGGTCTGTGATGACGTGGTACAGGCGCCCACCGATGATGCCAGCGACGACCGCGAGGGCACATAACTCCTCGAAGTGCTCCTGCTTACCACCTCGAGAGAGGTAGCGACGCTCGCCACTGGTGTAGGCAATGACGATTCCGGCCAGAATGCACAGGGCGTAAATGTGAATCGTCAGCGGTCCGAGGTGAAAGGCCTCGACCGATGGGCTGGGGATCGACAGCAGGTTCACTGGAGTCGCGCCCGCCGCACTCCGGACACCAGGTCATCGACGATGGTGCGCATCCGGTCGATACCGACGTGTGCAGTCTCCCCCTGCTCCTCCGCCTCGACGAGGGCGCGGACAAGAGCGGACCCGACGATGACACCGTCGGCGAAGGAACCAACCTCAGCTGCTTGGTCACCGTTGGAGACGCCCAGACCGACACCGACGGGAATCTCGGAATTGACGGCCTTGACGCGAGCCACCAATTCGGGGGCGGCCGAGGAGGTCTGGGCGCGAGTTCCCGTCACCCCCATGACGGAGGTGGCGTAGACCCAGCCACGGCAGGCGGCGACGGTGGAGGCCAGCCTCTCGTCGGTCGAGGACGGGGCGACCAGGAAGACTCGGTCCAGACCATGGGCCTCCGACGCCGCCATCCACTCCTCCGCCTCGTCAGGAGTGAGGTCAGGGGTGATGAGCCCGGCCCCGCCGGCCGATGCCAGATCTCGGGCATACGCGTCAACCCCGTAGTGCTCGACGAGATTCCAGTAGGTCATGACGACACACGGGGTGCCGGTGTCGGCCACCGCCTCAGCAGCGAGCAGGGTGTCACGAGTGCGCACCCCGCCCTCGAGTGCTCGAGTGGTGGCGTGCTGGATGACGGTCCCGTCCATCATGGGGTCGGAATAGGGCATCCCGATCTCGACGAGATCGACGCCGATACCAGTCGTACCGGTCGTGAGAGCCTTCATGGCGTCGATAGAATCGGGTACCGAAGGGTGCCCCACCGGCAGGAAACCAACCAGGGCCGGACGATTCTCCTCACGGGCCTTCAGGTAGGCACTCGCACTTCTGGTCATTCCATACCTCCGGTGGTGGCGTCAACACTGCCGTCGATGTCGAACCAGGTGAGGGCGGTGTCGACGTCCTTGTCCCCTCGTCCCGACACGGTGACGATGACGATCGGCGGCTCACCGCCGTGGTCCGGCAGATCCTTGACGATCCGCAGCACGCCGGCCACGGCGTGAGCCGACTCAATGGCGGGCATGATGCCCTCGGTCTGGGTGAGGGTGCGCAGAGCCTTCATGGCGTCGCGGTCGTTCACGGGAAGATAGGTGGCTCGCTTGTTGGCGGCCAACCAGGAGTGCTCGGGACCGACACCGGGGTAGTCCAGGCCGGCCGAGATAGAATGGGACTCCATCGTCTGACCGTCCGCGTCCTGCAAGATGTAGGTGCGAGTGCCGTGCAGCACGCCGACCGAACCTCCGGTGATCGACGCGGCGTGACGTCCGGTCTCGAGGCCGTCACCGCCAGCCTCGAATCCGTAGAGGCGAACCTCGGGGTCATCGATGAACTGGGCGAAGGAGCCGATGGCGTTGGATCCGCCGCCAACACAGGCACAAACCGCGTCCGGAAGTCGCCCTGCGCGGTCGAGACACTGCTGACGCGCCTCAGCGGAGATGACTCGCTGGAACTCGCGCACCAACTTGGGGAAGGGATGCGGGCCAGACGCGGTGCCGATGAGGTAATGGGTGTCGTCAACGTGGGCGACCCAGTCGCGCATGGCCTCGTTCATGGCGTCCTTGAGGGTACGAGAGCCAGCTTCCACGGCGAAGACCTCAGCGCCCAGGAGTTGCATACGAGCGACGTTGAGAGCCTGACGCTCGGTGTCGACCTGGCCCATGTACACCCGGCATTCCATGCCCATCATGGCGGCGACGGTGGCCGTCGCCACCCCGTGTTGACCTGCACCGGTCTCGGCGATGAGGCGGTGCTTGCCCATTCGTCGGGTCAGCAACGCTTGCCCCAGCACGTTGTTGATCTTGTGCGAGCCGGTGTGGTTGAGGTCCTCACGCTTGAGCAGGACCCGCACCTCGCGGCCGGTCTGCTCGGCCACGTACTCGGAGAACCGGGGGGCCTCCGTCAGTGGGGAGGGGCGTCCCGCGTAGTCACGACGCAGTGCATCCAGCTCGGCGTCGAAGTCGGGGTCAGCGAGGGCGGCCTCAAAGGTCTTCTCAAGCTGGTTGAGGGCAGCCTGAAGTGCCTCCGGGACGAAGCGGCCACCGAAGGCGTCGAAATGGCCGTGGACGTCGGGCAGGTCTCGTGCGGACATGGTCGTCCTTTCCGTTGGATGTCAGGCGTGGTCAGACGGTGGCGCGATGGATCTCACGCAGCACCTGGGCTGGTTCACCGTGGCGAACCAGCATCTCCCCCACCAGCACCGCATCGGCACCACATTCGTGGGCCTCGACGGCGTCGTCCACGCAGAGGATTCCAGACTCAGCCACCTTGACGGCATTCTCCGGCAATTCGCCAAGAAGGGTGCCGAAGATGGCCCTGTCGACTTCGAGGGTCTTAAGATTACGGGCGTTCACCCCGATGACTCGGGCGTCAAGGGTCGCTGCCCGAGCAGCCTCCTGTGGGGTGTGAACCTCGACCATAGGGGTCATGCCCAGCTCGGTCGCAAGATCGTAAAGGCGTCGCAACTCGTCGTCGGGCAGAGCAGCGACGATGAGGAGGACGAGATCGGCGCCGTGAGCACGGGCCTCGAGCACCTGGTACTCGGTGACGACGAAGTCCTTACGGAGAATCGGAATATCGACCTTTTCCCGCACCGCGTCGAGGTCGGCGAGGGATCCCTGGAAACGACGCTCCTCGGTGAGAACACTGACGGCGGCTGCCCCGCCAACCCGGTACTGATCGGCCAGCGCAGCAGGATCGCCAATCGGCGCGAGGTGTCCCTTCGACGGACTAGACCTCTTGACCTCGGAGATGACCGACAGACCAGGAGCGGTCAGCCGAGGAACGGGGTCAATTGCGGGTGTGACGAGGTCGATGGCCTCGCGAAGGTTGTCCGAGGTGACCATGAGCTGGCGCTCGTGGAGATCCTCGAGAACACCAGCGATGATCTCGTCAAGAATTGTTCCGGTAACGGTGGGCGACATTCAGCGTGCTCCGCCATAACCCATGGCGCGCATCACCAGGGTGACGACACCGCCAAGAACGACGAGAGCAGCGCCGACGATGCAGGTGATCCAGCTGGGGCCAGACATGGCACCGACGGTGGCGACGATGAAGCCAATGAGGGCGACGATCGAACCCGCCCAGTTCGCGGGGCTCCCACCGTGCTTGTACTGACGAGTGGCGCGATCAACGCTCATGGTGTTCCCTCCGGTGGTCAGGCGCGGCTTATTCCACGCAGCTGGTCGATGATGCGGGTGGACTCCCCGAGCTGGTCAGGGGTGCCGTCGGATACCCGCAACGCGGCGAATCCAGTAATGATCCTACTCTGATTGGCCGTCGGCGCGGGCCTACCGACCATTGTGTGAGCCATTCCCGCCCTCGTGGGCCGACTCGTCAGAATTCGATTCCGACGACTCAGGTTCTGCCTGCGACCGGGCCACTGGTTGAGTCCGGAAATCCGCCAGGGTGGGATCCTCTCCCCTGTCCAGGGCATCCCACGCGGATCGCGAGTCGCCGACCAGTTCTCCGGTACGACGGGCCGAACGGCTGGGCCAACGGTCGGCGAAGGCCGCCACCCCGGCGCCGGTGACAATCGTCAGGGCTCCGGCCACCAGACACACCCATGGCCATGGCGTGACGGTCATCTGCGGCGCTCCGGCGTCGACCCCCTTGGCAGCCCACTGATGTGGCGACGCACTGCGGTGGGTGAGGACGACAGCCGCGATCCCGACGCCGACCAAGGCCTGCACGATTCCGGTGACGCGACGACCGACCGTCTTGACGACGAGGAGGAGGGCCACCGTGATGACGAGCATGAGGACGGTCGCCGTGATCAATCCTCCCGTGACGTCAGCACCTGTCAGTCCAATTCCGGCACGCTCCATCCAGGTTCGCCTGGATGCGACGCTGACGA
Organism: Cutibacterium sp. LaCa_255; assembly: GCF_057458005.1. Lineage (NCBI taxonomy): Bacteria > Bacillati > Actinomycetota > Actinomycetes > Propionibacteriales > Propionibacteriaceae > Cutibacterium > Cutibacterium sp. LaCa_255. The sequence continues at coordinate 1,287,867 of NZ_CP190956.1, read as the reverse complement.
GGATGGCAGCCAGGATCGGGTAGGCGTCAAGAACCACTCGCCACACGACTGGGATTGGAGTCCTCACTGTGCGTCCTCCCGCAGGGGATGCAGGGTTCCCGCATCTTGAATCGCCTGGATAACGGCCGCCGCCTTGTTCTGGCACTCAGCGTTCTCCTTGGCTCCGACCGAGTCCAACACGATTCCGGCTCCGGCCTGCACATGGGCAACCTGATCCTTGAGGACGGCAGTCCGGATGGCAATGGCACAGTCCGAATTGCCGTGCAGATCGAAGTACCCGACGACGCCACCGTAGACGCCACGTCGGGTGGTCTCGAGCTCCTCGATGATCCGCATGGCGGAAATCTTCGGTGCCCCGGACAGGGTGCCAGCCGGGAAACACGACATCGTCACGTCGACGGCGTCCAGGCCGTCAACGATCTGTCCGGTCACCGCCGCCTCCAGGTGCATGACGTGGGAATATCGCCCCACGTGCATGAACTCGGTGACGTTGACAGTTCCGGGCACGCAGACCCGGCCCAGGTCGTTGCGTCCCAGATCGACGAGCATGGTGTGCTCGGAGCGCTCCTTGGGGTCGGCCAGCAGCTCGTCCTCCATGGCCCTATCCTCGGCCGCAGTGCGTCCGCGCGGGCGGGTACCGGCAATGGGGTGAGTCGTCGCGACACCGTCTGCCACCGTCACCAGAGCCTCCGGGGAGGATCCGATGACGTCGAATCCAGGTAACCGCAGCAGGTAGAGGTAGGGACTGGGATTGGTGCGACGCAGCTGACGGTAGATGTCGAGGGCATCGGCCTCGGTCTCGACGTCGAAGCGCTGGCTGGGGACGACTTGGAAGATGTCACCGTCGCGAATGCGCTCGATGGCGGTGTCGACCATCTCGCTGAACTTTTTGGGCGTGCGTTGACGATGTACCTGACTCGCGGCGCGGTCCACGGCACGGGCCGTCAGCACCTCCCGCGGCTCGGCCAACCTCGTCACCATCGCCTCGAGGGCGTCAACCGCGTCGTCGTAAGCCTCATCGAGATCGGTTCCGTCCACCACCTGGTTGGAGATGAGCCACAGCTCACCGCGTTGGTGGTCGAGGACCGCCATCTCCCCGGCGAGCATGAGGCATGCCACCGGGAGGTCCAGATCATCGACGAGATCGTCGCCGATATCCTCCAGACGACGAACCATGTCGTATCCGATATATCCAACAAAACCGCTCGTCAAGGGTGGAAGGCCAGACTCTGCCGGGGTATTCAGGGCGGCCAGGGCCTCCTTGAGGGCGCCGAGCGGGTCATCACTGACCGTCAAACCCGCAGGCGGTTCGCCGATCCACTCCACCGAACGCCCGTCGGACGTCAGGGCGCAGCGAGTAATGACCCCGATGAAGGACCACCGCGACCAGATGCCCGACTCCGCGGACTCCAGCAGGAAGGTCAGTCGTCGGTCCCCGCAGAGATGCTGGTAGAGACCAATCGGGGTGTCGTCATCGCAGATCAGTTTGGTCCGCACCGAGACGACAGTATGCTCCTCCGCCAGGGCAGCGAACTCCTCACGTGATGGGGTGACGTCGATCATCACTCGGCCACCTCGTCCAGGAGCACATCGGCGTCGAAACAGGTGTGGTCACCGGTGTGGCATGCCCCTCCGACCTGGTCGACGCGAAGTAGCAGGGTGTCGCCGTCACAGTCGAGTTGAACCGAACGAACGTGCTGGGTGTGGCCGGAGGTCTCCCCCTTGACCCAGTACTCCTGACGCGACCGGGACCAGTAGGTCGCACGACGGGTGGTCAGGGTGCGGGCCAGGGCAACATCGTCCATCCAAGCCATCATGAGGACGTCCCCGGTCGTGGCGTCCTGGACCACGGCAGGTACCAGACCGGCGTCATTGCGTCGCAGGCGCGCTGCGACGTCGGGGGCGAGAGTGGGTTCTTCGGTCAGCACGGGCCCATTGAACACCGAACCACCGACATTCTGGAGTCCGCGCCGCGGTTCGGACCGGTGCTGGCAAGATGGGCTCATAGTTCGAAGGAGGACCTGAATGTCCATTGCACGAGACGAACGAGCCGGACTGGCTGCAGACCTGTCACGACTTGGCCCCGATGCCCCGACTCTGTGCGAGGGATGGACCGCCCGAGATCTGCTGACCCACGTCCTGCTCCGGGAGAATGATCCATTGGCCATCCCCGGCATGGCCGTCAGCGTCTTCGACGCCGTCACACAGGCCCGTGCGGACAAAATGGAGGCGTCGGGATCCTTCGAGGATCTGGTGGCACGCTTCGCTCAGGGGCCAGACCGCTTCTCGATCTTCCGCGTTCCGGGGATGGACGCCGCCGCCAACTCGATGGAGTACTTCATCCACCACGAGGATCTGCTTCGGGCCCAGCCCGGCTGGCGACCCCGACAACAGGGCCACCGCGCCGAGCTTCAACTGGCAGGGATCATCCGTAAGTACGGACGTGCTCTGACTCGTCGCTCCCCGGTGGGCGTGCGCGCGGAGATGACCGGACTGGGGGACCCCGTCACCCTTCATCCCGGTGACCGCATCGTTACCATCGTCGGCAAGCCCTCGGAAATCCTCCTACTGCTCACCGGACGCACCTCGGTCGCCCAGGTCGACGTCCTCGGTGAGCCGGACACCCTCTCCGAGTTCATGCGCTCCGACCACTCGTTGTGAGAGCCGGGGCGCAGGAACTCAACAGCGTGGGTCAGGAGAGCTTCTCGAGGATGAGCTCCCTGACCCGCTTGGCGTCTGCCTGACCCCTCATGGCCTTCATGACCTGACCAATGAGGGCACCGGCCGCCTGGACCTTGCCACCACGGATCTTCTCGGCAATCTGCGGGTTGGCAGCGATGACGTCGTCAACAGCAGCACCAAGGGCGGCGTCGTCGGAGACGACGGCGAGACCGCGTCCGTCGACCACCTGCTGAGGATCTCCCTCGCCAGCGATGACACCGTCGATGACCTGACGGGCCAGCTTGTCGGTGAGGGTGCCGTCGTCAACGAGCTTCTGCAGTTGGGCGACCTGGGCCGGGGACATACCGACCTCGGGCAGGTCCGCCCCGGCCTCGTTGGCACGACGGGACAGCTCGGTGAGCCACCACTTGCGCGCGGCAGCGGGCTGGCAGCCAGCGTTGACGGTCTCCTCAAGGAGGTCGAGGGCGCCGGCATTGACGACCGCAGTCATCTCCAGCTCGGAGAACTGCCACTGGGAGGCCAGACGAGCTCTCTTGGCAGCTGGAAGCTCCGGCAGGCCAGCACGCAGCTCCTCCACCCATCCCCGGGACGGCGCGATCGGAACCAGGTCCGGCTCGGGGAAGTAGCGGTAGTCCTCGGCGTCGGACTTGTCGCGTCCGGCGATGGTGTATTCGCCGCTCTCCTGCCACATCCGGGTCTGCTGACGAACCTTGCGTCCCTCGGCCAACACGAATCCCTGACGCTGGATCTCGTAGGTCAGGGCTCCTTCGACCGAGCGCAGCGAGTTGACGTTCTTGGTCTCGGTACGGGTGCCCAAGGTGCTGCTACCGCGTGGCATGAGGGAGACGTTGGCATCACAACGCAGGTTGCCTCGTTCCATCTTGGCCTCGGAGACTCCCAGAGCGATCATGATGTCGCGCAGCTGAGCCATGTAGGCCCGTGCCACCTGCGGCGCCTTGGCTCCCAGTCCACGGATCGGCCTGGTGACGATCTCGATGAGCGGGACGCCGGCGCGGTTGTAGTCCATGAGGGAGTGGCTGGCACCGGAAATACGTCCGTCGGATCCGCCGACGTGCAGGGACTTTCCGGCGTCTTCCTCCATGTGGGCACGCTCGATCTCGACACGGAAGACCTCGCCGTCGACCTTGACATCGAGGCAGCCGTCGTAGCAGATCGGCTCGTCGTACTGCGAGGTCTGGTAATTCTTCGTCATGTCCGGGTAGAAGTAGTTCTTCCGGGCCATGCGGCACCACTCGGCGATCTTGCAGTTGAGGGCCAGACCGATGCGGATGGCCGACTCGACGGCGTGGCCGTTGATGGCCGGCATCGATCCGGGAAGACCCAGGCAGACCGGGCAGACGTTGGTGTTGGGATCCTTCTCGGTGTCCGTAGAACATCCGCAGAACATCTTGGTCGCCGTCGACAGCTCGACGTGGACCTCGAGTCCGATGACCGGCTCGTAGTCAGCCATCACCTCGTCATAGGGCAGCAGCTCGTCCGTCATCATGCCTCTCCCCTCAGCTCGGGAACCTTCGCAAGCAGCGGGGCACCCCACTTCTCGTTCAGCAGCCGTTCCAGGGCCGCACCGACCCGGTAGACGCGGTCATCCGCCATGATCGGGGCCATCACCTGCATACCGACGGGCATCCCGTCGGTCTCGGACAGGCCGATCGGGAAGGACCCAGCAGGGCTGCCGGCCATGTTGGCCGGAATGGTGCACAGGTCGGAGCGATACATCGCCATCGGGTCGGCCGTGCGCTCCCCCAGTCGGAATGCCGTCGTCGGGGTGGCCGGGGAGACGAGCACGTCACAGGTCTTCCAGGCCTTCTCGAAGTCACGTTGGATGAGGGTGCGGACCTTCTGGGCCGAGCCGTAGTAGGCGTCGTAGTAGCCGGCCGACAAGGCATACGTACCCAGGATGATGCGACGCTTGGCCTCGGCACCGAATCCGGCGCCACGGGTGGCACGCATGACCTGCTCGGCGGATTGCTCGCCGTCATCATCGACGCGCAGGCCGTAGCGCATGGCGTCGTAGCGGGCCAGGTTGCTGGAGACTTCAGCGGGTTGGATGAGGTAGTAGGCAGGCAGGGCCAGGTCGAAGTTGGGGCAGGAGACCTCGACGACCTCGGCTCCCGCACTCGTCAGGATCTCGACGGCCTCGTCGAAGCGTGCCTCGACCTGCGGGTCGTACCCCTCACCGGCGAATTCGGTGACGACACCGATCCGCATTCCGGCGACATCCGGCTGGTTCGCAGCCTCGACGATGGCCGGGGTGGGCTGGTCGATGGTCGTCTGGTCCATCAAGTCATGACCGGCGATCACCTGGTGCAGCAAGGCCGCATCCAGGACGGTACGAGCGCAGGGTCCGGGGGTGTCCAGGGAAGACGCCATCGCGATGACGCCGTACCGGGACGTCGACCCGTAGGTCGGCTTGATGCCGACGGTGCCGGTCACCGCACCGGGCTGACGAATGGACCCTCCGGTGTCGGTACCGAGAGCCAACGGGGACTGGAAAGCAGCCAGGCTGGCGGCAGATCCGCCGCCCGAGCCACCAGGAACTCGGTCGAGGTCCCACGGGTTGTGGGTGGGGCCGAAGGCAGAGGTCTCGGTCGAGGATCCCATGGCGAACTCGTCCAGGTTCGTCTTGCCCAGGATCACCATGCCGGCGTCCTTGCATCGGGTGACGATGGTCGAGTCATAGGGCGGGATCCATCCCTCCAACATCCGGGACGAGGCCGTGGTGGCCAGTCCCTTGGTGCAGAAGAGATCCTTCACGGCCAGCGGCACACCGGCCAGCGGACCGAGCTTCTCACCGTCGGCGATCCGAGAGTCAACCCGTCGGGCAGTTTCCAGGGCACCGTCGTGATCAACCAGAAGGAAGGCACGCACGTCGCCGTCGACCTCGCCGATCCGGTCCAAGTGTGCCTGGGTGACCTCCTCGCTGGAGACCTCGCGGGACGCAATGCGTGCGCCGAGTTCGGCGGCGGTCAGGGTCACGAGCTCGTTCACTGTGCCTCCTCGTCCAGGATGCGGGGCACACGGAAGCGCTGATCCTCACTGCGGGGGGCCATGGCCAGGGCGTCATCAGCCGACATCGACTCCTTGATGACGTCCTCGCGGAAGACGTTGGACAGCGGCAGAGCGTGCGAGGTAGGTGGCACGTCGTCGGTGGCGACGGCTGACACTGCGGCCACGGCGTCGAGGATCGCGTCAAGCTGAGGAGCCAGATACGCGGTCTCGTCGTCAGTGAGGTCGATGCGTGCCAGGCCGGCCAGGCGGACGACGTCATCCGGCGTGAGGGCCACGATGAATCTCCTGGTTGGCGGCATGGGGGCGGGAATGCCCTCGGACTATCCTAGGACCACTGGCCGACACGACTGCCAGATGAGCACCTCCGTCCTTGATGATGACCCGCCGGAACACGAATTCAGTTTGGGATCGTCGGATCCACCCGCAACAATGAGTGAGTGCTCATGATTCGTATTCAGCTGCCAGACACGCCGGGTTCCCTGGGGTCGGTGGCGACCGCCATGGGCACCGCCGATGCCGACATATCCGCGATTGAGATTGTCGAAAAGGGCGATCACTACGTCGTCGACGACTTCATGCTGACCCTTCCTCCGACCACGATGCCTGACACCTTGGTATCGGCCTGCGACATGCTTGACGGAGTTCACGTGCTGTGGCTGAGCAGGTATCCGGAGAATTGGAGTATTGAGTCCGACATCGCAGCCCTGAATCGGATGTCCGAGGACCCGAAGCATTCCGCCGAGATTCTCTGTGGTGCCGTCCCGGTCGTCTTCCACACTCATTGGTCGGCACTCTTCGATGCCGATGAGCAGGTCATCATCTCTACTGCCCTGTCTCCGGAATTCACTCCTGAGGGCATCGCACGTCTGACACCGATGGATCGCTCCCATGTCGCTGAGCTCGAGGCTGGCTGGATGCCAGGTTGGGGTGACACCGTCATCGCCGCTGTCCCACTATCGAGGGGGCGCTGTCTGGTTGCCGGACGTCAGGGAGGCCCAGGGTTCCTGGCTTCCGAGCTCAATCGTCTGCAGCACATGGCCGCTCTGGCCAACTGAGGCCACATGGAGGTCTACCTCACCTGGCAGTTCTGGTACCAGGTTCTATCAGCCTTCGCCTTCGGCGTGGCTTCCAGTTTGGTGCCGGTGCTCAATTCGGAGTTGTTCATCGTCGGCGCCCTAGGATCAAAACTCCTGGGTCCGCTGGAAGTCGCCCTGGGGCTGGCTCTTGGCCACGGCGTTGGCAAACAGATCATGTTCATCGGTATCCGACGCGGATCGAATTCGCAATGGATCAAGCACAAGGAGCCCAAACCGGTTCCGGAGGGATCCTGGCGGTGGCGTCTACGGAGATGGAATGACAAGGCTGCTCACGTGGTCGAGACCCCGCGATGGGGCATGCCTCTGCTGTTCTTCTCGGCCATTACCGGTGTCCCGCCGGTCTACCTCGTCGTCATCTACGCGGCGACGACCAAGATGCACTTCTGGTGGTTCTCGCTGTGGGTCACCGTCGGATTCTTCATTCGGTGTTACCTCCTGGCCCTGGCGACCCAGTATGGGTTCCACATCATCATCTGACACCAGCGCGATGCCGTGAAGACCCTTGTCACCCGCGCATGACGAGGATGCGGAAGAAGTAGTACCCCACTCCGACCAACACCGCGAGAGCGACGACGAAGGCGATGGGTGCGAGAACTCGTTGCACCTTCTTGCGCTTCGTGGTCGGGACTCCAGTCGGAGCCCACTGTTTCTCACCGACACGCGGCCGAGTGCGCTCCGGCGTCTGGCCGTCAAGGTCGAGATTGGTGAAGAAACCCACGATCGGAACCCTACCTGCTCAGCCTGCTCGATCCAGCTGCTCATCGACGATGTCAGCTGCCCGTCTCACCGTCCGGCAGACCTCGGCAGCCGATTGACGGGACCAGCCGGCGAGCCCGCAGGCAGGGCTCAGCACCCCTGCCCTCAGCAGGGTGGGATCCACCTGGGTGCGTCGCGCCAACCACAGCACACGGTCGATGAGGCGATCCACTGGTGGCACCTGATCGACCGTCATGGTGTCGACGACTCCCATGCCCAGCCGTCCACCTGACTCCACCCATTGCGCGGCGGAGTCCAGTGACACCGCGTCTGTGATCTCGCACCACATCGTGGTGAATCCGGCCTTGCCGGCCGGCGCCCACGGGATGGGATGGCCACAACAGTGCAGTCCCGCCGAGACCTCCTCACAGCCACTGACGATCGTCTGCCAGAGCCGCGTCGCCGTAGTGGCCTCCATGGCCGGATGCCGATAGAGCCCCGACTGGGTCGGAATGGATCCCGCGAGAACGGCAGGAGCAGCAGGTTCGTCGATCTGCATCGTCCAGGTCACGCGTGGCATCCGGCGTCGCAGTTCGGTCAGAAGCTGGCTGATCCCCTCCGCCAGGCTGGCTGTGACGTCGTTCAGGGCCGAGGAGTCCGCGAGGATCGACTCCCCGGCGCGCATGTGTAGGCCCGTGGCAAGGGTGAGAGGACCAGCCACAGTGATCTTGACGGTGGCCTCCTCGTTAGCCAGCACCTCCTCGAGATCATCGAGGTCGTTGCGCAGAAGGGATCGTGCTGAGCGAGCGGCATGGTCGGTGGCGTCCGCGAGCCGCCATCCGCCCGGGCCATGATCAACCGGCAGATCGACGAGGAGGGCCGTCGCCCTCCCGACCATTTGACCACCGACTCCACGGGCCGGTAATTCTGGCAACGGGATGAGCTCGTCGAAGATCTCAGCCATCGCAGCCACGCTGCCGCGCATGTCGGTGCCGGGCAGCGACCCAATACCTGTGGCGATCATGCTGCCTGCTCCACTGTCATTCCGGCTCGATCCGTCCCGCATATGGTTGCTGATCCGACGACGAGGTCCCCGTCGTAGAAGACCGCCGCCTGACCGGGAGCGACTCCGCGCAAGGCCTGCTCGAGGTCCATCATCACCCCACCGGCGACCGTGGTGATCGTGGCGTCAACCGGATCCCCATGGGCTCTCACCTGAACCTGACCATGCCAGGTTGTGGCAGACTCGCCAGAACACCACACCGGCCGGATGGCCTCGACGTGGCGTACAGTCAGCCCTTCGGCTCCTCCGACGACCACGGTGTTGTTGACCGGTTCGATGTCGAGGACGTATCGCGGCTTGCCATCCGGGGCCGGAACTCCGAGCCGAAGACCTCTCCGCTGGCCAATCGTGAAATGGTGATACCCGTCGTGATGACCGACAACAGCCCCGGACTCATCGCGGATCTCTCCGGCGGCCGAGCCGATCTTCTCCGAGAGCCAACCTGGCGTGTCCCCGTCAGGGATGAAACAAATGTCGTTGGAATCAGGTTTGTCAGCCACCGACAAACCAAGATCCGCCGCTTCCCGTCGCACATCAGTCTTGAAGGAATTCCCCAGCGGGAACAACGAATGGGACAGCTGATCCTGGTTGAGGACAGCCAGCACGTAGGACTGGTCTTTGCCCGGGTCGACCGAGCGGTACAGCTTCGTCATTCCATCGTCGACCTCAGTCCGGGCGTAATGGCCGGTGGCGACGGCGTCATATCCCAGGTCGAGACCGCGTTCCAGCAGGGCCGCGAACTTGATCCTCTCATTGCATCTCAGGCAGGGATTGGGCGTGCGACCGGCCTGGTACTCAGCGATGAAGGGGTCAATGACCTCCTCGGCGAAGCGGTCGGAGAAATCCCACACGTAGAACGGGATCCCCAGCTTGTCCGCGGCCCGCCGGGCGTCGAAGGAATCCTCCAGGGAGCAGCATCCTCGTGACCCTTCCCGATGGGAACGCGGGTTACGTGACAGCGCCAGATGCACACCGGTGACGTCGTGGCCTGCCGCGACGAGACGGGCAGCGGCGACGGCGGAGTCGACTCCTCCCGACATGGCAGCGAGAACCTTCACAGTGCTTCCTCTCCGTGAACGTGCAGGGATACGGATTAATAGTGGGAATGTGATCCCGGCGGGAATGTCGATGATAGGGGTTGACGCCGACTCATCGCGCCCCGCTGGCCTGAGTGATGACCGCAGGCAGGACGGTGAGCAGACGATTGACCTCGGCCTCGGTGGTGCTGTAGCCCATTGAGATCCTCACTCCCGACGATGCTGCCTCGTCGTCACGACCCATGGCCAGCATCGTCGGTGAGGGACGGGATACCCCGGCATGGCACGCCGATCCGGCCGATAGGTCGACCCCGTCCCGGTCCGCGAGCATGACGACGTCGGTCCCTCGTGCTCCGGCCACGCTGAGGTGGATGATCGTGGGGCTCGTCGTGCCGGCATCATCCACGCTGGCCCCAGGGATCTGTCGGCACGACTCAACGATCCGTTCCCGCCATGCCTGCCATTGAGCCTTCTTCTCGTCGAACTCATTGAGGCAGGCCCGCAGAGCAGCCGCGAAACCTCGAGCCAGCGCGACCGGCTGGGTGCCGGAGCGAATCCCGTACTGCTGCCCACCTCCCGGGGAGACTGGATGCACCTCGACTCCCCTGCGGACCCAGAGTGCCCCGATCCCGACGGGTCCACCGATCTTGTGTGCGGAGAAGGACGCCAGGTCCACTCCCCACTCGTCGAGGTTCACCGGGACATGGCCAAGGGCCTGAACGGCGTCGGTGTGCATGAGGGCTCCGACCCGATGGGCCTGTTCGGTGATCTGGTCAACGGGTTGGCGTGCGCCGGTCTCGTTGTTGACGGCCATCACCGAGACGACGTCGAGGTCGCTGCTCAGTGGGCTCGCAGCAATCGAATCAGGGTCCACGACTCCCGCGTCGTCGACCGGGAGCACCCCCACCCGCTCGCCGAGCAGCCATGGCAACGTCACCGTACCGACGGCGGGATGCTCCACTGCCGAGATCAGTGCGTGGCCATGACGGGCCGCTCCCATAACGCCCAACATGTCGGCCTCTGTTCCTCCGCTGGTGAACACGATCTCCAACGGACCCGCTCCGAGCAGGCTGGCGACCTCCTCTCGCGCATCCTCCAGCAAAGCCCTCGCCGCGCGGCCTGAACCGTGAATGGCACCAGGGTTCCCGGGCACCGGTTCGGCCATCGCGGCCAAGGCTTCCGGGCGCAGCGGGGAGGTCGCCGCGTGGTCGAAATAGGCACGAGCGTGATGTACTGAGTCGGGCTGCGATTGCGACATACCTGTCCTTCCTGGCGACTCCTTGACGCTACTGCCGATCGGCAGGGTATGGAATTGCGCGTTCTCGCTCCTGCGGACGCCGCGGCCGACTCAGACTAAAATGATTCGTCGGTCCGCCGATGTTCCGGCCACCATCCCCGACGAAAGGCCCCTATTGTGACCGACACCAACACGGCGTCATTCGACACCAGTGCGCTTGGCTCCACCCTCATTGACGACGGTTGCCGTTTCGGGTTGTGGGCACCACGCGCAGAGCGTGTCGAGCTAGCACTCGTGGCAGATGACAGGTCACAGGTCAACCACGACATGACCATGGACGAGCATGGTGTCTGGACGATCGAGGTCCCTGACGTCACGGCCGGTCAGCGCTACGGCTACCGAGTTCACGGTCCGTGGGATCCCGATCGCGGTATGAGGTTCAACCCGGCCAAGCTGCTGCTCGACCCATATGCCAAGGCCATCACGGCAGGGGTCGACTACCACGGACCGATCATGGATCACACCCCGGAGTCCAACTACGAGCCGGATCCGACCGACGACGCGACCTCGGTCCCGCTCGCCGTGGTGATCGAGGATTCCGAGCCTCCCAAGCCCATCGAGCACCGCCGAGACATCAGTGAGTCGGTCATCTACGAGACCCACGTCAAGGGCTACACCCGGCTGCATCCCCTCGTCCCCGAGCATCTGCGCGGCACCTATGCCGGTCTGGCCTACCCGGCCGTCATCGAGCACCTCAAGTCCATCGGCGTCACTGCCATTGAGTTGCTGCCCATCCAGCAGTTCGTCTCCGAACCCTTCGTCGTGGGCCGGGGACTGTCGAATTACTGGGGATACAACACCCTGGGGTTCTTCGCTCCTCACGCCGCCTACTGCTCGGTGGGATCCACGGGTGCCCAGGTGCGCGAGTTCAAGGAGATGGTGACGGCCTTCCACGAGGCCGGCATCGAGGTCATCCTCGACGTCGTCTACAACCACACCGGCGAAGGTGGCCACGAAGGACCGACGCTGTCCTTCCGCGGTATCGACCACGAGTCCTACTACCGACTCACCAATGATCACCGCAACGACTACGACGTCACCGGCTGCGGCAACTCAGTAGACACCTCCCATCCGGAAGTCCTCGGCCTGGTCCTCGACTCGCTGCGGTACTGGGTCACCGAGATGGGTGTTGACGGTTTCCGCTACGACCTGGCGACCACCCTCATCCGTGACAAGTCCCACGGGGTTGACCAGAACCATCCCTTCAAACAAGCCCTCGTCGATGATCCGGTCCTCAACAAGGTTAAGCACATCGCCGAGCCGTGGGATCTGGGCCCCTACGGTTACCAGGTAGGCGCTTGGGGCCCTCACTGGAGCGAGTGGAACGACCGCTTCCGCAACTACATCCGCGATTTCTGGCGCGGTGCCGTCTGCGGGGTTGAGGAACTCGCCACCCGGCTGTGCGGATCCCCGGACCTCTACGGTCAGCCGATCTCGAGCGTCAACTTCATCACTGCCCATGACGGCTTCACCATGCGTGATCTCGTCACCTATGACATGAAGCACAACCAGGACAACGGTGAGGACAACCACGACGGGTCCAATGACAACCGCTCCTGGAACTGTGGCTGGGAGGGTGAGACGACCGACCAGTCCATCGTCATGCTGCGTCATCGTCAGGTCCGCAACCTCGTTTCCACCTTGCTGCTGGCCACCGGTGTGCCGATGATCACCGCCGGCGACGAGATGGGTCGCACCCAGCAGGGCAACAACAACGCCTACTGCCAGGACTCCCCCATCTCCTGGATGGACTGGGACGAGGCCGAGGGCTGGTCGGACGTCACCGACCTCGTCCGCACCCTCACCGCACTGCGTCGCGAGCATCCCACCCTTCGCCCACCGATCTACCGTCACCATGACCCGGTGGGTCGCTCGACCGATGAGCGACCGCGACGGGCGGACTTGGCCTGGTTCTCCGGTCACGGTGGCGAGATGGTCACCGACGACTGGCACGACGAAGGCCGTCGCACCCTGGGCATGTACACCAGCGACGACAACGAGGCCTTCCTCGTTTGGTTTCACGCCGCAGATCACCCGACCGAGATCATCCTGCCCAGCGCCCGATGGGGCGAGTCCTGGCAGGTGGTTGCCTCGACGACCGTTCCTGGCGAAATCCCTGACGAGACGGTTCCTGCCGGGATGTCGATGACCCTGCCGAGCAGGTGCGTCGTCGTCATGCAGGCCTCACTGGGAGACGACGAGGCCTGATCCCAAGCACCAGTTACGCCCCAAGCGCACAGGCGGCGGATGGATCGAGAGGTTCATCCGCCGTTCTCGTCAGCACATTTCAGGGCCAGGGGCCGTAAGCCAGTAGTCAGTGCACACTTTCCCAAACCTTGCTCCGAGAATTCGGGTCGAGACTGTCACTGCGGCGCTAGTCCGAATCATGACGCCCCGGAACCAGCCACGGTAGCCTGTGATTCGTGTGGAGGATCAACAGGCGAGACCGCCGTCAAGACGAGAATGGCCCCGATGACGAGGACGTGCAGGTGACAGCCCCTGCCCCGGAACCCTCACCCGAGCCGCCGGCCCCCGTCGTCCCCGCTGGCTCACCGACGTCAACCCCCTCTACCGAGTCATCTCCGTCGCCTGAGTCCCCGGTCAGGCCGGACTCTGCCGACGAGGCCGACCAGACACTCGATGCACCCGACGACTCGCCTTCCGACGCCGAGGATGCCTCGGGCTCCCTACCGATGAGCGCCCTGGTGGGTGACACGCGCCAGCAGGATGCCGACACCCCTTCACCGCGTCACGCCGCTGACCACGCCTCCGGCGACGAGGCCCTCGTGGCGGCCACCTCGGACCTTGACGCCCCTGGCCGTCCACCGCTGCGTGGTTTCGGGCGCATCCCTGTCCACAACGTGCATCCCGAGGTCGAGGGAGGTCAGCTGCCGATCTACTCCGTCGTCGACGAGGAGTTCGAGGTCACGGCCAACGTCTTCCGTGAGGGTCATGACGCAGTCGGCGCCAGCGTCGTCCTCACCGATCCACAGGGTAATCGTCACGTCACTGACATGCACCAGGTCGATCCATGGGGTTTGGACATCTGGAAGGCCCGCGTCTCGGCCGACGCTGAGGGCGACTGGACGATGCACGTCGAGGGCTGGTCGGACACCTGGGGCACCTGGCACCACAACGCCGACGCCAAGCTGGCCGCTGCCATCGACGTCGAGCTGGTCTGCGCCGAAGGTCACGCCCTCATCGAACAGGCCATCGCGCATGCCGAGCAAGCTGGCGACACCGACGCCGTCGCAGTTCTGCGCGAGGCCGATGCCAGTCTCACCCCGGATCGCGCTCCGGGGTCGCTGCGTCAGGTCATCAACACCTTCCTCTTCTCCGATGCGATGCGCGTCCATGCCCCGCGCCCGCTGACTTCTCCCACCACCCCGTCCCCGCTGCGGGTCGAGAGACGTCGCGCCCTCTACGGCTCCTGGTACGAATTCTTTCCGCGCTCCCAGGGAGCCCACATCGACGAGGACGGCCACTGGGTCTCCGGCACCTTCGACTCCTCCTGGGAGCGACTGGACGCCGCTGCTGCGATGGGATTCGACGTCGTCTACCTGCCACCGATCCACCCCATCGGAACTGCTTTCCGCAAGGGCAAGGACAACACCCTGACCCCTGGGCCGGACGATCCCGGTTCGCCATGGGCCATCGGTTCTTCGGCCGGGGGCCATGACGCCATTCACCCGGATCTGGGTACCTTCGAGGACTTCGACCGCTTCGTCGCCCACGCCCACGACCTGGGCATGGAAGTGGCGCTGGACTTCGCCCTGCAAGCCTCCCCGGACCATCCGTGGGTGCAGGAGCACCCGGAGTGGTTCACCACCCGCGTCGACGGAACCATCGCCTACGCCGAGAACCCCCCGAAGAAGTACCAGGACATCTATCCGATCAACTTCGACAACGACCCGGAGGGGATTTACAACGAGTGCCTGCGGCTGCTCGAGCTGTGGATCTCCCATGGGGTGACGATCTTCCGCGTCGACAACCCGCACACCAAGCCGATCAATTTCTGGGCCTGGCTCATGGAGCAGGTGCATCGCCGCTATCCGGAGGTCATCTTCCTGGCCGAGGCGTTCACCCGCCCCGAGATGATGGGTGCTTTGGGCAAGGTCGGCTTCCAGCAGGGATACTCCTATTTCACCTGGCGCACCGCCAAGTGGGAGTTGGAGGAGTACCTCAACGAGGTCTCCCACCAGACCTCGCACTTTTACCGCCCGAATTTCTTCACCAACACCCCGGACATCAACCCGATCTACCTCAATGACGGCAACCCGGCCGGATTCGCCATCCGCGCGATCCTGGCTGCAACCATGAGCCCGTCGTGGGGCATGTACTCCGGGTTCGAGATCTGCGAGCACGAACCGCTGCCGGGACGCGAGGAGTACGCCCACTCCGAGAAGTATGAGTACCGTCCCCGTGACTTCGACTCCGAGCCGAACATCAAACTGCTCGTGACTCGTCTCAACGAGATTCGGCGCGCTCACCCGGCCCTGCAGCAGTTGCGTGACACCACCGTTCACCATGCCCCCCATGACAATGTGCTTGCCTTCTCCAAGAAGGCCGGGGACGACGTCGTCATCGTCGTCATCTCGTTGGATCCGGTGTGGGGTGTGGAGTCGCAGGTCATGTTGGACATGGCCGCTCTTGGTCTTGGCAACGACGACACCTTCGAGGTCCACGACGAACTCACCGGTGCTGACTTCACCTGGGGACAGCAGGCCTTCGTCAGGCTCCACCCAGCCCAGCCGGCCCACATCCTGCACGTGCGAAAGACCACCTCATGACCCATTCCTCCTACACGCCTGCCGAGGAGATTCCCGAGACCCTCGCACCCACCGGGGCTCTTGGGCTGACCTCGGCCCAGTTGCAGGCCAAGCTCGACGCGATCCACCCGGTCGGGTCGATCGACCGCACGGAGACCGAATGGTTCCGCACCGCCGTCTTCTACGAGGTCTTGGTGCGCTCCTTCAAGGACTCCAACGGTGACGGCATCGGCGACTTCAAGGGGCTGACCGAGAAGCTCGACTACCTGCAATGGCTGGGAGTGGACTGTTTGTGGCTTCCCCCCTTCTACGACTCACCGCTGCACGACGGCGGTTACGACATCCGCGACTATCGCTGGATCCGCGAGGAGTTGGGGACGATCGAGGACTTCAAGGTCTTCCTCGACGCCGCTCACGACCGTGGTCTGCGCGTCATCATCGACTTCGTGATGAACCACACCTCTGATTCCCACCCGTGGTTTCAGTCCTCCCGTGCCGATCCTGACGGCCCCTACGGCAACTACTACGTCTGGGCCGACACCGACGAGGCATATTCGGACGCTCGCATCATCTTCTGTGACACCGAGGACTCCAACTGGTCGTGGGACTCCGAGCGCAAGCAGTTCTACTGGCACCGCTTCTTCCACCACCAGCCCGACCTCAACTTCGAGGAGCCCCGGGTCATGGAGGAGATGCTCGACGCCGTCCGATTCTGGATGGACCTGGGCATCGACGGTTTCCGTCTCGACGCCGTCCCCTACCTCATCGAGGCCGAGGGAACGAGCTGCGAGAACCTGCCGGGAACCCACAAGATCCTCAAACAGCTGCGCGCGATGGTCGACGAGGAGTACCCGGGACGTATCCTGCTGTGCGAGGCCAATCAGTGGCCTGACGACGTCGTCGAGTACTTCGGTGACGGTGACGAGTGCCAGATGGCCTTCCACTTCCCCGTCATGCCACGCCTGTACATGGGGCTGCGCCGCGGATCACGGGAGTGCATCAGCGAGATCCTCGCCTCCACACCGGACATCCCGGCGGGTTGTCAGTGGGGAACCTTCCTCCGCAACCATGACGAACTCACCCTCGAGATGGTGACCGAGGAAGACCGTCAGTACATGTGGGAGGAATATGCTCCCGAGCCGCGCTGGCGGTGCAACCTGGGCATTCGTCGCCGGTTGAGCCCCCTGGTCGACAACGACGAGGCCAGGGTTCGTCTGCTCAACGCCATGCTGCTGTCTCTGCCCGGCTCCCCGGTTCTCTATTACGGCGACGAGATCGGCATGGGCGACGATCCATGGCTTCCTGACCGCGACGGCGTGCGAACCCCGATGCAGTGGGATGATTCCGAGACGGCCGGATTCTCGACCGCGCTGCCGGAGGACTTCCATCTCCCACTCATCCACACCTTCGGTCACGGTCCGGAACATGTCAACGTCGCGCGTCAGATGGATGACCCGTCCTCCCTGTTGGTGTGGACCCGCGCCATGTTGGGCATCCGTCGTCGTCACCCCGTTTTCGGTACCGGAGAGTTCACCGATCTGGGCGCGGAGGACATGGCCGTGATGTCCTTCCTACGCCACGACGAGGACGAGACGATTCTGTGCCTGGCCAATCTGTCGGACACCGATAGGACCGTCACCCTCACCCTGCCGCAATTCGCAGGTGTGACCGGAGCGTCCCTCATTCACGGCCAGGATGCCCAGCCGGTGGAGGCCGACGGAACCCTGACGGTTCCGATGCCGCCCTACGGCTACCGATGGCTGCAGATGACCGGAGAGGAGAAGCCATGACCGATTGGGATGACGCAGACGTTCGGGACCGCATCTGGGACCACATCAGTACCGCTCGGTGGTTCTCCGGCAAGGGCCGAGATGGCACCCTGGCCAGGTTACTGCCGCTGGCTCCAGTCGTTGACGAGCACGATCTCAAGGTGGTGCCCGTCATTGCCCTGGTCTGTTACCCGCAGGCCCCGGAGGAGTACTACCAGCTCCTATTGGCCCTGCGCCCCGGCAGTTCTGCGGGACTGACGCAGATTCACGTCGATGGTGATCCCATCACGGTCAGCGACGCCACCACCGACCAGGAGGCCCTGACAGTGTGGGCCAGGACGATCCTCGAGGCTGATCCTCAGGCCGCGGATGACTCATGGCAGCTCCATCGCCGCTTGGAGGCACCTGAACCGGTTCGGACCGCCGAGCGCTTTGGCGGTGAGCAGTCGAACACCTCGATCATGGTTGGCGACGCCATCATCGTCAAGATGTTCCGCCGCCTCGAACCCGGCGACAATCTCGACATCACCATTCACGGCGCCCTCAATGACGCCGGCGTCTCCTCGGTGGCCAAGCTCTACGGTCACATCTCCGGGCAGATCCCGGCTGACGAGGACATCCAGACCGATCTGGCCATGATCATCGAGCGGCTTCCACATCCCCAGGATGGCTGGGAACTCATCACCGACAAGGCTGCCGATCTGGAGGACGTCGCCGATCTCGTCGCCGACCTGGGCCGATGCCTGCGAACCATCCACTCTGCGTTGGAGCAGACCTTTGGGACGGCCGAGTTGGACGGGGGCCAGATTGCCGACGACATGGTGCGTCGTCTCGACGCTGCAGTGGCGGCAGCCCCGGCGCTGGAACCACACCGCGACCTCCTCGCCACACGTTTCGAGAAGCTGCGCGGTCGCCGCCTGGCCGCTCAAAGGGTGCACGGTGACTTCCACCTCGGACAAACCCTGCTGACCCCCGACGGCTGGCGGATCATCGACTTCGAGGGCGAACCCCTCAAGACCCTGGCCGAGCGTCGCCTGCCGGACTCCCGCTGGCGTGACGTGGCAGGAATGGTGCGCTCACTGTCCTATGCCACCTCGGCCCATGCCGAACCCACCGCACCGGAGACATTGGCCTGGGCACAACGAGCTCGCGATGCCTTCCTGGACGGCTATGGTCGCCCGAACGACGCCGAATGCGACGTCTTGGCCGCCTACGAGGCCGACAAGGCCGGATACGAAACCGTCTATGAAACCCTCAACCGGCCGGCCTGGGTTGACATCCCGTTGTCGGCCATTCGGGCGATGGTGCAGGATTGATGATGTCCCCGCCCCACGAACCTCCGTCGAGTCACCGACCCGACGGCGACATCCACACCAACGACATGCCAGGAGGACGACATGGCTCACGATGAGTTCGGAGGACTCACCGGTTGGGACCTCGAGGGGTTCCATTCCGGTGGGGACACGGAGGTGTGGAAGCGACTCGGCTCCCACGTCGTCACCATTACCGACGACGAGCGCGGCCCCATCACCGGGACCCGCTTTGCCCTCTGGGCCCCCAACGCCCAGGCCGTCGAGGTGATCGCGGACTTCAACTGGTGGACCGGTGACCCGATGCGTCTCATCCCGGGATCTGGGGTCTGGGGCGCCTTCATCGAAGGGGTGGGCGAAGGCACTCTCTACAAGTTCCGCATCCAGGACCAGTGGGGCAACTGGCACGAGAAGGTTGACCCGATGGCCCGCTACTCCGAGCAGGCCCCGCAGAACGCGTCCATCGTCACCGAGACCCACTACGAGTGGAATGACGACGAGTGGATCGCCCACCGTGAGGCCTCGCACGCCCATGCCGAACCGATGAGCGTCTACGAGGTCCACCTGGGCGGATGGCGTCACGGGCTGAGCTACCGTCAGCTGGCTGACGAACTGGTCGACTACGTGCTGTGGCAGGGCTACACCCACGTGGAGTTCATGCCGCTGGCCGAGCATCCCTTCGCCCCGTCCTGGGGTTACCAGGTCACCGGATACTTCTCACCGACCAGCCGTTACGGCTCCCCCGACGACCTGCGTTACCTCATCGACAAGCTCCACCAGGCCGGCATCGGCGTCATCATGGACTGGGTTCCGGGGCACTTCCCCAAGGACGACTGGGCTCTGGGACGCTTCGACGGCACCGCCCTCTACGAGCACGCCGATCCGCGCCAGGGCGAGCACGTGGACTGGGGCACCTACATCTTCAACTACGGCCGCAACGAGGTGAAGTCCTTCCTCGTCTCCAACGCGCTGTACTGGATCAGCGAGTTCCACGTCGACGGTCTGCGCGTCGACGCCGTCGCCTCGATGCTCTACCTGGACTACTCCCGCGAGGAGGGTCAGTGGGTGCCCAACAAGTACGGCGGACGAGAGAACCTGGAGGCCATCGACTTCCTGCGCTATGTCAACTCACACCTGTACTCGCGCCACCCCGGCATCCTCATGATTGCCGAGGAGTCGACCAGCTTCCCCGGCATCACCAAGCCGGTCGATCACGGCGGCCTGGGATTCGGGTTCAAGTGGAACATGGGTTGGATGAACGACTCCTTGCGCTACATGGAGCTCAATCCGTTCCATCGTCAGTATCACCACGGCGAGATGACCTTCGCCATGGTGTACCAGTACTCGGAGAACTTCATCCTGCCGATCAGCCATGACGAGGTCGTGCACGGCAAGGGATCCATGATCAACAAGATCCCCGGTGACGACTGGCAGCAGTTCGCGTCCCTGCGAGCCTTCTACTCCTACATGTGGTCCTTCCCGGGCAAGCAGCTCATCTTCATGGGTCAGGAGTTCGGCCAGCGTCACGAGTTCGACGAGTCCGCCAGCCTCGAGTGGTTCGTCGCCGATCTGTGGGGTCACGGTGGTCTCAAGCGCCTCTTCCGCGATCTCAACATGATCTACAAGGAGAACCCCGCCCTGTGGCAGCTCGACAGCGATCCGCGCGGATTCGAATGGATCAACGCCGACGACGCCGGCAACAATCTGTTCTCCTGGCTGCGCCGCAGCGAGGACGGCTCGACGATCGCCTGCTTCACGAACTTCTCCCCCAACCCGCAGACCGACTACCGCGTCGGACTACCCGAGGAAGGCGTGTGGACCGAGATCCTCAACACCGATTCCTTGGAGTACGACGGAACGGGAGAGTTCGGAAACCTCGGCCAGGTCGTGGCCACCCCGCTTCCAGTTCCCGATCGCTTCCCGGCCGTCGCCACCGTGTGCGTCCCGCCGATGGGCTCGGTGTGGCTGCGCCACGATCCCTCGGCAACCGCTGCTCTGCCCGGCGATCCGGGAATGCAGTGACTCTGGCAAGGAGGATTGTTCGTGGTCGATGACGAGTCCGATCCCGAGGACTTTCGGATTCAGGTCGAGGTGGTAGGCGACTGTGGTCGCCTGCTGCTCGACGATCCGCCATATCCGGAGGGTCTGACGCGGGCCATCTCATTGGCCTCCGACGACGCCATCCTCGGTCACGAGGTGCGTCGTCTGGAGGCCCGGGTGACCGTCGACGACGGAGACGTCATCCATGCCCTGCACCGGGCCGGATACCGCCGTGAGGGACGGCTACGCCAAGCCGGCAGCCGAGGGGATGGCTGGGTGGACGAATTCGTCTACTCCCGACTGGCCACCGACGAGATCTACACCCGGACCGGTCACACCGGCATGCTCGACTCGGTGCTGCCCACCAAACGGGTCATCTCCCACGTCCTGGTCCACGACGAAGTCGGGCGGGTTCTCATGTGCGAGACGACGTACAAGCCTGACTGGGAACTCCCCGGCGGTGTCGTCGAGCCGGTGGAATCTCCCCATGCCGGAGCAGTTCGGGAGTGCCGGGAGGAATTGGGCGTGACCATCGACATCCCTGCCACCCCCGTCCTCATCGATTGGATGCCACCTGCCCTCGGGTGGTCTGACGCCATCGAGTTCATCTATGCCGCCGGTGTGGTCGAACCGTCCCTCGCCGCCATCATGAATCCTGCTGACGGCGAGATCGGCCATCTGCACTGGGTGGATCCTGCTGACGTCCCTGCACACGTCACCGAGCTGTCGGCCCGACGTATCGCGGCCATACTGGCAGATCCCACCCCACGTGCCACTGAGAACGGGTTTTCGTTGTAACCCTGGGGTGGTGAACGAACGTTCGGCCCTGGTGGTTATGCTTCTTCGTCGTTGTCCTGGAAGAAAAATGACTGAACACACAGGAGGACCACCTACATGTCATCAACTGCGTCCCAGATCGTGGACGTGGTGGGCGGCCGCGACAACATCGTCAGCCTGACCCACTGCGCAACCCGCCTGCGGTTCCAGCTTCGTGATTCCTCGTCCATCGACAAGGCCGAGGTGGAGAAGATCCCCGGCGTCATGGGCGCTGTGCCCCAGTCGGGCAACCGTTATCAGGTCGTCATCGGCGGCGCCGTCAACAGCGTCTACAACGACATCATGAACCTGCCGGGCATGCAGAACTTCGGCTCCGAGGACGGCAAGCAGTCCGATGCGGACGTCAAGGCCGCACATCGTTCCAAGGGCCCGCGCGGCAAGTTCTCGTGGCTTGACAACCTGTTCGAGTACCTGTCGGACTCCTTCCGTCCGATCATGGGCGCCCTGCTCGGTGCCTCGCTGTTCATCACCTTCATGGCCCTCATGGGTTCCATGGGAGTCATCGGCAACTGGGCCGACTCCCGTGTCTCCCTGCCTCCGAGCTGGCAGTTCGTGAACCTGGCCTGGCAGTGTGTTTTCTACTTCTTGCCGCTGTTGGTCGCCTACAACGCCACGAAGCGCCTCAACGCCGACCCCTGGGTCGGGTTCTCGGTCATGGCCGTCGTCATGCTTCCGGGATTCACCGAGCTCGGTAAGGCGGCACATCCGCTGTCCCTGGGCGGATTCAAGG
This sequence comes from Cutibacterium sp. LaCa_255, assembly GCF_057458005.1. NCBI lineage: Bacteria > Bacillati > Actinomycetota > Actinomycetes > Propionibacteriales > Propionibacteriaceae > Cutibacterium > Cutibacterium sp. LaCa_255. The sequence continues at coordinate 1,265,510 of NZ_CP190956.1, read as the reverse complement.
TCGACGTCGTTGACATCTTCGGCCTGCCACTGACGATCTTCAACTACGGCTCCCAGGTCTTCCCTCCCCTCATCATGGCGGCCATCCTGGCTCCGTTGTACAAGTGGCTGAAGAAGGTCATCTCCCCCAATGTTCAGATGATCTTCGTGCCCTTCCTGACCATGCTCATCATGATTCCGTTGACGGCCTTCCTCATCGGCCCCATCGGTGTCTACGCCGGCGCCGGCCTGGCCAACGGGCTCAAGGCGGTCAACGACGTCTCCCCGTTCATCTTCGCCGTCCTCATCCCTCTGCTCTACCCGTTCATGGTCCCGCTGGGCCTGCACTGGCCGCTCAACGCCGTCATGCTGCTCAACATCCAGACGCTGGGCTACGACTACATCCAGGGCCCGATGGGTGCCTGGAACTTCGCCTGCTTCGGCGCCACCGCTGGCGTCCTCTTCCTGTCGGTCCGTGACAAGGACGTGACGATGCGTCAGACGGCGACCGGCGCCCTCGCCGCCGGCCTGCTCGGCGGTATCTCCGAGCCGAGCCTCTACGGCATCCACCTGCGCTACAAGAAGATCTACCTGTCCATGCTGGTCGGCTGCCTCGTCGGTGGCGTCATCATCGGTGCCGGCGGCGGCCTGCACACCCCGGCCTTCGTCTTCACCTCCTTGCTGACGATCCCGGCCTTCGACAAGATCGGTCTGTACGCTGTCGCCATCGCGGCCTCCTTCTTCACCGCCATGGCCCTGGTCATCGTGCGCGACTACCGTGACGACGACGAGAAAGCTGCTGCCAAGGCTCGTCGTGATGAAGCTGAGGCCACCAACACCGAGTCGTCGGCTCTCGCCCCCGCCCCGGCTGCCGCTGCGCCCGTTGGGGCTGCCACCGCGGTTGCCACCAAACCCGAGACGGAAACTGCCACGGTTGAGGGAGTCGAAGCCCCCACGGCCGCGGAGGTCGCATCCGAGGCCATCACCATCGCCTCCCCTCTCAAGGGGCGTGCGGTTCCGATCTCCCAGATTCCCGACCCGGTCTTCTCCACCGGCGTCGTCGGTGACGGCATCGCCATCGAGCCCAGTGACAGCACGGTCGTCTGCCCTGCCGACGCCACCGTCGTCACCGCTCCAGAGTCCGGCCACGCCTTCGGGCTCAAGCTCGATTCGGGCGTCGAACTGCTCATCCACGTCGGTGTCGACACCGTCGAGCTGGGCGGCAAGGGATTCGACGTCAAGGTCAAGGCCGGCGATCACGTCAGCGCCGGTCAGCCCCTGGTCGTCTTTGATCCCGCCGTCATCGACGAGGCGGGCTACTCGAAGATCACCCCGGTCCTGGTGACCAACGGGTTCGACTACTCCAACGTCACCGGCATTCCTGCTGACGACGTCACCACGAGCACCCCGGTCATCACCGTGGTGAAGTGAGTCGAGGGCGGCCGGGGCATCTCGGCCGCCCCCTACCCCCACGAACAGGAGGCCGGCACCGTGATGGTGCCGGCCTCCTTGTTGTTGTCCTCGTCAGTCCCACAAGGACGGCATCGGTGAGGAGACGATTGTCTCGGCGATACCTCCGGGAACCTCCGCCGTCATGAGGGAACCGTCTGCACGTCGCAATCCCGAGATCGGGTGCGTTCCGCGCAGACTGGGACGCAGCGGGCCCTGGTCGCTCAGCGGGATCCGAACCGGCTCGACGCCGATGTGATGGAGCTCCCTGCGTACCGTCACCTCGCGGTCATGACCTGACAAGATCTGGAAGGTGATCGCGTCACGTTCCAGCTTCACCAGCATGTGCGAGTCGCCAATGAGCATGTGGTGCTTGATGGATGTCCACTGGGCCGGCAGCCGAGGATCGAAACGTAGGTTCTCTCGGTCATTGCGCATGCCCACGAATCCATGGACCAGACAACCCCACACACCACCGGTCGAGGCAACATGCACACCATCCGAGGCGTTGTGGTGGGTGTCGGCCAGGTCGCAGTAGAGGGCGTCCAGGAAGTACTCCATGGCCATCTCCTGATGGCCCACCTCGGCTGCCATCACTGACTGCACCACTGCTGAGAGGCTCGAGTCACCGGTCGTGATGGGGTCGTAGTACTCGAAGTCGGCGAGCTTGACCGCCTGGGTGAATTGGTCCCCCTGCAGGAACAGGGCCAGCACGACGTCGGCTTGCTTGAGTACCTGGAACCGGTAGATCACCAGCGGGTGGTAATGCAGCAGCAGCGGACGCTTGTCGTCGGGGGTGTTCGTGAGGTCCCACAGCTCCCGGGAGAGGAATTGGTCGTCCTGAGGATGGATGCCAAAGGTGTCATCGAACGGGATGACCATTCCTGCGGCACATTCCTCCCAACCACTGACCTCGTCCTCGGTGAGGTCCAGTTCGGAGCACAGATGCTCAAACCACAGCGGGTCCTCATCCTTCATCCGCCTCATGACGCTGGCTGCGTCAATGAGGTTCGCCCGCGCCATGACATTGGTGTAGAGGTTGTTGTTGACGACCGTGGTGTACTCGTCGGGCCCGGTCACGCCATGAATGTGGAATTCCCGGCCTCCGTTGATCCGCCAGAAGCCCAGATCTGCCCACATCCGCGCCGTCTCGACGAGGACCGGAGCGGCATCGCGGAAGAGGAAGGTCTTGTCCCCCGTCGCACGAGCGTGGTTCATGATCGCGTGAGCGATGTCAGCATTGATGTGATACTGAGCCGTACCTGCGGCGTAGTAGGCGGAGGCCTCCTCACCGGTGATCGTCCGCCACGGGAAGAGAGCTCCCCGCTCGGACAGTTCTTCGGCTCGTCGTCGGGCTTGTGGAAGAGTGTTGACCCGGAACCGCAGGGCGTTCTCAGCGATTCGCGGATGGGTGTAGGTCAGCATCGGGATGACGTAGACCTCGGTGTCCCAGAAGTAGTGGCCTTCATAGCCAGATCCGGTCACACCCTTGGCAGAGATACCCAGCTGGTCAGCGCGGGCCGAGGCCTGAGCAATCTGGAAGAGGTTCCACCGCACCGCTTGCTGGATACCTGCCGGCGCACCCTCCACCTCGACGTCGGCCGTCGCCCAGTAGTCCTCGAGCCACTCTCGCTGCTCGTCGTAGTAGACCCGATGGCCCTGCTCGCGGACTCGGTCGAGGCTGCGACGAACACGGTCGAACAGTTCGTGCACCGGCACCCCTCGCGAGGAGTGATAGGCCACGGCCTTGTCCACTCGGATGGGGCGACCCTGGGTGGCCTCGATGCGGTAAACCCGTTTGCCACACCCGGGCTCGGTGTCGATGAGGGAGACGCACTCGTTGTCGGTGGTGATCTCGTGATCAGCGCCCACGGCCAGCGTCATCCCGGACCTGGCCGTGTGGAACCCCAGGATCATCCGCCGGTCCGAGTGCCAGTCCTTCTCCGCGACGAGCACCTCGTCGGCAAACTTGCGGGCCTGACGAGGATCGTCGGCATTCCCCGAGTCCTCAGGACAAACGTGATACTCGTCCATGCCGTCCTCACGATTGAGGATCTGAGAGCTGATGACGATGGGGGCATCCCCCTCGAGCATCGTCACCTCGATGCTCATGAGAGCCATGTGACGGTGGGTGAAGGACACCATCCGTGACGTCGCCACCCGCAACAGCTTGCCCGCCGGAGTCCGCCACACCAGTTCGCGACGCAGCACCCCTTCACGGAAGTCGATCCAGCGCTTGTACGACTGAATCTCGTTGACGCTGAGCAGCAACGGCTCGTCGTCAACATAGAGCTTCATGAGTTTGGCGTCGGGGACGTTGACGATCGTCTGACCGGTGCGCGCAAAGCCGTAAGCATTCTCGGCGTGATGGATGTCCCAGATCTCATGGAACCCGTTGATGTAGGTCCCGTGACTGAAGGAGTCACGCCCTTCAGACGGATTGCCGCGCATGCCGAGATACCCGTTGCCGACCGAGAACAAGGTCTCGGTCTTTCCCAGGTCGTCGGTACTCGGTGCCGTCTCGACGATCGCCCACGGATCGTCGGGAAAGCGCCATCGATCCATCGGGTCGGTGCCCGTTCGCGTCATGCCATCTCCTCAGCCATCTCGTCCAGGTCATCGACCACTCGGTCAGCACCCACCTCACGCAGCCGGTCAGCACCCACGCCGCGATTGACGCCGAGCACCATTCCAAATCCACCAGCCGCACCTGCGCGCACTCCCGAGACCGCATCCTCGACGACAACGCATTGCTCCGCAGACACACCAAGCAGATCAGCTCCACGGAGGTAGGTGTCAGGGGCGGGCTTTCCAGGCAGGTTCTCCGCCTTCGACCGGTTGCCATCGACCAGCACCGGGAAATCCTCGCTCATACCGGCTGCCTCGAGCACCACAGCGGCATTGCGCGACGAGGACACCACAGCCATCGCCACACCGCGTTCGTGAAGCAGATCCACCCAACGGCGAGACCCCGGGTAAGGCTGGATGCCGTCTCGGGCCAGCACCGTGTTGAACAGGTCATTCTTTCGATTTCCCAACCCACAGATCGTCTCGGCATCAGGAGCATCGGAGGGATCCCCCTCCGGGAGAGTGATGCCGCGGCTGGCAAGGAAGTCACGTACCCCGTCGTATCGAGGTTTGCCGTCCACGTAGGCGAAGTAGTCCTCGTCGGTGTAAGGATCCTGGCCCTCGCGATGGGCCAACTCCTCGTTGAACATCTCCTCCCAGGCACGCATGTGAATCAGCGCGGTAGGGGTGAGGACGCCGTCAAGGTCGAACAAAACGGCATGGAACTTCTCGTCGAATGGGGTCGAGTCCATGGTCTCCATGCTATTGGTCGATGACGACACGTCCAGCTGGGTTGGGTCAGACTTGTCCCCACGTGCTCACGGCCCGGGAGCGTACTCCCGGGCCGTGAGCACGTGGGGAGGCGACGATCAGAACAATGCTGCTGCCAGCGAACGTCGCGCGGCTGCCACATCAGGATCGGACTGTCCCACCATGGCGAAGAGCTCCAACAGGCGAGTGCGAGCGGCTTCGCGCTCCTCGTCGTGGGTGGTGCGCACCACCTGGATGATCCGGTTGAACGCGTCAGCGGTCCGTCCGCCCATGAGCTCGACGTCGGCAGCGGCCAGCTGGGCTTCGACGTCGTGAGGATTCTGCTGGGCAGCGGTGAGCAGTGCCGCAGCGTCCTTGCCGTCCAGCCGTGCCAGCAGCGCTGCCCCGTTACGTCCCGCGATGAGGACGGGGTCGTTGGGCTCCTTGGCCAGCAGCGCGTCATAGGCGGCGACCGCATCGTCGAACCTCTTGGCGTCCATGAGCTTCTCGGCCTCGACCGTGCGCGGGTCAGGGCCAACGGCTTCCTCGCTGCTCGCCTGGACCGTCACCGGCTCCGCGCGACCGACCATGCCACCGGCCGTCGCCGCCTGAGTCACCTGGTTGGTGATCTGACGGAACTGCTGCTCGTCGATCGTGCCCTGGGCCAGCGGTGCCAACTGTCCACCGATGACGGCGACGAGCATCGGAACGGCCTGAACGCCCAGGCTCTTGGCCAATTGAGGCTGGGCGTCGATGTCGACGTGCACCAGCAGCCATTTGCCGGCGGCCTCGTCGGTGACTCGACGCAGCACGGACGACATCTGCTCGGCACCATGGGCATTCGGTGTCGTGAACTCCACCAGCACCGGGTGCTGCACCGACTTCTGGAGCAGCGAGTTGAAATTCTCCTCGGTACCCTCGATCACCCAGGTCCTGGTGGTTCCCGAGCCAGCTGGGGCGGGTCCGGCAGGAGAGTCGGAGGAACCAGCTGCAGCTGCCAGCCCCGACAGATCGACGGCATCATGACGATGAATCGAGTCAGAAGACATGTCGTCCATTCAACCAGACCTCTCGTAATCCGCCCCAGCATCGGTGACGATCGATGGTCTGAACGCCCTGATTCCTCACGGTGACCTGCCGCAGTGCTCCGCTCGGTGACAGAATGGCCCCATGGCTCATGAACGTGCTGGGAAACCTGCCCAGGAATCCGATCTCATCGATGTCGATGCCGTCCTGTCGGCCTACCACGACATCACTCCCGATCCCTCCAACCCGGACCAGATGGTTGTCTTCGGCACCTCGGGTCACCGCGGCTCCTCCTTGGACGGCGCCTTCAATGACGCCCACATCGCCGCCACGACCCAGGCAATCGTCGAGTACCGTGCCTCCCAGGGCATCGACGGTCCGTTGTTCATCGGCAAGGACACCCACGCCCTGTCCATGCCCGCGTGGACCACTGCCATCGAGGTACTGCGTGCCAACGACGTCGAGGTCGTTGCCGAGCATGACGACGAGTGGACCCCGACCCCGGCGGTCTCGCGAGCCATCATCGTCCACAACCGCCTGAGCGAGGGACGCCAGGCTGACGGCATCGTCGTCACCCCCTCGCACAACCCGCCGCGCGACGGCGGCTTCAAGTACAACCCGCCGCACGGTGGTCCGGCCGACACCGATGCCACCGGTTGGATCGCCGACCGCGCCAACGAGCTACTCGCCGATCCGTCGGCTATTCGTCGCAAGCCGTACGCGCAGGTGCGCGACGAGGTCTCCCGTTACGACTACCGCAGCGCCTACTGCGACGACCTGCGCAATGTCATCGACCTCGACGCCATTGACGAGGCCGGGGTACACATCGGCGCTGACCCGCTGGGCGGCGCCTCGGTGCAGTACTGGGAGTACATCGCCGATCATCTCGGCATCGATCTGACGGTCGTCAACCCCGAGGTCGATCCGACCTGGCGATTCATGACCCTCGACACCGACGGCAAGATCCGGATGGACTGCTCCTCCCCGTCCGCGATGGCCTCCCTCATCGCCAACAAGGACGCCTATGACATTGCCACCGGTAACGACGCCGACTCCGACCGCCACGGCATCGTCACCCCTGATGCCGGTCTCATGAATCCCAATGCCTACCTGGCGGTGGCGATCGGTTACCTCTTCGCCCATCGTCCCGGGTGGGGCCTCGGCGCCGGTATCGGCAAGACCCTGGTGAGCTCCTCCCTCATCGACAAGGTGGCCGCTGATCTCGGTCGTCGCCTCGTCGAGGTGCCGGTTGGCTTCAAGTGGTTCGTGCCCGGCCTGACGCGTGGCAATCTTGGATTCGGTGGCGAGGAATCCGCTGGTGCCTCCTTCCTCGATCTCGACGGCCACACCTGGACCACCGACAAGGACGGCATCCTCCTGGCCCTGCTCGCCAGCGAGATCAGAGCCGTCACCGGACGTTCTCCCTCCGAGCACTACGCCGATCTGGAGAACCGCTTCGGCAAGTCCTACTACGCCCGTATCGACGCCGACGCCAACCGTGAGCAGAAGGCCCGCCTCAAGGCCCTCTCCCCCGACGACGTCTCCGCCGACGCCATCGCTGGCGAGAGGATCGAGCAGATTCTCACCACGGCGCCGGGCAATGGTGCTCCCATCGGTGGCATCAAGGTCATCACCGAGAATGCCTGGTTCGCCGCCCGTCCGTCCGGCACCGAGAACAAGTACAAGATCTACGCCGAGTCCCTGCGCGACGCCGCCCACCTGGCTGCCGTGCAGACGGAGGCCCGCGAGATCGTCGACAAGGCCCTGCAAGGCTGACACAGTGACATCATGAGCGCTGCATCGCCCCGACCGCTGGGATGCGGTCGGGGCGATGTCATGTCCATCACGATGTCACGTGCAACATGGTCACTTGGGATGGGCCAGGTTTGTCCGCAAGCCGGCCATCTGAATGACGCGCTGGATCGTCAGGTCGCGATCCTCCGGGCGCCCGACGTAGTCGATCTCACGCAGGCCTTGGTCCTGAGCCGCCGACTCGAAGATGAAATGGCCATAACCGAGCAGACGTCCGAGGAAGGGCTGCTCGACCGAGATGTCGAGAATACGAGTCATGGGCATCGTCGCCAGGTGCTGATCGAAGATGCCATGGACGCGGAAAACCCGCATGTTGGTGATGACGAAACGGTCCATGTGATCCAGGTGAAAGCGCAGTGCTCCCCAGGTCGCCAAGGAGATTCCCATCACGAGGGGGAGGCCCCACCACCGCTGCGCAAAGACCATTGAGATGAACAGCAGTGTTGCCAACACCATGGCGATCGTTGGGGCCACCAGGACGATCCAGTGCTTGGAAACCTCGTCAATGACGTACTCCCCCTCGCCGACCAGCAGGTGTCGGTCAACATCGGGGTCTATGAAACGACGGATGACGTCGGGCAAGGTCAGGACTGCCCGCCCAGTGCCCTGATGAACCCGAAGAGGCCACTAAAGAAGCCACGAATCACGCGAGCAGTACCAGCCGGATCCGTGAAGGCGTAGTACAAGCAGAACACGACGAGGAACACGACGATGATCGTGTGGATGGTCTTCTTCACGTTCACTAAGGCTCCTTGCTCGGCACGTGGCCCGGGGAAGGGCTCGGGGACACTGCAAAGCCATTCTTGACCGAACGATCTCTTCCGCACCACTCGCAACGCCGAGCAGAACGCACATCGTCACAAGGCCCACTGGTGTGGACAGCAGATCGCACCGCATCGCATAGATGCTCCGGACAAGGTCGGTCAATGTCGTGTCGAATACCCACCCCGACTGACTCCGGCTTGGCTGGCAGTGCAAGGATTGACGCATGGAGAACTTCAACAATGATCCCTTTGCGTGCATCGACCACGTTGGTTTCGCCGTCAAGGACATGGACGAGGCCATCAAGTACCACTGCGACGTCCTCGGCTTCCACGTCCTCCTTCGCGAGAAGAACGAGGGCCACGGCGTCGAGGAGGCGATGATCGCCACCGGCAAGCGCGGCGAGGAGAGCACCGTCGTCCAGCTGCTGGCTCCTCTCGGCGAGGACAGCACCATCGGAAAGTACATTTCCAAGAACAAGAACATGATCCAGCAGGTGTGTTACCGCACCTACGACCTGGACAAGACCATCGCCACCCTGAAGGAGCGCGGCGCCGTCTTCATCGGTGAGCCCTCCATCGGAACTGCTGGCTCCCGCGTCATCTTCCTTCACCCGAAGCACACCGGTGGCATTCTCGTCGAGATCACCGAGCCCCCGGCCGGTGGCATGCCCTACAAGGACTGATGTCACACCGTTGAGGTGAGAGGTTTTCGGGCCCCGGGGACACTGTCCCCGGGGCCCGCCTCGCCCCGGTGAGTTGCGCCGTTGTAATTCGGTACCGATTGGTACCGTTGGAGTCACCTAATGAAAGGGGATCATCGGTGAGCACGAAAGACGTCTCTGACGGCCAGTTCGACGAGGAGACCGGACTCAACCTCTTCGACGACACCGCCAGCGCGGCCGGTAGTTTCACCCATTCGATGTGGGGTTATGACCGCACCAGCGTCGACAACTACGTCCGGGAGATCGAGCAGCAGGTTTCGACCCTGAAGCAACTCACCCGGCACCTACGCGGACAGGTCTCCCAGGCCCAGGCTGAGGCCACCCAGACCGATTTCAAGCGTCTGGGAGTTCACGCCACCGAAATCCTCACCGCCGCGGAGGCCCAGGCCAAGGACATCGTCGCCATGGCTGGCAACGAGGCGGAGCGCATCAAGGAGGAAGGCCGTCGGGTCGTTGCTGACATGCGCGCCGCCGCACAGACCGAGTCCGACGATATCCGCGTCGCCGGGCTGGCGAACCAGCACGAGCTGCGTGACCAGGCTGCCAAGGATTCCCGTACCGCCGTCGAGCAGGCCCGCGTGCAGGCCCGAACCATCGTCGAGCAGGCCGAAACTCATGCCGAGGCCATCGTCACCGAGGCACGTACCAAGGCGTCGGTCATCGACCAGAACGCCCGAGCTCAGGTCTCACAGATCATCGAGAAGGCTCGTTCCGAGGCCGCCGAGATCACTGAGTCCGCTCGTCACGAAGCTGCCGAGATCACCCAGAAGGCACGAGAGGAGACCGCTGCCGTCACTGCAGAGGCTCGCGCCAGCCACGACCAGGCCATGGCCAAGATCAATGAGTTGCTCGAACAGGCCAAGGCCCATCAGCAGGCCAGCAGCGACACTGTCGCCAAGCGCACAGAAGAGGCCGACACCATCCGTCAGAGCGCACTCGAGGAGGCCGAATCCACGCGTAACCAAGCTGCTCGTGACGCGGAGAACCGTATTGCCACGGCTCACCGTCAAGCAGCCATGATGAAGGAACGCCTTGAGGAGCAATACGCCTGGCGCAAGGAACAGTTGGAACGCGAGACCGCTGCCCTGCTGCAGCGCAAGAAGGCCGTCCTCGCCCAGCTCAGCAACCTCAAGGCTCTGGCAGGGGAAGCCGAGAGCGCCTACCCCGATGCTGATCCGTTCGCCGAGCAGTCGGAGGCTGACAGCTCCGAGGACGCCACCATCGTCATCGACCCGAAGCCCAGGACTGACGGTATGCCGTCTGCGGCAAAGGCTCCCCAGGAAGATCAGGCCACCCAGGTGCTCCCAGCAACCAAGAATGACAAGGCCAAGGATGGCGAGCATGGAGGCGCGACCACCGCTCAGCAGTCAGAGTCCCGGGACTCCGAGGACGATGAGTCGGACAATGAGAAGACCCAGGTCCTCCCTCAGGGCAGTAAGCCCGAGAAGTGAGAACTGGCCCTGAAATGTGAGTGGCCCCGACCTTCAGGTCGGGGCCACTCACATTTCAGTAGGGAGCCAGGAATGACCTCGGGGTCAGAACAAGCGATCCTCCGGATGATCCATGCCACGTAGGGCGTCATAGTCGACGGTGACGCATTCGATGCCACGGTCCGTGGCCAGGGTGCGCGCCTGTGGCTTGATCTTCTGGGCCGCGAAGACCCCCCTGACCCGATCACCCAACAGGTGGTCGCGGTTCATGAGTTCCAGATAGCGGGTGAGCTGCTCCACCCCGTCGATCTCACCGCGTCTCTTGACCTCGACAGCAACGTAGACACCCTCGGCATCACGGCACAGCAGGTCCACCGGACCAATCGGCGTCATGTACTCACGGCGGACCAGCGACCAGCCTGCCCCAAAGGTGTCCGGATTCTCGGCGAGCAACTCCTGAAGATGAGCCTCCACCCCGTCCTTCTGCAGACCAGGGTCAGCTCCCAGCTCCTCGGTGACGTCGAGGAATTTCGGGCCCAGCAGGATTTGCAGATGATCTCCGGTCGGGGCATCAACCTCCCAGACCTCTTCGACCTCGGCGTCCACGGCGGCCGTGGCGGCCGGCTCGTCGGGCAGACAAGGACGGGTCGTCAAGGTGCACGGGGAACTCATCCAGTTCAGTGGCTTGTATGCACGGTCGTCGGCATGGACACTCACCGAGTTGTCTGACTTGACGACGATGAGCCGCTTCGCCCATGGCAGATGGGCGGTAAGACGACCGGTGTAGTCAACCTGGCAGGGCGCAATGACGAGACGCACGGAGTCGGACTTTACCTGCACCTCAGCCTCGACCTCGAACGCCATTCTGGTGCGCCGGCATGGGCCCATCCCCTCAGCATTGTCCTCCCCGGTACCAGGTGCGGCACAATGGACCCCATGGGTCGTCATCATGGTTCGCGCAAGTGGCAGCGTCGAGCCCGCCCCCTCAGTGCGACCAGCCATCCCCATTCTGAGTACAAGAGGGACGGTCAGCACGTCGTACGCATGGTGCCTGCTGACCGAGCGCTCAAGGTCTACACGTGCCCCGGGTGTCTTCATCCCATCCAGCCGGGAACCCCGCACGTCGTCGCCTGGCCGCATGAACCATCGATGTTCTCCACGTCCCCGGTCGAGGAGCGTCGTCACTGGCACACCGAGTGTTGGAGGTCGCGTCCATGAATGAGCTTCACCTGACCACCCTCGGTGACGGTCGTCAGGACGTCTACTGGTGTCACGGGGTCTTCGGGCAGGGAAAGAACTTCACCAGGGTCGCCAAGGACCTCCTCGCCACCGGTCCGGACGACTATCGCTGCATCCTCGTGGACCTGCCGAACCATGGCCGGTCCCCCTGGACACAGGATTTCTCCTACCCAGCCATGGCCAAGGCCCTCTCCGAGACGATCAGGACGACCAGCGGGGACCGCCCGGTTCATCTCCTGGGCCACTCCATGGGCGGCAAGGTCGTCATGCGGACAGTTCTGGACAATTTTGATCTTGCGCGCAGCCTCACCGTCGTCGATATGGCACCGGTGGATTCACGTCTCACCCGCCTGGATCCCCTCGTCCAGGCCATGAAATCAGTGAATCTGTGTGCCTTGACCACGCGACGCGAGGCCGAGGAGCAGATGTCCGATGTGATCCCTTCCGCGACGATCCGTCAGTTCTTGCTGCAGAACCTGCGGCATGACACCGGTGAGAACAACCGCTGGTACTGGCAGATGAATCTTGACCTGCTGGGTAGTGGCTTGTCAGACATTGGTTCGTGGCCGTCGGTCAATACGACCTGGGACGGACCGGTGCTGTGGATCACCGCCGAGGAGTCTGATTACGTCGGCCCAGATCACTCCCAGGCCATGCACGAGCTCTTCCCCCAGGTGCGCCGAATTCGAGTGAAGAACTCGGGTCATTGGGTGCACTCGGACCAGCCCGCAGTTTTCGTGCAGGTTCTGGCAGCTTTCCTGTCGCGCTGTCAGGGAGATCCCTCCTGACGCCGAGGCTCAGCCCATCACCACCGAGCCGATACGGGTGTCGACCTTGGGGGAGCTCCCGTCCTCGGCCAACCCCTTGTCAGCGATTTCGGAGATGCTGTCGACACCTTCCCGATCGATGCTCCCGATGACTACGAATGAGTCTGGCAGCTTGGAGTCCCCGTACACCAAGGCGAATTGCGATCCCAGACGGTGCTGGGAATCTGTCACCAGAGCAAGGGTGCCCGCACCTACTGATCCGCCGGTCTTGGCTCCCTTCTCAACCGGGTACGAGTACCCGGGTCCGCCATTACCAGTGCCGGACGGGTCGCTGCACTGAAGGTACTTCGCGTCTCCGGTCGACAGCTTGTGACACGACGTGTCGTTGTAAAAACCTTGTTCGGCCAAGGACATGAACGAGTTGACGGCGCACGGAGCCGTGGCACGATCCACCGTCAGCACCACGGGCGCCTCGTTGATCGTCAAGGTGACGGTTGCCGATCCCGTCCTCTCAATCTCGTCGGAACGAGGCATGTCGACAGGACGAGCCGCTTTGCCTGTCACGGCGTAACCGCACGGACCGCTGGCCGCCGCTGGCGTCGGTGTCGTCGGTGCCGGGGCATGGGCGGGACTCTGCTGGGCTTCATGGGTGCTGGCTGGCTGGCTCGTCGTCGAGGGGGCAGCCGTCCACCAACGATCAGGGGAATCGCTGACCCCGGGCACCTCTCCGCGAGTCTGTGAACATCCGGCGAGCAGGGAGAACCCTGCAACGGCGACCGCGGTTGCTGCTCGGCACGTCATCCTCATGTAGTCCGTCCTTCTGTTATCTGGCAACGCGGTCAGGCTACCCACCGCTCCGACGGAATAGAGTGAGGACTCACGGGGTTACACAACCTGGACCTATTCGAAGGAGGACACCCATGGATCAGCAGAGCGACCGCTTCCGCTGGCACCCCGGAATCGTGGGTCCCGATAAGGAGGTGTCCGCCCTCATCACCCTGGTGCAGTCCTTCAACGACACCGGACGCGTACAGGCACGGGTCCGTGACGCGATCTTCACCGAACTCCCCCACCACGAGCTCGGTGAATTCGACATCGACTTCCTCCTGGACCACCGCGATTCCCGCCAGCCCATCATCTTCGACACTGACCATTTCGAGGGCTATGAACGCCCACGTCTGGTCCTTCACGAGGTCACGGATCAACTCGGACAGGCCTTCCTCGTCCTCGACGGCCCTGAACCGGCACTGGGCTGGGAGACCTTGGTGTCGTCGTTGACAAACCTCGTGGACTCCATGGGGATCCGTCTGACCGTTATCACTGATTCGATTCCCGTACCGACTCCTCATACCCGACCCGCCATGGTCACCCGATGGGCGTCGCGTCCCGAACTCATCCTGGGATCCACCTCACCGTTTGGCCGCGTTCAGGTGCCGGCGTCCTTCCCGGTTGTCCTCGGGCAGCGGTTGGGGGAAACTAACCACGCCGTCATCGGCCTGGCGTCCCACGTGCCGCACTACCTGGCTGACCTGGACTACCCGGAGTCGGCCCGCGCCCTCGTCGAGGCACTGCGCGGCGCAACCGGCCTGGCCCTGCCCATCAACGCTCTGGCAATGGCCGCCAAGACCGTTCGTGCCGAGATCGACACCCAGGTCAATGGTTCTGAGGAGCTCAAGACCATGCTCCATGCCCTCGAGGAGCAGTACGACTCGCGAGTTGCCCAGCGCGAGCTCGGCACCACCGAGGTCACAGTCCCTGACGCTGAGGACATTGGCGCCGAGGTCGAGGACTTCCTGCGTTCCATCGACGACGGGGACGATTCCCGCAGTGACGACAATCCTTCCGGTCCGCGACGTGGCAACGACGGTGACGCCGACGACGACACCCCTGATTACCGTCCCCGTCGCGGAGGCGATTCGGACGGATAAGGGCATTGTCTGTACCCAGTCATAGACTGCCCGGCATGGATCTGGGAATCGACTTGGGAACCACCTACACCGCGGTTGCTGCTGTTGACAACGGAAACCACCCCCTGCTGCCCTTCCTCGACACGGAAGGAGACTCACACGACCAGCTGCCCAGCGTGAGCGCGGTCGTCGGCGGGTCCCTCGTCCACGGCTTTGAGGCCCGCCAGGCGATGGCCGGTGGAGCCCCTGGCGTCCGCTCGGTGAAGCGCCTCCTGGCGGCCCCCGGGGCCGGCCCGTCGACCCTGGTCCACATCGGGGAGATGGAGATCCCGTTGGTCGATCTGTGGGCCGACTTTCTGCGTCATGTCATCTCGTGCATCGACGTCCCCGGACCTCATCGTGCCGTCCTCGGTGTACCCGCCCACGCTCACACCGGACAGCGCCTCGTGACGATGGATGCTGCACGTCAGGCCGGTATTGATGTGCTCGGCCTCGTCAACGAGCCGTCTGCGGCCGGGCTGGAATTCGCCCTCCGTCACGCCCGGAACCTCAATTCCAAGCGCACCAGGGTCATCATCTATGACCTCGGTGGTGGCACCTTCGACGCATCCCTGGTCAACATGTCCGGCCAGAGCCCGGAAGTCCTCGACTCCGTCGGTCTCAATGACCTCGGTGGCGACGACTTCGACGAGGTGCTGGCTGATCTGGCCGCACGTCATCTCAGCGACATCTCTGTCGATCGTGACGAACTCGTCGAGGCGTGCCGAATCGCCAAGGAAGCCCTGCGTCCCCAGTCTCGGAACCTCCTCGTGGACCTCGACTCGACGACTCTTCGCATTCCGGTCGCCGAGGTGGCCGAAGCGTGCCAGCCGCTGGTCGATCGCACCATCGAGACCATGGATCCGTTGTCCTCCCTGCTCAACAGCGCTGACTCCGACGTCGCCGGTATCCATCTCGTCGGTGGCGCCACGTCCCTGCTGATCGTTCCCCGCCGGCTGCGCGAACTCTTCGGGCGACGAGTGCACCGTTCTCCCAACCCGACCTCGGCCACCGCGATCGGTCTGGCCGTCGCCGCTGACGCGGACACCCTGGGAATCCGTGACCGCCTTTCCCGCGGTTTCGGTGTGTTCCGCGAGACTGAGTCCGGACGAGGCATCGGCTTCGACGTCCTCACCGACCAGAGCACCCGGCTCTCCGGGACGACGACGATCACGCGAACCTACCGTTGCCGTCACAACATCGGCGTCTTCCGCTTCGTGGAGTTCTCGCGGACTGACGCCAACGGCGAACCGGTGGGTGACCTCATTCCCTTTGCCACTGTCGTCTTCCCCTTCGACGAGACTCTGCAGAACACGGGTAACGACCTCGACGCTGACCAGGTCGACGTCCACGAGGTCAACAACGGTCACCTCATTGAGGAGACCTACACCATCCTCGAGACCGGTATGGTCACCGCGACGATCACCGACGTCGACACTGGATGGTCCACCACCGTTACCATGGGACGTCCAACAACGACGAGCACCGGTACGGTGCATCGATGAGCCCGACTGACAAACCATCCTCACTGCGCCACCTGCTGCACAGACTGATCACCATTCGCCCAGCTCCGGGACGCAATAAGCAGGCAGTCATCCTCATCATCCCGATGGCAGTGTCCTTGGTGACGATGGGGCTCATCACCGACCCAAGCCATGCCGCCATGGGAATGATGGGTGCCATGGGCGCACTGGCGGGCAACAGCAATGCCCCACTGTCGCGCGCTCGAATCCTCATCGGCGTCGGTGTCGCGACGGTCCTTTCCCAGTGTCTAGGCCTGTTGTCCATGCGGGTGGAGTGGATCATGCCGCTCATCCTGGCCGCGTGGAGCCTCGTCATCATCTGGACCTGGCACGCTCTGCAGTTGGGTCCGCCGGGACCTCTCAACATTCTCTTCGCCGGGGCTTTCGGCGCCTACATGGCCAGCCATGGGTGGACGATCGCAACGGTCTTCACCTCGACCGGCCCTTCCTTCCTCATCGCCGCCATGGTGTCGATGATCATCTGCTTCATCTCGCCGCACCGACCGGTGCGGCTCGCCGTCGAGAAGGCCGAGACAGCGGTCAACAATTATTGTGAGCCCGACGAGGATGCCGACAGCCACGAGGTTGCCCGGCTGCGCTCGGCAGCCCACGCTGCCATCCATCAGGCGTGGTGGGCCTACAACGACGGTCACGCCTCCGGGGCCGACAACCCGTCGGAGATGTCCGAGCTCTCCGAGCTGAGAGCCCGACTCGTCACCGCCCACATGCGCCTGGAGCACGAGCTGAGGCTGGAAGCCTTCCCATCCGCCGACGTGTCTCTTCCAGACCATCTGGACTGGACCCCGCTGGGGCGACCCAAGGCAAGTTATCTGCTCCGGACAGCACTGGAGCGTGGCTCCCGACCGACAATGCTGGCACTTCGAGCAGCCACCGGCGTCTTCTTCGCCGCCTTGCTCATGATCCTGCTGCCCTTCGGCCATCCTTACTGGGCCATCCTCAGCGTGCTGATCCTCATGCACATGGACGCCACCCGCTCCGACATGACCATCCGGGCCATCCACCGCGTGCTCGGGACGGTCATCGGGCTGGGGCTCTACCTGGCCGTGGCAGCCTTCGGACCGTCAGGTTGGGTCCAGATCGGCCTCATCATCGTCTTCCTGTGGATCATGCAGGCCATGGTGACGCGCAATTACGGCATCGCCTGCATCTTCATCACCTGTTTCGCACTGCTCATGACACCACTCACCCAGCCCGGTGAGATGTACCAGCTGGCCCAGGACAGGATCCTTGAGACGGTTGTCGGTCTGGCCGTCGGCATCATCACGATCCACGTCGTCGGTCGGCGGGCTCCCGTGCTTCTGGTGCGCAGTCAGTACCGCCGCACCTTGCGCTCGATGATGCCTGTGCTGCGGTCGCTGGCAGACGGCCACACCAGTACCTCACAGGCCCAGGTGGAACGCAACCAGATGGTCCATGAATTGATCCGCGGATCTGCCCTGCTCTCTGCTACTCGCCCCGACGCTCCACAAGCTCTGCAGGACTGGTCCAAGGTCGATCGCACCGTCACCGAGACCGGCTACGACCTGCTATCGGTGTGTTGGCACACCATCGACAAGCCCGTGCCGTGGGCACGCCGGCTGTTGGCCGACATCGCGGTCTTCATCACCGGTCTACCTCCGATCTCCAGTCAGAACCTCGATGCCCACATCGTCGTCGATGAGATGGAGAAGATCCGCCTCGACATGGTCACCTCCCTACCGGGGGTCAGGTGAACGAGTACATCGTCCTGACGGACCCGGTCGAGGCTGAACTGGAGATCAAACGCTCGATCTTCCGAACCAAACTGGTCCGCGTCGAGACCGAGGAAGAAGCTCGTGACGTCATCGCCCAAGCGAGACGAGATGGCCACGATGCCCGTCACCACGTCTCCGCCTTCGTCATCGGACCTGATCGCCATGCCCAGCGCTGCAGCGACGACGGCGAGCCTGCTGGAACAGCCGGAATGCCGACCTTGAAAGCCCTCACGGCCTCGAATTCTGACGACCAGCCGCATCTGTCGGACGTCGTAGCCGTCACGAGCCGGTGGTTCGGTGGCATCAAGCTGGGAGCTGGCGGCCTGACCCGCGCCTATGGCAACGCGGTCACCAAGGTCTTGGACTCGGCCTCGCTGCATCGTCGAGTCCTCATGGACACCTTCACGACCCTACTCGACCTACGACAAGCTGGCCACGAAGAAGGAGTCATCCGAGCTGCCGGACACGAGGTCGTTACGGTCGACTACACCGCAGACGGGGCCCTCCTCACCTTGGCTTGCCGAGCGGGTCAGGCCGACCATCTGGCTGTCGAACTGGCCGAGCTCCTGGGCCGTGACGTCGATCTGACGCCGAGGGCGCAGCGTTGGGTCGACCTCACGCACTGAGACGGAGCGGCCACGAAATTGGTCTGATGCCCTAGGCTCACGACGTGCACACATCTCAGCCGCGCACCGTGGCAGTCATCCATAATTCGGTGAAGACTGCCACCAACCCCCAGTGGCGCACTCTCATCGAGGACAAATGCCAGGAGCACTTGGGGGTCAACCCGTCCTTCCTTCCCACCACCGACGATGACTTCGGTCACGGCCTGGCCATGAGCGCTGTCAATGATGGCGCCGACCTCGTCCTGGCCTTGGGCGGCGACGGAACAATCCGTCAGGTCGCAGCTGGTCTAGCAGGTACCGGAGTCCCGATGGGGATTCTCGGCATGGGGACGGGCAATCTTCTGGCCCGCAATCTCAATCTGCCCCACACTGATCTGGCGGCCTCCCTCGACGCCGTACTGACCCGCCCAGTGCGAGCCATCGATCTTGGTTACGTCCGTTTCGACGAGTCCGAGGAGATCTGCTTCACCGTCATCATTGGCATGGGCATGGATGCTCAGATGATGGCCGGCACCCAGGACCGTCTCAAGGACAGACTCGGATGGCTGGCCTATGTGGCATCAGGTGCCCAGACCCTCATCCAACCCGGGTTCCAGGCCCGCACCAGCGTCGATGGTCGCAAACCGGTCGTCACGCGGGCTCGGACAGTGCTGGTGTGCAACTGCTCCGCCCTGCCTGGTGGGGTCGATCTCGTCCCGGATGGCCGTATTGACGACGGCACCCTGGACGTCCTGACCCTGTCTCCCCACGGGATCGTCGGCTGGGTCGCCGTCCTCAACCATTTCGTCACCCGGCATCGTCACGGACACCGACTGGTGCGTCACGCCTCCTCACGAACAGCGCTCGTGAGGTCTGGTTCCGGGCCGATCCTCGCCGAGGTTGATGGTGATCTGGTGGGCAAGGTGACGACGATGAGAACACGGGTGGCCCCCGGAGCCCTGCTGGTGCGGGCCTGAGGGCCCCGGATGGATTCGGACCTGACCTCTCAGGCCTGAGCCAAGGCGTGGGCCAGGTCACGTCCGCGACGGGCGGCGTCGTTGAGGAAAGCGGGGAAATCGGAAGTGGCGTCACCATCGGCGGAGTCCGACAGGATTCGCACGACGGCGAAGGGCACCCCGAGGTGGCTGGCAGCCTGTGCCAGAGCCGCACCCTCCATCTCGACCGCACTGGCGTCAAAGGTGGTGCGCAACCACGCGACCTTCTCGGCCTGAGCGATGAACTGGTCGCCACTGACGATGGTTCCGGCGACGACGTGGTGACCGCGCGGCCCCTCGAGAGCCTGCAGCGCCCCCAGTACCTTGGTGGAAAGATCCGGATCCGGCTCCCAGAATGCTGGCTCCCCGGGGATGATGCCGATGGGGTTGCCAAAGGCAGTGTCGTCAGCGTCGTGCTGTCGGAACTTGTCCCCGACGACGACGTCACCGATACCCAGACCGGGGGCTACGGCACCAGCGACACCGGTGAAGACGATGCTCGTAGCGCCGGCCTGAACCATGGCTGAGGCCGCCAGGGCCGCATTCACCTTGCCGATGCCACACTTCGCCAGCACCACCGGTGTTCCGTCCAACTGGCCGCGCAGCAATTCGCACGGACCGTCCAACTCCACGACCTCGTCAAGGTCCTCGCGGATGAGACGGACCTCATCCTCCATTGCACCCATCAGGCCAAGCACGTCGTCAACATCCTTCGTCAGTCGCCGTCACGATTCGAGGGACAGATGGTCTCACTCGAAGGGGGACGGATCACCGGCACCGCGGCGTGTGATCACTGCTTCCCCAGAGGTGAAGTCAACCACCGTCGTCGGTTCGATGCCACAGTCTCCAGAATCGATGACGGCGTCCAGATGATCACCGATCTCGTCCTGGACCTGCCAACCGTCGACCATCGGGGTACCATGCCCGGGCATGATGAGGGTCGAGGAGACGATCGGCTCGTCGAGGGTCTCCAGCAGAGACAGAGCTGTCACGTGCTGAGGCACCCTGACACCCACGGTCTTCTTGCGCGGATGGAGCATGATCTTCGGTACGTCACGAGTCGCCTTGAGGATGAACGTGTATCGCCCGGGGACGGCCGCCTTGACGGCCCGGAAGACCCAGTTGTCCATCTGGACGTACTGTCCGACCTGGGCGAACTCGCTCATCACCAAGGTGAAGTGATGCTTGTCGGACAGCTCACGGAACTTGCGAATCCGATCCAGGGCGTCCTTGTTCCCCAGCCGTGCCCCGAACGCGTAACCTGAATCGGTCGGGTAGGCGATCAGGCCACCGTCGCGCAGGATGTCGACGACCTGGTTGAGGGAACGCTGCTGCGGGTTCTCCGGGTGCACCGGGAAGTACTTGGACACCCTGTCATCGTATCGCCGCAGCGGACTCCCATGGCGGTCAGCGAGCCATCAACGTGCACATTTCGCGCGCCTGACCATGGACCTCCAGCACGCCGATGAGCGAGAGCAGATGAGTTGGTCTGGTGACCTGCACAGCGACGCTGACGGCGTCTCCCTCGACGTCAATGGCCAGCTGACTCATTCCCTTGATCTCGGCTCCACGAGCCGACTTCTCCGCGGCCTTGCGAGCTGATCCGGAGCCGTCCTGTCCTACCAGCTGAGCAGCTGATCCCTCCTCGCATCCAGCCCGAACAGCCTCCGCAGCGACGGTGTGGGCAAGTCGAGCAGCCCTCGCCTGTTCTGCCCCATCCACGGCCACCCCAGCGGCAAGGAGAAGGACCGGAAGCAACACCGTGACGACGACGGAAAGACTGACGCCACGATCGCCATGGCGCTGGGATGGATCCATCCTCCTCGCACTGGCCACACGTCGGTGCATTAACGCATTACTCGTCATACCATCACACCAACACGAACCCCAGTGCCCTGGAAAGGGTTGACATTTGCTCCCCCGGTGTGGCGTTTCGACTCGTGCCATAGGCTTAATAGCGTCATCGCACGACGAACGAAAGGTTTCCCATGGCCGTCAAGAAGGTCGCTCTCCTCACCGCCGGTGGATTCGCGCCCTGCCTGTCCACGGCGATCAGTGGTCTGATCCAGCGCTACACCGAGGTTGCCCCCGAGGTCGAGATCATCGCCTACAAACACGGCTACGAGGGCCTGCTCAAGGGAGACTTCATCGAGGTCACCGACACTGTGCGCAAGAACGCCGAGGTCCTCAAGCGTTTCGGTGGTTCCCCGATCGGCAACTCCCGCGTCAAGCTCACCAATGCCGCCGACCTCGTCAAGCGTGGTCTGGTCGCCGAGGGCGACGATCCCCTCAAGGTTGCTGCTGACCGTCTGGTCTCCGACGGGGTCGACGTCCTGCACACCATCGGTGGCGACGACACCAACACCACCGCCGCTGACCTCGCCGCGTACCTGGCAGAGCACGACTACGGCCTCACCGTCGTCGGTCTGCCCAAGACCATCGACAACGACGTCATCCCGATCCGTCAGTCGCTGGGCGCCTGGACCGCTGCTGAGCAGGGTTCCCGCTTCGCCCAGAACATCGTCGGTGAGCACAACTCCGGATCCCGCATGCTCATCGTCCACGAGGTCATGGGACGTAACTGTGGCTGGCTGACCGCAGCCACCGCCGCCAAGTACCGCGAGTGGCTGGACACCCAGGAGTGGGTCCCCGAGATCGGTCTGTCCAAGGAGGCCTGGGACGTCCACGCCGTGTACGTCCCGGAGGCTCACCTCGACCTTGAGGCCGAGGCCGAGCGCCTCAACAAGGTCATGGACGAGATCGGCAACGTCACCATCTTCCTGTCCGAGGGCGCTGGCCTCGACGCCATCATCGAGGAGATGGAGAAGGCCGGACAGGAGGTCCCGCGCGACCCCTTCGGCCACGTCAAGCTCGACAAGGTCAACCCTGGCGCCTGGTTCGGCAAGCAGTTCGCCGAGAAGCTGGGAGCCGAGAAGGTCATGGTCCAGAAGTCGGGTTACTTCTCCCGTTCGGCTGCCTCCAACGAGGCCGATCTCGAGCTCATCGGCCGCTGCACCGATCTGGCCGTCGACTGCGCCCTCGCCGGCAGGGCTGGCGTCATCGGTCAGGACGAGGAGAACGGCGACGAGCTGACCAACATCGCCTTCGACCGCATCAAGGGTGGCAAGCCCTTCGATGTCACGCAGCCGTGGTTCACCGACATGCTCAGCGAGATCGGGCAGGCCTGACAGTTCTGACTCGCCAATGGCCCTTCCGCACGAATCGGTCCCGGTGGACTGATTGAGAGCGGAAGGGCCATTGTGGTACGTGGAACCCTATTAAACCCAATGCACTGTCATTCGCCGTCTTGAGCGATTGACGGCGAGTACAGACAAGAAAGCCCAGACCATCAACACGGCAAGATAGATGAATACCAGGGCATATCCCAGTTGCTGAGCCAGATATGAGCTAAGCATAGGGCCAGCAAAAGCACCAAAAACACCGTAGGCAGTGAAGGCCAGCCCAAAGATGGGCCCAAAGTGTTTGAGACCGAAGAGGGGTGTCAGTAACAAGGGCGAGATCGTGAAGATTGTCCCCAAAGCGACTCCTGCCAGGAAAGCCACCACGATGAGTGCCCAACCACTGGTGACGAAACCCAACAACACGTACCCCATGGCAAGGGTCAAGGAAGTCACGGCTCCGATGACCGTCGGTCCGACACGATCGAGCACCATCGCGTTGATCACTCGTATCAGCCCATTTCCGGAGACGAACGCGGTAACCGCCGCCACCGCGCTGACTCGCACCCCAATATCATTGAGATGCGCGGAATAAGTGGCAGCGAAAGTCATCATCGTGATGGCTGCCCCACCACCAGCGAACCAGATCGCCCAAACCTGCCAGAACGCGGGCGTCCGCACGGCTTGCGCGGTGGTTGCAGACGGTGCTGAAATTTCTTCCCGCGATGCCGCTAACCCTGCCCTACGCTCCTTCTCGAGCCAGTGCGGGGTGGAAAGAAAAATCACCAGGACCTGTGTGACGGCAACGCCGATCATCAGCGTCACGACCGTGTCTGTGAACCCCCAATGTTTCAGCATTGCCGCGACGACAGGGGCAGCTGCGGCAGCGGGAAGGGCGAAACTGGCGTTGACCAATCCGGTAACCAGCCCCAACTGTCGCGGAAACCATTCTTGGACCGCAGTCAATGAGGGGGAATACGTGAAGGCCGAGGATGCTCCGGACAACAGCGCCCACATGTAAGCAACCGGTAGCGACCGTGAGTCCACCACGACGACCGCCAGAGACACCATCATGAGGACCGTCGCCACGACATACATCCAGCGAGTGCCCAACTGTTGACGAACGATCCCGGCGACGTATGTCAACAGCCCCGACGCAAGAACCGCACACGTCGTCACCCAGCCCAGTGATGCATCTGAAGCTCTGGTAGAGCTCCTCCACCATGAGGTGAACAGCGGAGGCAACGTGAACATGACGACTCCGGGGAACAACGTGCCCAGAAGACTGGCAGCCAAAGCACAATGAGCAGCTCTCCGCGACGACGACCCTTGCAAAATTGCGATTCCCTTTCTGGGTCCGCCAGGGCCCAATGACCTCGGGGTCAATCACATATGGGGCAAACGCCAGCCCGCAGCTGAATCACGCCGTAACGAACTGACCTGTCACCACGCACGCAGCATCATCAGTGGGTCATTGGTCTTCGCGACGTCGACCGAGTATGGCGCCAACTGCCATGCCCCCAACAGCACTGACGATACTCGCTCCGACAACCGGCCAACGACGAGGCTCGGCGTGCGCGGGAGGCAAGGCGCGAGAAGCAGCATGTGCGTCGGCCGATGCGTCTTCCGTCTCCTGCTGGCTGGCGTCCTCCTCTCCCCCATTGGCCTGTGAGGCGACACCGACGACTTCCGCTCCATCCTCGTCCGAGTGCTTGCGGGCGCGATCCGCTAACGCGGCCTCCCAGTGCCCGTCAACGGTACGGCAGTCGTCACGACCGAGCAGGGGCTCGTCGCAGTCGTTCCACTCCTTGTCGACAGCCGGCTGGTTCGCCGTCGCGATCCACGAGGCGATGAAGAGACTCAATCGAGCGATGAGATCGAAGACCAGCATGATGATGATGACAGATCCAAAGGCCTGCACAGCTTTGTTAGAGCTGAAGGCCTGCACAAGATAGCCAGCACCCACCTGTAGGAGGGCCAGGGCAAAACCTGCGGCCAGCGATCCCTTGAGGATCGGACGCCACACCGGTTTGCCACGCGGCATGACGGTGTACAAGAAGATGAAGAGCAACCAACCGGCAATCGCCGAGGCCAGCAGGCCGGCCAGGGCCAGCAGCAGGCCATGGCCAGGAACGGTGTCGAGGCCAGTCCACCTGGCCAACAGCCCGGCCATCGAGGAGCCGACCTGGGAGGTGACGATCGTCAGCAGGCTCACCAGCAGCAATCCCAGGAATGCCAACATGTCGGAAAGCTTGGCGCGCACGAATCCGCGGTCGTCGGCCACCATGTCAAAGTCCGGGGCCCATTCCGCCTGGATTCCCTTGCGGATGTTTCCGACCCAGCCGATTCCGGCCCAAAAAGCGGTGAGGATGGAGACGATGAACGCCCAGACCGATCCGCCGACCTTCATCGCATTCTCGATAATGCCGCGAATTTGTTCCTTGTCATCCTGCTGAGTGGCCAGACTCACGACCGAATCCACCACCTGATTGAGCAGGTACGGGCTCAACCGACTCAGAATCAATCCCAGCACGGCAAAGGCGAATGCGATGACCGGGACGATCGCCAGCACCGTGAAATAGGTGATGGATGCGGCGAAATGGTTGCCGAGACGTCGGGTGAATCGGGTGTGGGCTCGCAACAGATGGGCGATACCGGGCCGCTTCATGATGGCGGCAATTGTGTCCTTCACAGGGGCCTCCTCATCCTGAATCATTGCATGAAGAACGCCCCAGGCGCACGCTCAACGAGCATACGCATCAGGAATGACGGGGACGATTTCTCGTCAATTCACCGCCAGTTCAGGAGGCGTGCTTGGCAATTCTTCTGGCAGTGAACTCGTCGAGCTCTTCCTCGTCAATCGGATTGAGACGCTCACTCGGCAGTTCCGCAAGGCTTCCCTGGACGTCTCGCCACACTCCTCCCAAAGCGATGGCAAACATTCCCTGACCACCGCGCAGCAGGTCGATGACCTCGTTGTCGTTGGTGCACTCATAGACGGAGACCCCGTCACTCATGAGGGTGACCCGGGAAAGATCCTCGACGCCATTGCTGCGCAAATGGTCGATGGCAACCCGAATCTGCTGCAGGGAGACGCCAGCGTTGAGCAGGCGCTTGACGACCTTGAGCATGAGGATGTCGCGGAAGGAGTAAAGACGCTGGCTACCGGAGCCGCGAGCAGCTCGGATCTCCGGACGGACCAACCCGGTTCGCGCCCAGTAGTCGAGCTGGCGGTAGGTGATGCCGGCTGCGCCGGACGCGACAGGCCCCCGGAATCCAATGTCCTCGGGCATCGGAGCGAAGTCACCCTCAAAGAGGGCATCCTGGCCACGACGCGCGGGGCCGTCGAGGGGAGTTTCAACACTCGGCTGCTCACCGGTCGTTGCCATCTCGTCACCCTTCACCAGTTCTGTTCATCGTCTCAACGGCGGAGCACGGTTACCCCGTCGAACGCCCTCGACGCTACGGCGCCAGTCCAGATCACCGTCGAAGCCACGCCGATGGCTTCACACCGTCCTCACATCCCAGTTGCGAATTTAAGTTTGACAAGGTGTTTTGCTGTTGACTCAAGGTCAACCAGAGGTCGAGGGTCCAGGTCCGAAGTCGTCCGGACTGACCTGGTCCAGAAACTGCCGGAACTCTTCCACCGCGTCCTCCGGTCCGGCATCGAGGAGTATCCCGGCCGAGGAGATGACCTCCTCGGTACACCAGATCGGTACTGGAAGACGCAGTGCCAGGGCGACCAGGTCCGAGGGCCGAGCATCGATCCTCATGGTCCCCAGCACCAACTCGCCGAACCAGACGCCGTCCTCAACCTTGGTGATGACGCATTGCGGCTCTTCCTCGCACAGCACCGCGACGACGCGTGCGAGCAGGTCATGGGTGTAAGGCCGGATCGGCTCCTCCTCATTGATGGCGTCGGTGATGGCCAATCTCTCCGGCTCTGCGATCCACAAAGCAAGATGGCGACGACCATCAACCTCGCGCAACAGCAGCACCGCTGCCCCGGACACCGGCTCGGTCCGAATCTCGGCAACCTCGAGCAAGACCATGCTGCCAGCCTAGCGCGGCCTTGGAGTCGATCCTTCGGCGTGACAGCGTTCGCCTGGCAAGGCAGGCCTAGTTGGCCGAACTCAGTTGGCCGACCAGTGTTCCAGCATGTCGTAGACCATCGCCGTATGGGCGTGCATCATCACCTTGGTCGTCTCGGCGGCAATCTTGGACGCCTGCTCGGGATGACGAGCGTGCGGAATGAGAGTCTGCTCAATAAGGCCGGCCTCGTGCTCAGCAGCCTGACGGATGGCGCGCATGTGACGCGAGTCCATCCCGTAGGCAGAGAGCCGTCGAGCCGCGACGCAGATGACGAGAGCCTCCTGCCCGAAGTAGGAAACTCCTCTCTTGGGACGCACCAGCTGGTGACGCTCGAGTTCCATGAGCAGAGCCTCAGTGATACCCGAGGCCCTGATGAGCTCACGCCGATTCATCCTGATGGGACCACGGGTCTGGACGATTCCCTGACCTGCCGAATCCTTCGGGGCCGGAGTCCCCTCACTCTCGGACGGCAGCGGCGGTGCCTCAGCCACCGGAGGCTCTTCGCCCCGGTCCATCATCTCCAGATGATCTCGGATGACACGCAGCGGCTGAAAGTGATCACGCTGGCACGTCAGAATGTACCGCAATCTCTCGACGTCGGAGTCGGAGTACTTGCGGTATCCCGATGGTGCCCTCTCAGGGGACAGCAGGCCCTCAGACTCTAGAAATCGGATCTTGGAAATACTCAGATCGGGGAAATCCGGCTTGAGAGTCTTCATCACCTGCCCGATGGTGCGGACAGATCCTGGCATCAGACGCGACCAGCCCCGCTGGCACCAGATGCCGTCCCACCGGTGTGATAGGTCATCCGGAACTTGCCGATCTGCACCTCATCACCATCCCGCAGCACGGCTGAACCGTCAACCAGGGTACGGTTGACGTAGGTGCCGTTGAGGCTGCCCTGATCCTCGATGATCATGCGACCGTCGGGCTGACGGATGAACTTCACATGGTGACGAGAGACCGTGATGTCGTCGAGGAAGATGTCAGATCGGGTGGAACGTCCAGCCGTCGTCTCATCCTGATCGAGCAGGAACTGCGCACCGAGGTTCGGTCCGCGTCGCACCACCAGCATGGCGTTCTCGGCAGGCAAGTCGGCGATGTCCTGCAACACGTCGGCGGGAAGGTCAAGATTGGGCGAGGTCTCCTCGGCCACCGTCGGTTCGGTGATGGTCGGGATGACGCCGGTGTTGTCCCCGGGAGTGTCGATGGGCACCCCGAGACGAGTCCCGCATCGGGAGCAGAAGTTTGCGCCATCTTCATTGACGTGGCCGCACATGGTGCACTTGTTCATGTTCGCGTCCTCGCTCTCGGGGGTCTCCGAAACAGTCATCTTAGGGGTCACTCCCCCATGCTCGCGAGGTATTCGTCCGGGTCGAGCAGTTCGTTGAGCTCTTCGGGGTCAGACAGTCTCACGTCAAAGAGCCATCCGTCACCCCATGGGTCTGCCTCGAGCAGGTCAGTGTCAACCGACTGGTTGACCGAGACGACTTCCCCGGCAACCGGGGAAACGAGCTCCCAGCTGCGAGACGAGAATTCTAGATCGCCGCAGGTGTCTCCCGCAACGATCTCCTCCCCGTCATCAGCAAGGGACAACGACTCCACCGGCCCGAACTGGTCAAGGAGGGCCGGCGTGACTCCGACGCGCACCCTGTCACCATTACCGGGCCTGATCCACAGGTGATCCGAGGTGCACAACACATCATCGGGAATCTCGGACATCGCCACCTCCATGACACGGCCGACGGAAAAATCCTCGTACCCGCAGACTACCGCGCTCAGCGCCTCGATGCCCGCGTCATCTCACCGGTGTGGCGTGAGTCATCGGACGCGGATGGGCAACCGCGGAAATGATGAGGTCTTGAGAAGTCGTGATCTCGACGGAGGCCCCCACCTTGTCGGACTCCATCTGGGAGACCAGGCCGCCACGGAACCGTGCCCCCTCCCGGAGGGCATGGGGGTCACCAATGACAGCCAGGGTGTAGGGACGGCTGATCGTCGTTCCGCTGACCTCGAGGCCATCAGGGCTGGCGGCAAACCAGGTGTCGGCAACGATGCGGACCTTGTTGTTGAGAACCATGGCCTCAGCCCCGGCATCACGCATCTCCTCGACGGCGTCGAGCATCATGTCGGAGGTCACCTTTTCGTCCGGGTCGTCGATAGTGATCTTGATTCCCGGTCCATGGACCGGAACGGTGCCGGCCAACACCTTCATCCGGGTCAGTCGGTCCTCGGCCTCCTGCTGAGCGACCTTGCGCGAATTGGCCCCCGATTGCAGCTCCCTCGTCGTAGCACGCAGGTCAGCGATCTCGGAATCCAGCTGACGGGAGGATTCCGAGAGAGTGTCCAGCATCGTCACCAAATCTGCCCTGCTCATCGTCGAATAGGCGTCCTGATTGTGCTGGGAATGCACCTGAGTCACGATCATGAAGGAGCACAGGCACAAGATGATGGCGACGAGGATCTGCCCGGTCGACACCGAGGTCAGGTCCTTGCCGATCTTGCGCCAGTGGTTTCCGGCCCACTCCCGCGGATCGTGATGCTCAGGCATGGAGCACCTCTCGCCGAATGGCGGCAGCGTTGGTGAAGATTCGGATGCCGAGCACGACGACGACGGCAGTCGACAACTGCGAACCCACACCGATCTGATCACCCACCCAGACGATAAGGGCGGCGATGGCGACGTTGGAGAGGAAGGAGACGACGAAGACGCGGTCGGAGAAGGTGTGCGCCAGATAAGCACGCACCGCTCCGAAGATGGCGTCAAGGGCAGCGACAATCATGATCGGCAGGTAGGGCTGAAGGCCAGGTGGCAGCGTTGGGTTGACCACGATGCCGATGATGATCCCGACCACCAGGCCGATGAGCGCAATCATGGGTGTCCTTCCTGTGCTCCGATGCCGTTCATCGTCTCACTGTCATCGGTGAGGACTCGCGTGACTCACCGACACCCTCGATCCTGGCACCGAGACCCGGTCCCTCGTCGCCACCGTATAGGTGATCGATGAATTGTCGCTCAGATAGGTCATCCAGCGACCCCCAGGTGTGTCAGTCAGTTTCGCCGGGATCGTCTGCGGGGAGCCGATCGCCTCGATGACATAGGGTCGAGACAGCGAGACGTAGTCAACGGTGATCGCCGATCCGGCCGAGCGGATCGCCGTGCGGGGCCCGATTCGGTGACCATTGACGGCCACGGCCTCCGCTCCGGACTGCCACAGGGCGTTGACGAGTTTGCGTAGGTCGGCGTCACCAAGTTCATCGTCCGGCGCCGCATTGGCGTCATCGAGGAAGATCCGCACCCCTGGGCCCGTCAATGGGATCACTGCTGAGTCCTGCCCTGCCTCGTCACCAATGGGTGATGCGGAGGCACCTTTCATGGCATCCATGGAGGCGCGCAACCTGGCCAATTCTGCATGCTGAGCTGATTCATGAGCTTGGGCCGACTGCACGTGGGCGACCAGGTTTCTGCGTTCTCGTGCGTCCAGCGGCGCGCGTGCAGCCGTTGAGCGCCACGCGATACCGATGAGAACCCCGGTGACGAGCAGGATGACAACGGCAGCAACCCCAACGGGACGTCGCTTCGTGCTGCCGGGACTGTGGTCGTGGTACTCCTGATACCCCTGGTCCAAAGCCTGCGAGCGAACCTCCCGAAGCAGGTCCATCGATGCATCAGGGCGCTGCTTCACGACTGCTCACCCCGGGAATCGACCCGCGGCAGGGTGTGAACGATCTGAACGGTCTGGACGAGGTAGAGGAAGTAGGCCCACCAGTACAGCGCCGTTCCCCAGATGGCGAAGGACCACCCGAGGACCCGGCAGACCGTCCAGCCCCCTGTTCCGAGATGCCCCAGCAGGACCAACGGGAAGGAGTACAGCAGGCAGAAGGTGGCCGCCTTGCCGACGAAGTGCACCGGCAACGAGGTGAACCCGCGAGTTCTCAGAGCCGGAACCAGACACGCCATGCAAACGTCTCGGGCAATGAGCAGAATGACCAGCCACAGTGGTATGACGTCGCGCAGGGTCAACGCGATGACCGTGGCGAAGATGTAGAGACGATCGGCGATGGGGTCAAGCATCTGGCCGATGCGCGAGATCTGGTGCCAGCGACGGGCAATTTTGCCGTCGAGCCAGTCGGTGATACCGGCAACAGCAAGCACCGCAACGGCCCAGCCATCCTCATGCGGGCCCAGAGCCAGCCACAGGAAGACAGGTACGCCGATGAGACGGATCACTGACAGGATGTTGGGAACCGTCCAGAATCGATCGGTGTCCCACGGATTAGCCTCGGGCACTTCCTCAGGCGGCAGGGTGCGCGTCACAACCTCCACCCTAACCATTCATCCCGTTCAGCCGAGAGCCTGCCCACGCCGTGCCCCGACCCGTCACGACTGACATGCCCGACGCACTGCCACCATCCGCTGCACCACGGTGATGGCTCCGGCCACCGTCAGGTAACACAGCGCAATCGGTAGGACGGCCAGGCACCAGTAGGGGAAGACCCCGGCCTTGGCCAGACCCGTGATCTCGACGGCCAGCAAGCTGACGAGCAGACGATCCGCACGGGTGGCGATGCCGACCTTGGCCTCCAGTCCCAAGGACTCAGCCTTGGCACGTACATAGGAGGTGGCCATCCCGAAGACCAGCGCTGCGAGGGACATCGAGGTCCACAGCAGGTTGTTTCCCGGGCCGGCGTAGTACAACGCCACCCCCGCGAAGATGGCGGCGTCACCAAATCGATCCAAGGTGGAGTCGAGGAAGGATCCCCACTGGGAGTGACGCCCGATCTTGCGGGCCATGTTGCCGTCGAGCGAATCGGAGAAGATGAACAGGGCGACCAGCCACGGCCCCTGCCACAGCCACCCTTGTGGGAAGCAGATGAGTGCCATGGCGACGGCACCGACGGTGCCGACCCAGGTGACCATGTCGGGGGTGACGTGAGCCCGCAGCAGGGCGTCGGCGATGGGGTTCATGACCTTGGCCCAGGCGGCCCGGAAATGCTCAAGCATGAGCCACCCACGCATCGGCCAACATCTGACGGCCATCTCCCAGCAGCTGTGGAACAGCACGGACACCTGCCACGATGGGAAGGAAATTCGTGTCTCCCGTCCAGCGTGGAATGACGTGCTGGTGCAGATGGGCGGCCACTCCGGCTCCGCCAGAGGCTCCCTGGTTCATCCCGACGTTGAATCCCTGCGGGTGGGACACCTCCTGAAGGGTCCGGATCGCGGCCTGGGTGAGGTGGGCCATCTCGACGACCTCCACCTCGGTGGCGTCGACGTAGCCGGCAACGTGACGGTAGGGGCACACCAGCATGTGCCCCGGTCCGTAGGGATAGAGGTTCATGATGACGTAGCAGGTCTCGCCACGGTGGACGATGAGGGCATCCTCGTCGCTGCGCTGCGGAGCGACACAGAACGGGCACCCGTCTTCCGGGCGGTCGCCCCGGGGCTTGTTCTCACCGCCGATGTACGCCATCCGGTGCGGGGTCCAGAACCTTCGGAAGGGATCCGGGACCCCGACCAAATCCTCGGCGAACTCGAGGCGGTAGTCCTCAGTCATCGACGGCTCCACGCAAGGTCTCAGCAGTCGGGTCGTCGTTGCGACGGGCCCTGTTCCAGCCTGCGATGATGCGCGCGGCCTCGTCCTGGGCGATGCCGTTGACCTGGGAACCATCACGCAGTCGGAAGGAGATCGCACCGGCCTCGGCGTCCTCCCCACCCGCAATGAGGGTGAAGGGAACCTTCTCCTTGGAGGCATTGCGGATCTTCTTGCCGAAGCGGTCGGACGACAGGTCGATCTCGACCCGGATGCCCTGGGAACGCAGCACCTCGGCAAAGGTCGTGACGTACTCGTCAAAGGCCTCAGCAACCGGGACCAGGCGCACCTGAACGGGGGCCAACCAGACCGGGAAGGCACCGGCGTAGTGCTCGGTGAGCACGCCGATGAACCTCTCGACACTGCCCAGCTTGGCCGAGTGCAGCATGATCGGGCGCTGGTGGGTGCCGTCAGCAGCAGCATATTCGAGGTCGAAGCGCTCAGGCTGGTTGAAGTCATACTGAATCGTCGACATCTGCCAGGTACGACCAATGGCGTCCTTGACCTGGACCGAGACCTTCGGACCGTAGAAGGCGGCGCCGCCCGGATCGGGGACCAACTGCAGACCAGTGCTGCGGCACACCTGGTCGAGGGTGTCGGTGGCAGCCTGCCAGTCCTCGTCGGAGCCGATGAACTTCTCCTCCTTCGCACCGTCCTCCTCGCGGGTGGACAGCTCGAGGTAGAAGTCGTTCAGACCGAAGTCGGCCAGGATCGACAGGAAGAACTCGATCTGCTTCTCGATCTCGCCAGGGGCCTGCTCGCGGGTGCAGTAGGTGTGCGAGTCATCCTGGGCGAACCCGCGCATACGGGTCAGCCCGTGCACGACGCCCGACTTCTCGTAGCGGTAGTCATGGCCCATCTCGAAAAACCGCAACGGCAGTTCGCGGTAGGACCGACCACGCGAGCGGAAGATGAGGTTGTGCATCGGGCAGTTCATGGCCTTGAGGTAGTACTCCTGGCCGGCCCGGGTGACGTTGCCCTCCTCGTCACTCTCCTCGTCGACGAGCATCGGCGGGAACATGGTGTCGGCGTAGTAGGGCAGGTGACCCGAGGTGTGGAACAGCCCACCCTTGGTGATCTCCGGGGTATGCACGAAGGAGAATCCCGCCTCCATGTGGCGCGCGATGACGTGTTCCTCGATGAGGTGACGCAGCATCGCACCCCTGGGATGGAAGACCACCAGGCCCGGACCGATCTCCTCGGGGAAGGAGAACAGATCGAGCTCGGCTCCCAACTTGCGATGGTCCCGACGCTCGGCCTCCTTGATCCGCTCCCGGTAGGCAACGAGATCCTCACGGCTGGCCCACGCGGTGCCGTAGATGCGCTGCAACTGGTCGTTGGCCTGGTCACCCTTCCAGTAGGCAGCCGAGAACTTCGTCAGAGCGAAGGCATTGGCCAGATACTTGGTTGACGGAACGTGCGGGCCACGGCAGAGGTCCTTCCAGGCAACCTCGCCATTGCGGCGCACATTGTCGTAGATCGTCAACTCGGCGCCACCGACCTCGACCGAAGCCCCATCGGCGCCCTTGCCCTTGGTGCCGATGAGTTCCAGCTTGTACGGCTGGTCAGCCAGCTCCTCACGGGCGGATTCCTCGCTGGTGACCCGACGCACGAAGCGTTGGTTCTCTTTGACGATCCGCTTCATCCGCTTCTCGAGCTCGGTGAGCACCTCGGGGGTGACGGGCTCGATGTTGCCGAAGTCGTAGTAGAAACCGTCGGTGATGAACGGGCCGATACCCAGGTTCACCTCGGGGTACAGCTGCTGGACGGCCTGTGCCATGACGTGGGTGCACGAGTGCCGAATGATGTTGAGCCCGTCCTCGCTCGTCGCCTCGACGGGCTCCACCTCGGCGCCGTCGTGAAGTTCGCGCTGCAGATCGACGAGGTTGCCGTCGACCCGCATGGCGACGACGTCACGCTCGGAGCCGAAGAGATCCAGACCGGTCGTGGTGGTGTCCACCTGCTCGGTCCTGGAGGTACCGGAACGGTGCAGGGTGATGCTGATGGACACGATTGACTTCCTCACTCGATTGCAACCCGGCGGATGCCGGACATGGTCCAATAATGCCGTACCGGGTCGGGTCGCTTCGAGTTGCGGGTCAGCGAATGAGACCAATGTCTCGGGCGCGAGCCACTGCCGCGCTGCGAGAGGTCACTCCGAGCTTGGTGTAGATGTGCGACAGATGGGTCTTGACGGTGGCCTCGGAGACGTACAGGGAATCCGCGATCTGTGTGTTGGAGAGCCCCTCCGCCGAGGCTTCCAGGACGTCGAGTTCCCGGGCCGTCAAGGAGGTCTGTGGGGAGCGCATCCGAGCCATGAGACGAGTGGCGACGGCCGGCGCCAGGGCTCCCTCACCGCGAGCGGCACGATGGATCGCCGACAGCAGTTCCTCGGCGGGAGCGTCCTTGAGGAGGTAACCGGTGGCACCCGCCTCGACCGCTGCCAGGATGTCGGCGTCGGTGTCATAGTTGGTGAGGATGAGGACTTCCGGGGGATTCGGTTGTGACCGGACCTTGCGGGTGACGTCCACCCCGGACGGTGCATTGGCATCGCTGCTGAACTGCAGGTCGAGCAGCATGAGATCGAGGTCCGTCGTCGCTGCGGCGGCGAGGGCCTGGGCGGGGGTCGATGCGGTGGCGACGATCTCGATGTCCGGATCGGTACCGAGAAGGGCCGTCACTCCGGCTCGAACCACCGGATGATCGTCGGCGATAAGGACGCGCACGGTCATGATGGTTCTCCTTGGTGAACGAGGCGTGGTTGCTCGGCGGTGGAATGCACCGGGAGATCGACGTCGATGATCGTCCCCTCCCCCGGCTCTGAGGTCAGCGAGACCTCCCCGGACAGCTCGTCGACCCGCTGTCTGATGGCGTGCAGCCCGAAAGCTCCCTCTCGCACTGGAGCGTCGAGGTCCATCCCGACGCCGTCATCGGTCACCCTCAGATGGACGTGGGATTCATCGGTACGCGAGATCCGGATCGTTGCGTGCCGGGCACGGGCATGACGGACCACGTTGGACATGGCTCCCTGGCACAGTCTGAGCAGGACTGTCTGGATCTCCATCGACAGGTCTGAGGTGTCAGGACAGTCGACGTCGACGTGGAGTCCGCCGAGTGACCACGTCGTCGCACCCAGTCGCTTGAGAACTGCCGGCAAACCCTGATCGGCCACGGTGGGAGGAGCCAGTTCCGCGATGAGGACGCGGGTCTCGGACAACGCCTCGGACGAGGTGCGGTGGGCCAGCTGGATCTGCTCGATCGCCGGATGGTCAGGGGCCGTGCGCTCAACCGCCGACAGCAGCAGACCGATGCTCGACAAGGATTGCGCGACGGTGTCGTGGATCTCCCGTGCCAACCTGGCACGTTCCTCCAGCACCCCAGCTTCCCGCTGGGAGGCTGCCAACCTCTCCTGCACGGCGAGCAGGTCGACATTGAGGCGTTCCAACTCGGCCGCCTGAGCCTGCAGCGCCTTGAGGGACAGACCGGCGACGACGGCCACTGCGGCACCGGCTACCGGCCCGACGACTCCCCCGACGCTCCAGCCACTCGTCAGTCCGACGCCGAGGACGATGGCCACGGCTCCGACGACGACGGAGATGCAGGCATGGAGAGGGGCCAGGTGATCCAGGTAGACGAAGGAGAGCGGGATCGTCAGGTAGGCGGCATAGGGGAAGTCGACGGCCAACAAGATCGAGGTGGCGACCATCACTGTCACCAGGATGGGCCGCCACCTGTCACGCCGAGTGCGATCCATGACGTGGGTCGTCATGAGGGCGATGTGGACGAGGATGAGCAGGATCTCCCAGGTGAGGATTCGCCACAAGTGGGGTGGGGACAGCACCAGGGCCATCACGACGGTGAAGATGACCAGACCGGCAAAGAGCACCTGGATGCCGATCTGCATGCCCACCTCAATGACCACCGCACGTCCGCGGTGACCGGCGTCCATGTCGCGCCACCGGTGCAACCCATCACGAGCAAGTGCGGTCGTTCTCATCGGCCCCAAGTGTAGGTGCGCAACCCACATGTCCGTGCCACCAGGCCCCCTCCCCCCGCGTCATCCAAAAGGTTGATGTCCGCCTCCGCCTGGAGTCGCCCCACAACCACACCACGCGCTGATTCCGACAAGGGTTTTCACCAGGAAGGTGGTTACGACGACAACGACAAGGAGTTCCCATGTTCCTCGCCCGGCGTGATCTGGCCTTCGCCAAGGGCCGGTTTGCCCTCATGACCGTGGTAGTGGCTCTCATCTGCGTACTGGTCGGTTTCCTCACCGGTCTGGCAGGCGGCCTCGCCCAGCGCAGCGTCGCCGCGGTGGTACAGGTACCGGCTGATCGGGTCGTGCTGGCCAAGACGGGATCGACGACGACGTGGACCGATTCCAGGGTGCATGAGAACCAGCTCAAGACCTGGCAGTCAGCTGACGGGGTCTCAGGGGTCACTCCCCTGGGCGTCACCCAGACCCGCGCCAGCAAGGACGGCACCGGATCCGCAGTGGCCATCTTCGGGTCCGACGTCACGGCGACCTCCCTCGGCACCCCGGCGAGGGGGAAGGTCATCATCTCCCGGACCATCGCCGATGACCTCGGACTAGCAGCCGGGGACACGGTGGGAATCGGGTCCCAGAAGTTCGCTGTCGGGTCCGTCAGTGACGACACCTGGTATTGCCATTCGGCCGTCGTCGCCATGGGCTACGCGGACTGGCAGGCGACCGTGGCGCGCATGGGCCAGCCCAAGGCCGAGCCAACCGCCCTGCTGGTGCATGGCGAGCCCGATTGGAAGGCGGTCGACAAGGCCGCCGGAACCGAGTCGGCTTCGCCTTGGAAGTCAGTGCGGATGCTGCCGACCTTCGGACCTGAGATTGGCTCCCTGGCTCTCATCATCGGCCTCCTGCTGGGCATCTCGGCCCTCGTCGTCGGAGCATTCTTCACCGTCTGGACAATCCAGCGTCAGCACGACATCGGTGTGCTGCGTGCGCTGGGAGCGACGACCCAGGCCTTGCGTCGTGACGCCCTGGGACAGGCAGGTGTGGTGCTGGCCATCGGTATCGGTGCCGGCCTGGTCCTCGTGACGATCACCGGATTCGCCATCCGCTCGACCATGCCCTTCGCCATGACGTGGTGGACGGTACTCGGTCCAGGAACCCTGCTCGGTCTACTGGGCCTTGCCGGAGCTGCTGTGGCCATCCGCTCCCTGTCGAGGGCAGAACCCGAGCAGGCCCTCGGCTCGGCCCGCTGACCTGTCCGTCCCCACAGTTTTCAGGAGCTTCGCATGATCACCCTCGACAACGTCACCTTCACCCGTCCAGACGGCAACCGTCGCGTCACCGCCTTGGAGGACGTCAGCATGCACGTCGACAACGGGCACGTCGCCGTCATCACCGGACCGTCCGGGTCGGGAAAATCGAGCCTCTTGGCCGTCGCTTCCACCTTGGCCCGGCCCGACACCGGCACCATCCTCATTGACGGCATCGACGTCACCGGACTCGACGACGCCGGCGCCACCGAACTGCGCCGGGAGAAGATCGGCATCGTCTTTCAGCAGTCGAACCTCATCCCCAGCCTCGACGCCGTCGACCAG
This sequence comes from Cutibacterium sp. LaCa_255, assembly GCF_057458005.1. Lineage (NCBI taxonomy): Bacteria > Bacillati > Actinomycetota > Actinomycetes > Propionibacteriales > Propionibacteriaceae > Cutibacterium > Cutibacterium sp. LaCa_255. The sequence goes on along the minus strand of NZ_CP190956.1, from coordinate 1,227,737 downwards.
CTCGTCATGATGGGAGAACTCGACGGTGCGCATCGCTCCACCCGTGACGAGCGCCGCGAGCAGGCCAAGGAACTCCTCGACGCCGTCGACCTGGCCAACCACATGCACAAGAGGCCGGCGCAGATGTCAGGTGGACAGCGCCAGCGAGTCAACATCGCCCGGGCCCTCATGAACGACCCCAGCGTACTGGTCGTCGACGAGCCGACCAGTGCCCTGGATTCCCAGGCTGGCACCCGCATCATCGAACTCGTGGCCAAACTGACCCATGAGCATGACACCGCCACGATGCTCGTGACCCACGACGAGGAGCTCATCGATCACGGCTCCCAGCATCTGGAGATGCTCGATGGACATCTCGCCCAGGCGCGTGGAGTCCGCGACGAGAAGTCGTCGCGGAACGGCTCGGACTCAGCTCGTGGTCGTATCGGCGCGTGGCTCATTCGGCTGGGGCTGCATCCTCAAAGGTCGCTGTGTCGATGACGAAGCGGAACCTCACGTCTCCGGCGACGACACGGTCATAGGCCGCATCGACCTCGTCAACGCCGATCTTCTCCACCCAGGCGCCGAGATGATGCTCCGCGCAGAAATCGAGCATCTCCTGGGTCTGCGGGATACCGCCGATGTTGGATCCGGCGAGCACCTTGGAACCGTTGATGAGGGAACCAATCGGCAGGCCCAGCTCCTCCGGGGGCAGTCCGACACAGGCCATCACGCCGCGCGGCTTGAGCAACTTGAGATAGGACTTCAGGTCGATCGGGGCGCTGATGGTGTTGAGAATGAAGTCGTACTCACCGCGATGGTCACGGAAGAGATTCTCGTCGCTGGTCGCCAGGGTGCGCGTGGCTCCGAGCTTCTCGGCAAGGTCAGCCTTACGCAGGCTGCGAGACAGAACGGTGACCTCAGCCCCCTTCGCCGCCGCGATCTGAACGCCCATGTGTCCCAGGCCACCAAGACCCAGAACGGCGACCTCGTCACCAGGGCCCACGTTCCAAGTGGCAATGGGCGAATAGGTGGTGATCCCGGCGCACAACAGCGGAGCTGCCGCCATGAAGCCCAAGGAGTCGGGGATGCGACAGACGAACCTCTCGTTGACGACGACCTTCTGGCTGTACCCGCCCTGGGTGATGGTGCCGTCGACGTCACGGGAGTCGTATGTTCCCACGGACCCGTTGAGACAGGCCTGCTCCTCTCCTGCCGCGCACTGCTCACAGTGGCCGCAGGAATTGACCAAACACCCGACACCCACCCGGTCGCCGGGCTGGTACTTCGTCACCTCGGAACCGACGGCCTCGACGACACCGGCGATCTCGTGACCGACGGTGAGCGGGAAATGCGCGTGACCCCACTCGTTGCGGATCGTGTGGATGTCGGAGTGACAGATACCTGCAGCCTTGATGGCAATGACGACGTCGTCCGGGCGAGGATCTCGCCTTTCGATGTCGACAACCCTGAACGGCGTGTCCGGGCCTTCCTTCTGAAGGGCCTTGACGGTGATGGGCATGAGTGTGCCTCCTCGGTGATCCCCAGTGCCGATCCCTGGCACTGACGTTGTCAGAGTATTGCGAATCAGCCTGTGAGGCGGCCCAGAAGCACAATCAGATGCTTCAGCAAAGGAGACGACAATGGCTGCACAGTCTTCTGTGGACTCCTGTGCAGCCATGTCTGGTGGTGGGCGATGCGGGGTTCGAACCCGCGACCCCTTCGGTGTGAACGAAGTGCGCTACCACTGCGCCAACCGCCCGCGCTGGAGAAACTATGCCAGAAGCGGGGGTGCTTGTCCAAGTCGACGGGCCACTATCCGCAGACACCAATGCCGGGGATCGCGAAGATCATCCAACCACCTGATGACGTCTGACACGCCCGTGTGTGGTGACCGCGGTCCTGACACCTCATCGTGCAACGCACGGTGGCAGCGAACCCGATCAGCAACCCGGTCACCGCCATACCCATCAACCGCTTTCCCCCGGTCGCACGCCCCTCCCAGCCTGATTCCCCCGCACCGTGACCTGGATCAGCATCCATCCGGGCCCGATGTGGAGCACGCCCAACCGATCCCGAATCGCGACACGCCAATGGACCACATCAATGAAACTCCATTCTGACTAGGGGAATCACAAGTTTTTGGTGCGAGCATCCCGCCCCGATTTGCGTCGTCACCGAAACATCCTCTAAAGTTCTTTCTCGTCGCCCGGCAGGAACGACAAGGAGTGAAAGCCCCTCAGAGAACTGCTGGAAAACATGCGGACGTGGCTCAGTTGGTAGAGCATCACCTTGCCAAGGTGAGGGTCGCGGGTTCGAGTCCCGTCGTCCGCTCGGAGAGGTCTTTCGGACCTATCCACATGGTGGAGTGGCCGAGAGGCGAGGCAACGGACTGCAAATCCGTGTACACGGGTTCAAATCCCGTCTCCACCTCGGGCGGTTGGCGCAGTGGTAGCGCGCTTCCCTGACACGGAAGAGGTCGCCAGTTCAAACCTGGCATCGCCCACCAAAAAGGTCGGCCGACATGAGTCGGTCGACCTTTTGCTACACCGACCGTTTCTCCCTTCCCTCAAAGATTCTGTCCTGTTGAATCCGTAACGCTCACAGTCGCCGCTCATTCGCCCCACATCTTGACGGACTGCATGCACACCGGTTCACAGAGACAATTCCGCCAATTCGACGGACCTACTTCGATAAGGTGAACGCGACGTGTCGGACTTGTTGTCCTGATGGCTGGGGAAGGGAGTGCTCAGATGGCTGCGCCGATACTCGACCTCGTCCTCCCCGCGATGTCCGAAGCCTCCGCGAATCTCATCGGCCAGAGATTGCGGCAGCGAATGTCTCACCTCCACCCGCACATCGAGTCAACGGTCAGCTTCGTGCCGGAGAAAGGCCGTTGCAAAGCTCCTCGCATCAAACCGTCGTGGAGTGAGCTGGTCCTGGTCCCCATCAATGCCACTCACCTTCATTCCAGCCCGCCGCAGCTGACTCGCCATGCCGAGGACATCCGTCGGAATCATCCGGACCTGGCCATCCGCGTAGCCCGGCCCACCGGCCCGGCCCCGGCTCTACTCAACCTCGTCGATGCACGTCTGCGACTGGCAGCCCATCGCGTGCACGCCCAGGAATTGGATGCACTCATCCTCTCGACCCCCGACAGCGGAGACCAGCGGGGCGCGGCCATGCTCTCCAAAATGACGCGCCTGTGGTCCCAGCACCACCACCTACCGGTTCACATTGCCACCAACAGCGGCGGCACCACCAACGTCGAGGAGGTCGTCACCCACCTACGTCGAGAGGGTCGTCGTCACATTGCGGTGGGAAGCCTGTGGATCTGCGACGACGAGACCTTCCGCGCCCACACTCATATGGCGCTTCACGCTGGCGCCGAGGTTGTCTCCGCGCCTTTGGGGGACGATCCGGTCCTCGCAGCCCTCGCCTTTCAGCGGTACTGCTCGGCCGCCATGGGTTTGGTCTCCGGGCGGACCGACGACGAGGTCGTCCCCGAGTAGTACCCCCATCAACTCAGCACCGGCCCGGACAAGGGTCCGGGCCGGTCTCTCATTCGTCACGCGTTGCCGAGGCGTTCCTTCTCCTTATCCACGTCGAAATCGGCGGGAGGCCAGGTGAGCTTCATCGAACGCATCGTCTCCAGCAAGATGCGTCCCACCGCCCAGTTGCGGTACCACTTGCGATCCGAGGGGATGATGTACCAGGGAGCCACGTCCGGATTGCACTTGCTGAGCAGGTCGTTGTAGGCGTCCATGTAATCAGGCCACTTCGAACGGGTGTCGAGATCCCCGGGGTTGTACTTCCAGTACTTGGCGGGGTCATCAAGACGAGCCTGCAGCCTCTCCTTCTGGGCGTCCGGGGAAATGTGCAGGAAGCACTTGATGACCTTGCAGCCGTCAGCCGCTAGTCCGAGCTCGAACTCGTTGATGAGGTCGTAACGCTCCTTCCATACCTTCTCCTCGACGAGGTTGTCGACCCTGGCCACGAGGACGTCCTCATAGTGGGAGCGATCGAAGACGCCCAGCATTCCGGGTTCGGGCAAGGCCTTCCTCACTCGCCACAGGAAGTCGTGCTTAAGCTCCTCGTCGGTCGGAGCCTTGAAGCTGTGGTGGTGAATCCCCTGCGGGTCAACCAGTCCGAAGACGTGGCGGACCACTCCACCCTTACCAGCGGTGTCGAGCCCCTGGAGAACGACGAGCACGCGTCGAGCCTCGTCAGGGTTACTGCGACCGCGGGCGAACAGCGTCTCCTGCAACTCCGAGAGTTCCTCGGCCATCGGCTCGAACTCCTTGAGGGTCCTTTCCTTGTCCCCAGGTGCCTCCGGAGTCGCGCCGGTATCAATCTTGCTGATGTCAACCGGGGGCTGCGGGCAGCGCAGCACATCGGATAGCTGAAGGGAGTCTTTGGCCATGTGAGTTCGTCCTTCCTCGGTTCTTGCTCCTCCATCCTGCCGCGACCCGGCAGACTCGGCGCGGGAATGACAACATCCGAATTACCGTTTCACTCAACATGGAACCGGCGAGATGCGCCGGGCTGGAGGAGATCATGACCAACGAGAACACCACCCCACCAGACCTGCAACCGGGTCTCGTGCTGACACCCGATCAGTGGCGTCAGCGTCTCAGCGACGAGGAATACCACGTGCTGCGGGAGGCAGGCACCGAGGCTCCCTTCGTGGGGGAATACACCGACGCCACTACCGAGGGCGTCTATCGCTGTCGCGCCTGCGGGGCGGAGCTGTTTCGCTCCACCCAAAAATTCCAGTCCAGCTGCGGTTGGCCTTCCTTTTACGCGCCACTGGCCGAGGACCGGGTTCGTTACCTCACTGATGAGTCCCTTCCGGGGCGCCCACGGACGGAGGTCAGATGTGCCCGATGTGACTCCCACCTCGGACACGTTTTCGCCGGTGAAGGCTTCGACACCCCGACCGACCTGAGGTACTGCATCAATTCGATCTGCCTCGATCTCGATCCGGCAGAAACCGACAAGTGACGACCTCCTCACGGTGAAAACCCTCAACCTGAACCATGAGGACCGCATCTATCCGCGGTGCGCGGCGCGTCGGAGAGCACCAGGGCATGGCAATCCCCATAGCCTGAAGGGGTGATTCGGCAGATGTATCCGGTGGATTTCGAGGAGTTGCGTTCCCGAATCCTCAAGTATTCGTGGTCAGGCAAGCTCGAGGTTCGCGAGATACCCGCTCCTACCCGCATCTCGCCGTTCTCGGTGGCGATCGAAGGATCCGTCATCATCAAGGGTGACGAACTCGGAAGCGGACGTCTCATCCTACTCCACAACCCCTCGGGATCCGAGGCCTGGCAGGGAACGAGCCGATTCGTTGCCATGATCCGTGCCGAGGTCGATCCGTCGATGGCTTCTGACCCCCTGGTCGGCAACGTCGCATGGTCCTGGTTGACCGATTCCCTCGACACCCATCACGCGCTCCGTCACGCAGAGGCCGGCACCGTCACTTCAGTCGTCAGCCGGCCATTCGGGCAGCTCGCTGACGACCCAGAGTCGAATCACATCGAGGTGCGCGCTTCATGGACGCCGACCTTCTCGACTGCCGAGGACGTCGATTCACACGCGGAATCATGGAGCGACCTCTGCCTGCTCTCGTGCGGGGTCTCCCCGATTCCTGACGAGATCACCGCGATCTCACCACGACGGGCCAAACTCGCGTGAGCGATTTCCCCGTCCTTGCAGAGCCTCGGGAAGGAGTGCCGCCAGTCGTCGCTTCTCCCGAGGCTCTTCGCCGCACGTGCCAGGCACTTCAGAACGGCTACGGTCCCATCGCGATTGACACCGAGCGGGCCCATGGTTTCCGTTATAACCCGCGCGCCTACCTCATCCAGTTGCGCCGTGAGGGGTCTGGCACTCACCTCGTCGATCCCGTCGCTCTCGGCGAGACGGAGGGCTTAAAGCCGCTTGCCGATGCCCTCGCCGGGACACAGTGGATCCTCCATGCCGCCGCCCAGGACATGCCATGCCTGGCGATGGACGGTCTTCGTCCTGACGATCTGTTCGACACCGAGTTGGCTGGACGCCTTCTCAGCCTTCCTCGCGTCGGCCTGGGATCGATGGTCGAGCACTACTGCGGGGTGACCCTTCTCAAGGAGCACTCCGCCTCGGACTGGTCTCGACGTCCCCTCCCCCATGACTGGCTCGTCTACGCAGCTCTGGATGTCGAGCTCCTCAACGACGTGCGAGAAAAGGTCATCGCCGACCTCCGAGAGGCTGGAAAGGACGAATGGGCTCGTCAGGAGTTCGCCCACCTAGTCACGGTGGCCGCTGGACTCCCCAGCGAAGAACCGGGTGTCGACGCATCCCGTTGGCGCCGGATCAGCCACATCGGTGACATTCGCAGCAGAGCTGGGCTGCAACTGGCGCATGACCTGTGGCTGGCGCGCGACAACCTCGCCCACGACCTCGACATTGCTCCGGGCAGGCTGTTGCGTGACGAGGCCCTCGTCGCAGCCGCAAAGCACTGCGACCGCACCGTCAACGTCGATGTCGAGAAAATCCTGTCCGTCAAGGGGTTCCATCGCGGCCAGGCCATGAAATATCACCAGACTTGGGTCGACGCCATCGACCACGCCCGTGGCGTCTCGCCGAAGAAGTACCCGCCATTTCGCGAATACTCCTCAGCGATCCCCCACCCCCGCTCCTGGGAGCGTCACCATCCGGAGGAGGCTGCCCGCTGGGCGGCCGTCAGACCGGCCGTCAATGAGATGGCTGCTGACCATGACGTCCCACCGGAAAACCTCTGTACCCCGGCATGGTTGCGGCAATTCGCATGGCAGCCACCGCACGACCTCTCCGTCGCGGGGGTCGATGCGTTCTTCGCAGATTTGGGCGCCCGTCCGTGGCAGCGAGGGATCCTCGCGAGTCTGCTCAGCGAGGTCATGGCCCAGCTGTGATCGCGACCTCAGGCTCTCTGGTCGGGGAGTCAGCTCACTGGGTGTCGAGCTGGGAGGCCAGCTGAGCGACCGCTTCAGCGATCCCCTCGGCATTCAGGCCCAGCTCAGCCATGATGGCCGACCGCGAGTCATGGTCGAGGTAGCGCTGCGGGATGCCGAGGTTGCGGGTCGGACGCCAGACACCTCGTTCTGACAAGGCGTCAGCCAGATGGGATCCGAGTCCGGAGACGACCAACCCGTCCTCCACACTGATGATGGCATGAGCCCTTGAGGCCTCCTCGAGAAGACCCTCGCAGACCGGGAGTGACCAGCGGGGGCTGACCACTCGCACCGGGACGTCGAGACTGTCTGCTGCCTTCAAGGCATCAGTGCACAACTGCCCATGGGCAACGACGAGGATGCCGTCCTCCGGTCCTTCGCGCAGGACGTCCAGGCCCTCGTGGGAGGACACCACTGGGATGTCGTCAGGCATGGGAGCCTTCGAGTACCGGATGACGGTGGGGCGGTCATCAGTGTCGACGGCCTCGTCGAGTAGCGAGATCAGATGCTGACGATCACGAGGTGCCGAGAGCATGAGGCCGGGCACGATCCCACAGATCGCCATGTCCCACATGCCGTTGTGAGAGGCGCCGTCGGTGCCGGTGATTCCAGCCCGATCCAGCACGATCGTCACGCCGGCATGGTGCAGACCAGCATCCATGAGGAGCTGGTCGAAGGCCCGGTTGAGGAAGGTCGAGTACAAGGCGACGACCGGATGAAGACCGGCAGCGGCCATGCCAGCCGCCGCGGTGACCGCATGCTGCTCGGCAATTCCGACGTCGAGAACCCGCTCCGGGTGACGGGCGGCAAACGGGGCCAGTCCGACTGGGTGGAGCATGGCAGCAGTCACGCCGACGACGTCGGGACGCCTCTCCCCCAGCTCGACCATGGCACCGGCAAAGGCATGGGTCCACGAGGCACCACCGGCAACCTTGAGGGACTTTCCCGTCTTGGGGTCGATCTGACCGACGGCGTGGAAGTGGTCCTCCTCGTTGGCCTCAGCGGCAGCGAATCCCTTGCCCTTCGTCGTCATGACGTGGACGATGACGGGATGCTCGTAGCGCTTGGCCAGTTCGAGGGCGCGCTCGACGGACGAGACGTCATGACCGTCAACCGGACCGAGGTACTTGATTCCCAGGTCCGAGAAGATCCCGTTGCCGATGAGGGCGTCCTTGACGCCGGCCTTCGCCGCGTGCATGAGACCGAAGACCTGTTTGCCCAGCGGCTTCTCGGTGACATGCCGCTTCATACGATCAAGGGCTTCCTCATAGTGAGGATCGGTGCGAATAATGGCGAGCTGGTTGGCCAGACCTCCCACCGTTGGGGTGTAGGAGCGTCCGTTGTCATTGACGACGATGACCAGACGCAGATCCTGCTGATCCGCGATCGAGTCCAGGGCTTCCCAGGCCATACCACCGGTGAGTGCACCATCACCGATGACGGCGACGACCGTGCGGTCCTCGCCACGCGAGAGGAATCCCTCGGCAAGGCCCTCGGCCCAGGACAAGGAGGTGGACGCGTGCGAGTTCTCCACCCAGTCATGAGCCGACTCGGACCGGCTCGGGTATCCGGACAAACCGCCGCGCTGACGCAGCTTCTCGAAGCCAGCGGCACGTCCGGTCAGGATCTTGTGGACATAGCTCTGGTGACCGGTGTCAAAGATGATGGGGTCATGAGGTGAGTCGAAGACCCGGTGGAGTGCGATCGTCAGCTCGACGACGCCGAGGTTCGGACCCAAATGGCCACCAGTACGCGAAACATTGTCGATGAGAAAGCTACGAATCTCTTCGGCGAGGTCGTCGGCCTGCTGAGTGGTGAGTTTCCTCACGTCGTCGGGGCAGCCGATGTCGTCGAGAAGAGCCATACGTGCCATCTTAGGACCTGCCACCAGAGTGCCGGGTCCAGTTTGCGTCCCGTTTCGCCTCACGCTCACAATCCGGCTACCTTCTTCACAACTGGTAAGCCCCGGAAGAAAAGGATGGGCCCGGCAGATCATGGGGGGGAGTCAGGCACGCACGGCCCTGAGGATGAGGGGCAGGTCCTGGCTCAGATCAGCGTTCCAGCAGCCCCAGTCGTGGCCGCCATCACACTTGAAACCGCCGTAAGTGCGGGTCGTGTAACGGATGTAGGTATGGGGAACCTGGCGAGCAGCGAGCCGCACGTGCAGAGCGGTCGTATTGGCTCCAACAGCCGTTTCGATGGCCATGGCACCTGGATTGCCGCTACCCAGCCCAGTGCCCGCGTACAAAGCCAGACGGGTGCCGTCGCGCTGAATGCTGGCGAGGTTGTCGGCTCCCTCTCCACTGGACGGGTTCGCCTCGACGAGTGTCTTGTTGGTTCGCACCATCGGGCCCCAGACCGAGTCAGGCTGATATCCACTCTTGACGAGCTGTTCGGCCACGGTGGCCCGCACCGAGGCGCTCTCGATGTCGACGGCACCAGAGTAGGCCGAGACCGAGGAGAACATCCCCGGATGTTCCATCGCGTAGTGATAGGCCCCGTAGCCGCCCATGGAGAGACCGGCAATGGCGCGATGCTTGCCTGACGCCACAGTGCGGAAGTTGGCGTCGACGAAGGGAATTACCTCGTCGAGGTGGTGGTGCGACCAGTCGGCGTCACCGCGAGACTGGTTCGCCCAGTCGGAGTACCAGCTGACCTTGCCACCCTCCAATGTCACCGTGATGAGATCGGCATCGGCGGTGATCTGTTCTGCCTTGCCCTGCTTGCCCGACTCGTCGGTCCAGTCACGGACCCGACCGCTTCCACCGCCGGGAAGCAGGTAGAGGACCGGGTAATGCTTGTCGGGATGGGAGGCGTACCCAGCTGGCAGAGTGACGCGGATGGCCATCTGACCATCAAAGGTCTGTGCGGGATCGATCGACGGGGTCGAGTAATTGATCTGCCAAGTGCGCTGCTGCCCCGAGACCTTCGTCACGGAGGTGACGGTGATGCCCTTGGTGTCATGGATCTGCGTGTCATGGATCTGTCCGAGGATTCCCGGAACGGCCGCCGTGACGTCACTGGTCGGGGCATCGGAGGTGGCCGGTGCGGCGTGGGCTGCCATGGGCGTCAGTGTCAAGGCTCCGCCTGCCAGTGCGGTGACCACGATTCGGGTGAGTCGTCCCATCGGTGTTTCCCCTCGTCTACGATTCTCAGTGCTGTATGTCGTCACTGTAGTGACCAGAGGGTCACGGGATGTGAGGGTTGTCACACGGATTTCAGGACTTCTCGAGGGCACCCACCATTTCGTCGTCGCCCCTGCCCTGGTGCGATTTCTCAGAAGACGATGACCGGGGGCGGGAACCACGTGGTTTCCGCCCCCGGTTGAACGCATGCGTCAGTTACGAGCCATGTTCCTCAACACGTACTGAAGGATGCCTCCGTTGAGGTAGTAGGAGCGCTCTCCTGGGGTGTCGATGCGGACGACGGCGTCGAACTCAACGACCTTGTCACCGTTGACGGCCTTGACGTGGACCGTCTCCGGGATCGTCTCGTTGATCTTGTCGACGCCAGTGATCTCGAAGGTCTCCTCGCCGGTCAGGCCGAGGGAATCAGCCGACTCACCCTCCGGGAACTGCAACGGCAGGACGCCCATGCCGATGAGGTTGGATCGGTGGATACGCTCGTAACTCTCGGTAATGACGGCCTTGACCCCCAGCAACTGGGTACCCTTGGCGGCCCAGTCACGGGAAGATCCGGAACCGTACTCCTTGCCACCCAGGACAACCAGCGGGATGCCCTGCTCGCGGTAGCTCACCGAGGCGTCGTAGACCGTGGTGACGGGGCCGTCGACCTTGGTGAAGTCGCGGGTGAAGCCACCCTCGGTTCCCGGGGCGAGCTGGTTGCGCAGGCGGATGTTGGCGAAGGTGCCACGCATCATGACCTCGTGGTTTCCACGGCGGGAGCCGTAGGAGTTGAAGTCGCGACGCTCGACGCCGTTGCCAGCAAGCCACTGGCCCGCCGGGGAGTCGGTCTTGATATTGCCGGCCGGGGAGATGTGATCGGTGGTGACCGAGTCGCCGAGCTTGAGCAGGACGCGGGCGTCGGTGATGTCACCAACTGGGTCGGGTTCAGCCTTCATGCCGTCGAAGATCGGCAGCTTGCGGACATAGGTGGAGGCAGGATCCCAGGAGAAGGTTTCACCCTCGGGGGTCTCCAGCTCCTTCCACCGCGGGCCACCGTCGAAGACGTCGGCGTAGCGCTCGGAGTACATCTCGGCGGAGATGGACGATCCGACGATCTCCTCGATCTCCTGGGTGGAGGGCCACAGATCGGCCAGACGAACCTCGCGGCCGTCCGGGGTGGTGGCCAGCACATCGTTGTTGAGATCGATGTCCATGGTGCCAGCGATCGAGTAGATCACCACCAGCGGCGGGCTGGCCAGGTAGTTCATCTTGACGTCGGGGCTGATGCGACCCTCGAAGTTACGGTTGCCGGAGAGTACTGCCGTGACGGCCAGATCGTTCTCGTTGATGGCGGCCGAGACCTCGGGGATGAGCGGACCAGTGTTACCGATACAGGTGGTGCAGCCGTAGCCGACCAGGTCGAATCCCATGGCAGCAAGGTGCTCGGAGAGTCCGGCTCGCTCAAAGTAGTCGGTGACGACCTGCGATCCCGGGGCCAACGAGGTCTTGACCCACGGCTTCGGCGACAGACCCAGTTCGTGGGCCTTCTTGGCCACCAGTCCGGCGGCAATCATGACGCTCGGGTTCGAGGTGTTGGTGCAGGAGGTGATAGCGGCAACCGTCACGGCACCGTTGCGCAGCTCGAAGGAGCGTCCATCGGCCAGGGTGACCGGAATGGCAACACCTGGTTTGGTGGTGTAGTCGGGAACAGTCTTCTCGAAGGTCTCCTTCGCCTCGGAGACGAGGATACGGTCCTGCGGACGCTTCGGGCCGGCAATGGACGGCTTGACCGTCGAGAGGTCGAGCTCCATGTACTCGGAGTAGCGAGGCTCGCGATCCGGGTCGTGCCACATGCCCTGGGCCCTGGCGTAGGCCTCGACGAGTTTGACCTGGGACTCGTCACGACCGGTGAGGCGCAGGTAGTCCAGGGTGACGTCGTCGATCGGGAATACGGCGATGGTCGAGCCGTACTCAGGGCTCATGTTGCCCAGGGTGGCGCGGTTGGCAAGCGGCACGGCGGCGACGCCGGGGCCGTAGAACTCGACGAACTTGCCGACGACCTTGTGCTCACGAAGCATCTGGGTGATCGTCAGGACGAGGTCGGTGGCGGTGACGCCGTCAGGCAGCTCACCGGAGAGCTTGAACCCCACGACACGCGGGACCAGCATGGAAACCGGCTGACCGAGCATGGCGGCCTCGGCCTCGATGCCACCCACACCCCAGCCGACAACGCCAAGACCGTTGACCATGGTGGTGTGGGAGTCAGTGCCGACGCAGGTGTCCGGGTAGGCGACCTTCTTGCCGTCCTCGTCATGAACGAAGGTCACGCGGGCGAGGTGCTCGATGTTGACCTGGTGGACGATGCCGGTGCCCGGCGGGACGACACGGAAGTTCTCGAACGCGGTCTGGCCCCAACGCAGGAACTGGTAGCGCTCACGGTTGCGCTGGTACTCAATGTCCTTATTCTGCTCGAAGGCCTCCGGAGTGCCGAAGCGCTCGACGATGACAGAGTGGTCGATGACCATCTCGGCGGGCGACAGCGGGTTGACCTTGCTTGGGTCACCACCAAGATCGGTGACTGCCTCACGCATGGTGGCCAGGTCGACGATGCAGGGCACGCCAGTGAAGTCCTGCATGATGACGCGAGCCGGGGTGAACTGAATCTCCTTGGACGGCTGGGCGTCGGCGTCCCAATGTCCCAGGTCGGTGATCTGCTCAGCGGTGATGTTGGCACCATCCTCGGTGCGCAGCAGGTTCTCGAGCAGAACCTTGAGGCTGTACGGCAGGCTGTCGGAACCGTCGACCTTGGTGACGTCGTAGATCTCGTAGGACTGGCCGTCGACGTCGAGGGTTCGTCTCGCGTCGAAGCTGTTGACACTCATGTGGACTCCTGACTAGTCGATGCGGATCTCATCATCTCGCGTCGAGCTCCACCATCGTGGCGGAACAAGATATCTTGATGTCAAGATATCTTGTTGTGAAACGAGCCCAAAGTTAGGCTTGGCTAAGAAGCAGAATGAACCCACAGGATCATCAGGCCCCGCCGACATGCTCAAGGTGAACACCTCCATCCGACTTGCTCATGGCACCAGAGCCCCGCGCTGCACCCTTTTTGGGACGGTGCGGCGGGATACAGTCATGGTGGTCATGGTGACGTCCCTGTCAGCACCGCAACACGGCGTCACCAACCCAGCCTGCATCACATCGTGGTTCCGGACAGGTTTCATCGTATGGATCAGTCAAGTCCCTCAGATCGGGGATCGGGCCCCAGCTCGTCGTCATCTGTCACTTCGACCGCATGCGGCGGGGCGCTCTGCTTCTCCTTCTCACGCGCCACCTTCCTGGACTTCGCGAGCTCGCTGCGCAGGGCGTCATCACCCATGACGAGGTATACCAGACCGCAGTCCTGAGGGCCGGTGACGTAGAGCTGGCACAGACTACAAGGATCCCCCGGGCGCAGCGGACACATCGGAACTGGACCTGCCATCTCAGATCTTCGGCTCCAGGATCGCCACGGCCTCGACATGATGAGTCATCGGGAAGACGTCGAACGCACGGATCGAACGCGGCGCATATCCGCCGACGTCGAACAGGTGCAGATCGCGGGCCAGCGCAGCCGGATCACATGCGACATGTGCGATCGCTCGCGGTGACGTTCGCGTCACGGCCTGGACGACAGCCTTGCCCGCCCCCTTGCGCGGGGGATCCAGCACGACAAGATTCGACTTGGCCTTCATACGCGGCAGGACTCGTTCCACCCGCCCGGCAGTGAAACGCCCACCGGGGACATTTCGTCGTGCCAATGCCACCGCCTGGCGCGACACCTCAATGCCACGAACGCGAACACCATGATCGGCAAGCAGACCTGCGAAGAGTCCGACTCCGCAGTACAGATCCAGGGCCTCGTCACCCTGATGAGGATCCAAACCACCCACCACGGCGTCAGCCAATGCCTCGGCCGCCCCGGGGTGGACCTGCCAGAAGCCGCCGGCGCCAACCTTCCAACGACGCTGCCCCACCTGAGCCGTCATCGTCTCGCCGCCGGCAATGAGCTGACCATCCGCGATGACACTCACCTCCGGGTACTGTGTGAGGCAGCTGGTCACCATGACAATCGCCTGGTCGGCCACGCGGCACGCTGACTCGGCAGCCGGACGCCCAGCGGGATGCGCGATGGGACAACCACCTTCAGGCACTTTCACCACATCATGACTGCGGTGGCGTCGCAGAGCCGGCCGTCCATCGAGGCTGCAATATTGCATACGGGTCCGCCAACCCAGGCCGTCGGAGGAACCGTCGACAGTCTCCACGGATCCAGTCCACTTGATGCCGGCGATGCGACTGAGCTGTTCGGCAACGACCCGTCGCTTGAGCTCGCGCTGGAACTCGACATCGACATGCTGGAAGTCGCAGCCACCGCACACCCCCGCGACGGGGCACGGCGGGACAACCCGGTGCGGGTCAGGCGAAATGACCTTGACGGCTTGCCCGAACCAGTGCGAGGCCTTGGAGGTATCGGTCAATCGGACCCGAACCTTCTCCCCTGGCAATGAACCGCGGACGAAGACGACCCTGCCGTCCAGATGCCCCACGCAGTAACCACCGTGGGCGACCTTGCCCATGACGAGGTCGAATTCCTCAGCCGGGGACGCATCAACAGACTCCTGCATCAGGCCAAGTCTAGGCCCCCAGTGGTGTCACTTCCGTGCAGCTGAGGCCTTGATGGGCCTCGAACCCCGCAATATCAGGGGTGAGCGAGGCCACGTTCGCGAAAAGCTGACGTTGTGGCACTACCTGTACGGACCGGAGACGTTGATCGATGGGACCGGCATCAGCCGACCATGTGCAGGGCGATTGATTCCTTGACCTGTTCGATGAACGCCCGAGACGCGGGGCTCGGATTGAAAGAGCCCCACGCGACGTACTCGGCCCGGCAGGGGCCATCGGCCACGGGAACTGCTCGCAGCGCTGGGTTAGCCGGCACACATTCGACGGGCAGCAGGCAGACGCCCAACCCACGTTCGACGAGGGCGAGCATGAACTCGGTCGACATCGCCTCGAAGCCCACGCGGCGCTGAAGGCCTGCGGCAGCGAATGCCCGATCGCCTTGGAGTCTGCCTGGTGACCCGGCCGGGAAGTCGATGAACGTCTCGTCGACCAAGTCAGCCAGGGCCAGGGTGCCCGTGTGCGCTAGCCGGTGTTGTGACGCCATGACGGCGACGAGACGCCCTCGGGCGATCTCGTGCGCGGTGAGTCCGGACGCTGGGGCGACGTCGGCGTCCACGCCGAGAAAGGCCACGTCGAGTCTCCCGCTGCCGAGGTCGCGCATGAACTCATTGCTTCCCCCGCCCCGCACGGTGAGGTCCACGTGGGGATGGCTGGCGTGGAAGGCCGCGATGATGTCGGGCACGCTGACGGCTGTGACCGTCGGGATGACACCTACCGATAGGCTTCCGCGGACCTGGCCCACGGCCTCGGCAGCGACCGCCACGGCACGGTCGGCGGCTGCGAGGCTGGCGCGTGCTTCCGTGAGGAAGGCTTCGCCGGCGGCGGTCAGCTCCACCCGACGGGATGAGCGCACGAACAGTGCCGTGCCGAGTTCCTGTTCGAGGGCCTTGATCTGGTGGCTCAGTGCTGATTGCACGACGAAGCAGCGTTCTGCTGCTCGCGTGAAGTTGCGCTCCTCGGCGATCGCCACGACGTACCTGAGCTGTTGGAGTTCCACTAAACCATGATTGCAGGTCATTGTTTGGGTGAGAACAATGTGTTGGACTCACCGCTGGTGGGCGACTGACGATGGATCGGTGAACACTTCTTCCCATGGGGCCCGCAGTTCGTTGCTGTGGACCTGTCTGACGGCGCTGGCCCCCGCTACGTGGGGGACAACGTACATCGTGACCACCCACCTCCTCCCAGCCGGACACCCCTTGTTCGCCGCGTTCATGAGGACGCTGCCGGCAGGGATCATCGCGGTGGGCCTGTCGAGGCAGCTGCCGCGCGGCTCGTGGTGGTGGAAGAGCTTCGTGTTGGGCGGTCTGAACATGGCCGCGTTCTTCCCCCTGCTGTTCTTGTCGGCGCAGCGTCTTCCGGGCGGGGTCGCGGCCACGCTGGGTGCGGTGCAGCCCATCATCGTTGCCCTGCTGGCCGTGGCTGTCCTCCACGAGCAACTCTCCGGCTGGCGCCTGGGATGGGGTGTCGTGGGTGTCGTGGGGGTGGCTCTCGTGGTCCTTGGGCCGAGCGCCGCCCTGGACCCGGTGGGTGTGGCTGCAGGACTCGGTGGCGCAGGGGCCATGGCCACGGGCGTGGTCCTGACCAAGAAGTGGAAGCTCCCCCAAGGTGTCTCGCCCATCGCATTGGCCGGTTGGCAGCTGACGGCCGCCGGCCTTCTGCTGGCGATCCCGGCGCTGCTGGTGGAGGGGCCACCGGCAGTGATTTCCGGTCGTGGCTGGCTTGGGTACGCCTGGCTCGGCCTGGTCGGGGCACTGGTCTCTTACAGCCTCTGGTTCACCGGCATCCGACGCCTGCCCGTCACGTCCACAGCCCTCCTGGGACTTCTCTCGCCGTTGGTCGCCGCCCTGCTCGGCGCCCTGATCGCGCACGAACACCTCGGAGCCGAGCAGTACCTCGGCTTCGCGATCGCCCTGGCCGCCATGGTCTGTGGCCAGCTCCCCGCACCCACCCATCGTCGAAAGGACAATTCATGAACATCACGGTTCTCGGAGCCACCGGCATGGCCGGCGCAGCGATCGCGCAGGAGGCCACACGCCGCGGCCACCACGTCACTGCCGTATCGCGGAACCCACAGGAGACCAACGACCCGCATACCACCGTCACTCGTCTCGATCTGACAGACCTCGAGGCACCCCTGCAGCCCGTCCTGAACGACGCAGACGCCGTCGTGCTCGCCGTGCGCATGGCCCCCGGCGACGAAAGCCGTGTGGCTCCGCTGACCAGCCGTGTCCTCGACCACGCCGCCGTCGCGGGGGTCCGGGTCTTGGTCGTGGGAGGAGCAGCGCCCTTGCGCTCACCTCACGATCGAGAGTTGCTCGTCCTGGACGACCCCGCCTTCGTGCCGACCCAGTGGCGTGACGTCGCGTCGGCCAGCCTCGACCAGTTCAACGCGTGTACCGAACATCCGAACCAGAACTGGATCTACCTGAGTCCGTCGGCAGTCTTCGAGCCCGGACAGGGAACCGGCGCCTATCGCCGTAGCGGTGACACGCTCCTCATCAACCACGATGGCACGTCGCGGATCACCCCTGCGGACCTGGCCCTAGCGGTGCTCGACGAGCTCGAGCAGCCCAGCGCCGTACATCACTTCACCGCCATCGAGCTGGCAAAGGGTCTGGCCTAGGGCCAGCGGTCCACAGAGGAATCCACGCTAACAACCGTGAGGGGGTCGAGCTATCGGCCCCCTCCGTCTATTCCAAGGGGACGCTCTTGCTCCACGCCAACGCAGCACTGACCCCGCGCCACCGCTTGATCGTCGGCCAGCTCGTGGTCGACCAGGGCTGGCCGATCAGCGAGGTCGCCGCCCGGTTCCAGGTTTCCTGGCCCACTGTGAAGCGCTGGGCCGACCGCTATCGCGCCGGCCAGTCGATGCAGGACCGCTCGTCACGGCCGCATCACTCGCCGAACAAGACCAACGCGAAGACGACGAAGCGCTGCATCCAGCTCCGTCTCCGTCTTCGAGAAGGACCCGTGCAGCTCGCTTGCCGGCTGGGGATCGCTCCGTCGACGGTTCACCGGATCCTCGTCGACGCGCACCTGAACCGGCTTTCGCATGTCGACCGGGCAACCGGGGAGCCGGTCCGCCGCTACGAGCACGACCACCCCGGGGCGATGCTGCACGTCGACGTGAAGAAGCTCGGCAACATCCCCGACGGCGGCGGCTGGCGCTACGTCGGCCGCCAGCAGGGCGAGAAGAACCGCGCCGCCACCCCGGGCAAGCCCAAGAACAAGTACAGCGACCCGTTGATGGGCAAGGCCTACGTCCACACCGTCATCGACGACCATTCCCGCGTCGCCTACGCCGAGATCCACGACGACGAAACTGCCCTCACCGCCACCGCGGTCCTCGTTCGGGCCGTCAAGTGGTTCAACGCACGCGGGGTGACCGTTGAGCGGGTCCTGTCCGACAACGGCGGCGCGTACCGCTCACACCTGTGGCGAGACACCTGCCACGAGCTCGGCATCCGGCACAAGCGCACCAGGCCCTATCGGCCGCAGACCAACGGGAAGATCGAACGCTTCCACCGCACCCTGGCCGACGGCTGGGCCTACGCCCGCTGCTACACCAGCGAGACCGAACGCCGCGGAGAACTCGACGGCTGGCTGCACTACTACAACCACCACCGGCCCCACACCGCTTGCGGGAACCAGCCGCCCTTCTCACGCTTGACCAACGTACCCGGTCAGTACAACTACCCGTGACGGCTTCGTGGTGATCATCACCACGAAGCCGTCACAAGGAAAGCATCCCGTCAGTGCCGTGGCGTGATCGTCGCGCTGGGATCCCGCCACGATCGCGGATCGTTGCGCTTCCAGCGCTTCTCCAGAATCGCCGAGCTGCACAACTGGTACGGCACCGAGGAGATGAGAACTCCGGGCATGAAGTGCAGGCGCGCCCGCACCACGAGAGCCGTCTGGTTGTGCAGGAGATGCTCCCACCAGTGACCGACGACGTACTCAGGAATGAACACCTCGACCATGTCTCGCGGATTCTCACTGCGGATATGACGGATGTGGTCGATGAAGGGGTTGGTGATCTCGCGATACGGGGAAGCGATGACCTTGAGGGGGATGTCGATGTCCTCCTCGTCCCAACGCTCCAGCAGGCGGTCCGTGACGTCGGGATCGACGTCGACGATGACGGCTTCCAGGAAAGTTGGCACGGTGGCCTTCGCGAACTGAATCGCCCTCATCGTTGGCTTGTTGAGGTCCGAGATCATGATGACCGCGTGGACCCGCGACGGCAGGGCACGGTCGGACGGGCTGTTCAGCTCCAACTCCTGGGCCACCGAGTCGTAGTGCTTCTTGATCCCCGTCATGAGGACGTAGACCAAGGCCATGGCAATGAGTGCGAGGTAGGCACCGTGGATGAACTTCGACGTCAGGATGATGATCAGGACGACACCAGTTCCCACCAGGCCGATGCCGTTGATGATCCGCGAGTGCTTCCATCTGCGGCGCTCCTTGACCGAGGCCGAGGTGTCGGTGCGCAGCAGCCGCGTCCAGTGGCGCATCATTCCGGTCTGGCTCACCGTGAAGGAGATGAAGACGCCGACCACGTACAACTGGATCAGCGCAGTCACCGAGGCGTTGAAGACCAGCACGAGGATGATGGCGCCGGTGGCCAGCGTCAGGATGCCGTTGGAGTAGGCCAGACGATCGCCACGGGTGTGCAGACGACGGGGTAGGAAGCCGTCACGGGCGAGGATCGAACCCAACACCGGGAAGCCATTGAAGGCAGTGTTGGCAGCCAAGAACAGGATGATCATCGTGCAGACGATCATGATGTAGAAGCCCGGTTTGAAGGAGTCGTAGAAGACGGTTCGGGCGAGCTGGCCGACGACCGTCACCTGGTCCTTGACGACATTTCCGTGAGTGTCGACGAGGTGGGACTCCCCCGTCGGGTCGAACATCTTGACGCCCGTGACATTGGCCAGGACGAGGATGCCCATGAGCATGGAGACGGCGATTCCACCGAGCATTGCCAAGGTCGTGGCTGCGTTTCTCGACTTCGGCTCGCGGAAGGATGGGACACCGTTGGAGATGGCCTCGACGCCGGTCAGCGCGGCACAGCCTGAGGAGAAGGTACGCGCCATGAGGATGACGAAGGCGATACCGACGAGACCGGTGTACTTCGGTGCTCCGACGACCGTGTAATCGGCGGTGGGAGCGCGCAGGCTGTCTCCCAGGACGAAAACCCTTGTCAAACCCCAAATCACCATGCAGATCACTGAGATCATGAAGGCGTACG
This sequence comes from Cutibacterium sp. LaCa_255, assembly GCF_057458005.1. Taxonomy (NCBI): domain Bacteria; kingdom Bacillati; phylum Actinomycetota; class Actinomycetes; order Propionibacteriales; family Propionibacteriaceae; genus Cutibacterium; species Cutibacterium sp. LaCa_255. The sequence continues at coordinate 1,207,680 of NZ_CP190956.1, read as the reverse complement.
TGGGCACGGCGAAGAAGGTTCCGGACTCCCTGACACCACGCAGGTTCATGGCTGTCAGGATCGCGATGACGACAGCCGCCGCGACGCCTTCGTGCCCGGCAAGGCCGGGGATCATCGCCTCGGCGTTCTGAATGCCCGACGACACCGACACAGCCACCGTCAGGACATAGTCGACGAGCAGGGCGGAGGCCACGACGAGCCCGAACTGCGGGCTGAGATTGGCTGTCGCGACCTCGTAGTCACCACCACCGGACGGGTACGCATGCACCGTCTGGCGGTAGCTCATCACGACGATGAGCATGACGAGGGCAACGGCAATGCCGATCTTCCACGAGAATGCGAATCCGGCAGCGCCTGCCAGAGACAGGGTGATGAGGATCTCGTCAGGGGCGTACGCCACACTCGAGAGGGCGTCGGAGGCGAACACCGGCAGTGCGATCCGCTTCGGCAGGAGGGTCTCGCCCAGAGCACTGCTCTCGAGTTTGCGCCCGATGAGCACCCTCTTGACGGCTTGGAAAACCTTCACGACGGGCCACTCTACTTGCGTGGAACATCATCGGCACATTGCCGGTACCCTCATGACCGTGAGGTCAGCAACCGCCCTCGGACGAGACAGGCAGACCGGGACGCGGCAGAATGGCCCCGACAACCACGACATGGATGGGTGCCACCGCAACCCAGGAAAGGGGTCCCGTGCACATCGTCATCATGGGATGTGGCCGAGTCGGTTCGAGCTTGGCCATCCTGTTGGAGAAACGTGGCCACGACGTGTCGGTCATCGACATTGACGACAACGCCTTCCGCCGGCTTGGGCCCGACTTCAAGGGACGGACGGTCAAGGGGGTCGGATTCGACCGCTCTGTGCTGGAGAAGGCCGGCGTCCGCGAGGCTGACGGATTCGCTGCCGTCTCCAGTGGGGACAATTCCAACGTCTTGGCCGCCCGCGTGGTCCGCGAAGAGTTCGGAATCGACAACGTCGTGGCGCGCATTTACGACCAGGGACGTGCTGAGGTGTACGAGCGGCTTGGGATCCCGACAGTCGCGACCGTGCGCTGGGCTGCCGACCAGGTGCTGCGAAGCCTCATGCCGGAGGGTTCTGAGCCGGCCTGGCGTGATCCTTCCGGTCAGGTCCGTCTCATCCGCGTCAACACCCACACTGACTGGGTCGGGATGAAGATCTCCGCCATCCAGGACCGCATCCACACCCCGCTGCCCTTCCTATTGCGGTTCGGTCAGGGCATGGTTCCTGACGACGCCACCCTGCTGCAAGACGGAGACGTCGTCTACGCAGCCGTCGAGGTCGAGCGCATCACCGAGATCGAGGGCCTGCTGGCCAAGCCGCCGGTCAAGCGTTGAGTGCTAGACGCAACGCTCTGATCACCCGAGGCAAGGAGAATCGTGAGAATCGTCATCGTTGGAGCCGGTAACGTCGGTCGATCCATTGCCCGTGAGCTCACGGCTCATGGGCATCAGATCCTGCTCATCGACAAGAGCCCCAAGGCCATGAAGCCGGACACCGTGCCGGAAGCCGAGTGGCTGTGCGCGGACGCCTGCGAGTTGGCTGCCCTCGAAGAGGCCCGCATCGACAACTGTGACATCGCCATCTCGGCCACCGGCGATGACAAGGTCAACCTGGTCCATTCGCTGCTCGCCAAGACCGAATTCGGCGTGCCGAGGACCGTCGCCCGTGTCAACCATCCCGGCAACGAGTGGATGTTCGACCAGGTGTGGGGAGTCGATGTTGCTGTGTCAACCCCGCGGCTCATGGCGGCACTGGTGGAGGAGGCCGTAACCGTCGGAGAGTTGGTCCGCCTGTTCACCTTCCAGAAGGGCCGCGCGAACCTTGTCGAGCTCACCCTGCCTGACAACTCGCCGCGTGTGGGTGACCGCATCCGCGACATCTCGATGCCCGGAGATGCAGTTCTCGTCGCCATCATCCGTGATGGTCAGGGACGTGCGCCGGAGCGTGAGACCGCACTGGAGGCCGGCGATGAGCTGCTCTTCATGGTCTCACCGAACTACGAGCCCGATCTGGTCGATCTGCTGGCGCCTCACTGATCAGCTGATTCGGATTCTCACCGCCCTGAGGCTTCTTGTGGGGCATCCCGCAACTGTGAGGCAGCACCCACCCTGTTGTCCCGCGCTCCTCTTCGTGTTCTCCTCTTCCCCCTCGTGCCCCGGTTCCCCTCCGTCGTGGTAATCCCGGTTCTGGATAAGGCTGCTGTCAGCTGTGGTTGCATCAGGGCCGGTTGTCACCCAGATCCCCACCAGGGTTGAACGCCTCGACAATCTATGGCTGGCCTGGGGAGCATCAATGCCCCACGCGCCCCGCGCCTCACCCTGCCCAAGTGGTGGCAATAACGGTTACGACGGTCCCTGCTGCCAACCCACATGACAACAGGAGCCATCAGGACCTACATCACCACACCGAGGCGGAGTGAACGCGCGAGGTGAGCGGGAGGCCAACACGGGTCGGAAGGAAGATGGGAAACGGAGACACGAGATCAGGAATGGGGCAGCCATATCAGGGAAACAGGCACCGAGCGGTGAAGAAGCGCCAGCGAAGGGGGCTGGGGCCACCCGGTCTGAAGACGAGTCCCGGGGCCCGGCGAAGGCCCGGAAACCCCAAGATCCTTCGCCGAAGCTGTCACCTAGTCGAGGACTGCCACTCAGTCGGGAAGAACGGTGTACCTGGGGTTGTAAATCACTCGGCGCCCATCCGCCTCGGTGATCATCCCCTCGACGCTGATCCTTCGCCCAGCGCGTAGACCCGGGATGCGACGCCGACCCATCCATATCAACGTCACAGCACCAGTGCCGTCGCGCAGCTCGGCCTCGAGCCAGCGATTCGTTCCGCGAGGGTTGAGGGTCAGCACCTCGATCCTCCCCTGGAGGGACGCACGGGAACGCATCTTGGCCTCGGCAATGGTCGAGACCCCGGCACTAATGCTGGAGCGCTGCAAGTCGTCATCGGCAAGATCCTCGTTGGACGCCGTGACCCGGTGCAGGACCCGCCGAAGCATCGACTCGCGGGGGGCGCGAGCATCGGTGCCTTCGGCCATGATCAGGACTCCTCCGGGTGCAGACCCTCAGGAACCTTCAGTGGGATGACATCGCCGGGGACACGCGGGCTGTCGTCACGACGCACCACGAGGTTGCAGAAGAACTCCAACAGTAGCTGGCCGGTGGCGTCGAGCTTCTCGCCAAGAGCCGACTCGCCCATCAGCACACCGCGCAGCAGCCAGCGCGGCCCTTGGGCCAGCCAGGTGCGGGACACGTGGTACCCATCCTCACCGTCCGGTCCCTTCATCGGGACGATACGACGAAGCTCGGCACCCATCGGTCCGGGGCCGACATTGGCCTCGCCGCCCTGAGCAGCGGTGCCGCGGACCATCTCCTCATGGACCTCGTCAATCATGACGGTCGAGGCAGGAGCAGCGAAAAGGGCCACCTCGATGGCGGAGTTCCCCTGAACGACGAGCAGGCTCTGCACGGCACCAGAGGCCTGGTCCAACTGGATCTGCATCTGCATGTTCTCGAACGGGGTAACGATGAGGGAACCGAAGTCGATGCGCTCAACATCGTCGGCGTCGAGGTCGACCTCGTCGATGTCGAAGGGGCCATCCTCGCGGTCGAGGTTGATCCGGTAGGTGGAGGCGTCCTTCTCCTCGCCGGGCTCGTCCTCGTCAGTGGTCTCCTCGACGTCGGGATCGTCGGGAGCCTCCTCGGTGGTTTCGAGCTCCTCGTCGATGCCCTCATCCCTCTCGACGTCGTCGTTGCGCTTCTTGCGACCGAACATTGTGTCCTTCCTCGACCGACACTGTGGTGTCAACAAATGCAGTCTAACCATCAGCGGGACGCACACCAGAAACGCCGGTCGACCCGTATCCGCCTTGGCCGCGTTCGGTCTCGTCCAGGTCGCCGACCGGCTGGAAGACTGCCTGCATCACCGGGACGATGACGAGCTGAGCTATTCGCGACCCGGCATCAAGGTGCATGGACTCCCTGGGATCAGTGTTGATGAGCAGCACCTTGATCTGTCCTCGGTACCCGGAGTCGATGGTCCCGGGAGCGTTGACAATCGACAGTCCGCACCGCGCGGCCAGGCCTGACCGCGGGTTGACCAGCCCGACGTAACCCTCCGGCAGAGCAATACGCACACCGGTCTCGACCATGGCCCGCTCCCCCGGACCCAGGTCCACGTCATGGCGGCAGGTGAGATCGGCCCCGGCGTCACCGGGCATCGCATAGCGGGGCATGGCTTCCGAATCTGCCACGGTCGGGACGATGACGTCAGTCACGGCTGTCCTCCTCATCACGAGAGTCACTGAAAGGATCCTTGGAAACAGGTGGGGAGGACACAGCGGCAGAATCCGGCGCCACCACGTACTCGGACACGATCGCCGCCAACTTGTCGGGGTGGCGGGTACTGACGATCCATGCCTGATGCGGGTCTGCAGGATCAGCGAGCCTCAACACGAGCCCAGACTTTATCCAGGGCCGTGTCACGAGGAACGACCCGACCTGGTGGCTGGAGTGCATCACGGATGTCATCGTCCCTGCGTCCACGCCCCGAACCCGATCGACCCATCTCCACTCGATCCAGGACCGTCCTGCACCAAATCCGTCCTCAGTGACGACGATGCGTACCCGTCCGGCCTCGACGAAGGCAGCAACGACGAGCACGACGATGATGACGGCGACGATCATCCCAGTGGTCGGGCTCGTCCAGGCACCGATCGCCACGATGAGCGAGATCGCGACGGCAGCTCCGATGAGCCACCATGCAGGCGGGGCGCAGAGTCTCTCGGAGTAGACGACTGGTCCAGAAGGATGGGGGGAATTCACCGTCACAGCCTAGTCGACGGGCCGTGACGCAATATGATGACGTCATGATCCCAGAAAAGATCCTGTGGAAGGTCTACGCCGGTGCCCTCGGCGCCGTCACCACCATCGTTAGCCAGAAGGTCGTCGAAGGCGTGTGGAAGTACGTCACCGGCGACGACGAGACTCCCCAGCCTGATGACCCCGAGGTCTCGACCACGAAAGCACTCTCATGGGCGCTGGCCAGCGGCATCGGGATCGCCGGATCCCAGCTGCTGATGCACCGCTTCGTCAACAAGCGCTGGATGAAGTTCAGCTCGGTCAACCCCATCACCGGCAAGGACTTCAAGGACAAGAACGACGACTGAGCCCCTACCCCACGAAACGACAACGGGCCCCCGCCACGTGGCGGGGGCCCGTTCATGTCAAGGGAGGATCAGACGCAATCGACGCAGTAGAACTGACCGTCACGCTCCTCAGCCAGCTGGGAGCGTCCCTTCACGAGGAAGCAAGACGCGCAGGTGAACTCGCCGGACTGGCGAGGCAACACCCGGACGGTCAACTCCTCATGGGACAGGTCAGCGCCGGGAAGCTCAAAAGCCTCAGCAGCCTCGACCTCGTCCTCGTCGACCTTTCCGGAGTTCTTGTCGTTGCGCTGGTTCTTGAGCTCCTCGATGGAGTCCTCACTGACCTCCTCATCAGTCTTGCGGGGAGCGTCGTAATCGGTAGCCATAGTCACCTTCCAGTAAGGACTCGAGACGTCGCCAGCTCGCTCATTGCGAGCTGCGACCGCACAACATTCGCACCCTTGTGTATCACACCTGTCAAGTCGACAGACAGCGCGCCAGGGCATCCGGGCGGTACCATCACGCCCGGAGGCAGTAAGTTGGTGACTCACACAGCCAAACCCCGACCACAAGAGGTCGGGAGGGAAGGTGGACGATGGACAGCGCTCTGAGCCCCCGCGAGATTCAGTCGCGGATCCGTTCCGGGGCCACTGTCGAGGAGGTGGCCGCAGAGGCGGGCGTCGGCGTCGACCAGGTGGAGCCCTTCGCCGTACCAGTCCTCGCCGAGTTGGACCACATCATCGAGGTTGCCATGACGTGCCCGGTTCGCCGCGCCGGCGCGGCCGGGTCCCACCGCACCCTGGGTACCGTCATCTCCCGCGTCGCCAAGGCCAATTCAATCCCCGATGAGAAGATCTCCTGGCGGTCGTGGCGCCACGAGGACCTTACCTGGGCCCTCGAGGCCACCTGGCCCGAGACCGAGGATGGAGCTCCGAGCGCAGCGATGTTCCGCTTCGATCTCAAGGGACGCCACACCTCCCCTGAGGACGCCGGTGCACGTTGGCTCGTCAACGACCGGTCCCCTGCTCCCGCTGAGCCGTTGCCAGATGGTGCTCCTGATCCCGATCAGGAGCCGACGCTGGATCTCAACGACGAGTTGGCCATCGTTCGCGCAGTGAGCAATCATCCGCAGCAGCCGGACGACCCCAATGCCGTCGCCGGGATGACCAAACACGACGGGGTCTATGACTTCGTCCCCTCATCCCCAGCCGACATGGACATGCTCTACGAGATGCTGGCGGGCTTCCAGGAGGACTCGGTCAACATTTATGAGGGCTTGGAGACGCCGGTGGTCGACGCCGATTCCGCCCCCGGAACCCAGACGTCGGAAACATCACAGGCCGCAACGCAGGAGTCCCAGACCAACGACTTCCAGGACGAGAACACCCCCTCGGACGCGACCGACGAGTCCTCCACCGCTCCTGAGCCGGAAAGGCCTGAGCCCGGAAAGGACGCTCCTGCCAGGAAGCCGACGACCAGGGCGACGTCTCGCAGGTCGAAGTCCACCAAGGACAGCCAGCCTGCCGACAAGGACGAGCCCCGACAGGATGCCCTCGTCGAGGGTGGCGAGCAGCCGCGCAAGAAGCGCAAGCCTCGCAAGTCCAAGAGAGCGTCGATCCCGTCGTGGGACGAAATTATGTTCGGAGGACCCACCCCCCACGCGTGAGAGGTCATGACCGCCGGAGACGTTCACAACCACACGAGCCCCGCCGTCCAGCCGGGCTCGGGGCATTCGGGGCTCTCAGCCGTCGAAGGGCAGGGTCTGCTCCGAAAGGGTCGCCCTGGACATTTCTCCGGTAATCCCCTGACGGTGGTGACGACGACACAACACCTCGTAGTGGATCTCGGATCCGCCGCCGATGTCGCCGACGCCCACCTGATCCCCCTCACGCGCCATGACGCCGCCGACGATACGGGCGTTGTGGGTCGCAGGACGCCCGCACCAGCACAGTGGCGAGACGGGAGGCTGGACGACACGGTCGGCGAGCTCGACGAGCCGTTTGGAGCCAGGAAAGAGCGCGGTCCGGAAATCGGCGAGGATGCCGAAACAGTAGACGTCAACCCCCAGGTCGTCGACGACCCGCGCGAGCTGATCAATCTGTTCGGGACGGTAGAACTGAGCTTCGTCGCAGATGAGGTAGTCGATGCGCCCACCGCGACTCAACCGCGCCACGACGTCTTGGTAGAGGTCCAGGGAGTCCGTTACCTCGACGGCCTCGACGCTCAGACCGATTCGGGAGGTGATGCGGGCACCGCCAGACCGATCGTGCATGGCATACCTGACACCCTGACGGTCATGGGCCGACTGAGCGTGGTCCATCTGCAGCGCGAGTGTGGACTTTCCGGAGTCCATCGGCCCGGTGTGGAAGACGAGTTCAGCCATCCTCATCCCTCGCAGACCTGCGCCAGCAACGGAATCCTCATCTCTTGCGGGGTCAGGGAACCATGCATGCCGACCAGGGAGAGTTCCTTGGGGGTGGCACGGCTCATGATCGCCCAGTCGTCACGGGTGATCGCCAGCACATCACCGAACCGGGATCGAGTGGATTCATCGACAGGCCCGAAAAGTTCCGCGTCGACGGCGTCATCACCCACCACGACCTGAGCGCGATCTCCGAGCACCCGTCGCCAACGCTGTGCGACCTCGTCGGGACGTCGGGTGTAGATGTGGCGGAATCTCGGCTCCCCTGCCAGCAGATCGACGTCTGCGAGCAGTCCTCCCTCGTCCTCCACCATGACGCGGTGGTCCTGCGGCACGTCGATCATGCCGTGATCTGCTGTGACCACCAGTGCAGTGCCGGAATCCAGCTCGTCGAGGAGAGCCCCGACGAGATCGTCAACCCACATCAGACGCGACCTCCACGCAGCTGACTGCCATCCCTCACCGTGGCCGACATGGTCCAGGGAACGCTCATAGACGTAGGTCAGAGAGACCTCCCCGTCCTCAGACGCGGCGAGGGTCTTGCGGACCCGCTCGTCGACGTCGTCCTCGTCACGAATGGCCACGAATCTCGGACCGCGCAAGCTCGCTCGCGTCAGCCCAGACCTCTCGAACCGAGCCGGACCGACGCTGCTGACCGTCACTCCCGCTGTCACCAGGTCTTCGAAGGCCGTCGGGTGAGGCTGGACCACCTCGGGGTCGTCGCCGTTGGCCCAGCTCAATGCGTTCATGGCCTGTCCGGAGGGAGCACGGAAGGTGTACCCGGCGACGCCGTGGCGTCCGGGAACGGCACCTGTACCGATACAGCTCAACGAGGTGGCCGTCGTCGACGGAACCTGGCAGGTCAGGTCATGGCACACCTGCATGTCCGACAGGGTAGGAGCCAGGTGACGGGACTGCTCGAGGTTCTCCCGCCCCATCCCGTCGACGAGTAGGAAGACGTAACGCCTCGCCTCGGGCAGGCCGAGCCCAGCCGACCTCTGACCCGTCAACACCCTTCCCATGGCGGGCACCAGGTCGGAAAGGGTCTGCGGACCCGGTGCCATGAGATCAGGGCCAAGCAATGAACTCATCGTGCTGCTCCAGTGGCGACCTGCATTCGAGTGGCAAACCCCATCATCCGCTCGACCTGGTCGGGGCCATCAGCAGCAGGACTCATCCGGATGACGATGTCATCCCCGCTGAAGGTGCCGGTGTAGCCATGATCGGCGGTACACATCGGGTCACCGCAAGTGGCAGGCTCGAGCTCGATGCGCGACACCGCGCCCCACGTCATTTGCAGCCAGGTCTCCACGGTCGCCGCGGAGGGGTCCTTGCCGAATTTGTCGGGGTGCTGGACGACACGCGTCAGCACCACCGAGCTCACCTCCGACAGCGGGATCGATTCACTTGAGGTCACGGCCTGGAGCCGTCCCCCCTCGGTCCGCTCGTCGGTGTGACCGATGAGCATTCGCGTCGCAGTACGCAGAATGACGGTGAGATGCCGGTGAACCTCGTCATTGTCGAATGCTGCCTCGAGGTGAAGCAGATGGTCGAGGATCTCCTCTCCTGCCAAGGAGGTTTCGGCGACGTCGCTGACCAGTTCAGGGAAGAACCCACAGGACTGGATTTCGGCAGCTAGGGCAGCCGGAAGAGGAGTTCGGGCTTGATCGACAGACTGGCTCACCGGCCCATCGTCCCACGACGAAGCCCGATCCAGTAATCTCCAAGACATGTCGAACCGGCCGTTCATCGGAGCCCGAGTCGAGGATGCCCTTCACAGGCGCCTCAACACCACGCTGCGTCGACGCGGTTGGGTGCCGCGCGTGATCGGATATCGCAGTTACGGATCGGCCACCCATGTGCGCGTTCTGGGCCGAGTCGTCCTCACCAGTCCTCCCGGCGCCAATCCGGAAGAGGAGCGTCATCCTGACCGTTCTCCGCTCACCCGGCGCAACATGTTGTCCATCGACCTGCTGTCCCAGCGGGGATGGCGCAACTTCCTCGGTCTTCCAGCACCGGGTACCGAGGTCGTCGTCGACGTCAACGGAGAGAAGATCACCGTCCTGGCAGACCGTGGCGGATACGTAGACGTGCGCGTCAAGAACAATGGACTGCAACCGGGATGGCACGAGGTCACCCTCTCGACCTCCGGGGACACGACGAAGGCGAAGGTCCTCGTCGTCTCACGCAACACCCGCTTCGGCATCGTGTCCGACATCGACGACACCGTCATCGCGACCTCCCTGCCACGATCCCTCATCGCCGCCTGGAACTCCTTCGTGCTCACCGAGCAGGCCCGCAAATCCATTCCCGGTATGGCCCGCATGTACCAGAAGCTGTTGGAACGCCATCCCGACGCACCCGTGGTCTACGTGTCCACCGGCGCCTGGAACACCTATCCCTTCCTGGTGAGGTTCCTGGCCCGTCACGGCTATCCGCAAGGACCGTTGCTGCTGACTGACTGGGGGCCGACGAACACCGGTTGGTTCCGCTCCGGCGTCGACCACAAGCGGACAGCCCTGCGCGAATTGGCGCGCGATTTTCCTGATATCGAGTGGGTCCTGGTCGGCGATGACGGGCAGCACGACATCCGGATCTACTCCGAGTTCGACGAGCTGCAACCCGGCCACACCCGCGCGATCGCCATTCGGGAGCTCTCGACGACCCAGCAGGTGCTGGCCCACGGCACGACGACAGTGATGGAGGACCGCCACCGTGTGCAGTGGACCCCCGAATCAGCCCCTGTGGTACGCGCCCCTGACGGCGACCAGTTGGCTCCACTCCTGGACAAGGTGCTCAACCACGAGGACTCACCAGGGCGGCCCTGACATGCGGATTTCGCGCCGATCGACCAATATAGGTCGTTAGCGTGTGCTGCTAGGGAGGTATCACGATGGCCAAGAAGAGGGTGGATGACGACTTCACCGAGAACATCATCGACGTCGATGTCTCCCGCGAGATGGAGAACAGCTTCCTCGAGTACGCCTACTCCGTCATCTACTCTCGTGCCCTGCCCGATGCCCGTGACGGCCTCAAACCCGTTCAGCGTCGCATCCTCTTCACCATGGGTGACATGGGGGTCCGCCCGGATCGCGCCCATGTGAAATCGGCCCGTGTCGTCGGTCAGGTCATGGGTCAGCTCCACCCTCACGGTGACGCCGCCATCTACGACGCCCTCGTCCGCACCGCCCAGCCCTGGGCCATGCGCCTCCCTCTGGTCGACGGGCACGGCAACTTCGGATCCCTGGATGCCGGCCCGGCCGCCATGCGTTACACCGAGTGCCGGATGGCTCCCCCGGCCCTGGCCATGATTGACGGGCTCGCCGAGGACACCGTCGACTTCGAGCCCAACTACGACGGTAAGGAGACCGAGCCGTCGGTTCTGCCGGCCGCCTTCCCGAACCTGCTCGTCAACGGAGCGTCGGGCATCGCGGTGGGTATGGCCACCAACATTCCGCCACACAACCTCGTCGAGGTCGTTGCGGCCCTGCGTCACATGCTCGACCACCCGGAAACTGATCTCGAGGAGATCATGCGCTTCGTGCCGGGACCGGATCTGCCCACCGGCGGGCGGATCGTCGGCCTTGACGGCATCGCTGGCGCCTACCGAACCGGCAAGGGCTCCTTCAAGATCCGCGCCACCGCCCGCATCGAGAAGGTCTCCCCGCGACGCCGCGGCATCGTCGTCACCGAGCTGCCGTACATGGTCGGCCCGGAGCGCATCATCGACCAGATCAAGACCTTGGTGCAGTCCAAGAAGATCACCGGCATCTCCGACGTCAAGGACCTCACCGACCTGGCCAACGGCACCCGTCTGGTGATAGAGGTCAAGAACGGCATCAACCCGGAGGCCCTGCTGGAGCGGTTGTACAAGCTCACCAAGCTCGAGGACTCCTTCGCGATCAACGCCGTCAGCCTGGTCGAGGGACAGCCGCGAACCCTCGGTCTGAAGGAGATGTTGCAGGTCTACCTCGACCATCGCCTCGAGGTCACGCTGCGGCGCACCAACTTCCAGCTCAACAAGGCCAAGGACCGGCTGCACCTCGTCGAGGGACTGTTGCTGGCCATCGTCGACATCGACGACGTCATTGCCATCATCCGGTCCTCCGAGGACGCGGCAACGGCCCGCACCCGACTCATGGCAGCCTTCAACCTCGACGAGGTGCAAGCCAACTACATCCTCGACATGCAGCTTCGTCGACTCACCAAGTTCTCCACGATCGAGTTGGAGTCCGAGCGTGACGAGCTGAGCGAGCGCATCGAGGGGCTTGCTCTCATCGTCAATGACGAGTCCGAACTGCGTCGAGTCGTCTCGAAAGACCTGGCCGAGGTGTCCACCAAGTACGGCACGCCTCGTCGCACCGTACTGCTGGGAGCGGCTCCCGCCGTCGCTGCCGCCTCCGCCCCGCTGGAGGTCCCCGACGATCCCTGCTGGGTGCTGTTGTCGGCCACCGGTCTGCTGGCCCGTATCGACACCGAGGATGACCTGCCCAGTGGCGGGGACAGAGCCAGCCATGACGTCATCATCTCCCGTGCCCGCACCACCGCCCGTGGTGATTTCGGTATCATCACCAGTGCTGGTCGTCTCATCAGGGCACATGCCATCGAGCTGGCCAGTCTGCCCGTGACTGCCACCGCACCGTCGGTGGCCGGTGGCACCCCGCTGGCGGACCTCGTGGGGCTGGAGAAGGATGAGAAGGCCCTCGCGGTGACGAGTTTGTCCGGGGAAGGCCCCTCCCTGGCCCTGGGAACCCGAAACGGCATCGTCAAACGCGTCAATCCGGAACTGCTCGGCAAGGATTTCTGGGAGGTCATCAGTCTCAAGGACGGTGACGAGGTCGTCGGAGCCGTCGAGCTGGACGACGAGGACCTCGAACTGTGCTTCGTCACCGAAGGCGCCTCCCTGCTTCACTTCCCGGCCTCGGCGGTGCGCCCGCAAGGACGTTCCGGTGGTGGTGTGGCCGGTATCAAGGCCAAGGACCCAGTCGTCTTCTTCGGCGCGGCTCCCAGCCATAGCTCGTCGGTCGTGACGATTGCGGCCTCCTCCCCCGCTGCCGCCGGCAAGGAGCCCGGTTCGGTCAAGGTAACCCCCTTCGACCAGTTTCCGCCCAAGGGCCGTGCGACCGGCGGCATGAGATGTCAGCGCTTCCTCAAGGGTGAAACGGCCTTGGTGCTCGCCTGGATCGGCCCTGACCCTGCCGTGGCATGTGCGGCATCCGGTGTTCCTGTCGAGCTGCCGGAGCCGAGCCTGCGTCGTGACGGTTCCGGGGATCAGGGACGCCAGCCCATCCTGGCCGTCAGTACCCGTAATCATGGCGGTGACGACGTGGCCAATCCCGCCGACCGGCTCGATCCGGACACCTCGGACGACGATCTCGAACCCACCGCTGTCAAGGACGGGACGACTCCAGACGCGGGCGGAGCTCTCATCCCCGCCCCGGAGTCGACCCTCGCGAAGGACTCGGAGGAGTCCAAGCCGCACCGCCGTCGTCGCCGTACCAAGACTGAGCACGACGACGAATCAGAACCGGATCTCTTCAGCTGATCAGGAGACTGTGACCATGTTCGACGACCTGATGGATGGCAATGCCCGCTATGCCGAGTCCTTCGACCTGGCAGACGTGCCGGGGCAGGCAGCTCGAGGGGTCGGGATCGTCTGTTGCATGGATTCCCGGCTGGATCCTCCGGCAATCTTCGATCTCAAGGTCGGGGACGCGAAGGTGCTGCGTACTCCTGGTGGCCGGTTGACCCCCGATGCTCGCATCGGGCTCGTCGTGGGCTCTCACGTCCTCGGGATTGATCGAATCGTCATGCTGGCCCACACCAAGTGCGCGATGGCCAGCGGGGACGACACCTCGGTCATCGAGAAGGTGCGACAGACCGACGGCACTGACCTGTCAGGCATGCGTATCGGATCAACCCCCGATCAGATGGCTGGCCTGCGTCACGATGTCGCGACTCTACGCCGGGACCCGCTGGTGGCCGCCGACGTGTGCGGCATGGTCTACGACGTCACGACCGGACGGGTCGAGCGGGTCTGCTGATCCCAGTCGTCCGCGAACAGTTGCCTGTCCAGGTGTCCTGGTTCAGGTGAGCCGGGATGCCTGAACCAATCACTTGTTCTGGGGCTCGGCGGTGCTGACCGGGATCATCGCCACCAGACCGACCACGAGCATCAGGACGATACCGATGATTCCCCAGTACTGGTTGTTGTCGCCACCCGTGACGGCGTGTCCCATCGTGACGAGGAGACCGAAGAGGGCTGGTGCCAGGAAGGACACCGCCTTACCCGTCGTGGCGTAGAGGCCGAACACCTCGCCTTGGCATCCCGGCGGACAGATCCGGGCGAGGAGACTTCGCGAGGCCGACTGGGCCGGGCCGACGAAGCCGCACATGATGAGGCCGAGCACCCAGAACACCATGGCCGAACCGTTGTGGCCGATGAAGACACCGATGCCACAGGCAGACAGCACGACCAAAGAGACGATGATGAGGTGTTTGGGACCGATCCGGTCGTCCAGGCGTCCCAGCAGGATAGTCGAGATACCGGCGACCAGATTGGCCACGATGCCGAAGATGAGGACATCGGCAGCGCTGAATCCAAAGGTCTGACGGGCCAACGGGCCACCGAACTGGAAGACGCCGTTGAGGCCGTCACGGAACAGCGCCGAGGCGACGAGGAAGATGATGGTGTTGCGGCTGATGTGCCAGATTCTCACCACGCTGCGCCACAGTTCGGCGTAGGCATGTCCCAGCGCGCGGAATCCTCGTAACTGGGGCTCGGACTGGTCCACCGGGCGTGGGTCGTCACGCAGGATGAGGAAGATGGGCAGGGTCAGCGCCAGAATCCAGATGGCGCAGAACAGCATCGCCACACGGATGTTCATGCCTTCGTGGCTCGTGACCCCGAACCAACCGACCTTCGGCTTGATCCAGGCGATGTAGATGACGAGCAGAGCGATGATGCCGCCCAGGTAACCCATGCCCCATCCCAGACCGGAAATGCGACCGATCTTGCCGGGCTCCGCGACGTCGTCGAGCATGCCGTTGTACAGCGAGCTGCCGACATCCGAGATGACCGTGCCGACTCCCAACAACACCAGCCCAAGGAGGAGGTAGGACGGATGGGGCTTGACGAAGAACAGCAGCCCGGACATCACGGTCAGGGTCCAGGTGAGCCATTTCAGGGCAGTCACCTGGCGTCCTCGTCTATCTGCCCACTGGCCGACGATCGGCGCCAGCAAGGCGATCGCCAGACCGGCCAGACTCATCGTCCATGACAGGGCCGTGACGGTGGTGTCCTTCGGCCCGAAGGCGTCACCGACAAGGTAAACGGCAAAGACGAAGGTGGTGATGACCGATGCGAAAGGCTGAGTGCCCGGATCCCACATGGCCCAGGCGAAGACGCGTTTGCGTTGGTCCGCCGGCACGTCGACGTGGCTCATGGTTGTGGAGTTTAGCGGTGCCCAGCCACTTGTGGTCACTGCTCATCGCAGCATCAACCCAGCACGACGGGAACCCAAAAAGCTCCCACCAGGATCGTCACGACGATCGAGACGGTCCCCGGAATGACGAAGGGATGGTTGAAGACGATGCGTCCAACTCGCGTCGAGCCGGTGTCGTCCATCTCCATAGCGGCAACCGTCGTAGGGTAGTTCGGCAGCAGATAGTAATTGGCCACTGCCGGGTAGCAAGCCAGCATCACCGCGGGTGACACACCGATCTTGGCCACCACCGGCATGAAGGCAACGGTGGTCGCAGCGTGAGAGAACATCAGTGGCGCAGCCAGATACAGGATCACCGACAGGAACCACGGGGCGGAGTGCAGGATCGAAGCGCCAGCATGGGTCAGGACGTCCATGTAGCTATTGACAAACATGTTGCCAAGCCATGCCAGCCCCAGAATACAGATTGCTGCTGACATTCCGGCCCTAAATGTCGCCTGGGTAGTGAGCTGCTTGACGTCCTCATGCGAGATCATGCAGATGATCATCGCTGTCGCCAACATGATGAGCATGATCGCCGCCGACGACGTCATAGGTAGCTTGGACAGCACACCGACTTCCTCTGACGAAATGGTGGCGTAACCGACCACCACGACAAGGGCGATCAGGAAGGCGACAAGGCTGGGTACGGCCGATCGCTTTGGCTTCCAGGCGGTGTCGCCGACAGCCGCATTGTGGCTCACCAAGCCCTTGGCCTCGCGTTCCTGACAGACCGGGTCATCCTCGAGATCTTTGCCCTGGTGCGATGCCACAACCGCACCAACAGCGCACCCGATAAAGGTGGTAGGAATCGTCACCGCAAGAATCTTGAGGTATCCCACCCCCAACGGCTCCAGAACTCCGACCAACGCCAATGTCGATGCCGAAATCGGTGAGGATGCAACCGCGACCTGGGACGCAACAACAGCTATGGACAACGGTCTCGACGGTCTGATCTTGTGCTCCTTCGCCACTTCGACGATGATAGGCAACACAAAATATGCGGTATGTCCAGTGCCACACAGCAAGGAGAGGAGGAACGTTGATAACGGCGCAAGATAATTGATGTGGTCGGGTTCTTGCGCAGCATGACCTCAGTCAGGTGCACCAAGTAGTCCATACCACCTGCAAGTTGGAGGGCTGCGATGGCGCAGATGACGGTCATGATGATTCCGATGACCGTCCAGGGAATGTCCTCAGCTACTTTCGTGTGGAGACCAGTGGCGGCGAGGACAATACATCCCGCGCCTCCCACGAGCCCGACACCAACCCCACCGAGGCGCGACCCGATGATGATGAAGATGATGGCCACAGCAAGGTGGAACCAGATCATTGCTGCAGCCTCCCCGCAGCGGATTCTCCATCAATCTTGTCGTTGTATCCGCCACCGGACTGTCGTATGTGATCCAGCATGGCCTACTCCTATCCGCCCAGGGCCGTGGCATCGCTTAAGACCAGTCACCTAGGCAGCACACCGATTGCACCTCACAGCGTCACCGCGAGGCAGCATTAACGAGCCGTGAGCAAGCCCTCTCAGGCGTCGATCTGTTCAGCGTCGAGACGATAGGCCCCCTCGACGATGAACTGCTTACGCGGGGCCACGTCGTTGCCCATGAGGATCTCGAAGGTGCTCTCGGCCTCGGCGGCATCGTCGACGGTGATGCGACGCAAGGTGCGATGTCGCGGGTCCATCGTCGTCTCCTTGAGCTGGGAGGCGTCCATCTCACCCAGACCCTTGTACCGCTGCGGTTCCTTGAACCGCACCCCCTTCTTGGTCAACTGGGCGGCGGTGCGCTGGTACTCGGCGTCAGTGTAGGTGTAGAGGTATTTGTCCATCCCGCGCTTGGGATTGATGAGCTCGAAGCGGTGCAGCGGAGGCACGGCCGAGAACACCCGGCCCGCTTCCACCATCGGGCGCATGTAGCGGAAGAAGAGGGTTGCCAGCAAGCAGCGGATGTGGGCGCCGTCGGAGTCGGCGTCAGCCATGAAGATGACCTTGCCGTAGCGGGCCTGGTCGAGGTAGAACGTCTTTCCCGACCCGGCCCCGACAACCTGGAGGATCGACGCGCACTCGAGGTTCTTGAGCATGGCGCCGAGGTCGGCCTTCTGAACGTTGAGGATCTTGCCTCGGATCGGCAGCAGGGCCTGGTGCTCGGAGTTGCGGGCCACGTTGGCCGTTCCCAGGGCAGAGTCGCCCTCGACGATGAACAGCTCGGTCACGTCGGGATCCGAGGAGCGGCAGTCCTTGAGCTTGGGAGGAAGGTGCGAGGACTCCAAGGCATTCTTGCGGCGCTGGTTCTCCTTGTGGGCGCGGGCCGCGACCCGCGTCCGGGAGGCATTGACGACCTTCTCCATGAGGGTGCGTGCCACCGGCTTGTCGGCAGCCTTGGCCGAGGTCAGGAAGGCCGCCATCCTCTCCTCGACGATGCGAGCCACCAGACGGCGCACCGGCGGGGTGCCCAGCACCTCCTTGGTCTGGCCCTCGAACTGAGGTTCGGCGAGACTCACCGTCACCACGGCCGTCAGGCCCTCCAGGACGTCGTCCTTGACGATCTCCTCGGACGACTTGAGGATCCGCGTCCCCTCCAGGCCTGCGTTGAAGGCTCGCAGCAGGCCCTGCTCGAACCCCTGGACATGGGTGCCTCCCTTGGGAGTGGCGATGATGTTGACGAAGGAGCGCACCGTGGTGTCGTACCCGGTGCCCCAGCGCAGGGCGATGTCCACCTCGAGGTCGCGGTCGACGTCGGTCGGCGTCATGCCACCGTTCTCGTCGAGCATCGGAACGGTCTCGGTGAAGGAGGCTCCACCCTGCAACCTCATGACGTCATTGACCGGCTGGTCATTGGCGAGGTACTCGGCGAACTCGGAGATACCACCGTCGAAGCGCATCGTCTCGGAAACGGTCTCGATGACGTCGCCGGTCTCCGGATCAGTCTGGATCCCACGTTCGTCGGTGATGACGATCTCCAGACCCGGAACGAGGAAAGCCGTCTGACGAGCACGATCGGCAAGCTTGGACCACGACAGCTTGGCATCAGGCAGGAAGATCTGCCGGTCCGGCCAGTAGCGCACCCGGGTACCGGTGGCTCCGCGCTTGGCCTTGCCGATCTTGCGCACCCCGGACTCGGGGGTGAAGGGGGCATCGGGGCCGTCCCCGTCGAAGGAACCGGGGACACCGCGTCGGAAGCTCATCCCCCACACCGTGGACTTGCGGTCCACCTCGACGTCCAGACGGGAGGAGACGGCATTGACGACCGATGCGCCCACGCCGTGCAGACCGCCTGAGACGTTGTAGGCCCCGCCACCAAACTTTCCGCCGGCATGGAGCTTGGTGTAGACCACCTCGACGCCGCTCAGCCCGGTCCTCGGCTCGACGTCGACCGGAATACCGCGTCCCTCGTCGGTGACGAGGATCGACCCGCCCTTTTCCAAGGTGACGGTGATGCGACGCCCGAACCCGGCCAGCGCCTCGTCGACACCGTTGTCGAAGATCTCCCACAGACAGTGCATGAGTCCGCGGGTGTCGGTCGACCCGATGTACATGGCGGGACGCTTTCGGACGGCCTCCAGACCTTCAAGCACCAAGAGGTTCTTCGCGCCGTACTCACGGCTCGTCGACGCCGTGCGCACTGTGTTTCCGGCACTGGCTGAGGTGTCAGCAGCGACGGATGATGGGATGGAGATCTTGTCCATGGTCACGCAGACAGCCTATCGGCACACTCGGACAGGCTTTCGACAAGAATGTTCGTGCCCAGCGGCGTTCATTCCGCGATACTCCTGGGAACATTCGCACGATGACGTACGTTGTTCATACGGTGACTGAACACTTGAACCGGAGGAGGTTGTCATGAGCACCACGATGATCGAGCACCACGCCCTCACCACTGCGGACCGTTGTGATCGTTGCGGCGCACAGGCCTATGTGCGCATCACGCTGCGCAATGGTGGCGAGCTCCTCTTCTGTGCCCACCACGCCAGGGCTCACGAGGACAAGCTGAAGCAGGTGGCCCTGCACATCCAGGACGACACCACGAAACTCTCCTCCCATACCTGAGGAACCCGCGATCGTCGGCGTGTCGGGGTTACCGCCCCGGACGGCGGTGCAGCGCCGAATTCGCCCCCTGGCTGCCCACGCCGTTGCACTGTCCGGTGCCACCGGCGACCCCAGAGTTGGGTGTCTGGCAACGACCTACAGCAACCAGGTGGACCGTCATTCGGCTTCGATCGCGTCCTCACGAATGAGCCGCTGAAGTTCCACCCCACCGAGAGAGTCGTCGACGGCACCATCAGTGTCGTCGACGTGGAACCCGTGGCGCTCGTAGAACTTGATCGCGCGGGCGTTATCAGCGAAGAGCCACACATAGGCCGAGCGATGTCCGATGCAGGCGTTGAGGAGATCGTCCGAGGCCCCGCAGTTACGAGCTTCGGGAAGGACGTGGAGGGTCGCAACCTCCCACGGCGTGGGAGCATCCGGGCTGGTGGAGATGCGTGCCATTGCCACTCCGACGGTCCTCATGTCGAGGCGATCGACGAGGATCTTGAAAACCGCACCGTCGTCCATGAACTGCTTCCACTGCTCGATGGTGGTGTGGACGATACCGGGGCCGGTAACCTCGGTGAGGATGTCGTCGGGGATCACCCCCTGACCGATTTCCCGGAAGCACACTGCCTGAACAGCCGCAGCCTCAGGAAGGTCCTCACGATGAGCATCCCTGACGACGAAACGACCGGGAGCGGTGGCCGAGTCGTGCGCCGGTCTTGACGGCATGTCAACCTTGACTGACGTATCCATGACCTGATCCTACCGGTCCGGGGCCTCACAGAGGCCCGGTTCGCAACGGTCGAATTGTCGAACCAGTCCAGACACCATGGCGAACAGTTGAGGAAGGACTCCTCCAACATCTCCTCATGCACGCCGCAATGGCCTGCCCGTCGCCGGCGGCCGCCTGTCTGATCCGAATAACCATCGCTCCCTCCCGCACCATGATCCCACCGACCACAGCCCTTGAGTACGGTGGACGCGTGGCAGACACGAAAGGCTCTCGTCATTCCTGGCTACGCACCGCTTCTGGTCTCGTGGGTCTGGTACTAGCCGTTCCAGTGCTGGCGTGGTCAGTGGCTGCGATCCTGCCGTCCCACCATGCCCTGACCTTCGTCTCCTCCGTTCTGGCGGGTTCGTTGGCCGTACCGGCATTGGTCATTGCCGCCATTGCCCTCATCCTCGCCCTTCTGGGACGAGGTGGCCTGCGAATGACGGCGGTCGTCATCTCGGTGATGGCCCTCATCATTCCGACATCCGTCACAGCGTCGACGATGTGGGTGACCGATCGGGCCGGTGGATGGATCAACGTCTTCTCAGCCGCTGCGGTGTCATCGATGGCAGATCATCCTGACGAGACGGTCCGGTATGGATCGGGACCCGACGAGACGGCCCAGATCTATCGTCCGCGAAACCACGATACCCCGGTTCTGGTCGACATTCACGGCGGAGGATGGAACACCAATGCCACCATGCCTGCCACCTTGAGGTGGTTTTCCGACCATGGCTGGTTGGTCATCCGTCCCTCGTACACCCTGGCATCCAAAAGTCACCCCACCTGGGACATCGCACCGAAGCAGGTGGCGTGTGCCTGGGCCTGGAGCCTGTCTCACGCCAAGGAGCTCGGTGGCGACCCGACCCGAGTGTCGATCATGGGGGATTCCGCTGGCGGTGGGATGGCCATCAACCTGGCCTACGGCGCCGCGAGTGGGAAGCTGACGAGTTCCTGCGGACCGGTGCGAGCCCCGAAATCAGTTCTCGCCCTGTACCCGACGGTGGATGTCGCAGCCGTCCAGTCAGTCACCACCCTGGGAGCGGGAAATGCCGCGACGAAGTACACCGGTGGCACCCCAGAACAATTCCCTGATCGCTACCGCGCCGTCAACAGTTCCACCTGGATCACAGCCAAGGCTCCTCCGACGATGGTGATCCAGGGTAATCACGACACCTTCGTTCCGCCATCGAGTGTGCGAGACTTCGTTGCCCGCGCTCGCCAGGCCGGGGTGGACATCACGCACGTGCAATTGCCAATGCTCAACCATGCCTTCGACGCCCAGGCGCGAGACTCATTGGGATTCCAGGCCGTCACCAGTCTCGGGCAGACCTTCCTCAGCGAGCACCAGTGATCCGCTGGTGAGCACCCGGGCCAAGGCCTCGAGATCCCCGGCGATGTCGGTGTCCTTGTTCTGGATCCACCTCATCTGCAAGCCCTCGGCCGCCGCCACCGCCAGCCGCACGGCCTGCTCGTCATCGATCCTCAGTGCCATCCTGACAACTTCGTGGACTCGTTGGCGGTGCCTTTCCATGAAGGCATGTGCGGGATGGTTGGGGTCGGCGGCCGCCACACTCATGTCGACGAAGAGCTTCGTCAACCCCGGGGTGCGGGTCGTCCCAGCCATGTATGCCCAGACATGATCGGGGTCGGTGAGCGCGCCGGCGTCGACGGCATGAGCGTCGCGAGCCTCCAGGATGGCGACGAAGAGCTCGTCCATCGTCCCGAAATAATGCAACACGCCAGCCTCGGTGAGACCGACCTCAGCGGCAATGGCAGCCAGGGTGGGTCGTTCGCCGGAACTTGCGCCGTAGAGCCGCAGGGCGACGTCAAGGATCTCGGCTCTGCGAGCAACCCCCTTGGCGTATGGTCCACGTCGAGCCGAGGTTTTCGTCGTCACTGCCATGGGCCCAACGATAGAGGGAAAACGCGGACTGCCTGCCCCTGGCCCACCAATGAATACTGAGCCGTGCTAGGTTTTAGAGGTGCTTCGGGCCGACAAAGGAGTTCTCATGAGTGCCCTCTTCCAGCTCACCTCAAGCAACCCGCGTGTCGTCGATCCAGTCGAGTTGGCCGCCGAAGATTGCGAGTGGATCGACGCGGTGGTACCAGGTGGTGTCCACGAAAGCCTCATTTCTGCCGGGGTGATTGATCACCCCTACCTGAGGAACCACGAGAAGGACTGTCGCTGGGTCGAGGACTGCGCCTGGTGGTATCGCGGGACCCTGCCTGTGCCGAGTGGGGAGGATCCCCTCGTCCTGTCCTTGACAGGAGTCGACACGGTCGCGGACATCTGGGTCGACGGAGAGCACGTCGGACGCCATGCGAGCCAGTACCGTCCCTTCTCGACCATCCTTCCAGCCATTGACGGGGACCAGGCCGAGGTCCTTATTCGTTTCGCTCCCCCGTTGGACGGTCTCACCGAGCCGCCTGCCACGCGGGCGATGGTCAATGCCGTGAGCGACTTCCTCAATGCGGCGGCTCCACAGGAGCTCGACACCGACCCCGGAGCCGGGATCCTCACCCTCGATCTGGCTGCGACTCGACGCCGCAAGGGGATGTTCTCGTGGGGATGGGACTTTGCCCCGCGCGTTCCCTCCATCGGACTGACGGGGGCGGTAGAACTGTACCGACGGGCGCCTGTCGAGCTCACTCATCGCGTCGAGACCGTCTCCATCTCCGGGGACTCCGCCTCGGTCAACGTCATCGTGGCCGTCACCCACCATGACGGCCCTCGGCCTCTCGACGTCGACGTCTCCCTGACCTCGCCCACCGGAGAGCGCACCGGTGGCCATGCCCGCATCCGCGACGGGGTGGCCACGGTCGAGCTGCACATCGAGCATCCGCAACTGTGGTGGACCCACGATCTCGGCGAGCCGTCGTTGTATCGTCTCGAGGTCAACGCCCATGACAAGGACGCCAACACCATCGCCACGGAGTCCGGGACGGCCGGCATCCGGACGATCGAGGTCGACCATTCCCCCGATCCCGATGATCCCGAGTACGACGGGCCCGCTCGTCACTTCCGCTTCATCCTCAACGGCGTGCCGGTCTTCGCCCGGGGCGCCAACCTCGTTCCGCAGTCAATGTTGGTGGGCTCGGTGACCCCGGAACAGGATCGCGATCTCGTACGCGCCTGCCGCAACGGCGGAATGACGATGGTGCGCGTCTGGGGTGGCGGGATCTACGCCTCCGATACCTTCATGGACGCCTGCGACGAGAACGGCATCCTCGTCTGGCACGACTTCATGTTCGCCTGCATCGACTACCCCGGTGACGACCAGGAATTCATGTCTGAGGTGCGTACCGAGGCCGATTACCAGACCCGTCGTCTGGCCAGTCACCCGAGCCTTGCCCTGTGGGCCGGCGGCAACGAGGTGCAGGCCATGCACCAGGCTGTCTGGAGCAACCTGAACCCTGGCCAGTGGGGATCGGAAATCTTTGACGAGATCTTGCCCGCGGCCGTTCGTCGCAACTGTCCCACCGTGGATTACTGGGCCAACAGCCCTGCCACCGACGCCGACACAGACCCGCGTGTCAATGGCACCGGTGCCGGCGATCGTCATGCCTGGGAGGTCTGGCACGGAGCCGACGTCGGAGCCGGAACCCACGAGGACTATGCCAGCCCGGCCGAGGCCATGCACTTCCACCGCTATCGCCATGACACCGGGCGTTTCATCAGCGAGTTCGGCATCCACGCCAGCGCCGATCTGCCCACCCTCGAGAGGTGGCTCGGCAGGGACCATCTGAAGCTCGACGATCCGGTGCTCATCGCACGCAACAAGGACACTCCGAAAGCCAAGGGGATGGCCCTCCTCGAGTACGAGGTCGGAAGACCCACCTCGCTCCAGTCCTACGTCACCTCCACCCAGGTGGTACAGGCTGAAGGGCTCAAGTACGGCATCGAGCACTATCGACGTCGTTGGCCCCACTGCGCCGGCACCTTGGTCTGGCAGCTCAATGAACCCTGGCCAGGGATGACGTGGTCCCTACTCGATCATGATCTCGGGGCCAAGCCGGGCTATTACGCCGCGGCTCGAGCATTCGCTCCGGCCCTACCCATCCTGCGACTGACTGACGAAGCCCTGGAACTGTGGGTCAGCAACGTCCAGCCAAATCGCGTCACCGACACGGTGACCGTCAGCATCGAGGGATTTAACGGCACTGTTGAGCAGACGCACGAGGTCAAGGTCTCCGTTCCGGCATCCACGTCAGAGAAGGTGTGGTCGGTACCGCGTGCCCAGGTGCCGGTAAACGGCGGCCATTACGTGTGGGTTGAAGGGGCAATGCTGCCGAGCAACCGGCTCTTCCTGACACACATAGCCGACCTCGCCCTGCCCGACCCCGAACTCGATGTCGAGGTGACGCCGACGGGAACCACGACGGCAAAGGTCCGGGTGAGGGCCTCGAAGTTCGCCTATTTCGTCCGCGTTCTGACGCCGTGGCCCGGCGTCCGAGCTGACGTCTCGGCCCTCGACATGCGACCGGGGAAGACTGTCGTCATGAACCTCGAAGGGCTACCCGACGGGTTCAATCCTGACGAGATCACCGTCCGCCACTTCCTTGACGATGTCAAACGATGATGTCTTGATCACTCAGACATGATGAAGGGGCGCCCGATCGGGCGCCCCTTCATTCGTCGTGATGATTCCTCATTCGAGGTAATCGCGCAGCACCTGGGAGCGGCTCGGGTGGCGCAGTTTCGACATCGTCTTGGACTCGATCTGGCGAATGCGCTCACGGGTGACGCCGTACACCTTGCCGATCTCGTCGAGGGTCTTCGGCTGGCCGTCGGTCAGGCCGAATCGCATCGAGACGACGCCGGCCTCGCGCTCGGACAGGGTGTCGAGGACGTCGTGGAGCTGCTCCTGCAGGAGGGTGAAGTTGACGGCGTCGGCCGGCACGATGGCCTCGGAATCCTCGATGAGATCGCCGAACTCAGAGTCGCCGTCCTCGCCCAGTGGGGTGTGCAGGGAAATCGGCTCACGGCCGTACTTCTGCACCTCGACGACCTTCTCAGCGGTCATGTCAAGTTCCTTGGCCAGCTCCTCCGGGGTGGGTTCGCGTCCCAGGTCCTGGAGCATCTGACGCTGCACTCGGGCCAGCTTGTTGATGACCTCGACCATGTGCACCGGAATACGGATGGTGCGGGCCTGGTCAGCCATGGCTCGGGTGATGGCCTGCTTGATCCACCACGTCGCGTAGGTCGAGAACTTGTAACCCTTGGTGTAATCGAACTTCTCGACGGCACGGATGAGGCCGAGGTTCCCTTCCTGGATGAGGTCGAGGAAGAGCATGCCGCGGCCGGTGTAGCGCTTGGCCAGGGACACCACCAGACGGAGGTTGGCCTCCAGCAGGTGGTTCTTGGCGGCCTTGCCGTCCTCGGCGATCCACTCGTAGTCCTCGCGATCCTTCTCTGGGATCTTGGCGTCCGGGGCGGCCAGCTGCTCACCGGCGAACAGGCCAGCCTCGATGCGCTTGGCGAGGTCAACCTCCTCGACAGCATTCAGCAGGGCCACTTTGCCGATCTGCTTGAGGTAATCCTTGACGGGGTCGGCGGTGGCACCCGCGACCATGACGGTCTGCTCGGGTTCGTCGGCGTCATCATTGTCGGACAGGGAGAACCCCTCGGTCTCCTTGTTGATCTGCTGCTCGTCCTTGGCGGCCTCGTCCGGGTTGTAGTCCCGGTCGTCGACGTCGTCGAGGGAACGCTTCTTGCCGCCAACGGTCAGCACGACGTCGTCGCCGTCGCGCTCCACCGTCACGTCAACCGCTCCGGAAGCAGCCTCGGCGATGGTGGTTTCCTTCTTGGCCTTCGCCCTGGTGGTCGACTTCTTGGCCGTGGACTTCCTAGTACCAGTGGACTTGGTTCCGGACGGCTTCGTCGTCGACTTGGTTCTGGAAGTCTTCGAACCGGAGGTCTTCGTCGTCCCCCCTGCGGTCGTCTTGGTGGACTTCGCACCAGTCTTGACACCAGCAGCCTTCTTGACTGCGGGAGCCTTGGCCTCGTCGGCAGACTTCCTGGCCGACGACTTCGTGGTCGACGAAGAGCTCGTCTTCGTCGTGGTCTTCTTGGCTCGGCCGGTAGTACCGGTCTTGGCAGAGGTGGAACGTGTGCTCTTCCTCGCGGTGGCTGTCTTCGCCTCCTCGTCTGCAGCGGTGTTTGCAGTGCTGGACGTGGTGGTCGACACGGGTATCCTCTCCAAGGACTGACCAGTCCTTCAGTGCTGTCCCCTTCAAAATGGGTCCGGGAGAACCGGCGAACACACGCCTGACGGACCCAAGGGCATACGACGCCCGGCAGGCGTCAAGACCTTGTGCCAATTGTGGCACCCCGTGACCGATGACACAAACTGGGTCCCCCTCTCACCCTCCTGCCATGGAATGGCTGCACTGCGCAACTGTGTAAGACCACAGTCTGATCCTCCGCCTTCGCCCACGACTGCAGGCACTCTTCCGCTGATGAGGGATGACATTCGATCCCTTCGGGCGTTGATATAGGTGTCAGCCAGTCAGACGGAGAAAGGCGAAGCACATGGACACCAAGTCCCGGGTTCGTACCACCGATGGCATTGATGGAAAGGACGCGGTCGGCCTCTACCTGGACGGAATCGCCCGCACCCCACTGCTCAATGCCGCAGAGGAGGTTGCGTTGGCCCGCCGGATCGAAGCGGGTGTGTTTGCACGCGCCGTTCTCGAGGGTCAGGCCGAGACCAAGTCGGATGCCACTAAAGAGGAGCTCCATCTCATCGCGGCTGACGGTGACGAGGCAATGGCCCACTTCGTGCGCGCCAACCTGCGCCTGGTCGTGTCGGTGGCCCGAAAGTACGGCCGCTCCCAGATGCCGCTTCTTGACCTCGTGCAGGAAGGCAATACCGGCCTCATTCGCGCCGTCGAGAAGTTCGACTACGCCAAGGGCTTCAAGTTCTCGACCTACGCCACCTGGTGGGTTCGTCAGGCCATCAGCCGTGGTATTGCTCAGCAGGGCCGCATCGTCCGCCTTCCGGTGCACGTCGCCGAACAGGTTAACCAGGTCTCAGCCGCTCGCCGCAACCTCGAGCGCCAGCTGGGCCGCGAGCCCGAGACCGCTGAGATCGCTGATGAGCTGGAGATCACCGAGGAGCGCGTCATCGAGCTCATCCGCTTCGGACGCGACCACGTCTCCCTCGACGCCCCGGTCGAGGACGACGGAGACACCAGCCTGGGTGACCTCATTGCCCGTGAGACCTCCCCCGGTCCCGACGACATCGTCCTGGACGCCGAGGACCGTGGTCGTCTCGAAGGTCTGCTCGACGATCTTGACGAGCGTTCCGCCGACGTCGTCCGTCGTCGCTACGGACTTGTTGACGGCCGCCAGGCCAAGCTCGCTGACATCGGCAAGGTGTGGGGAATCACCGCTGAGCGCGTCCGTCAGATCGAGCGTGCCGCCCTGGCCACCATGCGTCAGCGCAACCTGGCCACCATGGCTGCCTGATCCCGAGCGACACCACGATCACATAGACGACGGCCCCCCATACGCAGGGGGCCGTCGGTCGGCTCGTCTAAGATGAAAACGCGAAGACTCCAGAAAGAAATAGCAAGACTCAAAGGATCTGGCTGAGGGCCTTCGGAAGGCCGATGCAAACCAAGCATTCCATGGGCAAGCCCACTTGTTATGAGACTGATCGCAAATCGAATTCGATATGATCGACCTTCTCACGCGATCCAGTGTCACCATTCTTGATGTCTTTTTGGATGATTGTTTATCGCAGCCTGGCGTAACTGTCGTCTGCTCATGTCACGACGGTTGTTTTGGCTGTCTGAGCGTCACGCTGCGTGGTGTGACGATGCGACGCTCTCGACGTCCACCTTGCTGCTCAAACTGGCTCTTCACAGATGCGGATGAGGGGGTGTGGATCGGTAGCTGACCCCTGGGTCCTGATGCGGGTCGAGGTCCTTGGAATGATGGAAGTTCGCACACAGCCATCGCCCAAGGCCTCGACATGAACAACGCTACCGTCACCACCTCTGGTCTGGCCACGTTCTGCTGCTTGGACGACCTCGGACTGGTCCTGACAGGCCAGCACCTCACCCCTGAGCGGGCCGTCTTGTTGTGTTGCCCGACGGCACCGGATGAGTGGTGCCATCGCTGCAGCGGCCACGGCCGGGTGCGCGACACCATCACTCGGGAACTGGCGCATGTGCCGTTCTGCTGGCGTACCACCACCCTGACAGTCCGGCTTCCCCGCTACCAGTGCACCGGTTGTGGTCATGTGTGGAGCCACGACCTCACCCGCGCCGCTTCGCCGCACTCCTGCTTGTCACGAGGGGCGTTGCGGTGGGCGTTGGAAGCACTGGTGGTCATCGACCTGACTCCAGTCAGTACCGGCACCGGTGCGAGTCGGTTACCGGCGATGGTCGAAGGACGCTCGAAACACACGTTTACAACCTGGCTGGCTGCACGGCACCTGCGGGCGTAAACATCATCGGCTCTACCAGAACCGACGAATCCTGCACACCAGCGCTGATCTGCTGACCGATAGACAACAACGCCGCTTGGATGAACTGTTCAGTGATGATCGGCATGTCGAGGTCGAGGCCACCTGGGACGTCTACCAGCCCATGATCACCGCCTACCGCGCCAGCAGTCGAACCGAAGGCACAAAGATCATGACCCGGCTGATCGCGTCGATCGGATCGAGCGTTCCCGCCAGCCTGGTCGAGGTCGTACGACTCGGCCAGACCCTGACCACACGCCGCGACGACATCCTCGCGTTCTTCGACCGGCCCGCCACCAGCAACGGCCCCACCGAAGCCATCAACGGCCGCCTCGAACACCTGGGAGGCACCGCCCTCGGGTTCCGCAACCTGACCCACTACACCACCCGATCCCTCCTGGAAGCCGGAGGCATCAGACCCCAGCTACACCCTCGATTGTGAAGAGCCCTTAAACTCGCTGGGCTTGGGACTGGCCAGGCAGGACAAGTCAGATACGTCCGAGACGGGACAACCTCCAGATGGGCTCTTTGAACCGAGCAAGTTGCCATTCCCGGCAGCTCCGGCCCCAGCATGGACACCGAGGTGACCCTCCTGGGGCGTACCTTGGAGCCACATTCAATCGAAATGCATTGGAGATGTTATTACCCATGAAGCGCGCGATTTCTGCAACCATAGCCCTTGCGTCCGTTACTTTAACGTTTTCATCTTCTGTCTACGCATCTGCTTCCCCCAATCCAATTAAGCAATCAGTTAATTCGCACATAAGCCAATCTGAAACCCCTCAGAAGTCTCGAGTTTTTCTAGGCCAAGACGGCTTCAAGAGAGTTGTAACATTCATGGACTCTTCCCATATCGGTGTTGCTCAACTTAAATTAAGCCTCCAGAAAGGCGACACTGTAAAACTTCTTGACAACGGGAGAACTCTTTCTATTTATAGCAAAAATGGAGCTTTTCTTTTCTCAATGACATCTCCTCTGATCCAAGGAGAAGATGGCAGCAGATCGGGTGCTTTCAAGTATTCAAGCGATACAGGCATCGCGACGGTATATGATCCACAGACCACAGCTTCCGCCATTAGCCAGCGCTGCGCCTCAAGCGAGGTGGCAAAGTGGAGCTACCGCGTTGGCGCCGGCCTTTTATGCGGAGGTGTTGGCGGTATGAACCCTGTCGCCGGCATGGCCTGCGGGTTGGCCGCCAGTGGCGGAGAGGATCATATCCCGTTTAATAATGCGTGCTAAGGGGGGGCATGTCGTACAATATATTTAAAGACAAGCGGAAGCCATTAGAGAAGATAGTCGATCCTGACTGGCTTTATACATGGTGGATTCTCTATGGGTTGGCAACAGTAGCTGGGATTTTCGTATCCGGATTTAGTTCAGCATCCGGGGGATTTTCTCGGCGACTCACTGAAGGAATGACTAAGGTTGGCTTCAATTGGGCTCCTCAATTTTTGGTATTCACCGCCATTATGGCGATTCTTATCATTGTAGCCAAGAAAAAGCAAGATAAGTGGAAAGACAAAGATTCTTAGTCAGTTCGAACCAAGGCGGCACGCTCGTCGTCACTGATGTGGGTCCGCATGTGATTTCGTCCGGCTATCGTGGCGAGTTTCGTGTTGGACGGTATAGGTGACCCCGGGTCGGGGGTGAGAGTTCTGGCGGGCCGGGGCCTCGCCGTCAAGGTACTCGCGACGCAAGCGAGCCCATTCCCGGGCCCACGCCTTCCTCTGCTCACCGTACGTACTCATGTCATGACTGCTCATCAATGTCGATAGCGAACAGTGCCGCCCTGGCCACCATGCGTCAGCGCAACCTGGCCACCATGGCTGCCTGGTCCCTACAACGACATCACCAACGACGACGATGGCCTCGGAGAAATCCGGGGCCATCGTTGTCGTCATGACGTGGCCGTTGGTCGGGGCCCAACGGGGAAGGTCACCGAGGCATCCACGTCGTTGACGTCCACCAGCTTCATGACTCCCTCCTGGCAACACGACGCGATGAGCTGTCCGTCCTGCATCAACCGGCCCATGGAGAATCCGAGTAGACCCGAGGCGCTTGGGGAAACCTGGTCGTAGAGCATCCACTCGTCTGCCTTGGCAGTCCGGTGGAACCACATCGCGTGGTCCAAGGAGGCCGGATTGACGATCATGCCCGGTGGGATCGACCCCAGATGTGGCATGACGGCACCGGCCATCAAGCTGATGTCGGAGATGTAGGCGAGGATGGCTCGCTGCACCACCCGGTCGTCAGGAAGGCTCGCCGTGGTGCGAACCCACAAGCTCAGATGAGTGACGTGATTGGGGTCGACGAGATTGGACCCGTCGCCGGCTAACCGGACGTCGAGGGCGTCCCATTCCTTGACGGTCGGCATCGACCGTCCGAACATCTGCTCCAAAGCCTGGGCCAAGGTCGGACACTTCTCCGGACCAGGCAGGTAGTCCGGCATCGGATCGGAGTGCTCCGGCCCGTTCTCACGGTTCTTGAAAGACAGCTCCGCGGTGAAGATCGTCCGGCCGTGCTGACGAGCATTGACCCGACGAGTACTGAATGTCCGTCCGTCACGAATCCGCTCGACGTCGAAAATCATCGGTAGGTCAGTGCGACCGGCATGGAGGAAGAGGGCATGCATGGAGTGGGCAGTACGCTCGGGGACCGTGCGAGCACCGGCCACCAGAGCCTGGGCGAGCACCTGACCACCAAATGTTCGCTGCCAGGTCGTACGAGGTTGTTTGCCTCGAAACAGGTCGAGGTCCAAGTCCTCGAGATCGAGCAGGTCAAGCAGTTCAGCAGTCGTCGATGGCACCCAACCACTGTGCCAGATCGACTGGTCCGGCACAGCGAATTCGGGTTCTCGTCGTCAAGCGGAGATGTTGATCCAGGCAGACCCGGCCGGGGCAAGAGTCACCTCGTCGTCCAGACCACTGATGGTCGTCGTCACCTCGTCGAAACTGAGGTTGGTCACCAGCAGCAGGCCAGCCTCGTCATAGCAGGCCGTCTCGACGCGAGGATCATCCGCGATGAACTGGTCTGCGAACTCGTCGTCGCGACCAGCGACCCACCAGATCGCCCGGTGTAGTAGTCGCGAGTTGTCCACGGTGTACGGCAGACCGGCGAGATAGACCGCCCGCCCCTTGCCGAGGGTGTGGACGGCAGCATGTATCGAGCCGTCATGGAGCTCCAGAACCTCGGTGTCGTCACAGACCGGGACGATCTCGGGAGCGACCGGTCCGACATCCAGGGCCAGACCGTCAGTGATGAAATGAGAGTCGACGACATTCGGGTAGCGGTCGGTCGACAGGCTCCAGCCGATCTCACGATCGACGCCGAGGACGTCAGAGAGCCGGAAACACGCTCCGTCGCCAGGCCAGTAGGTGGGATCGCCCACCCCGATGAAACCGCCACCACGAGCCACGAAGGTGCGCACTGCCGCCTGCACCGTGACGTCGGACCACTCCTGGGCCCCCGAGAAGGCTGTCCCGGCAGAGCCGGTGTTGACGAGTACCCCGATTCCCTCGGGAACGCCGTCACGAATGTCGTCGAAATCGAGCCAGTCGATGTTGAAGGGCAGGCCCGCCAGCGCTTCCACGACGCCCAGGTACGGTGCCGCCTGCTTGTAGTACAGGGCATGGGCGACCATGTGGGACATCCAGGTACGACGGGCTCCCCAACAGTTGAGGATGCCAACCCGGAACGGAGCGGTGCGCGGGGTCTTTCCGCCGCTGCGCTCCCAGATGTCGCGGAACTCCTGGCAGATCTGCGCAATTCGCTCCATGAACTCCGGGTACTGATTGGCCAGGGAGAGGTATCCGCCGTAGCCAATACGGTCCAGGGGCTTGCGTACGATAGCGCGACGGGCCTGCACCCAGGAGGTATTCGCCTCCCCCACCGGGTCCCCCTCGTCATTGAAGACGTCGGGGAAGAAGTAGGGCAGGAATCGTCCCTCGGTGTAGTGGACACCAGGGATGTCGGAGATCATCCGGCAGGTGGCGGACGATCCCACCGAGCCGACCACGGCGTCCAGACCGGTGGTGGCGAAGAGCTCACCATAGGGCTCGGTGCCAATCCAGTTGTCCCCGAGGAACATCATCGCCTCGCGGCCCTTGTCATGGCAGATCTCGACGAGTCGACGCACTCGGTCAGTCACGAAGCGGTTGACGAAGTCGATCCACGCCAGGAAAAACTGGGAGGGCGGGCGGAAGGACGAGTTGTGATAGCCGGCGTCGACGAAGTCCTCCGGGTTGATCTGCCAGCCGGTCTCGGCCTCGAAGGCTTCCATGAGAGGTACCGAAACGCTCGCGGAGTAGCCGAACCAGTCGACGAACTTCTCCTTGGCCTGCTCATTGAAGTAGAGGGTGAAATGGTAGAAGAAGGTCGTGAAACGGACGACGTCGACCTCTGGGTGGGCGTCGAGCCACTCGGACAAGGACTCCTGGACGTGATTCCAGGTGGCAGGGTGCACGACGTCGAAAGGATGCTCCTTGCTGCGAGTGGGATCGTTCTCCCAGTGATTCGTCGTGTAGTTGTACATCTGGGTGGTGTCCCACAGCTGGGCTGCCAGGAATGCGACGGTGTAGACGTGTCCGGCCGTCGCGGGCACCGCCACGACGCAGTCGGCACCCTCGCCACTCACAGTCCAGTCGTCGACGACCTCGCCGGTGGTGCGGTCCCGTACCTGCCACCATCGCTTGACGTCGACATCTGTGTCGGGGCGAACCTGCTCAGCGAAGAACCCCCGCATGATGTGGATCTCGAGCGGACCGTCCTCCAGGGCCGGGACTCGATCGGAACACAGGTACAGGCTGACGTGCTCGTCGAGATGGTCCAGGGCCCAGGCCTCGTCCCCACGGGCACAGAAACGGGTTGAGTAGACCTTCTTCCCCAGGTTGGAGACAATCTTCGGCAACCAGGTGCCGTCACTGTTACGCACCGCGTCGGCACCGAGACGATCGATGATCGCAGCCAACTCGTCGTCCATCCCCTCCTCAACTGGCAGGGTGACTCGACCCGAGAAGCGGGGATCAGACGGGGTCATGGGGCATTCCTCCTTGAGTGCGGCCGGGCCACGATCCTACCGGCGGCGAGGCGATGGATCCGGCCTCTTGCTCACTCCATGTGAACGTGTTCATGGCTGTGGTCAGGACACCTTGTTCATCGCGGAGCGAATCCGTTTCGGGGAGACGGTGACCCTGGTTCCGAGGCGCTGGGCAAAGTACTGGACGCGAAGCTCCTCCAACATGAACCCGATCTCCTCGATCTCGGCGGGAAGCTTGCCAGCCGGCTGTTCCTCGCACAGGGCGTCGTACTCGACCAGAAGCGGCTCCAACTCAGCCATCTGGCGGAGATCGCGCGTCGGATTCGTCATGAGGGACTCGATGCGCACGCTCACCCCCTGGATCCAGCGAGGCATGTCGTCGTACCAGGGATCCGGGGTGGCCAAGATGAAGTTCTCGAAGACGAGGTCATCAATCTGAGTGGTGATGTCGGCGCGAATTGCCGGATCCGAAACCATTGCCAGGGCCTGACGGGCGTCGACGAGTCGGGCGAGGATCCGCCCGGCGGTGCGCACCACTCGGGCCATCCGGTCGGCCTGGTCCTGACGGACGGCCAGGGAAAGGTCTTCGAAAGCCTCCTTCGTCCGAATCCCCGACAGATCCCCCGCCTTCTCATGAGCAACCGAGGCAACCGCCTTGTGACGCGCATCTGCCAGCAATGCCGGCACGGTGGGATATGGCGAGGTCGCCAACGCCAACTTCGTGCCATTGTCCATGTGCGAGACGACCCACTTCGTCGGATCGGGCAGGGTGAGGACGAACAGCCTGACGACTCCTGCGGCGTGGCTGGCGCGTTGAGCCCTCGGAGTGTCGAGAACGGTGCTACCGACCGCAGTTCCCTCATCAACCAGACATGGGTAGCCGACGGCGTCAGCCCCCTTGCGCGACAGGTCAACCCGTTCCGGGATCGGATC
This sequence comes from Cutibacterium sp. LaCa_255, assembly GCF_057458005.1. Taxonomy (NCBI): domain Bacteria; kingdom Bacillati; phylum Actinomycetota; class Actinomycetes; order Propionibacteriales; family Propionibacteriaceae; genus Cutibacterium; species Cutibacterium sp. LaCa_255. The sequence goes on along the minus strand of NZ_CP190956.1, from coordinate 1,173,347 downwards.
GAAGGTCCACTGCGTCGCCCCATGGACCTGAGGTCGTCCGGCGGCCTTGGTCAAGGATTGCGAGACCTTGGTGGCCAGATCGGTCTGAAGGGATTCCAGGTCCTCGGACCTGGCGACGTGCTTGGGCTGGGAGAAGGTCGACTTGTTCCTACCCTTCTTCCCGGGCTCCTTGCCGACGGTGCGCCCCTCGGCGTCAACGATGTCGAACCCGACCCGCAAGTGCGCTGGGATGGCTGCGGTGTTCCAGCTATCGGCGTCGACGATGACCCCGGTCAGAGCCCGCAATGCTCGCCCGAGTTCCTCGGTGAAAGGGGCTTGACGGTCAGCATCGTTGTCCTCGAGCCAGGTCAGCGCAGCTCGGGCACGGTCGGGAGCGGGGACGAGCTGGGTCCGAATCCGTTTGGGGAGGGCCCGGATGAGCTCGGTGGCCAACTCGGTGCGCAGACCCGGAACCTGCCAGCTGAAAGGAGCGGTCGGCACCTGGTTGAGCAGGGCCAGCGGAATGGTGACGGTGACACCGTCATGCCCGGATCCAGGTTCGAAGACGTAACGCACCGGAAGATCGAGATTGCCAACCTTCCAATGGTCGGGGAAGGCGTCGGCGTCGACCAAGTCGGAGTCGACGAGGTCGTCAAGGGACAAGTCGAGTTGGTGACGATCCTGGACTCGTCTCCACCAGGCGTCGAAATGGGATCCCGAGACGATGCCTTCCGGAACACGACGGTCGTAGAAGGCGAAGATGGCGTCATCGTCGGCGACCAATCCGCGCTGACGGCTACGTTCCTCGAGGTCGGCTGCCTCGTCCCGGACCCGGTCATTGTGCTTGAGGAAGCCGTGGTTGGATCGCCAGTCCCGCTCCACCAGAGCGGAACGGATAAAGATCTGCCGGGAGACGACCGGGTCTATGCGCCCGTAGTTGACGCGATGATCTGCCCACAGCGGTACCCCGAAGAGGGCCGCCCGCTCGGTGGCGACCACGGAGGCCGTCGAGGCTGCCCAGTGCGGAGCGGCCCAGGAACGCTTGATGAGCGGTCCGGCGACCTCCTCCACCCACTCCGGCTGGACGGCGGCCACCGTCCGGGCCCACAGCCGGGAGGTCTCCACCAGTTCGACGGCGACAACAAGTTCCGGGGACTTGCGCGACAGCAGGGATCCGGGATTGATGGCGAACTTGGTACCGCGAGCACCGATGTACTCCTGAGGTCCAGGACGTTGGCCGCGACGTTTCGAGGACTCCCGAACCTGGGCCAGACCGATGTGGGAGAGCAGGCCGGACAACAATGCGACGAGAACACGGTCGGTGGGAGCCGAGGTGCGGTTGACCTCCAGGTGCAGCTCCTTGGCGATCTGGCGCAGTTGGCCGTGCAGGTCGTCCCATTCGCGCACGCGCAGGTAATTGATGTACTCAGCCCGGCACATACGACGAAACGCCGAGGATCCCATCTGCCGACGCTGATGACGCAGGTAGCGCCACAGTCGGTGGATGGCCAGGATGTCCCCGCCCTCGTCGATCCCACCAGGCTGGGGCTGAGGGGCAGGCTTGCCCGGACGGGAATTGGTGTGAGGGGTGTGGCGCGCCGGTGTCCCCGGTGTCGGGGCGTTGGCGGGCCGCCGGTGTACCTGCTGACGAACCTGGGACCAGTCCCCCACCCGGTTGTTGTCGGCGTCGTCGACGGCCTGGAGGGTCTGCAGCAGGTTCGCCTCGGTGGCGAAACGTCGGTGGAAGCTGTCGGCCTCCTCCCGCTTCTCGGCGGGGCGCTCCCTGACATCGCGGATGGACAGTGCCGCGACGATGACGAGGACCTCAGCGAGACTGCCCTGTTTCGACCCCTCAAGCAGCATGCGCCCCAGACGTGGATCCAGCGGGACACGGGCAAGCTGATGGCCAATCTTGGTCAGTCTGGGAGCGTCCCGATGGCCAGGTTTGAGGGCTCCCAGCTCGTCGAGCAGGCGGATTCCGTCATCGATCCGGGAGCGATCGGGAGGCTCGACGAAGGGGAAGTCAGTGATGGCACCGAGTCGAGCCTGGGCCATCTGGAGGATGACGGCGGCCAGGTTAGTGCGCAGGATCTCGGGTTCGGTGAACTCTGGACGGGACTCGAAGTCGGCCTCCGAGTAGAGACGAATGCAGATACCGGGAGCGACGCGGCCGCATCGTCCGGCCCGCTGGTTCGCACTGGCCTGGGAGACCGGCTCGATGGGAAGACGTTGCACCTTGGTACGCACCGAGTACCGCGAGATACGAGCAGTTCCAGGATCGATGACGTAACGGATGCCCGGCACCGTCAGGGAGGTCTCGGCGACATTTGTGGCCAGCACGATGCGCCGGCCGCTGTGCGGGGTGAAGACCCGATGCTGTTCGGCAGCCGACAGCCGAGCGAACAGCGGCAGAATCTCGGTGTTGGCCAGTCCGAGGTCGGCGAGAGCCTCGGTGGTCTCCCGGATCTCCTGCTCGCCCGCCAGGAAGACGAGGATGTCGCCCTCTCCTTCCCGGGTGAGCTCCTCGACAGCTCTGCAGATACCGGTGACCTGGTCAATGACCTCGTCCTTCGTATCGACCGGGGCAGGAGTCGAGGGGCTCTCCGAGAGCTCTTCGTCCTCATCCTCGTCATCGGCGCGGACCTGTTCCGAGGGATCCAGGGGCCGGTATCGCACCTCGACGGGATAGGTCCGTCCGGAGACCTCGATGACGGGAGCGTCGTCGAAGTGGGCCGCGAACCTCGCGGTGTCGATGGTGGCCGAGGTGATGATGACCTTGAGGTCGCGACGGCGTGGCAGTAGCTGCTTGAGGTAGCCGAGCAGGAAGTCGATGTTGAGGCTACGCTCATGAGCCTCGTCGATGATGATGGTGTCGTGAGCGCGCAGGTCGCGATCATGGGAGATCTCGGCCAGCAGCACACCGTCGGTCATGACCGTCAGCGCAGTGTCAGAGGTGGCGCGACGGGTGAACCGCACCTGATAGCCAACCTGTTCCCCCAGATCGACCCCCATCTCCTCCGCGACGCGTTCGGCGACGCTGCGCGCGGCAATCCGGCGAGGCTGGGTGTGGGCGATGTGTCGACGCCCCAGTGCCAGGCAGATCTTGGGAAGCTGGGTGGTCTTTCCCGAACCTGTCTCACCCGCGACCACCACGACTTGATGGTCCTGGATGAGGTCTGCGATCTCGTCGGCATGCGCCGCGATGGGAAGCTCGGTGTCGAAGGCGACGACTCCCCCACCGGGCAGCTCACCTTCCAGTCGTGAATCAGGCATGGCCTATTCAGTTTATGTGAGAGGTCTGACACTCAGCGACGGGCTCGTGCTGGCCACCGTCTCGTCGGTCAAGCCGTGAAGATCTCCATCCGCTGGATCTGGTCGAGTGCCTCGGTGATCTGGTCAATCCCCACGCGCCAGATAATGCCGCAGTGGGGCTCGAAGACAGTGCCAACAGCCAGTGAGACTGCGCCCCCTTGCGAAGCCGCAGAGCGTGAAAGGCTGCGCGGTCACGACGTTGTTCTCGTTGATGTCCTTGCTGAAGGATCTGATGGTGATGCGATCGACCACACCGGGAAGGGGCTCATCGGGATGAAGGGCGCCGAGTTGGAGTACACGGTGCAGATGTCATCGGTGATGAGCTCCTCGAGGACCAACCACATGGCGGGACAACCACTGGTAGTCCTTCGAGCCGACAGGTCAGTGGCAAATGGCCAACGGAGACTGGGCGTGAGCCATGATGCCACGGCTGACTCCGCCAGCGGTCCATCCCAGGATCGGGTGCTTCTTCATGCCGATGACGAGGAGGTCGATATCGCCGGACAGGTCGACCAGGGCGTCCACTGGCTCGCCGGAGAGCACCCGAGTCTCAACCTCGACGTCGGGATGCTCGTCAGCGACGGGCTTGACGACCTCGTTGAGTCGCTTGAGTGCCTCGGCGTGGACCTTCTGGGAATCCTGGCCGGGAACGGTCACGGCCAATAGCTTGCAGCCACGGTGGTCCGCCTCGGCGAATCCGAATCCGAGAGCGGCAGTTCCTGCGCTCTGAGGGCCGACGGCGACGGCCACACACTTCTTGCCACCGGTCGGGTCCGGGTTCGACGCACGGGAGATGACGACAACAGGTGCGGCGGACATGCCAGCCACGGCCACAGAGGTCGATCCGACGAACATCCGCTCCAGTCCGGAGCTGGCGCGACGACCGACGACGACGAGCTGGGCGTCTGCGCTGCGGTCGGCAAGGATGGCCGCCGGGTTACCCAGAACCACCTCACCCGAGATGCGATCGGGATCTATGCCGCGGCCCTTGGCGACGTTGATGGCGTCATCGACGACGACCTGGCCGGCGTCCTGCAGAGCGGTCGGGTCATAGACGACACCCCAGGCACCGGCGACAGCAGCATCGTCAACAGCGTGAAGGACAATGAGATCGGCGTCTCTCCTGATCGCGGATCCTGCGGCGTACCGGGCGGCGCGCAGGCCGTCCTCCGAGCCGTCGACTCCAACGATGACGGTAGTACGGCGAGTCCTTGACGAGGTTCGATCGTCGGCCATGGTGGTCCTCCTCAGTGAGACGTCAGGGGCGTCAACCCCTTGTCACATTGTCCCACCACTTGCCTTGTGACAAAGGGATCGGGTCCGGATCATTCTTCAAAAGTGGTTCTGCCGTGCAGCTTGCGAGCCAGTTCGTTGTCCAATCCGTCAGCCAGCCTGGACATGATGGAGACTGCCTGGTGCAAGTGTGCCGCAACGAACGGACGAGCCATCACTGACATCGTGACGAAGACCCGGTCCTGATGCAGGGCGAAGCGTCCGTAGCGGGACTGGACGTTGAGGTCGTTGAGCACCTCGACGGCTCGAGACCGTCCCTCGATGTTATGGACGAGAGCTGCGAAGAGCAGTAGTTCAGAGGCGTCAGGAGTGGTTCGCACGAACACCATGCAGGTGCCCACCCGGATGGCGAAATCTCCCTCGCTGTCGCGAATGGCGGGGTGTCCGAAGATCTGGGACAGCTCGTCGGCCACAAGGCGGTCGAGGTGATCCTTGTCGACCGGCATGATGGCGGGGACGCTGGCCGCCTCGGTGGGAGACAGCGGAGGTTCGGGCTGCAGAATCTCTGCGAGCTGGTCGGGGGCCAGGAAGACCGGGTGCGGGACACCGAAGATGTCACGCAGGGTCGTCACCGCCAGCTCAGCAAGCTGTTCACTGTCATCCTGGCTTCGGTAGACCCAGTAGTTGTCAGTCTTGTGAGAGGTGCAGGTTCCGGGCTCCTGCCATCCCAGGGAGCTCAGTCCGTCGAGCTGGCCGGGGGTGAGCTGAGAGCTGTCCGGCAGACAGCTGTTGCTCGACGCCTCGGCCAGAATCATCGCGGTGTCATCACTGTGATCGGGGTCATCCTGCACGAACCGGATGAAGGGCGTGGGGTCATTGCGCGCTGACATGGTCGAGATCGTCAACTCACCATCGTCGTCAATGACGGAGACGACCTCGGCCAGACGCTCGGTGAACTGGTCCCAGGCCTGTGCTGTGCTGCGATCCAGGTCGAACGCGAAGTCTGGTGGCTCGTCCATGCCTCCAACCTAGTAGGTCCGGAGGCAGATGTGCAGCCTGTGCTCGTCTTCCGGTGCCATCTGGTGAACGTGCATGGTTGAACGCACGCATGGGCCTCGGCATCCGGAAGCCGACGGGTGCGATGACACGCACACGCCAGGGGCCGGAGCACAACCTCTGCTGTACCCCGGCCACCTGGTCAGATCATGACGTCATCAGCTGCAACCGCTGGTGGATCCACAACCTTCGCAGACATAGCAGGATCCCGACGGACGCATCTTCGTTCCGCAGGTCATGCACAGCGGGGCATCGACCTCACGGCCCATCTGCTCCTCGAGCAGTTCGGCACTGGTGTGGGCACCAGCGACTCGCTCAACAGCCTCCTGAGCAGCAAAGAGCCCTGGCTGGTTGGCACCGTCCTCGTGCACCCGGACGCGGTCGGCCGGGGTGTCCTTGAGGGTCTCGGAATCGATGAGCTCGTCCTCCTCCTCGTCTGACGCGTAGGAGCCGGTCTCGACGTATCGGGCACGCTCAGCGGCGGTGTAGATACCCAGCTCGGCGCGCTCGTCGAAGTCCAGGTAGTCCAAGGCCAGACGACGGAACACGTAGTCGATAATCGACGAGGCGATCCGGATGTCCGGGTCGTCAGTCATACCAGCAGGCTCGAACTTGAGGTTGGAGAACTTCTGGACGAAGGACTCCAACGGCACGCCGTACTGCAGACCGATGGACACCGCGATGGAGAAGGCATCCATGACGCCGGCCAAGGTCGAACCCTGCTTGCCGAGCTTGAGGAAGATCTCGCCCAAGCGGCCGGAATCGTAGGCGCCAGTCGTGAGGTAACCGCCAGCTCCAGCGACCTGGAAGCTCGTCGTGCGGCCCATGCGCGACTTCGGCAGACGCTGACGACGCGGACGGTACTCGATGCGAACCTCCGGCGCGGCCTTCTCCTCCTCTTTCTTGACCTCGGAGAGAGGCTGGCCAACCTTGCAGTTATCGCGGTAGACGGCCAGGGCCTTGAGGCCGAGCTTCCAGCCCTCCATGTAGACGTTGGCGATGTCCTCGACGGTGGAGGACTCCGGCAGGTTGACGGTCTTGGAGATGGCACCAGACAGGAAGGGCTGGACGGCAGCCATCATCCGCACGTGGCCCATCGGCGCGATGAAGCGGGTGCCCATGGCGCAGTCGAAGACCTCGTAGTGGGCCTCGTCGAGGCCGGGAGCCCCGACGACCGACCCGTTGTCGGCGATGTAGGCCACGATCTTCTCGGACTGCTCAGAGGTGTAGCCGAGGTTCTTGAGGGCACGCGGCACCGTCTGGTTGACGATCTGCATCGAGCCACCACCGACCATCTTCTTGAACTTCACCAGCGAGAAGTCCGGCTCGATGCCCGTGGTGTCGCAGTCCATCATGAAGCCGATGGTGCCGGTCGGGGCCAGCACCGAGGCCTGGGCGTTGCGGAAGCCATTGGTACGTCCCAGCTTGACGACCTTGTCCCACTCGGCCTTGGCAGCAGCGAGGACGGTGGTGTCATTGTCGTGCAGCGGATGAACCTGGCGGTTGGCGTCGCGATGCTTGGCCATGACGGCCTGGTGCGACTCGGCATTCTCGGCGTAGCCGGCATAAGGACCGACGATGGCCGCCAACTCGGCGGAGCGTCGGTAGGAGACACCGGTCATGACGGAGGTGATGGCAGCAGCCAGGGCACGTCCACCATCAGAGTCATATCCCAGGCCCAGGGCCATGAGAAGGGCGCCCAGGTTGGCATATCCAATCCCGAGCTGACGGAAGTTGCGAGTGGTCTCCCCGATGGCCTCGGTCGGGAAGTCGGCGAAGCAGATGGAGATGTCCATCGCGGTGATGACGAGCTCGACGGCCTTGGTGAACTTCTCGACGTCGAAGTGATCATTCTCGTCGAGGAACTTCAACAGGTTGAGGCTGGCCAGGTTGCACGAGGAGTTGTCCAGGCTCATGTATTCCGAGCACGGGTTGGAGGCGTTGATCCGCCCGGTGTTCGGGTTGGTGTGCCAGGCATTGATTGTGTCGTCGTACTGCAGACCGGGGTCAGCGCACTCCCAGGCAGCCTGGGCGATCTTGCCGAAGAGTTCCTTGGCATCGACGGTGTCGAGTACCTTGCCCGGCTCGGTGCGGGAAGTCAGCCCGAAGGACTTGCCCTGCTCGACCGCCGTCATGAAGGCATCCGAGACGCGCACCGAGTTGTTGGCGTTCTGGTACTGGACACTGGTGATGTCGCGGCCACCCAGGTCCATGTCGAAGCCGGCATCGCGCAGGGCGCGGATCTTGTCCTCCTCGCGAGCCTTGGTCTCGATGAACTCTTCGACGTCCGGGTGATCGATGTCAAGGACGACCATCTTGGCAGCGCGACGGGTGGCGCCACCGGACTTGATGGTTCCGGCAGACGCGTCGGCACCGCGCATGAAGGACACCGGGCCGGAAGCAGTGCCGCCGGAGCTCAGCAGCTCCTTGGAAGAACGGATACGGGAAATGTTGAGACCGGCACCAGAGCCACCCTTGAAGATGAATCCTTCTTCCCGATACCAGTTGAGGATCGACTCCATGGAGTCGTCCACCGAGAGAATGAAGCAGGCACTGACCTGCTGAGGGCTCGTCGTACCGACGTTGAACCACACCGGGGAGTTGAAGCTGAAGTACTGATGGACCAGCAGCCAGGTCAGCTCCTCACCGAAGACCTTGGCGTCCTCCTCAGAGGCGAAGTAGCCGTTTTCACGTCCGGACGTCACGTAGGTCTTGACGACGCGGTCGATGAGGGTCTTGAGACTGTTCTCACGGACAGGAGTGCCCAGGGCGCCACGGAAGTACTTGTTCGTGACGATCGTCGAGGCGTTGACGCTCCAGAAGTCGGGGAACTCGACTCCGCGCTGTTCGAAGACTACGTCACCGGTGCGCCAGTTCGTCTGCACGACGTCGCGACGCTCCCACGTCACCTCGTCGTAGGGATGGATACCCTCGGTGCTGAAGGTGCGCTCGACGTGCAGCCCCTTGGAGCGGCTCGTCCTGCGTGGTGCGGACTTGGTCTCGGTCATGGCTCCCTCTAGATATTCGGTGATACGGGTGGTTTGGTGTCGGTACTTGTCATGAGCTGAGGCGCACTTGGCCAAGGCTCGTCAGAACAGCGGCTCGTCCCGCTTCGAAGGCCGCTTGCGGCCCGAGGACCGTGTTTTCTCGGGGGACTCGTCGCGCAACCGATCGATCTCGGTGGCGAAATCCTCGATGGTGTCGTAATTGAGATACACACTTGCGAACCGCAGATAGGCGATGGGATCCAGCTCACGAAGTGGGCTCAAGATTGCCAACCCAATCTCGTCGCTCGGAATCTCCGCGACTCCTCGGGCTCGAAGGCCGTCCTCGACGCGTTGACCCAACAAAGCCAGATCGGCATCCGTGACCGGGCGTCCCTTGCATGCATTGCGCACACCACGGATCACCTTGTCTCGGGAGAAGGGTTCTTCGATGCCGTTACGCTTGTGAACCGTCATCTGCATGCGCTCGATGGTGGTGAACCGCCGTTCACACACGGGACACTGTCGTCTCCGACGGATCGCAGTGCCGTCCTCGCACACTCGGGAGTCCAGGACTCGTGAGTCGTCATGCTGACAGAACGGACAGCGCATCGTCGCCTCCTTCCCCGACCTCGCTGGGTTCCGAACGGCAGATATGCCGTTGATTCAGAAGACTACTCCGAACTTGGACCGAAAACACAACTTATGGGGATGGCGAATCTGAACACCACAACATCTGGTGTCGAGGGGGAATTATTGAGGATGTCGTTTGATCATCCGTCAAGCTGCCACGCGTGACACGCCGAAGATGCTCAGTCCACACGACCACCTTCCACCATCAGGACCTGATATCAGGCAGGTCGCCCGACTGATGTCCACCGGTCTGGACGACGGCAGCCGGGTCGGGGTGACCGCTCTCGGAGTTGCCCTGCCACACCTGACCAAGGCGTCCCAGGGACAAGATCACACCAATGATCATCACGACAACGGTAGCCATCACGGCGACGTCCCAGAACCGATCGTGGACGGGTTCATGGCGTGCGACGGCACCGGGACGCCCTGCCATCAATTCCTGACGATCGATGACGACCACCGGCTCGGCCAGCTCATCCTGCCACGGTCCGATGACCAGGTCACCTTGCCGACTGGTCGTCGTCTCAACATCCCACTCGTACGTCTGAGCACTCATCGGATCACCTCTCTGTCGACGAGAGCCATCCGCTCCCGTCAGCGGTCCCCGGAATGGATCCCGGGGAAGGGCCCGGCGGCACAACCTCCGCCGGCGCCATCCATGACATCCGACCCGACCGACAGGTTCACCGTCATCAGACTGGAACACCAGGAGAACAACCTAGTCAGAAGCAGTTCATAGGTTCCCTGAGAGCTCAGATCAACGCCGCCCCCATGCTCCGGAACAACCATCGAACAGAGCTGACGGGGAACTGTCGTACCCGACCTATACCGTGACTGGCATGACCACCGATACGCCCGGAACCGACTCCTCGGACTCGGCCGCCGTCTCGTCGGCCGTCCCGTTCACCACTACCCGTCGACCTTCTGCCAAGGAGCACGCGGTGCTGACCGCCGTCAAGGAAGGGCTGCGCCGCGACGGTCGCGCACCGACTGTTCGTGCCCTGGCTGACATGACGGGAGCAGCCAGTACGTCGACCGTCCAGAGGCGTATCTCCGCACTCATCGATCTCGGCCTGTTGCGACGCACTGACGGCACCCTTGAGGTCGTTGAGAACGTCGTCGACGTCAATGATCCCCACGGACCCCAGGCCCTTCAGATCGAGGTTTTCAACCCGAATGAGATTGCCGATGACGAGCATCACGACACTGTCATCGCGGTTCCCCCCCAGTTACTGAGCCACGGAGACCACGTGGTGGTCGTCGTCCGCGACGATGGGATGGCACCCGATTTCCACGTCGGAGACCTTGTCCTCGTCCAGCAGCTACCCATGGCGGACCTTCCCGACGACCCACCCGAGCCCTATTTCGTGGCGGCCACAGTGGGTGGCACGACCATCATCCGTTCCTTGGCCAAGCTCGGGGGGAAACCGTGGCTGATGGCCTCGAACCCCGCTCACTCACCGGTAAACCTCGATGATGCTTCTCTCATCGGTCGCGCCGTCTCCATCATGAGACGACTGTGACCCTGGTGGTCACTCCCCCAGCCTGCGCAGAGCTCCGACAGCCATCTCACGATTCGTTGTCGTCCAGAACGAGGGCATGGACGCCCTCAGGAAACCGCCATATCGCGCCGTCGCCAACCGCGGGTCCAGAACCGCGACGACTCCCCGATCGTCGGAACGTCGAATGAGCCGGCCCGCCCCCTGGGCCAACAGGAGGGCCGCATGTCCGGCCGACACCGTCATGAATCCATTACCGCCAGCATCCTGAACTGCCTTGCCCCGTGCCGCCATGAGCGGGTCATCCGGACGTGGGAACGGAATCCGGTCAATGATGACCAACCGACACGTGTCACCAGGAACGTCCACCCCCTGCCACAGGGACAAGGTCCCAAAGAGGCATGTCCGCGGATCAGCCGTGAATCGGCGTGTGAGATCGGCCAGATGTCCCTCCCCCTGACACAACACCGGAATGTCCGGCATGACCTTGCGCATGTGTTCGGAGGCAGCCACCGCGTTGCGTTGGGAGGAGAACAGCCCGAGGGTACGTCCACCAGCGGCCCAGATCAGCTCGGCAAGATCGTCGAGAACCTCTGGCGCGATGCCATCTCGACCCGGGCGCGGCAGGGACTTACCGACATACAGAATCCCCTGCTTCGAGTAGTCGAACGGTGAGCCGACGTCAACCCCTCGCCACCCCATCTGAGTGTCGAGAACCTCCGGAGCGTCCCCCTCGATCTGCTCACGTGGCGACAGCCCGACGTTCCTTGCCGTGGCCAGGAAATTACCGCCGATGCACAAGGTGGCCGAGGTGAGGATCGTGATCGCCCCCGCGAAGACGTTCTCGCGCAGCAGGCCTGCCACACTCAATGGCGCGACGTGGATGCTGCGGTACCCCTTCTCCGATTCCGAGACCCACACCACGTCAGCAGCTGCCATCGACACCATGCGGTCGACGGTCTCGAAGACCTCGCGCATGGCGGCCTGAGCCTGCACCCTCTCGGCGTCGAGGGATTCCTTAGAATCCTCGTCCCGTCGACCCAACTGGCTCACTGCTTCCCTGGCCAGATCTCGCAATACCGTGCACGCCTGTATGACCTGGGCCTCGGGCTCGGTGACCTGTCCCGGCGCGGTCGCTTCCAGGGCCCTGGCCAGCACGTCCGCCTGATTGAGCAGATCGGCGCTCACGTCATCGTCAAGCCATGTCGAGGCCCGTTTCGACGTCGTCGTCACGAGGGAGGGAGACAGACCCTTGGAAGCAGCCCCGGTGAACCGATCCACCAGCTCGTGGGCCTCGTCGATGATGACGGTGTCGTGCTCCGGCAACACGTTGTTACCGTTCAGCGCATCGATCGCGAGCATGGCGTGGTTGGTGACGACGAGGTCAGCGTTTCGGGCCTTCTCACGGGCTGCTTCGGAGAGGCACTCGCTGCCGAAGGGACAGCGCTGAGTCCCTAGACACTCGTTGGCTGGCACACTCACCTGAGCCCACGCCAACGGAGTGTGCGGAGGTGCGTCATCACGATCGCCGAGCCCCGACTCCTCGACCTGCTTCTCGGCCCATTCACGCAGCATGACGACCTCGGCGCCCAGTGCGGAGGTCGGCGCCGTCCCAGCCTCCCTGGTGTCCTCGGCCTCAGCCGCGAGATCAGCCCCAGGGACCAGCGCGTCCTGTCCTCTCGCCCCCGTCGATCCACCGCGAACCTTGTGCAGACAGACGTGGTTGTTGCGCCCCTTGAGCACGGCCACCTTCGGCCTACGGGATAGGACCTTGTCCGAGGCGTCGAGAATTGCCGGAATGTCCTTGTGGGCGAGCTGTGTCTGTAAGGCAAGGGTGGCAGTGGCGACGACGACCTGCGCCCCTTCCTCGACACAATGGACCAGAGCAGGCGCCAAGTACCCCAAGGATTTTCCGGTTCCGGTTCCGGCCTGAACCAAGAGGTGCAGTTCCTCACGCATCGCCTGGTCGACGGCCTCGACCATCGTCACCTGACCAGATCTCTCCTGACCCCCCATCTGGGAGACGGCTACGCCGAGGAGATCGCGACACATCTTGCTGACCTCAGCCGACTCACGCGTCATGACACGCCTCCTCGACCTCAGCGGCCAGAGCAGGATGAAGATGGGCGATCACATGGGTGCCATCGGCGGTGTGGTCAATGAGTTCGATCGTCCCGTCGCGGTGGATCTTGTCCATGAGGTCTCCGCGCGCATAGGGCATGACGACATCAACCTTCTGGGACGGCACCGGCAGCGACCCCTCGATGGCTGTTACGAGGTTGTCGATTCCCTCTCCGGTATGAGCCGAGATGACATGAGCACCGGGGAAGGTCGAACGCAACGTCAAGATGATGTCGTCGTCGAGACGATCAATCTTGTTGAGTACCAGGATCTCAGGAATGTCACTGGCACCGATTCCCGCGAGCACACCACGCACGGCGTCGACCTGTCCGATGGGGTCGGGGTCAGATGCATCGACGACGTGCACCAGGACATCTGCCATCGCCGTCTCCTCGAGGGTCGAGGCGAAGGCCTCGACGAGGTCGTGGGGAAGATGCCGCACGAAGCCGACGGTGTCGGTGAGGGTGTAGACGCGACCATCCGCCGTCGTGGTACGACGGGTGGTGGGGTCGAGGGTGGCGAAGAGGGCATCCTCGACGAGCACTCCGGCACGGGTCAGCCGGTTGAGCAGGGAGGACTTCCCCGCGTTGGTGTATCCGACGATGGCGGCGGAGGGCACCTTGTTGCGAAGGCGATCAGCCCGCTTGGAGACACGGGTGGACTCGATGCGCTTGAGACGACGACGCAGCACAGCGATGCGATGACCGATACGTCGTCTGTCGGTCTCGATCCGGGTCTCACCGGGGCCACGGCCACCGATACCGGCGCCGCCAGCCGCGCGGCCACCCGTCTGGCGGGAGAGGTTTCCACCCCAGCCACGCAGCCTCTGCTTGAGGTAGTTGAGCTGGGCCAATTCGACCTGGGTACGGCCTTCCACGCTGCGAGCGTGCTGGGCGAAGATGTCGAGGATCAACGCCGTCCGGTCCACCACCTTGACCTTGACGCGGTCCTCGAGGTTTCGAAGCTGAGCGGCGTCGAGTTCACCATCACAAATGACGGTGTCAGCTCCGGTGGCTCGGACTATCTCGGCGAGCTCAACCACCTTGCCCGAGCCGATGTAGGTCGCCGGATCCGGGGTCGTTCGCCTCTGCATGACGGCCTCGAGGACCTGGGACCCCGCGGTCTCAGCCAGTGACTTGAGCTCGGCCATGGCGTTCTCGGCATCGACAGCTGACCCCTTCATCCACACCGAGCAGAGCACCACTCGCTCGAGCCTCAACTGTCGGTACTCGACCTCCGAGATGTCGGACAAGTCGGTCGACATGCCCGGCACACGAGTCAGGGACAACCGGGCATCCAGGTCGAACTGGTCACCGTCATATTCGTTCTGATCGTCGCTGAAGTCCTCAACGAATTCGGGCGCATCCTCGCGCTCGTCGTCGAATCGTGCGGTGTCGCTCACCCGGTCCCCGTCCTGTTGGCCCACTGTCTCGTGCCCCCGACACCTCGTGCTTCGAGGTCATCGGGCCAAGTGTAGGAGGAGAAGCCGACAGGTCAACGGCGGTTCCTTGACCTCGGTGTTCCTCATTCCTCGGGAAGGCTGACCGTCCCGGTCGCGAGAATGACCGCAGGGCCCGTCAGCACCGCGTCATAGCCGTCATCAGCAGGGGTGAGGGTGACGATGACGCGGCCACCGGGCACATGGACCGTCCACGGACCACGGTGACCGGTACGGGTGGCCATCGTCGCTGCCACGGCCACGGTTCCGGTACCGCACGACATCGTCTCTCCCGATCCGCGCTCATGGACCCTCATCGAGACCGAATGACCGTCCAGCTGCTCGACGAATTCGACATTGGCCCCCTCGGGGAAGGCCGACCGTGGACGCCAGGTGGGCGATTCATCGAGGTTGAGCGCAGTGATGGTGGTGTGGTCCGTCACGACCACAGCGTGTGGGTTGCCAACGTCAACCTTGCATGCCGGCCACCACATGTCCTGATGTTCGATGGTGAGATCGTCGCCCTCGACTCGGACCGTCCCCATCGTCACCGACACACCGCCGTTGTCATACAGGGTGACGTGACGAACACCGGCCCGCGTCGCGACGTCAGCCTCGTTACCCGCGATGCGCCCGGTCCGGGCGAGGTGCCGCGCGAAGACTCGTAGTCCGTTGCCGCACATCTCCGCGACGGTGCCGTCGGCATTGCGGTAGTCCATGAACCACAGTTCCGGATCACCGTCCCACCCGGCGACGTCGCCGGCCCGCAGAGCCTGCAGGGTGCCGTCGCCGCCGATACCGAATCGACGGTGGCACAGCCATCGCACCTGCCCAGGGGTCAGGGGGTCGGGGCGGTCGACGATGACGAAGTCATTGCCGGTCCCGTGTGCCTTCCAGAACGTCGTCGTCATGTCGTCAATCCTCCTCGTCGGTGGACAGGGCGGTCAACACCCGCGCCACAACCTTGTCATCGAGATCGGGATCAAGTGCATTGAGCCATTCAATACGATCGTCCCGGCGATACCACATGAGCTGTTTCCGGGCGAAGCGGCGGGTGCCGGTCACGGTACGACGACGGGCCTCCTCCTCGTCATACTCGCCGTCAAGGAACTCCAGCACCTGCCGGTATCCCAGCGCTCGACTTGCCGTGAGGCCGTCCCTCAATCCGACGTCGACCAAGGCACGAACCTCGTCAACCAGTCCGTTCTCCCACATCTGGTCGACGCGATCGGCTATCCGTCGATCCATGTCCTCACGAGGAAGTTCCAGACCAATGTGCACCGTGTCAGGCCAGTGAGAGGTGCCGTCGGGAATGGTGGCGGTGAAGGATCCGGTGAGGTCAATGACCTCGAGGGCTCGCACGATCCTCCTGCCATTCCCCGGCAGGATCGATTCAGCCGCCTTGGAATCCCGTCGTGCCAGTTCCCTGTGCAGGGCCTCCGGACCTTCGGCCTTCAGACGTTTCTGCCACTTCGCCCGTACCGTCGGATCGGTGGGGGGAATGGTCATCTCGTCGACGACGGCCTTGGTGTACAGGGCCGAACCGCCGACGAGCACCGGGACGACACCGCGAGACAAGCACTCTTCGGTCGCTTCGCGCGCCAACTTCTGCATGAGGACGATTGAGGAGGATTCGGTGACGTCAAGGATCGAGACCACGTGGTGCCTCACTGCACGCTGCTCGGAAAGCGTGGGGGTGGCGGTACCGATGTCCATCCCCCGATACACCACCATTGAATCAGTGTTGACGATCTCGGCCGGGCGCCCTTCACGTCCCAGGCGTGAACAGACTCGCACCGCCAACCCTGATTTTCCGCTGGCAGTAGGCCCGAGAAGACAAATGACCGGCAAACTCACACGTTCATCCTTGCGCACTGCAACGACATTGCGGGGCCAACGCGTAGAGCGAAAAACCTCACATGAGTGGACCATCTTGTGTGTAGCCTAAAGGGGTCATCCCCGAGAGGGGGAAAGCTCCCGAAAGGAGATCACATGGGACTCTTCGACAAGGCCAAGGACGCCATCAGCGACCACCAGGACGACATCAAGGACCAGGTCAGCCAGCACAGCGACAAGGTCGAGCAGGGCATCGACAAGGCTGGCGACACTGTCGACGACAAGACCGGCGGCAAGTTCTCCGATCAGGTCGACAAGGGCCAGGATGCCCTCAAGGACAAGCTCGGCGACCTCTGAGTCGTCCACGACATGACGCGGCCCGTCCTCTGAGGGGACCTGCTCCGGATGGGAGCGGATGAGCTGCGACACGAGGGGTGGTGCTCCACTGAGCACCACCCCTCGTCGCATGTCTGAACAAGTTTCACAGCAGGCTCCGATGCCACCCACCCTTGGTCAGCCCTGCGCCGCGCTGATCGTCGGAATACCGAGCATGGTGACACCGGGCTGAGCGCATGCCCCTTCACGGATCTGCCATGCGTCGCCACCACGGGTACGACGCAGGTTCACCAGGCCACCATCGGCGACCAGGTGATGGGGATGACCGGACGTGATGACGACCTCTCCTATGTCGCCCGGACGCGGGACCTCGTCATCTGGGGCCAAGCTGACATGAACCAGGCGGTTGTCCCGGGCCCTTCCGGTGACGCGGTGGGTGACCTCGTCCTTGCGCCCCTCGCCCTCGGCGAACATCACCTCGACGGTGCGACCGACCTGAGCCTTGTTTTCCTGCCAGGCGATGTCGTCGACGAGATCGACGAGGCGTTCGTAGCGTTCCTGGACGACCGGCTTGGGGACCTGGTCCTCCATGATCCCTGCCGGGGTGTTGGGACGGATGGAGTACTGGAAGGTGAAGGCAGCGGAGAACCTCGACTCCTCGACGACACGCATTGTCTCGGCGAAGTCCTCGTCGGTCTCCCCGGGGAACCCGACGATGATGTCTGTGGTGATGGCGGCGTCCGGAATGGCCTCGCGCACCCTGTCAAGGATTCCGAGGAACTTCTTGGACCGGTAGGATCGGCGCATCCGGCGCAGCACCTCGTCAGACCCGGACTGCAGAGGCATGTGCAGGCTGGGCATGACATTGGGGGTCTCGGCCATCGCCTCGATGACGTCATCGGTGAAGGCGGCCGGGTGGGGTGAGGTGAACCGCACCCTCTCCAGACCGTCGATCTCGCCACAGGCCCGCAGCAGCTTGGCGAAGGCGCCGCGATCACCGAACTGAACTCCGTAGGAATTGACGTTCTGGCCGAGCAGGGTGATCTCCTGGACTCCCTCGTCAACGAGGGCTCGGATCTCCGAGAGGATCTCACCGGGGCGTCGGTCGGTTTCCTTGCCGCGCAGCTGCGGGACGATGCAGAAGGTGCAGGTGTTGTTGCATCCCACCGAGATGGAGACCCAGGCCGAGTACGCCGAATCGCGTCGGGTGGGCAGGTTCGACGGAAAAGTGACCAGGGACTCCTCAATCTCCACCTGGGCCGTGGCATTGTGACGGGCGCGCTTGAGCAGGGCCGGCAGGGAGCCCACGTTGTGGGTGCCGAAGACGACGTCCACCCATGGTGCCCGTGCGACGACCGTGTCCTTGTCCTTCTGAGCCATACAGCCGCCGACGGCCAGCTGCATCCCGGGATGGGCCGACTTCACCGAGGCCATGTGGCCGAGGGTGCCGTAGAGACGATTGTCGGCGTTCTCCCGGACTGCACAGGTGTTGAAGACGACGACGTCAGCCGGAGCCAAGGTGTCGGTTCTGGGATCGGGAACGTAGCCGGCCTCCTCGAGGAGACCGGCAATGCGCTCGGAGTCATGGACATTCATCTGGCATCCGTAGGTCACGACCCGGTAGGTCGGGGCCTCGGTCTGCCGCACGGTGTTACTGGGCATGGCGCGAACACTCTACGTCATCAGCCCACGTACCGGACCAGCCCGTTCCTCACACGATCGTCTGCAGGACCAGGAGGATCCCGCCATACACCAGGACGAACACGACCAATGGCCACACGAACTTCAGCCAGTGCGAGTACCTGATGTCCAGCATTTGCAGAGTTGCCATGACCAATCCTGTGGGTGCCAGGAACAACATCGCGTACTGACCCCACTGATAGGCGCACAGCACTGTGGCCCGCGATACCCCGGCGGTGTCGCCGAGGGGAGCCATGATCGGCAGTGCCAGAACGGCCAGACCTGACGACGAGGGCACGATGAATCCCAGCAGGAAGAACACGATGAGCAGGGACAGTACGAAGACGGGGCCGTTGACATGGGAGACCACCTTGGCTGACTCATACAGCAAGGTGTCAGAAATCAAGCCTTCATTGAGGATGTGATTGATTCCCCGCGCCAACCCGATGATGAGGGATACGGCCACCAGGCTTGATGATCCTGCGCTGAACGCATCGACAAGTTTTTTCTCACTGAGTTTATTTGGTCCGGTCGCAGCAATGAACATGATGACAATGGCAATG
This sequence comes from Cutibacterium sp. LaCa_255, assembly GCF_057458005.1. NCBI lineage: Bacteria > Bacillati > Actinomycetota > Actinomycetes > Propionibacteriales > Propionibacteriaceae > Cutibacterium > Cutibacterium sp. LaCa_255. Next base: position 1,154,677 of record NZ_CP190956.1, on the reverse strand, counting down.
GCGAGGAATGATGACGCCATCGCCGGGAACCACCATCCTCGGGCCATAACTCCCCACACCATGATGGGGAAGGCTGCCGCAAAGAGGACGAGGATGACTTTACGACGCCAATCGAATCCCATCTCGGCGCCGTCATCACCCAAACCCCACTGAGCCGCAAAAGCGTCGCGATCCTCCCAGACGTAGGAGAATTCCGGATCTGCCTTCACCTTTCGTGAATACCAGGCGAGATAGATGACGACAGCTATCGCTCCTCCAACCAGACCCACAACACGCCATGACATACCTTCGGTGAGTCGAATACCGGCCGCATTCGCTCCAATGGCAGAGGAGAACGGGTTGATGGTCGAGAAACACGTACCAATCGATCCAGCGAGGAAGACCGACCCAACGACGACCAGAGCGTCATACCCCATGGCGATGAAGACCGGCGCAAGGATGGGATAGAAGGCGACTGCCTCCTCCTCGAGTCCACACGTCGTCCCGCCCACGATCATGAACAGGGACACGGAAAGGACAAGGATGAACTCTTTTCCCTTGGACTTGGCAGTGAGTCTCCCGAGACCGGCCTCGAATGCGCCGCTAGCCCTCACAACGCCGATGAGGCCACCCAGTACAAGGATGAAAACGATGATGTCGACGGCCTCGATCGTTCCCGTCACCATGCCGTTCGTAATCTCTCCGATACCGGCTGGATGGGATGCCAGGCGTTGATAAGTACCTGGTACTGACACCGACCCCGTCATGGACCCTGAGGTGAATTCCGAGATCTTCATGGCGACCCCGTATTTGTCCAGGGTCTCCTGGGTGGCCGCATGCTTCGTCATGGCGCCATGAGGATCCACAATGACCAACTGCTGCGAACCTGCGGAGTAACTCATCTTTGAGTAACTTCCGGCTGGGACTAGCCATGTACACGCAACGGCGAGAACTGTGAGGACGAAAAGGATTGTGAAAGCTGACGGAACCCGTAGGCGATGGCGGGTCTCAGTGGCATTGTTGCTCGACAAGGTTCACCTACTTTCAGCATCGGTGAGTCGTCGCAACGGAAAGACCGACGACACTGCCGGTTCACCTGCCCTCCGTTGGGCACTAGCAACTCGACTTACAACAGTATAACAACCCAGCACCGGCAGGTACTGGGGCTTAAGAATTAACGCCCGGAAAGGACGGGACGATAGGCTTTTCATCATGATCAATGACGTCATGCTCCCCACCGGCACCCAGTACGAGATTTCCCACGGTCTTTGGCAGGCCGTCGTGACGGAGCAGGGAGCCACCCTTCGCAGTCTTCGCCACAACGGAGACGACGTCATCAAGACCTTTGAGGCCGACCAGTCCCCCGCTTCGTCGCAGGGGCAGCAGCTCCTCCCCTGGCCCAACCGCATCCGTGACGGCCGCTACCGATTCGATGACGTTGACCAGCAGCTGGCTATCAGCGAGGTCGATCGCAACAATGCCATTCATGGTCTGGTGGCGTGGTCACCGTGGCACCTCGTCGAACACACCGACTCCTCGGTGACCCAGGAGATCCGGATCATGGCTCGGCCTGGCTGGCCTGGAACGATTGATGTCCAGCTGACCCACAACCTGGATGATCACGGACTGACGGTCACCGTGAGGGCTCGGAACGTCGGGGCCACGGCAGTGCCTTTCGGCTATGCCGCCCATCCCTATTTCTGCCTTGGCGGGTCCATCGATGAGTGGAAGATTGACGCTCCGTTTGCATCCTGGCTGCAGGTTGACGATCGGCTTCTGCCAGTGCGGATTTGTGGAATGGACGAGGTCCACACGATGAGTGGGCAGTCGCTCGGTCAGCGCACCTTCGACACCGCCTACACCTTGGATCGTGGAGGAACCGTTGGATCGCCGGCATGGCGCATCAAGGTCACCAGCGATGAGGCCAGCCATGAGTTGTGGGGAGATGCGACCATGGGCTGGGCGCAGATTTACACTCCAGATGACCGCCTCAGCCTCGCCGTCGAACCGATGACATGCGGGCCGGACGCCTTCAACGAGGGGCCCACCCATGGAGACGCCATCCGCCTGGAATCCGGGGACGAGGTCACCCTCACCTGGGGAATCGCCTGAGCTGCTGCTCGGGACGGCATCCCGAACCACCACGTTTCCACAAGGGCTGGTGGCTCAGGATTCCCCCACCGTCTCCACGGCTTGGAAGGAGCGGATGACGGTGACCCTGGTGCGTCCTGGCACGGTGACCTGCTCACCCACCGCCAACGCGATCTGACGTGCGAGTCGGGACGCGTGCAGATCGTCCACCGTACCCGGATCGACGAGGATCTGGACCTCACGTCCAGCTTGCAGGGCGAAAGCCCGTTCGACCCCGGAGAAGCTGGTGGCAATCTCCTCGATGGTGTCCATCCTGCGGACATGGGCCTCCAAGGAATCTCGACGTGCCCCTGGACGAGCCGCAGAGATTGCATCCGCGGCCTTGACGATGAGATCCGTGACGCTCACGGGCTCAATCTCATCGTGGTGAGCTGCAATGGCATGCACGACCTCATCAGATTCCCCATGGCGTCGTGCCAGTTCAGCACCGATGGCCGCGTGGGTTCCTCCAACCCCCGGGGTGAGGGACTTACCGAGATCGTGCAGGAAGGCCGCACGACGACAGGTGTCGACGTCGCCACCGATTTCAGCTGCCAGGGTGGCCGCGAGTCGGGCGCACTCGACGCAGTGATCGAGCACCTGTTGACCGTAGGAGGTCCGGAAGCGCAGGGACCCGAGGATGGGGAGGAGCCGATCGTCAACGTCGGCGATCCCGGCTTCGGACAGCGCCTCGGATGCGGCTTCCAGACACATCTGTTCGATGTGGTCGACGGCTCGCTGATGGGCCTTCTCGATGCTGATGGGGTGGATGCGACCGTCTTCGACCAGATCTACGAGAGCCTGTCGGGCCACCTCGCGCCGCATGGGGTCGAAGCAGCTCAGCAAGACGATGCCCGGGGTGTCATCGATGATGACCGTGACTCCCGTCACTTGCTCGAAGGTGCGGATGTTGCGGCCTTCTCGCCCGATGACGCGACCCTTCATCTCGTCGCTGGGCAGTGGAACGACGCTGACGACGGTGTCGGCAACCATCTCGGAGGAACACCGCTGAATGGCATCAGCCACGATGTGCCGAGCTTTGCCCTCGGCGTTCGTCGTCGCCTCGGCGATGATCGCCCGGGCACTGTATTCAGCCACCGCACGAGACTCTCTGCCGAGGTGCTCTGCCAGTTCGTCTTGGGCCTGGCCAAGGGACATCCCGGCGACGCGCTCCAGCTCCGCGACAATCTGCTCGTCACGTCGATCTAGCTCGGCGTCCCGCTCATCGAGGTGAGAGCTGCGCTCCGCCAACTCCAAGCGCTCCTTCTCGAGCTTGTCGAGGCCGGCGTCGAGGCGGCGACGGGCTTCGCGCAGCTGACGATCACGCTCTGTCAACTCTTCGGCAGAGCGCTGGTTGATCTCGAGCAGGGCCTCGGCGCTGTGGCGAGCTTGCTCGGCATGATCGGCTCGACGCTCTTCATCAGCGAGCCGCACTCGACTGGACTCGAGCGCAGCGCGAGCTGCCACGGTCTCGTCACGACTGCCCGCAAGATCTTGAGTCGCACGCACCAGGCGCTCCTCGCTGCGAGAAAGCTCCAATGCTTTCGCATCGCGTTCGGACTCTGCTCGTTCCGCCCTCCTGCCAATGGCTCGACGGTCTGCCAGCCAGCCAATGATGACTGCCACTGAGAGCACCGCCACCACGACGAGTGCGATGAGCATGACCTCCACCCTTCCTCACATCCTGACTCGGAGCTGCAGCGTCGCCCCCCTGACGTCGGTGCCAGGAAAACCGAGGTGAGAGGCAAACGATACGACCCTAGTCGAAGGGGCCGGTTATCGGCGCTTCGGGGGGTTCCTCACCGAGTTCCTCGCGGGCGGCACGGATGGCGGCCCAGCAGACCTGAGGTCCGTAGCCCTTGCGGGCCAGGGCACCCAACACCCGGCGGGTCAGACGGGCTTCCTCGACACCTCGACCTGCCCGCAGCTTGTTCACTGCGAGTTCGGTGGCGGCATCCAACTCGTCAGCCTCCGTGATCTGGGAGGTCGCGTCCTCAATGATCTGGGAATCGACCCCTTTGCGCGACAATTCGACTGCCACTGCTCTGCGGGACAGACCTCGCACACCGTGACGGGACGCTATCCATCGGTTGGCAAAGTCAGCATCATCGACGAGCCCCACCTCAGTGAGGCGATCAAGGACTGCCTCACGCACCTGCTCAGGCACACCTTTGGAATCCAGAGCTGCTGCGAGTTCACTTCGAGTGTTGGCCCGACGATCCAGTCGTTTGAGGCAGATCTCGCGAGCTTCCTCGTACCACTGGTCGTCGGTCAACTCCTCTGGAGAATCCTTGCGTCGCCGGCTCAGAATTCCACCTCACCGGTTTCGGGATCGACTCCCTCGGGAATTTCGGTCTCACGCAGACCCAGGTGGGTGAGGATCTTGTCCTCGATCTCGTTGGCGACGTCCGGGTTGCCCTTGAGGAAGTTGCGGACATTCTCCTTGCCCTGACCCAGCTGCTCATTGTTGTAACTGAACCACGATCCGGACTTGGTGATGATCCCGCAGTCCACGCCCATGTCGATGAGGCTTCCCTCTCGGGAAATGCCCTGACCATAGAGAATGTCGAACTCGGCCTGCTTGAACGGCGGGGCGACCTTGTTCTTGACGACCTTGACGCGGGTACGGTTACCGACCATCTCGGAACCGTCCTTGAGGGTCTCGATGCGACGCACGTCCAGTCGCACTGAAGAGTAGAACTTCAGCGCGCGTCCACCGGTGGTCGTCTCCGGAGAGCCGAACATGACACCGATCTTCTCACGCAGCTGGTTGATAAAGATGGCCGTCGTCCCGGCCGCGTTGAGGGCACCAGTCATCTTGCGCAAGGCCTGGCTCATGAGGCGAGCCTGTAGACCGACGTGGGAATCACCCATCTCTCCCTCGATCTCAGCCTTCGGGGTGAGGGCTGCGACGGAGTCGATAACGACGAGCTCAAGGGCGCCCGACCGCACCAGGGTGTCGGCAATCTCGAGGGCCTGTTCACCGTTATCAGGCTGGCTCACCAGCAGGGAGTCAGTGTCGACACCAAGCTTGCGGGCGTACTCCGGGTCGAGGGCGTGCTCGGCGTCGATGAAGGCGCAGATGCCGCCTTCGGCCTGAGCGTTCGCGATGGCGTGCAGGGCCACCGTCGTCTTGCCCGAGGACTCCGGACCATAGATCTCGATGATTCTGCCGCGTGGGAGGCCTCCCACGCCGAGGGCGACGTCCAGGGCCACCGATCCCGTCGGAATCGCCGCAATCTTCACGGTCTCCTGCTCGCCAAGGCGCATGACGGAGCCCTTGCCGTGCTGCTTCTCGATCTGCTGCAAGGCCGTGGCAAGGGCCTGTTCGCGATCTGCGGTCGCTGCCATGTCGTTCCTTCCTTGAAGACGGTCTCCCGCCCCATTTGCCGCGCGGCATCGCCGCAGCGTTGGTCATGTGTCGTGATGAGGGAGACTCACCGGGTTTCCTTGTGTCATCACTCAAACTGTAGGAGCGGGGTCGGACAATCCGTCAGGCACGTTCGTTCCTGTGGATGACTGCCGTCACGGCTGTCCGCTCGCTTGTGGACAACCCTTCCAGATGCCACTGACGACTTTGCAGCGCGTCGTGTTCCGGTTTTGTTCCGTTTCCGTTCTGGCACCGTTCCTCGGCATCCGGACACGTCCCATCTCCCCAGGTCAGCGCAGCGAGTCGGGCAGCTCCAGTGCCTTCCAGCAGGCCCGCCAAATCGTCTTGGCATCGACTCCGTCAGCCAAGGCTTCCTGCACCGTCCGTGAGTCGAGACCCGGTACAGCCTGCTGTGCAGCCCAGATTCGGCAGTAGTCGTCACCCAGGGCCTCAGCCAGTCGCGTCCACAATTGGGTCTCTGTCATGAAGACAAGCCTAAGGGCAGGATAAGATCAGCGCAGATGTGCGAACGCTCACTGCACGGCTCTCCCCACGAGCCGTGAGTCGCGCGAAAGGAGAAGCGATGACGATGCCGTCGGATGCCCACTCATCATCCTCACGGCGAAACGACCGCATGGTCGCCATTCTCGCCATGTTGCGTGACCACGACGAGGTCCCCTTGCGGACCATGGCGGCCACCCTGGGAGCGAGTGCTGCGACGATCCGACGCGATGTCGCCTCACTCGCTGAACAAGGCCTTCTCATTCGCTCACATGGAACAGCTCGCCGCGCCGGAACGGGGGCCGAACTACCCGTCAACTTACGGGACGGCCGTCGTCGTCGCGCCAAGGAAGCCATCGCACATGCCGTTGCTTCCGAGCTTCCGGTGGGACGTCACGCGATTGGACTCACCGGCGGCACGACGACCACCGAGATCGTCCGAGCCTTGCATCATCGCCATGACCTCACCCTCATCACGAACTCCGTGAGCATCGCCCTCGAGGCCGCCAGCCAGGGCCAGCAACGTGTCCTCATCACCGGCGGGGTGCTACGCCCCTCCTCCTTGGAACTGGTCGGCTCCCTGGCCGAGTCCACCTTCAAACAGGTCAACGTCGGCACCGCCATCGTGGGATGCGACGGACTGAGCGCCGAGGGTGGCCTGACGACCCACGACGGCATCGAAGCCGCTGCAAACCACACCATGATCAAGAGGGCAGCTCGCATCATCGCGGCTGTGGACGGTTCCAAGATCGGCCGGGTCACCCTGGCAAAGCTGGCTGAGGCCAAGGACGTCGACCTCCTCGTCACCGACGACTCAGCTGATCCCGACGAGCTGACCCGGTTGCGCGCCCTCGGAATCGCCATTCGCATCGTCCACGCATCGACTGACTGATCAGGCCGCACATCGCCCCAGAGACGGAGCCAATCCGGACCATGCGTGGTCGAGAGACCCACAACACAGAAGTTCCCGGCCCCAACGGGACCGGGAAACGTCAGAAGTTCAGGGTGTTGTTCATGCCGCAACAGTAATGCGGTGCTCGGGGGTGCCTTCACTCTTGAGCATCTTGTCGCTGACGATGCGCATCAATTCGGACTGCGGGAGATCCAAAGCGGTGCAAATGGCCAGGATGAGCTCGCTGGAAGCTTCCTTCTGGCCCCGCTCGACCTCCGAGAGGTATCCGAGGGACACGCGTGCGGCAGAAGACACCTCACGCAGGGTACGGCCCTGTGCGAACCTCTGTTCACGCAGCGACTCGCCGAGCATTTCACGCAGCATAGCTGATTTCATGGGCGTCTCCTCCTAGGTGATTCATCCATGACAACGCTCCCGACGAATGGAACATTCCCCACACGGCGAAATTCTTCACATTTTTTCTTGAGGGGGCGTCGTCAGTTCTGTGAACCGCTCAAAACCTCGCATCCGAGGTCCAGAAGCGCCTGGACCGTCGCCCGTCGAATCTCCTCGCGTGGTCCCTCCAGCTGAAGGTGCTTCACGATCGGAGCTCCCTCGTACACCGCACCGATGAAGACTGTTCCGGCCCCTTCACCGTCCTGGGGATCTGGCCCGGCAACCCCGGTGCAGGACAGACCGATGTCAGCCCGGCAGGCTTTCCGACATCCCATCGCCATTTGGGCCGCAGTGATAGAATTGATGACCCCGTTCTCGGCGATCCAGCCGGCATCGACCCCAGCGAGCTTGGTCTTGAGGTCGCTGGCATAGGTCACGAGACCGCCACGAAAGACCGCCGACGCCCCCGGAACGGTCGTGATGGTCGCCGAGACCAGGCCTGCTGTCAGGGATTCGCAGGTTGCCGCCGTCAGACCGCGTTCCGACAGCTCGGCAATGAGTCGACGTGCGCCTTCGTCGCCGGTCACTTGAGGTTCTGCTTCCGAGACTTCACCGGCTTGACCTCAGCGTTCTTGGCACGGTTACGGATCTGGATGGCGTCCCTGATGTACACCAGGCCAGTGACGACGGTGAGCAGGAAGGCGATGATCATGACGGCCCAGGCGAAGACGTCGACGAAGGTCGGGGTTCGCCACAGGCCGAGGCAGAACAGCGTGATTGCCAAGGACTGCATCGCGGTCTTGAGTTTGCCGCCCTTGTTGGCCGCCATCACCTCATACTTGAGCATCTTCATCCGCATGACGGTGATGCCCCACTCGCGCAGCAGGATGATGATCGTCATCCACCATGGCAACTCGCCGAGAATCGATAGACCAATGAAGGCCATGCCGGTGAGTGCCTTGTCAGCGATGGAGTCACCGATCTTGCCGAAGTTGGTGACGAGGTTGTACTTGCGGGCAATCTTGCCGTCGACGAAATCGGTGAGGATCGCCACCATGAAGACGATCGTTGTCACCGTCCGCCAGCTGCCCTCATGGGCATGGGCCAACAGCATCCATCCGAAGACGGGAACCGCAACGGCTCTCAGCAGGGTCAGCGCATTCGGAACGTTGATGTTGCTGGAGCGGTCCTTCTTCGTGGCCATGGGCACAGTATCTCGCGTGACGACGCCTGATGCGACTCACCGCCCCGAAATGGTTCCCGATTGGTCCGTCGACGTCAGCGCCGTGGGACCACGGTAGTGCCGATGCCGTGGCACTGACGCTCAGGTCAGTACCGGGCGCGCGACGAGGTCGACGCCGTCAGAGCCGACGAAATCGACATCCACGATGTCGCCGACGCTCACCCCGGCAGAATCGACGAGGGTCACGACCCCGTCGACCTCCGGGCCCTGATGCTCCGCCCTGCCGACGATGACTTCGTTGGTCTCCTCAATCATGACCCGACCACGGGTGCCGATACGATCCTCGGCGCGCTGGGAGACGAGTTCGTCGATGAGATCGGCGAGATCTTCGCGTCGTGCAGCAATCACGTCCTCGTCGACATGGCCGTCGAGGGTGGCTCCCTCGGTGCCTTCCTCGTCGGAGTAGGCGAAGATGCCAGCAACATCGAGACGCGCCCGCTGCAGGAAATCGGCGAGGATTTCGACATCGGCCTCGGTCTCGCCGGGGAAGCCGGTGATGAAGTTCGATCTGAAGCCGGCTTCCGGACAACGCGAACGGATGGACTCGATGATGTCAATGAAGGACTCGGCGTCACCGAAGCGGCGCATCCGGCGCAGCAACGGCCCTGATGCGTGTTGGAAGGACAGATCGAAGTAGGGCACGACCTTGGCGGTCGCCAGCATGGTGTCGACGAGCCCTGGTCGAAGCTCCGCGGGTTGCAGGTAGGACACCCGAATCCACTCCAGTCCGTCGACATTATCCAGGCCGGTGAGGAGCTTCTCCAAAGCGCGCAGATCCCCCAGATCCTTGCCGTAGGAGGAGGAGTTCTCACTGACGAGGAAGACCTCCTTGACGCCATGGTCAACCAGCCAGCGTGCCTCCTCGACGATCTCGGCGGCAGGTCGGGAGAGGTAGGAGCCACGGAATCGCGGGATGGCGCAGAAGGCACAGCGACGATCACAGCCCGAGGCCATCTTCAGCGCTGTGCTGGGTCCCGAGCCGAGACGGCGTCGGGTGGCTCGCGGTCCCGAAGCCGGGGCCATCGTGGCCGACAAATCAGGGGCGGTACCATGGCCGGGAATCGACACACCAGAGCTGGCTGACCTGCGGTCGACCGGGCTGATCGGGAGTAGGGTGCGACGGTCATGCGGAACATGGGCCTCGATGGATCCCCCGTCGAGGATGGTGCGAAGTCGATCGGCGATGTCGTCGTAGTCGTCGAATCCCAGCACGGCGTCAGCCTCAGGGAGGGACTCGGCCAGTTCACGTCCGTAGCGCTCGGCCATGCACCCAACCGCTACAACCGACTGGGTTGGCCCGTGGCCCTTGAGGTCTGCGGCTGCCAGCAAGGTGTCGACGGAGTCCTTCTTGGCCTGCTCGATGAATCCGCAGGTGTTGACGACGACCGTCTCGGCCTCGCTGGGGTCGTCGACGAGACGGAATCCGCCAGCCTCCATGCGGGCCGCAAGCTCCTCGGAATCGACGTCGTTGCGGGCGCAGCCCATCGACACGAGATGGACTGTCATGAGGTGATCACCGGCAGACACGAGACTCCATTCTGATCGACGAGGTGGTTTCGGCTGCATCCTACGCGTCTACCGTGAGATACATGACCTTTCGTAAGACCGATCACCACAAGAACGCCATCGACTACGAGGTTGCCGGGTTGACATGGCTCGCGGCTGCTCAGCCCGCTGGAGCTGCAATCGTCGAGGTGTTGGACCATGGCAATGGTTGGCTCACGGAACCCGAGCTCTCCCCGATCCGTCCCACCCGTGAGGCGGCTGAGGAATTCGGTCGACGCCTGGCTCACACTCACGCAGCAGGGGCATCCCACCTGGGAGCGGCTCCCGACGGGTTCGCCCCTGACGGCGGATACATCGGCCGCGCTCCCCTGCGCCTGCCCTCCGAACACATCGACTCATGGGGAGAGTTCTACGCACACCAGCGCATCGAGCCCTACATGGACAGCCTTGACGCCGACGCCCGCGCGATCATGTCCAAACTCGTCGACCGGCTGGCCAGCGGGGTGTTCGACCACGACCAGCCCGCCCTGGTGACCGATCCTGCCGCGCGTACGCACGGTGACATGTGGTCCGGGAACCTCATGTGGACCTCCGACGGAGTCGTCCTCATCGATCCTGCTGCCCAAGGTGGTCATGCCGAGGAGGACCTTGCCTCCTTGTCGGTCTTTGGTGCCCTCTTCACCAACGAGATTCGTGCCGCCTACGACGAGGAGTCCCCACTGGCCGACGGTTGGCAGGAGCGAGTTGGGCTGCACCAGCTCCACATGCTCATCGTCCACTGCTTCCTCTTCGGCGGCGGATATGTTGGTGAGACCGTCGAGGTAGCACGCCGCTACCTCTGATCGCTTTCCCCAGGAACGAGCTCATGGCCCCGCCATGTGAGGAGGCCACGAATATGTCTCACCAGCCGGTTCTCGGCATCGATGTGAGCCGATGAGGCCAGCCTGGACAGGCTCACATGAAAGGAATCAGTGGGAGTCGGACCAGGCCTGCGGATCTGAGGACCAGGTCTGCAGGGTGGCCAGCTGCTCCGGGGTGATGCGTCCGGACTCCGCTGCCACTTCGATGAGGGTCGGGTAGTTCGACAACGTGTACAGCGGCAGGCCGGCCTCCTCAAACGCACGATGCCCCTTCTCCAACTGGTAGGAGAACAGGGCGAGGACGCCGACCACCGTCGATCCCTCTCGCTCGACGGCCTGAGCAGCCTTGAGCACCGAGCCGCCGGTGGAGATGAGGTCCTCGACCATGACGACCTTGGAGCCGGCCGGGATGCGTCCTTCGATCTGGTTGCCGCGTCCGTGGTCCTTAGGGGCGGAACGGACATAGGCCATCGGGGCTCCGAGACGATCGGCAGCCAGCGCGGCGTGGGCGATGCCAGCAGTGGCGGTCCCGGCGACGACGTCGACCTGATCGAAATTCGCGCGCACCAGATCAGCCAGGCCCGAGGCGATGAGGTCACGGATCTGTGGGTCCGAGAGGGTAACGCGGTTGTCGCAGTAGATCGGTGAGTGCAGGCCGGAGGCCCAGGTGAACGGGGCATCCGGGGACAGCGAGACAGCTTCGATGTCGAGCAGACGCTCGGCGAATTGCTGGGCGATCTCCTTGTTGGTGACGGTCATGACGGTCTTCCTCCAGGTGGTGTTGTCGTCAGGCTGCCGTGCGTCCGGCATTCCATTCGTCGCGGATGGCGTGATAGGCCGCGACCGGGTCGTCGGCCTTGGTGATGGGACGGCCCACCACGATGGCCGAGGAGCCCATCGAGGCGGCGTTGCCAGGGGTGGCAACCCGGGACTGGTCCCCCACTGCGGCGCCTGCCGGACGGATACCGGGGGTGACACGCAGGAAGTCCGGACCCGTCACCGAGGCGATGTCGGCGGCCTCATGGGCCGAGCAGACGACACCGGCCAGACCGGCCGACTGGGCAAGTTTGGCGTAGTTACGCACCGATTCGGCCAGCGGCACCTCGATGAGCTGCTCGGTCTTGAGCGCTTCTGGGGAGGTCGAGGTGAGCTGGGTGATGGCGATGACACGAGTGGTCTCGGCCGCATCCCCGAGGCCCTCCAGAGCTGCCTCCATCATGGCCTTTCCGCCCGCAGCGTGGACGGTCAGCAGATCTGCTCCCAGCCGGGACAGGCTTACGGCCGCGCCCTTGACGGTGTTGGGGATGTCGTGGAGTTTGAGGTCGCAGAAAACATCGTGCCCGGCATCCTTGAGGCTGGTGATGACACTCGGACCTGCCGCGTAGAACAGTTCCATCCCCACCTTGACGAAGAGGCTCTCGTCGAACTTCGCGACGAAGTCGAGGGCAGCCTCGGCGCCGGGAAGGTCGAGGGCGATGATCGGACGGCTGGTGTCCATGTGTACTCCTTGATGGTGGTCGATGATCAGCGAGACCGACGGACCTCGGTGCGGAGGTCCTCGAGGCTGGGGATGTGCAGGTCGTCCATGAGCGGCTCAAGGCCGTCGATGATCTTGGGACATGCCACCGGATCGGTGAAGTTGGCGGTACCGACGGCGACCGCCGAGGCCCCAGCCATCATGAGTTCCAGGACATCGGCGCTGGTCATCACCCCACCCATCCCGATGACCGGGATGTCGACAACCCGGGTGACGGCGTCGATCATGCGCACTGCGATGGGAAGGACGGCTGGCCCGGAGAGCCCGCCCGTGCCGTTGGCGATGACGGGTTTTCGCCATCCCAGGTTGATCCTCATCCCGGTGAGGGTGTTGATGAGGGTCAGGCCGTCGGCCCCGGCGTCAGCGACCGCTCTGGCGATCTCAGTGATGTCAGTGACGTTGGGAGACAGTTTGACGTAAACCGGCACGTTGGCGGCCGCGACGACGGCTTTCGTCAGGTCGTGGGCGGCGGTCGCATTGGTGCCGAAGGTGATTCCTCCGCGCTTGACGTTGGGGCAGGAGATGTTGATCTCCAGGGCTGCCACGTTCGGAGCGGTCGAGATGACCTCAGAAACCGTGACGTAGTCCTCGGTAGTGTACCCGGCGACATTGGCAATGATCGGCAGGTCCGGGAAGCGCTCGGCCAGCCACGGCAGCTTCTCGGCCATGACGACGTCGAGACCCGGATTCTGCAGACCGATGGCATTGAGCATCCCGCCGGGGGTCTCGGCGACCCGAGGAACCGGATTGCCGGGACGCGGCTCAACGGTGGTCGCCTTGATCATGATCGATCCCAGCACTGACAGGTCGTAGTACTGGGCATACTCGGAACCGAAGCCAAAACACCCGCTGGCGGGCATGATCGGATTCTTGAGCTCCAAGCCCGGCAGCGAGACGGCCAACCTGTTCACAGCACGACCTCCTCGGCCTCGAACACCGGGCCGTCGTAACACACCCGGAACTGATGATCGGGGTCCCCTGCGTCCCCGATGACACAGGCGTAGCAGGCACCCACCGCGCAGGCCATCCTCTCCTCCAGGGAGAGCTGAGTGCGCACCGTCGGAGCCAGGGCCGACTTCACCCACTTCAGCATCGGGATGGGCCCACAGGCTTGCACGATGTCGGGGATGAACCGTCGCGCTGCGTCAGTCTCGGCGATCTGGGCGACGGTCCCCCTCGTCCCCACCGACCCGTCATCGGTGGAGATGAGCACCTCGCCCAGCTGGGAGAATTCATCAGCCCAGAAGATGTCGTTGCGGCCCCGGAATCCCAGTCGGAACTGCACCTGGACGCCACGCTCCACGAGGCGACGACCGAGCAGGTACAGCGGCGGGATGCCCACACCTCCACCAACGAGCAGGGCCCGTTGTCCAGACTGCACGGAGTCGAGGGCAAATCCGTGTCCCAGCGGGCCGAGGACATCCATCCTTGCCCCGAGAGGCACCCGCGACAGCTCGTCGGTTCCCCGTCCGACCACCCTGAAGATGAGGGTGTATCCCTCCTCGTCCGCGTCAGCTATGGACAGTGGCCGACGCAGCACGTGCAACCCACCGGGCAGCAGGTCGAGGAAGGTTCCCGGGACGGCCCTCGGCATCGGCCCGTCAGGGATGAGCCGCACCGAGTACACCCCGCGGGCAATCTCCTGGCGATCGGTCAGTTCCATCATCTGAGGGGCCGGACGCTGCCCCGTGGCCCCGCTCATCAGATCGACTCCGTCGAGAAGGCTCGCGACTCCATCACCCGGCAGATCGCTGCGGCGGTATCGAGGGAGGTGAACAGCGGGATGCCCCGGGCGATGGCCTCACGACGGATCTGCTTTCCGTCGATGATGGTGCCCTGGCCGTTGCCCATGACGTTGATGACGGCGTCACAGCCGTTGCGACTGATGAGGTCGAGGACGGACTCGGTGGAACCAGCCTCCCCCGACCCGATCTTCTCGGCCACGTCGATCCTCAGGCCACCCTCGTCGAAGAACCGCGCGGTGCCCTTGGTGCCGACGAGCTGGAATCCAATCCGGTCGAAGCGACGGGCCAGGGTGAGAGCCTCGGGTTTGGCGTCGTCGGCCACCGTGATGAGGATCTTGCCGTATTCGGGGACGTGCAGACTTGCGGCCTCGAAGACCTTGTACAACGCCTTCTCGACGGTGTCGTCAGAACCCATGACCTCACCGGTCGACTTCATCTCCGGTCCCAGGTGGGAGTCGACCAGGTCGAGCTTGGAGAAGCTGAACACCGGAGACTTGACGTGGATGCGCGTGGAGACCGGCAGCAGTCCAGGTTGCAGATCGAGGTCCGAGAGCTTCTCCCCGAGGATGATCCGGGTGGCCACCTCGGCCATCGACACCCCGGTGACCTTGGACAGGAAGGGAACGGTGCGCGAGGCACGAGGGTTGGCCTCGATGACGTAGACCGTGTCCGCACCGCTCGAGGGGTCCTTGGCGATGACGAACTGGATGTTGAGGATGCCCTTGGTGTTCAGTCCCAGGGCCAGCTCCGTCGTCACCTCGACGATGCGATCTGTGACCCGCTGGCCCATCCGCTGCGGCGGGTAGACGGCCATCGAGTCTCCGGAGTGTACGCCCGCACGCTCGATGTGCTCCATGATGCCGGGGATGAGGACGTCGGTGCCGTCACAGATGGCATCGACCTCGCACTCAAGACCGTTGAGGTAACGGTCCACCAGCACCGGCTTGTCGGGGCTGGCGTGGACGGCGTCGCGCATGTACCGCCTGAGCTCCTCGGCGCTCGTCACGATGGCCATGGCGCGACCACCAATGACGTAGGAAGGACGCACCAGTACCGGGTACCCGAGCTCCTCGGCGACCACCAGAGCCTCCTCGGTGGACCGGGCGGTACCACCAGGAGCCTGTGGGATCCCCAGCTCCGCAAGCAGGGACTCGAATCCCTCACGGTCCTCGGCGCGGTCGAGGTCGGCAAGCTGGGTGCCCAGAATCGGCACCCCGGCAGCCTCCAGCGGGCCCGCAAGATTGATGGCCGTCTGGCCACCGAACTGGACGATGACCCCCTCCGGCTGCTCGAGGTCGATGACGTTCATGACGTCCTCAATGGTAAGAGGCTCGAAGTACAGCTTGTCGGAGATGGAGAAGTCGGTGGACACCGTCTCCGGGTTGGAGTTCATGATGATCGCCTCATACCCGGCGGCCTGGATGGCCTTGACCGAGTGCACGGTGGCGTAGTCGAACTCGATGCCCTGACCAATGCGGATCGGCCCGGAACCCAGCACCAGGATGCTGGGGCGATTCGACTTCACCGACTCGTTCTCCATCTCGTAGGTCGAGTAGAAGTACGGGGTCGAGGAGTCGAACTCGCCGGCGCAGGTGTCGACCATCTTGTAGACCGGCTTGATACCGGTCTCGACTCGACGGTTGCGTACCTCATCGGCGGTCCTTCCCCAGAAGTGGGCAATGGCCGGATCGGAGAAGCCGTTGCGCTTGGCGATCCAGAGAGTCTCCGGATCATCAGGGCAGGCCCGCAGCCTCTCCTCGATCTCGAGGATGTGGGCGATCTTGTCGAGGAAGAAGACGTCGATCTTGGTCTGCTCGTGGAGTTCGTGCACAGTGCGACCGCGGCGGATCGCCTCGGCCAAGCAGAAGAGACGGTCGTCACGGGCGTGCAGCAGGCGTTCCTCGAGGATGTCGTCAGGTAGGTCCGCGACATCACGCAGAGCAATGTGGTCGACGCCGATCTCCAGGGAGCGCACTGCCTTGAGCAGGGATTCCTCGATGGTGCGCCCCAGAGCCATGACCTCGCCGGTGGCCTTCATCTGAGTGCCGAGACGACGATCAGCCCGGGCGAACTTGTCGAAGGGCCAGCGCGGAATCTTGGCGACGACGTAGTCGAGCATGGGCTCGAACATCGACCAGGTCGTCCCGGTGACCGGATTGCGGATCTCGTCGAGGGTCATACCGACGGCAATCTTCGCAGCGATCTTGGCAATCGGGTAGCCAGTGGCTTTGGAAGCCAGGGCCGAGGATCTCGAGACTCGCGGGTTGACCTCGATGACGTAGTACTGGAAAGACTCCGGGTCCAGGGCGAGCTGGACGTTACAGCCTCCCTCGATGCCCAGCGCCCGGACTATCTCGATCGACGCGTCGCGCAACATCTCGTGCTCGACGTCGGTGAGAGTCTGGGTGGGGGCGAAGACGATGGAGTCTCCGGTGTGGACACCAACCGGGTCGAAATTCTCCATGGTGCAGACGACCATGGTGTTGTCGGCGCCGTCGCGCATCATCTCGTACTCGATCTCCTTGTACCCGGCGATCGACTGCTCGACCAAGCACTCGGTGACCGGGGAGAGTTCCAGACCCTTCCCGACGATGCGAACCAGTTCGGCCTCGTCATGGCAGATACCGCCGCCGGTACCGCCGAGGGTGTAAGCGGGACGGACGATGAGCGGGTAACCGATGGTGTTACCCACCTCAACCGCCTCGTCGACGGTGTGGACGATCTCGGAAGCCGGCACCGGCTGGCTCAGCTCGTCCATGAGCTGCTTGAACAGGTCACGGTCCTCCGCCTTCTCAATGGCGGAGAGCTTGGTTCCCAGCAGTTCGATGCCCAACTCGTCGAGGATCCCGGACTTAGCCAATTCGGTGGCCATGTTGAGACCAGTCTGGCCGCCCAGGGTGGGGACGATGGCGTCGGGACGTTCCCGGCGCAGGATTGAGGAGACGAATTCCAGGGTGATCGGCTCGATGTAGACCTTGTCGGCGATGTCGCGGTCGGTCATGATCGTGGCTGGGTTGGAGTTGACGAGGATGACCTCGTACCCCTCCTCCTTGAGGGCCAGACAGGCCTGGGTGCCGGCGTAGTCGAACTCGGCGGCCTGACCGATGATGATCGGACCGGATCCGATGACGAGGATGCGATGCAGGTCGGTGCGGCGGGGCATCAGTTCTGGCCTCCAGAGTGATTGGCGTCCATGAGTGCCACGAAGTCGTCGAAGACGTGGGCTGCGTCGTGCGGCCCGGCGGCCGCGTCGGGGTGGTACTGCACCGAGAAGGACCCGAGACGGGTGTGACGCACACCCATGACCGTCTCGTCATTGATCTCGATGTGGGTGATCTCCAACTCCGTCCCGGCCACTGAGTCGGGATCGACGGCGTATCCGTGGTTCTGGCTGGTGAAGTCGATCCGTCCGGTGGACAGTTCACGCACCGGGTGGTTGAAACCACGGTGTCCGAAGGACAACTTGTAGGTGTCGGCTCCGTTGGCCAGGGCGAAGATCTGGTGGCCCATACAGATACCGAAGACCGGATAGTCCTCCTGGAGCTCACGCACCACGTCCTGGACCTGTGGGATCGACTTCGGGTCGCCGGGGCCGTTAGACAACATGATGCCGTCCGGGGCCAGGGCACGCACCCGGTCGGCCGAGATGTTCCAGGGCACCACGGTGACGGCGCATCCCCGCTTGCCGAGCTCGCGCAGGATGGAGTGCTTGAGGCCGAAGTCGAGGAGCACCACACTGCGTCCACCCAGGGGCGACGGATAGGCGGTGCGGGTGGAAACCTGGGCGATCTGGTCGGTGGGAAGCTGGGTGTCGCGCAGTTTCTCCAGCTCGGCGTCGAGATCGGCGCCCGGGCCCAGCAGGACCCCCTTCATGACCCCCTCGTTACGCAGTCGTCGCACCAGGGCACGAGTGTCGATACCAGCCAGGCCTGGAATGCCATGGGTGGTGAGGAACTCGTCGAGGCTGCGTCGGTTGCGCCAGTTGCTGGCCAGTCGCGGCACCTCTCGGCAGATGACCCCGGCAGTCGTCGGGAAGAGGGACTCCATGTCGTCGCGGTTGATGCCGCAGTTTCCGATGAGGGGGTAGGTGAAGGTGACGATCTGTCCGTTGTAGGACTGGTCGGTGAGGGTCTCCTGATAACCGGTCATCCCAGTGGTGAAAACGACCTCGGCCCTCACCTCGAGGTCAGCCCCGAAGGCCTCCCCCTCGTAACTCGTCCCATCGGCTAACAACAGGGTGCGTCTGCTCATCGCGGGTCTCCCATCTCGTGGTCATCAGTCTTGCCGATCTGCTGTCCTCGACGGTGCACCGTCCGGCCACCGACCATCGTCAGCACGCAGTCACCGAGGACGGGACGACCGGCAAATGGGGTGTTGCGTCCCATGCCGGCACCCTCCTCGGGGATGATCGTCGTCTGGGTCTGCAGGTCGAAGGCGGCCAGATCGGCCGGTCCACCCACTCGCAGTCGTCCGGCATCGGCCAGCCCGAACGTGTCCGCAGGCCCAACGGTGAGCCAGTCGACCAACTGGTCCAGGCGGAATCGACGGTTCAGCACGAAGTTCGTGTACAGCAGGGCGAAGGTGTGCTCATTCGTGATGACCCCGAAGGCGGCATTGCGGAAGGAACAGTCCTTCTCAGCGCCGGCGTGCGGGGCATTGTCCGTGGCGATGCAGGTCAAGGTGCCGTCACACAGCCCCTCGACCATGGCGTCGACGTCATCCCGAGTGCGCAGCGGTGGATTCATCTTGTAGAACCCGTCGTCGCCAGGAATGTCCTCGTCAGCCAGCAGCAGGTGATGGGGTGCTGCCTCGCCGGTGACCCGCGCACCGTCCTCCCGGCCACGACGCAGGGTGCGAATCGACTGCCTGGTCGAGGCATGGCACAGGTGGTAGTGGGCCCCGGTGGCTTCTGCGATCATGACGTCTCGGGCCACCTGGACGGTCTCGGTGAGACGGGTCATGGGCGGCAGGTCGAGTTCGCGGGCCCGGCGTCCGTCATTGATGACCCCGCCACGCACCAGGGACTCGTCCTCGGCATGGGCAGCGATGGGACGGTCCGCCGCGGCGGCAGCGCGCATGGCGTCGTACATCGTTCCGGCCAGCTGGACGCCCTTGCCATCATTGGAGAAGGCCACGGCCCCGGCCTGGGTCAGGGCATCGACGTCGACCAGATCGGTACTCGTCAGCCCGACGGTGATGGGAGCGATGGGCCGCACTCGCACCATCGCTGACTCCTTGATCCTGCGCTTGAGGTCGGCCATGAGCTCAGTGGTGTGCGGGTCGGGCACGGTGTTCGGCATCGCGCAGATCGTCGTCCACCCGCCGCGGGCTGCGGCGGCAGTGCCCGAGGCAATGGTCTCCTTGTGCTCCTGTCCCGGCTCGCGCAGATGGACGTGCAGGTCCACCATGCCGGGAGTCACGAGAGCCCCGCCCAGGTCGATGACCTCGGCGTCGGCTCCGTCGAGGGCATTGCGACGACCTCGTGAAATGGCTTCAATTCGGTCATCGTGGACGAGGAGCTGGGAGGGAACCGGGGTGGCTCCCTCCAGCATGGTCAACCCGGTGAGGAGGACCCTTCGGCTCACTTCGTCTCCCTGGCCTGCAGCACCTGTTCCAGAATGGCCATTCGCACCATGACTCCGTTCCCCATCTGCTCAAAGATACGAGACGAGGGGGCCTCCACGAGGTGACCGGAGATCTCACATCCTCGGTTCACCGGAGCCGGGTGCATGATGATCGCGTTCGGCTTCATCCGCTTCGCCCGTTCGTCGGTGAGTCCGAAGGCCTGCAGGTAGTCGGTGGCGGAGAAGTCTGGGCCGGCGTCGAACCTCTCGTGCTGGACTCGCAGCATCATGGTGACGTCGACGTCGGAGATGATCTCGTCGAGGGTGGCCATCGTGCCAAGCCTGGTGACGTCGTGGTCCATCCACTCGCGCGGGCCGGTGAAGACGACATTGGCACCAAGACGGGCAAGGATCTGGGCATCGGAACGAGCCACTCGCGAGTGGGCGATGTCCCCACTGATGGCGACCGTCAGGCCATCGACGTGACCGAACTCCTCGGCGATGGTCATGAGATCGAGCATGCACTGGCTGGGGTGCTGGCCGGAACCGTCGCCACCATTGACGACCGACAGACCGAGCATCCCGGTCGACAACAGGTAGTCGTAGTAATGGTTGGTGGAGTGGCGGATGACGGCCACCTCGGCACCGATGGCGTCGACCGTGCGCACCGAGTCGTAGAGACTTTCCCCCTTGGTGACGCTGGAGTGTCCCGGATCAAAGTCGAGGACCTTCATACCCAGGCGGTGCTCGGCCATCTGGAAGCTCGTCATGGTTCGGGTGGAGTTCTCGAAGAACATGTTGATGGCAACGTGCCCAGGCCCGACGTGCGGGGCCTCGCCGGCCTTGAACTGACGTCCGCGATCGATGATCTTCATGACGTCGTCATTGGACATGTCCTCCACGGACAGGAAGTGACGTCCGGAGTAGTCGACGTCGAACTCGTCAACGACCTCAGCACTCATCGGGATGCCACCTTTCGAATGGTGACGGCGTCCTCGCCATCGACTTCGGTGACGCGGACGTCAACAGCCTCGCCCAGAGAGGTGGGGATGTTCTTCCCGACGAAATCGGCACGGACCGGCAGCTCGCGGTGACCGCGATCAACCATGACAGCCAGCAGGATGCGGTCGGGACGGCCAGTGTCGAGCAGGGCGTCAAGGGCAGCCCGCACGGTGCGACCGGTGAAGAGGACGTCGTCGACGAGGACGACCGTCTTGCCGGCCAGGTCCCTCGGGACGTTGTTGCCGGAGAGCACCGGGTTCTGCGGGCGCTCGCGGTGCTCATTGGGATCAAGGTCGTCCCGGTACAAGGTGATGTCCAGCTCGCTGACGGGAACATCCACATCGCTCAGGGAGGACAGCTTGGCGGCCATTCGCTGCGCCAGGTATGCGCCACGGGTGCGAATACCGACGATGACCAACTGGTCGAGCCCCTCATTGCGCTCGACGATTTCGTAACAGATTCTCGTCAGCGCCCGCTCCAAAGCCTTGGAGTCGAGAACGGTGACTTGGCCGGATGACTGGGTGAGTTGCATAACAGGCTCCTACCGCTGGACACCGCGGGTGCGAGGGTGGAGCACACCGGGCGACGCGCACATGCGCAGCCGCCTGTTGGCACGACCTTCGCGACCTCACGGGATCGCCATTAAAGGGCGTCGCTAGGAGTGTAGCACGACCCGGGCTGAAGTTGTCTCAGCAGGCGTGATCAGCGAGCACCGACTCGATGTTCACCCTCTCGTCGTCGGTGAACGGTGTCGCTCCCAGCGCGTCAAGGTCGGAGTCCAGTTGCGGCACCGAGGAGGCACCGACGAGGACGCTGGTGATGCGGGAATCCCGCAGGATCCACGACAGAGCCATCTGGGCGAGGGTTTGGTCGCGGTCCTTGGCGATCGCGTTGAGGGCCGAGACGGCGGCGCGGGTGGCGTCGTCGATCTGCTCGGGACGCAGGGAAACCGCGCCCATGCCAGCCCGGGACTGGGCCGGAACGCCTCTGAGGTACTTGTCGGTGAGGATTCCCTGGGCCAACGGGGAGAAGCAGATGATGCCCATCCCCTCCTGCTCACAGGTGTCGACGAGACCATCCTCAATCCAGCGGTCAAACATGTTGTAGCGCGGCTGGTGGATGAGAAGCGGGGTGCCGAGGTCGCGGGCGATGGCGGCTGCCTTCTCGGTCTGCTCCGGATCGTAGGAGGAGATGCCGACGTAGAGGGCGCGTCCGGAGCGGACGATCCGGTCGAGGGATCCCATGGTCTCCTCGAGCGGGGTGCCCGGGTCGAAGCGGTGGGAGTAGAAGATGTCGACGTAGTCCAGGCCCAAGCGCCTGAGGGACTGGTCGCAGGAGGCGATGAGGTACTTGCGGGAGCCGCCTCCCTGCCCGTAGGGGCCAGGCCACATGTCGTAACCGGCCTTGGAACTGATGATGAGCTCGTCACGGTAGGGCTTGAAGTCGGTGGCCAAGATGCGGCCGAAGTTGATCTCCGCCTGACCGTAGGGCGGACCGTAGTTGTTGGCGAGATCGAAGTGGGTGATGCCACGGTCGAAGGCACGACGCAGCACGGCACGCTGGGTAGACCCTGGGTGAAGGTCTCCGAAGTTGTGCCACAGGCCCAGGGAGATGGCAGGCAGCAGCAAACCGCTGGTCCCGCAACGTCGATACTCCATGGTGTCGTAGCGGTCGGGGGCCGCCACGTATGTGCTCACTGCCATGTCCCTCAGGCTACCGGTGGCCCACGACACCCCGGCGCCGGTGCAAGGATACGGACATGACATCCTCCAGTCCCGTCACCGGTTCCCGGTCGCGCCGTGCCCTCATCGTCGTCGACGTCCAGCCCACCTTCTGCGAGGGCGGGGCGCTGCCCGTCGAGGGCGGCAACGACTGCGCCCGCCGCATCGCCGCGTACCTGGGGACCAGCCGCGACCGATACGACATGGTGGTGACGACCCAGGACTGGCACATCGCCCCGGGCTCCCACTTCTCCCCCACCCCCGACTTCGTCGACACCTGGCCGCCGCACGGCGTCGCCGGTTCCGACGAGGCGCAGATCCACCCGCTGCTCGCTGACGTCCTGGTTGACGCCCGGGTGAGAAAGGGCCAGTACGCAGCCGCGTACTCGGGTTTCGAGGGGACCACGGAGGACGACGTCGGGCTGGAACAGCTCCTGCGGGACGCGGGGATAACGGCCGTCGACGTGGTCGGGCTGGCCCTGTCCCACTGCGTCAAGGACACCGCCCTGGACGCCGTGCGACTGGGCTTCGCCACCAGGTGCCTCACCGATCTCAGCGAGCCGGTCAGCCCCGAGCTGGGTGACGCGGCCGTCTCGGCGATGAGGCAGGCCGGTGTGGAGGTCACGACGAGCGCCTGATCCACCGGCGTCACGGTGACGGACCCCACGAGCCCTCAGTTCCCCATGTGAGCCAGCTGTCTCACATGACGGTCGTTTGATCGTTATGCCCCTATGTTGTCCCGAGACGGGTTCCGACTGCGCAAACCGACTCGTCCCCCGACGAAAGGCTCGTCCATGTCAAAGTTCCGATCAGTCCTGGCCCGGGGAGGAATCCTGCTCTGGGTGATCGTGGCAATTGTCCTGGCTCTCGTGCTGGGATCGATTCACGTCGGCGGTCGGCCGCTCATCCCGCGAAATCTGGGGCGCGTCTTCGCAACCTTCTCGGACCTGTTCAGCCAGTTCCTGACCTTCGCCATTCCTCTCATCATCATTGGCCTGGTGACGCCGGCGATCGCCGACCTGGGACGTGGAGCCGGCAAGTGGCTCGGCATCACCGCAGCCATCGCCTACACCTCGACAATCCTTTCCGGACTCATCACCTATGCAGCCTGTGCAGGAGTACTGCGCCCCCTGCTGGCGGGTTCAAGGCTGTCGACGGTGCACAAGCCCGGCAGCGCCCTGACGAGTTTCTTCACCATCAAGATCCCGGCACCGCTGGAGGTCATGACGGCGCTGATTCTGTCATTCATCTTGGGCATTGGTCTGTCCCTCATTCCGCGCGGCGTGCTGCGCAAGGGATTCATCGAGTTCCGCGCCATCATCACCCTGGTCATCGAGAAAATCATCGTTCCCCTGCTGCCCCTGCACATCTTCGGCATCTTCCTCAACCTCACCTACACCGGTGAGGCGTGGAGCGTCATGAGCACGCTGCTGCAGGTCGTCGTACTGGTGCTGGCGCTGGAGGTCGTCATCCTGGGCCTGCAGTACACCGTCGCGGGAGCCATTGCGCATCGCAACCCGCTCAAGGCGCTCGGGACGATGATGCCCGCCTATCTGGCCGCGCTGGGCACCTCCTCATCGGCGGCGACCATTCCGGTGACCCTCCGACAGGCCCGAAAGAACGGGGTGTCGGACACCGTCGCCTCCTTCACGGTGCCGCTGTGCGCGACGATTCACCTGGCTGGGTCGACCTCCAAGATCTTCTCCTTCGCCTTCGCCATCGTCCTCACCCAGGGACTGGATGCCTCCCCGGGACGCTGGATCGGGTTCATCTTCATGCTCGGCATCACCATGATTGCCGCCCCGGGGGTCCCGGGGGGAGCGATCATGGCCGCCACCGGTCTGCTCTCGTCGATGCTGGGCTTCAACGATGCCCAGGTCGGCCTCATGATCGCGACCTACATCGCCATGGACTCCTTCGGAACGGCCACCAACGTCACCGGCGACGGCGCCATCGCCCTCATCGTCGACCGGTTCGCCGCCTCGGGCCTGGGAGCCGAGGGAGACCCGCAGAACGTCAAGGAACTCTCCTTCGACGGCCTGCGCTACCTTGACGCCGTGTCGGTGGACGGGTTCGTCGATCCGGAGGAGTTGGAGGCCGCGCAGAACCCCGGGCAGTGACCCGTCACCGCTTCACGTGGTCTGGCGCCCGGGAACCGCGGCAACACCTCATACCCGCAACCGCGTCGCGTCGCAGGCTCTCCCCGGTCACTGCCATGTTCCGGCCGATTGCACGGGCGCGATCCGGAGGCCGACGTCGCTTGGGTAAGCCACCGACCCGATTTCCGACGCCTCGGGAGCCCACGACGTTCAAGTCGCCATTTACGAACATATTGTATGCATCGCCGCCCTTCGCGACGTTCCCACATCCAAACATGTGCCAGCAGCTCGCCCGGCCACCAGATGATCGATCGGCCCGACAGCCCCAGGATCCACGGCCTCAGCCACACCCGGCAGTCGCCGCCTTCATGGGTGTTGACTCTGCATACCCCTTGGATACACTTTGTCCAACTGCAGACATCATCTCAACGAGGAGCGTGTGCGATGGCAGTTGAGGTCGACCGCATGGAAGCGGAGCCAGAACCAGGGAGACTCCGTCTCAGTGACCTGACCGCGATCGGAATCGGACAGGCCGTCGGGTCGGGGCTGATCACACTGATCGGGCCGGCGATCCTTCTCACTGGACAGTCCGCATGGTTCACATACGTCCTGGCCGTGTTCTGGGGCTTCGCCATGATCTGCCCCATCCCCTTCATCACCTCCGCCCTGCGGATCCAGGGCGGCTTCTACTCCATTGTTGCGGGCATGGGCGGAAAGAAGCTTGCGGGAATGTATGCACTGGCATTCCTGCCACAGGTCATCAACGGATCCGTCTACGGTGTCGCCATGGGGATGTACGCACATTCGCTGTGGCCACAACTGAACTCCGTCGCCTTCGGCTCGGTCTTCGTCACCATCTTCTTCATCATCAATCTGTTCGGCATCAACGTCATGGCCAAGACACAGAAGGCGCTCGTCGTCATCCTCTTCTGCGCCCTCGCAATGTTTGGAATCGGCGGAGCCTTCAAGATCTCGAATCCGGTGTTCAACTTCTCCAACCCAGCCTTCTTCTCCGGGGGCGCGAAGGGCGTCTTCATGGCCATCATGCTGTTCGTCTACTCCACGAACGGGTACTCGTGCATCATGAATTACGGCCGAAACGCGCGGGACGCCCGTAGGGATGTGCCGCGTGCCATTTTCCTTTGCGTGCCCATCCTCGTCCTCGTCTACGGCGGGATTGCTATCGTCGCCACCGGCGTCCTTCCCCTGGAGCAGGTCGCGGGTCAGCCCCTCACCTACGTCGCCCAGCGCGTCCTCACCCCGAGCCTCTTCGTCCTGTTCATGATCGGTGGCCCGCTGCTGGAACTGTCCACGTCGGTGAACTCGACCCTGGCGAACAACTGGGTCCCCATCGCCCAGTCCTGCCGCGACGGCTGGCTGCCCAAGTCGTTGGCCTCCGAGAACCGGTTCGGTGTCCCGTGGAAGATTCTCACCTTCGCCTACGTCGTCGCCATCGTTCCGGTCCTCCTCGACTTCTCGATACAGCGGGTCGTCGCCTCACTCATGCTCGTCGTGTCCGGTGCGACATTTCTTCAGATCTTCGCCTACTACAGGCTGCCGAAGATTTACCCCCACTCGTGGGAGGAGGCTCACCTTCACGTGCCCAACTGGTGTTATTACTTGATCGTCACGACAAGCCTTGTCGCGTATGTCGCAGTCTTTCTCAATTCTGTCATCACCCTGCCTGTTCCCATGGTCCTGATCGGCGTTACTGCATTGATCATCTGCATGGTGTACGGGCTCGTCAGGAGTCGTTCCGAGGACGTTATTATCAGGGCGGCCCTCTGGGGTGACATCCGAGACGTGGAAGCAATCCATGAAGCAACCCTGAGCAATGAAGGGATGAATCGATGAAGCTCCGGAACATGGTGCAGGAGGACATCCTGCACGACATCGCCAACGGGACGCTGCGTCCGGGAGACTGGATCCCTGAGGAGGCCCTGGCATCGAAACTGGGAGTGAGCCGCACTCCGGTCCGCGAGGCCATCCGCGCCCTCGCATCCGTCGGCGTCCTGGAATCGGTCAGCAACCGTGGCACGCGCGTGGCCCCCGCTGCCGGGAAGGACGGTGGAGAGACCGAGACCGGCCAGCCACTCGCGCCGACGGACAACCCCACGGTCACCCTCTCCCTGACCATGGACCAGGCACGTGACCTGCTGCGTCCGTTGGCGGACGGCTCCCGTCCCACGGACTCCGAGGACTCACCGGAGTCGGCTCCGCGCAGGACCGCGTCACCCGCCCAAGGGGTCTGCGCACCCAGGTTCGTCGCCGTCAAGAACCTGTTCCAGGACTTCCTCGATGCCGACCCCGACTTCTCTGCACAGGTCGCCGTGTATCTGCACGGTTCCGAGGTGGTCAACCTGTGGGGCGGACCCCACTTGACGGATCGCTCGGTCACGGGCGTCTACTCGGTCTCCAAGGGCATTGCCGGGCTGGTGATCGGGCACCTGTACCAGGAGGGAATGTTCTCCTTCGACGACACGGTCTGCACGTACTGGCCGGAGTTCGCGGCGAAGGGCAAGGAACAGATCACCCTTCGCCAGCTCTTCACCCATCAGGCCGGAATCGTCGGCGTCGAACCGCCGTTCAGCGTCGACGAGTACGCCGACACCCGGAAGGCGGCCCAACGGCTCGCCGAGACCACCCCGTCCTGGGTTCCCGGCACTGCCTTCGGGTACCACCAGAGAACGGTGGGCATCGCCCTGGAGGAGCTGGTCCGCCGCTGGACCGGACAGGAACTGAGGGAGGTCTACGACTCCGTCCTGCGGGAGCCCTACGGCATCGACTTCTTCTTCGGCCTCCCCGCCTCACAGGAGGCGCGGTACGTCCCGCTCCAGCCAACTCCCAATCCTGCTCCGTCCGAGCCCTGTCACCGGGCCAGTTGGCGCGGCATCGCCAGCAATGTCGGTGGTGAGTCCCTCGCCTTCCCGACCAACGTCGAGAAGATCCGTGCCACCGGAATCTGCTCCAGCGGTGGGGTGGGATCGGCCAGCGGACTCGCCCGCGCGTACGCCTCGGCGATGGACGGCGTCGACGGGAAACCGGCTCTCCTCAGCGCGGAGACCATCACGACGATGTCCCGTCAGCAGGTCTGGGGCATCGACCGCGTCCTCGACATCATCTCGGGGTTCGGGATCATCTTCCAGAAGCCGGCCAACTGGCTTCCCTTCGGCGGCCAGTGGGCCTTCGGGCACGATGGCGCGGGGGGCGCGCTCGCCTTCGCCGATCCGGCAACCGGGCTCACGTTCGGCTACATTCCCTGTCCCAACGAGTCATCCTTCGGCGAGCGCCGCGTCATGCCGCTCGTCAGGCGCATGTACGAAGCCGTCGGCGCAATGTGAGAGCTCGATGGTGGTGTGCCCCGAACCTGCCGGGGCACACCACCAACACGAGAAACCCCAAGGGTGAGGGATGGCCGAGACCGTCACACTCTCAGCCACACCGTCGTCTCCCCCGGCACCTCGTCACCGACCGGTCCGGAGGAGACGACCACCTCCCCGGCCGGAGGCACGTACCCGTCCTCGCCGAAGTTCGACACCACCAACCACGGTCCACGCACCAGCGCCAGCACGTCCTCGCGGCCGGTCGCGACCCAATCGACCGGCTCCTCTCCGCACTCGGCGACCATCCGACGACGCTGCCGCAGCACGGCCCGGTAGAGGTTCAACGTCGAGTCGGGGTCCTTGTCCTGCACCGAGACGGCGTAGTGGCCGAACCACAACGGCTGGGGCAGGTGCGCTCCCCCGCTCCCGAAGCCGTACGACGGTCCGCTCGGCTCCCAGGGCAGCGGCACCCGGCAGCCGTCCCGACCCACCTCCTCATCACCGCGGCGGAAGAAGGTCGGGTCCTGACGCCGGTCCGCCGGGATCTCGGCAACCTCCTGCAGCCCGAGTTCCTCCCCCTGGTACAGGTACGCCGAGCCGGGCAGCGCGAGCACGAGCAGTGTCGCCGCCCTCGCCCTGCGCAGCCCTCGTGCCGCGTCGCACAGCACCGGGTCACCACCGGACTGCAGCCAGTCCCCGCCGTACTTGCCCACCGGGTCCCCCTTCGGCCCCAGCCCGGGGAAGACCGTCCCGTAGCGCGAGGCCGACCGAATGGTGTCGTGGTTGTTGAGCACCCATGTCGCCGAGGAGCCCGACATGCCAGCAACCTCGGAGCACTCCTCGATGACGCGGCGGAAGGTCGGTGCGTCGTACTCGGCGTCCAGCAGGTCGAAGAAGAACGACTGCCCGAGCGTCTCGGCACTCGCGTAGCGCGGGACGCACTGCGTGGGCACGGCCGCCTCGGCCACCGCCGCCCGCGGAGGGTCGTAGGAGTTGAACAACCGACGCCACTGCCGGTACACCTCGAACAGCTCGTCGCGGTCCTCCAGACGGTGGGGACCGGCCAGCGGTTCGGCGTCCAACTCGGCCTGGCTGGGCAGCGGTAGGCTCATGTCCTTGACCAGCAGCTTGGCGGCGTCCACCCGGAACCCGTCGACCCCGCGATCGGCCCAGAACCGGAGGATGTCGAGGAACCCCTCGCTCACCGACTCGTCGTCCCAGTTGAGATCCGGCTGTTCGGGGGCGAAGGTGTGCAGGTACCACTGGCCGTCCGGCACCCGTGTCCACGTCGACCCGCCGAAGATCGACCTCCAGTCGCTGGGAGGCAGGCTGCCGTCCGGCCCGAGTCCGTCGAGGAAGTGGTAGCGCCCGCGCGCCGCCGACCCGGGCGGGCTGGCGAGCGCCTCACGGAACCACGGATGCTGGTCGCTGGTGTGGTTGGGGACGATGTCAATGATGACCCTGATCCCCGCGGCGTGGAGGTCGTAGACAAGGGAGTCGAACTCCTCCAGGGTGCCGATCCTCGCATCGACGTCGCAGTGGTCGCTGATGTCGTATCCGCCGTCGGCGAGCCCGGACGGGTAGAACGGACTGATCCACACCGCGTCGACGCCCAGCTCCACCAGGTACCCGATGCGCGAGCGGATCCCGGCGAGGTCTCCGATGCCGTCGCCGTTCGCGTCGGCGAAACTGCGTGGATAGATCTGGTAGACGACGGCCTGGCGCCACCACTCGGCGTCCGACACACAATGCTCGCCACCCATCAGGAGCACTCCCCTCCCTCGACGTCCGATGCAGCCTACCGACGCCCCGCCGCCTCCACCACCACCGCACCCGATCCCACTGGTTCCCACATCTGATCCTCCTCCCGATCAGCCCGGAAACCTGCCCCGGAGGCACCTGGCGCATCCCGTCCCAGCTGCCCTCTGCGCACCTCCCGCCGGCCAACGGAACCCCGCCAGACCCGCTGATGAGGCGCCCCACAAGCCTATTTGCAAAATAGAGGCTATTAACTAATAGTGATGTCAGAGAGGCGATGAAGCCACCACTGACGAAGGAGTCACACGATGACACAAGCGATGGATCCTCAGGCGTTCCCGCCCGACCCGACCATCGATGACACCGGCAGCCCCAACCTCATCGGCCCGAAGCTGCCCATCCCCCACCTCGGGATCAAGCCCGACGGCCTACGACCCTGGTGGTTCGTGGGCTCGGCCTTCCTCGGCCAGTTCGGACTGTTCACCGCGCTGCTCGCCCCGGTCATGGTGAGCATGCAACTCAAGGTCACCACCCTCACCTCCGACCCCGTCCAGCAGGCCTCCATGATGGGAAAGATCCTGCCCTGGGGAGCTCTCGCCGCACTCATCTTCAACGTCCTCGGCGGACGCCTCTCGGACCGCACCACGAGCCGCTGGGGACGCCGTCGTCCCTGGATCATCGGAGGCAGCCTCGGCCTGCTGCTGTCCCTGCTCATCGTTGCCGCGGGCACCAACACCGTCGTCCTGGCGATCGGATGGTTCCTCGGCCAGTCCTGCGCCAACGTCGGATTCGCCGCCTACACCGCCTCCCTCTCCGACCAGCTCGGTGAGGACCAGTACGGCAAGACCTCCGGTCTGGTCGGCGTCGCCCAGAACGTCGGCATCATGGTCGCGACCTGGATGGGCTCCTGGTTCACCAACAACATGCTGCTGCTCTTCCTCGTCCCCAGCCTGGTCGGCCTGGTCGGGATGACCGTCTACGCCCTGACCCTGCCGGAACCGGTCCTCAAGGAGAACAAGTACCCCTTCAACTGGAAGGAGTTCTTCGGCTCCTTCTGGACCAACCCGGTGCGCTACCCCGACTTCGGTCTGGCATGGATCGGCCGGTTCATGATCATCCTGGCCTCCTACCTCTTCATCACCTTCCGCCTGCTCTACATGACCCGCCATCTCGGACTGGCCAAGGGCCCCGCCACCGCAGCCGTCGCCACCGGTGTGACGATCTACACGGTCGTCTCGATGGTGGCCGGTCTGGCCGCCGGGTGGCTGTCCGACCGCACCGGACGGCGCAAGTTCCTCGTCGCCATCTCGATCGTGCTCTTCGCCCTCGGCACCTACCTGCTCATCCACGCCAACTCGGTGGCCTTCTTCTACGTCTGCGAGGCCGTCATGGGCCTGGCCTACGGCGCCTACATCTCCGTCGACCTCGCCCTCATCTTCGACGTGCTGCCCGACCGCATCAACAACGGCAAGGACCTCGGAGTCATGAACATGGCCAACGCCCTGCCCCAGTCCCTGGCCCCGGCACTGGGCAGCTGGCTGCTCGCCACCGTCGGCCACGGGACCAATTTCGTGCCCCTGCTCGGCGCTGCAGCCGTCGTCGCTCTCATCGGCGCGGTCGCAACGATGTTCATAAAATCGGTGAAGTGATGACTCCCGCAGCCAACCAGACGACACGCCGTCGCCCCGGGCGGCCCCGGGGTTCGGACTCCGCCGACGTGCGCCGACGCATCATCGCCGCCGGCACCGAACTCATCGGCAAGCAGGGGTTCGAGGCGACACCCATGACCCAGATAGCCGAGGCAGCGGGCCTGTCCCCCACCGGACTGGCCCACCACTTCCCCAGCAAGCGAGCCCTGCTCGGCGCGATCCTCGAGTACCGCGACGAGATGGACACCTTCCCCGACGCCGAGAACCCCGGGTCGCCGTGGGCCTGCCTGGACGAGCTGGTCGTGCTGGCCGGCATCAACTCCGGACGACGCAATCTGGTCCGTCTCTTCTCCACCCTCACCGCGGAGGCCGTCGACACCAAACACCCCGGCCACGCCTGGATGCTGCACCACTACGACCGCATCCTCACCTCGGTGACCACCCGCCTCGAGCGCGAGCGACAGGCCGGGAGGATCCACCCCGACACCCCCTGCAACCACATCGCCCACCGGTTCACCGCCCTTATGGACGGCTACCAGGTGCAGTGGCTGCTCGATCCCGGGTTCGACATGGCCGAGGCTCTCGCCCGCGACCTCGCGGAGACGAAGCGAGCCTGGTCGCTGCCGACCCCCGAACCCCTCAACAACACCACCAAGGAGTGATCATCAATGTCCATCACCATCGACCAGATCCCCGACCTCGTCTCCCAGCTCACCCTCGAGGAGAAGGCCTCGCTGTGCTCCGGGGGTGACGCCTGGCACCTGCAGTCCATCGAACGCCTGGGCATCGACGGCTACATGGTCACCGACGGCCCCCACGGCCTGCGGAAGGTCAACTCGGCCGGCATCATCGACCTGTACAACTCCGTGCCCGCCACCTGCTTCCCCACCGCCGCCGGACTCGCCTCGACCTGGGACACCGAGCTCGTCGGTGAGGTCGGCGTAGCCCTCGGTGAGGAGACCCGTTCGGAGTCGGTGGCCATGTTGCTGGGCCCCGGCATCAACATGAAGCGCTCCCCGCTGTGCGGGCGCAACTTCGAGTACTTCGCCGAGGACCCGGTCGTCGCCGGCGAGCTGGCCTCCGCCCTGGTGCGCGGCATCCAGTCCCAGGGCGTCGGCACCTCCCTCAAGCACTTCGCGGCCAACAACCAGGAGACCGACCGGCTGCGCGTCTCCGCCGAGGTCGACGAGCGCACCCTGCGCGAGATCTACCTGCCCGCCTTCGAGAAGGTCGTCAAGACCGCCAAGCCGTGGACGATCATGTGCTCCTACAACGCCATCAACGGCACCTACTCCAGCCAGAACCACTGGCTGCTCACCGAGGTGCTGCGCGACGAGTGGGGATACGACGGCCTGGTCGTCTCCGACTGGGGAGCCGTCGTCGACCGCGTCAAGGGAGTGCTGGCCGGTCTGGACCTGGAGATGCCCGGCGACGCCCCGCGCAACGACGCGAGGATCGCCGAGGCGGTGCGCTCCGGGGAGCTCGACGAGTCCGTTCTCGACACCACCGTCACCCGCGTCCTCACCCTGCTCGCCAAGGCCGGACCGGCCATGGACAACCCCGGCAGCTACGACGTCGACGCCCACCACGCCCTGGCCCGCCGGGCCGCCGCCGGCGCGGCCGTCCTGCTCAAGAACGACGACCAGGTGCTGCCGCTGACCAGCGGGGAGCAGGTCGCCGTCATCGGCAAGTTCGCCCGCACCCCTCGCTACCAGGGTGCCGGGTCCTCGAAGGTCAATCCGACCCGGCTGGACACCGCTCTGGACTCCCTGCGCGAGGCGTGGGGGGCCGACCTGCCCTTCGCCCCCGGCTTCAACCTGGCCGGGGACGCCGACCCCGACCTCGTCGCCGAGGCCGTCGAGGCTGCCCGTGGCCGCACTGCCGTGCTCTTCCTCGGGCTGCCCGACATCGCCGAGTCGGAGGGCTACGACCGCACCCACACCAACATGCCCGCCAACCAGATCGAGCTGCTGCGCGCCGTCCGTGAGGTCGCGGCCCACACCGTCGTCGTGCTGTCCAACGGCTCCTCGATCGGCGTGGCCGAGTGGGACGACCAGGCCGACGCCATCCTCGAGTGCTGGCTGGGAGGCCAGGCCAGCGGCTCCGGGGTCGCCGACGTCCTCACCGGGGCCGTCAACCCGTCGGGCCACCTGGCCGAGACGATTGCCCTCAGGCTGTCCGACGTCCCGGCCCAGCTCAACTTCCCCGGCGAGCTGCAGCACGTCCACTACGGCGAGGGCCGCTACATCGGGTACCGCGGGCTCGACGCCACCGAGCGAGAGGTCGCGTACCCCTTCGGCCACGGCCTGAGCTACACCACCTTCGAGTACTCGACCCTCGGCGTGGAGGCCCGCCCGATCAGCGAGTCCACCAACCAGGACGACCCCGTCGTCACCCTGACCTTCACCGTCACCAACACCGGTGATCGTGCCGGGGCCGCCGTCCCGCAGGTCTACGTCGGCTTCCCCGACTCGACCGTGGACCGCTGCGTGCGCGAACTGCGTGCCTTCCGCCGCATCGAGCTGGCGCCCGGACAGTCGGAGCAGGTGAGCATCGAACTGACCCGCCGCGACCTGTCGTACTGGGACGTCATCCTGCACGACTGGGCCGTCGAGCCCGGCCGCGTGGTCGTTGAGGTCGGCGCCTCCAGCCGCGACCTGCCGCTGAACGCCAAGGTCGACATCGAGGCGCCCAGGGTCCTGCACCCGCTGCGCCGCGACTCGACGGTCGCGGAGTGGATGGAGCAGGACGAGGAGTTCGCCGCCAAGGTCCGATCCGCCGCCAAGAAGGTCGGCTTCAGTGCCGACATGGAGGATGACCCGACGACCGCGTCCTTCTTGCTGACGATGCCCGTCTACAAGGTGCTTCAGCTCGCACCGGTGATGAGCCCCGAGGAACTCGACGAGATGCTCGGTGAGTGAACGGTGATGAGGGCCCCGGGGCCCTCATCATGCCTGGGGTGTGGATCCGCGACGGAACGACCGAGGCCCGTCACGGAGCCGCGTCCGCCGTGAGGTGGATTGCTAGCGGCGTCCGCCGCGGGGCCGCACCACCTTGTGGGCCTGCCAGTCCTCGCCGGCGTCATAACTGGTCGTCAGCACCATGCCAGCGGTGTCGACACCGTCGGAAAGATCTGCCGGATCGATGGTGCCAGGACGTCCCACCTTCGGGGTGACGAGCACGATGAAACCGTCGTCGGAGAGGTCGCGCATGGCGTCCACCAGTCCATCGGCCACATCCCCGTCTTCGGCACGCAACCACAACCAGACGATGTCGACGGCATCGATCGAATCCTCGATCATGTCGCCGTCGATGATGTCCATGACCTCCTGACGGAGGTCCTCGTCAACGTCATCGTCCCAACCGAGCTCCTGGACCACCTGCCCGGCCTCGAGACCGAGCTTGTCCAAATCGGTGCCGCTTCCCACGAATCCTCA
The DNA here is from genome assembly GCF_057458005.1 of Cutibacterium sp. LaCa_255. NCBI lineage: Bacteria > Bacillati > Actinomycetota > Actinomycetes > Propionibacteriales > Propionibacteriaceae > Cutibacterium > Cutibacterium sp. LaCa_255. Next base: position 1,119,965 of record NZ_CP190956.1, on the reverse strand, counting down.
GCTTCCTCACGTATGTGCGTCTGGCGCGAAAGACGCCTTGGAACAAGCGTGCCAGATGCGAGACGCGGAGGCCACCTCAGGGGTGACCTCCGCGTCGTCAGATTCGATCAGGCGTCGCCGCCGGCATTGCCGGACGACCCGGCGTTGACGTTGAGAAGGTCGTACTTCTCAGCCGCCTTGGCCGGCCAATCCTGCGGAATCTCACCGCGCTCGGCGAGCATCTGCAGGGCTCGGACGGCCATGGACGGTCCATCGATGTGGAAGAAGCGACGGGCAGCAGCGCGAGTGTCGGAGAACCCGAACCCATCGGCGCCCAGGGACGCATAGTCTTCCGGCACCCACTGAGCGATCTGGTCAGGGACCTGACGCATGTAGTCGGTGGCCGCGACGACTGGGCCCGGGGCATCAGCCAGGCGCTGCACGATGTACGGGGTGCGCTTGTCCTGCTCAGGATGCAGGAAGGCCTGTTCCTCGGTCTCCATGGCGTCACGACGCAGCTTGTTCCACGAGGTGACCGACCAGACGTCAGCGACGACACCGAAGTCGTCCTTGAGGAGCTTCTGAGCCTCAAGGGCCCACGGCACCGCAACGCCGGAAGCCAACAGCTGGACGCGACGAGCGTCCTCACCAACACCCTCGAAGGAACCCTTCGACAGCAGGTACATGCCCTTGACGATGCCCTCGGCGTCGACTCCCTCAGGCTCGGCCGGCTGGACGATCGGCTCGTTGTAGACCGTCAGGTAGTACATGACGTTCTCGGGGTTCTCACCGTACATCTGTTCCAGACCGGCCTGGACGATGTGGGAAATCTCGTAGGAGTAGGCCGGGTCGTAGGAGACGACCGCCGGGTTCGTGGCAGCCAGGATCGGCGAATGGCCGTCCATGTGCTGGGTGCCCTCACCTGTCAGGGTGGTGCGCCCGGCGGTTGCGCCGATGATGAATCCCTTGCACATCTGGTCGCCGGCTGCCCAGAAGGAGTCACCGGTGCGCTGGAATCCGAACATCGAGTAGAACAGGTAGATCGGCACCATCGGCACGCCCTGGGTGGAGTAGGCCGAACCGGCAGCGATGAAGGCAGCCGTCGAGCCTGCCTCGTTGATGCCGGTGTGCAGGATCTGACCGTTCCTGGCCTCGCGGTAGCTGAGCATGAGCTCGTGGTCCACCGGGGTGTAGTTCTGGCCGTGCGGGTTGTAGATCTTGATCGTCGGGAAGAACGAGTCCATGCCGAAGGTACGGGCCTCGTCAGGGATGATCGGGACGACGTGCGGGGCGAAGTTCTTGTCGCGCATGAGATCCTTGAGCAAACGCACGAAAGCCATGGTGGTGGCGACTTCCTGCTTGCCCGATCCACGCTTGACACCGTCGAAGGCCTTCTGCTCCGGGATTGGCAGAGAGGTGAACTTCAAGCGACGCTCCGGCACGAAACCACCCAGAGCACGACGACGCTCCATGAGGTACTGGATGCGCTCATCGTCGGCGCCCGGGTGGAAGTACGGGGCGCGGTACGGGTCGGCCTCCAGGACCTTGTCGGAGATCGGGATCTCGAGACGGTCACGGAACTGCTTGAGGTCTTCGAGGGCCAGCTTCTTCATCTGGTGGGTCGCGTTGCGGCCCGCGAAGTGGGTTCCGAGGTCGTAGCCCTTGATGGTGCAGGCGAGCACCACGGTCGGAGCTCCCCTGAACTCGGTGGCGGCCTTGTAGGCGTTGTAGATCTTGCGATAGTCGTGGCCACCGCGACGCAGCGCCCAAATCTGTTCGTCGGTCCAGTTCTCGACCATCTTGGCGGTGCGCGGATCACGACCGAAGAAGTGCTCACGGACATAGGCGCCGTCGTTGGCCTTAAAGGTCTGGTAGTCGCCGTCACGAGTGTTGTTCATGATGTCGACAAGAGCGCCGTCGCGGTCAGCCTGCAGCAGCGGATCCCAGCCCGATCCCCAGATGACCTTGATGACGTTCCAGCCGGCACCGCGGAAGACGGCCTCCAGCTCCTGGACGATCTTGCCGTTGCCACGTACTGGGCCGTCCAGACGCTGAAGGTTGCAGTTGATGACGAAGGTGAGGTTGTCGAGTTCCTCATTGGCGGCAACCTGCAGGAAGCCACGCGACTCCGGCTCGTCCATCTCGCCGTCGCCGAGGAAGGCCCAGACGTGCTGGTCGGAGCAGTCCTTGACACCACGGTTGGTGAGGTACTTGTTCATGGACGCCTGGTAGATGGAGTCCATCGGCCCCAGACCCATTGACACCGTCGGGAACTGCCAGAAGTCGGGAAGCATGCGCGGGTGGGGGTAGGAGGGCAGGCCGTAACCAGCCTTCGACTTCTCCTGACGGAACCCGTCAAGATCCTCCTCACTGAGGCGTCCCTCCAGGAAGGCGCGGGCATACATACCCGGAGCTGCATGGCCCTGGAAGAAGACCTGGTCGCCGCCGCCGGGAGCGTCCTGTCCACGCCAGAAGTGGTTCTGGCCGACCTCGTAGAGGGTGACTGCGGAGGCATAGGTGGAGATGTGGCCACCGACGCCGATACCGGGACGCTGAGCGCGATGCACCGTGATGGCGGAGTTCCATCGCAGCAGACGACGGATGTTCCGCTCGATCTCGGCGTCGCCGGGGTACTCCTCCTCGTCCTCGGCAGCGATGGTGTTGATGTAATCGGTGGAGGTGAGAGCCGACAGATCGAGATGACCGTGGCTACGAGCCCGCTCCAGCATCTTCAGCAACACGATCCGGGCGCGGTTGGGACCGTCAGCCTCGACCATCTTGTCGAGGGATTCGATCCACTCCTGGGTCTCCTCGGGATCGATGTCAGGCAGTGTTGTCGGTAGTCCGTTGAGGACTGGTCCGCGTTCTTCGCGTGGGATCACGCTGGGTCCTTTCTCATCGACGTTGACGCGCTACCGGCGTCGTCACCGGTGACGGTTCGAGGTGGCAGCCCGAGGGCCCGCCGCCAACCTATTGTGTCGTGTTATGAAAGAAAAGTCACTTGCAGATGTCGTAAATCGACTCAGCGCGAAATTCCCGCCTTGACGGCAGACGCGAGGAAGGACATCGCGGCCAAACCACATCCCCATTAGACTGTCCGACGTTTCGCCGGGGGGAGGCTCAGGTGGCCAGGAATGACATCGCGCCGACGTCCGCGCGCCGAACGTCGAGTACCGGTCGCACCGTCGTCCCCTCTGACCGCACCCGCCGAGCCATCGCGAAGCGCTTGACTGCTCGCACTTCCGCCATGACAACCGCCACCCTCGAGGAGATGGGCCGTCGTCATTCCTGGTTCCGCGACCTTTCTGCCGAGGAGAGGTCGTGGATTTCGATCGTGGCCCGATCCGGCATCGACGGCTTTGTGCAATGGTTTGCTGACGACGACGCCGAGCCCTACTCCCCAACCGACGTCTTCGACGTGGCACCGCGATCCATGACTCGCAAGATCTCGCTGCACCAGACCGTCGAGCTGGTCCGCACCACGATTGAGGTCGTCGAGACTCAGATCGAAACCGAGATGCCACGCGGAGATCGCCAGGTCCTGCGTACCGCCATCGTCCACTACTCCCGAGAGGTCGCTTTCGCAGCCGCCGAGGTGTATGCCCGAGCCGCCGAGCGCCGCGGCACCTGGGACGAGCGACTGGAATCCCTCGTCGTCGATGCCGTGGTCCGCGCCGACGCCGACGAGCAGCTCATCTCTCGCGCTTCCACCCTCGGGTGGCGTCCCGGTATCAATCTGTGTGTGGTCGTGGGCCGTGCCCCGACCACTGAGCATGAACTGCACGTGCTGCGTCGCGACGGGGAACGGATGCAGATGACCGTGCTGGCCGCCCTGCAGTCCGATCGCCTCGTCGTCATCCTCGCCAGTCAGAAACTCGTCGACGCTCCAGCCGCAGTGGCTGCCACCGAAGCCTTGGCCGAGCATTTTGCGCCCGGCCCCATCGTCGTCGGACCGGTTGTCGCTGACCTCACCCTGGCACCGGCCTCCGCTCGCGCCGCACTGTCAGGAGCCCGAGCCGCGCGAGCCTGGCCGGAGGGTCCGCGGGTCATGGCTGCCATCGATCTTCTACCTGAGCAGGTTCTCTCCGGTGACGCCGAGGCCACTGCGTGGCTCGTCGATGAGGTCTACACCCCGTTGGTCGCCGCGAGTGGGGACCTCATGGACACCACCGTCTCCTTCCTCGATCACGGCTGCTCGGTGGAAGGCACCGGGCGGGCCATGTTCATCCACCCGAACACGGTGCGCTATCGCCTCAAGAGGATCCAGGCCGTCACTGGCTACTCCCCCTCGGACCCTCGAGAGGCTTATGTGCTACGACTGGCGATCACCTTGGGGCGGCTGACGAACTGATGCTAACCGGTCTCAGGGCTCACGCCATCGAAGATGATTCAGTCTCAGGCCACCTCGCGCCGTTGTTCCAGTAGTCCTGGATTTCCTCGAGCGAACGACCAGAGGTTTCCGGGGCGTATCGCAGCAGGAATAGCAGCGCAAGGACGAGGAGCCCACCATATACGCCGAAGGTTCCAGCAAGCCCGATGCCGTCGAGCATCACGGCTCCCAGTTGCGCAGTGATCGCATTGGCGACCAAGTCGGCGGTGAGCACCAAGGACGCACCGAGTGACCGGTAACGAGCCGGGAAGATCTCACCTGCGTAAACCCATACGATTGAGCCGAAGCCGAAGGTGAATCCCATCGTAAACAAGGACATGCCGATGAGGCCCATAACACCGGCTGCGGTACCCTCAAAGCCGCTCACCAGATAGGTCACGATGAGAATAATCGTCGCAACGATCATCGTAGATATTCCTGTAATGAGTACAAACCGACGCCCAACCTTGTCAATAACCAGCATGGAGACGACAACACTTATCAGCGACAAAAACTGAACCAGGGACGGCACAAGGTAGGTCGTCGCGGTATCCGTGAACCCCATTCGAGAATAGATGCCAGGCGCATAATAAATAGTGGCATTGATCCCGGTGATCTGGATTGAGAATCCTAGTACAATGGCAAAAATGGTGGTTCGAGCCATGCCACCATGGAACATCTCACGCAATCGTCCCCACACAGATCCGGCAGGTTGGGACGACAATGAGTTTCGGGTCTCGTTGAGGCTTGGCTCAACCAATTCTGCTACTTCAATGCGCTCCATTGCACGGCGAGCCTCCTCCTCTCGTCCCTTGAGCATGTACCACGACGGAGTTTCTTCAGTGCGAAACAGCATCACCAGGACGATGAATGCCGGGACGGCTGCCACACCGAGAATCCAACGCCATGTGTCCGTGGGCAGCAACAAGTACCCGACAAGGTAACCCAAAATAATTCCGATAACGCACGTCACCTGATACGCAGTCGCCAACCCGCCACGCCGCGATGCCGGAGCGGATTCAGCAATAAACACCGGGACGACTGTAATGGAGAGTCCAATAGTTATTCCCAGGAGGACTCGCATCGCGAGGAATGACCCGGCAGACGGAGAGATGGCAGTCAAAATCGCAAAAACAGTGTAGCCAGCGGCAATGATGATCATCGATTTCTTGCGTCCAATGGCATTAGCCATGGGGCCGCCGAGAATAGCGCCAGCTATTTGACCCACGACCGACGCCGTGTTGATGGCACCATAGATACCAAAGTCCCGCTTCACGAACTGCAACGCAGCAGCGGTGTTAGAAATATCATAACCGTAGGTAATTCCCAGAGCTGCTGCTGTCACCGCCATGAAGATAGCCCTACGCATCTGGCTACCGTCCGCGGCACCATCTGTCTCGTATCCGCCTGCCTTGACATTCCCCTGCACAGGATCACTCGACGCCATATACTCCCTTTCTCCGAGCACTGAACTTCACGCACGCAATAACCGACCCGGCTAGCTCCCTAACACTACAGTTAATGGTCGTCACCCCGCTTCCCCGCGCCGCGCATCGAGTTTCTCTTGCCATCACACTTGCCGTCCGGGAAGCTAGGCTCACGTTATGAACGTCATGATTCCAGTTCGCCCGGACGGCTCGGTGGAGCCCCGGTTCGGCAAGGCACCCATGGTGGCCGTCGCACAGGTCGATGACAACGGTCACGTCACGCAGTGGCAGACCTTCGAGGTGGAGTGGGACCGCCTCCACGACGAGGGCACCGAGGGCAGTCATCACGCTCGTATCGTCCGTTTCCTGCGCGAACACGAGGTCGTGGCATGCGTGGCCACTCACGCCGGAATGGGGATGCAGCGCACGTTGGCAGCGATGAAGGTTCCGCTGCTGCCAGCAACCCTCCCCGACGCCCGGGAATCAGTCGAACAGGCGATGGTCGCCGCCTGCGCCACCGTCAAGAATGAGGCGGAGCGATGAGAGCAGCTGTGATCGGCGCCGGAGCCATCGGCGCTTTCTACGGTGGCGTGTTGGCCGACGCCGGGGCCGACGTCTCCTTCGTCGCCCGTGGCAAGACCTTGAAAGCCATTCGCGAGCACGGACTGCGCATCGTCGGCAACACCGAGGTGACCCTCGACGTTCCCGCCACTGACAACGCTGCCGAGATCGGAGAGGTCGATGTCGTGCTCATGTGTACCAAGACCTTCCAGGTAGCCGATGCCGCTCGTACCCACCTGTCTGCTCTCATGGGACCCGACACCCTCGTCGTCACGACCCAGAATGGCGTCATTGCACCTCGGGTGCTGGCCGAGATCATCGGCGCCGAGCACGTGGCCCCCGGTGTCTGCAGGGAATGGGTCAAGATCGTCGAGCCAGGCCTCGTCATGGATCTGGGCGGACCTCGCATGTTGGAGGTCTCGACGATGGACGACTCCCCCAATCCGATCATCGATGAGTTGCGAGCTGCCTACGAGACGGCCAGCATCGTCTCCCCCGTCATCGCCGACATCACCACCACGCTGTGGGTCAAGATGTGTTCCGTCGTTCCCCAGGGAGCCTGTGGGGCCGTCCTCGACGTCGCTCTGGGCGACCTACTCAGCACCCATCGCGACATCTTCGCCCGGTGCATTGACGAGACGGTGCATGTCGCTCGTGGACACGGCGCCAAGATCGCCGACGACTTCGTCGAGAAGAACCTCAGGTTCCTCGCCGGACAGGATCCTGCCTCGACGACCTCATTCCAACGCGACATCCTTGCCGGTCGCCCCAGCGAGTATGCCGCCCAGGTCGGAGCCGTTCCCGGACTGGGTGACGAGGTGGGCGTCGACACCCCCGTCAATGACGTCATTGCCGCTGTGCTGGGACGCCGGGAGGCCGCCAATCGGGCCTGATTCGAGACACACACCGGGTTTTGGAGGAACCCCCCTGCCCCTTTGTGGAAACCCCACAAAGGCAACCCCGGGTACTTCGTCGGTTCCATGTCTCGCCTCAGGGCCTGCCAGGGGGCAAAGTGGGAACGTGCTTGCAATCGTCGCTCCGGGCCAGGGAGCCCAGAAACCAGGATTCCTGTCGGACTGGATGTCCGACCCCACCTTCTCTGACCACCTCGCATGGTTGTCAGCGGTGGCCGACATCGATCTGGTGACCCACGGCACGACCTCCGACGAGGCGACCATCAAGGACACCGCTGTCGCCCAGCCGCTGCTCGTCGCCGCCGCGCTGGCGACCGCATGGTCGGTCGATCCCGAGATCTTCTCCAGGGCGGACCTGCTGGCCGGACACTCGGTCGGCGAAATCGCCGCCGGCGCTGCCGCTGGTGCTTTCTCGGCCGAGGCCGCAATGGTTCTCGTCCGTGAGCGCGGCCGCGCCATGGCAGAGGCCGCTTCTCGCACCGCGACTTCGATGACCGCCGTCATTGGTGGCAAGCCTGACGAGGTCCTGGCGGCCATCGAGGCTGCGGGCCTCACCCCGGCCAACCACAATGGCAAGGGTCAGATCGTCGCGGCCGGAACCGTCGAGCAACTCGAGGCCTTCGCCGCTGAGCCTCCGGCTCGTACCCGACTCTTCCCGCTCTCGGTCGCCGGCGCCTTTCACACCGTTCACATGGAGCCTGCCGTTGACCACCTGCGCGAGGTCGCCGCGGCCATGCCGACGACCACCCCGTCGGTGGCCCTGCTGTCGAACCGCGACGGTGTCGTCGTCACGGACGGACGCGAGTTCGTTGATCGTCTTGTCAACCAGGTTGCCCACCCGGTGCGTTGGGACCTGTGCATGGGCACCATGGCCGAGCGCGGCATCACCGGCATGCTCGAACTCACCCCGGCTGGCACCCTGACGGGTATCGCCAAGCGCAACCTCGGGGGTGTTGAGCTGTTCAACCTCAACACCCCAGACCAGATTCCGGCTGCCCGCGATTTCATCGCGACCCACGCTGGCAAGGAGAATACATGACAGCCATCAAGACCCGCCCGGTCGACAGGTACTCGCAGCTCCTGTCCACCGGGTCAGTCCGCGGTTCGCGGGTCGTCACCAACGAGGAAATGTGCACCATGATCGACTCCACCCCGGAGTGGATCGAACAACGCACCGGTATCACCGAGCGTCGCTGGGGTACCGAGTCCGAGACCGTGTTGTCGATGGGCACCGAGGCCGCTCGTACCGCCCTTGAGCGCTCCGGCCTCGAGACCTCGCAGATCGACGCCATCATCGTCGCGACCGTCTCGCATCATCGTCCCTCCCCGAGCCTGGCGACCTACATCGCTCGCGAGCTCGGCCTGGGCAACGCCGCAGCCTTCGACCTCAACGGTGCCTGCGCGGGATTCTGCTACTCGACCGCTCTGGCCGACTCGATGATCCGCACCGGATCCGCGAACAACGTGCTCGTCATCGGCGTCGAGAAGCTCTCCGAGATGACCAACCTCGACGATCGCTCCACTGCCTTCCTCTTCTCCGACGGCGCAGGGGCTGCAATCATCGGCGCGAGCGACGAGCCGGGAATCGGTCCGGTCATCTGGGGATCGCGCTCTGACCAGCTCAAGACCATCGAGATCGAGGACTGGGCAAGCGCCAGCGCCGATCCCGAAAAGGTCCACCCCCTGATCCACATGGAGGGCCGCGCGGTCTTCAAGTGGGCCATGACCGACGTCGCCAAGCGCTCCGCCGAAGCGGTGGCCGCGGCCGGGATCACCCCCGAAGCCCTCGACGTCTTCATCCCGCACCAGGCCAATGATCGCATCACCGACGTCATCTGCCGCCACCTCAAACTGCCCGAGTCGGTGACCATCTGCCACGACATCGCTGACATGGGGAATACCTCCGCCGCGTCCGTGCCGATCGCCATCGACCGTATGCTTCAGCGTGGGGAGGCCCACAGCGGCGACCTCGCCCTCATCATCGGTTTCGGAGCCGGACTGGTGTACGCCGGTCAGGTCATCCGGCTCCCCTGAGACCCATATCCATGGCACGAACACCACCCACACACTTCGGGTCGATGGCCCGGGGAAATCACGAGAAAAGGAACAATCATCATGGCCGATAAAGACCAGATCCTCGCCGACATGGCTGACATCGTCAACGACATCACCGGTGTCGACCAGTCCGAGGTCACCCTTGAGAAGTCCTTCGTCGACGACCTCGACGTCGACTCTCTCTCCATGGTCGAGATCATCTACGCCTGCGACGAGAAGTTCGGCGTCGAGATCCCCGACGAGGAGTCCAAGAACATTAAGACCGTTGGCGACGCCGTCAACTACATCATCGAGCACAAGGGCTGATTCCAGGGTGTCCGGGGCGGATGAGTCCCGGACACCGGCCCGCACCAACCCATCACCGACACTGGAGAACTCATGAGCGACGTCGTCATCACTGGCTTCGGGGCCACCACACCGTTGGGACCCGATGCCCCCACCACATGGCAGGGGCTGCTGGAAGGCCGAAACGGGGTGCACACCCTGGACTTCGACTGGATGGACGACGTGCCGGTCAAGTTCGCCGCATCAGCGGTGGACGAGCCGACGAACCACATCCCGCGCCCGCAGGCTCGCCGCCTGGACCGTTCCAGCCAGCTTGCCCTGGTGGCAGCCAAGGAGGCCTGGGCCGACGCCGACCTGGAGCTTCCCGAGCCCGACGACGAGACCGGTGACTCCAACGGTATCGACCCCGAGCGTCTGGTGGTCTGCTGCGCCACCGGTATCGGAGGTCTGCACTCGCTGCTCGGCCAGTGGGACATCCAGAAGGACAAGGGGTTCAAGCGGGTCAGTCCGTTCACCGTCCCGATGCTCATGGCCAACGCGCCGGCCGCCAACATCGGTCTGCTGGTACATGCCAAGGCAGGCGTCCACACCCCGGTGTCGGCCTGTGCCTCCTCGTCGGAGGCCATCTCTCTCGGTCTGGACCAGATTCGTCTGGGACGTGCCGACATCGCTGTCGTCGGTGGCGCCGAGGCCATCATCCACCCGCTGCCGGTAGCCGCCTTCGCCCAGATGAAGGCGCTGTCGACCCGCAATGACGACCCCGAGCACGCATCCCGTCCGTGGGACGTCGACCGTGACGGATTCGTCATTGGTGAGGGTGCCGCAATCATGGTCATCGAGACCGAGGAGCACGCCAAGGCCCGCGGTGCCAAGATCTACGGCACCCTGGCCGGATCGGGCATCTCCGCCGACTCCCACGACATCGTCCAGCCCGATCCGACCGGTTCAGGTCAGGCCTCCGCGATGCGCAAGGCTCTCCACTCGGCTGGGCTTTCCCCCTCTGACGTCAACCACGTCAACGCCCACGCCACCTCGACCCCGCTCGGCGACACTGCTGAGGCTCACTCCATCGCCTCGGTGCTCGGAGACGCCACCGATCAGGTGCTCGTCACGGGTACCAAGTCGATGACCGGGCACCTGCTCGGTGGAGCCGGCGCTCTGGAGTCCTTCGCGTCGGTGATGGCCCTGCTGGACCACAAGGTTCCCGGCACCATCAACATCAACCAGCTTGAGGAAGGGCTCAAGGTCAACATCATCACCAGGACGACTGATCTGCCCGGCGGAGACCTCGTCGCCCTCAATAACTCCTTCGGGTTCGGCGGACACAACGTCACCCTGGCGTTCACCAACGCCAACGCCACCCGCTGATTCAATCGCACGAGGCCCCGGTCACCGTTCGTGTGACCGGGGCCTCGTCATGTCTCAGGAGTCAGCCGACCTCGCGAGCAAGCCACGATACGTCCAGGGACGGGTCACAGGCCCGGTAGGCCTCCAGCTCGACGTCCCACGGTTCACCAAGCAGGTCACAGATCTCGTCCTCGAGACGAAGTCCTGTCCTTCGTGCCGCGGTCACGGCGGCTCGTAGTCTCATCTCGTCGACGAGAACCGAGCCGGCCTCGTCCGTGTGGGCGGAGAAAATACCCAGGCTCGGTGTCAGACTCCAACGATGCGGAACGGCGCCGGTTTCCACCATCATCTCGACGCGTACCCGCTGCCATGCCGCCAGGGTGGAGATGAACTTGCCGGCATCGACGACGTCCCCGCGCCACGGCGTCTCTGCACGCCACGTCCCGGGTTCCACCGGCTGGCTGGTCCAGCGCAGCGGCGCGGGTATGGCGAAAGCGGCATCGGCGGCCCATTCGATGTGGCTGCGCAATGCCGTCGGTGCCGAGTGGATGAAGAGAGTTCCACTGGCCAGCTGTGTTGTTTCCACGGTCGTCCTCCCGGTACCACGTGCCTTCCCCTGCAGCGGTACGGATGGACATCTCAACCATAGACGACCGGGTTCAGGGACGCCAGATCTCCGCGGGATCGGTCCTGGCACCGAAAATGTCGGTGCCGATACGCACCTGGGTGGATCCGTGGGCGACCGCGATTTCCAGATCCCCCGACATCCCCATGGACAGTTCTGCCCAGTCGGAGACCTCGTTGACCTCCTGACGCAACTTCTCCTGCACTCCGACGACGACGTCGAAGCAGTCGGCCACTGCCTCCGGGTCGGGGCTGTTGAGGGCCACCGTCATGAGGCCTCGCACGTCGAGGGAGTCGAAGGCCGCCAGCTCCTTGGCGAAGTCGATGGCCTCCTCTGGAGCGATACCGGACTTCTGGGGCTCGGCCGAGGAGTTCACCTGCACCAGCACCCGAAGTTGGCGCCCCTCCTTCTGCAACCTCTTGTCGAGCTCGTGGGCCACCTTGGGGGAGTCCAGGGCCTGAAACTCGGTGGCGAACCGGGCGACATACTTGGCCTTGTTGGTCTGCAGACCGCCGATGATGGCCCACCCCAGCCCGGGGTGATCGGCGTCCATGAGTTCCGACTTCGCCAAGGCGTCCTGCACCTTGTTCTCCCCGAAGAGTCGGTACCCCGCCTGATATGCCTCCTCCACCATGCTCGGCGGCTTGGTCTTGGACACCGGAAGAAGGGACACCTCGTCGGGGTCGCGATGACAGGCCCGGCAGGCGTCGTCGATGCGGGTACGTACAGCCATCAGATTGTCGGCCACGCTCATGGGAACTCCTTCTGCGAAGACGTCGAAGAATCTACTCCCGGTCGGGACGAGTAATCAGGGCCAACGGGCACACAGAGTGACGACGGAAGCAGCCGTCAAGACCATGAGGGCGAGGGCGACGCCGACATATTTGTCGGAGACCTCCCCGAAGACCTTCTCGTAACCGACTGACTGGGCGATCGACTTATAGACGTCGGAGAGCTGACCCAACGATTCCGCGGAGAACTTCTCGCCATCCGAGGCCTTCGCCACCGCAGCCAACTCATAGTGGTTGACGGGAACGGGCTGACGCTGACCACCCTCGACGACATATCCACCGGCAGTGCCGTAAGCGATGGTGTACACCGGGACGTGCTCGCGTCCGGCATCCGTGGCCGCCTCGAGGGACGGACGCCCGACATTGGTGGCACCGTCGGACAACAGCACGATCGCCGAGGGAGGCTTCTGTCCGGGACGCTTCGGGTCGTCCGGCACCAGCTTCAAGGCATTGAGGGAGGAGTAAATCCCCTCACCAATCGCAGTGGACGGCATCACCTGGAGGTTGGTGATCGCAGTCGACACCGCAGCCCGATCTGTGGTGGGAGGGACGACGATCTGGGCCGAGGCGGCGAACTTCACCAGGGCGACATTGAATCGTGGCGGCAGATCGCCCAGGAAATCCTTGGCAGCGGTCTTGGCCGCTGACAGGCGGGAGGGGTCGACGTCGGTGGCGACCATGGACCGTGAGACGTCAATGGCGACGACGACCGTCGCTCGGTCGCGTGGCACCTCGTGATAGGCCTTCGGCTGGGCGAACGCCAGCACCATGGTCGCCATCGACACCACCGACAACCCCATCGCCAGATGCTGCTTCCACGGTCGGGAGCTGGGCAACAACCTCTTCAGCTCGTTGCGGCCCTGGCGAGGTTGGCGACGCCACAGGACGACGATGAGGTAGACGACGAGGAAGGCGAACGGCACCACCAGCCACCACAGTCGTCCCGGACGTCCGAATGCGATGAGGGTCATCATGTCCATCTCACCGCCACTGACAGTGTCGCCAGCCCGGAGACGACGGCGAAGCAGAAGGCGTAGAAGGCCCAGGTCGACGTCACCTCCTTCTTCACCGGTTCATAACCCACCGAGGAGTGCACCTGCTTGTAGACCTCCTGGAGCTTGTCAGCCGAGTCCGCAGACCAGGACCGACCGTCGGTTCGGTCGGCAATGGCTGACAGGAGTTTGGTGTCGGGAGCGACCCTTTCCCGATTCCCGTCGAGATCGACATAGCCGGTCTCGGTGCCGAAGGCAATGGTGTACACCGGCACCTTGGCTGCGGCAGCACGAGTAGCGGCAACCATCGGCGACCCGCCCTGGGTGTTGCCGCCGTCACTGAGCATGACGATCGCTGCCGGAATGGGATCCTTAGAGTCCTTGGCTCCCGGAGTCATCTTGACAGCCTCGATGGACTTGTCGATGGCCCCGCCGAGAGCGGTACCGTCCTGCAGGTCAATACCGTCGACGGCACGCAGCACGGTGGGTCGGTCGGTCGACGGGGGCATCCGAATCTCGGGATGATCGGAGATGCTCACCACCGAGACGTTGAACCCCTCCGGAAGACTGTTGATGAAGCCCTTGGCCTTGGCCTTGGCAGCTGCGAGACGATTGGGCGAGACATCCTCAGCCTTCATAGACAAGGAGGCGTCGATGGCGACCACGATCGTGGCGCGATCGCGCGGCACCTTCTCGATGCCCAGCGGACGGGCCCACGCGAAGGTGGTCGTCGCCAGGCACAGCAGCGCGGCAGCAACGGCGATGTGTCTCTTCCACTGCGGCTGTCTACTCATCACCGAGCCGAGGATCGCGGTGTTGGTGAACCTCATCGCGGTTGAGCGGCTGCGGTGCAGGGCCCAGATGTAGAAGATCAACAGCGCCGGGATGATCAACAGCAGCCACAGGACCCACGGGGTCTTGACCTCAGGCAGGCCCAGGAACAATGGCGTCATTTCGTCACCCCCTGCGGAGGCTGATGCAGGATCGCCGCAGTGCGGCGGTACCCGAGCACGAAGCGGGCAATATCGGTGACCCAGTCGGAGTCGGTGCGTAATTGCAGATGACCGGCTCCAGCTCGTCGAATGGCAGCCGCGACCCGCTCGCGCTGAGCCCGGGAGGCCGCATCCATGCGCTCCCGGGTGGCCTTGTCGGCGGTATCGACATAGTGGGCGAAGGAAGTTTCTGGATCTCGCACCATGACATCACCCACGTCGGGGAAATGAACCTCGGCAGCGTCAACGACCTCGATGCACAGCACCTGGTTGCGCACCGAGAGCCTTCGCAGGGACCGTTCCCAGTCGGGGCGATTGTTGGGGTCGAGGGTGTTGTCGCCCGGGGAGAGGAAGTCCGAGACGACCACCTTCATGCCTCGGCGTCGGCCCGACGCAGCCAGGTTCTCGATCCCCTTGGCCAGGGTCATGTCACCAGCTGCATTGTCGGCGACGATCGGTTCGGTCAGCATCGAGCGCAACAAGCCGTAGAGGGCAGTTCTGCCAGAGCGCGCTGGCAGACGACGCACTGAATCAGGGCGCATGATGAGGCCACCGAATCGGTCCCCCATCCGTTGGGACAGGAATCCGATGGTGGCAACCGCTGCGATCCCCAGATCACGCTTGGTCATGGACACGGTGCCCCAGTTCATCGACCCGGTGACGTCCAGCAGGGCCCACACCTCGAGCTCGCGATCAGCAATGGTCTCTCGCACATGTGGAACGGTGGTACGAGCGGTGACGGCCCAGTCCATCATGCGCACGTCGTCCTGGCCGGGCTCGTAGGGGCGGGCATCATTGACGTCAGCCCCGGTGCCCGGGAGCAGACCGAGATGGTCACCGTGCAGGAAACCCTCCAGACGACGCACGATCGTCAGCTCCAGTCGGCGCAGCGCAGCCTCGGGGGCGAGCTGGTTGAGCGGCAGGGTCGCCCCGGTGGGCGGACTCACCAGGGTCTGCGCCACCGACGGTGGCTGCGGGTCGCGGAATGTCGGTCGCGTCATGAGGACGCCTCAGTGCTGGACAGGCGGAGTCGTCGGTGCGGGGTACTGGCCCAGGTCGTCGGGATAGCTGTGCTGCTGATGGGCGGCCTGGCGCTGCTCCTCGTTCCATACCGGGGTGGGCGGCGGAACCATGGCGACAACCCGCTCGATGACGTCCGAGGCCGAAACGTTGTCGGCTATGGCGTCGAAGCTGAGCACCAGCCGGTGGGCCATGACGTCGACGGCGACAGCCTGGACGTCGGTGGGAAGGACGTAGTCACGACCATGAACGAGGGCCAGGGCACGCGCAGCGGCAATCAGACCGAGGGTGGCGCGCGGAGAGCAGCCGATCTGGATCACGTTGGCGAGGTCCGGCATCCCGAAATCGCCCGGATTACGGGTGGCCAGCACCAGCCGAACCACGTATTCAGCGACGAGGTTGTGGACAAAGACGTCGGAGGCCATGTCCTGCAGGGCTGTGACGGTCTCGGGAGTCAGCACCTGCTGGGGCTCGGGAGCCTTGACACTCATCCGGCGCAGGATCTCGAACTCCTCGTTGCCTCGCGGGTAAGGAACGTCGATCTTGAGCAGGAAACGGTCGCGCTGGGCTTCCGGAAGCGGGTAAACGCCCTCGGACTCCACCGGGTTCTGGGTGGCGATGACGCTGAAGGGGTGCGGGGCCGGGAAGGTCTGTCCTGCGATGGACACTTGTTTCTCGGCCATCAGCTCGAGCATCGCCGACTGGACCTTGGCCGGAGCTCGGTTGATCTCGTCGGCCAGCACGAAGTTGACGAAGACCGGGCCGAGCTCGATGTCGAAAGTCTCCTTGGAGGCCGAGTAGATGCGGGTGCCGACGATGTCGGAGGGGACGAGGTCCGGGGTGAACTGCACTCGGGCGAAGTCACCGCCGAGGACCGTCGCGAAAGAGCGCACCGCCAAGGTCTTGGCGACACCGGGGACACCTTCCAGAAGGATGTGGCCCCTGGCCAACACACCGACCATGAGCTGTTCGACCATGCGCTCCTGGCCGACGATGACCCGCTGGACCTGCCCGATGGCCTGCCCGATGAGGCGAGCGGCCTCGTCATTGGACATCGGGGCATCCTGGTTGCCCTTGCCGATGTCCTGACCATCCGAGTAGTGCTGGGTGCTCACTAACGTCTCCTGCCTGGCTTGCGCATGACCCGTGACGGGCCCGCACTCACGATACCGTCAGAGTGCCGCAGCCCAAGAACGGTGAGAAATCACCAAGCGCGAACGCCTGCCGTTCGGAGGTCACGGCTGGAATGTGGTGAGATGGTGGGCGATGTCGAGTAACCCGTGGCCCATCGAGGCCCTGCCCCTGGAACCGTGCGACCCACCGAGGATCGACGAGTTCTGGCTCGATGTCCGTGTTCTCGCGATGCCCTCGGGCACTGTGTTCCGGGCCCATGACGACGACGGCCAGGCCGTCCTCATCATTCTGTTGTCCCATGGCGCCGCGAGTGATCCAGCTTCCTGGGACCGGTTGGCAGGGGAGGTCAACCACCTGCGCTCCGAGACCGTCATCGCTCGCGGTGGTGCGGGACAGAACTCTGGACGCTTGGGCGAGTTGTACCGCCCTGTGACTGGTCCGGGCGGGGCTGGCGGTGAGTCCCTGGCCCCGTGGGTGGCCTTGGTCTATGACGGGTCGGCAGCAGCGGTGGCCGAGACCCGACGCATCCTGGAGGCCGTCGACATGTCGGCCCTCTCGGGATCGTCAGTTGCAGGCCCGAATTTCCGGTTGCACTGGATCGACGACACCCTTCCCGGCCGGGTGCGCGCCTGGCCGCTGCCGTGGCCGGGTCGTCGTGACAGGGTCGGCTGGTCGACGACTGTGGTGGCATGGCTGCTCACAATCTTCATCGCCCTGACTGGTCTACTCATCGCGGTGCTGTTGTTCCAGAACGTGCCGCCCACTCCCCCGCCTCCACCGGTTCCGACCTCGGCCTCGTCGAGTAGTTCTGCCAACAGTTCTTCGAGTCCCAGCCCGAGCCAAGGATCGAGCCAGAGCGCGTCTCCGTCGAACGGCAGCGGGTCGAACAGTGTCACGCCGAGCGAGTCGCAGTCCCCGTCAACGGGTAGGAGCGCATCGCCGAGCATGTCGAACAACCCATCAAGGAGTCCGTCGCGCACCCCGTCGATGCAGTCGCCGGGAGCCGGCACCGGTACGTCGTCGGGATCTCCGACCGGGCGAGGAAGGTTGTGATGGTCTCACTCATTGCCACTGATTTGGACGGCACCTTTCTGGGCGCTGACAAGATGCCCAGCGCCGAGAACACCGAGGCGATGCTCGCTGCGGCCGAGGCGGGGGTCCACGTCGTCTTCGCCACTGGACGGCCCTACCGCTGGTTGACGGTTCTCGACCCGTTCCGCTCAATCCATCCGACCCTGCTGGCCTCAAATGGGGCAGTGAGCGTCGATGCCACGACCGGCGAGGTCCTCCACGACATCTTCATGAGCCCCACCCGCGTCGCCGAGATCATTGCCGATGTCCGCGAGGCCCTGCCTGAAGCTCTGTTCTGCACCGAGGAGGCCACCCAGTGGTTCGCCGACGAGGGATTCGATCGCTGGCAGATTGGCGGCCCTCCGGACGGCGAGGGACCGATCGAGAACTACCTTGGAGCCGATCGCCGCATCGTCAAGCTGTTGGTGCGTACCTTCAACTTCCCCAGCGACAAGCTCTTCGACGTCGTCAATCCCATCGTGGGCGACCGCGGCACGGCGACTTTTTCCGCCACCATGACGAACGGTCTCGTGGAGATCGCGGCTCCCGGGGTTTCGAAGGGAATGGCGTTGGCCCAGGTCTGTCAAGATCTCGGCATTGACCCATCTGACGCCGCAGCTTTTGGTGATATGCCCAACGATCTCACCATGCTGGAGTTAGTAGGACATCCGTATGTTGTCTCGGACGCCCACCCAATACTGCGTGATCGTGGATTCCCCATCATCGGAAACCATGACGAGTCTGCGGTAGGACGACAGATACGTATTTTGCTGGGTTAATTCGCGTCATGGCCAATCCAGTGCAGCCCCTCATACTTATGAGTCACAGCACTCGACCACCACCATGACATCGTTCGCGCTGGCTGCCAGGATGGCAACCAGCGCGAACAGGACTCATCACACCAATGGAGCAACAGCGATAACGATCACTGGATGTACCCCGGCACGTATACGCAGCGGATGGCCTTGGCCTTGTCAGGAAGCAACGTGTTGAAGACGACCTGGAAGGCGACGGGGTCATAGGTGAACCCGAAATGATCCGTGTGGTCCTTGGCACACACTGATTGCATGGTGATATTCGTTACTCCAGGCTCACGGATGAATGCGTTGGTGTATGGAGTCACCACATCGTCATACTTGGTACTGATGACGGTGTACCGGACACCCGGTGCGGTCATCCCACCGTCATTGAGTTCACCCAGGAAGCGAGAGCCCGCAAGCTGCTGCGGAAGCGACTCATAGTTGTGTCTATCCGCATAGTTCTGCAAAGCCCGAGCGCTCAGGCTTCCGGGCCGGTCGAGGCCAACGGAAGTAGCCAAACCGTAGACACTGGTGCCTTTATTGGAGGGGACGAGACCAATCAGATGGTTGACGACCCGATCTCCTCCAAACCACTTGATATAGGCACGAGGGAGGGGGCCTCCACCCTGGGAATGCCCCACCAGGTCAACCTTTTCGGCTCCGGTCGCGGCCCGTACTTTCTCAACGTAGTGGGCCAGAAACGCGGCACTGGAACGAATGTCGCCAGCGGTGGCAGCCCATTCGCGATCAGGGTTCGTTTGAATGTTGTAGTTGAAGGTGAATACGCACAGACCGGCCAATTTGAGCTCCGGCGCGTAATATGACCACGTGGCGAATGCGTCCTCACCGGTACCAGGGATGAGGACGACGGGTCGAGTACCTGGCGCAGGCTTACACGTGAAGTCGTTAGCTCCCTTTGGATTCGTACCCACATGCGCGTGTGAATACTGGGAAGCCACCGGCCAGGTGCGAAACTGCGGCCCCGTGCCACTCGACGGAACGCCATCCGGGCTGTGCGGAGCAGCGACGCCACCGGGATGATCGGGAGTGATTCCCGAGTCCGTAGCCCATGAGGTGCCGGCTGCCATCGTCATCGGTAGCGCAGTAGCTGCCGCAGTGAGGACGGCAAGAACCGACCTACGTAGCTTGGTAGATCTCATGAATGACACTCCTTGTCGATCAATAACCTGGCTCCTATGCCCAGGCGACGATCACGCTACCGAGGGGATGGTGCATTTCAGTACACCATCGCCAAAACGACCAATTGTGCAGCACAAAGGCATCTCAACGCACAGGTTTTCACTTCACGGTAGACTCATATGTGTCATTTTACTGACATCTGAACATCCGATTGAATAATTCATTTCATCATGCGAATGAATGACCGCCCACATCATCTTCGCTCCGGGTTCGACGGACGATTTCACACCTCGACGCCGCGGAACCCATAACCGCAGTGGCGAGCTGCCCGGGCAAATTGCAGGATCGGATGGAGTGGGGCGTGCGGGGCTCGAACCCGCGACCCAGGGATTATGAGTCCCCTGCTCTGACCGGCTGAGCTAACGCCCCGAGACGAATGATCACCTTACCGGGTTATGCTGATGGCAGCATCCTCCTCGGTCCCGTTATGGCTATGTGACCGTGCTTCGTGCCAGCCGTCGCCAACACTTTTCACCACCCACCGTCACCGCCTTTTGATAGCATTCAGCAGTGACGTTGTGGTTGGCTGAGACACTCGGCGTGGTGGTCCTCGTCACCGTGATGATCTTCGCCCTCGTCCGTCCGCACGGTCTGCCGGAGGCAACGACCGCGGTGCCGGGAGTTCTGCTGCTGTGCCTCGTCGGAACCATCAGTTGGTCCGATGCCGGCCACCAGGTCACCACCATGGGACCTACCGTCATCTTCTTGGCAGCAGTCCTCGCCCTGTCCGAGCTTGCCCGAGCCGAAGGGGTCTTCCGCTACTCCGGCGAGCTCATGGCCACCCACGCAAAATCCTCCTCGAATCGTCTTCTATTGTGGGTCTTCATCGTGGCGTCGGTAACGACGGCGGTTCTCAGCCTCGACGCCACCATCGTCCTGCTGACACCGATCGTCCTGACGACGACGAGACGACTCGAGGCCCGACCTGAACCACACCTGTACGCCACCGCACATCTGGCCAATACGGCGTCCCTGTTGCTGCCGGTGTCCAACCTCACGAACCTGCTAGCGGTGGCAGCCGTGCCCGAACTCACCTTCGGACGCTTCACCGCCGTCATGGCCCTGCCATGGCTGTTGTCCATCAGCATCGAATGGTTGGCGATGCACATCGAGTTCCGCGAGGAACTCTCCGGAAAGGTCACCGCAGAGGTCGAAAAGCAGCAACCCGCCCCGATCGCAGCTCTCATCATCCTCGGACTCACCTTGGCCGGATTCGCGGTGTGCTCGCTGCTGGGGGCCGAACCTTTCTGGGCTGCTCTGGGAGGCGTCCTCGCCTTGATGGTGCTGAGGCTCGTCCGTCACAGCGGGAACTTCGCAGTCGAGGCCGGACGCGCCCTGCGCGCAACCAAGCCCCTTTTTCTGGCCTTCGTCCTGTGCCTGGGAATCATCGTCGAGGCCGTCGTCGGCAACGGGCTGGGGGACCTTATCGACCGTCTCGTCCCCTCCGGCCAGACCTTGCTCAGCCTGCTGGCCGTCGCCGTCATCGCGGCTCTGTTGTCGAACCTCATCAACAACCTGCCCGCAGTGATGGTTCTTCTGCCCTTCGTCTCCCCCGCCGGGTGGGTCGCAGTGCTGGCCATGCTCATCGGGGTCAACATCGGCCCCAACCTCAGCTACGCCGGATCCCTGGCCACCCTCTTGTGGCGTCGCATCATCGGCGAACATGACCGACCTGCCCCCATCGGCAGATTCACCCGGCTGGGCCTGCTCACCGTTCCCGCGAGCATCCTCGTCTCGGTGTGCGCGGTGTGGGCGATAAGCGGCCTCTTCGGGGCGGAATTACGCCTGATGTGAGGCCAGTTTCCCAGCCTGACGTGACCTGTGCGCCCGAGCGATGATCGCACCAATGACACCAGCCGCGAGCCAGCTGAGGCCCACGATCCGCGTCATCTCCTCGGTCTTCGCCAGGGCGATGAGCAGGGTCAGGGCACCCAGGATCGGGACGACGAGGTGACGCATCCACTTGCGTGAGCCCTCCTTGAACACGCACTGGGCAATGACGTCAGCATGCAGGAAGACGTAGCTCGACAGCGCACCGAAGGTCACCAGGGTCGTCATCGTCTCGACGTGGGAGGCGAAGGTGACGGCCAGGATGACGGTGACGGTGGCGACGACAACGGTGGCCACCCACGGCACACCCTTGGAACTGGTGCGCGAGAGCACCGAGGGCATCACCTTGTCACGAGCCATGGCGAAGACCAGCCGGGCCGTCGACGAATGGGCGACGACCAGGCAGGCGAAGATGGCGACGAAGGCATTGACGACGGTGAAGATCGAGGTGAACCAGCCCGGGCACACCTGATCGACGGTGCGGTAGAAGGCCCGATCGGTCGCCCCGCCGGGAGCGAAGTGCATGGTGTCAGAGACCAGACCGGCGGCCAACACCTGCACCCCGAAGAGGACGGCGAGCAGGCCGACGAGGAGGAGGGTGACGATGCCGACGGCTCGGCCTCCCCCACGGGCCTCCTCGTTCAGGGTGGCGACAGCGTCGAAACCGAGGTAGCTCAGCGCGGCTATGGACACCGCCGAGGCCACCGACACCCACGACGTCCCCGGACGCCACAGGGCATGCCAACTCCACGCCACGTCGCCACTGGCCAACCCTTGCCCGACGCACACCAGGAAGACGGCGATCGTCACCAACTGGATGGCCAGCAGGACGAGGCCAACCCGGGTGGTGACCGTCGCCCCTTGCAGGTTGAGGGCCATGGAGGCCAGCACGAAGACCACGGCGAAGATTCCCGTCGGGACGCTGGGCCAGATGTGGGCCAGGGCGACGGCCGAGAGCACCGTCAACAAGGAAGGCATGAGGATGTAGTCAAGCAGGATGAGCCATCCGGCGATGAACCCGGGGAATCGCCCCAGGGAGAACCGGGTGTACCCGTACACCGATCCGGCAACTGGAAAGCGCAGGGCCATCTCGCGATAGCTGATGGCCGAGAGTCCCATGACGGCAGCGGCCACCAGGTACACCAGCACCGGTACCCCACCGGAGCGGTTAACCACCGGGCCGAAGACGGCGACCGGGGCCATCGGGACGAAGAAGAGCAGTCCGTAGACCAACAGCGAACCGAGGGGAAGCTGACGGTTCAGACTGGGCTGGTAGCCCAGGTCCTCCAACTGGGAGTCGGGGGCGAGGGTTACGCTCACTGAGTTTCTCCCAGTGTCAGGGCCGTCCGCTGAACGGCGCCGGGGTCTTTCCCAATGCCGGCCGGAATGACTCCAGCCAATGGGGCTCCGGCAGCATCCTCGATCTCCTCGAGGTTGCACCTCTCGGCCAGGTCGGGCTCGGCCGGCCAGGACCCGATGATGATGGCGTCGACCTGGTGGCCGCGATCGCGGATCGCATTGCAGGTCAGTCCGGTGTGGTTGAGGGTGCCCAGCACCGAGCGGGTCGCGACGACCACGTGGGGCTCGTGTCCACGGCGTGCCAGGGAATCCATGAGATCGAGGACACCGGCTCCGTCGTTGTCCAGACCGACGAGAACTCCCCCTGCGCCTTCGACGAGAGTGACGTCGTAACCGTCGGAGTCGACAAGGACTCGCGCCGCGACCTCCTCGATGGAAGGAATCGTCATCCCAGCGCGGGCAGCCGACGTCGTCGGGGCCAGCGGCTCAGGACAGCGCGCGTACTCGAGCAGATTCTCGGAATCAATTCCTGCCAGACGTCCTGCGTCATGGACGTCGCCGGGTTCCTCGGGGGCCAAACCGGTTTGGTAGGGCTTGACGATGAGGACGTCCTTGCCGGCCTGCTTCAGGGCCGAGGCGATGACGGCCGTCGTGACGGTCTTGCCGGCATCGGTGTCGGTTCCGGTGACGATGACGATTCCGTCCAGATCGGTGATCTTCATGACTCCTCCAATGACGTGTGTGTCAGCTGATCGGTGACGACTGCCCGCATTCCGGCAGCCATCCCCACCAGGTCGTCCTCGGTGCAGATGTAGGGCGGCATGGCGTAGACGAGGTCGCGGAAGGGGCGCAACCACACCTGGTTCTCGACGGCGGTACGGGTGGCTCGTCTCATGGCGATCGGGCTGTCGACCTGAACAGCTGCGATGGCTCCGAAGACGCGCACGTCGGTGACACCGTCGAGGTCCCGCAGCGGGGTCAGCTCGCGGGACATGACCTCGTTGATCCGGGCGACATCGTCCTGCCATCCGCCCTGGGCGACGATGCCCAGGCTGGCCGCGGTGACAGCGCTGGCCAGTGGGTTGCCCATGAAGGTCGGCCCGTGCATGAGGGACCCGCCCGGGCCTCGACTGACCTCGGTGGCGAGCTCGTCGGAGCACAGCACGGCCGACTGGGTCATGTACCCGCCGGTCATGGACTTCCCGACGACCATGATGTCGGGGACGATGTCGGCCCACTCACAGGCGAAGAGCTTTCCGGTACGACCGAATCCGGTGGCGACCTCGTCAGCGATGAGAACGAGGTCCAGATCGTCAGCGCGCTGGCGGAGGTGCTTCAGACATGCCGGAGACCACGGCCACATGCCGCCCGCCCCCTGCAGGATCGGCTCGACGATGATGCCGGCCAGCTCGTCGCGGTGGGCGTCGACAATATCATCGGTCTGGTCGCACCAGGTCTCGACGGCATCGACATCGGCATCGAAGGAGGGCGGGCGAGGCAGGAAGAGCTGCCGGGGAATCGAGTCGGAGAACATGGCGTGCATGCCGCCGACCGGGTCGCACACGCTCATGGCACCGAGGGTGTCTCCGTGGTAGGCACCACGCAGGGCGGCGATACGAGTACGGGTGAGGGTACCGCCACGCGCAGCAGTGCGCGCAATTTGCACCTGACGAGCCAATTTGAGGCTCACCTCGACACCCACCGAGCCGGAGTCGGCCAGGAAGACCCGATCCAACGGTTCCGGGGCGAGGTCGACGAGGGCCTTGACGGCGTCGACGGCTGCCTGGTGGGTGAGCCCACCGAACATCACATGGCTGAACTGGGAACTCTGACGGCTCACGGCCTCGTCGAGGACAGGGTTGCGGTAACCATGGATCTGGCACCACCACGAGGCCATGCCATCAATGACCTCGTAGCGGTGTTCCCCGTCATGGAGCTGCAACCGGACCCCGTCGGCGGCCGTGACGGCAAGCATCGGATCGGCCCCGACCGTCGGAGCATAGGGGTGCCAGACATGACGTCTGTCGTATTCGAGAAGATGCTGTTCAAGACTCACAGCGAGGAATGCTAGCCGTCACCCTTGAACAGTGTTCAGGAGGGGGTGGAATTGGCCGTCCCGACGGCCTGGAGACCCCTCCTGCAGCTCGTCGAGCCACCGTCGGTGCACCCGATCATCCGTCGTCTCCTCGGGATGGAAGGACAGGGCGAGGATGTTCCCCTGCCTGACACCGACGATGGCCCCACCCGCCTCGCCGGCATCGTCGGGCAGCGTCGAGATGACCTCGACCTCAGGCCCGCTACGGGTGACGATCGGAGCGCGAATGAAGGTGGCGGGGATCCCCTCGCCCACCCCATTGATGTCCAGATGTCCCTCGAAGGAGTCGAGCTGGGATCCGAACGCATTACGACGCACGGTGACGTCGAGCCGTCCGAGAGTCTGCTGGCCTGTGGCGGCGTCCTCCACCTCTGCCGCCAGCACGACGAGACCTGCACAGGTGGCCAGCACCGGAAGGCCTACGGTGATGGCTTCTCGCAGCGGGTCGGCGAGACCGAAGGATCTCATCAGCTTGTCGATGACCGTCGACTCCCCACCGGGCAGGACGATCCCGTCGAGTCCGTCAAGATCAGCCTCCCGACGGACTCGACGGGTCGTCGCGCCGAGGGATTCGAGAACCTCGATGTGCTCAGCGAATCCGCCTTGCAGGGCGACGACCCCAATGAGTGGAGCCACCTCACCAACCCCGCTCGGCCAGACGGTGCGGCGCCGGGACGTCGGCGACATTGATGCCCACCATGGCCTCGCCCAGTCCGCGGGAGACCTCGGCGATGGTGTCGGGATCGTCGTAGGCGGTGGTGGCCTTGACGATGGCAGCGGCGCGGGCAGCAGGATTGCCGGACTTGAAGATGCCAGACCCGACGAAGACACCTTGGGCGCCCATCTGCATGACGAGGGCGGCGTCAGCAGGAGTCGCCACACCACCGGCAACGAAGAGCACCACCGGGAGCTCACCCGTACGAGCCACCTCGGCGACGAGATCGTATGGGGCCTGCAGTTCCTTGGCGGCGACATAGAGCTCGTCAGGAGACATGCTGCTCAGACGTGCCATCTCGGCTCGGATGGTGCGCAGGTGGCGGACGGCCTCCGAGACGTCACCGGTGCCGGCCTCACCCTTGGAGCGGATCATGGCGGCGCCCTCGGTGATGCGACGCAGGGCCTCACCCAGGTTGGTGGCGCCGCAGACGAAGGGGACGTCAAAGGCCCACTTGTCGATATGATTGGCGTAGTCAGCCGGGCTGAGCACCTCGGACTCGTCAATGAAGTCCACCTTGAGGGATTCCAACACCTGGGCCTCGACGAAGTGGCCGATACGAGCCTTGGCCATGACGGGGATGGAGACGGCGTCGATGATTCCCTCGATGAGATCGGGATCACTCATCCGGGCCACTCCGCCCTGGGCGCGGATGTCGGCAGGGACACGTTCCAGGGCCATAACGGCGCAGGCTCCGGCATCCTCGGCGATCCTCGCCTGCTCGGGGGTGACGACGTCCATGATGACGCCGCCCTTGAGCATGTCGGCCAGTCCACGCTTGACCCGCGTGGTCCCAGTGGTAGTTGCATTCTCAGTCATGTACCTCATCGAATCGACGATTGTGGTTCATGACAAGATCCATATATGACCACTTCTGTTGGACCACTTCTCGGATGGACGAGATGAGACCGGATCTCGTCGTCGACGTCCCGCTGGATCTTCCTCAGGATTCCCGGCCGCTCCCGGTGCGGATCTGCGAGGGGGTGCGCAGTCTCATCATGGACGGGGTGCTGGCCCCGGGAGACCATCTGCCAAGTACCAGGGCCTTGTCCGCCCAACTCGGGGTGTCCCGCGGCACGGTCGTCGCCTCCTACGAACAGCTGGAGGCTGAGGGATACCTCGTCGCAGCGAGCGGGTCGGGCACCCAGGTCAACCCTGATCTGCGAGGTCTCCATCGGCGCTCCACGACGCCGACTCCGTCCCCGTCCCCTCACCATCGCCACGGAATCGATCTGACGCCGGGAGCACCTGACACGGCTGGATTGGCGAACTCAGCCTGGCGGTCAGCCTGGCATCGCGCCTGCGTCCAACCGCGCCGGATCACCGATCCGTTGGGGTCCCCTCGGCTGCGTCATGAAATCGCCGAGCACCTACGTCAGATGCGAAGCCTGCTCGCCGATCCGCGCCAAGTCGTCGTCACCGGTGGTGCCCGCGCCGGACTGGCCGAGCTCATCCAGGTGCTCTGTGACAGGTCCAGACACCTGATGGTCGGGGTCGAGAGCCCTGGGTACCCCAGCTTGAGGAAGGTGCCGACGGCGCTTGGCCATCGCATCGTCGGGCTGCCGACTGATGACCACGGACTTGACCCGGAGGGCCTTCCCACCGGAAGTGACGCGACGAATCTGGATGCGGTGCTCATCACCCCGAGCCATCAGTACCCCTGGGGAGGATCGTTGTCGGCGAGTCGTCGGGCTGCCGTCATCGAGTGGGCCGAGAGGGCGAATTGCTGGATTGTCGAGGATGACTTCGACTCCGAGCTGCGTCACGTCGGCGCTCCCCTTCCGGCGTTGGCGTCCTTGGACGAGGAACACACCATCTTGCTGGGTACCTTCTCGTCGGTACTGACCCCCGCCTTGGGGTGTGGTTATCTGGTGATCCCGCCCGACTTGATGGACCCTTTCGCCGAACAGCGTCAGGCTACCGGGCAGCCTGTTCCCGCCATTGTCCAGGAGGCCGTCGCCGACTACCTGTCGACCGGGGCATTACGGCGTCGCACCCAGCGGATGCGCCAGGTGTACCGACGCCGTCGCCACACCGTCATCGACATTCTCGGGTCGGTGCCAGGTGCGACCTTGCAGCCGATCGACGGTGGGTTGCATGCCGTGTTGCTCTTCGACGGGTCCGAGGAGGACGTCGTCAGACAGTGTCGTCACGAAGGGGTCGGCGTCACTCCCCTGTCGACCTACTGGGGATCAGCTGACGCCGACGCGGCTG
The DNA here is from genome assembly GCF_057458005.1 of Cutibacterium sp. LaCa_255. Lineage (NCBI taxonomy): Bacteria > Bacillati > Actinomycetota > Actinomycetes > Propionibacteriales > Propionibacteriaceae > Cutibacterium > Cutibacterium sp. LaCa_255. The sequence continues at coordinate 1,092,250 of NZ_CP190956.1, read as the reverse complement.
GGATCGTGCTGGGTTTCGGAAGCCACGACGACGACACCCTGGCAATGGCCTTGACGACGATCGCTCGGGTGGTCGCCGACCGCACCGGTCCGTGACGCAAATCGGCCGGCACCCCGGTGGGGTACCGGCCGATCCGCGAATGAGCCGTCAGTCGACGAGGCCCTCGAAGAGAGCGGTCGACAGGTAGCGCTCACCGGTGTCGGCGATGACGACGACGATCGTCTTGCCGGCGAACTCCGGACGGGCCGCGACCTGGCCAGCGGCCTGCAGAGCGCCACCACCGGAGATGCCGGTGATGATGCCCTCCTCGGCGGCGGCACGGCGGGCGAGAGCAATGGCGTCGTCACCAGGGACGAGCAGGATCTCGTCGACGACGGACTTGTCGAGGTTCTCCGGCACGAAGCCCGGGCCCCAGCCCTGGATCTTGTGCGGCGCCTTCTCTCCCTTGGTGATGACCGGGGACTCGGCGGGCTCGGCGCCGAAGGTCTTCACCTCGGGGTTCTTCTCCTTGAGGTACTTGCCGGCACCGGAGATGGTGCCACCGGTGCCGATGCCGGCGACGATGGCGTCAACCTTGCCCTCGGTGTCGTTCCAGATCTCCTCGCCGGTGGCATCATGATGAACCTCAGGGTTGGCCGGGTTGTCGAACTGGCTGGCCAGGATGGCACCAGGGGTCTCCTTGACAATTTCGGCGGCCTTGGCGTTGGCCCCCGGAACTCCATCAGCACCCGGGGTGAGCACGAGCTCGGCACCCAGCAGACGAATGATGGCGCGACGCTCCTTGGACATGGTCTCGGGCATGGTGATGATGACCTTGTAGCCGCGAGCCGCGCCGACGAGGGCCAGGCCGACGCCGGTGTTTCCAGAGGTGGCCTCGACGATGGTGCCGCCGGGCTTGAGTTGTCCAGATGCCTCGGCCGCGTCAATGATCGACTTGGCGATGCGGTCCTTGACGCTGGAGGCCGGGTTGTAGAACTCCAGCTTGGCCAACACGGTGGCCTGGGAGTCCGGGAAGAGCTTGTTGATCTTGACCAGCGGAGTGTGGCCGATGAGCTCGGTGATGTCGTTGGCGATCGTCGTCATGGTGTCAGTCCTTTCGATTGAGATTCAAGTCCATGGGTGTTCGGAAAATCTCTGTGTGCGTAGGTTGATGCGGGTCATGCCTTTTCGACGGTTATCGTCCAGCCGGCATCACCCACCTTCCGGAAGCCGGTGACCGGATAACCGGCCGTGGCAGCCCATTCCGGGATGGATTCGGTGGCCTGGGTGCAGTCGAAGTTGATCGTCAGACGATCTCCGACTGGCAGCCCGGCGATGGCCTTCTGGGCCTCGACCAGCGGGAACGGGCACACCTGCCCACCGGTCTCGAGAACATGTGTGGTCATGACACTCCTTCAGTGACGGTGGCGGTTGGCAGCGTCCCCAGTGCGGGGTTGCGTCGGGTGAAGCCGAGCACGAAGACCTTCGTGCCGAGGCCCACGCCCAGGAACATGAAGAGGAAGGCGATCCATCCCTGGAAGCTGAACTGTGCAGTTTCGACCATCGCGTTGCCGATGGTGCAGCCTCCGGCCCAGCTGGCTCCGATTCCCATTCCGAGCCCTCCGGCGACGGACTTGACGACCTGGGCCGAGTCAGGGACGCGGACCCGAAACTCACCGGAGGCCTTGGCTGCGATGAAGGAGCCGACGAGGATGCCGACCACGAGCAGCACTCCCCAGTCGACGTATGAGGCATCTCCGGTCACCGCCCACTCCAGCAGGTTGCCGGTCGGGGTGGTGATGCCCAGTCCGGCGTGACGACCGGTGGCCTCGCCGAGCGGGTAGGTGATGATCGCGATCACCGAGATGAGGGCGGCGGTGAGGAACGGATGCCACTTGGCCTCGAAGAGCCAGTGTGCGAGGCCGGTCTTCTCCGGCGGGAGGGTGGCGACTTTTCGGGCCGGCTTGCGCAGTTGCCGCCACACCAGGGCTCCGACGACAAGGGCCAACACGATGGTGGGAATCCAGGGTGAGATTCCCAGGGCGGAAATCGTCGTCACCGGGGCCTTGAGGGACCGCACCGACTGGTTGAGCCCCGACAGGGCGCCATACTTCATGGCCGCCGCACCGATGGCATAGAAGACCAGCGCGATCCAGGAGCCGACGAGGCCCTCACCACTGCGGAACCAGGTTCCGGTGGCGCATCCGCCGGCCAGCACGATCGAAACGCCGAAGAGCAGTCCTCCGACGATGACACCGAGCCACGGCAGCGGCTTCCAGGACAGGTGGATGACGCCGAGTTGGGTCAACGTCGTGACGCCGATGGCCTGAATGGCGATCACCAGCAGGAAAGCCGTGATCCAGGTCGTGCTCCTGGCAACCCACACCTGACGAAAGGCATTGGTCACACAGAAGCGACCACGTTGCAGAACAAAGCCGAAAGCAATTCCGACGAGTAAGCCGGTAAGAATCATCGAGAATTCCGTTCAGAACAATCCGACGTCACCATTGTGGATTTTCCAAGAACACAGATGGGATCGGATTCAGGGATGGACGTGGTGCGCATGCGAGGTGCGCTGACGTGGGCTCACAACTGACCCGGATGGGGACTGCCACAGGCGCAGAGCCCGGACGACCTCACACGACCGGCGCATGAGCGATCGATATCAGCAACAACACCGACACATCGAACACATCATCATGGTGGAGCTCATGACCGATCGACCGGCACGATTACCCCAGACACGGTGTGTGTTCACCTTCTCGTCCTTCCATTCATGAACCATGATCGATGATTCCGTCACGGCGTTCACCGGCTTTCCCGGGATCTCCCCGGAGCCGCGCCACAACGTTCATCAATGGCGTCTGAAATCATGCAAGCACAGTTGACTTGAGGACTCAAGAAAAAGGCGATTTTGTCTTATAAGGTGAGATTGCGTATCACTTTGTGAAACAAACGCGATCTGCGATGGCATTGAGGAGGGAGGAGACGCCCTCTGTCTGGTCACAGATGATGTCGGCGTGATCGGCCATGGATGGCTGTTCGTCGGAGTAACTCACGACGCGTGCACCGGGGTGACCCTGCCCAATCCACTCCGAGATGACCTCCAGGGCCGGGACGTCACCCAGATCGTCGCCACACATGATGACGACCCGCGGCTCCACCTCGTCGATGAGCTCACGCAGGGCCTGGGCCTTGGTGGTGACGGCGGACTTCAACTCGATGATGTTGCGGCCGTCCTCACAGTGAAGATCGAGCTCCTCGGCGATCTCACGGACTCGCGGTACCGCGCTCGCCAGAGCATGAGCGGGATCCGCGGCCCGACGGGTGTGCAGGGCGACGGCGCGGCCCTTGTCCTCGATCCGGCAGCCGACGTCACGGGGATCCTGCTGGCCGAGCTCCTCGGCAAGCTGCTCGAGACGCCCCTTGGCGATTCGCACCGAGTCCGGCACCTCAGGATCACGCAATGCCCCCGATGCGGCGTCGTAACGCTCCACCCCGTACTGCCCCAGGACGACCAGGTGCTCCAGGCCAGGGACATCGTCGACAGCCGTCATGCGTCGCACTGCGGCGACCTCTCGGCCAGTGACGATGGCCATGGTGGCGAGCTTGCCGTCCATCCGCGACATCGCGTCGCGGGACTCCTGGGCCATCACCGAGTCAGCGGGATCATCGACGATGGGTGCCAGGGTGCCATCGAAGTCCAGGGCGAGAAGCACTGAGCTCGGATCGGCGGCGACAGCGTCGAGAATCCCCCTTCCGGCCTCAGTGAGAGGGGTCCAGGACTTTTCGGTTGGAGCAGGGCGGTCAGTCATGGCCCCATCGTCACACACATCGGTCCCATGGCGGGCCCTCAGCCGCCAAATAGCGAGGATCGTCCTCGGACGGAAACTCCTGCTTGGTAGCGTGAAAGTGGGCCTGCTGTGCAGCAGGACCTCCATGAGAGGTGTGATCAGAGATGTCGGAGACCGTCCAGGACAAGGTTGATTTCCTTGTCATCGCAAACCGCCTACCCGTGGACCGGAAGGTCGACGATGAGGGTAACGTCAGCTGGCAGTCCTCCCCCGGTGGTCTGGTGACGGCGCTTGAGCCGGTCATGCAGCGCAAGGGTGGCGCCTGGATCGGATGGCACGGTGCTCCCGACGAGGTCGTCGAGCCCTTCCACCATGACGGCTACGACATTCACCCGATTCCCCTGAGCGCCCAGGAGGTCGAGGAGTACTACGAGGGATTCTCCAACGCGACGCTGTGGCCGCTGTACCACGACTGCGTCGTCGAGCCGGTGTTCCACCGCGAATGGTGGGAGGCCTACCAGAAGGTCAACAAGCGCTTTGCCGAGCAGGGCGCTGAGCTGGCGGCCGAGGGCGCCACGGTGTGGGTGCAGGATTACCAGCTCAACCTCGTCCCGAAGTACCTGCGCGAGATGCGCCCCGACCTGCGTATCGGCTTCTTCCTCCACATTCCGTTCCCGCCGATCGAGCTCTACAGCCGTCTGCCGTGGCGCGAGGAGCTCGTCGAGGGTCTGCTGGGGGCCGACCTCGTCGGATTCCAGACCCCGGGTGCAGCCGCGAACTTCCTGCGCCTGGCCAAGCGTCGTCCGGGCGTCACGGCCTCTCGCGGTCGCGCTCACACTCCCGACGGACGCGACGTCATTGCTCGCGACTTCCCGATCTCAATCGACTCGCGTGGATTCCACGAGTTGGCCACCTCGGAGAAGGTGCAGGCCGAGGCTGCGAAGTTGCGCGAGGACCTGGGCAACCCGGAGACGATCATCTTCGGCGTCGACCGTCTGGACTACACCAAGGGTCTTCGTCAGCGCATCCGCGCCGTCGGAGAGCTGTTCAAGGAGGGCAAGCTCGATCCTCACGAGGTCGTCTTCCTGCAGCTGGCCACCCCGTCGCGTGAGCGCGTCGAGGAGTACAAGATCCTGCGCGACGACATCAACCAGCTCGTCGGCCAGATCAACTCGAAGGTGGGGACAATCGCCAACCGGGCGCTCGTCTACCGCAACGAGTCGGTGCCTCGTGAAGTCCTCGCCGCCATGTACCAGGTGGCTGATCTCATGCTCGTCACCCCGGTGCGCGACGGCATGAACCTCGTTGCCAAGGAGTACATCGCCTGCCGCTCCAACGACGACTCGGCCTTGGTGCTCTCCGAGTTCGCCGGTGCCGCTCGAGAGCTCAAGCAGGCCTACATGGTCAACCCGTATGACATCGACGGCATGAAGGCCACGATCATGAAGGCCCTCACTGACTCCCCGAGGGTCAAGGCCCGCAAGATGCGCTCCATGCGTCGTCAGGTTTTCGACAAGACGATCGACGTCTGGGCCGATGACTTCCTCACGGAGCTGGAAGGTCGCTGAGCGACAGACGGACACATTGACGTTGACGGCGGCCGGTCGGTGATCACCGACCGGCCGCCGTCAACGTCAATGCTCAATGCTGTCTGGGCATGAAAAATCCCAGATCCGAAATCGGATCTGGGATGATCTGCGCTCCCCCGACTGGACTCGAACCAGTAACCCTCTGATTAACAGTCAGATGCTCTGCCAATTGAGCTACAGGGGATCAGCGCCCCGGGCGCGAAATGAAACACTAGCAGCGCTCTTCGCCAGATGACAAATCGTTGGCATTTGTCGAGTTCTGGGCAACGGCGCGACCTCGTCAGTTCCACTCCTTCTTGAGAGCGTCAGTGGCCTCCAACACCTTCTGACGGGTCTCGGGGTCATCGAGGTCGGCGGACTCCCGAGCCATCGCGGTCCAGGTGATGGCTCCTTCCGGGACGGCTAGGTGGCCGGCCGGAACACGCCCGGCGACGAGGACGTCTCCGCCACGCACCGGAACGGTTCGGGTCGCGGCGATCGACTCGGTGACCCGCGCTCGAAACACCTCAGGGATCTTGCCGGGCTTCTCCAACACCGCCGAGGCACCAGATCCGTCCAGGAAGTCCCAGGTCAGCGTCGCGGTGTCGCCATTCCAGCCACCATGGACGATCTCGTGCCAAGCGACCGCGGAGTCCGTCTCGTCGGTCAGGATGACGAGCCCCTCCGTCACCGCGATGACGGTCGCCCTCTCTCCTCTCCCGCAGGCGAGCACCTTGACGTCGTCGAACCCGAGTACGGCTCGCACTCGGGTCATTTCCTCAGAACTGGGCCCTTTCGTCCACCACATGGCGTCCATCCTGTCACGCCGCCCCAGCCTGCTGCAGATGACGTCGCAGCCGATCCAGTGCCCTCTGCTCGATCCGCCGGACGCTGGAGGCGGACATCCCCATCTCCTCGCCCACCGCCTCGAAACTCATGGGTTCTCCCTCGAATCCATGACGCAATGCCACGACTTGCCGTTCCTGCCCCGCCAGCACGGCAAGCAGGTGGAGTTCCGGACGGACTGGTCGTCCTCGTGGGGCCGCCACGTGTTCGAGGACGTCGCTGTCGACCTCCCAACACTCGGCGCGCCGCTGCTCAACCCACATGACGTCCTTGCCCATGCACTCGGCAATCGCCTCGCTGGTCGGCACCTGCCGGGACCGCGTCGTCAACTCCTCCTCGACTCGGGCGACCTCGGCTGACTCCCTCATCGCGGCCCGGGACCTGGCGCCACGCAGGCGGACAACCTCCTCGCCGACACGACGACGGATCCAGGTCCAGGCGACCGTCGAGAATCGAGCCCCTCGGCGCTCGTCGTACCTCTCGACCGCCTCTCCCAGCCCCACGCAGCCGGCCTGGATGAGATCCTCGACGCTGCATCGATAGGTCGCAGCAGCTTGACGAGCCTGGGTGAGCACCATCGCGAGCATCTGTCGCCAGAGCTCCTGCCTGGCTACTGCTCCGTCGTCGGAAATCGCGTTCAACTCGGAGACGGTGACCGGTGTCGTGGCCAGGAACCGTCCGGACAAGATGGCATCAGCAATCACCCCGGCATCGAGTCTGCGAAAGAGCTCGCGCTCATCGGCAAGGTCCAGGGCGACGACATCGTCGATGAAATCCGTGTATCTCATGGTCTGACGATGACTCGCCCCGGGCCACGGTGGAACCCTTCCGCGGTGATCTGTGGACGGCGAATGAGCTGTCCACAGATGTCACATCAGGCCGAGGTCGCTCCACCAGCGAGAATGAGACTCTTGCGCAGCGCCTCGAGGGTCACCAGGTCGGAGAACATCGCGTCGTAGAGCTTACGATCCTGGTTCGGGTTGGTGCGTTGCAGGCGAGACTTGAGGTTGGCGATGTCGTCAGTAATGGACAGCAATCGCACCCGCGCGGCGTACGCAGCGGCGTAGCTCTGGTCCGGCTCCTCGCGCAAGATGGGCTCGACGAGGAGGGCCACCTCGAGCTGTTTCACCTGCGGGTCGCTCGTCGCCTTACCGACTTCCTCGGCCCAGTTCTCCTGACCACGAGGCACTGACAGGATGGCCTCGAAAACCGCCTGGTAGGCGGGGTGACGCAGGTCCTCAACCTCGACCTGGTCCCAGTCCTCGTCGAAGAGATCGGGGTATTGCAGGACAAGTTTGAGGAATCCGCGCTCCACGGACAGCGAGATGTCGGCCGGGTCGGGCCACGGGATACCAGCGGGTTGCTGGGGCTGGGGCGGAGGCACCACCGTCACGGCATGATGTTGCTTGCCGGCACGGGACACCTCACGACGCACCAGATCGATGTCGGCACCCACCACCTGGGAGAGCTCGCGCAGATAACCATCGACCAAGGACTGATCACGAATACTCGTCACGAGCGGGGCTGCAGCCCTGACCGCGGCGACGCGTCCATCCGCTCGGTCGAGGTCGAACTGGCTGACCGTGTTCTCCATGACGTAGCGGTACAGCGGAATCCGTCGGGCCACCAATTCCCGAACCGCCTCCGGGCCGCGCTGCATGAGAAGGTCACACGGGTCAAGGCCGGTGGGCTCTATGGCCACATAGGTCTGGGCGGAGAACTGCTTGTCACCGCGGAACACCTTGAGGGCGGCCTTCTGGCCGGCGGCGTCACCGTCAAAGGTGAAGATGACCTCGCCATTGAGGGAACCGCTGTTGCCCATGAGCCGTTGGATGAGTCGGGCATGGTCCTCACCGAACGCGGTTCCACAGGCCGCGACAGCTGTGTCGATGCCGGACAGGTGCGCCGCCATGACGTCCGTGTACCCCTCGACGATGACAGCCTGACTCTTCTTGCCGATGTTGGCTCGAGCCATGTCCAAGCCATAGAGGACGTGCGACTTCTTGTAGACCGGGGTCTCGGGGGTGTTGACGTACTTGGCCGGCAGACGATCGTCGTCATAAACCCGCCGAGCCCCGAAACCCAGCACGGATTTTCCGGAATCCTTGATCGGCCACAGCACACGTCCCTGGAAGAAGTCCCAGCCCTGGGATCGCACCAGGCCGGACTCGATGAGGGCCTTGGGTGTGAACCCTTTGGCCAACAGGTGGTCGCGCAGCACGTGGCCGCCGCGCGGCGCATATCCCATCCCGAACTGCACCGCGGCATCCTGGGAGAATCCGCGCCCGGCGACGAAATCTCGGGCTATCTGACCTTCCTTCGTCGACATCTGGGCCTGGAAGAACTCCGCGGCTGCCTCGTTGGCGGCCAGGATCTGCATGCGTAGACCTGGTTCCAGCCCGGGGCGACCGTCGTCGACGATGCGCAGCTGTACACCAACCTTGTCGGCGAGACGCTGGACGGCCTCGACGAAGGTGAGGTTGTCGATCTTCTGGACGAAGGAGATGGTGTCGCCACCTTCCCCACACCCGAAACAGTAGAACAGCCCACGGGAAGGGGTCACCTGGAAACTGGGCGTCTTCTCGTCGTGGAAGGGGCACAGCCCCTTCAGGGAACCGCCGCCGGCATTGCGCAGGGCCACATATTCGCCGACGACCTCGTCGATCCGAGCGCGTTCCCGGACCAGCGCGATGTCCTCCTCGTTGATCCGGCCAGCCATGCCCACGATCCTACCCATCTGCGCAGGACATGCTATCCATGCATGCAGGTGGGCCAAATTGGTGCCAAACTTTCCGCCGTGACAGTGAACCCCACCTGGCAGCTCGCCCTGGCGATGGTCATGCTCGTCGTGCTGGCCGTCGTCGCCTCACTCCTTGGACGTCTGGGCATCGCCAAGTCGTCCGTGATCGCGTCGATCCGCGCCGTCGTGCAGCTCGGAATCGTCTCCGTCATCCTCGTCTATGCCCTCGCCCATCTGTGGGCTGCTTGCCTGTTCACCCTGCTGATGTTCGCCATCGCGGTTCGCACGACGGCGAATCGTTCCGGAGTCGGCAAGGCCTGGATCTGGGCCGCGGTGGCCATGCTTGCCGGGGTGAGTCCGGTCCTCCTCATCATCTTCGCGACGGGTTGCGCGCCGTTCAGCCCCGCTTCCCTCATCCCGGTGGCCGGCATCATCATCGGCAACATCATGAGCGGTCACACCCTGGCATGCCGCCGTTTCTTCGCTGACCTGCGCGAGGGAATCGGCATCTTCGAGGCTGGTCTGGCCGTCGGTTTCCCGCGTCGGGACGCCATCGCTCTGGTGACCGAACCGAGCGTCACGGAATCCGTGTTGCCCACCGTGGACCGCACGGCGACCGTCGGTCTGGTGACCTTGCCGGGCGCCTTCGTCGGTGTGCTGCTCGGTGGCGGTTCGGCTCTCCAGGCCGGTGCTGCCCAGGCCCTCGTCCTCATCGGCATCCTGGCGGGCCAGACCGTCACCGTGGTGGTGGCGCACGAACTGGTCAAGAGGGCGAAGCTGTTGCCCGATGATCTGGCGGGCAAGCTACACCCGTGACAACACCCTGATCAACGCCCCCTGACAGTTGTCAGAAACCCCTGCCCATACCCTTGGGCAGCCGGCTGCGATCCCATCCCAGCAGCTGGGTTGCCCGGGAGAAGGCGAACTGATCGGTCATTCCCCCCACATATGCCACGACCTGATGGATTCGGTCGGCATCGGTCTCGAGGAATTCGGCCGGCACATCATCAATGTGTCCCTGGTAGTACGCGACCAATCCGTGCAGAACCTCGATGACGGCCTCCGACTGCCCCAATGACTCGGGCCTGGTGTAGATCCGCTCATAGTTGAAGGCCCTGAGAGCCGCCAGGGCGTCCGCGACGTCGGCTGCCATCCCCACCCGTCCAGTTGCGCAGGTGGTGTCGACGACGGACCGGATGAAGACCGACAACTGTGTGCGCCGATCCGTCCCAGCCACCTCGACGACGACCTGCGGCAGATCCGCGACGGTGACGATCCCCGCCTTGATAGCGTCTTCCAGGTCATGGGCGCAATAGGCGATCCGGTCGGCGAACGAGACGACCTCCCCCTCGACGGTGCTGGGGGCCGGACGCGACCAGGAATGGTTACGGACGCCGTCCAGGGTCTCCGCGCACAGATTGAGACTCGCCAGACTGACGTCCGCGCCCCACGGCCCGTGATCGAAACCCTCCGGGATGAAGGCGTCGAAGGCCTGCTCCGACGCGTGACCTCCCGGTCCGTGGCCGCAGTCGTGCCCCAGTGCCATGGCGTCGGCCAGGGTGACATTAGCTCCGATGCCGGCCGCGATGGATCGAGCCACCTGGGCCACCTCGAGGGCGTGGGTCAGGCGGGTGCGCTGGTGATCAGTGGGATGGACGACGACCTGGGTCTTGCCTGCCAGTCGCCGGAAAGACGTGGAGTGGACGATCCGGTCCCGATCCCGCTCGAAGCAGGTCCGCTCGGGATCCGGCTCCTCCGGGATGGCGCGGTTCCCTGCGCCGTGGGCACTAGTGGCTCCCGGACGCAGGAGGAGGTTCTCCCTCTCCTCCCGAATCTCCCGTCCGACGACCTCTCCGGCCTCGATTCGTACGCCACCTGACGGATGGGCATGGACGACGTCATCAACGCCGCGATGACCGGCCATCGTCAGGGCCCAGGCCCGGGCACGTTCTCCCACTTCGGACATGGTTCCATCCTGTCCCACCTCGGCCCGTGGGACCAGACCCGGGTGGGATCAGCCCCCGGAAGCGTCAATCTCGGCGGCCGACAGATCGTCGTCGTCGAGGGTGCGCGAGTCCAGCCAACCGTGGGGCATGACGACCTTGCGACGCGGGGTGCCCTGGCGGCCACGTGCCTTACCGAGTTCCTTGACGGGAAAGGGCGCATCGTGGTCGAGGGTGGCCAGCAGTGCGTCGAGTTCCTCGAAGCTGGAGATCTGCCCCAAGGCGTGACGGGTCTCCCCACCCACTGGAAAACCCTTGAGGTACCAGGCCATGTGCTTTCGCATGTCAACCAGGCCATGGATGCCCTGATACCTCACGAGCAACTCGGCGTGACGTCGGATCATCGTACAGACCTCACCCAGGGCCGGCAGGGTGGTCGTGTCGCGACCGGCGAAGGCGTCTGCCAGGTCGCGGAAGAGCCAGGGACGGCCCAGGCAACCGCGTCCGACCTCCACGCCAGCGCATCCGGTCTGCTCGACCATCGCCATGGCGTCTCTGGACTCCCAGATGTCGCCGTTTCCGATGACCGGGACGTCGACGGTCTCGACGAGGTCGCCGATGGCCTCCCAGTGGGAGTGCCCGGCATAGGCCTCGGCGACGGTGCGAGCGTGCAGGCACACCGCAGCCGCCCCGGAGTCGACGGCGACGCGGGCAGAGTCGAGGTAGGTGATGTGGTCGGGGTCGATGCCGATACGGGTCTTGACGGTGACGGGAACTCCGTGGGCGTCGCCGGCCTGGACGGCAGCGGAGACGACCGCGGCGAACCGGTCGAGCTTCCAGGGCAGGACTCCCCCGCCGCCTTTGCGAGTGACCTTCGGTACCGGGCAGCCGAAGTTGAGATCGACATGGTTGACCCTGTACTTCTCGCACAGGATCGACGTGGCCTCACCGACCATTCCGGGGTCGACCCCGTAGAGCTGCACGGAACGGACGTCCTCGCAGTCAGCGAAGGCGAGCATGTCGTGGGTCTTGTGGTCACCATGGACCAGGCCGCGAGAGGTGATCATCTCGCAGACGTAGAGCCCTGCCCCCTGCTCGGCACACAGCTGACGGAAAGCGGCATTGGTGACACCGGCCATCGGTGCCAACACCACCGGAGTGTCCACCGAAACGGTGCCGCCAGAAGGCGCGGTCAAGGTCAGAGGGTTGGAAGGCATTCGCCCATGGTAGACGTGGCACACCGGCTCGACCGAAACCGTCGTGCCCGCCCCGTGGCACCACAAGCCGCCGCAAACGGCCTCGCCACACCATCCCGGCGACGAGCCGCGACGGGCTTCCCACTACCCTCGTGCTGTGAGCACCCCTGATGAGACCGCATCCACCAGCGAGCGTTGGGCCCGCCCGATCCCCCGGATCGGCGACACCACCTCCTCGGCCACTCGCGCCGCTGATCCCGCTGGGTGGTCCCTGGGTGACCAGGTGCAGCAGGGGCTCGACACCGCCATCGACGCCCGCCGTGACATCCGTCGTTACCGCAACGACGACGTCCCCGAAGACCTCGTCAATACCGTCCTGTGGGCTGGCCACCGCGCCCCCAGCGTCGGTCACAGCCAGCCGTGGCGGTTCATCGTGGTGCGTGACGCCGACACCCGCGATCGTGCCGCCGTCATGGCCGACCGGGAGCGACTGCGTCAGGCCGACTTGCTGACCCCGGATCGTCGCGCCCGGCTCCTCGATCTCCAGCTCGAGGGGATCCGTGAGGCCCCGGTCGGCGTCGTCGTGGCCTGCGATCGTCGCACCCCGGCGTCAGGGGTGCTGGGACGCAACACCTTCACCGACGCCGACATGTGGAGTTGTGCCTGCGCCGTGGAGAACATGTGGCTGACTGCCCGCGCCCACGGACTCGGAATGGGATGGGTGACCCTCTTCCAGCCAGAGGAACTCGCCGCCCTGCTTCACCTGCCCGAGGGGGTGGAGACCCTCGGCTGGTTGTGCCTGGGGTGGCCTGACGAACGTCCCCCGGCCCCGGGACTCGAGCGACGCGGCTGGTCCCGTCGGCTCCCGCTGGCCGACGTCACCCTGGCCGATCGCTGGCCCGACGACGATCAGCCCGAGGCCCCCGTCTCTGCTCTTCGGGAGACCCTGCACTCACCTGACCGCCATCGGGTGGTAGCAGCCCACGACGATGCCGACCAGCTCCTCACCCCGCCTGGATCTCTCGGCCTGCTCGACCAGACCCTGGACCGCGTCGAAGCCGCAGGCGGAACTGAGATCACGGGCGGCACCCTCGTCCTCGTCGGGGCGGACCACCCGGTCGCCGACCTGGAGGTGACGGCCTTCGACCCCACAGTGACCCATGACGCCATGGCTGCCTCGGTTGCCGGAACGGGGCTCGGCGTGTCGACGGCCACGGCCGCCGAGCTCTCCCATCTCGTTGTTGACGCCGGTGTCGCACAGCCAGTGGAGGGTGCTCGCTCCATGCGCGTTCCCGGAGAACGCGGTGATCTTCTGCATACCGACGCCATGACCCCAGCCCAGGTCGAGGCCCTGCTGCGCGATGGTCGGGCCCTGGGCAAGGAGGCTGCCGAGGCCGGCCTGGTGTGCCTGGGAGAGGTCGGTGTCGGAAACACCACCGTTGCCACGGCTCTGGCCTGCGCCCTCACCGGTCTGGATCCCACGAAGGCCGTCGGCCTAGGAGCCAGCAGCGACACCGCCATGGTTGAGCGCAAGGCTGATGTCATCACAGCTGCGCTGGCCCGCACCCAGGCCGGCCCCAACGACCCCGAGCATCTCCTGGCATCCCTCGGCGGACCGGAGTTCGTCGTCCTCGCCGGAGTGTGTCTAGGGGCCGCCCAGGCCGGGTCCCCCGTCGTCCTGGACGGGCTGGCCACCAGCGTCGCAGCCCTCATCGCCACCAAGCTCTCGCCAGGTCTTCACGGCTGGCTCGTCGCCTCCCACGCGTCCCGGGAGCACGCTCACCAAGCCGTGCTGGCCGAGCTTGGGGTGGAACCCCTCATGGAATTGCGGATGCGAGCCGGTGAGGGTGTCGGCGCATGTCTTGGAGCCCAGATGATCCTCACTGGTCTTCAAGTGCGACGGACGGCCGCGCGCACGCGTTGAACTCAGCTGAGGCGTCTGGTTGAGCCACTGGGTCGCAAGGGTTCAGTCAGGCCTCAAGACTCATTGTCCCGTGAGGTTGTCCCGTGACGCCGGGCGCAGCACGGCGAAGGGATCGGTGACCTCGTAGTCGTGTCGGGTGAAGGTCCAGGTGGCCGGTGGCCGGCCTCCTCTTTCCCCCGACTCCTCTAGGTGACCGGTCTTGACGATCTGGCCACGGCGACGCAGCACTCGTGAGAGGTTCGTGACGTCGACGTCATGGCCCAGACAAGCGCAATAGATGTCGCGCAACTGGGCCAGGGTGAACTCTGCAGGCGCAAGGGCATGGGCGATGTTGGTGTAGGAGATCTTGCCACGCAGTCTGACGACGGCTTCCTCGACGGCCTGCGCGTGGTCGAAGGCCATCGGTACGGACTCCCGCACAGGCAGCCAGCGCGCTCCCCCGCCAGCCTCGACGCCGGGGGCCACCAGACCGAGGTATGTCGTCGCGACCGTCCTCTCGAAGGGGTCACGTCCCGGCTCGGAGCGCGTGGACAACTGCTCGTGGTGGCCCAACAGTGAGACGTCCAACAGACCCTTGAGGTGGCGGACGACGGCCTGCTCCATGGTCTCACAGACCTCGAGTGGCCCACCGGGCAGAGCAGGCATCCCGGTGAACGGTTCGCGAGCACGATCTTTGACCACTACCTCGAGATCATCCCCCGCGACCCTGACGACGACGACCAGCACCTCGTGACGATACTTCGCCACCCCGCGCTGGTCTCGATAGGTCGGACGCGGGGCGGAATCTCCGGCGTCTCCGTGAGCCGTTGTCATCACGGAGTCAGCTTATCCGGATGCCTCGACGATCCCATTTTCGTCTCCGAGACGAGTAGTTCTAGGCTAGACGTCGATTACCTGAAAGGAGTCGTTCCCGTGACCACCGACTGCGCCACTACCCGAGTTTCCTCGACCTGGGCCGACACTGTCCGTCGCCTCGCAAAGGAGCGCGACGCGATCATCCTCGCCCACAACTACCAGGCCCCCGAGATCCAGGACGTGGCTGACCACGTCGGCGACTCCCTGGCCCTCGCGCGCCTGGCCGCCAAGAGCTCGGCAAGCACCATCGTGCTGGCTGGGGTCCACTTCATGGCCGAGACCGCTGCCCTGCTGTGCCCCGACAGGACCGTCCTCATCCCTGACGCCCAGGCCGGCTGCTCCCTGGCCGACTCCCTCACCGTCGAACAGCTGCGGGCCTGGAAGGCCGAGCATCCCGACGCTGCCGTCGTCACCTACGTCAACACCACCGCCGAGGTGAAGGCCGAGTCCGACATCTGCTGCACCAGCTCCAATGCCGTCGACGTCGTCAACTCCCTACCTGCCGACCAGGAGATCCTCTTCGGTCCTGACCAGTTCCTCGGTGCCCATGTGCGCCGCATGACCGGACGCCACAACATCCACGTCTGGATGGGCGAGTGCCACGTGCACGCCGACATCTCCCCCACCGAGCTGTGTGACCAGGTCAAGGCCAATCCCGAGGCCGACCTCTACATCCACCCCGAGTGTGGCTGCACGACCAGCGCCCTGTGGCTGACCAGAAACGGCGACCTTCCCCAGGATCGTACCCATGTGTTGTCGACCGGCGGAATGCTCGATGCCGCCCGCGCCACCCGCAATAGCCACGTCCTGGTCGCCACCGAGACCGGCATGCTCCACCAGCTGCGTCAGGCCAATCCCGGCACCACCTTCACCGCGGTCAACCCGGATGCCGTCTGCCCCTTCATGAAGATGATCACTCCGGAGAAACTGCTGCGCTGCCTGGAGACCGGGGCCGAGGCCGTCACCGTCGATCCCGCCCTGGCCGAGAAGGCTCGCAGAGCCGTTGAGCGCATGATCGCCATCGGCGGGACGGCCGCCCCCGTCAAGGAGTCGGCTCATGCCTGAGCATCAATGCGACGTTCTCGTCGTCGGCAGCGGAGCCGCGGGCCTGTCCTGCGCTCTGGCCGCTGCCGAGATCGGGCGCTCCGTGACGATCATGACCCGCGAGGGGATAGACGACTCCTCCACCGATCTGGCGCAGGGTGGTCTGGCTGCGGTCTGGGGCAAGGATGACTCCTTCTCCCTCCATCTCGACGACACCCTCGCGGCAGGTGCTGGGCTGTGCCACCGCGACAACGTCGACGACCTGGTCCACCACGCCCCGGGAGCCCTGCGTCATCTCATGGGCCTCGGAGCTCACTTCGACACCGGGGCCGATGGCGAGCCGGATCTCCACCTCGAAGGGGGCCACCATGCTCGTCGAGTTCTCCATGCCGAATGCGACCGATCCGGACACGAGGTCCATCAGTGCCTCAGCGCTCAGTTGGAGGGAACCGGGATCACCGTCCTGACGGGTACCCGTCTCATCGACCTCATCATCGGTCCGAATGGGGATGTATGCGGTGTGACGGCTCTGTCTGACGGAAATGCGGTGATGATTCCGGCGCGTTGCGTCGTACTGGCGACCGGGGGCATCGGAGCGCTGTGGTCGGCCACCTCCAACCCCTCGGTGTGTACCGGTGACGGGATGGCGGCAGCCCTGCGCGCCGGACTGACGATCCGCAACCCCGAGTTCATGCAATTCCACCCCACCGTTCTCTTCCTCCCCGGGAACGAGGGCCGATCTCCCCTCATCTCGGAGGCGGTGCGCGGCGAGGGTGCCGTCCTCCTGGACGTCAACGGTCGTCGCATCATGACCGGAGTCCACCCGCTCGCCGACCTCGCACCCCGCGACATCGTCTCCGCCGCCGAGCACGAGGCCATGATCGCCACCGGATCTGACCACGTACTCCTCGACGCGACCGGGTTCGGCGAGGACATGTGGCGGCATCGCTTCCCGACGATCCTGACCAGCTGTCGAGAACACGGCATCGACCCTTGTACCGAGCCGATCCCGGTCGCTCCAGGAGCTCATTACCACTGCGGTGGCATCGCCGCCGGCATGGATGGACGCACCTCGGTCCCCGGCCTGCTGACCGTCGGCGAGGCTGCCTGCACAGGAGTTCACGGGGCCAATCGTCTGGCCTCGAATTCCTTGACCGAGGCCCTCATCGCTGGCGAGCGCAGCGGACGCTGCTCCACCAGTCCCACTGGCCCGCTCTCCCCGACGTCCCACGTCCCTGAGCAGCTGCGCCATCGTCGCTGGCTACCGGGCGAGCATCTGGAGTCCGTGCAGGCCATCATGGACCGCGACGTCTTCATCAGTCGCAATGCCACCGGTCTGCAGCGAGCCCTCCGAGACCTGCACCGGATGACTCCCACCGAGGGGCTCGAAGACGCCACCCTCACCGCGACCAATGCCGCTCTGGTCGCGACAACCCTGGCGATCGCGGCCCTGTGGCGCACGGAGTCCCGGGGAGCTCATCGCCGCAGCGATCATCCGGGTCAGAACCCGTCCTTCCAGCTGCACACTGACCTGCGCCTCGTCGGTGGACGTCCGACGGTCATCACGCGCAGCCAGGAGAGGAGCATCGCATGACCGCACTGCCGCACGATCTGGTCCGCACCATCTCCGAACGCGGGCTCGATCCCGACCTCGTCGTCAGAACCATCGAGGCCTGTCTGGACGAGGACCTGCGCGGCGGAACTGACGTCACCACCGAGTCGATCTTCGGTGGGGCCGCCGGCCGAGCCGACATCAGAGCTCGTCAAAACGGCTGCCTGGCCGGGGTTCCAGTCGCCGCTGCCGTGCTGCACCTCCTCGCCAACCGCACCGGAACCAATGTCGAGTTCACCACCCACCACGACGACGGCACCCGGGTCTCCCCCGGCGACGCCGTCGCGACCGTCTCGGGGCCGCTGCGCACCCTGCTGGTGGCAGAGCGCACCATGCTCAACCTGGCCAGTCATCTCTCCGGAGTGGCGACGGCCACCTCCCAGTGGGTTGATGCCCTGGCAAGCACCGACACCAAGGTCCGCGACACCCGCAAGACCGTCCCCGGTCTGCGTGACCTCGACAAGTACGCGGTGCGCTGCGGAGGTGGGCTCAACCATCGCATGGGACTGTCGGATGCTGCCCTCGTCAAGGACAACCACATCGCCGTGGCCGGGTCTCTGACGGCCGCTGTCGAAGCGGTGCGATCCCACCAGCCCGATATCGTCTGCGAGGTGGAGTGTGACACCGTCGACCAGGTGCGCGAGGCCGTCGAGGCAGGTGTGACGACGATTCTGCTCGACAACATGGACGACTCCCTCATGACGGAGTCAGTCAGCATCTGTCGGCCCCGCGGTGTCATCACCGAAGCCTCTGGTGGCCTGACACTCGACCGAGCCAAGGATGTGGCCGCGACCGGGGTCGACTACATAGCGGTGGGTGCCATCACCCATTCCGCCCCGGTGCTCGACCTGGGTCTGGACTTCGACTGAGCCGGATCCCGTACACATCACGCGAGAGGGCTGGTACCCGTCACGGATACCAGCCCTCTCGTCGTCTCAGCTGACCTTTCCAATCAGTTGTCCTTGCTGCGCGCCCCACGGAACCCGGCACGCCAGCGCTCCCGATTGACCCGGGCAACGGCAACCAACGGGATGCTCACCGGGCAGGCCTCGACGCATTCCCCGTAGAGGGAACAGGGGCCGAAATTCTCGTCGAGGGCATTGACCATGCGACGCGCTCGCTTCGAGCGCTCCTGACGACCCTGCGGCATCATCGCCAGGTGCGAGAGTTTCGCGCCGGCGAAAAGCATGGCAGCACCGTTCGGGCAGGCAGCCACGCAGGCTCCGCATCCGATGCAGGATGCGAAGTCGAGGGCCTGCTCGGCCTCCTTGTGCGGCTGGGGCACCGAGTCGGCGTCGGGAGCGGTTCCCGTCATGACGTCGACGGTTCCGCCGGCCTGCACCAGGCGGTCCAGGCTCGAGCGATCGATGGCCAGGTCACGGATGACCGGGAAGGCCGCCGAGCGGAAGGGTTCGATCTTGAAGTGGGTGATCTCGGGGAAGGCCCTGAGGTGCTGACGGCACGCCGGGGTGTTCGGCAGCGGCCCGTGCGGCTTGCCGTTGACGACGAATCCGCAGCAGCCACACACTCCCTCGCGGCAGTCGGACTCGAAGACGATCGGGTCACCGTCATTCTCGACGATCTGGTCGTTGAGCCGGTCGAGCAACTCGAGGATGCTCCACTCCGGCTCGGCGTCCTCCACGACGTGGCGTTCGAAACGTCCCTTGGCCTTCGGGCCGTCCTGACGCCAAATATCCAATGTCACCCTCATCGGTAATCCCTCACCTGCAGATCGATCAACGAGAACGTCAGCGGCTCGCTGTGGCGAACCTGGGTGCCGTCGGGCCGTGTCTCCCACGCCGAGACCGCGCACCAGTCGTCGTCATTACGTTTGGCCTCGCCAGCCTCGGTGGCGTATTCGGTGCGGAAGTGCGCACCAGCCGATTCCCGGCGATCCAGGGCGTCGAGGATCATGACCTCGCCGAGCTCGATGAAGTCGGCGACCCGGCCAGCCTTCTCCAGTTCCTGGTTGAGTCGGTCACCACTTCCGACGACTCTGACGTCGCGCCAGAACTCCTCACGCAGCTCACGCACCTTGGACAGACCCTCGAGGAGGCCCGACTCGTCACGCGAGACCCCGCAGTGCTCGTAGAGGATGTCGCCCAGCTTGCGATGGAACCACTCCGGACGGTGGGTCCCCCCACAATTGAGTAGGGCATCGGTGCGCTTCCGGACCCTCTCGATGGCCGCGGTGACCTCGGGAGCATCCAGCGGCAGCACTGGCTTCCCGACGAATCCGGCCAGGTAGTTCGGCACCGTCAGGGGCAGGGTGAACCACCCGTCGACGCTGGCCGACAGCAGGGAGTTGGCTCCCAGCCGGTTGGCGCCGTGGTAGTTGTTCGAGGCCTCACCACCGACGAACAGACCCGGGATGGTGCTCATCTGGTCGTAATCGACCCACAGGCCACCCATTGTGAAGTGGGCTCCCGGGGCGATACGCATCGGCACCTCGTAGGGGTTCTCCCCGGTGGCATCGAGGTACATGTCGAAGAGGTTTCCGTAACGCTCCGCAATGGTCTTCTTACCCAGACGCTGGATGGCATCCCGGAAGTCCAGGTACACCGAGTTCTTGAGCGGACCCACACCGTGGCCGCTGTCGATCTGAGTCCTGGCGTTGCGGGAGGCGACGTCACGAGGCGTCAGGTTGCCGAAGGCCGGGTACTTGCGCTCCAGGTAGTAGTCACGCTCCTCCTCCGGGATGTCGTTCGCCGGACGTTCGTCACCGGCCTTCCGCGGCACCCAGATCCGGCCGTCATTGCGCAACGACTCACTCATGAGGGTCGTCTTGGACTGCCAGTACGAACTGACCGGCAGGGCGGTCGGGTGGAACTGCACGAAACAAGGGCTGGCGAAGTAGGCACCTTGACGGTGAGCCCGCCAGGTCGCGGTGGCGTTGGATCCCTTGGCCAGGGTCGACCAGTGGTAGACCGACCCGTATCCGCCGGTGCACAGGATGACGACGTGAGCCGTCCAAGCCCTGACCTCACCGGTGAGCAGGTCACGAGTGACGATGCCCTGAGCCTTGCCGTCGGCGACGATGAGGTCGAGCATCTCGGTTCGGTTGTGCATCGTCACCGATCCGGCGTCGATCTGGGCCTGCAAGGCCTGGGAACAGGCAACCTCGAGCTGCTGACCAGTCTCACCACGGGTGTAGTAGGTGCGAGAGACCTGCACGCCGCCGAAGGATCGGGTGGCCAACTGACCGCCGTACTCGCGGGCGAACGGAGCGCCGATGGCATACATGTGGTCGATGACCTGTACAGACTCGGTGCCGAGTCGAACGACATCGGCCTCACGGCCTCGGTAGTCGCCTCCCTTGACGGTGTCCTTGACGAACCTCTTGAGGGAGTCGCCGTCAACCTTGCGGGACCGAGCGGCGTTGATACCGCCCTGAGCGGCCACCGAGTGGGCCCGACGCGGCGAGTCGTGGAAGCAGAAGGAGTCGACGTGGTAGCCGAGCTGCCCCAGGGTCGCGGCGACGCCGGAACCGGACAGTCCAGTTCCCACCACGATGACGTTCATCTTGCGTCGGTTGGCGGGGTTGACCAGCTTGTACTCGCTCTGACGACGGGTCCACGCGGTCAGCGGGTCCCCCTCGGGGGCCTTGCCGTCAAGCTCGTCCCCTACGAGGTATCCGGCCTTCTTCTGAGCCGGCCCAAGGTTGTCGCGGGCCTTGGAACCCTTGCGGGCTGCTCGTCTCGGCACGCTCACCTCAGCCTGACGTGGCTGAGGTTGCTCGGGCTTGACAAGTTCCTTGGCCGGCTCGTCGACAGTCACCTCACCGTGACGTCCGGCAATCTTCTCAAGAGGCTTGATGATGGCACCAATGACGTTTTTCATGAGATCACCCCGGCGAGAATGAGCATGGGAAGTGCGCCGTTGCACACCACGATGGCCAGTGCGATGAGCAGGCCAATCACCGTCCAGACGGCGCGGAGACGACGGCCGGTTCCGCCGAAGTCATTGATGGTGTTGCGCACGCCTTGGCAGATGTGCAACCCGATGATGATCATGACGACGGTGTAGAAGATCGCCATCCACGGCCGCGACAGACTGGCGATGAGGTTCTGGTACGCGGTGATCTGGATGTCAGGAGTTCCCTCGTTGACCGGCCCCTGGAAGGACGCGGACGCGACACCCTTACCCAAGGTCAGGTCAAGGATGTGCACCACGACGAAGGCCAAGATGACAATGCCCGACAGCACCATCGTGCGGGCCCCCCATCCCAACGCCTTCATGTTGTGCCGGGAAAACTTTCCGCGGGCTCGTCGACCCCTTGCCCAGATCGTCAGACCGGCCCACACATGCAGGACCAGACAGACGAGTAGCACGATCCGGAAGCACCACAGCACCCCACCTATGGGGAACAGTGGGTACAGGACCGTGCGGAGAAACTCCGCGTAGGCGTTGTAGTCGTCTGCGCCCATGAAGGCCTTGAGGTTTCCGACCATGTGCACGAAGACGAACAACGCGAAGATCGTCCCCGTGATGGCCATGATCAATTTCAGTGTGACGTTGGAGGGACGCGCTGCGCTGCGCGCACGAATGGCCACGGCATCCCCCCCGCGCTCAAGTTCACGTCGCTCTCGAACGTCAGGCACGCTCATGGAGTCATCACCCTTTCACTGCTGTCCGAACAGCCTAAAGGACGACGTTTTCCTAAGACGCACCGGGGCCGGGATACCTGAGATGGATACCCCGGCCCCACTGTCAGTCGGATTGGTCTGACCAGAGGATCAGCAGCCGAGCAACCTCCCGGCGAGGAACTCCTCGACCTTGTCGATGGCGATGCGTTCCTGAGCCATGGTGTCGCGCTCACGGATCGTCACAGCGTCATCCTCGAGGGAATCGAAGTCCACAGTGACACAGAACGGAGTACCGATCTCATCCTGGCGACGGTAACGCTTACCAATGGCCTGAGCATCGTCGAAGTCGACGTTCCAGTACTGACGCAGGCGAGCCGCCAGATCGCGAGCCTTCGGAGACAAATCGGAATTACGGCTGAGCGGCAGCACAGCAGCCTTGACCGGCGAGAGACGCGGATCCAGCTTCAGGACAGTACGCTTATCAACCCCACCCTTGGCATTCGGAGCCACATCCTCAGTGTACGCGTCAACCATGAACGCCATGAGCGAACGAGTAAGACCAGCCGCCGGCTCAATAACATAAGGCAGGTAACGCTTGTTGTTGGCCTGGTCGTAGTAGGACAGGTCTTTGCCAGAATGCTTCGAATGGGTGCCCAGGTCGAAATCGGTGCGGTTGGCGATGCCCTCGAGCTCGCCCCAGTCGGAACCGGCGAACCCGAACTTGTACTCGATGTCGACGGTACGCTTCGAGTAGTGGGAGAGCTTCTCCTTGGGGTGCTCGTAGTGACGCAGATTGTCGGGGTTGATACCGAGGTCGGTGTACCAGGCAGTGCGGTTGTCAATCCAGTACTGGTGCCACTCCTCGTCGGTGCCGGGCTCGACAAAGAACTCCATCTCCATCTGCTCGAACTCGCGGGTGCGGAAGATGAAGTTCCCGGGGGTGATCTCGTTCCGGAAGGACTTACCGGTCTGAGCAATACCGAACGGCGGCTTCTTACGAGCGCTGGTGAGCACGTTCTGGAAGTTCACGAAGATACCCTGGGCGGTCTCGGGACGCAGGTAGTGCAGACCGGACTCGTCCTCGACCGGGCCGAGGTAAGTCTTGAGCATCATGTTGAAGTCACGGGGCTCGGTCCACTGGCCCTTGTTGCCACAGTTGGGACAGTTGATCTCCCCCAGAGGGACGGAGTCCGGATCGCCGATCCCGTGCTTGGCGGCGTGGCCTTCTTGAAGATGGTCAGCACGCATACGCTTGTGACACGACAGACACTCGGTCAACGGGTCATTGAAGACGCCGACGTGGCCGGACGCGACCCACACATCGCGGGGCAGGACGACCGACGAGTCAAGGCCGACGACGTCGTCACGACAGGTGACCATGTAACGCCACCACTGCCTCTTGATGTTCTCCTTAAGCTCGACGCCGAATGGGCCGTAATCCCAGGCCGCCCGGGTGCCGCCGTAGATCTCGCCGCAGGGGAACACGAATCCGCGACGCTTGCAAAGGTTGATGACGTTGTCGAGTGTGCTGGTGGAGGCCACAGCCGTCCCTTTCTTCCAAGTCCTCATTGGAGTGGACACCCGGATGGTGTCCACGCGGGCAGCGCCACCGACGGATCTACATGTCCAGGCAGCGAGGCCATTGACCAGCCTACCGGTAACCACGCGGCAGCAATCACCACCAACCCCGCCTCGGAGCCGTCCGAGATGGTGCACCCGGGGTCATCCACAAGACGCTGGGGTACATTTGAGGCAATTCCACGCCCAGCAGTGAGGTGATCATGGTGGAGAATCAGCGGCGTACGACCAAACAGCGCCTTGCCATTCGTGCTCTGTTTGACGACGAGTCGTTCTTCCTCACTGCCCAGCAGGTCCACGACCAACTGAGGGAACGGGGGGACCAGGTCGGTCTGGCCACGGTCTACCGGAACTTGCAGACGATGGCCGAGGACGGCGAACTCGATGCCATCCGCTCCGAGGATGGCGAGATGACCTACCGACGCTGTTCCTCAGCTCACCACCACCATTTGGTGTGCCGTAATTGCGGCAAGGCTGTCGAGATTGGCCCGGAGAAAATCCTGGAGGACTGGGCGCGCGACATCGCTGCCAAGCACGGGTTCAGCGAGACCGGACACGAATTGGAGTTGTTCGGGATCTGCTCGGAATGCTCGACAACGCGCGACAATTCCTGATCAGCGGCGCAGCCGCGGGGTGACGAGACCCAGCTCGCAGGCTCGCACCAGCACCTCGAGACGGCTTCGCACTCCCAGTTTCTTCGCCAGATGACCAATACGCTGTTTGACGGCAGACTCACTGAGGCACAGTTCTTCCGCGATGACAGCGTTCGACAGCCCCTCGGCGAGAAGCTTGAGGACGTCGTCGTCGGCGTTGGAGAGTTCCACCGGGTTCATGTCGACATGACGAGGTGTTGCCTTCCCCCCAACCTGGGCCGAGAAGGTCTCGACAACCCCTCGGGCGATCTCTGGTGAGACGGTCACCTGACCGGCCATGACGGCGCGTACCCCAGCGATGACGGCTTCGGGCTCGGACTCCTTGAGGAGATATCCGGCGGCACCGGCAAGGATGGCCTCGACGACGATGTCCCGGCGGGCGAAGGTGGTCAGGGCGACGACGCGAACAGAAGGATGGCGGGAGACGATCATTCGGGTGGCCGTCAGACCGTCCATCTCAGGCATCTTGAGGTCCATGAGGACGACGTCGGGCAACAGCTGGTCAACGAGCTCGACGGCTTCACGACCGTTGGAGGCCTGGCCGACGACCTCCATCTCCTCGACGCGGGAGAAATAGCCCGCGAGGGCCTGCCTCATGATCGGATGATCGTCAGTGACAACGACTCGAACTGACATCGCACCTCCTTACGCTGGTTACCATCCTCGCATGTCTGAGCAGCCCCCATGACAGCGGGTTCGACCCAGCGCCACTGACGAACAAATGATCAAAGTCAGGCCACATTCCGGGCCATGTGCGCGGCCAACCGGCCCATGCGCACAGCATGTCGCTGCACGTGTCAGTGACATCCGCGCGACTCTCTGCATCCCGTTGTAGGTGGCCCCTCCGAAGGGATACATTGTGCCCATGAAGAAAATCATCACCGGCATCGTGGCTGCCTTAGCAGTTAGCTCCTTCTCGATGGCAGTCCCCGCTCAGGCCTCCGCCGAGTCCGCCCCTGTCCAGAACGCCGTCAATACGCAGCCAAAGGCACATGCCGAGGGAGTTATGGACGGCTTGTGCAGCATCTACCCTGATTGGTGTTACTACTGATCCGGCACCCATACCCAATATGAGGGCCGTCTGGGCCATATGGAAGCACATTAAATGAATAGTGATTCGCCTGGGCGTCGCCTCATTTCCAAAGGGAGCAGTCGAACCTTTGGTATCACGGTTACCGTCATCACTGTGCTGGTGTTTTCCGGTGCGGACGATCTTCGTGTGGCTGTCGTAACTCACCGATGCAGCAGTACGCTGATCTGGATGGCAGCCACCTACGTCTTCACCACGGTGGCCTTGCTGTGCTGGGGGCGTCCTGTACTACAGGAGTTGCTACTCCTCGTCGGCCTGGTCAGTAGCGTAGCCGCAGGAAACATCGCATTTAGCATCCCCCTGCTGGTCGTGCTTGCATTCTTCGCCAGCCAACACGGCCTAAGACGCCATTTCATTCCGATTATTATCGGAGCCACTGTCGTCATAGTTCGAGCGACCACTCATGAAACGCGATTGGCTTCCATCCTATTGGTCTCAGGCCTCGCATGCGGAATCGGTGTCGGATTCGGCTCTGCATTCCGCTGGCTCGATCACCGCCGCGAACAGGCGGAGGAGCAAGCAGCTGACGCCCTCAAACAGGCCGCCCACGCCCGCGAGGAAGAGCGCCAACAGCTGGCAGCCGAGCTCCACGACGTCGTGGCCAAGGACCTCACCGTCATCACCATGCTGGCGGGTTCCCTTCGTCTCAATACCGCTGACGAAGACGTCATCACGGCGTCGAAGTCCATTGAGACGACCTCCCGGACGGCCCTCGACGACCTTCAGCGCCTGCTCCTGGTGCTGCGAAACCAGAATCTTCCGCTGGTGTCCTCCCCCACCCACGAGGACTCCGTCGAGGCCACCGTGGCAGCCATGGTGACGCGCCTTGAAACCTTGGGATGGCACGTCGATTGGTCGGTTGATTGTGAACCAATGCCAGTGAGTGTTTCCGACGCCGTCAACCGAATCCTCGACGAGTCGACCGCGAACGCGATCAAACACAATGGCCCGACCACGGCAAAGATCATTGTCCGAGACGATGGCGATGGCGTCGTCGTCACCGTTTCCAATCCGGTTACCGAATCCGAGATTGAACCCGTCCGTTCCACCGGGATGGGTATTGCGCGACTCAAGGAGCGGGTCTCCCTGCTCCGTGGTGAGATCTCCATTGGTCTGCGCAATGGTTGGTGGGTCGTCGATGCTCGAATCCCGCGCGCCAAACCCATTCGCGAAACCTGATAGTCCGTACAAGAACACACAAACATGAGGCCGACATCACGCCGGCCTCCCGCTATCTTTGACAGCTCAGGACAGTCCCGCGTTCTGACGGTGATTCGTGTCGTTCCAGGTCCACTTATGGGAATTAGTGTCCTGGTCATTCCACGCGGCGTGGTCGTCAGGAAGGCGACCAGCCTGGGTGAGCGGCATCTCCCGGTCAGTGGTGCTGGTCGCCTCGAAGGCCCCGTAGGGCTTGAAGGTGTCCCTCGTCCCGGGGAGATCACGGCGCGGTAGTCGCCCTGCTTGCACACCGGGTGGGTACTGAGCAGATTGGCTTTCACCGGACCGCTGGTGTCGGTGGAGATAATCGGCACGTTGTGATTGATGTCGTCGTAGCCACCGCAGGTGGCCAGAGGTCAGGCTCCAGACCAGATCAACGCTCCAGGAACGGCATCGAACGCAGTCCTCGATCCATGTGCCAGGACACGAAGGCGGCGACGAGCCCCGATCCTTCCCGGATCCTCGGCCACGTCACCTCACGGGTAGCAGGCCAGTCCCCCACCAGCAGTGCCTGCAGGTAGGCGATCGTCTCCTCATGGGGATGTGGCGTGCCCGGTGGCTGACAGTTGATGCAGACCACTCCGCCCAGGCTGGGCGAGAACCCAGGGTGCGGGCCGGGAGCTCCACAGCGGACGCAATCGACCAGATCCGGGGCATATCCCGACGCCGACAAGGATCGCAACAAGTAGGAGTCCAACACCATCTCAGGTGGACGTGGACCGTCAGCCGTCCCCCGGCCAAGAACTCGCAGCGCACCGGCGAGCAACCGATACTGGGCCGGGGCGGGCTCCCGATCCACCGGGACCAGGTGATCGGCGGCCTCGACCATGACCTCTGCGGCCGTGAAGAGCCCATAGTCCTGACGCAGTGGCGCGGAATATGGGTGAAGGCATTCCACCTGAGCGACGACGTCGAGGTTTCGTCCCTGCACCAACTGCAGATCGACGAGGTTGAAAGGGTCCAGCCGGGCTCCGAACTTGCTGGAGGTGCGTCGGACACCTCTGGCCACTGCGCGAATCTTGCCGTGTTCCCGCGACAGCATGGAGACAATGCGATCGGCCTCACCTAGCTTGTGCGTGCGCAGGACGACAGCTTGATCGCGGTAGGTGGGCATGACCCCCATTGTCTCCCAGTCACGGTGTGCAACCGAAAATGCTCCGCGCAAAACTGCCATGCCTGGCCTTTCAGGGTGTCCGCCGACTCTGAGCATGCCCCCACCCAGTAACGTTGTCGCGAACCCCCACCAGGAGAAGCCTCATGGATACCTTCGTCGCGCTGCTCGGCAGCGTGTGGTACCTGGTGCTCGTGGCAGCCGTCAGTCCGGTCATGATCCTCAATGCCAGCGCCGCTGTGCATGGCCAGAAACAGAACCATGGTTGGGCCTTCGTGTCCGGTGCAGGGCTGGTGCTCGGCGCCATTGGCATCACGAGTTTTGGCTTGCTCGGAAGTGCCGCCACCGACTTCGCCTCCCGTCAGCTGGCCTCCCACGCCGTCGACCGTGTACTGGGCATTCTGCTCTTCCTCTTCGGCTGTTATCTGGCGTGGAAGAAATGGGGATCCCATCGCGTCCAGAAATTCCGACACAAGAAATCGTCGGGTCCGCGATCCACGGGTGCGCACGGCATGTTCACCTGGGGTGCTCTCGGCATGGCCACCAACTTCACGACGATCCCACTGTTCATCTCGTCAAGCCAGCGCATCGGAACATCCGACTTGCCACTCATCGTGCGCATCCTGACCCTCATCGTCACGTGGTGGATCGTCCTCATCCCGGCATGGCTGCCGATCGTTGTCGATCGTCTGCGCCCCAATTCCTCGGGTATCTCCGGACGGACTCGAGAACGCATCGGCCATTGGACTAGCGTCGCCTCGATCATCGCCTGTCTCGGCTCGGGAATCATCATCGTCTGGACGACGCTGTGAGGGTCGAAACAGGCTTGCCAGTTGCTGCTGGTCCGTCTGTGCAACATGGGACGTCGGCTGTAACACCACCGTCGGATCCCTGACGAGCGCAACGCCACTACGCTGTGACCCATGGCTCACACCACACCGCGACCCCCGAAGCGCGGCCCGCTGCCGCACCCGTCCGGAGCTCGTCCTCCGGAACTACCTCCGGAGCTCATCCCCCGACATGTCGCCATCGTCATGGACGGCAACGGACGGTGGGCCAAGCAGCGCGGCCTCAAACGAACCGAGGGGCACGCCCGTGGTGAGGACGCCCTCTTCGACGTCATCGAGGGGGCCATCGAGATGGGCATCCCCTACCTGAGCGCCTACGCCTTCTCCACCGAGAACTGGAAGCGCTCCCCCGACGAAGTGCGTTGGTTGATGGGGTTCAACCGCGACGTCATCCATCGTCGTCGTGACCAGCTTGACGCCATGGGGGTGCGTATCCGCTGGGCGGGTCGTCACCCCAAGTTGTGGAAGTCGGTCATCAAGGAGTTGGAGTCGGCCGAGCAGCAGTCAGCTGACAACACCGTCCTGACCCTGCAGTTCTGCGTGAACTATGGCGGTCGCGCCGAGATCGTCGACGCGGTGCGAGACATCGCCAGGCTGGCGGCCGAGGGGAAGATCGCTCCGGATCACATCACTGAGAAGAGCTTCCGCACTCACCTCGACGAGCCAGAGATTCCTGACGTCGACCTGTTCTGGCGTTCCTCGGGAGAGCAGCGCACATCGAACTTCCTGTTGTGGCAGTCGGCCTACGCCGAGATGGTGTTCTCCGACGTGCTGTGGCCCGACGTCGATCGCCGAGACCTGTGGGACGCCGTCCTGGAGTACGCGAAGCGGGACCGCAGGTTCGGCGGGGCCGTCCCCAATGAGGTCAACCCCACCGCCTGATCTGCTGGTCGCCCATCCTTGGCTGGGTCAGCGACGGGAGCGATTCACCGCGCTGACAACGGCTTTGAGGGAGGCCTGGGTGATGTCGGGATCGATTCCGACACCCCAGAGGATCTGCGAGGTCTCGCCGTCTCCGATCTCACACTCGACGTAGGCGGCGGCCTTCGCGGTGCCGCCGGACGTCATGGCGTGCTCGGAGTAGTCGAGCACCTGGACGGCGACGTCGAGGGAGGCCAGGGCGTCGATGAATGCCGAGACCGCACCGTTGCCCTCACCATGGACCTGGGTGTTCTCGTCGTTGTTTCGCAGGTTGGCGGTGAGCTGGTAGGAGCCAGACTCCGTGGAGGTCGTGCGGCTGACCAGCTCGATACCGGGCACCTGCAGGTACTCGCGGTTGAACAGGTCCCAGATCTCGTCGTGGGAGATCTCGCGAGCCTGGTCGTCGGTGTAGTTCTGCACCGCGCGGGAGAACTCGATCTGCAGACGACGCGGCAGGTCGACCTGGTGCTCAGTCTTCATCAGGTAAGCCATGCCGCCCTTGCCAGACTGGCTGTTGACACGGATGACGGCCTCGTAGGTACGGCCGAGATCGTGCGGGTCAACGGGCAGGTACGGGGCCTCCCAGCCGATCTCGTTGATGTCAATGCCCTGGTCCTCGGCGCGACGGGCCAGGTCTTCCAGACCCTTCTTGATGGCGTCCTGGTGGGAACCGGAGAAGGCGGTGAAGACCAGATCGCCGGAGTAGGGCTGGCGGGCCGGCACTGGCAGACCGGTGCAGTACTCGACGGTGCGGCGGATCTTGGGCATGTCGGAGAAGTCGATACCGGCGTCAACTCCCTGGCTGACGAGGTTCATGCCCAGGGTGACCAGGTCGACGTTGCCGGTGCGCTCGCCGTGGCCGAAGAGACAGCCCTCGACGCGGTCGGCGCCGGCCATCTGAGCGAACTCGGCGGCCGCGACGGCGGTGCCACGGTCGTTGTGCGGGTGCAGGGAGACGCAGACGTTCTCGCGGTCACGGATGTTGCGGCAGAAGTACTCAATCTGGTCGGCGTAGGTGTTCGGGGTGCTCATCTCGACGGTGGCCGGCAGGTTGAGGATGATCTCGCGGTCCGGACCGGGCTGCCAGACGTCCATGACGGAATGGCAGACCTCGATGGCGAAGTCCGTGGAGGTCTGGCTGAAGATTTCCGGGGAGTACTCGTAACCGAACTCGACGTCGTCCAGGTACTTCTCGGCGTACTTGACGACCCACTCGGTGCCCCGGTGAGCCAGGTCGATGCACTGCTGCTCATCCATCTTGAACACGACCCGGCGAAAGAGCTCGGCGACCGCGTTGTACATGTGGATGGTGGCGCGGTGGGCGCCCACGAGGCTCTGCGCGGTGCGCTCGATGAGGTCCTCACGGGCCTGGGTCAGGACCGAGATAGTGACGTCGTCAGGGACGATGCCGGACTCGACGACCTGACGGACGAAGTCGAAGTCAGTCTGGGAGGCCGAGGGGAAACCGATCTCGATCTCCTTGTAGCCCATCTCGATGAGCAGCTCGAACATACGCATCTTGCGAGCCAGGGTCATGGGGTCGATGAGGGACTGATTGCCGTCGCGCAGGTCGGTGGACAGCCAGCGCGGGGCGTGGTCGAGGGTCTTGTCGGGCCAGGTGCGGTCAGGCAGCTTCTGCGGGACGAAGGGCTGGTAGCGACCGATGGGCATCTGACTGGCCAGCTGACAGGGGAGGGGCTGAATTCGCGTCATCAGTAGTGGTCTCTCCGAAAGTGTGTGACTTCTCGGGCAGCCCGATCACCCGCAGCGAGGAGGCCACCCTTTCAACGGGTCTCGCTGCGGCACACAAGCAGGAACGCGCGCGACATGTGTGTCAGAGTACACCGCAGTCGTGGAAACGTGGGATTCCTCTCAAAATCGTCCGAAGTCTGACATGGACCGCCGTCGGTGGGACCATCTGGTCATGCTGCTGCTTCACGACGCCCGCATTCTCGACCTGATTGACGGGTCCGCTGGCGAACCCACCGATGTGTTGCTCTCCGATCGCGTCGTCGCGGTCGGTCCGGAGGCCTGGCAACGTGCCGCTGATTCCTCGGAGGCCGTGCGCCGTGTCGACCTGGACGGACGCATCCTCATGCCCGGGCTGTGGGACGAGCACGTCCACGTCGGGCAGTCGGCATTGGCATCCCGAAAATTCCTCGTCAGCCAGACCGCTGGTTACCAACAGGTCCTCGACGAGGTCGCGACACACGTGGAACGACGCGCGGACAGTGACGAGCCCATCCTGCAAGGGTTTGGTTTCCGGTCCTCGGTGTGGGACTCGAACCCGAATGCCGCGCAGCTCGACGCCGTGACCGGCGACCGGGCGGCCGTCCTCGTCTCGGCTGATCTGCACTCGGTGTGGTGCAACACCGCCGCGATGCGCGAACTCGGCGTCCAGGGTGACGGATTCTTCCGCGAGAAGGCCAGCTTCGACATCCAGACCCAGCTTTCCCATGTCGATCCCCATGTGCTGGACGGTTGGGTCGGAAGTTGCGGAGGTGCGGCTGCTCGGCTGGGAGTCGTCGGCATCCGCGACATGGAATTCGACACCGACGTCGAGACCTGGCTGCGGCGCGAGGCAGATGGACGCTGTCCGCTGCGAGTCGAGGTGAGCGTCTACCCCGAGCGTCTTGACGAGGCGATCGCGCAAGGACTGGCCACCGGGCAGTCCCCCATCACTGAGAAGCCTGGTCCCAGCCGGGTCGCCATGGGCCCGCTCAAGGTCATCGTCGATGGCTCAATGTCAACGCGCACCGCGTGGTGCATGGATTCATATCCATCGGGTGGTGGACCTGAGGGGGCCGGAATCGACTCGGTCACACCTGAGGACCTCGTCGAGCTCATGAGACGGGCGAAGGCCGCCAACCTGCAGTGTGCGGCCCATGCCATCGGCGATCGCGCCGTCCGGGAGGTCCTCGACGCCTTCGAGACGACCGGCATCTCGGGATCGGTGGAGCACGCCCAGGTCCTCACCGATTCCGATGTCCCCCGGTTCGCGAAGTTGGGAGTGCGAGCCAGCGTCCAGCCCCTGCACATGGTCGATGATCGTGACGCCACCGACGTCATGTGGGCCGACCGCGCCGATCGCTGCTTCCGATTCGCCGACATGGTGGAGGCCGGGGCCGAGTTGGCAATGGGGTCGGATGCCCCGGTCTCCCCAGTCGATCCATGGGGTGCCGTACGGGTGGCCGTCGAGCGGACCGGGGACCTTCGCCCGGGATGGCACATGGAGCATGCCCTCACCGTCTCCCATGCCTTGCTGTCCAGTACTCGCCAGATCGCCGAGGTGGTCGAGGGCGGGCCGAGCGACGTCATCGCCGTGGGCACCAACCCCTTCGACCTCTCCGGGGAGACACTGGCAGGGTTGACCAGTGACCTGACGATCGTCGGCGGAGAGGTGACGGCCTCAGCCATATGAGGCCGTCATCGGTCTCAGAACCCCAGCCGGTTGAGGTACTTCGGGTCGGACTGCCAATTCGGCAGCACCTTGACCTGCAGGTCCAGATGAGTCGGCGTCCCCAGCAGAGCAGAGATCTGCTGCCTGGCCTGGGTGCCGACCTCCTTGATGTGGGATCCGCGGTGACCGATCATGATTCCCTTCTGAGAGTCACGCTCGACGATGAGGGATGCGTGGACGTCGAGCAGCGGACGGTCCTCCGGCCTTCCCTCACGCAGCCCCATCTCCACGATCTCCACGGCCAGCGAGTGCGGGAGCTCCTCGCGTACACCCTCCAGAGCCGCCTCACGGATGAGCTCGGCGACGAGGGTCTCGGTCGGCTCATCGGTGACCTCTCCGTCCGGGTAGTAGGCCGGCCCCTCTGGCAGCAGGGAGACGATAACGTCGTGCACCTCGTCGA
The DNA here is from genome assembly GCF_057458005.1 of Cutibacterium sp. LaCa_255. NCBI lineage: Bacteria > Bacillati > Actinomycetota > Actinomycetes > Propionibacteriales > Propionibacteriaceae > Cutibacterium > Cutibacterium sp. LaCa_255. The sequence goes on along the minus strand of NZ_CP190956.1, from coordinate 1,058,884 downwards.
CCTGCTCACCGGAGACCGCCGAACAGGGGACGATCGCGGCGAACTCGATGCCGACCTCTTCCTGCAGCTTGTCGATGGCGGTGAGGTGCTCAACCATCCGCGCCGAGGAGACCAGATCCGATTTCGTCGCCAGCGCGATGAGTGCAGGCTTCCTGGGAAGGTCGGCGATCTGCTTGACGAGATAGGTGTCTCCCGGCCCGATCCGCTGGTTGGACGGCAGGCACACACCAATGACGTCGACCTGAGTCCAGGTGTCGAAGACGAGGTCGTTGAGGCGTTGGCCCAGCAGGGTGCGCGGTTTGTGGAGTCCGGGGGTATCGATGACGACGATCTGGGAGTTCTCGTCGGTGACGACGCCGCGGATGACGTGGCGGGTCGTCTGGGGCTTCGAGGAGGCGATCGCAATCTTCGAGCCGACCAAGGCATTCGTCAGGGTCGACTTGCCGGCGTTGGGGCGCCCGACGAAGCACACGAACCCGGAATGGAACCCGGAGCGGGTGGACTCGGCCACCCGGGCAGCCACATAGTCGACGTCGGAGATCTCCTCGTCATCACCGTCCATGAGATAGGCCAGCGAGGGCATCTCGTCGTCACTCATCGTCGTCCTCCTCATCGGGGGTTTCCTCGGGGGCCCGCTTCACCAGGCAGGTGTCCACCTGGTGACGTCGCCCGGTTGCCTTCTCGGCGGTGATCTCCAGCCCCTCCCAGATGATGACAGATCCGGGGATCGGGACGACGGACAATTCCTTGGCCATGAGGCCGCCGACGGTCTCGACGTCGTCATCGTCGACCTTGAGGTCGAACAGCTCGCCCAGGTCGTCGACCGGCAAACGCGAGGAAATCCGGAAGACTCCGTCCTCGATCTCCTCGGTGAGGGTGGGCTCGGCGTCGTACTCGTCGACGATCTCGCCGACGATCTCCTCGACGATGTCCTCGATCGTCACCAGGCCAGCAGTGCCACCGAACTCGTCCACGACGATGACGAGGTGATTACGGTCACGCTGCATCTCGCGCAGCACCTGATCGACCGGCTTGGAATCGGGAACGACGACGGGCGGACGCATGATCGACTCGACGGTCTCGGACGCGTAGCCCTCAGGGTTGTCGAGAACTCGACGCGAGAGGTCCTTGAGGTAGACGACCCCCTGAACATCGTCGAGGCTCTCACCAATGACCGGGACCCGGGAGAATCCGGAACGCAGGGCCAGGGACATGGCCTGACGCAAGTTCTTGGACCGCGGGATGAAGACGACGTCGGTACGCGGGACCATGACCTCCTTGGCGAGGGTGTCACCCAGCTCGAAGACCGAGTGGATCATCTCGCGCTCGCCGGCCTCGATGAGGTCGGAGGCCTCGGCGTAGTCGACCATCTCGCGCAGCTCGGCCTCGGAGGTGAACGGCCCCTCGGCGTATCCCTTTCCGGGGGTCAGCGCATTGCCGATGAGGATGAGCAGGGCTGCGATCGGGCCAAGGATCTGCGCCAACACACCCCACGGTCGCGACCAGAAGGTGCAGATGGCGGTGTCATGCTGGCGACCCAGGGTGCGCGGCGCCACTCCCCAGGCCAAGAAATCGACGAAGACCATGATCGCCACGACGACAAGCACCTGCTGCCAGAGCAGATCGAAATGACCGAAGATGAGGAGAGCGACGAGGGCCGTCGCCGTCACCTCGGAAATGACTCTCACCAGCATCGCGGTGTTGATGAAGGGGGCGGGATCGGCCACCATGTCCTGCACTCGCAGGTGAGGCTTCCGCCCATCGGCGGCCAGCTCCTCGGCCTTGGAGTGGGACATATGCTGAAGGGCCGTCTCCATGGCCACGTTGAGGCTTGCCAACACCGTGAAGATGAAGGCGATCGCAAGAACGACCCATTCCTGCTGCGTCACCGCTGGCCTGCCTGTTCTCGATGACCATCCCATGCGGCGATGATCTCGTCGTTGAGTCCGAACATGACGCGCTTCTCCTCCGGCTCGGCGTGGTCGTGGCCAAGCAGATGAAGCAAACCGTGGATGAGGAGGTATTCCGCCTCCCCGTCGGGGGTACGACCGTTCTCGGCCGCCTGCCGAGCCGTGACAGTCGGGCACAGCACGATGTCGCCGAGCAGACCTGACGGCGGGTCCTCGTCGTCGCCGGGAGCACGCATCTCGTCCATGGGGAAGCTCAGCACGTCGGTCGGTCCGGGGAGGCCCATGAACTTCTCGTGGTAGGCCTCCATCGTGTCCTCGTCGACGAGGATGATCGACAGCTCCGAGGAGGGATGGATGCGGAGCCGGTCGAGGGCGAAGGTCGCCAGTCCGACGAGCCCCTCCTCATCGGCCGGGGAACCGGACTCATTGGTGATGTCGATCATCGGGTCTTCCTGTTCTTGCGCGGGTTCCTGGGGCCGTATGACTCGGCGACGGTGTCGTACCGGTCGTAGGCGGCGACGATCTTGCCGACGAGACGGTGACGGACGACGTCACGGCTGGTGAGGTTGCAGAAGGCGAGGTCATCGATGCCGTCAAGGATGCCCTGCACCACTCGCAGGCCGGACTTCACCCCACCGGGCAGGTCGACCTGGGTAATGTCGCCGGTGACGACGATCTTGGATCCGAACCCCAGACGGGTGAGGAACATCTTCATCTGCTGGGGCGAGGTGTTCTGGGCCTCGTCGAGGATGACGAAGGCGTCGTTGAGGGTGCGGCCACGCATGTACGCCAGCGGTGCCACCTCGACGGTTCCGGCGCCGATGAGACGCGGGATAGAGTCCGGGTCGACCATGTCGCGCAGGGCGTCGTAGAGCGGGCGCAGGTAGGGGTCGATCTTCTCCGAGAGGGTGCCCGGCAGGAAGCCGATCTTCTCCCCCGCCTCCACGGCCGGACGGGTGAGGATGATCCGGCTCACCTGCTTAGTCTGCAGGGCCTGGACCGCCTTCGCCATCGCCAGGTAGGTCTTGCCGGTACCGGCGGGGCCGATGCCGAAGGTGACGGTGTGGGCGTCAATGGCGTCGACGTAGCGCTTCTGGTTGAGGGTCTTGGGGCGAACCGTCTTGCCACGACTACTGAGGATGTCGGCCGTCATGATCTCGGCCGGCCCCTCCCCGTTGCGGGTCATCGCGACGATCCGGTCGACGTCGTCGGCGGACAGTCCCTGCCCGGTACGGATGATGGTGGTCATCTCCGTGAGGATGTCGTTGGCGTCGGCAAGATCGGCGGGATGCCCGGCGAGGTGAATCTCGTTGCCTCGCACCAGGATGTCGGCACCGAAGGCGTCCTCGAGATGCTTGAGGAACTCGTCGTTGGGGCCGACCAGGGTGACCATGGGAATCGATGCGGGCACCGTCACGACTCGGCGCGCCGGGCCGGGGTTGCCGGTATCGGTGTTGTGGGAGTGCAAGGTGGTGGTCAGGGTTCTCTCCGGTATGACGCGAATGTGTACTCTCCCACTGTAGACGTAGCCAACGACTGTATTGATCGCCGCGGTAGCCAGGAGGTGGAGATGGGACTGGGCTGGCTCGACGACGCCGCGTTCGTCCTGGGCACGGAGTTGTCCCTTGACGAGGTCTTGCGCGACGGGGTGCGCACCAGCGTCGCTCGGTGCTGGGTGGACGGTTCCACCGTGGCCAGCGAGGGAGCCCACACCGTCATTGCCAAGTGTTTTCGATCCAAGGCCATGGCCCACAACTCCGGCGGTTTCGGGATCGTGCGGGAATGGGCTGGATTGGCGACGATCCCCGGGGCGCCACGGTTGTTGGCCGCCGACCTGGATCTCGGGGTCATCGTCATGGCCGATCTCGGCGAGATGACGACCTTGGCCGATGTGCTGTCCGGATCTGATCCTGATACCGCTGTGGAGGCCGCTCGGGCGTGGGGACGCGGACTGGGGGCGACGATGCGCGGGGCCGATGTGGCGACCTTCCGACAACTCATCAGGAAGGCCGATCCGGGGACGCTGTCCGCAGGCGGTCCGGCCTCTCCTCGGCTGCCAGGGCGTGGGGCGACGAGACTCGCTGAGCTGTTGGACGACGGGGTGCTCAGCGCGGAGGCGTTGACCGAGATCGAGCTGTTCGCCGAGCTCGCAGGCGGGGATGACGCCGTCCTCACCCAGGCTGATCCGTGTCCGGGAAACATCGTCATTCCCGCTGATGGGGGTGACGCCACCTTCATCGACTTCGAGGCCAGCAGCGTCCATCATCCCGCGGTCGATCTCGCACATCTGCAGGTTCCGTGGGTCAGTTGTGACGACTCTGGCCAGGTGAGCAAGCTTTTCAGGGAAGCTGCCATGGCCGGGTATCGGGAGGTCGGCCCCGAGGTGAGTGAGGACATGGTTGCCCTGGCTGCGGCTGCGGCCACCTTGCAAACCACCGAGTTGTCGCTGGGCCCGTTGCGGCGACGGGAGGCTTCCGGACGGTTCGGGAGCGGGCGTCAACGTCTGGTCTCGCGGTGGCGGTGGGTGGCCGACCACCGCGGACGGACGCCGGAATTGGCCCGGATGTGTGGCCGGGCGGCAGACCTGGCCGTCCAGGAATGGGGATGGCCCGGGGAGTTGGAGACGGTCCCCTGTTTCCGCGGGTGATCAGTCTGGAGGACAGTCCGGGAGGGCCGGCACCTCTCGACGCCGGCCCTCCCGGAGTCAGATCTCAACGAGTCAGATCTCAACCGCGGAACTGATCGGTGGCCTTGACCAGTTCGGAGGCGACGAGCGGCTCGAAGGCCGAGTGTCCGGCCAGCACGATCCGCAGGTCGGCGCTCGGCAGGGCCTTCGACAGGTCGACAGCGGTGACGTCCGGGCAGCACATGTCGTAGCGGCCCTGGACGATGATCGTCGGGATGTCGGCGAGCTTGTGGGCATCGCGCAGCAGCTGTCCCTCGACCATGAACCCGTGGTTGACGAAGTAGTGGTTCTCGATGCGGGCGAAGGCCAGCGCGAACTCCGGATCGGAGAACTCCTTGACGTGGGATGGGTCGAAGGAAAGCGAGGTGGTCGCTCCCTCCCAGGTCGTCCAGGCCACGGCGGCGGGGCCGTGGACATCGGGGTCGTCGTCCCAGAGCAGGTCGTAGTAGGCAGCGATGTTGTCGCGGGAGAAGTCATGTCCAGCTCGACGCAGCGGCTCGCAGAACTTGTCCCACAGCTCTGGGTACACCTCGGACGCACCGAAGTTGTAATACCAGTCGAGTTCCTGCTCACGCAGAGTGAAGATGCCGCGCAGCACCAGTTCGGTCACCCGCTCGGGATGGCTCTCGGCGTAGGCCAGGGACAGACACGATCCCCAGGATCCGCCGAAGACCTGCCAGCGCTCAATACCCAGCAGCTCACGGATCTTCTCAAGATCCTCGACGAGCTTCCAGGTGGTGTTGCTGGTCATCTCCTTCGGAGTGCGAGCCTTGGCGATGTGCGGGGTCGACAGGCCGCAACCGCGTTGGTCGAGGACGACGATGCGGTAGGCCTCGGGGTCGAAGAAACGACGGCGCTCGACACCGCCACCGCCGCCAGGGCCACCATGCAGGAAGACCGCCGGCTTGCCATTGGGGTTGCCACACTGCTCGACGTAAAGCTGTTGACCATCACCCACATCGACCATCCGGGTGTCATAAGGCTCGATCGGCGGGTAAAGATCTCGCTGTGGGCTGATGCTGAGTTCCGAGCTTGCAAGGGTCACGGAAACCTCCTTTGGTTGTGGTCGTCACCTCGATGGTATTTCTCAACACGGATACCATGTCGCCGTGACATCAGACTCCTCCAGCCGCAGATCATCTGCCACCATCCGCCCGACGTATGCCGATCGCGGATCTGGGCACTACGACATCCTCCTGACCCTCATGTGTGTCGTGGTCATCCTGTCGAACATCGGTGGATCGAAGGGAGTCCAGCTCGGCCCCATCACCACCGACGGCGGGTTCTTCCTCTTCCCGCTCGCCTACGTCATGGGAGACATCACCACTGAGATCTACGGGATCAAGGCTGCTCGCCGGGCCATCGTCATGGGGTTCATATGTGCAATCCTCTCGGTGCTGTGCTTCTGGGCGATCATTGCCCTTCCGGGGTTCACCGATCCCTACTCTGTGGCTCATGACGCCGCCCTCGAGATGTCGCTGGGACCGCTGTGGCAGATGGTGCTGGCCGGTGCGTGCGGATTCCTCGCCGGGCAGTTCACGAATTCGGTCATCATGGTTCGTCTCAAGGCCAAGTGGTTGGAGCGCGGCCTGGTCGGTCGACTGATGGGGTCCACCGGCGCTGGTGAGGCCGTCGACACCGTCATCTTCTGCGCCATCGCGGCACCAGTCGTCGGAATCACCAGCTTCGGCCAGTGGTGTAACTACGCCTTCTTCGGATTCTTGTGGAAGACCCTCGTTGAGTACGCCTGCATCCCGATCACGACTCGCATCATCGCGTGGATCAAGAAGCGTGAGCCGACCTACCAGGAGAGGCTGGCAGCAGCTCAGCATTGACGCTGTGCCTCGGAATACCGGCGAAATCTGCCAATAAACGCCGATGGTGACGTTGCCATCATGGTGTCGGGCCGATTTTTGGCAGATTTCGCTGACAGTCCCGTACACCAGCACCTTCGAACGTCGCGCCACGAATTCGTTCGGCCTCCAAGCGTTCTCGACGCTGACCCGGCCGATCGTCTGCAAGATCGAGTGTCGGTAGATCCTTTCTCCTGCGAGCACGGAGAACGCCATCAGGACAAGGGCCACCGCCGCGTGCGATGACCGAGCATGCGCAGTGGAATGAAGACCAGCCGTCACCCTGAAACCTGCGATCGGCCTCGGCCTCATCAGCATCCCGAACCACCTCGATCTTGTCCATTACCTCGCTGACAGCCAGGTCCCACTGGGACACCTCTCGGTAGACCCCGCTCAAGCTCGGGCGAAGATGGTCCAGCTTGATCAGTCCGCCACGGTTCATCGGCTCGGTGACGATGATCTCGAGGAGACGGTCGATCTGAGTGGAACCACGGAATTCGACGAGGCGATGGTGCCGCCCAGGACCTCGACCCGCTCGGGCATCCCGTCAATCATCACCCTGGTCGAGGGAGCCGATCGAATCGACCGACCATTATCAGTGACCCCACCTCGACGTCGTCATCGACGTCAAGGGCGTCCATCGCCACGAAGGCCACGATCGACTCTCGCGTTCGCGAGCGTCACGAATGGCGCCTTCAGTCTCTTCCGTCGCGAGGCCGGGGATGAGGGAGAACAGGCATATCAGTTGGCCTTGACCAACCTTCCACCGTTGATATTCCAGCGACCCATGAACTCGGTCTCGAGGGCATCCAACTCCCCGTTACGCATGGCAGCGCGAATCTGATCGACGAGCCGAACCGTCCAGCGTTCGTTGTGGATCGTCGCCAGGGTGTTGGCAAGCATCTCCTTCGCCTTGAACAGGTGGTGGAGGTAGGCACGGGAGTAATAAGTGCAGGTGTAGCAGTCGCAGCCCTCCTCCAACGGACCGAAGTCACGCCGGAATCGAGCGGTGTTGACGTTGTAGCGCCCATCGACGGTGTAGATGGCGGCGTTGCGGGCCACCCGGGAAGGGTTGACGCAGTCGAAGGTGTCGGCACCAGCACGGCAGGCGGCGAAGAGGTCGTCAGGCTCGGAGATGCCCAGCAGGTGACGGGGACGATCCTCCGGAAGCTCCTCAGCACACCAGGTGACGATCCGCCCGAGATTGACCTTCTCGATGGCACCTCCCAGGCCGAAGCCGTCGAACCGCTGGCCGTCGATCTCCATCTGCGACAGATCCCGGCAGGCCTTGCGGCGCAGGTCCTCGTACTGTGCTCCCTGGATAACCCCGAACAGAGCCTGGTACGGCTTGCCGGCCCGGGCCTCGGTGAGGCGACGATGCTCAGCCAGACAGCGTTCGGCCCACCGTCGCGTCCGCTCCAACGCCTCCTCCTGGTAGGAGCGGGTATTCATGAGCGTGGTCAGCTCGTCGAAGGCGAACATGATGTCCGCACCGAGATGGTGCTGGATCCCCATCGACACCTCAGGGGTGAAGCGATGGAGGTCACCGTTGAGCGGGCTGCGGAAGGTGACGCCGTCGTCGTCGACCATGGCCTTGCGGTCGGCGTCGGCAGCAATGACGTCTTCCTCGGTGAGCTCCGAGACGTCCATCGCCAGGGTCTTCTTGAACCCGGCGCCGAGACTGAGCACCTGGAAGCCGCCGGAATCGGTGAAGGTTGGGCCGGTCCAGTTCATGAACCGTCCCAGTCCGCCGGCCTCGTCGACGAGGTCTGGACCCGGCTGTAGGAAGAGGTGATAGGCGTTGGCCAGAACGGCTTGAGCTCCCAGCTGCGCCACGGACTCAGGCAGCAAGGACTTGACCGTGGCCTTGGTCCCAACGACGACGAAGGCCGGGGTCTCGATATCACCGTGCGGGGTGTGGATGACGCCAGTGCGCCCATAGGAGTCGTCGAGGTGCGAGGTGACGTCAAATCCGAATGGCATGGGCGTCATTGTATTGACGAGTCCCCCCTGGGCGCGCCGGGCCAGAGGGGACCAGGGAAACCACCCTGCCCCTCTCCGGTACGGCCCCTACTGCTTACGCTGTGAGCAATGTGGCTCACCTCCGAGAAGGAAAGATACCCATGAAAGCTGTTCATACTCTGGGGATGGCCGTCATCGGCGCGCTACTCACTGCGACCCTCCCAGTCGCACCAGTACATGCGACTGCTTGGGATAGTGACATCGACACATTGGTGCGATTCACACCAGAATCAACGAGAATCGATGTGATCGAAGGCGTCGAGTCCTTGGCTGGCCAACGCAACGAGTCACCGGAACAGATTGCCAAGTTCCTCGTTGCAGAAGTCACTCGTGAAGCCCGAGAGTCAGGTTTCAGCAGCTCCTCGACGAGATCGTCATCGAGCAGTTCCGGGCAGTGCCCCACCCATGCTCTCGATGCCAATCATCGCGGTGACATCATGTGGACAGCTGCCGGTCCTGCTGGTACAACGGCATGGAATCATGTCGCCCTGTGCACGGAGCCCCGTCTCCTCACCGAAGCCCCGGAGTAGGGAAAAATACTCGAAGGATTCACCCCAAAGCGAAATGCGTATCTCGCAATTGGGGAAGATATGGTCTCAAGGGTATACCTTGGTCAGCCCGAGAAAAAGCGAAAACTTGGGCATACGCCCATCTCAATAGACCATACAAGAAACAATTCTGGAACAACAAGAAGATCGAGGACATTCATTACAATTGTTCCCAGTTCGTGTGGGCGGCATACAAGATCTCCGGATATGATCTTGACTCCGATGACGGACCGGGGATTTACCCTGATGACATCCGCGACAGTCGTTATCTCGTGCACTACTGAGGATGAAAACCGCGTCAATCACCATGAGAGCAACACGCAATCGACACAAGCGCACAAGGTTCGCGACCTGCATGGTCGCGGTGATCTGTCTCATTACAACCAGTGCGTGCGGAAAAGTCAGAACGAGTTCCATCAGTGAAGCCGATACGCTTCCCGACGACGTCAGGATCGCCGCATCCTGGAGCCAACCAAATGACCCCATCTTCAATCGCCCGGGTTTTCTGTCCCTCGACGGGGACACCACCCACGAACTCAAAAAACTGGACAACGCGCCCCGATACACTAGCGTCGGCTCCGATAGCAACGGAAACGTCGCTTTCATTGACTTCTCCAACATGTACGTCATGGGGAAATCAGGAACCAGGATCATACCCCGAAAAGATCCTTACGTATCAGATTCGCAATTCATCTACCCCTATCCTCTCGGTGCCGGAGAATTTGCATTCTTGTCGAATTGGGGCGACGATCCATCAAATCCCGACAGATATACATTCCTTCTCGAATTCACCGATGGCACATCAATGCACATACCACACTGGGTGTCTGATATTACAATGTGCAACAATCAGATATATGGGATTTCCCACAACACATACCATAGCCCTTCAGGAGTGCAATTCTTCCGCATCGACCGACAGCACCACAAGACGGTAGACCTCGGGCCTCTTATGACACCCCGGTGGGGGTTGACCCCCGAAAGCGGCCTCGCATGTCACGGGAAGGATCTTGTCGTGCGACTGGGGGCAACGTCATGGAACAAAAAGGCGACATACCCGCAAACCACCTTGGCATTCTTCGACCTGAAAACAGGATCAGCCTGGCAGATCCCGATCACCGATGAACACGGGAAACCCCTCAATACGATCGACGGCGGAGGAGTCCGCGAAGACAGCATGGGCCCTACCGGTTCAGACGCGGTCATCATGGGACATGAATTCATCTGGACCCTCCTGTCCGGGCAAGTCGTGGCCACTGACCTGACCACTGGAAAATCCCGCCTCATCGTGAACACCCACTTGGCCGCAGATCAGGGAATTCCACTCCGAATCCAAGGTAAAACCGTCGGGGTGGTCGACACCGCCACCGACAGTCCTGTCATCAGACTTTACGACCTGGAAACCGGCGCCATGATCAAAGAAGTGGACCCATCAGCAGCCAAGAAAGCCCAAGAACGCTCCGGAGGCATCTTCACCGGCCTATTCCTGTCAGGATTCGCCCTGGTGGTGCCGCGCTGAGGTCAGCCACAGAACCGAGACACCGAGTGTGGGGCATCGATTCAGACCCTCCAGGGCGCGACGAGCCGACAGCAGCGCCATGATCGTGGCAGGTGCGCCACTATGGTGGGCCCCGTGCGCGGAGTTCTTTTCATGTTAGGAGCTGTCCTCTCAGTTCAAATCGGGGGAGCTTTGGCTGCCACCCTCATCCCTCAGGTGGGACCGCTGGGAACCGTTGCTTTGCGAATGTCGCTGGCCGCCCTTCTCATGGCCCCTGTCGTCAGACCTCATCTGCACGGCCACACCCGCGACGACTGGATGAGGGTGCTGGCTCTGGTCATCGCCCTGGGCGGCTTGAACACCGCCTTCTACTTCTCCCTGGAGCGATTGCCGCTGGGTGTGGCAGTGACCGTCGAGTTCCTCGGGCCACTGGGGATGGCCGCCCTGGGAAGCCACTCAGTGCGTGACTGGTTGGCGATCCTGCTCGCTCTGGGCGGTGTCGTCGGGGTCTCCGGGGCCCTCAATGCCGATTGGGCCAGCATCAGCATTCTCGGCCTCCTGCTGGCCTTCACCGCCGGTATCTTCTGGGCCCTCTACGCCAAGTCAGCACAGCTCGTCGGGGCGAGTTGGTCGAAGCTCGAGGGGTTGTGGTGGGCCATCGCGCTGAACTCGGTCGTCCTGCTGCCGATCGGATTCGTTGCCCAGGGGGCTAACCTCGTCCAGCCCCGTCACCTCCTCATTGGCCTCGTGGTAGCCCTGATGTCCTCCGCCCTGCCCTACAGCCTGGAGATGTACGCCCTGCGCCACATTGACACCACGGTCTATGGCGTCTTCACCGGTATGGAACCGGCCGTGGCCGCAACCGCAGGATTCTTCATCCTGGGCCAGACCCTCACCCCGGTGCAGATGGTCGGCATGGCTTTCGTCGTCGCAGCGGCCTGGCTCGTCATGGCCCGCGGCCGTCAGCACGACTGACTACGCTGGTCGGTACGAACCGCCACCCCGAAAGGACCATCGATGGACGTAAACTCCCCTGCGCTGCAACCGCGTGGCCTGGAGAAAGTGGCCAAGCTCATCGACAAGGGGGCGCGCATCCCCAATCCGTTGACCGTCGACATTGACGACGACGTCGACGTCGACAGCATCAGCGGTGACGGTGTCGTCGTTGGCCCCGGATGTCGGATTCGTGGCCGTCGCACGGTCATCTCCGCCGGGTGCGTGCTCGGCGACGAAACCCCCATGACGATCCAGGACTGCCAGCTCGGCACCGGGGTCAAGCTCAAGGGCGGCTTCGCCCAGGACGCCGTCTTCCTGGCCGGGGCGAATATGGCATCGGGCGCGCACGTCCGTGGCGGCACCATCCTCGAGGAAGAGGCCAGTGGGGCCCACACCGTCGGCCTTAAGCAGACCATTCTGCTGCCATTCGTCACCCTCGGCAGCCTCATCAACTTCTGTGACGTCCTCATGGCCGGAGGAACCTCTCGGTCGGATCACTCCGAGGTCGGGTCGTCCTACATTCACTTCAACTTCACTCCTGACGGCGACAAGACGACGCCATCCCTCTTCGGTGACGTCCCGCATGGGGTGTTGCTCAATCAGCACCCGATCTTTCTCGGTGGTCAGGGAGGCACCGTTGGGCCGGTGGTGACCGGATTCGGAACCGTGGTCGGGGCTGGGTCGATCCTGCGTGACGACATCACTGACGACGACCAGCTCGTCCTCGCTCCTCCGCCCGCCGGTAGGCAGCGTCCGGTGACCCCGGCCAGCTACGCCAAGCTCGACAGGATCATCGCCCACAACGTCACCTACCTCGGCAACCTGTCGGCCCTGGAGGCCTGGTACCGCCAGATTCGTCGCCTCTTCATGTCGCACGACCGGCTGTCCGGGCTGGTGTGGCAGGGAGCCCTCGACAACCTCGCCTCGGCGCGTGCCGAGCGGGTCAAGAGGCTCGAGTCCCTCGTCGGCAAGCTCCGGCCGACCGACGCAGGCCGAGCTCAGTTGATCGAGAGCCGTGACGTCTTCCTGTCCATCTTGTCCGTCGTCGATGCGCCGGCTCCGGCTGACGTAGTGCGTTCCTGTGGTGCAGCCGCGAACAGTGGCGCCGAGTACCTCGACGTCGTGCAGGGATTCGACGAAGCCACCCAAGAGGCTGTCATCGAATGGTTGGGCAGCATCGTCTCGATCCAGCAGTCCCAGGCCCAGGAAGTCATCGACCAACTGCCGTTGCCGTTCTGACCTCGCTGTTCTCCTGGCGTTCCGGGACCGCGGCACGAAACTGTCGGTGGTTCCGGTCAGGATGAGGGGTGAGAGGAGGGACCATGACGACAACGTCTGAGACACCGGACCGCGACCTGCACAGCCGCGGACTGGCAATCTTGCGCCGGCTCGTCGGTCGTGATGATGCCGAGTTCCACCCCGGACAGCGGGAGGCCATCAAAGCTCTCGTCGCCCATCATCGTCGAGCGCTCGTCGTCCAGCGCACCGGCTGGGGAAAGTCGGCGGTTTACTTTGTCGCCACCCTGCTTCAGCGTTCCACGGGTTCAGGGCCGACCCTCATCGTCTCCCCTCTCATCGCCCTCATGCGCGACCAAGTGGCTGCAGCGGAGCGCGCTGGGGTAAGGGCCGCCGCGATCTCCTCGGCCAATGTCACCGAGTGGGCCGAGATCATCCAGCGGCTCGATGCTGACGAGGTCGACGTCCTGCTGGTGTCTCCGGAACGACTCGTAAATCCACAATTCGCCAATGAGCAACTGCCTGATCTGGTGAGACGACTCGGGATGCTCGTCATTGACGAGGCTCACTGCATCTCCGACTGGGGCCACGACTTCCGACCCGATTATCGACGCATCCGTGATCTCGTCTCGGCACTGCCCGACGACATCCCGGTGCTGGCGACGACTGCCACCGCCAACTCGCGGGTCGTCCAGGACGTCGCCGAACAGATCGCACCGGCTCGTGATCGTCATGACGTCTTCGTATTGCGCGGACCCCTAGCCCGAGCCTCCCTACGCTTAGGAGTGCTCAACCTGTCCAGGCCGGCCGACCGCCTGGCCTGGCTCGTGCAGCACTTGGGTGAGCTGCCGGGGTCCGGGATCATCTACTGCCTGACGGTCTCCACGGCGGAGGACACCGCACGAGCACTGGTCGAGGCCGGGCACCAGGTACGCACCTACACCGGACGCACGGACCCCGAGGAAAGAGCAGCCCTCGAGGAGGCTCTGCGCGACAACCAGGTGAAAGCACTCGTCGCGACGAGTGCTCTTGGCATGGGGTTCGACAAGCCCGATCTGGGGTTCGTGGTTCATCTGGGAGCACCCAGCTCCCCCATCGCCTACTACCAACAGATCGGTCGAGCCGGTCGCGCCACTGAGAACGCTGACGTCCTGCTGCTTCCGGGTCCTGAGGACCAGGGGATATGGACCTACTTCGCAACCGCATCCATGCCTACCCAGGAACGTGCCGACACCACCCTGGGAGCACTGTCCAACGGCCAGGTGCTGTCGGTGCCGGCGTTGGAAGCCCGTGTTGACATCAAACGCAGTCAGCTCGATCTGCTGCTCAAGGTGATGGCGGTCGATGGGGCGGTCGAAAAGGTTCGTGGTGGTTGGCGGGCGACCGGAAAGCCGTGGATCCATGACACCGAGCGCTACGAGCGGATCTCCCAGGCGCGACGCGATGAGCAGCAGGCCATGCTCACTTACGAACGGCTGGACACCTGCCGGATGGTCTTCCTCACCGGTCAGCTCGACGACCCCTCACCCGCTCCCTGCGGTCGTTGCGATGTCTGCACCGGACCGTGGTATCCGACGAAGGTTGACCCAACAGCATCATCCTCGGCGACGGCCGCCCTGGACCGGGTAGGCGTACCTGTGGAGCCTCGCACGACGTGGCCATCGGGAATGGACACCCTGGGAGTTGGGCTCAAGGGTCGGATCAGCGCCGACGAGACGGCCGAGGAGGGCCGCGTCATCGCCAGGCTCTCCGATCTGGGCTGGGGTGGGCCGCTGAGAGACCTGCTTCGCAACGACGCCGACGGCGTCCCCATCGACGCCGAGATCACCCCGGCACTGGCCAAGGCCTGTGTCCGAGTACTGGCCGAGTGGGAATGGGTGCATCGTCCGACCGCTGTGGTCCGAGTGCCATCCGCCACTCGACCTCACCTCATCGACTCTCTGGCCTCGGGACTTGCCCGGGTCGGCCACCTCCAGGACCTTGGCGGGCTCGATCTCGCAGAGAATGCACCACGACTCAATTCATCGACGAATTCGGCCTACCGCCTTCGCGACGTACACAACCGTTTCAGCGTCGGTCCGCAGCTCATGTCACGCCTGTCACACCTCGGGGGTGCCCCGGTTCTCCTCGTCGATGACGTCATCTCCAGTCGATGGACGATGACTGTCGCCGCACGATCGTTGAGACGAGCTGGGTCAGGCCCTGTCCTGCCGCTGGCCCTGGCACTGACCCACTGATCCCCCCGGTGTTCACCCACGAATCACTCGTCCATGGCCGCCATCGTCCTTGAGTTGCCACCATGAAAAGAAGTGGATTCGTCACCTAAACGCGAACGTGACCACCCAAGCGAGCCTTGATGGGGCACGATGGAAGTAGCACCTAGTAGTCAGGAGGATTCATGTCCCTTGCCAAGTTCACCGCCCGTTCCGCCCTGTCGGCCATCTTCGTCACCGGGGGCCTCGCCGAGTTCAAGAATGCCGATCAGCTCTCCGGCGCTGTTGACGGGCTGCTCGAGAAGCTGCCCGAATCGGTCCGCTCTCAGATTGCTGAGGTTGACCCCTCACTGCTGGTCAAGGTCAGCGGCGGCACCATGCTGACAGCCGGTTCCCTGCTGGCCCTCGGAATCAAGCCGCGTCTGGCCGCCACCATCCTGGCCGCCCAGCTCGTCCCCGTGACCCTCGCCGGACATCCCTTCTGGGAGAAGAATGGCGACGAGAAGACCGGTGAGCAGATCCAGTTCTTCAAGAACCTTGGTCTCATCGGTGGCCTGCTCGTCGTCGCTCTTGATGGCGCTAAGTGACGTTTCGCCCTGAAAGCGACGTACATCAACGGGGTCGGACAGATGTCATCTGTCCGACCCCGTGGTTTATACCCCCAAGAAACCAACACAACCCAACTCCTTGACAACACAAACAGATAGATCCAGACTTGTTCACAGATCGATGGGGATCCTGCCGATGCTGGCAGCTGAGCACACTGGAGTTCCGATGTCATTACCTGATGCGACGGTCAATAAGAACCTGCAGGGACGCAGCGTACGTGCCTCCGTCCAACGATTCGGAGGCTTCCTGGCCGGCATGATTATGCCGAATATCGGGGCGTTTATCGCCTGGGGTTTGTTAACGGCCCTCTTCATCGAGACGGGGTGGGCTCCCAACGCAACCCTCGCCAAGCTCGTCGGTCCGACCCTGACTTATCTGCTTCCCGTACTCATCGGCTACACCGGTGGCAAGATCGTCAATGGGACACGTGGTGGAGTCATCGGCGCGATCGCCACAATGGGCGTCGTCGTGGGTGCCGACATCACGATGTTTCTTGGCGCAATGGTGATGGGCCCGTTCGCCGCGTGGCTGCTCAAACAAGTGGACAAGCTCCTCAAAGGTCGAATTCACTCCGGGTTCGAGATGCTCGTGGACAACTTTGAGATTGGCATCCTCGGCATGGTCCTAGCAATTATCGGGCACGTGGGCGTCGAGCCGATCGTGTCTACCCTCATGGGTTGGTTGGCCACCGGGGTTGGATTCCTCGTCCACCACGGTTTGCTGCCGCTCGCATCTGTCCTCGTCGAGCCAGCGAAAGTTCTTTTCCTCAATAACGCCGTTAACCATGGCATCTTCACTCCGTTGGGCACCCAAGAGGCTCACACCACCGGGCGTTCGATTCTTTTCATGGTCGAGTCGAATCCTGGCCCCGGCCTCGGCCTTCTACTTGCCTACCAGTTCTTCGGTTCCCGCCAGATCCGTCAATCGACTCCGGGCGCCATCATCATCCACCTCTTTGGCGGTATTCACGAGATCTTCTTCCCATACGTGCTCATGAAGCCCAAGACGATTCTCGCCACCATTGCCGGCGGTATGAGTGGTCTAGCCGTCGGCGTCGCCCTTCACGCTGGCCTCGTTGCACCTGCCTCCCCGGGGTCAATCATTGCGTGGTTCCTCATGTGTCAGCCTGGACACTACGTGGCCATGATTGCCGATTTCCTAATTGCAACCGTCGTCTCCTTCATTGTGGCAATGTTGGTTATCCGCAAGGATCATGACAAGGGCGACACCGTCGCTGAGGATCAGGACCGGAACGTCGTTAGCGCCGCCCCAGCCAGTGCCGCAGCACCACTTACTGACATCTCCGAAGTCGTCATCGCCTGTGACGCCGGTATGGGTTCCTCGGTAATGGTCGCGTCCGCCATGAAAAAGAGGTTGTCGCCATATGGGATCAACGTCGCCCACACGGCCATCGACCAAATTCCCCCAGACGCATCACTCATTCTCACCCAGCAAGGGCTCGTTGACCGCGCTCACAAGCGCGCCCCGGGCGCCCGTGTCGTCGCGTTTACGAATTACATGAACGATCCTGCTTTCGATCGCGTCGAGGCTGAAATCCGCGCCGCTCACGGTGCACCAGGGACTGCTGACGACGAAAAACTCCCCCAGACGTCGACCGCAGACAGGCCCTCTAGCACCCATGTCGCCACCAGCGTGCTGCCCCGAGACGCCATCCGTCTAGGACAACACGCCGCGAGCAAGGAGGAGGCCATCACCATGGCTGGCCAGGTACTCATTGACGAAGGTGCCGCAGACGATGTCTACGTCAAGGGCATGCTCGCCCGAGAAGACCAGATCTCCACCTACATGGGCGCGGGAGTCGCGATTCCCCACGGCATCAATGAAGTCCGCAATCACATTGGCAAGGCCACCCTGGGCTTTCTTCAGTTCCCCGAGGGAGTTGAATGGGATGGGAACACCTGCACCGTCGTCATTCCCATCGCATCGTCGAGCGACGAGCACCTCGAGATCATGGCGACCCTCGCAAGACTCTTGTCCAATGCTGAAACCGCCCGCCAACTTCGTGAGGCGTCATCCGCCGACGAAGTACTCCGTCTTCTCACTTCCCAGCAGGCGTAAAACCACATCATAGAAAGGCACACATCATGAAGGCATTGAGGTTCCGCGCACCCGAGGACGTTCGTCTCGAAGACATTCCCGAACCAGAGTGCAAACCTGACGAGATCAAAATCAAGGTTCGCAATTGCTCCACCTGTGGCACCGACGTCAAGATCCTCCACAACGGTCACCAGAACATCACTCGAGTCACGACCATGGGACACGAGGTTGCCGGTGAGATCGTCGAGATTGGCTCGAAAGTGGCTGAAGGATGGAAGATCGGTGACCGAGTTCAATCGATTGCTGCGGTCCCATGCGGCGAATGCCACGAGTGCCGAAAGGGATGGATGCAGGTCTGCCAGAACCAGACCAGTATCGGATACCAATACGACGGTGGCTTCGCCGAATATATGGTTATCCCGCCGGAGGTGCTCAGGGTAGACGGTCTCAATCGCATCCCCGACGGCGTCGATTTCGATGAGGCCAGTGCTGCCGAACCCTTCGCGTGCGCTATCAACGCCCAAGAACAACTTGGCATCGAAGAAGGTGATTTCGTCGTCATCTTCGGTGCCGGCCCAATCGGCTGTATGCATACCCGCATCGCACGCGGCGTGCACAAGGCCGGCACTATCGTCATGATCGACATCAATGCCGAACGCCTCGCTATGTCGGCCGCTGCTGTCAAACCCGACGTCACCATTGACGGTTCACAAGAAAATGTCGTCGCCAAGATCATGGACCTTACCGATGGCCGAGGTGCTGATGTCGTTATCACAGCTACCCCAGCTAACATTACTCAGGAGCAAGCTTTGTCAATGGCAGCTCGAAACGGCCGTATCTCATTCTTCGGCGGACTACCGAAAACCAACCCGACGATCACCTGTGACTCGAATCTGGTCCACTACCGTCAACTCCATATCCATGGCGCGAACGGTTCAGCCCCCGAGCACAACAAGCGCGCCTTGCAGTACATCGCGTCGGGACGGGTTCCGGTCAAGGACCTCATCACCCGACACGTGAAACTCGATGACGTCATGACGGTCTTCGACATCGTCGCCAAGGGCGAGGCCATCAAAGTAACCGTCGAGCCCTGACCGGCTCCGTTAAATTCTCATCCGCAGGCGGTGAGGTCGGCTATGGCCCGTAACTGGGCCAGTCCGACCACGCCAGCCGTCGAGGTCCGCAGGACCCCATCAGACACGATCACCGGATGAGCCCCGGCAGCCACGAAGGACTCGACTTCCTGGTCGGTGATGCCGCCCTCAGGCCCGACGATGACGATCACCTCACCAGACTCGGGCAGGTCCTGGTTCACCAGCGGCTCGGTGGCCGACTCGTGGAGCACATAGGCAGCGTCAGCATCGCGAATCCTCTCAACCACATCCTTGGTCTGCGCCAGCTCAACCTGGGGAACGAGGAATCGTCGTGACTGCTTGGTGGCCTCGCGGGCAGCCGCCTGCCACTTCGCCACACCCTTGGCCTGCCTGTCGCCTTTCCAGCGCACGATGCTGCGATCGGCCTGCCAGGCCAAGATCTCGTGAACCCCCATCTCGGTGAGGGTTGCCACCGCAAGCTCAGCGCGGTCGGTTTTCGGCAGGGCCTGGACGGCAACCCAACGGTGAGCCGTGACAGGGGCCTCGAGCACCTCGGTCACCTCGACGCTCACGGATCCCTTCGTCACCTCGACGGCAGGTCCGCGCACCGCATGGCCCACGCCGTCGGTGACGAGGACGGACTCTCCCATCCGAATGCGGCGCACCGAACCGGCGTGGTGGCCTTCCGCACCGGTGATCTCGACCACCGACCCGGGCGTGGCCCCGGAAACCTCCCCGAGGAAGCAGGCGTCACTCATCCGCCGAAGGCTTCCTTGATGCGGGAGAACATGCCGTGTCCACCCGACTTCTCCACGGACGCCGCCACCTTGGTCTCCCCGCGGGCCTCGGCCAACTGGCGCAGCAGGTCCTTCTGGTGGGAGTCGAGCTTGGTCGGTGTCTGAACGATGAAGGTGACGCCCAGGTCGCCCCGACCGCCACGACGCAGCCTCGGCACTCCCCGCTCAGGCACGACGATGCGGGTTCCCGACTGGGTTCCTGCCGGCACCTCGACGCTGACCGATTTCTGGGACTCCTCGAAGTCCTCGCGATCGGCCTCGAGGGTGTGCACCGGAACCTTGGTTCCCAGCGCAGCCGCCGTCATCGGGATCGTGACGACCATCTCGAGGTTGTCACCCTCGCGGGTGAAGACCTCGTGCGGGCTGATCGTCATCTCGATGTACAGGTCACCTGCTGGGCCACCACCGGGCCCCACCTCTCCCTGTGAATCCAGGTGGATCCGGTTGCCGTCGGCAACACCGGCAGGAATCTTGACGTTGATGGTGCGGGTGGTGCGCACTCGTCCCTCACCGGAGCACTCCTGACACGGATCCGGGATGACCGTGCCGTAACCACGGCAGGTCGGGCAGGGCTGGCTGGTGCGAATGTCGCCCAGGAAGGAACGCTGCACCGTGATGACCTCACCACGTCCCTGACAGGTGTTGCAGGTGACGGGCTCGGAGCCGGACTCGGCCCCCTTGCCCTGACACTTGGGACACACAACTGCGGTGTCGACCTCCAGCGGCTTGGTGACGCCGAACACCGCCTCGGCCAGGCTCAGGCGCATCCGCACCAGGGCGTCCTGACCTCGCCGGGTCCGTGAGCGTGGCCCACGTCCGCCACCACCGAAGGAGGTTCCACCACCGAACATGGCGTCAACGAGGTTGGTGAAGTCGAATCCAGCGCTGCTGAATCCTCCCTCCCCGAATCCGCCCATGCGGGCATTCGGGTCGCCACCACGGTCGAAGACGGCGCGTTTCTGCGGATCCTGGAGCACCTCATAGGCCTCCTGGACCTTCTTGAACTCGTCCTCGGATCCCGGTCCGGCCACATCGGGGTGGAGTTTCATGGCCTTGCGGCGATAAGCCTTCTTGATCTCGTCGGCGCTCGCATCGTGGGAAACACCGAGAATCTCGTAGTAGTCGTTGCTCAAGGATCATCCTTCTGCCAGGAACCGGCCCACATAACGGGCCACGGCTCGCACGGCTGCCATGGTTGAGGGGTAGTCCATTCGGGTGGGTCCGACCACGCCGAGGCTCGACAGGGTATCGTCGGATCCGTATGTGCTTGCCACCAGTGAGGTGGACTGGAAGGGCACGTCAGTGTTCTCGGCACCAATACGCACCGTGACCTCACCGGCTTCTCCAGCGGTGGCCTCGCCGAGCAGTCGCATCAGGACGACCTGCTCCTCGAGAGCCTCCAAGACCGGACGCACCGTCGTCTCCCACTGTGCACCGAATGCGGTGAGATTAGGAACCCCGGCGACCACCACGCGGGCAGATGGGTCGACGGCGAGGATCTCCAGGACCGTCGCGACGACGGAGGTCGCGCGCGGCCCCTCAGCCGGCCCGAGTTCGTCAAGAAGCCGATTGAGGGAGTCGACGGCCTCTGCCACCGTCAGACCGACGAGGGCCTGGTTGAGCCGGGTACGAAGGGCGACAAGATTCTGCTCGTCGTGACCGGGAAGCTCCACGATCCGCTGCTCCACCGACCCCGAGGACATGATGAGGACGATGAGGATGCGGTCGGTCGACAGGCTCACCAACTCGAGGTGACGGATCGTCGCCGTCGTCGCCACCGGATACTGCATGATGGCGACCTGGTGAGTGATCTGGGCGAGCAGTCGCACCGTGCGACGCACGATGTCATCGAGGTCGACGGCTCCGGTCATGAAGGCCTGGATGGCCCGGCGCTCTGGCCCGGACAGCGGTTTGAGGGTGGCGATCCGGTCGACGAAGAGGCGATACCCCTTGTCCGTCGGGATACGACCGGCGCTGGTGTGGGGGTGGGTGACGTACCCCTCCTCCTCCAGGACGGCCATGTCATTGCGAACGGTTGCCGGGGACACCCGAAGCCCGTGGCGTTCCACCAACGCCTTGGAACCCACCGGCTCCTTACTGGAGACGTAATCGGTGACGATGGCCTTGAGCACGTCGAGCTTGCGGTCGTCGAGCACAATCCCTCCTCACGCGATCCCATCGGGTACAAGTCCCACTTTGGCACTCTCAGGTGCCGAGTGCCACCTTATCGCGTTCACCTGACGTCCTTCTGCCTCTCTCGCTGGCAGCGCACGCCTCGGGACGTGCCACACTGGTGATCATGTCGACGAATCCCGAGACTCCCCGGTGGTCCGCTCTCACTGCCCGGGTATGGACGACCGTCATCAAACCGGAAGCCGTCACCTGCGGACTGGTCGCCGGTGACGATCATGTCCTCCTCATCGACACCGGCTCGGCTCCTGAACAGGGACACGCCCTGGCGATGTCGGCGGCATGCATGCTAGGTCGTCCGGTTGATCGGGTCGTCGTCACCCACCATCATTATGACCACAGCGGCGGACTCCCTGGGATTGACGGGGCTGAGACCTGGATGCATGAGGCCGCTCTGGCTCACTGCCCTGATCTCTGGGTCGACCATCCCATCGCGCTGATGGCCTATGTCGACCTGGGCGGCATCGGCGCCGAGGTCATCCACCCTGGTCCGGCCCACACCGACGGAGACCTCGTCGTCATCGTCCGCGACGAGAAGGTGACCTTCGTCGGGGACCTGGTGGAGACCGCAGGAGAGCCACAGTCCGACGAGACGACCGATGTCCGAGGCTGGCCGCGCGCCATTGACTCGGTCATCACCGGCACCGATGGTGTAGGCGTCTACGTACCTGGCCACGGGCACCCGATCGATGCGACCGCCGTCATGAAGCAGCGCGCCGCGCTCGCCGAGAGAGTCCCCGTCGAGATCCCGCTCACCCCGGTGACCAGGCACGTTCCTCCCCAGCCGGCCTGATGCGGGCCCGGCCCCGCACGGCTAGCTCAGCGCAGCAGTTCAGCAACTACCCGGTAGGCATCCTCGTCGGCTGCGACGACGAGTGTTCCCGACATCTCGCGAGGCCCGTACTCGGCCCCGTCGACAGTCCGAACGACCCCGCCGAGCTCGCGCACCATGAGGGCGCCAGGCAGGTGATCCCACGGGTGGGAGTGCTGATAGGCGGTGACGTCGTTCTCCCCCAGGCAGATCAGTGGGTAGTCCACCGCGCAGCACCACTTCGACATCCGCCACTCCACCTGTGGTGAGGCGATCTTGTAAGCCTCGTGGGTCGTCGCGGCGCGAACCGGGATGCGGGACCCGTCGCGGGTCACCGCCTGACCGTCGCAGGTGACCCCGGCACCGCGCTCGGCACACCACATGTGGCCGTACTGGGGCTGCCAGATCCAGGCCCTCACCGTTTCGCCACGAATGAGTTGAGCGAGCATGACCCCGTGGTCCACCGATCCGTGGACGAAGTTCTTCGTGCCATCGATGGGATCGATGACCCACGCCAGGTCGGCGCCCGGAACGGCGTCGAGGATGGTCGGGTCGGCAAAGGCGGACTCCTCCCCGACGACGACTCCACCGGCGTGCTTGGTCAGCGCCGCGCCAAGCTCCTTCTCGGCCTGACGATCGGCGTCGGTGACGAAGTCTCCGGGCTTCTTCTGGTGGATCTGATGATCATGCAAGGACCGGAACCGCGGATCGATGATCCTGGCACTGACGTCCCGGATGAGGTCGCAGACCGTCTCGGCATCGATACTCATGCCGTCTCCTCATCGTCCAGCTCGTCGACGTGGTCACAGGTGACGAAGTCGATGAGTTTCTCCATCTCGGTGTTGAACCGTGGATCCAGGTCGTGCCAGTCACGCACCCTCTTCAACATGGCCTGCCAGGCCTTGCCCACGTCGGCCTGGGTGGAGTGTGGCAGGCCGAGACGTTTCAGGGTGCCGAGCTTGAAGTCCTCGTCCATCGGAACCTCCGGCCACCCCTTCCGTCCGATCCGCTCGGGCTTGATGGCCTGCCAGATGTCGATGAACCGGTGTCCGGTGATCATGACGTACTCGCCATATCCGCCGCGTCTCACCTCGTCAGCCACGCGGGATTCCTTGGTTCCGGCAACGAGATGGTCGACGAGCACTCCCAGTCGATGCCCAGGGCCCGGCTTGAACTCGGCGACGATTCCGACCAGGTCGTCCATACCGCCCATGTATTCCACGACGACCCCGACGTGGCGCAGGTCGTCTCCCCAGATCTTCTCGACGAGTTCGGCGTCGTGACGACCCTCGACGTAGATGCGGCTGGGAAGGGCAACGCGAGCTGGCCCAGCCGCTCCGGCAACGGACCCCGACGCCGTGTGTTTGATGCTGGCACTGCCCTGACGAGGGGGAATGCACAGATTGACGGGCTTGCCGTCCACCCAGAAACCCGGACCGATGGGGAAGGACTTGCGCTTGCCCTTGCGATCCTCGAGCACGACCAAGCCGTTCTGCCACGCGACGACGGCCCCGACGTATCCGCTCGATGGATCCTCGACAACCATGTCGAGTTCCAATGGCATGTCGACGCTTTTCTTCATGTGAGAGGTGCGCCAGCCGCTTGCGAGGACGTCGTGGGAATACCGGTCGATCACGGTAGCCACTGTATTGCCACGCATGGCTATGACGACAAGCCGTGCATCACCAGATGAAATGACCCACTCGGCATGACCACCCGCGCAATGGCCTCACACCAACAGATCCGTGATGATCCTGTCTGCCACCATTCGCCCGGACAGGTTGAGTACCAGGTGACCGCCTCGGATCGCCCCAAGTCCCTGCTCCACGACGTGGTCAGCCCGGTGACGTTCCACCTCTGTCAGCTGGGACAACGGCAACCCGTCAGCCAGACGCAGCTGCAGCAGCACCGTCTCCTCGTGACGCTGCTCCGCGTCGAGGACCTCATGGTCCTCGACGGGCAGACGACCCTCGGCCAGCCTGCCCCGGTACGTGGCGGGATGCTTGACATTCCACCACCTCGTCCCGTTCACGTGGGAGTGGGCTCCAGGACCAATCCCCCACCAGTCACGTCCCAGCCAGTACGCCATGTTGTGACGACACCGATGGTCATGACCGTCGCGGGACCGGGCCCAGTTCGACACCTCGTAGTTGACGTACCCTGCCTCGGTGAGGGCCTTCTCGGCGATGAGGTACTTGTCGGCGAGGTCGTCCTCGTCAGTCATCGGTAATTCGCCACGCCGGATGCGCGCTGCCAGCCTGGTGCCCTCTTCGACGATGAGGGAGTAGGCGGAGACGTGATCGGGCTCGGCCGACAGCGCGGCCTCGAGACTGCACCGCCAGGAACCGAGGTCCTCCCCGGGGGCGCCGAAGATGAGGTCGAGGCTGACGTCGTCGAATCCCACCTGGCGGGCCAGCCTTGCCATCTCCACGGCACGCCCGGGCCGATGACGACGATCCAGAATCGTCAGGACGAACTCATCGGAGGACTGCATTCCCATGGACAACCGGTTGATCCCGGCTGCGAGCAACCCAGAGAGCACATCCTCGTCCAGGGTTTCCGGGTTGGCCTCCGTGGTGATCTCGGCGTCGTCGTCGATCCCCCACACAGTACGGATGTGGTCGACGAGCTCTCCCAGTTGGGCTGGGGTGAGCATCGTCGGAGTGCCTCCCCCGAAGAAGATGGTGGACACCGCCGGACGCCGTCTCCACATCTGCCCAGCGAGGTCCAACTCGCGATGAGCCGCCTCCAGGTAACCAGGGATGGCGTCCTCCCCCATGGCTGCGAGCACATAGGTGTTGAAGTCGCAGTATCCGCACCGGGACGCACAGAACGGCACGTGCAGATAGATGCTCCATGGGCCGTCAGCTGCCTGGAGCTGTGGCAGGTCGCCGTTTGCGTGAGTCATGGTCCTCCTGAGGTCCAAGGTGCGAATGCGGCCCTTGCATGATGCCATCTGGGCCGGAGACGGCTCAGCCGCACGAGTTCACAGCTATTCGAATGGCGAACACCACGATCAACGGGTGAAATTTCAACAGTTTGAGGTTTAAGCTGCCGCCATGATCTTCTCTCGCCGTCACTTCCTCAGCGCATCAGCCGGTTTGGCCACTGCCGCGGTCCTAACCGGATGCGGATCGAACACCGGTAGCGTCTCCACCGGCTCGAAATCCAGCGCCGCTTCGGGTGGCTCCGGAAAAATCGTCCAGTGGTACCACGAATACGGCGAGAAAGGGGTCCAGCAGGCCGTCAATCGCTACGCCAAGGATTACAAGGACGCCACGGTTACCGTGAAGTGGAACCCCGGTACCGACTACATGAAGCTGCTGAGCACCACCCTGCTGTCCGGATCGGGCATCCCTGATGTCTTCGAGTCCGAGTACGGCGCCACCCTCGACATGATTCAGAAGGGTCAGGTCGTTGATCTCACCGACACCATCGGTGACGCCAAGTCCAAGTTCTCGAAGCCGGTGCTGGATCGCATGACCCTCGACGGCAAGATCTACGCGATCCCGCAGGTCGTCGACATGCAGCTGCTCTACTACCGCAAGTCAGCCCTGGAGAAGGCCAAGCTGTCGGCCCCGACCACCTTCGAGCAGCTCGTCGAGACTGCCAAGGCCGTCAAGACCAAGGAGATGGGCGGCTTCTTCGCTGGCAACGACGGTGGCGTCGGTGTGCTCGGCAACCTTCTCATCTGGGCCTCCGGATTCGACCAGCTCAACGACGACCATACTGACGTCGCCTTCATGGAGCAGGCCTTCTTCGACGCCGTCGCCGCTTACCGCGACTTCTACAAGTCCGGCGCCCTGCTGACTGCCGCCTCCAAGGATTGGTTCGACGCCTCCCCCTTCACCAATGGCGAGACCGCCATGCAGTGGGGCGGCCTGTGGTCGTTGGGCGACATCTCCAAGAAGTGGAAGGACGACTTCGGCGTCATCCCGTTCCCTGCCATCGGTAAGTCCGGCAAGCAGGCCGTGCCCTTCGGCGCCTACGGTTCCTGTGTCGCCGCCAAGGGAGCGAGCAACGACGTCGAGGCCGCCAAGAAGTACGCCAAGTGGCTGTGGGTCGATCAGACCGACAAGCAGGTCGACTTCGCCAACTCCTACGGCACCCACATCCCGTCTCAGCCTGACCTCACCGACAAGTGCTCCCAGATCAACAACGGCGCAGGCAAGGCCGCTGCCGAGATGGTCGACAAGCATGGCAAGGCCGCGAGCCTCTTCTGGACCTCCAAGATCTCCGACGCCTACAGCGCCGCGCTCACGAACGTCGTCAAGAAGGGTGCAGACCCGAAGTCGGCCTTTGCCGGAGTGCAGTCGACGGCCAAGGCCGAGCTCAAGCGCGTCAACAAGTGAGTTCGTCGGCAGTCTCGGTGCCCCCCACCCGCAGTTTCTGGCAGCGGGTTCGGGGGCACCAGGGGCGTAACCTCTGGTTTGCCCTGTTCGTTGCGCCGTTCCTGATCGGGCTGCTGGTCTTCGTCTACATCCCGATCATCTGGAGCGCCTACCTGTCATTCTTCGACGCCCGGGCAACCCTGTCCCCCACGAAGTTCGTCGGTTTCGCGAACTACCAGAACCTGTTGTCGGACACCCTGTTCCGCAACTCGATGTTGGTCTTCATCATCTTCGCGGTCTTCATCGTTCCGCTCACCTACGTCTGTTCCCTGGCCCTTGCGCTGGCCCTCAACAACGTCGGCAAGTTCCGGGCCTTCTTCCGCTCCTCCTTCTTCATCCCGACAGCATGTTCCTACGTCGTCGCGGCAATGGTCTGGCGACTCAGCTTCTTCAACGGAGCACGGTTCGGCCTGGCGAACTCCCTGCTGCGCAAGGTCGGCGGTAGCAACATCGACTGGCTGTCCGGAGTGGGCTACTGGTATTGGATCGCGCTGATCTCACTGCGGTTGTGGCTGCAGGTCGGCTACTACATGATCCTGCTCATCGCGGGTCTCAACCGCATCCCCACCGACACCTATGAAGCTGCCGCGATTGACGGTGCCGGTCGCTGGGCGACCCTGCGTCACGTCACCATGCCGCAGCTGCGGGGAGTGAGTGCGGCCGTCCTCATGCTGCTGCTCATCGGTGCTTTCCAGGCCTTCGACGAGTTCTACAACTTGTTGTCCTCCTCGGGCACCTACCCGCCCTACGCTCGCCCCCCGCTGGTGCATCTGTACCTCATCAGCGTCGGTGGAGCCGACCAGGATCTCGGTATGGGTGGCGCCGGGACCGTCACCCTCACCGCCATCATCGTGCTGTTCGGACTGGCCCAGAATTGGCTCATGAGTGGCCAGGAGCGTCGCGAGAAGAAGGCCATCAAGCAGGCCGCCAAGACCCACCGCAAGGAGGTGTTCGATGGCTGAGGAACGTTCCCACATGGTCGCGGGCCGCTCGGGGAGCTTCTTGCACGGTCTCAAGATCGTCGTGCTGTTCATCCTGGCCCTGCTCTTCCTGCTGCCCTTCTACGTCATCTTCCGCAATGCCTTCAGCAGCTCGGAGGCCTTCGTCGCCGCGGACTGGAAGTGGTTGCCTGACAACCTCGACTTCTCGGTGCTGCGGGATCTCTTCTCCGACAGTGACCTCAACCTGCCTGGGGCGATGGTCCACTCAGCCATCCAGGCCGTCGGCCAGACGGTGCTGACGGTCATCGTCAGTTTCATGGCTGGCTACGGGCTGGCGAGATTCCGCAGCAAGGCTGCGACGGTGGTGTTGCGTCTGACGGTACTCACCCTCATGGTGCCGACCGCTGTCACCTTCGTGCCGAGTTTCATCATGACGACCCGATTCGGGTGGATCGACTCTTACCGTGGCCTCATCATCCCGATGATGTTCTCGGCCTTCGCGACCTACATGTTTCGGCAATCCCTGCTGGAGTTCCCCAAGGAGCTGGAGGAGGCTTCGAACCTCGACGGAGCCAATCCGTGGACGACGATGTGGCGCATTGTCGTCCCCAATTCCAAGGGAATCATCGCGGCCGTGTCGACGATCACCTTCATCGGGGCCTGGAACTCCTTCCTGTGGCCGCTGCTGGTGGCTCGCGACAACACCACGACCGTCCAGCTCACCTTGAGTCGGTTCATGACGAGCCAGGGAGTCAACTACTCCGAGCTCTTCGCCGGCGCTCTGGTGGCAATCGTGCCGGTGGTCATTGTCTTCCTCGTCCTGCAGCGCTACCTGGTGCAGGGCCTGGAGACCTCTGGCATGGACTAAGGAACCGTGCTCCGGCGTAGCTACGCCGTCGAGAACCATCACGAGGGCCGGGACATCATCTGGTGTCCCGGCCCTCGCACGTCAATGGAGTGGCTCAGTCCTCCAGGGTCGACAGGTCCCCCTCGTCCTCTCCCAAGGCACGAGCTTTGAGGACGCGACGCATGATCTTGCCCGAGCGAGTCTTCGGCAACTTCTCGACGAACTCGATGGCGTCGGGCTTTGCGATCGGCGAGAGGGTCTCGGCGACGTGGCCGCGGATGTCGGCGATGAGATCCTTGGACGGCTCATATCCAGTGTTGAGCACGACGACCATGTGGATCGCATTGCCTTTGACCTCGTGCGGCAAACCGATCGCGGCAGCCTCGGCGACGGCCGGGTGGGAGCCGACGGCAGCTTCGACCTCAGCGGTGCCGATGCGATGACCGGACACCTTGATGACATCGTCGGTACGGCCAATGATCCAGACGTAACCGTCCTCGTCGATCTTGGCCGAGTCGCCGGTGAGGTAGACCCCCGGATACTTCTTCCAGTAGGTGTCGAGGTAACGCTCCGGCTCCTTATACAGGGTGCGCAGCATCGACGGCCATGGGTTCTTGAGGACCAGGAAGCCATCGGTGCCCGGCGGGACCTCCTTGCCCTCCTCGTCGACAACGGCGACCTCCTGGCCGGGGATGGGTTTGCCCGCAGATCCCGGCTTCTTCGGCATCGTCGGGAGGCTGGTCAGCTGCATGGCACCGGTCTCGGTCTGGAACCAGGTGTCGATGATGGCGCACGTGCCATCGCCGACGACGTCGTGGAACCACTGCCAGGCCTCCGGGTTGAGGGGCTCACCGGCACTGATGAGGATGCGCAGGCTGGACAGGTCGTGCTTGCGCACCCAGGCGTCACCGAAGCGCATCAAGGTGCGGATGGCCGTCGGAGCGGTGAACAAGCTGTTGATGCCGTAGTGCTCGATGAGCTGCCACCACACGTCCGGGTAGGGGAAGACCGGGCTGCCCTCGGCCATGAAGGTGGTCGCACCGCGCAGCAGCGGGGCGTAGATGACGTAGGAGGTGCCGGTGATCCAGCCCGGATCAGCGGTGCACCACCAGCGATCTTCCTCGTGAATGTCCATGCAGTACTTCATGGTTGCCGACAAATGCACCTGGTAACCACCGTGGGTGTGGACAACTCCCTTCGGCTTACCGGTCGAGCCCGAGGTGTAGAGGATGAACAACGGGTCCTCGGCGTCCACCTGGACGGTCTGGCACTTACCCTTGGCAATCGGCAACTTGCACAGCTCGTGATACCAGTGGTCCCGGGTCGGGTCCATGGTGACCTCGGTGGCCGTGTTCTTGACGACGATGACGTTCTCCACGGTCGGTGAGAACTTCACCGCATCGTCGACGATCTGCTTCATCGGGAAGACCTTGCCGTTGATCCACGACCCGTCAGCGGTGATGACAACCTTGGACTCCGAACCGTCGATACGGGCGTTGAGGGCCTCCGAGGAATAACCGGCGAAGACCACCGAGTGAACGGCACCGATCTTGGCGCAGGCCAGCATCGCGAAGAACAGCTCAGGGATCCGAGGCAGATAGATCGTGACGACGTCACCCTTGCGCACGCCCATCGAGAGCAGGATGTTGGCCATCTGCTCGACCTCGCGTGCCAACGAGAAGTACGAGAAGGTGCGCACCTTCGAGGTGTCCTCACCGACCCAGATGAGGGCCAACTTGTTACGACGCGCGGTATCGAGATGACGGTCCACCGCATTGGTGACGATGTTCGTGCTGGCCCCGGTGAACCACTTGAAGAACGGAGTGTCGGAACGATCCAGAACCTTGTCCCACGGCTTCGACCACTCGAGTTCCTGGGCCTCGGCCTCCCAGAATCCTTCGGGATCAGTGGTGGCGGATTCGAGCAGCTTGTTCCAATCGCCCACATTGGCGACGTCGACAACGGGCTGCGGTGCTTCAACGATGTTCTCGTCAGTCATGGTGTCCTCCTTGACATCTGGGGTTAGTGGATCGGGGCTGGATATGGGAGGGTCCCGACGCTTGGCATACCCGGCGTCGGGACCCTTTTCAGTTGTCCATATGTGGTTGTGGTGTGCGGATCCTCCGAGGAAGGGAGTCGAGGATCAGTCCTCCAGCGTGGAAAGGTCGCCTTCATCCTGGCCGAGGGCTCGAGCCTTGAGGACCCTTCGCATGATCTTTCCGGAACGAGTCTTCGGGAGCTTCTCGACGAAGTCGAAGCTGTCCGGCTTGGCGATCGGGGAGAGCACCTCGGCGACATGAGCGCGCAGGTCGGCGGTGAGCTGCTTGGTGGGCTCGTATCCTTGGGCGAGGATCACGGCGCAGTGGATGGAGTTGCCCTTGACCTCGTGCGGCAAACCGATCGCGGCAGCCTCGGCGACGGCCGGGTGGGAGATGAGGGCGGACTCGACCTCGGCGGTGCCGATGCGGTGACCGGACACCTTGATGACATCGTCGGTACGGCCAATGATCCAGATGTAGCCGTCCTCGTCGATACGGGCGGAGTCGCCGGTGAGGTAGACCCCCGGATACTTCTTCCAGTAGGTGTCGAGGTAACGGTCGGGGTCCTTGTAAAGAGTACGCATCATGGCGGGCCACGGGTTCTTGAGGACCAGGAATCCCTCCTTACCGGCGGGCAGTTCGTTGCCATCCTCGTCCACTACAGCAGCTTCCTGACCGAAGACCGGTCGACCAGCGGCGCCGGGCTTGAGAGGCATGGAGGGAACCGTGGTGATCTGGAACATGCCGGTCTCGGTCTGCCACCAGGTGTCGGTGATCGGGCACGTGCCGTCGCCGACGACATCGTGGAACCAACGCCAGGCCTCCGGATTGATCGGCTCGCCGACCGAGCCGAGCATGCGCAGGCTGGACAGGTCGTGCTTGCGCACCCAGGCCTCGCCGAAGCGCATCAAGGTACGGATGGCGGTCGGAGCGGTGTAGAAGCTCGTGATGCCGTAGTGCTCGATGAGCTGCCACCAGCCATCGGGGTACGGATAGGTCGGGCCGCCTTCATGCATGAAGACGGTGGCTCCGTTGAGCAGCGGTCCGTAGACGAGGTAGGAGTGACCGGTGATCCAGCCCGGGTCGGCCGTGCACCACCAGCGGTCCTCCTCCTTGATGTCGAAGCACTGTTTGAGGGTGGTATAGGTACCAACCTGGTAGCCACCGTGAGTGTGAACGATGGCCTTCGGCTTACCGGTCGAGCCCGAGGTGTAGAGGATGAACAACGGGTCCTCAGCATCCACCTGGACGGTCTGGCACTTGCCCTTGGCAATCGGCAACTTGCACAGCTCGTGATACCAGTGGTCCCGAGTGGAGTCCAGGGCGACGTCGGACTTGGTGTTGCGCACCACGATGACGTTCTCCACGGTCGGTGAGAACTTCACCGCATCGTCGACGATCTGCTTCATTGGGAAGACCTTGCCGTTGATCCACGACCCGTCAGCGGTGATGACAACCTTGGACTCCGAACCGTCAATGCGCTGGTTGAGGGCCTCCGAGGAGTAACCGGCGAAGACCACCGAGTGAACGGCACCGATCTTGGCGCAGGCCAGCATCGCGAAGAAGATCTCGGGGATCCGAGGCAGATAGATGGTGACGACGTCGCCCCTGTGCACACCCATGGCCTTGAGAACGTTCGCCATCTGCTCGACCTCGCGATTGAGGGCGAAGTAGGAGAAGGTGCGCACCTCGTCGGTGTTCTCGCCGACCCAGATGAGGGCCAACTTGTTACGACGCGCGGTATCGAGATGACGGTCCACCGCATTGGTGACGATGTTCGTGCTGGCCCCGGTGAACCACTTGAAGAAGGGCTTGCCTGAATCGTCGAGGATCTTGTCCCATGGCTTCGACCATTCAAGCTCCCGGGCTCGTTCCTCCCAGTAAGCGACTGGGTCGGCCTTGGCCTTTTCCTCGAGCGTCTTCCAGTCCGAGACCCAGGCGTTGTCGATGATGCTCTGATCAGGCTCGAAGACGTCCTGCTGGTCCGCCATACGGTCCTCCTCGACCTTCTACCGCTCTTGCGGCATCCGTTTCGTGTGTTGGGAACGATAGAACCACACCGACGGGTCGTTTGTGAGGAAAATCACAGAAATTTCCCGATTCTTCTTTGCGACACTGGATACATGACTTCCTACCTGCCTCCGTCGTCCACTCCTGTCCACCGACGTCGGGCCGAAACACCGAGTCGCACGAACTCCATCGCCAGCAGCGCCGGGGTGATGATTGTCGTCGTCGCGATCATGTGGATCCTCGAGGTCGTCGACACCGTGCTCGGCAACACCCTCGATCAGTTCGGGATCCATTCCTGGACCGGTCAGGGACTGTGGGAAATCTTCACTGCTCCGTGGCTGCATTACGGCTGGGCCCATCTGGCCGGTAACTCCGTGCCGCTCTTCGTCCTCGGCATGCTCGTCTACATGGAATCGACATCAACCTGGGTCACCTCAGGGCTCATGATCACGGTGTGCTCGGGGCTCTTCGCGTGGTTCTTCAGCGCACCGGGAACCATCACCCTCGGTGCGTCCGGGATCGTCTTCGGTTGGTTGGCGTATCTGCTGGTCCGGGGCCTGTTCACCAAGAGGCTGCGCGACATCCTGGTGGCCATCGTCGTCTTCCTCATCTACGGGTCTGTGCTGTGGGGTGTGCTTCCGGGACAGGCTGGGGTGTCCTGGCAGGCCCATCTGGGCGGTGCGGTCGGAGGTGTCATCGCGGCGTCGTGGCTGGCTCGTCGTCCCAGGTGAGACTGCCTGACCAGGGGTGGTAGCTTCCACCGGGTGAGCACCCTTCCTTTCGTCTCCGACACCTTTGACGCAGACCGTTGGCGCGAGGTCAACCTTCCCGGCGACCCCTTGACCGACATGACCTTCCACCGCCTCATCTCGCGTGGAGAGGTCGACCACGCCCCGGCCGGCGAGGACCTGCCGGTGGTGCGGATCGCCTTCGACCGTCCTGCCATCCGCAACGCCTTCCGCCCGCACACCGTCGACGAGCTGTACCGCTGTATCGACGCGGCACGCTGCACCCCTGACGTGGCAGCGATCATCCTGACCGGGAACGGCCCCTCTCCGCGCGACGGCGGATACTCCTTCTGCTCCGGCGGTGACCAGCGCATTCGCGGTGCAGCTGGTTACCAGTACGAGTCCGAGGAGACGGCCGGCGACGAGGACCTGGCCACCGACGCCCGCCGAGAGCGGATCGCCAGGGGACGTCTGGGGCGTCTCCACATCCTCGAGGTGCAGCGGCTCATGCGCGCCACCCCCAAGCCGATCATCGCCGCCATTCCTGGTTGGACGACCGGTGGTGGCCACTCCCTCATGGTGGTGGCCGACATGGCGGTGGCCAGCCGGGAGAACGCTCGGTTCAAGCAGGTTGATGCCAATGTCGGCTCCTTCGACGCCGGATATGGTTCGGCCCTGCTAGCTCGCCAGATCGGTGACAAGAGGGCCCGCGAGATCTTCTTCCTGGCGGAGACGTACACCGCCGAGCAGGCCGAGCGGTGGGGGGTCATCAACCGTGCCGTCGATCACGTCGAGCTGGAGAGCATCGCCATCGAGTGGGGCCTGACGATCGCCGGTAAGTCCCCGCAGGCCATCCGAATGCTCAAGTACGCCTTCAACATGGTCGACGACGGCATCGCCGGTCAGCAGGCGTTCGCCGGGGAGGCAACCCGCATGGCATACATGACCGAGGAAGCTCAGGAGGGTCGCGACGCCTTCCTCGAGCACCGCTCCCCCGACTGGTCCAGCTACCCGTACTACTTCTGATTCCTCGCCTCTGGACACCACGACCCGACAGGAGGCCCGATGGCCGAGACCGCACGACTGCACGTCGTCCGGGTGGAACGCACCCAGACAGACGTCGTCTGGCTGGCCGAGCGCTTGACACGCTTCTTCCAAGGCTCAACGCGCTCGGTTCTCGTGCCGGCCGGGAGCGAGGAGAACCCAGTGGCCACCCTCGAGGACGTCGAGAGGAGGACGGTCTTCCTGCCCGATGAGGTCGGGCTCGTGATGCGCACGTCCGGGTCGACCTCTGCTCACGGACGCCTCGTGGGTATCTCAGCGGCTCAGCTGCTGGCGTCCATCAACGCCACGGATGCGCGACTTGGCGGGGCCGGAACCTGGGTGCTCGCCCTTCCCCCCAACCACATTGCCGGTCTACAGGTCGTCGCCAGGGCCGCAGCCGGTGATCGCTCGGTGGTCGTCGTCGAGGGGAAGGTGACTCCTCAGGCCCTGTCTGACGCCATCGACGAAGCGGTACGGAGGGATCCGAACGGTCGGGTGTATCTGTCCCTGGTGCCGACCCAGCTGACCGACTGCATGGATGACTCAGTTGCCCGTGACGCCTTGACGCGATGTTCCGCGATTCTCGTCGGGGGTGCCGCGACCTCCTCGCAGTTGGTTTCCGAGGCTCGAGCTGCGGGGATGCCGATCGTGCTGACCTATGGCATGAGCGAGACCTGTGGCGGTTGTGTCTACGACGGGGTCCCGCTCGACGGGGTGCAGGTTCGTCTGGACGAGGATGGTCGGGTGTCACTGTCTGGTCCGATGGTGATGTCGGGGTATCTCGATGAGGGACCGGCCGATGATTGGTACCTCACCGGCGACATCGCCCACTGGCGAGACGGCCGACTCGCCGTCGATGGTCGGGCCGACGACCTCATCATTTCCGGTGGACTCAAGATCTCCCCCAGCCAGGTGGCCGATGCCGTCACCGCAACCGGGTTGGTGAAGGACTGTGTCGTCGTCGGGCTGCCCGACGAGAGGTGGGGCCAGGTCGTCACGGCCGTCGTCACGGGATGTCAGGAACCGGAGCGTGTCCGGGACACCGTCAATCTGCCACGGGAACTTCGTCCGCGAATCGTCGTGACGGTCGAGGCCATTCCCATGTTGGCTTCCGGGAAAGTGGATCGTCTCGGGGTGAGGAGACTAGCCGAGCAGGCCAAGGCAGACGGATCTGCCTGGACGCGTTGACTCAGGCCGCTGCTGCCGTTCCCGTGGCCGGCCGACAGGCCCGGAGTAGCATCTCCCCTCGTGCACACCTTGTCCTGCGATGTCGACCTGTCCGCTGCGAGTGGGGCTCGGTGGTTGGATACCGCGCGTCGTTACTGCCCGCCCGAGGTCGAGCCGTGGATCTGGGTGGCTCCCGACACCGACGATGCCCCGGCCATGGTCGGGTGGGGCGAGCAGGCCCGCTTCACCGCAGGCGGCCACGGCGCTGCCGCGAAGGCGTTCAATGCCTATTCATCGTGGGCTGCGCAGCACTCTGACGCAGCTCCCGTGGCTTTCGGTTCTTTCCCGTTTTCCCGGGACGAGGACGGATTCCTCGTCGTCCCCGCTGTCCTCCTCCTCCGTCGTCACCTGGGCGAGCGCACTCTCGTCTTCTGCGCGGATCCCACCCCGATTCATCGCGGCGATTCTGACCTGCCGGTCATCGAGACCCAGCTTCCCGATCTTGACGCTGAGAACTGGAGCCAGGCCGTCAACGCCGCGACGACCCGGCTGTCCCAGGACCCCGAGCTGGAAAAAGTGGTGCTCTCGCGGTCGGTGACCGTCCAGGCGTCCGCCCCGATGGACCGTGGACTCGTCGCGTCCCGGCTATCGGGCAAGTTCAGCGGCTGCTGGACCTACTGCCATGATGGCCTCGTTGGGGCGACTCCCGAGTTGCTCGTTGACTGCCGCGATGGCCTGTTCCGTTGCCGGGTGCTCGCCGGTACCCGCAAGCCTTCCTGGTCCCATGAGTTGTTGCAGGATCCCAAGGAGCATCGTGAGCACGAGCTGGCGGTGGCTTCCGTGACAGGACGACTGACCGAGGCTGGCCTGTCCGACCCTGCCATCCGCGGGCCCTTCCTGCTGGAACTGCCCAATGTCACCCACCTCGCCACGGACATCACCGCTAGGGTCGGCACGTCGAATGCTGCACAGATCGTCGACGTCATCCACCCGACCGCAGCTGTGTGCGGCACTCCTCGAGAGCTCGCCTACCAGTTCATCGAGCAGACCGAGGTCATTGACCGAGGACGGTTCGCCGGGCCAGTGGGATGGATGTCGCCGGATGGGTCAGGCCAGTGGGCCTTGGCCCTGCGCTGTGGTCAGTTCTCCGAGGACAACCGATCCGTCCGGGTACACGCCGGTGCGGGCATCATGCCCAGCTCCGACCCGGACAAGGAATGGATCGAGACCGGAGCCAAGATGGAGGCCTTCACGTCGGCGTTGGAGGGCTGAGACCCCTCAGACCTGCGGCAATGTCACCTCGACGATGCTTCGTCCGCGGACAGATTCAGTCAGGAAATCCGTGGTCTCGACGCACTGGTAGCGGGCCCCGACGGTCTTCGCCAGCCCTGCCAGATCGAGCTCCTGCGGGGTGAGGAAGAACCTCTCCAACACCGGACGAGGAGCAGCGGCGTGCTCCAGACCGGTGAAGATCGCTCCCCCGGCGTCATTGAGGACGACTACCTGGACGTCGATGTCCCGTTCCGCAGCTCCCCTGAGGAGGGCGGTCGCGTCGTGGGCGGCAGTAAGGTCCCCGACGACGACTCGCACCGGCATTCCCAGCCCCAGGTGCAGGCCGACACCTGTCGAAGCGGTGCCGTCAATCCCAGCCAGTCCTCGGTTGGCGATGGCCACCGGTCCCCGCTGCTCGGGAACGGCGCAGCGATCGAAGGAGCGGATGACGGCGGAAGCGCCGAGCACGAGAAGTGGCCCGACCTCGCGGCAGGCGTCGGCCCAGATGGCCGCGCAGATCTCGTCCTTGCGAGTGGCGGCTACCGGATGGTCGGCGCGTTTCCACCGAGCGAGCCAGGCCTCGTCCCGACTGGCGGTGCGCACCGTGATGGGACCTGGGACGACCCGGGCACCACCGGCGACGTCGGTCCAGCGAGAACCGTCGGCGACGACGGTGCCGGGCTGGTTCGCCAAGAGTCGTGTAACGGGTCGTGACAAGGTGGGATGTCCGAGGACGAGGACGGCCTCGACCTCGTCGGCCAGATTGGTCCCGAGCACTCCTTGGTAGTCGGTGAGGGCGTTCTCCCCCACTCGCGCCCCGGAACTCGGCTCGGCCAGCAGTGGCCAGCATCCTTCCTCGGCCAGGGCGACGGCGTCACGTCCGGCACCGTCACCGGCGACGACGACGGTGTGAGGAGGCATGAAGACCGGGGTCGACGGCCGGACGATCCTGTCCACGACTCGGGGCTTGGGGGGCACCGGATGCCACGGCTCGTCGGGGACGAGCGGGTCACGGAATCCGACGTTGAGATGGACCGGCCCGGGGTCCGAGGACAGTGCCCCACTGGCAGCCGTCACGGCGCGCAGCACGAGCCCGTCGAGACGGTCGTCAGCGGGGAAACCGGCGGGAATGGCG
This sequence comes from Cutibacterium sp. LaCa_255, assembly GCF_057458005.1. Classification (NCBI taxonomy): domain Bacteria; kingdom Bacillati; phylum Actinomycetota; class Actinomycetes; order Propionibacteriales; family Propionibacteriaceae; genus Cutibacterium; species Cutibacterium sp. LaCa_255. Next base: position 1,020,789 of record NZ_CP190956.1, on the reverse strand, counting down.
CCGAAGAACCTCGGTGCCGTCCCGTAAATCCCTTCCTGGGTGGTGGTCTGGTTGGCACCGGTCTGCCACATCTCGTGGGGACGATCGGCAGAGCACACGACGAGCGGAACTCCGCTGGCGTCGGCCTCCAACACCGCGGGATGCAGGTTGGCCACCGCTGTCCCCGAGGTCGTCACGACCACAGCCGGGCGCCACAAACCCTCCATCATCGAGCCTCGTGAGAGCCCCAGGGCGACGAATCCGGCCGACCGTTCGTCGAGACGCACGTGGACGTGCAGCCATCCAGCAGCCTCAGCATCCGCCAAGGCATATCCGATGGGGGCGTCGCGGGATCCAGGACAGTAGACGACATGTTCGACCCCGGCTCCGACAAGGGCACTCACCAATCGGCGAGCTACTGCAGTGGAGGGGTTCACGGTCATCTCCGTTCCAAGTCGGCCAGGGCGGCCACGGTGAGATCCAGACGCTCGGTCCATCTCGGACACAGGTCGTCGTCGGGATCGTCGGCCTCGACGTCGACCACGCCTCGCTGCGGAGTCAGGTAGCCATCAACGGGCATCAGGGGTGAGCCACTGACGTCACCGCGGAAGAGCCTCAGGGTCCCCAACCCGCAGGCATGGTCGAGCTCGGGCAGGGCGGCCGCCAGGTGGGTGGCCAGTCCGATGCCGATGCTGGTGTCCAGGGCCGAGGAGACGACGGCCGGCAACCCGGCGGCATCGATGACCTCGAGGGCGCGGACAACACCGGCCAACGGCTGAGCCTTGACGATGATGAGGTCGGCCGCACCAGCTCGTGCCACCGCAACCGGGTCGTCAGCGCGACGCACCGACTCGTCGGCCGCCACCGGAACATCGACCCGGCGTCTCACCTGGGCGAGATCCTCGACCTGGGGGCAAGGCTGCTCGACGTACTCCAGTCCCTCGGCTGCGGCGTTGAGTTCGGCGATGGCCCACACTGCCGTCTCGACGTCCCACGCAGCATTGGCGTCCACCCGGATCTGGCCGTCTGGCATGGCCTCACGCACCGCGGCGACCCGGCGGCAGTCCTCCCACAAGTCGCTGCGGGGATCGGCGACCTTGACCTTGGCGGTGGTGCAGGCCGATTCAGCTGCCATCGTCCGGGCGAGATCGGCGTCAACAACAGGGATGGTGACGTTGACGGGGATGCGGTCACGTCGGGCGGCCGGGACAGGTTGAGTGGCCCCCTCGATGCCCGCACGCAACCAGGACGCGGACTCGGCCGGGTCGTAGTCCCAGAACGGGGACCACTCTCCCCAGCCCTCCGGGCCGTGCAGCAGGGTTCCCTCGCGCACCTCGATGCCACGAAACCTCACCGTCAGCGGCACGGTGAAGGCGATCACCTGGTCGATGCCGCGATCAGCCAGCTGGGGCGGAACCTGCAGCCGACGGGCGTGCAGTCGGGAACTCACTTCTTCTCCGTCGACTCGCCGGTGCGCAGAGCGGCCACGAAGGCCTCCTGGGGCACCTCGACCGAGCCGACCACCTTCATCCGCTTCTTACCCGCCTTCTGCTTCTCGAGCAACTTGCGCTTTCGGGAGATGTCACCGCCGTAGCACTTGGCCAACACGTCCTTACGGACGGCACGGATGGTCTCTCGAGCGATGACGCGAGCGCCGATGGCAGCCTGGATCGGCACCTCGAACTGCTGGCGCGGGATGAGTTCCTTGAGCTTGGCCGCCATCGCGACGCCATAGGAATAGGACTTGTCGCGGTGGACGATGGAGCTGAGGGCGTCGACCGGATCGCCATTGAGCAGGATGTCGACCTTGACGAGGTCAGCGGCCTGCTCACCCGCCTCGTGGTAATCCAGCGAGGCGTAGCCCTTCGTGCGGGACTTGAGCTGGTCGAAGAAGTCGAAGACGATCTCCGAGAGGGGTAGTCGGTACCGAATCTCCACGCGGTCCGAGGAGAGGTAGTCCAGTCCCTGCTGGACCCCACGGCGCTGCTGGCACAGCTCGAGGATAGTGCCAATGTACTCGGCAGGACTGAGGATGGTGGCATCGACGATGGGCTCGTGCACCTCGGCGATACGCCCGGAGGTCGGGTACTCCGACGGGTTGGTGACGGTGACGGTCGACCCATCCTCCATGAGGACGTGATGCACCACCGAGGGCGCGGTGGAGATGAGATCGAGATCGAACTCGCGTTCCAGGCGCTCGCGCACGATCTCCATGTGCAGCAATCCCAGGAAGCCGACGCGGAAACCAAATCCCAGGGCGGTCGAGGTCTCGGGCTCGTAGACCAGGGCTGCGTCGTTGAGCTGCAGCTTGTCGAGGGCGTCGCGCAACTCCGGATAGTCCTTGGCATCGATTGGGAAGAGCCCCGAGTACACCATGGGCTTGGGATGCTGGTACCCGCCGAGATCCTTCTCGGAGGGCTTAGCGGCATTGGTGACGGTGTCGCCGACTCGGGACTGACGGACATCCTTAACGCCAGTGATGAGGTAACCGACCTCGCCGACGGACAGTCCGTCAGCTGGCACCATCTCCGGGGAGATGACGCCGATTTCGAGCACCTCGTGGGCTGCCCCGGTACTCATCATGAGGATCTTCTCGCGGTGACGCAAAGCGCCATCGACGACGCGGACATAGGTGACGACGCCGCGGTAGGTGTCGTAGACCGAGTCGAAGATGAGGGCACGAGCTGGAGCGTTGGCCACTCCTTCGGGAGCAGGCACCTTAGCGACGATGGTGTCGAGCAGGTCGTCTACCCCGTCACCGGTCTTCGCGGAGACCCGCAGCACCTCGGACTCATCACATCCAATGATTCCGGCGATTTCAGCGGCGTGACGATCCGGTTCGGCGCCCGGAAGGTCAATCTTGTTGAGAACTGGGATGATCTCCAGGTCGGCCTCCAGGGCCAGGTACAGGTTGGCCAGGGTCTGGGCCTCGATGCCCTGAGCCGCGTCGACGAGCAGAATCGCCCCCTCACAAGCCTGCAGGGACCGCGAGACCTCGTAGGAGAAGTCGACGTGCCCCGGGGTGTCGATCATGTTGAGAATGTGGGTGGCACCGTCGACCTCCCACGGCATCCGCACCGCCTGGGACTTGATGGTGATGCCGCGTTCCCGCTCGATGTCCATACGGTCCAGGTACTGAGCGCGAGCGCTGCGCTCGTCAAGGACACCGGTGATCTGCAACATCCGGTCGGCCAGGGTCGACTTGCCGTGGTCAATGTGCGCGATGATGCAGAAGTTCCGAATGATGGCCGGATCTGTGCTGCCAGGCTGAGGCGCGGACATCTGCTCCCTCATGTCTCGACGATGGTGCCGGGGGTGCCCGGCTCAACTTCCAGTCTCTCACGCACCAGCGACACAGTGCTCAACCAGTGCTCACGGCCTGGTTCAACTCAGTACTCATCACGGCGCTCATCCCGTCGACCACACGTCAATCCCGACGGTCAGCTCCACACCCGATTAGGCTTGAATCATGGTCGCCGACGACAGCCTCCGACATGCGAGCCTCGATCCGTCCACCCAGCAATCCTTCGAACTGCGTTGGGAGCGCTATCTCCCCGATCTGTGGATCGGTCTCAGCAGGGTCTACGGCGATCGCGCCGACGAAACCTTGCAGAGAGTCCGGGACATTCTCGTGACCCGGATCGCCAAGCGCCCTGACGATCTCAAGCGTCTCGACGAGGCTCGGCTCCTTGAACCCGACTGGCTGCAGAAGCCGTCCATGATCGGATACGCCACCTACACCGACCGTTTCACGGGCACCATCAAGGGCATCAACGATCATCTGGACCATCTGTCCGAGATGGGGGTGCGATATCTGCACCTCATGCCCTTGCTGCAACCACAACAAGGAGTCAATGACGGGGGCTACACCGTCGCCGACCATCACACGATCCGTACTGATCTGGGTACGATGGACGATCTCGACGATCTGACGACCACGCTGAGGAGCCACGGCATCTCCCTGGTCGTGGACCTGGTCGTCAACCATGTGGCAGCCGAGCATGAGTGGGCTCAGCGAGCACGTGCTGGTCAGCAGAAATACCGTGACTACTTCCACGTCCTGAAGACTCAGAACGAGGTCGATGCGTGGGAGAAGGATCTCCCGGAGGTCTTCCCCGACTTTGCGCGTGGCAATTTCACCTGGAACGACGACTGTCAGGGATGGGTCTGGACGACCTTCAACGAGTTCCAGTGGGACCTCAACTGGGCCAATCCCGACGTCTTCTGCGAGTTCCTCGACCTCATGTGCGAACTCGCCAACCGCGGAGTGGAGGTCTTCCGTCTGGACGCCATCGCCTTCATCTGGAAGAAGCTCGGCACCGGCTGCCAGAACCTCCCACAAGTCCACGACATCACCCAGTCACTGCGCCAGGCGATGCGAATCGTCGCTCCTGCCGTGGCCTTCAAGGCCGAGGCTGTCGTCGGCCCGAATGACCTCATCGGGTATCTGGGACGAGGCCGCCACTGGGGCAAGGTATCGGACATGGCGTACCACAATAGCCTCATGGTGCAGCTGTGGAGCGCCCTGGCTGCCCGCGACGTCAGTCTCATGGAGACGGCCTTGAGCCGGGTCCCCGACAAGCCCTCGACGACAACCTGGGCCACCTATGCCCGGTGTCACGACGACATCGGATGGGCGATCGACGACGCTGACGCCCGCGACACCGGGCTGGACCCCGTCGCCCACCGTCGATTCCTCTCAGACTTCTACTCTGGGGATTTCCCCGGGTCCTTCGCCCGCGGCCTGGTCTTCCAGGACAACCCGGAGACCGGTGACCGTCGCATCAGCGGCTCCCTGGCGAGCCTCGCTGGATTGGAACGTGCCTTGGAGGCCGAGGACCCGGCCCTCATCGACGCCGCCATCGCCCGCATCGTCATGTTGCACACCGCGATCCTGGGGTACGGCGGCGTGCCGCTCATCTGGATGGGTGACGAGGTCGGAATGCTCAACGACGACTGGCAGCGCGACCCTGATCATACTGACGATAACCGATGGGTCCATCGTCCGGTGATGGACTGGTCGTTGGTGGAGCAGGCTCAGGCCGAGCCTCACAGCGTCCCTGGTCGAATCTGGCGCGGGGTGAGACGAGCCATCAATGCCCGTCGTCGCAGCCCCGAGTTCCATGCGTCGGTGGAGACGGTCGTACTGCCCTCACCCAGCCGCAAGGTCATCATGTGGGGCCGACCGCATCCAGAAGGCCGAATGATCGAGCTGTACAACGTCAGCGAGCAGGAAGTCTGGTTCCCCATGGAAACCCTCCGATCGGAACTCGACGACGTCGTCACCGAGCTGCTGAGCGGATTCGACTACGATCTCACCCCCATGAACCTGCGGCTTGCCCCATACGAGTGTCTCTGGTTGAGTGCCCGACCTGGATCCTGATGTGCCCACCACAATGCTCCGACTAGGGGTGAGACCACGAGGGTACCCGCTGATTTGGGGCGTACGGCGTTGATTTGGTAACATGACCTGTCGCGCCTGTTTGGCGCTTTCCACGTACACCGATCAAGGAATCAGAGGCTGCCCAGTGCCGAACATCAAGTCGCAGATGAAGCGCGTGAAGACCAACGAGAAGTCGCGCCAGCGCAACAAGGCCGTCAAGTCCGCCCTGCGCACCTACGTGCGCAACTTCCGTCGCGCCGCTGAGGCCGGAGACGTCGAGGTCGCCACCAAGGCTGCCAAGATCGCCAACCGTCAGCTCGACAAGGCCGTGTCGAAGGGCGTCATCCACAAGAACCAGGCCGCCAACCGCAAGTCGGCCATCTCCAAGAAGCTCAACTCTCTGGCAGCCTGAGTCTTCCTCTCCCCTTCAGGGGATGCACAGAGCGCCTCGACCCACTGGGTGGTCGAGGCGCTTGACGTGCCTGTCGTGGAACATGTCAAGACGCTACCGCCAATCATGCGGCCCGGCCAACCCAGGAACTCCATCGGACCTGACACTCTTCAGAGCCTTGGTAAGGATACGGCCCGGGGCTCTGGTTCAGGATTGTCGGGCCCTCTCGACGTCGATGAGCATCGACTCCAGGGCGTAATCGGCGTCAACTGCGGCACCCTTGACGGCGGCGTCGCAGGTACTGACGAGCCGAATTGCCTTGGCCGCTCCAGCCTTGCTCCAGGACCGAGCCTGCTTGTTGAGGGCCTTGAGTTTCCAGGGCGAGACGCCGATCGCCTGAGCCAGCTGTTTGTCCCCCATCCGCTGGCTGCGCATGTCCAGGAACAGTCCCAGGGATCGTAGACCGCGAGCCATCGCGGCCGTCACCGCTGCTGGCTGAACCCCGGTCGACAACCCCCAGCGCAAGGTTTCCAGGGCATCGGGAAGCCGTCCTTCCAGGCTGGCGTCGGCAACATTGAATGCCGAGATCTCCGCCCTGCCACCGAAATAAGTCTTGACGGTCTCGGCCCCGATCCGGCCATCCGGTGAATCGCTGGCCAGCTGGTCGATGGCCGCGGCCAAAGTGCGAAGATCGTTGCCAAGGGCTTGGTGCAAGGCGTCGTAGGCGTCATGATCCATGTCGAGATGGGCTCGACGAGCCTCCTTGGCGATGAAGTCAGGGATGGCCCAAGGCTTGGGGGGTTCCACCTTCACCGTCTCGATCTTCGCCTTGGAGAGCTTGGTCAAGAGCCCCTTTCCCTTCATCCCACCGGGATGGACGAGGACGAGGCACAGGTCGTCCGAGGGTTGTGACGCCGTGGTGACGACCAGGTCGAAGAGGTCCTTGTCGAGATCAGCGATGGAATCGACGACGACGATCGTCGCCTCGCTGAACAGGGACCCTCCGGTGGCTTCCACGAACCGGCCCGCGTCGACCTCGCGGCCCTCCAACTCAACCAGTTCAGCCTCTGGGACCTCCTGTCGGGCGGCTTTCACCCGAGCATCGACGGCCCTGTCCGACAACAGGGTCTCCGACCCCTGGACCAACAATGCTGTGCCGTAGACCGAACTCACTCTCCCAAGGATGCCAGAGGATGCCGTCAGGATCGCGTCAGGTGGTGTTCTGTCTCGTCAGAGGATCAGTGAGAGTGCAGCCACTCCAACCGGGTGCGAAGCAGATCCATCGGCGCTGACTCATTCTTGGGGCCCGGCACCTCTCGGTAGAGCTGCCCCCAGCCCGCCTGCGGGGTGAGGTCGTGATGGTGGGAGTAGTCGAGCAGGGCTCGATGAATCTCTCGGCGCATTTCGCGCGGGTCACTGATGGTGTCATACACCGAGCCACCACGGCGCTGCAGGGCGACGAGGTTGTCACGTCGGGCCTGCCTCTCCTCCGCTGCCTTCGACGCCTTGGAGGCACGGCGAGCCGAGGCGACGCGCCGGGCCTGCTCGGCGCGGATCTTCTCGTCACGGGCCAGCAGAGCGCGCTCCTGCTCAGGACTCAAGAGGCCGTCGAGGGCGAAGAGTCCGCCATCGGATGGGAGGGGAGCGTAGGTGTCGATGACCTCGCCGAGGATGGCATCAGAGGCGACGGCCTGCCAGGTCCCGGCATCAGGGTCAGGCTCGGAGCGTTCCCGGGTGTCGAACTCCTCGATGAGGTCCGGCTCCTCGGGCGGCCCGATGACGTGGTCGCGAGTCTCCTCCATCTCGGAGGCCATGTCGAGCAGACGTCCCACTACTGGCAAGAAGACCGTGGCACGCTCGCGACGATTGCGCGCACGAACCACACGCCCCACCATCTGTGCGAAGAACAGCGGGGTCGAGGCCGTCGTCGAGTAGATCAGCACGGCGGCGTCGGGAACGTCGACCCCCTCGGTGATGAGGCGCACACAGACCGCGCAGATCTTGTCCGGGTCGTCACGGTAGGCGGTGAGTTTCTTGGCCGAGGCCGCATCCTCGGACAGGATCACCGAGGGCTCATTGCCCGTGACCTCTCGCCAGACCTCCGCGTATTCCTTGGCCACCTTCTGATTCGAGGCCGGGATGAGCACCTTGGCGTGCGGGATCGTCCCGGAATCGCGCAGCTGGTTCACCCGCGCCCATGCCGCGGCCATGACATGGGCGATCCACTCCCCGTCTGAGTCCAAGGCGGTACGCCAGGCCATTTCCTCGTTGGCCTTGGTGAGTTCGGAGTCACCGAGAATGGCGGTGTGGGTCTCCCCCAGCGCGTCGGTCCAGGTGGATCGTCCGGTATAGGTGGCGAAGGTGACGGGACGCACGACCCCGTCACGCAGCGCGTCACCGTAGCCATAGGTGTAGTCGGCCACCGACTCGAAGGCGCCGTCGCCGACTTCCTCGTAGCGGACGTGGGCGATCCTGGCCTCGTCGGAACGGAACGGGGTTCCGGTGACACCGAGGCGTCGCACCGCGCCCGAGAAGGCCTCGATGACGCCAGATCCCCAGCTCATGACGTCGCCGGCGTGGTGGATCTCGTCGAAGATGACGAGGGTGCGCATGTTGGTAGACCGGGCTGCGTGGAGGGTTGGTTTCTGGGCGACCTGGGCGTAGGTGACGACGCAGCCGTGGCAGTCGGGCGGAAGCGCCTCAGCATTCGTGGTGTCGCGCAGGTCAAAGCCGAGTCCGCGGGCCGCACCTATCCACTGGGTGCGCAGATGGTCGGTCGGGCAGACGACGATGACACGGTTGATGACGTGGTCCTGCCACAGGTGAGCCGCGACGGCCAGGGTGAACGTCGTCTTGCCGGCGCCAGGGGTAGCGCACACCAGCCAGTCACGTGGGCTGGAAGCCAGGTACGAATCCAGCGCCTCCCGCTGCCATGTGCGCAACCGCATCGGCATGCGAGGCCCTTTGGTCGTGAACCGTGACGCCACCTGCTCTCCTTCCCGTGAGGGCTCACCTCAGGTGAACCGACCGCTCAGATTAGCGCGCTCGTCCGACACCTCCACATCGACGAATCTCCCTGCGACGCGGAACACGGGATCAGTCATGATCGCGTCTGCACCAGGACAGTCCCACCACTGCGCGCCAGCAGAACCGTACTTTCCTCGTCAGTGCGGTGAACCTGCATCCCCATCTTCTTGGCCAGGGAAATGGCCTTGTGAGAGGGATGTCCGAAAGGATTGGCCTTACCTGCCGAAATCACCGCGACGCTAGCCCCTGTCGCGGCCCAGAAGTCGTCGTCCTGATGAGCAGATCCGTGATGGGGAACCACGAGGACGTCACTCGACAGATCAGCGTGATCTGCCAGGACGTGGCGCTGCTCACCGAGCTCGGCATCTCCTGGAAGGAGAACTCGTAGCCCCTCGACCGTGGCCTTGACGATGACGGAGGAATTGTTCTCAACGGCAGGTTCCTCCTCCGATTCGTCAGCGTCGACCAGGTGGATTCCACCGAAAAGCGCGAGACTCGCCGTACCAACCGTCATGACCTGGCCCGGGTGTGCGACGAGAACCTGTGCTCCCATCTGGGTGGCGACCTGCGTCACCCGCTTGGCTGCCCATTCCGGAGACGCCAGTTGAGAGACGACGACAGTCGCCGTCGGCCAATGACCACGAATGACGTCGAACCCGTCGATGTGGTCGCCGTGGTAGTGACTGAGAACCACCATGGGCACCTGGTTGACGTCTAGATCATCGAGGCACCGGCCCAGCCTGTCAGGATCAGGACCAGTGTCGACGACGACTGCGGCACGAGGGCCAGCGCGCACCAACGCAGCACTTCCCTGCCCGACGTCGCAGATGGCCACCTGCCACGCCCCCGGCCAGCCAGGGACAGGAGGGCGGACGACAGTGGCCGCAACCACCGCGACGCCTGCCACCCCCGTCAACCATGGCCGTGCCAGGACAGCAGGTGTGATCAAGGCCAGGCCCAGACACAACCCACCGAGGACGACGAGGGCCGTCCCTCCCGCTGGCCAGGTCAACAGGCCAGCCGGAGCCTTGGCTCCCAGGTGCGCGATCCAGATGATCGGCTGGACACACCATCCCGCCAGGCGTCCCAACGGCACGGCCAGCGGTGGCCAGATGAAGGCCACGAGTCCAGCCGTCATTCCCAGGGCCGAGGCGAGCGGAACGAAGGGAGCTGCGGCCAGGTTGGCGACCAGACCGGTGGTGGAGACCGTCCCTGCCATCCAGGTGACGACTGGCTGGGTCGCAAGCTGGGCGGCCCATGGCACGGTGACGGCCGCTGCCAACCAGGTTGGCGCCCACGCCATCGCGGTCGTCCAGGGTCGGGCCCACCACAAAATCCCTGCCGTGGCGCAGGCGGACAGCCAGAATCCCACTGATCGCACCAGCCACGGATCGACGAGCATGAGTCCGGTCACCGCGACCGCCAAAGTCCGTACTCCCCCGCGACGATCGAAGGACACCCCGGTCGCCGACATGGCGACGGCTCCCATGGCAGCTGCACGCACCACGGATGCCTCTGCTCGACACACCGTGATGAAACCGACGACCCCGATCACCGAGAGCACGCGTAACCCGCGCCTCTTCATGCCGCACCACGCTCCGATCCACCACAGCAAAGCGGTCGTGGACGCCAGGTTGGCTCCTGAGACGGCCATGAGGTGGGTCAATGCAGTGACGCGGAAGTCCTCCGACATCTCCTCCGACACCGCCGCGGTATCCCCAACGACCAAGGACGGTACGATGGCCCGCTGACCATCAGGGCACCCTGCCACCGCCCTCACCAAGCCGGCGCGAAAGCGATTGACGGCACGGTCTAGCGGACCGGCGGGAGCGACAACCTTGGGCGGTGAGCGCAGCTTCATGACAGCCGCTTCCGAGCGTCCCTCCCGTGGCGGGGTCAGCAGCCCACGCACCTCGATCTGTTCCCCGACGGACAGCTTCGCGGCTGCGGCCGATCTGGGCCCAGTTGCCATGACGACGACCTGTGTCGACTGCCTGATGACCCGGTCCTCGGTGGCGACGCGACTGACAGCGAGGGTGATCATGACCATCGGTCCTCCTGACCCGTTGCCGTCAAAGGTCCGTGGCTCCACGGTCACTCGACCTGTCACGGTCGCCATGGCCCCTTCGTCAGCCAGCTCCGCCACTCCCATGCCATGGACGATGTGGTCGCGCATTCCGGAGGTGACAAGGACGCTGAGACCCACGAGGGCCGTGACGACCACGAGCCATCCCTTGCGCCGTGCTGCGATCATGCTCGCGAGAAGCCATCCCGCAGCAGCGACGAGGATGAGCCGAGGCCGACCACTGATCCCCAGTGCAGCCGCCACACACGCCGTCACGGCGACCGGAACCATGCGGACGTCAGGTGTGACGGCCTGCTCGCCATGGCCATGCTCAGACCGTGGCATGAGGTCTGATCTTCTCGAAGGTCTTGGGACCGACCCCTGAGATTTCGCGCAACTGATCGACCGAGGTGAAGCGGCCATGTTCCTGCCGCCACGCCACGATCCGACCGGCCATGACCGGCCCCACCCCATCGATCGACTCGAGCTCACCCTGGCTCGCGGTGTTGAGATTGATCGGAGCGCCAGCCGCGGACGGCCCGCCGGCGGCCCCACCAGTCTCACTCGGTCCGGTTCTCTGAGTCGCTGTGACGCTGCCAGTCTGACCAGGCGGGGCCACCATTCCGTCCCCACGAGCTGGAATCCATATCTGGCAGCCATCACAGACCGGAGCGGCAAGGTTGAGGCGTCCCGGGTGAGCTCCTGACGCCATGCCTCCAGCTGCTTCGACGGCGTCAGCAACCCTCGCGTCGCCAGGCACCGTGTAGACCCCGGGATGCCTCACCCGCCCCGCCACGTGCACCTGGACACTCTGATTCTCGGTGGGAGCTGGTGAGGGGCTCAACACTGCCGCTGGAGCAGACGCAGATCCCTCAGGCGTCTCCGCATCGCTGCTGGCCGCGCCCGGCAGAGTCGCACCTTCTGGCACCGTCGAGACGACCACTGCCCCAGCGGGTACCTCGGCGGGTTTGGATCTCAGCAAGACGACGGCCACCACCGACAGCACCAGGACGAGCAGGGTGCCCACGGCCGAGGCGTGGACACGGGTCACTGACCGTGTCGGCCTTGGGGCGTCATCCTCTGCCGGTTCCTCCGCCGCGGGGGTGGCAGAGCGTCTGGGCCCCATACTTCGGGCAGGCAGCCGCGCCATGAGGTCCTCAAGACGTTCTCGGTACTCATCGCTCATACCGTCAGTTGTCGTCGAAGGACCTGGAATCCGCCACCTTTTTCAAATCTGTGGACAACGCAACGCGGCGGCGAGTCTGTTTTCCACAGACTCGCCGCCGCGTCGTCGGGGTATCAGCTCATGACTGGCATGATCACGAGGATTTCAGGGGGTCACTTCGCGACGATGGAAATCATCTTCGGCAGACGGGCAATGACCTTGACGATCTCCTTGCCCTCGGTGAACCGCTGGACGTTGGAGTCAGCCAGGGCCAGCTCACGGGCCTGCTCCTCGGTGATGTCAGGGCTCACCTGGATCTTGGCACGAACCTTGCCCGTCACCTGGACGACCATGGTCACCTCCTCGGCGACCAGCAGCTTCTCGTCAGCGGTCGGCCACTGAGAGTTGGCGACGGACGGCTCGAGGCCGAGCATCTCCCACATCTCCTCGGCCAGATACGGGGCCACCAGGGAGAGCGCCTGGGCGGTGAAGGTGACGGCCTCGCGCACCGCCGGGTCGACCGGGCCACAACCCGAGTCAATGGCCTTGCGGGTGGCATTGACGAGCTCCATGATGCGCGCCACGACGACGTTGTACCGGCCGCCGTCGAGCAGCTCGGTGATGTCGGCGATGCTGCGGTGAGTCACACGGCGCAGGCCGACGTCGCCATTGGTCACGTCGACGTCGGGGTCGCTGGTGACCTCGGAAGCCACCCGCCAGGCACGCTGCAGGAACTTCAGGATCGAAGCTGGGGAGACGTCCGCCCAGTCGATGTCCTCGTCCGGCGGACCGGCGAAGATGACGGTGGTCCGCACCGCGTCGACGCCGAACTCGTCGATCTGCTTGCCGAGATCAACACCGTTGCCCAGCGACTTCGACATTGCCCGACCCTCATTGATGACCTGGCCCTGGTTCATGAGCCGCTGGAAGGGCTCGGTGAAGTCGAGCATGCCGAGGTCGTGCAACACCTTGGTGAAGAACCGCGAGTACAGCAAGTGCATGGTGGCGTGCTCGACGCCGCCGATGTACTGGGCGACCGGCATCCAACGACGCACGGCGTCGGTGTCGAACGGCCCCTGGTCGAAGTGCGGGGAGCAGTAACGCATGAAGTACCAGGACGAGTCCACGAAGGTGTCCATGGTGTCAGTGTCACGCTGGGCGTCCTCGCCACACCTGGGACAGGAGACCTCTCGCCACTCGCGAGCCTCCTCACCGGCGAGCGGTGACTTGCCCTTGGGAGCCAGCTCGGCCCCGCGCAGATCGGGCAGCTTGACCGGCAGCTGGTCATCGGGGACAGGGACGTCGCCACAGGTGTCGCAGTGAATGATCGGGATCGGACATCCCCAGAAGCGCTGACGGCTCAGCAGCCAGTCGCGCAGACGGTAGGTGATCGTCGGCTCGCCGATGCCCTTGTCCCCGAGGAACTCGCACATCTTCTCGATGGCCTCAGTCTTGGTGGTGATGCCATCGAGGAATCCGGAGTTCTGGTATGCGCCGTCACCGGTGGTGGCGATGCCGGACTCGCGCGGATCGGCCTCGCCGGTGTCGATGACAGGGATGACGTCGATGCCGTACTTGCGGGCGAAGTCGAGGTCACGCTGATCGTGGGCCGGCACGGCCATGACGGCACCGGTGCCGTAGTCAGCCAGCACATAGTCGCCAGCCCACACTGGAATCTTGGCCCCGTTGACGGGATTGGTCGCCTCGACACCGAGAGGCACACCGGTCTTCTCGTACTCGGTGGACTGACGCTCGATCTCGGACTTCTTCTTGACCTCACCAAGGTAGGTCTCGAAGTCGGGACGGGCTTCGTCGGAGACGATCTCCTGGGCCAAGGCGGAGTCGGGAGCGACGACCATGAAGGTCGCTCCATAGAGGGTGTCGGCGCGAGTGGTGAAGACCCGCACCGGCTCCTCACGACCGTCGATGGTGAAGTCGACGTAGGCCCCCTCGGAACGTCCGATCCAGTTGCGCTGCATCGACAGCACGCGATCGGGCCACTTGCCCTCGATCTGACCCATGTCGTCGAGCAGACGCTGGGCGTAGTCGGTGATGCGGAAGTACCACTGGTTGAGCTGACGCTTGGTGACGACGGCGCCGCAGCGCTCGCAGCAGCCGTCCTTGACCTGCTCGTTGGCGAGCACGGTCTGGTCATTGGGGCACCAGTTGGCCCAGGAATCCTTGCGGTAGGCCAGCCCCTTCTCGAAGAAGCGATTGAACAGCCACTGGGTCCAGCGGTAGTACTCCTCGTCGGATGTGTGCAGCCTCATCGACCAGTCGAAGGAGACGGCATAACGCTTGAAGGAGGCTGCCTGAGTGTCGATGTTGTTGTAGGTCCACTCGGCGGGGTGGGTGCCGTGCTTGATGGCGGCGTTCTCGGCCGGCAGACCGAAGGAGTCCCAACCGACCGGGTGCAGGACGTCGAACCCGCGCAGTCGCCAGTAGCGCGCAAGCACATCGCCGATGGCGAATGCCTCGGCATGACCCATGTGGAGGTCACCGGAGGGGTATGCAAACATGTCGAGGACGTAGCGGCGCTCCTTGGAACCGTCGTCAAGGGCTGCGAAGGTGCGGTTCTCCTCCCAGTACCTGGACCACTTCTCCTGGGCTGCGGCTGCGTCGTAGCCCGTCGTCTCGCGCACCTGGTCGCTCACGTCACACCTCTCGGATCCACTACGGGTCTCACCGACCCGCGACACATACGGACCAGAGTTTAGCGAAGCTGCCCCACACCTACCGTCAGGATTCCCTGTCCTTCCTTGTGAACACTCGTTGAACACGAGCACAGTTGGTGTCATGAGCACCACGGCACACCGCGCGAACAGGTCAGTCGGGAAGACCGAAACGGCCTCCGTTCCGGCCATGTCCGCCCTGGCCCCCGCCGACGACGCAACGTCGGCCGACTCCCCCGCCCCAGCCCGCAAGCCTCACGAGGCCGACAAGGGCATGGGAAGCCTCAACTCCAAACTCAACTGGCTGCGTGCCGCGGTGCTCGGAGCCAACGACGGCATCATCTCGACGGCAGGCATCGTCATGGGTGTCGCCGGCGCCACCATCGATCGCTCCTCCCTCCTCATCGCCGGCTTGGCTGGGCTTGTCGCCGGTGCCCTGTCCATGGCCGGCGGCGAGTATGTCTCCGTGAGCTCACAGCGCGACATCGAGAAGGCCGTCATGGCCAAGGAGGCCGCTGAGCTGCGTGACTTCCCTGACGAGGAGCTCGAGGAACTCGCCGGGATCTACGCCGAGAAGGGCCTGTCCGAGCAGACTGCTCGTCAGGTTGCCCGAGAGCTCACCGATCACGATCCGCTGCGAGCCCACGCCGAGGCCGAACTGGGTATCGACCCTGACGAGTACACCAACCCTTGGCACGCGGCCTTCGCCTCGATGGCTGCCTTCACCGTCGGCGCCTTGGTCCCGTTGCTCGCCATGGTGTGTTCCCCGACGGCAACCCGCGTCTACATCACCATCGCCGCCACGATGATCGGCCTGTTCCTCACCGGTCTGGGGTCAGCCATCGCCAGCGGCAGTGGCAAGGCCCACCCCATCGCCCGCAACATCATCGTGGGCATCTGTTCCATGACGATCACCTATGTCATCGGTCACCTCGTCGGTATGCAGGTCTGACTGTCGTCTCCGCTGTGACTCATTCGCCCACCTGCTCCGCCGGGAGTGGGTGGGCGATCAACGTTGGGTCGTGATCCATGATCTCCCATAGCTTGGGCGGCACGAAGGCGTCGACGATGACCATCAAGGCCTGTGGCAGGTCCGCAGCCCCCACCATGGATTGGCATCGGTGGGCGCACACTGACGCCACCGCCCCGTCTCCATTCAGCCACCCGGCCAGCCCGCAGAGGGCCAGCGGGGCCGGGGCCAACCGATCAGGGATCATTCCGACAGCTTGGCTCCAGATCGTCAGCCATCTCGACGCGTGCTCCCGTTCCATCGTCATCCACAAGGTGCGTGCCACCTCCGGGCGCTGGACGGCAACGGCCATCTCAACGGCGGCGGCATCATCAATCGGTGAACCGGACCTCACGAGGGCACGGCATCTGGCAGCGACGACGTCATCACCGCGGCGAGAGAGTCGTCGTCGCGCATTGGTGATGAGTCGACGAGTACCTGGGTCACAGGTTCTTCCGGGCCCGGACAGCTGATCGACCAGGTTGGTGCGGCTCGGCAGAACGGTGAGCCCCCGATAGACCGCCTCGGCAGCAATCTCCGGGGCGGGAATGTACGGGTGATTCTCCCCGCAGCTCCGTTCATCGCCGAAGATACTGCTCCAGCTCTCACCATCTGTCCAGGCAGCGTCACTAATGTTCATGCCTTCCATCGCCCGGATGGCCAACGCCAAGGCAGCCATGCCACGGTCTTGGTCCTCGGTGAAGGCCAGGATCACCGTCCGTCCTTGCCCTGCCAACGAGACGACTCGGGATGCGAAGGCGTCCATGGCCAGGGTCAGTTCGACGTCGTCGAGATCGACCCGGGCGACGAAACCTTGGCAGGTCGCGCCATCGTCAGCGACGATGAGGAGCAGGCTCTCGCTGGGTTGGAAGCCGAGCAGGTAGGGCGCCAGGGTTATCGCCTCGTCGACGGTCCTGACAGTCAGTGGATCACGGTCATCGGTGGTGGACGAATGCAGTGTTGTCATACCTTCAGTTGTCGTCCCGACCCCGTGAAATCCGCCAAGCAATTGGGGACCTGTGGACAACTCCCGGCAGCGTCATCTCGTCTCAACGCCAACCTGTGGACAGCACCGACGACCACCAACCACGTAAAGTGGAGCCACCATGAGCCAACCGCCTGACATCAGCCAGTATCAGCCGCCGAAACGCCACCGCGGCTGGATCGCAGCCATCATCGCGGTGGCCGTCATCATCGCCCTTGTTCTGGTGGCTCGCCGGGTCACCAGCGAACCTGATCTCCCCCAGTCCCCCATCCCAACTCCGGTGGCGACGCCGTCATCGGCGACCACGCCGACACCGATTCCGGCGTCAGTGACGGCTGTGGCCTCCTCGGTGCCGTTCTCGTCCAAGGACGACTCGAGCGAGGGAACATGGTCGATCGACGACGTCAGTTGGGGTCCCGGAAGTGTCACCCTCACGGTGACCATCGAGGTCACCAGGGGATCCCTGAGCGACTACACCTTCTTCATTATGGAGAACGAGTCGACTAACATCCACGAGGCCAGCCTGCCGCCCACCGGAACCCTCGGCGACACCATCTCCCCGGGACATAAGGTGCACGGCACGGTCACCATTGACTGTCCGCGCGCTGACGCCACCGTCATGTTCACTCATGGATCGGGGATGTCCTCCCCCATCTCAGCTCTGACGATCAAGGCGTGACTCGCCACCTCTGATGCCCATCTGAGATGACATGGGGTCCGGCACGATGCCGGACCCCATGTCATCAGCTCAGTCCCGTCACTTCACTGTCATCAGTCTGCATCGTCGCTCAGATGACCTCGACGCGTGGGTACCGCGGCTGCCACATCGCCGAGAACACCTTCTCAACCGGGGTATCGGTGGCCTCGGTCGCCACACCTTCCTCCATCGCCTGTTGGGCAACGGCAATGGCCACCGACGCCGACAGCGGTCTCAGGGTCTTGATGGACGGCAGCAGCGAGGCTCCCATCACCCGGTTGTCGACGTGCATGGCGACCGCCTCGGCAGCAGCCGCGATCATGCCCTTGGTGACGCGGGACGCCCGCACTGCGATGGCTCCCAAACCGATGCCCGGGAAGACCAGGGCGTTGTTGGCCTGAGCGATCTGATACGTCACACCGTTGACCATGACCGGCTTGAACGGCGAACCGGTGGCCACCAGGGCGCGTCCTTCAGTCCACTTGAGAATGTCGGAAGGCAGTGCCTCGGCCTTACGGGTCGGGTTCGACAGCGGCATGATCACCGGACGATCACAGTGGGCCGACATCGTTTTGACGATCTCCTCGGTGAAGGCCCCCGTCTGGGCGGAGCAACCGATGAGGATCGTCGGATGGACGTTACGCACGACGTCACTCAACGTGTACTGGTCGGGGGCGTCAGTGGTCCACCCTTCCAGCTCCTCCTTGCTGCGAGCGAAGGGCTGCTGGAAGTCACGCAGCCGCAGACCGTCCCGCAGCAGACCCCGGGATCCCAATCCCCAGAAGTGGGAACGCGCAGTTTCCTCGTCCAGGCCCTGGCTGACCATGAGCTGTACCAGGAGATTCGCGATGCCGGTGCCAGCTGAACCAGCGCCGTGAATGACGATACGGTGCTTGCTCAGCGGGGTGCCGGACGCCTTGACGGCACTCAACACGGCGGCGACGACCACGGCCGCGGTGCCCTGGAT
Organism: Cutibacterium sp. LaCa_255; assembly: GCF_057458005.1. Taxonomy (NCBI): domain Bacteria; kingdom Bacillati; phylum Actinomycetota; class Actinomycetes; order Propionibacteriales; family Propionibacteriaceae; genus Cutibacterium; species Cutibacterium sp. LaCa_255. Next base: position 1,002,449 of record NZ_CP190956.1, on the reverse strand, counting down.
GTCGTCGTTGAAGGTGCAGTAGTCGTCCCGGTACTTGTTGAGGATTCGGGTGGCGTTACCGGCCGCGAAGTCCTCCCAGTGCAGCAGGGCGTGCGGGAACATCCGGTGGGCCGTCTCGACGTACTGTTGGACGAAGGCGTCATAGCGTTCTCCGCGCACACGAGGGTGACGCACACCGAGGTAGCCGTCGTCATTGAGGCGTTCCATGTTGTCGGTGCCGACGTCGAGGATGACGGGTAGGACACGGTGCGGGTGGATTCCGGCTGCCGCGGTGTACACCGCCAGTTTCCCGACGGTGATCGCCACGCCACCGACACCCTGGTCACCGATGCCAAGGATGCCCTCTGCATCGGTGGCCACGATGAGGTCGACATCGTCAGGGCCATGGCCCAACTGCCCCAGGGCCTGCTCCATGTCCTCCGGGTCGTCAATGGACAGGTAAATACCGCGCGGACGGTCGTACCAGTGGTTGTATTCCTCAATCGCCTTGCCGATCGTCGGGGTGTAGACGATGGGCAGCATCTCCTCGATGTGCTCGGCGATGAGGCGGAAGTACAGCACCTCATTACGGTCGTGCATGTGGTTGAGGTACAGGTACTTCGCCAGGTCGTCCGGCTGCGCCGAGTACTGGGCGTAAACCCGCTTGAGCTGGTCGGTGATCGTCATGACTCCCGACGGCAACAGGCCCGTGAGACCAAGGGTCTTGCGCTCCTCGAGGGTGAAAGCCGTGCCTCGGTTGGCCAGGGGGTTCGTCAACACCTCCTGGCCGCGAGCCGCAATCTTGAGAAGTTCTCCGTCACTGTCCTGTGCATACTGAAAAGGAACTGACATACCCCCTAGCCTAGAAGGTCGTCAGCACAAATGTTCAGCAGGTCACGAGATGGATGACAAAGTGTCACGCAAGCGTTCCGCGGAAGCCTCAAGGGAGGCAATTTCCGCTGCGCTCATGGAGACCGGGACCACTCCTTCGATGCCGTCACGCGAGACGATGCACGGCATGGACAGGGCTACCCCGGAGACTCCGTGGACATCCTCGATGACGCTGGACAGCGGCAGGACGGAACGGCCCGGACGCAGCAGGGACTCGGCAAGACGAGCACCCGTCAGACCGATGGCGTAGTTCGTCGCACCCTTGCCCTCGATGATCTTGTACGCGGCGAAGGCGGCCTCGTGAGCCAGATCAGCGAGCACGTCCTCGGTGAAGACGCGCTCACCCTCGACTGTCCAGTCGTGGATCGGCACACCGGAGATGTTGGCGGTCGACCACAGCGGGAACTCCGAGTCGCCGTGCTCGCCGACGATGGTCACGTGTACATGGCGCTGCTCGACGTTGGCCCACTGACGGATGAGCCAGCGCAGCCGCGAGGTGTCGAGCATGGTACCGGTCGAGAAGACGCGGTTAGCCGGCAACCCGGTGGCCTGCTGGGCAACGACGGTCAGGACGTCACAGGGGTTGGTGACGAGCACGAACAGGGCGTTCGGGGACTGCTCGACCAGCTGCGGCATGAGGGAACGCAAAATATTGGCATTGACGCCGGCAAGGTCCAGACGGGTCTGGCCCGGCTTCTGACGGGCCCCGGCAGTGATGAAGACGACATCAGAGTCGGCAGTGTCGTGGACATCAGCGCCACCCATCACTGAGGCGGGGGTGAACTGAGTGCCATGGGCGAGGTCCGCTACCTCGGCCTCGACCTTGTCCTTGGCAATGTCGTAGAGGGCAACGAGGTCGGCCGATCCGCGGATGAGGCAGGCGTAGGCCAGCGAGGAACCAACCGAACCGGCCCCGACGACGGAGATCTTGGAGGCGCGACGAGTGACGTCAGAAGTGCTCATGGCGCTCATCTTAGGGTGCCCTCGTGCCTGATTATGTACCATGCGCACCAGGGCCGCTCATCTGAACAAGATGCCAGTCGCACTGGGCGGTTGTGCACGCCCTGACGTCACCTCCCCTTCGCGCGGCGCCACGCCTGTGCGAGTTCCCGAGCACTGGACTCGGGATCGGCGCTTCGACAAATTGCCGAGACTACGCTGAGGCCGTCGCAACCCAACCGGGCTACATCCTGAGCGTCAGAGGCAGCGACGCCGCCAATGATGCACACCGGCCACGGGCTGACGTCGACGACATCGCGTATCGCGGCTAAGCCGAGCTCGCCTGCCTCAGGTTTAGTCCCCGTGCCATGCAAAGCCCCAACACCCAAGTAATCGACGACGTCACGGCCATGAGACAGCGCAGCCTCCACATGGGCGGAGGTCTGCGCGGATAAGCCAATTAGCAGATCGTCCCCGAGAATCTCTCGAACTTGGGCGACCGGCATGTCGGACTGCCCGACATGGGCGCCGTCGGCTCCGATGTCGGCGACCAGATGCACCCGGTCGTCGATAATAAGGGGTACTCCACTGCACGCATCCTTCACCCGCCGTCCCAAGGTGACGAATTCGTCGTCGGGCAGATCATGGTCGCGGAATTGGACCAGAGTCACCCCGCCGGCGATAGCACGCCGCACGGTCTCGACGACCCTGTCTGGGCCGCCACATTGGGCGGTGTCTGTGACGAGGTACACCGACAGATCGAAGTCAGGCCGTGACATCGCGAAGCCCTCCTCTCGCGCCAACTTCGTCGGGTGACACCAGGAACAGCTCGTCGATGAGAGCTTGAGCGAATCCGCCCGGGCCCACACTGCGATCTGCTGCTCGTTCGGCAGCTACGCACAGCATGGCGGTTGCGGATGTAGCGGCAATGAGGTGATCCTTCTGGACGCCTGCGAAGGCTGCTGTCAGAGCCCCTAGTGAGCATCCGACCCCGGTCACTCGCGCCATCCATTCATGCCCCGATGACACGGTTACGTGCCGGCGAGCGTCCACGATGTGATCGACGGGACCACTAATGGCGACCACGGTGCCGTATGTGCGCACGAGCTCAGCGGCGGATCCCAAGGCATCCTCGACGGTATCTCCAGCCTCCGGGCCTCGGGAATACGCTCCCGTTCCAGCCAAGGTCAATACCTCGGAGGCATTCGCCCGGATGACGGCTGGAGCGCCGACGTGCAACGCGTCCAGCGCGACCTGGGTACGCCATGGCATCCCGACCCCCACCGGGTCGAGCACCCACGGCGTGTCACTACCTGCGGCGCCACGCGCGGCAACAACCATGGCCTCAGCGGTCTCCCGGTACGGGGTACCAATATTGACTAGCACGCCGTCAGCCACCGAGGCGAACCCTTCAGATTCTGAGGGGTTATCGACCATAGCGGGAACCGCCCCCGCAGCCAACAACACATTCGCGGTGAAATTGGCAACCACGATATTCGTCAAGCACTGCACCAGCGGCTTGTCCCGACGCAGCCGCTCCACAGACTCCGACACCAGATTCGACAATTCAGTCATGCCAACCACTTCCTTCGCCGGCATTACCCGGACAGGTTCAGACGGTCGGTGCCATCACGACACCCTCTCAGCCCTTTTGGTGGGCTCCCGCGTTGTTGTGGTCCAATCTACTGCCACGATGCGCGCTGGCAACGCCGCACTCCTGTCTTCTAGGGCCAGCGGTGTCCGAATCCGCTCTACCAACCCACGTCTCAAGTGACACAATGCCGCCATGAATCCCCGTCTCAGCCCTGTCGCCGACGTTCTCAATGCTGCGTCGTCAGAGGCCGCCGGGAGTGGAACCTCGTTGTCCTGGGCAACCGTTGACGACAGTGAGGTGCGCTGTAACGACACCGACGATCGCGTCTACAGCATCGCGTCGATGTCGAAGTCGTTCACCGCTGCCAGCGTCCTTGGGATCTGTCACGGGCTGATCGACGTGGCTCCTCGACGGCCCGCTCTCGACGACACCCTCGGTAGTTGGATTCCGCAGCTTCAGGAGCCCATCGCTAGCGCAACGATTCGTGACGCGTTGTCCATGTCTACCGGTCTACCACCGGACGATCCGTGGGCCGACCGTCAGCAGGCCATGTCACGCGAGGAGTTCGAGGCGCTGTTGGGTAAACCCTTCATCACGAACTTCGCGCCGGGGACGGGGTACGCCTATTCCAACCTCGGTTACGCGATCCTGGGCCGCGTCGTCGAATTGGCGACCGAGCGGCCATTCATCGACGTCGTCGAGGAAGACGTCATCCGTCGGTTGGGGATGACCGAATCCTTCCTCGACGTCACGCAAGTACCCGAGGGAAAGCTCGCCCCAGGCCTCGGCAGAGATGGCAGCGTCCAGCCCTTGCTTGGCTCCGGAACCTTCTCCCCCATCGGCGGCCTCATCTGCACGGCCAAGGATGTCGGGATCTGGGTGAGCCATTTCATCACCGCGTGGACCAGCGAGGACGATGGTTGGGGCCAGGTCTTTCGCGACATGCAGCAAATGCAGCGGTATTTCACGACGTACGGCCCAGTCACCGAAGGGTACGGATATGGCCTGCACGTCGCTGTCACGGGGAAGGAACACATCGTCTACCACTGTGGCGGGTATCCAGGGTATGGATCGACGATGATGTGGCATCCTTCCTCCGGGGTCGGCGTCGTGGTGCTGGCGAATCGGACGTATCACCCGGCCATCCGCGTAACCTCCACGGCCCTCGACACCGTTGTTCCCGGGGTGGGTGACCTGCTGCTGCCCTCCGCGGCCAAGGATCGCAAGGCCTGTGATGCCGTCCATCCTTCGCCGATGAATCCCCAAGTCCGGCAGCATCTCGACGACGTCGAGAAGATCATTCGCAACTGGTCGGACGATCTGGTGGCTCAGGAGTGGAGCCCGACGATGGACATGGATCGTCCGTTGGATCAGCGCCGCAAGGATTTCGAGGAGGTGGTCAAGGCCACCGGGGAATCCGCGGATGCCACGATCGACGTCGTCGAGATGACGCCGTATTGCTGGATCTGGCGTGTCGAGGGCCCCCTGGCTACCCGTCAGGTCACGGCTTCGGTTAACCCGTTGGGTCAGGTACAGGCCCTCGACGTCAGGATCGTTTGATAGGTCAGATCGTGTCGAGTGAGGTGCCGCGAGTTTCGCGGGCGAACATGTATGTCACACCGCCGATGACGAGCAGCACGGTGAACAGGATGAACGCCGGGAAGACCGCGTCCAAGGTGACATTCTGTTTGACCGCAGATCCGCCCACCATGAGTCCCATGAGCGCCGGACCGATGACCTTGGCAGTCGCACCGATGCCGTAACCGAGTCCGAGACCGGTGGAGCGAGCCTCATTGGGAAATTGCTCGGCGCCGAAGGCGTTCAGAATACCGAAGGCGCCGTCGCCGAAGGCCATCGCAACAAGGACGCCGGCAAAGAAGACCTGCCAGCCCCAACCCAGATGAGCCGAAAGCGCGATGATCAGAGTTCCGGCGGCACCTACCAGACCGAATGACAGCATCGTGATCCTCCGACCGATGCGGTCGGCCAGCCATGCTGACAGGAAGCGCCCGATGAGATCGGCCAGAGAGACGAACATAAACAGGATTCCAACTTGCTCTGCAGACTTGCCGAAGCCGGTCTTGAGGAGGGTCTGACCCCACGACTGAATCGTGAATGACCCCAGAATGAAGCAGAAGGACCCTAGGCTGACAATAAGGAGGCTCTTGCGGTACTTGCCGAAGACAAGTGAGTACGAAGCGTCTCGGACGTGCTCTACGGGCGGCAGATCTCCAATGTCGTCAGCCGGCATCTCCAACGCCCACGCCAAAGCCTCACGAGCTTCATTTTCCCGTCCATGACTCTGTAAGAATCTTGGCGACTCGGGGACAAAGCGAATCCACACAAGCAGGAAGACGGGAATCGCACCCAGTGCGATGAGGGCACGCCAATTATCACCCAAGGCCTTTTGCCCGAGAGAGCCCAGGAAAAGACCGAGTGGTATGAATACCGACGCCAATCCAGCAAGAAGTCCACGCTGTTTAGCTGGCACAAACTCTTGAACATACGGAATCGAGGTGATATTGAGGCCGCCAACACCGATCCCCACGCCAATACGCAATATGGCAAGCATAACCCAGCCGTGATCTGGGGTGAACACTGATAGGACGGTGAATGCAACGAACATGAGGACGCACCAGAAAAATGACGAACGGCGTCCGATTTTGTCTGCCAGACGTCCCCACATAATGGCACCGATGACCGTACCCAAGCCAGAACAGGCGAGGATGACGCCCGCCTCAGTGCCGGTCAGGTTCCATGGCTTAGTGAGGACGGATACAACGAAACCAATGAGAAAGATGTCAAAGAACTCGGAAATGTTTCCGATGATAGCAAGGGCGACAAGGTTCTTCTGATTGCGCGCCAAAGGGCGCGAATCTATAAGATCTAATGCTGATTTCTTGGATGTTGTAGAAGTGGACATGTAATTATATCTCCTACCCGCGCCGCGGCTATTGTCAACGCAGAATGTCTGTGTTCGAAGGAATATTGAGCTCACTGGGACTCACACGAGTAAGGTCTCCATAATGAGTCAGGGCGTAAGCAGATGTCCGCTGCCCGTAATAGATTCCCTGGACCACGTCACCTGCAAGATACCCGTGCAATGTTCCTGCAACGAAGGAGTCTCCTGCACCTGGACGGTCGACGACAGGAACCTGAACCACTGGGAAGGTGCGGTCGCCGCGCTCGTCGTCGGATAGATAGACACCATTGATCTGGTCAGTGGACACGACCGTCGGAGCTCCGAACAATTCGCGCAGATCGTGGCATGCCTGTTCTCCGTCAGATTCTATTCCAAATACCGCCCTGCCATCACGCACTGAACAAAAGACAATATCCGATATGCGAGCAATGGGCTCGAGCACCTCTCGAGCTCGCCTCGGCTCCCACAGCAGGGAACGATAATTGACGTCAAGTGCGACGGCTATTCCACGACGGTGAGCCTCCTCGACAAAATGGCTCACCACAACAGCCGTGTTCTCGGTCAGAGCAGCTGTGATGCCAGTCACGAAAACCAATTTCGTGTCGAGCATGGCCTCCCAATCGAGATCCTCGACACGGACGTCACGAAAAGGGGTGTGCTCGCGATCGTAAAGTACACGTGCTGGCATCGGGTACTCACCAGGCTCCATGAAGTACAGGGCGACGCGTCCCTCAGGCTTGATACAGATGTGGGAGACATCGACACCGACACTACGAAACTCGTTGACAACCCGGTCGGTGAGATCGCCCTGTGGCATAACAGATGTCCAGCAGGTGTCGCGACCGACCTGGGACAACAAGCCTGCGACGTTGGCTTCGGAGCAGGCAGCAGTGGCCCGTAGCTGCTGGGCATTAACGAGACGCTCGCCCTTGTAGCAGGTGAGCCGGATCTGTCCCTCACCGATAGTTGAGATGTCGTAAGTCATGACGTCACTCCCTGGGACGCAGCTGGGGTGCCGTAGCGGTTGGTGTATCGGTCGTGGTTGGAGTCGATCTCCGACTGCGGGAGCGGGGAGATCTCGCCGATGAGCTTGGCAAAGGTCAAGGTCCTGGCGACGTCCTCGACCATAACGGCTGCCTTGACAGCCTTCTCAATGGAAGTGCCGACAGTGAAGACACCGTGTTTCTTGAGTAGTACGGCTGGGGACTCATCGATGAACCGTACAACTTGCTCACCTATCTGCTCAGTGCCAATCTGGGCGTAATCTCCGCACGGGACTCGTCCACCGAACTCATCAGCGACGGCGGTCATGGCGCAGGGTATGTCCTGGCCCGTGGCAGCCCAGGCGGTGGCGAAAGTGGAGTGAGTGTGGATGATGCTGCGGATGTCGTCATGGCGACGATAGACGTACAGGTGCGAAGCGGTGTCCGAAGATGGTCCACGATCTCCTTCGACAACCTTTCCGTCAAGGTCGACGACAACCATGTCGTCAGGGGTCATCTCGTCGTATAGCATCCCGGAAGGCTTGATGATCACCAAGCCGGTCCCGGGGTCCCGGGCAGACAAATTGCCCGAGGTCCAGGTCACCAGGCCGTGTCGGGGCAGGTCGAGATTGCCTTCGCAAACGTCTTTCTTGAGCTCTTCGAGCATCGAACGTTCTCCTTTGAACAGCGGTATAGAAATTTTTTGGAGGTTTGGTGTCGGTCGGCCCGAGATTCAGGCTGGGCCGACCGATCTCGAATCAAGCGAGGGTCCTACGAACCGGGATTCCGGCGGTTCGAAGGCGTTCCTCGATGAACTCACGCGCCGACACACTGCGATCACTGGAATCGGGGGCATCGTCGTTCCACATCTCGATCATCATTCGGCCGCGCCAACCCTGCTTGGCAAGGATGGCGAAGGCATCGTCCCAGTCGACGGTCCCCTCTCCCATCGGTACCCGCCGAGGCTCGCCGGGCCGGACATCCTTCACGTGGATCGCAACCATGTGGCCGCGCCCAGCCTCGAGTTCGATCGTGGCATCGAGCTGCTGCTCGGCAATGTTTCCGATGTCGGGGTAGACCTGCAGGTAAGGAGAGTGAGCGAGCTTGACGAACTCCATGGCCTTGCGGATCGAGGTGACGTCGGTGCCGTCAACGTTTTCGATACCCATCACGACCCCCAGCCGTGCAGCCATCGGGACGGCGTCGATCAGAAGATCGGTGTACCACTGCTCAGACTGATCGTTCATCTGCTCGTAGTAGCAGTAGTATCCCGCCACCTGAAGCACAGGCACTCCGAGATCGTGGCACAGCTGCAACCCTTCGGCCATCACTTCGCGGGCGCGTTGACGCACCGTGGGGTCGGCGCTACCGGGACCAATGCGCCTGTGCACTGACAAGCAGATACCACCGATCGTAGTCTCTGTTTCCTCGATGCAGTGGCGCACCATACGACGCTGGTTCTGATCCCATTCAAGCCGTGCGGTTCGTTCTTCGGTTTCATCGATCGATAGGTCGACGAAACCGAAGCCGGACTCAGGCACCTGGATAAGGAAGCGACGCCAGTCGTCGGCAGTCTCAAGCGGGTTGCCAACGAGGGCCTTCTCGTAGATGCCGAGGGTCACTCCGTCTGACAGGGGCTCAATCATTTCGGCCACACCTCGTCCAGGGTGGAGCGTAGCTGCTGTGCCGCAGCCCTTGGGTCGTCGGCGGCGACGATTGAACGACCAGCGATGACAATGCCGACTGGATGCTCAGCAAAGACTGGAAGGTCCTTGGGAGTGATGCCCCCAGTGACGGTGACCGTGAATCCCATCTCGGCGAGTTCGTCTACCCGCCCGAGGTCCTCGGGCTTCCATGACAAGTCCCCGGCGGCCTCACGGTCGCGGGAACGCTTAACGATGACGTGCTGGACACCTAATTCACGCCAGGTGCGGGCGCGGTCAGCGTCGTACCACTCATCAGCAAGCTCGACCTGGACTTCACCACCTAATTCCTCTGCCACCTTGCACACTTGATCGATGGTGGTCAGTGATGCCCCGGCGACACAGGAGACGAGGTCAGCTCCGGCTTCGAAGCACAGCCGGGCGATCTTGGCTCCGGCTTCGGCTATGCGAACGTCGGCAAGAATAGCCTTCTCAGGGTAAACCGCCCGAACGGCACGCACCGCATCCATGCCCTCGGCTAGAACCAGGATGGTGCCACACTCGATGACGTCAACCTCGTTGGACACTTGGGCCAGCGGGGCGAGGGCCGACGGCAGGTCGTAGGTATCAAGCGCAACTTGGAGTCGTGGCATCGTTGTCACCCAGCCAGGGGCTCGAAGCCAAGGAAGGTCGCGGCGTTGTTGATGAGCAGGTCATCGACGTAGCTGCGGTCAAAGCCCTCGTCCTCAACCAGACGCGGGCAGAAGACGGCCGGATCGTAGTCAATGCCCGAGACCGAACCGTAGACCTTCTGGTAAGAGGCTTTACCGGAATCAGTACCCAGCAGAACCTGCTTGCCGTAGCCCTTCTTCCCGAGGGCCTTAATCAGGTTGACGCGGGTATTGTCCGGGACGTACTTGATGCGGTTTGTGCCGTCGAGCTCGACGTAGCAGCCAAGCTTGCAGATCTGCTCGTGGGCCCACGGATCCCAGTTACGCTGCATGTGACCGATTGCAATTTTGGCAGGATCGACGCCCTGGTTGACGAGGAAGCGTGCCTGCTCAGGGCCGCAGGTTCCGGCCGTCACATGGGTGTTAATCGGGCATCCGGTCTCCTTAGATGCGATAGCCACCGCCTTGCCGGATTTCTGTTCCCACTCGGTAATTTTGCCGTAAGCGGTCGCCCACTTTATGACGCCGGCCCTGGCCCCGGTACGTTCGACGATGGGGCCCATGTAGTCGAAGCGGTCGATGCCCTCGACGATGTCGGCGATGAGCAGATCGGCAATCTGGTTGACGGTGTACTGGTTGACCCAGCTCTGACGCCATTCCAGGTAGACCTTCTGCTGGTGAAATCCGGTGGCCTGGACGACCTGGAGGCCTGGGACCTTCTCAACAACTTCAAGGGTCTTGAGCACACCGCGACCCGAGGATGCGGGGCACATGTCGACGATCGTGGCGCCGTCGGCCCAGCTCCTGGAAGCTTCGACGAAGTAGGTGGCCTCCTGAGCTGCCTTGTCGACGTCATCGAGCAGATGGTCAGGATCGATGTAGACCTCACCGGCGCCAACACGGATGAGGTGGTCGTGGGCATTGACGACACCAAGCGTGTCGGGTGAAACGTCGCCAGTGATGGTACGAACGACGGCCATTGGGGTGATTCCTCTCTCACGACTGTGTGACGAGAACCATTCAGCCGTCAGCCCGACATCCTTCGCAAGGCCATGAGCTCACATATGTGAATTCACTAAGCGCTAAAACGCCAGTACGTTGGTTCAACACCGCGTTTCAGCGGGGCTATGATTACAAAGATTCACATTTGTGAGATTCATATGACTGACCGCGAACACATCCAGACCTTACTGACCGTGGCAAAGCGATACTGGTTGGAACAAGCAACTCAGGCCGAGATCGCCGCTGAGATCGGCTACTCCCGATCAATGGTGTCACGCCTGCTCGATGAAGCGCGGCGCCGCGGAATCATCACGTTTACCGTGCAGCACCCGTTACAACGAGCAATTGAGTTGGAACAGGACCTGACTCGCACCTTCGGGTTAGCGTGCGCGCGCGTAGCCATGTCGGATGACGACTCTGCGGCTCACGAGGTATCACGGATGGCTTCCGATCTCGTGACTACATATATGCACCCGGACTCGGTCATCGCGCTGTCGAATGGGCGTGGAGTAGCTTCGGTGGTGCGCGCCATGACCCCGACACGTCACCCTGAAGCGACAGTGGTCCAGGCAATTGGGGGGACAGCGCGGGGGAATCTAGTCCTTGACTCCCCCGAACTGTGTCGCCAACTGGCGGAGCGACTTGGCTGCGCTTACCGAGTGATGCCCGCGCCAGTGTTGGTATCGAATCCGCAAGTAGCAGCGGCTTTAAAGGCAGAGAAATCCATTGGAATGACGATCGCAATGGCCTCCCACGCCGACATCTTGGTAACAGGGGTGGGCGCGGTCGGGGTGAATTCGGTGGCACCGATTTTCGATCATGTGATGCCCGAACGGGCTCATGCCGAGTTGTTGTCGCGGGGAGCGGTCGGCCACATCTGTGGGCACCACATCGATGCTCAGGGCCGTCACGTCGATGCGGACTTCTGCCAAGGGTTGATGACGATACCGATCGACCGAATCCCATCGATCACCCACGTCATCGTCAGCGCTTTCGGAGCTGAAAAGGTGCCAGCTTTATCGGCGATCCTTCGAGCCCATCTGGTAACGGATCTGGTAACCGACATCGCAACTGCGAAGGCTGTGCTCGATCGTCGTGGCTGAGGTTGGTATGACCGGACCCGCAAAGCAGAGTACCCACCTGCCAAGAACTCCGCGAGATCAACAACGTCCCCATCTTCCTCACCAACGACGGCGCACCCCTCGTCGCCGAGGCCGGCAGCCGCCCTCATCCACTTGGCACTGCTCGTATCGTTGGACTTGCTTGCTTCAATGCAACCCATCCCCAGCCCGAGACCACATGAATCCCCTCAGGGGGAAGGAAACGCTCGTGACTATCCTCATTCCCACTCCCCGGCCGATCGTTGCTGCACCCATGGCAGGTGGGCCCACCACTGTCGCGCTTGCCCTGGCGGTCGCCGAAGCAGGCGGCTTCCCGTTCCTCGCCGGCGGCTATAAAACCGCCGAAGCCCTCCACGCAGAAATCCAGCAGCTTCAGGCCAAGGACGTTCCCTTCGGCGTCAACATCTTCGTGCCGAGCAACGCCACCGTCGACCCGGCTGCCTTGTCTGCCTATGCCGATGAGCTTGCCCCGGAAGCAGAACACTACGGCCTGCAACTCGACCCCTGCCCCGTCTCCGATGACGACCACTGGGATGACAAGATCGCGCTCCTGACCACACATTCCGTCCCCGTGGTGTCCTTCACCTTCGGCCTGCCACCCCAGGACATCATCGCCAAACTCCACGAGCACGGCACACAGGCACTGATCACCGTCACGACCCCAGAGGAAGCCGCCGCCGCAACTGAACGCGGCGCCGACGGGCTCATCATCCAAGGCCCCGCAGCCGGTGGACACAGCGCCACCTTCGACCCCACGCGGACACCACAACCGGAAGACCTCCCCACTCTCGTCTGCCGCGTGCGCAAGGCCAGCCCCTTGCCAGTGATCGCCGCCGGCGGCATCGATGACGCTAAAGCGGTACGAGCAGCACTTGATGCAGGCGCCATCGCCGTTGCGGTAGGGACCCTTCTGCTCCGCACCGACGAAGCCGGAACCTCAGCCACCCACCGGGCAGCACTGGCCGACCCCGCCCTCGACGACACCACCATCACCCACGCCTTCACCGGACGACCGGCCCGCGCCCTCACCAACGACTTCATCACCCAACACCACGCCACCGCACCCCACGCATACCCCGCCGTGCACCACCTCACCCGTCCACTGCGACAAGCTGCCACCCAAGCCGGAGACGCCCACCGGGTCCACCTCTGGGCCGGAACCGGCTACCGCAACGCACCCACCGGCCCAGCCGCCAACATCATCCGCACGCTCTACCCACTCCCCGACGATGAGCACCTCACTTAACCGGCATGGGTGTAACGCTCCTGCGCGGTGATCCTCCGTGATGTGACCCCCCATATGTGGTGCGCTTGTGTGGCTTCACAAGCATCTTTACCGGGCGAGAGGACGATTCCGATGATTGACATGAGCCGCCGTTCGTTTACTGCCATGGCCATCTTTGGCCCGCTTATCAGCCGAACAGCGTTACCTGAGCATAAGGTGTCCGGGCCACCGATTGACGGGCCGGACAGCCTCCACATCGAGTGGGTACCTGCCCCGTATCAGCAGTACGGATCTGATCCGGTGAAGTACGGAAATCACGACCTTGCGCGCCGCCCCTCTGCGCCTTCACTGACGAGAATCGTCATCCACGACACCGAGGAGACCTACGACAACACCATCAAACTCGTGGAGAAGCCGAACTACCTCGCATGGAACTACACGTTGAGATCTTCTGACGGTCACGTTGCGCAACACCTCGATCCCAAGGACATCGGCTGGCACTCCGGGAACTGGTATTACAACATGCACGCCCTCGGACTCGAACACGAGGGTAAGGCTCTCGAGGGAGAATCCTGGTATACGGACGCGATGTACCGCTCGAGTGCAGCGCTAGTCCGCTATCTGTGCGATAAATATGAGATCCCGCTGACGCGTGGTCGCGTCATTGGCCATGACGAGGTTCCTGGCATTGACACCGATCACATCAAGGGGATGCACTGGGATCCGGGCGCCTTCTGGAACTGGGCTCGATACTTTGAGCTGTTGGGCCGCCCACTCACCGAGGGCACGGTGAGCACCAGACCCAAGCGCGGCGACGTCGTGAGGATTTTGCCTGATTTCGAAATGAACACGCAGGCCTACAACGGCCAGGTCGTCAGAGGAGTGAACTTTGTGACGGCGAGGCAAGCCCCGTCGTCGGATGCCCCGACGGTTGTTGATGCCGGTATCAGCCCGGAGCCGGCAACAACAGAACCTGCCGACGTCGGCGCCCGGCTGAACACGGGTGCGGAATATGTCGTCGCAGAGGTTGGAGGGAAGAACGACGAGTGGGTCGCCGTCTGGTACCTGGGAGCTAAGGCGTGGTTCCACAATCCCGCTCGACAGCCGGTGGCACGAGTTGTCCCGGGAGCGCGAACGATCACCGTGGTTTCGCGCACGTCAGGTTATGGCCGGGCGTACCCGGAAGCCTCTGCCTATCCGGACGGCACCTGGGTGCAGCCCGAGGCTGCGTTGCCGTACGTGTTGGAGCCTGGTCAGCGCTATGTCGTCATCGACTCTCAGCCTGCGACAGACTATTACCGGTCCACGACGTTCGACGCCCCGCCGCCCAAGGACCACGTCAATGTGACCGGAAAGGACCGGTACGTATGTGTCTTCCTGGGACACCGTCAGGGCTACCTGAAAGCCACAGACGTGCAGAGCTGACGTCGGCGGTAGGAGTCGCGCAGAGGGACGGACGCGGTGATGGACGGCTGCTTGGGGCAGTGAGGGTGCGTTGCGCATGAGTGTGTGTCGATACCCATACGCAGGTACTGGCCTGGCTTGGTCCGATTTGGTGAGGATGGGTGGGATCCGGTAACGTTTGCCTGGTCGCCCGGGCGGTCGGGTGAACGAAGAGGATGACCCTCCTGAGGAGTTGTTTTCGGGGCATTGGCGCAGTTGGTAGCGCGCTTCCATGGCATGGAAGAGGTCAGGGGTTCGAATCCCCTATGCTCCACCAGACAGGATGTTCCGGCGTGGTGGACGCCGCAGCGGAGGATCGTGTCGAAGGCCTGACGAGGTCGCCCGCGGGGCATTGGCGCAGTTGGTAGCGCGCTTCCATGGCATGGAAGAGGTCAGGGGTTCGAATCCCCTATGCTCCACGTAAAATAAGAATATCGAAGCTTGCCCCGCCTGATGGTGGGGCAGTTTTGTTTCTGCGGTGACGTGCGCCGGGGCGTCGATGCTCGTATGAGCGAGGACGCTGACGGTGGCCTCGGCGGATATGTGGGGCGTTCTCTTCGTCGTCGACGGTGATGTGGGTGAACAGTGTGCGGTTGAGGATGCGGCGTTCGGCTGATTCGCAATTGTTGGTGGAGGTCGTCGAGGACTTCGGTGAGCTGATCCAAGCCTGTTCAGGCATCGGTCTAGAAACGGGGACGAGCACATGTCGAAGTGGCAGGTTCCCGGGAAACCGCAGATACGGCGCTACGCCCCGGACGAGAAAGCGGCGGCGGTCCGGATGGTCCCGCTGCGAGCAGGGCTGGCTATGTCAACTTCATTTGGCCCCGGATTGTCGGTCTGGCTGGGCCCCGGTTGGGTGCGAGAAGCCAACCCAGAGTGAACTCCGGGCAGCTTATGGGGGGCAGTTCATGTCAGTGGTGTCGGCGCAGGCGCAGGGAGTTGGTGATGACGCTCACCGAACTGAGGGCCATGGCGGCTGCGGCGATCATCGGGGACAACAGCCAGCCGAAGGCGGGGTAGAGCACTCCCGCGGCGATCGGAATGCCGATGACGTTGTAGATGAATGCGAACAGCAGGTTCTGCTTGATGTTGCGCATAGTGTCGACGGACAGGTCGCGGGCCTTGACCAGGGCTGCGAGGTCGCCGCCGAGGAGGGTCACGTCTGCGCTCTCGATGGCGACGTCGGTCCCGGTGCCCATGGCGACGCCAACGTCCGCCCCGGCCAGGGCAGGGGCGTCGTTGACGCCGTCACCGGCCATCGCGACCGTGTGACCTTGCTCCTGGAACCGCTGGACGTGCCCATGCTTCTGATCCGGAAGCACGTCCGCGATCACCTCGTCGATGTGGAGCTCGTCGGCGATGGCGTGGGCGGTGGTGGCGTTGTCCCCGGTCAGCATCACGATCCGCATGCCACGGTGACGTAGGTCGTCGATGGCCTGGGCGGTGGTGGGCTTGAGTGGGTCGGCGATGGCCAGGATGCTTGCAGGCTGACCATCGACAGCCACGATGACGGCAGTGGCTCCTTGGCGACGGAAGGCGTCGATGTCGTCGGTCAGGGGGGTCGTGTCGGCATGCTGGGTCGTGAGGAAGGCAGGGCTGCCGACCATGACCTGGTGACCGTCGACCAATGCTTCGACGCCGCCACCCGGGCGGGCGGTGAATGCAGTGGCGGTCGGTACGGTGACGTCGCGTTCTCGCGCCGCGTCGACGATCGCGCGGGCCAAGGCATGTTCGGACCCGGCCTCGACAGCGGCCGCCATGGCCAGCACGATCTCGGCGTGGTGGCCGGCGACGACCTTCTGGTCGACGAGGCTGGGATGGCCCTGGGTCAGGGTCCCGGTCTTGTCGACCACCAGGGTGTCGATCTTCTGCAGTCGTTCGAGTGCTTCGGCGTTCTTGACCAGAACGCCATCGCGGGCTCCGCGACCAACCCCGACCATGATGGACATGGGTGTGGCAAGGCCAAGCGCGCAAGGGCAGGCGATGATGAGCACGGACACTGCAGCAACGATCGCGAACGGTAGCCGGGGCTGTGGCCCGACCGTGGCCCAGACGGCGAAGGTGATCAGTGCGATGCCGATCACGACCGGCACGAACACAGCGGAGATCTTGTCGACGAGCCCTTGGATGGGGGCTTGGGAACGTTGCGCCTGGGACACGAGGTCGACGATGCGGGCCAGGGTCGAGTCGGCGCCCAGGCCGGTGGCCTCGATGACCAGGCTGCCGCCGCTGGTGATGGTGCCGCCGATCACACGGTCGCCGGGGTTCTTGTCAACAGGTACCGGCTCGCCGGTGATCATGGATTCGTCGACGTAGGCGTGGCCGTCGACCACGATGCCGTCTGCTGGGATCTTCTCACCGGGGCGGACCCGGCAATGGTCGCCGACCTGCAGGTCCGCGGATGGCACTTCCTCTTCTTCTCCGTCGAGGTTGATGCGATGCGCGGTGGCTGGCGACAGGTCCAGCAGGGCGCGGATGGCACCCGAGGTCTGGTCGCGTGCCCGCAGTTCGAGTACCTGCCCCAGCAGCACCAGGGTGAGGATCACGGCGGCGGCCTCGAAGTAGACGCCGACCCGGCCACCGTCATCACGCATGATGGCCGGGAAGATCCCCGGGGCCAGGACGGCGACCACACTGTAGAACCACGCGGCACCCACACCGAGGCTGACGAAGGTGAACATGTTGAGGTGCCGGCTGGCCACTGATCGGGCGCCACGTGCGAAGAATGGCCACCCGGCCCACCACACCACGGGGGTGGACAGCGCGAGTTCGACCCAGGGCACCCACGCCCCGACGGCCAGGGCCGGGACCATCGCCAGCACCACCAGGGGCAGGCTGAGCACGGCTGCCACGCGGAGACGGCGGCGCATGTCTGCCAGCTCTGGGTTGGGTCCGTCGTGGACGCCCACCGAGACCGGTTCGAGCGCCATGCCACAGATCGGGCACTCGCCCGGCCCATCCTGCCGGATCTCGGGGTGCATGGGGCAGGTCCATTCGCCATCGCGTGGGCCGGTGTCGGCCTGTGGTGGCGGGGCGCTTTGCCCGCCGTGCTCTTGGTGGGCAGCAGGCTGCCCGGGGTCGGTGTGCTGGTGTGCTGCTGGCGCGGGGGGCTGTCCGTCCGGTTGGAGGAACATGCCGCACTTGGGGCAGCGGCCAGGGTGGTCACTGGTGACCTCGGGGTGCATGGGGCAGGTGAAGGAGTCCCCTTCAGCCGTGATGGGCTTGTCGGGTGGGGTAGGGCTGGTCATGGTCTTCTTCGTCCGTTGAGTGGTGGTGCTCTGTGGTGCTGGTGGGCGCGTGGTGCGAGGTTCTTGGCTCAGTGGTGATCGGCCCCGTGGTTCATCATCCGCATCATGAGCCACATCATCACTACGCAGCCGAGGGCGGGGATGGCGGCGGCCATGACGCCGCCTGCGGCGAGGCTGGCACGACCTGTCCACAGGTATCCGGCCACGATGAGCAGCATCGGGGCACACATCAGCAGGTGCATCCAGTGGTGGCTCTTGCCGTGGCCTGTCATCTTCGGATCGTGCCGGTGCTGCACGGGCTCGAGTACCGGGTCGGCGGCGAGGCGGGGAGCGTCGCTGTCACTGCGGTTGAGCTGGGTGGGGCTTGTGTACATGGTGGTCTCCTTCGTCGTGTGTGGCTGGCTGCCGTCACCATCCAGACTGTCGAGCGTCCATGAAGCTGGACCTGGGCAAACGATGAAGGTTTGACCAAGACGTCGGAGGCATGTGCGGGCATGCGGCGGTGCGGTTCCCGGGGTGACGCGGGAACCGCATCGGCGTGGGCTGGGGTCAGTAGCGCAGGCTGGTCATCATGCCGATCTCGGCGTGGTAGATGTTGTGGCAGTGCAGCATCCAGGCTCCGGGGTTGTCGGCCTGCAGGTCGGCCTCGATGGTCTGCATGGGCAGCAGCAGCACGGTGTCCTTGCGCAGTCCGTTGCTGCCCGGCAGGGACCAAGTGTGGCCGTGGATGTGCATCGGGTGGGCCATCATCGTCATGTTCGTCATCCGCATCCGGACCCGCTGTCCCGGGCTGATCGACAGGGGTGTGTCCTCACCGAACTTCTTGCCGTTGATGCCCCAGGCGTAGGGCTTCATCTGGCCGTTGAGCTGGACCTCGAGGGTCTGCTCCGGTTCCTTGTCGGGCAGCTTGGCTGCGTCGGCGGCGCGCAGGGCGGTGCCCAGGGCAGCCTTTCCTCCGAGTTCGGGGATTCGGGTGGTGGCCGGCGGAATGTTGCCGGCGCCGGTCTTGACGATGGCGCGGGCGGGAGTACCGGTCTTGCCCTCGGGGGCGGCCTGCAGCACGAAGACGCCGTCGCCGACGGTGACGGTGGCGTCGATCCTTTCTCCCATGGCGAGGTAGATGGCCGTCGCCTCGACCGGCTGCACGGCGAAACCGTCGGCGTGGGTGATGGTAAATCGGTGCCCGGACAGGCCGACCTTGAAGATCGTGTCGGCTCCGGCATTGATGAGCCGTAGCCGGACCTTGTCCCCGGGGCGTGCCGTGAGGGTGCGCGGTGCGGCCGGGATCCGGCCGTTGACGACGTAGTGCGGGTAGCTCACGTCTCCGGCATCGCCCAAGGGGGAACTGCCGTGGTCCATGCCTCCCATGTCGTGGTTCATTCCTTGGGACAGGGGGCCGCTGTTGGCCTTGAAGTCGGCGAAGATCGCATCCGGTGACTTGCCAACCCCATCGGTCCAGTCATCCAGGACCAGGACCCATTCCGCGTCGTGGTCGCCCGGATCGCGTGGGTCGTCCAGCACGAGGGGAGCGTACAGCCCCCGGTCGATCTGGACTCCGCTGTGGGGATGGAAGAAGTAGGTTCCGGCATGGGGTGCGACGAACTCGTAGGTGAAGGCACTCTTGGCGGCGATGGGGTCCTGAGTGACACCAGGCACACCGTCGGAGGCGTTGCGCAGGGCAATGCCATGCCAGTGCACCGAGGTGGCTGTGGGGAGCTGGTTGTCGACCGTGACCCGGAACAGGTCGCCCGCCTTGCCGCGCAGGACGTTCCCGTCGAGTTCGTCGGTGTAGGCCCAGGTCTTGGCCAGGACACCGCCCAGGTCCAAGGTGACAGGGCGCGGGGTCAGGGTGTGGGTGACGGTCGTCGCCCCGGCCGGGGTGGCGAGTGGTGTCTGGGTCGGGATGGCCCATGTGGCCGGGGTGGTGCTGGCCGGGGAGGGCTGCTTGGCGCCGCATGCAGCCAGGGCGCTGGTGGATGCCAGGCCGAGGCCGGCGAGCAAGGCCTGTCGGCGAGTGATCGTGTTCATGCCCACGACTCTTCCCGCCCCGCATTGTGACCGGGTCAGGGAAGTGTGGAGATTCGATCAAGACTTCGTGGCAGCACCAGGGTGAACGACGCACCGCAGCCCACCCCCGGACTGGCCGCCAGCACGTCGCCCCCATGTGCGCGGGCGACGGCTCTGGCGATGGTCAGGCCGACTCCGGTTCCGCCGTCGACGTCACGGACCCTGCGTGATCCTTGGTGGAAGAAGCGTTCGAAGACGTGGGACACCTCACCGGCGGGTATGCCTGCGCCGGTGTCGCTGACCTGGATGGACACCGAGTCCGTGTCAGACCAGCTCGTCACACATACCTCACCCCCGCGTGGCGTGTGCTGGACGGCGTTGCGCAGCAGGTTGTCCAGGACCTGGCCGATGCGTGCAGGGTCGACATCCACCTCCACGGGGCAGTTGCCACGGGTCACCAGCTGGATACCTGCCTCGGCACAGGCTTTCGCACACGAGGTGACCGCCGATTCCACCAGGTCATCGATGCGGGTCAGCCGTAGTTCCAAGGGGATCCGCCCCTCCTCTGCCCTGGAGACCTCGGAGATGTCGGCCGCCAGCGCCGTGATGCGCTCGTTCTGGCGTTGGAGGACCTCAAGGACCTCCGGCCCATACACGGCGACTCCGTCCTGGAGGCTCTCGAGCGTCACCCTCGTCACGGACAGGGGCGTTCGCAGCTCATGGCCAAGATCGGTCAACATGCGTCGTCGGGTGGCCTCCGTGGCCGCGATCTGGGCCGCCATCCGGTTGAACTCATGGGCCACGGATTCGAGTTCGCGCCCCAGTGGCGGCATGCGCACGGGGTCGTCGTAGTTGCCGTGCGCGACCCTCTCAGCCCCCTCGGCCAGGGCATCCAGCCCTCGGATGAGGCTGCGGTTCAGCACCCATGACGTCACCGCCGCGATCATCATCGCGGCGGCAAGTCCCAATCCCAGGGAGGCCGCACCGGCGTCATGGAAGGCACGCTCGGCATGGTCCAGCACCATGGGCTGGGTGTGCCCGGCCTCGGCCATGTGCTTCTTGAACAACGGCGGGCCCATCTCCAGGGCGGTCAGTACCAGCGTGACGCTCATGGTGACCAGGACGGCGAACTGGGTCCACACCAGCCGTCGACCCCACGACAACCCGGGCCACAGCTCTGATGGCCGTCCTCCCATCAGCCTCGGCCCATCCGGTAGCCCACGCCCCGCACAGTCAGCACGTAGCGGGGATCGGCGGCCTCCTCACCCAGCTTCTTGCGAAGGTGTGCCACGTGGACATCGACCAGATGGTCGTCGCCGACCCAGTCCTCGCCCCAGACCATGTCCGTGAGCTGACGCCGGCTCAACACACGTCCGGGATGCGCGGACAGCGCCTTCAGCAGGTCGAACTCGGTGCGTGTCAGGTCCACCGCCACACCATCCATGAAAGCTTCGCGCGAGTCGGGATGCACCACCAGTTCCCCGATCCTGCGGGCGACGGATGCCGAAGCCGTGGATCTCGGGCGACGCAGCATCACCTGGACGCGTGCCACGAGTTCGCGCGGGCTGAAGGGCTTGGTGAGGTAGTCATCCGCGCCCACGGACAACCCGATGAGCATGTCCACCTCGTCAGCTCGCGCGGTCAGCATCAGGACGTAGCAGTCGCTGAAGGTGCGCACCTTGCGACAGACCTCCACTCCGTCGAGGCCCGGAAGGCCGAGGTCGAGGATGACGACATCCGGCTGCTCCTCCCGGATCCGCGAAACCGCCTCGTTCCCGTCTGCACAGGTGTCTGCGGCCATGCCGGCCCGTTCCAGGTAGTTCTTCACCGTGCCGGCCAGCACCGGTTCGTCGTCGACCACCAGCACCGAAGTGCGCGCCACATCGCTCATGGCTCCATCTCACCACGAGACCCGGCAGGCGTCACCTCGTCGGTTGCGAGGACGGGGACATGTTGTGGTTCATGCTGCCCATGTCGTGGTTCACGCCGGACATGCTACCCATGTCATGGGTCATGATGCTCGACGACGTGTCACCTCCCAGGACTGCCGGATCGACCATCCCGAAGATCATCGCCACGTGGGCCACCACGAGGAAGGCCGCCACCATCGCCACGTGCATCCGCAGACGGTTCTCACTACTGCGGCCCAGGACCCCCGCCTCGAGGAGACTGATCACAAGCATGGGCAGGCCACCGACCAGGTAGCTGAGGACCGCGATGACATCAGCCGGGCCGCGCCATCCCCCATTCATGGTCAAGGGCACCACCGCGTGGACCATCAGGTGCGTCCCGATGAAGACCCACACGGGACCGGCGAGCAGGCCAGCAGCCCGACTGAGCCTCGCCACCCACGGGGCTGCGGGCCGGTCATTGCGGCGCCCCAGCAGCATGACCAGTTCCGTGATCGCCAAGGTCTCGGCCAGGATGACCGGGAGGGCCATGAACAACAGCAGGTTCCACGGTTGCCGCACCGCGAGAAGTTCCATGTAGTGGGTCATCGCCATGCCAGCCATGCCCGAGCCAGCAGTCAGGTCGGGCACGGCCAGGGCCAGCCCGACCACGGCCACGCTGACAATTCCCAGGAATGCGAGGGACCCACGAGCCAGGGATGAGGATTCATTCGTCGTCATGACGACAAGCCTCCAGGCGGCATGACGAGCCACGAGCAAGACAGTGTGAAGAAATGATCAAGATCCACCGCGAACACCGGCTGTCACCCACCTCCCCGTCCGGACCATCGATGCCCCGGACCTGTGCAGTACCCGCAGTGGCACAGAAACCCACCAGAAGTCGACCGGCACTCGGTTCGGCCGCCTCTCTGCCGTGCACTGCTCTCGATGGCCACGCCATGACCCGTCGACTCACAGAGTCTGGCGAGCTCGCGTGTGGGCGAGGCGATAGGAGTTGGTTCCGGTCTCGATGATGGTGGCGTTGTAGGTGAGGCGGTCGACGATCGCTGCACAGGGCCTGGGGTCAGTGAAGGTGTCGGTCCAGGCGGAGAAGGACTGGTTGGACGCGATCGCGATGGCGTTCTTCTCCTCCCGCTCTGTAAGGACCTGGAACAACAGCTCGGCGCCGCGCCGGTCGAGCTCCATGTCGCTGTGGGGCTCGAGGGACTGCTTGCCTGGCCGGCCACCTCAACCCAACCGGATGTCCGCCTACTCAAGCAGTGTCTGACCGAGAGTTTCCAGGTGTGGCTGACCGGATCGCAGTCGCCGGAGGCATGACGCTCAAGTCGACTATTCCAAGCGAAAGCCATGCTGCAGGACCAAGCCCACCATCCTCGCTCTCATGCCCAGCGTTGCTCACGTTGTACTGACTGGGGACGTTGATGAATCGCGAGAGGGGAAGCTCAGCGTCGGGCCGACCTTGACATTGCAGGGCACTTGTCCGGTCGGGGCATGTGTTCCATGTCCACGATGACCTCCCAGGCAGTGCCACAAGTACAACTTGTAGTAGCGCCCGTGGGACGAGGTCTCTTGGCGGACGCGAATCAACGTGTCCGATCAGTACACCAGCATCGCCAAGTCACAGTACGGTCGCGTTATATGTCCGCAACCTCCACCGATCGTCCATTCCGCGTCGGTCGGCCTCGCCGGATCCAATCCGATCCAGCACGGTCCACGAGCAATTCCCCAGCCCACCGAACCGAAGGAACTCCGGATACCCACCGCCGAGCAGCCACACCACGGCAGCCCGCAGAGCAAATCCATGGGCCACCAGGCACACCGCCTGGTTCTTCTGCTCGTCCACGGCATCCCTGACCGCCGCCGTCACCCTCTCGGCAACCTCGGCGGTCGTCTCGCCGTCAGAGCGCCGGAAATCCTCGCCAGAGGCCATCAGGCGCGTGTAATGGGGGTCGTTGCGATGTAGATCGGGCACGGTCTCCCCCGCCCACTGACCTACGTCGACCTCTTTGAGCCGGTCATCGAAACCGACCTCGAGACCGGTAGCACGCCCGATCGTCTTGGCCGTCACCCTGGCACGCACCAACGGCGACGACACGATCGCCACCGGATCCATCCCGGCAATGACGGGCGCAACGGCCTCGGCCTGGGCAATCCCCACCGAGGACAGCGGAATGTCCAACTGCCCCTGGAGCCGTCCGTCGGCGTTGAACTCGGTCTCGCCGTGCCGAACCAGGACGATCCGCGTCGTCATATCTGGTCCCAGTCGAGCTGCTCCTCAGGCAGCTGCAGGTCGACGGCCGGGCAGTCCTTCCACAGCCTTTCCAGGGAGTACAGTTCGCGTTCCTCCTGATGCTGCACGTGCACCACGATGTCGACGTAGTCGAGCAACACCCAACGGTTCTCCCGCTCTCCCTCGCGGCGGGCGCGATGAGCCTCGTGCTCATGCATGGTCTGGTCGATGGCGTCGACCACGGCCGACACCTGACGCTCGCTGGCCGCAGAGATGATGACGAAGATGTCAGTGATGGCGAGGTGCTCCGAGACGTCAAGGGCGACGATGTCGAAGCCCTTCTTGTCAAGGGCGGCGTGTGCCGCCACACGGGCGAGCTCGATGGCCTGTTCGGTGGCGCTCAATGATCCTCCGGATTGATGTTGATGTTGTCGTGATAGAGACCGCGCTTGTTGATGTACTGCACGATGCCATCCGGCACGAGGTACCAGATCGGCATGTCCTCCCCGACCCGCTGACGGCAGTCGGTTGACGAAATGGCCATAGCCGGCACCTCGAGAAGAGTGACCTTCTCAGCCGGCAGATGGGAGATGTCCTTGGCTCCCAGCGGCACCCCGGGACGCGACACCCCAATGAAGTGTGCGAGGTCGAACAGTTCCTCAGCGCCACGCCACGTGAGGATGTGACTCAGCGCGTCGGCACCGGTGATGAAGAACAGATCGACATCACTGCCTCGCTCTCGTCGCAGATCCTTGAGGGTGTCGACGGTGTACGTGTCCCCCGGACGATCGATGTCGACCCGTGACACCGAGAATGACGGGTTCGACGCCGTCGCGATGACCGTCATGAGGTAACGGTCCTCGGCCTGCGAAACCTTGCGTCCCTTCTTCTGCCAGGGCACGCCAGTGGGCACGAAAACGACCTCGTCGAGGTCGAACCTGGCCGCAACCTCAGAGGCTGCGACGAGGTGGCCATGATGAATGGGGTCGAAGGTACCGCCCATCACCCCGAGCCGGTAACGGCGTCCGTTGTGGACCCGCGCCAGCCCCAGCTCAACACTCGGCATCAGGAATGCGGCCGACCCTTGCCGATACCACGAACGATGCCAAGTGCAATCAGCAGCACCAGCAGCGTCAGGATACCGACGACGAGGGCCGAGGACTCCATGAGAAGAGGAACCATGCTCATGGCGCCTCAGCCTATCCCACAACCACCCCAGAACGACCGTTGAACGGTCAAGGACGGCCTCACGGACGGGTCTGACCGTCTCCCTGCAAGACGTAGGTCGTCGTCGTCATCTCCCACAGACCCATCGGTCCGCGGGCATGGAGCTTCTGGGTGGAAATACCGATCTCGGCACCAAATCCGAACTCCCCGCCATCGACGAACCGGCTGGAGCAGTTCACCAGCACCGCCGCGGCATCGACGCTGGAGGTGAAGAACTCCTGGGAGGTCATCGACCTTGTGATGATCGTCTCCGAGTGGCCCGAACCGTGCTTGGCTATGTGGTCGACGGCCTCCTCCAGGTCGTCGACGATGTGCAGCGCGAGGTCCAGGGACAGGTACTCGTCGTCGTACTCATCGGGCTCGGCCGGCACGATGCGGGGATCCAGCCGAGTACTGTCCTCATCGCCATGCACCGTCACTCCGCGATCGCTCATGGCGTCCACCAGCAGCGGCACTGCGGTGTCCGCAATTCCCCGATGCACCAGCACCGTCTCGATGGCATTGCACACACTGGGACGCTGCGTCTTGGCATTGACGGCGATGCTGATCGCCATCTCCACATCGGCACTGGCGTCGATGACGAGGTGGCAGTTGCCGGTTCCGGTCTGGATGACGGGCACCTCAGCCCCGGAGACGACGGCGTTGATGAGCCCGGCCCCACCACGCGGAATGAGCAGGTCGACGTACCCACGGGCAGCCATGAGCTCGTCGGTGACCTCATGGCCACCCTCGACGAGCTGCACCGCCTCACGGATTTCCTCGGGCAACCGGGAGCGCATCGCCGCGATGACGGCACGGTTGGACTCTAGAGCCGAGGACGATCCTCGCAACAGGCAAGCGTTGCCGGACTTGAGGCAGATACCGGCGGCGTCAGAGGTGACATTGGGACGAGCCTCGTAGATGATCCCGATGACGCCGATCGGCACCCGGACCTGCTCCACCTTGACTCCCAGCGGGGTGTGCCAGCCACGCACGACCTCACCGACGGGGTCGTCGAGCCGAGCGACCCCTTCCAGGCCGACGGCCATTCCCTCGACCCGTTCCGGGGTGAGGGTGAGACGATCGACGATGGCCTCGTCCATCCCGTCCTCACGGCCACGATCGACATCGGCACGGTTGGCGGCCAGGATGTCGTCGACGTTCTTGCGCAACCCGGCGGCCATGGCCATCAGCAGGTCGTCCTTGTCGATGCGACGCAGCCGACGCAACACCGTGGCAGCAGATCGGGCAGCCTTGGCCTGTTCGATGACTCGCGAGCTCATGGCCACATGGTATTCGTCAGGTGGGCATGGGCAACACCACCATGGTGACCACAGCGACGGTGAGTCACTTCTTGGTAGTTCGACGACGGCTCAACACCATGGCGTCGCGATGGATGATCTCCCGGGACGCCGCCGGGCCCATTTCCGCGGCCAGCCAGGCGCTCGAACGTCCTCTCATCACGCGCACCTCGTCATGGGAGAACTGAGCGATGCCGCGCCCGACGAGCCGACCGTCCGGGGCTAGGATCGTCACCGGATCACCCGCCTGGAAATCCCCGTGAACCCGAGTGACACCCACCGCCAACAACGACGAATGGCGTGTGGTGAGGGCCTCGACGGCCCCCTCGTCGATGACGATCTGGCCCTGCGGGGTAGCGGCGTCGGCCAGCCACAGCAGACGCCGGGACCGCCGCGTCGCCATCGGTCGGAAGTAGGTGCCCACGGCTGCCCCACCCAGGACGCCACGGGCGTCCGAAGCCGATGCGAGCACCACAGGAACCCCCGCGCTGGTGGCCATTCGGGCGGCCTCCAGCTTCGTCGTCATGCCCCCGGTACCGACCCCGGATCCGGCCTTGTGGGTGTCGATCTCCAGCGCGTCAATGTCCTCGACGACATCCAGACGACGGGCGTCCGGGGAATCCGGATGAGCGGTGTAAAGGGCGTCGACGTCAGACAGCAGCACGAGGGCCTGAGCGCGCACCAACTCAGCCACCAGGGCAGCGAGTCGGTCGTTGTCGCCGAACTTGATCTCCCCGGTGGCAACGGTGTCGTTCTCGTTGACGATTGGCACGACTCCCAGCTCGAGCAGGGTGTCCAGGGTCGACCAGGCATTTCGATAGGAGGTGGGGCGGACCAGGTCATTGACGGTCAGCAGTACCTGTCCGACCCGCAACCCGTGGCTGGCAAAACGTGACGTGTAGTGGGCCAGCAGGATTCCCTGCCCGACCGAGGCTGCCGCCTGCTTGCCGGCCACGCTCCGTGGGCGGTGGGTCATTCCCATCGCTGGGAACCCGGTGGCGATGGCTCCTGAGCTCACCAGGACGACCCGCTTGCCGTCCGCGACGACCTCGCTAAGCACGTCGACCAGCTCGTCGACACGGCGAACATCGATCCCGCCGCCGGGCAGGGTCAACGAGGATGATCCGATCTTGACCACCACAGTGGTGGCCGCGGAAATGACTCGACGTTGATCAGTCACGGCTCTCGAACCGCTCATCCTCGGCGACGCGGGCACGCCACGACTCACCCCGTGGATCGCGGCCGACCTGGCCGTATTCCTCACGGGCGCGGTGATATTCGCGATCCATCTCGCGACGACGGGTGGCCGAGGGACGCTCGGTCTCCAGACGCTGGTCCTCACCGCGGCGGGACAACAGCTCGGCACCCGACTCGATCTGCGGGGCGAAGTCGAAGATGACGGCGTCCTCACCGCCGACGGCGACGGCGTCACCGGCAATGGCCCCCATGGCCAGCAGCTCCTCCTCGACGCCCAGGCGGTTGAGGCGATCCGACAGGTAGCCGACGGCCTCCGGGTTGTTGAAGTCAGTCTGAGCGACCCAACGAGCCGGCTTGTCACCGGTCACACGCCACAGGAAACCGCCCTCACCGTCGCCCTGACGCTTGATGGAGAAGGCCGGGCCCTCCTCCTTGGGCCTGGGCCGGATGACGATCCGCTCCGGCTCGGGTTCGGGCTCGTCCTCGCGAGCCTTCTCGACCAGATCGGCCATGGCGAACTTGAGGGAGTTGAGCCCCTCTCCGGACTTCGTCGAGACACGGAAGACCGCCCAGCCACGCTTGCCGACATCGTCGAAGACGATGTCGGCCAGGTCAGCGGCGTCTGGGACGTCAACTTTGTTGAGCACCACCAGACGTGGACGATCCTCCAGGCCACCATGGGCAGCAAGCTCCCCCTCGATGACGTCGAGGTCGGTGACAGGGTCGCGACCCGGCTCGTAGGTGGCGCAGTCGATGACGTGGACGATGGCCCGGCAGCGCTCGATGTGGCGCAGGAAGTCGAAGCCAAGACCCTTGCCCAGCGAGGCTCCCGGGATGAGGCCGGGCACGTCCGCGACGGTGTAGGTCGTCTCCCCTGCGACGACCACGCCAAGATTCGGCACCAGGGTGGTGAAGGGATAATCGGCAATTTTCGGCTTCGCTCGCGAGATCGCCGCGATGAGGCTGGACTTTCCGGCCGAGGGGAATCCCACCAGGCCGATGTCGGCGACGACCTTGAGCTCGAGCAGGACCTTGCGCTCCTCCCCGGCCTCACCGAGCAAGGCGAAGCCGGGGGCCTTGCGCGCCGAGTTGGCCAGCGCGGCATTGCCGAGACCACCACGACCACCGGCCGCGACGACGAGCTCGGATCCCGCTCCGACGAGGTCTCCCAGTGGCTCGCCGGTGTCGGCGTCGGAGACGACCGTGCCCTCGGGAACACCCAGGACGATGTCGGAGCCGTTGGCCCCGGCTTGGTTGTCACCGCGTCCGGGCTCTCCGTTGGTGGCCTTGCGAGTGGACTGCCAGTGATAGTCGACCAGGGTCGTCACCTGGGGGTCGACGCGCAGAATGACCGACCCGCCATGACCGCCGTTGCCACCATCGGGGCCGCCCAACGGCTTGAACTTCTCACGTCTGACGGAGGCGCAGCCGTGTCCCCCCTTGCCCGCCACGGCGGTCAGCGTCGCGCGGTCGACGAAGGACGGGATGGCCATGTTCTGCTCCTCGAAGATGGGGTCGGGCCGTCTGGCCCAGGGTGGATCACAAGTCTAGACGCCGGGACGCGCCACCCCTTCCAGGTGGCGCGTCCCGAACTGTCAGGCCTGTGCTGGTCGTTCCGGTCCAGCAGCTCGACGCGGCGGAGCTCCTTCAACCTTCACGGCATCTGCGTTATGCCGTGGCGTACCGGAGGGCTCGTCCCTCTCCGAGCCGTCCGGAGCCTCAGCGCGGGCGTCCTGGGAAGGAATCTCCACAGCGTCACCGGAGGCTGCCAAAGTCTCCTGAGAAGTTCTCTCCCTGGACTCAGACGCGGCGCGCATCTGGATACCAGTGTGGTGGGACAGCGGCACGTCCTTGAGGAGGAAGGCCAGCAGACCTGCTACAGCAACCATCGGGGCCATCCACAGGAACAGCGGGGTCAGGGAGTTGACGTAGGCCTGGACGATACCGTCCCGAATGGCGTCAGGCATCTGATTGACGGCACCCGGGGTCAGCGAGGCTGCGGCGTGGCTGTGCGAGCTCATCGAGCCCAGCGCCTTGAGAACGGTCGGATCCTTGCTGGTGGCCAGGGAGGTGAACAGGTCCGTGACACGATTGGTCAGGCGGGTGGTGAAGGCCACGCCGATAAGAGAAGAGCCCAGGCACACACCGATCTGACGGAAGAAGTTGTTGTGGCTGGTGGCCGTTCCCAGCAGGGTTGGGCGGACGTCGTTCTGGACCGCCATGACGAGCAGCTGGAAGAACATACCCATGCCCAGACCGAGGACGAAGGTGTCGCCCATGATCCGCCAGACCGGGGAGTCCTGGTTCAGGGTCGACATCAGCGTCATGCCACCGGCAGCGACGATCGGGCCGATGATGATGAAGATGCGGTAACGACCTATCCGGGAGGTCAACAGGCCAGTCACCGTCGAGGCCAACAGAATACCGATCGTCATGGGGATGAGCAGTAGACCAGACACCGTGGCCGAGTAGCCGTAGGTCATCTGCATGTAGGTCGGCAGATAGGCCAGCACACCGAACATGGCGCCCATGGCGAGCATTCCGATGATCGTCGAGACGACGAAGGTGCGGTTGTGGAACAGCTCCAGCGGCAGCACCGGGTCCTCGACCCGACACTCGACGACGGGCAGCACAGCCCACGCCACGACCGCGACGACGCCCAGGCCGATGATCTGCCAGGACAGCCAGTGGTACTGGGAACCGCCCCAGGTGGCCACCAGCACGATGGCCACGGCGCCGACGTCCATAAGGGTCAGACCTAGCCAGTCAATCTTCGTCGTCAGCTCATGCTTGGGTAGCTTGAGGGCGAAGAGGCAGGCCACCCAGGCCACGACACCCAGCGGCAAGTTGATCCAGAACACCCAGCGCCAGGAGATCGAGTCGGTGAGCCAGCCGCCCAGCAGCGGGCCGAGCACCGAGGACACACCGAACATCGCGCCCATCGGCGCCATGTAGGCGGCACGAACGCGCGGTGGGATGAGGTCGCCGGTGATGGCCTGGGACAAGATCATGAGGCCACCGCCACCCAGGCCCTGGATGAAGCGGAAGAAAATGAAGGTGATCATGGTGTTAGCGGTGCCGCACAGGGCAGACCCCAGCAGGAACAGGCCAATGGCGATGAGGTAGAGGGTCTTACGACCGATGAGGTCGGAGAGACGGCCATACAGCGGCATACCGACGGTGATGGCCAGGGTGTACGCGGTGATGACCCACGCCATGTGCTCGACGCCGGACAGGTCACCGACAATGGTCGGCAGAGCGGTGGCGACGATCGTCTGGTCCAAGGAGGACAGGAACATCACCATCATGAGGCAGAGATAGACAACCCAGAATCGACGATCTGGTTTGAACTTGGCAGCCTCAGGAACGGCAGCAGTTGCAGACATGTCACAGCTTTCTGATGTTGGATGGGAAGTGCGGGGCGCGCTGTCGCGCAGGTTGTGACGAGTCAGCTCGCTGCTCACGGCGTCAAGACCGACACCTGATCGCCGGCCAATTCCGCGGACAGCCTGACCCAGACATCGACGACCCGGTCAAAGGTGCCGACCACCTCGGCAGAACTGGCCCCAGGACGGACCATGGCCGCTTGGAAGACTGAGCGCTCCATCGCCTGGATGGTGCCCACGAGGGCAAGGACTTCCAGAGAGTCCTCGGAGCGGCCGATCCGGCGAGCAGCTGCCGCCATGAGGGCAGCGCGTTGACAGTCAACGGACTCCTTGAGGGCCATCCGAAGCTCGGTGCTCTCCCCGCTGATTCTCATGAGCTCTCGCAGATCGTCGAGGTCGACGTCGAAGCTTCGCCACCTGGCATCGAGCAGGGTGCGAATGGCATCGGCCAGTGACGTCGAGGTGTCCGTCGCGAAGGTCTCGAGGGCCTCCTCCGAGTGGGCGA
This sequence comes from Cutibacterium sp. LaCa_255, assembly GCF_057458005.1. Classification (NCBI taxonomy): domain Bacteria; kingdom Bacillati; phylum Actinomycetota; class Actinomycetes; order Propionibacteriales; family Propionibacteriaceae; genus Cutibacterium; species Cutibacterium sp. LaCa_255. The sequence goes on along the minus strand of NZ_CP190956.1, from coordinate 971,045 downwards.
CCACCGGAGGCAGATAGACGTCGTACTTGGACGGGAAGTGGTTGAACACGGTTCGTCGCGACACCCCAGCACGCTCGGCGATGTCGTCGACTGTGACCTCGTCCACCGGCTTCTCGACCGACAATTCCATTGCGGCACGGCGAATGACGCCCTGAGTGCGGATTGCTGTTGGTGAAGTCACACTCACAATTTTACACTGAGTGCAGTGTCTGCATCAAGTGCAGAATCTGCACCCAGTACACAAAGGGTCACGCCCTCGGTGAACGACGGCGTGAGAAGGTTCACCGGAAGGCGCGCCAGGCACCTTTGAGATAAGGCCAGGCACGTTGGGCTGACTCCCGCCACTGCTCGAGCGAGCCGGTGGCCCGATGCACCCAGGATCCGGCTTCCTGACCGACCGATGGCGCCAACCACAGCACCCCGACGACAACCGTGAACACACTCACGACGAGGGCCACTGTGACCATGCGGGTCCACATCCCTCGACGTTGACGAGCTCCCGAGACATTGTCGTGGGTCCGGGAGAACCATCTGGTAAAGAAGGCACCGCCCAGAGCGATGACGAGGCTGGTGACGGCAGCGCCGATCATCGTCCCGCCGATTCCCAGGCCTCCCACGACTCCGGTCGCAACGGCCGAGGCGCAGGCGCCAGCCGCCACCTCATAGGGTTGAGGCCACCGGTGACGGGGCTCGGCCTTCTGCGCGGGTGCCGCTTGGGCAGCCCGAGGGTTGTGAGACTCAGCTGCGGCGGGCCGAGAGGAACGAATCGGTGCCAGCGGCGCGGTAATCCTGGGCATCGACCCCGTCGACACCAAGGTCGGCGCGTCCGACCCCGGCTCGATCCGGTACAGCCACCTCTCGTCCTCGCTGAATATCCGATTACCCACGGTTCTCTGATCTCCCATCGTCACAGGGTCGATAACGACCAAGTTTTGAGAGTAGGTCGCCATTTCGCGGCACAGTGACGACCACGGTCGCTGCGAGGATCCGACGACAGTCACAATCCCCGGCATAATTCTCAGGTTCCGCCAAGTCGCGGGCACACAAATGCTCAGGTACCGAATTCCCGATTCCGCTCAGATCGATCCCCCAGACGCAGATCGGCCCCCACCTCAAGGGCGGGGGCCGATCAACATCTGTGTCGTGGGGACTCAGGCCTCGACCGGGACCTCCACGGGGTTCACGTTGACGATCTTGCGGCCACGACGGGTGCCGAACTCGACATTGCCGTCACGCAGGGCGAAGAGGGTGTCGTCGCCACCGCGGCCAACCCCGTCACCGGGGTGGAAGTGAGTGCCGCGCTGACGCACGATGATCTCGCCAGCGTTGACGAGTTGACCGCCGAAACGCTTCACGCCGAGACGCTGAGCGTTGGAGTCACGACCGTTGCGCGAAGAGGACGCGCCCTTCTTGTGTGCCATGTCTGTCTACCTCAGCCTTCGATTCCGGTGACCTTGACCTGGGTGTACTTCTGACGGTGCCCCTGGCGCTTCTTGTAGCCGGTCTTGTTCTTGTACTTGAGGATGCGGATCTTCGGGCCCTTGGTCTCGCCGAGAACCTCAGCGGTGACCTTGACCTTTCCGAGCGCGTCCTTGTCGGAGGTGACGGACTCGCCATCAACCACGAGGAGCGGGGTCAGCTCGATGCTGCTGCCCGCCTCGTCGGCGACCTTGTCGATCTCGACGACGTCACCCACTGCCACCTTGTGCTGGCGGCCGCCACTACGCACGATCGCGTACACGCCTGACCTACTCTCGTTCTTGTCGTACATTTCCGGGGCCGGAACCAACGGCCCCGGACAAACCTGACCGACGACTCGCGCCGGACCGGCTGCTCATTTTACATTTCCTGTGGTGGACGGTCAAAACGACCGTCCACCGCCCTTACCCGGGCCCATCCTCACTTGGAATGGGACTTACCAGAGGAGCCTTTGCGACCGCGTCCACGGCCCTTGGAACGCTCACCACCATCGGCCGGGGCCTGGGAATCCACCGGCTTGTCGAAGCGGTGGTAGCCACGGCCACCACAGGCCTCACACTCCTCAGTGAAGGCCTCAGCCAGGCCGGTGCCGATCTTCTTGCGGGTCATCTGGACCAGCCCCAGCGACGTCACCTCGGCAACCTGGTGGCGGGTGCGATCCCGTCCCAGGCACTCGGTGAGGCGACGGACCAGGAGCTCACGGTTGGTCGGCAACACCATGTCGATGAAGTCGACGACGATGATTCCGCCGATGTCCCGTAGCCGCAGCTGACGGACGATCTCCTCGGCCGCCTCCAGGTTGTTGGCGGTGACGGTGGCCTCGAGGTTGCCGGCAGATCCGGTGAACTTGCCGGTGTTGACGTCGATGACCGTCATGGCCTCGGTGCGGTCGATGACCAGCGACCCACCCGAGGGCAGGTAGACCTTGCGCTCCAGGGCCTTGGCGACCTGCTCGTCGATGCGGTGCTCAGCGAAGGGATCCTTATCGGCGTCCTCCCAGTGAGTCAGGCGCGAGGCCATCTCCGGGGCGACGTGATCGACATAGGCCTTGATGGTGTCGTAAGCGTCGTCCGAGCCACCGTTGCCGGCGATGACGAGCTCGGAGAAGTCTGCGGTGAACAGGTCACGGATGATGCGCACCGTCAAGTCCGGCTCCGAGTACAGCATGAGCGGCGCCTTGCTGGTGCTGGCCTTGCGCTCGATGACCTCCCACTGAGCCTTGAGACGGTTGATGTCGCGGACGAGATCCTCCTCGGTGGCCCCCTCTGCGGCAGTGCGCACGATGACGGAGGCATCCGACGGGATGTTGTTCTCGACGATCTTCTTGAGGCGCTTGCGCTCGGAGTCGGCCAACTTGCGGGAGATTCCCGAGAGATGACCGCCGGGCGAGTAGACGACGAAGCGTCCAGGCACCGATATGTGACTGGTCAGACGAGCACCCTTGGCGCCAACCGGGTCCTTGGTGACCTGCACCAGGACCTGGTCTCCCGACTTCAGGGCATGCTCGATGCGCTTGTCCTCACCCTCCTTGCCGTACTTGGCCCAGTCGACCTCGCCGGCGTAGAGCACGGCGTTGCGACCACGGCCGATGTCGATGAACGCGGCCTCCATCGAGGGCAGGACGTTCTGGACCTTGCCCAGGTAGATGCTGCCGATCGAGGACGCGGCCGAGGCACGGTCGACGTAGTGCTCGACGAGGACGCCGTCCTCCAGCACCGCCAACTGCGAGTACTCGTCGGACTGACGGACGACCATCTTGCGGTCCACCGATTCGCGGCGAGCCAGGAATTCGGCGTCGGTGATGACCGCGCTGCGTCGGCGACCGGCGGCACGCCCCTCACGACGACGCTGCTTCTTGGCCTCCATACGAGTCGAGCCCTCGATGCCGGTGACCTCGTCAGCCACCGACTGACGCGAGCGCGGCTCACGAACCTTGATGACGACCTCGCTGGGATCGTCGTCAGAACCGCTGATGTCCTCACCACGGCGGCGGCGACGACGGCGACGACGACGGGTGGTATCCGAATTCCGGGACTCCGAGCCATTCTCAGAGCTGTTCCCCGAGTCGTCATCGTCGTCCGACTCGCCCTCCGAAGTGTTGTCCTCGGTGTCCTCGCTGCGCCGACGACGACGTCCACCCCGACGACGGCGACGACGGTTCTGGCCTTCCTCCTCGGAGGTGGTGTCCTCGGACTCGGAGGTCGTCTCCTCCTCGACGGAATCAGCAGTCTTCTCGTCCGACTTCTCGTTCTTCTCGCTAGAGCCCTTTCGGTCCTTGGCCTCGCCCTTGCCCTTCTCAGGCTCGAGCTCGGCCACCTCCTCGGTCTTCTCGGCGGTCTCCTCAGCGTGATTGCCAGCCTCGGACGGACGAGTGGCGCGACGGCGACGCCTCTTCGGCACCGCGGCCTCTCCCCCTCCGATCTCGACGGCCAAGGAGTCGAGGATGTCGCTGGCCGAGCGCTCCTCACCGTCCTTGAGCCCGAAGGGATTGGCCAGGGTTCCCTCAACCTTGTGATTACGGGCCTGGGCCTTGGCCTTGGTCAACGCGGCATTGATGGGATCGTCGTCAGATCCCTTGTTCTTGGCACTCTTGTCATCCTTGGCATCCGTGATGGTCGCCTTGCCCTCGGTATTTTCCTCGGACTTGTCAGAAGCCCGGGAGGAACGACGGCGAGTGGCGCGACGACGCTGGGAGGTTCCACGCTCGGTCTCGACGGACGGAGCGGTCTCAGATGCGCCACGACGGGTGGTGCGGGTCTCGGAATCCTCGTTCGTCTCAGTGGCGGACTCGGTGTTGTCAACCTCGGACGGGGACTCGTTCTCGGCGGCCGCGCGGGTGCTCCTGGTCCTCGTCCGGGTCGAGTTGGCAGCGGAGTCGCCATTGCGGCGGGTACGGGTGCGACGCGGCTTCTCGGCCCCGGTCGTCATCTCCTCGGACATCGTGTCCTCGGTCTTCGTCTCGGCGGCCTTGGGGTCCTCAGTCTTCGGGGTCTCGGTCTTCCTGGGTTCCTCGACCTTGAGGGTCTCAGCCTTGGCGGCCTTGCGACGGCGTCCCATCGGAGGGCGAGGAAGGTCGGATGCCTCGGCGTCGGAGGTGATGACGGAGCCGCCGGTACCGGCAGCGGTGATCGTCACCGAGGCGCTCGCGGTCTCGCCTTGGGCAGGAGCCCCGGCAGGACGCGATGCGGCCCGACGGCGTCGAGAAGCGGGAATCTCAGCGGTGGAATTCTCGTCAGAATTCAATGTGGTGTTGTCAGTCTCGTCGAGCATTGTGCTCTCCTTGGCCTTTCGGCACGGTCAGTGCCCACCCGGGTACGGCCCTGCGAAAATCCTTCCGCAGACGTGTGCAAACGCCTCGCGCTGTACTGACGGCGTCATCCCCGGCATGGGGCAAAAGCTTTCGGTGAGCCCTCGAGTCCCCCGCGGTCGCCTCTCGGCGTCGCGGTAAGAACCGTCGAGTGGGGTGGCACCCCGTTCACCTGAGTCCCAGTATGTCACGTCACAGGGGTCGATGCCAGATACCGCACAGTGACGACGACGTCACCACACCGTTACGGCAGCCCTGGAAAACGGGTCGGCCAGGACCGTCGAAACCCCGCTGGCATCCTCGTCACAGGCGCCCTGAGCCAGTCGCGTTGCCCGCGCGGCGTCAACGTCCAGCGCCGGGCATTTCTCGGCCAACGCACGCAGTACGTCATCCGGCCGAACCAACGGAGTGACGTGACGCAGCATGAGCCGCAGCTTCCCGTCCGAGACGTCCAGACCGATGAGAGCTGCACGGACGTCGAAGGTGCGCATACCGGACTTCGTCATCCGCTCCACCTCGACGGTCTCGGCTGTCATGACGGCTTTCACGGCCTCGGCCAGCCCTGCAACCTCACCAGCGGGCGCGATGAGCCAGGCCGACGCCGTCAACAGTTCGGTGAAGGGGGTGCGATCAGTCTCGACGACTTCCAGCACCTCCATGCCGGGTGGCATTTCGGTGCCAAGGACCGTCAGGACCTTGTCCGGGTCGCAGATCTCGGCCAACGCCACCTCGAGGTACTCGGCCTCCGAGGCCGCCCCGGTGGCCGAGGCGTTGGCGTAGGAGATACGCGGGTGCGGGCTGAATCCCGACGAGTACGCCATCGGAATGTGGGCCCGGTTGAGAGCTCGCTCGAAGGCGCGGGCGAAGTCACGATGGGAGGTGAACCTGGCGGTGCCGCGCTTGGCGTACCGCATCCTCAACCTCTGCTTCGGCGGGGCCTGCTGCTCGGGCTGCTTCTGGGCGCGCTTCGACATCGTCAGGCCTCCTTCGCCGGCGCGAGGTCAGGGTTGACCGGGGTCAGCGGGATGAGCGAATGCCCTGACGGACCCACCTGGATCTCGGTACCCATCTGCGGGCACACCCCACAGTCGTAGCAGGGGTTCCAGCGGCAGTCGTCGACGGCCTCGCCGTCTAGGGCGTCTTGCCAGTCGTCCCACAACCAGTCGCGGTCAAGTCCGGAGTCAAGATGGTCCCAGGGCAGCACTTCCTCGTAATCACGCTCACGAGTGGTGAACCAGTCCAGGGAGACACCGAGCGGCTCGAGCTCCTGCTCACAGCATGCCACCCACCGGTCGTAGGAGAAGTACTCGTTCCAACCGTCGAAGACTCCCCCGTCACGCCAGACGGCCTCGATGACCTTGCCGACCCGTCGGTCACCGCGCGAGAGCAGCCCCTCGATGATGCCGGGGCGCCCGTCGTGGTAGCGCATGCCGATGGACCGACCGAACTGGCGGTCAGCGCGAATAGAATCTCGTAGCACGGACAGGCGGTGGTCGACCTCGTCGGCAGACGCCTGGGCGGCCCACTGGAAGGGAGTGTGAGGTTTGGGCACGAATCCGCCGATGGAGATCGTGCACCGAATGTCCTTGCGTCCGGCCGCAGCACGACCGGCCTCGATGACGTGGGAGGCCATGTCGTGGATTCCCAGCACATCCTCGTCGGTCTCGGTGGGCAGACCGCACATGAAGTACAGCTTCACCTGACGCCAACCATTGCCGAATGCGGTGGCAACGGTGCGGATGAGGTCGTCCTCGGTCACCTGCTTGTTGATGACCTGGCGCATCCGCTCCGAGCCTCCCTCGGGAGCGAAGGTGAGACCAGAACGACGACCGTTGCGGCTCAACTCGTTGGCAAGATCGATGTTGAAGGCGTCCACGCGAGTGCTCGGCAGGGACAGGGACACATTCGTCCCCTCGTAGCGATCCGCAAGCCCCTTGGTGATGTCAGAAATCTCCGAGTGGTCGGCGCTCGACAGGCTCAACAGACCGACCTCTTCCAGACCGGTGGCCTGCAGGCCGTTATCGACCATCTGGGCGATCGTGTCGATGGATCGCTCGCGCACCGGACGGGTGATCATGCCCGCCTGGCAGAACCGGCAGCCACGGGTGCAGCCGCGGAAGATCTCCACCGAGTAGCGCTCGTGGACGGTCTCGGCGACCGGGACGATGGGCTTCTTCGGATACTGCCACTCGTCAAGGTCCATGACGGTGTGTTTGGAGACGGTGAACGGTGCCTCCGGACGATTAGGGGCAACTCGACCGATCGTTCCGTCGTCGAGGTATTCGACGTCGTAGAAGGAAGGTACGTAGACCCCGCCGGTCTCGGCAAGCCTCACCAGCAGACCTTCGCGTCCGCCCGGTCGGCCTTCCTCCTTCCAGCCCCGGATGATCTCGGAGATCTCCAGGGAGGCCTCCTCACCGTCCCCCAGGACGGCGGCGTCGATGAAGTCGGCTACGGGTTCGGGATTGAAGGCGGCGTGACCGCCGATGAGGACGATGGGGTCGTCATCGGTGCGATCAACCTGATGGACGGGGATACCGGCCAGACTGATGGCATTGAGCATGTTAGTGTAGCCCAACTCCGTCGACAGTGAGACCGACATGACGTCGAAATCGCGCACCGGCCGGTGCCCGTCAAGGGTGAACTGAGGAATCCCAGCAGCTCTCATCTGCTTCTCCATGTCCGGCCACACCGAGTAGGTGCGCTCAGCCAGGATCCAGTCACGTTCATTGAGCACCTCGTAGAGGATGGCCACGCCCTGATTGGGCTGGCCAACCTCGTACGCGTCGGGGTACATCAGGACCCAGCGGACGTCAGCGTCCTGCCAATCCTTGACGATGCTGTTGTGCTCCCCACCCACGTACTGGATGGGTTTGTTGACTCGGGCCAGCAGCGGTTCAATCCTACCGAGGAGATCCTGGGTACTCACGAACGGTCATGGTAGGCGGTTCGGGCCGGATCACGGAACCAGATCACACCAGATCGGGGAACCAGATGCCGATCTCGCGCTCGGCGGATTCCGGGCAGTCAGAGGCGTGGACGAGGTTGCGGTTCTTGAGCGTGCCGTAATCGCCACGAATTGTTCCTGGAGCTGCCTCGGCGCAGTCAGTCTTGCCATTCATGGCGCGAACGACCTGGATGGCCTTGCGTCCCTCGAGCACCAGGGCGACCAGCGGCCCGGAGGTGATGAACTCCTCCAGCGGCGGGTAATAGTCGCGTCCGACGTGCTCGGCGTAATGATTGGATGCAGTATCAACATCAATCGTCCGCAGCTCCATTGCGCGCACGATGAGACCCTTGGCCTCGTACCTGCTAATGATCTCGCCAATGAGATGACGCTCAACGGCATCCGGCTTCAGCAGGACCAGGGTACGTTCCGTGTCAGTCATGGCCCCAACTTATCGCAGCGCGGATCACGACCTCAGCGGACCTCGGGGTTTCCGTCAATACGCCTACCCAGCACGATAATAGACACCCAAATCGCGGCGAAGACGATCCCGACGGCGTACATCATCGGGGTGGCCAGCCCCAGCAGGATTCCAAAGATCTGCAGGGCCCATGCAAGCAGGTATCCCCACGTGCGGGGGACGCCAACAGCGCAGAGGATCGAGGCGACCATGCCGATACATCCCAGGACAACTGACATGGCCACACTGATGCCGGAGACCAAGATCATGCCCGGGATCGTCAGGCCGAAGACGATGACCTCAAAGGCCAGGAAACTCACCACGACCTTCGTCATCGGGTTGCCCGCGGGCAGGGTGAGGAAGCTTCCTCTTGCGATCCCGGGCTGCGCGGCCATCGTCACCAACCTCCGTCGTCATTCATGTCGGTGACCATGTCATCGTCAGGCAGTGGGTCGAGGCGCTGACCCTCCATCGCCTCGATCTGTTCCTGGGACAGGTCCGGGGTCTCGACGATGGCGGTCTGCGGAGCGTCAAGCATGGTGCCGTCGGGACGCAGGATCGCCCTGGCACGACCCGCCAGCACGACCGATCCGGCGATGAGGACACCGGCCCCTGGCCCGGACGCATCTGCGATGCGGAAGGCTTCCTCAAGGGCCTCGGGGACGTCCGCAACCCGGGTAAGGTGGTCGTCATCCCAATGGGCCGAGGCCTTCTCCGCCAAGTCGTCAACACTCAAGGCACGCGGCAGGTCCGGCATCGAGGTGACGATGACGTGGCTCACCGAGTCCGACAGCACCGACAGCACCCCGTCGATGTCCTTGTCGGCCATTGCCGCCACGACAGCGATGAGGGGCTCGGTCTCGAAGGACTCGCGCATCCCGGCCATCGCCGACGTCGCTCCGTGGGGATTGTGGAAAGTGTCGAGGATGACGAGCGGAGACCGTCGGACGACCTCGAGACGAGCTGGAGCCTCCACAGCAGCCAAACCCTGCTCGATGATGGCGGGCTTGAGCGGCCCGGTGAGAGCCTCGGTCGCCGCAACAGCCTGGGCAGCGTTGTGAGCCATGTGTTCACCGAAGAGCGGAAGGAACAACTCCCCCAGCGGCCCGGAAGCGGTCTGAACACGCAGCACCTGGCCGCCGAGGGCACTGCGGCGGTCCAACAGGCCCCAGTCCGGGCCCTCCAGCAGCGGCTTGACGCCGGCGTCGGTGCACTGGGCAAGCAGGATCGGCGCGGCTTCCGGCTCCTGGCCAGCAATGACCGGAGTGCAACCTGGTTTGATGATTCCCGCCTTCTCGGCGGCAATTTTGTCGATGGTGTTGCCAAGGATGTGCATGTGGTCCATGGCGACAGGGGTGACGACCGCAACAGTTGCGTCGGCAACGTTGGTGGCATCCCAGCGTCCTCCCAGGCCGACCTCGACCACAGCGACGTCCACCGGGGCATCCGCGAAAGCCGCGAAGGCCATGGCCGTTACGACCTCGAAGAAGGTCATCTGGATGCCGTCGATGTGCTGACCGTCGACCATGGCCACCATCGGCTCGATCTGACGCCAGGTCTCGTCGAACAGCTCGCGGCTGACGGGACGACCGTCGATGCAGATGCGCTCGGTGACGTCGACCAGATGTGGGGAGCAGTAACGTCCCACCCGCAGACCGGCGGACCGCAGCAGCGAGTCGATCATGATGGCCGTCGATCCCTTGCCGTTGGTGCCGGCAATCTGGATGACAGGGCAGGCCTGCTGTGGGTTGCCCAGCAGGTCCAGAAGGGCACGTTCCCGGTCAAGGCCGGGACCGATGCGGTGCTCTGGCCAACGAGCGGTCAGCTCTGCCACGAGCTGGTCATGGCTGCTCAATAGATGACCTCGCCATCACGTCGACGCTGACGCAGGTTCTCCAGCGCCTCGGCGAGGATGGCAGCGGCCTCGGCCTCGCTGCGGCGCTCCTTCACATAGGCCAGATGAGTCTTGTAAGGCACGATCTTCGGCGGAGCAGGAGGATTGGCCTGATCACGGTTGGCCGGCAGACCGCACTTCGGGCAATCCCAGGTGTCGGGGACCTCTGCCTCGGCCGAGAAGGCCGGGCGGATCACGTGGTGGTTGGCGCAGAAGTAGGAGACGTACTCGCGGGGGGCAGACTCGCCGCGCTCTGCCTCTCCCATGGGGCCGGCACCGACGCGACTTCCACGGATGGCGCTTCCACCTGACATTCGTTCACTCTCCTCGAGGGGGTCACAATACTGCCTGGGGGGCAGCATCATTGGGGGTCGGAAGGGATCAGCCCTCCCTTGTGCTCCTGCGCGGCAGACTGCCGCCCGATTCCGGCTCAGGAATGGCTGTAGAGCACCAGCAGGACAATGATGGAGGCCAGCCATAGCAGGCCAATGACGACCGTCAGACGGTCAAGATTCCGCTCAGCCACGGAGGTTCCACCCATGGAGGTCGACACACCTCCACCGAAGAGGTCGGAGAGGCCGCCGCCCTTGCTCTTGTGGAGGAGGACGAAGAGGGTGAGGATGACGCTCAGCACGCACAGGATGATCGACATCGTCAGCACGGGCCAGGTCATGAGGGGAGCCGAAATCACGTCGTACAGGGTAACTCACGAGCCGCCAGATCCCCACATCGAGCCCCGAAACCATGCGCGAAGTGTGCATACACATCAACGCAGGGACGAAACGACCCCCGCACCGAGTGGTGCGGGGGTCGTCGTTGAACTTGTCGCGGATCAGGCCTCGTAGAAGGTCACGATCTTGGAGAAGTCGCCAGCCTTGAGCGAAGCGCCGCCCACCAGGGCGCCGTCAACATCAGGCTTGGCCATGATCTCGGCGACGTTGGCCGGCTTGACCGAGCCGCCGTACTGGATGCGCACGGCCTCGGCGGTCGGGGCGTCGTAGAGCTCCTTGACGGCCTCGCGGATGGCCTGGCAGACCTCCTGGGCGTCGTCAGCGGTGGCGGTCTCGCCGGTGCCGATGGCCCAGATGGGCTCGTAGGCGATGACGAGCTTGGCGACCTGCTCGGCCGAGATGCCGTCGAGGTCAGCCTTGATCTGGCCGACGGTGTGCTCGACGTGCTTGCCGGCCTTGCGAACCTCGAGGTCCTCGCCACAGCAGATGATCGGGGTCATGCCATTCTCGATGGCCTTCTTGGCCTTGACGTTGACCAGCTCGTCGGACTCGTTGTGGTACTCGCGACGCTCGGAGTGACCAACGACGACGTAGGAGCAGCCCAGCTTCGACAGCATGGTGCCGGACACCTCACCGGTGTAGGCGCCGTCGTCGTGAGCGGAGATGTCCTGGGCGCCATAGGCGATCGGCAGCTTGTCACCGTCGATGATGGTGGCCACGGAGCGGATGTCGGTGAATGGCGGGATGACGACGGCCTCGGACTTGGAGGAGTCGTATCCGGCAGCCTTGAGGGCCTCACCGAGATCCTGGACGAGGGAGGTGGCGGCAACGTGGTCGAGATTCATCTTCCAGTTGCCGGCCATGATCGGGGTACGAGACATCAGTTGTTCTCCTTGAGGACTGCGATTCCGGGCAGCTCCTTGCCCTCCATGAGCTCGAGGGAGGCGCCACCACCGGTGGAAATGTGACCGAACTGGTCGTCGGCGAAGCCGAGGGCGCGAACGGCGGAGGCGGAGTCTCCACCGCCAACCACCGAAAGGCCGTCGACCTCGGTGAGAGCCTGGGCAACGGCCTTGGTGCCGAGCTCGAGGCCCTTGATCTCGAAGACGCCCATCGGGCCATTCCAGAACACCGACTTGGCGCCCTTGATGGCCTCGGCGTAGGCCTTCTCGGTCTCCGGGCCGACGTCGAGGCCCATCTTATCGGCCGGAATGGCGTCGACGGGCACGACGTCGACCTGGCCGACGGTGTGGGCATCGAAGTCGACGTCAGAGGCGACGCGGACGTCGGTCGGCAGCAGGATCTGCTTGCCAGCGGCCTTGGCGGCCTCGAGGTACTTCTTGCAGGCCTCGACGGAGTCATCGTCGACCAGCGACTTGCCGACCTCCAGGCCCTGTGCCTTGAGGAAGGTGAACAACATGCCGCCACCGACGACAAGGGTGTCGGCAACCTTGAGCAGGTTGTCGATCACGGCGAGCTTGTCGGCGACCTTGGCACCACCGAGGACGACGACGAACGGACGCTTCGGGTCGGCGGTCAGGCCCTCGAGGACCTCGACCTCCTTGGCGACCAGGGAGCCAGCAGCGCTCGGCAGCAGCTTGGCGACGTCGTAGACGGAAGCCTGCTTGCGGTGCACGACACCGAAACCGTTGGAGACGTAGAACTCACCGAAGGAGGCGTACTTCTTAGCGAGCTCGGTGCGCTCAGCCTCGTCCTTGCTGGTCTCGCCCTTCTCGAAGCGGACGTTCTCGACCAGAGCGATCTCGCCGTCGGCGAGGGACTCGGAGGTCTTGGTGGCGGACGGGCCGACGACGTCCTCAGCGAGCTTGACGTCGAGGTTCATGAGCTCGCCCAGACGCTTGGCGACCGGGGCCAGGGAGTACTTGGGATCGACGGCACCCTTGGGACGACCGAGGTGGGCGAGCACAGTGGTGCGCGCGCCGGCCTCGTGCAGCTGGGTCAGGGTGGGCAGGGCGGCCTTGATGCGGCCGTCATCGGTGATCTTGTCCCCGTCGAGCGGGACGTTGAAGTCGCAACGGATGACGACGCGCTTGCCGCGCAGGTCTCCGAGATCCTCAACAGATTTCATGTGGAAGCCCTTTCTTAAGGCGATGGTCGTGAACGACGTTTCACGAGCGTCGTGGCCCGGGTACGGATGACGGCCCCGCGCCCGCATGGGCACGGGGCCGTCATCAGCTCACGATGGTGAGATCAGGCAAGCTTGCTGGCGACGAGCTTGGTGAGGTCAACCAGACGGTTGGAGTAGCCCCACTCGTTGTCGTACCAAGAGAGGACCTTGACGAGGTTACCGATGACCTTGGTCTCGGTGGCGTCGAAGATCGAGGAGTGCGGGTCGCCCTCGATGTCCTTCGACACGATCGGATCCTCGGTGTAGGCCAGGATGCCCTTCAACGGACCCTCAGCAGCCTTCTTGACGGCAGCCTGGACCTCCTCGACGGTGGTCTCCTTGGAGGTCTGGAAGGTCAGGTCGGTCAGGGAGCCGGTCGGAGTCGGGACGCGGACGGCGAGGCCGTCGAACTTGCCCTTGAGCTCCGGCAGGACCAGGGCCACGGCCTGGGCGGCGCCGGTCTTGGTGGGGATCATGTTGAGGGCAGCAGCGCGGGCGCGACGCAGATCCTTGTGGGGGGCGTCTTGCAGGCGCTGGTCACCGGTGTAGGCGTGAACGGTGGTCATGATGCCACGCTCGATGCCGAAGGCGTCGTTGAGGACCTTGGCCAGCGGGGCGAGGCAGTTGGTGGTGCACGAAGCGTTCGAGATGACGTTGTGCTTCTCGGTGTCGTAGTCGTCGCTGTTGACGCCCATGACGAAGGTGCCGTCGACGTTCTTGCCGGGAGCGGAGATGATGACCTTCTTGGCGCCAGCCTCGATGTGGGCCTTGGCCTTCTCGCCATCGGTGAAGAGTCCGGTGGACTCGACAACGATCTCAGCGCCGAGCTCCTTCCAAGGGAGGTCAGCGGGGTTGCGCTCGGCAAGGACCTTGATGGTCTTGCCGTCAACGGTGATGGAGTCATCGTCGTAGCTGACCTCACCGGAGAAACGACCCATGATGGAGTCGTACTTCAGGAGGTGGGCCAGGGTCTTGGTGTCGGTGAGGTCGTTGACGGCCACGACCTCGAGGTCAGCACCCTGCTCGGAGAGGGCGCGGAAGAAGTTACGGCCAATACGGCCAAACCCGTTGATACCAACCTTGACGGTCATTAAGGAATCTCCTCCAGATGAGGTTTGTGCGTTCAGCACTCGGACATCTCTAAGCATAGCGACCAAGGGCAATGAACAAAGCCCTGGCCCCGTTTTAAGGCAATGTCACGGGCGAACGATCACGAGCATCGATCAGGTCGACGCACAAATGACCATGCGGTTGCGTGAATCCCTCCCTGGTGGGAGGAGCCAAGGGCCGGTTGTAGACGCCGGGATGGTGATCAGGCGCGGTCGTCGCGCATCTCGGGAGGAAGACTCTCCACCGTGGTGGGCTCGCCGTTGTTACGGGCCGTCTTGTCGGCCAGGGCCAACAGACGACGAATCCGTCCGGCAATGGCATCCTTCGTCAACGGAGGTTCGTGCAACTTACCCAATTCTTCCAAGCTGGCATTTCTGTGCTCAAGGCGAAGTTGGCCAGCGGCCTGGAGATGTTCCGGAACGGAATCCCCGAGGATTTCCAGCGCGCGTTCCACCCTGGCACTGGCAGTGACAGCAGCTCTGGCGGAACGACGCAGGTTGGCATCGTCAAAATTGGCAAGACGATTCGCCGACGCCCTCACCTCACGGCGGAGACGACGATCCTCCCAGACCAGCACCGATTCGTGGGCGCCCATCCGCGTCAGCATGGCGGAAATGGCATCACCGTCCCGGATCGTCACGCGGTCGATGCGTCGGGACTCCCGCTGCTTGGCCGGGATCTCCAGACGGCGAGCTGCACCCACCAGAGCCATTGCGGCCTCCTCACCGGGAGCGGTGATCTCCATGGCCATGGAACGTCCAGGTTCGGTCAGGGAACCACGGGCCAGGAAGGCGCCACGCCACGCGGCAGCCTGGCAGCACCGTCCGCCACCGACGACCGGAACCGGAAGGCCACGCACCGGGCGACCGCGACGATCGAGCAGACCCGTCAGACGAGCCAGATCAGCGCCGCCGCGCACCATCCGCACCAGGTACCGGGTGTTCGAGTGCAAACCAGTGCCATTGACGACGACGAGGTCGGTGTCGAAACCGAAGACCTCCTGGATGGATTGACGAAGTCGTCGCGCCGCACCCCCGGTGTCGACCTCGGCCTCAATCGTGATGTGGCGATGCTGCACTAAATGGATGCCACCTGCGAAGCGAAGGGTGGTGGCGATCTCGGAACGGCGGCAGCACAGCTTCTGCACCGGCACCGTCGCGAGTTCGTTCTTCACCTGCAGGGTGAGCGACATGTGGTTCTAGCCTCCGGAAAGGAATACAAAGGGTGACAGGGTGATCTTAGGCGACAATCAGCGAGGCTGGACGCCCATGATGTTGGCGTATGCCGACGCCAACCGCAGTGGGTCATGCCGAGCCGATCCATCGCGCATTGCCAAATCGTCGACGACGATTTCAGCTCCCAGATTGTGCGCAAACGATTCCAGATGGGGATCCTGACCAGCAAACCCGCGATCGACGAGGACGACGTCGAAACGCATACGTGGCTCGTGCTCGGCGATGACCTCAAGATGTCGCGCGGGGCTGAATCCGTCCGTTTCATCAGCTCCCGACACATTGAGGGTGAGGATCTTCCGCGCCTTCGACTCAAGGATCGCGTCGACGATCTCAGGCACCAGGAGATGCGGCATGACCGAGGTGAACCACGATCCCGGCCCCAGGACGAGGTTGTCGGACTCGCGAATCGCCTCCAACGCCTGAGGGCAGGCCTCGGGTTCGGAGGGCTCCAGCCTCACCTTGAGCACCTCGGCCCGGGTCTTGGCGACCGTGGCCTGCCCGGTGAGGGTGTACTCCTCGTCCGGCTGATTCGGGTCCAGGCCGACCACTTGGGCGCTGATGTCAAGCGGGGTCAGGGACATCGGCAGGACGCGACCCCGAACGTCAAGGAGCTGACCGACCATGTCCAGGCCGGACACAGGGTCGCCAAGCTCCTGCCACAGGCCCGCGATGAGCAGGTTACCGATGGCGTGACCGGCGAGCTCACCGATGCCGTTGAAGCGCGCCTGCAGCACCTCGGCCCAGGTACGTCCGAGGTGATCATCAGCACACAGCGCGGCAAGAGCACGACGCAGGTCTCCCGGCGGCAGGATGTCGAATTCCTCGCGCAGCCGACCGGAAGAGCCACCGTTGTCGGCGACGGTGACCACAGCAGTGAGCCGGTCTGTGAGCCGCCGCAAGGCACGCAGCGACACGGCCAGCCCGTGTCCACCGCCGAAGGCCGTGACAATCGGCAACTTCGAGGGGGTTGACACCATCGTCATTCCTTCCCAAGATCTCGGTGCAGGACGGCGGTGCGGTGCCCCCGATCCGCCAGACGAGCGGACAATTCCTCGGAAATGGCGGTACTGCGATGTTTCCCGCCGGTGCAGCCAACGGCCACCGTGACCTGCTTCTTGCCCTCACGAAGATACCCCGGTGCCATGCCAGCCAGGAGTTCCTCGACTCGATCGATGAACTCGGTCGCGCCGGCCTGGGCCATGACATAGGAGGCGACGTCGGAGGACAGACCCGTCTTGGGACGAAGCTCAGGGACCCAGTACGGGTTCGGCAGGAAACGCACGTCGAAGACGAGGTCGGCGTCGATCGGGACCCCACGCTTGAATCCGAAGGACATCACCTGGAAGGCCAGGCCCTCGTCGATCCCCTCGGCGAAGGCGTGGTCGATGCGTTGGGCGAGCTGTCGAGCGGTGATGGAGGTGGTGTCGATGACGAGGTCAGCCTCGGCACGCAGGTCGGAGAGCATGCGACGCTCGAGGGCCACGGCGTCGAGGAGATGACCTCCTTGTTGGAGCGGCATGGGACGACGGCTGGACTCCTGACGACGCACGATGGTCTCGTCGGAGGCTTCCAGGAAGACGATGGCGGGGTCGATGCCGCGCTCGTCGAGGGCGGCGACGGCCACTCCCAGGGTGTCGAACATGATCCGACTTCGAACGTCGAGGACGACTGCCAGACGATCGATGTCATTAGCGCCGATCTCGTCGACAAGCGCCCCCAACATCACCGGGGGCAGGTTGTCGACGACGTACCAGCCCAGGTCCTCCATGGCATGGGCCGCGGTACGACGGCCAGCACCGGAGATGCCGGAGATGATGACAACTCGCGGGGTCCTGGTCGTCTGTTCGGTGCTCACGGCTCAAGGGTAGTGCTGTTATCGGCATCAGCCAGTCCGTCAGCGTCAGCAACCTCGCCGGTTGCCGTGTTGATCGCCTCACCGGGCTTGTCCTTGGAGAGGGCCGCGACGACCTCTCCCGCGAGTTTGGGACCGAACCCAGGAATTTCGGCGATGTCCTCGACGGTCGCCTTCCGCAGCGCTCGCACTGATCCGAAGTGAGAGACGAGGGCCTTGCGACGGGTCTCCCCCAGTCCGGACACCCCGTCGAGTACGGACTCCACCATTGCCTTGGATCGCTTGGACCGGTGAAAGGTGATGGCGAACCGGTGAGCCTCGTCACGAAGACGCTGTAGTAGGTAGAGCCCCTCGGAGGTGCGCGGCAGGATGACCGGCCACTCCTCGTCGGGGAGCCACACCTCCTCCAGGCGTTTCGCCAGCCCGCACAGTGCGATCTCATCCTCGAGGCCGAACTCCTCGAGCACTTCCTGGGCGGCGTGTACCTGAGGTGCGCCGCCGTCGACGACGATGAGATGCGGAGCGTAGGCGAACTTGCGGGGAGCGCCAGTGGTGGGGTCGATGAGGGAGCCGACGTCACCGTCAGGGGTTTGGGCCTTGGCCATGGCGTCGCGGTCCTCGACAAGGCGACGCAGCCGGCGCGACAGCACCTCGTGCATGGCGGCGAAGTCGTCGGACCCCTCGAATCCCTTGATGATGAATCGCCGATACTCGGACTTGCGCGGCATGCCGTCCTCGAAGACGACCATCGACCCGACGACGTTGGTTCCCTGGATGTGGGAGATGTCGTAGGACTCCATCCGCAGCGGGGCGCGGTCCAGACCGAGGGCCTCCTGGATCTCCTCCAGGGCTCGGGTTCGAGTGGCCAGGTCGGAGGCTCGCTTCAGTTTGTGCTGGGCGAGGGTTTCCTGGGCGTTGCGGGTGACGGTGTCCATGAGGGTCGCCTTGTCACCTCGACGGGGAACACGGATCTCGACGTGGGAGCCGCGTTCGGAGCTGAGGATCGTGGACATGACGTCGGGATTCGCGGGATTGGTGGAGACGAGCACCAGTGGCGGGACGGCATTGCCATGACCGTCATCACGAACCTGACCGTCACTGGAATTGATGCCGTAGAGCTGGGTGAGGAAGGTCTCCATCAACTCGGCCTCGTCGGCGTCGTCGGCACGGTCTGCCACCCAGCCTCGCTCACCACGGATGCGACCGCCGCGAACGTGGAAGATCTTGACGCCCACCTCCAGCGGGTCGACGGCCATCGAGATGACGTCGGCGTCAGTCCCGTCACCGAGGACGACGGCATTGCGCTCCAGAGTCTTTGACAGGGCTCCCAGGGAGTCGCGGATGACGGCGGCACGTTCGAATTCCAGGTTCTCGGAGGCCTCCGCCATCTCGGCCTCAAGCCGTTTGACGATCTTCGTCGTCCGGCCCGCCATGAAGTCACAGAACTCGTCGGCGATCTCGCGGTGGGCCTCCGGGGTGATCCGACCGACGCACGGCGCCGAGCACTTGCCGATGTAGCCGAGCAAACATGGACGCCCCTGGTTCTTCGCCCGATTGAAGACGCCGGTCGAGCAGGACCTCATCGGGAAGACCCGCAGCAAGGTCTCGACGGTGTCCCGGATTGCCCACGCCTGGCCGAACGGTCCGTAGTAGCGCCACCCCTTGTGATGAGCACCGCGACCGACGAAGACGCGCGGATACTCGTCTGTCCAGGTGAAACACAGCCACGGGTAGGACTTGTCGTCGCGGTACATGACGTTGAACCGCGGATCGAATTCCTTGATCCAGGTGTATTCGAGCTGGAGGGACTCGACCTCGTTCTGCACCACCGTCCATTGCACGTGGGCGGCCGTAGTGACCATCCGTTGAGTACGCGGGTGGAGGGCCGAGATGTCCTGGAAGTAGGAGTTGAGCCGGTTACGCAGGTTCTTGGCCTTGCCGACGTAGATGACCTGCCCGTGCTCGTCACTGAATCGATAGACCCCTGGTTGAGTGGGGATGGTCCCCGGGGCAGGACGGTAACTGGACGGATCGGCCATGGGGCAAGCCTAGGGGCCATGACGACGTGGTTCCTCTCTCCGTCCGAACGCCCCCGTCCTGCGGGCGGGAAATGCTCCAGCAGCTTCACCGGTAGGCTGGCCACGTGCATCTTCTCCTCATTCGCCACGGCCAGTCCGAAAACAATGCCAATGCGGCAAAGTCCGTCGAGGCATACCGTCAAGGGCGCAAGCCTGACCCCGAACTCACCGAATTGGGACGACATCAGGCTGAGGCCCTGGGGACATGGATCGGGTCAGTCTCTCCGCGACCGACCAAGCTGTATTCCTCCCCCATGATGCGCACCATTCAGACGGCAGCCCCGGTCGCCGAAGCCCTCGACATGCCCATCACCGTCAGCGACCTCATCTTCGAACGCCCCGGTCCAGTTGAGATTGTTGACGGAGTCGAGACCGGTCACCCCGGGTCACCGCTGTCGGCCCTGTCTGCCATCACCGATCGCGCCGTCTTCCCGGAGACGATTACCGAGGAGGGGTGGCGCGAGGCCCGCATCGAAACTGCCGCAGAGGCGGCAGATCGTGCCGGTCGTATCGCCGAATGGGTGCGGGAGGCACACGATGACGACGATTGCATTGCCCTGGTGGCCCATGGAGCCATCGGATCGATGCTCCTGCTGCACCTCATTGCCCCACGACTTGCCGCTGATCTGCGCAATTACCCCATCGGCAGTGAACCCCACTGGGTCGGCCTGCAGAACACCGCCACCTCGATGATCGAGCTTCACCCGAATGGGTATGAGGTTCATTGGATCAATCGGGTGGATCACCTCATCGAGGCAGGTATGGTTCACGGCGCCGTCGCCGCCTCCACAGGCAACCCCGGCACCCGCTGAGCACGAAGGAGAGACCATGTCCCCCACTCGACGCGAGATCCTGCGTACCGCTGGCGGCGTCGCTGCCCTGGCCACCACCGGAGCGGTCACCGGTTGCAGCACCTACCAGAACTCCAATGACGTCCACACCGGCCCGGCGACCATCAAGGCTGTTGATGTCCCGGTGGGCGGCGGAACCGTGATCGACGGCACGAACTTCGTCGTCACCCAGCCCACCAAGGGCACCTACAAGGGCTTCGTGCGGGTGTGCCCACACGCTGGATGCCAGGTCGACGAGGTCCGTGACGGCTCCCTGCTGTGCCCCTGCCACGGTTCGGAGTTCGACATCACTGACGGTCATGTCACCAAGGGCCCCGCTACTGCTGGCCTGGGCAAGGCCAAGGTGACCGAGAAGGGCGGCACCTTGAGCGTCAGCGGTTCCTGAACCGCTCAGCGGGCCTTCTTCCGCGAGGTCTTCCTCCCACCCTTCTTCTTGGCCTCAGCCGGCTCCTCGATGAGGGGCGGCTCGTCACCAACCGGGACTTCCCGCCCGGCCAGGATCTCGGCGAGGAACTGCCCTGTGTAGGAGCCGTCGACGGCGGCCACCTGCTCGGGAGTCCCCTCCGCGACGACCATGCCGCCACCGTTACCACCTTCGGGACCCATGTCGATGATCCAATCGGCGGTCTTGATGACATCAAGGTTGTGCTCGATGACGAGTACCGAGTTGCCCTGGTCGACAAGTCGTCCCAGCACCAGCAAGAGCTTGCGAATGTCCTCGAAGTGCAGACCTGTCGTGGGCTCGTCGAGAACGTACAACGTCTTGCCGGTGGAACGTTTCTGCAACTCTGAGGCCAGCTTGACGCGCTGAGCTTCGCCTCCCGACAGGGTCGTGGCCGGCTGCCCCAGCCGGACGTAACCCAGCCCCACCTCGACGAGGGTCTTGAGGTGACGATGGATCGAGGAGATCGGCTCGAAGAAGGAGGACGCCTCCTCGATGGGCATGTCGAGCACCTCGGCGATCGTCTTGCCCTTGTAGTGAACCTCCAAGGTCTCGCGGTTGTACCGGGCCCCGTGGCAGACCTCACACGGCACGTAGACGTCAGGAAGGAAGTTCATCTCGATCTTGATGGTGCCTTCACCCTGGCAGTTCTCACAGCGTCCCCCCTTGATGTTGAAGGAGAACCGGCCCTGCTGGTAGCCGCGCACCTTGGCCTCGGGGGTCTGGGCGAAGAGGGCACGAATCTTGTCGAAGACCCCGGTGTACGTTGCCGGGTTCGACCTCGGCGTCCGCCCAATCGGGGACTGGTCGACATGAATGACCTTGTCGATCTCCTCGACGCCGGTCATCGTCTCGTGCTTGCCAGGGACCGCCCGAGCTCCGTGAATCCGGTGTGCCAACGAGGTGTAGAGAATCTGGTTGACCAGAGTCGACTTGCCAGAACCACTCACTCCCGTGACGACGACGAGCTGGCCCAACGGGAAGGTGACATCCACGTTCTGCAAATTGTTCTCACGAGCGCCCTTGACGACCAACTCCCGTCCGGTTCGGGGACGTCGGCTCGCCGGCAACGGGATGGACCTCTTGCCCGACAGGTAGGCACCCGTCAGCGACCTCTCGCTGTCCAGCAGATCGTCGACGGTTCCCGAGACGACGACCTCTCCGCCGTGCTCGCCGGCTCCCGGGCCGACATCGACAACCCAGTCGGCGACGCGAATGGTGTCCTCGTCATGCTCGACGACGATGAGCGTGTTCCCGAGATCCCGCAGCCTGACAAGGGTGTCGATGAGACGGCGGTTGTCGCGCTGGTGCAAGCCGATGGAGGGCTCGTCGAGGACGTAGAGCACACCGACCAGTCCCGAACCAATCTGAGTGGCCAGTCGGATGCGCTGAGCCTCACCGCCCGACAGCGATCCGGCTGACCGGGACAAGGTCAGGTAGTCCAGACCGACATCGACAAGGAACCGCAGCCGCGCTCGCACTTCCTTGATGACCCGCTCGGCAATGGTCGCCTCACGCTCCGTCAGCGCCAGGGCATTGAGGAATTGCGAGGCCTCCCCGATGGACATGTCGGAGACCTCGGCGATGTTGCGATCGCCAACCGTCACGGCCAAGCTCGTCGGCTTGAGTCGCTTGCCCTGGCAGTCACGACATGGCACCTCGCGCAGGTACTGTCCCCACCGGGAGCGGGCGGCGTCGGTCTCGGCCTCGTCGTAGCGACGACGCACGTAGTGCAGCACTCCCTCGTAATTCTGCGAGTAGGTGCGCACTCGGCCGAACCGGTTGCGGTACGAGACCATCACCGGATCGCCCTCGCCATGCATCACCAGCTTGCGCGCCTTCGCGGGAAGTTCTGACCAGGGCAGGGCCGCGTCAAAACCGTGGCTCTCCCCCAGACCCGCAAAGACGTGCTGGTAGTGGTTGGCCACTCGCGGCCCTGACCACGGCGCGATGGCTCCCTCGAGCAGACTCAGCCCTGAGTCGGGAACCACGAGTTCGGGATCGACCTCGAGGGTTGCCCCCAAACCCGAACACGTCGGGCACGCTCCCCAGGGGCCGTTGAAGGAGAACTGGCGAGGTTCCAGCTCATCGATGTCGATGTCATGCTGGTTGGGGCAGGCCATCGTCTCGGAGAATCGACGTTCGCGATGCGGGTCGGAAGGGTCACGATCGACGAAGTCGATACCCACGATCCCGTGGGCCAGACCGAGGGCGGTCTCCACGGACTCCGTCAGACGCTGCTTGGCCGACGGTTTGACCGCGATCCGGTCGACGACAACGTCGACGTCATGCTTGCGTTTCTTGTCCAGGGGCGGCACCTCACCGAGTCGATGGACCTCACCATCAACGCGCACACGGGTGAAACCGTCAGTCGTCAGCTGCCGGAAGAGTTCGATGTACTCGCCCTTGCGGCCACGGACGACCGGCGCCAGCACCTGGAACTTCGTGCCCTCGTCCAGGGCCATCAACCGATCGACGATCTGCTGAGGGGTCTGACGGTTGATGAGCTCCCCACACACCGGGCAGTGGGGCTTGCCGATACGGGCCCAGAGCAGACGCAGGTAGTCATGGATCTCCGTGATCGTGCCGACCGTCGAACGTGGGTTGCGGGACGTGGACTTCTGATCGATGGAGACAGCGGGGCTGAGACCCTCGATGAAGTCGACGTCTGGCTTGTCCATCTGTCCGAGGAACTGGCGGGCGTAGGAGGACAAGGATTCCACGTAACGACGCTGGCCCTCAGCAAAGATGGTGTCGAAGGCAAGGGAGGACTTCCCCGATCCTGACAAGCCAGTGAACACAATCATGGCGTCCCGGGGAAGATCCAGGCTGACGTTGCGCAAATTGTGCTCTCGGGCACCGCGGACGATGATGTGGTCACTCACAGGCTTCATGGTAGAGGCCATGGAAGACAGTTCTGTGGCTCTGCGCGGTCGGCAGAACGGAACACGGACGAGCCTCCTGAGGCACTGTGGGCCTGGGCCCAGCAGACCCATCCGGTGGCCATTGATCTGGCAACTTCCTTGAAGTGCAAGTAGGTTGGACGACATGAGCGCAGCCACACGACCTCCAGGTCTGTGTCCGAGCGCTCCCCTACCCGAAATCCGCACTGCCAAACGGGAAGCGACCCAGCGACTTCTCGGGGCCACCATGGGCTTGTCGGATGAGGAGTGGCAGGCCCCCAGTCGCCTGGCTGGATGGACCCGCGCGCACATTGCGACCCATATAGCCCGCAATGGCGAGGCCCTGGAAACAGTGACGAGGGCCGTTGTCGCTGGCCGTGAGGTGCCCCGCCTGTATCCCTCTGACGAGGTCCGCGACGGCGACATCGAGCGCGGTTCGGAACGCACCGGGGTGGAGTTGCAGATCGATTTGGACACCACGGCAGGCTCCCTCAATGCCACCTTCGATTCTCTGGAAGGCATGGAACCAGGCACTGCGGTTTGGCTCACTGACGACATCCGTGTCGACGCCACCGACCTGCCTGCCCTGCGGCTTGCCGAGATCGCACTCCATCACGTCGACCTCGCTCTTGGAATGACCGTCGACGACCTCCCTGTGGTCGCATCCCGTACCTTGTTGGAGTGGGTGTGTTTCCGGCTGCGGGACCGCCCGGAAGTCCCGGCCATGCGTATCGTCTCCGATTCGGGTCTGACTGATCGTATCGGCGGGGTTGGATTCGCTACGACGGTTCATGGGCCTGACGGTGCGCTGGCAGGATGGTTGTCAGGCAGAGGTGGGACCGAGCGTCTCGCCGGGGCCGACCAGCTCGCCGTCCCCATGCTCATCTGACGGGGACGCCCAGCGGATCGCCCGCTCGTCCCAGGAAGGAATCGTCATGACGCTCCACCACGTCGGTCCGGTACCTGGGGCTGAGTTCATCAGGGTCAACGAGGATATTGACCTCATCAAGGTGTCGGTGGGCCCGATGGACAACAACGCCTATCTCATTCGTCCCGAGGCCGGTCCTGCCATCCTCGTCGACGCGGCAGCGGAACCCGGTCGGCTCAAGGCCCTCGTCGGCGACGACGAGGTCGGCGCCGTCATCACGACCCACCGTCACTCCGACCACACCGGAGCTCTCGCTGACGTCATTGCTGCGACGGGCGCCCAGCCCTGGTGCGGCAAACCCGACGCCGAGGCCATCGAGGCCAGCACCGGCGTGACCTGCCGCACGGTGTGGGACGGGGATGTCTTCCGCCTCGGCAACATCGAACTCGACGTCATCGGCCTGGTGGGTCATACCCGCGGATCCATCGCCCTCCGACTGCGCGGCAACCCGAGTGACCACATCCTCACGGGAGATTCCCTCTTCCCCGGTGGCCCTGGACGGGTACAAAATGACACCCAGTTCGCCACGCTGATGGCGGACCTGGAGAAGAAGGTCTTCGGGGTCTACAACGATGAGACGGTCATCTGGCCGGGACATGGGCTGCCGACGACGCTGGGTGCAGAGCGGCCCCATCTGGGCGAGTGGCGCGAGCGGGGCTGGTGACGGAAGTCGTTCTAGAGGTCCACATGCCTACGATCGGGCGCTTCGCCGACCACGGTCAGGGTTGCGTTTGCGTCGGCATGGTGGACGGCGCCTTCGAGCGTCTGGTTCAGTATCCACGACAGCGAACTCAGCACGTCCTCACCACCACTGCACGCTTCGACCAGCCCATCGCCGCGCCGAAGCAGGGACGCTCCCCCGTCCAGTATGTACTCCTCTTCGCTCGCGTGGTCGCGCGACAACTCCGCCCAGGCCTGCTCCAGGGCGACAGCCGGCGCCACCTGGATCAGCACCGTCATCAGCTGGGCCTTCTCAGCTTGCTGGGCCACTTTCACCGTGGGTGCCCATACGTCCGAATCCCATGGGAACGAGACTCGCATTTCCCCTCCTCTTCCTCTTCGTCAAGGACCTGTCCAAGTGAGCTCGACCTCGACCCCTCCACGGTACGTCGTAGCGGTCGAGCAGATCCGCGCAGAAGGACATCTCATCATGGCACCACTCGGCACTCCCCTGCCCTGAACCACGAGACAGCGCCGCGGCATCCCTGCTCATCTCCGCCAGTGGCGGGAACGCGGCTGGTGATCCCAACCGCTCATGTCCTGCCGAGATCAGGCTTCGATCTTGGTCTTTGCGTCGTCTCTCTTGCTCTTGATGATGCTCGCGACGGTGGTGAGGACCAAGGTCGCGACGATGGTGATCAGGGACACACCGATCGAGATCTCCGTGCTGATGCCCAACCACGCCTGGTCCAGGCCATAGTGGTGCATGGCGTGGCCGATGAGCTTGAGAGCGATGAAGCCCAAGATGACCGCCAGGCCCAGTGACAGGTACGCCAGGCGCTCGAGCAGGCTTCCGATGAGGAAGTACAGCTGGCGCAGGCCCATGAGGGCGAAGACGTTGGCGGTGAAGATGAGGTAGCCCTCGCTCGTCAGACCGTAGGAGGCTGGGATGGAGTCCAGGGCGAAGAGCAGGTCAGTCATGCCGAGGGCGACACAGACCGTGAACATCGAGGTGGCCAGGATCTTGCCGTTCTCACGAACGAAGAATCTGGTGCCGCGGTAGTCACCGGTGGTCGGAACCGTACGCTTGAGCCACGCCAACAAGCGGCCGTTCTCGCCGGTGACCTCATCCTCGTCATCCCGGTGACGGTACTCACGCACCTGGTCGATCGCCGAGTACAGCAGGAAAGCACCGAAGATGAAGAACACCCAAGCCCAAGCTTCCAGGATCGCCTGTCCCAGAGCAATGAAGACACCTCGAAAGACCAGGGCGACGATGATGCCCACCAGCAGGGCAAATTGCTGCAGCTTCCGTGGAACGTCGAACTTCTCCATGAGGATGAGGAAGATGAACAGGTTGTCGATCGACAAGCTGTACTCGGTCAACCACACCGCGAAGAACTGACCGCCTGCGGAATGCCCTTGCAGGATCCAGACGCCCAAGCCGAACAACACTGCCAGGCCGACGAACACACCGACGAAGGTGGCACATTCCTTGGTGGAGGGGACGTGAGGCTTTCGCCCCAGGACCATGACGTCCAAGAAGAGCAAGGCCCCCATCACAAGGATGGTGATGATCCAGACATACGCGTGAACGTGCAAAACCGGGCCTCCGAGGGAATAGAGAGAAGGTCCGGAGGTCTCGTCCGCACCGGCGCGGCAGGTGCCGTTTTACCGGGGCTGTGCAGCCGGACCGTGATGACACGATCGTGATGACGACCACACTCTTCTCAGGAGTACTCCCCTCCAGGGGTTCTCATCCTCTCACACCCGCATCATCCGACGCGAGTCGAAACCGTGCGGGAACTAGCGATTCGCCTCCACCATCTGGCGCAATTCCTTCTTCAGGTCCGCAATCTCGTCGCGAAGACGAGCCGCCACTTCGAACTTGAGCTCGCCAGCAGCAGAGCGCATCTCTTCGGTGAGCTCGACGATGAGGTTGCCGAGATCTTCCTCGGCCATCTTCGAGGCGTCCAGGCGCTTGCCCTGGGCCGCCCGCTGCTCGTCGGTGATCATCGAGTTGTAGCCGCGATGGCCCTTGCCATAGTTGAACTTCTCGACGAGAGCGTCGGTGTCGGCCTCCTCGCGGGCCAGCATCTCGGTGATGTCGCCGATCTTCTTGCAAAGCGGTTGCGGGTCGATGCCATGCTCCTTGTTGTAGGCCATCTGGATCTCGCGACGACGATTCGTCTCGTCAATGGCGACCCGCATCGAGTCGGTGATCTGGTCGGCGTACATGATGACCTGACCGTTGACGTTTCGAGCGGCACGGCCGACGGTCTGGATGAGGGAGCGTTCCGAGCGAAGGAACCCTTCCTTGTCCGCATCCAGAATGGCCACCAGGGACACCTCCGGAAGATCGAGCCCCTCTCGCAACAGGTTGATGCCGACGAGGACGTCGAACTCTCCCATGCGCAGTTCCTTGAGCAGTTCGATGCGCTTGAGGGTGTCGATCTCCGAGTGCAGGTACCGGGTGCGTATGCCGTGTTCCATGAGGTAGTCGGTGAGATCCTCGGCCATCTTCTTGGTCAGGGTCGTCACCAGGACACGATCACCGCGATCCACTCGGGTGCGAATCTCGGCCATGAGGTCGTCGATCTGGCCGCGAGTGGGCTTGACAATGATCTCAGGGTCGACCAGTCCCGTCGGGCGGATGATCTGCTGGACGACGCCATTGGCCCGCTCGGTCTCGTAGGCTCCGGGCGTGGCCGACAGGTAGACGGTCTGGCCGATCCTCTGGGTGAACTCGTCGAATTTGAGAGGGCGGTTGTCCATCGCGCTGGGCAGTCGGAAGCCATGCTCCACGAGGGTGCGCTTACGGCTCATGTCGCCCTCGTACATGCCTCCGATCTGCGGGACGGTGACATGGGACTCGTCGATGACGAGCACGAAGTCCTCGGGGAAGTAGTCGAGCAGACAGTTCGGGGCCGAGCCGGGAGCGCGTCCGTCAATGTGACGCGAATAGTTCTCGATACCGGCACAGGCGCCGACCTGCTGCATCATCTCGACGTCGTAGGTGGTGCGCATTCGGAGTCGCTGGGCCTCCAGCAGTTTCCCGTCCCGTTCCAGGACGGCGAGGCGTTCCCCCAACTCCTTCTGGATGGACGCGATCGCCCTCTCCATGCGCTCCGGTCCAGCAACGTAGTGGGTCGCCGGGAAGACGTAGACCTGCTCGTCCTCGCTGACGACCTCGCCGGTAAGAGGATGCATGGTCGTGAGGGCCTCGATCTCGTCTCCGAAGAACTCCACGCGCAGGGCGTTCTCCTCGTAGACCGGGAAGATCTCCAGGGTATCTCCGCGCACTCGGAAGGTGCCCCGCTCCCCCGAGATGTCGTTGCGGACGTACTGGTTGGTGACGAGGTCACGCAGCAGCTCGTCACGATCCCATTCCTGCCCGACCTCCAACGGGATCATCCGGTCGACATACTCCTGCGGAGTACCCAGACCGTAGATGGCCGAGACGGTCGCCACGACGATGACGTCTCGCCGGGTCAGCAGGGAATTCGTCGCGGAGTGACGCAGCCTCTCGACCTCCTCGTTGAGACTGGAGTCCTTCTCGATGAAGGTGTCCGTCTGAGGGATGTACGCCTCGGGTTGGTAATAGTCGTAGTACGAGACGAAGTACTCGACGGCATTGTCCGGGAAGAAGGTGCGCAGCTCCTGGGCGAACTGGGCCGCCAGGGTCTTGTTGGGCTGCATGACGAGCATCGGCCGCTGCAACTTCTCCGCCAGCCACGCCACCGTGGCCGTCTTACCAGTACCAGTGGCACCAAGCAGGACGACGTCCTGCTCACCGTTCTTGACCCTCTTCTCCAGCTCCGCAATGGCCTGCGGCTGGTCGCCAGAGGGGTCGAACTCACTGACGACATGGAAGGGCGCAACACGGCGAGTGATGTCGGTAACTGGACGCATGGGGACAACCCTAGTTCGGTGCCACCCCGACGCGGGCCTCCGGATTTCAGCTCGGTGGGAACTCGGACCAGGGCAAGGACAAGGAGATGTGCCACGGTGCCAGGGAGGGTGACCGATTCTACCGCTGATCACCGCCAGGTCGTCCACGCCCCCAGGATGTGGGTCCAGGCTCGGTCCACCGCGTGGGGAAGGTCCTCGAGCGGACCGCTAGTGTCGATGACGATGTCAGCGACCCCCAGACGCTCCCTGCGCGAGGCCTGGGCACGGATCCTGGCCCAGGCGTCCGCCCCGGAACGGCCGTCCCTCTCAACCACACGTCGCACCTGCTCGGCAGGATCGACATCAGTGACGAGGACCGTGTCGAACTCGTCAGCTCTGCCAGTTTCCACGAGCAGGGGAATGTCGTGGACCACGACGACTTGTTCGTCCGCAGCACGGGCTTCTTCGTCAACTCGCCGTGCAGCCTCCTCGACCAGAGGATGGATGATCCCTTCCAGACGTCGCCTGGCCGCTGGATCAGCGAAGACGATGGCCCCCAGCGCAGGACGGTTCAGGGAACCATCCTCGGAGAGCACCTTCTCACCGAATGCCTCGACGACCTGGCGAAGTCCCTCGGATCCGACTGCGACGACGTTCCGGGAGAGCTGGTCGTAATCGACGATGACGGCCCCGTGCTCGGCCAAGAGCGCGGATACCGTCGACTTGCCGCTGGCGATTCCGCCCGTCAAGCCGACCCGGATAATGCTCTTCTGACGACCGGACATCAGGCTGGGGTCTTCTCGTCAGACGGGGTCGCCGACCCACCAGGAGCCACGGTGCATTCCAGCGGAGTGAGGCGCCAGGCCTTACCGGACTGGTCGATGACCATGGTCCACTGATCCTCCTGTGGACGACAGGTGGCAGGCCGGTCCTTGGCGGTCTCGGCATTGCCCTGGATGATGTCATCGATGTCGTCGTCACCGCTGAAGGCCTGTTCCATGGACTCGTTGACCTTGCCGCCCGAGTCCATCAGGCAGACCGTGACGGTCTTGCCCTTCCATCCCCTGACGGCGGTAGCCGTGGCGGGCTCGACCATTTTCTTGGCCAGGGCGGAATCGCACGTCAACTCGACGTTGGAAACGTCGGAACTCGCCTGGGTCGTTGCCGGCCTCGACCCTTCGTCAGAAAATGAACAGCCAGTCAACGCCGCGGCAGCAGTCAAGATCAGGACTGCCGTGGCCACTCGCGCAGCCCTCATGACACCTCCATCGGTCGTGGCACCAGCATAAGGGCGCGTCACCCCATCGTCGCCGGTTCAACCAGGTGTCCTCTGTCCATGACGACGACCTCACCGTCATGATCCTGGCCATGACTGATCTCCACCACCGTCACTGCCGGCAGGCATCGTGCAAGATTGGTTCGGATCTCTGCCGCCAGACGTGGATCAAGGGATGCGGTGAACTCGTCCAACACGAGGATGCGAGGCTGCTGCAGGATGGCCCGTGCCACCGTCAGTCGCTGGGCTTGACCTCCCGACAGTCTCGTTCCTCGTGGGCCGATGACGGTGCCCAGACCGCGGTCCATCCCTCGCACCTCCTCGGCCAGTCCGACTTCCCCAAGCACCTGCCACAAGTCATCGTCGCTGGCATTGGGAACGGCCAGTCGTAGGTTGTCCGCGATCGAGGCGTTGAGCAGCTCCACGCGCTGGGACACCACCGCCATGGTGCGACGCAGGGAGTCCAAGGTGAACGACGAGACCGGCTCACCGTCGAGGAGGATCTGTCCGGAGTCAGGGTCGTGATGGCGCAGCAGCAGATTCACCAAGGTCGTCTTGCCTGAACCGGACGCCCCGGTCACGACGATGTGCCCACCTGCAGGAACGCTGAGGCTCACGTCTTCAAGAGCAGGAGCCAAAACTGTTCCATCGGCCTCGCGGTAGGAGAAGGTGACGTCGCGCCATTCGACTGTCGGAGCATGGTCCAAGCACAGTTCTCGTGGTCCATCCACGACCTCCATGGGCGAGTGGCTGATCTGCCACAATCGTCGCGCCGCCGCCAGGGAATGGTCGAGATACCCGACGGCGTCCTCAATCCCGCGCGGTCCCTCGACAATCCTCAGACCAGCGGCGGCCAGAGCGCACACCCCCACAGCGCCGATCCCCTCGTGGATCGCCATCAGGGTCACCGAGACGACGATCCCCATTGCCGCCGCCACGCACGCAGCTCGTCGGACGGCGACGTATCGACGGGCCCTGGCCGATCCTTCCGCGATCTGTCCGTCAAGATGAGCCATCTCGGCCATCCGGTCCTGCTGGCGACCGTATCCCACCACTTCAGCTGCGCCGAAGACGGAATCCGTGACGTGAGCCGCGAGCTCGCGTCTCAGTCCGAGGACCTCGTGGGTGGCATCCAGACTCGATCTCGTCCCGACGACGAGTAGGACTGCAATGAGAGCCACCAGCACGACGGCAGGTATGGCCACCACCGACCATCCGTAGAGTGCTCCGCCTGTAACGACAGCGATGAGAGGGGCCAGGAAAGCCGCCACGACGGGAGCAAAGGTGTGCGCGTAGACGACCTCGATGCGGTCGACGTCTCGGGTGAGACTGGCGAGAACGTCACCGGTGCGCGAATGGCTGACGACGGCCGGAGCCTTGGGCCACAGCTGGGAGAAGGCGTGCGTTCGCAACACCTCGAGGGCCTTGAAGGCCACGTAATGACCGCTGAACTGCTCCAGGTAGAAGGTCACGGCCTGCACCAGGGCCAGCCCGACCAACCATCCCAGCCAGGCCCACACCGACCATCCGGAAGTGACGACGGCAACCATTCCTCCGGCCGCCACTGCGAACAGCCCCATGTCGGCAACCAGGTGGACGATCCTCATGACGGCCGAGAAGTAGAGAGGAGGATGAACCGGACGTGTGATTCCGGTGAGCCACGTCACGACCTCGTGTGTCGACGGTTCGGTCATACTCGGTCCTCGCTCTCGACTCTGTCAAGGTCCTCACCGGTCACCCCGTCGGCGCCGACTGGCACGAGGGTGCCGTCCGTGACCCGGTAGACGTCACGGGCCAAATCCAGGAGACGGCGTCGATGGGTGACCATGACGACCGTGGTGTCGTCACCAATCCTGGAGATGGCGTCGATGATGCGCTGTTCGGAATCCATGTCCACGTGGGAGGTGGGCTCGTCGAGCAGGAGGATCTTCCGCCCGGACAGGAAGGCCCGAGCCAGCGAGATGCGCTGGGCCTGGCCGCCCGAGAGCAGGCAACCCTGTTCACCGACATCAGAATTCAATTCACGAGGCATTGACGCCACATCGTCGGCGATGTCCGCGCGTCTCAGCGCTTCCCACATCTGCTCCGCGGTGGCATGCGGATTAGCGACAGCGAGGTTGTCGGCGATCGTGCCGGCAAACAACCAGGTCCGCTGGTTGACCGATGCACTTGCTCCACGGATGGCGCCGGCCTCGGCCATCTCGGCGTCAAGGCCGTCGACGACGACCTGACCACAGTGCGGGGGCAGCGTCCCTGTCATGACCCCGAGGAGGGTTGACTTGCCAGCCCCTGACCGCCCGACGATCGCGGTGCGTGATCCGTGCGGGATGACGAAATCAACGCCGTGCAGGATCTGCGAGTCCCCATAGCAGACGGTGACGTCGCGAAGCGACATGGCTCCCGAACCGTCACCTGTGCTGGTGACCGAACGACGCGACGCTGCGGTCTGCGGAGCCTCGTCGAACCACCTGCTAATGGCCTTCTCCGACGCCTTGCCGCCCATGCCGATGTAGAAGAAGGCCGCCACCTGGTGCAGCGGCTCCAACAACAGAACCGAGAGCAGCACGATGGTGATGGCTGAGCTCGCCGTGATGTGGCCGTTCTGCCACCGCGTCATGGCCATGCCTGCCGACATGACGATGAAGAGGAGGGAGAACAGGCCGTCCACGACGATGATGACGACTTGGTTTCCGGCCAAGAGCTTCATGATCGTTCCGCGGTTGGCCTCCCCTCGCTGTCGCAGATCATCCTCGACTCGTTGGCCGGCTCCCAGCATCCTTATGAGGACGAGGTTCGAGATGGCGTCCAGGTAGCGAGCAGTCAGGCGTGCTCGTTCCCGCCGGGATTCCGAGGACCTCTTACGGAAGAGCTTGAGGAATCCCTTGATCAAGGTTGGAATGAGCGGGCACATCACCAGCAGGACAAGTCCCGTGAGCCAGTCCAGACCAATGAGGATCCCGAGGCACACGAGGACGGGGGTGGTCAGCGCCGCGATCATGTCGGGACGGAACACCTGGCGGTACTCACTCACCCGCTCGGCGTTGTCACCAGCCAGGATGACGACCCTGTCACCTTCATCCGGAGCAGGTGGAGCGGAGAGGGATCGTCGATAGAGGACGTCGAGTACTCGGGGATGCAGGGCAGCCTCCTCGGCGCGGGCATGACGACCTGACATCCCCATGGCTGCACCTGCGGCTACGGCAGCGACGACGCCGCCGACTCCCATCGCCCAGTACCACCCGGAGCCGAGGACGAACCCCTCAAGGCGACCACCGACGGCCTGCCCCACGGCGACGAGGACAAGTGCCGTGGCAGCAACTTCGAGAAGGTGCACCGCAGCAACTTGTCGAGCCCGGTGGGGTGATCGGGGCGACATCACCGATGTTGCATCTCTGGGCATGGTGTCCTTCGCTCGTCGCGGGTGGGGTTCCAGGGACGTCTGGGCAGAACGACGAGATCCCCGGTCGACAACGTGATGACGTCGATGGGCCATCCGTACACGGAAGTGAGGTTACCCTCCGTGATAACCTCCTCGGGATCGCCGACGGCCACGAGTTTTCCTGCGGAAAGCAGGGCAATGCGATCGCAGCAGGCCGCAGCCAATCCGACGTCATGCATCACCGCAACCACTGCGCATCCCGCTGCAGCCAATTCCTGGCATATCTCCATGGTGCGTTCCTGATGACAGATGTCGAGAGCAGCAGTGGGCTCGTCGAGAAACACACAGGGGGTGTCCTGGGCCAATACCCGGGCAAGGGTCACCCGGGAGCGTTCTCCCCCGGACAGAGCGGTGACCTCTCGGTCCGCCAACCCAGTGACTTCGGTGCGCTCCATCGCGGCCTCGACGAGAATGGCGTCCTCTGGGCCGCGTGGATGCGGGGAACGACCCATCATGACGATGTCGTGAACCAGGTAGGAGAACGGGAACTCGCTGAACTGGGGCATCACGGAGCGGCGGAGGGCCAGGTCGGGTCGCGCGATATCCTGCAGCGGAACCCTGTCGAGTTCAACGGTTCCCTGCCAACCGTCGAGGTCTCCGCACAGCACGCTCAGCAGAGTCGTCTTGCCGGCCCCGTTGGGCCCGAGCAAGCCGACGAATTCTCCGGCGCGGACGTCAAGATCGACTCCGTCCAGGATTGTCCGCTCCCCGTACCGAAAGGAAACACCACGGGCACGAATCATCCCGACGCTCCCCCTCGTCGCATTCCTCGTCGCAACAGGATGAAGAAGGTCGGCCCACCCACGATGGCCGTGAAGATGCCGATGGGAAGATCGGCGTAGGGGACAAGGGTGCGAGCTGCGACGTCCGACAGGGTCACCAGCAAGCACCCACCCAGTATGGAGGCCGGGATGAGCCATGTGTTCGCTGGCCCGATGACCAGCCGAAGCACATGAGGCACGATGAGGCCGACGAATGCGATGACCCCGGCATAGGCCACCGCCGCAGAGGTGAGCAGGGCGGTGAGCGCGATCGAGGACAGCCTCAGCCGATTGACGTTGATACCGAGGTGCCCGGCAGCCCTCTCCCCCAGGGCCAGAGTGTCGAGCCTGGCGGCAAGGAACACGGCCCAGACGATGCCGACGGCGGCCACCGTCCCGATCGTCGCCACCTGATTCCAGGTGGCCCCGTTGAGGGAACCCATCTGCCAGAAGACGATCTGGTCTCGTGCGGTCGTCGGGGCGACATAGGTTGACACTGAGGTGATCGCCGAACAGACCGCCGTCACCGCGATGCCGGTCAGCACGAGTGTGGTCGATTCTGTCCGTCGTCCGGATCGCGCCATGACGTAGACGGTGCTAGCAGCCAGCAGCCCCGAGAGAAAGGCAGCCGCGGGAACCCCGAATCCGGCCAGGAAGGTGGGAGCCACCACGATCATGATCGATGCCCCCACAGCAGCCCCCGAGGAGACCCCGATGATGCCGGGTTCAGCGAGCGGGTTGGAGAACAGCGCCTGCATGACGGTTCCAGCCACCGCGAGGCTGGCTCCCACCAGAAGGCCCAGGACAATGCGGGGGAACCGGATCTGCCACAACACGGACTCCGCCAGGGGGTCAGCCAATGAGCCGCCAAAGACTCCTCCGACAACGTCAGTGGCCTCGACTCGGTACTGCCCGACCATCGCCGAGAGCAGCACGAGGCAGCACACGATGACAACCAGGATGATGAAGGTGACGACTCGGGTTCGCGCTCGTCGGGCAATTCCCGTTCGCGCAGTCACAGGTTGGACGAGAGCACTCATTTGACCCCGTACAGTGCCTTGGCGACCGAGGTCAGCACCTCACCGGTCTGCGGTCCGAAGGACAAGGAGATACCGTCCGGGATGGCGATGACGCGATGGTTCCTGCCCGCAGTGGTGTTGGCCACCCCAGCTCTCGCCAGCAGACCCTTCATGCCACCGGTGGACGTCAACCCGTTTTTCATGACGAAGATGGCATCCGGATTGAGGGAGACGAGGGACTCCGCATTCGCGGGGGCGACGCTCTTGATGCCCTTGTCTCCGGCGACATCGTCGCCTCCCACGCCATGGATGAGCTCACTGGCCCCGTCCTGCGAGCCGAGGATGAAGAAGATCCCAGCGGTGCCGCGCACGTAGAGGAAGGCGATCTTCATCGGCTTCTTCGGGGCCCACTGAGTTATTTCCTCCTTGGCTGCGTCGATCTCATCACGGGCACGCTTCACCAAGGCTTCACCGGCGGCGGGCTTGCCGACTGCTTTCGCAACCGTACGGATGAGGTCAGCGGTCTTGTCGACGCTGCGATGGGGGTTGACGAGGACGACCGGGATCCCGGACTTGCGAAGCTGATCAAGGGCTTCACGGGGGCCGAGGCTGCGGTCGGCAATGACGAGGGTCGGTTTGAGGGCGGCGATGGCCTCGACGTTGAGGGTGTGGCCGTTCTCGGTGACGACGGGAAGATTGTGCAATTGTTTCTCGGTCGACGAGACGGTGCGCCCGACGATCTTGTCCCCCATGCCCAGTCCGATGAGGGTACGGGAGAGGGTGCCGTAGAGGTCGAGGGCCAGGATCCGAGAGGTGTCGGTGACCGTCACCGTGTTGTTCTCGACGTCGGTGACCGTGACTGGCAGCTTCTGGCCGAAAGACCCGTCGACCGGCTTTGGGTCCGACAGGTCCGGCACCTCAGTGAGGCCGCGAAGGTTGCGAGGGTCAGGCAGCCTCGGCGCCGCAGTGGACGGAGTCGCCGAGTGGGTCGGGGACGGGGACGTTGTGGGGGCAACGGAGTGGGGCGATGTTTCTGACTGCGTGGCCGAGGGGCCACACCCGGCAACCAACATCGCGAGTACGAGGCCGGCTCCGGCAACTCGACGGCGCATCCGGATCATGCAACGACCTTTCGGGAGGATGGTTGGGGGGTGAGGTCGGGCGACCCCACCCCCATGAGTCAGGTTGGCTGGATCAGCGCTCGGCGTAGCGGCGTCGGCACGCGGCCACCGTCGAGATGACGACGATGAAGGCCAAGCTGCTAGCAGCAGCGAGGTCGCCACGAGCGGCCGACGGTACGAGGGCACCGGTGGCGGGCAGCCCACGACCGGACCCAGGACCGCCGCTGATGACCTTGCCGGTGACAGCATCGATGGTGACATCGTGGCAGACCTTCTCGGCCGAGAGGGTGACACTCGGCGACAACGAATCCATCGGCTCCCCAGCCTTGTAGAACCCGGCAAACGCCTTGGCACCCTGGGCCTTGAGCTTGACCGAAGAGCCATTGATCTTGACATTTCCAGAGGTGGAAGTGGAGAAGGTGGCAAAGTCAACTCGCCCGTAGTCGGTCTTCCTCCCATCCATCGAGGAGGACTTGACGGTCATGTACACGTGACCCGTTGACCCCTTGATGACCAGGGCGGGGTTGGAGATCGTCATGTCCAGGATGCCGTTGTGACCAGTCATGTGGACGGTCCCGGAGTAGTTGAGGGTGCCCGACTTGGTGGCGGGATCGAATGACCCGCTGCGCAGCGGGAAGGTGAAGGCCGAACCGTTCCAGTCAGCGCCGTCCGACAGCTTCCAAAAACCATTGGCGATCGGGCCACGCAGGTAGCTGGTGAAGGAGGTGCGCAGACCCCACCTGAGGAAACCGGCGGTGATCTTGGACCGGCCGTTGGTGCAGACCTTCCTGGTGATGGTGCGGTGGGGGCCGGGGTGGTGACAACCGGCTTCGCCGGTGCGGACTTGAGAGTGGGGGACGGCTTGGCAGAAACGCTGGACTTGGACGGCATGCTGGACTTGGACGGGGTGCTGGGCTTGACCGGGGTGCTGGGCTTGACCGGGGTCGACGGAGCGATCGATGGCTTTGGCGCCGGAGGAACCGGGGCCGCCTGGTAGGTCACCGGGGTACGAGTGTCATCGGACTTGTCGCGCATCCCGACGCCATGAGCCTTGCTGGTCAGAACGACGTAGCCCTTGCCCTTCTCAAAGGCAGGAACGTACATCTTGATGGTGAACGAACCATCCGCGGCCATAGGCGCGCCCTGGGTGAACTTGGAACCCACGGCCTTCATCGCCGGCGGGTAGACCCAGATCGTGGAGGTGGACTCCGTCATGGGCTTGTTCGGGTCGTACCCGACGAATTTGTCCGAATTACCGTAGAACTGCTTGACCGACGCGGGCGCGACGGCAACGTACACACCGGTCCCTTTGGTCGCGAATCCCTTTCCGGTGATGATGACCTTGCCGCCATCCCGGGATGCTTGTGAGACGGTCACAGTCGGACCGTCGGTCGCCCACGCTGCCGGAGCGACAAGAGCTCCAGCCAGGGCCAACATGGCCCCGAGCACGCTGGCGACAAGTCTGCGCATGGCCGATGTGGTCGTGAGGCGTCCCCCTTTGCTGATCGATTCGGCTCACCTTGAGCCGTTCCAACGGTTAGCCTCACCTAAATATTGCGCGCAAGGGTGAAAATGCTGGTCGCAGCCATGTGAGCAGAAGGAGACTTTGCGGAAAGGGCCCATGGTAAGGGCACCCTCTTCGGCCTTGCTGAACTCCCGAGCGTTGCCACGAAACTGTCCCTTCGACGACGAATACCGGTGAGAATCCGGAGCTGTCCCGCAACGGTGTGTCACTCCCCCGTGACAA
The DNA here is from genome assembly GCF_057458005.1 of Cutibacterium sp. LaCa_255. Lineage (NCBI taxonomy): Bacteria > Bacillati > Actinomycetota > Actinomycetes > Propionibacteriales > Propionibacteriaceae > Cutibacterium > Cutibacterium sp. LaCa_255. The sequence goes on along the minus strand of NZ_CP190956.1, from coordinate 932,786 downwards.
GCTCGACCTGGTCGACGGGCGGCACACACTCTCGAGGCAAGAGTGAGTACCATGGTTCAGATTTCGCGCCGCGTCGTCCTGATGACAGCAGCCGTCGCTGCGCTGGCTCGATGCGGTTCCCGCGAATCGTCATCGTCGCCGTCCACCACGACATCACCGCGAAGCTCAAGAAGATGGGGCGCTGGGACATGGTCACCAAGGTCACCGAGGGGGAGAATAAGGCCATCACCTCCTGGTTCGAGAGACGCTACGGCAAGACTTTCGAGGAGGCCGCGACCAAGTAAGACCGTGGCTGCCCCGATCTATCAGGGCCCGCCTCGGCCCGGCCAGCTGATGAAACACGAGGGGCCCCGCCACGATGGCGGGGCCCCTCGACGTTGCGATGGGTCAACAACTGACCAATCAGTTGTGGGTCAGCTTGTCGCGGAGAGCCTGCAGGGCCTCGTCAGAAGCCAGCGAGCCCTCGGCCGGGCCACTGGTGTAGGACGACTGGGCTCCACCGTCGTTGAGGGCGGCCTCCTGCTCGGCCTGCTCGGCATCGATGACCTGCTTGCGATGAGCCTCCCAGCGAGCCTGGGCCTCGGCGTACTGCTGCTCCCAGGCGATGCGCTGCTCGTCGTAGCCCGGCTTCCAGTCGTTGGTCTCCGGATCGAAGCCCTCGGGGTAGATGTAGTTGCCGTCCTCGTCGTAAGAGGCGGTCATGCCGTAGAGCGACGGGTCGAACTCGTCAGACTCGACGTCGATGCCCTCGTTGGCCTGCTTGAGGGACAGCGAGATGCGGCGACGGTCGAGGTCGATGTCGATGATCTTGACCATGACATCGTCGTTGACGCTGACGACCTGCTCCGGGATCTCGACGTGGCGCTCAGCCAGCTCGGAGACGTGGACCAAGCCCTCGATACCATCCTCGACGCGGACGAAGGCACCGAACGGAACGAGCTTGGTGACCTTACCGGGAACGATCTGGCCAATCTGGTGCAGACGGGCGAAGGCCTGCCACGGATCTTCCTGGGTCGCCTTGAGGGACAGCGAGACGCGCTCGCGATCCATGTCGACGTCCAACACCTCAACGGTGACGGGCTGACCGACCTCGACGACCTCGCTCGGGTGGTCGATGTGCTTCCAGGACAGCTCGGAGACGTGAACCAGACCGTCCACTCCACCTAGGTCGACGAAGGCACCGAAGTTGACGATCGAGGAGACGACACCCTTGCGGATCTGCCCCTTCTGCAGCTGGTGCAGGAAGTTCTGGCGAACCTCGGACTGGGTCTGCTCGAGCCAGGCACGACGAGACAGCACAACGTTGTTGCGGTTCTTGTCGAGCTCGATGATCTTGGCCTCGATCTCCTGGCCGACGTAGGGCTGGAGATCGCGGACGCGGCGCATCTCGACGAGGGATGCGGGAAGGAAGCCACGCAGGCCGATGTCGACGATCAGACCACCCTTGACGACCTCGATGACGGTACCGGTGACGACGCCATCCTCTTCCTTGATCTGCTCGATCGTGCCCCAGGCGCGCTCATACTGAGCGCGCTTCTTGGACAGGATGAGGCGACCCTCCTTGTCCTCCTTCTGCTGGACGAGGGCCTCGATCTCGTCACCGACGTTGACGACCTCGAAGGGGTCCACGTCATGCTTGATCGACAACTCCTTGGACGGGATGACGCCCTCGGTCTTGTAACCGATGTCAAGGAGAACCTCGTCGCGGTCCACCTTGACGACGGTGCCAGAAACGATGTCGCCGTCGTTAAAGTACTTGATGGTGGCGTCCACAGCGGCCAGGAAGGCCTCCGGGCTGCCAAGGTCGTCAACCGCCACGGATCCATCGGCGGTGTTGGCGGCATTCTGCTGGTCGATGTCGACCGGGTTCGAGGTGGAGGCCTCAGTGGAGGAGGTCATGTAGTAGGACTCCGATTGATGTCAGGTGGTTTGAAACGCGTCGCAGCCCCGACCTTGGTGATCGAGCACGATCTACTCCCGTCCGAGATCGCACAGACCACAACGCAGAGATCAGTTTAATACCCAGGCATTCAAGGGTCAACCAGCCCCATACCTTTGCCGACACCTCTTCGTCATCCACACCGTCAACACGAGGTCGAGTCAGCAGGAGGCCAGCCTCAGGAGAAGGTACCCTGCATTCGGGAGTCCGATTTCGTCGGACACTAAGCCCTTCGGGAAACCCATCCCGAGAGTGGACCCTCACGCGCTCTGGAGGACATCACTGCCATGACTGATCAGTCTCCTCGCCCCGAAAGCCACGGCCCGTCGGCCAGGCGATCGCTCAGTTCCGCTGCCTCTGCTGGCGAGGACCCCCAGTCTGGTGGCCCGAAGTGGCGAATCGTCGCAATCGTGGTGGTCATTGCCCTGATCATCGCTGCCATTGCAGCCATCTTCGTCCAACGTGACACCGACGACGACTCCGCCGGCAGCCCGGCCTCCGGCTCGAGCACTGCCGCAGGCGGCTCACATACATCGTCGGCAGCCCCGCAGACCTCGGCCGAGAAGAAGGACCCCGCCCCGGCCGGCTGCATGAAGAACCCGAAGCCCATCGTGCCGGTCAAGTACTCCATCGACGGTATGAAAGTCTCCGCCAAGGTGCTGTCGCGCGGTATCGATGAGACTGGCGCCGCAGGGACTCCGCCGAAGAGCGATCCGTCCTCCTGGGCCTGGTTCAGCAAAGGCCCGAAGCCTGGCTCCGACAAGGGCAACGTCGTTTTGAATGGCCACACCTACCACAAGGGCGGGGCCATCGGGAACCGCTTGATGGCCGATCTCAAGAAGGGCGACATCATTCGTCTGACTGACAAGGCTGGGCAGACGGTCTGCTACCGCTACGACCACAAGACGAAGATCATGGTCAAGGATTACGACCCGAACTCCAATGTTCTTTACAACGACAACGGTCCTGCTCAAGCCATCATCGTTGTCTGTGACGATTACAAGGGCAAGGAGGACTGGGAGTCCCGCGTGTTCTTCCATGCTGATCCGGTCGCCTGACCCCAAGGGTTCACCACAAGTTCGCATAAGGCCACCCTGAGAAGGGCGCGCACGTTCGGTCATACCTAAAGTTAGGAATATGAACCGCGGTGCACGCTCGTCCATTCCGTCCACACTTCTCACCGATCTGCTCGCAGCGCTCGGGGAGACCAAGATCAGCCACGATCCTCTCAACCTGGCTGCGGTGGCCCCCGATGCCTCCCACTACCTCCTCACTCCAGGTGTCCTCGTCCGCGCCGGATCGACCTCCGATGTCGCAGCAGCCATGGCGGCAGCCAAACGCCACAACGTGGCTGTCAATTTCCGTTCCGGCGGAACGAGTCTGTCGGGGCAGGGCCTGACGAACGGCGTCATGGTCGACACCCGCAGGTCGTTCCGTGGCATTGAGGTTCTCGACGGTGGCCGCAAGGTACGCGTCCAGCCTGGGGCAACCGTCGTCGCAGTCAATGCGGTCCTTGCCAGGTACGGACGCAAACTTGGCCCCGACCCGGCCTCGTCAGTGGCATGCACCTTGGGCGGCGTCCTCGCTGACAACTCCTCGGGCATGAGTTGCGGCACCATCGCCAATTCCTACCGAACTCTGGATTCCATGGTCTTCGTGCTGGCCTCGGGGACTGTCGTCAACACCTCGGAACCACAGTGCGAGGACAAATTGGCCCACGACGAGCCAGAACTCGTGGAAACCTTGCTGGCGTTGCGCGATCAGTGCCGAGAGAAGGCCCGCGCTGATGAGATTGCCTTCCAGTTCTCTCGCAAGAACACCATGGGGTATGGGCTCAACGCCTTCCTCGACTACGACACCCCCGCCCAGATCCTCTCCCACCTCATGATCGGCTCCGAGGGCACACTCGGGTTCATCTCATCGGCTGTCATGAACACGGTGCAGATCATGCCGAAACTGGCCACAGCCCTCCTCCACTTCCCGACCCTTGACTCCGCAACCAAGGCCCTTCCCGCCCTGGTGGAATCCGGTGTCACCGTCACCGAGCTGATGGACTCCTCGTCCCTTCAGCTATGTCGCGACGACCCAGCCAACGGCCACATCATCCCGCCAGCCCCCGGAAGCGGAGACGCTGCTCTCCTCGTCGAGTACCACTGCCCCGACGATCAGTCCCGCAAGGAAGCCATCGAGGCTGGCAACTCCGTTATCTCCGGTCTTGACCTCGTCAACGAGCCCACCTTCACCGACGATCCCGCCGTCCGCGGCCCGATCTGGACCCTGCGCAATGGCCTCTACGCCAAAATTGCCGGCACCCGACCATCTGGCCAGACAGCACTGCTGGAGGACATTGCCGTCCCCGTCGAGACCCTCGCCGGGGTGTGCGGAGACCTACAGCAGCTCTTCGGCGAGCACAACTACCCGGAGTCGGTCATCTTCGGCCATGCCAAGGACGGAAACATCCACTTCTTGGTCCTCGAGGACTTCCGGGAGAAGAAGGGGCTGGATCGTTACGAACGATTCACCGAGGACATGGTCACCCTCGTCCTCGATGCCCACGGCACCCTCAAGGCCGAGCACGGCACGGGACGGATCATGGCCCCTTTCGTGGAGCGTCAGTACGGCCCCGATCTCTACCGGATCATGCGGCAGGTCAAGGAATCAGTGGATCCGACGGGTGTACTCAACCGCGGCAGCATCATCACCGACGACCCCAAGCTGCACCTCAAGGAGGTCAAGCTCACCCCGACCGTCCAGGAAGAGGTCGATCGCTGCGTCGAGTGTGGATACTGCGAGCCGGTCTGCCCGTCCCGCGATCTCACCGTGACTCCTCGCCAACGCATCGTCATGCAACGGGCCATCGCCCAGGCCCGCGACGACGGCGACGAGGAGCTGGCTGCAGATCTCGAGCAGCGCGCCACCTACCCGGTGGTGCAGACCTGTGCCGTCGACGGGATGTGCGAGACGAACTGTCCACTGCACATCAACACCGGAGACCTGGTTCGCCGCCTGCGAACCGAACAGAATCCAGCTGCTTGGCAAACCACCTGGGACCTGGCCGCCAAGGGATGGAATCCCTTCGTCACCGCGGCGAGCGCCGGAATGTCCGCAATCAAGCCGATCCCGGCGTCCGCCACCAATGTGCTCACCGGTGCGGCACGCGCTGTGCTGGGAGCCGACCGAATCCCAAAGGTGTCCGACGAGCTACCTGGTGGCGGGCACCGACGCAGTTCTGGACATCGCAGCGCACCAAGAGGACGACCGGAAGTCGTCTACCTGCCGGCCTGCGTCAACACCATGTTCGGTGGCGCGGTACCGGGCGAGCAGACCACGGAGTTCTCGATCATTGCGCTGCTCACTGCGGCTGGCATTGGCGTGACGGTCCCCGAGGGCATCAATTCGCTGTGCTGTGGCACGCCATGGAAGTCCAAGGGAATGACGGAGGGGTACGCAACGATGCGGCGTCGTGTCGTCGACGTCATGCGTCGGGCCACCAGGGATGGCGAATTGACAGTCGTCTCCGACGCCGTCAGCTGCTCGGAAGGGTTCGTGCATGAGCTTGAGTACGAGGGAGTCACGGGCATCCACGTCGTTGACGCCGTCCAGTACGTCGCCGACGAGGTGCTGCCGATCATGCCGCCCCTTCCCAAGGTGGGCCGGGCAGCCCTTCACCCCACCTGCTCCTCAACCCGGATGGGCTGGAATGACGCCCTCAAGCGTTGCGCCGAAGCGGTGGCTGACGAGGTCACCGTGGCAGATGCGTGGGGTTGCTGCGGATTCGCCGGTGATCGTGGCATGTTGCATCCCGAACTCACCGAATCGGCCACCCGACGGGAGGTAGCCGAGCTGGTTGCACAAGACTTCGACCTCTACCTGTCGGCGAACCGCACCTGCGAGCTCGGGATGGAACGAGCCACTGGAAAGCCGTGGCGTCACGTGCTCTCGGTCCTTGCCGAGCGCATGGTGGAGTATGCCCCGGCATGATCAGTGATTCGTAAGCCCTGCTGGCCCGGCCGACATCGGCCGGGCCAGTTGCGTATCGGGCGCAGGCGCCCCTCGGGTTCTGATGACTCCTCAACCCCCCGGCAACCAACAATGAGAGAAATATCTCTTTTTCTCTCCCAGAACGATCTCTGAATAGGTACAGTCCACTGCACTGCGTACCACATCGCCGTTGCAACGCCGGGAGTTCAGATGCCTCTCACCGCTACTACCGAAACCCGAACCATCACCGTCGATGGCACCGAAGTCACCTACTCCGGCTCAGTCTGGTTCGACATGGGGTGATCGTCACAACTGATGACGAGATGAGGGGCGTCCCGGTTGGGATGCCCCTCATCTCGTTGGCGGGGTTCAGTGCGCAGCGTCGAACCACGACCGTCCGACGCCAATCGACACCGCCAGCGGCACTGACAATTCCATGGCGTGGACCATCGCGTCGGTGACGATCTCGCGGACCCTCTTCTCCTCGCCATTGGCGACCTCGAGGATAAGCTCGTCATGGACCTGCAGCAGGACGCGACTCGTCAGACCAGCCTCGTCAAGTTTCTCGTCGGTGGCGAGCATGGCGAGCTTGATGAGATCTGCGGCCGATCCCTGGATGGGTGCGTTGAGGGCGGCGCGTTCCGCCATCTCGCGACGCTGGCGATTGGTCGAGGTGAGGTCGGGAAGGTAGCGACGGCGTCCCAGCAGGGTCTCGGTGTATCCCTGATGACGGGCCTGGTCGACGACCTCCTCGAGATATTCGTGGACCTTCCCGAAGATGCTGAAGTAATCAGCCATGAGTTCCTTGGCCTCGCCGACGCTCACCTTGAGCTGGTTGGACAGCCCATAGGCGCTCAGACCGTAGGCCAGACCGTAGTTCATGGCCTTGATCTTGGAACGTTGGGCGACACTGACATCCTCAGGAGCCACTCCGAAGACGTGCGAGGCCGTCACCGTATGGAAATCCTGCCCAGACCGGAAGGCGTCGATGAGGGACTGATCCCCCGAGACATGAGCCATGATCCGCATCTCAATCTGGGAATAGTCGGCACTCATGAGGGACTCATACCCCTCACCGACGACGAATCCTTCCCGAATGCGTCGTCCCTCCTCGGTGCGCATGGGAATGTTCTGCAGGTTCGGATCCTTGCTCGACAGGCGTCCGGTCGCGGCGATCGTCTGCATGTAAGTGGTGTGGACCCGGCCGTCGTCACGAACTTCCTTGAGCAGTCCGTCGACGGTCTGACGCAACTTGATGGCATCGCGATGCTCCAGCAGATGGGCCAGGAAGGGATGCTCGGTCTTCTCGTACAGACCAGCCAGCGCATCGGCGTCGGTGGTGTATCCGGACTTGGTGCGCCGGGTCTTCGGCATGTCGAGCTTGTCGAAGAGTATCCCCTGCAACTGCTTGGGAGAGGACAGATTGATCTTCTCACCAGCCGCCTCCCAGGCAGCCTCCTGGGCGCGAGTGACACGCTCGTCGAATTCGGATCGCAGCCCTTCCAGAACGTCGGCGTCGACGGCGATGCCGGCCCGCTCCATCGAGATGAGGCACCGCTGCACCCTCATCTCGACGTCGTGGAGCAGCTCGGACCCGCCGCGAGCCTCGACCTCCTTCTCCATGACGTCGGCCAGCTTGGTGACCGCCACCGCCCCCTCCATGGTTTCAGCGGACCGGTCGTCCCCGAAGTCGAGCATCCCTTGGTCGGACTGGTCCTCCTCCTCACCCAAGGTGACGTTGAGGTGGGTGCGCACCGCGTCGTCGAACTTGTGGGTGCGGCGATCCGGGTGCAGCAGGTACGAGGCAAGCTCGGTGTCGCAGGTGAGCCCATTGACCTCCCAGCCGCGCTCGGCCAACGCCTCCACCGGGCCCTTGGCCGAATGCATCGCCTTCGCATGGGCCTCGTCTGCGAGCCATTGTGCAAAGGCCTTCTCGTCACCCGGGCCGAGATCAGCTGTGTCGAACCACACCGCAGTGCCGTCTCCGGCTCCCAACGCCACGGCCTCCACGTCACCGGCCCCACTGCCCCAGGTGCCCGTGACGTCAACACCGATCCGGCCTTCCACCGTGGAGAGCCAGTCTCCCAAGGTGCCCGGCTCGAGCGCCGCGCCGGAGACGTCAAGGGTCTCGTCGATCTCGACGACCTCGTCGGCATCCGACTCGGATGCCAGCACACGCACACGATCCCACAGGGTACGGAACTCGAGGGTGTCGAAGACCGCGCGGGTGGCCTTGGGATCCCAGGCCTGACGAGCAAGGTCGGCCAGGGTGACGTCAAGGTCGAGGTCACGGACCAGGGCGTTGAGTTTGCGGTTACGAATGACGTCGTCGAGATGGTCACGGAAGGATTGGCCCGCCTTGCCCCTGACGGTGTCAGCCTCACGAATGAGGTTCTCCAGACCGTCATAGGCGTTGAGCCACTTCACAGCCGTCTTGGGGCCAACCCCGGGAACGCCGGGAAGATGGTCAGCGCTCTCCCCCACCAAGGCCGCCAGCTCGGGGTAACGGGCGGGGGGCACGAGATACTTCTCCTCGACGCCTTCCGGTGTCATGCGGGCGAGGTCCGAGACACCCTTGCGCGGATAGAGCACCGTCACCTGGTCATTGACGAGCTGCATGGCGTCCCGGTCCCCCGAGACGAGCAAGGACTTGAACCCCTCAGCGGTCGCCCGGGTGGACAGGGTGGCGAGAATGTCATCGGCCTCGTAGTTCTTCTTGGACAGATGAACGATGTGGAGGGCGTCGAGGACCTCCTTGATGAGGTCGATCTGGCCGGGGAATTCCGGCGGAGTGGCGGCTCGTCCCGCCTTGTACTCGGGGTACTCAGTAGTTCGGAAGGTACCACCGGCAAGGTCCCACGCCACCGCGATGTGCGTGGGCTTCTCGTTACGCAGCAGGTTGATGAGCATGGCGACAAAACCGTGCACCGCATTGGTGTGCTGGCCCGTCGAGGTGATGAAGTTCTCCACCGGCAAGGCATAGAAAGCCCGGAAGGCCATGGAATGCCCATCGAGGACCATGAGGGTGGGCTGCGTCGTCTCGCTCATGTCCTCGACTTTAGAGGACACCGCGGACAGTCTTGAGGGATCGACATGGCAAACGGTGGCATGCTTCACCTGTGAGCTATTCCATCCCTGAACATCCGCTTCCCGAGTGGCTGGCCGAGCTCGTCAGCCCCCTTGACGACAAACTCGGCGTCAAGGTACGTGAGATCTCTCCCACCCGCTGTGTCGTCACCGCACCGCTCGACGGCAACACCCAGCCCATGGGTCTGTGGCACGGCGGCGGCTCTGGCGTCCTCGTGGAGACAGCCGGCTCCCTGGCTGCCATAGCCCACGCGCGCACCTTCGAGCATTCTGCCGTCGGTACTGAACTCTCGGTATCGCATCTGCGCCCACCCCACGGCCATCAGGTCATCGCGACCGCGACGGCGGTGCATCTGGGCAGACACACAACGACCCACACCGTCGAGATTGTCGACAATGAGGGCCGTATCTGTGCTGTTGGAAGGATGACCTGTCAGGTCATCTGAGAATGGGGCTGCGCCGAGATCACTTCTCGTTCTCGGCGTGGTCAATGACTCCCTGAGCCACCTCGCGCATCGACTTGCGCAGGTCCATGGCGGTCTTCTGGATCCACCGGAAGGCCTCCGGCTCGGTGAGATCAAGGCTGGTCTGCAGGATGCCCTTGGCTTGGTCGACGATCTTGCGCGATTCCAGACGCTCCTCCAGGTCCATGACCTCGTCCTCCACGCCGCGGATCTCGGCAAAGCGGGCCATGGCGATCTCGATGGCCGGAATGACGTCCGAGGCATCGAAGGGCTTGACGACGTAGGCCATCGCACCGGCCTCCTTGGCACGTTTGATGAGGTCGCGCTGGGAGAAGGCGGTCAGCATGACGACCGCACAGATGCGGTCCTCGGCGATCTTGTCGGCTGCGGTGATGCCGTCCATCTTCGGCATCTTGACGTCCATGACGACCAAGTCAGGTTCGAGCTCATTGGCGAGACGGACAGCCTCTTCGCCGTCACTGGCCTGGCCGACGATCTCGTAACCATGCTCCTCGAGAAGCTCGACGAGATCAAGGCGGATGAGAGCCTCGTCCTCGGCCACCACGACGCGTGGATGTTCCTTCTCCACCCCCGAATCAGAGGTTGACCGGGTGGGGTCCTGTGGCTTGCTCACGGTGGTTCCTTGCATGTCGATCGTTGACAACTCGATTCAATCCTAATGGTTGACAGGCCTTGACGCACCTGCAGGCGTGCCCGATCGTAACGGCATTTCCCTCAGTGACGACCGAATGGTCGATCAGCGGCAACACCCAGTGGCCGCAAAATCGGCATACCGGCGCAACTGTGGCACAATAGGCGAGCCGGCCCGAGTGGCGGAATGGTAGACGCGGCGCACTCAAAATGCGCTGTCCTTGCGGGCGTAGGGGTTCGACTCCCCTCTCGGGCACCGTCGGCTTACACCAGTGATCCCAGGGACAGGCCCAGGATCGCTGCCAGCGCTCCCGCAATGGCCATCCCCAGACAGTGCAGAGCTCCCACGCTCATCCCACGGCTGGACGCGGTGCGCGAGGTCTCCACTGACGCCGTGCTGAAAGTCGTGAAGCCACCGCAGAATCCGGTTCCCAGCGGACCCTTGAGACTCTGTGAGAATCCCACATGGTTGAGAGCCACCGCGATGATGAATCCCAACAGCAGGGATCCCAGCACATTGATGACGAGGGTTCCCACCGGCACTGGGGCCGGGAAACGAGAGTTGACGCGCGAGTCAAGCACGAACCTCGTGACCGCACCAAGGCCACCAGCCAGGCAGATCCACAGCATCGTCATGACGACCTCCTGCGAACTGCAGCACGCACCGTGGTGATCATGGCCCAGGCCAGGAAGGCACCTGCCGCGACACTCGTCAAGAGGTAGGCAATGCCCAACAGCCAGTACCCAGACATGACACGCTGCCCGGACTCCACTGCGAGGGTGGAATAGGTCGTGAACCCGCCAAGCAGACCGGTGCCAAGGCAGAGCCGAACCGCTCGGCGAATCCCCTCGTCAGGGCCGGCATGGACGAGAACTTCGAGCAGGGTCGCGAGCACGAAGGCCCCGACGAGATTGGTCACCAGGGTCGCCCAGGGCACACCGTCGGCAGGAGCCGGCCAGGCGTGGGCTATTTCGGCTCGCATGAGGGTGCCCAGGCATCCCCCCAGGAAGACCAACCCCACCAGTACCGGACGACGATCGAGAAATCCCGATCTCACTGCCATGGCGAGGAATCCTTCCAGTCGACGACGGCGGTGGGCACCACAAGTACCGGGCGGTGCTGATGGTGGGACAGATTGGTCGCAATCGATCCACTCACGAATTCCTGGACCCGACGCCGGCGATGCGTTCTGGCTCCCACGACGAAGGCCGCGGCGTCAATGGCTCGAGCGAGGTGGGTCAAGGCACGATCTGGCCGACCAGCAAGGTATTCCAGCCACCACGGGACATCGCAGTCTCCCAAGGCTGTCGAGATTTCCTCGGTCAGACGCTGACGGAGGGTCTCAGCGTCACCATCCATGGCGTCCGGGTCGATGGGTACGGACACCACCGACCCATCTGTGTTCTCCTCGACGACACAGCGCCGCTGATCAACGTGGGCGAAGACAATTTGGGAGGCCTTGGTTGCACGGGCCAGTGAGGCAGCCGTCAGGGCCACCAGACTCGATTGCCCCGGAACCACCGCGACGACGATGGGGTGACCGCGGAACTCGACCATTCGGGAGGGGTGCGGCTGAGGCACTGCGCCATCTTTCGCCGCCATGTGTCCACTCATGACCATCCTCCGCATTGGAGGCCACGCGACTGCACGGGATCCATCGTCATCTCGCTCATTCATTGGTGCGAGGGCAGACTCCCACCCACGCATGACGGGGCAGGAACCATCAGCCAGATCGGCAGTTCGGCATCGGCCAGGCGGGATCCATCGCCGTCACGGACTTTACCAGCCCCGTCCCCCACCTCGTCGAATCCTTCCGAGGTGCGGACGAAGTCGCTCTCCCCGTCCTGAAAAGGGCGACGTCCCCCGCCCCAGAAGGGGTGAGGGACGTCGCGACAATCGAGGTTCAACCGCGATCAGTCGTCCTCCTTGATGCGAAGGATGCGCAGATCATTGGTCTTGCCGGGGATGTCCATCGGGGAGCCGGACAGCACGACGACGCGGTCGCCGACCGGCACGAAGCCCTTGTCACGCAGGTAGGCGTTGACCCAGCGGTACAGCTCCTCAGCGGTCTTGAAGACCGGGGTGACGACGGCGTGGGCACCCCACACCCAGGCGAGATCCTTGGTGGTGGTCTCATCAGGGGTGAAGACGATGAGCGGGGTGCTCGGACGCAGACGGGCGATACGGCGAGCGGTGTCACCGAACTTGGTGAAGGCCACGATGAACTTGGCCTCGGCACGTTCGGCGATCTCGGCAGCAGCCTTCGACATGATGCCGCCGGTGGTGTGCGGGTCCCAGTCGATCTTGGCGATCTTGTCCAGGCCGTGAGCCTCGGTGGACTCCACGATCTTGGCCATGGTGCGAACGGTCTCGCCCGGGAAGTCGCCAACGCTGGTCTCAGCGGAGGTCATGACGCCGTCGGCACCGTCCAGGATGGCGTTGGCCACGTCGGCAGCCTCAGCGCGAGTCGGACGGGGAGCGTGGATCATCGACTCGAGCATCTGGGTGGCCACGATAGCGGGCTTGGCCTGCAGACGAGCTTTCTCGATGATCTGCTTCTGGATCAGCGGGACCTCCTCGAGCGGGCACTCAACGGCCATGTCGCCACGGGCAACCATGACTGCGTCGAAGGCGTCGATGATCTCGTCGAGGTTCTCGATGGCCTGCGGCTTCTCGAGCTTGGCGATGACTGGGACGGTGCGTCCCTCCTCATCCATGATCTCGTGGACGCGGTCGATGTCGGAACCGTGACGGACAAAGGACAGGGCGACGAGATCGATGCCGGCCTTGAGTGCCCAGCGCAGGTTCTCCTCGTCCTTCTCGGTCAGGGCCGGGATGGACACGGCGACACCGGGAAGGTTGATGCCCTTGTGGTCACCGACCGGGCCGGCGACGGTGCAGTGGCAGTTGACGTCGTTGCCGCTGACGGAGTCAACCTGCAGGACGGTCTTGCCGTCGTCGATGAGGATGACGTCACCAGCCTTGCAGTCCTCGGGCAGTCCCTTGAAGGTGGTGGAGACGCGCTCCTGGTTGCCCATGATGTCATCGGTGGTGATGGTGAACTTGTCACCAATCTCAAGGTCGATCTTGCCGTTCGACTCTCCCTCGGCCTTCTCGAACAGGCCGGTACGGATCTTCGGGCCCTGCAGGTCGGCCAGGGCTGCCACGTTGAGCCCGAGCTCCTTCGAAACCGAGCGAACCAGGTCAAGACGCTCCTGGTGTTCGGAGTAGTCGCCGTGGCTCATGTTGAGGCGGGCGATGTTCATGCCAGCCTCCATGAGCTCCTTCATGGCGTCATGGCTGGACACAGCGGGTCCAAGGGTGTTCACAATCTTAGCTCTACGCACACCTCTCACGATACCGCCCGACATGGAGGGGACCCGACTCAATGAGCCTCTCAGCGCCGGATGTACACCAGACGTTCATCCATGATGCACGGATGACCACAGCCGACTGAGCGACTGTTCAGGCTTGCCTCACCACATCCAGCGCGTGCTGAAGATCCTCGGACGGGTCCGAGCGGAACGTCACCCATTCGCCACGTCCTGGATGGGTGAATGACAGTTCCGCGGCATGCAACCACTGCCGCTCCAGCCCCAGTTCCTTGGCCAGCACCGGATCACACCCGTAAAGCGGATCTCCACAGCAGGGATGTTTGACGGCTGCCATGTGCACCCGGATCTGGTGGGTTCGACCGGTCTCGAGATGCACCTTGAGCAGGGTCGCGTGACGGAAGGCCTCGATCGTCTCGTAGTGAGTGACGGAGTGACGCCCGCCGTCGACGATCGCCATCTTCCAGTCGTGACGATGATCACGACCGATGGGGGCATCGATCGTTCCCGTGAACGGATCGGGATGTCCCTGGACAAGGGCGAGATACACCTTGTCGACGGTTCGGTCCCGAAAGGCCTGCTTCAACAAGGTGTAGGCGTGCTCACTTTTGGCGACCACCATAAGACCGGAGGTTCCGACGTCGAGGCGCTGCACGATGCCCTGACGCTCCGGCGCCCCACTCGTGGAGATCGCGAATCCAGCGGCCGCCAGATGCTCGACGACGCTGGGACCATCCCAACCCAGAGACGGGTGAGCGACCACACCAGCCGGCTTGTCAACGACGACGATGTCAGAGTCATCGTGAACGATTCTCATCCCCTCGACGATCTGAGGGGTGATCGACGGGGTGGCGACGGGATCCGACAGATCGATGTCGAGCATCTGTCCCATGGCGACGCGAACAGACGCCCGGGACACCTTCTGCCCGTCCAGGAAGACCAACCCTTCCTCGATGAGATCGGCAATCCGGGATCGCGACACCCCGCTCATCCGAGCAGCAGCGACATCAACCCTCTCTCCGTCAAGACCATCAGGTACCAGCAGGACGCTCACATCTCCTCCTTCTCGTCGCGCTCCCCTCGTACATTGTCATCCGTCGCATGGCCTTCACCGTCGTGGCGGCCGAAGATCGACACCAGCACGACGAGGATCGCCGTACCGGTGATGAAGATGTCTGCGACGTTGAAGACCGCGAAATGCGGCAGGCTGATGAAGTCGACGACATGGCCACGCAATGGCCCAGGCTCCCGGAAGATGCGATCGGTGAGGTTCCCGCAGATACCAGCAATGAGCATTCCGCAAGCGATGAGGGACCAACGATGACGAGCCTTCGGGACCCCCCACGCACACACGACGATGAGCATCGCGATGGCAAAGAGGCTGATGAGGACGGTCGCCGTCGATCCCATGGAAAAGGCAGCACCAGGATTACGCAACAACCGCAGCGTGAAGAAACCGCCAAACCAGCTCGGCGGATCGTCGGGATCAAGATGAGCGACGGCCTTCGCCTTGGTCCATTGGTCAAGGCCATAGCCAGCCACCGCGATGACGACCATCACCAGACGCCAACGCCTGAGCTGCGCTCCTGTCAGCGTAGTCGGATCAGTGGGAGAGATCACCGGCGCTCTTCGCGCTGCTTGCACTTGACGCACATGGTGGCTCGCGGGAAGGCCTGCAGACGAGCCTTTCCAACGGCCTTGCCACAGGACTCGCAGGTACCCCAGGTACCCTCGTCGAGCAGCTGGAGAGCGAGCTTCGACTGGTCGTAGACGGCACGGGCGTTGCGGGTAACGGAGATCTCCTGGTCACGCTCGAACTGGGAGGAACCAACGTCGATGGTGTCCATGCCGGCACCGTCGTTGCCCTGCTTCATGAGATCGGCAAGGTCATTCTCGGCCTTGGCGAGGGCGGTACCCATCCTGTGGACATCCGACTCCAGGGCGTCGATGATCTCGCGAACCTCATCGGCCGTCCATGGCTCATCGCCGTCGCGCACCGGCAGGGAGGCGGCGATGGCCTCGGCATCATGATCTGACATGGAACTCTCCATCGTCATGCGGGGATCGTCCCCGGCTTGGTGGTGTGTGCCGCTCATGTCATCACCTACGTGGGAGGTACATGAACTGTGGGCAGACATTACACCCATGCCACTCACCCGTCATCCTCGTCGCCGGCTCCGAGGTTGGCCACCAGATGAACGACGCCGTGCCCCGGTCACATGACCGGGGCACGGTGTCTTAGAAAGTGTGTCGCGTCAGTTCTGCTGCTGGCCGCGGCCAATGAGAGCGTCGAGACGCGGGGTGGAGGAATCACCCGGAGCAACGCGGTTCTCCGACTTGAGCAGCTCGGGCAGCTCGGCGGGCTCGAAGACACCATTCTCCAGGTTGTCAGCCTGAGCACGCAGGTGGGAGGTGAGGGCATCGCGGTAGCTCGCCTCGAAGGAGCGCAGGTGGTCGACATTGCCTGCCAAGGTGTCACGCTCGGCCTCGAGCTCGCGGAAGAGCTCGGTGCGGCGGGTCTGGGCATCGGCATTGACCTTGTCAGCGTTGCTCTTGGCGTCCGAGGTCATCTTCTCGGCATTGACGCGGGCGCTGGACTCGATGCGCTCGGCACGGGTCTGGGCATCGACGGTGAGCTCGTGAGCCTTGGTCTCGGCAGCCTGAACCTTGCGACCGGCTTCCTGCTCAGCCTCGTGGACGACACGCTCGGCGTCGGCGAGGGCCAGCTCAACCATGCGGACCACGGCCGGAGAGGCTTCAGCGCTGGTGGTCACGACAAGCTTCTGGACGCCATCCTCGGTGGTCGTCGGCTGCTGTTGGGCGACCGAGGAAGTACGGCTACGGGAGGCAAGGGCCTGGGCATCACGCAGCTGGGCGCCAAGACGCTCGTTCTCGCTGCGCAGGCGGGCAACCTCGGCCGGGTCGATGTCCTGGCCCGGGCGCTGGGTGGCCCGACGCAGCTCCTCGATCTCGGACTGCAGGGAAGCCTTCTCCTGCTCGATCTGGTGGGCGCGGTTCTCGGCCTCCTGCTGGGCGGCCTTGGCACGATCGACCTCACCGGAATCAACCGCCGGACGATCATTCTGTTGGGAGCGCAGCTCCTCGATCTGGGCACGGAGGTGCTCGTTCTCGTCGACGAGCTCCTGATCGGCCTTCTGCTCACCCTGGTCGCCGGACCTAAGGGCCTCGACCTGGGCCTTGAGACGCTCATTCTCGTCGGTGAGGGTCATGAACGCCGCTTCAACCTTGTCGACGAAATCATCGACTTCAATGGCGCGGTAGCCCTCGCCGGGGCGTTTGACCATCGGGAAACGAACCTTGCGCACCTCTTCGAGGGTCAGCGTCATTGTGCACTCCAAGATGTCGGGAACAGTCAGGACCCGTGAGGCGGACCGTATGGTCCGGGGTGGACACGAGATGCCGACAAGGTTACTCCACCGCGGCGCTCGCGTCACTCGGGAGGCTCAACCTCACCTTCGGGGTATGGCCAACCCCCTCACCAGAAGAGGGCGACAACCAGCCTCTGAAGGACAGCCAGCAGGACGAAAACGATGATGAACCCAACCGAGAATCCGACATTGCCGAACCTCACCGGCGGCACAAGTCGATCAAAGAACTTGATCGGCGGATCCGTGATCGTGTAGACGATCTCAAACACCACTGCCAATGCGCCGTGCGGCTCGAAATCGCGCACCAGCAACGGCACCCAAGACATGAGCATCCGCACGATGAGCAACACCGTGTAAATCTGAATGAGCCACGTGAGAATGGTCCCGGCTAGGATCATGGCTGACTCCGTCAAGACTGGTTGAAGAACCCGCCACTGGCGATGCGGGCCTTGTCCTCCGGGGTGACATTGACATTGCGCGGGCACAGCAGGAAGACCTTGCTCGTCACCCGCTCGATGGTTCCGCGCAGACCGAAGATGAGACCGGCAGCGAAATCGACCAGGCGCTTAGCGTCGGCGTCGTCCATCTCGGTGAGGTTCATGATGACGGGAATGCCGTCACGGAACTGCTCGCCAATCGTCCGAGCCTCGTTGTAATTGCGCGGATGGACGGTCAGGATGCGGTTGATGTCGGCGATGCTCGGCTCCTCGAGTTCCGGGCGACGCTGCTGGACCGCCTTGTGTTCCCTGCCGCGCTGCCCGGTGGAGTCGTGATGATGCAACTGGGTCACCTCCGAAGATGGCTCGTACCCGTCGTCGGAGTAGACCTCCGTGGTGAGCTCCTCGTCCGGAAGATCCTCCTCGTCGTAGCGACGATCGTCGACAATTCCGACGTACGAGGCGATCTTCCTGCCGATTCCTGCCATCTGGAGCTCCTTCTCGTGGGTGCGTCCCCAAGACGGGGATCTCACCATTCAAGCCTGCCACGGATATTGCCACGGTTTGACGAGACACGCGAACTGCTGACACATCATGGACCGGCGCGATCCGTCCTCACCGAGGGTTGGAAGTCCTCCACACCAGGCCGGCAAGACGTCCCGCACCGTGATCCCTCCGGTGGGAGAACAGATCTTGTCCCTCAAAAGTACATGGGTCAAGCCCGACTGCTGCCACGCCCAGGGACTCCAGCTGGACCAGGGCGCCGGCACCCAAATCAAGGGCCGGAGTCCCTCGACGAGTCACGGCCCGGGTTGCCGGGTACTCGGCCCACACCTGCTCTGCCATGTCAGCGGGGACCTCATAACAGTTGCCGCAAATATGAGGCCCCACCCATGCCAGCAGGTCAGTGGCTCCCATGTCTCGCATGGCGCTGACGGTGGCCGGAAGGACCCCCGCCAGGAATCCCACTCGACCGGCGTGAGCAACCCCGATGACACCAGTTTTCGGGTCAGCCAGCACGACGGGCATGCAATCGGCGACCCGAATGGCCAGTGCGACCCCGGGGAGGACGGTGACCATGGCATCAGCGACGGGGAGTTTCCGCTGGCCTGCGACGCGGTCTCCAAGATAGCGTTGCGGAGTCCACCCCCCGACGTCGTCAGCCCCGACTCGCCACACGTCCTTGCCGTGCACCTGATGACAGACCATCACCGGACCAAGACCGAGGCGGGCACGCAGCGCCTCCAGGTGCTCGAGAACGGCGGGATCCTCGTCAGTGCGTCCGAGATTGAACCCGTCAAAACCGTGACCCCCCAGGCCCCGGCCGGCAGGGTCGACGCGATCCGTGAAGGCGACCCCAACGCCATTGTTGGCGTCGGGGTCGATGACGAATCTCAGCACGTCACTTCAAGAAGTCGGGGATATCCAGATCATCCTCGGGCTCATCGACCTGCGGACGCTCGTCCTGCTGCTGGACCGGCTGGTTCAACTGCTCCGGCTGGGAGGGACGATGACCGAACGGGCTGCCCTGGGTCTGCGGACGAATCGGGGTCGGCTGCTGGTTGCCGCCGCCCTGACGGTTCGCGCTGGAGGCAGATCCGGACGGGGCTGCCCCGGTACCAAAGACTCCTGCCGAGGAACGATTGCTCATTGCCGGACGGGAGGCCGGACGCTGGCTGATGCCAGGTTGCTTGGTGCTGGTGGGCTGGCCATTCTCGAACCCGGCCGCGATAACCGTGACGCGCACCTCATCGCCGAGGGCATCGTCGATGATGGTGCCGAAGATGATGTTGGCCTCGTCGTGAGCGGCGGCCTCGATGAGATTGGCCGCACTGGCGACCTCGAACAGACCGAGGTCGGAGCCACCGGCGATGGACAGCAGTACGCCGCGAGCACCGTCGATGGACACCTCGAGCAGCGGGGACGAGATGGCCATCTCGGCGGCAGCACGGGCGCGGTCCTCGCCAGAGGCACGTCCGATGCCCATGAGGGCCGATCCGGCGTTCGACATGACCGACTTGACGTCGGCGAAGTCCAAGTTGATCTGACCCGGCGTCGTGATGAGGTCGGTAATGCCGGAAACACCTTGCATCAGCACCTGGTCGGCCTGTTTGAAGGCGTCCAGGATGGCGATCTGCTGGTCCGTCATATCCAACAACTTGTCGTTGGGAATGACGATGAGGGTGTCGACCTCGTCGCGCAGATTGCCGATACCGGACTCGGCCTGGGACGAACGGCGGTGGCCCTCGAAGGAGAACGGGCGGGTCACGACACCAATGGTCAGGGCCCCGAGGGAACGAGCAATCTTGGCGACGACGGGAGCAGCACCTGTGCCAGTCCCACCGCCCTCACCGGCGGTGACGAAGACCATGTCGGCGCCCTTGAGGGACTCCTCGATCTCGTCAGCGTGATCCTCGGCAGCCTGACGTCCCTTGTCAGGGTCCGCACCTGCACCCAGTCCTCGGGTGAGGTCCCTGCCGATGTCGAGTTTGACGTCGGCATCGCTCGTGAGGAGGGCCTGGGCATCGGTGTTGACGGCGAGGAACTCAACTCCCTTGAGTCCCGCCTCGATCATGCGGTTAACGGCATTGCAGCCGCCACCGCCTACCCCCACGACCTTGATCACGGCGAGGTAGTTCTGGGATGGAATAGCCACTGGAGTTCTGCCTCACTCTTGTCTGACGGACCGGTCTAGGGCAAGGGTATGAGCACGTCAGAGGGGTGTCCAACGCCGTAGGCCACCTTGACCTCGACCCTCAACCCCGGCTTGAGACTGCTCACCGAGAGGTCGGATGCTCCGGGGATGAGACGTCGAAACGGGTTGCCTTGACATTGAGCATCGCGGCGGTGACCTTGCCCTTGAGCTCGGACTGATCCGCCGATCCCCACACCACCGTCCGCTTACCGGACAACACCACGACGATGGCGTCACGAGACTTGGCCTCGACGTGGTCGACCTGTCGCCTCAGCTCGACGGGGAAGGAATCAGCCACGGTTGCGACGTCGCGCAGCAGGGCACGATTGCCCGACGACGTCGTGGCCCACACCACCTTCGGGGTCGGCTTGGCCGTCCGGTTGAAGATCGCCCCGGTGGGGTCAATCCACAGGTATCCCCCAGGAGTCTTCACCTGATACGAGACCTTCAACTCGGTGACGTCGATGACGAGGGTGTGAGGCCACTTCCGGTGCACCTCAGCCTGGTGGACGATGTCCATCGAGGTGACGCGAGCAACGACCTCGTCAGTGTTGACCCGCGCCAGGGGCTGGCCTTTCTGCACCTTGGCGGCCTGCTCGACCTGGGAGACCGTGACCAGATGCGTTCCGTGAACCTCGACGGTGTCGACGCTGAACACGGAGGAACTGCGCACCACCCAGATCGCCACCAGGATGAGGACCACCACCGCAGCGACGATTCCTGCGATGATCTGGTTGCGACGTCGGCGGCGTCGGCGTCGCAACTCGATGGCAACGTTGATGTCGGAAACCGGCATCAGGACTTGTCCTCCAGCAATCCCACCAGAACTGGACCCACCAAGGTGACGTCTCCAGCTCCCAGGGTGATGACGAGGTCGCCGGGCCGCACCTCTTCGGCAAGAGCCTCCGGGAGGTCCTGCTTGTCAGGAACGTAGCGGGAATCACCACCTGCCGCGATGACCGCATCGTGCACCATCTCGCCCGTGACCCCAGGAATCGGGTCCTCCCGGGCGGGGTACACGTCAGAGACGATGACGCGGTCAGCCAGGGTGAGGGCCTGGCCGAACTCCTCGGCGAAGTCCCGGGTACGGGAGAACAGATGAGGCTGGAAACAGGCGATGACCCTCCCCTGTCCGGTCACTGCGCGGCGAGCAGCCCCGAGAGTGGCGCGCAGCTCGGTCGGATGGTGGGCGTAATCGTCGAAGACTGCCACGTCACCGACGCATCCCACCAGCTGGAAGCGCCGCAGGGTACCTGTGAAGGCGCCAATTCCCGTCAGGAGTTCGTCATGGTCAATCCCCAGCAGGGAGCCGACGCAGTAGGCGGCAGCAGCGTTGGAGACGTTGTAGCGGCCGGGAACCTGGAGTTCGATGCGACCCCGGGTGGACCCGTGGACGAGGGTGGCCGAGGCCGTCGTGCCCTCCAGGTCGAGGTCGACGAGCTGGACCTCTGCCTGCTCCGACTCACCGTAGGTGACCACCTTGACCGTTCCGGTGCTCTCCAGGCGAACCGCCAGCTCGGCCGCCCCCGGATCATCGACATTGGTGACGACATAGCGCACCTCGGGGCGGGTTGCCATCGAGATGAAGCCATCGAAGTAAGCCTGCGGGGTGCCCCAGTTGTCGAGGTGGTCAGCTTCCACATTGGTGACGACGACGATCTGGCTGGGGTACTGCAGGAAGGAGCCGTCGGACTCGTCAGCCTCGACGACGAAGACCTCCCCCCCACCCAGGTGGGCCGACTCTCCGGTGGATGCCAGCGGTGAACCGATGACGTAGGACGGATCAGCTCCGGCATGATCGAGCATGGTGGCGACCATTCCGGTGGTCGTCGTCTTGCCATGGGTACCGGCGATCGAGACACCCTCACGACCCAACATGAGGGCAGCCAGAGCGGCCGAGCGGTGCCAGACGCGCAGGCCGAGACGATTGGCCTCCACCAGCTCCGGATTGTCAGGACGGATCGCCGAGGAGACCACGACCGTGCGAGCCCCGGCCAGATGGGCAGGGTCATGGCCCACCCAGGTCTGGACCCCAGCAGCTGCCAGATCACGCAGGTTGGCTGAATCGACCTGGTCGGAGCCGCGAACGTCCACTCCCATGTCGTGGTAGATCCGCGCCACACCGCTCATTCCGGCTCCGCCGATGGCGATGAAGTGAACCGGCCCAATGGTGCTGGGGCCGAGCAGCTCGACAGGTTCCCGCAATGACATGAGTTTTCTCCTCGAACAGTCGTCGGGTCGATCACTTCGAATTGGTGGCCGAGATCACCCGTGCCGCCATCTCCTCAGCGGCATGGGCAGGCATGAGTCCCCGTCCGGCAGCTGACATTCTGGTCAGCGCATCGGCGTCATGGATACGCGCGGTCTCGGCGAGGAGCCGCTGGGCATCCAGTTCCGCGTTCGTGACGACGACACCAGCCCCGGCGTCAACGGCCGAGGTGGCATTGCGCGCCTGTTCGCCATTGCCGTGTGGCAATGGAACGTAGATCGTCGGCAGGCCGACGGTCGCGGTCTCCACCACTGTTCCAGCTCCGGAACGAGCCACCATCAGGTCGGCAGCCGCGTACGCACTGGCCATGTCGTCAACATATCCGACCGGCAGCCAGGCAGCTCCCGTCGTTTCATCAACGATCTTGGTGTTGCCCTTGATGTTCTTCGGGCCCACGACGTGGAGGATTTGCACACCGTCGGCAAGGAGGGTGTCACGTGCTGCGACGACGGCGTCATTGATGGCGACCGCTCCCTGAGATCCTCCGGAGACAAGCAGGGTGGGACGGTCGGTGTCCAGTCCCAGATCGGCGCGAGCGCGGGCACAACGCCCGGCTCGATCCGCGTCGCTGGAGTCTGCCAGGTCAGTGATCTGCGTGCGCAGCGGCATACCGACGAAGGTGCCCTTCGGCAACGGGGTGTCGGGGAACGCCGTACCGACGAAAACCGCAAACCGCGCGGCGATCTTGTTCGCCAGCCCGGGAACAGCGTTCTGCTCGTGAATGACGACGGGGATCCTGGCTTTCCTGGCAGCCAGGTATGCAGGCAACGAGACGTAACCGCCGAAGCCAACGACCACATCAGCCCGGCGCTGCTTGAGCACCGCACCTGCCTTCCGTACCGCTCCGGCCAACCGACCAGGAACCTTGAACAGATCCGCGTTCACCGTGCGCGGCAGCGGCACCGGAGGAATCATGTCGAGCTCGAGACCGGCCTCGGGGATCACTCGTCCCTCAAGACCCTTCGGCGTCCCGATGCAGGAGACCGTGACGCCACGCTCCTGCAGAGCCTTCGCGGTGGCAATAAGGGGAGATGTGTGGCCAGCCGTTCCTCCGCCAGCCAGAACAACGTTCACCATGGGTACTCCTCGGGGGGAATGGGATATGGCGTCGAGATCAGCCACGATTACCTCCGTCGACGACACTCGTCACACGGGCGGGCTCAGTGCGTCGGGAAGCCTCAGTACTGCGCCGAGCGTCTGGCTCGGTACGGGCACACGCCAAGATGATGCCTACCGCCAACAACACCGACACCAAGGCCGATCCACCGATAGAGATGAAAGGAAGCGGCACGCCGACGACCGGCAACAGATTCAGTGAGACAGACATGTTGATGATCGCCTGGGCCGCAATCCATGCGGTGGCCGTCGATGCGGCCGAACGACGGAAGAGAGAGTCCTGGCGCATCGCCGTCCTCACTCCTGCCCACACGAGCAGGGTAAACAGCAGGATCACGCCGAGGGTGCCGAGCAGACCCATCTCCTCACCGAGGACGGCGAAGACGAAGTCGTTCTGCGCACCGTCGTAGAGTCCTCCCCACTTCTGACGGGACGCACCGATGCCGACCCCCCACCAGCCACCGGTCGCCAGGGCGTAGATCGCCGAGAGCGGCTGCTGGGAGGTCGTCGCGCCATTGTCAGGATGCAGGAAGGACAGCACGCGCTGAGCTCGGTAGGGAGTGATCGCGATGAGCATCAGGATCGCCAGCAGGCCCAGACCGATGAGAGCGCCCAAATAACGTTTCGGCACGCCGAATCCCCACATCTGCGCCAACATGATGAGTCCGATGATCATCGTCGTCCCAAGGTCTCCCTGAGCGACGACCAGCAACCCGATGACCCCATACAGCGCAAGATAAATGCCCACGCCTTTGGACGTCGCCATCTCGTCTCGACGCGACGCCATGTAGCTGGCCCCGATGAGGACCAGCGCGAACTTCGCGAACTCCGAGGGCTGCAGGCTGACCGGGCCGAGAGCCAGCCACGACTGGTTCCCCTTGCCAGCGTCCGATCCCAGGGGGGTCAGCACCATTACGAGCATCAGGCAGACGACGGCGTAGGTCAGCCCGCCGAGTTGGCGCAGATGTGCTTCCGACAACCGGGACACCACCGCCGAGGCAATCGCTCCGACGACGAGGAAGAGGATCTGGCGAATGGCGAAGTGGTAGGGCCCGCGTCCGAGCGACTGGGAGTACACCGAGGACGAGGACAACCCCATCAACGCTCCGATGCCGCACAGCAGCACGGTGGTGGCGAGGATGACGTAGTAATCCAGGAAGGGTTGAGTCAGCAAGCCACCTGAGGATCCGTCACCGCTGTCGAGTCGCAGGAAGTGTGTCAGCCAGCTGGCGGGGGTCCGGCGTCGGGCTCCATTCATCTGCCGAGGAGTCCGGGTGTCGACCGACTTCTCAGCCATCAGCATCCGGCCCGTCAATCTGTCGTGCCGCGCTGACGAAGTCGTCACCGCGGGCAGCATATCCAGGCCAAATGTCGAGGCTCGCGCACCCCGGAGCCATCAAGACGGTGTCGCCGGCGCGGGCCATCTCGGCCGCCTCGCGAACTGCCTTGGCCATGCATTCTCGCGACATGTCATCGATGACGACGACGGGGACATGCGGGGCGTGCTCGGCCAAGGACTTGGCGACGACGTCACGGTCGGTTCCCAGCACGATGGCTCCGCGCAGCTTCTCGGCGTGGGTGGTGACCAGGTCGTCAAAGTTGGTGCCCTTGGCCTGGCCTCCGGCGATCCACACGATGTGCTCGAAGGCGCGCATCGAGGAGTTCGCGGCGTGAGGGTTGGTGGCCTTGGAGTCGTCGACCCAGGTGATGCCACCAGCTTTATGGACGGTCTCGATCCGGTGCCCGCCAAGGTGGAGGTCGCGCAGACCCTGACCCACGGCGCGGGCCGGCACGCCGAAGGAGCGAGTCAGGGCAGCTGCCGCCAAGGCGTTCTCGACATTGTGTGGGGCGAAAGGACGGACGTCATCGAGGTGGGCCAGCTCCATGGCGGAGGTCGCCCGCTGGTCGACGAAGGCACGGTCGACGATGAGATCATCGACGACACCGATCATGGAGGGGCCGGGGATTCCGGTAGTGAAGCCGATGGCGCGAGCTCCCTCGACGACATCTGCCTCCTCGACCATGTGCTCGGTCGCGGGGTCGGCGACATTGTAGACGCAGGAATTCGTCACCTGGTGATAGATCCGAGCCTTGTCAGCCGCATAGGAGGCGAAGGGGTCATCCTCGTGGGCATACCACTCCAAATGATCCTGCTGCAGATTCAGGACGGCAGCCGAGTGCAGGGAGAGGGAATTCGACCAGTGCAGCTGGAAGCTGGAAAGCTCCACGGCGAAGACGTCGTAGTCGATCTCGTCGGCCATCGCCTCCAGGATGGGCCGACCGATGTTACCGACGGCGCAGGCTCGCAACCCCGCCGCGTTGAGAATCGACTCGGTCATCTGGGTGGTCGTCGTCTTGCCATTGGTGCCAGTGATGGCAAGCCACGGGACGACGCGGTCCGGATGCATGAGACGCCAGGCCAGTTCTGGCTCTCCCCAGACTGGAATCCCCTGGAGTAGAGCACTGGCCACCAAGGACTGGATCGGACGCCACCCCGGGGACACGATGACGAGGTCGGTGCCCTCAGGAAGTTCAGCTGCCGCCCCAGCCCCCAGTCGCACCTCGGCACCGAGCACCTCGAGCAGCCCGCCTTTGTCGCGATGACCATCGTCGTCGGAGTCGTCGAGCACGAGCACCGTGGCATCGAGCTCGAGCAGGGCGTCGGCAGCGGCGTAACCAGAAGTACCCAGACCGGCGACGACGACGTGTACTCCCGACCAGTCGAACAGCCGGTCGGCCGAGCTCAGATCAACCTTTCCGGAGAACGTCACTGTCCCGCCACCCATTCTGCGTAGAAGATTCCCAGGCCGGCCGACACGGCCAGACCGCAAATGATCCAGAACCTGATGACCACGGTCACCTCAGCCCACCCCTTCAACTCGAAGTGGTGATGCAACGGGGCCATCTTGAAAACTCGTTTTCCACCGGTGAGTTTGAACACACTCACCTGGAGCATCACCGAGATCGTCTCGATGACGAACAGTGCGCCGATGATGACCAACAGCAATTCGGTACGGCTGACGACAGCCATACCCGCAACAGCGCCACCGAGAGCCAGGGACCCGGTGTCACCAAGGAAGATCTTGGCCGGCTTCGCATTCCACCACAGGAAACCGAAACAGGCTCCTGCGATGGCAATGGCCACCACGGCGATGTCGTGCGGATCACGCACTGCGTAGCAATGGTTGCCGGCAGTAGTCGGACGCGAACACCACTGGTTGAACTGCCAGATGCTCAGCAAAGTGTAGGCGCCGAAGACCATGGTGGTGGCCCCCGTCGCCAACCCGTCCAGGCCGTCGGTGAGGTTCACCGCATTGGAACTACCAGCAATGAGCAGGATCACCCAGATGATGCCCAACCAGACAGGCAGATGAAGCCAGGAGATGTCGCGCAGGAATGAGATCGCCGAGGAACCCGGAGTGACTCCGTGGGTATCCGGGAAGTACATCACTCCGATGGCGAAGGTGACGGCAACAAACGCCTGTCCAAGCAGTTTTCCCCTGGGTTTGAGGCCCAATGAGCGCTGTTTGGAGATCTTCGTCCAGTCATCGAGGAATCCGATGAATCCCAGACCGGCGAAGAGCCAGAGGACCATTACGGCTGAGAGAGTCGGGTGGGTCCAGGTCACTAGATGCGCGACGATGTAGGCTAACAGAACCGACACAATGATGACGGCACCGCCCATGGTCGGGGTGCCCTTCTTCGTCTTGTGGGTGGTCGGGCCGTCGTCGCGAATGAACTGGCCGTATCCTCTTGCGGCGAGCCAGTGGATGAACCATCGCGTGCCGACAAGGGTGCCGATCATCGACACCGCGCCGGCGAGCAGGATGTTCTTCACGCCTGGGCCTCCCTATCCTCGAACACAGCGCGCCCCACCCGTTCCAGCGCCAGGCCTCGGGATGCTTTGAGGAGAACGACATCGTGCGAGGTCCAACTTAGCGACTCAGCAGCCTCTTCCACGGTGGTGACGAACACATGTGCGCCTTCTGCGCACGCGCCGGCAGCAATGTTCTCGGCCTCATCACCGACCGCGATGACGACGTCAAACCCGACCTGAGCAGCACGTCGACCTGATTCGGCATTGAGTTCAGGGGAATCCTTGCCGAGCTCAAGCATGTCGCCAAGCACAGCGATGCCACGGGTTTGGGGATCAGCGGCCCGGCGAGTCGCGAGGACGTGACCCATGGCTTTCAAGGAAGCAGCCATCGAGTCAGGGTTGGCGTTGTAACAGTCCTCAACCAGCACCAGGCCATCAGCTCGCTCACGCAACTGCATCCTCATGGCAGACCGCGACACAGCCTTGCTCAAGGCCTCGGCAATGCGACCGACAGTGTCCCCGTCGACAGCGCCATTGAGCTCCAGAGCTGCCAGCGCTGCAGCAGTGGCGGCAACAGCATTGGCGACCTGGTGGGCCCCCATCGTCGTCAACCGGACCCGACTGGTCCAGGTCGACTCGCCCCTGCGAACACCCAGGGTGAAGGAGTGACGATCCAGATCGTCAGAAGTGATCGACTCCGCCCACACCTCGACCTCGGCATCCGGGCGCCGGTGATCGGCATCAGGGCTGAACCATGCGATGTGGCCACTGGTCCGCGGGGCCATCCCAGCCACCAGTTCATCGGCAGCATTGAGGACAGCCCAGCCGTCAGAGCTGAGAGCCTCGACGATTTCGCCCTTGGCCTGGGCGATGACCTCACGGGATCCGAACTCGCCCAGGTGGGCGGTCCCGATGTTGAGGACCATGGCGACGTCGGGGGTGACGATGGAGGTCAGCCACGAAATGTGGCCGAGTCCGCGAGCCCCCATCTCGGAGACGAGGAATGCGGTCTCCTCGTTGACGCGGCATGCCGTTAGGGGCACGCCGATCTCATTGTTGAACGACCCCACCGGAGCCACCGTCGGGCCAAAGGCCTCGAGAACCTGGGCCAGCATGTCCTTGGTGCTCGTCTTGCCGCTGGACCCAGTGAGAGCAATGGTCCGCAGACCACGGCATCGCTCGGTGCCCACGACGTGACGGGCCAATCGAGACAGTCCGGCCTGGCCGTCGTCAACGATGAGGTGCGGCAACTGGGCGTCGGTGGCGCGCGTACCCATCACGGCAGCCGCGCCAGCTTCCTGAGCAGCCTTCGTGAAGTCGTGTCCGTCCGCCCGGGCGCCAGGCAGAGCGACGAAGAGAGCCCCCGGAGTCACCTCACGGGTGTCGATGACGACGTCGGGGCCCACCTGCGCAGAGCCGTCAACCGGTTCGGCCCCGACCCATGGGGAAAGGGTGGCAATGTCGACAACTCTCATCGGGTCTGATCCTCCTCGACCTGCCGAGCCATGGTGCGCCATTCAGCTCGGATGACCTCACGATCGTCGAATGGCAGCACCTCGCCGCCAACATGTTGTCCGGTCTCGTGCCCCTTGCCGAGCACGCAGATGACGTCTCCGACCTCGGCCATTCTCAAGGCCTCGTTGATCGCCTCACGACGGCGTCCGCCATCGACGACGATGACACCATCCTCGGCGGCCTCGTGGGCACCCTCCAACACCGCTGCGCGGATCGTTGCCGGATCCTCAGTACGTGGGTTGTCGTCGGTGATGATGACGACGTCGGCCCTCTCAGCCGCAACATCACCCATGGGGCCACGCTTAGCGGCGTCACGGTCTCCCCCAGCACCCAGGACGGCGATGAGACGCCCCCCGTCGACCGAGGACCGTGCCGCATCAAGGGCGGAGGCAATCGCCTGCGGAGTGTGCGCGAAGTCGACCAGAGCGGTCGGTGAGTCAGGGCCGAGGTCGACGCGCTCCATCCGACCTGGCACCTGAGCAGACGACAATCCGTGCGCAACCTCGTCGAAGGAGAGCCCTGCGGCCTCCAGCATTGCCAGGGCCATGACCGCGTTGCGGACGTTGAACTCACCGGGCAGGGACAATTCGAGAGTGCGCTCCCCCGACGGGGTCGTGACCTCGAGGACGGCCCCGTGCGGTCCCGGATGCCACGACGTCACCTGATAGTCGGAGGGTTCGTGGATCGACGTCGTCACGGCCGTGACGCCACTGGCCTGCATCCTCTCGACGAGTTGACGTCCACGCGGGTCGTCAACGTTGATGACGCCGAGCCGGGCCAGGTTCGAGGTGAACAGACGAGCCTTGGCCTCGAAGTAATCATCGAGGGTCTTGTGGAAGTCAAGATGATCGCGACCGAGGTTGGTGAAGGCAGCGACATCGAAACGGGTGCCGTCGACCCGTTGCAGGGCGAGGGCGTGGGAGGAGACCTCCATGACGACGTCGGTCGCTCCCCTCTCAGCCATGGCGCCGAAGAGACCTTGGAGATCCGGAGCTTCCGGGGTCGTCACTGTGGTACGAGCGCTCGGCAACTCGACACCGTCGAGCTGGAACCCAATCGTCCCGATCGTCCCGACGTGGCGTCCAGCAGCTCGCAGACCTGCCTCCACCAGGAAGGCCGTCGTCGTCTTGCCATTGGTACCAGTGACACCGAACATCGTCATGGCATCAGCGGGATGGCCGAAGATCTTGGCAGCCGCGACCGCCATCGCAGCCCGGGGATCCGGGACGACGATGATCGGCACACCGGCATCCGCAGCGAGGGTCGCACCCTCGTCGTCAGTGAGGACTGCCACCGCACCGGACTGTGCTGCCGAGCCAGCGAATCGAGCCCCATGGGCGTGGAGACCGTGCAGACCGACGTACAAGTCGCCGTGACGTACCTGACGGGAGTCCAGGGTGATCCCGCTGATCGCAGGACCGTTCTCATCGGCCCGACACCCGTCGAGCTCGGCCACCAGATCACCCCACGCAATGGAATTCACCTCCGAAGGCCGCAGGGCGGTGTCTGCAGGTGATGTGAGGGTGGGAGTGGGTTCAGGGCTCACGGCTGGTACTCCAAGGGTTCCTTGCGCGCTTTGTCGGTGGACGGTTGCACACCGTAGCGCGGCAGGGCGACGGACATCAGTTGCCGCGCCGCCGGCTGCGCCACCTCCGTACCTGTGTGTCCGTTGGTGGGCTGGTTGATGACGACATAGGTGAGAATACGCGGCTTCTCGATGGGAGCGACGGCGATGAATGAGGAGATGTAACCGCGATAGCAGTGGCATTGCGGGTCAACACGCTGCGCAGTACCCGTCTTTCCCCCCATTCGGTAATCCGGGATCGGTCGGCCCTTGGCCGTCGAGACGACGTTCTCCATCATGTCGCGGACCTGCTCGGAAGCCTGCTGGGAGATCACTCGGCGGGTCGTCGTGTCAGGGATCTCAGCAGGTTCACCGTGACCGTCGACAGCTGATTTGATGATCGTCGGGGAGTGGTATACACCACCGTTGACGATGCCAGCCACCGCAGCAGCCTCCTGGATCGCGGTCACCGACAACCCCTGGCCAAAGGCCACCTGGTCACGGGTGTAGTCGGGCATGTCCGGTTTGGGAATCTGGCCGTGGGCCTCGCCGGGAAGACCGATCCCGGTAGGTGCCCCTAGGCCGAAGGACTTGAGGTAGGAGGCCATCGTCCCCTTGTCGAGGTTTCGGGCGAAGAGGGTCGTCCCGATGTTCGAGGAGTGCACGAAAACACCGCGAGCGGTCAGGTGCTCGGTGCCGTGGGGCTCGGCATCCGTGATCTTGCCGCCCCCGGAGGACAAGGCCGGAGGAACGACGATGTGGGTATCGGGAGTGAGGACTCCCTGGTCGGTGAGGGCGGCCATCGTCAGTACCTTCTGGACCGACCCCGGCTCGTAGGCATCCTGGATGGTCCGATTGCGGGTCTGGCTCTCCTTGGCCTTCCCCGGCTTGTTCGAGTCGAAGGTGGGCATCGACACCATGGCGAGTACCTCGCCATTCGTCACGTCCATCATGATGATCTCGCCACTCTTGGCCTTGGCGTTCTTGATGGCCGTGCCCAGTGCCTGCTGGGCCATGAGCTGTAGCTGTGCGTCAAGGGTCAGAGCGTAACTGGTGCCATTGACGGCAGGAACGAGGGTGTTGGATCCCAGCGGGATGCGTCCCCACGTCGAAGCTTCGTAGGACTCCTTTCCGGGCACACCTGCCAAGGCCTTGTCGTGGCTGTGTTCGAAGCCGCCAGCGCCCTTGCCCTCGGCATTGACGAATCCGACGACATTGGACGCCACCTTCCCGGAGGGATAGGTGCGGATCGGGTCATTCGAGCTGAAGATCCCGTACCATTCCCCCTCCTTCATGTCCTTCTTGATGAGGTCGAAGGTGTAGCTGTCGACGTGGTGACGCACCACCGAGTAGCGGCTGAGATTGCCCTTGGAGTCGGTGGCCGTGAGAGCCTTGCGGTAATCCTCCGGACGTCCGCCGAGGTGCTTGGCCAGGATCTTGGCAATCGCCTTGGGGGCTGCAGCGGCTTTCTCCCGCTGGGTACGACTCATGGTGACCCGCTCGTCAACGCCATTGCGCGAGATCATGCGAGGGTCGACGAATACCAACACGGCCGGCTGAGTCTGCGCCATGACGGTGCCATTGCGATCAGTGAGCCGTCCGCGGTCGGGCTGCAGGTCGTATGTGTACTTCATCCGCGCGGCCGCCGAGGCCGCGTACGCAGGAGCCTCGATGGCCTGCAACTGCAGAGCGCGGCTGGCCAGACCGATCGCGAGCACGAGGAATGCCGCCATGATGATCGTCAGACGGCCTCGTTGGGAGGCCATCCGTGGGGCTGGCCTCGCGCTCGACGCAGGACGACCCGGACGGTAACCGGGGCGCGATGGCGCGGATCCACGCCCGGGCGCAGGCGGTCGGGCGGAACCGGGACGCCGGGTCGGACCCGTGGAACGCCGGAAATCGCTCACGGCTGACCCAGCTCTGGCTTGGCCGTCTCACCGATGAGTCCTGGTGCTTCCTTGCCGTCAACCCTCGTCTGGGTTCCCATCACCTTGCCAGTGCGCAGATCAATGTAAGAGCCGTAGGGATTCGGCCTCATGCCGAGCTTCTTGGCCTCTTCCTGCAGGTTTTGCGGTCCTCGCAAGTGATCGACCTCAGCCCCGAGCACGGCCTGCTGGTGCTGCAGGACGTTGAGATTGCGCGTCTCCTGGGCAATCTGCATGGACTGTGCCTGGATTGTGGTGTTGAGCACCAGGAGACCGGCCAACCCGGCAGCCAGCATGACGACGATGAGGATGGCGAAGCCGAGCCGTCCCATCCTCTGCTGCTGAACCCGCCGTGGCAGGGCTCGCAGCACCGGACGTAGCGGGGCGGTACGCGCTGCGGCAACCTTGGCCGGGTGGGGACGCGGTGCTGGTTCGGCGCTCATCGGCTCTCCTTCGTCGCATGCTGAGAACTAACGAATCCAGGACGGACCCGCTCAATGACCCGCAACCGTGCTGACGCGGATCGTGGATTCGTGGACACCTCGTCGGCGTCAGGACGTTCAGCTCCTCGAGTGACAGGGCTGAACTTGGCTGCCATTGACTCCGGGACCATCGGCAGACCCGCTGGCGCGGTGTCGGCGCAAGCGTCCCGGAAGACTTCCTTGACTGGCCGATCCTCCAGGGAGTGGTAAGCGAGAACTGCCATCCGGCCGCCGACGGCGAGCCGGTCGAGTGCTCGGGGAAGTACCGCTGGAAGGGTCTCCATCTCGCGGTTGACGGCAATACGCAGTGCCTGAAAGGTGCGCTTGGCGGGATGCCCCGAGCGCTTGTGCCGAACAGCGGCGGGGATCGCCTCGGTGATGATGTCGACGAGGCGTCCGGAGGTCTCAATGGGTTGACGATCCCGCTCTGCGACAATGGCCCGCACGATGCGATCGGCGAACTTCTCCTCGCCGTACTCGCGCAGGATCCGCACCAGGTCGCCTGGGGCGGATGCGTTGACGATCTCGGCGGCAGTACGTCCACCGGACTGGTCCATGCGCATGTCCAGCCGGGAATCGACGGAGTATGAGAACCCGCGGCCCACCTCGTCGATCTGCAGGGAGGACAGCCCCAGATCGAGCAGCACCGAATTCACGTGCCCCAGCCCAAGGTCATCGAGGACTTCGGGGAGCTCGTCATGGACGGCATGGACGAGATGGACGCGATCCCCGAACGGCTCGAGTCGCGCACCCGCCATGGCCAGGGCCTGCTTATCCCGGTCGATACCGACGAGCCGCACGTGAGGAAACTGTTTCAGAACAGCTTCGGCGTGACCTCCCATACCAAGGGTGCCATCAAGGTGAACGGGGTTCTCGCCCTCGAGGGCTGGGGAGAGAAGGTCGAGAATGCGGGTGCGCATGACAGGGATGTGAACGGCATCGCCGGCAATGGCATCGGTCGCCATGAGCATCCCCTCCCCGGCATGGTCTGCCAGCAACGTCTTCGACCGGTGTCGACGACCCGTGGTCCGGGGTTCCGTTCCGGCTGGACCACCTGGCACAGGGGAAGTTGTGTCAGGGGGCCCGGTCGGACCGGAGCCGCGGATCACGCGATCACTGTTCGGCGAAGACCTCCTCGTTCATGTCGGCGAAGATCTCCTCCTGGGCTTCGGAGTACTTCTCCCACTCGGTGGCGTCCCACACCTCGACACGGGTGATCGCACCCACCACGACGATCTCCTTGTCGAGACCGGCGTAGCGCCTCAGCATCGACGGAATCATGACCCGCCCTTGCTTGTCCGGAGTGGTGTCACTGGCACCGGCTGCCAACATGCGCTGGTAGTCACGAACTTTCTTGACACTCACCGAACCCTTAGCGATCTCCCGGGTCGTCTCCACGAAGGTTTCGGTCGGGTAGATCGCCAGACACCTGTCCTGGCCTCTGGTGATGACCAACCCGTCGTCCAACTCGTCGCGGAACTTCGCCGGTAGGAAGAAGCGGCCTTTTTCGTCGAGCTTTGGAGTGTGCGTACCCAGGAACACCGGGCACCTCCTTGCTCCACGATCGGGGCGATCTCCTCCACTTGCCTCCACCATACTCCACAATGCTCCACTAAGTCACCATCCCAACTCCTCGACCTCCACTTCCCACCACTCCCACCGCGTGATGACGCGGTGAAGTGGGTGTCAGAAATGTCAATGTGAGTCCGAGAAAGTCGTTCGCCCCTGTTTGGAGGACCGCGACAGCGAGAGGGGCATCACCGTCAGAAGGCCCGGATAGCATGGGCTCCGGCCACTGCCGTGCACGCAAGGAGGATTCCGTTGAGCCACGAAGAACTGCAGCCGGTCCATCCGGCCCATGCCCAACCCCTCGGCGACGTCGCAGCCCCAACAGCGACGATTGACGACGTGGTGGCCGCCACGAATGCCATCCGCTCGGCTGTGGCCGGGGTCATCGAGGGCAAGGACGGACGCATCGACACCGCCCTCGTGGTGCTGCTCGCCCAAGGCCATCTCCTGGTGGAGGACGTACCCGGCGTCGGCAAGACGATGCTTGCCCGTGCGCTCGGCCGCGCCATTGACTGCACCGTGCACCGCATCCAGTTCACTCCGGACCTGCTGCCCTCCGACATCACCGGCGTCAGTGTCTATGACCAGGAGAAGAGGGAGTTCGTCTTCAAACCCGGAGGAATCTTCGCCAACATCGTCGTCGGTGACGAGATCAACCGGGCCTCCCCCAAGACCCAGTCCGCTCTCCTCGAGGCGATGGCCGAGCGTCAGGTCTCGGCGGATGGTCAGACTCACGTCCTTGACGCCCCCTTCATGGTGGTGGCCACCCAGAACCCCCTCGAGATGGAGGGCACCTACCGCCTGCCGGAGGCTCAGCGAGACCGCTTCATGGCCCGCATCACCATGGGCTACCCGACTCGCCCCGCCGAGCTCGCCATGCTCGAACACCACGGTGCAGCCTCACCTCTCGACGAGGTCACCCCGGTCACCGACGCCGTGACGGTTCGGGGTCTCATCTCGGCTGTTCTCGGAGTCCACGTGGCAACCGACATCCATGAGTACGTCCTGGACATTGTCGCTGCGACCCGCAGTCACGAATCCATTCGGTTGGGGGCGTCTCCACGCGCGGCCCTCCACCTGGTTCGGGCCTGTCGCGCTCGCGCTGCCATGAATGGTCGTGACTACGTCATTCCTGACGACGTCCAGGCCCTCGCCGCCCTGGTCCTGGCTCACCGTCTGGTGCTCTCAGGACGCAGCGGGGTTGCGAGCCACGACACTGCTCGAGCAGCCGAGTCCCTCGTCAACTCAATCATGCGTCAGGTGCCGTTGCCCGAGCGAACCCATCAGGACCGATGAATTTCCCGTCGGCGTCGAACTCCCCTCGCCGCTGGGGGATTCTCACCGCAAGGGGTCGTGCCGTCGGAATCGTCGGCATCGTCCTGGCGGTCATCGGCTTGAGCATTGATCAACGGGACCTGGCCCGGATCGGCATACTCCTCATCCTCCTGCCCTTGGTCGCCATTGCTGTCGTGGCATGGTTTTGTCCACGGGTCCGAACCACGCGGAGTCTGGCTCCGGTGCAGATACCGTTGGGGTCCGAGGCCGTCGAGACGGTGACGGTGGAGCGTCGTGGAGGATTGCCGCTGGGAGCGGCACGATTCACTGACACTCTGCCCGCCGCCCTGGGCCAGGCTCGGTGGTCAGCCGGAATGATTCAGACGCCCGTCGTGCCCACCACTCGTGGCCGATTCACCATCGGGCCCGTCATGATGCGTACCGTCGACCCCTTCGGCATGGCCTGTCGCCACTCCGACCTCGGGGAGACAGCGGAAGTCGTCGTGACACCGAGAATCGTCAATCTGGGCACTTCTGGAGAGCTCGGTAGCCAGGGCTTCGCCGCCAGATCCTCCGCCGTCAATGCCGGTAGGCGTGGTCCCGACGACGCCATGGTGCGCGATTGGCACACCGGGGACTCGGTGCGACGTATCCACTGGCGATCCACGGCACACCGCGGCGACCTCATGGTTCGTCGTGAGGAGCAGGCCTGGAATCCGTCGGTGGTGGTCGTGCTGGACTCCCGCGCTCATCACCACGCCGGCACCGGCCCCAACGCCTCCTTCGAGTGGGCCGTCAACTCAGTGGCGTCCATAGCCGCTCGGCTCAAGACGGACGGATACGTCACTCACGTCTGCGATTCGTCCGGTCCTCTCACCGGTGATCTCCTCGAGGCACTCGTCGACGAACCGCTACGTCCCGACATCACTCTTGATGAGGCGGTCGAATCCTGCCGTGGAATTGACGGCCCAGCCATCGCGATCCTCGGCAGGCTGGAATCGGCTGACGTCGCAGATCTCGTGGACCTGAGACGAGACCGCGTTGCTGGACTCGCTCTTGTCCTCGACGCCGACACCTTCACGGCCCGGCGGTTCCGAGGAACCGTCGAGCAGGCCGCGGAACACGAACGAGCCCTGACCGAGCTGTCCGACGCCGGGTGGACGGTTGTCCCCGTCAATTCCCGCACCTCCGTCGAGACAGCATGGCGCCAGCTGCTCCACGACGGGAGGACGGCTATCTCATGAGCAATCCACGTCGCGCTACCCAGCCTGAATCCCGGCTCTCGGAATTCCTCGGACCGGTCGAGCAGCCACCCGAGTACTCCCACGGGGTGGCGATCCATCTTGCGGTCGCGCTAGCCATGATTCTGGCAACCCTGTCGCTGTCGGGTCTCACCGCCGACCCCTGGTACTGGGTCGGACCGACGGCCATCATCGTCGTCATCGAAGCCGTAGCCCTGCTGTGCCGACGTCATCGTTGGGACCACGCCGAGGTGCAAGGCGTACAAGCCGTCCTCGTCCTCGTCATCGCCGCCGTGATGGGAGGAATCTGCGCATCCACTGCCGGTTCGTCAGGCAGTTTCCCGTTCAACTTCCTGCATCTCTACCGAGACACCATCACCCTCATCCAGACAACCGACGGCCCGCTGCCTCCGTCGATCGGCGTCATCTGGTTGGTGACGACAGTGGTCGGCGTCCTCACCGTCGTGACGGATCTGCTCACCATCACCTTGGAGAGCCCGGGCTGGTCCCTCGCCCCGCTGTTGGCAACACATCTCCCCGCTGTCCTGACAGCCACCAGCGACGCCCCGTGGTGGAGTTTCACCTTGGTCGCAGGCAGCTGGCTCCTCATCCTCGCCGTCGATCACGCACTGCGCGACGGCGGCCGACTGACCGGACCGTCAGCGGTCATCGTCGGAGCCATCACCATCGCCCTCGCGACGGTTCTCGCGACCATCGCCCCGGTGTGGGGCCACGTCGACCTGGCTCGCCCGTCAGGAGCCTCCTCGGCCCCGGTGCACATGAGTGATCCCACCATCGATCTGCGCCGCAACCTCCACAACAAGTCAACGGCATCGGTGATCGACTACATCACCAACAGTCGTGACGGCGAGTACCTGCGCATGACCTCTCTGCCCAAGATGACGGATCGAGGGTGGGGACTCGTCCCGGTCAACCTGGAGCACTCTGCTCCCGGAAAGGTTCCGGGACTGACCGGTCATTCGCAGACCCGCACCGTCGACGTCACCGTCAACGGCTTCTCATCGCAGTACCTTCCGGCTCCTTACGGTCCGATCGATGCTGACGTCGACCAGACCTGGGCCTGGGACCCCGACAGTCTGACGATCGTCTCGACCTCTGCCGATCGCGACCATGCGACTGACGACATGCAGTACAGCATCTCCGCCGAGGAGCCGGACCCTGATCCAGCGACCTTCGACGAGGCGAAGGCCGGCATTCCTGACGGCACGGTCTACACCGATGTCCCGGACGCAGCGCCTACTGACATCAAGGAGCTGACACACCGAATCGTCAGGGGGAAGACCGCCCCGGTGGCCAAGGCCATCGCCATCCAGAACTGGTTACGTGACGACTCCCGGTTCCATTACGACATCAACGCCCCCGAGGGTAATGGCTTCCAGGTGCTCGAGACCTTCTTGCTGCGGACCCACCGGGGATACTGCATTCACTTCGCCGCGTCGATGGCTCTCATGGCCCGCATCGAGGGGATTCCATCACGGGTTTCCATCGGATTCCTCCCCGGGAGTCACAAGGGCGACAGCTGGAAGGTGCGTGCCAACCAGATGCACGCGTGGCCGGAACTGTACTTCCAGGACTACGGATGGGTGAGGTTCGAGCCGACTGCCGCGGTGGCCCCGGCACCGGCCTGGACCCGTAAGGCCGCAGCCACACAGTCTCCCACTCCGACCCCGTCGACCAGCCCGACTCCCTCGGCCCAGTCATCCGCATCGACGTCATCGACGCCGCCTCCCACGGCGTCCAGCACCCCGACAGCGTCGAGCAGCCCGATTCCCGTCAGCAGCACTGAACACGGCGGCGTTAACTGGCCGCTCCTCCTCGGAGCGCTGATCGTCCTGCTCCTGCTCGTCCTGCCGATGCTCACCCGCATCCTCATCTCGCGACGCCGAATCTCGAGCGGGTCGGCAGCCGACACCTGGCAGGAGCTACGCGGACTGTGGATTGACCATGGATTGCCCTGGCCCGATGGCACGCCTCGCCACCAGGCGACCGCCTTGACCCAGGACATGGACGAGTCCACTGCGCAGGCGGTGAATCGGCTGGCCTTGGCCGAGGAAAGGGACCGCTGGTCGGGCAGGGAAGGTCGTTACGACTCGATGGCTTCCGACCTCATGACGGCCAAGGACTGGCTCGGAAAGATGCACACCCCCAAACCACACTGGTTGGCTGTCTGGATGCCGACATCCCTCTTCATGAGGTGAGAATCACCACGGCTGACGACCGCGTCTCATCGCGACTGACGTCGACGCCACCTCTCCTCCATCCGAGCGGTGAAGGAGTCCGGATTGCTCTCACGGCCCCCACCACGCGGCCGAATGCCATTGCTGCCCGGCATCGTGCCTTGGCCCGTGGACAGCAGAATTCCGACCGCAACGGCCATGATCACGAAACCGACGACGGCGAGGAGGCCACTGCTCATCACGACCCCGCCGACGACCCCTGCCAGACCCAGCACCATCATGCCTGAGCCAAGGAGGATCTGACGGCGACGGGCTTGACGATGCCGTCTCCGCCGCTGCTCCAGGGCATCCCCGGCGGGATGGGGACGACGGGTCGCCGAGGCCTTCCGCGAGAACGATCGGGCAAAGTCAGGATCGTCGGTGGACAGATATTCCTCGAGCTCGGCAAGGCGCCGCTGCTCCTCTGCTGACAAGGGCATCTCGAACTCCTACCTGACCTGCCACGGAGCTTGCGGGGTGAACTCCTTCGTACGTCACCAAGTCTACTTCCTCAGTTCTGGCTGCGGGCAAGCACGCGGTCCCGCGTCATGCCATACTTCCAAGCATGACCACGCTTCGACGTACACCACTGGCGGCCGTATACGAGAGTCTCGGAGCATCCTTCACCGATTTCGCGGGCTGGGACATGCCCGTGCGGTACTCCTCAGACCTGGCTGAACACCACGCCGTCCGCAAGAATGCCGGCATCTTCGACCTGTCTCACATGGGCGAGATCAGGGTCTCCGGGCCCGATGCCGGGGCAGCTCTCGACTACGCCCTGGCAGGCAAACTCTCAGCCGTCGCGGAGGGCCGCGCGAAATACTCCCTCATGCTCACCGAGGACGGGGGCGTCGTCGATGATCTCGTGACCTACCACCTGCCTGACGGTGATTATCTCGTCGTTGCCAACGCTGCCAACACCGAAACCGATCTGACCGAGTTCTCCAAGAGGTGTGCCAGCTTCGACGTCACCGTCTCCGACGAGTCAGCTCAGACGGCCCTCGTCGCAGTGCAGGGACCCAAAGCCGTCGAGATCGTGCTGGCGACCCTGGCGAAGGCCGACACCACCCTCGATTCCGACGAGGTCCGCGACGTCAAGTACTACCGCTGCCTGACCGGACAGCTCGACGGCTCCCCCACGCTCGTCGCCCGTACTGGATACACCGGTGAGGACGGTTACGAGCTTTATGTACCGGCCGAGGCCGCCGAACACCTCTGGAATCTTCTCATGGAGGCCGGCGGCGATGACCTCACCCCGTGTGGGCTCGCCTGTCGCGACACCCTGCGTCTGGAAGCCGGCATGCCCCTCTACGGGCATGAGCTGGGAATCGACATCCATCCCTCCCAGGTCGGCCTTGGGCGAGTCGTCAACTTCAAGAAGGAGGGTGACTTCGTCGGTCGCTCTGCCCTCGAGAACCGCGAGACGACTGATGACCGTGTTCTCGTCGGTCTGGCTGGCGAGGGACGGCGCGCGGCGCGCGCTGGCTACGCCGTCATGAATGAGGGCAAGGAGGTCGGGTCCATCACCTCCGGCATCCTCTCCCCCACCCTGGGCCACCCGATCGCAATGGCTTTCGTAGATCCCGGTGTCGCCGCGGTTGGCACTTCGCTCAGCGTCGACGTGCGAGGCAAGGCCCTCGACGTCACCGTCGTCGAGCTGCCCTTCTACAAGCGTTCCTGACACCGTCCACCAACCCGCCCCCAGACAACCCTTTAGGAGCAGACATGGAACTGTCCGATCTCAAGTACTCCGCCGAGCACGAGTGGGTCGCCGTTGACGGCGACACCGTAACCGTCGGCATCACCGACTACGCCGCCGAGGCCTTGGGCGACGTCGTCTTCGTCGACATTCCCGAGGCCGGCAGCGAGGTCCAGGCCGGATCGGCCATCGGCGAGGTCGAGTCCACCAAATCGGTATCAGACCTCTTCAGCCCGGTGTCCGGTACCGTCTCCGAGGTCAACGAGGCCATCTCCGACTCGCCCGAACTCGTCAACTCTGACCCCTTCGGCCAAGGATGGCTGTTCAAGGTCTCCGGCGGACAGCTCGC
This sequence comes from Cutibacterium sp. LaCa_255, assembly GCF_057458005.1. Classification (NCBI taxonomy): domain Bacteria; kingdom Bacillati; phylum Actinomycetota; class Actinomycetes; order Propionibacteriales; family Propionibacteriaceae; genus Cutibacterium; species Cutibacterium sp. LaCa_255. The sequence goes on along the minus strand of NZ_CP190956.1, from coordinate 891,752 downwards.
CGATGAACTCATGGACCGCGACGCCTACCTCAAGCTCACCACCAAGTGATGACGATGACAGACCACGCTGGGGATCGGCGCGGCCTCGAGGGGCCGCGCCCCTTCTCGAGCCGCCACGTCGGATCCGTTGTCGAGGACCTGCGTCACATCGCCGAGACGGTCGGTGTGACCAGCTGCGAACAGATCGTTCGCGACGCCATCCCGGCTTCCGTCCTCAACTCCGACAGGAATGGCTCCTCCGTCCACACCCCGAGTCTGCCGCCCGCCGCCGATGAGGCAACCGCCCGGGCCGAGCTCGTTGACATCGCAAAGGGTAACCGTGTCACCCGCGCCCTCATCGGACGTGGCTACTACGGAACCCTGACCCCGCCGGTCATCCGTCGAAACATCCTGGAGAACCCCTCCTGGTACACCGCCTACACCCCGTACCAGCCGGAAATCTCCCAGGGTCGTCTCGAGGTCCTGACGATCTACCAGCAGCTCATCACAGATCTCACCGGTCTGGCTCTGGCGAACTCCTCTTTGCTCGACGAGGCCACTGCGGCCTCCGAGGGAATGCTGTTGGCCCGCCGCGCGTCCCGCAAGGTGAAGTCCAACCGTTTCCTCGTCCACACCCACGTCTTCGACCAGGTTCGAGACGTCGTCCTCGGACATGCTGAGGCGGCGGGCATTGAGGTCGTCGAGACGGACCTGCGCAACCCGGAATCCTGGCGACCCGAGGTCGAGGCTGACTGTTTCGGCGTGCTGGCCCCCTACCCGGACAGCACTGGTGCACTGTGGAACCCCTCCGAGGTTTTCGAGGCCGTCCATCAGGCTGGCGGTATCGCCATCGCCGAGTGCGACGTACTGGCCCTGACCCTCATGACTCCTCCCGGAGAACTCGGCGCAGACGTCGCCGTTGGTTCCTCGCAGCGCTTCGGAGTTCCGATGGGCAATGGCGGACCGCACGCGGCATTCATGTCGGTGCGCACTGGCCTGGAGCGTCAGATCCCCGGACGTCTGGTGGGTGTTTCCACGGATGCCGACGGCAATCCTGCCTACCGTCTGGCCCTCCAGACTCGCGAGCAGCACATCAGGCGCGACAAGGCCACCAGCAACATCTGTACTGCCCAGGTGCTCCTTGCCGTCGTCGCTGCCGCCTTCGCCATCTGGCACGGTCCGAAGGGACTCACCCGGATCGCCACGCAGGTACGAGATCGCGCTCAGCAGCTCGCCTCGGCCCTGCGTGCCGGTGGTCTCGACCTCTCAAACGAGCTGTTCTTCGACACCATCCGCATCACCGCCAAGGGTGGTGCCAAGAAGCTGTGGAACAGAGCACGTGAAGGCGGATACACCCTCGATCTCGTCGACGAGGACACCGTCCAGATCGCCGTGGACGAGACGGTCACTCCTGACGAGCTGCGCGAGCTCGCCCAACTGCTGGGCGGCGACAGCGACAGCCTCGAGTCACCGACGGACGACATCTGGCCGGAGGATCTGCGCCGCACGACCGACTTCATGACTCACCCGGTATTCTCGAGCTACCACACCGAGACCGCCATGATGCGTTACCTCAAGAGGTTGGCAGATCGTGACTACGGCCTGGACCGCGGCATGATTCCGCTCGGCTCGTGCACCATGAAGCTCAACGCGGCAGCCGAGATGGATGCCATGACCTGGCCGGCATTCGGCCAGATGCATCCGTTCGCTCCGGTGGAGGACCAGGCCGGAAGCCTGCGACTCATCCGTGACCTGGAGATCTGGCTCGCCGAACTCACCGGCTACGACACCGTCTCCCTGCAGCCCAACGCGGGTTCCCAGGGTGAGTACACCGGTCTGGCAGCTATTCGTGGCTATCACCTGTCCCGCGGGGACACCGAGCGCAATGTGTGCCTCGTCCCGGCCTCGGCACACGGCACCAACGCTGCGTCGGCGGCTCTGGCCGGTCTCAAGGTCGTCGTCGTCAAGTCCAATGACGATGGCACCATCGACCGGGACGACCTGGCTGCCAAGATCGCCGAGAACGAGGGTCGCGTCGCCGCGATCATGATCACCTACCCGTCGACCCACGGCGTCTACGAGGACGGTGTGCGTCAGGTCTGTGACATGGTCCACCAGGCCGGCGGACAGGTCTACATCGACGGGGCGAACTTCAACGCCCTGGTCGGATGGGGACAGTTCGGCCGCATCGGCGGCGACGTGAGTCACCTCAACCTGCACAAGACCTTCGCCATCCCCCATGGTGGCGGCGGTCCTGGTGTTGGTCCGGTGGCGGCCAAGGCACACCTGGCTCCGTTCCTGCCAGGTCACCCGCTCAACCCGCGCAACGAGCACCCACTCAATGGCGGAGGGTCGGTGACCCATGACGGTCACGCGGTGTCCGCAGCCCCCTATGGATCGGTGTCAGTTCTGCCCATCTCCTGGGCGTACCTGCGACTCATGGGTCTCGAGGGCCTGCAGTTCGCGACGGAGGTGGCAGTCCTCAACGCCAACTACATCGCGCATCGTGTTCAGGACAAGATCCCGGTCCTCTACACCGGCCAGAACGGTTACGTGGCTCATGAGTGCATCCTCGATCTGCGCCCGCTGACGGCCGAGACGGGTATCACCGTTGACGACGTCGCCAAGCGTCTCATCGACTACGGTTTCCACGCCCCGACGATGAGCTTCCCGGTCGCCGGAACCCTCATGGTCGAGCCGACCGAGTCGGAGGACCTCGCCGAGCTGGACCGCTTCTGCGACGCGATGCTAGCGATTGTGGAGGAGGCTCGAATGGTGCAATCAGGTCACTGGCCTGCCGACGACAACCCGCTCGTCAATGCTCCGCATCCGGCCGCCCGCCTAGTGGCCGTCGAGTGGAACCATCCTTACTCTCGCGAGTTGGGCTGCTATCCCGGCATGCGTCTGGGCGTGCAGCGCGATCAGGAACGCGGGCTGGACGTCAGCGCCTTCACCCGGATCCAGGCCAAGTACTGGCCTCCGGTGGGCCGAGTCGACAACACCTACGGAGACCGCCACCTGGTGTGCACCTGTCCGCCTCCCGAGGCATTTGAGGACTGATTCGTCGGAGGACCGATCAGAATCACAACTGGCCGGGGCCCGATCCGTGTGGATCGGGCCCCGGCCAGTTGCTCGTCAGGGTGCGGAGCAGCCTCGCGGCTCGGGGTGGGTCAGAAAGCTGCCTGCGAGATGACCCTGCCACTCCCCAGGACGAGGGCGCGGGTGGCACGCTCGGCAGCGTCGAGATCGCTCATCGTGATGGCATCGAGAATGTCACGATGCTGGACCAGGTTGGCGCGATCCTCCTCGGTCAGCTCTCGGTCCTCGTACTGCTCAGCAAGGTACCTGAGCATCATCGGGACGTGAGCGACATACAACGGATTGCGAGTCGCCGCGAGAAGGCCACGGTGGAAAACATGGTCGTGATGGGCGAGGCCCTTGGAATCACCATTACGAATGGCCTCTGTCATGCCGGACACGGCGTCCTGCAACAACTTGAGGTCGGCCCCGTCAGCACGTTCGGCCGCGAGTCGAGCCGCAGTGGGTTCCAGCGCAATATGTGGCTTCGTTCGCTTGGTGGCGGGGTTTTTGCAGCGCTCCGTGGCGGTCTTGTTGCCGCGATCACGCAGGACTGGCTGCAGGTAGGTGTCGCGGTCTGAACCGAGAGGGGTGCGCCCGGTCGGGGCCGTTTGGATCGCTGCCGCTACGTCAGAGTCCGAAGGCTCCGCCGCTGACGAGGATCACGATGCCGAGGCCGATGAGAACGATGGGGAAAAGGATGTGCTCCCAGCGTTCGAGCACTTCGGCGATCGGGGGGCGGGTGGCGACGAACTTTGCCAGGGCCACCAGGACCGCGACGAGCGCGAGGAAGACGATGCAGTAGGCGACTACTGCGAGAGGTTCCACGCTGAAGAAGACAGGGGTGTAGACGCCGATGTTGTCGCCGCCGTTGGCAAGGGTGACGCCTGCGACTGTCCACATGCCGACCTTCTTGCCGGCAACCTTGGCCTCGTCGTCATCGTCGTCACCGTCTCCGTGCCAGGCCTGCCATGCGGCCCAGAGGCCGAGGCCCAGGGGGATGAGACCGAAGTACGGGATGGCTGCCGAGGGCAGGAATGCTCCGGCACCGATGGTCACCAGGACCGCGGCACCGAGGATGCCGGCGAATCCGAGATACTGGCCGGCCAGAATGCGGGCGGTAGTGCCGCGCTGGCCTGCCCCTCGCGCGAAGAAGAGGGAGAGCACGATGATGTCGTCGATGTTGGTCGCTGCGAACAGGCCCATCGCCTGCAAGACCGAGGTGAGGATCATGCGCTCTCCCCAGCTGCGTCGCATCCGGGAAGCGAGCAGGCGGGATCGATGCACGGGGCGTCTTCGTCCACTGCCAGGGTGGCATCGACCAGTGCCGTCAGCGCCTGCGCCAGGTGCGAATCGGCGATCTCATATCGTGTCCGACGACCCTCGGGCTCGGAGACGACGATCCCGCAATCGCGCAGGCATGCCAGGTGGTTGGACACGTTCGGGCGTGTCAGGTCCAGATCTCGGGCCAGTTCCGCCGGATAAGCGGGATGGTCGAGCAGGGTCAAGATGATCCGGGATCGAGTGGGGTCGGCCAGTGCACGACCCAGGCGGTTCATCACGTCGAGACGCGAAGCAATAGTCAGCATGGACTGAACTATACAACGCGCACTGAACACTCGGTCACAGGCGTCAGCCCAGATCGCATGCCCGTAAGGGGAGCCCTCACCGGACACCACCGCTACTTATCGAGAGGAACGACGGCACGCCTGGCGGGCTGTCCCGTAAGACCCGTCCGGTGAACTGTCCGGTGAAGGGAGGCTATATGACACGCTGGGGAGCATGTCCCCCTTGAAGGTCGGCTATGCCCGAGTCTCCACCGACGAGCAGGACCTGACCGCGCAGCGTAACGGACTCGCGGCGTTCGGCGTCGATCCCAAGCGCATCTACGTCGATCACGGGCTCACGGGCCGCAACGCCGACCGTGAGGGCCTGCGGCAGGCGCTGGCTGCCTGTCGGGACGGCGATACGTTCGTGGTCACCAAGCTCGATCGGCTGGCGCGTTCAGTCCGTGGTGCCCACCAGATCGCCGACGACCTCGCGGCGCGGGAAGTGAAGCTGAGCATCGCCGGATCGGTGTACGACCCGACCGACCCGATGGGGAAACTGTTGTTCAACGTGCTGGCGATGGTCGCCGAGTTCGAAGCCGACCTCATCCGTGCCCGCACCCGCGAGGGGATGAAGGTCGCCAAGGCCACGGGCCGGCTGCGCGGGAAGTCACCGAAACTCACCCCCCGGCAAGAAGCTCACCTCCTCCAGCTACATGCTGCCGACGAGCACACCGGGGGCGAGCTGGCTGGACTGTTCAGCGTGGGCCGCTCCACGGTCTACCGCGCCCTTCAGCGCGCCGAGCGCGGGCGCGAGAACGCCTTGCAGTAGGTGCGTCGTGGACGCTCGAGCGCGGTGGCGAATCCCCAGGCTCCACGTCGAGGACCAGGTGCCCCTCGCGCGCTTAGCTCGCGAGACCGATGTAGGGCTGCGGACCCTGGAGCGCTGGCACGCCCGCTACCGCGCCGACGGCTACGCCGGACTGGAGACAGCCTCACGAGCGGACACCGGCTCCCGCCGCCTTCCGCCCGACCTCGTCCACCTGATCCAGGGCCTGGCACTGAGCAAGCCGCGGCCGGCCATCGCCACCATCCACCGCAAAGTCACCGGCATCTGCGCCGCCCGGAGGTGGCCGGTCCCCTCCTACTCCGTGGTGTGGGACATCGTGCGGACCCTGGATCCCGGCATGGTCACCCTCGCCCTGGAGGGCGCAGCGTCCTACCGCGACAAGCACGAGCTGGTACTCCGCCGGCAAGCAGAGCTGCCCAACGCGATGTGGCAATCCGATCACACCATGCTCGACATCCTGGTGGTGGGCACCGACGGCAAGCCCGCACGGCCATGGCTGACAACGATCCTCGACGACTGCTCCCGGGCGGTCTGCGGCTACACAGTCTTCCTGGGCGCACCGTCGGCGATGAACACCGCCCTGGCGCTGCGCCAAGCGATCTGGCACAAGACCGACCCGGCCTGGCCGATGTGCGGCCTGCCCGACGTGCTCTACGTCGACCACGGCAGCGACTTCACCAGTGACCAGCTCGCCCACACCGCCATCGACCTCCACATCCGCCTGATCCACTCCACCGTCGCCCGACCCCAGGGACGGGGCAAGATCGAGCGGTTCTTCGGCACCATCAACACCGAGCTACTCGCCACCCTGCCCGGACACAACACCGAAGGGCACCCCTGGCCGACACCGAAACTGTCCCTGGCCGCCCTCGATAGCGCCCTGGAGGCGTTCGTGGCCACCTACAACGACCGCACGCACAGCGAGCTCGGAACCTCCCCGCGCAGCGCGTGGATTGCCGATGGCTGGCTGCCCCGAATGCCCAAGACCCTGGAAGACCTCGACAGACTGCTGTTGACCGTCGCCAAGACCCGCGTCGTGCGCCGCGATGGCATCCGCTTCCAGGGCCTGCGCTACGTCTCGCCAACTCTGGCCGGCTACGTCGGACGCTCGGTCGTGATCCGCTACGACCCCCGCGACATCACCGAAATCCGCGTCTTCGATCACGACGAATTCGTCTGCAAGGCCGTCAACCAAGAACACCACGACCAGAAGGTCAGCCTCAAGGAGATCCAGGCCGCGCGCAACGGCCGCCGCCGAGCGCTGCGAGCCGGCATCAACGAACGCATCGCCCTCGTGGCCGCACCTACCGAGACACCACGGATCACCGAAGCACCGACTCCGGCGCCGAGGTCGGCGTTGAAGATCTACAAGGAGGACTTCAGGTGAGCCAGCGCTTCATCGTCACCAAGGAGCACCGCCGCTTCACCGAGTTCGCCGACGCCGTGCGCCGCGGGCACACTATCGGTTTGTGCTTCGGATCAGCCGGCGTAGGAGAGACACTCTCCGCGCGCCGCTACGCACACTACGAGAAGGCTCACGACCTGCTGACCTACTGGGGGCCGCGCTCCGACAACGACGCCAAGATCTACGCCGCCTTGAACCGGAGCCGCACCGTGCTCTACACCCCCAGCGTGCGCCCAAGCGGCTCGCGACCGATGAAGCGAGGAATTCCTGAGGCATGAAAGGAACGATAACGCATGTCTCCCAACACGGCCCGATTCCCCCTTGGGAAAGCTCACCAATTGGTATCGACAGTGCCGCGTAACAACGGTTTTCATCCCCTCATAAGATGTTTACACACATAGGATGTTTACACCCCGCCGACGCGGGATTTCTTCGAGCTGTGCCTTTCCTGAGATCCTTTGAGGTTTTTCGAGGCAGTGATCACCGCGAACTCATTGCCTGGTGAGCCTCCGCGACGATCTCCCTCATGGCGTCCGCAGCAGCCTCTGGATCATGGGCAGCAACCGCATCTGCAATGTTGCGATGGAATCCAATCGCCTCTTGTCTAGGCTCGAAGGGCATGAGGTGAGTACGTCCTTTCAGGACGGCGGCGACAATATTGACGTGAGAGGCGACGAGCGGATTGTGAGAAGCCTGAAGTAGAGCGGTGTGAAAACCTATGTCGCAGTGCAGATACTCGTCAAGATCACCATCAGCGGCGGCCGCGATCATCCCAGTGACGGCCAGAGACATCGTCGCCGATTCGTCTCGGGTAGCGCGCTTGGCGGCCAACTCGGCCGCCAGCGGCTCGACGGCCGACCTCAGCTCACTGATCCAGGTGATCTCCTCGTCCCTTCTGGGACCAGCCAGGAACCACTCAATGACGGCGGGGGAACTGACGTCCCACTCTGACTCATCCGTGACGACAATGCCAACCCGTCGCCGGGCACGCACCATGTGAAGGGCCTCGAGAAGCTTGACCGCTTCTCGGGTGACAGACCTGGAAACTCCGAATTCTGCGTCAAGTTCCTCGAGCCTCATCGCTGTTCCAGGAGCGACGTCGCCACTGACGATCCGAGCCCCGATGACGTTCGAGACCGTGATGGCCATAGAGGAATCTGACATGGCCACAACCCTAGCGATACCAACCCGCGCACACCTGGCACACAACGACGTCATGACCCTCTTTTCGGGATGTGATTTCAAACCCTAATTCCCTGTACAGATCTGATCTCAACGCGTACACTCGATGCCGTCAACGATGACCGAGACTTCCGAGGGGACCTTCATGAGCGTCATCCAATCGCGCCACCGCGTGCCACCAATCGTTGTCATGGGTGTGGCTGGAGCTGGCAAGACGGACATCGGAGCCATGCTCGCCACACGCCTGAACGTGGAATTCATGGACGGCGACGATCTCCATCCCCAGGCCAACATCGACAAGATGGCTTCTGGACACCCCCTCAGCGACGACGATCGGCGCCCCTGGTTGGCAAATGTCGCCGCCTGGCTGGCAGAGCGCAGTAGTGACGGCGCTGTCGTGGCGTGCTCGGCTCTCAAGCGCATCTACCGCGATCAGCTGAGGCAAGCCTGCCTCGACCTCGTATTCGTCCACTTGGCAGGCGATCGGGAGGTCGTCATTGAACGGGTGAAGGCTCGGGCCGGCCACTTCATGCCAGCCAGCCTCGTTGACTCCCAGTACGCCACCCTCGAACCCCTCGCCGCCGACGAGGCCGGCATCACGCTCAATTTCGACGCTTCCCGAGAAGAACTCACCAACGAGGCAGCCGCCTGGCTGGCCAACCTCGACTGACATCACTACCCCCGGACTCAAGGAGGAGTCAATGCCCGTCATCCTCGAGACAACGGCCGGCACCGGCCAGTTGATCGCGGCAGCCATCATCGGCTTTGCCATCATCATCGCCCTCATCACCAAGTTCAAGCTCCACCCCTTCCTCTCCCTGACGATCGGCGCCCTGGCCGTCGGGGCGATCGCCCAGCTCTCCCTCGAAGAGATATTGGAGTCCTACTCCACGGGTGTGGGATCGACGGTGGCGTCAGTCGGCGTCCTCATCGCCCTCGGCGCGATCATCGGCAAGTTGCTCGCCGATTCCGGCGGCGCCGACGAAATCGTGGACACGCTGGTGTCCAAGGCATCCCCAGCCACCCTGCCGTGGGCGATGGCCCTCATCGGCGCCGTCATTGGCCTGCCGATGTTCTTCGAGATTGGCTTGGTGCTGCTCGTCCCCGTCATCCTGCTGGTGACTCGCCGGTCCAAGTTGCCCCTCATGAGGGTCGCCATCCCGGCCCTGGCCGGCCTGTCGACGATGCACGCCCTGGTTCCGCCGCACCCTGGCCCGTTGGCTGCCATCGGCCTGCTGAAGGCTGACCTCGGAGTGACTCTGGGTCTGGGCGTCCTCATCGCGATCCCGACGATCATCGTCGCCGGTCCGCTCTTCTCTCGCTTGGCTGCCCGCTGGGTACCCGTCGACGCCCCTGACCTCTTCCTCAATTCTGACGAAAACGGGCGGTCCGGCATCGCCCCCAGTCACCCGAAATTCTCGGTCACCCTCATGACGGTCCTGCTGCCCGTCATTCTCATGATGGGTAAGGCCCTCGCCGACATCTTCGCCGCGAAGGGCACCGTCATCCGTAACGCCCTGGACTTCCTCGGCCAGCCGATGTTCGCCCTGCTGCTGACGACCCTGCTGGCGATCTTCACCCTGGGCAAGACCTCGGGAATGGACAAGGAGGCCATCAGCGACTGCATCGGGGCCTCCCTCCCCCCGATCGCTGGCATCCTTCTCATCGTCGCTGCCGGCGGCGGTTTCAAGCAGGTCCTCGTCGACACCGGCATCGCCAAGCTGCTGGCCGCTGGCATCACCAGATCCTCCGTCTCCCCGCTGCTGATGGCTTGGCTGGTGGCCGTCGTCATTCGGTTGGCCACCGGTTCAGCAACAGTCGCAACGGTCACCGCCGCGGGCATCCTGGAGCCCGTGGCTGCCACGTTGCCGCCCACCCAGGCCGCCCTGCTGGTGCTCGCCATCGGCTGTGGTTCGGTCTTCTTCTCCCACGTCAATGACGCCGGCTTCTGGCTCATCAAGGAGTACTTCGGCATCTCCGTGGGCGAGAACATCAAGAGCTGGTCCCTCATGGAGACGGTGCTGTCGGTCTGTGGCCTGCTGCTCGTACTGCTGGTCTCCGTCATCATCTGACCACACCTGCGCGACAACACACGACGGCCGGCCCCCAACGCGGGAACCGGCCGTCGTGTCAGTCCTCGAGGACTCACTGCTCCTGATGATCACCCGAGCCGACCTGAGCCTGGTCGACCGCGGCGTCGATGGTGGTCGAGCCATGCTTAACCTCCACCTTGCGCGGCTTGGCAGCTTCGGCGACCGGGATCGTCAAGGTCAGCACACCATCGGTGTACTCGGCCGTGATCTGATCAGTGGCCAATCCATGCCCAAGGGTGAGCTGGCGGGCGAAGGTGCCCATGGCGCGCTCTCGGGAGAGCCACTGCACCTCCTGGGACACCTTGGCGGCGCGCTCGGCGCGGATGGTCAAGGTGCGATCGTCGACGTCAATGTCAATGGACGCCGGGTCCACTCCCGGAAGGTCCACAGCCACCATGTAGTTGTCGCCGTCTCGGTAAAGATCCATGGGAACCGCCACGGCCGCCGGCGTCCTGGTGACGTCGGAGAGCAGACGATCCATCTCACGGAACGGGTCAAAGGTACGAGCCATGTCAACACTCCTGTGGATTCAGCAGTTTCCTGCATCGACTCAGTCTGAGTCGCGATGACTCAAGTTTAACCATGAGTCACCCCGACTCAACAAGAGGGTTGCGTGTAGTTCGCTCAAGGCTCACATGTCCTGAACTCCGTTGTACCTTCGATTGATGTGTCGACCGTTAGTGAGGAAGGGAACTGCGACGTCGCAGAACTCGTCCCCCTTGGTGATGTGGGTGCGGTGACCTCCCTCAATGGTGGTCAATCGGGCATCCGGTAGAGCCTTCGCCACGTCCCGCAGCCTGTCCTGACGCAGGTATGACGACTTCCCTCCCCCGATGATGAGAACCGGCATCGCCATTCGGGCACATCCGTTCCACCACTGCGGATTGGGTTTGAGTAATTCGCGGCTGACCTTCCACACCATCTTGGGATCGAACCTCTTGCGGCCAGCCAGAGCCGCCACCTCCATGATCAGAGTGTCTACGTATCTCCTCATGGGCGGAGGATCCTGTCGAACCCGTCGCAGCACCGGCATGTCCTCCAGCAGCACGCGATCGAATCGTTCAGGCTGACGTTGGGCAACCATTGACGCCACCAAGGCCCCCAAGGAGTGGCCAACCAGGGCACACCTTTCGATCTTGCGGGCATCCATCTGCTCGATGATGTCGGTCGCGAAGGCCTCGAGAGGATAGTCAGTTCCCACTCCCCGACGAGTATCGATGGGCCCATGGCCCAGCAGAGACAACTGATGGACGGGAACTCTCTCGACATTGAATGCCAGCACCAACCCGCCCCAGGTGGTTGGCGAACTGGTGATTCCATGGACAGCGACGACAGGAAGATCCGTGTTCACCTCTGGCACGATACCTGCGACCGGTATTTCGACCCCACAACCACAGGAGGCACAAGCACATGGGAACGGTTCACATCCCCGGGGACGGACTCGTGGCTCTGGCCGCCGCCTTGAGATTGGCCCGGGTCGGACACGACGTCACCGTCGTCACCTCCTCACCGCGGTGGCGAGCTGACGCCGAACGTCCATTGGCGCCCGAGATTGGCGCCACCCTGGAGTTGCCCTCCGCATGGCGGGACCTCTTCGCAAAATCCGGACGCGCGATGGAGGCAGAACTGGCTGGGATCGGCATCGATCTGGTCGAAGAACCTGATCGCCACGTCCTGGCAGGAGATGAGACGGTGATGATGCCGACGGAACGGGGGGCGCAGATCCACACCGTCCGGGACCGTTACGGCGAGTGCATGGCGAACAAATGGCGTGAGGTCCTCGACCACGCCGATGACGTCTGGCAAGCTCGCCGTCGCAACGGAGTCGAGGACGCAGTGACCTCAAGACCCACCCCTCTCCCGGAGCCCATCCATGTCGATCTGTGCTCGCCTCTTGCCGAACTGTCCGCAGATGAGACCCAGCTCGCCGTCATGCGCGTCTTCGGATGCTGGAATCTCGTCGGCCCCCAGGGTCCCACCGACCTTCAGCCCTTGTTGGACCTCCTCGACCAGAGGCTGATCAGACGCGGAGTGAAAATCGATCCGGCCCCGACACCGACCCCGGATGCCATCATCGACACCATCCCCCCACCCCCTCGCCGTTCCTGGTGGCGTCGCGCACCTCGTCCCTGGTCATCCCCCACCGTCACCGTCACCACCAATGACGAGCGGCCCGCTCACGACAACATGGATCACAGGATGGAATGGCGGCCCGAGGGACTCGTCGAGACATGGACCTGGTGGGACGGCACCCAGACGCACCGGATCCGCCACGACCACACCCACCCGGTCGCCGACCCTGGTATGGGCACTGTGTGGTCGGCGTGGCGGGATCGTCCCCCCATGGCATGGAGTCTGCACGGATCAGTTCCAACCCTGCCCGCCTCCCCCGCCTCCCATGGCGGCCCGGAACCCTGGGCGCAACTGTTGACCGGGGCTCTGGCGGCCTATCTCACCCACGAACGTCTCACCGGAGAGGACATTCGCCCCACCAACAAGGCCATCGGTGCGGCGGGTCGTCCGCGGCGAGGGCGTGGTTCCACCAATGGGGCCTCCGCGCGTAAACTTGCCCGTTAGCCCCGCGACACCGAGTCCGAGGCAGACTCTCGTGAAGGACGACTTTGACCGAACACGGCACTTCGACCACTGATCCTCGCGTTGTGAAAGCTGAGATCGCCAAGGAACAGGCCCATGTCGACCGGGTCCGCGCTCAACTGGAGATCGACGAGAACAAGGCTCGCATGCTGGCCACGGCTGGCCAGGACATGTACCGCTCCGATCGCACCAGTTGGGTCCGCGAAGAGGACGGTACGGCGATGTTCGAACGCGATGCCTTCTCATACAACGCGGCCAAGAGGTTGGCAATCCTCGATGCCGAACACGAGGGTTTGGTCTTCGGTCGACTTGACCTCGCTGACGATGACGAGGTGCGTCACATTGGGCGTATCGGCGTGCGTGACGCTGATTACGAGCCCCTCGTCATCGACTGGCGCGCCCGCGCCGCCGAGCCCTTTTATCGCGCCACCCCGTCCGATCCGATGGGTGTGATCCGTCGTCGTGTGCTGCGCTGCCGGGACGACAAGGTCCTTGGCATCGAAGACGACCTACTGGACTCCACCTCGCAGGCCGACCTGCCGATCGTCGGGGAGGGAGCCCTGATGGCCGCCCTCTCACGGGCTCGCGACACCCAGATGCACTCCATCGTCTCGACCATCCAGGCAGAACAGGATGAGGCCATTCGCGCCCCTTACCAGGGCGTGACGACGATCATGGGCGGGCCTGGAACCGGCAAGACGGTCGTCGCCCTGCATCGTGCCGCCTTCCTGCTGTACTCCCATCGAGCCCGGCTGGAGAACGGCGGGGTACTCGTCATCGGACCGTCCTCGGTCTTCATGAGTTACATCGAGCGGGTGCTCCCCAGTCTCGGCGAGGACTCCGTCACCCTCCGCTCCGTCGGCCAGGTACCCTCTGACATCCTGAGGTTCTCCTCCGATCGCCTCGACGAGCCCCGCACGGCCAACATCAAGGGCAGCCTTGACATGGTCGATGTGCTCACCCGGCTGATCGACCTACCGATGTCGGCCGAACCGGATCCGATGCGCCTTCGAGTCACAGTCAAGGGTGAGGTGCTCACCCTGGGTTCTCACGCCCTGGCCGCCACCCGCCATCACATCCTCAAACGCAACCGATACAACGACGGTCGCGAAGCTGTTGAGGCCTCGCTCAAGGATCAGCTGTGGAACATCCTTCCTGAAGACGTCAGCTCCGCCCATGACCTGAGCAAGGAGCAATTCGACGACCTGGTCTCCTCCCAGGCGTCCTGGCGAATGTTCCTCAATGCCTGGTGGCCGACCCTGTCGGCCACGGACGTCCTGGCCCGGCTGGCTGACCCGGCGGTCGTCAAGGCGGTCGCTCCGGACTGGGATGACGAGACCTGTCAGCTCGTCGTCAACTCCATCCCCACCGAGGTGGACCGGCGTGGACGCCGTGACTGGTCGGTGGCAGACATGGCCCTGCTGGATGAACTGGCCGCTCTGCTGGGTCCAGTTCCGCCCGAGCCTGATGCGGAGGACCCAGTCTTCATCGAGGGCGGGGACGCCGAGGAGCTCGTCACCCTGAGCGACCGCCTCCATGATGCTCGTCAGATCGATGAGGACGAGCCGCGAGACACCTACGCCCACGTCCTCGTCGACGAGGCCCAGGACATCTCGCCGATGCAGTGGCGAATGATTGGGCGACGTGGCCCGCAAGCCTCCTGGACGATCGTCGGGGATCCGGCCCAGTCGGCCTTCCCCCACCCGGAGCAGACCCGGTCTGCCCTCGACGAACTGGTGGGCAATGCTCCCTCACGAACCTTCACGCTGACGAAGAACTACCGATCCCCGGCGGAGGTCTTCGACCTTGCCGCGGAGGTCGTCGTCACCGTCCAGCCCGATGCCGACCTTCCTCAGGCGGTGCGCTCGGTGGGGGTGCAGCCAACCGTGGTGCGTACCGATGCCCTGTGGGCCGAAGCGCGCTCCCAGCTCGACGAGATGCTTCAGGAGGTTGACGGGACGATTGGTCTGGTCTGCCCGGCGAGCCTGGTCGACCAGGCTGGCGACCTCGCCACGGATCCGCGCATCATCCCGGTGACGACGATGCAGGCCAAGGGACTCGAGTATGACGGCGCAGTCGTCGTCGATCCGGAACGCATCGTCTCCGAGACGGGGAACCCCACGAGCGGCGTCCGGGTGCTCTATGTCGCCCTCACCCGTCCGACCCAGCGTCTGGCAGTCGTCGGGCTCAGGCGGCCGGAGTCGCCTCGAAATCTGCAGGCAGACCAGCCAGCTGCGGCCGACGCCGGGCGAGCATGGTCCGAAGCTCTGTGGTCGCACGAGACCTGTTAAGCGTGTAGTAGTGCAGACCGGGAGCGCCGCTGTCGAGGAGCTCACAGCACATGTCGACGGCGGCCTCCAGACCAATGCGCCGCACGGCTGCCTTGTCCTCCTTGACGGCCTCGATCCTGGCCACTAGCTCGGCCGGGACGTCGGTGCCGGACAATTCGGCGAATCGACGGATTTGGCCGTACGAGGTGATCGGCATGATTCCCGGGATGATCGGGATGTCACAGCCCATTGCGCGCACCCGATCCACGAGTCGCTGGTAGTGGGAGGGGAGGAAGAACAGCTGGGTGATGGCGAAGGATGCCCCCGCCTCGGCCTTGTCGACAAGGATGCGCGCGTCGAGGTCGATGTCGGCGGACTCCGGATGACCGTCCGGGAAGGCCCCGACTCCCACGCATGCCTCGGGGTGAACCCGCTTGACGAGCCGGACGAGCTCGGTGGCGTTGGGCAGACCCTCGGGATGGGCGACCCAGGGCTGCCCGGCCCCACCGGGCATGTCTCCTCGGACGGCAAGGATGTGGTTGACCCCCGACTCGGCATAGTCAGCGACCATCTGCTCGAGGTCGGACACCGACTGGACGACACAGGTGAGGTGACCGACGGTTCGCAACCCCGTCGAGACCATGTGCTGGGTGCAGCGGAGGGTGCGATCACGTCGTGACCCGTTTGCCCCATAGGTCACCGAGATGAAGTCAGGAGCCATCGGGACGAGAGCGTCGGTGGCACTCCAGAGCCGATAGACATCGTCCTCGCTGCGCGGCGGCATGAACTCGAACGAGTGTAGGGGGCGATCCCCCGCGGCCAGCAGGTCGGCAATGGTCGGCTTCTGGGTCTGCATGGCGTCAGGCTAGGCGGCGCGTCCATCCGATGAGCCTCCTGTCCAGCCTGCGGACTCGTCTGCAGCCATCAGACCGCCCTATGCTGGCTTCATGTTCCCCTTTGACCCGTCCGCTCCGGTCAGCGCCGATTTCCGAGAGTCTGTGGGTGCGAGGATCGCCACCTTCCTCGATGGCGAGAAGGGGGTTGTCGACGCGATCGGTGCCGAGCTGTCCCCTGTCCTTGACGCTGCCCGCGACTACACCGGTGGCGGCAAGAGGCTTCGTCCCGCCTTCTGCTACTGGGGCCATGTGGCTGCCGCAGGACAGCCCGCGGAACCGAGCGGGCTGCTGCAGGCCGCCGCCAGCCTCGAGCTGCTGCACGTGTCGGCCCTGGTGCATGACGACCTCATGGACCACTCCGACACCCGGCGCGGTCTCCCGTCGGTTCATCGTCGCTTCGAGGCTGCTCATGCCGAGGCCAAGGGTGACGGCCCCTCCGAGCAATTCGGGTTCGACATCGCCATCCTGCTCGGTGACCTGCTGCTGATGTGGTCAGCCCAGATGTTCACCTCTGCTTCCCTGGAGGCCAGCAAGCTCGCTGCCGCCACGCCTCTCCTGGACGCCATGCGCACCGAGGTCACCTGCGGCCAGGTCCTCGACGTCACCTCCCAGTCAGGAATGGCAGGGTCGGACTCCGAGTCAGCCCTTGATCTCGTCGGCCGGGTCGTGGAGTACAAGTGTGCCTCTTACACCGTGGTGCGTCCTTGCCAGATCGGGGTGGCCCTGGCAGGAGGTTCAGATCGCCTCCAGCAGACGATGGCCGATTTCGGCTCCCCCATCGGGCGGGCCTTCCAGTACCGCGATGACCTGCTCGGCATCTTTGGTGACGCCGTGCTCACCGGCAAGCCGGCCGGGGACGATCTGCGAGAAGGCAAGCGCACAGTACTCGTCGCCCATGCCCTCGACCAGGCTGACGCCAAGGACGCCGCCCGATTGGAAGGATTCCTCGGTCGCCCCGACCTCGACGACTCCGACGTCGCCACGGCCCGCCACATCATTGAGAGCAGCGGGGCCAAGGATGCCGTCGAGTCCACCATCGACGAGTGCCACCGACGCGCTGTGGCAGCACTGGATGGCGCTGAGATGGCCGAGGCAGGTAGGACCGCTCTGCGCGAGCTGGCACGCCAGTGCGTCGAGCGTCGCTTCTGAGGTAACTGTCTCAGCTCAGCAGGAGGGCGAAGCCGTCGAGCTCGTCCTCGTCGAGACGCTGCCCGATGACGTCGACCAACCGTCCCCAGTCCTGGGGATTGTCGCGCTGGAAGGGCTGCCAGCCCGTCCACAACACGGCGGTGTCGCCCTCGACATCAGCCAGGCAGTCACGCAACGCGTCAAGGTTGTGGCCGTACCAATTCGGAAAGGACAGGGTGTTCCCGAAGCCCGTCAGGACGGCATCAAGGTCTGCCCCTCCGGCCATGTGGAAGATTCGCCATCCCGCGTTGCGCCATACTCGTGCGACCTCGGATGGATCAGAAGCACTTGCCGGGTCGACGAGTACGATCCCGGACCCAACGGGGCCTCCGGCCTGTGGACCTGCCTGGACGTCATTCTCGGTTGTCATCGGACGATCCTCCGGAACGTTGAGTAGTGGTCGGCGGTCCAGAAGCATGCCGCGTCAGAGCCACAGACGATGCGACGCGGGCCGCGACCGCTGACTCCCGGGGTGACGACGGTGTACTCGTGATACCACCCATCCTCGTGATGGGGCAACGCCCCGCTGTTGTTGTGATAGACGATGCCGTCACGTCGGAATGGGAACGGTCCGCCGGCATTGATGAGATTAAGGGTGTGCTGAGCTTCCGATGGGAGCTGGTCCTCCCTGATGGTGGGAAGGCCGTCAGAGGGCCGTGCGGTCGCCGAGATGGTCGCCCGCGAAGAGGTTGGCGTGGAACTCGAAGCTGGACTGGAGGGGGCAGAACAGCCCATGACTACGGCAGACAGCAGAGCGACGAGCCAGACAGACCAGCGGCGGGAACGAAGCCAATGCGCGACAGTCATAAGTTCAGCCTAAGGACTCGCCGGGTCACCCTCCAATTCCCTCATGGGGACTGCGCATACACTTCGAGGTGGGCCGCACCCCCTTCTTCCCCGACCGTGCGTGAGGCGTAATCGTGAGCATGACCATGAGCACTGACCCCTTGGTGGGTCACATCCTCGAGGGTCGCTACGAGATCGTGTCCAAAATCGCTCGTGGCGGGATGGCAACCGTTTAT
Source organism: Cutibacterium sp. LaCa_255 (assembly GCF_057458005.1). Lineage (NCBI taxonomy): Bacteria > Bacillati > Actinomycetota > Actinomycetes > Propionibacteriales > Propionibacteriaceae > Cutibacterium > Cutibacterium sp. LaCa_255. The sequence goes on along the minus strand of NZ_CP190956.1, from coordinate 873,647 downwards.
CGAGCCCAGGATTTGTGCCTTCCTCGCATCGTCGCGGTCAAGGTCATGCACGAGGGACTCGACGCGGAACTTGCGGAACGATTCGACTCCGAGGCCAAAGCGGCAGCGCGGCTCGTCAACCCCCATGTGGTGTCGGTCTTCGACCAGGGGATGGATGGGGAGCGCCCGTTCATCGTCATGGAATACGTGCCTGGGTGCACCTTGCGCCACATCATCACCCAGGAGGCGCCCCTCACCCCGGTGCGGGCCCTTGATCTCCTCGAGCCGGTGGTGTCTGCCCTGGCCAGCGCCCATGAGGACGGGCTGGTGCATCGCGACGTCAAGCCCGAGAACGTCCTCATCTCGGACCGCGGCCAGATCAAGGTCGCTGACTTCGGTCTGGCACGTGCCGTCGGCAACCAGACGATGTCCGCGACCTCCGGGCAGCTGATCGGGACGGTGTCCTACATTCCTCCTGAAAGGGTGACACGAGGCAGTTCCGACGAGCGCTCGGACATCTACTCCGCCGGTATCGTGCTCTTCGAGATGCTCACCGGCCACAAACCCCATACCGGGGACTCCCCCATTCAGGTGGCATGGGCGCACGTCAACAAGGACGTGCCCGCTCCCTCCCAGTACCTGGCCAATGGCACCCGTGCTGAGCGAGACATCGCCTGGCTCATTCCGGGCTACCTCGACGGCTTGGTGCGGGCATGCACATCGCGCGACCCAGCCAAGCGTCCTTCCGATGGACGAGCCCTTCTCGACCTGATGCGTCGTGTTCGCCACGCCCTCTCGACGGGGCGAAGTGACGACCCGGCTCTGGCCGCCCTGCAGGCACGCGCATCCCGGCCCAGTGTCGTCATCACCGATCCCGTGGCACATGCTCCCCAAGGATCCACTGATCGTTCCACCCGCCGTCGTGGTGAGCCGATTCACCCCGGGACGGCGTCGGTACCACCGTGGTCACGCAGCAACGCCACACCGGTATCCCCGCACACTCCCGTCTCGACACCGGATTCGCCATCGTCACCGATGGATCGGCACCCCGCTCCCCGACCAAGCCGGCCCGCCGCACCCGTCAACCGTGGTCGACCGCGTCCTGCACATCGACCAACAAACCAGCCAACCCTCCACTCCCGATTGGCGCAGGATGCCGTCCATCGCCGTCGTCGTGGGGTCATCGCGACCGTCTTCATCGTCCTAGTGGCGGTGCTGTGCGCATATCTGGTCTTCCACTTCGCGTCCTCCCAGTACTCCGCGAGCGGCCTTCCAGGAGCAAATCCGGTCGCGCGAACAGCCGTTCACAACGAATCATCCGGAGTGCACACCGTCTCACAAAATATTTGACGTCATTTTGGGTTGCAGAGCGAAGATTCTCCCGCGTATCATCTGATTCGTGGTTGGTTTTCGTTCTTCGCGCCTTGCTGTGCCCGCACTTCTTCTCATGGCTGCTCTCTGGGGATCGACCCTGGTCGTCATGAAGGGCGTCTACGCCCACATGAGCCCGGAAAACCTGCTCGCCTGTCGCTTTGCCCTCGCTGCGGCCGCCTTCGGGATCCTCTTTCCCAAGGCTTGGCGTACGGACATGCGCACCATCACCAAGGGAGCCATCCTCGGCGTCCTCTTCGCTGCCGGACAGCTGCTCCAGTCCATCGGGCTGAGCAGCACCGAGGCCGCGACGAACGGATTCATCGCCAGCCTGTACGTCGTCTTCACCCCGCTGCTGGCAGCCGTCATCTTCCGCAGGAAGGCGCCCAATGCCGTGTGGGGAGCTGTTGCCCTGGCGACCGTCGGTATGGGGGTGCTGGCCCTTGACCCGTCCTCCATCGGGAGCGGGTTCGGTGGTGTCGGCCAGCTGTTGACCCTGGCGTCCGCCCTGGCCTACGCCGGCCACATCGTGGCGACCGGACGTTTCGCCAACCCGTCCAATGTCGCGTCGTTGGGCCTCTACCAGACCATCACCGTCGCCGTCGTCTGTACCATTGCGGCCTTGCCCGGTGGCCTGAGTGCTCCCACCCACATGGAGGATTGGCTCGCCCTGGCCTACCTCGCCGTCATCTGCGGCACCCTGACGACCTTTATGCAGAGTTGGGGCCAAGCCCGCGTCGAGTCCACCCGTGCCGCCGTCATCATGTGCACCGAGCCGCTGTGGGGAGCCATCTTCGCCATCGGTCTCGGCGGCGAGACCCTCACCGGTCGTATCACGATCGGCGGTATCGCCATCCTGGCCGCCATGGTCCTCGCCGTCCGCCCGCCTCGTCGTCGTCGCGGTGCACCTCAGCACCACACCGAGCCTCCGGCGTCCCAGGTCAATCCGGCCTGGGCTCCGAGGTTCGGCATGGACCGAATGCTCTAAATCCTTTAAAAGTCAGTCCTCGGGAACTTCCCAGGGGTGGCCACCGCGTAGATCGTGGAAGATGGTCGGGACCATCTCCTGGTGACGATCGAAGGACAGCTGCCAGCCTCGCTCGTTGAGCAAGCCGTCATGGATGAGGAATCCATGACGGGCCCCCACAGACCTTGCGAAGTCGAGGGTCTCCTTCATAGCCGCCCATGGACCATGGGCTGGGCAAGCCAGGACGTCGACTCCTCGCGGAGTCTCGTCCAGCTCGTCACCGGGATGGAAGAGGATCGTGCCGAGTCCCTCACCGATGAGGTACCCGACGTTGCCGATCGGCTCGAGATCCCGATGGATGATCGCGTGATGACCACCCACAGCCTCGATCCTTACCTCACCGAGCTGCAACACGTCACCTGGAGAGATGGGATCGGCGTCAAGGGCAGGGACCTCGTGGCACGCACCCTCCTCAGCACGGACGACGGCCCCGGAGTTGGCGTCGACCAGAGCACCAACGTGATCAGGATCAACGTGATCGGGGTGTCGATGGGTGACGAGGATGGCGTCCAGGCCGGTCAGCCCGTGCCAAGCCTGGCTGAAGTTGCCAGGGTCGACGAGGATCCGCTGCCCGGCTGCTTCGACGAGGATGCAGGAGTGCCCCAGATGCGTGATTCTCATGTCTCTAGTGTTCCGCCGCCACCAGCCGACGGCAACCAGTTCAGCGACATTCGCCGCTGAACTCGCCCACCTGACTCATCACAGATCGATGCCGCGGAACCTCGCCAGCGGGCTGACGGCATTGCGCTTGAGACGACCGTCAGCCAGCCTCTCGGCAATCATGAACGCCAGTTCCAAGGACTGGTTTCGGTTCAGACGCGGGTCGCACGCAGTTTCGTACCGATTTGCCAGGTCAGCCTCGGCGAGCATGTCGATGCCGCCCAGACACTCCGTGACGTCGTCACCGGTCAACTCGATGTGCACGCCCCCTGGCCAGGTGCCCAGCTCTTCGTGGACGTCGAAGAAGCCATTTACCTCGTCGCAGACATCAGCGAACGACCGCGTCTTGTAACCGTTGTCGGTCTCGAAGGTGTTGCCGTGCATCGGGTCACAGCTCCACACCACCTTGCGGCCGGTGGCCTCGACCGCCTCGATGACCTTTGGCAGGTTGGTGCGTACTGCCTTGCTGCCCATCCGGGTGATGAAGGTGAGACGTCCGGGCTCGTGGTCCGGGTCAAGAGAGTCTGCGATGGCGACGGCATCCTCCCCTGTCGTCGTCGGGCCGAGCTTGACCCCCAATGGGTTGCGTACATGACGCAGGAACTCGACATGGGCGCCGTCGAGCTGACGGGTCCGCTCGCCGATCCACAGCAGGTGACCCGAGCAGTCGTAGGGCAGCTGGGAGCGTGAGTCGATCCTCGTCATGGCGTGCTCGTAGTCGAGCAACAGGGCCTCGTGGCTGGCGTAGAAGTCGACGGTGGAGAGCTGATCGTCCTCGACTCCACAGGCCATCATGAAGACCAGTGCCCGCTCAATCTCCGATGCCAACGCCTCGTACCGGGCCTCGACGTTGGAGTTACGCACGAAGTCGGCATTCCACGCATGGATGCCACGCAGGTCGGCGAAGCCACCGGTGGCAAACGCCCGCACCAGGTTCAGGGTCGCTGCTGACGCGTTGTACACCCCGACCAGACGTTTGGGATCGTGCACGCGTGCATCCGGGGTGAACTCAAACCCATTGACGGCGTCACCCCGGTAGCTGGGCAGCGTGAGGCCGCGTCGGGTCTCGATGTCCTTGGAGCGCGGCTTGGCGTACTGTCCGGCGATCCGGCCAACCTTGACCACCGGGAGCTGACCGGCATAGGTCATGACGACTGCCATGGACAGCAGCACACGGAGTTTTCCTTTGATATTGGCGGCATTGACGCCGGCGAAGGTCTCCGCGCAGTCGCCACCTTGCAGTAGGAAGGCCTCGCGATTGGCAACCGCTGCCAGATGGGCGCGAAGGTCATCGCACTCCCCTGCGAACACCAGTGGAGGCAGAGCGCGAAGCTGTTCGATCACCTCGCCAGTCGCCTGGGGATCGGGGTAACTCGGTTGCTGGACCCGGGGCAGGGCGTTAAGGGCCTCAAGACTGGGAACGCTCTGGGACATGGCCGGGAGTCTACTTCCCCTCACCGCCATCATTGCTTCCGTTCCGCACAGTGAGGGACTTGACAGTCTCACTCAGGCCCGTGCTCGACCCGGCTCTCACCGGCCCGGGTGAATGCCGTGTTCTGCCAACCGATCAGCCAGCGAGGCCTTGCGGGCCTGAAGCTGAGCAGCCAGTCGGGCCTTCTCCTCCTCGCGGGCAAGCTCCTCGGCGTCGCGGGCGTTCTCCTGGCTCAACTGTTCCTCCTCGGCCTGACAGCGCCTCTTGCGATCCCGCCTCAGCTTGCGCATACGTGAGATCCAGATGAGTGGGCGCGGCCGAAGATCTCCCCTCACCGCCGGATGGTCCTGATAGGTCAGTCCCGTGAGATCACACAGAGCCAGAGCGATGTCGTCGGCAGCCGCTCTCAGGACCGCGTGGGAGTGCGGCGTGGCGGCATGGCGAGACAGGTCGACAGGATCACCGAGGACAAGCCCTCCGTCGGTGACCTGAGCTGGCACGACGAGGGCCCCGGCAGCAAGCGCCAACCGGGCAACCTCGACGTCAACCCGATGGATCTGCCCTGCCCAACTGTGCACCCCCTCAGGTGCCATGACGACGACGCAACCCTGAGACAGGTGTTCTCGTGCCTCGCCATGGGATTGCTCGCCCCTGGACCGACGTCCGGACATCCGGTAGACCTTGCGTTTCGCTCCTGACAGGCACTGCTCGGCCGTCGCCAGATCTCCGCGACGACGCAGATGAACCGCAACGATCACTGGTTGAGCGGGCAACGGTTGGCCTGTCACCTCGCCATGGGATCGACGCAACCAATTCATACCATCAGGCCTTCGCCACGCGGGGCGGCGGCACGGGCTTACCGCCTGGTCGGGGTTTGACGAACTTCGAGACATCCTTGCCCCGCAGATTGCCGTGCTTCACCCGGAAGCCATACACGTCGACATATCCCTGGCCGGTGAGATCGCTGATCGCTCCCATCACCTCATCGGTGACCCACCGCAGTACCGCAGTCTCCTCGGTGCGATCAGCCAGCACGTCGAAGTGCATGGGCTTACCGAAGACGATGGTCGGGTGCTCCAGCAACGGGATGCCGAGAACCTTGCGCCTCACCGTGGTACCGCTGATACCCACCGGCACGACCGGAGCTCCCGAGCCCAGGGTCATCCGGGCAACACCCGTCTTACCCTTATAGAGTCGGCCATCAGGCGAGCGAGTTCCTTCCGGGAAGATGCCGACCAGGCCGCCCTCGGCGAGTCGGCGTTCCACCGGCCCCATGGCGTTGACGCTGGTGCGGCCACCCGAGCGATCCAGCGGCACCTGATCAACCGCGCGCAGGAACCACGCGACCACCTTCGACCAGAATCCACGGTCCCCGGCGAACAGCTCCTTCTTGGCCGGATAGGTGAGTTTCCGATCAATCATGGACGCCACGATGATGGGGTCCAGGGCCGCAATGTGGTTACAGGCCAGGATCACCCCACCCTCGGCGGGTATGTTTTCCTCACCGATGACACGGGGGTGCCACAGGGCTCGCACTCCTGGTCCGAAGAGCGCATACTTGAAGAACTCGTACCACATGGGGCCTCCTCGGCGACCAAGCCTAGCGGCACCTCGAGTTCCCTGACGGGCGGAGGGATGATGGACAGCGACGACAACGATGTCGATGCCGCATTCGAGGAGCTCATTGGTCGCGAATTCGGAGAGGTTGTCACCGCCCCGGGTCGCCCTCCTCCCCATGACCGACCGGCACGGCGTGCCCCGGCTCCCATTCCCCTCGAGCCGGCACCCGATCCCGACGAGATTGATGAGCCATTACCCGTCGGATCACCATCTCCGACGAGCCCGGTCACAAAGGTCGGACTCATCCTGGTGGCGATCTGCATCGTCACGGTGTTGCTGTCGATGGGAGGGATCAACATCCCCGGAACAGCGCTCATTCTGGCGATGACGTCAGGAGGAGCCGGAGCGATTCTGCTCATCTGGCAGGCCATCACCCGGCGGGAACGCGACGACGCCGGCCCGTGGGGCAATCATTCTCGGCTGTAGCCGCTCATCTGTCCCGGACGACGGGCCCGGTAAGGGTCTCAGTGAGACTTTGACGCAGTGTGCGACGTGGTTTGCGGACGGCAGTACGTCGGCGCGGCCAGAAACCGCGCGCCAGGCCCGGAGGCTCATTAATGGAGTGACGGGCGAGATCGGCAGCACCGATCAACCCTGCGTCGTTGCCGAAATGAGCCTTCTGGATGTCAGCCATGGGCCGGAAACCTCGACCGGTGAGGGTGCGGGCATACACCGTGCGGGCGGGCTCGAGCAGCAGGTCCCCGGCAGTACTGACGCCCCCGCCAACGACGAAGAGATCAGGGTCGAGGGCGGCGGCAAGGTTGGCCATGCCACGGCCCAGCCAGATACCGATGTCTGCAATGAGTTCGATGGCCAACCGGTCGCCGTCCACGGCCGCGCGGGTGACATCAGGGCCGACGAGGTTATCAGGATCACGATCGGTGACATAGGACAACAGATCCTGGACCCCGGGAGCTCCTTCCGCCAGGAGGGCGCGAGCATCCCTCACGAGAGAGTTTCCGGACGCGTACTGCTCCCAGCAACCACGGTTGCCGCACGGGCACCAGTGACCGTCTGGAACAACCGTCATATGGCCGAATTCACCGGCCATGCCATAACGACCACGGAACATCCGCCCATTGATGACCAGCGCCCCACCGATGCCGGTTCCCAGGGTGAGACACACCATGACACGCGATCCCTTGCCAGCTCCGAACCGGAACTCGGCCCAGGCGGCTGCGTTGGCGTCATTGTCGACGAGAACGGGGACGGTGATGCGCTCGGAAAGACGATCCCGCAGCGGCTCGTTACGCCATGCCAGGTGCGGGGAAAATCGCACGAGCGCCTGCTCGGTGTCTATCCACCCCGCAGCCCCGATACCGACCGCGCAAATCGGGAGGTCGTAAGACAACTCACGAACTGATTCGACGATCGCGTCCTCGACGGCCTCCGGACTGCGAGAAGGAGTCGGGCACTGGATATGCCGAACAATCTGGCCATTTTCATCCACGACACCAGCGGCAACTTTCGTGCCGCCGATGTCTATACCGACGCTAAGCAAGGAAGGTCAGCCGAAGCGGCGCGCACCCTGGTACGAGGTCTGTCCCGCCAGGACGGAGATCTTGATGCCGGTTCGCGGGCTGGATGCGTGAACGAACTTGCCGCCACCGATGTACATGCCGACGTGGGTGATGCCCGGGTAGAAGAAGACGAGGTCACCCGGTTGCAAGTCGGACGTCGCCACTGGGCGACCTGCCGCGTACTGAGCGGCTGCGGTTCGCGGAAGACCGACGCCAGCCTTGCCCCACGCGGCCATCATGAGACCGGAGCAGTCATACCCGGACGGTCCAGTTCCGCCCCAGATGTAAGGCTTGCCGAGCTGGGCCATCGCGAAACTGAGAGCGGCCTGAGCACGGGAAGAGACACTTTCCGAAGGAGCAGGGATCGAGACCTGATCACCCTTCGCGTTCTGAGCGGTCTGCCGAGCAGGCTGGGGAGCTGACGGAACAGCAGAACGTCCCGCAGTCCGGGGTCCCGCAGCCCGGGACACGACGTTGGCGGTCGAAGCAGCCGCGTCCGCAGCCTGGCGACGCTCAAGCTCGGCACGCTGCTGTGCGGAGAGGCGCTCGACGACCTCCTTGGCCTCCTGCTCCTTCTTCTTGGCGTCAGCCAGCAGCTTGGCCTGCTGGTCACGCTGAGCCTGGATGGTGGCTCGGTCAGTCTGGGCCTGCGACTCCAGGGAAGCCAACCGGGCCTGCTGAGCCTGAAAATCCTGGAACTGTTCAGTGGTGCGATCGGTGACGTTCTGGACGGTTGCCAGCTTGGACAGGAACTGGCCGGAGTCACTACTGGTCACGAGCTGGGTGGTCGTCGAGACACCGCGGCCGCTCTGGTAGTCGCTCAGAGCAACACGACCGAGGGCCTTGCGCATAGTCGCCACCTTGGCAGACTGCACACCGAGGTCCTTCTGCGAACGATTGAGATCCTTCTGAGTCTTGTCGAGAGCAGCCTGGGCCTTGGTGTAGTCCTCCTGCACCTTGGCGGTCTGCTCGTCGAGCTGAGCCAGGCGGACCTTCGCCTGATCGATGGGGTCAGGAGCAGCCTGAGCTCCAAGCTCAACCGATCCCACCGTGCCGAGGATGATCGCTCCCGTCATCGCAGCTACTGCGACGCCCCGTCCACGTCGAGGGGTGCCACCACTCATCTGAGAAGCTCCAAATCTGCGCTCCACTGTCTACCCTTCACCATCACCTGACCAGTCCGACCGCATCATGACGCGGTGGGACCGAATCATCCGTCCAACTGTGATTTGGCCGTCGAGCCCGGACCATCCCTGCCGACTGAGAGAATCTTATGTGGTCCTCAGGAGCTGGGCAACTCCTCGGGGAAAACGCTCACACCAGTACGCGTCCATCGCCGATATCCGGGCGCGCCACGGCTCTGACACGGCTGTTCTCCATCGGTCTCGCCCATGTGCAACACATCCTGTCACAGGGAGTGTCTACCGTCCCGATCATGACCGCACCTCTCCAGCCCTCCTTCGACGATCTGGGCACTCCTCTACCCGACGTCACCTTCTGCGTCGTCGACCTCGAGACCACCGGCACTGGCGACAATGCCCAGATCACCGAGATCGGGGCGATCAAGGTGTGCGGAGGTCACGTCGAGGGTGAGTTCCAGACCCTCGTCCGCCCGTCCGGACCAATTCCGGCTTCCGTCCAGGTCCTCACCGGCATCACGGACACCATGGTCCGGCCTGCACCACCACTGGACGCCGTCCTGCCAAGTTGGTCAGAGTTCAGTCGGGGTACGGTGCTGGTGGCCCACAACGCCCGCTTCGACGTCAGCTTCCTCAAGCGGGCCTATGCCGAGCACGACTACTCGTGGGAAAACCCTGCTGTCGTGGACACCCTCGCGCTGGCTCGCTCCGTGCTCCCCCGTGACGAGATTCGCAACTACAAGTTGGGCACCCTGTCCCAGTTGTTTCGGACCACGACGACGCCGTCTCATCGCGCACTGGCTGATGCTCGTGCGACTGTCGACGTCCTGCACGGTCTCATCGAACGAGTGGGAAACCTCGGCGTCACCACCTTAGAAGACCTGCTGGAGATGACTCACCGGGTCCCCCGAGTTCGGCGACGCTGCCGGGTGTGGGCCAAGGGCCTCCCGGAAGGACCTGGCGTGTACTGGTTCTGCCTCGACAAACCAGCGCCCTCCCCGCCCGAGGTGCTTTACGTGGGCACGTCGGTCAATATTCGACGACGGGTGTCGCAGTACTTCACAGCCTCCGAGACGCGGCGCCGGATGGACGAGATGGTCCGGGTCGCAACAGGGGTGCAAGCCCGAGAATGCTCGACTCGTCTTGAGGCGGGAGTGCGAGAGCTACGTCTCATTGACGCCCACCAGCCGCGGTACAACCGTCGTTCGCGTCGCCAAGGGTCGGTGTGGTGGGTCACCCTCACTGACGAAGCTCATCCCCGCCCCTCTGTGGTGCAACAGGCCCATCGCGACTCACAGCCGCCGTGGGGACCATTCACGAGTCGTCGAGCGGCAACTCGCGCCGCCATCGTCCTCGCTGAAGCGTTTGGCCTTCGACAGTGCAGCGGATCACTGTCACGTCATCCTGACGGGTGCCCGTTGGCGGAGATGGGACGGTGCTCAGCCCCTTGCCTGAATCCTGCCACCGACTACTCAGCAATCGTCGACCGCACTCGCACGGCCATGACCTCGGACGTCCGTGATCTCACAGATCGGCTTGCGGAACGAATCGCCCACCTGTCCGACGCCGAGCGCTTCGAGGAGGCCGCGGAATACACCGAGGACGCCCGAGAAGTACTGAGGGCCACCCGACGACGTGCCCGGTTGGCGTCCTTGGCGTCCTGTCCCCAGATTGTGGCGGCCCGGCGGGAAGCCGCTTTCTGGGAGATTCACGTCGTCCGACATGGCCGACTGGTTGGAGCAGGACGATGCCGCACAGGAGCCGACCCCATGCCTACCATCGATGCGATTTGCGCAACGGCGGAGAGCGTCGCCCCTCCCCCAGCAGGTCTACCGGCATGCACCGTCGAGGAAGCCGAGTTGGTTGCATCGTGGTTTGAAGAGCCTGGGGTCCGGCTCGTTGACATCACCGGGGAATGGTCATGGCCAGCCCACTGTTGGATGGCCACGGAAGAACTCGCCGTGCGAGTAGCCGCCTCACACCACCCAGGTGACGACGAGGGCGGCGAGACAGACCGCGAGGATTGCCAATCCCGCCCCTAGCTGGCGACGGTGTGAGGACCACCGGGTCTGCAGCCATGCCCAGCCAGACACCGCTCCAACGACAACTGCGCCGATATCGGCGATCCAGGTGTACGACCCAATCACGATGGCCCAGATGATGAACATCGTCAGCAACACAACGTCCGCGCGAACGTCCTGTTTCTGGACGTACTTGACGACCGCCGATGCCGCCATCAAGCCAAACAAGCCACACAGGGATCCTTCGAAGCAGTACGGCGCCCCCGCAAGGCTGATCGCCGTCGATCCACCAACCCCACACAGCAGGTACAGGAAGGCGAACTGCACCGAACCGGTCATCGGCTCGATCTGATGGCCGATGAGCACCAGGACCAAACCGCTCAGGACGGCACCGAAGATGGACGACGTCGTCAAGGAGAAGACCAGCGGCCGCCAGATCTGGAAGTCATAGGCCTTCACGGCTCCAGAGGCCAACATCGACGACAAGGGGGTGAATTGTGCCGCAATAGCCACCAGCACGGTCACGACGGCCAGGGCCAGCGACGCCGGACACAGTGCCGGGGCGGGGCGGACGGGGTGCTCACTCCATCGGTCAGGCATGAATCTCCTCCGGTCCAAAGCCGTCGATGACGGGGAAAGGCGACAGTGGTGGAAATGCCCCGAGGTGCGGCCACCTCGGGGCAGGCACCCTGGTTCTCGCGAACAAGCCCGCGGGGACCAGGGCACTAGGCGTCAGGACAGCTCGACGCTCTCGATGACGACCGGCTCGACCGGACGATCCATACGGCCAGTACGAACCTGAGCGATCTCGTCAACGACCTTGCGGGACTCCTCGTTCGCAACCTCACCGAAGATGGTGTGACGACGGTTCAGGTGCGGGGTCGGGGCGACGGTGATGAAAAACTGGGAACCGTTGGTGCCCGGCCCTGCATTGGCCATGGCCAGCAAGTAGGGCTTGGAGAAGACGAGCTCGGGGTGGAACTCGTCAGCGAACTGGTAGCCGGGGCCGCCAGTTCCGGTACCGAGGGGGCAACCGCCCTGGATCATGAACCCGTCGATGACACGGTGGAAGGTCAAGCCGTCGTAGAACTTGCCAGTGGTCGGCTGACCAGTGTGCGGGTCGACATACTCCTTGGTGCCGCCAGCCAGGCCGACGAAATTCTCGACGGTCTTGGGAGCCTGATCGGCAAAGAGATTGAGGACGATGTCGCCGTGGTTGGTGTGCAGAGTCGCGGTAGAGGCCACCTGCCTGCCTTCCTATGAGAAACGATGTGGTCGATCCCAGACTACTGAGTCTCACACTGGACTGACCGGAATTGACTCTCCGGTGAACACCAGGAACTGCGGTTCCCTGGTCTGAGGGCTATTTGATGGATACCGTGGGGAGTGCTCGATCACGAGCTTTATCCCATACGAATTGGAGGAACCGTGTCCTGCAAGAAGAAGGCTTCCCGCAAGACCGCCGCCGCAAGCAGCCCCAGCACGCTCAAGGAGCAGCGTGCACAGGCGCTGGAGATCGCCGCCGCATACCTCACAGCCGCCCAGGACAAGGCTGCTCCGCTGGCCTCGCAGGTCAATGACAAGATCGGGCCGCTGACCGACCAGCTCTCGGACAAGATTGGCCCCATCTCGGAGAAGCTCGGACCCATTTCCGACCAGGCCGTCGAGGCTGGCAAGAAGGCCCTTGACGTCTCGAAGGAGTACGCCCAGGAGAAGGTTGTCCCGACTCTCCACCAGGCTTATGACACCTTCCAGAAGGACATCCTTCCCGGACTCGAGGAGCGTGCCGAGAAGGTCACTGCCCTGCCCGCCGTCGAGGAGGCCACCCGTCGCGGACAGGCCGCCGTCTCCGCCCTCAAGGGCGAGTCGACTGAGCTGGCCGCCAAGGCTGGCATCGAGACGAAGTCGGTCAAGAAGGCCAAGCGCCGCGGCAAGTTCGGCAAGGTGCTCGGCACCCTCGCCATTCTCGGCGGAATCTCAGCTGCTGCCGTCGTCGCCAGCCGGCGCTTCATGAGCTCCTCCGACGATGGCTGGACTGCCCATGAGCCCAAGGTCACCTACTCCTGGACTCCAGGAGACAAGGATGAGATGGCTGACAAGCCCGCTCCGAAGCCGGCCTCCAAGGCCGAGGAGAAGTCTCAGGACAAGTCTGCCGAGAAGGCTGAGGCCAGCCACGGTTCCAAGCCGGTTGCCAAGCCCGAGCCGAAGAAGAAGGACAAGTCAGTTCCGGCCGACCCCGTCGCCGCCATGGCTGACGAGGGTGGTCCCGCAGCCGCTGCTCCCGAGACGACCGCTGAGACCACCATCTTCGTCGACGAGGGCGCTCGCTCTGAGACGACCACCAAGGACGGCGCCACCAAGGCTCCCGAGGAGAGCAAGAAGGACGAGGAGCCTAAGGCCACCTCGTACGTCGGTGAGAACCCGCCGGAAGGCTACGTCATCAAGGGCAATGACCGCTCGATGAAGTACCATGTCCCCGGTTCCGGCGGTTACGACCGCACCATCGCCGACGTGTGGTTCGCCACTGAGGAGGCCGCCCAGGCTGCCGGGTTTACCAAGGCCCAGCGCTGAGTTCTCATTCCACGATTTCGACGGGGCTCGTCACTCGACGGGCCCCGTCGTCGTGTGTATCGAACGTTTCGCGGAGGTGAAACGGCTCCACTCACGTACCCGATTCCCATTTGTGTAATCCAGTGTCGTTGCATGGCCCGCAATGTAACAGTCATGTAACAACATAGTTTTGATGTCACATTGGGCTTCTGCGGTGGCACTTATGCCCATTAGATGAGTGTTCAACGTCCCTCGGGGCACACCACCGACAGAAAGGCCTGTCACATGATTGGACCCGATCTACAGTCCTCGGCAGCGTCGACAGCATGGGTCGACGCCCGCTACTTCTCCCTCCACGTCCGTTCCCTCGTTCACGAATGTCGCATCCCATGGCGAGTCATCGCCCTCCTCGCGCACGTCCCCAGCCAGACCGTCCGACGGCTCGCCGGGCAGGGTGACCGGCCCCTGCAACGGATTCGCGTCATCGATGCCATGCGTATCCTCACGGTCAGTGTCGATGATGTCGAGGCAGCACGCGAAAGGGTCGTACCAGCCGGAAGTACCCGGACCAGGGCTCTCGCCCTTCGGAAAACTGGTTGTGACGTCGAGGACATCGCCGCCATGCTCGACGTGACGATCCCCCAGGCTCAGGCCCTCCTCGACGGAGAGGAAGACGTGTGCACCGAGATGACGCGACTTCGGGGTCGAGCGGCATGCGAGGCCCGTGGCCTGATCGCCACCCCCGAGCCCATCACATCCTTGTGAGCCATCCTCATGTGGGCCGTCATCGGGATTGCAATCTCCTGCGGGCTCGCGCTGTGGCATCTTCTCATCACCGTCCCCCGGCTGGCAGAACCAACTGTCGAGGTGGTGGGTGACGAGATCCTGGCCATCAAACCGCGATATGACTCCCTGGCCACACCGGCCCGGACCCTTATCGTCATCGCAACAGCCGCGGTATGTGGATTTTCCTCAACCCTTGCTCCACGGTGGAGTTGGGGACCCTGGTGGGTCTGGTCCGGATCGGTCGCGACCCTGGCAGCCGTCGATCAAGCAACCACTTTCCTGCCGGTGAAGTTGTGGCGTCGATGTGTCGCCGAATCAGCAGTCGCACTCGTCGCAGGTATGGCTATCACGGGACCACCGCACTTACCAGCCCTGGCCGGATGCGTTGCCGTGGCAGCAGTATCAACAGGTTTCTTCTGGCTGATGTGGCGGCTGAGCTCCTCCCTTGGGTATGGGGACGTCAGGCTGTCAGCCGGGACGGGGTTTCTCGGTGCGACCACGGGCGCCCTTGCCCCTCACCCAGACGTCTTCCAGGCTGGCATGACGACTTTGCTTGCCTCAACCGTGCTGGGAGCGGTAATGGCGATCGTGACGACACTCATCCGCCGATGCCGACCCTCACCATGGGGATCAGCATTTGCATACGGCCCGGCCTTGTGGGCCGGGCCATGGGTAGCGCTTGCAATCAGTCTGAGGTAACAGCGATCCAGCGATCGAGGCGACCACTGGCAGCCCCGGAATCAATGGACTGGACAGCACGTTCCAGCTCCTGAGCCAGCTGCGGGACGAGCTCCTCGTCGATCGTCGGCCCGTCATGGGCCAGCAAGGCTGCCGCCGCGTTCAGCAGGACGATGTCGCGCACCGGGCCGTGCTCCCCCGCCAAGACCTTGCGAACGACTCCAGCGTTGAACTGCGGGTCCCCACCCACCAGGTCAGCCGGAGCAGCCGGAGTCAAGCCCAAGGCGGCCGGATCAATCTCGGTCTCGACAACCTTGCCGTCGGAGATAACCCAGACCTGCGACGTCGTCGTGGTCGTCAGCTCATCGAGACCATCCTCGCCATGGAAGACCAGTCCGCGAGTGCCTCGCGCCGCCAAGGCGTCGGCGACCAGCGGAGCCATGGCATCATCTGCGATACCGATCGCCGCAGCATGCGGGCGGGCCGGGTTCGTCAGCGGGCCGAGGAGGTTGAAGGTGGTCTGGATGCCGAGCTCCTTGCGGGCCGGAGCGGCGTGACGCAAGGAAGCGTGGTAGCGCGGGGCGAAGAGGAAGGTCAGGCCCACCTCGTCAAGAACATCCGCCTGGCGCTCCGGATCAATGTCGACTCCAACGCCGAGAGCCTCCAAGCAGTCTGCCGTTCCGCAGGCAGAGCTGGCAGCGCGATTGCCGTGCTTGACGACCTTGGCCCCGGCGCCAGCGGCAACGAGGGCCGCCATCGTCGAGATGTTGACAGTATTGGCGCGGTCGCCACCGGTACCGACGATGTCAACGGCATCGCGATCCAATTCCACCGGTGTGGCCTGGGAAATCATCCCCTCCGCCATGCCTGCGATCTCATCGGCGGTTTCACCCTTGGCCCGCAGTGCCACTGCGAAGCCCGCAACCTGTACTGGAGTCAGTTCTCCGGACAGGACCCTCTCCATCGCCGCGGCAGCGGTGCCACGATCCATGTCGCGCCTCGCAACGAGATCGGTCAGCAGGTCAGCCCAGGTGAACTCGTCGATGCGATCCTCGGACATGAAACTCCTTCGAGTCAGATGGTCTGTGCGGCAGGCTTCGCAGCCTCGCCACGGGAAACACGAACCACTGACGCCACCGTCTGGGGCAGGGCCACCGGATCGACAGGATGGGTGGCGACGGCGTCAGCACGGGACCAGGACGCCAACCACGCATCGGCGATGCGAGCCACCAGGAGGACGACCGGGGGGCAATCCTCAACCTCATCCTTGAGCTGATGGCACACCCCCATCCCGCCGTACGGAGTCGATTCGCCGTCAGCAACCAGGACGTCATAGTGACCGCTGCTCATGGCATCGACGACCGAGGCCTGGGTAGCTGTCTCGATGACCTCGGCACGCGGAAGGTCCGAGGCGATCGTCCCGCTCAACGCGACCTTCATCTGCTCACGAACAGTACGATCATCGGAGTAAACGAGAATCTTGAGAGCCCCCGACGGCTCCCCGTGCTTGTCACCCATGAGCGGCCCTTTCCCTCGACTGTGTGGGACTGACTGAGCTGCCGGCCACCAGCAGGCCGGATGCAACACGGGTGATGCTACAGCCTACGGCGCCTCATTGGGTCTGAGACCATCCTGACTACTGAGACGACCGGTATCACACCTTCGGACAAAGCGCTGCATTTTGCCATCTGGCCCCAGAGAGTCAACCTCGGATCGAACTGGAACGGCGAAACGACATGACCAATGACACATTTCCGGCCATAATGAGGCCGTGGCCACTTCAGCGCAGACTTCACAAAGACCGACGGGCGCCATCCATCCGATCGCGCCGACGCGGCTCAACGCGCCGGCGGGTCGTCCCGATGCCCTACCCATGGGTGTCTGGGTGTGGCTGGCGAGCGAGCTCATGTTCTTCGCCGCTCTCTTCGCGGCCTACTTCATGATTCGCCAGACGACGAGCGACTTGGCAACGGCTGGGCAGCAGACCCTCTGGCAGACCGAATCCGGTCACCTGGCCGTCGGTGCCGCCGCCATCAACACCCTTATCCTGGTGCTGTCGTCGGTGACCTGTCAGATGGGTGTTCACGCCGCGGAGCATGGCCAGGTCAAGCGGACCAAGGGCCTCGGCGCCATCACCTCCTGGGGCATGCGCGAGTGGTACACCCTGACCTTCATCATGGGCGCGGTGTTCATCGCTGGACAGGTCGCGGAGTACATCACCCTCATCGGCGAGGGTCACACCATCTCCTCGAGCGTCTACTTCTCGGCCTTCTTCCTGGCAACCGGCTTCCACGGCCTGCACGTGACCGGCGGCCTGGTCCTGTTCCTGTTCACCCTTGCCCGCACCTACATGGCTCGTCGGTTCACCCACGAGCAGGCGGTCACGGCAATGGTCGTTTCCTACTACTGGCACTTCGTTGACGTCGTGTGGATCATCCTGTTCTCGGTGATCTACATCGTGCGCTGACCCCCCAACCCGAGAAAGGTGACTGTGGTGATGAGATTCCTCTCCACGAAACGGCACAGCCGGGCAGCCAAACCCGTGCTGCTGCTCCTGGCCTTGGTGCTGGTGGGGTGTGTGTACGCCTTCGTCAGCCCCGCGGCTTCTGGGCAGGCTGACGCCAATGCGTCGACCCAGACGGCCCAGGGCAAGGAGATCTTCCAGCAGAACTGCTCCTCCTGTCATGGCCTCAACGGCGAGGGAACCACCCAGGGTCCGTCCTTGGCCGGTGTCGGCGCGGCTGCCGTTGACTTCCAGATGGGCACCGGCCGCATGCCGATGGCTCGCCCCGAGGCTCAGGCCCCTTCCAAGAGCACGAAGTTCACCGATGAGGAAATCGCTTCGGTCGGCGCCTACGTCGCCTCTCTGACCCCCGGCCCGGAGGTCCCCTCCTCCCAGACTCTCAACACCTCGGGATTGAGTGCTGGGGAACTGGCTCGGGGCGCTGAGCTGTTCAAGACCAACTGCTCAGCCTGCCACAACATCGAGGGACGCGGTGGAGCGCTCCCGGAAGGTGCCTACGCGCCTTCCCTTATGAAGACGTCCGACAAGCACATCTACGAGGCCATGCGCACCGGCCCGCAGCAGATGCCGGTGTTCTCCAAGTCGGTCATCACCGACCAGGACGCCCGAGAGATCATTGGCTACCTCCAGACCGCACATTCTGAGCCCAACAACGGCGGATTCGCCCTCGGCGGCATCGGCCCGGTCACTGAGGGCTTGTTCGGTTGGATCATCGGCATTGGCGGCCTCATCCTGGTCGCCGGATGGCTGGCACGGAAGGGGGCTCGCGCGAAGTGAGCGACAAGTACACCGAACGCAACGACCTGCCGGTCGAGAACCCGGGCGTCGAGCCCCACGTCGAGCGGTACACCGACGCCAATCCGAAGGCCGGAAACCGGGCCTACCTCCAGGTGATCACCCTGCTGGGACTGGTCCCCGTTCTCGCCATCGCCTTCGTCGTCTTCTACTTCGCGATCCCCCGCGACGCCACCATCGAGATCGGGCCGCTCCACATGAACGCCTCGACCTTCGCGCTGGGTCTGTGTGCCGGCCTCGCGGTGCTGTTCATCGGCATCGCCTGCATCCACTGGGCCAAGCAGGTCATGGGCGACGAGGAGATCGTTCAGGAGCGGCACCCGGTCAATTCCGATACCGCTGATCGCGAGGAGTTCGCCAAGCAGTGGCGCATCGGCGCCGAGCAGTCCGGGCTCTCCCGACGCAAGCTCATCGGCAGCGCCCTTGGCGGTGCCATCGGCATCATGGCTGTCCCGGCCATCGTCACCCTTGCTGACCTCGGCCCGAAGCCCGGCCCCGGAATGCGTCGCGCCACCATCGAGCGCACCATCTGGGCCGAGGGCGTCCGACTCGTCAACGACATCACCTTCCAGCCGATCAAGGCCTCCGACCTCGAGATCGGCCAGCTGGTCAACGCGGAGCCCGAGAACCTCAAGGATCTCGAGGGCGCTGAGTTCCAGCGTCAGAAGGCCAAAGCCGCCATCCTCATCGTCAGGATGGATCCTGATTCCATCAAGATCCCCGAGTCCCGCAAGGACTGGCAGGTCGGCGGCATCCTGTCCTATTCCAAGATCTGCACCCACGTCGGTTGCCCCGTCAACCTGTGGGAGCAGCAGACCCACCATCTGCTGTGCCCCTGCCACCAGTCGACCTTCGATCTCGGTGACTCCGGTGTCGTCGTCTTCGGTCCTGCCGGACGCTCACTGCCGCAGCTGCCCATCACCGTCGACGACAAGGGTTACCTGGTCGCTCGCAGCGACTTCACCGTTCCGGTGGGCCCGTCCTACTTCGAACGAGATTCTCGTCACGACTACAAGAAGGGTGACAACTGATGGCCCGGCCAACTGGCATCGCCGAGGAATCACCCACCCTGCGCACTGCGACGGCTGACGACAAGCCCTCGGGCCGCGGGATGCGGATCGTCAACTGGCACGACGACCGTTTGGGTCTTGCCAAAATGGGCAAGGAGAACCTGCGCAAGGTCTTCCCTGACCACTGGTCCTTCCTGCTGGGCGAGATTGCTCTCTACTCCTTCGTCGTCCTACTGCTCACGGGTGTCTTCCTCACCATCTGGTTCAAGCCGTCGATGGCCGAGGTCGACTACAACGGTCCGTACCAGTTGCTCAAGGGAACGCCCATGTCGGAGGCGTTCGCCTCCACTCTGGACCTCTCCTTCGAGGTGCGTGGTGGCCTACTGGTCCGCCAGATCCACCACTGGGCAGCCATCCTCTTCGTGGCAGCAGCCACCGTCCACATGCTGCGCATCTTCTTCACGGGTGCCTTCCGCAAGCCTCGTGAGATCAACTGGCTGATCGGCCTGGGGCTCTTCATGCTGGCCATGGTTGAGGGCTTCGCCGGATACTCGCTGCCTGACGACCTGCTCTCGGGCACCGGTCTCCGCTTCGCCGACGGTCTGATGCGTGCCATCCCGCTGGTGGGCACGTGGGTTGAGTTCTTCGTCTTCAACGGCGAGTTCCCCGGCACCGCGATCGTGCCCCGTCTCTACATGGTGCACATCCTGTTGATCCCGGCCCTGCTGCTGGGCCTGGTGGCCGCGCACCTCGCCCTGGTCGTGTACCACAAGCACACCCAGTACCCGGGCCCCGGACGGACGGAGAAGAACGTCGTGGGCTACCCGCTGTTCCCGGTGTATGCCGCCAAGGCCGGTGGCTTCTTCTTCGTGGTCTTCGGCGTCCTGACCCTCATGGGCACCTTCATGCAGATCAACCCGGTCTGGAAGTTCGGCCCCTACAACCCGGGCGAGGTCACCGCTGGATCCCAGCCTGACTGGTACATGGGTTGGCTCGAGGGTGCTGTCCGTATCACACCGAACTGGGAGTGGCACATCGGTCACACCACTTGGAGCTGGAACATCTTCCTGCCCGGTGTGTGCCTCATGGGTGTGCTGTTCACCCTCTTGGTGGCATGGCCCTTCGTCGAGAAGTGGATCACCGGTGACGAATCGGAGCATCACCTGCTCGACCGTCCGCGCAACGTCCCGACGCGTACCGCCCTCGGTGTCGCTGCCATGAGCTGCTACGCCATGTTCTGGTTGTCGGGTGCTAACGACATCATCGCCACCCACTTCCACCTGTCGCTGAACTCGATCACGTACTTCATGCGTGGTGCGATCTTCATCGTCCCGATCATCACCTACCAGATCACCAAGCGGATCTGCGTGTCCCTGCAGCGTGCTGACCGTCAGCGCCTGCTGCACGGGTCGCCCTCGGGTGAGATCATCCGCGAGCCCGAGGGCGCCTTCCACGAGGCTCACGTGCCGGTGAGCGAGGAGGAGGCCTGGACCCTTACCCAGCAGAAGACCTACCCAGTCCTCACCGCTGGCTCCATTGACGACCGTGGCCGTCGCGTCAGTAAGAAGCGCGCTCGCTGGATGAAGTGGTTCCTCGGTGACAACGTTCCCAAGGTCACCCGTGAGGAGTTGGAGGCCGCTCGCCACCACACCGAGATCGGTTCCGGTCACTCCGCGGGTAATGCCGAGATCACCAACTGATCCCTTCTGAACCCGTACGAAGGCCCCTCAACCGAGGGGCCTTCGTCATGCCTGGATGCGCAATCTCTGCCAGTTGAGCTCCCACTCCTGCGGATCGGGGGCATGGGCGCGCAGCATATCGACTCCTCCACCCAACCCTTCGTCGTCCCAGTGACGGCGAGCCTCTTCCATGAGGTGATCGGGCAAGGTCCCACGCACGTTGGTGACTCGCCACCACTCCACCTCATGACCGTGACCGGCCATGATCGTGCCGACCCGTCGTGGGGAGGTTCCGACGAGCTCGGCAAGGTCGGAGTAGGACACCACCGTTCTCGGCGGCAGGGCTTCCACCGCGGCCAATACGTCATCGATGATCGAGCTCACGACACCAGTGTGCCGCGACCCGTCAGGACATGACTGGAGAATGACGACGTGGGAGAATAAGGACGTGCGTTTTCTCAACGAGCAGCCGAACTACGACCTGACGTACAACGACGTCTTCATGGCCCCGAACCGTTCCTCGGTCGGATCTCGGATGAATGTCGATCTGACGTCGACCGACGGGCTAGGCACTCCCCTGCCCCTCGTCGTGGCCAACATGACCGCGATCTCCGGACGACGGATGGCCGAGACGATCGCCCGCCGCGGCGGCATCGCCATCCTGCCCCAGGACATCCCCGCTGACTTCGTCGCGAGGTCCATACGTCGGGTCAAGGGTGCCCACACCCGCTTCGACACCCCGGTCACCGTCAATCCCACGACGACCGTCGGCGAGGCCATGAGTCTGCTCAACAAGCGCGCCCACGGCGTCGTCCTCGTCATCGAGGACCATCGCCCGGTCGGACTGGTCTCCCCTGCCGAGGCGGAGGGCGTCGACCGCTTCGCCCAGTGCCATGAGGTCATGACCACCGACCTCACCCTGGTCGGCCCTGACGCCAGTCCGGACGACGTCTTCCAGGCCCTCGCAGAGCGTCACCAGAAGGTCGCTGTGGCCGTCGACGAGACCGGCGTCCTCGTCGGCATCATGACGTCCCGTGGCGCGCTGCGCACCGAGATCTACCGCCCTGCCGTCGATCCCGACGGTCACCTCATGATCGGCACTGCCATCGGCATCAACGGCGACGTCGCCGGTCGCGCTCGTAGCGCTCTGGACTCCGGTTCCGACGTCCTCGTCATGGACACCGCTCACGGCCACCAGGACCCCATGATCCGGGCCATTGGCGTGGCAGACGAGGTTCGCACCGCCTTCCAGGAGAAAACCGGACGCCGTATCCCTATCGTGGCTGGCAACATCGTCACCCGGCGCGGCACCCTGGACCTGCTGGAGGCCGGGGCGGACATCATCAAGGTCGGTGTTGGGCCGGGCGCCATGTGCACCACCCGTATGCAGACCGGCGTCGGGCGTCCTCAGTTCTCCGCGGTTCTGGAGTGCGCTGAGGCAGCAACCGAGGCCGACGGGGCCATCTGGGCTGATGGAGGCGTCCGTCACCCCCGTGACGTCGCCCTCGCCCTGGCGGCCGGAGCCGGATCGGTCATGATCGGCTCGTGGTTCGCCGGCACCCACGAGTCCACCGGAGCTATGCTCGTCGATCACGATGGCCTCCTGTACAAGGAGTCCTTCGGAATGGCCTCGGCCCGGGCAGTGCGTCACCGCACCCGCCAGCGCAGCGCCTTCGAGAGGGCCCGCGCTGCCCTGTTCGAGGAAGGGATCTCCCAGTCGAAGATGTACCTGGACCCCCAGCGTCCTGGAGTTGAGGACCTCGTCGACTTCATCACCTCCGGAGTGCGATCCTCCTGCACCTACGCCGGCGCAGCCAACCTCGAGGAGTTCCACGAGAAGGCCGTCATCGGCGTGCAGTCCCCCTCGGGGTACGAGGAGGGACGTCCTCTGCAGCGCAGTTGGACCTGAGCTGCTGGCGAACTGTCCACGTCACTCACCCTTGCCGACCTCGGTCGGTTCTAGGGTGAGTGACATGACAGCAGATCGAATCCTCATCATTGGTGGCCACGGGCACGTGGCCAAGCACTTCACTCAGCACGCCACCGAGAAGGGACGCCACGTCGATTCCGTCATTCGGCGTGAGGACCAGGCTGCTGACGTCGTCAAGTGGGGCGGCAATCCCATCGTCGCTGATGTGACCTCCTTGCGGCCTTCCCAGTGGGACGACCTCGTCAACAGCCATGACGCCGTGGTGTGGTCGGCCGGGGCCGGTGGTAAGGGCAGCCCCGAGGACACCTACGCCGTCGATCGCGATGCCTGCAAGCACCTCGTCGACGCCATTGCGCGTTCCCCCCACGGACCGCGGTTCGTGCTCATCTCGTGGTGCGGAAGCCCCGACCACGGTGTCCCCTCCGACAACGACTTCTTCCCCTATGCCGACGCAAAGGCCGATGCCGACCGCCACACCATGCGCTCGACGGTTCAATGGACGATCCTCGGCCCGGTGACCCTCAGCCACGATCCCGCCACCGGCATCCATGTGTTGGAGGAGGGCGAGGACTACAAGGACGCCACTGTGTCCCGTGAGGCCGTCGCTCAGGCGGCTCTGGCTTGTCTGGACGACGAGACCACGGTTGGCCGGTTCATTCGCTTCCGTGACGGTTCTCAGCCCATTGCAGAGGCCATCTGAGCCAGGACCACGCAGCAGTATCCTCCGACGAAAAAACAGAAAAGGCCGGGACCGTCATCATGACGGTCCCGGCCTTCACATTGTCGGTGAGACGCGGTCAGTGCTGGTAGTCCCCGCGGTAGTACTCGAATGCCCAACCCGAAGCAGCCCAGATGCCGATGCCCAGACCGAGCAGTGAGATCCACCACCCGAAGACCGGACCGAGGCACATGATTGCCACGACAAGAGCACACCAGAAGGGCCAGATGCTCTGCGGCGGGAAGAATCCCACTGGTCCAGCTCCGTCGATCACCTCAGCATCCTTCTCATCGGAGGGACGCGGGTTGATCTTCTTGGCGACGACCTGGACGTAGAAGAACACCATCAGGGCCATGGCCCCCGACAGCCCCAGCACCCAGGTGCCGGCGACCTCATGGGCGGTGAACCAGTAGATCGGGGTGACGACGAGGTAGAACAGACCAAGCCCGCCGAAGACCCAACGTTCCGGTTTCATCAGGCATCCTCCTTGCCGGAGTGGACGAGTTCACGCGGGTTAGCTTCCTCGGTCTCGGTAGCCAGGGCGGCCTCCGGATGGTTGATGTCAAAGGCCGGGGAAGTGGAACGAACGCGAATCATCTTGGTGAAGTTGTGGGCAGGCGGCGGACACGAGGTGGCCCACTCGAGGGTACGGCCCCAACCCCACGGATCATCGACCTCGATGTTCGGGTCATGACGGGTGATCCAGACGTTCCAGGCGAACGGCAGCATCGAGATGGCCAGCAGGAAGGCACCGAAGGTCGACACCTGGTTCAGGAGGGTGAAGCCCTCCCAGGAGCCATAGTCAGCGATACGACGCTGCATGCCCT
This sequence comes from Cutibacterium sp. LaCa_255, assembly GCF_057458005.1. Classification (NCBI taxonomy): domain Bacteria; kingdom Bacillati; phylum Actinomycetota; class Actinomycetes; order Propionibacteriales; family Propionibacteriaceae; genus Cutibacterium; species Cutibacterium sp. LaCa_255. The sequence goes on along the minus strand of NZ_CP190956.1, from coordinate 849,381 downwards.
CTACACCGAGCCAGTGCTGGACGAGGAAGGTGGTGTGGAATCCGACGAAGAGGGTCCAGAAGTGAATCTTGCCCCAGGTCTCGTTGAGCATGTGCCCGGTGATCTTCGGCCACCAGTAGTAGAAGCCGGCGAACATCGCGAACACCACGGTGCCGAACAGCACGTAGTGGAAGTGGGCCACCACGAAGTAAGTGTCTGAGACGTTGAAGTCCATCGGCGGGCTGGCGAGCATGACGCCGGTCAGACCACCGAAGAGGAAGGTCGTCAGGAAGCCGATGGCGAAGAGCATCGGTGTGTCGAAACTCAACGACCCGCCCCACATCGTGCCGATCCAGTTGAAGAACTTCACGCCCGTAGGAACGGCGATGGTGAAGGTCATGAAGGAGAAGAACGGCAGGGAGACCGCACCGGTCACGAACATGTGGTGGGCCCACACGGACACCGACAGACCGCCGATGGCCAGGGTGGCGAACACCAGACCGACATAACCGAACACCGGCTTGCGACTGAAGACCGGGAGCACCTCGGTGATGATGCCGAAGAACGGCAGGGCGATGACGTAAACCTCAGGGTGTCCGAAGAACCAGAAGAGGTGCTGCCACAGGATCGGTCCGCCATTCGCAGCATCGAAGATGTGGGCTCCCAGAGCTCGGTCAGCCTCGAGGACGAGCAGACCGGCGGACAGCACCGGGAAGACGACCAGGATCATGATCGAGGTGATGAGAATGTTCCAGGAGAAGATCGGCATCCGGAACATCGTCATACCCGGAGTACGCATGAGGATGATCGTCGTCACGAAGTTGACGGCACCCAGGATGGATGACAGGCCCAGCAGGTACAGGCCCATAACCCACAGATCACCGCCGACTCCCGGGGAGTTGATGGCGTCCGAGAGCGGGGCGTAGGCGAACCAACCGAAGCTGGCAGCGCCGCCGGGGGTGATGAAGCCGCCACAGGCCATCAGCGAGCCGAAGAGGTACAGCCAGTACGCGAACTGGTTGATACGAGGGAAGGCAACGTCGGGGGCACCGATCTGGAGAGGCATGAAGAAGTTCGCGAACCCGGAGAACAGCGGGGTGGCGAACATCAACAGCATGATCGTGCCGTGCATCGTGAAGAGCTGGTTGAAGGTCTCCTGGTGCATGAACTGCATGCCGGGATAGGCCAGCTCGGCTCGGATGAGCAGGGCGAGAATGCCACCAAAGGCGAAGAAGAACAGCGACGTGCCGAAGTACAGCCGTCCGATCTTCTTGTGGTCAGTGGTCGTCATGTAATCCCAGACGAGAGCGCCGAAGCTCGTCTTGCGACGCTCCTCGCGTGTCACTGCAGGACGCACCGCGGTTCGCTGGGCGATAGATGCGCTGGTCACTTCTTCTCCCCCTCCTTCGATTCGGCGGTGGTGAGGGCGGCGACGGAGTTCGGAGGCTTGACCTCACCGGTGTCGCCCTGAGCCTTGAGCTGCCGGAGGTGCTTGTTGTAGTCCTCGACCGACACCACGTGCACCTTGAAGATCATGTTGGCGTGGTAGGTACCACACAACTCGGCGCACTTGCCGTCGTAAACGCCGATCTTCGTCGGGGTGAGGTCGAACTGGTTGGGATGACCTGGGATGACGTCCATCTTGAAGTAGAAGGCCGGCACCCAGAAGGAGTGGATGACATCGGCGGAATTGAGGTGGAAGCGCACCGACTCGTTCACGGGAAGGTAGAGATCCGGGATCTTCTCGATGGTGCCCACCTCATGGGTGACGGCACCGTCGACATCCGGGTTCTTCTGTTCCATGTAGTTGAACGTCCAGGACCACTTCTGTCCGACGACGTTGACGACGTGCTGAGGCTCGGGATCCTTCTCGAGCACCTTGTTCTCAGTACGGACGGTGTAGAAGAACAGCACGCCGATGACGAGGAACGGAACGATGGTGTACAGCACCTCAAGCGGAAGGTGGTACCGCGACTGCCGTGGAATCACCGGATCTCCGTCCTTACGACGGAACTTGAAGGCTGCGTATCCGATGAGGCCCCACACGAACACGCCGATGACGAGCGCCGCGACCCATGCACCGATCCACATGCTTCCCATGTGCGCGGCACGGTCGGACGCCGGATCAACGAGACCGAGACGAGCTGCACGCCCAGGTCCGGTGTCGCCGCAGCCGCTCAGTGCCAGTACCGCAACCGTCGCCGCACAGGCACCACCGACCTTCCCGGCAACACCGCTGCCACTTCGGGGCACGTCCCGGTCTAGGTCGTGTCGCCAGCTGAGTCTGCGTCCCACGGCTCACCCTTCCACATTGCAAGCCCGCCCCGACCCGACGGCGGGGACAGGTGACTGTTGTGTCTGTCACACCGAACAATAGCGAAAACGAGGCGCCTCGTCCGCCCAGTCGGACGGACGAAACGCCTCAATGACCCCAGAAGGTCTGTCGGGGAAGTGATCCCGGTAGTCAGAATCGGCTCAGTGGAAGGAATCCCCACAAGCGCAAGTGCTGGTCGCGTTGGGGTTGTCGATGGTGAAACCCTGCTTCTCGATGGTGTCCATGAAGTCGATCGTGGCACCGGCGAGGTAGGGAGCGCTCATTCGGTCGGTGACCACATTGACCCCGCCGTAGGTCTTGACGACGTCACCGTCGAGGTGGCGCTCGTCGAAGAAGAGCTGGTAACGCAGACCCGAGCAACCGCCGGGTTGCACGGCCAGACGCAAGGCGAGGTCGTCGCGTCCCTCCTGATCGAGCAAGGACTTCACCTTGGCCGCAGCGGCATCGGTGAGGACGATTCCATCGGTGGTGGGGGCGTTGACGGTGTCGGTCATGTGGACTCCAAGAACGTGTGATGGACGGTCCCGGGGGATGACCCGGGTGTTCGATCCTGGTGGATCGGGCGGGTATGTCGTCCCGTCGCGTCGTCCACTGTATCCGCAGCGCACCGTCGACATCGAACTGTGCCGATTAAGCGCGCAGCGGAACAGGGATGCTTCACCTCTGTCAGCCAGGAATGAGACCGTCTCCGGCAGGGTTTTCCGAGAGCCAGACCGAGACCTCCTCGATCGTCGCCGAGACGTCGGGGACGATGAGGTCCGAGTCGACAATGTTGTCGTCGGCGATCGGGGTACCTATCGTGCGGACGGTCGTCACCAGCTCAGAGAGGGCCTCGGTGAGCTCACTCTGCGAGGTGGTCTCGATGGCGTGCTCGACGCGGGAATCGATCCGGTTGAGATGGTTCATCTCGGTGTCGGGCACCTGCCACTGGCCCTCACCAACGATACGAATGATCATGACTGGCCCTCCTGACGTCGCACAGCACGCGATCCGGTTTCCGGATTCATCCCCGTACCGGAACCGGACTCGAGCTCCGGAGTGGAATTGTCGTGGCCGGTATCCAGCTGCGCCTTAAGGGCGGACAGCTCGGCGTCGATGGAATGGTCACTGGCAAGGTTGTCGAGCTCGCGAGTGATGTCGTCGCCATAGCTACGGGTGGGATCCTCGATGGCTCCACTGGCCATGAGTTCGTCAACGGCTCCTGCACGGGCCTGAAGCTCCATGGTCTTGTCCTCGGCACGCGTGATCGCCATGCCGATGTCGCCCATCTCCTCGTTCAGACCGGTGAAGGCCTCATTGATACGAGTCTGAGCCTCAGCCGCCGAGTAGGTGGCCTTGACGGTCTCCTTCCTCGTGCGGAAGGCATCCACACGAGCCTGGAGACGCTGGGAACCGCGGATGAGCTTCTCCTCCTCAGCCTGCAAGGTGGCGTGCTGAGTCTGCAGGTCGTTGAGCTGGGCCTGCAGGGTGGCCTTGCGGGTCAGTGCCTCGCGAGCCAGATCCTCGCGGCCCTGCTCGAGGGCGCGAGCAGCCGCATTCTGCATCTTGTCGACGTCGGCCTGCAGCTGGTTCATCTGCAACTCGACTCGCTTGCGGCTCGTGGCGACGTCGGCAACGCCCCTGCGCACCTTTTGCAACATGTCGAGCTGACGCTGGTAGGAGTAGTCGAGGGTTTCGCGCGGGTCCTCAACCTTGTCGAGGGCCTTGTTCGCCTTGGAACGGAAAACCGTCGAAAGTCGTGCAAATATGCCAGCCATAGGTGGAGTCGTATCCTTCCCCTTCGGTGCTTGATGACTCCGGGAAGTCGTCAGCATTGCGGTTGCCTGACCATCAGAGTACGGGACCGCGCAACAACAACCCAGAGCAATACCCGTACAATCTTCTCAGCCCAGACAGGGTCGCCCCGGCTGGAACTGGCCACCGCGGACACGAGTACGACACAAAAAGAGGATGGATCGTGGGACTGTTCCGCCCCTACGAGCAGGGAGACAACAAGAAGGCCGAATCGACGGACGAGACCGTCACGGCAGAGCCGGTGCCCAGCACCGAGTCCTCCCCGTCCTCGGCCACCGCTGCTCCAAGGCCCACCTCTGATGCGGCGAACACCGGACAGGAGAAGCAGCCCGAGAAGAGGCGTCACGCTAACAAGGGCAACGGCGCCGCCAAGGAACACCGCGCAGCTGCGCAGTCAACGCCCGCGGCACAGCCCAAGCCCCGCCACATCGCGAAGAAGGGTCCGACCCCGACCCGCGCCAAGGCCGAGGCTGCCCGCCGTGAGCGCCTCAACCCGACCCTGAGCAAGAAGGAAGCCCGAAAGCGCGAGCGTCTGGCCAAGCGAGAGCGTCAGGCCGCCGCCATGGAGGCTGCCGAACGACGACCCGAGCGCGGTTACATCCGCGATTACGTCGACTCGCGCTGGACGTTCAGCGAGTTCATCATGCCGATCTTCCTGGCCGTCATGGTGATCTGGTTGGCCATGCTTTTCATCGCCCCCACCGCGGTCGGCGCCATCAACGCCATGTCCTTGGGCATGCTGATGGTCATGCTGTTGTGGCTGGTCGACTCCTGGCGACTGTGGCATGGGGCCAAGAAGGGTATCCGTGCCCGCTACCCCAATGCTCCTCTGCGCGGTCTGTGGGCGTACCTCAACAACCGGGCGATGACCGTGCGCCGGTGGCGCAACCCGGAACCGCGCATCGAGCGTGGTGAAAAGATCCACTGACACTGATCTCCAGACCAAACTCTGCGTCGTTGCCACGTCCGTGTCCCTTCCGTGGCACGGGCGTGGTTGTCTTGTAGGTATGAGTTACTCGTGGGTTTTCAAACAGTCTCGCGTCACCGTCAAGGGAGCTGAACACCTCGGCGAGATCGGTGCTGGCCAGCAGTTCGAATCTCAGGAGGAAGCCGAGGCATGGCTTTCCGAGACCTGGCCCGAACTGCAGGATGCCGGTGTCGACGAGGTCACCCTCATGCAGGACGAGGACGTCGTCTACGGCCCGATGGGGCTGTCCGAGGAGTGATCCCAGCGACGGGCCTTGACGGTCTGCCAGCTCATCACGACCCCGAAAGCCGTTACTGCAACCCCAAGACCTGTGACCGTGGGGCGAGACTGGGCAATGGACTGACGTCGTTGCTCGTATGTCTGCACCGTGTCCGTGCGGGTGGCGGTGTAGGTGGCCTTGTGGCAGGTGTCTCCCGGATGCATCTCGACGCCACGACACGAGATCGTCGGCGAGGCCATCACGACGATGCCCCACACAAGCAGGGCAATTCCGGCCATGACGGTGACGATGTCCAAGGCCATCCGCAACGTGGGATGGCTGGCACGACGAGAAGGCGCCGTGTCCTGGTTGGCCGGGGTGGTTGAGTTCACGAGCACACCATAACGGCGTGTCATTCGTACCGCACCGTCCCGCGCTCGACGCACCTCGACTAGGCTTCAGACGAGGCGTCGGCCCGAGTCTGACCGGGCCCATCCTGAACCGACCCCCGAATGAGAGGAATCCTCGTGGCCAAGAGCACCGAGCTACCCATCCGTCCGCGTCCCGATCTCAAGGTCTCCCGCAATGCCAACGGCGCCGACGTCGTGATTGCCGGTCTGGTCGAGAGCTCCCAGGGCCCCGTCGTCCAGGGGCTTGCACCGCGAGCTGTGAAGGAGGCCGAGGAGACCTTCGGCGCTTCGCTGGCCGAGGTTGCCATTCGCGCTGGCGGCTCGACGGAGCTTGGGTCCACCGCGGTGCTGCCCTGGTCCGGGAACAGCCTCGTCCTGGTCGGCTGCGGAGCTGAAGGATTTGACGGCGAGGCCCTACGCAAGGCTGCCGGCGCCGGCGCCCGTGCTGCCGCGGCCCTGTCGCACGGAACCAGCCTCAAGGTCGCCGTCGACATGGGAACCGGCTCCGCTGAGCAGGTTCGTATCGCTGCCGAGGGTGCCCTGCTCGGTTGTTACAAGGTGCCTGTCGTCACCGCGAACCCGGATGTCCCTGAGGTCTCCACGGTGACCATCGTCTCCAATGCTCGTGGCGCCAAGCCCGAGCTCGACAAGGCCCGGATCCTCGCCGATGCCGTCTACACCGCTCGTGACTGGGTGGATGCCCCGGCCAACCTGCTCTACCCGAAGACCTTCGCCGCCTCGGTGCAGTCGTGGTGCAAGGACCTCAAGGACGTCAACGTCGAGGTTCTCGACGAGAAGGCTCTCGTCCGTGGCGGATTCGGGGGCATCCTGGCCGTCGGCGGCGGCTCGGCCCGTTCCCCGCGTCTGGTCCGCGTCGAGTACGCCCCGGAGGGCGCCACCACCACCCTGGCCCTGGTGGGCAAGGGCATCACCTTCGACTCCGGCGGCCTCGACATCAAGACCGCCGCCGGCATGTACACCATGAAGTGCGACATGGGTGGTGCTGCCGCGGTGCTCGCCACCGTGGGCGCGGTCGCGCGTCTGGGCCTCAACGTCCGCGTCATCGCCTACGGCTGCATGGCTGAGAACATGCCGTCCGGATCGGCATGGCGCCCTTCCGACGTGGTCACCATGTATGGCGGCAAGACCGTCGAGAACGGCAACTCCGACGCCGAGGGCCGCATCGTCATGGCTGACGGCCTGGCTCGTGCCTGTGAGGACGAACCGGACTACCTCGTCGACATCTCCACCCTCACCGGCGCCTGCATGGTCGCCCTCGGCAACCACACTGCCGGAGTCATGACCTCCGGCGCACAGGCTGCCGACACCCTGCTGGACGCCTCCGAGGCCGCCGGCGAGGACTTCTGGGAACTTCCCATCACGGACGAGGTCCGCGAGCACCTGCACTCTGACGTCGCCGACGTCAAGTCCTCCGGTGGTCGTGAGGGTGGGGCGATGCTCGCCGCCGCCTTCCTGCAGAGCTTCGTGACCCCTGGAATCGACTGGGCCCATCTCGACATCGCCGGCCCGGCCTACAACAACGCCACGCCGCACGACTACACCCCGATCCAGGGAACCGGATTCGGAGTGCGCACCTTGGTACAGCTCGCCGCCAATCTGGCTGACTGATCAACTCGATCGTCGGGAGGGCAGGGTCCACGGACCCTGCCCTCCGCCACGTTCGGATGAGATTTTTCTGACTTCAGAAATGGGACCAACTGCACATTTGCCCATAGTCCGGCTAGGCTTGCAACGAATCCGTCGCGGCTTGCAAAGGAGCTCCAACACATGTCGACCGAAGTCACTCTTCCCGCCCTGGGCGAGTCCGTCACCGAAGGCACCGTGTCCCGCTGGCTCAAGGCCGTCGGAGACACCGTCGAGGCTGACGAGCCCCTACTCGAGGTGTCCACCGACAAGGTCGACACCGAAGTCCCCTCCCCCGCCTCCGGCACCCTGCTCGAGATCAAGGTCCCCGAGGACGAAGACGCCGAGGTCGGCGCCGTGCTGGCCATCATCGGCGACTCCTCCGAGTCCGGTTCCGCCCCAACTGAGGCCACCAGCGGAAATGACGAGACCCCCGAGCCGGAGCCTGAGCCCGAACCCCCCGCCGAGGAGAAGCCTGCTCCGGCTACTGGTGGTACGGCCAAGGGTGTTGAGGTCACCCTGCCGGCCCTGGGCGAGTCCGTCACCGAAGGCACCGTGTCCCGCTGGCTCAAGGCCGTCGGAGACACCGTCGAGGCTGACGAGCCCCTACTCGAGGTGTCCACCGACAAGGTCGACACCGAAGTCCCCTCCCCCGCCTCCGGCACCCTGCTCGAGATCAAGGTCCCCGAGGACGAAGACGCCGAGGTCGGCGCCGTGCTGGCCATCATCGGCGACCCCTCCACCGCCGAGTCGGCTCCTGAGCCCACCGAGCCCAAGGCTGAGCCCGCCGAGAAGGCCGAGCCCGAGCCGGTGAAGAGCAAGGCCGAGAAGGCCCCGGCCCCCGCCCCGGCTGCCCCGAAGCCCCCTGAGGCCCCGATGCCGACTGGCACCAACGAGGTCGCCCCGCGCGCCACCAACCCGTCCTCCGACGTCTACGTCACCCCGCTGGTCCGCAAGCTGGCCAAGGAGAACAACGTGGACCTGTCCACCATCACCGGAACCGGTGTCGGTGGTCGCATCCGCAAACAGGACGTGCTGGCCGCTGCCAAGTCTGAGGAGGCCCCGGCCCCCGCTCCGGCTCCCTCCGCCACTCCGGCTCCGGCCTCCCCGAAGCCCGCTGGTTCGGCTCGCAAGGCCTCTCAGGAAGTCTCTCCGGAGGCTGCCGCCCTGCGTGGCACCACCGAGAAGATGAGCCGTCTTCGCAAGGTCATCGCCTCCCGTATGGTGGAGTCCCTGCAGGTGTCCGCCCAGCTCACTGCCACCGTCGAGGTGGACATGACCGCCATCTCCCGTATCCGCAAGGCCGAGAAGGCTGCCTTCAAGGCTCGCGAGGGAGTCGGCCTGTCCTACCTGCCGTTCATCACTAAGGCTGTCGTCGAGGCTCTCAAGGCCAACCCGAAGTTCAACGCGAACATTGACACCGAGGCCGGGACGATCACCTACGGCGCCTCCGAGAACATCGGCATCGCCGTCGACACCCCGCGTGGCCTGCTGGTTCCGGTCATCAAGAACGCCGGCGACCTCAACATCGCTGGACTGGCTCACCAGATCGGCGACCTCGCTGCTCGCACCCGTGACAACAAGGTCACTCCCGATGAGCTGGCCGGTGGCACCTTCACCATCACCAACTACGGTTCGGCCGGTGCTCTCTTCGACACCCCGATCGTCAATCAGCCCGAGGTTGCCATCCTCGGCACTGGTGCCCTGGTGAAGCGCCCGGTCGTCGTCACCAACGAGTTCGGTGAGGACACCATGGCCATTCGCGACATGATGTACCTGTCGCTGTCCTACGATCACCGCCTCATCGACGGTGCCGTGGCGGCCCGCTTCCTGTCGGGCATCAAGGCCCGCCTGGAGGAGGGTGACTTCGCCGGAGAGTTCTGATTCGAACCTCATGACGGGGTCCGGTGTGGAATTCCACACCGGACCCCGTCGCGTGTCCGGACTACCATGGGTCAGCGTGACAGACGCCCAGAATCACTCCTGCGATCGCGACGAAGCCCAGGCGACCCCGCAGCCCACCACACCCCAGGTCATTGCCGGGGTGGCCCCGAAGGGATGGGTGGACCATCCCGCTGGCTTGGAATTCGAGTATCTGGGCATCGCGGACAACCCCCCGGTACGCACCGAGTACAACGAGTGCTGGGCCCACCAGCGTGAGGTCCACGCCGAGGTCTCCAGCCATCAGCGTCCCAACACGGTCATCTACGTCGAGCACGACCCCGTCTACACCGCCGGGCGACGGACCCGTCCCGAGGCCTACCCCTTCGATGGCACCCCTGTCGTCCCAGTGGACCGTGGCGGTGAGATCACCTGGCACGGTCCGGGACAGCTGGTCGGATACCCCATTGTCTTCCTGCAGCGCGGCATCGGTGTCGTGGACTACGTACGTCGCGTGGAGGAGTCGATCATCCGCCTCGTCGCCGAATACGGGTTGAAGGCCGGTCGCGTCCCCGGACGCACCGGAGTCTGGTTCCCCTCCGACGGCGTCGGACCGGAGCGCAAGGTCTGCGCCATCGGTATCCGGGTCTCTCGTCAGACGGCGATGCACGGATTCGCCCTCAACATCGACCCCGACACCGCAGGGTTCGACAACATCATTCCCTGTGGTATCTCCGATGCTGACGTCACCAGCATGGGACGCGAACTGCGACGCCTGCATGGCCCCGACGCTGAGGTGCCGTCCATGCTAGAGGTGGCGGACAGGCTCGAGCCCATCCTCACCGAGATGATGTCCTTCCAGCCCTACGAGATGAGCCCGGACATCCCGCGGCGGGGGCACCCGGCGTTCCTCCACCCGATGTCGTGAATCTGTCCGTCATCCCGGCTACAGTTCCCCCTACCCCACCCCAAAGGAGATGTTGGTGACGCATCCCACCCGTGCCCGCGCCACTGGACCGCTGCTGGCGGTCACGGGTCTCGTCATGACCGTCATCGCCGCCGTGATCGGTCAGCTCCGGCCCCTGGAGCCTCGTCTGTTGGGTAGGGAGAATCCGGACGTACTCACCAGCGTCCTCCATGCCGTCGTCGGGACCCTGTTCTGGGCAGCTCTGGTGTGGACCCTGGCCGAACTCATTCGCGCCACCCTCTGCTCTCCCCACCGGGATGTTGTCGATCCCACCCGTACCCGCGGACGCCGGGCCTGGCTGGCAGCCCAGATGTGGGCGTTGCTGGCCCTGCTCATGATCCCGCTGGAGTCCGCCGACTCTGCCGGTCTGACCTTCGAACAGGCCACCGTCGACTTGCCGACCTACATCACCTCGACCCCCTCTGTGACGGCCTGGCTCGTCGTCGCCGTGCTGGGCCTGGTGGTGGCACTACTCGCCCTGCTCGCCACGCACCTTGGTGGCCTCGTCATGGCGACGTTGGTGACGGTTCTGGCTGCCCTGCCGATACCGGTGACCGGAGCCATCTCGGTGGGTCTCAACCACGACTTCGCCACCGACTCCGGGGCTCTTGCCGCCATCGGTATGACGATTGCAGCGGCGTGCGTTCTCGTCGAGGTCCTCGATGGGCCCGACCCCGCTGTCACCTGTCGGGTGTCCTGGCAGGAACGCGTCGGGGCCATCATCACCCTTGCCGGCGGAATCGTCGTCACCTGGCAGGGTCAGGCCGGGCATTCCTGGCTGTCGGACCGATGGGGGGTGGCCCGGGTCGTCCTGGTGATCACATCAACGGTCTGGGTGGTCCTCAGCTGGTTGCCTCGGTCTCGGGTACGTGGGTGGCTTCGTCTCGGGATGGTCACCATCGTCCTGACCGTCCTGGGAGCCAGCAGCCAGCTGGTGCCCCCGCGCTACCTCATCGGGCAGACCCCCGCCGTCAACTACCTCGGTTACGAGCTGCCACCGGCGCCCACCACTGGTGTCCTGCTGGCCCCGGGCCGTCCCAACATCGGTTTCTGGACCCTGTCGATCCTGGGAATTGCGGGATACCTCTTCGCGGTGAGCATCATCAAGCACCGCGGCGAAAAATGGTCCGGCGCTCGCATCGGGTCTTGGATCGGGGCATGGGTCATCGTGATCTACCTGGCCAGCGTTGGCCTGTGGGAGTACTCCTCGATGCAGTTCAGCTGGCACATGTTGGTCCACATGACCTTCAACATGCTGGTTCCCGCCTTGTTGGTGCTGGGAGCGCCGGTAACTCTCATGAGGGAGGTCTTCCGTACCGGCGATGGCATCGACGACGGCCTCAACGGCCCCCACGACTGCCTCATGGCTGCTCTGGAATGGCGTCCCACCAAGATCCTATTCGGCCCATTCGCAGCATGGATTGTCTTCATCGCCAGCTTCTACGTAGTGTACTTCACCCCGATCTTCGGCTACCTGATGCGCTACCACTGGGGACACCAGTGGATGTTGCTGCACTTCCTCATGGCCGGGTTCATGCTCTTCGAGTACGTCATCGGCCTGGACGACCTGCCCGCCTCCCTGCCTCACATCGGTCGGCTGGGCTTCGTCATCACTGCGATGCCCTTCCACTCCTTCTTCGCCGTCATCACGATGAATGCCCACCAGATCATTGGCAAGGACTTCTATCAGGCCCTGTCGATCCCGTGGGTGACCAATCTGCGCGACGACCAGAACCTCGGCGGCCAGATCACCTGGGCAACCGGCGAGATTCCGATGGCCCTGGTGCTCATCGCCTTGTGCGTGCAGTGGTTCGTCTCCGATCGGCGCGACCAGCGCCGGGTCGACGCCTCCGAGGATGCCAGCCTCGACGAGTCCCTCGCCGCCTACAATGACATGTTGGCTCGGATGGCTGGCCAGGAGATCAAGCCGCAGGACCCGGAGAACCGGCCATGACCGCGGTGACAACCGATGAGCAGGGTGACGACGAGCCGGTCCTCCATCCACCGGTCCAGCTCCAGATCGGCGGGATGACCTGCGCGGCGTGCGCCAACACCATCGAAAAGCGCCTGGCCCGTATTGACGGCGTACATGCAAGCGTCAACTTCGCCTCCGAGCGGGCGACGGTTACTGGTATCGACGTCGAGGACGCCATCGCGGCCGTCAAGGATGTCGGCTACACCGCCGCTCCGCTGTCTGACGTCGATCTGGCCGTCGAGGCAGAGCGACGCATCACGATGCTGCGACGCCGTCTCATCGTCGCCGTCCTGCTGACCCTGCCCCTCATGGACATCGGGTTGGTACTGGCCCTCGAGCCACAGCTGCGCTTCCCCGCCTGGGACTGGCTGCTCGTCGTGCTCTCCCTGCCGGTGGTGTTCTGGTCGGCGTGGCCCTTCCACAAGGCGACGTGGTCAAACCTGCGCCATGGCATGACCTCCATGGACACCCTGGTCTCACTGGGCGTGTTGTCCTCCTTCGGGTGGTCCTTCGTCTCCATCCTCATCGGCGCCCAGGACGAGGAGGGATACTGGCTGGGCTACGGCATCACCCCTGCTGGCGCCGACACCCTCTACCTCGACGTCGCTGCCGGGGTGACCTGTTTCCTACTGGCCGGGCGCTATTTCGAGGCCCGGGCCAAGAGGTCAGCTCGCTCGGTGCTGACGGCCCTGGGCCAGTTGGCGGCCAGAAATGCGCGCGTGTTGCGCGACGGGGTCGAGACCCTCGTGCCCATCGAGAAGTTGCACAAGGGTGACCTCTTCGTCACCCTGGCTGGTGAAACCCTCGCCGCCGACGGGGAGATCGTCGAAGGGTCGTCGAGTGTTGACACCTCGATGATGACTGGCGAGCCGATGCCGGTCGACACCACCGTCGGATCGACGGTTCTGGGCGGAACGATGAACCTCACCGGACGCATCGTGGCGCGGGCCACCGGCGTGGGAGCCCACAGCCAACTCGCCCAGATGGCGGTCATGGCCGAGGAGGCCCAGGCCCGCAAAGCCAACGTCCAGCGTCTGGTCGACAAGGTCGTCGAGATCTTCGTGCCGGCCGTGCTGGCCGTGGTTGTCCTCACCTTTTTCGGATGGTGGATCGCCGGGGCAGGAATCCGTCATGCCTTGTCAGCGGCTCTCTCCGTGCTCGTCATCGCCTGTCCCTGCGCCCTGGGTCTGGCCACCCCCACCGCGCTCATGGTCGGGGTGGGACGCGGCGGTCAACTGGGAATCCTCATCAAGGGTCCGGAAGCGCTGGAGGCGTCAGGACGCATCGACACCGTCGTCCTCGACAAGACCGGTACCGTCACCACCGGCGACATGACCCTGACCGAACGGATCGCCGCCGAAGGACAGGACATCGACCGAGCCCACCGCTACGCTGCCGCCCTGGATCAGCACTCCACCCACCCGGTGGCCAAGGCCATCGTCGCCGCTGTCGAGGGCACGATTCCGGAGTGCTCCAGCCCGCTCGCCGTCGCCGGTCGTGGCTCTGAGGGCGAGGTCGATGGGCACGACGTCATGGTCGGCAATCCCGCCTTCCTCACCGAGGCCGGCATCACCATTCCCGGCGAGCTCACCGACACCGTCGATCAGGCCGCCAGTACTGGCCGTTCCACTATTCTCGTCGCGATCGATGGCCGGGCCTCGGCAGCACTCGTCATTTCCGACACCGTCAAGCCCGAGGTTCCTGCGGTCATCGCTCAGCTCAAGGGTATGGGGCTGCGAACCGTCCTCCTCACCGGTGATTCGAAGGCCGCTGCGGACGCCGTCGCTTCCCAACTCGGTACCGACGAGGTGCTCGCAGACGTCCTGCCCACCGAGAAGGCCAAGGTCATCGACGAACTACGGGGCGGAGGTCGCGTCGTCGCCATGGTCGGTGACGGCATCAACGACGCCGCGGCCCTGGCCAGCTCTGATCTCGGCCTGGCGATGGTCACCGGCACCGACATCGCGATGCGCAGCGCAGACATCATCTGTGTGCGTCACCATCTTGGGGTCGTCCCAGACGCCATCGGGCTGTCACGACGCACCCTGCGCACCATCCGTGGCAACCTCGCATGGGCCTTCGTCTACAACATCGCAGCTATCCCGATCGCAGCCGCCGGGCTCCTCAACCCACTGATATCCGGGCTAGCCATGAGCTTGTCGAGCCTCTTCGTCGTCACCCATTCACTGAGACTTCGCAACTTCGGTGCACACAGTTAAACTGACCGACGTGAGTGTCGAAGCAGACGGTAGAAAGCTCCTCCGAGTCGAGGTCAAGAACTCCCAGACCCCCATCGAGGACAAACCCCGCTGGATCCGCACCCGGGCCACGATGGGCCCTGAGTACCGTGACATGCGACGCCGAATGATCGACGGTGATCTTCACACGGTGTGCCAGGAGGCTGGTTGCCCCAACATCTTCGAGTGCTGGGAGGATCGCGAGGCCACCTTCCTCATCGGCGGTGACCACTGCACTCGTCGGTGCGACTTCTGCCAGATCGAATCGGCCAAGCCGGAGGAATACGACCGGGACGAGCCCCGCCGCGTCGCCGAATCCGTCAAGCAGATGGGACTGCGCTATGCCACCGTCACCTCGGTCTGCCGTGACGACCTCGAGGACGAGGGAGCCTGGCTGTGCGCTGAGACCATCCGCCAGATCCACCAGGTGAATCCGGGAGTCGGCGTCGAGATGCTGGCTCAGGACTTCTCCGGCAAGCAGGATCTCCTCGACGTCGTCTTCGAGGCACGCCCGGAAGTCTTCGGGCACAACCTCGAGACGGTCCCCCGCATCTTCAAGCGCATCCGCCCCGGATTCCGCTACGACCGTTCGCTGGCCGTCCTCAACTCGGCCCACGAGGCGGGACTCATCACCAAGTCGAACCTCATCCTCGGCATGGGAGAGACTCGTGAGGAGATCTCGGAGGCCATGCAGGCCCTGCATGACTCCAACACCGACCTGCTGACGATTACCCAGTACCTTCGGCCGAATGCCTACCTGCACCCCATCGACCGCTGGGTGACCCCGCAGGAGTTCGACGAGCTGGCCGAGGAGGCCCGCGAGATCGGATTCGTCGGTGTCATGAGTGGCCCGCTGGTGCGCTCCTCCTACCGCGCCGGACGTCTCTACCGTCAGGCCATGGAGGCTCGCGGGGAGAAGCCGGTCACCATCGTCACCGGGTACCGAGACGGGGAGAAGCCGGCTCCATTCGCGACCAAGGAATAATCAGAGACACCTGATCAGCCTGACGAGGAGGATTCCAGCGGCGCCGCGAGGTACATACAGCGAAACCACGCCAAAGTAGGGCCACCGTCGCGAAACCGGTAGAATGCCGCGGAGTCCGTCCATTAACGTCGTCGGGAGCGTGTCAATGCCCAAGAGCCAGGCAGCCAAGGAACTCGCCGCCAAGCAGAAGGCCCAGGCCAAGGCCGAGAAGGAGCGTCGCAAGAACTCCGACAATCCCAAGGACTGGAGCACCGGCAAGCAGCTCGTCGAGACCTTCAAGCTGACTCGCCAGGTTGATCCCCGGCTCCTCTGGTGGGTCATTGGCGCCTTCGTCCTGGGCGTCGTGGTGTTCACCGTCCTCGGTCTCATCCTGACCGATCTGTGGTGGGCATGGCTCATCGTCGGCATCTTTGCCGGTGCCGCTGCCGCCATGTGGGTGTTCCAGTGGCGCGCCAAGCATTCCATGTACGCCCGGTTCAAGGGCCAGACCGGATCGGCCGAGGTCGCTCTCTCCCTGCTCGACAAGAAGAAGTGGACCTCCACCCCGGCGATTGCCTTCACCCGCCAACAGGACGTCGTGCACCGCGCCGTCGGACCGGCCGGAATTGTCCTCATCGGCGAGGGACACGGCAACGGTCTGCGCAATCTGCTGGCCACCGAGACCAAACGTCATGAGCAGGTCGCCTATGGCACTCCGGTGACCTCCATCATCATGGGCGACGGCAAGGGTGAGGTTCCGCTGGAGAACCTCGACAAGCACATCAAGAAGCTTCCCAAGGCCCTCAACACCGCCCAGGTGGACGAGGTCATCAACCGCCTCAAGGCCCTCGACGCGATGCGTCCGAAGGTGCCGCTGCCCAAGGGCCCGATGCCCAGCTCCATGAAGGGCGCCCGCGCCGCCATGCGAGGACGCTGAGCCTCCGTTGACCGGCACAAACCTCGTCAACGCCGATCGGATCTCGAAGTCCTGGGGCACCCGGACGGTCCTCTCAGAGGTGTCCCTGGGACTCTCAACGGGAGATGTCATCGGTGTCGTGGGTCGCAACGGGGACGGAAAATCGACCCTCCTGGCCCTTCTCACGGGCTCGTTGGAGCCCGATTCCGGGGTCGTGACGCGCACCAATGGGGTTTCCATCGGGGTACTCGCCCAGGCGGAGACCCCCACGGGTGACGAGACTGTCCGTGACCTCGTCGTCGGTGGCCGTCCCGATCATGTTTGGGCGGCGGATCGCGAAGCTCGCCCCATCGTCGAGGACATGCTCTCCGACATCGACCTCGATCGCCCCATGACCGACTTGTCCGGTGGTGAACGGCGACGTGCTGCCTTGGTCTCAATCATGCTGGCAAACCATGACCTGCTCGTCCTCGACGAGCCCACCAACCACCTCGACGTGGAGGCCGTCGCTTGGTTGGCAGGCCACCTCCGCCACCTCCAGGAACGTGGCGTCGCAATGCTCGTCGTCTCCCACGACCGCTGGTTCCTCGACGAGATCTGCACCGACATCTGGGAGGTTCACGACGCCACCGTCGAGGCTTATGAGGGCGGATACTCCGCCTACACCCTCGCCCGGGTGGAACGCGCCCGCATCGCTGCCAGCAACGAGGCCAAGCGTCAAAACCTGGCGCGCAAGGAGTTGGCATGGTTGCGTCGCGGTGCCCCCGCCCGCAGCTCCAAGCCTCGTTACCGCGTCGAGGCCGCGAACGCCCTCATCACCAATGTCCCCGAGCCCCGCGACAAGTTGGAGTTGGCGCGCTTCTCCGCTACCCGGCTGGGCAAGGACGTGCTCGATCTCAAAGACGTCACCGTCACCGTGACCTCCGACGAGCTGGGTGAGCGCACCCTGCTCGACAAGGTGACATGGTCAATCGGCCCAGGTGACCGGATCGGTCTGGTCGGCGTCAATGGTGCTGGCAAGACGACCCTGCTCAATCTCTTTGATGGATCCCGGCAACCCGACTCGGGCCGCGTCAAGCAGGGAAAGACCCTGCGACTTGCCCATCTGCGTCAGGAGGTTGACGACCTCGACACGACGGTGACGGTGCTGGAGTCGGTCAACGACGTCAAGGCCAGGACGAAACTGACCACCGGCCGGGATGCCTCCGCCGCGGACCTGCTGGAAGGATTCGGGTTCACCGGGCAGAAGCTCGTCACCCGTGTCGGCGACCTTTCCGGTGGGGAGCGTCGTCGTCTGCAGCTGTTGCGCCTCCTCATGGACGAGCCGAACGTGTTGCTGCTAGACGAGCCGACCAACGACCTCGACATCGACACCTTGCGCCTGCTCGAGGACTACCTCGACTCCTGGCCGGGGACGTTGATCGTCGTCTCGCACGACCGGTGGTTCCTGGAGCGGGTCTGCGACGTGGTCTGGGCCCTCGTGGGAGACGGCACGGTTGCCCTGCTACCAGGAGGCATTTCCCAGTACCTGGAGCACCGTCGCAATCGTGAGACCGGTCCGTCGAAGTCGAGTCGGGTGGGCACCGAGGGGTCCCGGCAGAAGGTCAACACTGCGGCCCTGCGTCAGGCTCGCAAGGACATGGACCGGATTGACCGCCAGATGGGCAAGGTCCGCGACAAACTCGCCTCATTGCACGAGGAGATGGCTGCCAAGGCCGACGATTACCAGGCCCTCGCCGATTTGCAGATGAAGGCCAATGACCTCGACGAACGGATGTCCGACCTCGAGGAGCAATGGCTGGAGGCCGCCGACATCGTGGAGAATCCGTGACGCTGCACGACGATGACACCAACGTCTCCCGGCCCCGCAGATCCTTGGCCGTGCTGTGGCCGACGATTGCTACCCTCGTCATCACGGTGGCGTGGGTGCTCATCATTCCTACCCCGATCGACCTCAGGATCTACCGGGACTGTGTGCGAGCGATGCTGCACGCCCCGGAGACGCTATACACCGCCACCTCGGTCAGCGGTCTGGGATTCACCTATCCGCCCTTCGCCGCGATCGCCCTCATCCCGCTGACCCTCCTGCCGTTCCGCGCCGCGACGATCCTTCACCATGCTGTCAGCGCGACTGCTCTCGTCATCATGATCGACGTGGTGTGGCGCCGCTGCGGACGTCGACCTTCGGGCGTCCTGACGGCTGTCGTCGCCGTGATCCTGGTGGCCAGCGAACCGATCGGCAAGAGCTTTGCCTGCGGCCAGGTCAATCTTCAGCTGGCTCTCCTGGTCGTCCTTGACGTCTTCGTTCTTCCCCGAAAGTGGCGCGGTGTCGGAGTTGGTGTGGCCACCGGGTTCAAGCTCACTCCCGGCATCTTCGCACTCTGGTACCTCGTCACCGGCCAGTTCAAGGCAGCCTTGCGAGCCGCTGGCACCGGAGTGGCAACGATTGCTCTCGGCTTCGCCATCGCACCCACGGCGTCGTGGCAGTACTGGACCCATTACATGATCACCCCAAAGCGGCTGGGCGGGCTCACCTGGGCCGGCAACCAATCCCTCTCGGGGATGTTGTTGCGGCTGGGGCTGGGAGACCTCACGCTGATCTGGCTCGTTCTCGTCGCCGTCTGTTGCCTGTTCGCTGGGATTTCCTCACGTCGGCTGTGGCAGCAGGGGGATGCTGACCAGGTGTGGTCCCTGCTGTGTGCCGGACTCTGCGGGTGTCTGGTGAGCCCGGTGTCATGGTCTCATCACTGGGTGTGGGCACCTCTACTCATCGTCGCAGGGCTGGCAGACCGACGCCGCGACCGGCACATTCTCGCCTTCCTCTGGGCCTTCGCCGCCCTGACATGGATGGTCTGGTGGTTCCCAGCGGGTAATGACCTAGAAATTGCTGCGCCGTGGTGGCAGAAAGTCCTCACCGACCCTTACGAGATCCTTGGTATCGGGTCTCTCCTCGCCTTGGCCCGGAACAACCATGCATCAGTCACACGACATGAGGCGGGCGGACCGTCTCCGGCCCGCCCCAAACCCATAACGCTCAATCACGCCACCGTGAACAACTGATCACCGCTGTTCACCGACGTGCCAGCAGCGGCGACATCACCGAGCTTGTCATGAGTCGTGTCGAGGATGATGATCGGGC
Organism: Cutibacterium sp. LaCa_255; assembly: GCF_057458005.1. NCBI lineage: Bacteria > Bacillati > Actinomycetota > Actinomycetes > Propionibacteriales > Propionibacteriaceae > Cutibacterium > Cutibacterium sp. LaCa_255. Next base: position 829,953 of record NZ_CP190956.1, on the reverse strand, counting down.
AGACCGCACTGCGACCGCCTTCGACAATACGGGCAGGGTTCCACGTGATGAGCTCGTCCCCGACGGAAACCTCTGCCCCCTCCTCGGTGTGGAGGGTGAATCCCTCCCCCTCCAGCTGGACGGTGTCGATGCCCAGATGCACCAGCACCCCGAAACCGTCCGCCTGAAGGACGAAGGCATGCGGGTGCAGCTTGACGATGCGTCCCGCCACCGGGGCCACGGCGGTGACATCGCCGTCTCTGGTGGGCTGCAGGGCGACACCGGGGCCCACCAGACCCTGTGCAAACACCGGATCAGGGACCTCGGACAACGTCATCAGGGTGCCGTTGAGGGGGGAAACGATTGAGGTCATCAGCGCAGGTCCTCGATGTCCTCGGCGAGGGTGTCGGCCTCGGGGCCGACGACCACCTGTACGGAAGTTCCCTGCTGTACGACACCGAATGCACCGGCTGCCTTGAGGGCGGCCTCGTCGACGAGGTCGGGGTCGTCAACCTCGACGCGCAGCCGGGTGATGCAGGCCTCAAGGTCGTCGATGTTGTCGTCACCACCGAGGGCCGCCAAGATCTGTTCTGCCTTGCTCATGATGTCTCCTTGTCCTGGTTCGAGATGGACTCCGCCATGGAGGTTCCTCGAACAAATACTGGCCCACCTTCCAAGTGGTCCAGACAACTAACACTGAACTCCATCGGGCCGCCCGGTGTCAAGAGACGGTCAGGGTCAAGAGGCGGTCAGGTCTCGTGATCCTCTCCCCATAGATCCTCCAGGTCGGAGGCGAGCAAGTCAGCATCAGGTCCGACGATCACCTGCACGCTTTGCCCCTGAATCGTCACACCGTGGACGCCAGCGCGACGCAGAGCCTGCTCGTCAACCTGCTCGCAGTTTCGGACCTGGCAGCGCAGGCGAGTCACGCACGGCTCGATCGACACCACGTTGTCGACTCCCCCCAACGCCGCCAAGATGTGTTCAACACGCTTCATCGCGCACCTCCTCGAGGTGGATACAGGGTCCTGCGTGGCCCGGAGATCGGCACCCACAGTTTGTAACGGTCTCCCCGGTACCAGGACCGGGAATAGGAGACAGCAAGATCGTCGGCATAGGTACGACGGTTGATGGCCAGCAGGGGAGATCCCCCCGGGAGGTGCAACAGTTCGCAGATCACCGCATCCCCACTGACGGCCTCGATAGCATCCTCTCCCCAGGTGGGGACCAGTCCAGCGTCAGCCAAAGCCCCGTAAATGCTCGTAGGTACGCCATTCGCCAGCAGATCCGGCATCACTCGCGTGGAGATCCAGGTTCTTTCGACTGCCATCGGAACTCCGTCGGCCAGCCGCACCCGATAGATGAAGTGGACGGATTCACCAGGCTCAATCCCCAGCCAGACAGCCACGTCTGGGGTTGCCGGCAGTTCCTCCCCGCGCAGCACCCGAGTATCGGGAATCATCCCGCGTTGACGCATCTCCTCGCTGAAGGACGAGATCCGTGACTGGACATCAACCTTCGGAGCCCGGACGTAGGTCCCGCTCCCCCGGCGACGTTCCAGCAGTCCGCTACTGACTAGCGAGTCCACCGCCTGGCGGACCGTCATCCGCGAGACTCCGAAACGCTCGGCAAGCTCACGCTCACTGGGAACGACATCCCCGACCGACAGACCGGTGTCGATGAGCTCGACGAGGTAGTCCCGCACGGTCACGTACTTCATGCGTGAATTATGCCCCGGGTGCAGGGCGAACCACCGGTTGGGGGATCAACCCCGACCGGAATGTTCACGTTCACACATTCTGCGCACCCTCTTGTGATGGCAGTACCGGTGGCCTATACTTCCGCAAGTGGTCCATACCACCCCACGGACCACCTGATGCCGAACCGACGTGGGCGAAGGCGTCGGACATGAGAACTCACTGCGGAGGAACTCCATGGCGAAAGACGCTGTTGCCACCAGCACGAAGAAGAAACGGCAGATACCCGGGTTCTCCCAGATGCAACGCATCGGACGCTCCCTCATGCTGCCCATCGCATCCCTGCCGGTCGCGGCCCTGCTCATGCGATTCGGAGCGGCCGACGTGCTGGGCGCGGACGGCGTAGCCAAGCACGCATCCTGGATGCAGCCAGTCGCTGACGTACTCGCCGGCGCCGGTGGCGCGATCTTCGACAACCTGCCCCTCATCTTCGCCCTCGGCGTGGCCGTCGGTTACGCCAAGAAGGCCGACGGCTCCACCGCACTGGCCGCCCTCATCGGCTACCTCACCTTCACAGGCGCAGGCACCTCCGACAAGACCCAGGGTGGCGTCCTGCACGCACTGGCCCCGTACTTCGCCAAGGACACCGGAGTCATCAACTACGGTGTCCTCGGCGGCATCGTCATCGGCATCATCGCCGCCAAGATGTACGAGAAGTACCGCCGCACCAAGCTGCCGACCTACCTGGCCTTCTTCGGTGGACGTCGCTTCGTGCCGATCGTCACTGCTGCGGCCTCGGTGGTCGCCGGTGTGATCATGGCCCTCATCTACCCTGCCTTCGACTGGCTGTTCAACAAGCAGGTCGGCGGATTCATCATGGCCCACGGGTCGAACCCGGCCACCGGATTCGTCTTCGGCACCATCAACCGTCTGCTCATCCCCTTCGGCCTGCACCACCTGCTCAATTCCTTGCCGTGGTTCCAGCTCGGTAACTGCACCAACGCTGCTGGCGAGACCCTGCACGGCGACATCACCTGCTTCTTCAGCGGCACTGCTGGCACCAATGCCTGGACTGGCTCCTTCATGACCGGCTTCTTCCCGATCATGATGTTTGCCCTGCCCGGTGCTGCCCTGGCCATTTACCACACCGCCAAGCCGGAGCGTAAGAAGATCACTGGTGGCGTCATGCTCTCGGTCGGTCTGACCGCCTTCCTCACCGGTATCACCGAGCCCCTCGAGTACGCCTTCGCCTACGTGGCCTTCCCGCTGTACCTCGTGCACGCCCTGCTTACCGGCTCCTCCCTGGCCCTGTGCAACGCCCTGGGCATCAAGGATGGGTTCGGATTCTCGGCCGGTCTGACCGACTACATCATCAACTTCGGACGAGCTGCTGAACTGTCCGGCGGTGCAGGAAAGGTCCTGCTGCTCATCCTCATAGGTCTCGTCTATGCCGTCATCTACTACGTGGTGTTCCGATTCGTCATCACGAAGTGGAATCTGCGCACCCCTGGCCGCGAGGAGGAGGGTGACGAGTCCAACGCCGGGGCCAGCGTCTTCGACGAGGCTCAGCTCGCCGCCAACAAGTCCACCGGCAAGGAGAACGCCCAGAAGGAGGGCCGGGCCTGATCCCACCCCTCCCCACCTCGTGACGACGCCCCCGGCACAAGCAAGCCGGGGGCGTCGTCCGCAATTGCCCTCAGTCGTTCTGCGGAGCGGGCATCACTCGTCGCAGAACCTGGTCCAGGATGACGCCGATGACAATTGCACCGATGATCCCGACCGTCGCGGCGAGGATGTGGTTGTTGCCCAGAAAACTTGCCGCGCCGGCACCAATCCCGGTGGCATATCCAGCCCACAGGACCCCGGCCAACGCGTCGACGGGGAGGAAGACGCGATAGGAAAAGCGAGTGGCCCCCGCCATGGCGTTGACGATGACACGTCCACCAGGAATGTATCGGGCGACCAGGATGCACAGCGGCCCGCGCACCAGCAACTGGTGAGTGGCCCAGGCGACGGTCCTCTGCCGTTTCGGTCCACCGTTGAAAAGCTTGGTGTGGCCGAGCTGATGCCCAATCCAGTATGCGATGTTGTCCCCACACATCGCACCGAGCGCTGCCACCGGGACGATGACCCACCACGGCGGGTGTCCTACTGCTGCCAGGGCGACGACGAGGGATTCGCTGGGGACGGGTGGGAAGAACCCATCGATGACGCACAGTCCCCCCAACGCCGCAACGACCCAGGGATGGGAGGCATTGGCCGCGATGACGCCGTTGACGCTCGCCATCCATGCGGTCAGATCCATACCTGCCAGTCTTCCACCCAGGCTCAACCGGTCGTCACATGGCTGGAGATCGCCTGTCGGTAGACCGCCTCCAATTGATCGACGACGGGCCCGGCCGCAAATCGGGAGCGGGCCTGCCATGCGATCGCCGCTCGGTCCCACGACCGACCAAGCACCTGTTGCAGGCCATCTGCCAACGCGTCGACGTCCCCCACCGGGACGACCATGCCGTTGCTGTCGTCGATGAACTCCTGCGGACCACCACACTCCGTCGTCAGGACTGGTAGGCCTGCCGCCAACGCTTCGGCGCAGACCACCCCGAAGGTCTCGGAGTGGGAGGCCAGGGCGAAGGCGTCGGCACCAGCGAGTTCTTCCGCGATGCGCTCGCGCGGCTGGGTACCCAGCAGAACGATATTCGGGTTATTGGCAGCGATGGTCTCCAACGGCCTCCGTTGTGGTCCGTCCCCGATGATGCGCAGCTGAACTCCGGGCACCTGCTCGACGGCATGGGCCAGCTCGACCATTCCCTTGCCTGGGTTGAGAGTGGCGACGCTGACCACCACCGTTCCCTCATGACGACGGGCAGGACGGTCAAAGAGATCGACGTCGACGATGTTGGGAATCACCGTCGAGGTGATCCCATGCCCTGCCAGCCGCGAACTCAGCCCCTGGGAGACACTGACGACCGCGTCGGCCCTGTCTCCGGCGACCGAGATGTCCTCGGTCAGGCGCCGATCAGGATTCGCCAGGTGGGAGTCATGCTCGGTCCACACCAGTGGCTCCGGACACTCAGCACGGGTCGCAGCGGCCGCGAATCGCGCAAAATGAGCATGGATGACGTCGGGGGTTCCCCACTCGGAGGTCACGGTTCGATGAAGTCGTCGCGCAGCCCAGGCGTGAACACGATGATCAGTCCGCGCGGAAACGGCCCCCACCGGGACATCCAGTCTCACCACCGTGATGCCGTCATCGCGTTCCACGGCGTGCTCGACACGAGTTCCGAACTTCCGCCAGTGCCGGGCCGAACGTGCGTCGAGGACGGCCAGTACCACCTCATGGGCCTGTTGTCGCAGCGCCACCGCCTGGTCGTACTCGAAGATCCCACGTAGCGGAGCTTCCGGGCTCGGGGCCCCCCGAGCCAAAACCATGACGCGCATATCTCTCACTTGCGATTGACGACGACGGTGCCCAGCACGAGATCGTCGAGACCTCGCCTTTCTGCACCGATGACGAGGGCCGGAATGACGAGGCACTTCATCGCTGTGCGGGCGGCCGATCGCCACCATCCGATGGGGCCGAGGTCATCGAGTCGGACCACGGCCACTCGGGCGACGATCTGGCCGAAGGATCCGCCTGCCATCGCAGTGAAGAGGACCGACTCGACGAAGAAGACCGCCATCGGCATCCACATCTTCCAACCTCCACCGCGAATCACTGCCGACCCGACGATGGCACTGGCCAGCACCATGGATGCTCCCCAGTCAATGATGAGAGCGCCAATGCGCTTGCCCCAACTCGCCAGCGATCCGCGCCCTTCCGGGGGCAGTCCGATCGAGGTGCCTGGCGCTGCCTCGGTTCCACTCACCCAGGGAATCCTACCGGTAGCACCTGTTACACGCTCGAAACACAACGGTGACGGCTGAGCAACCCGCACGAACTACCGTGAACACATCACCAGCCGTGTTGATGGAGGAAAGATGTTCGAAGGTCCCGACGACCTGCTCGCCTATGTCAAGAAGGAAGGCATCGAGATGATCGATGTCCGCTTCTGCGACCTCATCGGTGTCATGCAGCACTTCACCGTCCCCGCCCGAGAGTTCGACAAGGACCAGTACGAGAACGGTCTGGCCTTCGACGGATCCTCCATCCGGGGCTTCCAGAAGATCAACGAGTCGGACATGGCCCTGCTACCTGACCCGACGACCGCCTGGATCGACCCGTTCCGCGAGCGCAAGACGCTCATCGTGAACTTCAACGTCCACGACCCGATCACCAAGGAGGCCTACAGCCGCGACCCGCGCAACATCGCACGCAAGGCCGAGGCCTACCTCACCTCCACCGGTATCGGAGACACTGCCTTTTTCGCCCCCGAGGCCGAGTTCTACGTCTTCGACGACATTCGCTTCGACACTCGCCAGAACACCTCGTACTACTCCATCGACTCCGAGGCTGGTGCCTGGAACACCGGACGCACTGAGGACGGCGGCAACCGTGGTTACAAGGTGAAGTACAAGGGCGGTTACTTCCCGGTGGCCCCCACCGACCACTTCGGTGATCTGCGTGACGAGATCGTCACCATCATGGAGGGCCTCGACATGAAGGTCGAGCGGGCCCACCACGAGGTCGGCACCGCTGGCCAGGCCGAGATCAACTGGCGCTTCAACACCCTGTCCCGCGCAGCTGATGACGTCATGAAGTTCAAGTACATCGTCAAGAATGTTGCCTGGCAGCACGGCAAGACGGCGACCTTCATGCCGAAACCGATCTTTGGTGACAACGGTTCGGGCATGCACGTCCACTCCTCGCTGTGGAAGAACGGCGATCCTCTCTTCTTTGACGAGTCCGGCTACGCACAGCTGTCCGACATGGCTCGTTACTACATCGGCGGCATCCTCAAGCACGCCCCGTCGCTGCTGGCCTTCACCAACCCGTCGGCCAACTCCTACCATCGCCTGGTTCCTGGCTTCGAGGCCCCGGTCAACCTGGTGTACTCGCAGCGCAACCGCTCCGCCTGCATGCGTATCCCGATCACCGGCCCGAACCCGAAGGCCAAGCGTGTCGAGTTCCGCTGCCCTGACCCCTCGGCCAACCCGTACATGGCCTTCGCCGCCCTGCTGCTCGCGGGTCTGGACGGCATTCAGAACAAGATCGAGCCGCCGGCCCCGGTCGACAAGGACATCTACGAGCTGCCTCCGGAAGAGCACGCTGTCATGGATCAGGTCCCGGGCAGCCTTGGTGCCGTCCTCGACAATCTCGAGGCCGACCATGAGTTCCTGCTTGCCGGTGACGTGTTCACCCCGGACCTCATCGAGACCTGGATCGAGCTCAAGCGTGGCGACCTGGCTGCCCTGCAGCAGCGTCCGCATCCCTACGAGTTCGACCTGTACTACGACATCTGAGTCGACCTGACGTGATCCCGTGACGAGGGGACGACTTCGGTCGTCCCCTCGTCACGTCGTGGAGAATTGGGCCCGATACACGAAGAGCGTGCGAATCGTGGGGCGCGGTTCTTTTCAGTCCAGAAACCGCACGGTCCCCTGAGGGATCGGGATGGCGTCGGAACCATCCGGCCCCGTCGAGGATTCATCAGTCAGTGCGTGGGCGTCGCCCAGGTCAAGACAGCCCTCCATGACGGCCGTTGTCGTCCCCACTGTTGCGACGAGCCGTCGTGCTCCGCGGTGCTCACAGTCACCATTGGTATGCCAGGACAGTTCCCAGCCCGAAACCTTTCCGGGAGCCAGCCGTCTCGACGCAGTCCTCGAGTCATAAGGTCGCCATGCCACCGGCACGGACTTCCCTACCTCGGTGGCCTGTTGGAGTTTCGGCATGACGGGCAAGGTCAGCGTGGACGTGCCACAGTTGCGGATCATGAGCCGGGTCACTCGTGCCCCCAACGCCGCCTGGACGTCGTCAAACCCCATCGCTATTTTCTCGCCGTGCTCGCATGTCAAGGCCGTCCCACCGCCGCCGACACTGGTCACCCGTTGTGGGGATGTGCTGGGCTGAGGTCGACTGGTGTGAGGTCGAGGATGGGGGGAATACTTCGGGGTCGAGGTCATCGACGAGGTCGGTACGACAGCCTCGGGAACCGCTGGGATCGGTCGTGAACACCCCGATGCCACAGCCGTGGCTGCAACCGCCACCGCAAGCACACGACAGACCTTCATCCGAACACCCCTGCCACGATCGGCCAGAAGGCCGCCACGAGAATCATCATGATGCTGTTGATCCATGGCCGTGACATCAACAGTGCGATGTACTCTCGCAGCATCGCGCTGGGCAGGAAGTAGGTGGCCGTCGGGGCCCCGAGGACCCGAGCTCGCACGCCTTGACGACGACACAATTCAGCCGCACGCACGGCGTGATAGGAGCTCGTCGCAACGACCACGGGGGGATTGTGACTCTGACGCGACGCAATCGTGCGACGCACTGACGTCGAAGCCACCTCGGCTGGCATGAGCTCTCGACTCAATGAAATGTTTTCGTTCGTATTTGCTGCCTTGTCTTCCACAACAATGCATTCGCCAGGAATACCATGCTCGATGAGATAATTGGCCATAGCCTCTCCCTCGGCACGGGGCTCGTCCTCCCCTTTTCCGCCGGAAGGAATAATCACGGAGTGAAATCCGGCGGCGTCGTCGGTACGCCACTGGTCAATACCGCGATCCAGCCTGTTGGCCAGCAGTCTGGGGACCTTTCCATGGACGAGAGCAGACCCGAGGACGATGATCTGATGCTCTCCCGGTAGTGGCTTGGCACGATGGACAGCCAGAACCGACGCCAGGTATCCGAGAAAATCAAAAGACAGCCATCCCAAAACCATTGTCAGCGAAATACCCACCACAGCCCATGGTTCAAACGGGGAGAAAAGCCCCTTCACACACCACACCATGAGTACCAGTAGCCCCACACCGAGGAGGCCAGACAGGACGTTGGAAAGGGATCCACCCTCCTTACGCCGCATCACAATGCCGTTGGCAATGAGCACGAATGGCGCAACGGCAGTTCCGATGGCGGCAAGGACCACAAGGGTTATGACAACACCCAGACCCAGGACGGGGACGGTACCCGCAACAATTCCGACAGCAGTGAGTCCCGCCAGCCCAAGGCCGACAGCCAACACGATTCCATTCGTCCAGGCACCGGGGCGTCGTTCCAACAACCAGGCATAGCAGGCGAAGATCGCCACGCATGCGGCCAGACCGATGATCATCCTTTATCCCTTGAGCGTCGAGGTATCGTGCCCGCCGCGTCATTGCGGTGGCAGAGGAAAGGCATCATCCTGACCAGACAACCGATCCGTGAACTGGTTGGGGAGATTCCAGCTGTTCGGGATTCTCGGCTTCCCCGGGCTTCGGCGTGACCGATCGCTTCACCGTGGGGATGAAGCATCCTTCGTCGCTCACGACCCCGCCGGCAATCTCAACCGACATCACCTGGCTGTGGGAACCACAACCACCTTGCCCAGGCCATGACAAGGTGACCTTGCGCCCCATTCCGCTGAGCAATTCTCCCGGGACGACACCGCGCGATTCCCATGCGACCTTGACGGGCGAGCCTGCGGACGTCACCTTGATCGTCGGCACGGCAGGCAGGGTCAACGGTTTCTCGGTGCAGTTCCGGACGATCAGCTCGACAGAGTTACCCGCGTCCCCTGTCTTCATCGAAGACATCTCGAGGACCGGGGTCGACCCCTTGCACGTCGGCATGGCCGGAGTACTGGCACCAGAAGCACCTTTTGACGGTCTCGGCCGCACCGGCTGGGGCGGAACGGAATTGGCGATCGGAGTCGCCCCGGACTGGTTCGCCATGTCGGCGACGGTCGGAGTCTTCTCGGCGCACCCTGCTGCGGCCACGACGGCAGCCAGGCACACAAACATCGTCACTGGTCGGCGAACGGTCATACCCTCAAGCTACCGTGAACCCATGGCAGCTGATACATCCCACACCGCCATCCCCTCACCCGCCGACGACCTCGTCACCGTCGGTCGGGTCCGCGACATCCTCGATGAGTGGTACCCGCCCTCCCTGGCGGAGTCGTGGGATGCCCCGGGTCTGGTGTGCGGTGACCCTGATGACACCGTCAATCACATCGTGTGCGCTCTGGAAGCCACCGACGACGTCGTCGACGCCGCGATCGCAGCACACGCGGACATGCTCGTCGTCCACCACCCACTTCTCATGCGTGGGGTCAGCTCGGTGGCAGCCGACACCGCCAAGGGACGCATCATTCACCAGCTCATCCGTCATCGCATTGCCCTCATGAGTGCCCACACCAATGCCGACGCCGCGGTCGGTGGTGTCAATGACGTCCTCGCGAGGCTCCTGGGCGTCGTCGTCGAGCGTCCCCTCGAACCCGTCACCCAAGCCGTGGATCTGTGGGGAGTCCAGGTGCCCCTCGGCTCCTCGGAGGCGCTTCGCAATGCCCTCTTCGATGCCGGGGCCGGGCGGTTCGACGGTTACGACAAGTGTAGTTTCGAGACCGTCGGGCGCGGCCAGTTCCGACCTCTCGATGGCTCCCATCCCACCATCGGCACAGCCCATGAAGTGGAGACCGTTGAGGAAGCGCGCATTCACGTCGTCGCCCCGACCTGGGCACGCTCCGCGGTGCGGTCGGCTCTCGTCGCCGCCCATCCCTACGAGGTGCCCGCCTACGACGTGACGACCATTGACTCGGGGGCGCGCCCCGGCCCCACCACCCCGGGTATCGGTCGTGTCGGCCATCTCGACGAACCGATGACACTGCGGTCCTTCACCCGGCGAGTCTCCGAACGACTCCCCCGTACCGTCTGGGGAGTGCGGGCTGCTGGCGACCCGGACCAACCGGTCAACACCGTCGCGCTGTGCTCCGGAGCAGGAGATTCCCTGCTGGATGCCGCAGCAGCCAGCAATGCCGACGTCTACCTCACCAGTGACCTGCGCCATCATCCTGCCGACGAGCATCTTCGGGCCGGCGGACCAGCCCTCGTCGACACGGCTCACTGGGCATCCGAATCACCCTGGTGTGCTGACGTGGCCCACCGACTTCACGAGGAACTCGGTCTGCCCTGCCGAGATCTGGGCATCCGAACCGACCCGTGGACCCTCGGCGCTGCAGTGGCACAATAGCAGGACGTGACAAGCACTGATTCCGTGACTTCCGACGACGACCTGCGCCACGACCACGAATTCGTCAACGACACCGAGGCGGTCATCCGTCTGGGATCAATGCTGCTGTCGTCGGGTACCGGGTCCTATCGGGTGAAGAGGGCCATGACGGACACAGGGGATGCCCTCGGTATGGACCGCCTCGACGCCACCGTCGGTCTCACCGAGATCACGGTCACCGCGCACCGGGGCGACAACTTCCGCACCGTGGCCCGGGAGGTGTACCGAGTGCGCGTCGACTCCTCTCGGATATCCGCTCTCGAGGAGCTTGCCCACAACCTTCCCGAGGGGATGACAGGCCGCGATGTCGAGGCCAGACTCGACAACATCTCCCGGACCGTCCGCCCACAGTGGAAGGAATGGCAGACCATTCTCGCCGGTGGTTTTGCCTGCGCCGGATTCGCCATCCTCAACAAGTTCTCGCTGGCCGACTCACTCGTCGTGCTGCTGGCGGCAAGTGCCGGCCAGTTCGTACGTGGTCGACTCAACCGTCGCTGGCTCAACCAGTTCGGTGTCGCGGCGCTCGCATCTGCAGCGGCCTGTCTCCTCTACCTGGTGGTCGCCGACCTCCTCACGAACACTGGGCTTCACACGATCCACGGCCCCGGATACGTGGCCTCTCTGCTCTTCCTGGTACCTGGTTTTCCGATGATTACCTCCATCCTCGACATGGTCCGGATGGACTTCACGGCGGGTCTGAGCCGCGCAATGTACTCGATTGGTCTCATCCTTGCCGCGACGTTGTCGGCCTGGGTGTTCTCGGTTGCTACCGGGCTGTTACCACTGCCCGCGCAGACGGTGCTGCCGAATCCCTGGGCGTGGCTGGCTTACGCCGCAGCGACGGCATGTGGGGTCGCCGGATTCGCCATCATCTTCAACTCGTCGCCGCGGATGCTGGCATGGGCAGTCGCTCTGGGAGTGGTGGGAAATCTCTGCCGCCTGGCCCTGGTTGGTGCCAACCTGCCAGCGCAGTTGGCAGCCGGGGTCGGCGGCCTCGCGATCGGATTCCTGGCCAGCCCGTTGTCGGTCAGGACTAAGCTGCCCCGCATCACCTTGACGGTCCCCGCCTGCGTCATCATGGTGCCCGGTGCCTCCATGTACCGCACTGTGTACTGGCTCAACGCCCAGGACATGGCGAAGGCGCTGACCTTCGGCGCCGACGCCGTTCTCACCCTGGTCCTCATCGCCTGCGGATTGGCGGTGGCCCGGATGTGCACCGACCCGGCGTGGGCACACAACCTCCCCATCCCCAGCCCACACGCCTTCAAGTTCTCCGAGAAGGACTGATCACTGGTTCCAGAAGACGGCATCGACCACCTTGGAGGCACGTCGCCCGTGCCGCAGATGGTCCTCAATCAACTGCTCAGATGCCCCACGACCCATCCCGAGGGCCCGGGCAATGACGTCGAGATCAATTGAGTCGGAGGGTATGACGTCACTGGGACGGCCCCGCACCACCATGATCACATTGCGCAGCCGGCTGGCAGCTAACCAGGAATCGCGCAGCTCCTGGTGCTGTTCCTCGTCGACGTGACCGGCTGCCAGGGCAGCGTCGAGAGCCTCGATCGTCGAGGTCGTGCGCAGAGCAGGCTCCTTGCCGGCATGCTGCAACTGAATCACCTGGGCAGTCCATTCGATGTCGGACAGGCCTCCGGGCCCGAGCTTGAGATGACGCCGAGGATCGACACCGCGCGGAATCCGCTCGGACTCCATCCGTGCCTTGAGCTTGCGAATCTCGGCCAACTGACCGGCCGTCAGGCCGTCGGCCGGGTAGCGCAGGTTGTCGACGCACTCGAGCAGCGCGGTCGTCAGGTCTCGATCACCGGCCCCGTGGTTCGCCCGCAAGAGGGCCTGGGACTCCCAGGTGCTCGACCATTTCCCGTAGTACTTGCGATAACTCTCCAGGCTGCGCACCATCGGGCCCGATCGCCCTTCCGGACGCAGGTCGGCATCCAAGATCAGCGCGGGATCGGCACCGTTCCTGCCGAGCAGATTCCGCAGCTTGGTGACGATGCGCAATGCCTTCTCCCCGGCACCTGGTCCGTCACCGACGACGAAGAGACAGTCGGCGTCAGAACCGTAGGACAGCTCCTGACCGCCCCATCGTCCCATCGCGACGATGCCAATTGGCGGGGCGTCCTCAACCCCGCGCGACACTGCGGACAGCGCAGCGTCGATCGTCGCTCCCGTCAGGTCGGTGAGGGCCCGGCCGATGCGCAACGTGCCGGTGACATTGAGGATGTTCGCGACGAGGATCCGGAACAGTTCACGACGCCGCACCGCACGGATCGCCCCGACCGCCTCCTCGACGTCGCGGTGCCTCCTGGCGACGGCGTTCATCTGGCGAGTGAGGTCGTCGCGGTCCAGCGGAGTCAGGTCGTCGTCGACGAGGACCTGGACGGTCTCGGGGGCTCGGGTGAGGACGTCGACGGCATATCTCGACGTCGACAGCACCGTTGCCAGCCGCTGGGCCATGGCCCCCTCGTCACGCATCGCGCGCAGGTACCAGGGAGACTCCCCCAATGCCTCGGAGACCTGGCGGAAGGCCAGCAAACCATTGTCGGGGCTGGGGCCGTCGGCCAGCCAGGCGAGCATGGCCGGCATGAGAGCGGTCTGGATACGCACTGCTCGGCTGGTGCCGCTGGTGAGGGCCTCGATGTGACGCAGGCCGGCGTCCTCGTCGTGGAATCCCAGCGCCCCGAGCCGAACCTTGGCCGCCTCCGGGCCCATCCGCAGATCCTCGGTGGGGATGCGAGCCACAGCCTCGACCACGGGCGAGTAGAACACTTGGCCATGAGCCCGCAGGACGGCCTTCGAGGTCGCCGTCCACACACCTCGCACCTCGTCGGGGGTGTGCAGGCCCACTGCCCGTGCCAGCCTGCGCAAGCCTGGCTCGTCGTCGGGAAGGAGGTGGGTACGACGCAACCGGAACATCTGCACCCGATGTTCCATCACTCGTTGCAGTCGGTATGCCTCCTCGAGACGTTCGGCCGCACCTCGGGAGATATAACCGCCAGCGGCCAACGCGCGCAGGGCCGGCAGAGTGGCTCGTACCCGCAGCGACTCGTCCTGGCGTCCGTGAACCAGTTGCAGCAACTGGGCGGTGAATTCGACGTCTCGCAACCCCCCGGCACCCAGCTTGATCTCACGGGCCTTCTCCTTGGTGGCGATGTGGGAGACGACCCGGGTTCGCATAGCGCGGGTTTCTGGGACGAAGCCCTCCGCCTCTCCCACCTGCCACACCATGGGTGAGACCATCTCGACAAATCTCTGCCCCAAATCAAGGTCGCCGGCCATCGGACGAGCCTTAAGGAGGGCCTGGAACTCCCAGTTCTTCGCCCACTTCTCGTAGTAGGTGCGCATCGAGTCCATGGTTCGCACCAGGGGTCCGGCATTGCCCTCAGGACGCAGCGCAGCGTCGACCTGCCAGATGGACCCTGCCCCGGAGTGGGCCGAACAGATCCGCGCCACCGAGGCTGCCAATTTCGTGGCAATGTCGACAGCCCGAGCCGCTGAAACGTCCTCCCGGGCCGGCTCGGCGACATGGACGACGTCGACGTCAGAGATGTAGTTGAGTTCTTGAGCCCCGCACTTTCCCATTGCAACGACGGCGAGCCGTGCGTCGGCATGATCCGGACAGTCTGCGCGGGTCAGGGCCAGGGCAGCGGCAACGACGGCGTCGGCAAGGTCTGCCAGTTCTCCCGCGATGTCCTCGACGACCTCGGTCGGATCGTCCGCGCCGACATCTCGGGAGGCGATCCGCACCAGATGACGCCGATTGGCCAGCCTCAGCCGATCCGCTGCCGGGCCGGTGGGCCTCTCGGCCACCAGGAACTCACCATCCTCATGAGCTCCGACGACCTCGAGCAGGTCGTTGCGAATCTCGTCACGGCTGCGACGCACGGGATCGTGGGCGATCTCGGCCAGGTCGTCGGGATGGGCGACGAGGTGACGGCCCAGCTCGCTGGAGGCGCCCAGGAGCCGAACGAGCCGGCATGCCGAGTCGTCGTCATCAAGGAGGCCGACGACAAGCTGTGGGGATCTCTGTGAGAGATCTGCCAAGGTGTCGAGGGCCAGATCAGGGTCACACGACATTTCCAGGTGATGTTCCCACCCGGTCAGTCGACTTGGGTCAGCCCCGATCGTCTCTGCAATCCGCTGATGGTGGGCCAGGGCCGCTTCAGTGTCCATCACTCCCAGCCGCAGTAGGTCCACCGTGACGCTCGACTTGCGATCCACCGTGACCACCCCCTCGACGGCACATTAGCCGACGAGGGCCACCGACGTGTTGCTCAGTCGTCACGTCGGTGTCGAATGGGTGTACGGTCCCAGCAACTAGTTTCCCC
The DNA here is from genome assembly GCF_057458005.1 of Cutibacterium sp. LaCa_255. Classification (NCBI taxonomy): domain Bacteria; kingdom Bacillati; phylum Actinomycetota; class Actinomycetes; order Propionibacteriales; family Propionibacteriaceae; genus Cutibacterium; species Cutibacterium sp. LaCa_255. The sequence continues at coordinate 814,780 of NZ_CP190956.1, read as the reverse complement.
TAGTGTTCTTGAGGTGACGATTATGGCGGCACGCGCAGAACGCGGCGTGAGGCGGTTGGCGACGACATGGGTGGCCACCGCTCGCTCGTTGCTGCCCCCGGCCAGGAGCACCACCCTCGGGTCGGCCGATACACGGTTGTGGGGACGCCACCACATCGCCCACCTCATGGTCATCCTCACCGACACCCTGCAGACCGTCACCGCCCCGACGACGATCAGGCCGATGACCCTCGCCAGGGTGATCGATGAGCGCAGCAAGGCGACCGGGACCCTGGCGGCGATCGGCCACGAGGTCATCGCCGATGACACTGCCACCCGTCTGGCCAGCCAGGCGCAGCGTCTCCTCAGCGAGGTCGAGTCGGTCCTGCTGGCCACTCCTGGCCCCTCGGCGACGGTGGAATCCCTCATCGGTCCGGTTCGCATGACTGATCACCTTCGGGCAACCCTGCTCGCCATGGTGGCCATGGGTCTCCACGACGGCGTCGACGTTCCGTCGCCAGCCATCACTGAGAGCTGCCGGACACTGTCGGCCGTCCTTGACGATACCCATGGCGGACGCACCATCGAACTGCGGGTGCCGCCCGCATGTGCAGTCCAGCTGGCAGCCACCGAGTCGGGCCCCAGCCATCACCGTGGCACCCCGCCCAATGTGGCCGAGATGGATCCCGTCACCTTCCTGCAGCTGGCCACCGGCTTCTCCTCCTGGGAGGAGATGCGCGAGGCGGGATGGGTCCAGGCGTCTGGATCCCACGTCGACGACGTCGCCAACCTCCTGCCCGTGGTGGACATGGCCGGAGCCCTCCGCGAGATCCTCGCCGAGGACTGATCGGCTGGACCCGATCACCACGATCATCGGGCTCGACCCCTTGTGTCCCCGGCAAGGCCGGCGATGGTACTTTGACACAGTTAGCTTGCACCAGTGGCCTCGGGGACTTGACCGGTCAACCGCTCACAGATGGGGAAGGTAACGATCCAACTCGAACTGGCTGACCTGCCGGTTGTACTCCTCGAATTCCGCCCGCTTGTTGCGCAGGAAGAAGTCGTAGACGTGCTCACCGAGGGTCTCGGCCACCAACTCCGACTCCTCCATGCACCGGATGGCGGCACCCAGGCTCTGCGGCAGGCGTTTGATACCGAGAGCGTGACGTTCCCGGGCCGACAGCTGCCACACGTCGTCGGAGGCCTCCTCGGGCAGCCGCAGCTCCTTCTCGATGCCGTCCAGACCAGCGGCCAGCACCAAAGAGTAGGCCAGGTACGGGTTGGCAGCCGAGTCGATGGAACGCAGTTCCACCCGAGCTGACGAGGCCTTGTCCGGCTTGTACATCGGTATCCGGACGAGGGCCGAGCGGTTGTTGCGACCCCAGCAGATGTAGTTGGGGGCCTCCCCCCCGCCCGAGAGCCGTCGATACGAGTTCACCCACTGATTCGTGACGGCGGTGATCTCCGGAGCGTGGTGAAGCAGGCCCGCCACGAAGTGCTTGGCCACCGGCGACATGCGGAACTCGTCAGCCACGTCGTAGAAGGCATTGGTGTCGCCCTCGAACAGGGAGACGTGGGCGTGCATTCCCGATCCGGCGTGGTTGGTGAAGGGCTTGGGCATGAAGGTGGCCTTGATGCCCTTGAGGGAGGCGATCTCCCGAATGACCACGCGGAAGGTCATGATGTTGTCAGCCATCGTCAACGCATCGGCGTAACGCAGGTCGATCTCGTGCTGGCCGGGAGCGGCCTCGTGGTGGCTGAACTCCACCGAGATACCCATCCGCTCCAAGACGTTGATGGCGTCACGACGGAAATCGGTACCCGCCCCCAGGGTGGTGTGGTCGAAATAGCCGCCATTGTCGAGGGAGACAGGTGCTCCACCGGGCTGGTGTTCCTCCTTGAGCAGGTAGAACTCGATCTCCGGATGCACGTAGAAGGTGAACCCCATGTCAGCGGCCCGGGCCATCGTCTTCTTGAGAACGTGACGCGGATCTGCTGCCGAGGCCGTGCCGTCGGGATTGGTGATATCGCAGAACATCCGAGCGGTGCCGGTGCCCGAGCGCCACGGCAGCACCTGGAAGGTGGCCGGGTCAGGATGGGCCACCATGTCTGCCTCGTAGACGCGGGCGTAACCCTCAATAGCCGAACCGTCGAAACCGACGCCTTCGGCAAAAGCACCCTCGACCTCAGCGGGGGCGATGGCGACGGACTTGAGTGATCCCAGGACGTCGGTGAACCACAGCCTCACGAAACGAATATTGCGTTCCTCCATGGAACGCAGGACAAAATCAGTCTGCCTGCTCACCCTTCCAGTGTGCATGGCGCGTGTTTCGAGTGAGTAACAAACGCCCTGGATCACCTCGGTAGACTGCCGACATGGCTTCGGGTCCTCAGGCAGGGTGGTATCCAGATCCCGACGACACACCGGACCGCTATCGCTGGTTCGACGGCGAGCGCTGGACGGACCGTACCGTCACCTCCCCAGAGCCCTCTCCACAGCGAGGCGGAAAGGGTCCTCGTGGCAACAACGGCGGCCACGGTTCCGGATGGGTGTGGGCGATCATCGCCGTGGTGCTCGTCGTCGCCGTCATCGCTGCTCTCGGCCTGCGCCAGCGCACCGCATCCGATCACCACGCGGAACCCGATCTCAACTCCTCCTCGCCGACCGTCTCTGCCTGGAACGAGAAATCGAGCACCCCGTCGGCCAGTTCATCGGCCGTCAGGTGCCCGCAAGGCCAGCGTCCCGGCAACCTGGACACCGCTGACGACCGGTTGCATGGCGGTGGCGTCTCGGTGGAATCCATTCCCAACTGGCGCCGCCAGAACCTCACCTTGCCGTGGGTGATGGGTCAGTCGGCTCAGATTGACGACGTCTACCCCGGGTGGATGAGTGTGTCAGGAGTGGGTGGTCTGCCGGTCGCGGAAGGATTCTCCGATCCGCAGACCGCGGCATCGATGATGATGTCCTGCTTCGCCAGCTCCGACTACTACATGGGCTACACCGGCGAGAAGGAGATTCGCTCGGAGGCCCTCACCGTTGACGGGCATCCTGCCTGGTGGAAGCGCAGCGAGATCTACGTGACGCTGCCCAACCTGCCGAAGGTGCGTGGCGACGTCGTCGACGTCGTCGTGGTCAACACCGGGCAGACGGATTTCCTCGGGATGTACTTCAACTCCGCCACGATCGGGGACTCAGCACGTCAGGCCCTCGTCGACCACGCGCGCGAATCCCTCAAGGTGGACTGACGGCTCAGTCGTCGTCCTCCTCGTCATTGAAACGAGGATCGTTCTCCCAGAAGTCGTTGCGCGCGGCCACCGTGTCAAGAGCCTCCGCCGCTGACTGAGGAGACGGGTACGGGCCAAGGTGATCGGCCGCCTTGCAGTCATCGGCAGTCTCGACGGTGTGGTGTTTGAGACACCAGAAGTATTCGGTCTTGTCAGCCATGTGATCCCCTCCAGTATCGTGACTCACATCCTAGATGTCAGTGATCGTCCCGTTTTTCCATCCGCGCTGTGAAACCCTGAACCATGACTCTCAAGATCGCCGTCAACTCCGTCATTCGGGGCGCATCCTCCTGGCTCTCCCTCATCGTCGCCTCGGTCGTGCTCATGGTGGTGGTCACCCTGAGCATCGGTTTAATAGTCGCCGGGGTGGCTGCCGGCGGCGACGCGCAGCAGGCCTACGCGTCCATGGGCGGGGTGGCCCTGGGATTCACGGTGCTGACCGGATTTGCCTCCTTCCGACTGGTCGTGGGCACCTGTGTGCGCCTGCAACGACGTGACGTCGCCTTGTGGCAGATCGTCGGTGTGCTGCCACGGACTGCACGCTTGATCCTCATCGTCGAGATCCTCCTCGTCACGGCCCTGTCCGCACTGCTTGGTGCGCTTGTCTCGGAGGCCGTGTGGCCGTGGTACGCCGGCTTCGTGGCCACCAGCGGGCTGCCTCGCAGTGATGTGCTGACCCATCCGATTCCCGTCGTGGCGATGATCACGGGAGTCGCGACGACGGCCGTCGTCAGTCTGATGTCTGGTCTGGGCTCGGCGCGACAGATCGCACGGGGTGACGTCGTCACTGCAGTCCGCCCATCGGAGACGACACAGTCCTCACCGCGTCATTCCCGCGTCCTCTTCGTGGTCGTCACAGTGCTTCTCATCGCGGGAACCGTGACCCTGTACTTCACGATTGGCCACGTCAGTCCAGTCACCGACGCAGACGACCTCGTCGGAGTCCTCTCCGCGTATCCGGGGATGGGGCTCCTCGTCTGTCTGGTTTTCGCAATGATCTGCGGGCCGGTCGTCCGTGGCCTTGTCGCGCTCATCAGAGCCATTGGCCTCGGCGGCACCCCCGGATTCCTGGCGAGCCGTGAGGCAGCGGCCAGGCCGCGATTGACCCAGGCCCTCGTCATGCCGATCAGTCTGGCAGCAGCCGCGATCGGAATGATGACGAGCTGGATCCACCTGGTGACGACGGTGATGGCAGCCCGCGCCCCCGGATCCGGATCGGTGTCGGCCCCGCCACGCCAGATGGCCTTGTTGCTGGGGGGTCCGGTCATTGTCGCCTGTGTGTGCGCGTCCGCCATCGTGCTGGCCACTTCATCACACCGACGCGAGGACAATGCTCTGTTGCTGGTGTCAGGATCGACGCCGGGTCTGGTACGCGCCAAGACCGTCCTGGAGGCCTTGGTGTACGCAGCCGTCTGCCTGGTGTGTTCCTATACCATTGTCACGGTCAACGACCTGGCCATGGCGGCTGCGCTGTCGGCAGGACCGGTCCCCGATGTCAGGGCCACGCCACCTGGGTGGTCGGCCTGTGCAGTGGTCGGCTTTGGGTTCACCCTCACCTTGATCCTCCTTCTCGTCGTCACCCGCAGTGGCATGCGGAAGGACCCCATCACCATCGTCATGGGAGGCCGTTGATGTCGCCGTTGATCAGTGCTGTCGGGGTACGCAAAGGTTTTGGAAAAGGATCCCAGCGGATCGAAGTGCTCAAGGGGGTCGATCTCGAGGTTGATCCTGGCGAGTTCGTTGCCATCGTGGGGTCCTCGGGGGCAGGCAAGTCGACGCTGCTGTATTGCTTGTGCGGTCTCCTCGCCGCCGATGGCGGGAGTATCACCCTGGCCGGCAACGACCTCGGTCCGGCTAGTCGTTCTGAACTCGCACGGATACGACGCGATCACGTCGGGGTTATCTTCCAGGATCTCAACCTCATCAGTTCCCTCAACGTCCGTGACAATGTCCGCCTGCCTGCGCGACTGGCAGGGATGAGGCCGCGCCGACGTGATGTCACGCACGCCCTGGAGACCGTCGGGCTGGCCGCCTGCGCCGACAAGTACCCGAACCACCTGTCCGGCGGACAGCGTCAACGGGTGGCGATAGCGCGGTCCCTGGTCCGGGCTCCCCAAGTGCTCTTCGCTGACGAGCCGACCGGGTCTCTTGACGTCGCCTCTCGGGAGACCGTCCTCGATCTGCTTCGCGAGACCGTGACCGACAGCACCTCTTTGGTCATGATCACCCATGATCTGGACATCGCAGCCACCGCAGATCGCGTCATCATTCTCGCGAATGGTCGTCATGACCGGGTCCTGACCCACCCGACCGCCGAGGAACTCTTCGAGACCATGCACTGATCCGGACCGTTGCACATCGGCACACGCACGTGAACCAATCCGGCGTCTTGACACTGACGACCTAGACTAGGCCGACGTGAGTGCCATCAAGCCGTATCCCCAGAGTCCTCGTCGCCACGTTCCCGGCAGCATTGCCCGCCCTCCCTATGTCGGTTTGGGAGACGTCCCGGAGACCTACGACGGTTCCCACGTGCAGACTCCCGAGACGATTGCCGCCATGGAGGAAGCCGGTCGGATCGCGTGCGGCGCCATGCACGAGGCCGGCAAGGCTGTGGCACCTGGAGTCACCACCGACGAGCTCGACCGCATCGCTCACGAGTACATGTGCGATCACGGCGCCTACCCGTCGACCCTCGACTACCGCAACTACCCCAAGTCCTGCTGCACCAGCGTCAACGAGGTCATCTGCCACGGCATCCCGGACGCTCGCCCGCTGGAGGACGGCGACATCGTCAAAATCGACGTCACCGCCTACAAGAATGGCGTGCACGGCGACAATTGCTACACCTTCCCGTGCGGCAACGTCGATCAGGAGTCCCTCGACCTCATCAAGCACACCGAGGAGTCCATGAACCGGGCCATCAAGGCCGTCAAGCCTGGTCGCTCGATCTCCATCATCGGACGCATCATCGAGAACTACGCCAAGCGATTCGGGTACGGCGTGGTGCGCGACTACACCGGGCACGGGGTCCACAGTGCCTTCCACTCCGGCCTTGTCGTCTTCCATTACGACGAGCCGCGTTACGACGTCACCCTCGAGGAGGGCATGACGCTGACCATCGAGCCGATGCTCACTCTCGGTGACCAGTCCAATCATCAGTGGGACGACGGCTGGACGGTCCTCACCAACGATGGTTCACGGTGTGCCCAGTTCGAGCAAACCCTCGTCATCGAGAAGGGCGGGGCGCGCATCATCACGACCCTGGACTGACAGGCCTCACCGTTGAACGACCACCCGGGCTCGGCGGGTTCGCTGTATCGCCGGGTCAGGGATGGGAACGGCACTCACCAGAGCACGGGTGTATTCCTCCCGCGGATGCGAAAGCACCTCCGTCGTCGGCCCTTCCTCGACGATGCGACCTTTGCTGAGCACCACTGTTCGGGCTGCAATCTGCTCGATGACCGCAAGATCATGCGAGACGAACAAGCACGCAAACCCCAGTTCAGCTTGCAGACCCGTCAGGAGCCTGAGCACCTTGGCCTGCACCGACACATCGAGCGCGCTGGTAGGTTCATCGGCAACCACCAGCCGGGGGTCCAGGGCCAGGGCACGAGCGATAGCAACCCGCTGACGCTGACCACCGCTCATTTGATGTGGGTACCGATCAGCCATCGATTCCGGCAGCTCCACCTGCTCGAGGAGTTGACGCACCCGGGCGCGCCTCCGCGACGAGTCGAGGGGGGAATGCAGCATCAAGGGTTCAGCAATTGACGCACCGACAGTGCGCCTGGGATTAAGGGCCGAGGCCGGATTCTGATACACGACTCCGGTGTTACGCCGGACGGGGAGCATCGCACGCCGAGAGGCCCCGGCGACCTCGACCCCAGCCACTCGCACCGACCCGGAGGTCACCGGTACCAACCCTGGGAGGGTGCCAGCGATCGTGGATTTTCCCGACCCGGACTCCCCCACGAGTCCCAGAACCTCCCCCGGCGCGATGGCCAGACTCACACCGCGGACCGCGTGCACAGACTTGCGTCGTCGCGCACGGTAGACGACGTCGAGGTCGGTAACCTCAACTAGTGGTGGGTCCAGCTCTCGGTTCGTCGCGTCAGGGATCGCCGGGCCGACGACCTCAACGGTTCCCGGCTCATCACTGGTTTCAGACCTAGCGGCGCTCGCCCCGTCGGGATTGGTTTGCGGATCATGGAGTTCTCGTAGCGCATCGAGTTGGGGAACGGCGTCGAGGAGCTGGCGGGTGTAGGAGTGTTGCGGATCGTTGAAGATCGCGTCGACACTGCCCCGCTCGATGATGTGCCCTTTTCTCATGACGGCAACCTCGTCGGCGATGTCAGCCACGACGGCCATGTCATGCGTGATGAGCAGCACCGCCATGCCTTCATCGGTCAGCTGACGCAGGAGGTCGAGGATCCCGGCCTGCACTGTGACATCAAGGGCCGTGGTGGGCTCGTCAGCGATGATCACCCTCGGATTGCATGCCAAGGCCAGGGCCATGCATGCTCGCTGCAACTGGCCTCCGGACAGCTGATGCGGGTAGGAGGCAGCGATCCGCTCTACGTCCGGCAGCCCGACGCGGCCCAGGAGCTTATGTACTCGGTCGCGAATTCGAGAACGCGACCGATCCTCGTCAGAGTGGGTCCTGATGACTTCACGGATCTGAGCGCCGATGGCCAGAAGAGGGTCAAGCGCACTGGAGGGCTCCTGAAAGATGGTGCCGACCAACCGACCTCGCACACCGTCGAGCACCGACCTATCAGCCCCAACCAGTTCCACGGCTGCCTCGCCGGCGTTTCTGCCCGGTTCATCTCGGCTCAGGAGCACCGATCCCGTGACCGTGGCGGCCTGGGGCAGCAAGCCGAGGCTGCCCAGGGCTGTCACGGATTTCCCCGATCCCGACTCGCCCACCAGAGCCAGTACTCGTCCAGACACCAGGTCCAGATCGACTCCCTCCGAGGCCGCCACCGGCGACCCGGAGAATCTCACCGTGACATCTCGCAGGCTCAGGACTGCGTCTGGCCACCGATCCTGCTGTGCGGTCACCCGGGTAGGAGCGTCTTTCCGTCGGGGTTGGCCCCTCACTTCTGCACTCCCACGACGAGGTAGTTCGGGTAAGCCGGGAAGGGATCGACGAAGAAACCACTCACACCTGATCCGTGCAGGAAGGCATTGCGCCGGAACACCAATGGAACGACGGGAACGTCCTGGGCGATGCGTCGATCAATGTTCGCCCGCTTCTCCTTGGCCTCATCCATCGATAGGGCGGCCGCTTCGGCGAGCATCCGATCCACCTCGGCATTGTGGTAGCGGCCAAGGTTGAAGCCGCCTGATCCGATCTCACTGGAGGCAAAAAGCGGCTGCAAATTGGCATTGGCCGACGGATAGTCGGGATTCCACGAAGCAATGGTCAAGTCGTAGTCGGAACCATCAGACTGGGTAGCTTTCTCAATCCAGGTTTCACTTTCAACGGGATTGATCTTGACGGAGATGTTGACCTTCTGAAGTGCCTGTTGGACGGCTTGAGCGAGCGCCAACGTTCCCTCATCGTTGCTTACCAGCAGTACGAGCTGGCCCACCGCTTTGCCCTTGAGGAGTTCTTGAGCCTTTGCGGTGGACTCAGGGTACAGGTCGTATTCCTGGCGTCCTGGGATGCCAGGAGTGATGTACGTCGTCGCTGGGGCTGCACCGATCTCTCCGCCCAGAGCGGTGGCTGCGGCCTTGCGATCCACCGCATAGGCGATGGCCTGGCGCACCTTGACGTCTTTGACGCGCTCAACGTTGATAGCCAAGTACTGCAGTGGCCCAGCACTACCGACGGCTAGCCGGGACTTGGCCTGGGGGTTGGATGTCACCTGAGGCAATTGGGCAGGGGGCACCATCCCCGCCCCAAATGCGTTGCGGTCATTGCCAGAGTCGGAGATGAGACGTTGAGCAATCACCGGGCTGTCCTGGCCCAAGGAAAACACAATCGTGTCAGGTAGAGCAGTACGCACCTCGTCAGAGGACGGTGTCCATTTCGGGTTGCGCTTGAGGGTTGCGGCCACACCCTGCTTGTACTCAGCCACACGATAAGGCCCAGATGCGACCGGTTCACGGGTGTAAATCGTGGGGTTGTCACTGAGGGGAACCGGAGCAAACGCGGGCATAGAAACGATCCATGGCCAGTCGCCAAATGGAGCTTTCAGATGGAAGACAATCGTCTTGTCGTCTGGCGTCTCAATGGACTTCAAATGCTTGCCCTTATATGGGCCGGTGTATCCCGAGGTCTCGGCAAGCAGCGTCTTGTGGTATCCGAGTCCGCCGGCCAAGGAGGCCGTGAAGGTGCGTTCGACCCCATGGCGAATTTGCGTAGATGTGATCGGCGACCCATCCTCGGCCACCAAACCGTCTTTGAGGGTGAAGGTCCAGGTCCGGCCACCATCCGAGGCTTTTCCGGTATCGGTAGCGAGGTCGGGGACGACCCTGGCCTCCTTACCCTTGATGATCTGCCAGCTGGTGAGACGGCGGTGAACGAGGGCCAACGAGGTGACGGCCATGCCCTGGCTGCGGCCCGGATCCCAGTTGATGTCAGTGTCTGACGCGAGGATCGTCAGCGTCCCGCCCCTGGTAGGCGTGGCTGACCCAGCTGTCTGCGCGGAACGCTCATTGGCACCGCATGCGCTCAATGCCGCAACTGCAGCGGTGGCCCCTGCGCCGAGCAGGAAGCCACGGCGGGACAACGACGAAATGGAGTATGTGCTAGGACCCATGATTTTCATCTTTCTTGTGAGCCGTTTTCAGTGGTGTGTGATGTGACTGTGGTGTGAATATGTGCTGGTGCGCTGCGCAGCGGCGTATCAGCGTCAAACCCGAGGATCGATGGCTGCTACGACGATGTCGGCCAACAGATTCATTCCGATGATCGCGACTGCGGCCACCAATGTGACGCCCATCACGAGTTGGACATCAGTAGCTCCCACGGCGTCCATGAGTAGAGCTCCGAGACCCTGGATGGAGAACACTTTCTCGGTGATGACGGCTCCGCCCAGTAATCCCCCCAGGTCGAGAGCGAAATAGGTGAGTATCGGCACGGAGATGCTGCGCAGGACATGGTTAGCCAGGACGCGTCGTTCCGACAGACCCGCGGCGCGAGCAGTGCGCACATAATCCTCGTCAAGGGTCTCCAGCATCTCACTGCGGACCATCCGCGTATAGACCGCTGCTGAGAGGACGGCGAGCACGGTCCATGGCAAGGCCAGATGCCAGAGCCAGTCGACAGGACTCACAGAGAATGGCACATATCCGGACACCGGAACAATGTCAGCCTTGAATCCCAGCAGCAGGATGCCGAGCAGACCTACCAGATAGGCCGGTGAGGAAATTCCCAAAACTGTTCCGGTCATGATCGCACGGTCCACGGCACCACCTCGATGAAGGGCCGAAATGATGCCGGTGCTCACACCAATAATCATCCACAACACGGCTGCCCCCAAAGCCACCGACATAGTGACTGGCAGCCGGTTTGCAATGAGTTCAGTGACCGGGGTCGACAGGCGGAACGAGTATCCCAGGCAGGGGGCAGAACAGTGAATGGCATCAGCCCCGGACCCATATGTAGTGCCTGCAACAATCCCAGAAAGATAGTTCCAGAATTGCTGGTACCACGGATCGTTCAAACCCATGTAAGAACGCGCAAGGGCGAGATTCTCCGGAGTACATGGCTTACCACAAGCTAATTGGGCTGGATCAGCGGGGAAGAACTCAAAGATGGCAAAGGTGATGAAGGTAATGATCACGAGCACGGCAAGCGTCTGAACCAGGCGAGAGACAAGGAAACGTAGACGGTTCATCGAGACTCACCTAGCCTCGGGTCAATGGCGTCACGAAGTCCGTCGCCAAAGAGGTTGAAAGCCAGGGTGACGAGGAATAACGCGCCACCGGGAAACAGCAAGTACCAGGGATCCGTGCTCACCCAGGTTACCGCCGAACCTATGGATCGACCCCACGACGGCGTTGGCGGGGTGACGCCCACTCCCAGGAAAGACAGCGCCGCTTCCGCGCCAATCTTCCCAGGAATGGAGATGGTGATGAAGACGATAATCGTGGCTACCAGGTTGGGCAGCATCTGCCGCACCAAGATGTGCAGGTGGCCCGCACCCATTGCCTGTGACGCACGAATGAAAGTACGCGATCGCAACGACATCGCTTGACTACGTAACACCCGCGCCGTTGAGGGCCACCCCAACAGACCAATAATGAGGACCATGACGGTCGCTCGTGGAGCGGTGGCCGGAATGACCGCCGAAATCGCGATCATGAACACCAGCTGTGGGAATCCCAGGATGACGTCAGTGCCACGAGACGCCAATCCGTCCCACCAGCCACCGAAGTACCCAGCCGTCACCCCCACGATGATGGCAATGGTCATCGAAAGGATGGTCGCCCCCATGCCAATGAGGAATGAGGTCCGGGTGCCTTCGACGACGATGGCGAAGAGATCGCGACCGGTCTGAGGCTCGACGCCGAAGGGATGGACAGCGCTGATCCCTCCCATTGCGCCGGAGGGCAACCCGCTCGCGTTCAGGGCAGACAAGTCGTAGCTATAGGGGTCAAGGTCCATGGCCCGAGTGATGGGCGTAGCCAGGATGGCTACGAGGGTAGTCAGCACAACGACGACTGCTCCGAACATCGCTGACCCATTGTGCCGCAGACGGCTCCACACTCCTCCGGGAACGACCCGTCCGCTATCGGGATCGATGGCAGCCACCGGGGCCGAAGTGGTCTCGTCGCCGATCGGGGAGAGCCTATCGCCCGGCAGAAGATCACCGGCGACAGGGACATCAGGCGCGGCGTCCGTTTCGGACATGCTCACGGATACTCCTTGGTGGTTAGGAAGGGACAGGAACAGACATGCGTGGATAAGACATGCGTGGGCTGGAGTCGCGTCTCAGCGACAACAACACATTCGCATGCGCATGAGCCCTCTTCTCCAAGGTTTGATGCAGCCCGCACCTGCGAGCCTTTACAGAAGGTACCACACTGTGAGATTGGGTCTCAAATGCCACCTTGTCTGAAGGCGCTCTCGGCCATGACACAGGACGACGCCACCAGCTAGTTGTCGTTTCCAGTCCCGGAGTGACCCCGCGGTAGCAGAAGATGGTGGGCGTAGCCACGCCAACGGATGCGCCGAGCCAAGGGATAGGCGGCACTGTCCTCACCATCCCGCGGCCTCGTCGCACGGTTTCACCGCATTGTCGCGCCGCGCGATCGGACTGAATGACAACTGGAGGTCACCATGGGAACCGCCCCACCTCATCATCAATCAGATATTCCCGAAGGTATGCCAGCCGTCAGTCTGTCTGCCGAAGAGCGGTCACGCCAGCAGCAATGGACGCCACTGCGTATGGTCGTCTGGATATTCATCTCTGCGATTGCCGGCCTCGGTTGGTGGATGCTAGCCGTGCGACGGGGTGAAACCGTCAACGGCATCTGGTTCGTCTTCGCCGCCGTCGGCTCGTACTTCATCGGTTACCGGTTCTACGCCACCTACATCCAGGACAAACTCGTCCATCCCGACGACGACCGGGCCACCCCGGCCGAGTATGACTACAACGGCCGTGACTTCGTGCCCACGGATCGCCGCATCCTCTACGGCCATCACTTCGCCGCCATCGCGGGCGCCGGCCCTCTCGTCGGGCCGGTGCTGTCGGCCCAGATGGGTTACCTGCCGAGCACGATCTGGATCATCGTGGGCGTCATCCTTGCTGGGGCTGTGCAGGACTACCTCGTCCTCGTCATCTCCATGCGACGGGGCGGACGATCCCTCGGTCAGATGGCCAAGGACGAACTGGGACGTTTCGGTGGCATCGCCGCCCTCGTCGCCACCCTGACGATCATGCTCATCATCGTGGCCATCCTGGCCATGGTGGTCGTCAACTCCCTGGCTGCCTCGTCCTGGGGAGTGTGGAGCGTCGGTCTGACGATTCCGATCGCGCTTCTCATGGGCTTCTACCTGCGTTACCTGCGCCCTGGCAAGGTGCTCGAGGTCTCCCTCATCGGCATCGTTCTGCTGGTGCTGGCCATCGCCTCGGGAGCCTGGATCGAGAACACCGCCATCTCCAGCGCACTCCATCTAAGCAAGCCGTTCCTGGCCTGGGCCATCATCCTTTACGGATTCATCGCCGCAGTGCTTCCCGTCTGGATGCTGCTGGCTCCCCGTGATTACCTGTCAACCTTCATGAAGGTTGGCGTCATCGCGATGCTGGCTGTCTCTATCGTCATCGTCCGTCCGGTCATCACCGTCCCGGCCATGACGGTCTACGCACACACCGGTACTGGTCCAGTCTTCTCCGGAAAGCTGTTCCCCTTCCTCTTCGTGACGATCGCATGTGGCGCCTTGTCGGGATTCCACGCGACAATCTCCTCGGGCACCACCCCGAAACTCATCGAGAAGGAGTCCCAGGCCCGCCTCATCGGTTACGGCGGCATGCTCATGGAATCCTTCGTCGCGATCATGGCTCTGGTTGCTGCCCTGTCAGTGGACCGTGGCATCTACTTCGCCATGAACTCCCCCGCCGGGGCGACGGGCAGCACCGTCCAGAGCGCAGTGGCCTACGTCAACTCACTCGGTTTGTCCGGTGTGCACACCGATGCCAACGCCCTGACGACGACGGCCAAACTTGTCGGCGAGACGTCAATCATCAGCCGTACCGGTGGCGCACCAACCCTCGCCGTAGGCCTCGCGACGATCATGCATCAGCTCTTCGGTGGTCAGGCCATGATGAGCTTCTGGTACCACTTCGCGATCATGTTCGAGGCGCTGTTCATCCTCACCTCGGTCGACGCGGGAACTCGCGTCGCCCGGTTCATGCTCTCGGACGCCCTGGGCAACTTCTGGCCCCGCCTCACGGACCACTCCTGGAAGGTCGGATCCTGGCTCACCACCGCGATCATGGTTGCCGGTTGGGGATCGATTCTGCTCATGGGTGTCAATGACCCGCTGGGCGGCATCAACACCCTCTTCCCGCTGTTCGGCATCGCGAACCAGTTGTTGGCGGCCGTCGCCCTGTCGATCTGCCTGGTGGTCTTCGCCCGAGCTGGTCACAAATGGCGGTTGCTCATCATCTTCGTGCCGATGCTCTTCACCGCCGTCATCACGGTGTACGGATCCTGGCTGAAGATCTTCTCCCCCGACCCGAAGATCGGTTACTGGGCCAACCACATGACGTACAAGCGGGCCATCGCCGCTGGCAAGACCTCGCTGGGCCAGGCCAAGGACATCGACGAGATGCGCACCGTCGTCGGCAACACCGCTATTCAGGGGACGATGTCGATCATCTTCGTCGTCTGTGCCCTCATCGTCATGATCGCGGCCTGCATCCGCACCGTTCAGGCGCTGCGAGGCCACAACATCATCAACACCGAGGATCCGGCCAAGCCGTCGCACCTCTTCGCCCCCAGTGGCCTCATCGCCAGCAAGGCCGAGAAAGATCTTCAGGCCGAGTGGGACGAGTTCTACCAGACCCATCGCGAGCTTGACCTGGAGCACGTTCACAAGGAACACGCGTGAGCGCCGCACCACGGCATCTGCCCACCGATCCACTGTGGCGACGATGGTGGTCGTCACTGCGGTGGTGGGTGCGCGGGGTCACGGGAGCTGACGCCTACGACAACTACCTCGAGTGGTGTCGACACACGGGTCATGAGCCGATGCCGGAGAAGGCGTTCTGGCGCGACCAGTGCGACCGTCAGGACCGCAACCCCCAGGCACGATGCTGCTGATCCTTACCACCGGGCCTTCCCGTCACTGACGGGATGGCCCGGTCAGTTCTGACACGATGCGGTCAAGGTTGTCCTCGGTCAACTGAATGCACTTGCCGTCCGGCCAGACCACGATGAGTGGGGCGTGGTTGCACGGATACATGCACCCCGTCACCGTGACGAGAACCTCTGTGTCCAAGGCGTGTGACTGGGCCAGCTTCTCCTGCAGGCGTGCATGCAGGTCGGCGGCGCCGGCTGCGCTGCAGCGAGGTCCTCGACAGGTGAGCAGATGGTGTCGGAAGGAGGGGAATTCCCGCCAGGCAGGGTTGTGCAACGGCGCTTCGGCTCCGGTCACGGTTCGCCACTCGCCGGCAAACTCCTGGTCGGGACGTACAACCCCGACATGCACGACGACGGTGGGTCCGTTCTCATGGACACGGACCCACTGGCCGGCGACGCGACGAAGCCAGGACAGCGGCACCGGTCCGTCATCGCAACTCCATCCGACGAGCTCGACCCGGTCGTCGTCAGCGGCGTCGAGGACATCTACGAGCGCCGGTCCAGGACCCTGCAGACATGCGTTCCGGTCGGCATCCACGTGACGGGCCACTGCTTCTGCGCTGACCGCGTCAGAGGAATCCTCCCAGCGCAGCGAGACCGCGATGCGCGTCGTCATGGCTGCAATCCCCGCCAGGTGAATCCACGTCTGAAATCTGACCAAACCTCGCCGTCGACTCCGAAATGTTCACGGACGAGGTCAGGAGTCAGTACCTCGGAGGCCGACCCTGCTGCGACCATCCGGCCCGAGTCCAGCACGACGAGGTCATCCGCGTAGGCGGCGGCCAGGTCAAGATCATGGATGACGGTCACCGTTGTCAGACCAAGACCACGCACTCTCTCCAACAGGTCAATCTGGTGACGCAGGTCGAGATGATTCGTGGGTTCGTCCAGGAGCAGAATCTCAGGATCCTGGGCGAGGGCTCGGGCCAACTGGACCCGCTGCCTCTCCCCTCCCGAGAGGGACGACCATGCCCGGTCAGCAAGATCGGCAACTCCGGTTGACGCCATCGCGTTCTCGACGGCATCTCCGTCACGCCCTCTTCGGCGACTGAGATTGCCGATCCCCCAGCCTCCCAGATGGGGAATGCGTCCGAGCTGGACGGCGTCACGCACCGTCAGTTCCACGTGAGCCGAAGGACTCTGCTCGAGAAGGGCCATCACCCGGGAGCGCTCCTTGGCCCCGATCCCGGAGAGATCACGCTCCCCCAACCACACCCGCCCCGCGCTGGGCTTCCGCAACCCGGCCAGCAGGTGCAACAGGGTCGTCTTCCCGGATCCGTTCAGCCCGATGACCATCGTCATGACCTTTGGCCGAATCTCCACGTCGACCCCGGACAAGACCGTCGTCCCGTCGACCGTCCAACCAAGATCCTCAGCTCGCAACGTTGCTGCTGTCCCGGCACTCATGATCGAGACGCCTGTCGACGCAGCAGGACGACCAGCACCGGGGCTCCGACGGCCGCAGTGATGACCCCGACGGGAATCTCGGTGCCAGGGCGCAAGCACCTCGCTGCGGTGTCGGACCACACCATGAGCAGGGCCCCGACGAGGGCCGACACCGGTAGCAGCCGGGCGTGTCGCGGCCCGGTCCAGAACCTCACGATGTGTGGGACCGTCAGCCCGACGAATCCGATGGGGCCGACGAAGGCCACGCTGAGAGCGGTCAGCAGGGCGGTGCCAACCATGATCATCCAGCGCACAGTGTTGACCGGTACTCCCAGGGACATCGCGCTGACGTCACCGAAGGCGAAGGCGTCAAGGGTGTGGCACAATGCCATCCCGGCGATGAGGGCCGGAACGGTGGCGACGGCCAGGGTGATCGTCGATCCCCATCTCACACCGGTGAACGACCCGAGGGTCCACGACAGGGCTGATCGAGCTGCGTTCGACTCACCACACACCATGATCATCATGGACACCGCCGCGCCGCACAACTGTCCGACGGCCACCCCGGCCAGGATGGTCCGGCTGGCGGGTAACTCCCCGGACTTGCCAGTGGCCATGGCCAGCACCATGACCAGGGCCCCGACCGCCCCGCCGAAGGAGGCCAGTGTCATGAGGACGGACTGCCCCAGAGTGCTGGAGATTCCGATGATGAGGATGAAGACCGCACCTACCGAGGCTCCACTGGAGATGCCGAGCAGATAGGGGTCGGCCAGGTCATTACCGGTCAGGGTCTGCAGTACCGCGCCGCACATCGCCAGCAAAGCGCCGACGGCCATCGATCCGATGACGCGCGGAGCCCGCAGCTGCCACACGATCTGATCATCGAGAACGGTGACGTCGGCGCCCTCGATGAGACGGAATCGCCGGGCCACCACCCTCGCGACATCATGGACAGGAACGTGTACCGCCCCGGTCCCGAGCACCACGAGGACACTGCCGACCAAGGCCATCGCGAGGATGCCGGTGATCAGCCAACTACGCTGACGACTCACTTGCCGGTGATCTTCGCCAGACCGTCATTGAGGGTCTTCGCACCGTCCACGAGTTCGGCACCAGGGGTGCTCTGGGAGAACGGCACGGTGACGAATTTGTTCTCCTTGACGGCCTTCATCTGGCTGAGGACGGGGTCCTTCCTCATATAGTCGATCTTCGACGTCGCCGTGGACCAACTGGCATCGGCGACCACGATGACCTCAGGGTTGGATGCGACAATCTTCTCCCAGGAGCCGTCTGCCCAACCGCCGTCGAGATGGGCAAAGAGGTTCTTGGCACCGACAGCGTCCATGAGGAGCTGGGGTCCGCCATGTCCGGCGCCAATGAACGGAGTCTTGTCTCCCGAGTCGAACCAGACGATCGACGTCCCGGTGCCGTGCTTGTTCCCGGTGACCTCCTTGAGGGCATCTCGCTGCTTGGAAATGGCCTTGTCAGCCGCATCCTTGACGCCGATGAGAGTCCCCACCTCGGTCATTTCCTTCCAGACGTTTTCCCAGGTGGTTTCGGCCGAGGGCGTGCCCTTGGGGCAGCCGAAGGGGCTGATGTAGGTGGCAATTCCCTGTTTCTTCAGCTCATCACGCGTGCCGATGGCCTTGTCCGTAAAAGCGCTGGAATACGAGGACAGCGCCAGATCAGGCTTGGCGGCCAGGAAGGTCTCCTTGGACGGGTACTCCTTGGAGAGCACCTTGACCGAGTCATAGGCCTTCTTCCACTTCGCCGGGATCTCACTGTCAAGGTAGGCGGTGCCGACGAGTTTGGACTCCCCGCCGATGGCCAGCACGTCCTCAGTGGCTCCCTGATTGAGGGTCACTGCCCTCGTGGCGGGCTTGTCGAGGGTGACCTGCTGTCCGCAGTTGGTGATGGTGATCGGACCAGAAGCCGACGCTGAGACCGAGGAAGACGACGATGACGCGGAGTCCTTGGGGGCACCGGCACAGCCGGCGAGCAGGACGGCGGGAAGCATTGATGCCACGAGGACGCGGCGAAGGGATGACGGGGTGACGGGCATGAGTAAGCCAGCTTTCTGTGTTCGGCGTGCGCGACCGGGTACCGACAGGACGGCGTCAGGTGGTCTTCGGGCTCGACCTCGTCTCCGTTCCCGGCTCCTTCCCAGTGCTCATGGCACCAGTGGCGTTCGCCGGGGCAGATCAGTCATACCGCTGCGCGTCAGCTCCGGCTTCTCACCGGATTCCAGCGCTGGTGGGGCCACCAGCAACCTGACGTGAGCATGTTAGCATCCCCTTCGTATGCCCTCCTCCAAGGGGTTACCTCACTTGAACAGGTCACCGAAACGCATCGTCGTCTTCCGGTAAACCTTGTTGTAGGCGGCTCGACGTGGATCTCGCAGCCAACCCATTCCCTTACGGCCATAACCGGGAATGAGGGTGCGCTTGACAGTCCTCGTGACTCGACCACGCGTCCTGGCCGAGATGGTTCTGGACAGGCTGGGAGTACGAATTCCGAACTTCATGGACCCGATGATAGAAGGGACGAGCCATCCTGTAAGCCGGGTTCTGTGGCCCCTCAGGGCCGGTGATCATCCATCTGTGAACGCCATTACTGGCATCCTCCAGCCTTTCGGCTGCGCAGCCTACCCGGACGCTCAGGCGAGCAGCCCTCGAACACGTCCGCGACCTCGTGGTCTTCTTGGCCTTGCTCCGAGTGGGGTTTGCCGTGCCGTCACCGTCACCGATGACGCGGTGGGCCCTTACCCCGCCGTTTCACCCTCACCGGCCCGAAAGCCGGCAGTTTGTTTTCTGTGGCACTGTCCCGCGGGTCACCCCGGGTGGGCGTTACCCACCACCCTGCTCTGTGGAGCCCGGACTTTCCTCGACAGCTCAAGACTGCCGCGATCACCCGGATGGCTCGTCCGACCGTCGATTCTACGGTCATTGCCGCATCGTCGCCACACGGGCAACGGCGCAATTCTCAAAGAGACTCCTCGGTGCGCACCAGAATCCGGTCGCACTCCTCGCAACGCACGACGTCGTCCTCGGCGGCTGCGACATAGGTGCGCAGGTCAGCCGGATTCGCAGCAATGCCACATCCCTCACACACCCCGTGGACGAGCTTGGCACACCCCATCCCGGTGCGCTCGCGCAGCATCTCGTAGAGCTTGAGGAGATCCACCGGGACACCACCCGCCTGGGTCTCGCGAGACCGGCACAACTCGACCAGCTCGTCGTCGATCCCCTTGAGACCGGCATCGCGAGACGCGAGGACGGTGCGGATGTGGCCATCCAGCTCGATACGACGACGATCCGCGTCGGAGTGAGCGGCTTCGGCGTCCTCGACGGCCTGCATGGCATCGAGCTCGGCGTCCTCCAGCAGGCTGATGCGTCGCCCGAGATGCTCGATCTCCTCGGTCAGACCCTTCAAGGCCTTGTGGTCGGTGACGGAACCGGAATCGACGGTCTTCTGATTGCGCTCCATGCGAGCACGGGCCGGCTCGAGGTCGCCCTCGATGCGCTCCTGTTCCATCTTGGCGTCCGACAGCGCGGTCGACTTGGCGACGACCTCCTCGGCAAGGGTCCTGCGCTGGACCGCGAGGTCCTTGAGCTCGGCCAGCTCGGGCAGGGTCTGACGACGGTGCTGGGCACGGGCGATCAGACGGTCAGTTCGTGCAAGATCGAGAAGCTTCCACTGATCCTGTGCCGCGGCTTTCACGCTGACCTCCTGCGTTTCTGGCCCCGTTGAGCAGGCCCTGTTGACATGTGGTGTTCAGCCTACCTCCCGTAGGTAGGGGGATGCGCGGGGACGGCACCCTGCCTGACGGCGAATTGGTTTCCCCGGTCCGATGCGGGACCGTCTCGTGGCGGCCATCCTTTCCGGTGGGATCACCACCTCATGTCTCAGGGAGGAATGCGACCGCTTCGGGGGGATGCCGTCCGTCGGCGACCGGCAGGTGGTTGTCGACTCTGACGGCAGACGGGTGTGCGTCATCGAACACACCGACATCGACCTCGTTCCCCTCAAGGACATCACTGACGAGCCAGTCGTCGTCTGCCAGTACTTCCATGTCATCGGCACCTACACTGGGAGTCACACCATCAACCAACGGAGGTCCCGACACATATGACCGAGACGAGGTCGTCAGATCTGAACGAACAGATGAAGCAGGCCGAGGAGCAGAAGGTCCCCAAGCGTCAGACCCCGTTCTCCAAGGCCTTCGTCGAGTTCATCCCCACGGACTGGGCCCCCTACCCCGACGAGCTTCCGGAGCCGCTCGGCTCCGTGCCCTCGGCGACTGCTCACCGTGACGCCCTGGCCGCCCGCTTCGACGGGGACCGACTCGTCATTCCGGCTGGGCATCTCATGCGCCGCAACAACGACTGCGACTACCCCTTCCGTCCCAATACCGCCTTCGCCTACTACTCGGGCCTAGGCACCGACCGGGAACCCAATGCGGTGCTCGTCGTAGACACCACCGCCGAGACCCGAGACGTGCTGTACTTCAAGCCGCGTGCCCCGCGCACGGACCGAGAGTTCTACGCCGATCCGACCTACGGCGAGATGTGGGTCGGCAAGCGTGAGTCCTTGGAGGAGATGTCGGCCATGACGGGGCTCACCTGCCGCGACATCTCTCAGCTCAACAGCGCCTTGGCAGCCGGCGACGTGACGGTTCGTGTCATCCGTGACGCCGATGAGAACGTCACCGCGACCGTCGACTCCCTACGCCCCAAGGGCTCCGAGGAGGCCGACGAGGAGCTCTACGAGTTTTCCTCAGCCGCGCGTTTCTGCAAGGACGACTGGGAGGTCGAGCAGCTGCGCGACGCCTGCCTCAAGTCCAAGGTCGGCTTCGAGTCCATGATCGCCGAAATCCCGGAGGCCGTGCGCAAGGGACGCGGTGAGCGCTGGATGGAGGGCACCTTCGGACGGGTCGCCCGTCACCTCGGTAATGAGGTCGGCTATGGCTCGATTTGTGCCGCCGGTGACCACGCCAACACCCTGCACTGGGTGCGCAACGACGGGGACCTGCGTCCCGGAGAGCTCATCCTCATCGATGCCGGTGTCGAGGTCGATTCCCTCTACACCGCCGACATCACGCGTACCCTGCCGATCTCGGGCACGTTCTCCCCGGCCCAACGTCGGGTCTACCAGGCCGTCCTGGAGGCCCAGGACGCCGCCGCTGCCGTCGCCAAGGTCGGACACGACCACGCGGAGATCCACCAGGCGGCCATCCGCGTCATCTGCGAGTACCTCCACGAGTGGGGCATCCTGCCAGTCAGCGTCGAGGAGTGCCTCTCCCCGGAGGGCGGCCAGCACCGTCGTTGGATGGTCCACGGCACCTCCCACCACCTCGGCATGGATGTCCACGACTGTAACCAGGCACGTCGTCAGGACTACTCCGGACCGCTCAAGAAGGGCATGTGCGTCTCCGACGAGCCGGGCATCTACTTCAAGGAGACAGACCTCTTGGTCCCCGAGGAGTTCCGTGGCATCGGTGTCCGCATCGAGGACGACCTGTACATCACTGACGGTGAACCCGAGTGGCTGTCCAAGGACTGCCCACGTCAGATCGACGAGGTCGAGGCCTGGATGGCCGACATCTGGGGACGCACCTCCCACTGATCATCAGCACCCGCTGGCCACAAGCACTGCCGATGCGCAGCGCCGGGGTTTTCAGCCCCTAGCGCTGCGCATCGTCGCCGTCATGGTGAGGCACAGGATGAGGACGGCCGGGATGGCGTGCAGGGTTCCCAGACCGTGGTTCGACCCATTGACGGCGATGAGGATCCCGGCGACGATCTCGATGACGATGAGCACGGCGCACAGGATGTCCCAACCATTGCGACGCCCCCAGCGAACCAGCAGGAAGACGATCGCCAGGATCATCCCGATGCCCGCAATGGCCTGCTGAGCCACCCAACCGGCCAACGGTCCATCGCCGGCGCCGCGCACGAACATGGCCCAGCCCATGCAACGGGTGAGCGACCCGGGGCCAGCAACCTGGACGGCGAAGAAGTGACCGACGACGAGGAAGACCACGGCACCGACGCCGAGCTTGGTTCGCCCATTCCAGATCCACGGGGAGCGCGGCCTGCGGGAGACGAAGAAGGCCCGCCACATCGCACCCATCGAGATGATGGCGGCCAGCAGGTCGAAGGACGCCTCGACGGCGTTGATCCCCCACTTGATCGTCATCATGCCGAAGATCCCGGAGGTCAGTGCGCCCAGCAGGGCGACGATCGGCAGGGCGACGAGCAACCTGTCGACCCGCCGATACACGATTCCGACAATGACGCTCGCGACCGCGAAGATGCCGACCGAGGCCGAGATGACGCGGTGGATGAACTCCACCCATGGCTGGGTCGCATCCATCGGAGTCAGGCGTCCGACATAACAGCCGGGCCAGTTCGGGCAGGATGCCGACGCATCGGTGGCACACACCGTTGATCCCAGAGCCAGAGTGACAGTGATGACGACGGCGGTGATCCCGAAGAGAATCGTCACCCCTTTCGGCACGGCGTTTCTGGTGGCGACGGTGTTGGTCATGAAAATCCTCGCTGGTGGTGATTGCCGTCAGTCATGGACCTAGGCTCGAACGGCCACGATCCTGCCACCACCACCGCCCGGACTTGTCGGCGGGTCTACCCGGAGAGGATCAGCCCTGGAAAGCCTTGGCCCTCATGAAGGGCATCTCGGCAACCATCTCACGGGCCTTGGCAGCCACCTTGTGCTCGGCCAGCACCTCGTAATGGGTGGCAACAACCTGCTGGACAGAGTTGAAGTCGCGCTCCCCACCCGACATCGCATACGTGATGGCAGCCGTGATCATACCGATGATGACGCCCACGAGCAGACCTGTCAGCAACACCACGAAAATGGCCTCGCCGGTGGTGAAGAACATCATCATGAGGCCGACCAGCAGACCCATACCGAGTCCGGAGACGGCCCCCTGGCCGAGCACCGAGCCCCAGGTACGACGACCGGTGACCCGCTCCATCGTCTTAAGGTCAGTTCCGACGATGCACAGGTTCTCGACCGGGAACTCCTTGTCGGACAGCTCGTCGACAATTTTCTGGGCCGTCTCGTAATCGTCGACCACAACGACCGACTGCGGGTATTCAAGATTGATCATGGCATCTGCCCTGCCCGGCATCACACTCATCGTCACGGCTACCTCCTTAGTCTGGACCACAGTGTACGGACAGCCACCGACAGTCCTCCGTCATCGGTCACGGCATCGTCACTGGCCCTCCGGGTAGATTGTGCGAGGTGAACAGGTCCCAGTCGGTATTCATCTCCCGGATTCGTGGCCTTCCCGTCATGGATGCCAACGGCGATCAGGTCGGCAAGGTCAGGGACGTCGTCGTCCAGATGCGTACCCCTGGCCGCGCCCCGCTCGTGCGCGGCCTCGTCGTCGAGCTCTTCGCACGTCGGCGGATATTCGTGCCCATGGTCCGGGTGCACGCCATCGACGCGGTGCAGATCATGATCTCGGGAACCGTCAACACCCAGGTGTTCTCCCGCCGCGTCTCCGAGACCCTCGTCGTCGAGGACCTCTTCGACCGTACCTTCACCCGCGACGGCAAGCAGGTGTGGGTGATGGACGTCTCGATGGCCCCGGTGCGCAGCCGCGAGTGGGAGATCAACGAGGTGGCCCTGGCCGAGTCCGGACGGGGCCGATTCATCCGCAAGACCCCCAGCAACCCGACCATCGTCGACTGGCGCGAAGTACCCTCCCTGGTGCTGGCCTCCCGACAGTCCACCGAGCGCACCATCGCCGAGATGCACGAAATGAAACCGGCCGACATGGCCCGCGAGTTGCACGACATGAATCCCCATCGTCGCGCCGAGGTGGCCATGGCCCTTGACGACGACCAACTCGCCAACGCCATCGAGGAGCTGCCGGAGGGCGAGCAGGTCTCCCTCATCACCGTCCTCGATCCTGACCGCGCCGCCGACATCCTCGAGGAGATGGACCCCGACGACGCCGCGGACCTCATCAAGGAGTTGCCGGACACCACCGCCCATCAGTTGCTGGCCCGCATGGAGCCTGACGACGCCGCGGACGTCCGCTCCCTGATGGCCTATACCGAGTTCACTGCCGGCGCCATGATGACCCCGGAGCCCGTCATCGTCGCCCCCGATGCCACCGTCGCCGACGCGCTGGCCCTGGTCCGCAACGAGGACATCACCCCTGCCGAGGCCTCCATGGTCTTCGTGTGTCGTCCTCCCACCGAGACCCCGACCGGCCGATATCTGGGAGCGGTGCATGTCCAGCGTCTGCTGCGCGAGCCGCCCTCGACGATGGTCTCGGCCATCATCGACACTGATCTCGAACCCATGCGCACGGACGCCCCGGTGGGTGCGGTGAGCCGCTATTTCGCCACCTACAACCTCGTCGTGGTTCCGGTCGTCAATGAGACGAACCAGCTCGTCGGGGCAGTGGCCGTTGACGACCTACTCGACCACCTGCTGCCCGCCGACTGGCGGGGCGACCAGATGGACGGCGAGCTTCTGGAGGTGAACCATGGCTGACGGCGATCAGAGGATCCACGACGCCGATCGTCTCGACATCCCGGGACCGCGCAAGGCCAGACGCCCCAAGGTGCAGCTGGACTCCGAGAAGTTCGGCCAGTTCGCCGAGGCCACCGCCAGGTTCATGGGAACCGCGAAATTCCTCGCGTACATGACGGTCGTCGTTCTCGCCTGGATCATCTGGAACCTCGTCGCGATCTACAAGCTGCGCTTCGACCCGTACCCGTTCATCCTGCTCAACCTGTTCTTCTCCACCCAGGCCTCCTACTCGGCTCCCCTCATCCTGCTGGCCCAGAACCGCCAGGAGGACCGTGACCGGGTGTCGATGGCCGAGGACCGCCGAGTGGCTGCCCAGTCCCGTGCTGACATGGAGTTCCTGGCCAGGGAGGTCGCCTCCATCCGGATGCAGATGGGTGAACTGGCGACCCGTGACTACCTGCGCTCCGAGCTGCGGGACGAATTGCGCTCCCTTCTGGAGGAGATTGAGGCCTCTCCGGCGCCCTCCGGATCGCGCTGATCGGAGTCGGTTCGCGATCGGCGAGTTGTCCGAGGGGCCCAACGGTGTGTAGACAAGTCAGCATGAGCACCGATAACCCGTTGGTCGAGGCCGTTGCCGAAGCTCTCACGCACGTCAATGACCCCGAGATCAAACGCCCCATCACCGATCTCAACATGGTTGATGAGATCACCGTTGATGATCAGGGACGCGCCTTCGTCCGCGTCCTGCTGACCGTGTCCGGATGCCCCCTCAAGACTGAGTTGCGCGAGCAGGTGACCGAGGCCGTCCGCGGTGTCGATGGGGTCACCAGCGTTTCCGTCGAGCTCGGCACCATGACTGACGAGCAGCGTGATGCCCTCAAGGTGCAGCTGCGCGGCGGCGTCCCCGAACGCGTCATCCCCTTCGCCCAGCCCGGAAACACCACCAAGGTCATCGCGGTGTCCTCCGGCAAGGGTGGCGTCGGCAAGTCCTCGGTGACCGTCAACCTGGCTCTGGCCCTGGCTCAGCTGGGTCGCGAGGTCGGCCTGCTGGACGCTGACATCTATGGCCACTCAGTACCTGACATGCTCGGCCTGGGTGACGCCCACCCCACTCCCCTCGATGACATGCTGTTGCCGGTCCCTGGTCTGGGAATCAAGTCGATCAGCATCGGCATGATGAAGCCCAACAAGTCCGACGTCATCGCCTGGCGCGGCCCGATCCTCGACCGTGCTCTCACCCAGCTGCTGGCTGACGTCCACTGGGGCGACCTCGACTACCTCCTCATCGACCTTCCGCCCGGCACCGGCGACATCGCCATGAGCCTGGGCCAGAAGCTGCCCAACGCCGAGGTCCTCGTCGTCACCACCCCGCAGCAGGCTGCCTCCGAGGTCGCCGAGCGTGCCGGAACGATGGCCGGGATCATGCAGCAGCGTGTCATGGGCGTCGTCGAGAACATGTCGTGGCTGGAGGTCACCGCCCCGAAGTCGGGCGAGACCTTCCGCGTCGACCTCTTCGGCACTGGCGGTGGCCAGAAGGCTGCTGATGCCCTGTCGGAGCGTCTGGGCACCGAGATCCCGCTGCTGGGCCAGATTCCGCTGGACGCCGATCTGCGCAGCGGCGGCGACGAGGGGGACCCCATCGTCCTCGCCCACCCGGAGTCCCCGGCTGCCAAGGCCATCCACGCACTGGCGAGCACCATCGACTCCCGCCCGCGCGGACTGGCCGGGATGAACCTGGGAGTCTCCCCAGTCTGATCAACCATTACGAAGAACTGGTCCCCGGTCAGTACTGACCGGGGACCAGTTCTTCTCTGGATCATTTGCGAGGCGAATCAGGTCGCCTCGGTGTCGAAGGGCACCGGCTGGCTGGAGTCGTGCACTGACTCCGGGCCCGATTCCGACGGCGCCTCCGGCAACCCTTCCGAGTTGCGGATGTCTGCCAGGCCCAGGTCGAGGTCGGATCGAACGTCGGACAGGTCAGACTTGATCTCGTCAATATCATCCTGCAGACCATCGAGAACGTACTTCCGCACGAAGTTCTGCGGCTTGAGGTCCTGGTAGTCGAGATCAGCGAACTGCGGTCCCAGCTCGCTGCGGAGCTGGTCCCTCGTGTTGTTCGCGATGTTCTTGAGGTAGTGATAGACGCGCGCCGCCTTGCGGGCCATCTCGGGCAACTTGTCAGGCCCAAACATGAGCACAGCAATGATGATGAGTACCGCGATTTCCGCTGGACCTGCTGTGGACATGCCCCATATGCTACCCCGGAATTCGGCCTCCCCATGTCACTGCAGGGTTGTCACAGCTGAGTACGATCCAGTAGATCGAAGAAGGGCTCGGTGTGCTCGGGCGTCGGCATGGTCTGGGGAAGACGAACCCCGCCGACGTCAAATCCTTGGTGCGCCAGCCCGGCCTTGACCATGGTGACACCCTGGGCGGCAAAGACTCCGGTGAGAACCGGCAGGATTTCGCGGTAGATCGCCAGGGCCTCGTCAATCCGCCCTTCGACGTAAGCGTCGATGACCTCATGCATTCGCCTGCCGGTGAAGTGGGTCGACGTCCCGATGAGTCCGACCCCACCGACCGACAACAGGGCCGGTGTGATGGCGTCATCGCCGGAGTAATAGGCCAGGGTGGTGTTGGCCAACACCGTTGCCGACTCGACGACCTGCCCCTTGGCGTCCTTGACGGCCACGATGTTGGGATGGTCGGCCAGCTCGATGAGGGTCTTCGTCTCGATCGGGGTTCCGCTGCGACCGGGAATGTCGTAGAGCATGATCGGCAGATCGGTGGCGTCGGCGACGGTGGTGAAGTGCTCGATCAAGCCAGCTTGAGAGGGCTTGGAGTAGTACGGGGTGACGACCAACAGTCCGTCCGCGCCGGCATCGGCAGCCTGACGGGCCAGCTCAACGGTGTGGGCGGTGTCATTGGTCCCGACACCGGCAACGATCGCAGCGTCCGACCCGACGGCATCGACGGCGGCCCTGACCATGTCAACCTTCTCGGCATCAGTAGTCGTCGGGGACTCGCCGGTCGTGCCATTGACGACGATGCCGTCATTGCGTTGCTCATCGACGAGTCTGTGCGCCAATTCGCCGGCCCGACGCAGGTCGACCACCCCTTCGGACGCCATCGGAGTCACCATGGCCGTGAGCAAACGGCCGAAAACGGGAGCAGACATGCGAGACCTCCTTGTATACCTGGTGCCCATGGTAGCCACGAGATGCCCTCGGCGGGCTAGGCTGTCCGTGTGAGTCCAGCACAGCCCAGACATCAAGCCCCAGACGCCCGGTCGTGGGAGTACGCCGACGGCTTCGTCGCCCCCTCGCCGGCCCTGCAGGAGGCCCGCGAGGCCGCACGTGCCGATCAGTGGGAGGTGCTCGGCAACGGCACCACTGCCCTGCTGACCTTCCTGGCACGCACCATGCAGGCCAGCAACGTCGTCACCGTCGGTACTGACGCGGGCGTCTCAGCCCTGGCCCTGTTGGAGGGCATGACCGACAAAGGCGTGCTGACCAGCATCGATCCCGATGCCGAGCGTCAGGCTGCCGCCCGCAAGGTCCTCTCCCTGGCACGAATCCGCTCCAACCGGGTGCGCCTCATCACCGGCACCCCACTGGACGTGCTGCCCAAGCTGCGCGACGACGCCTACGACATGGTCCTCATCAACGGTGACCGGCTGGAGTACGTCGAGTACGTCTCCCAAGCACTGCGTCTGCTGCGCCGGGGCGGAGTCGTCATCGCCAATGCTGCACTGGCCAACAACCACGTCGCGGACCCTGACAACGAAGACGACGACACCCTCATCATCCGCGAGACCCTCGACTCGGTGCTGGAGACCGAGGAGTTCACCCCCGTCCTACTGCCGGTGGGCGACGGTCTGCTGCTGGCGACGAAGGGCTGATCCCGATCAGCCACGACGAAGCGGCTCCCCGATGATCCGGGGAGCCGCTTCGTGCGTCCTGTGAATCGTCCGATCAGTAGGGGACGGTGATGCCCTTGCCGACCACCGTCACACCGCCTGGAGAGACGGTGAATCCGCGAGCGCGGTCGTGGTCGTGGTCGACGCCCACCTGGGCCCCGTCGGGAACGACGACGTTCTTGTCAAGGATGGCGCGGTGGACGGTGGCGTTGGACCCGATTGTCACGTTGTTCATGACGATCGACTCGTCGACACGAGCCCACCTCTCGATGCGGGCGCGCGGACCCAGCACCGTGCGGTAAATGTCAGTTCCGGAGATGATGCACCCGGCCGAGACCAGGGTGTCATCGCAGGAGCCACGCATCACGAACTTGGCGCCAGGAGCCTGTTCCTGCATGGTCCAGATGGGCCAGTCAGGGTTGTACAGGTTGAACTCCGGCTCGACCGACACCAGGTCCATGTGCGCGTCGTGGTAGGCATCAATGGTGCCCACGTCTCGCCAGTAGTCAGCGTCCTTGTCGGTGTTGCCCGGAACCTCGTTGTCACGGAAGTCGTAGACCTGGGCATCGGAGGCGTTGACGAACCTGGGGATGATGTCGCCGCCCATGTCATGGCGCGAATCGGCAGTATGAGAGTCGTCGTGCAAGGCCTGTACCAGAGCCTCGCGGCTGAAGATGTAATTACCCATGGAGGCGAAGGACTCGTCTGGGGAATCCGGCAGGCCAGGCGGATCAGCGGGCTTCTCGAGGAACTCGGTGATCCTGTGGTTCTCGTCGGCATCGATGATTCCGAAGGCAGAGGCCTCCTTGCGAGGCACCCGGATCCCGGCGACGGTGCATCCCAGACCGGAATCGATGTGGTACTGCAGCATGGCGTCGACGTCCATCCGGTAGATGTTGTCGGCACCAAACACCACGACGTAATCGGGGTTCTGGTCGTTGATGAGGTTGAGGGACTGATAGATGGCGTCGGCGCTGCCCTGGTACCAACGGGGCCCGAGACGCTGCTGGGCCGGGACCGGGGTCACGTACGACCCCAGCATCGTCGACATCCTCCATGTGATGGAGATGTGACGGTCGAGGGAGTGCGACTTGTACTGGGTCAGCACCGCGATCTGGGTGAGGCCCGAGTTCGCCAAGTTCGACAGCACGAAGTCGATGAGCCGATAGGTACCGCCGAACGGAACGGCTGGTTTGGCACGGTCCATCGTGAGGGGCATGAGGCGTTTGCCCTCGCCGCCAGCGAGGACGATGGACAGAACCTTGGGACGCGTCTTTGCCATGGCCCTCAATCTACCGCCACCGAGTTCCTGAGGGGCGATGATTACGACCCCAAACGGGCACTGTCGTGGAGAGTTTGTGATTCGTTGACAACAAGGCCACCCTATTGACCTGTCGGCGCCGTCTTTGTGGGACGATCAAGCCATGTACGTGTCCGTCATGACCCGCGAGTACCCTCCTACCATCTACGGAGGAGCCGGCGTCCACGTCGCGCAACTCGTCCCCCATCTCCGCAACCTCATCGACGTCGATGTGCAGTGCATGGGAGAGCCACGCGAGGGAGCCACCGCCCATGCCGAGAACTACCCGGAGGGCGCCAACGGCGCGCTGCGGGCCTTCGGAGCTGACCTGTCCATGGTCAATGCGATCCCTGACGGGATCGATCTCGTCCATTCCCACACCTGGTACGCCAATCTCGCTGGTCTACTGGCCGGCGTCTTCCATGACGTCCCGCACGTCATCAGCGCCCATTCCCTGGAACCCGACAGGCCGTGGAAGGCCGAGCAGCTCGGTGGCGGATACCGGCTGTCCTCGTGGGCCGAGAAGACGGCCTACGACGCCGCCGACGCCATCATCGCGGTCTCAGATGGTATGCGGAAGGACGTGCTGCGCGCCTACCCGGAACTCGACCCGGACAAGGTACACGTGGTGCGCAACGGTGTGGACACCGAAGAGTTCCACCCCGTCACCGAGACCGACGTCTGCCGCGAGATCGGCATGGATCCGGAGCGTCCATCGGTGGTCTTCGTGGGACGCATCACCCGTCAGAAGGGTCTGATTCATCTGGTGCGCGCCGCTGCCGAACTCGATCCCGACACTCAGCTCGTCCTGCTGGCAGGAGCGCCGGACACCCCCGAGATCGGTGAGGAGTTCAAGACAGCTTTCGACGAGGTGCGGGCTTCCCGCAAGGCCCCGGTCATCTGGGTTCAGGAGATGCTGCCGCGTCCGTCGGTCCGTCAGGTGCTCTCGGCCGCCACGGTCTTCGCGTGTCCCTCGGTCTACGAGCCGCTGGGCATCGTCAATCTCGAGGCCATGGCCTGCGCCACCCCGGTGGTCGCCTCCCGAGCCGGTGGCATTCCGGAGGTCGTCGTCGACGGGACGACTGGCCATCTGGTCAGTGGGGTCCCGACCGACTCTTCGACCCCCGAGCAGGTGGTCGGCTTCGAGTCGGCCTTCGCCGCAGCGATCAACAACCTCACCCGCGATCCGGAGCGCGCCAAGGCTTTCGGAACCGCTGGTCGTCAACGCTGCATCGATGAGTTCTCCTGGGCACGGATCGCCGAGCAGACCATTGAGGTCTACAAGACTGCCATCAATCGTCACAACGCCTGAGAGATCCGTATGAATGCAGTCGTGCCCAGCTCCTCGGAGCCGGGCACGACCGTCTCTCAGCCGTCTGCGTCAGCCAACGACACCCTGGAGGCACTCGAGCAGTTCCTGGGCTTCGTCAGCGTTGAGTTCAACAACTAGCCGACCGCCACCTTCGACTGGAACGCGCATGATGATGCCACGGCCCTCCTTCGTGACCTCCATGGGACCGTCTCCGGTACGGGGCTTCATAGCTGCCATGTCACTCTTCCTCAATCACTGGGCAGTGGTGCAACCCCCATTATTCCGTATCCAGGCCCTTTCCGTTAGGGGCGTGCTCCGCAGTGTCCGCGAAACCCTCCTTTGGGGCTGCCTCCAACTGGGCTGCCATACGGTCGAGCAGCTGATCCACCTGGCGCATGGAATAGCCTCTCGGCACCACCGCGAAGTGGGCCGAACGCAGGTCATCGGCGCTCAGATCGCCCTCGGGCAGGTCAGGGACCGGACGATCATCGACGACCGCCGGCACCTGCCCAAACTTGCCAGAAGCTGCCAGCACCGCCAGTCCGATGATGACAATGACAAGCCCACACAACGCCCACACCATCAGTGATCTCCTTCCGAACGCTCACGAAGCCACGACTCCAGCGCTCGGGCGCAATCGTCGAGGCTGGACAACTTGCAACACTCATCGGCCTTGTGGGCATAGATCGCGTCGCCAGGCCCGAAATTGAGGGCTGGACGTCCCATCTCGAAGAACCGAGCCACATCCGTCCAGCCGTATTTCGGCATCGGGGTCGTTCCGACCGATCGGGCGAAGGACCGAGCCAGCGGCTTGTCGAGGCCCGGCCGCGCCGGGGAGGACAGATCGAGGATCTCCATCGTCCAGTCGGCGAACATGGTGCGCATCATCTGTTCGGCCTGCTGAGCGGTCTTGTCAGGGGCGAACCGGTAGTTGATCTGGACCGTGGCAGTTGGGGGGACGACGTTGCCGGCCAGTCCACCCTGCACCATCGTCGCGTTGAGTCCTTCATGATAAGTCAGCCCATCGACCTCGACGAGGTGGTCGCCGTCAGCCTGCCAGTCCTGCAGGATCTGGAGGATCGGCAATAGGTCATGAATGGCATTGTGACCAGCCCAGGATCGGGCGGAATGGGCGGCCTGCCCCTCGGTCGTCAGGGTGAACCTCATCGTCCCCTGACAGCCTCCCTCGATGATGGCATCGGTGGGCTCCATGAGGATGGCCAGGTCGCAGTCGAGCAAGCTCTCTTCGTGAGATCGCACCTTGAGCAGCCCGTTGTGTTCGGCGGCGATCTCCTCCGCTTCGTAGAACACCCAGGTGACGTCGCGACTGGGCGCGGCCAGGGTCGCTGCCAGATGCAGTGCGACGGCCACTCCTCCCTTCATGTCGCAAGTTCCCCTGCCGACCAGGTAGTCACCGTCGTCGCGGGTCTCGACGTGGCTGGGGAGATTGTCAGCCACCGGAACGGTGTCCAGGTGACCAGCGACGAGGACACGGGAATCCCGGCCCAGGTTGGTGGCCGCCACGATCGAGTTTCCGATCCTCGTGACCGTCAGATGGTCACAACCTCGCAGGGATTCCTCGACGGTGTCGGCGAGCTGATCCTCATGGAGACTTTCGGAGCGAATGTCCACGATGTCGCGAAACAGGTCATGGAGGTCACCAGCGAGGTCGAGTTGCATGATCTTCACTGTACTGAACCGTCTGGCACCAGGCTCTCGACCACCTCAATGCCGGTTCCACAGGGACTTGGCAGCTGCCCGCAGCAAGGGTCCTGTCCCCACCTCGGACAGGACCGGACCGGAGACATCTCTCTTCGGCTCGTGGTTTGTGATCTCGGTCAGCACCCCGTCGGCCATCTTCAGTACCCGGTCGCAGTGATCGACGAGACGCTCGTCATGGGTCACCATGACGGTGCATTTACCGCGGGAATGAGTCTGATCAGCAAGGATCTCGGCCACGTCGAAGGCCTTTTCGGTGTCCAGGGACGCCGTCGGTTCATCGGCCAGCACGATCTCCGGGTCGTGATACAGGGCCGTGGCAATGGCCACCCGCTGACGTTCACCTCCCGACAGGTCACCGGGATAGGCGTCGACGTAATGGGGGATCTTGAGGGACTCCAGCAACTCGTCCCGACGCGCGCGGTCCAGCGGGGCATGGTCCACCTTGCCATGGAGCACGAACTGGTCACCGACGGTGAGGAAGGGCACCAGTCCGGAGGCCTGCAGGACGAAACCCAGCTTGGCGAACCTCATCCGGGCCCGTTTCTTCTCGGGCAGGGCGGAGAAGGGTTGGTCGTCAATGATCACCTCTCCGGTGCTTGGCGTACGCAGGCCACCCATAATCGTCAGCAGGGTGGATTTCCCGGACCCGGAAGGCCCAAGGATTCCGACGAATTCGCCTCGGTTGAGCGAGAGGTCGGTCTCGGCAAGGGCCTGGATCGTCTCGTCCCCGTCGTTGAACTGTTTGGAGACCCCGTCGAGACGCAGTACTGGACTTGTCATGAAATCGCCTCCACGGGATCGATGCCGGAGATGACCTTGACCGACAACAAACCACCGATCACGGAGAACAGGGCGAATACTGCCGTGGTTATTCCGTAAAGCCACCAGGTGAACTGGAAGGGCACCTTGTCCGGCAGGACAGTACCCGTCAGGAGGGTCAGGGCCAGGCCGACCGCCAATCCGACGAGGGCCAGGAGCAGGGTCTGGATCGCCCCGGAACGGACGAGGTAGCTCGTCGGCACCCCGCGGGCCTTGAGGATCCCGAGGGCCGCTCTCTTCTGCAAGGTGAGGACGTAGACGAAGATCCCGAGTGCGAAAGAGGCAATGATGACAAGTGCGCCGATCATGAGGCCGAAGGTGAGGACTTGGGCGTCGTACCCGGCGAGGGTCTTGACGAAGTCGTCACTCGACAGCGTCGTCAATTCGGCCTTGCCGAGGTCGCGAGCCTGTGACGGGCTCCAGCCGATCCGGCTCACGACGGCATTGACGGCCACCGGCGCATCCGTCGGTGGTTCCTTCGCAAGAGCCTTCTCGTCGACAAAGATCACCGGGGTGGCCTGGAAGGTCTGATCGTGGGTGAAGCCGACGATCGTCCAGGTGTGGGAATTGGAGTTGAGTTGCAGCTTGTCCCCCACCTGCCAGCCTTCACGGGCGACGGTGTCATCCACGACGATCTCGGAGTCCGGGTGCTCAATGCTGCGTCCCTCGGTGATACCACCGCCGACCTTTTCAGGGGCCAGGAACCCGAATCGATCAATACCGAAGGCGAAAGCACTCACCTTCGCCCGACCCGACTGGGATGAATCGGCAGCCTTGAGCACCACCCCCGAGACGACCAGGGGCTCAGCATCATTGTCCGTGGTCGCCACCTCGACCTGGTCCTTCGACAGGCGCGAGGCCGTCACCGACTCATTGGAATCGTCCGTGAGAGCCACCGACGTGGCGTCCCAGTCGTCGATGGCTGAGCGGTAGGAGTGGGCGAGTCCGGTCGCCAGAGATGCCAGGAAGAAAGCCAGGTACGCAATCAGCGCGATGACGGCAACGATGAGGGCGAATCGTCCACGCTGGTGACGAATCTCTCGGAGGGCCAGAAACATGGGCGGCACCTTTCCACGACCCTTCAATCTAGTGGACGGCACCGACACCGTTAGGTCGTGCCAACCTGCAACTAGACTCGTGGTCATGACGCAGACGACGACTTCACAAACCGCCCCGACCGACCGTCAGGCCTGGGGTTGGGGATTGGCCACCGTCCATGAGGACGGCGATGTCCTGGACACCTGGTACCCCGAGCCCAAACTGGGCGCCCCTGGTGAATCCGAGGTCCCTGACGACCTGTACCGAGTCACCGAAGCCGGTCGTGACGCCATTCGCAACGTGCACACCGAGGTGGTGCGCACCGTCATCAATCTCGACGAGGCACCAGGTGACGTCCCCGACGCCTACCTGCGTCTGCACCTGCTGTCATCGCGCATGGCTCAGCCCCGCACCATCAACCTCGACGGCATCTTCGGTGTGCTGCCCAACAACGCGTGGACGACCATCGGCCCGATCCGGATGGCCGATCTGGAGAAGGCACGAATGGAGGCGCGCATCGCCCATGCCCCCTTCACCGTCCTGCTCGTCGACAAGTTCCCGCGCATGGTCGACTTCGTCATTCCCACCGAGGTGCGCATCGGTGACGCCGATCGCGTCCGTCTGGGAGCCCATCTGGCCGAGGGAACCACCGTCATGCACGAGGGGTTCGTCAACTTCAATGCTGGCACCTTGGGGCACTCCATGGTCGAGGGACGCATCAGCCAGGGTGTCGTCGTCGGCGACGGCACCGACATCGGCGGCGGCGCCTCCATCATGGGGACCCTGTCAGGAGGCGGCAAGGAGCAGGTGACGATCGGAGAGGGCTGCTTGCTGGGCGCCGAGGCCGGAATTGGGATCTCCCTGGGCGACAACTGCGTCGTCGAGGCGGGCCTCTATGTCACTGCCGGCACCAAGGTGACCCTGCCCGACGGCAAGGTCGTCAAGGCCTCGGAGCTGTCCGGCGCCGACGACATCCTCTACATCCGCGACTCGACGACCGGTGTCGTCAAGGCTCTCGGACGTGGCCACCACAAGATCGAGCTCAACACGGATTTGCACCAGAATTGACATGACAAAGTCCTCATCCCGCCGGGCCCGCCCTGCCACCACGCGACGACCCCAGGGTCGACGCAGGCGCCGTTCCACCAATCCCGCCAGGTCGATAGCTGCCCTCGTCGTGGTGTTGGCGATCTTGGCGGGGCTGGGCTGGGGAGGCTACAAGGTGTGGAAGACCGTCGACCCGTTCGACACCGTCGAGCCGGAGGGCTGCCGGGTGACAGCGTCCGGCCAGTCCTACGACCTTGACCTGGAACAGTCCCAGAACGCCGCCATCATCACTGCCGAGTCGATTCGACGCGGCCTGTCGGCCCATGCAGCCACCGTCGCCCTGGCGACCGCCATGCAGGAGTCGAAGCTGCGCAACATCGACTATGGCGATCGTGACTCCTTGGGACTCTTCCAGCAGCGTCCCTCCCAGGGATGGGGAACTTCCAAGCAGATCATGGACCCGTGGTACTCCTCCGGGAAGTTCTATGAGGAGCTGGTGAAGTTCGGAAATTGGAAGGACATCAGCATCAATGACGCCGCCCAGCAGGTGCAGCGCTCCGGATACCCGGAGGCCTACCGCAAGCACGAGCCGCTAGCCAAGGCATGGGCATCAGCGCTGACTGGCCACTCCCCCTCGGCCTTGTCCTGTGTCAACAGGTCCTCCGAGACGACCACGATTGACAAGCTCATTCAGACGGTGCGCAAGGGGATGGCCGACAAGATCGCCATCCAGACCACGGGGGCAACGGCGACCTTCGCCGCCAGGGACCTGGTCTCAGCCCGGGCAGCGGTGGCCTTGACGATGGCGAGCACGAATCTGGGGCCGATCGATCGCGCCACCGTCGCGACGACGAGTTGGAGTGCTGACCCCGATCACCACGCCTCATGGAGTGCAGCATCCGGCCCGTCAGCGAGCCCTGCTGTCAGCGGGACGGGCCGAGTCACCGGCACCGTCACCGCCCGCAGCTGACTCTCAGTGAGACTCGGACAGCCTCTCGGCCGCGGTGTTGACCCTCTCGTCAGTGGCCGTCAGCCCAATGCGGACGTGGTCGGAGCCACCGTCGACGTAGAAGTCCCCTGGTGAACAGAGAATGCCCAGATCAGCCAACCTGTCCAGGGTTGCTCGGCAGTCCTCCTCATGAGTCGCCCACAAGTAGAGAGATCCTTCGGAGTGGTCGATCCGGAAACCAGCCTGTTCGAGGGCAGGCTTGAGGACGTCACGGCGCAGCTGGTAGCGCTTTGCCTGTTCCAACACATGGGATCGGTCCGACAGAGCAGCCTGCATGGCCTCGGCGACCGGGGCCGGAATCATGAGACCGGAGTGCTTGCGCAAGGTGAGCAACTCACGGGTGAGGTCGGCGTCACCGACGACGAAGCCCGCACGATATCCAGCCATGTTCGAGCGCTTGGACATCGACAGACAGGCAAGCAGACCGGTGACGTCACCACCGTTGACCCTTTCGTCGAGGACGGAGATGGACTTCCCCTCCCAGACGAACTCGCCGTAGCACTCATCGGAGGCCAGCACGGCTCCGGTGCGGCGAGCCAGTTCAACCCAAGCCTTCATCTCGTCGAGGTCGAGGATGCGACCCGACGGGTTGGCCGGCGAATTGATCCAGATGAGATCGGGGGTGCCCTCGACCTCATCGGGCTCATCGACGGCCTGCACGGTGGCTCTGGCAAGCTGGGCACCAACCCGGTAGGTCGGGTAGGCGCAGGCCGGAATGACGATCATCGAGTCCGGGCCCAGGCCAAGCTGGCTTGGCAACGACGCCACCAATTCCTTAGTCCCGATGACCGGCAGGACACTGTTCTCGTCGAGATGCGCTGGCGCGCCCCAGACCTGCTTCATATGGTCCAGGATGCCGGCTCGCAGGGCAGGGGTCCCCCACACCTGCGGGTAACCGTGGGCGTCGCTGAACGCCGTCAGGGCCTCGGTGACGACCTGGGGAGTCGGGTCAACCGGGGTGCCCACCGACAGGTCGACGATGCCACCTGGGTGGGCCTGTGCCTTGGCCTTGGCGTCAGCGATGGTGTCCCACGGGAAGATGGGCAGACTGGCTGAGACGATACGGCGACTCATTCGCCCTGCGGGGGCAGGGCCTCGACGGCCGGGTGGTCCTTGTGGGTCGGGCCGAGGCGGGCAGCACCACCCGGGGAACCCAGCTCGTCGAAGAACTCGGCGTTGATGTCGAGGAACTTCTCCTGATCGCCGGGCAGGTCATCCTCGTAGTAGATGGCCTCGACGGGGCAGACGGGCTCACATGCACCGCAGTCGACGCACTCCTCAGGATGGATGTAGAGGCTGCGCTCACCCTCGTAGATGCAGTCGACGGGGCACTCCTCGACGCAGGCACGATCCTTGACGTCCACGCAGGGCAGACCGATGACGTAGGTCACGTCTTCTCCTTGTTCCGGCCCTGACAAGGGGCCTGATAGACATTCACCGTCATCATAGTGCCGCGCCATGACATCCGTCTTCGGGGATGCACCGACGCCCATGACCGTCGGACGATCATGGGCGTCGGAATCAGGTTGTCAGCGTGCCTCAGAGAGCGGTGACCAGGGCGTCAACACTGGCCTTGGCATCACCGAAGAGCATCCGGGTGTTGTCGGCGAAGAACAGCGGGTTCTCGACGCCGGCGTAACCGGGCTTCATGGAGCGCTTGAAGACGACGACCTCGTGGCCCTCCCACACGTGGAGAACGGGCATGCCCGAGATCGGGGTGCCGGGATCCATGGCAGCCGGGTTGACGGTGTCGTTGGCTCCGATGACCAGGACGATGTCGGCGTCAGCGAAGTCGTCGTTGATCTCGTCCATCTCCATGACGATGTCGTAGGGCACATGAGCCTCGGCAAGCAGCACGTTCATGTGACCGGGCAGACGTCCGGCGACCGGGTGGATCGCGAACCTGACGTCCACTCCCTTGTCGCGCAGCTTCTTGGCCAGCTCGGCCACCGGGTACTGGGCCTGGGCCACCGCCATGCCGTATCCGGGAGCGATGATGACCGAGGAGGCGTCGGACAGCTGGGAGGCCAGCTCATCAGCCTTGATCTCGGTGATCTCACCGTCCGGGCCGTCACCCTCAACGGCCGGGGCATCGCCGAAGCCGCCCAGGATGACCGACGTGAACGAGCGGTTCATGGCCTGGCACATGATGTAGGACAGGATGGCACCAGAGAAGCCCACCAGGGCACCCGTGACGATGAGCACCGGGATGTGGAGGCTGAATCCGGAGAAGGCAGCCGCCCAACCGGAGTAGCTGTTCAGCATCGAGATGACGACCGGCATGTCAGCCCCACCGATGGCGGCAACCAGGTGGAAACCGAGGAACAGGGAGGCCAGCGTCAGGAGGACCAGCGGCAGCCAGGCGATGCCTCCGGAAACGTTGGAGAACCAGATGCCGCAGCCGATGATGACGACCAGCAGGCCGAGGTTGATCCAGTTGCGCCCGGGCAGGGTCAGCGGCTTCGAGGGAACCTTGCCCGACAGCTTGCCCCAGGCCACCAGGGACCCGGTGAAGGTCAGGGCACCGATGAAGATGCCAATCCAGATCTCGGAGAGCTGGAAGGTGCTGGCACCGGTCCCCTCCTCGGCGAAGGCGTTGAAACCGATGAGGACGGCAGCAAGACCGACGAAGGAGTGCAGCTGAGCGATGAGCTCAGGCATTCCCGTCATCTCGACCTTGAGGGCCTTCCACACACCGAAGGCACCACCGATGAGCATCGGGATGAAGAGGAGGACTATGGACACCGGGGAGTATCCCGGCAGCTTCACCAGGGCGACGATCGTCGCGATGATTGCGATGACCATGCCGAGGATGCCGTATGCGTTGCCCTTCTTCGAGGTCTCGAACTTGGACAGACCAGCGAGGGCGAAGATGAACAGCAGGCCCGAGATGATGAAGGAGGCGTTGACGAAGTTCACCAACGACCCGGCCATCGGGGCAATGAGAAGTGTTGACGTCATGGATCAGGCCTTCCTGAACATCTTGAGCATGCGCTGGGTGACCGTGAAACCGCCGAAGATGTTGATACTGGCGATGAGCACGGTCAACGCGGCGACGATCCGGATACCCCACGATTCACTGCCGAGCTGGGTGATGGCACCGACGATGATGATGCCGCTGATGGCGTTGGTGACACTCATCAGCGGGGTGTGGAGGGCGTGGGTGACGTTCCACACCACGTAGTAGCCGACGACCACAGCGATCGCGAAGGTGCCGAAGAGGGCGACGAACTCCGTCGGGGAGAAGGTCAGCAGGGCGATGAGCGCGATCGACAGCACAGCGACGATGCCGAAGGTCTGGGGCCACGGACGCGGATTCTTCTCGGGGACAACCGGGGTCTCGGTTTCGGCCTTGGCGACCGGCTGGGGAGCAGCAGCGACCTGGACCGGTGGCGGCGGGAACGCCACCTGGCTCTCGTGGCACACCGTCATGGTGCGGATAACCTCGTCGTCGAAGTTGAGGACGAGCTCTCCGTTCTTCTCGGGGGTGGCCAACTTCAGCAGGTTGACGAGGTTGGTGCCGTAGAGCTGACTGGCCTGACCCGGCAGACGGGATGGCAGGTCGGTGTAGCCGATGATCGTCACGCCGTTGTCGGTGACGTAGGACTCACCTGGACGGGTGAGCTCACAGTTGCCACCACCCAGGGCAGCGAGGTCGACGATGACGCTGCCGGGCTTCATGGCAGCGACCATCTCGGCGGTGATGAGCTTCGGGGACGGCTTGCCCGGGATGGCAGCCGTGGTGATGATGACGTCATCCTTACCCGCCTGCTCCATGTAGAGCTCAGCAGCGCGGGCGTTGTAATCGTCGCTGGCTTCCTTGGCGTAGCCATCGGAGCTGACGCCCTGATCGGAGTCACCGGTGCGCACGTGCAGGAAGGTGGCACCCATCGACTGCACCTGCTCGGCGGTCTCCGGACGGACGTCGGTGGCGTAGACCTCGGCCCCCATCGAGTTGGCGGCACCCAGCGCGGCCAGGCCGGCGACACCGGTACCGATGACGAAGACCTTGGCCGGCGCAACCTTGCCAGCAGCCGTGACCTGGCCGCCAAAGGTTCGACCGTACGCGAATGCAGCTTCCACGACAGCCCGGTAACCCGAGATGTTGGCCATCGAGGACAGAGCATCCATGGACTGAGCACGCGAGATACGCGGAACCATGTCCATACTCAGGCCGGTGATGCCGGCGGCAGCCAGCTTCTCGGTAAGGGCAAGATCCTGACGCGGATGAAGGAAAGTGACGAGGACAGTGCCGGAGCACATGAGGGCGATCTGGTCGTCGGTGGGTTCATTGACGGCCAGCACGAGGTCGGCCTTCCACGCCTCCCCCGGTCCGACGATCCTGGCTCCGGCCTCTTCGTACGCGTGGTCAGGCAGAGCGGCGTGCTCGCCAGCTCCGGACTCGACGACCACCTCGTAGCCGAGTTTGAGTAGGGCGGGAACAGTCGTCGGAGTCGCGGCGACCCGATTCTCACCCGGGAGTGACTCCCGTGGGATTCCGATGATCATGATGGTGACTTTACGGCCAAACGTCCCTGACCACGACACCGGGGTTGCACGTTTCCCCACATCAGCCCACAGGTATGAGAAAACGGGACACTGCCCCACGGCAGTGTCCCGTTCAGTCGTGAATCTGAGCTCAGTTCCCCTGACGCGGTCCATCCTGACTGGGAGCAGGCTGCCACCCGGATGGCTGCTGGCTGGGGGCGGGGCTCCACTGCCCCTGTGCAGGCCACTGACCCGGCCCAGGTGCGCCCGGCATGGAACCACCCTGGCTGCCGAAAGTGAGCAGAAGCTGCCACACCTGTGCAGCCACTGTCAGCAACACAAAGACGAGGAATAGCCACACACCGATCTGAGAAGTGCTGGAGATTTCGGGCTCCTGGTTCGTCGCGTTGACCACTCCCCAGATCATGAGCATCAGAAGTACTCCTGCCAGAGCCGTCAGGACGATTTCATACGTGCGAGTGACCAGGCGATCGGCCACGGCGGCGACGACAGCCATGATGAGGAAGGCGAGCATGACCAACACGGTCAGCCAAACCCGTACGGCCCAGCCTCCGGTCGGGAATGACGTTGCAATATGACGGCTGCCCCAAGAATCACTGTTCTCGGTCAGACGGAGAATACCGAGGCCGTTGATCCCGTAGCTGTCCGAGTGGTCACGGCCGCAAATCCATGGCGCCAGCATCGAGAGGAAAGACAGCACCAGGCCGAGGACCACGGCGAGCCGTCGCCAGTTACCCAGCGCGCCACGGACAACCCCCGAGAGTGAGTTGCCGAGGGCCGACCCTTGCGAAGCATGGGGGTACTGCGGCATGCGATTCTGCTGCGGGTAAGGCTCCGGCGCGGGGAAGGCGCCGTGTGGAGGGTACGGGCCCGGCTGCGGACCGGCCCCCTGCTGGGGATACTGCCCCTGCGGGAAATCTTGTCCTTGTGGGAATCCCTGCCCTTGCTGGGGGAGCGGCCCCTGTTGGGGAAACTACTGGTCCTGACGCGGACCTTGCGGCGGTGTGTTCTCAGTCATCCTTCAATCTCTTTCCTATGTGTCAGCAACCACCGAAGGTAGGGGCATGCCGGTGACCTTCGTCGGGGCGTTCCACTGAGTAAACAGCCAACGGGGATACCGTCCAGTGCTCGTTATTGTAGCGACCATGGGCGTCATCATCCGAGCGATGGAAGAACAGGATCTGCCGGCGGCAACGCGTGTCCACAATGACCACGCGGTGGGCACCACGTCCTCATACACCGTGAGCCACTCACAGGTATCCGACCGACGCACCTGGTGGCGCGACCTGGTCGACGATGGCAGACCGGTCCTGGTGGCAGAGGTCGACGGGCTCTTCGGCGGATACGCGACCTATCATCACTTCCGAGACGGTGAGGGATACGACGTCACCGCGGAGGTATCCATCTGGTTGGACGCCCCTGCTCGCGGTCGAGGGGTCGGACGCAAACTCATGACCGAACTCATGCGGCAGGCTCGCCGCGACGGTCTGCACAGCCTGGTGTCAGTCATCGACTCCGACAACGTCGGCAGTCTCGGGTTTCACTCCGCGATGGGATTCACCGAGGTGGGTCGACTGCCTCACATCGCGCACAAGATGGACAGTTGGCGCACGGCGATCATCATGCAATTCGTGTTGGGGTGATCAGAACCATCCGTCAACGGTCACGAGAGCGGATGCATGCCACCACCAGGCTCACCGCCAGGCAGATGACTCCGAACTCCTGAAGAAGAAGGATGACGTTGGCGAGGATCTGGGAGGCCACCGTCACCTGAGTCGCCTCACTGTGCTCGACCAACTGAACCTTGATGGTCTGGGCGATGAAACCGCCGACAAGACAGGTCAGACCAACGATGATCGGGACCCGCAGCGATCGGCCCCCCAGGGCCAGCCGCGGCCGTCGCGCCTCATAGATGGCAAGGACGAACGAGCCCGCCGAGAACCACATCAGGAGGGTGTAGAGAGCCGATCCGATGATGGCCATCGCCTGGGAGTACTGCTCAATCCGAAGCCAGGCCACCAGACAGGCGGCCACGAAGAATCCGATTCCTGCCAGGACCGCTCGCCCCGTCCAGCTCGGCCTCTCATCGTGTTCCTGTGCGTTGAGCTCAGTCATGACGACTCCTCCGGTCGCGCCCGTACCTTCAGCCTGTCCTCGAACATACCCTATATGCGGTTCATGGGGTCG
This sequence comes from Cutibacterium sp. LaCa_255, assembly GCF_057458005.1. Lineage (NCBI taxonomy): Bacteria > Bacillati > Actinomycetota > Actinomycetes > Propionibacteriales > Propionibacteriaceae > Cutibacterium > Cutibacterium sp. LaCa_255. Next base: position 770,931 of record NZ_CP190956.1, on the reverse strand, counting down.
GTAGTGTTGCCCCATGACCGCCTACCACGCTGACGCCAGTGACCTTGAGGGCAAGGAAATCCTCACCTGGGAGACCTTCGGTGACGCCACCGACGAACTCGCCACCCAGATCCACAATTCAGACTTCGATCCCGAGATCGTGATCGCTGTGGCCCGCGGCGGCATGATCCCCGGTGGAGCCCTCACCTACTCCCTTGGCGTCAAGCTCACCGACGCCATCAACGTCGAGTTCTACACCGACGTCGAGGAGACCCTGCCCGACCCAGTTCTGTTGGCCCCGATGCTCGACACCGATTCCATCCGTGGCAAGCGAATCCTCGTCGTCGACGACGTCGCCGATTCCGGCCGCACTCTGGCACTCGTGCTCAAGCTGCTGCGCGGATTCGGTGCCGACGTTCGCTCGGCGGTGCTGTACGCCAAGCCCACCACTGTCATCAGTCCGGACTTCGTCTGGAAGGCCACTGACAAGTGGATCGTGTTCCCGTGGAGCGCGAAGCCTCCCGTTGGTCAGCGCTGAGTCACAGCACCGACCCCACCGCGACGACCACGTTGTGGAAGGACACCGCTCCGGGGTCGGGCGTGCCCAAGGACTTCTCACCAAGCGGGCGCGCCCGACCGACCTTGGCAGTCACCTCGGAGGTCGCCTGAGCCCCCTTGTCAGCGGCATCACACGCTGACGTCCACGCCTGCGACAGCGGATCCGGTGACGACTCCAACGTCGTCACGAAGGGATCCATCGCATCGACCATGGTCTTGTCCCCGAGCTTCGCCCCGCCCAGCCTGGTGACGGCGTCGAGGGCAGCACGAGCAGCCTGACGAATGGCCTCGTCACTGGCCGGGTCCTCGTCACCCAGCACCGCACCGAAGGCGGTCAGCACCGCTCCCCACAGCGCACCCGAGGTGCCACCGGCATGCTCGGACCAGGCCGAGCCAGCGGCGTTGAGGGTGGTTGCCGCGCCGGCCCCATCTCCCCTGACCCGCTTGGCCTCGGCGAGAGCGGCCTGGGATCCACGCGTCATGCCGATGCCGTGGTCACCGTCACCGGCCACCGAGTCGAGCCGGCCCAGCTCATTGGCCCGCTCCGACAGGGTGGTCACCACTGCTTCCAATCCCTTGATGACGACGTCGGCAAGCTCCTGGGAGGCTTGCGACCCCGGGGCCGCGACCGAGACGTGCTCAGCCTCCTGGGACAACGGTGTGGTGTCGAGGTCGACCTGACCAACCGCGCCACGACGGTAAGCAGGGGTGTCGCAGGCCGCCAACCACAGCGGTTCAATGACCTCGTCGAGCCACACCAGAGTCAGAGAAACACCTGCCATGTCGAGGCTGGTGACGAACTCCCCCACCTGCGGGTCGACGATCGTCAGCCCCGCCTCCTCGAGACGACGACTGATGTCGTTCCACAGCACGAAGAGTTCCTCGTACTTGGTGGAGCCAAGTCCGTTGACGATCGGGACGACCCGGGTCCCCGGATTATCCGGGCGGTCGGCCAGCAACCCGTCGACGAGCATGGCGGCGACCTCGTCGGCCGTACCGAGAGCCTCGTCATGGATACCTGGCTCCCCGTGGATACCCATGCCGACACCCATCTGACCAGGCGCGACACGGAACAGCGGCTCGTCAGCTCCCGGCAGGGTGCACCCGGCGAAGGCCACGCCGAAGGATCGAGCGCGATCGTTGACACGATCGAAGACCTTGACGACCTCGTCGATGTCACGACCTTCCTCACAGGCAGCCGCTGTCACCTTGAAGACCGGGAGGTCGCCGGCGATGCCACGACGCTTGAGGTGATCCTCGGGGCCTGCCGAGGCGATGTCGTCGGTGACGAGCAGGCAACGGGTGTCGATGCCTTCGCTGCGCAACCGTTCCGCCGCCTGCCCGAAGTGCAGGACGTCACCGGCGTAGTTGCCGAAACCGATGAGGACTCCCGCTCCCCGATCCGCCGCCCTGCAGACTGAATAGGCTTGGGAGGCGGAGGGCGAGGAGAAGATGTTGCCGCAGACGGCACCGTCGGCAAATCCCGGGCCGACCCAGCCAGCGAAGGCCGGGTAGTGACCTGAGCCGCCACCGACGACGAGGGCGACCTTGCGATCGGTGCGGGCAGCACGAACCACGCCACCGAACACCGGCCTCAGGTGGTTCGGGAAGGCGCTGGCGAGCCCGGCGACGGCCTGGGACGGAAAATCATCGGGGTTGTTCACGAGTCGGGTCATGGCTGGGACTCTCCTGTCATTTCATCATCGTTGATGGTGGTATTCCCACGCTCCATGATAATTGGTGTGTTCCCAGCGTGCCCAGCGTGCCGAAAAAATGGGACACTGGAGACGTCGAAGGAGATCACATGACGCACACCATGCCGGCCTTGGTCCTCAATGGCCCCGGAGACGTTCACCTTGCCGAAAAACCCATTCCCACGCCGGGCCGCGGCGAGGTCGTCCTGGCCGTCGAGGCGACGACGATTTGCGGCACCGACCTCCGCATCATCTCCGGTGAAAAAACCACCGGGGTGCGCCCTGGGGTCACTCTCGGACACGAGATCGCCGGACGGATCGCCTCCCTCGGCGAGGGGGTCGAGGGGCTGACCGTCGGACAGCAGGCCACCGTCTCCATCGTCGTCTCCTGTGGCACCTGTCGGGCCTGCCTGGCCGGACGCGAGCACCTGTGCAGTCACTGCGAACTCATCGGCTACGGGATCGACGGCGGGCTGGCTCCCTGGCTGTGTGTGCCGGCCCGAGCCGTCGCTCGCGGCAACGTCATCCCGGTCGCCTCCGAGATGCCGGCCAACCGGCTGGCTCTGGCCGAACCCCTCTCTTGTGTTCTCAACGGGCACCGTCGACATGGTGGGGTCAACCCTGGGGAGACGGTCGTCATCATCGGTGGCGGGGCGATTGGTCTGCTTCACACCCAGCTCAACCTGGCATGCGGAGCGGGACAGGTCATCCTGTGCGAGAAGCACGCTGACCGACGCGACCGTGCGGCGGCCATGGGGGCCGTCACCACCTCACCCGATCACCTCGTCGAGGTCGTTGCCGAGCGCACTGATGGTTTCGGTGCCGACCTCGTCATCGTCGCCATCGGACGCAATGAACTGGCCGAGCAGTCCCTTGACCTTGCCGCCCCGGGCGGGCGGGTGAGCTGGTTCGCCGGCTTCCCCAAGGGATCAACGGCGACGATCACCCCCAACACCGTGCACTACCAGGAGCTCACGGTCTCGGGAGGATCGAATGCTCGTCGCGCCGACGTCCACCGCGCCGTCGAGATGTTGGGACGCGGGGACATCGACGAGGCCCCGATCGTCACCCACACCTTCGGGCTCTCCCAGTGGACCGACGCCGTCGACGCGGTGCGCGGCCATGCGGGGGTGAAGATCGCCATCGACCCCCGTCGCTGAGCCGCATCACCTCACAGTTTCACCGGGAGAGGCCCTCCAGAGAGAGGCTGGCGCCAGGGTTATCGAATCGGCGAGCCGTCACCGGAGCTGGCTGCTCACACAGGAAGGGGTTCCAGCCCTGAGGCGCTTTCTGCCCTCCGTTGAGGCTGTGGATTGGCTATTTCTTTGGTCACCCTGCCTTGTTAATTCACAATACGGAGACGACAATGGTTCTCACTTGCGAACTGGAAAGGGAACACCACATGCATCGTCGCCTTCTGGCCCTTGCAACCATCAGCGCCTGCGCCTTGGGCATGGCTGGTTGCTCCGGCAACTCTGATTCGGGCTCGAGCGCGGCTTCAGGCGCTTCCTCCAATGCCGCTGCGACGGACAAGGTTGACGTCGTCGCCTCGACCAACGTCTGGGGCTCGGTCGCCGAGGCCATCGGCGGAGACAAGGTCAACGTCCACTCCGTCATCAACAGCCCGGATCAGGACCCGCACGACTACGAGGCCACCGCCAAGGACAAGCTCGCCTTCTCGAAGGCCAAGATCGCCATTGCCAACGGTGGCGGCTACGACGACTGGGCTCCGAAGCTCGTCAAGAGCACCGCTTCCAAGGCCACCCTCATCGACGCCGTCGAGACCTCCGGCCTCAAGAAGCCTGGCCAGGAGGAGTTCAACGAGCACGTCTTCTTCTCGATCGACAGCGCTCGCAAGGTTGCCAAGGTCGTCGAGTCCGATCTGGCCAAGGCCTCCCCGGACAACAAGGCCGCCTTCGAGTCGAACCTCAAGGACTTCGAGTCCAAGCTGGATGAGCTCAAGGCCCATGCCGCCAAGGTCGGCGAGAAGCACCCGAACAGCACCGCCATTGCCACCGAGCCGGTGGTCGGCTACCTGCTCGACGACATGAAGGTCAAGAACATCACCCCTGAGGAGTTCGTCGAGCAGTCCGAGACCGAGGCCGGCCCGTCGACCAAGGTCGTCCACGAGACCACCAAGCTGATTGCTGCCAAGAAGGCCTCCATCCTCCTCGTCAACGGCCAGACCAGTGACGCCGTCACCAAGGAGCTGCAGAAGGCTGCCAAGGGCGCCGGGATCAAGCAGGTCGGCGTGTGGGAGACCTTCCCGAAGGGTGTCGACACCTACCAGGACTTCATCGGCAAGGCCATCACCGACATTGACAATGGCCTGGCCTGACACTCGTGGCATCACATCGCTCTGACATCTCCTGGGCGACCACGAGGATCGAGCCTGCCAGACTCACCGGCGCCAAGGTCGCCTTCGGGGACCGGGTGCTGTGGTCGGGACTCGATCTCGTCGTGGAACCCGGCGAGTTCATCGCCGTTCTGGGACCTAACGGGGTGGGAAAGACCACCCTGCTGAGGGTCCTGCTCGGGCAGACTCCGCTGACGGCCGGCACCGCCATGGTGGCCGGCCGTCCGGTGCGTCGTGGCTCGACCCACATCGGTTACATCCCGCAGCAACGCTCCTTGGAGACGACGGCCCCGATTCGCGGCCGCGATCTGGTGGGCATGGGGATCGACGGTCACAAGTGGGGATTCGGCTTGTTCAGCCGCTCCCGACGTCGGCGCATTGACGAGGCCATCGCCTCTGTGGGTGCCACCGCCTTCGCCGACGCCCCGCTGACGATGACCTCCGGTGGTGAGCAGCAGCGTCTGCGCATCGCCCAAGCCCTCGTCACCGACCCAGAGTTGTTGCTGTGCGATGAGCCGTTATCCAGCCTTGACCTGCGCCACCAGCAGGAGGTCACCAAGCTCATCGACACTGCACGTCGGACCCGAAATCTCGGGGTGCTCTTCGTCACCCACGAGATCAACCCGGTTCTGCCCTATGTCGATCGGGTGGTGTACGTCGCTGGCGGCAAAGTTCGTGTCGGCACCCCCGACGAGGTGCTGCGTTCTGAGGTCCTCACCGATCTCTACGGGTCCCCCGTCGAGGTCTTCCGTCATGACGACCGGATCATCGTGCTGGCAGACGACGAGAGACCGTCGCATCTGCACGGCCCGCAGATCGCCGAGGGCGAGGAGATGGTCTGACATGGATTTCTCCACCATCATCAACTTCGACAGCTTCAGCCAGCTCGTTCCCCTGGTCCACGGCTCGATCATCGCCGGAATCATCCTCGGGGTTCTGGCAGGTCTCATCGGACCGATGATCCATGCCCGCGATCTGGCCTTCGCGATTCACGGCACCTCGGAGCTCTCCTTCGCGGGTGCCGCAGTGGCCCTGTTCTTCGGTGCATCGGTCACCAGAGGGGCCGTCGTCGGGTCTCTGGTGGCTGCCCTCATCCTGGGTCTGTTGGGCGTGAAAGCTGCCGAGCGCAACGCCTCCATCGGCATCATGCTGCCCTTTGGCATGGGCATCGGTGTGCTCTTCCTGAGCCTTTACAAGGGAAGATCGTCCAACAAGTTCGGCCTGCTGACCGGACAGATCGTCGCCGTCGACACCACCGAGCTGAGCACGCTGGTCGTCGTCTCGATCTTCGTCGCGGTGTGTCTGGGCATCATATGGAGACCGCTGTTCTTCGCGTCAGTGGATCCCGAGGCGGCCAAGGCTCGCGGGGTTCCGATGCGCTTCCTCTCAATTGTCTTCATGCTGTTGCTCGGTCTGACCACCGCTATGGCAGTACAGCTCGTCGGTGCCCTGCTGGTGCTGAGCCTGCTCATCACTCCGACAGCTTCCGCCGCCAAGGTGACGGCACATCCGCTGGCCATGTCCCTGCTGTCGATCATCTTCGCGACGGTCTCCGCTGTGGGCGGCATCCTGCTGTCCCTGGGGCCCGGCTTGCCGATCAGCCCCTACGTGACGACGGTGAGCTTCCTCATCTATCTGGTGTGCCTTGTCCTCGGCGCGATTCGTCAGCGCCGCGGTTGGAGCCGTCGGGTCTCCTGAACCGTCATTTCTCGCACAACGTCCTGTCGACGACTGTTGTCGACAGGACGTTGTGCTGTCATCTCGACGTCACCGCGATGTCAACTGGGCACTGTGAACTGGCGCGGTACGCCGTTGAGAGGATGATTCATGCATCGCCACCTGACCCGAGGCCTGGCCGCCACCGCCTGTGCCGCTGCCCTGATCTGCCCGCTGGCACCAGGGGTTGCTTCCGCCGAACCGACCACGGACGCCATCGAGGTGTACACCGGAGGCGCTCCGGTCCTGTCCACCGCGCCGAATGGCGTCAAGATCACCGACAGCGGATTCGGTTCAGCCTTTGCCCATCGCAACGGCGATCCTGACGACGTCTACTACGGCCTGACCGACCGCGGCCCGAACACTGACTCCGATGCCGACAACGAGAAGATCGAGCCGGTCAAGTTCCAGCCCTCGATCGCCAAGTTCCGTCTGGTCAACGGCCACATGGACCTCGTCAAGAGGATTGGTCTGGTGACCAAGGACGGCACACCGATGAACGGTGCCGTCAATCCGGAGGCCTCCACCGGGGAGACGATCGTCGACATCAACGGCAGGACGATCGCCCCTTCGAAGGCCGGCATCGACTCCGAAGGTCTCGTCGTCGCCCCAGACGGCAGCTTCTGGGTCTCCGACGAGTACGGCCCCTATGTCGTTCATTTCGATGCCCAGGGACGCGAGATCTCCCGTCTCAAACCCTTCGACGGCACCCTCCCTCGCGAGCTGGCCTTCCGCACCCCGAATCGTGGCATGGAAGGCCTCACCCTGACCCCCGACGGCAAGACCCTGGTCGGAACCATGCAGTCGGCTCTGGAGACCCCGGATTTGTCCGGCAGCTCCAAGAAGGTCCCCTTCGTGCGCATCGTCACCATCGACGTCGCGAGCGGCAGGACCACTGGGCAGTACCTGTACCAGCTGCACCTGAGCCAGGCCAAGACCTCCGTCTCAGAGATCACCGCCCTGGGAAACCACACCCTGCTCGTTGACGAACGTGACGGCGACCCGGGCAAGGACACCTTCAAGCGCCTGTACAAGATTGACCTGTCGAAGGCGACCAATGTCAACGACGCGAAGTCGGTCCCGGGAGCGACCTATGACGCCACCAAGGGTGGCCTGCTCGTCGACGGCAAGTCCCTCGAGGGTCTCGTCTCGGCCGACAAGTCCGCCAAGAACGACGAGAAGAAGGCCACCGAGATCCTCACCTCCCACGGCGTAGAGCCCGCGATCGGCGAGCTGTACCTCGACGTCACCAAGCTGGTGTGGACCGCTGATCCATCCGGCAACACCTTTCCCCACGACAAGGTCGAGGGGGTCGCGGTGACTCACGGTGGGGCCACCGTCACGCTGTCGAACGACTCCGACTTCGGTATCAACGGCATCGTCAAGGGGTCCAAGAACCCCTTCCAGCTCGTCTCCAAGCACTTCGGCACCGACGAATCCCGCCAGGACATCGGCGAGTCGCTGAAGGTGCGCATGAACTCCCTGACTGAGAACCTGCGCGGACCGGCATACCGTAAGGCTGAGTTCACCACCGACGGGAATGCCGTGACCGGCAAGAACCTCGAGCCTGACACCGGTTACGTCGTGGCTGTCGACGGCACCAAGGTCGGCACCCTGGCGACCAACGCGAAGGGTTCGGGATCCCTCGATCTGCCAGCCCTGAATACTGGTGACCACGAGGTGACCCTGTCCTTGGCCGAGTCCACGGTTGCCTCGGTCACGGTGAAGGCGGGCCCGTCAGCCCCGACGACTCCGATCACGCCCGCCCCGAGCGCCGCCTCGTCGAGCCCCACCGCGCCCAACAGCACTATGCCCAACACCACTGCAGCTAACGCAACGGCACCGGGCACGTCAGCCTCGACTACCCACGCCGGTCGCGGTCTGCCGCACACCGGACTCTGATCCCCCCACGCCAAGCGCCCGGACGATTCGTCCGGGCGCTTGTTCTTGCGTGCCCAAAGGCGTGCCATTTTGTATTCATGCCCTGTAGTGCATAATTATGTATCTCGCGGTGTCACCCGGCGCCGCAACAGCGAAGGAACGTCACATGAAAACTCTGCGTCATGCCGCCGGTGCCACTCTGGCCGTTGTCGCCCTTGCCGTCAGCGGTTGCACCCATGCCTCAGAGGAGTCCGCGACTCCCACGGCAGAGGCCAGCAAGGCTGGCACTCCGTCGAATGCCCAGATCATCGATTCCATCAAGACTGATCCCACGATCGCCGCGATGGTCCCTGACGACATCAAGAAATCCGGCACCCTTCGCAACGGCGCAGCAGCCAACTATGCGCCGGCTGAGTTCATCGACACGGACGGCTCGAAGGTGGTCGGCTACGACGTCGACTACATCACCGCCGTCGGCAAGCTCATGGGACTCAAGGTGACGACCGCCAATGCGGCCTTCCCCAGCCTCATCCCTGCCATCGGATCCAAGTACGACGCCAGCGTCTCCTCCTTCACCATCACCGCGGAGCGGCAGAAGCAGGTCACCATGACCTCCTACTTCAAGGCCGGATTCTCGATGGCCGTCCCGAAAGGCAACCCCAAGAAGATCTCCCCTGACGACCTGTGTGGTCACTCCGTGGCCGTTCAGACCGGCACCGCCCAGGAGACCGCTGCCCAGCAGAAGTCAAAGGCGTGCACCAAGGCCGGCAAGAAGCCGATTGACCTGCTGTCCTACGCCTCCCAGTCAGACGCCACCACGAATGTCGCCGGGGGCAAGGCAGACGTCCTCTACGCCGACTCAGTGATTACCGGGTACGCCATCAAGCAGACGTCCAAGCTCGAAGCCCTCGGCAACATCACCGATGCATCGATGTTTGGCGTCGCCACCGCCAAGAATGACGGCGGACTGTCCAAGGCCATCCAGGCCGCAACCCAGAAGCTCATCGACGACGGGACCATGAAGAAGCTGCTGACCTCGTGGGGCACCGAGGACGGTCTCATCGAGACCTCCAAGGTCAATCCCGAGTCGTGATCACACCCAACTGAAAGGCATTCACGGTGGCCAACCACCACGCCGACATCCCCAACCGCATCCGAGCCCGCGACGTCGCACATCCGGGCACCTGGATCGCTGCTGTCATCGTCGCCCTCTTGGTACTGATCTTCGTCCAGGGGCTCGTCACGAACCCGAACTATCAGTGGTCGGTGGTGTGGCTGTACCTGCGTGACGTCAAAGTCATCACTGGTATCGGCTACACGATCCTGCTGACCTTTGCGGCAATGATCCTCGGAACCGCGGTAGCCCTCCTCATGGCCATCATGAGGCAGTCGAGCAATCCTGTGTTGCGCGGCGTCTCCTGGGCCTACATCTTCGTCTTCCGTGGCGTTCCGGTGTACACCCAGTTGGTGTTCTGGGGTCTGCTCGCCGTGCTCTACCCCACCCTGTCCATCGGGGTGCCTTTCGGCGGACCGACGCTGGCCAGCGTCGAGACCGAGAAGGTCGTCACCGCGCTGGCCGCCGCCATCATCGGCCTGGGTCTCAACGAGGGTGCCTATCTGGCCGAGATCATCCGGTCCGGGCTGGAATCCGTCGACGCCGGCCAGACCGAGGCCGCCAAGGCACTGGGCATGAAGCCCTCCCTCATCATGCGCCGGGTGATCATTCCCCAGGCCATGAGGGTGATCATTCCGCCGCTGGGCAACGAGACCATCGGCATGCTCAAGACGACCTCCCTGGTACTGGCGGTGCCCTTCACCCTCGACCTGCAGTACGCCACAAACGCCATCGCGAACCGTATCTATGCGCCGATCCCGCTACTCATCGTCGCCGCCTTCTGGTACCTCGTCATGACGAGTGTCCTCATGATCGGGCAGCATTTCCTCGAGCAGTACTTTGGACGTGGTTTCAACGGGAAGTCCTCGTCGAAGCGACTGCGACGCCAGGCCGCCATCCAGGCAGCCGGCACCACGCACAAGAACATCGCCCTGGAGGTCGAGCAGTGACCACATCCGCAGCAGAGTCTGCACGCATCGAGCCGATGGTGCGCATCACGGGATTGCACAAGGAGTTCGGCCCCCTGCACATCCTCAAGGGGATCGACCTCGACGTCGCCCCGGGTGAGGTGTGTGTCCTCCTCGGTCCCTCCGGCTCCGGGAAATCCACGCTGCTGCGCTGCATCAACCAGCTGGAGACCTTCGAGGCCGGAGAGGTCTGGGTCGGCGGCGAGCGCGTGGGCTACGAGCATGATCCCTTGCCGGACGGACGCCTCAAGCGGCTTTCCGACAAGGAAATCGCCGCCCAGCGGGCACGAGTCGGCATGGTCTTCCAACGGTTCAATCTCTTTCCTCACATGACCGCCCTGGGCAACGTCATGGAAGCGCCGATCAAGGTGTCGGGCTTGTCCAAGGAAGAAGTCAAGCCGCTGGCCATGTCCTTGTTGGAGCGGGTCGGCATGGCTGACCGCGCCGACCACTACCCCGCCGAACTTTCCGGCGGCCAGCAACAGCGCGTCGCCATCGCACGTGCGATGGCCATGAAACCCGAACTCATGCTCTTCGACGAGCCAACCTCAGCCCTTGACCCCGAGCTCGTCGGGGAGGTGCTCAGTGTCCTCAAGGACCTCGCCCGCGAGGGCATGACGATGATCGTCGTCACCCACGAGATGGGATTTGCCCGCGAGGTCGCCGACCACGTCGTCTTCATGGACGACGGCGTCGTCGTCGAGGCCGGTTCTCCCGATGACGTCATCAATCACCCGAAGTCGGAGCGGCTGCAGGGATTCATCGACTCGGTGCTGTGAGGTGTCGGGTCCGGGTGACAGACTGACGGTGTGCATGACGACCAGATGATCAGGCTCGGCCAGTACCTCAAGTTCGCCAACCTCGCCGACACTGGCGGTCAGGCTCGCGAACTCATCGCGTCGGGGCAGGTCAGCGTCAACGGCGAGGTCGAGACTCGACGCGGACGCCAGCTTCACCCCGGCGACGAGGTGGGCGTGACCAGCGGCGGCCAGACCGTCACCGAGACCGTCGACCTCACTGAACCCGACGTCCCTTGGTGATCACGCCCCCAACACGACACGTGGCCCGGACCACATGGTCCGGGCCACGTTCTGTTCTCAGTGGACGCTGAGGATCAGGCGTATCTGGCTGTCTGAACAGCCTTGCGGGCATCGACGATGCCGGTCCCACATCCTGAATAGCAGCGAGCCGGCTTCACCGACTGCTTGAGGATCGACTCAACCTGAGACGGGGTGAGGTTCGGGTTGGTGGACAGCATGAGGGCGGCGATCGCAGCCACGTGCGGGGTGGCCTGAGAGGTGCCCTCCATGTAGCCGTAGGCCGGGGACTGCGGCGTCCTCCTACCACTGTTGACCGTCGACAGGATCAGGTCACCGGTGCGGTCGTCACCGCCGGGAGCGGAGACGTCGACGGTCGAACCGTAGTTCGAGAAGTAAGACTGAGCGCCGGTCTGGCCGGTCGCTCCGACGACGATGACGCCACGGCAGTTACCGGGGGTCGAACGGCTGGCATCCATCGACTCGTTACCAGCGGCGACAACGATCGTGGCACCACGAGACCTGGCGTTGTCAATGGCTCGCTGGTAGCTCGTCGGGCAGTAGTTGGAACGGCCACCAAGGCTCATGTTGATGACCTGGGCGGGGTGGCTGTTGGTAGGAACTCCCGGAACGTAACCGCCGGAGGCCCAGGTTATGGCGTCGGCGATGTCGACGTCAGTGCCACCGCAGTGGCCCAGGGCGCGGACGGGCAGGATCTGGGCGTCAGGAGCGGCACCAGCGATGCCCATGCCGTTGTTCGTCGCGGCTCCAATGACACCGGCCACGTGGCTGCCGTGCCAGGAGGAATCGACGTCACGGCGGGTGCAGGTACCGGCGAGGGTCCAGTCGCCTTCGTCGGAAGGATCGTTGTCTCGGCCGTCTCCGTCACCCGCAATGCGACCGTCAGAGATGAAGTCGTAACCCGGCAGGATCTTGCCAGCCAGGTCAGGATGCTGGGTGATGCCGGAGTCGATGACGGCCACCGTCACGCCGGAACCGGTGCTGGTCGACCACGCTCCCGGGGCGTCGATGCCCTTCTCGGAGTTCAGGCCCCACTGACGGTTCCAGTACTCGTCGTTCGGGGCGGACGCCGCTGCAGTGGTGCGAACCTTCTTGCCGGTCTGCTCGTTGATCGACATGTGGAGGATCGGCTCGACGGATTCCACCTCAGGGTTGCGCTCAATCTCCGAGATGAAAGCCTTGACGGCCTTGGAGTCGAGTCCCCTGGAGACGCGGATCGACATCGAGTCGTTGGCTCGAGCCAGGGGTGCCGTGACGTGGGCGCCACGGGCCTTGGCGGCGTGATCGACGGCTCCACGCAAGGAGGTCGAGCTGGCCCGCATGGCGGAGCTGGTACGAGCTGCGCGGGACATGCCCTGAGCGGAAGTCGAGTCGTCCTTGAGATGGACGACGAATCCACTGGTGGTCTGCGTGGATGCGGAGGTGCGCAGCGGTGAGGTGGTGAAGCCGGGAGCGGCGTTGCTGGGGACGGCGGTCGCGGCAAGGGAAGCGCCAGTGATCGCACAGAGCAGCAAGGTCGACGTACGACGTGATGCCATGTCCATTCCTCTCGGTTTGTTGAAGGTGGAATGAACCTAAGGTGACAAGGGGTCACCTCCTGGTCATGACGTCAAAACTTCTCACATGACGGTCGAGAAATCTTTCTGAAACAAAACCGGATTAGCTTCAGCTCCATATGTGCCGGCCATCCAGGCATGACAAGGCCGGGAGCGCGAAGCACCCCCGGCCGGTCGTTTCTGGGACGACGTCAGATCAGGAACCGCTGGTCATCTCTCCCTGAGCCCACGGCAGCCCCGGGACGGCATGAGCGAAGGCGCGCAGGATCTGCTCGGCCCCCTCCAAGGCGTTGGTGGCCTCCGTGCCCAACCCGGCCTCGATCTTCTCGGCAACCTGCTGGACGGACGGATCAGTGTCCAGTGACTCGAGAATCTCGTTGCGGACCATGTTCCACAGCCACTCACGCTGCTGCTCGACACGACGGGCTTGCAGGGACCCGTCCTTCTCGAGGTAGGCGCGGTGATCGAGGATCGCCTGCCAGACGTCGTCGAGCCCTTCCTTGGTGTACGAGGAGCAGGTGAGGACCGGGACGCGGCGCTTGTCGGCGTCGGAGGACACGAGCTTCATGGCGATCGAGAGATCACGAGCGGAGACACGCGCATTGCCGGCATTGTCGCCATCGGCCTTGTTGACCGCAACGACGTCCGCCAGTTCCAGGATGCCCTTCTTGATGCCCTGCAGCTGGTCGCCGGTACCCGCGACGGAAAGCATGAGGAAAGTGTCGACCATGCCTGCCACGGCGACCTCGGACTGTCCGACACCGACGGTCTCGACGAGGACCACGTTGTAACCAGCCGCCTCCATGACGATCATGGCCTCACGCGTGGCCCGGGCGACGCCACCCAGGTGACCGCCGGAGGGTGACGGGCGCACGAATGCCTCGTCACGGTTGCACAGATCCCCCATGCGGGTGCGGTCACCGAGGATCGAACCGCCGGTGCGGGTCGAGGAAGGGTCGACGGCCAGGACGGCAACCTTGTAGTTGAACTCGTCGATGAGCTTGGTGCCCATGACATTGATGAAGGTCGACTTACCGGCGCCGGGAACACCCGAGATACCGACACGGATGGCGTCACCAGTGTGAGGAGCCAGCAGGCGCAACATCTCGCGTGCCTTCTCGCGATGTGCCGGTTTGCTCGACTCCACCAGAGTCAGCGCTTTGGCAATGTGCTGGCGGCTCCCGGCCAGGACTTGCTCAACCAGTTCGGGGACGTCGATCGGCATGATCACCATTTCCTTCATCGGGTGGGTACGTCTACCGTACCGCCCACGGACAACGTTCATGGCGGAGGGCTCATACCCAGTGGCTTTCAGGTCCGTATGACGGTGGCCCCTGGAACCTCGCGGGGTTCCAGGGGCCAATCCTTCAGTCTCGTGGACCGATCCAGTCTCAGTCGTCGCTGTGAGCGGCGAGGAGCTTCTCCATCAGCTCGATGGCAGCGTCCGGGATGACGGTGCCAGGTGGGTAGATGGCGGCTGCGCCGTCATCCTTGAGCTCCTGGAAGTCCTGGGTCGGGATGACGCCACCAACAACGATCATGATGTCGGAGCGGCCAAGCTTGTCCAGTTCCTTGCGCAGGGCCGGCACCAGGGTGAGGTGTCCGGCGGCCAACGAGGAGACACCGACGACGTGGACGTCGCCCTCGACAGCCTGTCGAGCGGTCTCCTCAGGGGTCTGGAACAGCGGGCCGACGTCGACGTCCATGCCGAGGTCCGCGTAGGCGGTCGCGACGACCTTCTGGCCACGGTCGTGACCATCCTGACCCATCTTCGCGATCATGATGCGAGGACGACGGCCTTCCTTCTCCTCGAACTTCTTGATGAGGTCGTGGACCTTCTTGGTCGACTCGGTGCTACCGGCTGCCTTGCTGTACACGCCCTCAATGGTACGGATCTGAGCGGTGTAGCGCCCGAAGACCTTCTCCATTGCGTCGGACATCTCGCCGACGGAGGCGTTGGCGCGACCGGCGTCGATGCACAGCTTGAGCAGGTTGCGGTCGGGATCGCTCGGGTCCGGGTTGGCAGCAGCCCAGGTGAGCTTCTCCAGAGCAGCCTGGCAGGCCTCCTCGTCACGGTTGGCGCGAAGCTGCTCGAGCTTGGCCTTCTGTTCCTTGAGCACCTGGGTGTTGTCGACCTTGAGGACCTCGAGATCCTCTTCCTCATCGAGACGGTACTTGTTGACGCCGATGAGGGGCTGACGACCGGAGTCGATACGGGCCTGGGTACGGGCAGCGGCCTCCTCGATACGCATCTTCGGGATGCCCTTCTCGATGGCCTTGGCCATACCGCCGGCCTTCTCGACCTCCTGGATGTGGGCCCAGGCCTTGCGAGCCAGCTCGAGGGTGAGCTTCTCGACGTAGGCGGAACCGCTCCAGGGATCGATGACGCGGCAGGTGCCCGACTCCTGCTGGATGAACAGCTGGGTGTTTCGAGCGATACGAGCGGAGAAGTCTGTCGGCAGGGCGATGGCCTCGTCGAGGGAGTTGGTGTGCAGGGACTGGGTGTGTCCCTGGGTGGCTCCCATGGCCTCCACACAGGTACGGATGACGTTGTTGTACACGTCCTGAGCGGTCAGCGACCAGCCAGAGGTCTGCGAGTGGGTACGCAGGCTCATGGACTTCGGGTTCTTAGGCCCGAACTGGTTGACGAGCTTGGCCCACAGCATGCGAGCCGCGCGCATCTTGGCGACCTCCATGAAGAAGTTGGTGCCAATGGCCCAGAAGAAGGACAGACGCGGTGCGAACTGGTCGACCTTCAGGCCCACCGACTCGCCAGCGCGGATGTAGTCGACTCCGTCGGCCAGGGTGTAGGCCATCTCGATGTCGGCGGTCGCGCCGGCCTCCTGCATGTGGTAGCCGGAGATGGAGATGGAGTTCCACTTCGGCATGTTCGCGCTGGTGAAGGCGAAGATGTCGGAGATGATCCGCATCGAGGGCAGCGGCGGGTAGATGTACGTGTTACGAACCATGAACTCCTTGAGGATGTCGTTCTGGATCGTTCCGGCGAGCTGCTCGGGCTTGGCGCCCTGCTCCTCGGCGGTCACAACGTACAGGGCGAGAATCGGCAACACGGCGCCGTTCATCGTCATGGACACCGACATGCGGTCCAGCGGAATACCCGCGAAAAGCTCACGCATGTCCAGGATGGAGTCCACAGCCACACCAGCCATGCCGACGTCACCGGGAACACGCGGGTTGTCGGAGTCGTAACCACGGTGGGTCGGCAGGTCGAAGGCGACCGACAGACCCTTCTGACCAGCGGCCAGGTTACGGCGGTAGAACGCGTTGGACTCCTTGGCGGTGGAGAATCCGGCGTACTGACGAATCGTCCACGGACGGAAGGCGTACATGGTGGCGTACGGGCCGTGGGTGAAGGGCGGCAGACCGGCGTAGGTGTCCAGCCAGTCCATGTCAGCGTAGACGTCCTCGGAGTACAGGTGGCCAACCGGAATCTGCTCCGGAGTGGTCCAGGGCTCCTGCTCACCAGCGGCGGCGGCCAACTTGGCGAACTGCTCCTGTGCGTCCGCGGGGACCGGAGAGTCTCCGAGGTTGATGGAATCGAAACGAGGCAGGGTGGTCACTTGGCAACTCCCAACGTGTCCAGAGTGGTGGTCAGGACGTCAACGACGTCCATTCCGAGGTAGATGCGCCCGTCGACGACCTTCTCGGCCTCGGCAGCGTCATCACCAAATTCCTTGAAGGCACCCGACAGGTAGACCAGCTTGGCGCCAGCCTCCTTGAGGGCCTTGGCGACCTCGAGGCCCTGGGCCGCGTAGGTCTTGGCGTTCGAACACAGGTCAGCGACCTCGGCACCGGACTCCTTGAAGGCCTTGACGACCTCTTCAGTGGTGCCTCCCTCGCACTCCGGGGTCTCCATGCCGGCGATGTGCCACACCGGGGCGGAGAATCCCTCGCGAGGACCGAAGTCACGACGGGTTCCCAGGCAAGCCAGGAAAACCTTCGGACGCTCGGAGCAGGTGGCGGAACGATCAACGAGGGCCTCGAAGATCTCGGCGTCGCGGCGCCACTCCAGCCCGTTGCGCTCGGCAGTTTCGGGGTACGGCTTGGTCTCGACCGTCTTGGCGTCGAGCAGCGGGAACTCGCTGACGGCCGTGATCGGCTGCTTGCGGGTCGCCAGACGCTTGGCGCGCTCGGCATTCAGCTTGTCGAGCTCGGTGCGGACGTGGTCGCCGGTCACGGCGGCGGCCATGCCACCGGCAGCCTCGACAGCCTGGAACTCGACCCAAGCGGCTTCTTCCAGCTTCTTAGTCAGAGCCTCAACGTAGAAGGAGCCACCAGCCGGGTCATTGGCGCGACCGATGTTGGACTCCTCGGCGAGGATGATGCCAGTGTTGCGGGCGATACGACGCGAGAAGTCGCTCTTCGGCAGGCCGATGGCGGCATCGAAGGGCAGGGTCGTGACGGCCTCGGCACCACCGACAGCAGCACCGAAGGTCGAGATGGTGCCTCGCAAGATGTTGACGTAGGGATCGTCACGGGTCAGCTCACGCCAGCTGGTGACGGCCTCCTGACGGGCACCACGCTTGGCGGCCGGCACCTCGAAGACCTCACCGACACGGTTCCACAGGGTGCGCAGGGCGCGCAGACGGCAGATGGTCAGGAACTGGTCGTGGGTGGCGGACACCCGGAAGTTGATGGCGTCGAACGCCTGCTCGGCGGTCAGTCCCTGCTCCATGAGAGCGCGGACATACTCGACGCCGGTGGCGATGGCCCAGGCGAGCTCATGCACGTCGCCGGCACCAGCATTGTGGTAGATCGTGGCGTCAACGACGAAGGCGCGGGAGTTCTTGTACTTCTCGATCTTCCTGACCCACTCGCCCATGCCGGACAGATCCGGGGTGCCACCGTTGAGGGCGGCGAAACCGATCGGGTCCAGACCGAGGTTGAACGACAGTTTGTCGGGCTCGATCTTGGAATCGGCGTAGACCTTGAGGAGGGCCTCGGCGGCAGCCTCCTGGTCGTCGCGGCTGGAGACCTCGACCTTGGCCAGGTCCAGCAGCACGTCCTTGAGATCGCCGGCGATGTCCTCGGGGTTGATGGCGTCGGCACCGACGCGCAGCCACAGGGACGTCACGCCACGCTCGAGGTCAGCGATGACGGCCTTCTTGGTGAACTCGACGTCGGGATCCTCGTGAAGGGCTCGGACGTCCCACGCGTCCATGCTGCCGTCACGGACCGTCGTGCCACGGGTAAAGGGCGGCACGCCCGGGGCGCCGAGCTTCTCGGAGGCATCCTGACGCCGGTACATCGGCTCGATCTGGATGCCGTCGACCGTGGTCGGCTCGAGGCGCTTCATTCCCTGCTCGATGTTGAGTTCCTTGCCCTCGGGGCGACCCCGGTTCAAGACTTTGAGGACCGCGTCCTCCCACTGTTCGTGGGTGACCTTCGGGAAGTCCCCGGCCAGGCTCAACTCCTCGGGCATCCTGTCCTCGACGGGCTTGGATGCGAGGTTGTCAGGATCAGTCATTCGTCAGACTCCTGCTCCGCTGTGGATGGTTGGACGACCTCGGCCGGCCCTCGAGACCTCGGACGCTGTGGCACACGCGGGTGCACCACACGCTCTGGCAGGTATTCGGACTCATGGGCACCTCGTCTGCCGACGAGTCCTACGTCACCGCTTCCCAGACCGAAGCCCAGTGCTTGATCGACGTCCACCCGGTCCGAGAACCAGATGGGCGACGATGGTGATGTCGTTCCCACTCACCGCTGCGGGGCAGTTCCGGAGTTTCACCGGATTCCCTCTTACCGCCTTGAAACCCCGGACGGGATTCCTCGGCACCAGCACCTACGATACTAGGCTGCGCACAATCGGCATAGCGCACTGGGGGTGCATGTGCACGATTGTGCGAAACGAACGTGAGCGGCCTTTCACCGTGCTTTCCGAACCTGCAAGGTCCCGGGTCGGGCGGCGACGGCATCAATCCAGTCGCGCAGGTGGGCGTGGACATGTCGACGGTTCACCTCATTGAGGATCTCGTGGCGCGCCCCGGGGTAGAGAACGAGGTCCACCTCACGCGAGCCCGAGTCGCGCAACTGACGCGCGACCTGGCGCACTCCCCTGCCGGAGTCCCCCACCGGGTCCTTGGCGCCCGACATCAGCAGAATGGGAAGTGCCGGTGGAGTCGCTCGGAAGATCTCGGTGGAGTTGGCGAGTTCGATAAGCCGGACGAGTTCGCGGTAGAAGGCTGCGGTGCAGACGAAACCGCACAGCGGGTCGTCGTTGTAGGCGTCCACGACGCGAGCGTCTCGGGACAACCAGTCGTAGTCGGTGCGAGCCGGCAGGAAGGCCCGGTTGAAGGACCCGAAGGACAGGGTGTTGAGCAGTGGGCTGCGGGAGTCTTCCCCCACCATGAGCACCTGGGCCTGGGCCAGCCCGGTAGCGACAGTGCTCAACGGCCCCAGGGAGGAGCCAGTGCCGATGATGACCAGGCCGGTCATCTCGCGTCCCCGACGAACGGCCAGGACACGAGCAAGGAACGACCCCATCGAGTGTCCGACGAGGAACCACGGCTTCCCCTCCAACCTAGCCATGAAGTGGTCAGCGACGGCGGACAGATCGTCGAGCATCTGGTGGTAGCCACGATCAGACGTGGTTCCGAGTTCTCCTGTGGCGGCAGCACGCGGCCCGTGTCCACGGTGGTCGTTCGCCACGACGAGCCAGCCGTCGGCCGCAAGCACCTGGGCGACCTCGTCATAGCGAGCCGCGTACTCGGCCATACCGTGGCAGAACTGCACCAAGCCCTTGATGGGGCGCCCCGACACAGCCTCAGGACGCCAGACAAGGACGTCGACGTCGGCTCCGTCATCAACGGTGATGGTGATGGTGTCCATAGTTCCTCCCAGACAGCTCACCCCGGACAAAACCGTCTCAACCATACCGACGTCCTCATTGCGCTTATCACACAGCCTGGCCGCAAGAGAACTTAGTGGTGGATGCCCCGCCAGTGCTGCCCGTCACTGACTCCGTGATTCTCTCCCGGTTGGCAGACACCGTCATCGTTGTGGCCCAGGTCGGACACACGACCGTCGACCAGGTTGAAAGCACAGTTTCCTCCATCGAGAACGCAGGAGGCATGGTCTCGGGCATCGTCCTGAACCGTGCCGACTCCTCGAAACTGTCGCATCTGAGATACGGCGAATCGGCGTACGGCTACGGATACACGAAATACGACAGCGACTACTCGTCATCACCCGCCACGGCTTCACAGGGGCACCCCAGAAACAGGAGACGTCAGGGAGTAAGAGCATTCCCCGACGGGCAACCTCCAGACACCACAACGCACACGTCTAAGATGATGGTGGTCCATGTGCAACGGCCAGCATTCATACCGTCGCACACAGCTATCTGGGAGTGCCCGTGAAAATCGCTGTCGCAGGACTGGGCTATGTCGGCATGGCCAATGCAGTGTTGCTCGCCCAGCACAACCGTGTCGTTGCTGTCGACATCGACGCTGAACGCGTCTCGATGGTCAACAACGGACAGACGACGATCGTCGATCCTCTGATCGCGGAGTACCTGGCTCACCACGACTTGGACCTGCGTGCCACCACTGATCCGCAGGACGCGTACCGGGGGGCGGACTTCGTCATTATCGCCACCCCGACGAACTATGACCCTGACCAGAATTATTTCGACACCTCGAGCGTCGACGGAGTCCTCGACCTGGTACAGGAGCTCGCCCCCGAGGCGACCATCGTCATCAAGTCGACAATTCCGGTGGGATTCGTCGAGGGGGTTCGCAAGGAGCGCCCCGGACTCGACGTCATCTTCTCCCCTGAGTTCCTCCGCGAGGGCAAGGCCCTCTACGACAACGTCCATCCGTCACGGATCGTCGTCGGATCGGACTCGGCTAAGGCCCACCTCTTCGCCGACCTCATGACTGCCGGGGCCGTCGACACCGACATCCCCGTACTCTTCGTCGGGGCCACCGAGGCAGAGGCCATCAAGCTGTTCGCCAACACCTACCTGGCGATGCGGGTCTCCTTCTTCAACGAGCTCGACACCTACGCTTCCCAGCGTGGGCTGTCCACCCGTCAGGTCATTGACGGGGTGTGCCTGGATCCGCGCATCGGCAACCACTACAACAACCCGTCCTTCGGTTACGGCGGTTACTGTCTGCCCAAGGACACCCGTCAGCTACTGGCCAACTACCAGGATGTCCCCCAGACCCTCATTCAAGCCATCGTCGACTCCAACACGGTGCGCAAGGACTTCATCGCCTCCGACATCATCGCCAGGAATCCGAAGCGGGTGGGTATCTTCCGACTGGTCATGAAGGCCGGCTCGGACAACTTCCGCTCCTCCTCGATCCAAGGGGTCATGAAGCGCATCAAGGCCAAGGGCATCGAGGTCGTCGTCTATGAGCCGACCTTCGAGGGGGATGAGTTCTTCCGCTCGAAGGTCACCAGAGACCTTGACTCCTTCAAGGCCGACTGCGACGTCATCATCGCCAATCGGATGTCCCCCGAGCTGGCTGACGTCGCCGAGAAGGTCTACACCCGAGACCTCTTCGGCGGCGACTGAGTCTCAGGTCCGGCTGGACCAGATGACCTGACCCGCCTCGCGGATGAGGGCCGAGCATCCGTCGCGCACATCGAGCTCGACGATGAGGGGCTCCACCCCAGGGACACCACTGCGGTAGACATAGCGCTCGTTGGTCAGGTCGAGGGACTCGGTACGGGCGTCGACGAGCCAGGGATGACGTCGCCGCAGACCGAGCAGATCCTGGTGAGCACGCAGAGTCTCGGCGCCAAGGTTGGACAGCTCCGTCGGGCTGGCCGGGAACACCGGACGGATGTCGTCGTCACCCCCGAACCTCTCCTCCTTGATGCCGCGGTATGCCAGCTCATCCCCGTAGTAGATGAGCGGGACGCCGCCAATGGTGGCCAGCACCGCGGTCGCGGCCATCGCACCATCCTGCCCCACCTTCGAGGCGATGCGGGTGACGTCGTGGTTGCCGACGAAGGTCATCGGGGTGAAGGCATCGAAAAACTCGTTGTGACGTCCCAGGGCATGATCGAGCTCGAAGAAATTACGGGATTCGATGGACGACCAGATTGCCTTCCACAGCTCGTACTGGGTTACCGAGTCCATACCGGAGGCCTTGACGATTCCCGCATAATCGCCATGGATGACCTCGCCGAAGACCCACACGTCGGGGTGCTCCGCACGCACCGACGGCAGGACCGCAGCCCAGAACTCCGGATTGACGGAGTAGGCGGCGTCGAGTCGCCAACCGTCAACACCGCGGTCAGACCAGTGGTTCATGACCCGGGTGACGAGGTCACGAACGGCGGGGTCGTCATGGTTGAGGGCGACGAGGTCACCGTGGCCCTCGAAGACGTCGGGCTGACCGTCACGCCAGCGGACCATCCGTCCGGCATCGGTGTCCGGCCCGGCCACCAGGGCATCCTGCACGACCTGGTTACGACTCGAAACGTGGTTGAACACCCCGTCAA
This sequence comes from Cutibacterium sp. LaCa_255, assembly GCF_057458005.1. Lineage (NCBI taxonomy): Bacteria > Bacillati > Actinomycetota > Actinomycetes > Propionibacteriales > Propionibacteriaceae > Cutibacterium > Cutibacterium sp. LaCa_255. The sequence continues at coordinate 748,571 of NZ_CP190956.1, read as the reverse complement.
GCAGTACCGACAGGCCACGGGAGTGAGCGGCATGGACAAGGTGGTCGAAGTCGGTGTCGTCGCCGAGGCGAGGATCGACGGCGAAATAGTCCAAGGTGTCGTAACCATGGCTGGCCGAGGCGAAGATCGGCCCCAGTGCCAGGCCTGAACACCCGAGGGAGACCGCGTGGTCGAGCCAGGCTTCCAGATGTCCGAGGCGATGGCTGACCTCGCCGGATTGGAGCCGCTTGGGAGCTCCCACGAACCCCAGGGGATAGACGTGCCAACCGATGAGATGATCAACCCATCCCGGACGTCGAGCCATGATGCCTCCGTTCGCCGTCGCCACAGCCGTTTCGCTGCAACCCTTCCATCATGTCAGTCGTGGTCGAGGTCTGCGGTGGAAAGGTCTGCACGAGGCGCCTTGGTGACGAGTTTGTGACCGAGCCACAGCGCCAGGAAGACCGGAATGGTGATGTACGCGACGACCATGCCGGTGACGTCACCGCTGAGAACGGCGTCACGGCCCTGCCCCAGGGTGACGATGACGCACAGGACGCCGGCCACGATCGGCCCGGCCGGGTACCAACGCGCCTGATATGGCAATTCGGACAAATCATGCCCCTGTGCCAGGAAGGCGCGCCTGAACTGGATGTGACATATCGCAATGCCAATCCAGGCGATGAACCCACACAGTCCGGAGATGTTGACCAACCAGGTGTAGGCCTGGCCAGAACCAACCAAGGACGCGGCGAAGCAGGCTGCACCGACGAGGGTGGTGACGATGAGTGCCGGCACCGGGACACCGCGTCGGTTGGTGGTTCCGAGGATGCTGGGGGCCTTGCCCTCCCGCGCGAGGGCATAGAGCATCCGGGTGGAGGCGTAGAGACCTGAGTTGCCGGCTGAGAGCACCGAGGTGAGGATGACGGCGTTCATGACGGCTGCGGCCGCGGCGACTCCGGCTCGCTTCAGTACCAGGGTGAAGGGACTGACGGCGACGTCGGTCACCTCGCCAGCAAGCAGGTTCGGGTCCGTGTAGGGCAACAGCAGCCCGATGACCGCGACGGCGCCGATGTAGAAGATCATGATCCGCCAGAAGATCTGCTTAGTGGCCTTGGGAATGGCCGTGTCAGGATCCTTCGACTCCCCCGCCGCGATACCGATGAGCTCGGTGCCCTGGAATGAGAATCCGGCGATGAGGAAAACCGTCATGATGCCGCCGACGCCGTGGACGAAGGGGGCATCGCCGTGATGCCAGTTGGAGACCCCCGGGGAGTTGCCCATGATGCCCGCGATCATGAGGATGCCAAGGACCAGGAAGACGAGGACTGCAGCCACCTTGATGATGGCGAACCAGAACTCTCCCTCGCCATAGGCCCGCGCGGACAACACGTTCAGCAGGAACAGCAGGGCCAGGAACCCGGCTGACCACATCCATGACGGCACACTTGGCCACCAGTAGGCCATGACGATTGAGGCGGCAGCGAGCTCAGCGGCCACCGTGATGGCCCAGTTGAACCAATAATTCCAGCCCAGCGCGAAGCCGAAGGACGGGGAGACGAATCTGGTCGCGTAGGTCTCGAAGGCTCCCGGTACCGGGAGATAGGAACTCATCTCCCCCAGGGACTGCATGAGCAGGAAGACCATGAGTCCCATGGCCAGGTAGGCCACCAGGGCTCCGCCCGGTCCGGCCTGGGAGATGGTGGCGCCGGATGCCACGAAGAGGCCGGTCCCGATAGCCCCGCCGATCGCGATCATGTTCATGTGGCGCGAGGAGAGCCCACGCTTTAATTCGCCGTCCATGGTGGTCCTCAGATAGGAGCGCCCCGCCCTTCTGGACGCGGTTTTGGTCACTCTACCGTTCCAGGACACCTCCTCGCCCATACCCCGTATGTCAACCAGGGCAGAAGGCAGGGGCGCCCCGGCATGTCGTCGGAACGCCCCTGGAATGCGCTTGAATCAGGCCTTCTTGACGGCCTCGAGAGCAGCATCGTAGTCGGGCTCGGTGGTGATCTCGTCGACCAGCTGGGTGTAGGCCACCTTGCCCTCGGCGTCCACGACGATGACGGCGCGGGCCAGCAGGTGCTGCATCGGGCCGTCGGCGAGGGTGACGCCGAGATCCTTGCCGAAGTGGGAGCGGAAGGCCGAGGCGACGACGACGTTCTCGATTCCCTCGGCGCCGCAGAAGCGGGCCTGGGCGAAGGGAAGGTCACGGGAAACGCACAGCACGGTGGTGTCGTCGAGTCCGGCAGCCTTCTCGTTGAAGGTGCGCACGCTCTTCGCGCAGACACCGGTGTCGAGGCTCGGGAAGATGTTGAGGACGAGCTTCTCACCCTTGAGCTCGTCGCTGGTCAGCTCCGACAGATCGGTCTTGACGAGGGTGAATGACGGAAGATCGGATCCAACCTGGGGCAGGTCGGCGACGGTGTTGACGGTTTGTCCCTTGAAAGCAGTAGTGGCCATATTCGCACTTTATGCGGCTTCAGCCTCCAACCACGAGGATCTGGTCGGCTTTCAGTCGCGAGTGAACAGCTCCGACGCCGCGTCCAAAGCACACACCTCGTCATGGGACAAGGTCAGATCGGTGGCGGCGAGCAACGGACCGAGTTGATCCACGGTGCGCGCCGAGGCGATCGGTGCAGTGACACCCTTGGCCATCAGCCACGCCAACGAGACCGACGTCACCTCGACGCCGTGGTCACCGGCGATCTCCCTCAGCTGGTCGAGAACCGTGAAGGCCGCCTTTTCGTGCTCGTCGTCAGGCAGGTACGCCGCCATCATCGATTCCCTGGCAACACCGTGGAGGTCGTCACGGGTGGCGTACTTGCCGGTCAGAAAGCCCGATGCCAGCGAGAAGTACGGGAAGAGGGCCAGATTGTACTCACTGGCCAGCTGGCCGTACCCCTGGGGATCCTCGACGTCGGCGCGGTGCAGCAGGTTGTACTGAGGCTGCAGAGCGATCGGACTCGCCAGCCCCTCGTGCTCGGCCACCTCGAGCCACTTCTGCTCCCGGGTCACCGAGAAGTTCGACAGACCGACCCAACGCACCTTGCCAGCCTTGACGAGCTTGTCGAAAGCTACGGCCATGTCCTCGATCTGCTGGTTGTCGTCGTCGTAATGGGCGTAGTAGAGATCGATGTGGTCGGTGTGGAGCCTCACCAGGGAGGCATCGACAGCAGCCGAGATGTTCTCAGCGGACAGCCCCCTGAACTCGGGGTGGGTGGCCACCTTCGTCGCGATGAGGATGTCGTCGCGATGGCCGCCTTTCTCGAGCCATGATCCGATGATCGTCTCTGATTCACCGCCCACATTCCCCTCGGCCCAGTGGGAATAGCCGTCAGCGGTGTCGACCAGCGAGCCCCCGGCGCCGAGGAAGGCGTCCAGGATGGCGTGGGAGTCGTGCTCGTCGGCAGTCCAGCCGAAGGTATTGGCTCCCAACACCAGCGGCCTGATGTCCAGATCGGTGCCAGGGATGCGCGTCATAAGGCCTCCTCGTCGGCCCCGGGATCAGGAACGGTCGACCAGATCGATGTCGACCATGATCTCGGTGGCAATGGATTCCAGTTCCGAGCGTAGATCCTCAAGGGTCGTCGCGTTCGTGATCCGGCACTGCACCTCGGCCTCGAAGAGGATGCCGTCGCCCATCGGAGCCTCGCGCAGGCCGGTGGACAAGTCATCGATAGTGACACCGAGACGGGCCATGGTGACCGTCACCTTGTGGATGATGCCGGGATGGTCGTGGCCCACGAGGTGGACCACGAGGACGGCCTCGTCCTCGTCATCCTGTGCGGTCGTGTCGGTGACGGTGACCCGCAGCCCCTTGGCCTCGAGGGTTCCGAGGTCGTCCTTGAGAGCCTCGACCTTGAAGTCCTCGATGCCGACGAGGACGATTCCGGCGAAGGCACCGGCAAGCCGAGCCATGCGACTGTCAAGCCAGTTCGCGCCGTGACTGGCAATGATTCCGGACAGGTCGGAGACGAGTCCGGCGCGATCCGCGCCGACCGCGGTGAGCAAGAGCTGAGACATGGCACGAGTCTACGTGACCCGGGTCACCACCGTGCCCGGGTGGTCGCGGTGGGGCCGTCGAATTCCGTGAACCCGGCATCGACGACCCTCACTCGAGCGATATCGGCATCCCAGTGCGCGACAGTCGGGGTGACGACGCGAACACGGAAGCCGTCTCGACGCCAGTTCTCCAGCGCTCGTCGGTCATCGTCAGTGCCGGTGCTCATAGCCTCGTGAGCGAGCTGGGCGGCGTGACCGCACTGGGCACAGGCCTTGCCGGTCGTCATGGTGGTGCGGGGATTGATCTCGATGGTGACGACGGAATCCGAGGTGGCGGACTGGCCGTCTGCGGGCAGATTCGTGCCGGAGACCTGCAGCTTGTCGATCTGTCTGGGCTGCGGATGGACAGGGGCCGGAACGAAGGCCCGAACCATCGCCGGCCCGGTTCCGGGAGCGGCATCGGCCGGTGGATACTGACTGACGGTGACGCCGTTGAGGGCCTGGACGTCGTCCCATCTCTTCCCAGAAGCTCGCCGGACGATCTTACGGATGCGCTTGTCCGACCATTGCTGGACGGCGTCGTGCCACGGGCCCCCTGGTGCCGTCCGAGGATCGTCAAGGAGGGAGACGACGGCGCGGGCAGCCGCCTCGCAGGCATCCACTTCGCGCGCCGGAAAACGTTTGTCACGAAGCAATACCAGCTGCATAGCCCAAGGGTCAGGTTCGCGGTCGGGTGTGGTCACTCGGGGCAGGCTACCCGCCTGCCCCGACGAGACGCGAGGATGGTCGTTGTCACCGCAGCACATCTGCAAGACTCGAAGACGTGCGGAGCATTATCTGGGACATGGGCGGAACGCTGGTCGACACATACCCGGAGGTCGACCAGACACTCGCAGAGGTCGTGTGGCCCGAACCGACCGAGCAGCAGCTCTTCGAGGTCGCGCACCTGAGGTCGGAGTCGATAGCCCACGCCATCGAGGTCTTAGTCGAACAGTATGACGTCTCTTCCGAGCTGCTCGACGATGCCTACACCTTGTTGAAGAAGAAGTGGGCGCACGATCCCGCCCCGCTGATGGCTGGAGCAGCAGAGGTCATGGCGGCCGTGCGGCGCGGCGGTGGCCTCAACCTCGTCGCCACCCATCGTGATCGCGCCAGCGCCGAGAACCTCTTCCACGCCCTGGGAGTGCAGGTGGACGACCTCGTGTGCGCCCCTGATGGTTTCGCACGCAAACCTGACCCCCAGATGAATCTGGTACTCATGGAGCGTCATGGGCTGGATCCGTCCGAGGTCATCGCAGTGGGCGATCGTCCCATTGACATCGACGCCGCGCGAGCCGCAGGGATCGAGGGATTCCTGCTGTCCTCCGAGCCTTACCCGAGCACTACGACGATCGGTAGCTTGACGGAGTTGCTGGATCGTCTGTGAACGCGAACGGATCGCGGTCGGGGTCCGTCTGGACCTCCAGCTCGACCTCTCGAAGCACCCTTTCGGCAGTCTCCTTGCCCTCCAGATGTGCGATGAGGGCTGCGGTCATGTCCATACCTGCAGCAACCCCTGACGAGGTCCACCGATCACGGTCATGCACCCATCGTGCTCGTGGCTCCCACCTGACGTCCCGGCCATGGGAGGACGCCCAGGTGAAGGCCCGCTTGTTCGAGGTTGCCCGGTAGCCCTCCAGCAGGCCAGCTGCGGCCAGCAAGGCGGATCCGGTGCACACCGCCGAGATGATGGATGCGGGAGCAGTCCATCCACGCAGCCGGGTCAGGAAGGAGCGATCGTCAACCAGGGATCGCGTCCCCATTCCACCTGGGATCAGGACGATGTCGTGACCGGCGGAGGCATCCATGTCCTCGGTGGCCATGACCACCGCCCCCTGACTGCTGTGAACCGGGCCAGGTTCGACGGCGCAGAACGTCACCTCGTACCGGTCCGACAACCGACTCCACAGTTCAACCGGGCCGAAGACGTCGAGGAGTTCGAAGCCGTCGAAAAGGAGGACACCGACCTGTCGACTCATGCGATAAGGATATCTTCACCGCAAGCGTGTCGGCGGTGACGTCATCTGCTGCTGAGGGGTTTTCCGCCTCAGCGTGCACATCCATGCCGCTCCCAAGGCGGTCGTGAGGACCAGCGTGACGGTAGGAAAGACCGATACCAGCAGCACTTATGCTTGCTCGTAAGCTTCGCCTACAAGAGGGTGATGCCATGCGTGTACTCATCATTGGTGGCACTGGAACTATTGGCTCCAAGGCAGCTGCGGCATTTGAGGAGCTAGGCGATGAGGTAATTACCGTCGGTCGTAGTACCGAAGTATCAGTAGATCTTGAAGATCTATCCTCTATCACTGAGATGTTCAACAAAGTAGGTAGGGTTGATGCTGTTGCGACAACCACGGGATCGGCCCCGTTTGTTTCCATCGAGGATGCCACAGCGGACAATTTCCAGGCGGGAATCAGCAGCAAGATGCTTGCTCAACTCAATGCCGTGGTCTATTGCCTTCCGTACCTCAATGACGGTGGCTCGATTACCATGACGACAGGCATCTTGACCCAACACCCTGTCCCAGGGAGCCTGATTGCTACCGCGGCGAACGCAGGGGTTGAGGGTTTCGTCAGGGCTGCAGTGTCGTCCTTACCGCGGAGCATCAGGATTAATGCTGTGAGTCCGACGATGCTCAAGGAAGCTCGTAAGGCATTCGGACCCTCTTTTGTCGGCTTTAAGCCAGTGTCTGGCACCGAGGTGGCCCAGGGCTACGTTCGTAGTGCTCATGGAATTGAAAGTGGGCAGATTTTCCAGATCTGGGGTTGCGCGGCTCTTCACAATCCGGGGGTGAAGGGCCGGTCTGAACCCGCCGACTTCGAGCAGGCTTCTGGCGATATAGTGGGTCGGGTTCCGGAACTCAAGGACGGTGCCGCGCAGATGTTCCAGACGTCGGTTGATCGCTTCGGTGGGGCCGTTGCTGGAACCTTGGTAGTCGAAGAATGCGAGGATGTCGTCGCGTCGCTTGGCCAGGGTGCGGTCGAGCTTGGCGACTTCGACCAGGGCCGTGGAGATGGGCTTGCCAAGCGCGCCAATGAGCTTGGCCATGGCGTCTTGTCTTCGGATCTCACAGTGGTGCGGTAGGCGGCGATCATGGTCTGGTAGACGCCCCAGGTGGCTTCAACCTCGACATGCCAGTCATTAACGAGCAAAGCGTCGAGCCGACCTTTCTGCTTGTCAGTCAAAAGACCAGCGCCGGTGTGAAGAGTTCGGCGAGCTTGGTAGAGCGGATGGTGCTTGCGTCCGCGCGTGCCATGGAGCTCGGCCTGGACCCGACGTCGACACAGGTCGAGTGCGTCGCCGGCCAGCCGGATCACGTGGAGGGGGGCCATCACCGTGATCACTTTCGGAATCTCTCCCGTGGCGCCGTCTTAAAGCCGGTAAACCCATCTACGATCCTTACCCCGTCGCACCAGGCCTGGGGTTGGGTTGCGAGCCAGGTCTTGAAGGACTGTTTCGACCGGCCTTCAACCATCGCCAACAACCGGCTGGGCCCGTTGCCAATGCTGACAGGGGTGAGGTCGATGACCACGGTGATGTACTTGTCCCCGCAGCGGGTGTGACGCCACACGTGCTCATCCGCCCCGACCACATTGTCGAGTCGGCCGGGTTTGTCGGTCAGCAGCCGGTGTCCTTCGGCCAAGAAGGCATCGTTGGCGGTGTTTCAGGTAACACTATGCCCAGCAGCGATGCGGTTCATGGACAGGTGGTTGTCCACGAGCGCTTCCGACGACCATCGCAGCGCGCCCGTGGACAAGCACGAGCGCGGCTGCGCCGCGCTCGACAGGTCTTGGCGCCAGACATGTCCGCAGCCGGTGCTGATAGCGGCGCAGACGGACCCGCAGGATGGTGAGGTGTCAGCCGAACGGGGCATGTGCCAGTTCACGGGTCACGCTGTCACGTAGTGATCCATGGCGACCGCAGCGATGACACCAGTAACCCGGCGTGGGCCGGGCGACACAACAGGATGGCGCGTTCAGGGCTGAGATGCTGGCCGATAACCCACAAGCCGGGGTCGACCAAGCGGCAGAACATGGGCAGATCAGGGGTGATGTAGCTACATTGGGGCATATCGAGGTCTTTGGTGAGGCAGTGTAGGAACTCCCATCATCCAATAACCTCGGCCCCTGTCCAACACGGGGCAATTACCATTGCCTACACCCTCACCTGTGAAGATCCAATTATCCCACGGAGGTCATAAGATCAGCTCAATTGATCTAAAGAGAGACAACACCCAGCTAGGAAACAACACTCTACGGCCACAAAACGCTGCCCCTCCGACAGCGGACTACAAGCATCCAAAAACTCCCCAGAAGAAGGAACTGATTTCTCAGTCCAACTTCTGGGAAGCAGTTCACACTGTCGGGAACTCTTACGCGAACGCCGCCGCCGAGGCTGGGAATCGTCTCTACAAGAAGGAGCTGATCTGGTCGAAGGGCCCTTGGCGCTCCACTGAGACTGTCGAACTCGTCACCTTGACCTGGGTCGACTGGTATAATACTCGGCGCCTCCAGGCCACTGCGACGACCTACCCACAACCACCTATCAAGGCAACTACTACGCTGACTACCAACCCGCCCCGCCACTCGTCAGCACGGCATAACACGCCCTCGACCAAACTCGGGGCGACTCACCCTTGCATTATCAGGTCGACTGAGCAAGAGGACCGTACTGCGCGGCAACGGTCATCAGCCGCTCAGCGATAGTGACTACCCCCCGTGCACGCCAATCCTCCAGGTCCGTACCCTGAGCCCATGCGTTAAACGCACCCATCGCGGGGCCACACTGAATCTGAAGGTCGGCACGCCAATCCTCGTCGCCGTCGATCGCAGCCCGCGTGGCGCGCGCGAAATACCATTTCATCACCGAAGCAAGCATGACCTTAGGGTCACGCTCGCAGACTACCCAGCGCTCAGACGAGACGTGTCTGCGGACTGATTCTTTCACATGAGAAATAGGCTGCTTGAAGATCTGGTGCTCCAATTTTGAGCGCACTGCCGGATCTATGGCTTCTAGGCTAGGGGTATTCAGATAGACATCATGCAACATCTGAGCACGTGCCGGGAACAACAGCCCTCGGCGGACCACCTGAACAATCCCTCCGACCTCGAACATATCGCCCGCTATGCACTTGCGGGTGTCCTGGAATGACAAAGAGGCCAGCAATTCCTTGGTCAAGTCCGACGTGCCAGCTTCGTGAGTACATTGATTGATCGAGCCAGTAACGACATAGTCAGCACCCATGGCAAAGGCCGCTGCGATGCTCTCAGGGCATCCCAACCCGCCAGCCGCCCCCATGAGAATCGGATGTGGGAAGGAGACTTCCATCTCCAACGAACGCACAAGACGAGCAATCGCAGGGAAGGCAGCGACGAGAACCGCCCCATCCGTATGGCCACCAGAATCGCCTTCCACCGTGATGGCGTCGGCGAGCGGCACGTGTACGACCAAATCTGCTTGTTCAGGGGTGATGATCTCTTCGGCAACAAGCCGATCAAGCCTGCGTTGTTTAGGTGGCAGCACGAACTGTCGAGCCACCTCTGGGTGGGACAGCTTGGCAATGACCTTGTGTTCGGGGATGATCTCGCCAGTGGAAGATCGATGCAGGCCCATCGCACGATAACGGATCAGTTGGTCAGTGACCTCAATGAACGCACCTGCCTCCACCAGCTTGACGTTTTCTGCCAACAGCATGTCAACGAACGAAACTTCACGCTCAGGATGGTTCAGCGGGGCCATGTAGCTCACAGCAAAGGGGGCCTCGGAACCGGCAGCCGCACGAATCTGGCGGATCCCGTCACGCGCCTCAGCGAGGGTCAGGCCGCCCGTCCCATAGCTGACAAGGATGCCAGCACGGGCGCACTCAGTCACCATTGAAACCGACGAGATGGCCTTATACATTGCCCCGACCATATAGGGCATCCTGACTCCGAAATCCGTGCGGAACCGCTCCGAACCCAAGGAAGCCGGATCTGAATCCTCAGGATGAGATGGACTGGTGATATGCCCCGTATAGACGCTCATACCGTATCCTTATGGCTAGAAGTTCTGACTCTCGACGACAGGACGCCTGCTGTCGAAACGTAACGCTGGAAGACCCTGATTCGGCGTCTTCGACCGATCGGGAAAGGCGGACATGCCCCTCACACCGAACGTCCTACCCCGTTTGCTCCCGAAAAATGTAGTTGCCGTCGAACTATGCGATGACGTCACAGAAATACTCTATCCAGAAGAAGAGCACTTCATCGCCCGCGCTGTGAACAAGCGAGTACGAGAATTCACGACCGTGCGAGCGTGCGCGCGCTTGGCGCTAGAGAGGCTCGATCTTCGTCGTCCAGTGCAAGTACCGGGACCACGAGGAGAACCGACCTGGCCCACCGGGATCGTCGGTGCAATGACTCATTGCCAGGGCTATCGAGCCGCGACAGTGGCTCGTGCCAGCGATTTCCACTCGCTCGGAATCGATGCAGAGCCCAACTCACCGCTTCCCCCCCGTATTCGCTCCAGTGTCCTCTCTCCAGCGGAGATGCATCACGCGAGTGCTTTGGCCGAAGTACAGCCTGGCGTCGCATGGGAACGGTTGATGTTCAGTGCCAAAGAATCCGTTTTCAAGGCGTGGTATCCGCTGGCAAAAACGTGGCTCGGATTCGACGATGGCGAGATCACGTTCAAGCTGGACCACACCTTTTGTGCCAGATTGCACCGGTCGCACCTTCCACCCGAGTTGCAGGGTCGATCGTTGCAAGGGACATGGGACTGCTCGCACAACCTTCTTGTAACCGCCCTGACCGTTGAAACCTCCAACTACACAACATCACATCGCCAGACCGCCGTCGACCCGAACGACCGTACCGGTGACATAAGTGCTATCGGACCCGGCGAGGAATGAGACCACCCCCGCAACTTCCTCGGGCAATCCAACACGGCGCATCGGGATATGTGTCGTCTGGTCGTCCTGCACAAGGTTGATAGCCATGTCCGTGTTGATCACACCGGGCGCGACGGCGTTGCAACGCACGCCACGTTCGGCGAGCTCACGTGCCACCGACTTGGTCAGTCCGATCAAGCCAGCCTTCGCCGCCGCGTAGTTCGATTGCCCAGCGTTGCCGGAAATCCCTGAAACCGACGATACGTTGATGATCGAACCAGTTCGTTGCCTCAGCAACCCTAAGTAGCACTCTCGAATCAGCAAGAACGCACCACGCAAATTCACGTCCATAACGCGATCAAAGTCCTCATCATTGATCATTGCCGTCACGTTGTCACGAATGATGCCGGCATTGTTGACCAATACCTGTGGTTGTCCTAGGTCCTGCTGAACACGTTTGACGAGCGCTTTAACCTGAACAGAGTCACTGACGTCGCAGGCGTATCCTTGGGCTCGCTGACCAGCGGCAGTGATCGCTCGGCACGTCTCATCAGTGGCGCTCACTGACGACGACGCCACCACAGCGACGTCGAATCCATCGCGCCCCAGCCTTTCAGCGATTGCTCGCCCTATCCCCCGAGAACCGCCAGTCACCAGAGCGACGGGGCTCATGAAGCAACCTCGGTCCGCATCAGCACATCAATGATGTCGGCGATATTCTGCGCGGCAGCAAAATCAATGGGGGATGTCCATATGCCCAATTCATCCATAGCGTCGGTAAGGATGTCGGCCCGATCGACAGAATTAGCCCCCAACTCACGAAGGCTATCGGTTTGCTCAATCGGCGCGCTTTCCGATAATTCCAAAATCTCGCGCGTCACTCGAGCCAAGGTCTCCAATACTGTATTACGACTCAACATCCTCGTTCCTCCTTGATGATCAGTTGGTGTACAAACTTGCGATCCTTTCGGCCACTTCAGGCCGATGAATTGTCTGCTCATGCATCTCTAGTTCTGTGCCAATTTGCGCTGGTAATCGCCGTCGCAGATCAGCAACCAAAGTGTCTTTCAGAGTGACCAGTGAGTGGCGGGTCCGCTCGGCATAAATACGTGCAAGCGCCATGGCCTTATCAAGTACCTTCGCCCGCGGAACGACCTCCCCAGGCAGCCCTCGGCGAGCAAGTTCAACACCCCGATAGGTCTTAGCGCTCAGCAGCATTTCGTTGCCGAGGACAGACCCCAAGCGAGCCGGGAAGATGAGCGTCGATCCAAATCCAGGGGTAAATCCATACTTCATGAATGTTGCCCCATAAACGCCTTCCTGCGCAAATACTATTGAATCAGCGAACAAACCTAACGAAAGACCACCGCCAATAGCGTGCCCTTGCATCGCTGCCACCACTGGCACAGGGCAAGACAAAGGCAACGAGTACACCTCTGCTCCAGAGTCATTGCCCAAGAAATTTGTCTTGCCTTCGTGAATCTCCTGCAACGCTTCCTTGGTACCCCCGCAGCAAAAGTAGGGCCCAATGCCCGTCATCACCACGGCGCGCACCGACTCATCAGAAGACACCGAGGAAAATGACGACTGAAGTCCCGCAAGTAATTCTGCAGAAAAGGTATTCGCCCCCGCCTGATCACACATCTGGATCAGGGCTACCCCCTCGTGTGGGTACGTCAATTCAACCGGGATCACGCGCCCACCCACTCGTACTCACGGTGGAACTCTCGGATGCGCTTGAGCACAAGATGCGGCCCGCCCACACGGCGCACTCCGGGAATCAGATCCAAGTCTAAATCAACATTTCGCGTGCCAAAACCAACCTCATTATTGGTGCGCAGCAGCATCTCGTACTCGTCGATGGACAGCCGGTAACGATCGTCAAGCCGCTGACCAACATTCATACGAGCAAGCGCCTCCTGGCTGTTGTGGTCAAAGACACCGCTGTAGAACTCGGAGGAACACCCAGAGCCATACGAGAACAAGCCTAGTCGCCGAGCCTGACTGACGTCAGCATGCACGATGGCGCTCAACATGTTCAGGTACACCGTGGCACCCATAGCATTGCCTACTCGCTGGCAATAGCGAATCCCCGGGAGTACACGGGTCTCGAAGTCCCGATCGATATCTGCCTGCGCCTTGACCTTGGCAACACGACGCATCATTGTCCGGTGAGCTCCGCGCACCATCCCCCCAAAGGGCGTGTGGAAACTCAGGTAATCAAAGGTCTTCTGATAGTCCACACCAGCGACGCGCGAGGCATAGTCACGGTAAGCATTCTCACAACAATCGAGATATGACAATAGAGATAAGTCCGCATCGCCTGCCTCGCTATCCGGAATCGGGCGACACGTATCCATCACTTCATAACTGTGCATGCCATGGGCCCCAGGGTCAACCCGAAGGATTTCCGGCTCCAGTCCAACAACCATGGCTATCGCACCGGCTCCACCACTCGGCTCAGCAAAAGACCAATCTGATTGGAGCGCCTCGCCAGCATTCGCTGCATTGAACCTCGCGAGATCAGTTGCCACCACCAGAGCCTTCGCCCCAGGGGACATTTCAGAACGCACATATGACAGCGCGGTCATGAAACCAGCCGTGCCGGAATAGCAGGCATTCTTTACTTCAAAGAGGCGGCAGCGACGTGACAGGCCAAGCTGGTCGTGAATATAGGTGCTCATCGACTTACCAAAATCGATACCAGACTCGGTACTGGTAATCACCATATCGATCTTGCTTCGTTCCGCGCTACTCATAGCGTCAATCAGCGGCTTGGCGGCGTTCACACCGTATGAGACCGGATCCTCATAAGGAAGAGGCACCGAACGCTGAAGCATGAGCAGGTTTTCAAACCTCTCGTTGTCCAGATTTCGGTAGCGCGCCAATTCCGTGACATCAAGATAAGCGCTCCCCCCGTAGAAGTTCATGGCTTCGATGCCTGCTGTGCGAGTCATGCTCGGGTCCTTTCCTAAATGAGATCCTGGGCAGACACCCGGGACAAGTCAGCGAGAAGCGTGGCGCGGATCTGCTGTAGAACCTGGTCCCCTGACTGCTCGCGGTTCACGAACTGGTGGTCTCCAGCGACTACATGGAATTCAGTGCCGGCAGATCCCAACTGGGTCCATGCGCGCGAGTCATCCAGCGAGACGCCGTAATCGTCCACCCCGTGGAAGATCGACATAGGTACGTCGAGAGACTCCCCAGGCATCGGCTGGTAGCGGTCGATGAGGCAGCAGGCCGCCAGGAGCTGTGGGAGCGTTGCCTTTGTCTCAGCCTCCGTGTAATTCCACGTCTTCACATAGGCAGCCACCACCGAGGCGACTCGCTGGGGGGCGGCGGCGATTTCTTCGAAAGTCGGGATTCGATCGAAGCCCTCCTTCAGCAACTCGTTACGCACCTTGGTGGTGGCCGTATTGGGTCGACTCGGTGCAGTGAATCCCGACACGAACGTACGGATCACGTCCAGGCTGCCAGTCTGCTTGAGTCGAACTGCTAGGCGATAGGAGTAGAGCGATCCCCAGCTGTGCCCGTATGTAGCGACAGGAAGGTCTGCCAGAGGCTCCGCTATCACTGTTTCAATGGTCTTGCTGATCTCATCAATCAAGACCGGCGGCCGTTCCCGCAAGCGTGTCCCATCGATCCCCGGCAACATGACGCCCACCACTTGGATCTCAGGTCCAAGGATGTCCTGCCACTCGTCGAACATGTCCGCGCTGCGGTATCCGTTCGGGAAGCACAGCAAGCGCACCCGAGCTTCAGTTGGCGCGGGTTCAAATCCCCTCAGCCACGTCCCTGTGGACAAATCTGTCGATTCCTCACCACGAGTCTCCTGGGGGTTGCGCTGCATCGCCTGGGCTACGTCATGAGCGAGAGCGGCAAGATTCTCGGCCTCTAACAAATCGGTGAAGGTCAGCGGGCTGCCCGTGCGATCCGCCACTTGTGTGTAGAGATCCATTCCCGTCATGGAATCGAGCCCGAAATCCCGCATGGGCGTCGAAGCCAGAACCTCCTCAGGCCCCAAACTGAGAATGTCGGTGAGCAGCTCAATCAGCAAATTCAGAATCAGATCGACCTTGCCAGTCTGCGACGCACGTTGGAAGCGTGCCAACAGAAGTTGGTCGGGCCCCAAAGAAGTCTCACGTCGCGCACCAGCGAGCATCGCCAACTTCTCTTCGTCGAATGCCTTCAATCTCACCAGCCCCACGCGCAGCTGCACACTGCCAACCTGATCGGTAATGGAGAACGTCGCCGAGATGCTCTGCAGATCGTCACTCACTCCCGTCACGTCCACGACTCCCATACGTGGTGAGTTGACGTCCGCGGTGCTGGGGCCAGACCAGAGAGTTACTTCTTCGAGCCGCTGCACCATGTATTTCTGCTCTCGCGGTGTGGAATCCATCGAGAAGCGGTTGCACGCCTGGGCGCAGGCATCCACGAAGCCCGGGTGGAAACCCATTGTGTAGAAGGGCCTACGCGGTGTTCCGGCCGCCACCTCCAGACGTAGGACACCAGCGGATTCTCCCGACCATGCCTGCTCCACGGCGCGCACAGCCGGCCCAAAGTAGAATCCCCGTTCGAGTTCTAGCGCCGAGTAGAACTGCTCCTGTGTCATGGCAGCCATACGTTCCCGATAGGCACCGAGGGGTTCTTGCGGTGCATCACCATGCACCGCCCCGAGCTCACCGCGGGCAACCAGCGACCAATCCGTCTCTGAGGCCAATCGAGCATGGATGGCGAATGCGCCCTCCGTCACTGCGGCGGGCAAGGAAATCAACACCTCGATCGGAGTGTCTGGGGGCACTATGATGGCCTTAAGTAGATCCATCCAGCGAATCGAAAACGCCGTCTCAACCGGGAGAACGGGCGCCACAGCCCGCGCCAGCATCTCCACGAAGTAGCCCAGGTGGACGGCCCCCGAATTGTCCGCTGCCTCGGCAAAATTCTCCGCCGACAACGTGTGCAGGATCTTCAAATCTTGACCCGGAAAGTCGAGGCGAGCACCGTCGAGGCCGAAGTCACGTGGTGCGAGTAACGTCTGCTGATGAGACGTGGACCCAGCGAACCAGTAGTGTGAGCGCTCAAAAGGATACAGCGGCAATTCCAGCCCGCGATCTAGTGGGACCGTCATCTGTGGCCATGCCAAGAAGGCCCCAAGCGCCTCTGCTTGCGCCATCAGACGGGACATAGTGATCTGCCCATCGAGATCGGCCGTCAGCAGTAACACCATGTCGTCGCGCTGCTCGCCCGAGGGTCGCGTTCCATTCAGCACCATGAACCGATAACCGGACTCGTAGGCGGCATCCAACGGTGGTTGCGCCTCGCAAGCCTGGACGTCGGCCAACATCGCCGCCCAGGTCTGCTCGGCGCCATGCACTGCTGTTGCATCGGACCAAGCCAGATACCCCACTCGAGGATCATGTGCGATCACGGGAGCCGGCTCAGTGCCTACGTCGAGTGCCGACACCACGGCTGCCACATCGGCTAGCGACGCCACGCCGCAGAGAACAGCGGCGGCCAGAGCGCCAGCCCCACTGCCGCTCACAAGATCGGGACGAATCGACACTTCTCGTAGGAGCATACCTACGGCGTAGTGGTGACAGAATTCCGTCGCGAACGTGCCATGGGAGGTTAGTTCAGCCTCGGCAGCCGCCCAGCCTGACCGATAGCCCTGCCACCGAAGCCAGTCATCTCGCTGCTCCTTTGCGACCGTCGTGTCGCGGCCCAGTGCAAGGAAGAAGCGCGGGGGAATCTGGTGATCGGTGTGGGCAAGGAAGGCACGCCCATGGGCCAAGGTCTGATACAGATGACGCTTAGCAGCGTAACGATCCCGGCCATGGCTAGTGCCGAGGATCTCCACACCTGCGGCATAGAGGTCTTCCTGCCCATCAGCCCAAGCCAGCACCTCATCCAAAGCCTCGACAGCGTCGGCGACGTCACAGGGAAGGAGCACCAAACGGTGCTCAAAGTGAGCTCGACCACGACTGGTCTGATCACATACAGCCTGAAGGTCGACGTCCGGGTGGGCAGAGAGGAAGTCACGGTAGGTTCTGGCCAAGACCAGCAACGCCGTCTCGGTCTTGGCGCTCAGGGTGAGCACCGGGGAACTGCCCCTGTCCTTCTCTCGTTCGCCCTGCTCAGGAGCCTGCTCAACCAACACATGCGCGTTGGTGCCGCTGAAACCAAAGGAGCTAACGCCAGCGATCCTCGTCCCTTGTTGCAGCTGCCGCCAGGGCTCAGTCTCTTGGGGGAAACGGATGTGATCTCCGAGGCGGATACGCGGGTTCACCTCTGCGAGGCCCGCCACCGGCACCATCTGCGCATGTTGCAACTGCAGCACGGCTTTCACCAACCCGGCCATTCCCGACGCGCATTCCAGGTGTCCCACATTTCCCTTGGCAGCGCCCAGATAAAGGGGCGTACTGCGATCCCCATAGACAGCCCGAATGGCATCCACTTCAATCGGGTCACCAAGAGGCGTCCCGGTCCCGTGAGTCTCGATGAGATCCACCTCGGTGGCGGCCACCTGAGCGCACTCCAGCGCGCGCTGCAATACGTCTCTCTGAGCGTGAGCGTTCGGAACAGTCAGACCGCTACTTTCACCGTCATTATTGACAGCTGCACCTCGCAAGACAGCCCAGATCCGGTCGTTGTCTTCGAGCGCCGAAGAAAGACGCTTGAGAACGAGGACTCCACAACCCTCACCGCGTCCATACCCATCAGCATCGGCAGAGAAGGGCTTGCTGAGACCGTCCGGTGCCAGTGCGTTCATTGCGCACAGGCTGCTCATCACCGCAGGCGCGAGCATGAGGCTGCTGCCGGCTGCGAGGGCAACCTCGCACTCAGATTGACGCAAGGCATCCATCGCAAGTTTGACGGCAACCAGTGAGGATGAGCATGCGGTATCGATAGCGACCGCTGGCCCGTTAAACCCGTAGAAATAGGAAAGTCGGCCTGCTGCTACGCTGGAGATCACACCCGTCGACACGTACTGGTTAACTTCTGAGACCGAGTCAATGAGACTGCCGTACTCCGCATTGCTGGAGATTCCCAGATATACACCCGTACGGCTGCCAAGCAGGCTGGTCGGATCGATGCCGGCATCTTCCAAAGCATGCCAGCTGGTCTCCAGCAGCAGTCGGTGCTGGGGATCTGTGGAGCGGCATTCCACCGGGGGCATCTTGAAAAATCTGGCATCAAACTCAGCGACATCTTGTGCCAGGAAGTGGGCCTCACGAATGTAGCTGCGCCCTGGCTTGCCTGGCGGCGGCGCATAGAAGGCATCCGCGTCCCAGCGTTCGCGCGGAACGGAAGTCACTGTGGTGCGCCCGGAGCGCAGCAGATCCCAGTAGCGCTGAGGGCTCTCCGCGCCTCCGGGAAAGCGGCACCCCATGCCAACGATGGCGATCGGCTTAGCCTGGTGCACGTCCCGCGCTGCGTCCAATTCGGCGCGGAGCTCCCGGATCGTCACGATCGATTGCTTGAGCAGTTCCTTGGTGTCGAGGCTCATGCTTGTCCCAGTTCCTTCGTTGCCGCGTCCATTTCGCGACATAGCAATTCGGCCAAATCGTCTTCTTCAAGATCATCGAGCGCGATATCTTCTGTCTCGCTCGCAACCACCGCAAGATCATCTGAGTGAGCTTCCGCGGCATGGATTGAGGTCGCAAAGACCTCGCTAAGTTTGTTGAGATCGCCCTTGGTGACAATGACATGAGGCTCGTCACTACTCAGCGCCATCGACAAGCCTGTCCAGGCATCGTCTGGACCAAGCGGCTCAATCCCCATGCGGCTTCGCATCCAGGTCTTAACGCCATCGCTAGCAGGCATACCGCCTACCCCGTCCCAGAAGGACCACGCGATAGAGAGCCACTTTCCGGCCCGTTCTTCAGCTGCTTGAGACATCGCATGATCTAGGAATGCATTCGCATAGCAGTAGTCGCTTTGACCAAAGTTGCCCAGCACACTGGCCACAGAACTGAACGCCACAAACATCTCTAGGGGTTGGTCGACCGTCGCCTCCAACAGGGCTCTCGTACCAGCCACCTTGGGCGCGAGAACCGCAGCAGCTTCCTCGGGCGTCTTGTGTGCCAGCGCAGAGTCTCGGGTCACGCCAGCGGCGTGGATGACGCCATGAATTACCCCATAGCGCTGTGTCACAGCTTCAACACAGCGAGACATGGCACCAGCATCACTGATATCGAAGCTCACATATTCAGCATGGCCAGCCCTGTCCTCGATCTCAGACACGAGTTTGTCTGTCTCCGGCGAGGAGGGACGACGGCCCAGTAGGATCACGGTCGCTTGGTATCGGCTGGCCAGCTCCTTGGCGAATAGTGACCCCAAACCGCCTGCGCCACCCGTGACGAGGTAAGTGCCTCGCTCGCGCAAGGGCAATTCATCGATGTGTGGCTGGACCGATGTGAACCTTCGCACCTCGCGTTCTGGACGACGACGAACGATCGTGTCCACAACTTCTTGCCGCAACTCATCCAGAATCGCCTGTGCCACAGCTGGCCACGGCCACGATGGATGGCTGATCTCCAGCGTGCTCACGCTGGGCGCACCCGCTTCCAAACCGCACTGCGTTCGCTAGGCCGCTGAGCGCGTTGACGGCAGCCGGGGCAGGGGCCTTTCGTGCTGTCTTGAACCCAAGCACCACCCTTCGAGGTGACTGGCCCTCACCCTGCTGGAACGCTTGGCACAGGGCGAGGACCGCGTAGAAACTGCTCTCGACCTGTTCCTCAATGGGCGCGCGCGCCTGATTCCACCAATACACAGCATGGTCGATCGGCTCGCCGATCTCCTCAATCACCCAGCGCAGGTCATCAACCTCGCCTGCACGCACCACAAAGTGATTCTCGGACTCTCGTGCCTTCTCTTCACCAAACGTGACATGCACGATCTGCTGCGGTCGCTGATCCTCTTCAAGGTTGGCAAAAGCCTCTGCCACCTTGCCATCAACGTCCATTAGCAGCACGCGGTCAGGGACGTTTCCGCGACTCCCCGACAGTTCCTGAGCCTGCCAGTCCGGGCTAATCATCGCAAGGGGTCCCGCAGTGATTGCCGCATCGACATCGCCCGCCCGCGTGCTCACTGCGTCATCCCCAGTTACCGTCAACTGCTCGAGCAGATACTCCGTGAGGCGATTCACCGTGGGAAAGTTAAAGAACATCTGCGGATCAAGCTCACGTCCAGCCTCCGTCTCAAGGGCGTTGACTAGGTCCATCGAAGTAATGGAGTCTAGGCCGAGGTCAAAGAACCCCCTGTCCCCATCGATGATCTCCGGCTGCTCGTATCCCAAGTGAGCCGCAATCAATGAGCGGACCGTGCTCTCAACCTCATCATGTCGCTCGTTGTCCGTCGCATGGGCAAGTCGTTCCAACAAGGTCGTGTCTCGCTCGCGTCGAGCTGGATCGAGCGGAGCCTGCGGATCGTCGACCGCACTATAGAGCCAATGCTCATCACGTGCGAAGGAGTATCCCTTCAGTGCCGTGGTGCGGCCAGTCTGCCACCCACTGCCCCAAAGCACGGTACCCGCCACCCAATCACCGGCCACGGAGTCGAGTTCTCCGTCAGTGGGGCGATCCCGGAGAACGCCCACCGCATCCACCTGCGGAGTACTCGCGTGCAATCCGGACATCGACCCATCTAAGAAGAAGCGGAGTTGTTCACGTGCCTCCCGCAGGTCGCCAGCCACGAGCGCTAGTCGCTGGTTGAGGGCAGGCCGCGCCAACCGCAGGGTTGTTGCCACATCGGCGAGCGAGAGTTCCTCGTTTTCGAGAGTCTCCGCCACGAAGGCCTCGATCTGACGACGGAGAGCAGTGGGATTGGTGGCAGAGAAGACGAGCAGTTCCGCGCCAGTCCTGGGGGCGACATCGGGCTGAGCGGTTGCCTCTTCCACCACAACATGGGCGTTCGCTCCTCCTGCACCGAAGGAACTAATCGCGGCTCGACGCGGCACTGTCATGCCGTCGATGACGGGGCATTCCCAAGGCTCAATTGAGTCGGGCAGGCGGAACGGGGTCTGCTCAAGGCCGAGCAACGGGTTCACTCGCGTCGAGTTAGTGCAGTGTGGATAAATCTTCCTATCGCGTAGTTGTAGCAGCACCTTGATCATTTGGGCGATACCCGCTGCTGCCTCGGCGTGACCGATGTTGCCCTTGATGGAACTCATGGCCATTGTGCCTTGTGGCACGTCTGCAAACACTCGACCAAGTGCCTCTACCTCGACGGGGTCGCCCAAGTCCGTACCTGTTCCATGCGCCTCGATCAAGGACACCGAACGCGGGTCGACGTCGCCGTCGGCCAGCGCAGCACCAACGAGGGCCGCCTGCGCTTCAATGCTTGGCACGGTGTAACCGCGCATGCGACCGCCATGATTCACTGCAGTCCCCCGGATTACCGCGTAGATGCGGTCACCGTCTCGCTCAGCATCCTCAAGTCGCTTGAGCAAAACTGTTCCGACGCCATCGGCCGGAACATACCCATTCCCACCGTCACCAAAGCTGTGGCAGTGGCCGTCATCTGACACGAATCCAAACGAATCCAAAGTGAGCATCTTCGCCGGGTGCAGCAGAAGGTTGGCACCTCCTGCGAGCGCAGCGTCCACACGTCCAACCCGCAAGTCTGCACACGCAGCGTGCAGCGCAGTGAGAGACGACGAACAGGCAGTATCCATCGCGACGCTGGGGCCATGAAGATCAAGGTGATAAGAGATGCGGTTTGCCGACGAATAGTGCTGTGAATCGAGCGGTAAGAGCACTCCCCGGCCCATGTCCTGCGCGCCGAACAGCGCATAGTCTTTGAAAGAGACACCCATATACACGCCAGTCTGTGGAGTGAGTTGGTGCTGGCCAGTCTGAGCCATGGCAGGCGGAACATAACCAGCGTCGCTCACACAGTGCCACGCACACTCCAGCAGAACACGTTCTTGGGGATCCAGATAGGCCGCGGTGCTAGGAGAAATACCGAAGAACTCGGCATCGAAGCACCTCTCGTCGCTAATGAATCCTCCCCACCGCACCTGATGATCCGGGTAGCGGGTCCAGTCCCAGCGATGTGCGGGAACCTCACTGATCAGATCGTCGCCAGCGATCAGCCGACGAGCCAATGCGTCAACATCTGAGGCACCGGGGAACCTTCCAGCCATGCCGATGACAGCAATATCTCCTTGGCTCGTCACCGTTCTAGCAGCGACTTCGCAGCGAGACTGCTGAGTACTTGATGGGACTTCGGGGGCTCCGTCTGGGTAGAGCCGCTGGATCGCTTGGACCACGTCCCCCACGGTCTCCGCCTCGAACATGAGAGACACAGGAATCCCTGGCAAGACCTCTTCCAACGCTGTAAGGAGCTGGCGGACGCGGATGGAATCGACGCCATAGCCCTCCAGCGTGCCGCTGCTCGTCAGACGTTCACGTGGGATGGCGAGCACGGTGCTGAAGACATCCAGCACGATTTCGGACACATCCGCTCGATGGACCGGCTTTGTCACCACCGGCGCCTCGCTGGCTTCCGAAGCCGAACCAGATTTCGCCAGCGGCTCACCCGCCCCCACAGGAATCAGCCAGCACGAGCCCTCCCTAAATGGATAGAGCGGAAGACTGGCGCGCGTGGGGCGCGAATGCTGCCACGCGACTTCCCAATCGACATTGACACCGGCAACCCACAACCGAGCAACGTCTTCCCACCGATGATGGGCTAGCGCGTCGGCGGCAAAGGAGGTCGTGAAGTCGGCGCCAAGCATGAAGGAAAGGGACGCGGCGTCGGCCGGCTTCGTCAAAACAGACGGATGAGACTCCCCCTGTGCCACACAATCCAGAGCAGTGGAAAGTTCTTCGAGCGACGAGACGACCAGTGCAAGGCGGCACGCAAAAGCTTGACGGCCGCACTGTGAGGTCATTGCAATCGCGGCGAGAGAAGGCAAGGACGAGGAAATTCGCGAAGCCGATTCGCTCTCGACGTCACCGACGGTACGTGCGTCGGCAGGCAGCGAAGACAATCCCACCAACGACAGTGCGCGATGCAGTCCCACCTGGTCCAAACCCAGGGAATCGAGCGGGTCGCTCGCCTCAACAGTTCCCACAGGCAATCCCAGGATCGTGTCGAGTGCGTGAGCGAATCTCCAGGGTGCGCTCTCGCTAGAGCCATGCAACCACCGTCGCCAACTCTCGACGACAGCCGCTAAGCGATCCTCGTCTGGAGCCGAGAGCACCACCACGTGGGATCCAGCTTCATCAACGTCAACGAGACGCTCTGCAGGTGCCGAGGCCACAATGACATGCGCGTTGGAGCCACCCGCACCAAAGGCACTGATCCCCGCCACACGCGGGCGCTCTCCACTGTTTGGCCACGCAACAGCCTCTTGAGAAATCTTGAAACCGGCTTCCGCGAGATCGAGATGTGGGTTCAGCTGGGCAGAGTGGAGCGACGGGGCGATGGTGTCATGCTCGAGCTGAAGGACCACCTTGGTCAACGCCGCGATACCCGCCGCCGACTCTGCATGGCCGATGGAAGACTTGACAGACCCTATCCAGACCGGTGCCGACGGAGCCGGCGAAAGCGCATTCTGGAGACCAATGACCTCGATCGGGTCACCAAGCGCCGTGCCTGTACCGTGCGCCTCGATGTAGCTAATGCTGGCTCGGTCCACCCCAGAGCGTCGCAAGGCCTCAGCGATGACGTCGCCCTCCGCGGCCGGGCTTGGAACCGTGAAACCATTCGTCCGTCCTGCTGCATTCAGGGCAGAGCCCTTGATGACCGCATGGATGTGATCGCCGTCAGTTAGCGCCGCTTCCAAAGGCTTCACTAGCACGGCCCCGACTCCCTCGGCCGGGACATATCCGTCGCCCCCAGCTCCAAAGGAGCGGCAGCGCCCATCGCTGGAAAGGAAACCTGCCTGCGACAGAGTGACGAACTTCGACGGGTGAGGCATCACATTGACGCCGCCCACGATGGCAGCGCGGCATCCCCCGTCGGCCAGACTCTGCAACGCCATGTGAAGAGCGCTCAGCGAGGAGGAACACATCGTGTCGACGGCAATACTCGGGCCGCGGAGGCCCAGGGTCCACGAGACCCGATTAGCGATCGACGAGAAGGAAGCTCCACCACGCACGCCAGCAGCATCGGAGAGCAGCTGATAGTGGCTGAACATCGCACCAACAAAGACACCAATGCGTTCGCCTCGGAGAGCATCCGGTCGGTAGCCAGCCTCTTCGACAGCATGCCAAGCAGTCTGTAAGAAGAGGCGTTCTTGGGGATCCATGTAATTTGCTTCAGCGGGCGAAATCCCAAAGAAGAGGGGATCAAAGCTATCGATCTTGTCTAGGAATCCACCCCAGCGAGCGGATGTAGTCCCAGGCCGACGGCCGTTTGGATCGAAGATCGCGTCATGGTCCCACCGAGAAGCCGGGACTTCAGTGATCGCGTCAACGCCGTCACGCAGGTTGCGCCAAAACACCTCCAAATCCGGCGCCTTGGGGTAGCGACCAGCCATGCCCACAATGGCGATGTCGCCTGTTGCGGGCGACGAGGAATGCGACGCACGCCCGCTCAAGGCGGCACCACGGGCAGCCAGTAACCTCCACTTCGCCGGGATCGCCTCATCTCGGTGCTCGGGGATCGCGCGAGTTGTCCGAGAGCGGGATTCCGGCCTCGGCTCCTGATCGTCGGTTGTGACCCCATTACGTTGAGCTAGACGAGCGGCAAGTTCGCGAACATTCTCGTGCTCAAAGAACAATGTCTTAGGAAGCCGGCCGAAACGCTTCTCTAGCTCCGCTGTCATCGACAGCGCGAGGATCGACTCCACGCCCATCTGCTGGAACGTCGTGGACGCCGTGCAGTCTTCTGCGTCGAGCTTGGTGAAGTGACGCACGATCTCAAGGACAAACCCTTCGATCTCTTGCAGCGACGTCGCGGCTGGGACGCCATCGTCAGGATCGGATGTATCCGCAAGGTCCGCCTCTGCTGCTCCTGTCACGGCGAGAACCCCACCATGGCCGCCGAGACTCCTCGCGCAGGCTGCGGCTGCCTGCTCACACGAGATACCGTTGGCCAGCGCCGTCGATGACACGTGCTCCACCAGATCGGTACCCCGTAATGCCGGCAGAGCGACGGAAACATAACGGGGACCGCCCTCTGTAGAGCAGGTCGCTCGCTCCTCCATCATGGCATCGAGGAATGCATTCGCGAAGGCGTAATCGGACTGCCCGACATTGGCAAATGTCCCTGCTAGCGAGGAGATCGTCATGAAGAACGCCAAGGAGTCATCCCGCGTCGCCTCCGCTAAGGCATGGAACCCTGCCACTTTGGGGGCAGCGACGGCCACCGCCGCGTCAACACTCTTCATCCGCGCGAAACTGTCATCTACCAAGCCTGCGCTGTGAATAACGCCGCGGATCCGAACCTCCTGGCGCAGGCCATCGCACAGGGCTGCGACTGCCGTGGTATCGGTGATATCGCACTGGGCGTACCTGACTCGTTCCCTCTCCCGAGAGAGAGTGCTCAGTGCACGCTGGACCTTGGACGCCGTCTCAGCGTGGCGACCGACCATGATCACCTGAGCATCGCTCCGCTGCAGGAGTTGCGCCGACAAAGTGAGGCCTAGTTCTCCTGCGCCACCACTGATGATGACAGCCTCCTGGGATCCGAGTGACGGCCAATCCCCTTTCGGGAGGTCGGTCGGCTCGATCGCCAGCACCAACCGCTCGCTCGATGTGAGCCGCACCCACTCCTCATCTTGCGACAACTCAGCCACGAGCCGAAGTGGTTGCGGCTCCAGGGAGGATCGCTCAAACACGACCGTGCGCAGACGGTAATCGGGGTCTTCTTCAGTCACCACGCGGCAGAAAGCAGCCATCGCCTTGGCGCATGCGGAGGCCTGTTCCCCAGTCTGCTCAATCAACCACATGATCTTGATCGGAGTGGCGGAACCGTGCTTCATCACGGCATGGAGTAATTCCAGTTGCATCGCGAGCAGCCGCAGGGGATCCGTCACATCGTCAACCAGAGCCACCACAACATCGGTCTCGCTGAGATTGACCAGTTGGTGTTCCACGGCCACGGTCGAGCCCGCATGAGCAGGCGACGCAGTTTCCAGAGCCGACAAAATCCGCGCCGTGTCTTGCGATCCGGGATCTGCTACCACCAGAACACGGGGCAGGCTCTCAGAAGGCGACGTCGGAGCAGCAACCTCACTGGTGCGAAAACAGCGAACAGTCTGATCAAACATGAGACGTCTCCTTCACCTCTCTCAGCGCGAGCCCATCGACTCGCACCAGCACATCGCCCGACTCGTTTGCCAGAGCAACGTCAGCAACAAATGCGGTGCTGGACGTGACACGCCTGCGCACGTGGGCATATATCTGGGCAGGAAGATCCATAGCGGCGAACCGCACGGAATCAGCCGCAAAAGGCAACCACAGACCGGGCTCGCGCCCCAGAAGGACACAACACTCAAATGCGGCATTGAGCATCGCTGCTAATGAAGGATGCCCATCGCCAGCCGTCGATCCGATAACCGCCAGCACCTCATCACTCGCGGCGCTACACGCCACCAGTTGCCGATACGACTGACCATGAGTGAGACCGAGCGCCTCAAGTCGACTGATCACAGCGTCGGCCGGTGCTGGGCTCCCACAGCGACGTCGCAAAGCATCAAGATCGATGCGTTCCAAAGAAGGCGATTCATCATCTAGGTCAGCAATTGCCGACGCTGCCACCGTCGCCCCAAAGCGCACGTCAACAGCGAGGCCGTCTACCTCCGGAACCAGAGATGTCTGCAATGTCACCGGTTCCGCCAAACTCACCAACGATGACCACGCCACATGAGTGAACCGCGTAACAGGGGCCTCGAGACCAAGCCCTGTTGCTACCGCCATCAGTTCAAGAGAGGCCGCACCCGCAAGCACTGGGACACCTTGGACACGATGGTCAGCGACAACCGGTGTGTCGGGTCCGAAGTCACTCTCGTAACACTGGGTGAACATCGAGGACACATTGCGATGAACGAGGGCATGAACTGGCACAAGCGTGACTTCCTGTGCCGCTTGCACCTGTGTCCACGGCTCAGGACGCCAATGCCGACGACGCGCGAACGGGTAACCAGGAAGTGAGATTCGCCGACGCTGCGGATCAAATTGCCACGCAACTGACTCGCCAGCCAACCACGCCTGGCCTTCCAAGGAGACGGGCTGAGATGACGAGGTCGATCCCCTTGACACGGAGGCGAGAGCGCACTCCAGCTCCTGCTGGTCGTGTGCAACGAGCAAGACACGGTGTTCCAAAGGCATCCGTCCCACTTGATAGGTGTAAGCCACGTCGGCAAGTTCAGTCGAAGTCAGTTGCTTGCCTCGCAACCACTCCTGCAATTGCCGGGCAATAGCAGCCAGATCGCCCGGGCGACAAGCCGATAGAGGCAGCTCGACGACGTCACAGTTTGGAGAATACTCCTCTTGGACAACCGGGGCTGAGGTCAAAATCACATGAGCATTGGATCCGCCCGCGCCAAAAGCAGAGACACCTGCCACCCGACGGCGGTTCGACGGCCAAGGACGGAGCTCGCGCACCACCTCCATGCCCACAGACTCCCACTCAATGTCTGGGTTGAGTTCGTCTGCATGGATGCTGGGGACGAGAGTCTCGTGCTGCATCTGGAGTAGCACCTTGGTCACCGAAGCCATACCAGCCGCGCTCTCACAGTGACCGATGTTCGACTTCACCGAACCCACGAGGCAGGGCTGGGAACGCTCCGCGCCGAGCGCGCGGAATAGAGCATCGATTTCCAGCGGATCGCCCAACCTGGTGCCCGTTCCATGAGCCTCGACGTAGTCCACATCGGCGCCGCTCAACCCTGCCTGAAGCAACGCCTCATTCACAACATGGGCTTGTGCCGCGGGTCGAGGAACCGTGAATCCATTGCTCCGACCGCCATGCCCCAGTGAGGTAGCCGCAACCACCCCATAAACGTGATCGCCATCAGCAAGGGCTTGGGCAAGCGGCTTGACGACGAGGACTCCAACGCCTTCTGACGGCACATACCCTGCAGCATCGGCAGAGAAAGCCTTACAACGACCGTGAGGACTCGTGAAACCGCTGGCTCTGAGCAAGCGGAACTTGTTGGGATGCACCGACAAATTGACGCCGCCCACCAGAGCCACCTCACAATCCCCGCGTCGCAGCGCTTGACACGCCACATGCAGGGCAGTGAGTGAAGACGAACACATGCTGTCCACCGTCATGCTGGGGCCACCGAAACCGTAGGTGTACGAGATGCGGTTGGAGAGGGCGGCAGGCACACCATTCAGCGCATAGCCGTTCGAGCCCATTTGTGACTGGGCACCGTACAACTGATATTCGGAGTACATCGCCCCGACATAGACCCCTACTGCCAACGAACCGTCAGCCTGACGTCCAGCCAGGTTGTCCGGGCGATGACCAGAATCCTCGATTGCATGATGGGCGCACTCAAGCAAGATCCGCTCCTGAGGATCCATCACCTCGGCTTCGGAGGGTGCTACTGCAAAGAAGCGATCGTCGAAGCAATCCGCATCCTCCAACATCCCCGCCCAGCCGAGACCGAAATCATCCGGGTACACGGGAGCGCCCCACTGCTGCCAACGCGAAGATGGGATGCGGTCAATGCTATCGCGACCGTGCCACAGGTTGTCCCAGAATTCAGCCACATTGGAGGCCTTCGGATAACGCCCAGCCATGCCTACAATCGCAAATTGCTCAGGGCTAGTGGATTCTCCGGTCTGGCGGCTGTCCGTCGCCTCTACGACGACTCCTGAGGCGACGGTCACCGCGGACACTTCCATAGGAGTGGAGGACGTGTCTGGCTGGATTGCGGCGCTACCTACCAGGGAGGCGCTCCCTTCGGGATGAGAAACCATGAGATGCTGCGCAAGCTCTCGCAGGGATCGGCTGTCGAAGAAGACGCTCTTTGACACCCGCCCCATCGTGGGGCGGAGCCGCTCAGCGAAATCGATAATCACGACCGAGTCCACACCGTAGGCTTCCAACGGCTCATCAAGATCGAGACGGCGGCGATCCACGCGAATAAGGTCAGCCAGGATGTCGCGTAACTTCTCCGCCAGGTCATCGCTGCTGATGCTGTCGCGAGCACCCATCACTAGTTGCTCGTTTGCTACCCCTTGATTGCCCGACTCAGTTTCCTGTGGATCGTCGCCGTTGCGACGAGCTCGTGCAACGAATGACCGAATCCGAGTTGGATCGCCGATCAGGGGCAGAACCCGAGCGGGGCTCTGAAGACGAAGGGCATGGAAAAGGTCGAGCGCAGTCTCTGTTGGCAGCGGAACTAACCCTGTTTGCGCTGTCATACGGGCCGCTGCTGCTGGCGCCAATCCCATGCCTGCATGAGCCCAGAGCGGCCAGCCAACAGACACCGAATGACCGCGCGCCTCTCCCCGCCGAACAGCTGCTGCCCGCCACAAGGCGAAGGAGTCTTCGAAACCATTCGCGGCTGCGTAGTCTGCCTGCCCCGGGTTTGCGATGCTGGCAGCCAGCGAGGAGCACAACATGAAACTGCGGAGCGGCTGATCTGCGACGGCGTCGTGGAGCGCAAGCGTGCCCAGCACCTTGGGCGCCAATACTTTCTGTATCGTTTCCTCGGACTTAGCAGCGTGAAGACCGTCGTGTACCACGCCCGCAGCATGGATGACATCGGTGACCGCGCCATGTTCGGCGCTCACGCGGACGACGAGGGCACGCACGGCAGCCGCATCGGTGATGTCAACGGACTCGTAGGTACAGACAACACCACCCCCAGTGAGTCGGCCGGTGAACTCTTCAATGTCAGGAGAAGAATTGCGCCGTCCGAGCAGGATTAACCGGACGATAGAGCCGTGGCGACGCGCACGGAACGCGAGATCCTCAGCGATGAGCCGTCCAACTCCGCCCGCGCCCCCAGAGATAAGCCACACGCCATCAACGGCCACATCAGGGGCTACCGGGCGTACGAACTCGCTCAGCGATTCCACCTCCCGGGCGTGCTCTGTCCGCCGCACCACCTGATCTGGTCTCTGGACACGGGCCTCCTCTCGCGACCAGGCTGCGATCACGGCCGGATCGGTTGCAGGCGGGCACAACATCAGCTGCGCGTCGAAACCCTCTTCAGCAGCAACTGTCCGCAAGAGCGGGAACAGCCCTGCCAACATGGAGTCCTCGCTCACCACCAATTGAACGAGCGTGTCGCCGTTTCTGCCGTCCGCTTCACGCAACACCCGAGTAACCTGCGTTGCCGCAGTCATGAACTCGGTATCGCGAGCGCTTCCCGTATAAAGGAGTGTGGCATCTACCTCGGGGGTCTCATAACACAATTCTTCATATGTCGTGAACAGGATTCGGTGGGGCGGGTTGTCGGTGCCACTGTGATCGGGCATCGAGACCGATTGCCAGGTTGGAACGAGCAGCACCACTTCAGGCCGCTCCACCGCATCAACTGCATGGAACCGGACACCGAGCATGTTCACCAAGATCTCACCCTGATCGTTACACACCGCGATATCCACGCCGCTCTCGTCAGTCGGCGTGTTGGCCGCTGCTGTCGAGACCACTGTGACGGAGTCAGGCAGTGTGTCGGCCAAGATCTCCACTCGCTGGATCGCGAACGGAAGTTTCTGACCCGCGCAGCCATCTTCTGACTGCTGGAGGAAAGCCCACGTAGATTGCAGCGCGCCGTCGATCATGGCAGGGTCCAAGAGGGTTCCCTCGAGCACCACGTTGCGACGGACCGTAGCTACAGATTCGGTGGCATTAACCTGAACTGAGCGAACAGTCCGCAGGGTCGCCCCGTACTCCAAGCCAGCCTCAACTAGGGCACTATACAGTTCCTCGACGGGGATCGTCCGGCGTTCCCCCGGACTCAAGACCGCCGCGCAGACCGCTCGGTTGTTGTGCAGCTCCGGCTCGACCATCGCGTCGCAGTATTCGACCTCGTTTTGATCGTGTGCGCTCGTGATGCGGATATGTGCGCGATCCCCCCTAGGCTCCACATGGATAGTGAGATCGGTGGCTTCTGCCGCAGGGCAAGGTCGGCTAAACACTATTCCTGACAGCGTGACCGGTTGAGAGAAGGACAGGCAACCTGCAGCGTGCAGCATTTCGATCATGACTGCACCAGGCAAGATCGCAGTCCCAGAAACCAGATGATCGCGCAATAGCGGCTCACGCGGGTCGAGGTGCGTCCGGAAAGCCACCCCTTCGAGGGTGGAACAGTTCTCGTGGACCAGAGGATGCAATCGCGCGCTCGCCTCCTTCGGCGGGGTCACCCAACATGTCTCGCGAGAAAATGGATAGCCGGGCAGACTGACGCGGCGCGGACGATCGCCCTGCCACATCGCGGACCAGTCAATCGCCAACCCTTCCACCCATCGACGCGCAATCTGGTGAAGATCGCCCTCAGCCAGGAGAGCCAGCGCTTCATCAGGAGCCGACGGATCGCGCTCCAGAGAGGACTGGGCGCGGGCAGCCCGACCTGTCATCACTTGTGAGGGCATTCCGGAACGGAAAGCGACGAGTTGCGAGACGGCATCGGCTAGGTCGGCTGTGACGATGGCGCAGCGCTGAGGGAGGGCCTCTCGTCCGGTCTGGAGGGTAAACGCCACATCACTGAGGCGCAGATCCGGAGTCTTCTGGGCAGCGTTGACGAACTCGTCGATTACGTTCTCAAGCCGCTCCTCATCGCGAGCAGACAGGACCACCACCATCGGGTGGGCTGGTTCTCCACCACGCGGAGTTCCCTCTGGCGCTTCTTCGACCACGAGGTGAGCGTTTGCGCCGCCCGCACCAAAGCTACTAATGCCAGCACGGAGCGGCATCGGGGCATCCCAGGGCTTTTCCGAACGAACGACCTCCACGTGTGCCTGTTCAAAGTCGATGTACGAGTTCAACGGGTCAGCGTGCAGGGAAGGGACGAGCGTACGATGGCGCATCTGCAGCAACACTTTGACCAAGCTCGCCACACCCGCGGCAGATTCACAATGGCCGATATTGCTCTTCACAGAACCGACCAAACACGGCTGCGCCAAATGGGAGGGGCCGAAGACCTCCGCAAGCCCTCGGACCTCGATCGGATCTCCTAGCTCCGTGCCCGTGCCATGTGCCTCCACGTATGAGACAGTGCCGGGATCAACATGACCGTCGGCGAGAGCCGCTCGTATCACATCAGCTTGCGCAGCAGTGCTGGGAACAGTGAAACCGCCGGCATGACCACCCGCGTTGATAGCGCTCCCGCGGATGACTCCCCAAATATGGTCACCATCGTCGATCGCCGATGCGAGGGGCTTGAGAAGAAAAGCTCCCACACCCTCACCTGGCACATAGCCAGTTCCACCCTGGCCAAAGGCACGGCACCGACCGTCCAGCGAAGCAAACTTGCCCTGTGACAACAGCACCAACTTGTCAGGATGGATGGTCAGATTCACCCCGCCAGCGAGTGCAAGATCTGACTCACCCGAACGGATGCTGTTGATCGCCAGGTGAAGCGCCGTCAGTGACGATGAACACATCGTGTCGAGAGCGATCGTCGGGCCGTGCAAATCCAGGGCATGGGAAACTCGATTCGCGATCGCGGCAAAGGACGACGGCACAGGCACGCTGTGACCATCGATGGATCCGCGAAGCAGGCCATAGTGGCCATACATCACGCCGACGAAGACACCCACCTTCTCTCGAGAGAGCGCTTTACGGGTATATCCGGCGTCCTCACACGCGTGCCAACATTCCTGGAGGAAGAGGCGTGCCTGGGGATCCATAAAGTCCGCCTCAGCCGGTGAAATACCGAAGAACAAAGGGTCAAACTTGTCGACGTCGTTGATGAATCCGCCCCAGCGTGCCGGGGTCTTGCCAGGCTCACCGGGCTTTCCCGTGTAGCGGCGATGATCCCACCGTCCGGAGGGGATCTCAGTGATGCAGTCCCGGCCCTGACGCAGGCTGTTCCAGAACTCATCCAGCGAATCACCGCCCGGGAAGCGACCGCTCATGCCGATGATGGCGATATCGCGTGTCTGGGGACCCACCTGTCCTTCGTCGATTCGATCAGAGCAGCGAACCGGTGTCACGGCGCTGACAGCGGGGCCAGCAAGCGGGATGTTCGCGGCGACACTCTCTTCCAACTCGCCGCACACGGCCGGATACTTCGTGGCCAGGGTATAGGCCAACTCTTCGATCGTGACGTGCTCAAAGAACAGAGTCTTGGGAAGAGACCCAAAACGCGTCTCCAGCTTCCTGGTGACCGTCATGATGACGATGGAATCCAGCCCTAGATCCTCGAAAGAGTCGTCCAGGCGCACCCTCTCTTCGGGGGTGCCGGTACCCTCACAAATCGCCTCGCGTATCATCTGGGCGGCCGCAACGGCGAGGGCATGCCCCTGAACGGCAACGGTCTGTTCCAAAGCCGAGGGCTGATCTTGGCCGGAGATAAGCGCTTTCCGCATTCCTCCGGCAGAGCCCACCCCACACGCAATCGCAGGTTGCCCCGTCGCAATGAGGGACGGAAAGAGACCGACGCCGATAGCACGGGGCAGCGGGATCATGCCCAGATCGCGCTTCAGCGCAGCGATGGCCTCATCGCTGATCCGCATTCCGCCGTCGGCCCAATACGGCCACGCGATGCTGACCGACTGGCCATGACGCTCGCCAGCTCTCCGCAACTTCTCACGGTGGTGTACCGCACCGTCGACGTAAGCGTTCGCCGCGCAATAGGCAGCCTGCCCAGGGTTACCGATCCAGGCCGACAGCGAAGAGCAGACGGTGAAGTGGCGCAGCGGTTCGTCTGCGAGAATCTCATCGAGCACCTCGAAACCCACAGCCTTGGGCCCCCACACCGCTGAAAGCTGCTCGGCCGTTATCCCACGCAGCATCGAGTCTGAAAGCACGGCTGCCGCGTGGTAGACGGCATCAAGCGCACCCCACCGCTCATGGATCTCGGCGACGGCGCAAGACACGTCCTCTCGCGACGTCACGTCTCCTCGTAGATAGAGGACGCGATCGGGCGCGGCACTCGCCCACGACGGCAACTGCGCGGGCTCTCCTGAACGCGAGAGAATCGCCGCACGACCGCCAGCCTCAACGACTGCTGCAGCGATCAGCGCACCGACTCCGCTCGAGCCGCCAACCACCAGTGCGGTCTCGGCTCCCCACTCGCTCTCCGGGATCTCAGACTCTGCAAACTCGGCCACCTGTCGGAGGCCGTCGCGCACGCACACCTGGATGTCGTCGGCCGCAATCTCCGCCGCGACAGCCGCGGGAGCTTCATCGAGATTCGTCACGGAGAGCAGCGTCGTCTTCATCGACGTCTCAAGTCGCACAGTCTTGAGATAACCCGAAACGGCGGCGGCAGTCGCACTCGTACCACCGCTGGTGTCCACGACAATGAGGCGACGCGTGGCCTCGCGATCAGCCAGAAGCGACATGAGGGTGGTGTGACACAGCCCGACGGTTTCCAAAGCGTCGCTGGCGTTCTCTTCTCGTGTCGGCAGTACCCAGCACGCTCCGTCACAATCAGTGGGGGTTCCGAGGTCTACTGCTCCGGTCCACAACGCTGAGTCGAAGTCTTGATTGAGAAGAGCCACGCGAGTTCGGGTAGACGCGAAGAGCGGCCGGTCTCGCCACGTCATGACGAATGCCATCTTGTCGAAGTCACGCCCGTCTAAGGCCGCGAACGTAAGGCCTTGGGTCGCCAACAGGAGTTCGCCACCCTCACCGATGATGTCGACGTTGAAACTGGCGCTGTCCTGAGAAGAGCGGGCGACATACACGCGACGGGCCCGATCCGGGCTTCCCCACACGTCGATGCGATCGGCTGTCAGAGGCACATAGGAGTGATCTACCGGTAGGAGCGGCCCCACCGCCTGCCATGCCGAATCCAGGATGCCGGCCCAGTCCGCCTCGCCTGTGACAGCCAGGTTTCCTATCGCAGCGTCGTCAGTCACACGAACATCGCGAAGCAACCCGAACCTGGGCCCATATTCCACTCCTGGCGCAACTCCTCTTAACGCTGGGACAGAGAATGTGTTCTCAGCGGGCACAAGGGATTGGAACGGCTCGCGCCACGATGTCCTCCTCGCACTCACACAAGTGCCGTCATCAGTAGCGATCGTCAGCGCCCCGGCTCCATCCTGAGTGAGACGCAATGTCAGCGGCTGACCGGAACTCGTGAGGGGATGTGACCACACGATGTCCGAGAGCGCAGTGTGCTTACCCTGCTGCGCAAGCCATTGCCACAGCAACTCCGCCGACGCAGCGCCTGGCAACACACCGACACCGTTGATGCGATGCTCCCGCAAGCGCCAATCGTCTGTCTCGAGGCGGATCACATGCGTCGTCTCCGCCGGTCCCCCACGGTGCTTGCCACCAGGCTCAAACCACAGGGGCACTTGTTCAAAGGGGTAGGGGGGGAGGGAGACGGTCCGACCCTCTTGAGTTTGCTCGAACCTGTCCCACGCAAGAGTTTGTCCATCCACCCACGCTGAGGCCAGCTCACCAAGCGTGGAAGTCTCACTGCTATCATCGCGACGAGCACGCGTCGCACGGCCTCGATGCCACCCGGAAGAATCGCCAACGGCGAATCCGTGCAAGAGTCGGATGGCATCCTGACGATCCGAGGCAACCGTTGCAGCGCGCTCCGGCAGCGCATCCCGTCCTCGCTGCAAGGTAAGGGCCACGTCGCGAAGGTCTAAAGAGGCGTCGCGCTCCAACGCCTCAGCGAGAACCCTTGCCATCTCGCGCAGCTGGCTCTCTTGATGAGCCGACAAGACCAGCAGTGCGGAATCCGCCATTGGCTCTCGCCTTATTGACTTCGGCACATATTCCTCTACCACTGCGTGCGCATTAGTGCCGCTAAAACCGAAAGAACTCACAGCGGCACGGCGCGGCCCGTCTGAAAGCCATGGACGCCGCTCGGTGCCCACGACAAATGGCGACTGAGCAAAATCAAAATGATGGTTCAGCGTGCCGGCGTGCAGCGTCGGCACAAATTCGCCATGCTGCATGCACAAGACGATCTTCTGCAGCGACGCCATGCCCGCTGCAGCCGATGTGTGCCCCACATTGGACTTTACAGAGCCGATGGTGCAGAACCCAGTGTCTGACGTCCACGTGCGGAAAGCTCCAGCAAGAGCTTCCAGCTCGATCGGATCACCGAGCACCGTGCCGGTGCCGTGCATTTCCGCATAGGTGATGCCCCGTGGATCAATCTGACCCCGTTCGTAAATTTCCTGCACGAGCGCTCGCTGGGATGCCAGATTCGGCGCAGTGATCCCGTTGGTGCGCCCATCCTGATTGATCCCGCTACCAAGGATGACTGCATGAATGTGGTCTCCATCAGCCTCGGCGTCTGCAAGGCGCCGCAAGACGACGGCACCAGCTCCTTCACCCGGAACAAAACCGTCGGCATCGTCTGAGAAAGCACGGCAGGCACCCGTCGGCGAGAGCATGCCTGCCGCCGCCATATCAGCGAGTCCGTCAACCGAGAGGTACGTGGCCGCCCCGCCGACCACAGCCATGTCGATCTCCCCAGCCCGTAAAGCAGCTACTGCAAGGTGGAGTGCCACCAGTGACGACGAGCAAGCTGTGTCGAGTGTGAGCGCCGGGCCCTTGAGATCATAAAAGTAGGAAACACGGCCTGCCGCGATCGCATTGCTGGAACTCGTGACAGTAGCCCCAGTGGAGCCCTCTCGATCAGCCAAGATCAGATAGTCACCGTTGGCTAGCCCCAGATACACGCCACAGCGCCTGCCCGAGACTCGAGCTCGGGAATACCCTGCGTCTTGAAGCGCCCGAGCGCCTTCTTGCATGAAGAGGCGATGCTGGGGATCAATCGCTCTGGCCTCGGCATACGGCACCTGGAAGTAGGCCGGATCAAAAGCATCAACATCATCGAGATAGCCGATGCGCGGTGTGGCCACCTCATCTACACTCGCGCCAGCAAAGCGCGCGGGCAAGGCGCGTACCCCATCACGCCCGTTGGCGATGAGATCCCAATACTCCTCCAGATTGGCGGCGCTCGCATAGCGCCCAGACATGCCGATGATGGCAATGCTGTCCGACCGCGTCACGGAGTTAACAGATGTCTCATACTCTTCCTGCTGAGTAGGGACGGAATCGAGTTGCTGCAGCAGCAGGCGCGCCTGCTGCGGATCGATTCGATGCTCACGCAACGCTGCGAGAA
Organism: Cutibacterium sp. LaCa_255; assembly: GCF_057458005.1. NCBI lineage: Bacteria > Bacillati > Actinomycetota > Actinomycetes > Propionibacteriales > Propionibacteriaceae > Cutibacterium > Cutibacterium sp. LaCa_255. Next base: position 711,494 of record NZ_CP190956.1, on the reverse strand, counting down.
CGTCAGCTCGAGAGGTGAGGTTCATGCTCACTTCTCCTCGTTGGAAATCAGCCCGGCCGCCTCGTCTGGGGCCACATTGCCGTCGTAGACCTGCTGGAGCAGCAGGTCTAGGTCATCAGGCACGGATTGCTCCCCCGGATCGCTGTGCCTGCTGGCCGCGGACATCTCCTGGGCGACCATCACGGCGAATGTGTCCATCGTCGGGAATTCGTACAGCTTCGTGGTCGAGAGCTTGAGACCCAATTCAGTGTTGATCGCACGCATCCATTCGACACCGACAATGGAATCAAGCCCTTGTTCCATGAAGCTTCGGTCAAGTTCCACCTCGTCAGGTTCCACAAATAGTTCGCGGGCCAGGCTAGCGACGAGTCGATCCACGATGTCGGCAGCCTGCACGGCAGGGGCCCCAACGACTGGGGCATCGGCGGCATGGGTCTGCTGTACTGTCGCCGCTGGAACGGCGTCTGAGGGCAAGAGGGGGGCGGGCGTCACCGGCTCGGTCACAGACACAACCTCTGTCGCCCCGTCCTGAGCCAGATCGGGCAAGGTAACCTTCGTCTCAACCACAGGACCGGCAGAGTCCACCTCGCGAATCACGTCGACCGGGTCAGAGAGCGCGGTCTGAGTCGGCGCAGACTGGAACTGCGGCTGCGGTTCAGTCTGGGTAACCGACTGGAATTCAGGAGAGGTGGCGACGCCGGGCCCACGCCAGTAGACCTTAGGCTCGAAGCAGTAACCCGGCAGCGACAGCAGAGGCGCGTCGCCGAAGGTACCCACGGGAATGTCATAGCCCTGGCAATAGAGCTCGCCCACACTGCGCAGCGCATCATCGACCTGCTCCGGGTTGCCCTGGCCAATCATGCCAACCTGCTGTGCCACGAAGCTGCTGAGGCTTGCGACGCTGTGCGTGCCACGCGCGACCGTGCCGAGAAACACACGGGAGCTCTGCCGCCCCTGCGCTGCTGCCGCCAACGAATCGATAGCGCCGTCTATGTCAGCGACGACCAACGCAGCCCGATGGGTGAGATGTTGACGGCCCTCAGCGAGCGTGCGTGCAATCCCCTGCAGAGGGGTTTCACGATGATCTTGCAGCCAGTTTGCTAACACACTCAACTGCCGACTCAGAGCAGCCTCATCGCTGCCTGAGACCACGAGCAAGGTTGGCGTCGCGGTTCCGGCAGCCGTCGGCTTGGGATCGCCTTGTTCCAGGATCACGTGGACATTCGTGCCGCTAAAGCCAAAGGCACTCGTGGCAGATCGCCTCAGCGCCGCTCCCTGCGGCCAGGAGGTGAGCTCACGATTCAACCAGAAGGGAGTTGTTTCCCATGCCACGTGATCGCTCGGATGCCCACACGACAGGCTGGGCGGGATCGAGCCGTGCTCCATAGCTGCCATAGCAACGATCAGGTTGATCAACCCAGCAGTTGCCTGTGCGTGACCAACCGTCGGCTTCACCGACATTAGAGCGATGCTCTGCTGCGAGGCATCTGCATACGCATTCGCCAGGGCGCTCACTTCGATCGGATCGCCGAGGGGCGTGCCCGTGCCATGGCCAATCACCAAGCCAATCGAGTCGGTCGTCACATCAGCATTGGCAAGAGCGCGACGAATCACTTCCTCCTGGGCATGACCGCTGGGAGCGGTGATGCTCTGACTCCGACCGTCATAGTTCATAGCACTGGACAGAAGCCTCGCCCGGACACGGCGGCCTTGACCACGGGCCTTGCTCTCCCGCTGGAGGACGATCACGGCCACGGCCTCCCCCGGCACCATTCCATCAGCCTCGCCGTCGTAGGCGCGGCACACGCCCGTAGATGAGAGCATGCCCGCGTCTGCCATGGCGTCGTAGACCTTAGAATCGCTGATGATATTGGCGGCGGCGACGATGGCGGTATCGCAATCTCCCGTCTCCAGTCCGAGGCGTGCCTGATGGAGCGCTGCCAAACCCGATGAACAAGCGGTATTGATAGCCATGCATGGTCCTGAGAGATTCAGGAAGTAGCTGATCCGAGCTGCCAGCACAGAGTTCGCGTTCGAAGTAACGCTGGCGCTCTCCAACAGGCCAAGATAATCGCCTTCCTCAATACCGACGTACACGCCGACACGTTCGTGATGGAGTTCTTCGTCAGTCAGAGCCGCATCTTCGATCGCATGCCACATCTCTTGCATGAGTAGTCGCTGACGCGGGTCCATCTGGAATGCCTCACGCGGCGCAATGTCAAAGAACCGCGCATCAAATTCGCCAACCCCCTCAAGCGTGCCCATCCATCGAGTCGCGGTATCGGCATGAAATTCTGCTCGTTCGCTCGGGACAGTATCAATCGCTGAGTGGCCCGATGCCATCAGCTCCCACAGCGCGTCGACATCACGGGCTTTGGGAAAACGTCCCGCCAGTCCCACCACAGCCACAGCGTCACGACGAGTGGTATCCCGCTCAGGAACTGAGAGTCCCGACTTGGCATGAACCGTCACAGCCTGGAAGGAATCAAGCGCCACCGCAGTCGGAGCGGCACTGTCTTCCGGTCCCTGGAAGAGGCGCTGCATTTCCTCGGCGTGATGAGCCAGAATGTGCGTGACAAGGGCATCAATAGTTGTCGCGCGGTAGAAGTCAGTGGGAAGGATGGGGACGCCGAGGTTCTCCTCCAAGTTGCCAGCCAGTTCCACCTGTAGCATCGAATCCATCCCGTAGGCCTGCAATGACGCCGTGGTATCGATCGCCGAAGCTTCCAATCGCACGACAGCCGCAACCTCACGACGCACAGCGTCGCTCACCCGATCGGCCAGGGACCAACCCGCCATCTTCGGCTGCCAACCAACTCCAACCGGAGCTTGGGAAGTGACGGTGCCAGCCTGCGAAGTGGACTGCGACATCGGCTGGAAAGGAGAGTGAAGTGCCTGCGGCCGGCTCGGCCAGAACGGCTCGCGTTCAAACGGGTACCCAGGCAGGGATACCGTCATGCCAAGTGCCGGCATCGGCGCCGGACAGGCACCCTCGAGATATCGCTGCGCAATGCTCTCTGCAGAGGCAGCCGCGCCGGGACCATTCAGCCCCGCAGCGAGACGGCTCATCTCCGATGAAGCCTCCGCCCGCAAGGCGTCACGCGTGAGCACGCGCCGCGTCGGGCCACCGTCCACGTCAACAACAGCTGCGCGCATCGCCTTCGCAGCCTCCTCGACGGACGAGACGACGGCAGCGAACCGATGTTCGTGATGATGGCGGCCCTCGGCCGCGGTCCGGACTAGAGCGGGCAAATCAGGCGCTTGCTCGCTCGCACACAGTCGAGCCAGGTCGAGGAGACGCTCGTCAAGCGCCCGTGCGGTCTTAGCCGAGACGAGAAGGGGCAAGGAGGCATTCATGTGAGACTCCGGATGAGAAGTATGAGAATGAGTGGGTTCGCGAACGACGACGTGGGCGTTAGTGCCGCTGATACCGAAGGCGCTGACAGCGCCACACCGAGGATGGTTCACGGGCGAGACCCAGGGACGGCTGGTCGAGCTGAGGTACACGGGGCTGCCCTGGAGCCGCAGATGGGGGTTGACGGGTTCGCAGGCTGGATTGCCCGGGAGAGTTTCGTGGCGCATCGCTTCCATCAAGACGATGAGACTGACCAAGCCGGACGCCGCCTGGCTATGTCCCACGACTGGCTTGACAGAGACCAGCGCACAACTGTTCTCACCAGAGCCGAGGGCTGTGTGTGCCGATGCGAGTGCGTTCGCTTCGATGGGGTCACCCAGCGTGGTGCCTGTTCCATGGGTAATCACTAAGTCGATTTCGTCCGGACCGATGGCAGCTGACGCGTACACTTCGGATTCCAACGCTCGTTGCGCTTCCCCGTTGGGGGCGGTCAGCCCGTTGGTCCTGCCGTCATAGTTGATACCGCTGGCCACAATGACGCCGTATTCGCGACGACCTGTTTGGACCGCCCACGATTCCCTCGTCAGCACGACGGCCGCCACGGCTTCGCCAGCCACCATGCCGTCAGCGTTCGCGCTGAAGGCGGAACAGACTCCGGTGCGCGAAAGCATGCCAGCGCTGACCATCGCGTCATATGTCGCGGGATGAGCTAGGACGTTCACCGCACCGACAATGGCGAGATCGCACTCACCAGCTGTCAAGCTCGCCGCCGCTTGATGAAGAGCAACCAAGCCGGAAGAACATGCGGTATTAGTTGCGACCACAGGGCCGTGGAGATCAAGGAGATAACTCAATCGTGCTGCGAGCGCACCCGTGTGGTTGGAAGCCACCCGACGGTCTTCATTTTCAATGAACTGGTAGTCGCCATCTTCCACGCCGACAAAGACGCCCACGCGCGACTTCCTTAGCGCATCCGGGCCGATCGAAGCGTCCTCCAGCGCGTGCCACATCTCTTGCAGAAGCAGTCGAGCCCGAGGGTCCATGCCCACAGCTTCTCGCGGAGAAATCTCGAAGAACACGGGATCAAAACGCTCAATGTCGCTCAGGGCAGCCACGTGGCGTGGCGTCTTATCCCAACCGGGGCGCTGACCCGCAAGATCGACAATCTGCGACTCAGCTGCCAAGATTGACGACCACAGGACCTCTACATCATCGTTTTGCGCGGCTCGCACGGCACGACCGATGACGCATACATGATCCCGGTCCATCGCGGTGCTGTTTTCCCGCGTCGGCTGCGGGCGCGCCCCTGTTCCTGGGATCTGGTTTTCCCGGTATGGATCGGGCTCTGACACGTCCTGATCCTCCAATGGTGAAGTCATGCACTCGTCGGCAAGATAGATGGCGAGGCGTCGAGGTGTCGGGTGATTGAACATGCTGTCGGGGCTCACGTCACAACCCAGCTCGTCGCACAACGAATCTGCAAATTCGACGATCGTCACCGAGTCGAAACCCAAGTCTTGGAAGGAATCGTCAGGATCCTGCCTCGGCACCGGGATCTGTAGCACCTCTGCAATGCTCGCGTGACAAGCGTTCAATGCCCTATCTACCATGGCCTCACGACTCACCATCGATGGCGTCGATTCCGGCGAGACCGCCGTTGATACCATCGCGACGGGACGAGTCTGAGACATTGCGCTGACAGTGCCCCTCAGCTCCACGCCTGGATCTCCAAAGTCAAGCCAGTAGGGCTCTTCCTCGAACGGATAAGTTGGCAGGCTCAGGCGTCGGCCTTGAGAGACGATGCCATTCCATGTGCTGAACTCACCCGCCAACCACGCGTCGCGGAGTTTGGTTGGCGCCTCTGCCCCTCGCGCGACAAAAGTGGCAGGCCGGTGGAGATCAACATGCGAAATACCTTGCCCATCACTCACCGACGCCAGCCACGACCGGACATCCTCGAGATCAGCCACGACTGCGGCAGCACGCCAGGCGAACGCCTCTCGCCCCACCTGAAGTGTAAATGCGAGGGCATCAAGGTCATTCTCGGCAACGTCACCGCGGCGAAGAACCGTCAAGAGTCGAGCCGCCATCTGTCGCAGAGCAGCCTCGCTCTTGGCCGAGAGCACCACAACCTCAGGGCCAAAAGCGACAGCGTGATCGCGAGACGCTACATGTTCGGCGACGATGACATGGGCATTGGACCCACCAGCACCGAAGGCAGAAATTCCCGCCACCAACGGCTTGTGCTCGCTCATTCTTTTCCACGGTGCGGCGTGTTGAGGAACGTAGAAGCGCGATCCTTCAAGTTCGAGTAACGGGTTCAACTCAGAGCTGTGGAGCGACGGAACTACTGTCTTGTGCTTCATCTGCAGCAGCACCCGCGTGAGAGCGGCGATGCCGGCCGCGCCCTCGCAGTGACCGATGCTGGCCTTCATCGAGCCCACTGCACAAGCAGCTCCGTCACCGAAGCCCTTAAGGAGGCCCTTGACTTCGATCGGATCGCCTAGCTTCGTGCCCGTACCGTGGGCCTCCACATAAGTCACGTCCGCGGGATTTATGCCACTCTCTTCAATGGCCCCACGGATGACCTCAGCCTGAGCTACAGCGCTCGGTACTGTGAACCCCGTCGTCCGGCCGGCGTGATTGAGCTGGGATCCCTTCACGACGCCATAGATGTGATCCCTCGCCTCGACTGCCGCAGCGAGCGGCTTCAGCAAAATCGCACCGACGCCCTCACTCGGCACATACCCATCGGCATCTTTGCCGAACGCGTGGCAGCGCCCAGTCGGAGAAATAAAAGCGTTGGTGGCCAGCAGCAAGGACTTGTTGGGGTGAAGGGTGAGATTGACACCGCCTACGATCGCCTGACGACATTGGCCCGCCTGAATGGCACGGCATGCCTGATCCAACACTGTGAGCGACGAGGAGCACATTGTGTCTGTCGCCACGCTCGGGCCCTTGAGATTGAGGTGATAAGAAACCCGATTCGGGACTCCAGCTAGATTGCCTGCGACGGCGATAGATCTTCCACGCTGCTGCGCCTCAACACCGAAGAATTGGTACTCCATGGTCATCAATCCCACGAACACACCCGTCGATGCCGCTCCAGAAGCAGACAGATCGCCAGGTGTATAGCCAGCGTCCTGAATGGTTTCGTAAACGCACCTTAGGAACAGTCTTTCCTGAGGGTCCATCTCAGCCGCTTCACGAGGCGAGATGTTGAAGAAATAGGGATCGAAGTGATCAATATCGGTCAGGAAGCCACCGTCTTGAGGGACGAGGCGATCGTAGGCATCAGCCCAGCGGACATCGCCCATTGACCAGCGGCCATCGGGCAACGTGCCGACAGTGTCACGTCCGTGGAGTAGGTTCTCCCACAGTTCGGTGAGATTGTTGGCACCTGGGTAACGGCCGGCTATGCCAACGATCGCCATATCGAGCGGCCCATGGTCTGGCGTCGATGCAATCCTCTGGACCGAGTTGGGTACGCGGCGCTGACGGCGAGAGTGTCGTGGAGCCGAGGCTGCTGGACGCGCCTGGTTAACGTCGGGCAATGCAGGTGGGGCGTCGCAAACCTCGAGACGAAGCAGGTCAGCAACCGCCTCGGGGCGCTCACTCACGATCTCGCGAGCAAGCGAGATAAGCGTCTCATGCTCAAAAAAGAGAGTGCGCGGAAGCGACCCTAGGCGAGACTCAAGATCCTCGATCACATCGATCGAACTGATGGAATCCAATCCAAGCTGGTCCAAGCTGGCATTTGGGTCTAACCACTCAAAGGAGAGTTTGAGGTGCTCATGCAACGCATGTGTCACCACAGTCAGGACTGCCTGGACCGGGTCCTGCTCGGACGCTGGCGAATCAGCATGCGCGATCGGCATCGCAGCGAGTTGGTTGGTAGCCCTAGGCGCTGGGGCTCCGACGAGATCCACCATCGCCTCTTCAAAACGACCAGGCAGAGCACTCATGCACAATGTTTGGGGTAATTTCGACGCAAGGCTCGTGTGGAGGGCGTGAATACCGCTACTGGCGGGAATCGCAGCAAACCCGGTTTCACGGCCCAACTTCTCTAGCGTGGCGGCCGGCATGCTCATGCCGCCATCGGCCCACAGCGACCAATCAATGCTCACTGTGGTGCCATGCCGCTGTCCGCTCTCAACCAACGCCGCTCGCTTGTGTGCCCACGCGTCCATGAAACCGTTGGCAGCCGCGTAGTCTGTCTGTCCGGCGTTGCCTACCGCACCCGTGGTTGAGGCAAAGAGCACAAAGACATCCAAGGGGAGGTCTTTCGTCGCCTCATCCAGATTCACGCAGCCCCACACCTTCGGCGCTAAGACCGCGTGAAGGTCGTCGGTCGTCTTGGTGCGAAGTGATCCGTCACGGGTAGTTCCAGCACAATGGATGACTCCGACCAAGTCACGCTGCTTCGCAACAACGCGACGAACATCAACCTCATCGAGCAAGTCCATTTGCTCATAACTCACGCGCTCGCCCGCGTCCAGGTCCGCGAGCACTCCGTTGGATCGGTCCCCCGCAATGGAACGGCCCGTCAAAACGACCTGAGTGGCAGGGGCAGACAAGATGTCTCGAGTTACCAGAAGGCCCAATCCGCCGAGGCCCCCGGTCACGACGTATGTGCCCGGCTTCCACTCCCGCTCACGCTCAGGCAGTCGCTTCCACTGCATCCTGGCAATGTCGCCATCAGTGACACGGAGGTGGGTTTCCGGCTGCTCAATCCCGGCTTGTGTGGCCAACAGTCGTTCAAGATCATGAGCCGTGACCTGAGGGCCTACCTCGATCAGTTGGGGGATGATGCGCCGACTCTCTTGTCCGATCGAAGCCACCATTCCCACCAACCCGGCGCCGAGCCCGAGAGGGACCACTACCTGCAGTAACCGAGGGGTTGCAGGCTTAGACTCCATCAGGTCTTGGGCGAGTCTCAACAGGTTCTCGGCGACGAGAGTGAAACTCTCGGCTGTGTCGTCAAGGGCAGGCAGGGGGTGGAGCATGGCCCCCGCTCCGCTGACTGTTACACCGGACGCTGCCACATACCGACCACGTGCTGCGCTCAACTCACGTGTCTCTTCCAGAGGCTCCCACGAGGGGGCGAGCACGGCGGTGATCGTGGCATCGTTGTCATGCATGGACGCCGCGGACAGTACTGAACTAAATCCGCGTACTTCAAGAACGACGTTGCCATCCGTATCGAAAATTTCGATGTCGAACTTTTCCACGCGACTCCTACGACCGAGATGGGTGATGCGCGCCACCACATTTCGAGGCATGGGCATGAAGACCGTCACGCGATCCATGCGGAAGGGGCGGCTAGGCATCATTTGCTCCTCGCCCAGGGCGATTGTGGCCTGGAAAATCCCGTCTAGCACATCCGGGCGAATCAGTGCGTCATCCCACAGAGTGGTACTGCTACGAGCCGTGGCGATCGCCATCGAACCATCGACAATCACTTCATCGAGGGTGTGGTACCACTCGCCGTATCGGAGCCCCTCCTTCTCGAGCGCCGCCCGAATCTCAGCGCCACTGCGTCGCAGCCCACTCATGTTCGACACATTCACCACCGGCCTAGGGCGGTCGGACTCCTCCAGAATCATCGTCACGGCACTCTTCTCAGCCTCGTCAGTACCTGCGACGAGATCGAGGACGACGGCCCCGTCGTCACGCAGATCGGCGAAGACGAACGCATCAGTCGGTGCTGTGACGGAGAACGGTTGGGTGATCTCAAGATCAGTCAGTACCAGCGTTTGAGCGTGGGCATCGCTGCAGCTTAGAATCCTTGCCGCATCGCACAACACCGCCAGATGGCCTGCAGCCGGCAGGATCGGCACACCATGCGATAGATGATCGGCAACAAGGGGGTTGCTGGCATCCCATGTGGTTTGCGTCGCCAGTCCTTGTTGGAGACTGGACACGTTGAGCCCGGCCAGCCGTCCCCTCTCGACGGGCGCTTGTGCCGACACTTCGGAAGTAACCCAGTAGTGCTCCCGTTCAAAGGGATAGCCAGGCAACGATGCTGTCGGCGGAAGTTCCTCCCACAAACCGGCCAGTGGCGGCACATAGCCTTGCATATACGCATCGCCCAATACCTCGAGGGTCTCGAGCAGTTCGGCTCCGCGATAAGTCCGGCACGAATGCACGAGGTCTTCCAGCAAGCGCGCCTGAACCTTCTTTTCCTGGAAGTGTTGAGGCACCGTCGTGATGGGAAAAGTACCGTCCGCAACCGACTGGAGTGCACGGATCAAATCGTCACCAGTCGCGCCAATGACGGCAGCCCGATGCGGCAAATGTTGCCGTCCCAGCGCCAGGGTTCGGGCCACCGAGGGGAGAGTGTAATCCTGCGACTCCAAGGCTTGTGCCAGGTTGTGTGCCTGTCGGCGGACAGCCGCGTCAGTCATTCCTGACAGCAGAAATAGGTGGGAACTAGACTCAGCATCGTCATAACGGAGCTGATCGCACGACATCATCATCATGTGGACATTGGTGCCACTAACACCGAACGCGCTCACGCTCGCGATACGCGGCTGCTCGTTCCAGGGCCATGGCTCGCTCTGCGTCGGAACCCTCAGGGCACTTGCCGCCCAGTCGACATATTCGCTCGGCTGCTCGAAGTCCCGCGACGGGGGTACCGTCGCAGACCACAAGGCTCGGGCAGCAATCGTGGCGCTCACCAAGCCAGAGGCGGCCTGAGAGTGACCAACATTGGGCTTGGTTGAGATCAACGCAACAGGATCATTGCGACGGTTCGAGAATACCGCCTCCAGCGCTTTCACTTCCACCGAATCGCCAAGTGGCGTCCCAGTACCGTGCGCCACCACGAGGCCAACGGCGCGGGAATCCACACCAGAAGATCGCAGTACCTCACGGACTAGTTCAGTTTGGGCGGTTCCATTTGGCGCCGTGATGCCCTGTGTCTTTCCATCGTGGTTCACGCCGCTGGCAAGCAGCCGAGCGTAGACGCGTCGTCGCTGCTCCCGGGCCAGATCGGATCGTTGCAGCACCATGACAGTGACAGCCTCGCCCGTGACCATGCCGTCAGCGCGTCGATCGAATGCATGACAAACCCCAGTAGGCGAGAGCATCCCCGCGCTACGCATGGTCTCGATCGTCACAGCATGGGAAAGGATATTGGCCGCAGCGACGATAGCCATATCGCACTCACCGTTGACAATACTGAGGCGCGCCTCGTGTAAGGCCAACAGGCCAGAAGAGCATGCCGTGTTGATAGCCATCACAGGGCCGTGCAGGTCCAGGAAGTAGGCCAAACGTGCCGCCAAGACGGCGTCGTTAGTCCCTGTTAAGCCATCATTATCGCCGAGGTAGTGCGCGTAGTCCCCCCCTCGACTCCCACAAAGACGCCGACGCGATGGTTACGGAGTTCCTGTTTGCCTACCCCAGCATCCTCAAGTCCACGCCACATCTCTTGCAGCAAGAGTCGTTGACGAGGATCCATCTGTTCGGCGTCGCGAGGCGTCACACCAAAGAACCGGGCATCAAACTCATCGATGCCGTCAATCCATCCGCCGACCAGACCCCCACCAGAGGGGAGACCAGGACGGTCAGCAGGCACCGGGCCGATAGCGGTGCCACCTGTGACCACCTGATGCCAAAGCTCATCAACGTCGGCGGCTCCGGGAAACCTACCGCTGAGACCGATGATGTCAGCAGGAATTCCTCGACGGTCGTCGACGACGGACTTCCGCGCCGGAATAAGAAGACCACGATCCGCGGGCAGCGCCAACACGGCTGGCCTCTGGCGGGTCGTGATCTCGGCGCTCTCCGGCGAGTCGGAAATTCCGTACTTATGCGTAACCGCAGCGGGCGCCTCATTGGCAAGGCCCTTTGCCAATTCAAGACAGGAACCATAGCGAAAGAAGAGATCGGGCGTGAGCGTGTAGCCCACAACCGATGAAAGGTCCTCCGCCAGCTCAATCACATTGATGGAGTCCAGTCCGAAGGTGGAAAAGGACTCGTCCTCTTGAACCAACGACACCGGCATTCTGTGGAAATCAGCTAGGCCTCGGCGAATGTCTTCAAGGAGACGATCTGTGTCGATACCCTTCCCGTGCGAATTGCTCCCCGAATTCGACGTCTCCGCGGCTACCTCAAGGCCAATGATCGCCCGGCGCTCTCCTGCTTTATCCAAGATCAAGGCGCGAACTTCATCGGTCGAATCAGCGGGGATGCCATACCGCTCCACGGACAGCCATGTCGCGGGCGCTGGCAAGCCTTCCGCCGCCTGCGACAGATCGAGAGCATCTTCCAGCGAGAGGTCTCGCGTCGACACAGCACCACCCGGATTCCACACCGAGCCACGACACAGCACTCGTCGCGCCGATCCGGACTTGAGGACCAACGACCACTGCGGCGCACCCGGCTGATCTCCCCACGCGAGCTGCAGCGTGTCATGTGGGGAGGCCATCGTGGTGTTCTCTCCCCATTCGACGCGCGTGAGCCAGCACGACGCAGATGTCTCCCGTGCAAGAACGCCCCGGACAAGCTCCAGTTGAGTCAGAGCATCCAAGGTGATGTCTGTTGAGGTCTGCTGAGTCATGATCATGAGCCTCTTTCTCTCAAGCGCGCGTGATATCGATCCAGCGGAGGCCGCTGGTCTCATCGGGAATCTGTTCGGGCGCAGAAGGCGCCTGAGGCCAATAGCTGTCGGTGGCAAACGGATACGCGGGCACACCAACTAAGCGCGGAACGTCATTGCCCGTCGGAGCCGGGTTGTAGCCCTGACAGTACAACTCTGTAATGGCGCAAGCGGTATCCGCAGAAACGTAGGTACTCGCTGTCGTGATCTCCGACCACAGCGAGATCATCGTGTCGTTTAGGACCCGGTTTGGAGCGAACGTGCTTGGGACCTCCCCGCGTCGCACCTCTGATGCCTCGTCATCAGCTGCGGCCGCACGCAATAGAGCAACCGCATCCCCGCCCGGAGGCACCACCACCGCACAGCGGTGTCTAAAGTGGAAGCGATGATGTGCCAATGTTGCCGCCACCGCACCAAGCGCGACGTCGCGGCCATCGGTTTCGAGCCAGGTCGCGAGATCGGCGCAGCGCTGATGCAAAGACGCCTCACTCTTCGCCGACAGCAACAACACCACCGAAGCAGACACCACCGGCGCCACCTCAACCGCAGGCACTATCCGCTCCAACACCACATGAGCATTAGTCCCAGAAAAACCGAACGAACTCACACCACCACGACGAACATCACCAGACCAATCCGCCAACTCACGATTAACAAAAACCGGCGAACTGTCCCAATCCACATACGAACTCAACGGCTCAGCACACACACTCGGCGGAATCTCCCCCGCCATCAACGCACGCGCCAACACCACCAAACCCACCAAACCCGACGCCGCCAACGAATGCCCCACATTCGGCTTGACAGACACCAACGCACACGAACCAACATCCACCGACCCAAACGCCTCCACCAGCGCGTTCACCTCGATCGGATCACCCAACGGCGTACCCGTCCCATGCGCTACAACCAAACCCAACGACGCCGGATCCACACCACTGCGAGACCACACCTGCCGCAACAACTCCACCTGAGCCTGACCCGACGGAGCCGAAATCCCATTCGTGCGACCATCACAATTCACACCCGAGCCCAACACCCGAGCCACACGACCCAACCCGTGAGCAGACACCACATCCTCACGAGCCAACACCACCGCCACCACAGCCTCACCAGGCACCAAACCATCAGCCTCAGCACCAAAAGCCGCACACACACCACTCAGCGAGACCATGCCCGCATCGGACATAGCCAAGTACGCCTCTTCAGAGGAGAAGATGGCGGCGGCGGCGGCGATGGCAATGTCACACTCGCCCGATTCCAAACTCCGAACCGCCTGATGAAAAGCCACCAAACCCGACGAACACGCCGTATCAATCGACATGACAGGACCGCGCAGATTCAGGTGATAAGCCAGTCTCGCCGCCAAGAGCGAATCGTTCAGCGCAGTCATGGATCGGGTGTCGCTGGCGATCTCGTCGAAGGTTCCTGACTCTGCGCCGACGAAGACGCCGACCCGTTCCTTCTCAAGAACCGACGGCCCTACCCCCGCATCCTCCAACGCATGCCACATCTCCTCCAACAACAACCGCTGCCGAGGATCCATCACCTCAGCCTCACGAGGAGCAATCTCAAAGAACAACGGATCAAACCAACCCACCGACTCCAACCAACCACCCACCGCACCCGCAGCAGAACCCCACCACGGCACACGCTCCGCCGGCACATCCCTCAGAGCCAACCGACCCTCACGCACCAACGACCACAAACCATCCACACCCACACCCGACGGAAACACACCCGACATCCCCGCCAACACCACATCCGAGCAGCGAGCAGCTGAGCCGCGAGCACGCAACTTCTCGGTTCGGGCTAGAACCAACCCGGAATCGACAGTGAGGGCTTGTGGCAATTGCGGCATGGCCTGGCGAATCTTCTCGCTGTAGCGATTCGCCAAGTAGAACGTCAATCGCTCGAACGTCGGATGGCTGAACAGCGCATCAGGGCCGAGGCGCACGCCGAGCCTGCGACTGATTTCACGCGCTAGATCGGGCAGGTTCAGCGAGTCGGCACCATAGGTAGCGAAGGTTTGCTGCCGGTCGAGGTGACCCTCGTCGAGTCCAAGCACCCCCGTGAGAGATTCTTGGACCTGCTGCTCCACCCACGAGAGCACCACAGACTCGTCTAGCATCGGGATTGCCCCGCGTGTTTGCGCAGCGGCCTTGCGATCGCAGCGGAGACCAGTGATCTCCCCCGTGACCCTGCCATCCGCATCGAAGAAGTGAATGTCGACATTAGTGGCGCTGACGATCGTCACTCGTGCCTGCGTCGCCTCAGCAGAGTCGGTCGGCACCACGGCGCGATCGATTCCGACCAAGACGCCCTGCCCAAGGTAGGCATTCGCCCCCGCAAGGATCTCTTGGACGAAGTCAGAGAACTCGCCGGTGGAGGCGCCGCGAGTGAACTGAAGCGTCGGCAGACCGGCTGTCGGGGACTGGTCTAGAGGCCCTGCTGCCGTCGCCCTACCATCGGCCACCGTATCCTCATCACACAACAGCCGCCAGACCAATCCGGTGCCGTCAGCCTCGCATTCGATGCTGACATCACCATCCGGTGTGGCGCCTCCGCGCCACCATGCGACGTCGTGGATTGCGATGGGATCGGTTGTATGCAAAGCGACGCAGCTCGCTTCGGTGACCGCCGCAAGGAGATGAGCAGGATCATCGATGCGGAACGAGACTAGAGAGAAGCGCGCCTGCGACAGCGAGGATTGATTCTCGACCAGATATGTTCGCGGCTCGTGTCCCAGGCCGAGAACCATCGTGTGCGTAGGCCAGTAGTCGGCATGGTCAAAGGCATAACCGGGCAGTGCCGCTGGCGTCTCAGAACGAGGCCACCATGCAGTCGGATCACAACCAGTGCAGTAAAGTCGTCCTAGCGCCTCCATGTCCTGACTAGTCGCAGCCTGCGCCGCAAGCGTGGCCGCAGTGTGCTCCAGCGATTGGTTGCGGCGATGTCCCTGTGGCACTGAGCCACGGACAATCCCGCGCCCCTTCTCGCCCTCAGCTGCGCGACGAAGTGTGTCCACTGCGCTATCTGTGTCAGAGGCGACCACGGCGACACGAAGCGCAAAGTGGCTTCTTGCTCCCGCCAACGTTCGAGCGGCGGTAATGAGATTCGTAGGCTCGGTTTCGAGCCAGGTCGCGAGATCGGCGCAGCGCTGATGCAAAGACGCCTCACTCTTCGCCGACAGCAACAACACCACCGAAGCAGACACCACCGGCGCCACCTCAACCGCAGGCACTATCCGCTCCAACACCACATGAGCATTAGTCCCAGAAAAACCGAACGAACTCACACCACCACGACGAACATCACCAGACCAATCCGCCAACTCACGATTAACAAAAACCGGCGAACTGTCCCAATCCACATACGAACTCAACGGCTCAGCACACACACTCGGCGGAATCTCCCCCGCCATCAACGCACGCGCCAACACCACCAAACCCACCAAACCCGACGCCGCCAACGAATGCCCCACATTCGGCTTGACAGACACCAACGCACACGAACCAACATCCACCGACCCAAACGCCTCCACCAGCGCGTTCACCTCGATCGGATCACCCAACGGCGTACCCGTCCCATGCGCTACAACCAAACCCAACGACGCCGGATCCACACCACTGCGAGACCACACCTGCCGCAACAACTCCACCTGAGCCTGACCCGACGGAGCCGAAATCCCATTCGTGCGACCATCACAATTCACACCCGAGCCCAACACCCGAGCCACACGACCCAACCCGTGAGCAGACACCACATCCTCACGAGCCAACACCACCGCCACCACAGCCTCACCAGGCACCAAACCATCAGCCTCAGCACCAAAAGCCGCACACACACCACTCAGCGAGACCATGCCCGCATCCGTGAGTTCGGAGAGTTCCTTAGCTGTGCACATGATGTTGGCGGCAGCGACGATGGCAATGTCACACTCGCCCGATTCCAAACTCCGAACCGCCTGATGAAAAGCCACCAAACCCGACGAACACGCCGTATCAATCGACATGACAGGACCGCGCAGATTCAAGAAGTAGGAGAGGCGTCCGGCCATAATCGCGTTGTTGGTGGACGTCACATTGCCTTGACCGTCGATGAGATCGGCAAAGTCGCCCCGTTCTGCGCCGACGAAGACGCCGACCCGTTCCTTCTCAAGAACCGACGGCCCTACCCCCGCATCCTCCAACGCATGCCACATCTCCTCCAACAACAACCGCTGCCGAGGATCCATCACCTCAGCCTCACGAGGAGCAATCTCAAAGAACAACGGATCAAACCAACCCACCGACTCCAACCAACCACCCACCGCACCCGCAGCAGAACCCCACCACGGCACACGCTCCGCCGGCACATCCCTCAGAGCCAACCGACCCTCACGCACCAACGACCACAAACCATCCACACCCACACCCGACGGAAACACACCCGACATCCCCGCCAACACCACGGACGGCCGTTCAGGGATCGAGGCGCCGCCACAAGCGTTCTGCGGCCAACGAGCGGGATCGGACTGATCGTTCTCGCAAGAAACCGGCAAATCTCCCACAACTGGAGCCTCAGGCGCTGGCGTGTCATTGCCAGGCGTGCTCACGACCACCGTCAGACCCGACTCGTTAGCACGGCCACGGCTGCGCCTGGTCAACCTGCTCCGAGTCTCCTGCGCAGCGGCGAATTCTGGCGTCACAGCTAGGTCGAGCGAAACCCCCGGAGTCGCCTCCGGCTGAATACGAGAAGACAGGTAGCGGGCAAGATCGATGATCGTCGGATGATTGAAGAAGACGTCCGGCATGAGTTCGACGCACAGGCGCTCGGAAATCGCGCCAGCGAGTTCGACGAGCATCAACGAGTCAAGTCCCAAGTCGTGCAACGAGACGTCGACATCGATATCGGCTGCCGAGATACGAAGAATGTCCTGGAGAGCGTCCATAAGAACCCGCTCAACATCATCCGTCGCTCCCCCGTTGACAACTGACGGGACATCTGTATTCTCAATTGCCGACGAGTCCTCATCGGACACCATGGCATCCAGAGCTACGGATTGTTTGTCTAGCGTCTCTGCTCCGTCATTGAGCTCATCGGCACGCCTTTGTGTGGCGGCGTCAGAAGCACTGCCCGCGAGCCGCGAAATAGCGGCCGCAGAACGCTCGATTTCACCCTTAAGTACCACGAGGGAAGTCGCCTCCGTAGCACCCACCGCAGCCACAATCTCCATTGCCTCTTCGGGTAGCAGCGGATCTTGACCACTGGCAGCGACAAGGAAGTTGGCCCGCTCACGATCCTCCTCGCCGAGGCCAACCTCTCCCCAGAGCGGCCAGGCAAAGGCCAAGCCAGGAGCATGCTCCGCTAATGCGGCAAGGTAACGGTTCCCGACGGCATATTCCGCACTGCCAAAGTCGCCCAAAAAGGCAGCCGTGGACGAGCACCACACGAGACGATCGACGTCGATAGCTAACTGCGCTACTTGTTCCGCAGCGTCGATGCGCAACCGGAATCCGTGACGAACCTCATCGAGATCGGCATCGAGGAGCGATGGCAGCGCACCTGAACCGGCTGACCACACGATGCCCATTAGTGGGCCGTCGGACTGCACAATTTCGATGAGTGGCTTCACCATACTGGGATCACTGAGATCGACAGAGTGGTACTCGACATCGTCGAGTCCGTACTGGGCGAGAACCGGCAAAGCCTCATGAGAGGACCGGCGACCGACGCCGATCACGGTAGCTCCTTGCTCATGCAGCCACGACGCGAACGTTCGGCCAAGACCACCAGTCACGCCCAAGATCAGCCAACGCCCAGTGACCGCATCCAGCGGCGTCAGCGCTTCCGCAGGCACATCCAGCTGTTTCACAGCTACGTCGTCTGCTCGCACCATCGAGCTCCCTGCAGCTGGATCCAAGGCATCCAGGACCCGCCGACGCCACGCGTCGGCTTCTCTTGCTGCGGCATCAACGAGGATTGCTCGAACCTGCCATCCCGGAATCACTCTCCCGGCCGACCGCTCAAATCCAATGAGGGCCTCACCAAAACGAGCACTCGTGTCGTCGTCGATGCTGGCGAGCAGAAAGACCTGAGGGGGCTCGTCGGCCATACGTGCGAGCTCAGCTAGCAACTGCCATGCAGCAGTCATAGCCTCTGCATCCCATGGCCCAGCAAGGGTGCGTAGATCGATAACGGTGTCGATCTTCTCTTTGGAAAGGATCGCCGTCACGTCGTCGAGGGAATCTGCCATGTCGACGGCATCGCGATCGGACCATTCCTTCAGCCACGGCTCGGCTATATCGGCCGGTCCGAACAAGAGGGTGCGCCCAAGGCTAGACTGCCGCGGCCTGTTATCGGTGGCCCATGTCTCAGCGAGCAAGGCCACAGTCGTTGGTAAAGCCGTGATCGCAGGCGACATCTCCTGCCCCAGCAATCCATCCAGGTAGCGCTCTACAACGCCCTTGCGGCGCAACTTACCCGCGCCCTGACGTAACTCGCCAGGGGCACACAGGACGACGTCGTGCACGCTGAGGCCATGCTTCTGGGACATCAGAGAGATGCAGGTCTTTCGTAAAGCGGATCGGACCTCTTCCTCAGCATCGGCAGAGGCCTCGATCGCGACGATGACCTTCTCCATGTCATTGACCTCGCACGAGAAGACACAAACGTCGAGCTCTTGATCAATGCCGCCGTATTCACGCAGTGTCAATTCAAGATTGCTTGGATCATAATTTTCTGCATTGACAATGATGGTGTCACTGAATCGTCCGACGATGTACATGGCGTCTTCGTGAATCACGGCTTGATCGCCTGTCTTGAACCACAAACTGTTATCGCTCAACACGAATTGCCGCCCGGTGAGTTCCCGGTTCTGGAAGTACTGCTGGGCGCCGCCAGGGCTGCTCACCCACAGTTCTCCCACACGGTCTTGCCCGAGATCCAGCCCATCTTGGTCGCAAACCTTGAAGCGAATATCCGCGCGTTCACGACCACAACAAGTCAGCGCACGAGTGCCTTCTGCCCCAGCCTCACGCACCTCGACCCGCGCCTCACGCAAGGCCTCACGCTCAACTGTCAGCCATGTGGTGGGTTCGTTGGGCTCCTCACAGCAGACTGGGCCCATTTCCGTCGAGCCATAGTGAGGGGTGATGACAGACTCCGCGAGGCCGAAAGGAGCGAAAGCGGCATTGAAGCGCTCGACCGTATCGCGACGTACGGCTTCTCCTGCGGAGGCGATGACTCGCAAGGAAGCGAGTGAGTCAGAAGCAGTCAGGCCGTGTGCACCGTATCGAACCACATGATCAAGTGCAAAGTTCGGGGCCCCGGAGTGGGTGGCACGCCGCTTCGCCAGCATCCGCAGCCATAATTCTGGCGTTTCGACAAAGGTGTTGGGCGGCATGAGCAGGCACGGGCAACCCGCCGCCAAGGGGGCGAGCATGCCCAGTAAGAGACCAAAACTGTGGCTCAAGGGCAGCCATGAGACAAAACTGCTCTCCGCGCTGGTGTCCCATAAAACCACGCTTGCCTCGATCTGCGCCTCCAGGTTTGCGTGGCTGTGAGGCACGCCCTTGGGCGTCCCCGTTGAACCCGACGAGTAGAGCATCATGGCGGTCTGATCCGGATCTCGCGGGAGAGCTGCGTCCAGTTCCGGCTCGTCGAGAAGATCCGCGATGGCGACCGCCACATAATCGTGCTCGCCCGCGTTCGCGGCGAAAATATCCAAATGGGCTGAGTCAGTCAGCACCGCCGTTGGTGCTGCATGACCGAGCACATACACGACGAAGGGCGAAAGTTGCTCGCCTCGGTCAATGTCGTCCGTCTTTAACGGCACTGAAACCACATTCGCGTGCGAGCACGCCAGCATGCCCACGACCAAATTCGGCCCGTCAGGCAGGGCCAGAATGATGCGATCTCCGGGCTCAGTGTGCTGCGTCAACCAATGCGCGATGCGGGCGCCCCGCTCGGCTGCTGCTGAACCAAGCACCGTCTCCGTTTCCGAGCGGCCGTCACTCAAGGACCAAGACAGCACGTCACCGTGTTCACGGCAGCGGTCTACCCAGCTCGAAGTATCAGCCTTCACATCGGAATTCATCGCAACCTCTCAGAATGGCAGTCAGAAGGAGTTAGAAATCAGCGCGTTCAAAGCGCGCGACGCTCAACCGGACCGAGGCGATATTCGCCAGCACAAATACCGCAATACCACCGCCCAGGATCGCGAGCTGGCCACCTAGATGCTGTATTTCAATAGCATTGAGGACAGCGCCAATCGGCCCACCCAAGTGAGCAGCTACCTCGATCACCACAGCCAATAAGGCAGCCACGGTAGAAGCAACGATGCTGGGCATAGCCAAGCTTGACGCATTCTTCAGAAACATCGGAAAGAAGATAAGGTTGTAAATTCCAAACATGGCGAAGGCTAACCCCATCAGTGCAATGTTTGCTTCGATCCCCACAGGATTCAGAGCCGGGTTAATGCGATAGCGTGTGAAGATGACAGGAACACACGAAATCACCTGAACTATTTCCACCAGGCACGCAAGCTGGATGTAGCCAATCGCAATCTCGCGTTTACGTATCGGAAGCATCAGTGAAAAGTCCACGTCGTGATTCTCGCGGACGCCTTGGAACACGAAGTACAGCGCCAGAACCTGATAAAGGAAAGTCATGAAGTACGGGTACTCCGGCACATACAGCAGCGCTACCAGACCGATAAACAGCCATGTGATCGGAAAATTCACCAGACGAAGATTCTTTCGTAGCATGGTATTCACTTGCGCTTCTCCTCGCGCTCAAGATGGACGATGATGTCGTTGAGGCTGGGCTGGGAGGCGTCCAGACCAGAAACTAGGTCGGCGAACTCCCGAGGCAAGATCGCTTGGGTGCGATCACGCACCTCGGTCGCGCCCACGAGTGCCTCGCGTAGCTGCCCCGACAGCGACAGCGTTGGAGCATCGATCATCAGGTACCGGTGCAGGAATGAGTCGAGAGGTTCCGTGGCCCGCACCCTGCCCTGCTCCAGGTACGTGATGTCGTCAGCGATCTGCTCAAGATCGGTCATCTGGTGAGTGGAGAAGAGCAGCGAGAGACCTTCGCTATCCACGAGTGTGCGCAGATCTTGAAGCAGATCATCGCGAGAAAGTGGATCCAGCCCACTGGTGGGCTCATCCAGAATCACTAATTCCGCATTACGGGACAGAGCAAGGGCGAGACCAAACTTGACGCGCATTCCAGCCGAGAGCTCGTCGACCTTCTTACTAAGCACAAGATCAAAGCGCTCCACATAGCGCTCGAAAATCTTGTCGTCCCAGCTATCAAAGAAACGAGAATAAACATCGGCGATAACACTCAACTTCTTCTTAGGATAGAAAGTCACCTGACCGAGTGAGAGAGAAACACGGTTCCGAACTTCGTGCTCACGACCGTGATAGTCACTGCCAAAGAAGCGAACTTCACCGCTATCAGGATGAATATTTCCCATCAAGGCTTTGAGTGTTGTCGTCTTACCAGCACCGTTCTGCCCAACAAATCCCATCACTCGCCCTAGGGGAAGAGCGAAACTTACCTTATCCAATAGAAATTTGGGATACGTTTTTATCAGGTCTTCAACCTCGAGAACATACGGCTCCGCCATTATGCGTCCTTCCCTGCTTGTGATTGATAGGACACGCCTTCCAGTCTCGTTGCCACCTGACCCTCAGCATCTGCAACGACAATGTCGACGAGCTGATCGCGACAGCAGGCCGTGATGTGGGTCTGCTGGGGTGTGGCGCCAGCGATCCACAGGCGGTCCACACTCTGAGGCCATGGGGCGGGAGCGGACTCTCCATCAGCCCACCAGCCGATGTCCAAGGCATCTGTGGTCGTGTACACATCACAGACCACATTGCGCCCTCGACCGTGGTACTCCGAGTTTGCATCTATCCGGGCTTGCGCCGCACCCGTCGTCTTAGCCGCCGTAACGACACATTCATAGCCGCCCGCTCGGATAACGCCTGCGGCCACCAAGTCGCGCTGCCAAGCTTGGGCGCCCGTCTCCGTCGTCTCAATTACCGAAGAAGCACAGCCGGGAACAGAGGAAGCTGCAGACACCGTCGTTTGGAACAGCACCTCACCGCTCGAGACGAGGATAACGTCGATGTCGATCTTGCCATCGTCACGGGATCCCACCAGGGTTCTCGTCCACTGTGTCTCTCCCTTGCGGATTGCCAGGGGCTCACCCCACCGTAGATCCTCAAAGAGAACGGCCCCCGCAAGACCGGCGACCGATGCCGCCGCACAATATCGAGCAACTTCGATCCACGCTGCGGCAGGAACATAGTTTCGCTGGGCAAACTTATAGTTGCGCACTATTGGATTGCCAGCCTCCCACACTGACAGGAAAGCTTGATCGCGTAGATCGCTGTCATTGCTGAACACCAGAGCATGTCGACGAGACGGATGAGCAGCGCGTGTGCCTTGAACCACCAATCCGTGTCTCTCAGCAGCAAAGGGATAGAGCGGAGTGATGGGAGTGCCGGGACGATTGTCGTCCCAAGGCGACGCTTCTCCTCGGACCCACCGGCCCAGCGTCGTGTCAGTGGGAGTGGCGGCCGTGGACTGTTCGCCACGCGTGTCGCCTTGGCCACTCTGTGGTGAAGACTGCGAGTCGTGCGTGACCTTGCCACGCTGCACACGGCTGTCATCACCAGCCAGCACGGCATCGATGATCTCGCAAGCATCTTCGGCATCACTGGCGGAGAACGTCAATCGGTATGCCATCGGCTGAGCCGCTAGACGTCCACGGGCGATCTGTTCGAGTCCCGCTCGGTCCGCACCTGTGAGCATCTCGCGTACCAATTCGAGGAGGCGAACGAGCGCCTCGGGAGATTGAGCAGAAAAGAGGAGGGGCACCGCGTCGCTCCATGCCTGCTCCACCCGCTCCTGGGCATGCGGCTTACTCACCACCATGTGAGCGTTAGCCCCACCGAACCCAAAGGAGCTGATGCAGGCAACATCGGACCGTCCGGTTGGCCAAGGAGTGTTTTCAACAGCAAGGGCGAGTACCCCTGGAGCGGGGTCAAGGTCGGGATTGACCGTCGTGAAATGGCCAAGCCCTGGAACTAGCGAATGCTCGAGGCTCAAGACGGCCTTCATGACGCTGACCAGCGCGGCGGCGGACTCGAGGTGCCCTACGACAGTCTTCGCTGATGTAAGGAGGGCAGGATCTGCATCTGGGTGGACTCCACCCAACGCGAGATTCAGCCCCTCAACCTCCATGGGATCGCCAAGAGGAGTACCTGTGCCATGGCATTCGACCATACCGACCTGCTCAGGCCCGATACGCGCCTCGGCGAGAGCTTCCGCAACAAGGGCAGCCTGCGCCCGCGGGTTAGGGGCACGCAGGGAGCCCGTATAGCCATCCTCATTGACGGCAGTCCCTTGGACGATGGCGCGGACCCGATAACCGTCGGCCTCGTGCGTACGACGCAAGACGAAGACAACGACGCCTTCGGAGCGAACATACCCATCCGCTGAGGCATCGAACGTAGCGCAGCGCCCCTGGCTTGACTGCATACCGGCCAAGTTGTTGCACATCAAGGTCGCTGCGGAGCCAAGATAGTTGACACCGGCGACGATCGCGACGTCCACCTCATGAGACAGCAATGCCTGCGTCGCTAGATGCAGCGCGACTCCTGAACTCGAGCAGGCCGTGTTCACGACAAGGCTCGGGCCGCGCAGGTCATACCAGCGCGAGAGGCGATTGGCCAGCATTGCCGCATGGTTACCGGAGTCCAGATGTCCAGCGTAGGAGTCACTTGCACCATCGGTAATACGCGAGATATCTCGATAATCGATGATCTGAGCTCCCACATAGACGCCAGTACGCGTAGCGCGCAGTGACGAGGGCCGCTCACCGGCGTCTTCAAGCGCGTGCCACGTCACCTCGAGGAGGCGACGCTGCTGCGGGTCCATCGATTGCGCCTCAAGTGGAGAGATATTGAAGAATGCAGCATCAAACTCGTCCATCCCCTCGACAATGCCGGCATACCGCGGCAGGGCCGACGTGTCATCATGATCGCGAAGGTGCTGCTCCACAAGCCATGGACGAGATTCCTCAAGGACAGAAATGCAGTCACGCTGGGTGACCAGCGCATCCCAGAACTGCTCAGGTGTCCGGATGTCGGGGGGAAGCTGGCAGGCCATCCCAACGATGGCGACATCCTCAATCAGCGGCGATGCAGACTCATTCTTGCCAGCGTCATCGTCCGCTTCGCCCACCTCACTCGACTCGATGCCAACGAGCGCAGCCAGGACCTCTTCCAGTTGCTCTGGTTGTGGGTTCATGAACAACTTACCCACGGGAACGTCCACATCTAGGAGATCGCTCAATCCGCGAGCCACTTGGATGTAATCCACGGAGCCAAGACCTAGTTCGGCGAGCGAGATATCAGAATCCCGCGAGATCCCCCAAGGCTCGAGCACCTCATTCAGGACAGCAATCACGTCGCCGCGCGTCAGCCCGGTCATCGGATGCCCTCTCCGAGGGCTGGGGTGTTTCCGTCCGGAACAGCCTTCTGCCGTCCCTCGTGGCGCCCGCCCCCGACGGCGCGTCGGGTGAGTCGGTTCAAAAAGATGGGCGTCAATACGAGTCCGACGAGCATCCACACGGACACATTGAGCGCAGCAATTTCGGGCTCAAACTTTCCGCCGATCTCCAACACTCCACCGGATGCTGGCAGCATCGCCTCACGGAAGAGCTGCCCAAGCCAGAATAGCGGCGAATACGAACCCACCGTTTGCATCCAAGCCGGGGTCATAATCATGGGCACTACCAGCCCCGAGAAGATAATCATCACAACAAAGGGGGTCATGGCGGCACTGATCGACGACGATCCGCTGCGCACAATTGATCCCAAAAGCAGACCCCACGTGGTGCATAATAGCAGGCCCGTAATCAAGGCAGCGATGAGAAGAAGAATGTTGACCTGGAAGCCTGAGGAAAAGAAAAACACCGGCAAGAGGAGCGCAGATCCCAGAAGCGTGCTCAATGTCTGATGGATGGTCTGCCCAACGGCATAGATCGCGAGTCCCTGGGGGAGCGTGCGCAACCGCTGCACGGTACCGTCGTAACGTTCTACTAACAGCGAGGTAAGGACACCGGAGAAACAGATCATCGTGACCTGCAAGGTGAGTAGTCCTGGAAGCACCGCGACGGGAACGGGGACGCCCATCAGTTGGCTATCGCGATACACCCATAACGCCACGCACATGATGGCTGGCGGCAGGATCATGGTGATGATGTCTTGGGGCCGGACGAGTACCAACCGCAGCGAGCTCAGGCCACGAGCGACGCCGACTCGGAGAATCAGACCCAGATTCATGAAACCCGCTCCTCTTGTTCTGCTGCCTGCGCTGCCATGATCCGCAAATAGCTGTCTTCAAGACTTCCGTGTCGGATCTCGAGATGATCGATGTCACGATTCTTCGGGTCCGCCAACAGTTGCCGTGCCAGTGCGAGATAGCCAGCACCGGCTTGCTCCACGTGCTTTTCGCCCGACTCGACCCACGTGACGGTTACCTCTCCCCCAGAGCGCCGCTTGATTTCTTCCAGCGTTCCTTGAGCCACGACCTGACCTCGAGAGATGGTCAAGAGTCGGTCCGCGATCTGCTCGACTTCATCGAGATCATGAGTGGTCACCAAAATGGCGATTCCACGCTCGCGCGCCAGGAATGAAACAAGTTCATGAAACTCGTGCCTGGCGCGGGGATCGAGGCCAGCGGTCGGTTCGTCCATAAAAATGATCTCAGGCGATCCCAACATCGCAAGCGCGACGTCGACGCGGCGTCGCTCACCACCGGACAGGCGACCCAACGGCCGATCGATAAACGCGTTGAGGCTGAGGAATTCCGTCACCTCAGCAACCAATCCATGATTGATCTGACCGCACCCATCCACCGGGTAATAGCGGGAGCAATGTTCCAAGATGCGTCGCGTCGTCCACCGTGGGTGGTCCTGCCACGACTGAAGAACGATGCCCATCTTGGAGCGCCAGCGCTCGTCGCCGTCCCAGGGTTCGATACCGAACACCTTGACGTCACCCGATGACGGAATGCGGAAGCCTTCCAGAATCTCCATGGTCGTGGTCTTGCCACTGCCATTGGGACCGAGAATGGCGACCACCTCGCCCTGGTGTACGTCAAAACTAATGCCGTTGACGGCAGTCTTGGACCCATAGCGCATTACCAAGTCGGTAACGGATACGACAACCCTCTTGTCACTCATCCCGGCCCCCCTCATCGTTCAATTCCCAGGGCATAAGATTGTCGTTGGCGTACGCGGCCATACGCTTCCTCACCAGCGGATCGGCAAAGCGACTCAAGTTCGCTTCAATCGCATGGGGACGGGCTGCTTTTGTGGAGCAGATGACGTCAGCCGAAAACCGCTTCAGGGGAGCGACACCATCGCGTGGAATCCGACACAGCCGGTTGAGCAGCCGCGCAAGCAGAACGTCGCTGCGCTCACCCATCTCGTCCACGAGCCCCCACGACAAGGCCGTGCTCGCGTCGATCGTGCGCGTTGAAATCGCCAATGTATGCGCACGTCGCGCGCCGATTCGATGAGCGAGGAAAGGAAGCACCATGGCGGGCATCAGACCAAAGAGCATCTCAGGAAGGGCAAACGTCGCCAATTGGTCCGACACGACAAAGTCGGACGCGGCGACAAAGCCCACACCGCCAGCCGCCGTCTTGCCGCGCACGTGCGTGACAACGATGACATCTCCCGAGATCATCCTGGTCCAGAGGTCGAACAGATAATCCGGCTGATGGGCGCCGGCGGCCTCGCTCGAGACTGCTACGAGATCCGCACCTGTACAGAACACATCCGGCAGCCCCGACATGATTAGAACCCCCGACCGTCGAGATGCCTCATCGAGGCCGCGCTCAACGGTCTCCAGCATCTCCCCGTCCAACGCATTGGCAGCGTCGGGACGGTGAAATCGAACGGTTGTCACACGTTCGGTGCTCTCCAGCGAGGCCGATGACATGTCAGGCCCCCTTCGCTAAGAGTTCCTGGGCAGCCTCGTACAAACTCCGGTTGATGATGCCCACGTGGCGCTGACGCCAATCAGCGAAGTCTGTCCCGGCTGCCCAAGAGTTGAACGCACCCATCGCGGGGCCAGTTGGAACGAGGTAGTCCACTTGATGCTCAGGATCGCCCGCCAGGGCAGCCTCCGCACAGTGATCGAGGTAGCTCCGAATCACACCCACAAAGACGGCTCGAGGATCGGCTTCGTCTGGGGGCAGAAGGTGCGCATGCACTGCACGCTGTCGTGCGGAGTCGAACGTCTCGCCCAGCACGCGACGCTCGATTTGGTCCTGGGTGAGCTCGTCGACCTCGTCCCAGGAGCTGAAGCGCTCAAAGACGTCTCGCAAGCGCTTGGCACGTGCGCTCACCAAGGTTCCTCGCCGCATCACCTGCATGGGCGTCAGGAGTTCAAAGGCAGCAGCTGCTGGCGCGGTCGTCGTATCTTGAATCTCGCAAGCGGCCAACAGATCCTTGACGTGATCGCTCGTCGCAGCCTCAGGAGTGCACTGATTGATGGACCCCGTCATGAGGAATTCGGCGCCCATCACGAGCGCAGCCGCGAAGGCCTCCGGTGAGCCGAGACCCCCTGCCAAGCCCACCGGAATGGGGTGCGAGAGCACGGTCGTCGCTTGATCCCGCAACCGCAGGAACGTGGGAAGAACGGCTGTGGCCGGAGCATGATCGGTGAGCCAACCGCCCTGCGAATCCGCACACAAGGAGCTAGCTGCGGCGATCGAGGACGCTACCTCGGCCTCGGCCGCAGTCACACGGGCTTCGCTGACTAGACGCTGCACGAGCGAAGCCGACAGCGGCGCGCAGAACTGACGGGCCACCTCCGGACGCGACGTCTTACACATCACCTGGTGAGGTGCGTACACCTGCTCATCTCGGCGGTAAGCACCCTTGAGCCGGAAACGGGCTAGTACCGGGGAAACACTGACATAGCCGGACGCCTCGAGACGCGTCACACCATGGCGTAAAGCGATGTCAATGAGAGCGGCCTCTCGGTCCGGCTCATACCAAGAAGGCGAGACCGCCAACGCCCAAGGCCGGGCGCCCAGCAGCGACGTGGTCTCACGGACCAGGCGCTCTACCTCGTCGAGGGGAAGTCCCTCCGTCCCCAGAGCTGCGACGAGACCGGACTCAGCCGCGGCAGCGACAAAGCGGGGACCGCTAATGCCACGGAACATAGCGCCGCACACCACGGGAAGCACATCGAGGTCTTCGACGCCGACCCTCTCGGGCTGGTCGTCTCCCCCTGCGGGTTCGGCGAGCGAGCTCGACACCTCGGCAGCAGCCTCGCTCTCGGGCACATAGATCGGTTTTGCCGAGCGCTTGATCTGCCTCGCGAGGCCAGACAAGACTGCACCAGGACCCACTTCCACAAAGTCAGTGACTCCGTACCCCATCAATACCTGGATGGACTCGCACCACCTGACCGGGCTTGAAATCTGCCGGACCAGCGTCTTGGCCACTGCATCCGCTTGATACGGGCGGGCTGTCACGTTCGCGATCACGGGAATCGTCGGGGCATTCAACGCCATGCCGTCGACGAAGGAGGCAAATTCGACGCTAGAGGGCTGCATATGCCGTGAGTGGAAAGCCCCGCTGACATTAAGCGTCACGTAGCGAGCACCACGCTTCTCGAAAGCTTCGCGGGCGGCCTCAATATCTGTGGCGGCACCAGCCACCACCACCTGCTTCGGCGAGTTGATGTTCGCGAGATCGAGGTGGTGGAGCGATTCTTCATTGATGACGTCAAGCACGCCCTGCTCATCCAGACCCACAACCGCTGCCATTCCCCCGCCACGCACCTGGGACATCAAAGCGCCACGCCGCTGCACAAGCCGTAGACCTTGTTCAAAGTCCACTACGCCCGCAGCAAAGAGTGCGTCGTACTCACCAAGACTGTGACCTGCGACAAAGTCAGGCTGTGCCTCTCCGTCATCAATGCGGGCCAAGTAGGAGAGCGCGTTCACGATAAACAACGCCGGCTGCGTGAACTGTGTCTGAGACAACTCCGAGCGGGGATCCTCCAAACACAGTGTCTTGATGGAGTAACCAAGGACCTCGTCGGCCTGCTCCACCAGCTGGGGGTAGCGCTTAAACAACTCGGCACCCATGCCGACGTGCTGAGAACCTTGGCCAGGAAATAGATGAACGATCATGTGCTACGTCTCCTCAAAGTGACGCGCGGTCAGTGGGCGGGACAAGATGAGCGAACTATTGACGCCTCCGAACCCAAAGGCGTTACTCATGACGTGGTGAACTGGACGCTGCTGGCCACGGAGATCCAGATCAGCCCTTACCGGGTGTGGCACCGGAGTGGGATGGATGAACTCCCCGGCAATCTGCAGGCAACATGCCACTGCCTCGACCAAGGAGGCAGCGCCCAGGGCATGGCCAACGAGCGCCTTGGTTGCCTGCAAGACAGGACCGTGTTCAAACACGCCGGACACCGCCTCCAATTCAACGGCGTCGCCAAGCGCTGTTCCGGTGGCGTGAAGATTGATGAGGTCGATTGCGTCAGATGCCAATCCAGCTTGCTCTAGGGCTAGACGGAAAGTGCTCTGTTCCCTTTCCAGGTTCGGCCGTGTACCGCGGCTTCCGCCGCCGCGAACTACTCCGCTGCTAAAGACAGCCATACTTTCGCCGCCCCGGGCCGCTGCATGGTTTTGTGATTCCAGGAGCACGGCCGCGCCAGCTTCTGTCAGAACCAGCCCGTGCTGCTCGGCATCCAGCGGGATGCCCGTAACCCCCGGAGCTCCTGCTGCACCGACATTGACGAATGCTTGGACGGTGGCAGGGTCAAGATGATCACTGCTGCTGACCACGAGTGCCGCATCACACGCACCCGATTGGATGGCTCGGGCAGCTGCGACAAGTCCACAGCTTCCCGCGGCCGACGCACCACCAACCACCATCGTTTCCCCTGTGGAGCCGACCAGTTCTGCAAGGCTGGCCGCCACGTCCGTTGCCCAGACTGACTGCACGTCGCTTGGGCGCACAGCGGCAGGTTGCCTGGCGAAGGTTTGGTGGAGTCCCCACTGGACGTCGCTGGTCTGTCCTTCTCCCGCAACGTAGACCGCCCAGCGGTCAGGGGCAACCGCACCTCGGCCCCCCGCTTTCTGGACTGCCTCTGATGCGGCGAGGAGAGCCAGTCCCAACTGCCGGGAACACCGGCGTGGAAGCACCGTGCCAGGCAGCAGTCCTTCAATCTCGGACATGGCCTGAAGCCTCTCAGCCGCAGTCTGCGGGGCGCGGATGACACAGCTACCGTCGGAAGGGTTTTCGCGCATGCGCCCCTCGCGTAGGAGGCGGCCGAAATCAGCAGCCCCCAGCGCTCGCGGCAGTTGGATCCCCACACCCGAGATGACCACTTTGTCAGCCATGGTGAACCTGCTCAGCTATCCTCTCAGCGGCCTCGCGTTCCTGATGAAACGGCGTCATCACAGAAAACACGTGCTTTCCTTCACGGGCTAGGCGAAGAATGGCCGCCTGTCCGCCTCCCGGTGCTAGGTCCACGATCACGCGGTGCTGGCCACCGATTAGACCACGAACACTCTCAAGAAGGTGCATTGGCCCGCGCAGGGTGCAGTAGGCGTCATCCAGAAGGTCGCCATTCACTGTTAATCCCGTGGAACACCTCACCACGTCAGTTCCCTGGAAGGGGGTGAGATCCAGCGTCGGCACCTCTGGAGCAAGCGGGGCAACGGCTGCAGTGTGGAAGGCAAAATTGACCGGCAGGCGGGACACTGTCAACCCGGATTCTCTGGCGATCCGGTCCGTCTCTGCCCACGCAGAGTTGACGCCTGCGACGACAGCATGACGGTCACCGTTGCGGGCGATAACCGTTGCATCCATCTCATCCAGCACCTGACCCAAGTCCGAATCACCAGAATCGATCAAGGCCACCATCCATCCTGCGGACATCCGATGCTCCGCTGCCGTGGTGAAACCTGCGATGTAAGCCACCGCGTCCTCTAGCGGAAGCCGAGCAGCGATCACTAACGCGATAAACTCGCCCAAGGAATTCCCAACCAGAGTGGACGGGCGCACGTCATAACTCGCGAGCACCTCGGCTAGCCCCACTTGCACGGCCACAAGGGCGATCGATGAGAGCGTGAGGTCATCGCAGGGATCAGCGAGCTGGCGTCTCTCGTCATAGAGATACGGCATGAAGCGCCGGCCGGTGCAGACGTGCAACGCGTCGTCCGCCCGATGCATGGTCGAGGCAAATTCAGGGGCAGATTCAAGCAACTTTCTGCCCATGCCGAAGTACTGGCCGCCTTGACCACCAACTAAGAATGTCACCTGTGCCACGCTGACTACTTAAAATTAAACAGGCCGACTTGACCAGCACGCATGCGAAAGCGTCTGAATTGATTAATATCTTGCAGGGAGAAGTAGATATTTTTCTCCACTACTTCTGCCATAGACAGGCCAAGTTCAGAACGGTAGCGATGCCCCGGCCACACACGGATATCCCCTGGCACCATGCGGTGCAGTTTTTGAATGCTTCTATACATGTCATCCACATCTCCACAGGGGTCGGCAATAATCCCACACCCTTCAATAAAGAGGGTGTCACCACTAAAGAGTGCATGCTCCTGTAAATAACACACGCTACCTGATGTATGACCTGGAGTAAGAAGAACCGTCAGCGAGACGGAATCGACGACGATCTCATGACCGTCCCATACCGGCCTTAGCCCCGGACAACGAAAATGAGAGACAGCGATTTCACCAGCTGACATATAGACTGGGCACTTGTGCCGCATAGCCAACTGTGGGGCAGCATTAACATGGTCATCATGACTATGAGTCAGGACCACCGCACCGAGTTCGGCACCGAGATTTGCCAGCGCCAATTCGATGGCCGCCGAATCCCAGGCGGGGTCCACGATGACGGCACGCTTGGTCACTTCATCCTGCAGAATGTAGCAGTAATTGATCGCAGCCCCAGACCTAACCCGAAGTGGATAGACGGCAACTGGCACCTTCCGCGACGAACATATCGCCATGTCTTGACCGAACATACCCACCCCCAGCATTCATGTCTCGAGACCCGACCACGCAACGGGCGATCAGTGGCGTGCACACCTCACGTTAGAGGCCTCAAATGAACTGCAGGTAATCGCAGGATGATGATTAGTAGTACTGTGATTGAGGACTTATCGGCTCTTCATGACAGATCTGCGCCTTCAACCTGGTCAACGAGGCATCCGTAGGCGCTGCGGCATTCAAGATCACCGAAGTCATTGTTTCGCGGCTTCTGACCAAACTGGGGTTGGTGCCCAACGTTCCCGGACCTTTCCACCCCGGCCAGCCCTACGATCAATCCCGACGAGATTGCCACCACAAGACAAACGCCCAGCCCACCCACCTCGGCCGATGCATCAAGATCACCGCTCGAGCCCCTCGGCTGCGGGGCTCCCCTGGAGGTCGCCACGTTTGCCCGAGCACCCTATCGGGGGCAGCCACCAACATTGACGCGGCAGCACCACACTCAGGAACTGCCAACATGGGAGAACTACACATGCTCATCTGTCACCGCTTTTACGGGCTTTTCACAGTCGATGGTGTGGTGGTGGGTTGATCTTGGTCTGTGGGTGAGGGCCGAGGCCTTTCGAAGATGGAAATTTTCACATTCACCAATCTGTACGACCTCGAGGTGTCCAGCGCTACTTTCGTTCGTTCTGATCTGGCCACGTTCACAGGCCTTGATGAACTCGGCTTGGAAGTCGTAGGCCAACACCTTGAGCCCGAGCGCGCGGTCCTGGCTTGCCGGGTCATCGACGATGACCGGTGGTGTCGACGGCTTGCGCACGAACCGTTCGGCTGGCGGCCGACGACCTTGCTGGTCCGGGTGCGTCGGTATCGTTGTGTCGAGTGCCGACACGTGTGGTGCCAGGACATGGGCAAGGCTGCCGAACCGCGAGCGAAACTGCCACGACCTGCGCTGGGTTAGGCGCTGGAAGACCTCGTCGTGGCCCACCTCACGGTGGCCCGGATCGCTGAGGGACTGGGCGTGTCGTGGAACAGCGCCAACAACGACGTCCTAGCCGAAGGCGAACGGGTCTTGATCGAGACCGAGGGGCTGCTTCGATGGGGCCACGACTATCGGGGTTGGCCAGCATGTCTAGCCTGGCACCAAGAAGGGTGACAAGTACGTGCCGATGGCCATCGGCCTCACCCTGTCTGTTCAGGAATGGCACCAACCCCGCCCGGCTGCCAGGCATGGCCGAAGGCCGCTCCAAGCAGGCGTTTAAGACATGGCTGGGCGACCGTGAGCAACACTGGCGCGACCGCATCGAGGTCATCGCGATGGACGGGTTCACCGGCTTCAAGACCGCCACGAATGAGGACCTGCCTGACGCCACTGCGGTGATCGATCCCCTCGGCGTGGTTCGTCTGGCTGGGGAGGCGCTCGACGGGTGCCGACGGCAAGTCCAACACGAACTCCACGACCGGCTCACTGCCGTGCTAATGATGACCACCTCGAAAGAGAGGCCACGTGGGGCATCGACCAACCCATGATCGCTGCCTACCAAGACCCCGACCACCAACATGGCCGCACGCTGGTGTCCACGCTCATCACCGCCCTGACCACACGCGTCCCCAAGCCGCTGACCGAGTTGATCACCCTGGGAGGCGCCCTGGACAAGCAAGCTGCCGACATGCTGGCCTACTTCGAGCGCCCCGCACCAGCAACGGCCCCACCGAAACGGTTAACAGCCCCCTCGAGCACCTCCGAGACAGCGCCCTCGGCTTGCGCAACCTCCCCCACGACACCGCCCGCCCACTACTCAAAGCAAGCGGATTCAAACCCCAACGACACCCACGATTGAGAAGCGCCGCATTGGCCAGTTCGTGTACAAGGACGCCAGCTGACGGATACTGACGCGGTAGATGGCGGCATCTTAAGCGTTGACGTAGCCTTGAAGAATGTTCTGCAAGTGCGCACACAAATCCTCTAACAAGGCCACACACGCTCATCGCACCGCTCGCCTCCTGACGGCGCTGTGTGCTGGAGCGGGAACCTTGCACTTCCTCAAGCCGGAACCCTTCGACAGCATCATTCCGCCTGAAATCCCGGGTGAGCCGCGCAACTGGACGTATGGGTCCGGCGCTGCCGAACTGACGACGGCGGCCCTGCTGGCATGTCCGCGGACCCGCCGCCTGGGCGGACGGGCTGCTGCAGCCCTGTTCGTCGCAGTGTTCCCCGGAAATCTGGAGATGGCGCGCCAATGGCGTGACCGCGAGCCCAAGTGGCAAGTGATCTCCTTGGGTCGGCTGCCGCTGCAGGCCTTGTTGGTCAAGCAGGCCCGGGAAGTGGCGAAGAACTGCTGAGTTCGCATTCTTGCCATTGATCTCGGGGTCCGGAACATCGATGTTCCGGACCCCGAGATCGTTCGGCAAGCCGCCTACTCACAAACCTGAACTCGCCCCACGTTCCGAGGCCGATTGGCATGATGCAGCAGCCTCGTGATGCCCCACCTGAGCGCAAAAGTGTCCATCTGATCGACACATCGATGGAACGTGTCGAAATTCTTCACTTTCTTCGACACGTTTATTGGATCTGGTTACGCTGTGACCATGTGGAACCACCCTGATCGCCCGTATCAGGATTTGCCTGCGCTCCCACCATCGGGCGTTGTAGAGACGCCGGCGGTGCTCAAGGCAACGATCACGGCCAGTCGCGCGCTGGCACGTCTCGACGGCGCCTACAAGCGTCTCCCTGACCCGACGATGCTGATCAACCTGATCCCGCTCATGGAGGCACAGGCGTCCAGTGAGATCGAGAACATCGTCACGACCAACGATGAACTGTTCAAGGCGGCCAATGGGGCGCTTCCCGACGTCACTCCTCAGGTCAAGGAGGCCCTCCGCTACCGAGAGGCACTCCGCGCAGGCCACGAATCCCTCGCCACTCGCCCCATCACCACCAAGACCGCAATCGAGGTCTGCTCCCACATCCACGCGCGAACGGCCATCATCCGCGACCAGCCCGGCACCTACATCGGCAATCCCACGACGGGGAACCGGATGTACACCCCGCCCGAGGGCAGGGACGTCATCCTCGACCACCTGTCAGCCTGGGAGCGCTTCCTGCACAGCAACCACGGACTGGACCCGCTCGTCGTGATGGCGCTGTCCCACTACCAGTTCGAGGCAATCCACCCCTTCTTCGACGGCAACGGACGCACCGGACGAGTGCTCAACTTGCTCATCCTCATCGAGACCGGCCTACTGCAGCTACCCATTCTGTACTTGTCCGGACACGTCATGCGCCACAAGGACACCTATTACGAACGACTGGACGCCGTGACCCGCGAGGATGCCTGGGAACCGTGGATCCTGTTCATGCTGGACGGCGTGGAGTCGACAGCACGCTGGACCCTGGACCTGGTCGAGACCACCGACACGATGCGCGGCACGATGGAGACCGAGATCCGTGCGCTGAATTCGAAGGTTCCGGCTGCCTCGCTCACCCGGCTCTTGTTCTCGCAGCCCTACCTCAGGATCAACAACGTCGTGGAGGCTGGCCTCGCCAAGCGCCAGACTGCTGCCCGGTGGCTCACCGAGATCTCTGACACGGGGCTGGTCGTCAAGGAGAAGGTCGGCCGAAACGTCGTGTTCATCAACACACGCCTGCTCCAGACGCTGTTCCAGACGCCCCTGCCCGACTGAAGCCCCACCGCACCACGGTGGGGCACCCCGAGTCCCTAGGCCCGGACCAGAGGGAGGCACACCGCCCCGTCCGATCATCACATCCAGCACAGTCAGACGTTGAGGCGGAACTCCGCCACCACGTTCCGCAGCCGATTGGCATCATCCGTGACTTGAAGGTCCGAGCCCGCCGAGATTTGGCTCTTCGCCCGCGCTGGCCCACTCGAACTCGTCCCCTGTCCATCGGTAGAGCCCTGCGTCGTAGGCCCGATGGTGGTTTGCACACAGGAGTCGACCGTTCTCCCGACTTGCCCTGCCCCCTCGCGCATGGGGCACAAGGTGAGCGGCCTCCAACAGTTCCGGCAGGTCCAGGCCACAGATGGCGCACTCCGCAGGACCGGATTCAAGAAGGCGTCGCCTGAAATCACTCTGGCTATTACGCTGGTAAGCGAGAACTACAGAATCACTGCGGGAGACATCCCAGTCATCGACTGAACAACCTGACCGCGGACTTGCCACGCAGGCATCGAGAAACGCCCACAGCCAAGAGTTGTGCCAGTCCAGTCGACGCAATCGCCGACGTCGGTCGCGAATTGCGGAGATCCGACGTGAAACAAGCTGCGCCACCTTGTCATCCGATAGGAGTTTGAGCGCCATCGCCCCAGGCAGCCTCAGAGCTATCCCGCCTCCATCCAGTCTGGACGACTGGATGGAGACACCAGCTAACTCCGCGGCCCAAGTGATGTCCTCGTTTGGCTCGCCCCACACGGACACCTGCGCGAGTCCACCATGAGACCGGTCCAACTCAACCACCAGCACCTCGACCCAGCCCACTGAAACTACCGAGGCCCGACACTTCCCTTTGGGAGCTCGCCCATTGCCAGGCAGACAGGACACCGCGAAGTCATCCCGTTCCCTCAGGCCAGATTGACTCGCGAACAGCTCAAGCACCGCGAGCACGTCAGGAGCTCCTGTCAGGGCAGCAAAGACCTCGAAAGCCTCACGACTTGCAGCCCGTGGCCGGCCAGTCCCACTAGAAGATGGCGGAAGCGAGTCGACGCTGTATCCCGCGGACAGAAGCGCTCCCGGTACACAGCGACGAGGCCATCAGCGTCAATGCCATGACCCGCCGAACGAACCGCCACAGGAAAATGTTAGCATCCCACCACGAGGCTACCGTGCACCGCTGCTGAGCATGTTGACGGCAGCGCCGTGGCCGCGCTCCAGCGACCTTCCGAGGGCCAAATCGGGACGAAAAGCAGAACTCCGCCACGACAAGGAATGACTTCTCCTGTCGCAGTAGGCCAAGATCCTCAGTAGAACATCGCGCACGGCGACCGGGATAAGGCGCATCGACTTACAGCCGGCGACGCCGGGGCTGCCTAAGAAGACCGTCATCATGTGCGCCGACAACTCGGTGAGACGCTCTCGAATCTCACCCGTGCGGTCGAGTTCGCGCATGCGCCCCATCGTCTGCAGCAGCGACACGACCATGTCCACCTGCTCGGGTACCGGATCGACGAAGACGACATCGAGACCGCGCGCCGCCAACCAACTGGCATGAACACCCGTGGCGCCGCCGATGTCCAAGACTCGGGCCTCGGGCGGAATGAAGCTCAGGTAGCGTCGCGTCGCCTCCAATTCCAGCAGCCCGGCGGTGTGGCGACCCCGCAGCCAGCCCGCCTCGGAGCAGTTCGCGTAGAAGGCGCGAGGTTTGGCGTCAAAGTCTTCTTCCTGAGCCATACAGCCATCTTCATAGACCTGAGAACCAAATACACAGCCAATTTCTTGGCCCCGTGGTCAGCGGGCGGCCCCAGAGCATGTAGACTGAAGCCATTGTTCGACAGTAGGGTTGGTTTGCATTACGCAAGACGGGTTCTCACGGATCCGAGCAGTTCCTTCTGGCAAGTGTGAAGAGCAACATCCGGAAGCGGCCGAAAAGCGGTCGCTCCACAAATCGAAGGATTGCAACATGGCAACCGGCACCGTTAAGTGGTTCAACGCCGACAAGGGCTACGGCTTCATCCAGCCCGACGACGGCTCCGCCGACGTCTTCGCTCACTTCTCCGCTATCAACTCCTCGGGCTACCGCTCGCTGGACGAGGGCGACCAGGTTGAGTACGACGTGGAGCAGGGCCCCAAGGGCCCACAGGCGTCCAACATCACCTTGAACCGCTAATATCACGTGATCTTAGGCGAGGCCGCTGCCCTTCGGGGGCAGCGGCCTCGTGCTTTTCCTTCGGCAAGCAGATCACCAACCGCCGGGACCTCGCGCCCGACCAGCGGCCGATGCACTCCCTGTGACCAGCGAGCTCGACGAGCGCGCCCGCACCCAGGACGACAAGCCAGGTCGACGCGGGGAGGCCACCGTGGTCATCATGGGCGGGTGACCCCCTCAGCCATCCACGAAGTCCTGGAGATCGTGGCCGGCGCTGGGTTCGCCCCGGCCCCGCGTACGACCTGGTGATCACCCGCATGACGATGCACCACGTCGCCGACCTCGAGCACCTCATGACCAGCGTGCGCACAATGCTCCGCTCGGGCGGCGCCTACCTCGCCATCGATCTGACGGACCGCAGCGCCGACTTCCACGACCACCCGACGCCTCCGGTCCCAATCTCATATTCACAGGGCAAGGGCGGACAGGTTCAGTTGGCGTCAGGATCAGCCACCACCGTTGACATACTCACTACAAGCAGGTCAGAGGTCCCAAGCCCAGCTCAGACCCCATCTAAACGTGAAACGAAACTCAATTACACGATGAAGCGGAATTCCACCGGCTTCCGGGCAGAACTAACGTGATTTGGGATCAACGCACCACGACCGAAGCGACGCAGCAGCCTCATCCAGATCAGCCCTACCACTCGCCACGGCGACGACGAGGTTGTATGCATCGTCGTCCGGAGCTTCCACCCACCAGCCATTGAGGTCCAAGAACACCACCGTCGCCAACCATCCCAACCGCTTGTTGCCGTCCACCAGCGCATGATTGTTCACCAGAGAGTCCAGGAGAGCCGCAGCCTTGGACCCCAGTGTTGGATAGGCATCACCGCCCCACAGCGAGGTGCGTGGACGCGCCGCCGCAGACTCAAGCAAACCAACATCACGTACCGGACCAACCCCCAAGTCTTCAACCAAGGCCATAAGGTCCTCAACCGTGAGAAAAACGGTCATCGACCCAGCCGATCAAGGACATCGGCATACCGAGCCCGCGCCCTCGCCGAGGCGTCAGCCACATCCTTCGTGTGCCCCCTGCGCGCCGCCACCTCATGGATCGCGCGAATCGTCGCCTCCTGGCGACTGATCCCGTCATCCTCGGCAAGACGCGTGAGAACCCGCTCGTCCTCTGCTGTCAACCGCAACGTCATGGCCACGAGACGATGATACCAGAGTGGTATCACCATCGGGCTGGAAGACCGCCGCACCAAAGCTCCGCCAAGTTACGAAACCAGCGAGAGTCGGCTCACCACGACCACGCAACCCTAGTCCCAACCGACGACCGAGATCATTGGTCGCGTTCGAGCAGGGAATCCCGACGCTGCGGCCGAGATCTGGCACCTCGTCCGCAGTCTCCGGATCAGTACGACGAAGTCAGTTCAGCACGTCCCGCAGGTGAGCTTTAGACGTCGGCAACATAGATGGCCTCCGGCTGAGCTAGCGCCGAGTCACGAAAGTACTGGTTGCGGATCGATCGCTTCACGACAAGGTCAACGTCACGATCGACAATCCCGCGCAGCTCGTCGCGCAAACCACAGAAATCCTCAAAAGGATCCGACTGGCTAGGAACGAAGCCGACCAAGAAATCGACGTCACTGTCAGCGTCGAGCCCTCCCTACACCACAGGACCAAACACGGCCAGTTCCGCGACGC
This sequence comes from Cutibacterium sp. LaCa_255, assembly GCF_057458005.1. NCBI lineage: Bacteria > Bacillati > Actinomycetota > Actinomycetes > Propionibacteriales > Propionibacteriaceae > Cutibacterium > Cutibacterium sp. LaCa_255. Next base: position 671,939 of record NZ_CP190956.1, on the reverse strand, counting down.
TGTGCCGTTTCGCGGCGCGACTGATCGCGTCTCAGTCGATGCTCACGGCGATAGCCATATCCCCCAATGTCGCACCGGGTGAGTAGTTACCGGTCGATGTGCATGTCAGGTTCGACACCGGATCGCTTGCCAGGCACAAGAGGGGTGGCCGAGATCCTGGTCGCGACGGATGCTCATCGAGGCCCACGACCATGCAGCTGCCCCGCGAGCCCGCCTGCTGACGAGCCTCAACTGATATTCGCGATCACCGATCGAACCCAGCGTGCCAGCAAGCCCACATTCCGGACCCCACGCCCAGATTCAGTCACCATTCCGCTTATGCCACGCGGTATTCCATCTCGATGCCAGTAAAGGGTTTTCCATCAATAGTGGTCGTAGCGCCAACGCGAGTTTGGCAAAAGCCCAGAGACTCGTAGAGGTTGATGGCATTCGTATTGTGCTGGTATACGCCGAGTTCGACGACGCTTGCATCAACGGCTTTCGTTGCCGTTTCTATCAGTCCAACGACCGTCGCCCGTCCCAGACCTCGCCCACGACAGGCCGGGGCCACGATAATGCGCCCGATTCGAACCCGACCACTAGCCAAGAGCTTGTAGGAACCAGACGCCACCAGCATGTCGTTGACCTTCATCGCCAAGACCACCCAGCCATCGTCAGACGTAGCAAGCAGATCCCTCCCGGTCAACGGGAAAGGCAGACGCGCCCCTCCGAACAACATGACATCTGCGCGACTATGAAGCCACCCGGCGACACAATCTGCCATGCGCTCGTCAAGCACATCGATTCGCACGTTCATCCTTCCTCCCTCCGCCATGGCCATCGTCTCACAGCCCGATGTGCAAACGAATAACCGCTTGCGTTTGAGGCGCCGCTGGAGCCCACGCCAGCAACATACATCAGTCACGCCACGTGCAGCGGCATGATCTGCTCAGCTGCCGCGTCTTCCGCACGGTCGAGCTCGTAGTGGCTCTGCACATTGGTCCAGAATGTCGCCGAGGTTCCGAAGTACTTCGCAAGTCACAATGCGGTGTCCACTGAGATCCCTCGCTTGCCGTGCACGATCTCGTTGATCCGCCGCGGCGGCACACCTATCGACACAGCGAGATTGTGCTGCGTGACCCCGAACCCCTCGATGAAATCCTCCATGAGAACTTCTCCCGGGTGGATCGACTCGATCTCGTCAGTAGTAGTCAAACGATCTCCGCCTCCTCTGGTCCGGCGTCTGTCCATCTGAAACAGATCCGTCACTGGTCATTGATTCTGATGCTGTGCTGACCAGCTCGGTCGCCCTTGAGCGCCTCGAGTCGGTTACCGGGTGGAACGCGGAGGTCTTCGAGCATCTCCGCAGATCCCACCTGACGAAGCTTGCGCAATGCCACCCGGAGGATTCGGGGATCATGGCGGGCACACGCTGACGATGCCACACCCGCTCGGTGTCCGTGCTCCCGAACGATCTGATCACGCGCCCCGCATATAACGGGGTCCGTCATTACCGCTAGCCGTCAAGCCGGAACGCCGCAGACATCGGGCTCGTCGGCATCAGGCATGCCATTGCCTTCACTCTCCAGCTGAGCCCCTGACGGCTCGCGAGACCAGCGAGTTCACCATCGCGAGCGAAGGCCAGTCAGGGCGAAAAATGGCTCATCCGAATCCAGGGTGTAGTTGGGGTCTGAACCCGCCGGTCTCGAGCAGGGATCTGGCGATGTAGTTGGTCAGGTTGCGGAACCCCAGCGCCGAGCCGCACAGGTGCTCGAGCCTGCCGTTGATCGCCTCGGTGGGCCCGTTGGAGGTGCTGGGCCGGTCGAAGTAGGCCAGGACGTCGGCGGCGCGCTTCTTCAGCGTCCTGCCGAGCTTGGTGATCTCGACCAAGGCCTTGGGGACGCCGGTGCTGATCGAGTCGATGAGCCGGGCCATCAGCTCCCGGCCGTGGCGCCGGTTCTCGTGGCAGTAGGCGGCGATCATGCGCTGGTAGACGCTCCAGGTGACCTCGACCTCGACGTGGGCGTCGTCGGCGAACAGGGTGTCCAGTCGGTCCTTCTGCGTGTCGTTGAGCAGGTCAGCGCCGGTCGACAGGGTCCGGCGGGCGGCATAGAGCGGGTCGCCCTTGCGGCCGCGGTACCCACAGATGGCCTGCTGAACTCGCCGTCGGCACTCATCGAGCGCCTCGCCAGCCAGGCGCGTGACGTGGAAGGGATCTAGCACGGTCACCACGTCGGGCAGTTCCTCGACGGCGGCGGCCTTGAACCCGGTGAAGCCGTCCATCGCAACCACCTCCACGCCGTCGCGCCACTCCTGCGGGCAGTCGGCCAGCCAGGTCTTGAACGCCTGCTTGGAGCGTCCTTCGACCATGCCCAGCAGCCGTGCCGGGCCGGTGCCATCTCGCACTGGGGTGAGGTCGATGATCACGGTGACGTACCTGTCGCCGCGACGGGTGTGCCTCCACACGTGCTCATCGACCTCATCGACCCCGACGACCTTCACCCCCTCGAAGCGGTGCTCCTGGTCGATCAGCACCCGCTTGCCCTCGGCCAGAACGGCGTCGTTGGCGGTGTCCCAGGCCACCGCGAGCCCCTCGGCGACCCGAGCCACGCTCAGGTGCTGGACCACGATCCCTTCCAGCGCCCACCGCAGAGCGCGCCGAGACAACGTGGCCCGGGGCTCGGCCGCGGCGGTGGTGTCCTGGCGCCACACATACCCGCAACCGCTGCAGCGGTAACGGCGCACAACGACCTCCAGCGTCGTGGGCCGCCAGCCCAGTGGTTCGTGGGCAAGCCGTCGGACCACGGTGTCACGTGGTCTCCCCTCGCAGCCGCAGCGCCGGCACCACTGGTCGGGCTGGACCACCTGGCAGGCCAATACGGCACGATCCGGCTCGAGTCGCTGCCCGGTGACAACGAGGCCGAGTTCGTCGAGGCGGCAGAAGACAGTCAGGTCGGGGCTGGCCAACGCATCAGCGCGCCCGCCGACGGTAGCGTCGTGCACGTCGAGGTCTTTCGGGCTGAGTGTGTAGGAGCTCTCATCCTCAGGAGACCTCGACCTCTATCCGGCCACCGACGCGCCGGCCCGCCGCGCGACGTGCGCTACACCCTCATCTGGGAAGAGCCTGATTACCCACAAGAATCAATGACGACGTGCTACGCAGCAGACCCAATGTGGTGCAGATCGTTCCACTGACACGAACCACCAGACCGAGCGGGCAGAGATTTATATGGAGCCCGACCTCTGCAGCTACTTCATCGTGGGCCTCGGACTTGTTGAGCGCCCCGCGCCATACTTCGTGATCGAACATATCTTCGATGACAAAAGATGTAGCGCGTAGGATCATAGAAGTAGACCTTGGGTACCAGATCGGGAACCAAGGCCCCATGTGTCTGGAGAGATTCGACCTCATGGCGTGCCCGGTCGGGAGTCATAGGCCGCCCCTCGCCCGTCATCCGGACGTATGGCAGCGCTAGCTTGATGTAAAGACCCCACCCGTCTTCATATTTTAACAGGAAGACGAGGTTGAGATTGCCGTCGCCGATTTCCCGAACTGATGCCACGCGCCCCAGGTGCCCGACCGCAAATGTCGCTGACGAACAGACTGACGCCGACCAAGAGAGCTGTTACGCCAACGATCCATCCAATGGCTGTGGTCGAGATGAGAAGTCCGCCGACGCATTGGTCCATCGCCGTGATAACCCATGCCTTCGCGTCAATACTTCCCGAAGCGATATCCGTCGGTGCGGCGCTGGTGCAGAATGTCTGGCTGACCCCAGATCGCAGAGCGGCGGCGTCAATAACTGGTCGCAGGAGCCCACGGGGGCCGCCCAAAAATGGCTCAATCCGACGAGAACCACGACGAACAGTCCTGGACATAGGACGCGCCGAAGCCAACTGTTCGTGGAATTTGGAAACAAGGACGCTATCGCGACGATAAGACCGAACGCATAGCCTGCGACAGCCCCGGCGGCAGGATAATCCAGCATCGAGCGTGGCGTGATCGTGTTAAGTACTGCGGCGCTCTTTTGCCGGCTGTGTGAGGATCGGCATTACAAGCCCCGCGAGAGGCACGAGCGAGGCCATAACGGCACCGACTGCTCCACCGTATCCAGTCCATGTGGCGATGCGACGCACACACGAGCCGACTCCCAAACGCAACTGCAGGAATTTGATCCGCCGGAGGAGGGATAAGAGCGCGATGCAGATGAATGCTGAGACGGTGAGAAGACAGCTGATCGCCAACATGTTGTAGCTGATTGCAGCAGAGAGCACCGCCGATACGATGCCATCATTCGCACCAGTGATACTCACAAAAATCCCGACTAATACGACAACAACGATTGCGATGTATATCACCCCTACGATCCAGATCATTGTGGGAATAGAGACAACATTGTCGAAGCTGTCGGCCGTGATATGAACTTCCCGCCACCCGCAAGGCGCGGCAAGTGTGAAGAACCGTTTGGCCTTGGACTTTGTCTCTTGCCATGTCATATCGCAGCGATATCGCACGTACGCGCGCACTGTTGTGGAGCCCTGGCGCTCGGCTCCCTGGAGGAGTCTGCACGTTACATATGCCGTGCTCATAGCAATGAGCGCCACGGGATAGACCGCCAACACAGACCTCGGAGCGATAACCATGGTCGCTACGGCGAGTGCCGCAGACACAATGCTGATCTCTTTCGTGGCCGCGAGGCTTCGAAGGTGGTCACGAGCGAACGCAGCTTTCAACTTCGTCATCGCGATCCGGACAACTACACAGACAACCAAGAGGGCAACTAGCGTCCCAATATGCATGGAACAATCATTGTTCCATGCTCTAACATCCAGTCCATTCGTACGAACCACTCGTGCGCCAGTGCCCGAACGTGACAGGCTCCTCCAACCAGGAGGCCTGCTTGCGCAACTCCCCCACGACGAAGGTTTCGGGTAGATGCCCGAAGTCGGTGAGTGACGTCGGGTCAATGCCGATGGGGTGTCTCCGGGGGGAAGGGAGCCGGAGTAAACGAGCGGTCAACCCTGATTTAACAACGTGAACCTCTGGCTTCGCGCTCACACGCGAGCGAAGGTTCTTTCCCCCGGAGGGACGACGCACGACCAGAAAACGGGCCCCCAAAAGGCGAAAATGATTCTAGGCAGTGGGCCGACTGAGGCCCGCTATCAGACGTTGAATCTAAACTCGACCACGTCACCGTCCTGCATGACGTAGTCCTTGCCTTCCAGACGCAACTTTCCAGCGGCCTGGGCCTCCTTCTCTCCACCGAACTCGACGAGGTCGTCGAAGGACACCACCTGGGCCTTGATGAACCCCTTCTGAAAGTCGGTGTGGATGACGCCGGCAGCCTCGGGAGCAGTGTCGCCCTTGCGGATCGTCCAAGCTCGGGACTCCTTGTCCCCAGCAGTCAGGAAGGTCTGCAGACCGAGGGTGTCGAAACCGACACGGGCGAGCTTGTCCAGGCCGGGCTCCTCGATACCGGCGTCGGCGAGGAACTCGGCGGCATCCTCGGGCTCCATCTCGGCCAGCTCGGCCTCGAACTCGGCGTCCAGGAAGATCGCCTCAGCGGGAGCAACCAGCTCCTCCATCTTGGCCTGGAAATCGGCGTCACCCAGCTGATCCTGATCGCAGTTGAAGACGTAGATGAAGGGCTTTGTCGTCAACAGGAACAGATCGTGCAGCGGCTCGGGATCAAGCCCAGCCGAGAAGATCGTCCTGCCTTCCTCGAGCACCTTCTTGGCCTGCTCCCACGCCTCGGCCTTGGGGCGCGACTCCTTCTTGATCGCGGCTTCTTTCTGCAGCTTGGGCAGCTGCTTCTCCATCGTCTGCAGGTCGGCAAGCACCAGCTCGGTGGTGATGGTCTCGATGTCGTCGGAAGGATCCACGTGACCATTGACGTGGGTGACGTCGTCGTCGTCGAAACACCTCGTCACCTGGCAGATGGCGTCGGCCTCACGAATGTTGGAGAGGAACTCGTTACCCATCCCCTCGCCCTTGCTGGCGCCCTTGACGATTCCAGCGATGTCGACGAAGGACACCGTCGCCGGAATGGTCTTGGCGGAGTGGAACATCTCCGTCAGCACATCCAGACGCTTGTCCGGAACCCCGACCACGCCGACATTCGGCTCAATGGTCGCAAAGGGATAGTTCGCCGCCAGGACGTCATTCTTGGTCAGCGCGTTGAACAGGGTCGACTTGCCGGCGTTGGGAAGACCGACGATTCCAATCGTAAGTGCCACGTCGAGCCATGGTAGTCGCCGCCTCCGACAAGGGCGACGGCGACACCGCTGGCCTCAGGCTCCCTGCCAGTATGCCGCCAGGGCAGCCGTGATGTACTCCAGGTCCTTGACACCGGCGAGCTCGCGGGTGGAGTGCATCGACATCAGCGGAACGCCGACGTCAACCGTCAGCATGCCGAGCCTCGTCGCCGTCAGCGGCCCAATCGTCGAGCCACACGGCACCGAATTGTTCGACACGAACTCCTGGGTCGGCACCCCGGCCGTCGCACAAGCACGCTTCCACAGCGCCCCGCCGACACCATCAGTGGCGTACCGCTGGTTGGCATTGATCTTGAGCAGCGGACCCTCGTTGAGCAGCGGATGGTTGGCCGGATCGAACTTCTCGACGTAATTGGGATGCACGCCGTGGCCGGCATCCGAGGACACGCACGACGACCTCGCGATCATCGCCCGGTAAGCCGCGCCCGTCATGCCAAGACCATCAGCAATCCGCACCAGGACGTCCTCGAGGAAGGGTCCGCAGGCGCCGGATCGAGTCGACGAGCCGACCTCCTCATGATCGAAACACGCCATGAGCGCCACGTCGTAAGCGGGCGTGACGTCGACGAAGGCGGCCACCGAGGAGTGCACCGAGGACAGGTTGTCCATGCGCTGGCTGGCCAGAAACTCCCCGTAAGGCCCGATGACGGCCGGGGACTGGGTCAGGTGGGCGAAGACGTCGTGGAAGGCGAGGTCGGAACGCTTAATGCCAGCCTCCTCACACAGCAGGTCCTCGACATCGAGGTCGGGGCGACCCACCGACAGGATCGGCATGAGGTGACGCTGACGATCCAACGTGAGGTCATCGCTGACGGTGCTATCCAGGTGCGGGGCCAACTGGCTGATGCGCAGGATCGGGCCGGTGCGCACGAGACGCACCTGGCCGTCCTTGGTGACGAGACGGCCGGACAGGCCGAGGTCGCGGTCGAGCCAGGAGTTCAGCAGACCACCGCCGTAGACCTCCATGCCGACCTGCTGCCAGCCCTGATTGGTGACGGTGGCATTCGGCTTGAGCTTGAAGGACGGGGAGTCGGTGTGGGAGCCGACGATCCTGACGCCAACCTTGTCAGTGACCTTCTCCGGGGTGACCCAGGCAATGACCGCTCCGTCACGGACCACGTAGCAACGTCCCTCGACCGACGACCACGACTCGGTCTCCTCAAGCTTCTGGAACCCGGCCCCGTCAAGCCGTCGCGCCAGCTCGGCGGCCGCATGATACGACGTGGGAGACGCCTCCACGAAGGAGATGATGTCGCGGATGTGATCCGAAGTCGCGGTGTCAACCATGGCGACCATTCAACCATCATCCGTTGTTCTCCACGGTGGAACACGACCGTCGTCAACCATGTCGGAGGCGGCTGCGACCCTCGTGCCATGACGAACATCGTTGTCGGGCTCATTGGTCTGGTCATCGGTCTGGCCATCGGAGTGGGTATCGGTTGGCTCATCGCCCAGTTGAGGGCCTCCCAGCGGGTCGCCGAAGCCACCACGACGGCGCAGGTTGCCACCGAGCGTCTGGAGGCTGCCGAGAAGGTCACCGCCGACCGTGCCGCCCTGGCCACACAGTTCCGGGCGCTGTCCGCCCAATCCATGGCCGATCAGGACGAACGCTCCACTCGGGCGGCGCAACGGACGATGAGTGACGCCCAACGCCTGCTCGCCCCCGTCTCCCTTGCCTTGGAACGGCTGGACCGGCGGCTGGCCGAGGTGGAACAAGAACGCACAGCCATGACGGCGAGTCTCCGCGAGCAGGTCGCCGGGGTGAGCAACGCCGGGGAGAACCTGCGCAAGGAGACCGCCAGCCTCGTCACCGCCCTACGCAAACCGCAGGTGCGCGGCGCCTGGGGCGAGATGCAGTTGCAGCGCACCGCCGAGGTGGCCGGAATGCTGGAACACTGCGATTTTCAGACCCAACAGACAACGACCGCCCAGGGCACTCCTCAGCGTCCCGACATGACGGTGAGGCTCTCGGGTGATCGGTGCATCCACATCGACGCCAAGACTCCATTGGCGGCCTTCCTCGACGCCGCCGAGTGCGAGGATCCCGAGGAGTACGACGCCCAGATGGCGCGGTTCGCCCGCCACGTGCGAACCCACATCGACCAGCTATCAGCCAAGGGGTACTGGCGCACGGACCTGGACTCCCCGGAGTTCGTGGTGTGCTTCCTGCCCTCCGATGCCTTCCTCCAGGCCGCCCTGCAGGAAATGCCTGATCTGCACGAGTACGCCAACCGTCGTGGAATCGTGCTAGCCAGCCCGTCAGTTCTCATCCCGATGCTGAGAACGGTCGCCCTGGCATGGCGTCAGGAAGCCGTCGCACGGTCCGCGGCGGAGGTCGCCGCACTGGGACGCGACCTGCACAAGAGACTCGGAACCCTGGCCGGAAATCTCGACAAGATGGGACGATCCCTCAACTCGACGGTGCGCGCATACAACACCTTGTTGGGTGGCATGGAGACAAGGGTTCTCGTCCAGGCCCGGCGGTTCGAGGATCTCGGGGTCACCGACGAGGACATTTCCTCACCTGCGCCGATCGAGGAGACAGTACGCCCCCTCACAGCGCCGGAACTGACGGAGCATCAGGGCGAGGACGACTCCCCTACCTCAGTTGTCGGCCGTGCGACGCTTGCGCAGCTGCGGAGGCAGGGCGAAGGACAGTGACTCCTCGATGAGGGTCTCCTCCTCGGCCTGCGGCCAACCCTTCGAGGTGAGCAGGTCAAGCACCCCCTGGACGAGGGTCTCCGGCACCGACGCACCCGAGGTGACACCGACGCTGTCGACCCCGTCGAGCCAGGATTCCTCGATCTCACCGGCATTGTCGACGCGGTAGGACGCCTTGGCCCCCGACTCGAGGGCGACCTCGACCAGGCGGCCGGTGTTCGACGAGTTCTTCGACCCCACCACGATGACGAGGTCGCACTTGGGAGCCATCTGCTTGACGGCATGCTGACGGTTCTGGGTGGCGTAGCAGATGTCGTCGGACGGCGGATTGATGAGCTGTGGGTGCAGCTGACGGATCCGGTCGACGGTCTCCACCGTCTCGTCAACGCTCAGGGTCGTCTGGGACAGCCACGCCACCGGACGATCAGGGTCCAGCTGCAGACCATCGACGTCCTCGGGGGTCTGCACAAGAGTGATGTTCTCGGGAGCCTCACCCGTCGTCCCCTCGACCTCCTCGTGGCCGGCGTGGCCGATGAGCAGGATCTGGGTGTCGTCGTTGGCGAACCTCTTGGCCTCGTGATGCACCTTCGTCACCAGCGGGCAGGTGGCATCAATGGTCCGCAGACCACGATTGGCCGCTTCGTTCTTGACTTGGGGAGAGACGCCGTGGGCCGAGAAGACCACCAAGGCGTCATCGGGCACCTCGTCGAGCTCGTCGACGAAGATGGCACCGCGCTCCTCCAGGGTCTCCACGACGTGACGGTTGTGCACGATCTGCTTGCGCACGTACACCGGCGCACCGTAGGCCTCCAACGCCTTCTCGACGGTCACGACCGCACGATCAACGCCCGCGCAGTAACCGCGCGGTGCGGCGAGAAACAGCCTCTTGTCAGTGTCAGCCCCCGAAACAGCCATGGCTCCGAGTCTACGGGTACGCCATCATCTGGCGAATCTCCTCGAGTTCGCCCATCGAGGACTCACCGTAGCCACGTTCACCCAAAGTTCTTCGAAGGTGCACATTCACGGCCGTCATCTGCCACTTCGAATTCCTAAGTTCTGAACCATGAGTGATGCCGCATCCACAAGACTGCGTCGTGGCCTCGCCTCGGCGTGCGTCCTCCTCACCGCAATCGCAACAACCGTCACCTTCGCCCCGGCCAACGCAGCCCCGAGCGACGAGAAGGCCGGCCCCACCTCGGGATCCACCGGCCGCACCACTGTCGGTCAGCTTCTGACCCCAGCCGGTCAGCTCACCACCCTCGGTGACCTCCCCCTCAACGAGGTCCTCTCCCCCGATGGCAAGTACCTCGTCATCAGCAACAACGGCCAGGGAACCCAGTCCTTGCAGGTCGTTGAAACTGCTTCTGGCAAGGTCGTACAGACCATCCCCTACAAGTCTCCCGAGAGCCTGTACATGGGCCTGGCCTTCAGCCCTGACGGCAAGCACCTGTTCGCCAGTGCCGCCGGCAACCACAAGATCCGCACGTACCACTTCGACTGCGGCAAGCTCGTGGAGACCACGGCCATCCAGATGCCGGTCATCAGCCCGAAGCGCAAGAAGGTCAACCTCTACCCAGCCGGCCTGGCCGTCACGAAGGACAGCAAGCGCCTCGTCGTGGCAGACCAGCTTGCCGATGCGGTCTCGGTCATCGACCTGGCCACCAACAAGGTGCAGACCACCCACATCGGCCACCGTCCGGTCTGGGTCACCCTCTCCAAGGATTCCACCAAGGCCTTCGTCTCCTCCCAGGGCGGGTCGGACGTCGCCGAGGTCGACATCACGAAGTCCCAGCCCTTGGCCACCCACAAGATCGATGTGGGATTCCACCCCAACAAGTCAGTACTGACACCTGACGGCAAGACCCTCTACGTCGCCAACGGAGATGCCGACACCATCTCGGTCGTCGACGTGGCCTCCCATCACCAGACGGCCACCATTCCCGTCAACCGCAACGGCTCCAAACTCGTCGGCGCCAATCCCACCGGCCTGACCCTCTCCAAGGATGGCAAGCGTCTCTACGTCACCAATTCCGGTCACAATGAGGTCGCCGTCATCAACACCGTGACTCACAAAGTCGCCGGAGACATCCCGACCGGCTGGTACCCGACCCAGATCGTCAACCATGACGGCAAACTAAGCATCATCTCGGCCAAGGGGCTGGGCGCCGGCCCGAACAACGGCCCCGGCCACCCGAACCCAACCGATCCCAACGGCACCTCGGAGGACCAGTACTCCGGGTCCATGATCAAGGGCCTTCTCTCAACCATCGCTGAACCTGACGCCGCCACCCTGGCCAAGCAAACGGCCACTGTCGAGAAGAACAACACCGCCAATGATGCGGCTCGTAGCAGCGTCGTCCCCAACCAGATCGGCACGAAGTCGAGCAAGATCAAGCACGTCATCTACGTCGTGCGCGAGAACCGCACCTTCGATCAGGAGCTGGGCTCCAACGGCCGCGGCAACGGCGATCCCACCCTCAACCTCTTCGGCGAGGAATCAGCCCCGAACACCCGAGCCCTGGCACGTCAGTTCGTCACCTTCGACAACTTCTACGCTGACGCCGAGGTCTCGGCCAACGGCTGGAACTGGGTCTCCCAGGCCAACTCGAACCCTTGGTCGGAGGAGATGTGGCCGTCCAACTACTCCGGACGCGGCGCACCGTACCCCAGCGAACACAATGACCCGGAGGCTCGCGCCAAGGAGCATGACGCCTACTTCTGGGAGCACCTGTCGAAGAACAACATCAGCTTCCGCAACTACGGCTTCTACACCCAGCGTGACAAGAACGGAAAGGCTCACGCGGCCGACAAGGAGGTGCTCGACCCGAACACCGACCACGACTACATCGGCTGGTCCCTTGCCTGCCCTGACTCGGCAAACTCCTTCAAGCCGATGGCCAAGAACTGCGGTCCGAAGTCCCGCGTCGACGAATGGAAGTCCGACTTCGACAAGCAGGTGGAAAACGGCACCGTTCCGACGGTCCAATTCATCCGGCTGGGCAATGACCACACCCAGGCCACCAAGGTTGGCGCCCCGACCCCGCAGGCCTATGTCGCCGACAACGACCAGGCCGTCGGTCAGCTCGTCGAGGCCGTCTCCAAGTCCCCCATCTGGAAGGACACCGCGATCTTCCTCACCGAGGATGACGCCCAGAACGGCCCCGACCATGTCGACGCACACCGCACCATCGGTGAGGTCATCAGCCCGTACACTCGTACCGGCGGGGTCGATTCCACCTTCTACTCGACGGTGTCGATGCTGCGCACCATGGAGGGGATCCTCGGCATTGGGCCGCTGACCCAGTTCGACGCCTTCTCCACCCCGATGTCGGGTGCCTTCACCGACAAGCCCAACTTCAAGCCTTACACGGCTGTTCGTCCCTCCTACGACATGACGAAGGTCAACGGACCTGATGCCCCGTTGGCTAAGGAATCCGGTGAGCAGAGCACCGAGAAGGAGGACACCATCGACGAGCAGGTCTTCAACAAGGCCATTTGGAAGGCCGTCAAGGGTGCTGACTCCACGATGCCCGAGCCCAAGCACTCCGTCATCCAGTCCGGCCCTCCGATCTATGACGACGATGACGACGACGAGGGTGAGGAGGTCAAGCCCGGAGACGTCGACCTCGACGAGGTGGGCAGCTACTCGAAGGACTCCCGGGGATTCCCGGTGTGGACCCCGGACGGTGACGACGAGAGGTTCGACCCTGCCAAGGGCATCGACCCCTGCGCTCCGAAGCCTTCGCCGAAGCCGACGCCTACCCCGACTCCCAAGCCTGGTGCCCCTGTCCCGACCACAGCCGCTCCTTCTGCCAGCAGCGGTGGGAACAACGGCGGAGGCCACGCTCTGCCGCGCACCGGAGCCTGATCAGATGAGTTGATCCCATCTACGCACGTAGTCCGGGCCGTCTGCCACCATGGGAGACGGCTCGGACTTTGTGACGGGTGGATCACCATGTCATCAGCCCCAGAAGCCCTCAAGACACGACGCCGTATGCGATTCCCGTCATACCTGTGTCGCCTCTTCGCCGCGGGGTCGAGAGGACACCTCGCGCCCGGTCCACTCCCTGCAGACCGTCGCTGTCCTCGGATAGCGTGTCGCCCATGGCAGAGCCGAACACCGCTGACAACCCTCGCTCCCTGGCGTGGGTCGTCAACGCCGTCAAGGGGTGGGTGGAACGCTGCGGGGCCATTTGGGTCCAGGCCCAGGTCATCGAGGTCACCCGTCGTTCCGGTCCCACTCAGTTCCTCACCCTGCGCGATCCCACCGAGGAGATCTCTGCCACCGCGACCTGTCATCGACGAGTCCTCGACGCCGCTGGGCCCATCGAGTCGGGCATGACGGTCACCGCCCTCATCCGCCCGACGGTCTGGTCACGCAGCGGCCGACTCTCCTTCGAGGTCTCCGAGATCACTCCCACCGGCGAGGGCCAGCTGCTCGCTCAGCTGGAGAGACGCAAACGCCTGCTGGAGGCCGAGGGGCTCTTCGACGTCACCCTTCACAAGCCCATCCCTGTCCTGCCACGCAGTATTGGCCTCATCACGGGAGCCGGCTCGGACGCCGAACGAGATGTTCAACGACATGCCACCCTTCGCTGGCCTGCCGCCCGTTTCGTGGTGCGCAACACCTTGGTCCAAGGCCCCACGGCAGCCCAGCAGGTCATCGCGGCCCTGGCCAAGCTCGACGCCGACCCCGCCGTCGACGTCATCGTCATCGCCCGCGGCGGCGGTTCCCTGGAGGACCTCCTCCCCTTCAGCGACGAGGCCCTGGTACGAGCGGTCTACGCCACCAAGACTCCGGTCGTCTCGGCCATCGGCCACGAGCGCGACAACCCCATCCTCGACCTCGTCGCCGACCTACGAGCCTCCACACCGACAGATGCCGGCAAACTCATTGTCCCGGACGCCGCGGAGGAGTCCCAGGCCATCGAGATGGCCAGAACCCGACTTCGCCAAGCCGTCACGAGGTTTGTCGACGTCGAGACGGCCCATCTCACCCAGGTGCGGTCCCGACCGGTGATGGTTAATCCCACGGCCACCCTCGACATCACCGCCGAGAAACTCGACTCGGCCCTGCAGCGTCTTCGCCTCGCGACCAATCGAGCCCTGGACGCCGAGAGCCGCGACGTCGATCACATGCTCGAGAGAGTGCGCGCCATGTCTCCCAAGGCCACTTTGGATCGCGGCTACGCCATCCTTGCCGACTCCGAGGGCGACTCCATCACCTCCGTCGATGACACCGATCCGGGAGCGAATCTGTCGGTCTACCTGTCCGACGGCACCCTCGTCGTCACCGTCGATTCCCTCGACCGACGTACCCCCAACCAACCACCGTCCCAGGAGGATTCATGAGCGAGAAGAAGTCCGAGTCGGCACCCGAGAAGCCCACCTCCGAGGAGCCCGAGATCCCATACGAAGCTGCCCGCGACGAACTGATTGGCATCGTCACCCGACTGGAGTCCGGCGGCATCTCCCTGGCCGAGACCATGAAGCTGTGGGAACGTGGCGAGAAGCTCGCCGACATCTGCCAGACCTGGCTCGACGGGGCTCGCGCCCGTATCGGAGCGGCACGCTCTGAGGCCGAGGACTCCCGGGCCTGACGGGGGTCAGAGCGTCTTCAGCATCCCCGCGTAGTCAGTGAGAACCTGATAGTCAGCATCCGCGACGATGACAGCCGCCGAGGAACCGACCTTCGTCACCAGGGCACGGGTACGGCCATCCGGGCTGACCATCTTCGTCCAGGTGTACTGACCCGCCTTGACCTTCCCATCCTCGGTGGCTGATCTCGTCACCGAGGCGATGTAAGCCTTGGCAGGCTCGTCGGACTGGTTCACGGCCAGGTAGATGTTCTCGCTGGTGAGGAATCCCAGTTCCCACCTGTTCCCCGCGGAGATGGTGTTTCCCACCCATCGATCCCCTTTGTTGGCATACCTCGCCTTGGTGGGCCGCCAGTCCTCGGGCACCTCCTTGGGAGCCAGCACCGGGTACCCGGCATGGGTGCGCGCCGACGTCGCCACGGGCTTCCAGTCAATCTTCTGGATGTTCGGCTCGTCAGGGGTCCTGGTGAAGAACCACACGATGAGCAACACGGGGACGAGGATGACAGCCAAGGACAGGAACATGTCCTTGATGCCGGCTCTGGGATTGGGTGCCACGCTCCAGATTGTTGCAGATGCGTCGCGCGGCGTCGCCTCAGCTGATCAACCGACCATGTCCTCCATCAGGCTAGTCACCAGCGCGGCGACGGGCGAACGCTCCGACCTGGTGAGGGTCACGTGGCCGAACAGATCGTGTCCTCGCAGCCTCTCGATGACGGCTGCCACACCGTCATAACGACCTACCCGGAGGTTGTCCCGCTGGGCGACGTCGTGGGTGAGCACCACCCGCGAGTTCTGCCCGATTCGCGAGAGCACCGTCAGCAGCACGTTACGTTCCAGGGACTGGGCCTCGTCGACGATGACGAAGGCGTCATGGAGGGAACGGCCGCGGATGTGCGTCAGCGGCAGGATCTCCAACATGCCACGCGACATGACCTCCTCGATGACGTAATTGTTCGTCACGCTGGTGAGGGTGTCCAGAACCGCCTGACCCCACGGGGCCATCTTCTCCCCCTCGTCACCGGGCAGGTAGCCCAGATCCTGGCCACCGACGGCATACAACGGCCGGAAGACCATGACCTTCTTGTGGAGTTGTCGCTCCAGCACCGCCTCAAGCCCTGCGCACAACGCCAACGCCGACTTTCCGGTACCGGCATGCCCTCCCATGGAGACGATGCCGACCTGAGGGTCCAGCAGCATGTCGAGGGCAACCCGCTGCTCAGCCGAGCGACCACGGATCCCGAACGCTTCCTGGTCATTGGGGATGAGCCGAGCCGAGGCGTCCGGCATCCGTCGGGCCAGAGCACTGCCGTTCGGGCCGTCCAGCACGAGTCCGGCGTGCACCGGGATCTCGTCGAAGATCGAGTCGACGACGTGTCCCTCCTCGTAGAGGGCCGAGATCATCTCGTCGGGGACCTCGAGATTGACCATGCCGGTCCATCCGCTGTCCGGGACGAGTTCGTGCCGGTATTCCTCTGCTTCCAGACCGATGGCCGAGGCCTTGACCCGCAACGGCAGGTCCTTCGTCACCAGGACGACGGAGTGCCCGGCCAGCCGGTAGTTCTGGGCAACCGCCAGGATCCGGGTGTCGTTGTCACCGAGACGGAAGCCGTCGGGCAAGCAATTCGGGTCGGAGTGGTTGAGCTCAACGAGCAGTTCGCCTCCCTCATCGTTGACCGGCACCGGCCCGACGAGGCCACCGTTGTCGAGTCGCAACTTGTCGAGGATGCGCAACGCTGCGCGGGCGAAATGTCCCAATTCCGGGTGGTGGCGTTTGCCCTCCAACTCGGTGATGACGACGATCGGCACCACCACGTGATGCTCGGCGAAGTTGAGCAGGGCACGAGGATCCGACAACAGCACCGATGTGTCGATGACGTAGGTCCGCCTCCCCTCAGGTGCCGCCGGAATCGGGCTGTGGGCTCGCTCGGAGCCTTCTGGACGGACGGACACGAAAACCTCCCGTGACATGAGAGGTCGCATCGAGGAAGGAAACGTCGTCGAGGCGTCGGAAGCGGCCCCTCTGACATCAAACCTAGAGCCCGACAGGTGGAACCGGAGTGTGCGATTCGGCCATTCATCCAGAGTTCACCAGCCGGTCAGATGACGGCAAGACCGATGGCAACCGCATGACAGATCGCGGCCACCGCAGTGCAGCTGTGGAAGACCTCGTGGAAGCCGAACCAGGTGGGTGACGGATTGGGCTTCTGACGGGCGTAAGCGACTGCTCCGACGGTGTAGAACACCCCTCCGACGAGGATCAGGATGACGACTGCTGGCCCTCCCACGCGCCAGAACTGCGGCAGCCACCACAAGGCTGTCCATCCCATGAAGACGTAGAGGATCGTCGAGGCCCACCTGGGCACGCCATTCCACACGAACCGGAAGGCCACTCCGAGCAGGGCGCAGGCCCAGATGATCGACAACAGGATTACCCTGGAGGCACCCGTCGTCAGCGAGACGGCCAGCGGGGTGTACGTGCCAGCGATGAACACCGCGATGTTGGCGTGGTCGATGCGTCGCAGGACGTCCTTGATCTTCTCACCCCACGGCACCCGGTGATAGATCGCCGAATTGCCAAAGAGCTCCAACCCGGTGAGCATCCAGATCGCGACGGCGAACCGGTTCCCCCACGTCGGCGTGACGACCATGAGGCCAACCCCGGCCAGCAAGATCAGCGGCGCCATGACGGTGTGAACCCATCCGCGCAACCTCGGTTTGGGGAGCACCGTGCCACGATTCTCGCCGCTGTTGCCTTGACGCGACATAGCCTGCGGTCCTCCTCCTCGACAAAACCTACGGTTCGGTAGGTTCTGCCGCCACCCTACCCTGCCAACGAGGCCTGCCCACGACTCGATCTCGGCCTCACCGCGTGAATTGCGGACCGTTTGTACCGAGCACTGACTAATCTGGACCCATGAGCAGCCTGGACAACCGTCTGTCGAAGGTCAGTGAGACCCTCGACCGCATGCACCCGTCCGGACTGCTGTACACCACCTACGAAGCGCGACTGCTCGACCAGCTCGATCGCAGTCGTCTGCCCCAGCACGTCGCCGTACTGGCTGACGGCAACCGTCGTTGGGCTCGTCTCAACGCACCTGGACAGCCCTTGGTGGCCGGTTACGAGGCGGGCGCGGATCGCCTCCGAGAGTTCTGCGCCTGGTGCGACGCCGTCGGTATCCCGATCATCACACTGTGGGTGCTGTCGACCGACAACCTGCAACGCGCGGAAACCGGCGAACTTGGACCCCTCCTCAAGGTCATCGAGTCCCTCGTCGGCTCCCTGGCAGAGAATCCACGCTGGCGGGTCCAGGCCGTCGGAGACCTCGATCTGCTACCCGCCGAGATGGCCGAGTCCCTCTGCCGCGCCGGTCGCAACTCGGCCGACCACGTCGGCATGCACATCAACGTCGCGGTGGCTTATGGCGGTCGTCACGAGCTGCGCGACGCCGTCCGCTCACTACTTGCCGAGGAGGCCGAGAAGGGCACCAGCCTGGCCGATCTAGCGGAGACCCTCGAGATCGACCAGATCGAGGACCACCTCTACACCCGCGGCCAACCCGATCCAGATCTCATCATCCGCACCTCGGGCGAGCAGCGACTGTCGGGCTTCCTCATGTGGCAGAGTGCCCACTCCGAGTTCTACTTCTGCGAGGCATTGTGGCCCGACTTCCGCAAGGTCGACTTCCTGCGGGCCCTCCGCTCCTTCACCCAGCGGGAGCGACGCTACGGCCGCTGACCTACCGGGTGCACGATCTCAAGCTCGCCGCCAGAGCGGGTCCTTGAGCTCCAGGTATTCGGTCACCGGCTCGAAGCACACCGTGCCACGGCACACCCAACACATCGGCTGACCGTCGCGCGGGGCGCGATCCTCGAACCATGTACCGAACCCGGATCCCTCACCAACTCGACGCATGATGGCCGACCCGGCCGGAGCCATGCGCCACGCTGCTGCGGCCAGATCCGTGGGCTCCTCCTGAGTGTCAGCGATGACGACACCAGCCGGCTTGAGACCCCGACGGGCCTCATCGGCGATGAGGAAGTCGGCCAGTGCCCACCCCGCGAAGCGCGGAGTAGACGCCACCACCGGCAGCAAGGCGGCGGAAGCCTCGTCCGCACGGCTGACGAAGTCGTCACGCTCAGCCATGAGCCCCACCCGACGCAGGGCCATCACCATGGAGGCCGTTGCGCTGGGACAGGCATCGTCGGTCAGGGTGTGGGCCGTCACCGTCAGCAGGTCCGACTCTTCAGCGTCCAGGAAGCTCCCATCGGGAGCACCAAACCGCGTCACCGCCTGGTCAAGCACGTCGACAGCACGGTCACACCACACCGACTCCCCCGTAGCACCGGCCAGACCGGCGAAGGACAGGCCAACCCACGCGTAGTCCTCGCAGACCGCCGGGGCTCCCGGACGATCGTGGAAGGAGGTGCGCAGCAGGTCACCGTCACTCCAATGGGCCGTCCACAGCGCCTGGGCCAGATCGCGAGCCTGCCTTACCCAGGACCACTCGCGCAGGATCATTCCGGCCTCGACGAGCCCGTCGATGAGCATGGCGTTCCACGCCGTGATGGCCTTCTCGTCGCGAGCAGGAGCGCTACGACGATCACGAGCCTCCAGCAGGGTGTCCATGTGGGCGTTGATGCGCTCCCACTCGACCCGTCCGCGCAGCTGGAGGGTACCCAGACCGTTCTCGTCGAAGGGCTCCAGATGCACCAGTGGACGCAGCCACTCGGTCTCCTCGGATCCCAGGGCGTCCGTGATGAGATCCTGGTTCCACAGGTAGTAGATCCCCTCCCGGGTGTGGCCGGCTGCGTCGTCGGAATCGGCATCAAGACCGGCGGCGTACAGGCCGTTCGGCAGCTGCATCTCCCGGTTGAGCCAGGACACGGTGCGACGGGCGGCATGGGAGTAGAGATCTCGACGATCCGGGTCGTGATCGGCGGTACGACGCCAGCACCGAGCCATCGTCCCCAACAGCAGGGCATTGTCGTAAAGCATCTTCTCGAAGTGGGGCACCACCCACTGGGAATCCGTGGAGTACCGGTGGAACCCGCCACCGACCTGGTCGAAGATGCCGCCGCGCACCAGGTGCTCACACGTGTTCTGCGCCATATCGAGGCTGGTCGGGTCTCCCTTGACCAACAGGGCGTCCAGCAGGGTGGCGTTCGGGAACTTCGTCGGTCCTCCGAAGCCGCCATGCACGATGTCGTAGTCCGCTCCCACGGCGTCAATGAGCTCACCGGCGACCGGACGCGGGGTGTCAGGGACCTTCTCGATGGGACGCAGATGCTCGACGATGGCCTCGGCCGAGGACACCACCTCATCGCGACGCTCTCGCCATGCACCGCCGAGGGCCTCGACCAGCTCCACGAAGGCGGGCTGACCACCCCGGCGCACCGACGGGAAATAGGTGCCGGCGAAGAAGGGCTTGCCGTCAGGAGTCAGGAAGACGGTGTTGGGCCAGCCACCCTGGCCAGTCATCGCCAAGGTCACCTGCATCAGCGCGGCGTCAACCTCTGGACGCTCCTCGCGATCGACCTTGACGGCCACGACATTGGCGTTGACGACCTCAGCCACTTCTGGATCGGAGAAGGACTCGAAGGCCATGACGTGGCACCAGTGGCAGCTCGAGTAGCCCACCGAGACCATGACCGGCACGTCGCGACGCCGTGCTTCGGCGAATGCTTCCTCTCCCCACGGGAACCAGTCGACGGGGTTCGCGGCGTGTTGGAGCAGATATGGGCTGGTGGACTCACCAAGGTGGTTGGGCATGGTGGTCAGCCTACGAGCACAACCCCGTACTGAGCCAAGTGGCCCCTGGGCGGAACGTCAGTGCTCCGTCGAATCCGTCGTGGACCCCTTGGCATCCTCCTGGTGGCTCTCCTTGAGGGCAGGACCGCAGGGCACCTCGTCGAAGTCGATGCCACGGATGTTGCGTCGGATGCTGATCCACGCGACGACACCGAAGACAGCAAGTGCTAGGCAGCACAGGAAGTTGGCGAGGCCGGTGCTCACAAGCTGGGCTGCAAGAACTGTCATGCTGACAGCCTACGCCCTAGGGCACAATGGGTCACGTGCCAACCCCGACCAGCAGCCAGGATCCCGTCCTCACTGATGCGGACCGCGAACGCATCGCGAAACGCTACCCCAAACAGTGTCGAACCCCGTGGGTGATCCTCATCCTGGTGCTGGCTGCCGTCCTCGTCGGATGGACGGTGTGGGCAGGACTCCATCATGCCGAGCAGCCGATCCGGGCGAGCTTGCACGGATACCAAGCGATATCCGACACCCGCGTCAACGTCACGATCAACCTGCATCGCCCCGACCCCTCCGTCGAGGGTTCCTGCATCCTGGTCGCCACCGGTGCTGACCACGTGCGCGTCGGGGAGACGACGGTGACGTTCCCGGCAAGCTCGTCAAAGGACGAGACGATCCACACCAGTGTCAAGACCTTCTCGCGTGCTGTCACCGCTGAGCTGGAGAAGTGCGGGCCCGTCGGGTGACAACGCGGTAGGATGAACAAATGCCTGAGTCCCAAGACACTGTGTGGCTGACCCAAGAGGCCTTCGACAAGCTCACTCAAGAGCTCGCGTACCTCAAGGGTGAGGGCCGCACCATCATTTCCAACAAGATTGCCGACGCTCGTTCCGAAGGCGACCTTTCCGAGAACGGCGGCTACCACGCTGCCCGGGAGGAGCAGGGGCAGGCCGAGGCCCGCATCCGTCAGTTGGAGCAGATGCTGCGTAACGCTGAGGTGGGCGAAGCCCCGTCCACTCCGGACGAGGTCGTGCCCGGTTCCAAGGTGACCGTCTGCTACTTCGACGACAAGTCCGACACTGACACCTTCCTGCTGGGATCGCGGCAGGTGATGGGGCTCGACGATTCCGTCGACATCTCCGTCTACTCCCCGCAGTCCCCCCTTGGTGGTGCCGTTCTGGGCCATTCCAAGGGAGAATCGACCGAGTACAAGGCTCCCAATGGCAAGACGATCAAGGTGACGATCCTTGACGTCGAGCCGTTCCAGGAGTGACACGCTTTCACAAATGTGATGAGGGCGGGGTGCCATGGCACCCCGCCCTCATCACATTTTGTCGCAGGCTCACATCGCGCGAACTGCGATCCTCCCGACCAAGCAGGTGAGGCCAAGACGGGCCGCCCCGTCACCCATGACGTACTCGTCGACATCTCCGCCTTCGGGCCAGGAGATCATGCCGGTCTGGGCCTTGCCACGAACCGAGACGTTAGATCCTTTGGCCAGCTTGACCAGCAGATTGCCCGACTCGACGCGGATCTGGGAGCGACCGCTGTCGATGCATCCGGTGATGGTGCCATTTCCGGCCTGGAAGAGACCGTCCTCCAGCTGGTGGACGCCTTCGATCTCAGTGACGCCAGCGGTGACACGCACCCTCCCGAGGTGCTCCACGCCAGTGGCACGCAACGAGCCACCCGACAGCTCGATGTCAACGGGCAGATCGGGATGCACACGAACCGTCACTTCCCGACCCAGACCAAGATCCTTGACCCCGTCCATGTCGGCCGGGAGTCGAAACCTCTTGAGGACCCCCAGATCAGGGGCGAGGTGACCGTCAATACCGACCTCAACGACTCCTCCGACGCGCCTGCGGGTGTGCTTGCCCTCGATCTGCAGGCCGGAGACCGAGCGGTCCCCGATGAGACGGATGCGACGTCCAGTGCAGTTCAGACGGACGCGATCCAGATCGCTCGCGACGTCGACGTGCTTCTGCGGTTCGCTCTCGCCGCTGGCGCGACGCGGTCCGGGCGACATCGTCGAGGCGACTGTCTCACCGACACTCTCTGCCACCCCGGACACCACGCGCCAGGCCGAGCGGAGCCCCTCCTTGGCTTCTGGAGGGATGGCGAAGCCGGCCAGAGGGCCCTTGTCGCCCCCGGAAGTCTCGTCCCCGGATGCCCCGCGGCGGGGGCCGGCCCCTTCGGCGGGGCCGCTCTGGCTCCCGGGTGCGGGCTGCTCCTGCCCCCGTGCATCAGCGATACGGCGGTTGGCCTCGGCGGTGTCGATCCTCCCGGCAGCAAGGTCCTCGAGGATGGCGGTGATATCAGCGCTCATAACATCAACTTTACGGGTGAACCCAACTCACGCGTGTTCGGCAGCGAGGTCGTCCTGACTTGGAGGAACCTCCTCTGTCGGGGTCTCGGGGCTCAGGGCCTTGATGAAGGCGACGCCGAAAGCGACGATCGGGATGGCGAACAGGGCGCCCACGATACCGGAGATGATGGCGCCGACAGCGATACCGACCAGCACGATGAGCGGGTGGATCGAGACTGCCTTACCTAGCAGGAAGGGTTGCAGGACGTGTCCTTCGATCTGCATGACGGCGACGAAGACGATCAGCATGATGACGGCCTTGAAGAAGCCCAGGGTCACCAGCACCACACCAACCGCGACGACGCCGGACGTCAGCGCGCCGACGATCGGCACGAATGCGAGGATGAAGGTCAGGGCACCGATCGCGACCGACATGGATGAGCCAATGATGGCCGCGCCGATGCCGGCTCCCAGGCCGTCCACGAAGGCGACGATGACGGCGGCTCGCACATAGGCCACCAGGGCGACCCAGCCGCGCTTGGCAGCGTCAAGGATTTTGGCGCGATGCTCACGTGGGATGAGGACCGCCGACTTCTCAGCCAGCTTGTCTCCCTCGTACACGAAGAAGAAAGTGGCGAAGAGGGCCAGGACGAGCCCCGCTGCGAAACGACCGATCTGGGTTCCAGCGGCAGCTGCGGTCGAGGCAATGCGTCCCTGGGATCCGGCCATGGCAGCCTCGGCCTTGTGCATGAGGTCATTGAGTTGGGCCTTGTCGGTGTGCAAAGGACTGTTGGCCAGCCACGCCAGCGCCTGCTTGAAACTGGCAACCGCCTGGTTGCCCAGTTCCCGCCACTGCATCGCGATCTGGGCGCCGACGAGGGTGAATACGCCGCCGACCAGGATGATGAGCAGCAGCAGGCAGATTCCCGAGGCGATGCCACGGTGGATGTGATGGCGCGACAACCAGTTAGCCAGCGGCCACATGGCTGCCGTCAGCATGAGGGCCACCGCGACGGGCACTGACACCTCGGACGCAGCGTGAAGCACCTGGTAGAGCCCGTAGATGAAGGCTGCGATGACGATGAGCCGCCAGCACCATCCAGCCGCAGTACGGACACCGCTGGGAACGTCTTCGGCGGGGGCGACCGTCGCCGTGATGGGCTGGGGAGTTGATGCGACCACCTGGTCAGGAGCGGTGTCGATCGCCTCACCGTCGGCGTCGGCACGCGAGGGAACCGGTGTCGAATCTGTGGTCTTCGTGCCCGAGCCGAATAGCTTCATGGCTTCCTTCCGGAATTGTGGGGCGGGGCCGAGGCCCCGGAACGCGTGTTCACAGGGTAGCGTCTAGCACGTCATCCGTATGTATCCATTTGGAGGTCACCGTGGTAGCTCGTCCTCTTGCCGAACTGACCGCCCCCGACTGGGCAGAGGCGTTGGCGGAGGTGGAGCCACGCATCCATGAGATGGGGGACTTCCTGCGAGCCGAGACAGCTGCCGGACGAGGGTTCCTGCCTCACGGGGATCGCATTCTGCGCGCTTTTTCCCGTCCCATGGCGGATGTTCGAGTGCTCATCGTCGGTCAGGACCCCTACCCCACCCCAGGCCACCCCGTGGGCCTGAGTTTCTCGGTGGAGCGCGACGTGCGTCCGTTGCCCCGGTCCTTGCAGAACATCTACGCCGAATTGCAGTCCGACCTGGGAATTTCCCCTTGTGAACATGGCGATCTCACCGGCTGGTTCGAGCAGGGGGTGTTGCTCCTCAACAGGTGCCTCACCGTCCAGCCTGGTCGACCCGCCTCACATCGCGGCAAGGGATGGGAGGAGGTCACCCAGACCGCCATCGAAGCCCTCGTGGCACGTGGCGGCCCGCTGGTGGCCATTCTGTGGGGCCGCGACGCGCAATCCCTGGAGCCCATGCTGGGCGGGGTTCCGATCGTCAAGTCCTCGCACCCCTCACCCATGTCAGCCCGATACGGCTTCTTCGGGTCCCGACCCTTCAGCCGCACCAACGACTTGCTGGTAGAGCAGGGGGCCGACCCGATCGACTGGGACCTGTCCTCCCACTGATCGGGCCGGCCCCTCATGCCGGCTGTATGTCAGTCCTGCTCGGGATGACGGAACAGGGAGAAGGCCGATGCGGCCAATCCGCCCCACACCGTGACCATGGCGATGATCATCATGACGATGGCGGATCCACTCATGACAGCGCTCCTTCCTGGGATGCCTGGGCATTCGCCCGGGCGAGCTCTTCCTCGTGAGTGAGCTCGTGGTGAATGGCCGAGCGGTTCGGCCACGGGATGAGGGACAGCACGATTGCCAGCACGACGACGAGGATCGACATTCCCCATCCGAAGATTCCGACGAAATTGCCGGGCATTCCGCCGTAGCCCTTGCTGGAGACGGTGGCGATCTCGGTGATCCACAGGCCTAGCAGGACCAGCGGGGCAACGACGCCGACCAGGGCCATCCACACCTTGTTGACCTTGAACGAGGAGTACTCGTTGAGGTGGTCGCGCAGCACCGGGAGCTTGCGCAGTGCCCAGGTGATGACGAGGCAGGCCAGCAGGGCAACGCCAACGATGCCGATGTTGTTGATGAAGTGGTCGGTAACGTCGAGCAGGTTGAGGCCAGTCGTCGTCGGGAAGAGGATGATCGACGCCACGGCCGTCACTCCACCGACGACCCAGGTTGCGGCAACTCGGTGCATGCCGGTCTTCTCGCGGAAGGCTGCGATGACGACCTCCAGCAGGCTGATCATCGACGTGATTCCTGCGAAGACCAGGGAGACGAAGAAGAGCACGCCCATGATCGGTCCGACAGCACCCGCCTGGCTGATGATCTGCGGGAAGGCGATGAAGGCCAGGCCGATACCCGAGCCAGCGACCTCGCTCACCGGCTTGCCGGAAGCAGTTGCCATGAAGCCCAGGGCGGCGAAGACGCCGAGGCCGGCCAGGATCTCGAATGAGGAGTTGGCGAACCCGACGACCAGGCCGGAACCTGTCAGGTCAGACTTCGGCTTGAGGTAGGAGGCATAGGTCACCATGATGCCGAATCCCACTGACAGGGAGAAGAAGATCTGGCCGTAGGCGGCCATCCACACCTGGTAGTTCCCCAACGCATTCCACGCCGGGGTGAACAGGGCGTCAAGGCCAGTCGATGCGCCGTCCAGGGTGAGGGCGACGATGACCAGTGCGATGAACATCACCGCGAGCATCGGCATGAAGACCCACGAGGCGCGGGTGATGCCCTTCTCGACGCCGGTGGCCATGATGGCCAACACGACGAGCCACAGGATCAGCAACGGCCAGAAGACTCCGGGCACGAAGTGGAATTCGACGTCAACGTTGCTGGCCACGTGCAGGAAGCTGCCTGTGAGGAATCCCTCGGGGTCGTCCCCCCAAGCCTTCGTCACCGAGAATCCGACATAGCGAATGGCCCAGGCGATGATGGCGGCGTAGTAGATGACGATCACCCAACAGATGAGGGTCTGCCACCATCCGATAGCCTCCGTGTGCTTGTTGAGACGACGCAAGGCCATGGGCGGCGAGCCACGGAACTTGTGTCCGACGGCATAGTCGAGGAAGAGCAGCGGGATACCGGCGGTGAGCAGGGCGATCAGGTAGGGCACGATGAAGGCTCCGCCACCATTGCTGTAGGCGACGTAGGGGAACCTCCAGATATTTCCCAGCCCGACGGCGGAACCAATCGCAGCGATGAGGAAGGCTCCCCGACCGGTGAAACTCTCACGCCGCTGGGGCTTTCCAATGGTGTTTCCGTCACCTGCAACGGTCGCGCCAGGCTGCGCGGGGTCAGACATCTTGATCCTTTCCACCGGTGAACTTTGACCCCCAGTCTCACATGGTGATGAGGTGGGACCAGATCATGGACCACACATTGAGATAACAGGAATTGATCCGAGCCGATGTCCGTTACACCCGTGTCGACGTCGTGAGGAAAGGGACGCATGAACAAGAACGAGATGGTCTCACCCGACAACGCCTTGCCCGGAGGCCGAACCCCAGTATTGGAAATGCCGTTCTTCCACCGCGTAACTGGGGACCGGCTCGACCGCTCCTTCCCCGGCTCCGAGACGATTTACCTGGCCATGGGGTGTTTCTGGGGAGCCGAGAAGCTGTTCTGGAACTATGACGGGGTGCTGCAAACCGCCGTTGGTTACATGGGCGGTTTCACTCCCAACCCCACCTACCGGGAGGTGTGTACCGGACGCACTGGGCACGCCGAAACCGTCCGGGTCACCTACGACCCGACCAGAATCTCCACCGAGGAGATCCTCACCCTCTTCATGGAGAACCACGACCCCACCCAGGGGATGCGTCAGGGCAACGACGTCGGTACCCAGTACCGCTCGGCGATCTGGTGCACCACCACCGAGCAGTTCATGACGGCCACCACCCTCAGGGGGTCCTTCCAGGCCAACCTGCTCGATGCCGGGTACGGGGAGATCACGACGACGATCTCGATGGCCAACGGCGTGGAGTTCTTCCTGGCTGAGGCCGAGCATCAGCAGTACCTCGAGGACAATCCCTTCGGCTACTGCCCTGTCCACGCAACCGGGGTGTGCCTCGCGCGGGCATGATGGACATGACCACCCCCTGAGGAGGATTGAACACATGAAGTACCGCAAGATTGGACCCTTCCGAACCTCTGCCATCGCTTACGGATCGATGCCGTTGTCGATCGAAGGTCGCCCGGACCGCGAGACCGCGATCAAGGTCCTCCATGACGTCCTGGACGCCGGGTGCACCCACATCGACACCGCATGGGCCTACTACGAGTCCGGCGGCGAGGAGCAGTACGGCGAGAAGCTCGTCGCTGATGCCCTGGAATCCTGGAATGGTGACCGCTCGACGATCTCGGTGGCCACCAAGGTTGGCCACTTCCGCTGCTTCAATGACGCCGGTGAGGCCATCTGGGACGTCGACGGATCCCCGAAGCGGCTACGCCGTGACGCCAAGCTCTCGGCCGACGCCCTGCACACGGACCAGATCGACCTGCTCTACCTGCACCGTCCCGACCCGAAGGTCGAGTACGAGAAGATGGTGAGGACCCTGGCGGGCATCCTCGACGACGGTTTAGCCCGAACCGCTGGCATCTCGAACGCCAACCCCGACCAGATCCGGATGGCCCAGAACATTCTCGGCGATCGTCTGGTGGCCGTGCAGAACCAGTTCTCCCCCGGCTTCCTGTCCTCGCGGCCCGAGGTGGAGCTCTGCGGTGAGCTCGACCTGGCATTCGTCGCGTGGAGCCCGCTTGGCGGTTACCGTCGTCCCCTCGAGGAGGACGCCTTCGCCGCCTTCCAGCGCGTCGCTGATGCCCGTGGAGTCAGTCGGGCCCAAGTCATTCTGGCGTGGGAGCTGGCCCAGGGCGATCACGTCATCCCGATCCCGGGGTCCCACCGCTCGGAAACGATCCTTGACTCCTTCAAGGCCGTCGATCTTTCCCTAACCGACGAGGAGCTGGCTCAACTTCCCTGACGTCCGCCCTGCGGCAGATGTGCGCATGCACCCGGTGACCGTGACATGATCCCCGGGTGCATAACGACATCGAGGCAAGACGAGGACTGACGACCGGTATCGCCCTCTACCTCATGTGGGGATTCTTCCCCCTTTACTTCCGGTTGCTGGAGCGTTCAGGAGCCTTCGAGATCATCGCCCACCGCGTGGTGTGGTCCTTCGCCTTCTGCGCCATCCTGCTGACGATAGGGAAGGGTTAGCATCGGCTCGCCGCCCTAGCCCACGACCGCCGCAGTCTGTGGGGTCTCGTGCTGGCCGGCCACCTGGTCCTGATCAACTGGACCCTCTACGTCTGGTCCGTCAATGCCGGTCACACCCTTGACGCCGCGATGGGGTACTTTATCAACCCCCTCGTCTCGGCCTTGCTGGGTGTGCTGGTCCTGCGGGAACGACTCAGTCCGGCCCAATGGATGGCTTTCGGAATCGGCATCGTCGCCGTCGTCGTCCTCATGGTGGGGCATTCCTCCACACCCCTCATCTCGCTGGGGCTGGCGATGAGTTTCGGACTCTACGGCCTGGTCAAGAAAGTGCTCGGAGTGGCGGTGAAACCCGCTGTCGGGCTCATTGTCGAAACCCTGGCGACCACTCCTCTGGCCCTGGTGTACATCGGGTGGGGCGTTGCCCAGGGGAAATCCACCTTCACCGGCTCCTACAGCCTGCTGTTGGTGAGCGCCGGCATCCTGACCGCTGTTCCCCTGTTGATGTTCGCCTTCGCGGCCTCCCGCATCAGCCTGACGACGCTAGGAATCCTGCAGTACATCTCACCGCTCCTGCAGTTCTTGGTCGGGCTGTTCCTCTTCGGTGAGCAGATGCCTTGGCAGCGCTGGGTCGGGTTCTCCCTGGTCTGGGTGGCCGTCGTGATGTTCTCGGCAGAAGGACTCATCCGGTTGGTGCGACGCACACGATGACGCCGTCATGGAAAGGCACAGGGGCCACCGGACAATCCCGGTGACCCCAGACGTCTTTCCGGATCAGGCCTCGACACGCTCACGCGCCTCGCGCTTGGTCCACTGGTACAGAATCGCAATGGCAGCCACGAAAATGATCATGCCGACGATTCCAGCACCACTGTCCCACGACTCCGGAGCAATGGCGATGGCGTCCTCGGAGCCCGCGGCAGCGATGAGCGCCGCATAGATGACGCCGAAAATGGATTCACCGACGATGAGTCCGGTGGCCAACAGGATGCCGGTCCGCTTCTTGCCCTCGACGTCGCCATCGGTGCGGGCAGCCCATTTGTCGAACAGCCAACCGAGGCCAGCCCCGATCGGGATGGTCAGCGACAGGGTCATCGGCAGGTACATGCCCATGCCGACAGCCAGCGGGGGAAGTGAGAACTTCTTGGAGGTGTGGGTGAGAATCTCGTCGACGATGATGACGCCAATGCCGACCAGTGCGCCAATTCCCATCAGGCCCCAGTCCAGGGAGCCGCCGAAGACGCCGGTGGCCAAGAACGAGATGAGAGTGGCCTGCGGGGCCTGCAGAGCGTTCGGTCCGGCGCCCGGGGCACCCTGGAATCCGAAGGCGGTCTGCATGAGCTGCATGACGGGCGGGATGATCGCCGATCCGAAGACGACGCCAATGATGAGGGCGACCTGCTGTTTCCACGGTGTGGATCCGACCAGCTGGCCGGTCTTGAGGTCCTGGAGGTTGTCATTCGAGATCGTCGCGATACCGAAGACGATCGACGCCGTGAACAGGGTGTAGGCCACCAATTTGACGGTCTCGTCGCCACCAACGGCACCGTAGGTGAGCTTGATGAGCAGAGCGGCCACCAGGACGACGAGGATGCCGACACCGGAGATCGGGCTGTTCGACGCACCAATGAGGCCAGCCATGTAGCCACAGACGGACGCAACGGCCAGGCCGACGAGCAGGATGAAGACCAGACTGACGATGATGACGCCGGTCATGGACTTCGAGACCACCATGTCGCGGGCAAAACCCCACAGCATGAAACCGATCGGGACCATGGAGAGCAGTACGACGGTCAGGACGACCGACACCGGCAGGTCACGCTCGGTCAGCGGAACCTCGCCGCCCTTGTGACGGGTCTTGGAGGAGCGAACGGAGTCGCGGATGCCCTTGGTGATGGGGCCGATGACCTTGATGAGAGTCCAGATGGCCGCCACACCAATCGCGCCGGCGCCGACGAAGCGCACGTCACTGGTGAAGACCTCCTGGATGACGTCGAGGTTGCCGCCAACCTTGCCGGAGACTCTCCATGGCAGTATCGCTCCGTAGGAGATGATGATGCCGACGAGCATGGCTGCGGCGACGGCGATACCGACGAGATGACCAACGCCGATGAGGGCCATCGACATGCTGACGCCAACCATCGAGCCACTGCTGTTGCCTACCTTGAACAGCTTGGTGAGGGCTGACTTCACCAGCTTGAGGTCGGACAGCAGCGCATACCCGGCCGACACCAAGGAGCCGACGATGATGACGCGTAGGCCCACCTTGTTGGCGTCGGTTGTTCCGGCGGAGTCACCAACCTTGAGGACCTCAGCACCAGCGACGCCCTCCGGGTAAGGAAGATCGGATCCGGTGACAAGAGCTCGTCGCAGCGGGATGGAATACATGACGCCGAGGATGCCGCCCACCAAGCAGATCGCGAGGGTGGTCCAGTACGGGAATCCCGTCCACCAACCGACCATGATGAGGCCGGGTAGCACGAAGATGATTGCCGAAAGGGTTCCAGCAGCAGAGGCAATCGTCTGGACGATGTTGTTCTCTGCGACGGAGTGTCCCTTAAAGTGGCGCAACACGGCCATCGAGATGACAGCGGCCGGAATTGACGTGGCGAAGGTCAGGCCGACCTTGAGGCCGAGATATACGTTCGCCGCGGTGAAAACCAACGTCATGAGGCCGCCGAGGATGATGCCCCGGAGCGTCAATTCACGTACTGATGACCCTGACGGCTGGGCCGGCACTGATGCGCTCGATAAGTCAGACATACTCCACTTCTTCCGTAAGTTGACCCGCCCACTATGCCACCGTCAGAACCTCAAAGGATGCAGGACACGGCTAGTGCGGCGTGTCGTTAGTTCTTGAAATGGTTGTGGTTTGGGAGAATCGGTCATGGCCAATTCTCCTGCCCCGGCGTTGGGTCTTCGTGTGGGTGATCGTGAGCGTCTGGAGTCGTTGACGCGGTCGCGAACGGCGGAGGCGGGTGCGGTGCTGCGGGCCAGGATCGTGCTCGCTGCCGCGGACGGCGTTGCGAACGACCGGATCGCCGAGCAGCTACAGGTGTCGAAGAACACGGTGCTGGCCTGGCGGCGTCGTTATGGCGAGCGGGGCATGGCCGGGTTGGCCGATGCGCCCCGCTCGGGCAGGCCCCGGCAGCTGGACCACCGCCAGATCGTGGCCACGACATTGAAGCCCCCGCCGAAGAAGTACGGGGTGACGCACTGGTCGAGCCGGCTGCTCGCTGCTCATCTGGGGGTGGGGAATGCGACGATCGCCCGTGCATGGCGCGAATACGGGGTCCAGCCGTGGCGCAGCGGCACGTTCAAGTTCTCCACTGACCCTGAGTTGGTGGCCAAGGTCACCGACGTCGTCGGGCTCTATCTGGCGCCACCGGAGAATGCTGTGGTGTTGTGCGTGGACGAGAAGTCCCAGATCCAGGCCCTGGACCGCACCCAGAAGACCTTGCCGATGCAGCCCACCCAGATCGAGCGTCGCACCCATGACTACGTGCGCCACGGCACGACCACCTTGTTCGCGGCGTTGGACATCGCCACCGGGCACGTGACCGGTGCCTGCAAACCCCGCCACCGACACCAAGAGTTCCTGGCGTTCTTGAAGCAAGTCGCCCGTGCCTATCCCGACCAGCAGCTGCACTTGGTGATGGACAACTACGCCACCCACAAACGCGTCGAGGTCCGTGACTGGCTCGCCGCCAACCCGCGGATCCACGTCCACTTCACCCCCACCAGCGGCTCATGGCTGAACCTGGTCGAGGTCTGGTTCGGGATCATCGACAAGCAAGCCATCCGCCGCGGAGTGTTCCCGTCGGTCAAGGACCTCAACGCGAAGATCCGGGCCTTCGTCAACGGCTGGAACGACCGCTGCCACCCCTTCGTCTGGACCAAAACCGCCAACGAAATCCTCACCAAAGCCAACCGTCCAACAACTTCAAACACGGGGCACTAGTTACGCCAATTGCCGCCTACCAGACTTCGGGAACACCCAAAGGCTCAACATGAAATAGACGTAAAGCCCCTCAACACACGCAGCGGTGAAGCGAGCAAGTTCGAAATGGACCCCTATGTGCTCCAAAAGGGACGAGAATCCCAGGGTGAGACAGACGTAATTGGTCACCATCGTGATGACGTAACGACCGCTCTGACGACCCAGATCGCCATGAGACTGAAAATTCAGCCACCTATTGACGAAGAAGGAGTAGATGGCCGACAATCCGTATCCCAGCGATACCGAAATTGGGTACGGCAGTCCGACGCCGCGAAAGAAAACGGCTAACAGGCTCATGTCGATGAGGAACCCGAGCCCGTTGATGATGCAGTAGCCGATGAAGGTGACGGGGAGCCCTGACAGCGGGAACGGCAGAACGGAGTGGATCGTCAAACACGCTCTGGCAAAGACGCGAGGGGCAGAGCGTCGGGGAATCCTCCTACCTCGTATTCGCTTCGCACTCGTCACCACGAATCCATTTTTGCAGCTGGGTCAAGGACCGTCGTCACCGGTCGATACCCTGACACCATGGCCATAACACGACGCGCAACCACAGCCGACCTGCCGTTCATGGTCCATGTGCTGCGGCATGCGGTCGGCGGGGTATCGGAACCACTCGACATCAAGGAATGCCGAACCAATCCAGCCATCGCCCACTACATCGACGGCTGGACCCCAGACCAGATCGGGATGATCTGCCTCGTCGCTGGCTCCCCCATCGGGGCTGTCTGGTTGCGTGACCTGCCGGCCTCCGATCCCGGTTATGGTTTCGTCGCCCCGGGTATTCCAGAACTGACCATCGCCATTTCTCCTCAGCGACGTGGTCAGGGCCACGGCAGGTACCTCTTGGACAGCCTCCTCGACGAATGCCGGCGTCATAGCATCCATTCCGTGAGCCTCAGCGTCGACGCTGCGAATGAACCAGCCATGACGATTTATCGCAAGGCTGGATTCGTCGAAGTCTCCAGCGAGAACAACCACCTGACAATGCTCCATGTCGACGGCAACCCAGCAGTATCCCCACCACACTGAATCAACGTCCACCCAACGCATCACTGCCGGTACATGTCGACATGTACCAGTAGTGATGCGGGTATACAGAAAAAGCGTGTGGAGACAAGGATGATCCTTGTCTCCACACGCACACAAATAAGATTCCGGCGGCGTCCTACTCTCCCACACGATCCCTCGTGCAGTACCATCGGCGCTGGAAGGCTTAACTACCGGGTTCGGTATGGGACCGGGTGTTT
The DNA here is from genome assembly GCF_057458005.1 of Cutibacterium sp. LaCa_255. Lineage (NCBI taxonomy): Bacteria > Bacillati > Actinomycetota > Actinomycetes > Propionibacteriales > Propionibacteriaceae > Cutibacterium > Cutibacterium sp. LaCa_255. The sequence continues at coordinate 638,380 of NZ_CP190956.1, read as the reverse complement.
CCCTTCCGCCAAGGCCACCGGAAAAACTATGGGGCCAGTCAGGCTTGGCGCAACCCCCCGCGTGGGGGCTGGGAGCCGTACAGTGGATGCGATCATCAAAATTCTTATTGGACGTGAAAGTGTGTGTTTGTAAGTCCTCGGTCTATTAGTACCAGTCAGCTCCACACCTTACGATGCGTCCACGCCTGGCCTATCAACCCGGTCGTCTACCGGAGACCTTACCAGATTCATCTGCAGGAACCCTCATCTTGAAGCGTGCTTCCCGCTTAGATGCTTTCAGCGGTTATCACAACCCGACGTAGCCAACCAGCCATGCTCTTGGCAGAACAACTGGCACACCAGAGGTCAGTCCGTCCCGGTCCTCTCGTACTAAGGACAGCCCTTCTCAAGATTCCTCCGCGCGCAGCGGATAGGGACCGAACTGTCTCACGACGTTCTGAACCCAGCTCGCGTGCCGCTTTAATGGGCGAACAGCCCAACCCTTGGGACCGACTCCAGCCCCAGGATGCGACGAGCCGACATCGAGGTGCCAAACCATGCCGTCGCTATGAGCGCTCGGGCAAGATCAGCCTGTTATCCCCGGGGTACCTTTTATCCGTTGAGTGACGGCGCGTCCACAAGCCACCGTCAGATCACTAGTCCCGACTTTCGTCCCTGCTCGACCTGTCAGTCTCACAGTCAAGCCCCCTTGTGCACTTACACTCAACACCTGATTACCAACCAGGATGAGGGAACCTTTGGGCGCCTCCGTTACCTTTTAGGAGGCGACCGCCCCAGTCAAACTACCCATCAGGCACTGTCCCTGAACCGGATCACGGCCCAAAGTTAGATAACCAGAACGACCAGAGTGGTATTTCAACAATGACTCCACAACCACTGGCGTGGCCGTTTCACAGTCTCCCACCTATCCTACACAAGTCGTCCCAATCACCAATACCAAACTATAGTAAAGGTCCCGGGGTCTTTCCGTCCTGCTGCGCGTAACGAGCATCTTTACTCGTAATGCAATTTCACCGAGTTCATGGTGGAGACAGTAGGGAAATCGTTACTCCATTCGTGCAGGTCGGAACTTACCCGACAAGGAATTTCGCTACCTTAGGATGGTTATAGTTACCACCGCCGTTTACTGGGGCTTAAGTTCACCGCTTCGCCAACGCTAACAGTTCCCCTTAACCTTCCAGCACCGGGCAGGAGTCAGTCCGTATACATCGTCTTACGACTTCGCACGGACCTGTGTTTTTGGTAAACAGTCGTTTCCCCCTGGTCTCTGCGCCCCTCACCGCTACCAACTGTAAAAGCCTTGACGGTTCAGGTCCCCCTTATCCCGAAGTTACGGGGGCATTTTGCCGAGTTCCTTCACCATGATGATCTCGATCGCCTCGGTATACTCTACCTATCCACCAGTGTCGGTTTAGGGTACGGGCGGACCAGCCACCTCGCTCACGAAGATTTTCTCGACAGTACAGGATCACTCACTCACCCACTTCCTGTGGGCTCGCCATCATGCCTCAACCACAACCCTGGCGGATTTACCTACCAGACGGTCCACACATTTAGCCCCGGACAACCATCGCCGGGGATGAGCTACCTCCCTGCGTCCCTCCGCAGCTTGCCTACTACATGATCGGTTCACACACTCACCACACCACCACCACATCAACGATGTCGCGGAGGCAGGCTCGCACGCTTAGCATCACACACCTCGACACGGACGGTGACAAGCCGGTACCAGAATATCAACTGGTTATCCATCGACTACGCCTGTCGGCCTCGCCTTAGGTCCCGACTCACCCAGGGCAGATTAACTTGACCCTGGAACCCTTGGATAATCGGCGGACGGGTTTTCCACCCGTCATTCGCTACTCATGCCTGCATTCTCACTCCCGCACAATCCACCACACGGTCACCCGGCAGCTTCACCTCGCACAGGACGCTCCCCTACCCAAACCCTCACGGGCTTGCCACAGCTTCGGCGGATAACTTAAGCCCCGCTACATTGTCGGCGCGGAATCACTTGACCAGTGAGCTATTACGCACTCTTTCAAGGATGGCTGCTTCCAAGCCAACCTCCTGGCTGTCTGCGCAACTCCACATCCTTTTCCACTGAGTTACCACTTAGGGGCCTTAGCTGATGATCTGGGCTGTTTCCCTCTCGACGACGAAGCTTATCCCCCGCCGTCTCACTGCTACGCTCCACTTGCCGGCATTCGGAGTTTGGCTGATTTCGGTAAGCTGATAGGCCCCCTAGACCATCCAGTGCTCTACCTCCGACAAGAACCACGCAACGCTGCACCTAAATGCATTTCGGGGAGAACCAGCTATCACGGTGTTTGATTGGCCTTTCACCCCTATCCACAGCTCATCCCCTCCATTTTCAACTGAAGTGGGTTCGGACCTCCACGACGTCTTACCGACGCTTCATCCTGGCCATGGATAGATCACACCGCTTCGGGTCTAGAACACGCGACTCACGCCCTTATCGGACTCGCTTTCGCTACGACTCCCCCACACAGGTTAACCTCGCCACGCATCACTAACTCGCAGGCTCATTCTTCAAAAGGCACGCCATCACCCCACAAGGCTCTGACGGCTTGTATGCGACCGGTTTCAGGTACTATTTCACTCCCCTCCCGGGGTACTTTTCACCATTCCCTCACGGTACTGATCCACTATCGGTCACCAAGGAGTATTTAGGCTTGACGGGTGGTCCCGCCAGATTCACGCGAAATTCCACGAGTTCCACGCTACTTGGGGTAACCCTCACCAGTGCCACGCTTACAGTTACGGGACTCTCACCCACTCCGGTACGCCTTCCCAGACGCTTCACCTTCACGCAACATTTATCACTGGCCAATCCTGCGGCAGCAGAACCCAAAGGCCCCCACAACCCCGCACATGCAACACCTGCCGGCTTGAACACACACACGGTTTAGCCTCATCCACTTTCGCTCGCCACTACTCACGGAATCACGGTTGTTTTCTCTTCCTACGGGTACTAAGATGTTTCACTTCCCCGCGTTACCTCCCACACCCCTATACATTCAGGGCAGGGTCACCGGACACTACTCCGGACATTCCAGGTTTCCCCATTCGGACACCCCCGGATCACAGCTCGTTTACCAACTCCCCAGGGCTTATCGCAGGTTACAACGTCCTTCATCGGCTCTTGGTGCCAAGGCATCCACCGATCGCACTTAACAACTTGCACAACAACACAAGACACAAAAAATTAAGATGCTCGCATCCACTATACAGTTCTCAACCACCACACGAATCAACACCACACCCACCACACAGCAGACGCAGCATCACCGCACCAGGCCACCACACACACGTGTGATACCCCAGAACCCCAACAGCATGCCTCAGACCGTCCACCACAAGATGAACACGCCAATGTTCCACAAGAAGCTAACCCATCCACCAACGACTCACGACGAGCCACACAGCAATGATGAGTCCTTACAATGAAGTGCTCCTTAGAAAGGAGGTGATCCAGCCGCACCTTCCGGTACGGCTACCTTGTTACGACTTAGTCCTAATTACCAGTCCCACCTTCGACGGCTCCCCCACACAGGTTAGGCCACCGGCTTCGGGTGTTACCGACTTTCATGACTTGACGGGCGGTGTGTACAAGCCCCGGGAACGTATTCACCGCAGCGTTGCTGATCTGCGATTACTAGCGACTCCGACTTCATAGGGTCGAGTTGCAGACCCCAATCCGAACTGAGACCGGCTTTCCGAGATTCGCTCACCCTCACAGGCTCGCAACTCTTTGTACCGGCCATTGTAGCATGCGTGAAGCCCTGGACATAAGGGGCATGATGACTTGACGTCATCCCCACCTTCCTCCGAGTTGACCCCGGCGGTCTCCACTGAGTCCCCACCATAACGTGCTGGCAACAGTGAACGAGGGTTGCGCTCGTTGCGGGACTTAACCCAACATCTCACGACACGAGCTGACGACAGCCATGCACCACCTGTGAACCAGCCCCACAAGGAGGCGTACCCATCTCTGAGCACTCCCAGTCCATGTCAAACCCAGGTAAGGTTCTTCGCGTTGCATCGAATTAATCCGCATGCTCCGCCGCTTGTGCGGGGCCCCGTCAATTCCTTTGAGTTTTAGCCTTGCGGCCGTACTCCCCAGGCGGGGTACTTAATGCGTTAGCTACGGCACGGAATCCGTGGAATGGACCCCACACCTAGTACCCACCGTTTACAGCGTGGACTACCAGGGTATCTAAGCCTGTTCGCTCCCCACGCTTTCGCTCCTCAGCGTCAGGAAAGGTCCAGAGAACCGCCTTCGCCACTGGTGTTCCTCCTGATATCTGCGCATTCCACCGCTCCACCAGGAATTCCATTCTCCCCTACCTTCCTCAAGTCAACCCGTATCGAAAGCACGCTCAGGGTTAAGCCCCAAGTTTTCACTTCCGACGCAATCAACCACCTACGAGCTCTTTACGCCCAATAAATCCGGACAACGCTCGCACCCTACGTATCACCGCGGCTGCTGGCACGTAGTTAGCCGGTGCTTCTTCTGCAGGTACCGTCACAAAAGCTTCGCCCCTGCTGAAAGCGGTTTACAACCCGAAGGCCGTCATCCCGCACGCGGCGTTGCTGCATCAGGCTTCCGCCCATTGTGCAATATTCCCCACTGCTGCCTCCCGTAGGAGTCTGGGCCGTATCTCAGTCCCAATGTGGCCGGTCGCCCTCTCAGGCCGGCTACCCGTCAAAGCCTTGGTAAGCCACTACCCCACCAACAAGCTGATAAGCCGCGAGTCCATCCAAAACCGCCGAAGCTTTCCAACCCCCACCATGCAGCAAGGATTCCTATCCGGTATTAGCCCCAGTTTCCTGAAGTTATCCCGAAGTCAAGGGCAGGTTACTCACGTGTTACTCACCCGTTCGCCACTCGAGTACCCCCAAAGGGGCCTTTCCGTTCGACTTGCATGTGTTAAGCACGCCGCCAGCGTTCGTCCTGAGCCAGGATCAAACTCTCCAATGAAAAAATATCACCCACCCACACACACAATGCAGGCAACGGTGTCACAAGAGAATCCAAAACACTAACCCCAAACACTGACCAAAAAAATCAGTCCATGTCCAGAATCACAAAGGAATTCATAAACAAATCCGACACATCGATAGATGCATCAAAAAATCATTGACTATCAAAGACACACTGTTGAGTTCTCAAGCATCACACCCACCAGAACAACCCCACCAACAAGCAGGACCACCCCGAGGCGACCCGACCGACCCTACCACACCAACCCCAACCCCGCAAAACCCGCGGTATCAAGATCAGCCAGCAAAACCAGCCAAACCGTGCCACCACCCCGAAAAGCAGCGACCCGACCAACTTTACCGGATCAACCCTGAATGTCAAATCCAGGAATTCACCAGGGAAATCACCATCAAGAAAACCATCCAGTCATTCCCAGCCCCCTCCAACAAGGGAACCCGCAGAAGCCTAAACACTCTTCAAACAATCGTCAAATCGTGTCACCAACAATCCCACAACAGGACCATCAGCACTTCCACCAGCCCACACCCACCGGGCGCCGGGCCGAGAGATAACACTGCCACAACCACACCCACCACGCAAATCAAGACAGGCCAACCCCCAGCTGCGTCGCCACGGAAGGTAGTCGTCAGTCCCCTATTCCCCTGCCCATAGACTCGACCCGTGACGTTTCGAGTCAAAGGGATCCGCCGAGTTGCCGGCGTGGTCGTCAGCGGGATTGCCCTATGTCTGTGCGCAGCATGTCACTCGTCGTCCCCCACCACCCCCTCGGACGAACCCAGCCGTACTGCTCTCGCCCCCTCCTCAAAGGTCACTCCGTCGATATCTCCCCTCGATGGCATCCACACCCGAACGATCATCGACGAGCTGGTAGCGGCCTCGGACAATGGCCCTGTCACCAAGGTGGACATCACCAAGACGGCCCTGAGCATCACTGTCCAGGCTGGCGGTTCTCCCACGGTGTGGACCTGGCAGAACGGGAAGATCGATTCTTCCGCGACCCACAGCACGCAGACGGCGTCGCGGCCCTTCCACCCTGACAACTTCGCCGTCGAGAAGATGCCGGAGATCCTCAGCAAGGCAGCTGAGATCTCCGGGTCTCACATGAACCAGAACTTGCAGATCGTCGAGTACAACGAGGGCACCGTCCTCATGACAGTGTCGACCAAGCCAGAGAGTCAGACGGTGTTCTTCCGACGGAACGGGTCGGTTATCAACCACATTGACTTCGCCACCACGACTGGCATGGCGGAGGCCTTGGCCGACGCCATCGCGGGCGCCAAGGAGGTCGGCCAGATCAGTTACCAGCCCGACAAGGGAGTCATGGCCGACACCCCCACCGCGACGTCTGGCATCGTCATGCGGCGTACCCGCTCCGCCGACATGCCGGCATGGGCCATCCAGCGCAAGGGAGATGCCACTGCGACCTTCTCCCCCGCCGTCCTGAAACCAGAAGTCCTCGTCGGCATCATGGAGCGGGCGGCCGCCGGAACCAGTGAAACGCCGTCAGACATGGCGTGGGCCATCTCCTTGGACAAGAAGCTCGAAGTCCCTGTCATCCGCACAAGCATCAACGGCGTCGCGACGGCCTTCGACACCAAGGGCGTCGACGTCACTGACAAGCTCAAATAGCCCGGAAAAGCCTCCTGCGTGATTCAGCTCATCACGGAGCCGGACCGCTTCCTAGGACCAAGGTGGTTGAATGAAAGTGTGCTCATTACTGCGGTCGGAACGCCAGGCAGTGGGCAGACCCATGCCTTCCGCGTCCGTCACGGTATGAATCCGCACGTTGAACTGTGGCGCCACGGCCTCGTCATCAAGGAGTACTTGTCCGCTGATCGGGTGGACGACGAGATCGTCGTGACGGCCCATGTCGGCCCCAGAACATCTACTTCCCAGCCGCCCCGCACCCGCGATGGCGTGCCGGATCTGTCTGACGACCGCCAGGCCGGCGAACCGGTTCGTCCCTATCAACGCATCGCCGCCTACGCCGTCGTGCGGTCGCGTCGAGGACTGCTGGGCACCGAGTGCTCTCCCCGTACCGCCGTACCGGGCCTGTGGGCCCTCCCCGGTGGTGGTCTGGAGCCTGGAGAGTCCCCAGCTCAAGCCGTCACCCGAGAGGTCATGGAGGAATCCGGGCAGCGGGTCCGGCTCAACCGCATCATCGACTTGCAGTCCGACCACTGGATTGGTCGGTCTCCCTCCGGGGTGTTGGAAGACTTCCACGCACTGCGGATCATCTACTCGGCAACGAGTGAGGACCCGACTGATCCCTATGTCATCGACGTCGGCGGCACCACCCAGTCGGCCCAATGGATTCCTCTGTGGCGATGGCGTCGACTGTCCTGGGGAGCAGCCACCCGGATGTGCCTCGAGACCCATCTGCGCGACGTCCCCAGTACCTGAGCATGACGAGGGGGCCCGGTCATCATGACCGGGCCCCTTCTGACGTTCACGTCACTCAGAACGGAAGTAGCTGAGGATCCGCAGAATCTCGGTATAGAGCCACACCATCGTCACGGCGATGCCGAAGGCAGCTCGCCAAGACTCGGAGACGGGAGCCTGGTTACGCACCCCCTGCTCGGCGTAGTCGAAATCCATCACGAGGTTCATGGCAGCCAGCACAACGCCCACGGCGGAGCACAGAATGCCGATGGGACCGAAGCTGGCCAGACCGAGATGGATCCCGAAGAGCATCAGCACGATATTGATGAGCATCGCGATGGCAAAGCCGAAGGTCGAGATGATGACGATCTGACGGAATCGCGGCGTCACCTGGATGTTGAAGAACTTGTAGGCGCCCAGGGTCACGCCAGCGGCGGCAAAGGTGCCCAGGACGGCCTGCACGACGATTCCCGGGTACATGGCCTCGAAAATGGCCGACATGGTACCCAGGACAAGGCCTTCGCACAGACAGTAGAAGATGACGCCCCCGACGGGGACCTTGCGGCGAGTACTCACGATCATGGCCGTGATGAATGCGGCGATTGAGCCCACCAACAGGGCAGCACCACTGGCCATGACGTTCGGCCCGATCAAGGTGAAGCTCACGGCGCCGATCGCAGCGATGATAAGCAGTACCAAGCCGGTGCGACCCAAGACGTCGTCAAAGGTCATCGCACGCTCAGCGCGCTGCTCGTGCATGTCGTCGTGTGACAGAGCCCCCCACTCGGCACCGGGCTGTCCAGACATGCCGTACTGCGGCCCGTAGCCCTGGCCAGCGTACGCTGGCTGACCATAGGGATTGCCGTGCGGCTGGAAAGCCTCAGCTCGGCTGAAGACCGGGTTGGCCATGGGATCCTCCTGTGAAAATCGTGGTGACCTCTACTGTAAACAACGCCGCGAGGACGTGAAACCTTCCCCGTACTGCGGGACGACATTCGGACCACCCCGACGACTGGGGTCGTACACACCGCATAGCTGGTGCATCTTCGGGTACCCCCGACGGGATTCGAACCCGCACTGGGACGGGTTTAAGCCGTCTGCCTCTGCCGTTGGGCTACGGGGGCCAGGGAGAAGGTCACCTCCCCTGCGCCAGCATCGCCAGCGCCATGCCGTCAAGGATATCGGTCTCCGAGACGACGAGTTCCCCCGCCGTCGTCCGATGGCACACCTCATCAATGATAAGAGCACCGCCGCAGAGAACCTCGGCACGGCGTCGCTTCAACGGCCCCATCTGCTCGACCTCGTCGACCGTCGACGCAAGCAGTGTGTCTGCCAGGCCCGCCACCTGATCGGCTGTCAGCACCGAACGGTGAACCTTGGCTCGGTCGTACTCCGTCAGCCCCTGATTGATCGCTGAAAGACTCGTGACGGTTCCGGCGACCCCGACGACGGTGTGTGCGGTGGCCATGTCGACAGGGCACTCAGTGAGCATCTCCCGGACGTAAGTGCGTGCCTCGTCGATTTGTTCGGCGGTGGGCGGATCGTCGTGCAGGAAGCGCTCACGCAGCCGCACGGAGCCGATGTTGAGGCTCACCTGGGAGTCGATCTTGGTGCCATGGCCCAGCACCAGCTCTGTGGAGCCTCCGCCACAGTCGATGACGAGGACGGGCTCCTCGCTCACCTCGATCCCCGACATCGCGCCGGCGAAGGACAGACCTGCCTCCTCGCTGCCCGCGATGACCTCCGCGTCGATCCCAAGCGCCTCGCGCACCCCATCGAAGAACTCATCCCGGTTGGAGACGTCGCGGGCGGCCGAGGTCGCGACGAAGCGAATGTCGTCGCAGTGGTGTTCGGTGATGGCCCGGGCGAAGGCTCGGCAAGCCGTGAACGTGCGTTCCAGTGCGTCAGGATGGAAGGCCCCGGTGGTGTCGACCCCCTGGCCGAGTCTGACCAGCTCCAAATCCCTGGTCTGCTCGATGAGATGTCCGTCGGGGCTGGCCGAGGCAATCAGCAGGCGGATGGAATTCGTCCCGCAGTCAATGGCTGCGACGGTGCGATCGTCAGTCATGTCGTCCTCCTGTCACTCCGGGTCGTGGTGTTCGGGCGAGCATGGGTTGCACCAGAACTCTCCCAGCTCCTCGACGACTTCGTCACCAAAGGGGTTGACGCCTGGGCCGGCAGCCAGGGCGTGCCCAGCCAGGGCATGCAGGCACTTGACGCGGGTCGGCATGCCGCCGGCAGAGACCCCATCGATCTCAGAGACGGGGTCCAGACCGGCCTCCTCACCAATCCGAGTGCGGTCGGCAAGGTAGGCCTGGTGGGCGCGTCGGTACTGCTCGGCGAGTCCCTCGTCCTCACCAAGTCGTTCGGTCATCCGGGCCATCAGTCCGGAGGACTCGAGGGTGCCGATGAGGGAGGCTGCACGGGGGCAGGTCAGGTAGTAGGTCGTCGGGAAGGGAGTGCCATTGGGCAGCCTGGGCTCGGTCGCAATGACCGCGGGCTTCCCGCAGCCACATCGCCAGGCCACGCCAGCGACGCCTCGTGGCTCGCGACCAAGCTGGTCCCGAACGGCCTGGCGGTCGTCCTCGGTGAATTCTTCAAGCATGGTCACCTCATCGATGGGAGGGGCTCGGGGAGGACGGCTTCACCGAGGGAGTAGGTGTGATCATCGCTCTCGGGGTGGCGGTGGGCGGTGCGGGATGGTCAACGTCCTGGATCGATTCGGCGGCTTGCCTCCACCAGTGGACATCAGCGCTGGCCTCGGTCGCGGGGTCCTTCTCGTCCAGTGAGGTCGTCGATCCGATGACCTTGCCGTTCTCCGCGATGACCTGGTAGCCGGTCTCTCCCGGCATCACCCAACCGAGTTGAGCTCGCGCCTGTGCGCGTACATAGTCGGGATCGTGCCACCTCCTGACCTCGTCCTGGAGCGTCGAGATGGAGGCACGTGCTTCGGCCTCGTCGTCCTGGATGCGGGAGATCTGGGAGCGCTGGGAGAAGAAAATCCCCAGACTGGGCGTGATCATGACGAGCACCAGCAGGACCGCAGCTCCCATGACGACTGCCCGCAGCGTCAGACCGAATCGACGAGGTTCCTCATCCTTGGGAGCGTGGTTTCGCGGCGGCTCCGTGCGGGTTGTGCGCTCGTAGTAACCACGGTTCCTCGGGCCGGAACGGTTCGGGGAGGATGAGCGCGTCCGTCCTCCGTCCGGTCGCTGGGACCGTCCGGACGGGCGATTTCGGTTGCTCGGTGTGCTGGCCATCGTGGTCCATCATGACACGACCGCCCCGGAAACACCGGGCGGTCGTATCATGTCAGGTGCCGGGATCAGCACCTTGTGACGTCAATCAGGCCTAAAACACGGGACGGTAGTAGCGCCGGCGGACTCGGCAGGGTCACCCAGCTTCTTCTCGATGCGCAGCAACCGGTTGTACTTGGCGATGCGCTGCGCCACGAGGGGGCTCGACGTCGCGCTCCTGCGCACCCGCCCCTGTGCTTCGGGACCGGGTACCGGGAGCCAGGAAGGCCCGCCATCGCCTCCATCATGACGCACACCAGCCGATACGGGCGACAACCAACCGCCCCCGCCCCGAGGAGGTGTCCTCACGGGGCGGGGCGGTCCGCTGCGACAGGTGCGGCGTTCTCTCAGACCCCAGTGCGGGGAAGTGCGAGACGCATGCCGTGAGTCGCACCCTGCGCACTCGTCGGGGCCATCGGCCGGTCGGCCGCCGTCACGGACGACACAGGAACCGAAGAGTGCGTCGCAGACGACACAGGGGCCGGATGCGTGGCCGTCACGGACGGAGCCGAGGGCGAGACCGGACTGGACGCGCTCGGCCCAGGCGAGGTAGTCGCCGGGCACGACGGCGTCCGACCAGCGCGGTGGGCGGCGATGGCCTCGTCACCCACGAGGAAGGTGAGGCACTCGGGCCGACTGGAGACCTCGTGGCCTCCCACACGGCTGGTGTAGCTCGCCTTGAGCAGGTAGGCACCCGGCTTGCTGAACGCCCATGAGGCGTGCGCGTGGGTCGGTTCCGGGATCGTCATGGACACTCGACCGTGCCGCGAATCGATGAGGTGGTCAAGACTTCCGGTCAGCGAATCGGCCGTGAAGACGTCGTAGGCACCCCCGGCCGGAAGCACGGCAGGCTCGAGCTTGAGGGTCGCCGGTCCCGCCCCGGTGCCGGCCAAGGCGTTCGTCGACCACCCGGGCCACACGTGGACGTTGTCATTGACCTGCGGCAGCATGTGGACGAGGCCGCCCTTCTTGCCGAGGAAGTCGAACCGTGGGTCGGCCATGAACCCGGCCGTCGGACGGCGTCGACGAGCCGAGTCGGGCACCGCCAGGGCGACCGAACCGATGGACCGGTCCACCGACTGCTTGGCGTGGCTGAGGGTGTCATCACCCACGACCGCCCCAAGCCGACCACCGTCAAAGGTCGCCTTGAGGTCGACGTGCCCATGCTCGAGCAGGACCGGCGCGGTGAGCACCGAGGAGGACGCAGAAGTGGACGCAGAGGGTGCCGGAGCCGGAGTAAGGCTCGGAGTCGGGGTCACGGTCGGGGCCGACGTGGAAGCCGCGGTGGGAGCCGCGGTCGCCCCCGCATCACTCATGTGGAGCTCACCGTTGCGATGCAGAGTCAACGAGTCCTTCGGCAACGGCACGGTGACGTCGATCGATCCTCCAGGGGCCTTGACGAGGGCGTGGGGAGCGATCTTGAACTTGAGGTAGTAACCGCCACAGACGTCACCATCGTTCGAGACCGTCAACTCGCCGTGCTCGTCGGCCACCCCGTACACCTGACAGGTCGAGTACTTCGCGTCCGGCGCGTCGTAGTAGCCGCCGTCGATATTCGCCCGGTACCGGGGGTCAGAGAGCTTGATCCGGGTGACGAAGGGCTTGTCGCCGTCCTCGTCAGGCTTGCCGGGAGTGACGTCGACACTCCACTTCACCGCCTTGGTCGGCATGTACTCCTTGAGGTCGAAGGCTGGCGCCGGATCCTGGGAGTGGGGCGTCGGCAGAGCATCCAGGCCCGTGGCCGACGTCGTCGAGGCGGATTTCTGACCAAACTGGTAGGCGAGCTGGCTGGAGGCCCACCGCGGAGCAGTGGACCCTGCGGCCGGCACGAAGACCGCCTGGAACTTGGAGGTTCCCGAACCGATCATCTCGCTCCAGGTGGCACGTCCTCCGTGGACCGGCACCTCGGCCAGATGGAACCCGTCGAGGAAGAAGGTCACCGTGCCCTCGGCGGCGGCGTCACCGGCGTCAAAGACGAGGTCGGTGAGCTGGTCGTCGGCGGGCTTGTCACGGCCGGTGTGCGGCTTCATCGTGAATGTGTACGGAGTGTTCGACCTGCCCGAGTGCGCTGCTGCGAAGCGGTCCTCGAGCGGCGTCGTCGCCTTGTCGGCCGGGCGAGTACCGCCGACCTGCCACACCAGGGTCGAGGTCTTCGAGACGATGAGACGTCCGTCCTTACCTCGAGCGGTCGTCCGGTAGTCGACGACGTAGCGACCGGGCTTGGTGAAGGCGGTGACGTTGTGCGTGTGGTTGCCAGGCGTGAGGTAGGCGGACCGGTAGCTGGGGTCGTGGCTCGACAGCAGGCGATTCAACGAGTGGTCCCAGGCGTTGAAGGCCTCCATCCGTCCGGGCCCGGAGAACCCAACGACATCGAGCGAGAAGGACCCGTCACGGAAGGTGTCGGCCGGAATCTTGTCGTCAGCGCCGAATCCGGCCCAGATCGGGGTGTTGTGGTCACCGGCGATGTGGGGGGCGGCGTACCAGCGTCGGCCGTGGTCGGACAAGGGCGCGAAGGCCGGGTCATCGGGAACGGTGAACATGAACTTCTGCTCGGGGCGCAACAGGGTGCTGTAGCCACGGCCGATCCAGTTGACAGTGCCGTCGAGCGGGACCGCCTTCATGTGCGCCTCGTTCTTGAGGACGAAATGGCCGTCCTCCCAGTACGTCTTGGGGGCGTCAACGTGGGCCTCGGTCATGACAACCTTGCCGTCGTCGGGTCCGGCATGACCGGCGGGTGCCCCGGCGAAGAGAACCGCAGCGGCCAAGGCCGCCGACAGCGCTCCGAGGGTGCGAGTGGGGTGCATCAGAGCTCCTTCCTAGTGAGCCCGTACAGGATACCCTAGAATGATTCTCGTTTGCGTCTTCGGTGGCTGGCCCGGTCAAGACATGGCTCGGCCCGGCCCCGTGGGGGCCGGGCCGAGCCGTCGTCAGTCGATCTCAGGCGTTGAAACGCGGGAAGGCAGAAGCGCCGGCGTACTCAGCGGAGTCGCCCAGCTCCTCCTCGATGCGCAGCAACTGGTTGTACTTGGCGATGCGCTCGCCACGGGCCGGGGCACCGGACTTGATCTGGCCGGTCGACAGGGCGACGGCAAGATCGGCGATGGTGGTGTCCTCGGTCTCACCGGAACGGTGCGACATCATGCAGCGGTAGCCGTTACGGTGGGCCAGCTCGACGGCGTCGATGGTCTCCGAGAGGGAGCCGATCTGGTTGACCTTGACGAGCAGGGCGTTGGCGGCCTTGGTCTCGATGCCCTTGGCGAGGCGCTTCGGATTGGTGACGAACAGGTCGTCGCCGACGATCTGGATCTTGTCGCCGAGCTTCTTGGTGAACTCGGCCCAGCCGTCCCAGTCCTCCTCGTCCAGCGGATCCTCGATGGAGACCAGCGGGTACTTGGCGACGAGACCCTCGTAGTACTCGATCATCTCGGCGGAGGACTTGGCCTGACCCTCGAAGCTGTACTTGCCGTCCTCGAAGAACTCGGAAGCAGCGACGTCGAGAGCGAGGGCGACGTCCTTGCCGGGCTCGAAGCCGGCAGCCTTGATGGCGTCGAGGATGAGGTCCAGGGCAGCGGCGTTGCTGGGCAGGTTCGGGGCGAAGCCGCCCTCGTCTCCCAGGCCGGTGGCAAGACCCTTGTCCTTGAGGACCTTCTTGAGGGAGTGGTAGACGGCAGCGCCCCACTCGTAAGCCTGCTTGAAGGACTCAGCGCCGATCGGAGCGATCATGAACTCCTGGATGTCGACGTCGGAGTCGGCGTGAGCGCCACCGTTGAGGATGTTCATCATCGGAACGGGGAGCACGTGGGAGTTCGGTCCGCCCAGGTACTGGTAGAGAGGAAGGTCGGCCGAGTCAGCGGCAGCGTGAGCGGCGGCCAGGGAGACACCGAGGATGGCGTTGGCGCCCAGCTCGCCCTTGTTGTCAGAGCCGTCGAGCTCGATCATGATCTGGTCGATGATGCGCTGCTCGCTGGCGTCGCAGCCGAGCACCTCCTCGGCGATCTTCTCGTTGACGTTCTCAACAGCCTTGAGAACGCCCTTGCCGGAGTAGCGCTCCTTGTCACCGTCGCGCAGCTCAACGGCCTCGAACTGACCGGTCGACGCGCCGGAGGGAACCGCAGCGCGGGCCTCGGTGCCGTCGTCGAGGATCATCTCGACCTCAACGGTCGGGTTGCCGCGGGAGTCGAGGATCTCACGGGCTTCGATGAATTCGATGGTTGCCATGGACCAACCTTTCAGAGAGGATCTTTGCGTCCACCCCAAAGCGTATCGAAGCCTGCCAACCAGCGGTATTTCAGGGCGCCCCGTCACTTGTCGTCGTGGCCGTCAGAGGGTTTTCGGTGATGACGAATTCGTAGGTGACGTCGGCAGGAGCCTCGATCAGCAGGTCGATCTTCTCGTTCTGTGTCCGCTTGCCGTAGCTGAGATGGGCATAGCCCTCATGACACGAGGTGGACTTGGCCGAGTCGTCGTTCTCGGTCACCGTGATTTGAGCGTCAGTGGTGTCGCACAGGAAGTAGTAGTCGGTGACGGTTCCGGCCTTGACGGTGATGGCCTGGGAGGTGTTCCCGGTGACGACGCGATCACTGACGATCCCAGTCAGGCCAGGCAGGTATCTGTTCATGCCTCCCCTGCGCGGTGTTGCCGCCGCATCGGCGTTCGGATTGATCTCCTCCGGAGTTGGTTTTCGCCCCGAGGAGATCGGGGACACCGTAGATGCAGGAGCTTCCGGCACGTCCGAGACCTCGGTCAGACCAGCGGGGTCATTGTCGCTGCCCTTGCATCCGGTCAGTGCAGACATGGTGACGACGGCGACGAGCATCGTTGTCAGGGTTCGTCGCATCGTTCACCTCTTCCGTTTCTCGGTCAACGGTAGTGATGTTGGAACCTCAACACCACGTGAGGCTCGGCGGAAAGAGACCATCAGGTCTTGGTGGCCTTCCTGGCGATGTCGATCGATGTCGATTGTGTAGGTAATCTCGGGGGCGGCGTCGATACTCACGACGATCGTCTGGTCCTCGATGGGCGGAGGCTGCACGGATCCATCGAGGTCTCCTCTCCTCATCACAAAGGAATTCCCCTCAGGTAATACTGCGTATGGTTCAGTGTCCCTCGGCGTCCCGGATGTCGCTCTCTAGCCTGCGCAACTGGTCGCGCAGAGCTTGGTCAGCGTCGACGCCGCTAGCCTGGGCACGGGCGATGAGGGTCAGGAGTTCATCTCCGGTCTGCTCGGCGGTGATGGGTTCCTCAGGCAGTTCGACGTCCACGCCACGGTTGCGAGCCCGTGAGATGACCTTGGCGCTGCGGGCCACGCTCGACAGCGAGTGCGCGATGCCATCGAGGCTGGAGGTGCGTCCCTTGGCCGCTGCCTTGCGCGCCTCCCATGCGGCGTCGAGGTCCTCGGGAACGTCCTCGTCCGAGAAGACATAAGGATGACGGGTCACGAGTTTGGCAACGATCCCACCGACGACCTCGTCAATGTTGAAGACGCCCTCCTCCTCCGCGATGCGCGCGTGAAAGACCACCTGGAGCAATAGGTCGCCCAATTCCTCGACGAGGTCGTCGTCAGTGCCGGCCTCAATGGCATCGACGACCTCTCCGGTCTCCTCGACCAAATAGGTCACGAGGGAGCGATGGGTCTGGCTGCGATCCCACGGGCACTCGTCGCGCAACCTCGCCATGACGGCGACGAGGTCGGAGAAATCAGCCCTCGGTCGGGAGTCGTCCGACGCCATCAGGATCAGGAGCGAGAGGTGAAGGGGTCCGACAGCGAGGAACTCCCGTGGACCGCAAGGTTCTTGGCGTCCCAGGTGCCCAACCGCGGATTCGTCTTGACCTCGACCGCGGCCAGGTCGGCCATGGCCTTCTTCTCACCCTCGCGGTCGAACAGATGGAACAGGCCTGCGAAGTCACGGACCATCGCATGGCAGACCGGGTCGGAGGTGAGTGCCGTCATGCCATTGCGGGCGATGACCTGGTCGCGCTGGGCATTGGAGAGTTTCTCCCCGCGGTTGTCCAGGACCTCCTGGGCGACGGCACCACGAATGACCGTCGAGGAGATGACCTGGCGAGGGGTGAGCTCCGTGCTGGGATTGATGTACTTCGAGCAGTGATCCGCTGCCTCATCGATCGACTTCATCGACACCGTTGTGCCCCCCACCGTGGCCGCGGTGTTGGGGGAGCTCGCGCACCCGGACAACCCTGCTATACCGAGGAATCCGGTCACTGCGACAGCGACCATGCGGATCGGCATGGGACGCGACAATGCCATGGGGCAACCCTCCTGAACTCGGTGCCGCGCCCTCGGCACGGCGAAGAAGCCTGTCAGCAGCATCCTACGACGAGACTCTCGGCTTCCGCGCCCGACCCGTGAGTGTGGCAGCCGACCCGGCGATGACGGACCCGAGGAACCACGCCGCTCCCACCGGACTCGCGCTAGAGCTGACAACCCAGTTCCACCACGCTTCGTGGCCGTATCCGCGTCCCGTTAGCACTCCGATCAGGAACATACCCACAGCAGGCATCGAGGCAAGCCCCCGCGACATGAAACGCGCACACAGGAGGGTCAGTCCCATACCGATCACGGTATTGCGCAAGATCACCAAACCCACCTCGATAAGGCCGGGACACACGATGGTGGCCAGCAGAGGCAGGGCTGCGGCAACCATAAGCCCAACATCAGCCCAACGCACCGGACGCCGAGATCTCAACTCCAACTCGACCGGATTCCTGGCCACCGACCAGCCGTGAGCCACAATGACGACAAGGGACCCGAAGAACACCAGTGGTGCCCGCAGTGCGACCCCTCCGAAGATGACCGGAATATCGCGAATCGAATTTCCGGTGAGGACCACCAAGACTGCCATACTGACCGAGCACGCCAGCACAACTGCGACGCCGCGGTTTTTACACCACCAAATCATGGCACCTCACCGCCGAACTGGCCCAACCACCTTCACCGGCACGAGGACAGCCTAGTGGCAACAATGTTCACCGCCTTCGTCTGCTGGGCAGCAGGCTGCGTAAGGACTTTCTGCGCCCAGTGCCACTGGTCTGTGGGAATGTTCCCATCCCTCACGTCCTTCTCCGATAGACCCAAGGCCCGTGCACCCGACAGCTGCAGCCACGCTCGGTAACGCCCTTGGTCGGCCGTAGCCCACGCCGGGATCTCGGCGTTCTCCCGTTCCAGACATGGTGCCGTGGCAAGATCACTCGTCAAGGCCCCCAGCAGGTCGTCCGGAGCTGGGGATGGTTGCCCAAGATAGATGTACGCGTCTCGGCCATCACGCGAACGCGATGATGCGGAATCCGGGGGGCTGACCTCGGTGATGACCTCGGGCAGTGTAACGCCTGCCTGACGCCAGACCGGAACCACTGTGGCCACAACGGTCTTGAACCTAGCCGCGGCAGGCTCATGTTCGGGCCACACACAGACCTTTACCTTGGCCACCACGTCACAGTGCAAACCATGGGTTCGCGGCGCGATGGGATCGGGGCCCATCCCCCGAACCATGCTGGCACCACCCACCAGGCCACTCGCGACCAGAACGGCCACTAATCCGGCGACCATACGAGGACCGGGACCCACGGCACGACCACGTGTCCACAACACGAGGAGACTTGCCGCCAGCACGCTGGCGAGCACCGTCCACGTCGCTAAAATGGCACGCCACGACAGCGTGCTGTTGACGCCGCAACATGAGGGCCAGCCTCCGGTCAAATGTCGCAGCCACAAGGTTTCGCTGGCTGGAAGCATGATGAGCCACAAGACCGGAACCGTGAGACTGAGCGGCACCGACAGTGCGGGACGCACAGCGACTCCGACCGCCATTCCAGCCAAGGCCCACACCCACACAGTGCCGACGGTCGTCACGATGACGGGCACGGCGTCAATGCTGGTGAACGCCCCGTCACGGATGAAGATCACTACGTCCAAGACGGTGGGAACAACCACCGCAGAGGCCCATGGGGCTGCCATGATCGCGAACCGAGACCGACGCGCTACTCCGGATAGCACCCCACCCGTTTGGAGTCGATGACCTTCCCAGGCGCCGGCAGCACATGAGAGCGCAGCGACAAGCAGAAGACTGTAGGCGTCGCGGGTGGCTGATGCGAGGGCGTATCCCTGGGCGGCCGGAGCGTCGAAGTATGTCATGGAGGTGAGAGCCATGACCGGTGCCAACCAGATGCCTGGTGAGATCCGGATGCGCGTCAACCAGGTCATGCCCGCTCCGATCCGACGAGGCCAAGGTAGGAGCGTTCGGCGCGATTGGGACCCGGTTCCGAAAGATTGATGAACTCATCGGGCGTTCCTGCGAAGATGACGCAACCCTCATTCATGACGACCACACGGTCGTAAAGGTCCTCGATGTCATCGACCAGATGGGTTGACACGACGACGACTTGGTCTCCAGATGGCACCGACTTGAGAACCTCTCGGAAGGAATGGCGTTGGGCTGGGTCGAGACCTGCGGTTGGCTCGTCCAGCAGGAGAACCTGCGGGTTCACCACCAAAGCTTGAGCAAGACCGACACGGCGTAGCTGTCCTCCTGACAGGCGCGAGGCCCGCGAGGACGCCTTGTCAGAGAGATTGACTGCTGCCAGTACCTCCACGGCTCGACTCTGCGCATCTCGACGCGACAGGCCCGCTAGCCAGCCGGAATAGGCCACCTGTTCATCGACACGGAGCCCGGGTATCGGTGGTACATCCTGGGGCATGAGTGCGACCTGTGACCGTGAGGGCGACACGGGTCCTGGGGAATCAGGCAGGATTACCCGTCCAGCAGACGGTTTAAGGATTCCTGCCATGATTCGAAACAACGTCGACTTCCCAGCACCATTAGGACCCAGAAGGACAGTTTTCCCGCTATGAAGCTCACAGTCGAACCCATGGAAAATCTCACCGTGTCGACCATAGGAAAAATAAACTCCTTCGATCGTCACTTCAGATTCCAGCAGTGCGCGTTTCATGGCACTCAGCACTCGTGAAACATCAATAGCTGATCGTCATCGAGGGGAGCGACACCACTGAGCCGCCATCAATCCCCTCCACCGTCAGGTGATAGTCACCAGCAGGCTGTATTCCCCAACCCGTGTGAGTAGCTGAATACTTGCACAGCAGCGCCTTATTCCCTCTTGCAATATCTGGAAGAACCCACCTATCCTCATGCAAGCCCCAAGTGATGGATTTCGCGGAACACTTACCATTGTGCCAGACAATCGTTTTAGCATTATCGTTTGCATTGTCGTGCCAAGACCGCGTTTCAAACCCCACTCTGACGCTACTGAGATGCGATTTGAAACTACCTTCAGCAAACGCTGGCACAGAAATCGACCCCAAGTCGCATCCGGCGATCACAGCCGCAGACATGACTCGTCCAATTTTATTCTGCATAATCTCTATATCATCTCAACCTCGAGAAAACCATGGACTTATCTTGTGTTCCGATGTCAGCATACCCTAACTCGACTGGTCAAGAACGTGGCACAGCCCCGTCTTTGGTGTCCAACACCCCGGCCACGAGACCGGTAGCCCAATCGAGCAGTTCCTGACCTGCCAGAGACTGCCCCCCGATCCGCGCGGTAGTCGGTTTGGGAACCATGACAAGCCCAGCCGTCTCCTTGACCACTGACCCCGGATACAGCCTCTTGAGTCGCATCACGCGCGACTCCGGCAAATGGACCGGGGAAAACCGGATGTTGCGTCCCGACGGGACCACCTCGTGGATACCTGCCCTGCGACACATGAGACGGAACCGAGCCACCCCGAGGAGGGCCTGTACCGGCTCGGGCATCGGACCGTAGCGATCGACGAGCTCGGCGGCGATGGCGTCGACCTCCTCGTCGCTGCGCACCTCGGCCAACCTCTTGTACATCTCCAGGCGGAGCCTCTCGGTCTCGACGTACTCGACGGGCAGGTTGGCGTCGACCGGGAGTTCGATGCGCATTTCGGGTTCGTCGGCGGCGCTGGCATCACCACGGAACTCTGCGACGGCGTCACCCACCAGACGGATGTAGAGGTCGAATCCGACGTCGGCGATGTGACCGGACTGCTCGCCACCCAGCAAGTTTCCGGCACCGCGGATCTCCAGATCCTTCATGGCGATGGCCATGCCGGCTCCCAGGTCGGTGTGGGCGGCCATCGTCGCCAATCGATCGTGGGCGGTCTGGGAGAGCGGCTTGTCAGCCGGGTAGAGGAAGTAGGCGTAGCCGCGCTCCCGGGAGCGACCGACACGACCGCGCAACTGGTGCAGCTGAGACAGGCCCATACGGTCGGCGCGATCGATGAGCAGGGTGTTGGCCGTGGAGATGTCGATACCCGACTCGACGATGGTGGTGCAGACCAGCACGTCCGCGCGGCGCTCCCAGAAGTCCACCATGATCTGTTCGAGTTGCTTCTCGTTCATCTGGCCGTGGGCGGTGACGATTCGCGCCTCCGGCACGAGTTCGCGCAGCTTGGCGGCCGTCTTCTCGATGGACTGCACTCGGTTGTGGATGTAGAAAACCTGACCCTCGCGAGCCAACTCGCGACGGATGGCAGCGACCACCTGACCCTCGTCGTAGGGGCCGGCGAAAGTGAGGACGGGGTGACGTTCCTCCGGCGGCGTGGCGATCGTGCTCATTTCTCGGATGCCCGTCACGGCCATTTCCAAGGTGCGCGGGATCGGGGTGGCGCTCATCGCCAGGACGTCGACGTTGACCCTCATGCGCTTGAGGGCTTCCTTGTGTTCGACGCCGAAGCGCTGCTCCTCGTCGACGATGACCAGTCCGAGGTCCTTGAACTCAACCTCCTTGGCGAGCAAGCGGTGGGTACCAACCACGACGTCAACCGTGCCGCGCTTGAGGCCATCCAGGGTCTCGCGGGTCTCGGCGTCGGTCTGGAATCGGGACAAAGCCGCGACCTTGACCGGGAACCCGGCGTAACGCTCGGTAAACGTCTGGAAGTGCTGCTGCACCAAAAGGGTGGTTGGCACCAGCACGGCCACCTGTTTGCCGTCCTGAACGGCCTTGAAAGCGGCTCTCACTGCGATCTCGGTCTTGCCGTAACCGACGTCGCCACAGACCAGACGGTCCATCGGGACGACCTGTTCCATGTCGTGCTTGACGTCGGCGATGGTGGTGAGCTGATCAGGGGTCTCGACGTAGGCGAAGGCGTCCTCCAGCTCCCGCTGCCAGGCGGTGTCGGGGCCGAAGGCGTGGCCCTTGGTGGCCTGCCGGGCGGCATAGAGCTTGATGAGTTCAGCGGCGATCTCACGGACTGCCTTGCGGGCACGAGACTTGCGCTTGCGCCAGTCGGCGCCACCCATCCGGTCCAGACTGGGAGCATCACCACCGACATAGCGGGTCACCTGGTCCAGAGAGTTGACGGGGACGAAGAGACGGTCGCCGGGCTGACCCTTCTTGGAGGGGGCGTACTCGATGACGAGATACTCGCGGGTGGCCCCACCCACGGTGCGCTGCACCATCTCCACGTATCGGCCCACACCGTGCTGCTCATGGACGACGAGGTCGCCGGACTTGAGCTCAAGCGGCTGGATCTGATTGCGACGGCGTCGGGGCATGCGCCGCTCGCCACTGACGACTGGGTCCTGGGAGTCAGCGAGGTCTCCGGTGGAAGCCACCAACAGTTTGAGGGAATCCGCGGCGAAACCATGACGCTGATGCAGCCGGACGACCTGGACGCATGGCTCGGTGATGTCGGCGTCGACCTCGTCGACCAGCTTGGCCGCGACGTGATGTTCACCGAGCAGCTCCGCCATGCGCTTGGCGATGCCCTCACCCTCGGCACACAGCACGACCGTCCAGCCCTCACCGAGTCTGGTGGTGAGATCCTCGACGGCCGCCTCCACGTCTCCGCGCCACGGTTCGACGGCCTCCAGATGCGGGTTGACGGTGCGCGGGGCGGTCGTGACGTCGTCGTCGGCAAGGGCATCCGTGGCAGGGGCGTCCAGGGCAAAGGAGGACATCGACCACCACGCCATGCCGCGCTCGAGACAGTGGGCCCTCACGTGGGACAGGCTGCGGTATCCCGAGGCCGCCAGGTCGATCGGGGCCTGGCCACCACCGGCGGCAGCCGCCCACCCGGCTCCCAGGAATTCTTCGGAGGTGCGGACCAGGTCTGCTGCCCGGGAGCGCACCATCTCGGGGTCCGAGAGGATGACCATGGCGTGCTCGGGAAGGACGTCGACGAGCAGCTCCATCTCGTCGACCAGGGCTGGCATGAGGGCTTCCATCCCCTCGACAGCCTGACCATCGGCGATTCGTTCCAGCATGTCCGCCAGTTCGGGGTGGTCCGGTAACAGGGTCCTGGCCCTGGATCGGACCTCGTCGGTGAGGGTGAGCTCACGACACGGAGCGCAGATGAGCTCCTGGTGGGTTTCGTCGGTGGATCGCTGATCGGCCACCGCGAAGGAGGTCATCTCCTCGATCTCGTCACCGAAGAAATCGATACGAACCGGGTGCTCCAGCACCGGCGGGAAGACATCGACGATGCCGCCGCGTACCGCGAATTCGCCTCGGCGTTCCACCATGTCGACCCGGCTGTAGGCGGCATTGACGAGCTCTGCCGCCAGATCGGTGAGATCGTGCTCCTCCCCCACAGCCAGACGGACGGGCTTGATGCGGCCCAGCCCGGCCACCTGGGGCTGAAGCAGGGATCGCACCGGGGCGACGACGACCTGCGGCACCTCTCCTTCTGTGCCGCACAATCGGCGCAGCACCTCCATCCGTCGACCAACGGTGTCGGTGCGAGGACTCAACCGCTCATGAGGCAGGGTCTCCCAGGACGGGTAGTAGCAGACGGCATCGGGACCGAGCCACGTCTCCAAGGTGGCCACTGACTCCTCGGCCTCCCGGAAGGTGCTCGTCACCAGCAGCACCGGCAACCGTCCGGAACCAGTGAGCGCCTGGCTGAGCACAGCAGCCACGGCCGGGCGGGCAGACGGAGCCACTTGCAGGTCGAGAGTGGGGGTTCGCCGGGTAAGAGCGTCCTCCACGGAATGGGAGAGCACCGGCTCGCGGGAAAGAAGGGAGGTCAATCCGCCAGAAATCACCAAGACAGGGTACGTGGTAACACCGACAGCGTGCCTGCCTTCGTGTTCTGCGCTGGTCCCCCGGGCTTGCCAACCCATAGCATGTCGACGTGAGCACCCCACCCATGCAGTACCCACTCGCCCCCAAACCAGTTCGACGCGGCGGAATCCTGCCGATCGTCATCACCATTCTGGGAGCGATCACCATCCTCCTCATGGTGGCCGTCATCGGTGCCGGATCGCCCACATACTTCATCGTCGGCGCGATCCCGTCGACTGCTGCCCTCATCGTGTGCCTGCTGTGCTACCGATGGCTCGACAAGTGGGAGCCAGAACCCGCCCGTCTCACCGTGATGGCACTGATCTGGGGAGGGTCAGCAGCCGTCATCTTCTCCATGCTCGTCGAGGCAGCCATTCCTGCCAGCGAATTCGGCACCGCCGCCGTCGTCGCGCCACTCGTCGAGGAGTTCGCCAAGGCCTCAGTCTTCGTGCTGCTCGTCACTGGACTGCGCAAGCTGGAACTCACCTCTCTCACCGACCACATCTTCTACGCCGGGGTGTGTGCCCTGGGCTTCGCCTTCGTGGAGAACTTGGGATATTTCGCGACCGCTGAGGGGACGGGCGACATCGTCGTCATGGCCCTGGTGCGCACCGGGTTCGGTGTCTTCGGCCACCCGCTCTACACCACCGCGACGGCGGTCGGCGTGTGGGCCTGGCGCAACAAGGGCGGATTCTGGAGGGTCGTTCTGGGCTATCTCGTCGCCTGCCTGATGCATGGTCTGTGGAACGGTGGTCCGACTCTGGTGGCAAGTGCCATGAGGCTGGGCGTCAACGGCCAGTTGACGGCGATGGTCCTCATCTACGTGGTGCTCTTCGTCCCGGTGTTCATCGGCACTGTCGTCATGACGACTCGTAACCGTCGCAAGGAGTCCGAGGCAGTGCGCTCCCAGCTTCCGCTCATGGTCGAGGCCGGCCTGCTGACTCCCGCCGAAGCGGACATGATCGCGGATCCGGGCAAGCGTCGCGCCGTGCTCGCTGATTCGGGCAAGCACGGCAGGGCTGCGAAGCGCAGTCAGGAACGGACCATCACTGCTGTCACGGAAGCCGCGCTCGCGCAGCACCGCATCGCCAGGGGCGAGGGAGGCCCCGAGTTGGTGCGCCGACGTGATCAGCTCTCGGAATGGTTGCGGGCACGCCCCGACAAGTTGGGCCAGTTGCCCTTCATGTCGCAGCTCCCGCAGGCGCAGCATCCGGCGAATTGAGAAGAGTCAGGAGTTGAAACGGTTCTGGGCTGCCGTCAACCCGTGGGTGATGATCGTCTCGACGGCGTCGGCGGCCAAGGCCACCTGAACGTCCATGTCAGCGCGCTGCTTGGCAGGAACCCGGGCCAATACCCAATCAGCGGGATCCTGACGGCCCGGAGGACGACCGACGCCAACCCTCACCCGGATGAAGTCACCGGTGTGGAGATGGGCGCGAATGGACTTCAACCCGTTGTGTCCGTTGTCTCCGCCACCGCTTTTGAGGCGCAGACGGCCCGGGTCGAGATCGATCTCGTCATGGATGACGATGAGATGGTCGGGGGTGATACCTGCGAAATCCGCAACCTTGCGGACGGCGATACCCGACTCGTTCATGTAGGTACGGCTGCGCATCAGGGTGACGGCCTGGGCGTTGGCAGCCGGGGCACCGAGACCAGCCGAGCCGATGCGGGTGCGAGCCAGTTCAGCCCGCTGCCCACGGGCCGACGAGAGCTTCTCGCCGGCCCGACGGCACAACTCGGTGATGACGTCCACCCCGACGTTGTGTCGGGTGCCGTCATAGCGCGGGCCCGGGTTGCCGAGCCCGATCACGAGCCAGGAAGGGCTCACTCGTCCTCGGCCTTCACCTCGGACCCACCCTCGGCGTCCTCACCCTCGGACTCCTCGTCCTCGGCGTGCTCGGTCTCCGGGAAGGCGACGGTGGCAGCGACGGCCTCCGGGTCGCCCTTGAGGGTGGTGCCCTCGGGCAGCTTGACGTCGCCGAGGTAGATGGTGGTGCCGGCTTCGAGGCCGGTGACGTCGATCTCGATGAGCTCCGGGATGTTGAGCAGGTCGGCCTCGACCTCGATCTCGTTGAACTCGGTCATGGCGATGGTGCCAGGAGCCGACTCACCGGTGATGCGCAGGGCGACGTTGACGTCGACCTTCTCGCCACGACGCACGGACAGCAGGTCGACGTGACGGACGAAGCCCTTGAGAACGTCACGCTGGACGTCCTTCGGCAGGACGAGCACGGGCTCCTTGCCCTCAATCTCGATCGACAGCAACGGGTTCTCGGTACGCAACGCGAGGAGGGTGGCGTGGCCCTCAAGGGTCACATGGATCGGGTCGTGGTCATGGCCATACATGACGGCGGGAACCTTGTCGTCACGACGGATGCGACGAGCAGCGCCCTTACCGAACTCGGTACGCTCTTCGGCCTTGAGGTGAATGATGTCTGCCATGGCAGTTTCTCCTTCTCGTTGACGTGAAACGGCTCGACGAGAGGATGCCCAATCGGGCGGCCAGTCGATCACGGACCTTGCGGTCCCTCGCCAAGCAAGGCCACTGTACGGCACGACGTCGTCGTTTCCCAAATGCAAAGTCGCCCACAGCACACGCGGTGCCGTGGGCGACTGAGCTGTCGTGTCAGCGGAACAGGCTGGTGACCGACCCGTCCTCGAAGACCTCCTGAATCGCCTTCGCGATGAGCGGGGCGATGGACAACACCGTCATCGAGGGGATGTTGATGTCGTCACGAATCCTGAGCGTGTTGGTAACGATGAGCTCCTCGATCGGGGAATTGTTGATGCGCTCAGCAGCCGGATCCGACAGGATCGGGTGAGTGGCGGCCGCAATGACGCGCTTGGCACCGTGCTTCTTGAGGGCCGAGGCAGCTTGGCACATGGTGCCGGCGGTGTCGACCATGTCGTCGACGAGTAGACAGGTCTTGCCCTCGACCTCACCGACGACCTCATGGGTGGTCGTCTCGTTGGCCTTGTTCGGGTCGCGGCGCTTGTGGATGATGGCCAGCTGACAACCGATCTTGTCGGTCCACATGTCGGCCAGACGCACACGACCGGCATCCGGGGAGACGACGACCATGTCGGAGTTGTCGTACTTGGAGGCGACGTAGTCGGCGAGCACCGGCAAGGCCCACAGGTGATCGACCGGCCCATCGAAGAACCCCTGGATCTGGGCGGCGTGCAGGTCCACCGACATGATCCGGTCAGCACCGGCAACCTGGTAGAGGTCGGCCATGAGGCGAGCGGAGATGGGCTCGCGGCCCAGGTGCTTCTTGTCCTGGCGGGCGTAGGGGTAGAACGGGGAAACCACAGTGATGCGCTTGGCCGATGCCCTCTTGAGGGCGTCGATCATGATGAGCTGCTCCATCATGGCCTCGTTCACCGGGGCGCTGTGGGACTGGATGACGAAAGCGTCGCAACCACGCACGGACTCCTGGAACTGCACGTAGATCTCGGAGTTGGCGTAGGTGACCTGACGCGAGGGGACGAGGTCGACGCCGAGTTCGGCGGCGATCTGCTCGGCAAGTTCGGGATAGGCCCGTCCTGAGCAGATCATGAGGTGCTTGTTGTTCGGACGGGTGGTTCCACTCACTGGTCAGCCTCCGGGTTGAGGGTGTCGTCTTGGCTGTCGGACATGACGTCCGAGTCGGTGGCGGGAGTGGCGCACTCCCGGGAGAGGACGGATCCGGCAACGACGGAGGATCCTGCGGTCACCTCGGAATCGCCGACGTAGGCCATGTGGGGTATGGCAGCCTCGGTTCCGACGTGAGTGTTCTTGGTCTCGACGAAGGCTCCGACCTTGGCGTCGCGGTCGAGGACGGAGCCGGGGCGGATGTTGGAGAACGGGCCGACGCGTACTCCCTCACCGACGACCGCGAGGGTGATCTCGGACCGGGTGACGGTGGCCCCTTCCCGAATCTCGGAGTCGGTGACGGTGACATCCGGTCCAATGGTGGCTCCGGAGGCGATCGTCGTGGCTCCGCTGAGGAAAACGTCTGGATGCAAGGTGACGTCATTGGCGAGATCGACATCCGGCTGGATCCAGGTGGAGGACGGATCGATAACGGTCACCCCGGACCGCATCCATGCGGTGACGATGCGTCGGTTGACCTCGGCATTCATGCGGGCCAGCTGTACCCGGTCATTGACTCCCTCGGTCTGCCAGACGTCGTCAGTACGGAAGGCACCGACGCGACCGCGACCAGGAACCTCGACGGTGCCATCGGCAGCCATGGTGACGACGTCGGTGAGGTAATACTCGCCCTGAGCGTTGTCGCTGGACAGTTTGGAGACGCCGTCACGCAGGGCCTCGGCGTCAAAGACGTATATGCCGGAGTTGATCTCTCGAACGGCCCTCTGAGCCTCGTCGGCGTCCTTGTGCTCGACGATCCCGACGACGGTCTCTCCGTCGCGGAGGATGCGCCCATAGCCAGTGGGATCATCGACCTCGGCAGTGAGGACGGTGACGAGATTGCGACGCTCGCGGTGGACCTCGACCATCTGTTGGAGGGTTTCTCCGGTGAGCATCGGGACATCACCATAGGTGACGACGACCTCGCCGTGAAGTTGGCCCAGCCCCTCGAGACCACAGGCGACGGCGTGGCCGGTGCCTTTCTGCTCGGCCTGAACAGCGGTGGTGACGTCGGGGGCGTCATCAGCCAGATGGGCCTCTACCTGATCGCGACGATGTCCGACGACCACGACGAGATGCTCTGGATCGAGTCCGCGTGCCGCTCCTACGGCCCACGACAGCATGGGTCGACCGGCAACCTCGTGGAGCAGTTTGGACTTCGAGGACTTCATGCGGGTGCCACCGCCAGCAGCCAGCACGATGACGGCGGCCACTCCGTCGATCTCGGTTCGGTCAGTGGACGGGCTGGACGTCACGGTGCTCTCCCAGTTCGGATGCGGCATGCAGGGCCAACTGTAGCCGTCACGCGGTCGCACCGCACCGTGAGGAGGTACGACAGGGTGGATGAGCTCCCCGGGCAGGAGTCGAACCTGCGTCGCTGATCCTGATTCAAAGTCAGGCGGGCCCTGCCGGCAGACCAACCGGGGAACGCTCGGCAAACCGAGTCCCCCCAACCCTAGAGCATGGACCGCGATTCGGCCACGCAACGGGCCTAAGTAGGCTCGATGCTATGACGTCGACGCCCGCATCCCGATCTTCCAGGCACCCACGGGCCCGGATGACCAGCGGACAGCGCCGCGAGCAGCTCATCAGCGTGGCGCGTCGTCTCTTCGCCGACAACGGCGTCGCGGGCACCTCCGTCGAGGAGATCGCTGCCACCGCAGGAGTTTCGAAACCCGTCGTCTACGAGCACTTCGGGTCAAAGGACGGGCTCTACGCCGTTGTCGTCGATCGGGAGGTGCGCCTGCTGCAGGATTCCCTCAATGCCGCGATGACCCGCCCGAAGCAGGGACCACGCCGCACCCTGGAGTCCGCGGTGCTGGCCCTGCTGGACTACATCGATGATCGCCCCGATGGATTTCGCATCATCTCCCGAGATTCCTCGGTCGGATCAACGACCGGCTCCTACGCCTCGATCCTTTCTGACGTCGCTTCCTGGGCGGAAGGGATTCTCGCCGACAACTTCAACCGTCACGGCTTCGACGCCTCCTTCTCACCCCTTTATGCCCCGGCACTCACCGGGATGGTGGGCATGGCAGGACAGGCCTGGATCGACACCCGGGCACCAGCCAAGGAAGTCGTCGCCGCTCACCTCGTCGACCTGGCCTTCAACGGGCTGACACGGGTGTCGGAAAACCCGCGTCTCACCCGCCACAGCGAGCGGGAAGAGGATCAGTCCAGCTCTTCCTGACGAGCCAGCACCGCGCGCAGTCCCCGGCCCAGTTGCTCAACGGCCTGCGGGTCCATCGAGTCGAGGAGACGTCCCTCGGATTCCAACAAGGCTGCCAGAGCTCCGTCGACCCGATTTCGTCCGGCATCGGTGAGCTCGACGATGACCCCGCGACCGTCCTTGGGGTGAGGCAGACGACACACCAGGCCACGGTCTGACAGTCTGGTGATCCGATTCGTCATCGTCCCCGAGGCGACCTCAAGCTCGCTCAGGAGCTGTCCGGGGCTGAGCTGATAGGGCTCCCCGGAGCGTCGCAGGGCTGCCAGGACGTCGAATTCCCAGCCCTCCAGGTCCCATTGTGAGAATGCCTTGGACCGGTCTCGATCAAGGCGACGTGCCAGCCTGGTGACGCGCGACCACACCTCCATCACCTCGACGGGCAGGTCGGGTCGCTCCCTCGCCCATGCCGCGATGATGACGTCGACGGCGTCCTTCGGGTCCTGGTGCTGGTGGGAGGTCGTCATGCGAAGCTCCCCACCGGCCCCGGCAACACCTGAGCGCCGGAGGCCGGGCCGCGGGCCGCCCTGGTGCGATTGACCTGCGGTAGGGCGGACACGGCCCCGCTGACCTTCTTGGCCCCGGCGGAGTCGCGCACGAGGAAGGCGCAGGTGGGTCCGGAACCCGAGACAAGAGCGGTGAGAGCTCCAGCTTCCTTCCCGACTTCCAGCACCTCGCCGAGTTCGGGACGCAGGTCAACAGCGGGGGCTTGGAGATCATTGCCCATGGTGGCCGCGACCGCGTCGAGATCTCCTCTGGTGAGGGCCGAGATGAGGTCGTTGGGTAGGGCCTCTCCCCCGGGGTTCCCGCCCATCTCGTCGAAACGTCGGTAGACGGCTGGGGTGGACAGTCCCTGGTTCGAGGTGGCGATGACCCAGTGATGACGGCCACGACAAATCACCGGAGCCAGACGGTCCCCTCGCCCTCGGCCCAGCGCCACCCCGCCCATGAGGCAGAAGGGCACGTCGGAGCCTAGCTGCGCGGCCAGCGGCTGCAGACTCTCAGGAGAATCGGGAAGACGACACAGGGCGGCTGCGGCGAGCAGGGCTCCGGCGGCGTCAGCGGACCCACCTGCCATGCCTCCGGCGACCGGAATGGACTTGTCGATGTGAATATCGACGCCATGATCGCGCTCCCCCCGCTCCAGGGCGAATTCCTCACGCACCATCTCCACGGCCCGCCAGGCGAGGTTGGTCTCGTCAGTGGGAACCTGGTCGGCATCCTCTCCCGAGACGGTGAGGGTGATGCGTTTGTCGTCACGACGGGTCACCGTCACTTCGTCGTGAATCCCGATCGCCTCGAAGACCGTTGCCAGCGGGTGGAAACCGTCAGGCGCAAGGCTGCCGACCCCCAGCGCCAGATTGACCTTGGCGCTGACCCGCACCGTCACGGTCGTGGGACGGAGCAGGTCGAACGGATCGTCCATCATCATGTGCTTACCGTACCGGCAGAAGTTCACACCTGACCCGGATCGCCGAGGACGCCGGCCTGGGCCAACGCCTCCGCAACACGGGTCAAGTCCACGATGTCAAGGACCTCTCCGCGCACCGTCGGGTCGATCCCGACAGCGCCGATGAGGTCGGAGGCAGCCGCCGAACCACCACACAGTCCAGCCAGTGCGGATCTCAGCATCTTGCGACGGGACGCGAAGACCGCGTCAATCACGCGGAAGACCTGGGAGCGAATGGCCTCAGGGGCTCGTCCATCGATCTGGGGAGGACGTCTCCTCGTGATCCGGACTAACCCGGAATCCACGTTGGGCACCGGCCAGAAGACCGTCGGGGGGACATTTCCCACCCGGGTCGCCTCGGCATACCAGGCCAGTTTGGCGCTGGGAACCCCGTAAATCTTGGATCCGGGAGCGGCCACCAGACGGTCGGCCACCTCCGACTGCACCATGACGACACCCGTCGACCACTGTGGACAGATCGCCAGCATGTGCAGCAACACCGGGACAGCGACGTTGTAGGGCAGGTTCGCCACCAACGCGGTCGGATCGGCACCGGGGACGGCATCGACGTCGAGGGCGTCGGAGAGGATGACCTCCAGCCTGTCGGCAGCCTCTGGCGTCCGCTCGGCCACGGTGTCGGGAAGCTGGGTGGCCAGTACCTCGTCGATCTCGACAGCGACGACCTGGGCGCCGGTCTCAAGCAGGCCGAGGGTCAGTGATCCCAGGCCTGGACCGACCTCGATGACACGGTCGTCGGGACCCACCTGGGCCAAGGAGACGATACGACGCACCGTGTTGGCGTCGTGGACGAAGTTCTGCCCTCGGGTCTTCGTCGGTCTCAGGCCGATCTGACCGGCAATGCGTCGGATCGACGCGGGATCGAGCAATCCGGTTTCGGTCACCAGGCACCTCCATAAGCGGAAAAGGCGTTGTCAGTGAGCTGTTGGCAGGCGCGCGTCTCGTCCCACCCACGCTGCTGTGCCACGAAACGGGCGGTGTGCGGCAGCAGGTAGGGGCCGTTGCGCTTGCCGCGGCGTGGCACCGGGGTCAGGAACGGTGCGTCGGTCTCGACGAGGATGCGGTCGTCGGGAGCGATCGCCAGGGCGTCGCGCTGAGGGCCGGCAGAGTTGAAAGTGATCGTCCCGGAGAACGACAGGTATGCCCCGTGCCCCAGGCAGATCCGGGCCAGGTCGGCATCACCGGAATAGCAGTGCATGATGACCCGCTCCGGCCAACCTTCTGAGTCGAGAACGTCGACGACGTCTTCGTGGGCCTGTCGGCCCTGGGTCGGACCGTCTCCCTCACCACCGTTGCGGGCATCACGCA
This sequence comes from Cutibacterium sp. LaCa_255, assembly GCF_057458005.1. Classification (NCBI taxonomy): domain Bacteria; kingdom Bacillati; phylum Actinomycetota; class Actinomycetes; order Propionibacteriales; family Propionibacteriaceae; genus Cutibacterium; species Cutibacterium sp. LaCa_255. The sequence continues at coordinate 605,968 of NZ_CP190956.1, read as the reverse complement.
TGTGGATCGCAAGGGTGAGACCGTGCTCATGGGCCAGGGCGATGTGGGCGGCGAAGACCTCCCGTTGGAGGGCCTGGCCCTCGTCGTCAGTCGTGCCGAAGTGGTCGATGCCAGTCTCGCCGATGGCCCGGACGTGGTCGCCGGCGCTGGCAAGGTCATCGATGCGCTTGAGGGCATCGCCGATCTTCTTGCGTCCTAGACGGGCGGCGTCATTGGGATGGATCGCCACCGCCGCAATGACGTTCTTGTGGGTTCGCGCCAGTTCCTCGGCGAACTCGGACCCCTCCACGTCGCACCCGATTTGAGCAATGTGGGTTACCCCGACCTCACGAGCGGCGGCCAGACTGATGGCGGGATCGAGATGGACGATGTCGGCCACCGTGTCGAGGTGGGTGTGGGAGTCCACCAGAGGGGCGGCCAATGGCTCGGGCAGGGGCGGCAGGCCAGCCTCGGCCAGTACCTCACGGATGGCTTCGTTCACGATTCCTCCTGGTCGGTCGAGGCATTCTGGACGGCGTCGTAGAGCTCATGTCGGTCGACACCGGTGGCCCGTGCCACCTGGGCGACGGCCTTGGACGGCTTGATTCCGTCGTCGGTGAGCTCGGCGACCATCTCGACGGCCTCGTCAAGACTCACGGAGTTCCCCCTGGCTCCCTCGATGACGATGGTGATCTCGCCGCGGGCGTTCTCACGAGCCCATTCAGCCAGCTCTGCCAGACCGCCGCGACGAACCTCCTCGTAGGTCTTCGTCAATTCCCGGCACACCGCAGCGCGTCGGTCGGTGCCGAGGATCTCAGCGGCATCGTCGAGCAGATCGGCGAGCCGATGGGGAGCCTCGTAGACGACAGTGGTGCGCGGTTCATCGGCAAGTTCAGCCAGGCGACGACGCCTCTCCCCCGACTTGCGCGGCAGGAATCCCTCGAAGCAGAACCTGTCAGTCGGCATTCCCGAGATGGCCAGGGCTGTCGTCACGGCGGTGGCTCCGGGGACCGAGGTGACGGCGATGTCGTGTTCAATGGCGGCGGTGACGAGCCGGTATCCCGGGTCGGACACCGAGGGCATCCCCGCATCGGTGGCGACAACGACGTCGTCCCCGTCACGAAGACACTCAATGAGCTCGGAGGTTCGGGCCGATTCATTGCCCTCGAAATAGGACACCACGCGGGCAGAGGTCTCGACGTCAAGGCGGCGCAGCAGATCGCGCAGTCGTCGGGTGTCCTCGGCAGCGATGATGCGGGCGTCACGCAAGGTCTCGACGAGGGCAGGTGAGGCGCTACGGCGGTCCCCGATGGGGGTGCCTGCAAGGATGACTCGTCCCGGTTGTGCCTGGTTCACCTGATCATCGTCCCACGCCGGACCGACGGTGGCGTCTCACCAACCCTCTACCATGGCGATGTGGCAGCAGCGAGAAGATCCTTGTCGACCATCGAGCGTCTCGACGACGGCCGAATGACCGATGAGTACACGAGCTGGATCGTCACGGCCCTCATCACCGCAGTGGCTTTCCTGCTGCGGGTGTGGAATGTCGGCTTCCCGAGGAACCTCGTCTTCGACGAGACCTACTACCCCAAGGACGCCTGGACGATGCTCCAACAAGGGTACGAAGGCACCTGGCCTGACGCTGCGAAGGCCAATGCCGGCATCGTCAACGGGATCACGAACGCCTGGACTCCCGACGCCGAGTTCGTCGTCCATCCCCCGATGGGAAAGTGGCTCATCGCGATCGGGGAGCAACTGTTCGGTTTCAATTCCTTTGGTTGGCGATTCGCCTCCGTGGTATTCGGGTCCCTGCTCGTCCTCATGACGATCCGGTTGGCTCGACGTCTCTCCCGGTCCACGATGGTGGGTGCCATTGCTGGCATCCTGCTCACCCTCGACGGCTTGGCATTCGTCATGAGCCGGGTCGGACTGCTCGACATCTTCCAGGCCTTCTTCCTGGTGGCAGGTGTGTCTGCGGTGGCGGCTGACCGGGACTGGTTTCGTCATCATCTGGCTGATCATCTGAGAGCCGTCGGCAAGCCCCATCTCGACGGGGTCTTCGGTCCAGCCCAGGGGTGGCGTCCGTGGCGTCTGGTGGCTGGAGTCATGTTCGGTCTGGCCTGCGCCACGAAATGGAATTCCATGTTCGTGCTGGCGACGATGGGCATCATCTCGGTCATCTGGGACTGGTCGGCACGCCGGCTCGCCGGTGCGGGTACGAAGGCCTGGTGGTCCTTCCTGCGCGACGGGGTACCGGCCTTCGTCTACATGGTCGTCGTGGCCGTGGGCAGCTACATCGCCACGTGGGCGCGGTGGCTCTCGGTCTACCCACACATGGTTCTCGGAAAATCCTGGGCCGGCCCGAACCCTGATCCGGGCCTGTCCAAGGTGATCGGGAAACCCCTGGCCGCGCTGTGGGACTACCACCAGCAGATGTACGACTTCCACACCGGCTCGTACATGATGACGCAGACCCACGTCTACGCCTCGAATCCATCCGGATGGTTGATCAACCAGCGACCGCTCGGAATCGACGCAGTCAACGACATCAAGCCGGGCCAGCAGGGTTGCGAGGCCGTCGGTGACACCTGCCTGCGTGTAATCTCCGCGACCGGCACCCCTGTGCTGTGGTGGTTCGCAGCCATCGCCCTGGTGGCCGCGGTGATCTGGTGGATCTTCGCCCGTGACTGGCGGTTCACCCTGCCGATCGTCGCCATGATGTCGACGTGGATCCCGTGGTTCCGCTACGACAACCGTCCGCTGTTCTTCTTCTACGCCATCTGCATCATCCCATTCACGGTGACAATCCTGGCGATCTGGCTCGGTCAGATCCTTGGCCCGGCCAAGGCCACCAGCCGACGCCGCATCGGTGCAATCGTCGTTGGCACGGTCATGGCCCTGGTCGCGGCCGATTTCGCCTTCATCTATCCCATCCTCACCGACAGCCTCATGACCCGAAAGGCATGGCTGGCACGGATGTGGTTCCGCTCCTGGATCTGAGTCGGTCATCGGACGCCCGACGGGGATTTGCTCGTCGAGCAGATACGCTGAGGGTCCGGAAGGGAACCAACCCGGAAGGACGCCCATGATCTGGAAGCTGCACAACGGCGGTGTACTGGAGCCAGGTGAGGTGGTGGCTCCCGACGAGAGGCTCGGATGGGGACGAACCATCGGGCTGGGAGCCCAGCACGTGGTGGCGATGTTCGGGGCAACTTTCGTCTTCCCCGTCCTCATGGGCCTCAACCCGCAACTGGCAGTGATGATGTCGGGTGTCGCGACCCTCGTCTTCATCTTCGTCACCAAGCATGAGGTGCCGTCCTACCTCGGTTCCTCGGCAGCCTTCCCCGGCGTGGCGACGGCCATCTACGCCTCCGGCGGCAAACCCAATGACGTCTCGGGCGCCCTGTTGTGCGTGGGCCTGACCCTCTTCATCTGCGGCATCATCATCCAGGCCGCTGGTTCGCGGGTGGTGCACAAGGTGCTGCCTCCGACGGTGACTGGCGCCGTCGTCATGCTCATCGGCTTCAACCTCGCCCCGGTGGTTGCCAAGACCTATTGGCCCACCGATCAGTGGACCGCGCTCATCGTCATGTTGCTCGTCATCGCACTGTCGGTGGGACCGCGCGGATTCGTCTCCCGCATCGCCATTTTCCTGGCCCTGGTCATCGGTTACGTGTTGTCGTGGATCGAGGATCTGGTGTTCGGTCCGCTTCATCACGCCGACGGCACCGTCGCCCCACGAGTGGACTGGTCAGCCGTGCATGACTCAGCATGGATCGGCCTGCCCCCGGTGACGAACCTGGACACCTGGAAGTACCTACCCCAGGCCCAGAACGGATCCCATTACGCGGCCACCAACGTCGTTGGGTTCCACCTGCCTGCCTTCCACCTGGCCTTCATCCTGTTGGCCCTGCCGGTCGTCATCGCCCTCATCGCCGAGAACACCGGTCACGTCAAGGCCGTCGCCGAGATGACCGGCACGAACCTCGATCACCAGGTCGGACGAGCGGTCGCCGCTGACGGTGCGACCTCCATGCTGGCCACCTTCCTCGGCGCGGGCCCGACGACAACCTATTCGGAGAACATCGGTGTGATGGCAGCGACGAGGGTGTACTCCACGGCCGCCTATGTGGTGGCTGCGGTCGTGGCGATCCTGTTCGGCTTCTCCCCCAAGTTCGGTGCCGTCATCTCGGCAACTCCCGGTGGGGTACTGGGCGGCATCACCGTCGTCCTCTACGGCATGATCGGCCTTCTGGGCGCCAAGATCTGGAAGGAGAACAACGTCGATTTCGGCAATCCGGTGAACCTCGTCCCGGTGGCAGCCGGCATCATCATCGGCGTCGGTGACGTCTCGCTGAAGTTCAGCGACTCCTTCACCCTGGGCGGCATCGCCCTGGGCACCATCGTCACCGTCGGCGTCTATCACCTCGCCAAGTGGCTCGCACCCAACGAGCTGTCCGACGCGGCCGGAGGCACGAACATCATCCTCGACACTCCTGGCATGTACGTTGACGACGACACCCCCGACGACCGTCGTCGTGAGGGAGATCGACGCCGTACGCAGTAGGCTTGCGGCCCAGATGACGGAGGAGGCGATCTATGGCAGCAACACCCCAGCCAAGGAAGGGTGTCACGACGAGTGCGCGCACCCATGGTGGCGCATCACCATTGGCAACCAGGCCAATCGCCGACACCAAACCCGGCATCGTCGACATCAAGTGGTTCGAGCAGGGAGTCCCGGCCGACCCGGAACACCAGGCTGACGTCGAGACGACGCTGTCCTGGCTGGACGGCCACCCCGAGCGTCTGGGAATCATTGTCGAGCAGAGTCCGAACCGGACCCAGATCAAGCGTCTTGTCGACCTCATGCGCCTCGACCCACTACTGGCCGAGGACCTGGTGGAAGGCCACCAGCGTCCCAAGCTGGAACGCCACGGGGATGCCCTGTTCCTGGTGTTGCACCCGCCGTTCTACATCGACTCAATGGAGGATGTGGCCTTCGTCGAGGCCGAGGTCATCAAGCAGCGCAACTGCGTCGTCGTCATCGTGCAGCGCATCCCTGACGAGTTGTCGAGCCTGAGGTGGACTCCGCGTCTTCCCAGTGACCCGGAGCTGCTGCGCCACGGTCCGGAGTCGGTGCTCTACACCATCCTCGACGGTGTCGTCGACCAGACCTTCCCCGTCATCAGCGGCATCCAGTTCGACATCGAACAGATCGAGAGGCAGGTCTTCAGTGGGGATTCCGCAGCCCCCGAACGTATCTACCGCCTGTCTCGTGAGGCCATCGACCTGCAGCACGCCACCAACCCGCTCATCCCGATCATCGCTGCCCTGCGCGCCGGGTCCGCCAAGCATCAGGTGCCACCCGAGCTGCAGGCCTATCTGGCTGACGTTGCCGACCACCTGGCCCGGATCTCCTCCCAGATCACTGACATTCGAGAACTGCTGACCCAGATCCTGACGGTCAATGCGACGCTGGTCGACCAACGCTCCAACGAGGACGTCAAGATCATCTCCGGATGGGCGGCCATCCTCGTCGTGCCCACCCTCATTGGTTCGATCTACGGCATGAACTTCGACTACATGCCAGAACTGCACTGGAGATACGGATACTTCTACTGCCTGCTCAGCATGGTGGCCAGCGGTGTGATCCTGTACGTGATCTTCCACAAGAAGAATTGGCTGTGAGCTGACTTCTGCACGGGTGTGACAAAGAGGAATGGGTCACACCGGGTGACGGTGAGATCAGACTCGTTCGCCTCAACCTGAAGCACAAAGCACCCACTGATCGGGCGGAACTCTTCCGGTGGACTAAGGCATGCTTGAGCTGGGGTGCGCTCTAGATATTAGCGTCAACGCCGTGAGCGAGAACTAGATCAGCATCAGCGCGATGGCCGCCGAATCAGGCCTGAGCGTGGACACCCTCCGGTGGTACGAGAAAGAAGTCATGGTGTTGCCCGTGGGGCGAGGCGTCGACGGACGGCGTCGGTACGCCCCGGCTGACCGCAATCCCGTTCTGCTGCTGGCCCGTCTGCGTGAGACCGGCATGACGACCCGCGCGATGAAGGAGTTCGTCGCACTCATCCACGAAGGGGCCACCAACCATGGCCGTCGGATTGCCTTGCTCTCCGAGACCAAAGCCGAACTGGAGGCGCGTCGCCGCGCACTTGACGACGCTCTCAGGGCATTCGACGCAAAAGTCGCCCACTATCAGGAACTCATCGACGCCGGGCAGGACTGCCGTTTCGCAAGAAAACGCTGTGCAGGATCTCCACAACCTTCGTTCTCGTCGTCTGTGGTCGGCCTGGCAGGCGTCACCATGAATCCCGCCCGGGTCACTCGGGTGGCCGAGGTGGGCGGAACCGGAAAACTAGTCCGCACCTCGGTGATCACGCTGGGCGTCACTGTTGGAACTGCAATCAGTGCCACGGCAATGAGCCGATTCGGTGACGATCCAGTTGTGGCAATGCGGACTGGTGCCGCATTCGCCGTTATCGCAGCTGGTGACCTGGCCCTCCAAACCGAGTCGCGAAGCCGTTGAGCGAAACGCTCATGCGCTACGGGACTGTCTTACTTCCCGACATAGACCACCTCCAAGTTCATGTCTCCTGTGCATACCTGCCATGAACAGCATGTGTTGGAATCACCAATAATGCTGCATCCACTCTTGGAGACGTCGGTATCCGTATGACGACTGACAACGATCATGAGGGGCAGCTGGATATGGATGTGGTTGTAGCGATCACAGGGGCAATGGGGGACGCCAATTGCGTTAAACCTGTTGAAGCAAGGGTTTTCTGTAGGCGTCTGGGATCAGAATCCAACGTGCCTTCAGCCGCTGCTCGGCGTGGGTGCCACTCGTGCCATGGATCCACCAGACGGTTTCAGCGCTCCTGCGGTGTTGTCGATGCTGTCCGATGACGCCGCAGTCCGGGAGGTCTTCCTGAGTGAAGCAACCCTTGAATCCATGGGAGCGGGATGCATCCATGTGAATCTGGCGACGATCAGTCCAGACCTTGCTCGGGAGGCCGCCGATGCCCACGCAGCGCATGAGGTCGGTTACGTAGCGGCACTGATGTTCGGTGGTGTCCCGGTAGCCAGGGCGAGCAAACTCAATCCGATCACGGCGGGCCGGTCTGAGGATCTCGAGCGAGTGACGCCATTCCTTGAAGCGATCAGTGCGGGACTCTGGCCGGTTGGCGAGGACCCGATCCAGGCCAATGTGGTCAAGGTAGCGGGACAAGTGCTGATCGCAGCGGTGATTCAGTCACTGTCTGAGGCTGCCAGCTTGGTGAAACGGGCCGGTGACGATGGACGCCGCGCACTGGCCAGCGCCCATGGCCTCGAGCTCCCGTCATCTGACCTATTGTCGGAGCTCTTGGGCGAGGTATTGACAGCAGGCATGGGCGACACGGACCGGTTCGTCTTGGCTGAGGTACAGCAACACCGCGATCCCTTGGGGAACGCATGAGGACCGCCAGCCTGCCCGACCGCCTGCCTTGGGGCGCCCTCCTCGCTCTGTCGGCGTCTGGTTTCCTGGCAATCTTCACTGAGACCATTCCGGCAGGGCTGCTCCCTGAGCTGTCTGCCGGACTAGGAGTGTCGCAGTCGGCTGCAGGACAGCTTGTGACGTTGTACGCGGTCGGGTCGGTCGTAACGGCAATTCCGCTGGTGTCAGCCACAAGGGCCATGAGTCGCAAGCGGGTCCTCTTGATAGCCGTAGCGACGCTGGGAATCTTCAACTTCATCACGGCGATTACCCCATGGTATCTCGTGATTCTCAGTGCGCGCCTGGTGGCTGGTGCAGCCGCCGCTCTTGTGTGGGGAGTGCTCACGGGTTACGCCCGTGAGCTGGTCACACCCGCCTTGCAGGGCCGCGCACTGGCGGTGACCGGCGTCGGCCAACCGATCGCACTGACTGCCGGTGTTCCGTTGGGAGCCTTCGCCGCCTCGGTGATGGATTGGCGTTGGGTGTTCATCGTGATCTCCGCGACAGCCCTCAGCCTCGTCGTATGGGTTATTGCTGCGGTTCCTGACGTTTCCGGGGAGCGAGAAGGACGACGCACACCGCTGGTACACGTGATCCGGCAGCCGGGTATCGGGGTCATCCTGGGCGTGACGGCCGCGTGGATCCTTGCCCACAACATGCTCTACACGTACGCCGCACCGCTTCTGGAACATTCACGTCTGCGTCTCGGCATCGGACTGGCGCTGTTCGGCTTGGCCTCCATCGCCGGGATAACCCTGGTCGGGACGGTGATCGATCGCGTCTTGCGCACCACGACCGTGGTGAGCCTGGTGGCGATAGCCGTCGCCGGTGGGGTGGACCATGGGCGCTCCGGGCCTTGCGCTGCCTGTCGTTGCCGTCATCGTCTGGGGAATTGCCTTTGGCGGGGCACCGGTCCTGCTCCAGACAGCGTTGGCTGATCGCGCTGGAGAGAACACCAATACTGCTCAGTCGGTGTTCGTGACGGTGTTCAATGCAGCTGTCGCGGGTGGTGGGCTGGCGAGCTGAGCCCTGCTTGCCAGGACGGGAACCTCAGGAATCGCTGTGACGGCCAGCCTTGTGACACTTACGGCTGTGGTGACGGTGTTGCTGTGTCGAGGCGCTTTCCCGCCGGGGCCCCGTCACGAGGTCTCCGACGAGTCGGCCCCGGCCTCTGGCTGAGCAGGAGTGATGGCCTCAAGGAACGCACGGGTGGCGGGGCCAGGGTTGAACTCGTTCCAGGCCAGGTACTGGACCCTGCGAGGGCCGTCCGCAAGTGGGACGGCGACCACGTCGGGGCCGTGTGCGACGACATGGGCAGAGAACAGCCCAACCGCCAGCTCGTTGCGAATGATGCCGATCATCAGATCGGTGGTCATGGCCTCAAACGCGACGTCGCGATGCAATCCTGCCGCCTGAAAGGCAAGATCACTTTGGGCACGTCCGGCCGATCCAGTTGGGAAATCGACAAAGGATTCATCGACCAAATCAGCGAGTCTGAGGCGCTTGCGGTGCGCCAGACGATGCGAGGTTGGCAGCACTGCGACGAGTTCCTCATGAGACAGCTCCCGAAACGCGACCTCTTGGGGCGGCGGCCTCGGAGCGCTCACCGTGCTCTGTATGTCCGCGACCTACCACCAGCTCGACGCCGACGAGATCGTCCACGCGAGTACTGCTGGACGACTCGCCACCCAGTTCGGTAGTGCGGCTGGCGTCGCGGCTTGTGCGTTACTCGTCGCGGTAACTGACGGAATCCACCCGGTCACCTTCGCCGCGCTCACGGCCGGACGGTGAAGTCGTACGGAACTAGCTCAGGCCCGTAACTTACTTAGCCTCAACGACCTTGACGTGGTCCCCTTCGGACCTCTCCAGCAAACATCAGAGCGTTTGAAGGCACGACGCTCACCGCCGCCCACGATGGATTATTCACACACGGTTCCGACCATTCCCTCATCTTTGGGGGCAGATGGAGACATCTACAAACCAGCGATCCACGTGGGATGAGGCCCGCGTCGTTACGGAGAAGACGCAGAGCGATGCCTACACAGATCGATCCGGAAGAGGCAGGCGCGTCACGCAGACTGCGTCCTCTGACGGGACGGCAGAAACTCGGGGCCTGGGTCAGCCACCCATACGTTCGTGCAATCGGCGTGCACTAAATCTGTCGGTAACCAGATGCGTGGCGTACCCAGTCCGGAGTGCTGTGTGAAGCGCCTCAGTCTTTCGGCGCCCTCCCGCCACCAGGATGCGAGTTGGTATGAGGCGCAGCTCATCCAGCTGAATGCCGACCGTTCTCGCATCGATCTCCGGACTGCAGGGCTGACCATCAGCATTGATGAAGCGTGAGCAGATGTCCCCTATCGCCTGCATGAGCATCGTCGCCGTCGTCGTGATCTTGGACATAAGCTGGTTTACGCGTGGCTAAATAGCCGGGACCACCTCCTAGATCAAGCCTTAGCCTGCATAACTTACCGATACTGAATCAGTATCAGCGAGATGGCCTCGGGATTGTTCGTCTTGTTGAGACGCGTACTGAACTCGAAGAATGCCATGACCCGAAACCACATGCCCGATACAGCGACAACACGAACCTGCAAACCAGGCACGCGTCCACCATGCCCCAGGGCAGCGATGACCGAACCCAGCTACCAACCTTGCGAACCGCCGATCACCGGAATTGGCGTCGGGGATGGTCCGCACCGCCCACGGGTTCCGGCTTGGTTGATCCGATGACAAACCTCGGTAAACTGGAGTCGTGACTATTTGAGCGTTTCCCTGACCTGCGTCCGAGGCCGTCTGCCCGGCAGGTTTTCGTCACGTCTTCGGGATTTTGCTCATGCCTCACGTACTTGCTTCATCGTCGTTCACTGCCACGGGCTCGCATCTGCGAGTGGACGGTCTTTCGTTCTCCTACTCTGATCGGCGGGTACTCACAAATTTGTCGTTCGTCGTACCTGCTGGTGACCGGGTGGGGCTGCTCGGGGAAAACGGGTCGGGGAAATCAACCTTGCTCAGGGTGCTCGCCGGATTCTTGGAGCCGACATCGGGAACGGTCGCCGTGAATGCACCGAATGCCGATGTACCAGTGATTGGGCTGCTTCATCAGGAGTCCCCGTTCTCCGCAGCTGAGACCATCGAGAATGCCATGGAGACTGCGGTTACCCCGTCGCGACGCGCAGCCGAAGAGGTCAGCAGGCTCGGTGCCGCGCTTGCGGACAACCCCGATGATCCAGTCACCGCCGACGCCTATGCGTGTGCCCTGGAAACGGCCGAGCGTCTTGGGGTGTGGGAGATCGAGACGAGGGTCTCAGCGATGCTGACTGGACTCGGGCTCGGGGGAATCGACCGCGACCGGTCGATAGGAACGCTCTCCGGTGGGCAACGAGCTCGGCTCGCTCTGGCGTGGCTGCTGCTGAGCGCACCGGATGTGCTGCTGCTAGACGAACCGACGAACCATCTTGACGATGCCGCGACCGCATATCTCGTCAGCGTTCTCACGGCGTGGCGAGGGCCGCTACTTATTGCCAGTCATGATCGGGCTTTCCTCGATGAGACGGCCACGTCGCTGCTCGACCTCGACCCGTCGCCACTCCCGCACGCAGTCGCGGAGCCGCTAGTTGACGACGGCACGGGAACCGGGATCGGCCTCACCCGCTTCACCGGCAGCTACAGCGACTACCTCGCCGCACGAGCTGAAGCACAGCAGAGATGGGAACGGCAGTATCGCGATGAACAAGCCGAGCTTTCCCGGCTTCGTGCCGCGGTGAAGGATCAGCAGATGGTGGGACACTCCGATTGGCGCCCGCGTTCCGAGGTGCGCATGGCGAAGAAGTTCTACGCTGACCGCAACGCGCAGGTCATCTCTCGCCGCGTCAACGACGCTCGCGCACGCCTGACGGATCTCGAAGACCGCCAGATCCGAAAGCCACCCCGGGAACTTGAGTTCCAGGGGCTTACGGTTGCCGGCGAGCCGCGTACCATCGGCGCCCTCGAACCCGTGCTCACCACCGTCAACGCGGCTCTGAAAGATCGGCTCCCGGCCACGTCGCTCAGCATCAGCCGAGGCGAGAAATGGCTCATCACCGGCCCGAACGGATCAGGGAAATCGACCTTGCTCGGCTTGCTCGCCGGCACGCTGAAACCAAGCAGTGGGCAGGTCACACGCACCCCGGTGGACCGCGTACAGCTGCTTGCGCAAGAAACCGCTCTACCTGACCCCTACGATCGCGGTCCCACACGCACGGTGCTCGACGCTTACACAGATTTGGTCGGTGCGGAACGTGCGGCACGGATGCCACTGAGCACCTTCGGGCTGATCGCTAGTCGAGACCACAACCGACGTGTGCAGGAACTCAGCGTCGGCCAACAACGTCGCCTTGCCCTCGCGGTAGTACTGGCTGACCCGCCAGAGATCCTGCTGCTGGATGAGCCGACCAACCACTTTTCGCTCAGCCTCGTCACCGCACTCGAAGATGCACTCGTCCAATACCCTGGCACCGTCGTCGTTGCCTCACACGACCGGTGGCTGCGCAAACGATGGCAGGGCCAGCGGCTGACACTCCCTGAACCGTGCTAACAAGCACAGTGCACCAAATCGAGGCGCAACTGCACCTGCAGCCAGAACCGAGCCCCCGCTGTGCCGTCGCCAGCTCAGATGGCGAGGATGGCGTGGCCCGATTCACCGTGACGCCCTTCACGGCATGGAACGGGGCGTTACTGACTTGCCCCGTCAGGGCCGTCACCACGATTACGTCGACGATAATCACCTGATAGATCGCATCCAGCGGTCTGCTCGCCCATTAGGTGGGTTCACCGGTGACTTTCTCCGTGATCCGGCTGATGGTGTGTGGAGGCCATCACCCCCACAAACCTCGTCGAAGTGCGTGGCGATCTCACCAGTCATCAACCCGCGCGGTCACCAACAGCACGGTCTGATCGATCTCATCCAGACAGCGCTTGCGCTTGGGCACGATCACCTGAGCCCAAGACAGCAACAAGGCCCGAACCGAAACCATCAAGGATGGCACGGGTTCGGGCCTTGTGGTGGGGTGGACCTAGCTGTACTTCCCCGTGACGTTGTGAACGCGGGCTGAGGGAGTCTGGCCGCCGATCCCGGTGTGGGGTCTGTGGTGATTGTAGTGATGGAGCCAGGTCTCGTAGGCTGCGGCGCGCTCGGCTTGGCTGGCGTTGGGCTTCGCGTAGGCCCACTCGACGGCGAGGGTTCGGTTGAACCGCTCGACCTTGCCGTTGGTCTGCGGCCGGTATGGCCGGGTCCACTTGTGCTTCACCTCGTCGCCGAGCGCGTCAGCGAAGGCGCCTGACCGGTAGCAGGAACCGTTGTCGGTCATCACCGCGGTGACTGTGACGCCCAGGCCTGCGAAGAACGCGTTCGCGCGGGTCCAGAACCCCGCTGCAGTCTCTTTGCGCTCGTCGTCAAGGATCTGTGAGTACGCGATCCGGGAGTGGTCGTCCACGGCGTGGTGCAGATACCGGTAGCCGCGAGAGCCGGCTGCCCCGGCACGGGCTGCCTTGTCGCGGGCCACTCCCGCGTGACGGTCCTGCATGGATCCGCGACCGTGGGCACGCCACCCGCCGCCGTCGGGGATCCGGCCTTGTTTCTTGATATCTACGTGCACGAGCTGGCCCGGCGCGGCGACCTCGTACCGTTTCGGCTTCGGGCGGCGAACCGGCAGCCCGGTGGCCTGGTCGATGTTGATTAGCTTCGGCATCTTGTATCGGGCGAGCACCCGACCGACCGTGGAACGGTGCAACCGCAGGTGATACGCGATCCGGTGCGGACCCCACCGGCCAGTGAACCGCAACGCGACGATCCGATGCTCCGTCTTACGCGAAAGCCGGTTCGGTGACGAGGTGGGCCTCGAACTACGGTCGATCAACGGCAGCCCTGCCCGGTACCTGTCGGCCCACCGCTTCACCGTCGCGGGCGAGCACTGGAACCGTTCCGCCGCCCGCCGCAACGACCAGCCCTGTTCCACGACGAGAACAGCAAGACGACGACGCCCTTCCGGTATCAAGGGTGCGTTAGCGTGAGTCACGAAGACCTCCGTGGTCAGGAGAGTGAGTGTGGTAACCCACATCCTGCCCGGAGGTCTTCGCTACCTCACCCGTTCACAACCTCCCGGGGAAGTACAGCTAGATCCGGACCTGTTGGAGGTGTGTCCCGCATGACCGATCCACGACTCCTGAGCCAGATCACCGACGACATGGTGCGTGACCTTGGCATTGCCCAGGGCGCGTGCATCCGGCCCGTCCTGCAGAGGGTCACCGATCACGAGGACGGAACCAGTCAGGTGGTGGCTCTGCCTTGCGGAAGTACCCGAGAGTCACAGTGCCCCAGCTGCGCCCGCAAGGCCCGTCTCCTGCGCATGCAGCAGTGCGCTGAAGGGTGGCACCGAACCGAGGAACCCGAACCGACTGATACCGGCAGTATCACCGAGGCTGCAGGGTCCAACGGGAGCCAGACTGATACCGGCGGTATCGCTGAAGACGCTGATACTGCCGGTATCACCCGACGGGTTCGCTCCACGCGACGTCGCAGTGATGCACCCGACCTGCCGCGTGTGCCGATGGAACAGCGGACCGTTGGGACGACCTTCGTTGCCAGGGATGGCCGGGAATACCGACCGTCGATGTTCGTCACCTTGACGCTTCCGAGCTACGGCCCGGTCATCCCTGGCGTCGGCACGCCAGCAGACCCGAGCACCTACAACTACCGGCGTGCCGCCCTGGACGCGCTGATGTTCCCGAGGCTCGTGGACCAGTTCTGGAAGGCCTTGCGACGCTGTGCCGGATACAACGTGCAGTACTTCTCGGCCATCGAGCCGCAGAAGCGTTTGGCTCCGCACCTGCATGCCGCCATCCGTGGGGCCATCCCCCGGGCAACGCTGCGCCAGGTGGCGAAGGCCGTCTACCTCCAAGTGTGGTGGCCGCCGATCAACCACGTTGTCTACGACTCGGCGGTGCCCGTGTGGACTCCCTTGGGCTATGCGGATCCAACAACAGGTGAGCTACTGCCCACGTGGGATCAGGCTCTGGACGCCCTGGAGGAGCCCGGAGCCAAGCCCATGCACGTCATGCGCTTCGGGTCCCAGGTCGACGCCCAGGGCATCGTCGCGCCGAGTCCCGACGCTGACCGCGCCGTGCGCTACCTGACCAAGTACCTCACCAAGTCAGTGGCCGAGACCTGCGGTGACGAGTTGACTGCCGCCCAGACGGCGCACATCGACCGCCTGCACCGGGAACTGCGCTACCTTCCGTGCAACGAGCGGTGCGCCAACTGGCTGCGTTACGGCGTGCAGCCCAAGGACGCTGGGCCAAGTCTTGTCCCCGGCCACTGCCAACACAAGGCGCATGACCGGGAAATGCTCGGGCTCGGTGGACGGCGCGTGCTCGTCTCCCGCAAGTGGTCCGGCAAGACGCTGCAACAGCACCGGGCCGACCGGCAGGCCGTCGTGCAAGCAGTGCTCGAAGAAGCCGGGTTCACAGCTCCGGAAATCGACCGCCTGGCGGCCGACACCCAGATGGACGACGGCGCGCGCCGCTTCACCTGGGAGAACGAACCCCGCAAGGCCCACGCTTACCGGCTTGTCATGTTGGAGAGCATCCGCCAACGGCAGGAGTGGCGACGGTCCTACCACCTCGCCAAGGGACGAATAGGGCTGGCGGAAGACCAGTCGCCCGCGCCGCCACCCTGGGCGTCACCGCAGCCGTCCCTACCCACCTCGCCCGTCCTTCAAGGAGCATCGTGAACGTCAAGGAGTTTGAACGACTGCTGACGACCGCTGAGGTCGCCAAGATCGTCCAGGTGTCTCCTTCCACTCTTTGCCGCTGGCGTCAGCAGGGTGTCGGTCCTCGCGTGATCTGGCTGTCCCGCTCCATCCCGCGCTACGCCGCGGCGGACGTCGAAAAGTGGTTGCAGAAGGCCGCAGCATGAGCATCCGCAAGGAACCCAGCGGCCGCTTCCGAGCGGTCCTCAAGTCGGGTCGCCAGCACGCTACCAGCAAGACCTTTGACACGAAGCGCGAAGCCACGGAGTGGCTTTCCCGCGAACGAGCCGCCCTGGTCGGCGGCATCGACCCTCGTGCCGGTCGCGTTCGCACCCGTGCCCTGGTTGCCCAGTGGCTTGAAGTTCGAGAGGTCACGGTGGCCAATAAGACCTACCGGACCGATCAGGACTTGCTCCGCCTCATGCCGATGTCGATGCAGAACATGGGCGTGGCAGCTATCTCTGCCCGTGAGGTCTCCCGCTCATTCGAAAGCCTCATCAAGCAGGGCTTGGCAGAGTCCTCAGTGGTCCGCTACCGCGCCAGCCTGTCCAGCTTCTTCTCGTGGTGCGTGCGAGAACGGTTCATCACGTCCAACCCGGTGACGGGCGTCCGGGTTCCGAAGTCGTCGGCCGAACGCGTGGAGATGAGCCCATGGAGCGAGGCCGAACTGGAAGCGCGCTACCTGGCCTGGAAGAAGTACGACGAGCGCCTGGCTGACATCCTGGTCGTGATGGGCTGGACCGGGCTCCGCTGGGCCGAAGCTCGCGCCCTCACTGTTGGTGACATCGCCCTGGGCGACTCCCCCGCCCTGCGCGTCCAACGATCCGACCCCGAAGGCGTCGGCGTGAAGTCCACCAAGGGACGCCGGTCCCGACGTGTTCCCCTGCGAACCGAGTCCTTCCCATCGTGCTGTCGCTCAGCAGTGGGAAGTTCCCGTCCGACCTGCTCCTCACGACGAGCACCGGGAGCCAGCTCCACCGTTCAGCAGTTCTCCGCGCTGTCCACTGGCAGACCACTGGCCAAGGACGCCGCATCCACGACCTACGCCACACGGCTGCCTGCCTCTGGCTGGCCCGCAGCGTCGACCCTGGGACCGTTCAGCAGTGGATGGGCCACGAGTCCATCGCCACCACGAACCGCTACCTTCATCACCTCGGCACCGCCGCCGAAGCAGCAGGCCTCGCGAGACTCAATGGGCCATTGAGCTGAATCTCCCGCTGTAGCAGCGATTCCCAGCGATACTGCTAGGGACGTTGACGAAGGAGTCACCATGCACCAGGCAGTCTTGGCCAACGGGCAGTTCATCTTGGCGGAGGACTTTGCGCGGCAAGATCCGAACTGGATCGCCACCAACCGCAGGCAGCTGACTTGCCCGCAATGCGGGCAGCCTGCCTACTTCCGAGCGCGGGCCAAGGACGGCAAGGCGCCGTGTTTCGGGTCGCGACAGCACCTAGAAGGATGCACCGCCGCCACTGAAGTCACGCAAGAACTTGGGCAGCAGGGGGAGGAGGTTCCAACTGTCGACAACGACGGCACTGAGTTCGAGTTGGTCCTCACTGGCCCGTTCGCCCCTGAAGATGCTGGCGAGCGAGTAGCTGTGGACCCGCAGGCGGATGCACGTGCCCCGCGAGCACATCCACATCGTGGGGAAGCGGATGGAGGCGACGGACGTGTCCGCCACGGACAGCTCAGAGCCTTCCTACGCAACTTGGTCCGCAATCCCCAGTACATGCAGGACCGTGGTCGCACCATGCGGGTCCCCGAGCGGGGCATTGCTCGAACGACAGACCTCATCAGAGATTTCAACCAAGTGACTGAAGGAGACCTTGACCGACACATGCTCGTTTGGGGCGCAGTCGAGACGGCAAAGTGGCGGCCCACTGACGATGGCGGAACGCTCTATCTCAATGCCGGGAACTTCGGTCGCAACCCATTCACCATCGTGATCGAGGGCCCGGCGGCATCCCGGCTCCATGACGCCGACGCCTGGTTGGATGCGGCCAAGCACGCACAGTTCAACACTGCACCCGTTCACGCCATCGCGTTCGGCCGGGTTCATCCGGGGACTGGGCGGTGCCCCTACGCGATGACCCTCACCGACCTAAATTCGCTCGCCTTCTTGGTCGGGCCAGAGTTCGAAAACTAGGACGGGGGTGCGTAGGGGGTGCGCAAATGCAGAACGCCGATCCGTGCAGACCGGCGTTTGTGCTTGTGGAGCATAGGGGATTCGAACCCCTGACCTTCTCATTGCGAAAGCCTCCCTGCCGTGGATTGGCCCCGCTTGGAGGCGGTTTCACGCCTGCCGACGGGTGCTCCGGTGCCGTCGATTCCAACTCGGGGGCCCGCCGGGGGCCCGCGCCAAAGCCGGTGTTCGATTTTCGATCCGGCGCGGTCCATGCCGGTGAGAACTTTGCCACCGCGAGCGTCTCCGGCATGGATCGTGGCGGCACCTTGGCCGACTACGCAATGTGGGTGCCCGCGGCCGGCCAGACCCATACACTGCAACACATGATGAAGTGGGATGGCAGCCCGACGCTGCCCGCTCGTGAGTACCCGGCCGAGGAGCGCGAGATCCGGTTCTTCTTCGACTACGGCCATCCATGGCCGCTGTGGGAGAACTACACTGACGAGTACGCGATGACGCCCGAGGACTACGGCCTCTCCCCCGAGCTCGTGGCGTTGCTGCGTCAGTGTGGCGAGTTGTGGGGCCGCGAAGACTTCGATGGCAGATGGAACCCCCCGGAGGCCGAGGAGCAGTATGAGACAGCCTGCCGTGAAGCCGTGGCCATGCTGCGTGCGGAGGTCTTCCCGATCAAGGTCGTGCGCGAGTAGGTCGAGTCAACAAAGAACCAGGGCGCCCTGAACCACATGGCTCAGGGCGCCCTGTCATGTTCGTGGCCGGTAGCGGTGGGGTGCGATGGGGTGCGCACAGGGAGCGAAGCGACCGAAGCGCGGGGCCCTGTCGCGGGGTCCCGCCGCCGGCCACGTGCGCCGAAGGCGCCTTGAGTCAGTAGGGAAATTTCTCACAGCCCCCAAGTCCTTGACAGGGTCCTTCTGTGCAATCCAGACTGGCGACGGGCACCAACGTACACATTCCCAACGAATGTGAGTCGCTGGCGAGCGTCGACAACTCGCTGGAGTTCCACCCTTTCAAAGATGAATCGGGATCGTCATCGACTCTCTAACAGCAGACCTCCATACCTAGACGCCAAAGGAGTAGAAGATGAAAAACTTTGGAATTATCCTAGGATCAACGGCTTTCGCGATCGCCTCAATGGCATTTCAAAATTCAGAACCTCTGCCGGCCTCCGCCGCAGGCCAGAGCAACACAAAATCAGCCAATCATTCCACCGTGGCAGCGAAGCCTTCCAAGAGCGCGGCGAAAGAGGCTTATACTATCGTTTTCCCTCAGACAGGCGCTCGTTTCATTACTCCACGATCGAGCCGTGTCGTCACAGCATCTTGGCCTATGGGTGCCTGCGGCGTAAGAGATTCTCAAACTAAAATTGTTAGCACGTTCACAATGGGGAGAATCCCGGAGCGCCTTGTCTACACCGCCAACCTGCAGTGCGGGAACGCCAAGTATGGATATCGACACATTCAGGCTGAGCATGCTGAGGACTGGAAAGCTGTCGCATACCCCTCGGGAGACCCGAATCACTGGCACTTCATTAACTGGTTCATCACCGAGACAGGCAAGAAGGCCCTATCAGTCCAAGAAGATAAGGCTCGAAATGTCTACAACTACCGCGGCTGGATCCAAATCAAGGACTCACGAGGGCGCGTAATCAAGAATTATTGCCCTAAACTGGCGATTTCACGGGACTCGGGCCACCGAATCATCACGACCTACCCAATGAACTGCTCCAGTCTATCCCTCCCCCACAAGTAGGCCCATCCGCCTAGTTCACGACGATTTAAATTCACTTAAGAATCGAGAGCACGACGTTCTCATTCCTGCTGATGTTGGACATTTCTTCACGGCCCTACGCCAGGCTCAGGAACGGGTCCCTGAGCCTGACGTAGGGCCGTTCACAGCGCGCTGCGGATAGACCCGTTTACCACAGAGCTCAACAGACAGGTAGATGGAAGGCGAGCGCCGGCTCACTACCGCCTGGAATTACGTGCTCGAATCGCCCTAGGGACACCCATCCCAGGCGCTGATAGGTCGCGATAGCGGCTTGATCCTTTTGCATGACATCGAGCGCGGCCCTCCGGCCCGCTTCGTGCGCTGCAGCAACACCCGAGGCCATGAGGTGGTCAGCTAGGTGCTGCCCTCGAGCTGCGGGATCCACGAACAGTCGACCCAGTACTGCGATTTCTTCCATCAAGAGGCCGTCGCGATGTGCAAGCAATTTGGCCGCTTCATCACCCTCGCCCGGTTCTGCCACCATAACATGTCCGACGATCTCGCTGGCCACCTCAGCCACCCAGGCCCCGAGCATACGGTCAGAGCGAAGCCAAGCCTCCGGATCAGCAACGCCCTCAACCGGATAGCCATCCTGCGCATGGACGCGCACCAGCACGTCAGCTAGAGCCGGGATATCCGCATCGACGCGGGACCGGATCAGAACGGACATGTCATTCCTCCACGGGCATGGTGTAGTCGAGGCCAGTAACATCCGCGCGCATCGTAAACGTGGTGACTTCGAAGGGCTGCCGATCTTGGTCGATGCTCGTATGCACCACGTCGATCACGGGCACTCCATCGGGAATCATGAGCTGCTCCACTTCGCTCGGGGTGGCCATGCGTGCCGAGATCTCCTCGCGGATGGTCACGACTTCATGGCCCTTCTCGGCGAACCGCGCATACAGGCTGCCCGGGCCTAGGTTCGCGGAGTGGAGCAGCGGCGTGCCCTGGGCAATCGGAAGAGGAATGTACGTCACGCCGATCTGGACGGCTTCATCGTCGGCGAAGTAGTGATTCTCCCGGCGGACGACGTGAGTCCCCTCGACCAGACCGAGGCGCTGTACCACGAAGCCCGGTGCCGGCACCTGCTCAATGCTGGTGCAGTTGACACTGGGCACGCGCCCTTGGGCTTCTACTTCAGCCCGGAAGGGCGACAGCCCCGTTCGCTCGCGGAGCTTGTGCGAGTAGCGAGAGGAGCCAAAGCGCATCAGCTTAGGTTTGACCCGTACGAAGGCGCCCCTGCCGTGCTCCACAGTGACGAGCCCCTCATCAGCCAAGAGCCGCACGGCTTCACGGGCTGTGTTGCGTGCAACGTCGTGCGTCTCGACCAGCTTTCGCTCAGACGGGAGCTTGTCTCCAGGTGCGAGCTCACCGGTCTCTATGGCAGTGCGCAGCTGCGCCGCAAGTCGCCGACTGGCTGGCTCGGTCTTACCTGTGCTCGTTGCCATGGTGACGAGTCTACGGAAACTGGCTCACGCCAGCCCTCGGAACGAGGCAACTATCTCAACGAGCTCGTATCAGTCCGGGAGCTTGCGCTACCACGGCATCTGATCACACAGCCAGCCACGGCCAACGTGACGTACCCCACCTGCTCGCGGCTCGGTAACCTGCCTCAGGGAACCGACCCTTGCCCGGTTCCCCCCTGAGCAACTGTGCCATCTCAGGTTTCAGTCTCTACCGTCAGGCTTTCTCGTCGCTCTGGCGGTCCTCGCAGTTCCGCTCGTCGAGCATCGTTTCGCCTTCGTGCCCTATTCGCTGCACAGAGCGCTCCACAAGAACCTCAGCCTCTGACCACAGTCTGCGAATGTGTTGAGCTACTGCGTCTGCCGCTTTATCCGGCAAGGGGGTCAGGACCGTGAAGGTCTTGCTGTTCGCGACACCGCTGAAGGAAGAACCTAGCGTCCAGACCCGACCGTCTTCTGCTACAACGAGCCGATCGTGCAGGGCTGCACTGGTTCTCACCTCACAGGGACACTCGGCCAGCCCCTCGAGGAACGCTTTGATACCGGTACGCATCTTCTTGGTCCGATCATGATTGCCGATCAAAATCTGCGCTATGCCCGTGCTCTGAATGAGTTTGAACAACTGGTCCACGTCCAAATATGGGTCAACCAAGAGGGCAGCGTCGCCCAAGTCACTGATCTGCGAGACCAAGCGCGCATACGCCAGTGGGTCTTCCGGCTTCAGTACGACCACACGATCGGCTGCTTCCTCGCCGACATCCGCCGAGCGCATGAGGGCCAGTCCCAACGACGTCAGCGTCAAGCCCCCTCGAACCCGCCGCGCCCAACGCATATGGACAAGATGGTCAGCGATACTCTCGCTGATCCCAAAGATGCCGGTCAGCCCTTCCACCGGCGTCCGTGCCATCGAAGCCAGGACTCCCCCGGTCCGCCTGGGTGTGGGGTTAGTCAGCCAGAGCTCCAGCTCTTCAGGGGTTGGAGTCGCCCCGCCTTGGTTCGCGGCGGCGATGAAGGCCAAGGCCCGGTGCTGTCGCTCCGTCAGGACATCCATGTTCCCAGTCTCTCAGACCGCCCGGGGGCCCAGCTCCAAATCAATCCCCCCACTGGCCTTTAGCATCCCTTGACTCAACTGGCTCAAGCCAGTACATCTAGAGGAGACAGTCATGACAGTGCAGCGCAAGATTCTGGTGGCCATGGAGGCCGTCTTCCCCGCCGGGGCGTTCCTGGTGGGTCCGGTGGAGCCGGTGTGGAACTTCGACAAGGCGGTTCAGCGTCCCGATGGGTCCAGGCCGCAGCAGCTCGACAAGGAGACCGGTCTGCCGATCTGGCAGGCGCCGGTGTTGGACATGGACCCGGACGCCGGCAACCGGGACAAGACGGTGGTGGTGAAGCTGGTGTGCGCCCACCAGCCGGTGCCGCCGGCCAACAAGACCAACCTGCCGATCACCCCGGTGGTCTTCGAGGGCCTGTCGATCACCCCGTGGGTCGACGACAACGGCCAGCGCCCGCGGCTCATGTACTCCATCCGCGCCACTGGCTTCGCCGACGAGGCCCCGACCGCTGAGCGCAAGGCGGCCTGATCATGACCGTGGCAACGCTGCCCAGCCCGGACCGTCGGCGTCTTGGCGTCGTGGCCGTGGCTGGGGCTGTGTGGCGCCCTGTGCGGGTGACGGGGGTGTTCGTGTGGCGGCTGCTGCGCGGGATGTGGCATGGCCGCTGGTGGTTCGCCACCTGCTACATGGCCTGGTTCCTGGTGGCCATCGTCTGCGGGATCGACTCCTACACCACTCATGTCGGGTTGTGGGTTGCTGCCGCGGCCTGGCTGGTGCCGTTGGTGGGTGGTGCGTGGTGGTCCCTGGCGAACCCGTTCACCTTCGACAAGTACATCGCGGGACCGTGGCGTCGGTGGGGTTGGCGTAGGTGGGCCCGCAAGAACTGGGACGAGGTCGCCCGCGAGTGTGGCCTGTCGTCGCAGCGCACCGTCACCAAGGACGTGCGCCGCACCATCAAGGTGGGTGACCACCTTGAGACGATCAAGGAGCCCCGCCAGGTCACCGTGTGGACCGCCCCGTACCTGCCCAAGATCGAGACTCGCGGCGACACCCTCGTACTCCGCGTCCGTCCCCGCATCGGGCAGGTGTTCGAGGACATCGAAGCCGCCCTCGAAGCCCTCCGCCTCGCCGCCGGCGCCAGCAGCGCCCGCACCCAGCCCGTCAACGACGTACACATCGAGGTGCAGCTCATGATGCGCAACGCGCTGGCCTCCGGCCGGGAGGCCACCCTCACCACCCGCGACAGCCTCGACACGGTGGGTGTGGTGCCCGCCGGCCGGACCCTGTCGGGAGACACCTGGTTCCTGCAGGTGATCGGACGCCAGACCCTCGTCGTCGGCGCGTCGGGGGCGGGCAAGGGCTCCCCGGTCTGGTCGGTGTGCGGCTACCTCGCCCCGGCCATCCCCACCGGGGAGGTGCAGCTGTGGGGCATCGACCTCAAGCACGGCCTCGAACTGGGCATGGGCAAGGACCTGTTCTGCTGCATGGCCACCACCCCCGCTCAGGCCCTGGCCGTGTTGCAGGAGCTGCTCGCGGTGATCGCGGTGCGGGGTGCTGCCATGTTCGGCACCTCACGGCTGCACGAGCCCCGGCCGGGGGATCCGCTGCACGTGCTGATCATCGACGAGCTCGCCGTGCTCACCTCGTACGGGCCGCCGGAGATCGTGAAGGAGGCCTCCCGGCTGCTGTCGGAGATCCTCACCCAGGGCCGCGCCCTCGGCGTCGTGGTCGTGGCCGCGGTGCAGGACCCCCGCAAGGAAACCGTCGGCATGCGTGGACAGTTCACCCAGTTCCTCGCACTGCGCCTCAACAGTGCCTCGGAGACCCGCATGGTCCTCGGTGAGGACGCCGCCACCCTCGCCCCCGCCCACCGGATCCTGCTCTCGCAGCAGGGCACCGGCTGGATCAAGGACGAGACCGGCACCTACGACAAGGTTCGCGCCGACTACTGGCCCGACAAGACCATTCGGGACCTCGCCCACCGTTACCCGTCCCCGGTCCACGTCGTGCTGCCGACTGCGCAGCAGGCCGCCGAGACCGCCCTGCCCGCCGCCACCTCCCCGGTGAGCGACATCGTCCAGGAGGTCACCACCGAGCCGCGTGTCCGTAAGCCCCGGGCTCCGCGCAAGCCCCGCCAGCCCCGCACCACCGGCCAGAACGAGACCACTCTGGTGATGCCCGCCCCGGTCGACGTCGACGACCACCTCGACCTGCAGGAGGGCGACGCAGCATGACCGCCCACGCGGGGCCCACTTCGACGGATTTGGAGAGGCCGCCCCTCTCGACGTCGACCTGAGCCCCCGCGGGCAGGCCAACCTTCTGGCCCGCATCAAGGACGGCACCTTCGACCAGTTCGCCCAGGCCGCCGCGCATGTCGGCTACTGCACGCACCCCATCCGGTTGACCGGCTCCACCACCCGCATCGACACCACCACCGGCGAGATCCTGTCCGTCTTCCGCTCCACCGACCAGCCCCTCGGCGTCCTCTTCCAGCGCTGCGGCAACCGCCGCGAATCCGTCTGCCCGTCGTGTTCCCGCCTCTACGCCCGAGACACCTTCGAAATGGTCCGCTGCGGCGTCACCGGCGGCAAGAACGTCCCCGACAGCGTCGCCGACAATCCCCTGGTCTTCCTCACCCTCACCGCACCCTCCTTCGGCCCCGTCCACGGCACCCGCAGCGGCAGGCCCTGCCACCCCCGCCGCGAAGGCCAGCTCTGCCCCCACGGCCGACCGATGTGGTGCAACACCCGGCATACCGAAGACGACTCGCTGCTCGGGCAGCCGATCTGTTCCGACTGCTACCGCTACGACCACCACCTCATCTGGCAGTGGTGGGCCCCCGAACTGTGGCGACGCTTCACCATCACCCTCCGACGACACCTCGCCGCACTAGTGGGCGTTGCCCCGTCGAAGCTCAACGACGTGTGCTCCGTGCAGTTCGCGAAGGTCGCCGAGATGCAGACCCGCGGCGCCATCCACTTCCACGCACTCATCCGCCTCGACGGCCCCGCCGCCCAGGGCATCGGAGCACCCGCACCCACCGGCCTCACCGCCGAACTCCTGGCCGACGCCGCCCGCACCGCTGCCGCGGCCGTCTCCTACGTCGCCCCCGCCCCGCACCCGTCCATCAAGCCAGTGCTGCTCGTCTTCGGCACCCAGATCGACGCCAAGCCCGTCCGCACCAGCCACCGGCCCGATGACCCCGACCGCGAGCTGCAACCCGCCCAGGTGGCCGGCTACCTCGCGAAGTACGCCGCCAAGGACGCCACCGCCGCGAAGCACGGCACCACCAACCCGCACCTCGACCACCTCGCCGCGCTGTGCCGCACCTGGTGCGGCCATGCCCGCGCCCGCGACAACCTGCGTCGTGCTGGTGACTGTGTGGAAGGCCCGGTCGGCAAGGACGGTCTCGACGTGTACCGGAACCTGGGCAAGTGGTCCCACGAACTCGGCTTCCGCGGCCACTTCTCCACCAAGAGCCGCCGCTACTCCATCACCCTCGGCGCCCTCCGCCGGGCCCGTGCCCGCTTCCAGAAGCTCATGGCAGACCAGCACAACGGCCGCCACATCGACTGGGACAGCATCGACCTGCTCACCGACCAGGACGACGACACCACCCTGGTCCTGCGCGACTGGGCCTACGACGGCACCGGATGGGACACCACCACCGACGAAGCACTCGCCCTCGCAGCCGCCGCCCGCGCCCGCGAGTACGACCAGTGGAAGGCCGCACGCAAGAACACCCACCCCCACCCCAAGGAGAACTGAACCCATGAGCAAGACCGACACCCTGCCCGGCCTGGACACCACGCCCCGGCTCGAGACCGCCTTCGACTACCTGACCAGCGACGAGCTGGCCGTCTGGCTGCGCGTCTCCCCGTCCACCCTGTGCCGGTGGCGCAAGACCGGTCAGGGGCCGCGCTGCACCTGGCTGTCGTCCACCTGCCCCCGCTACCTGCGCGCCGATGTGGAGGCCTGGTTGAGGCGGGCTGCTGCGTGAGCATCGAGAAGACCCCCAACGGGCGCTTCCGCGCCCACCTCAAGAGCGGACGTGTGAAGGTCGCCACCCGCACCTTCGACACCCGTCGCGAGGCGGTCGCCTGGCTCACCCGTGAACGTGCCGCCCTGGACGGGGGCATTGATCCTCGCGCCGGCAAGGAGCGGGTGCGTGACCTGCTCCCCCGCTGGCTCGAGATCCGTCGCACGACCGTCGCGACGAAGACCTGGCAGACCGACCGCGAGCTGCTGCGTCTGGTGCCCACCAGCATGATGGCGTTGCAGGTGTCGTCCGTCAGGGGGCGCGAGGTCGCTCGCTCCTTCGAGGCCCTGCTGTCCCGTGGGCTCGGGCACACCTCCGTGGTGCGCTACCGCGCCAGTCTGTCGGTCTTCTTCGCCTGGTGGGTGCGGGAGAAGCTGATCGCCACCAACCCGGTCACCGCAGTCCGAGTGCCGAAGAGTTCTGTCCCGCCCGTCGAGCTGCACCCCTTCACCGAGGACGAGCTCGAAGCCGTCCACGACGCCTGGGCGCTGCGCGACCCTAGGCTGGCCGACGTGATGCTCGTCCTCGGCTGGACCGGCCTTCGCTGGGCCGAGGCCCGTGAGCTGCGGGTCGGTGACTTCGTGGAGGTGCCGTCCCCGGCACTGCTGGTGCGCCGCTCGGCCCCCGAGGGCGTCGGCGTGAAGGCCACCAAGAGCGGCCGTTCTCGTCGCGTGCCGGTGGCCAACCGGGTGCTGCCGATCATCAAGCGGTTCACCCTGGGCAAGGGCCCCGACGACCTGCTGCTCACCACCTACATGGGCGCCCAGCTGCACCGCAATGCCGTCGTGCGCACCCTCGACTGGAAGCACACCGCCCAGGGCCGTCGCATCCACGACCTGCGCCACACCGCCGCCTGCCTCTGGTTGGCCCGTGGCGTCGACCCGGGGACCGTGCAGGCATGGATGGGCCACGAGTCGATCGCCACCACGAACCGCTACCTGCACCACCTGGGCACCGCCGCCGACATTGCCGGTCTGGCAAGGCTCAATGCCAGCCTCGATGAAGGGTTGGGGACCGCCGGGGGCCCGCGAGAGGTGGCGCAATGAGCCAGAAATCGAAAGAACCCCGCATGACCGGAACTGTTCTTCCTAGTCAGCGAGGTTTCTTGCTGGTGGAGCATAGGGGATTCGAACCCCTGACCTTCTCATTGCGAACGAGACGCGCTACCAACTGCGCCAATGCCCCAACAACGCGGTTACGCTACCACATCCGGGCAACCCGCGCCACGGGCGCGACTCAGTCGACAAGGACCTCGTCAGCTCCGGACTCTTCCGACTCCTTGGCGACGTCATCAAGGGCTGTGCGCATGTCCTGGACCATCGTCTCGATGTTTGACGGACCCTTCTGCGGTCCACCTGCAATACGGCCGTCCACGCCCAGCAACCACGCCGTCGGGTACCCGTGAACCTCGAAGACCAGGTTCGTGGACCCGTCCTTGTCAACCAAGGACAGCGGACGCAACGACTCTGGCAGTGCCTCGCGAACAGACTCGCTCGTCACCAGGCATCGCACGTCAACCTCGGGCAACAGCATCATCCATCCCGGAGCCTTCGTCATGACTCTCTCGCACGGGCCGCAACCGGGAGAGACGAAGATCAGCAGAACCGGACGCTGCGCCACCAGGCCACGCAGGGTCGTGGTGCGTCCTTCGACATCGGTCACCGATGCCAGCGGAATCGGCACGGACTCATAGTCGGCGATCTCCTCGGCGTCGTCCTCCTCGGCCGCATCATCAACCGGGCGGTAGAGCACCGTCGCGACGACAACGACCGTCAGCACGGCGGCAAGCCACCACCACAGGTCACCGGCTGAGGCCTTGATGATCCTCTCGATAGCCGGACGACGGTCGTCAATGGCCGCGATGAGGGCCAACACCGACGCAGCGACGAGCAAGACGTTGCGGACGATGGTTCGAGCTCCGATGTCACCGGGGGCAAGATCACCGAAACAATGGCAGTCCACCGGATCCGGGATCGTCACGACTGCCCGAATGATGATGCCGAGGTAGAGGCAGAACAGCGCGACAGCGCAGGAGGCGACGACGATTCCGAACACCCCACCGACGATGAGCAGCAGGGCCCCCAGCACGATCTCTGCCCAGGGCAGCATGGACAGCACCCCCGACGGCAGTTGCGAACCGGGGAGGCCGAGTGCGTCGAGGGCATCACTGACTGTGTCGTGAGACTGAACCTTGCTGCCCCCCGAGACGAGGAGGACAACCGCGGCAAGCACCGTGCACAGCGTCAGACCGGAAAACACGGATGCCATTGTGCCACCTCATCTGGCGACTGTCGGAACCGTGCTCAGGCCGACGCAATTCGGACAATCCCCGATGGCCCCTCATGGACCTCCGAGACAGACTGCTCGTCGTCGGAGGCCTCGACCGGCTTCTCTGCGACGACGGGGGTGTCAACCTGGCCAGGAACCGGGCCAGGAGCGGAGAGGTCGATGGTGCGAACGGTCCGGGCGCTCAACGGCGTCGAGACATAGGTGGGAGCGGTGACGACGACGTCATCCCACAGCGAGCCCTCCGGGGCTGTCACCGGGCGGTCGAGGTCGATGGTCCAGGAAGTGGGCTCGTCGTCGGTGCGAAAGGGCTCCGTCTTCACCTCCAAGACAATGGTGTCCTCGTCCCATCCCCTGTCGATGAGGGCGTAACGACGATCAAAACGCTTCGTCATCTCCACCACGGACCACCGCGCCAGGGCGAAAAACCCGACCAGCAGAAGGCCGAAGACCGCCACCAGCCACCACGGAGTGACGTCGGCGATGGCAAGCACCATGAAGAGTACCGTCAAGCTCAACAGCGCCAGCATCGTCGCCATCCGACGCTTGGCAGCCACTGCCCAGGACCGCCTCAAGTCACGACGGGCGTACGACCTGGTGTACGGGGTGGACAGCTCCACCTCGGGGCCGTCCTCGGTCTTGTCAGGGGTAACTGTGCAAAAGCCTCGGGACACCACGTTCATGGTGTCCGGGAAGTCTTCGTGCCTGTCATCAGACACCTCTTGGGAACGTCGACGATTGACGACCATGGGGACGAGATAAGCGATCCATCCCACGAGGACGATGGCGATGAGAACAGCTTGGACGGCTTGCACGATTGACACGCTACGGTCTCTCTTCGGCGTGTCGCGTGGACCACACGCGGAGTGTCGGAAAACGAATCACAACGATGTTGTTCAGTCCTCGTCCTCACCCACCGGCGACCCCGGCAGAAGGTGGTTGGCGAGGTAGTGGCACAGGACGCCATCGGGGTAGTCGTCAGCCAGCAGACGAAACACCCGGTGATCGCGCCATTCACCGTCAATGTGGAGGTAAGCGGGCCTTATGCCCTCCTCTGTCATGCCGAGTTTCTCCACCACACGCAAGCTCTTGACGTTCTCAGGACGCACGCAGATCTCGACCCGGTGCAACCCCATCACTTGGAAGACGTAGTCGCACGCCAGAGCCACTGCTGTCGGCGCAACTCCCTTGCCCGCATGGGCGGACGCCACCCAATAGCCCATCGAGCATGACATCGCCGATCCCAAGGAGATCGACGACACCGTCAGCTGACCGATGAGCGGAGTCGTGGCACGGTTGGTGGCCCGATGATCGGGCCATCCGTCGTCCCAACCGATGGCCCACGGCAGATTGCTGCCTTCCTTGGCACGCTTGCGATTCCTGGAGAGCATCGCGAGATATCCACCTACGCGCTCGTGGGACCCCGGTGGTTTCGTCGCCTCCCAAGGGGCGAGCCATTCCCAGTCGAGTTCGCGCGTGGCCGTCCATCTCACCTCATCGGCTCGCCGAAGCGGACGCAAAACCACCCCACCAGCCTGCAGGGTCACCGGCCAATGGTGGTGACGTGGCAGCGTCACCCCCCACGGCAGACGAGATGAGGCCATGGCGTCACCTCAACCGCCAGCACACCAGCGGCATACCGGTCGGAACCGGCTCATCGCCCGCCCCGACGACGGCGATCGCGTCGGCCATCGACAGGTCAATGGTGTGGGTGACATCACCCATTCCCGCTCGCAAGAGGACCGGGCGGCCTCCGACTCGAGCCAGACGCACCGGGACGAAGGTGGTGGAGTCCGGGTGACGGGCAATCGGCCGATCCGTCTCGGCCCTGAGCACATCGGCCGGCGGCAGGCCTGACAGCTTGCGCAGCAGAGGCTGCACGAACACCATGAACGAGATGAGAGCTGGTCCAGGACCTGCCGGCAGGACGACCAGGGGGACCAGGCTCGGGTCGATGAGGGCGAATCCTTGATTGGCCCCCGGCTCCATCGCTACCCTGGCGAAGTCAGTACCTCCCATACGTGGCAGTACCGAGGAGACGGGGTCCTGCTGACCGACAACCATGTGATCGCTGGTGGTGAGGACGAGATCCGCACCACGTCCGGCATTGGCGAGCAACCGCGCCAACTCGTTGTCGCTCGAGGTGTCGGTGGAGATGACGGTGACATCGACGTCAAGGGCCCGGGTGGCGGACTCGATGGCTGCAGCGGTGGCATCGAGAGAGGCCACCTCTTCGACGCCATTGACCCGAGCTCGCCTCTCAATCTCCTCGCGCTGATCCTCATCAGGTCGCACCGCGACGATGACGACCTTGGGCCGCGGCCGTACGAACACCTCGTCGATACCGGCCGAGGCCAGCATCGAGATGATCCCCGGATGCAAGATCGTCCCATTGCGGACCAGAACCTCACCTGTTCCGTAGTCCGAACCCGCGAGGCGAGCCCCAGCCCACCTCTTGACCGGAGAGAACAGCACGATGTCACCGTCGGCGTCGAGCAGGTCCAGTGGGAGGACGCAGTCGGTGCCTTCCGGCAACAGCGACCCAGCCATGACGCGCACAGCAGTGCCCGGGGTCACCGGAGTGGGAGGACGACGATCGATCTGGATCTCCACGGCACCAGAACGACCTGCCATTCTGGTGGACGCAGAATCGAGGGCATACCCGTCGATGACGGCAGTCGTCACCACTGGGACGTCATGAGGTGCGTGGATGTCCTCACACACCGCCAGCCCCACGGCCTGCGGCAAGTTCATGGCGACTGGTGGAACGGCCTGCACGAGGCTGCACAGGTAGTCGCGATGATCGACGACTGACCGACGCCCGGACATGTCCGTCTCGGGCGCTCCCGGCAAACCGAGGGGCTCCATCTCGGACTCCGGGGCATCGACCTGCTTCTTCCTGTGGAACAACGCCATGGCATCACCCTAGAGGTCATTGCACTGTCTGCCCGACAGCGACTCGGCCAGGGCGTACTATGAGGGGGTGATGACGCACCACGGCCCAGCCAATGAGGACTTCTCTGATCCTCGGCTCGGCAAGGAGGAGCTCCGACGTGGCTGCCGTGACCGCCGGGCAGCCGTGGACCACCGGACCCGAATGGGCAGGGACGACCGACGCACCGAGCACGCCATGAGTCGGCTGCTGTGGGCTCACAAGGTCGCCCTCTACCTGTCTCGCGGGGACGAACCGGACACTGTAGGACTGGCAGACACCCTCGTCATGATGGGAAAACAGGTTCTTGCTCCGGTCCTGACGGACGGCCACGGTCACTCCCTGCACGAACCAGCGTGGGCGTGGTACGACGGCAAGAACGTACGTACCGGTCTGTGGCAGATCCCCGAGCCGATCGCTCCTGTGCTGCCGGCCTCAGCCATCACCGTGGCCGAGGTCGTGCTGTGTTCAGCCTTGCTGGTCGACCGGGCGGGGTACCGGGTTGGCGTGGGAGGCGGCTGGTACGACCGCGTCCTCACCCAGCGAACCCCTGGGGTTCCGGTGTGGGCAGTCGTCAATGACGACGAGATCGTCGACGAGGTTCCCCATGATCCATGGGACGAGCCGGTCACCGCTGCTCTCACTCCCACTGGCCTGCACCTGCTGGGTCAGTGAATGACGCGGAATTTCTTGGTACCCGGCAGTACGCCTATCATTCGACAGGCGCCTGACACCGATCGGGCCGGAACGAGGAGACCATGCCCACCTACCAATACCGATGCAACGACTGCGGCCATGACCTCGAGGTCGTGCAGAAGTTCAGCGACCCCTCGCTGACCGAATGCCCCACCTGTGAGGGTGAGCTGCGCAAGGTCTTCAACGCAGTGGGCGTGGTCTTCAAGGGGTCGGGCTTCTACTCCACCGACAACCACACCAAGGGAGCATCCAAAGCGGCTACCGCCGAGAGTTCGACCTCCTCCGATTCCTCCTCGACGAAGTCCGAGTCGTCCTCGTCATCCCCCTCGACGACGAAGACTGCTGACAGCGCGTCCTGAGTGGAGGGTCCGGACAGGACGTGAACTGCCTGTGGACAGAAATTGCCCTGTGGACAACTGAACGATTTCGTCTCCTCCGACGATAACTGTGGGTGTGAGACTGACATCGAAGAACTCCCAGGACCCTCGCCGACCACAATCGACTCTTAAGCACAAGACCACCGCGCGACGCCGTCTGCATGTCCTCGTCGCGCGCCATCGACGCGGCCTGGCAGCCCTTCTCGCCGCACTGGCGGTGCTGCTCGTGGCCTCCCCCGGAATCGCCACGACATCCTCCGGACGAGAGGTCATCGTTGCCGCCCGTCCCATCGAGGGTGGACGCACTATTCAACGCTCTGACCTACGTACCGTCCGAGTGGATCCTGCCATCCTTCCCCATGAAACAGTCACCCTCGCTCAGGTGGAAGGCCGCCAAGCATCGGCTCGCATCACTGAGGGGACGATCCTGACGACGTCTGCCGTGTTGTCCGGCTCCAGCGTCGGATCCGGGAAAGCCCTGGTAGGAATCCATCTTGTCGACTCGTCGATGGTCGGGATGCTGCAGGTGGGCCAGCGGGTGTCCGTCGTCTCCCCCGGCGAGGATGGGACACCGCACGTCCTGACCCATGGCGCGATCATCCGTAGCCTGCCCACCAGCGGAGGTGGACTCACGCAAGGCTCCCCGTCCACGGAGTTAGTGGTGGTGTCCACCGGATCCGCCGATGCCGCGGCGATCGCCGTGGCAGGCCAAGGACAGCCCCTGGGACTGGTTGTGGAATGAGTTCGCATCCGACGAAACAGCGTGAACGGTTTTAGCCGCACCTCTGATGTCCCATTATGGTTCTCGACGGGCCCGAGGCCATTGGGCACACACCACAACCCGAAAGGAGCCCTGTGAAGGGATTCAAGGACTTCCTGATGCGCGGCAACCTCATCGAGCTCGCCGTGGCATTCATCCTTGGCGGCGCGTTCTCCACCGTCGTCAAGTCGTTCACCACAGTGATCATGGATCTGCTCGGCAGGATCGGCGGCACCCCCAACTTCTCAGGTTGGGTACCCGGTGGAGTCCATGTCGGCGCCTTCATCACCGACGTCATCTCCTTCTTCGTGATGTCCCTCGTCATCTACTTCGGGCTCATCAAGCCCGTGGAGATCGCCACGAAGAAGCTCAAGCACACCGAGGAGGAGGCGGTTGCCGCCCCCACCACCGCCGATCTGCTCATCGAGATCCGCGACGAGCTGCGGTCCCGTCCGGTTCAGTGAGCCGCCTCAGTGCAACACGCTGTGCGGTGGTCGTTCGGCCAACAGACGAGCCTCGTCCGGCCCGATGACCACCGCGCCGCGATGCACTGTCGCGCTCAACCCGTCCAGCCCGGCGATCCGACGCGCCTGGGCGAGTACCGCTCCATAGCGGGCGAACTCAAGTCCGGTGGACAGGTCGTCGGGAAGCGGATCGGGCCACGAGCGACCGGCCTGTTGGCATTCAGCACGCCGCTGCGCGAGTCGTCCGGCAGGCCAACCCAACCCGACCAACCACTTCACCAGGTCGGCTGCCTCCCAACCGGGCTCGTCAGGGGCGGTGAACCGCTGTCCGGTGAGGACTGCGGCCACCGCTTCCCAACACTGCTGATCAGGTGTCACTTCTCACCGGGAATCTCGCCGGTGAGTACGGTGCCGTCAGGGATCGTCTGAGGCTTCTCGGTGCTGAGAGAGACATCTCCCTCGACGACGACCCCCGACCCGAAGGTCCAGTCTCCCTTGACCGTGAGAGAGGTGGCCCTGCGCAGCGACGGTGGCTCCGCGATGCGGTCGGTGAAGTCACCGACCTTCTTGTAGAACTCCTTGTCAAGGTCAATGGCGCAGGTGTCGTCAGTCATCTTGACCAAGTGAGCGGAGTCGTCGAGATCGTAGACGTCGGAACGCAGCAGCAACAGCTCATTAGTCGTCTTGACCGGCAGGAACCGGGAACGATCCACGCAGATGCAAGTGGCACCCTCGAAAATCTCGATGGCACCGCCCATGGCCGACTCGATCTGGATGACCGGGGTCGAGGAGGAATCCTTCGGGTCGACGGTCTTCTCGTTACGGATGATCTGCAGACCCATCACGCCGTGACGCTCGTCGAGGACCTTCTTGAGGGCCTCGAGGTCGAACCACAAGTTGTTGGTGTGGAAGTAGGGATGACGGTTCTCGTCGGTGAAGTACTCCATCTCCTCATCGGCGGTTTGAGCGGTGTCGCGCAGGATGAGCTGGCCGTCGGACTTGCGGACGGCCAGGTGTCCACCCTTCTTGTCATTGATGGTGCGACGACACAGCTCAGCGGCGTACGGGGCACCCGAGGCAGCGAACCAGCCAGCCAGACGACCGTCGGGGACCGCTCCCAGGTTGTCGCCGTTGGACACCGAGGCGTACTTGAACCCGGCCGCCAGGAGCTTGTCGAGCACACCGGATCCGAGCAGGGCGGTGTAGAGGTCACCGTGGCCCGGCGGGCACCACTCCAAGGAGGGGTCCTTCTCCCACTCAACCGGGGCGAGAGTCTCGGCGTCAAGCTTGGGCTCCTGATTCTGCAGGAAGTCCAGGTCCAATCCCTCGACGGCTAGGTCCGGGTACTTCTCGAGGGCCTTGAGGGTGTCCGCACGGGTGTTGAAGGAGTTCATGAACATCAGCGGCAGACGGGCGCCGAACTCTTTGCGGGCCGACAGCACCTGGGTAGCGATGATGTCGAGGAATGACTTGCCGTCACGCACCTCCAGCAGCGACTTGGCGCGATCGAGCCCCATTGAGGTTCCGAGCCCGCCGTTGAGTTTGATGATGACGGTCTTGTCGAGGGCATCAGCAGCCTGTTCCTCGCTGAGTTCGACGTCGTCGAGCATCAGCGGATCGGTCAGCGGGGAGATGGTGTCCTCGCGGATGAGTCCGGTGACACCGGTCTCGAGCTGGTGGTAGTAGGAGGTGAAGACATTGATGGCGACGGGATCGACACCTGCCTCGGTCATCTTCTGGCGTGCAGCTTCAAGTCCTTCTTCGCTCATCCTTGCTCCCCTGCTGGTAGACGGACCTGGCCAGTCTATCGAGGAGGGTCTACCGGCGCGGTGGAGCATGCCACCCCGTCACCGGTGATCCACGCAGCCAGAACGCGAACCCGGCTCCCAGGGCGACGTTCCGGGGACAGGGTCAAGGTCACTTGACCAGGTTCGTCCACCGTTGCCACGCTGGAGGTGACAGTGCGGGAGCGTCGGTCCACCAGTAGGACGTGGACGACTCCCCCGACCCAACCATGTAGGCCGACGGAGACCGCGTCCCCCACCCAGCTCGCGGAGATGACTTCCCCGGCCCGGCGCGAGTCCAGACGTGCCAGCCCGGACAATCCGATCCCTGTCGTCATGGCCTGCTCAATGGATTGCGGGGAATCCGCCGAATTGAGGGCGTCCAGTGGCATGACAGGATCGTCGACCGGCCAGTCCCGACCCTGGCCGGGATGATCGTCGAGGACCGCAACTCCCCAGCGATAGGGGTCTCCCTGCACCCCTCCCCACACCGACCAACCAATGCGACTCTTGGCAGTCTGGTCGGAATCGGTGTCGTAATAGAGGATGTTCACCCCGATGTGGTTGGGGTCGATGGGTGAGGGCAGGATCGACATCGGAATGGCCACCTGAATGTGGCTGCCGTCCGGAATCGGTCGAGCCGTCCATCTCATGCCGGGAGCGGTCTGCCAGGCCGGACCCTGACGCTGGTCGGCGTCACGCAGAGCCCACGCCCCGACGTCTGAGGTGAAAGGGATGACGGCCGCCTTGAAGGTGGACGAGGTGTTCTCCGAGGTCCCCTGCGGATCGATGTCGATCTCCAGGGAATCCGTACGCCAATGGCCCTTGCAGTCGGCGCTGGCCAACACCGATCCCCGCTTGGGGTCATGAACGGACGCATCGACGTAGAGGTAGTCGTCGCACCAGGCCATCCAGACCTTTCCGGAGGCGTCACGCATGGCCGCACACTCGTCACCTTCCCAGACCCGGGAGATGTCCATGGGCTCACCGGTGAAGACCTCGGAGTCGAAGGCACCATCGAGTTTGGGAGGACGTGGGGCGTGGGGAACACGGGTGGACGGCACCAGCTCGATCCACTGCGGAGTGGACCACTGACCGTCCTGCGATGTCACCGTCAGGGTGTACTCGTAGTCGCCGCCGTACTTGCCGGTCTCCAGGGTGGGGTCGGTGTTCGTCAGCTCCGCCTCGACCCGGCAGGCCTCTCCCGGCGGCAACGGACCGTAGCTGATGCGGCTACAGGCAACATCGAACCCTTCGGGAAGGTCCAGGATGAGGTCGCCGGACTGCTCTCGGTCGCTGTGATTGGTGACGACCAACCCCAGCCGCCTCGTCAGCCCTGATCCCAGCGTCACGACTGGCCTGACCAGCCTTGAAAGCTGAGGCATCCCGACTGAGTCAACCCACTGTTCATATTGGCTGACCTGGGGCAGGAAATCCTGGTGGGCACTCACAGATGGCAGGACGACGACTCGCGTGTCGGTGTATCCCACTCCCTGGTCGGCACGAATCCGCAGCCCGACCCGAGCAGGCCCCTCAAACGCATTCATCGGGATCGTCACCCTCACCTCGGTGGTGAACGCCGGCTCAGGGGAAACCTCATCGATCTCTCCGATCTCCACCTGCCAGCCCTCGGGTGCGACGGTCTCGAGGGTCACTCCGGACAGATCACCGGAAAGTGAGAGACGACCATCGAGTACCTGCCCGGCCGTGGCCGTCGCGGGAAGGTCCAGGTCAACCGTCGTTCCCAGCGGCAACCCGCCATCCTGCCGCACTGCTGCACCGGCGAGCACGGCGTCGACGCGAGATGCTTCCGGGATCCCCATCTGGGGGTGGGGGCCCCGGGACGCCACCTGACTGAGGAAGGTTGAACCGATGAGATGGGGCTGGGTGGGAACATCTCCCAGACATGCCCAGCCCTGGGAGATGAATCTCCGCTGAGCCTGACGCTGATGGTGGGCCCAGGTCACACCGGCATCGTCAGTGGCCCCTTCCCACAGCGCGTAAACGGTGCTGGCATCAGCCTGTTCAGGCACCAGGGCTGCGTCCGGGCCAGTGGGGCGCTCCCCGCCGAAAGAGTCCAGGAGGAGCCGTGACACCTGCCACGGCTGGAGTCCTTCGACCTCGACCTGGTCGGGCGCGAAGGTGGGATCAGCCGCCGCCAGATAGGCCTCGACGGCCAGCCGACCGGCCATCTGATGGTTGCCGTGTTGCCCCGGCATCGGGGCTGGATTCATGGTGATGATGACCGAAGGCTGGGTCGCCCTGACCACCCTGACAAGCCGAGAGAGGGTGTCGAGGTGTCCCCACACCCGAGCCGTGAGGGGCGCCGAAACGGTGTAGTAGAAGTCGACCTTGTCGAGGTAGAAGAACCTCTCAACGCCCACCAGGGACAGGGCACTGCGTTCCTCCCTCTCCCGCAGCAGACCCAGCAGCGGGCCGTCCTCGCTGCCAACCGCATTGCCGCCACCCTCACCACGGGTGATGGACACGACGCCCACCTTCACTCCGCACTCGTGACGCCACCGTCCGAAAGCAGCGAGCAAACCGGACTCGTCGTCGGGATGAGCACCGATGAAGAGGACGTCGAGACGCTCGGGCCTGGGCTGGGTCATCCCCACTCCCATCGCAGGTGTTTGGCGGTCAGGTGTTGATGACCGAGTGTAGCGAGGCCCGCCTGCGTGGCCCACGAGGTTGACAGGACATCCCGGTCCATCTGAGAGGCGGGTTGGCCCTGCCCACCACACCGGACTAGGCTGGTGTGGCCCTTCGTGGGCAGGGCCCCGTAGCTCAGGGGATAGAGCAGTGGTTTCCTAAACCATGTGTCGTAGGTTCGAATCCTATCGGGGCCGCCCTTAGGCGTACCGCCGCTTCATCTCGACCTCGATCTCCTCCAGCGAGCGTCCCCGTGTCTCCGGCATCACCTTGACCAGGATGAGCGCGATGACGAGGTTGACAATGCCGTAGGTGAGGTAGGTTCCGGCACCACCAAGCCCTGCCAGCATGGCCGGGAACGTCCAGGTGATCGTCGCGTTCGCCAGCCATCCGCAGAACACCGCGGCACCATTCATGGCTCCGCGCATCCGGGTCGGGAACATCTCACCGAGCATGGTCCACACCACCGTGCCGTTGGTGGACTGGACGATGAGCATGAAGATGCTCATGAGGACGAGCACGAGGATGGGCGCCCATGTCGGCACACCCTTGCCCATATGCGGAGCAATGGCGAATCCGAAGGTGGCGGCAATCCCGAGCAGACAGACACCGACAGCGGTGACGTCGAAGATCAGCAGGTGCCGACGATCGAACCTCTCGATGAGCCACAGTCCAGCACCGGCGCCGATGACGGACATGACGCCGTTGGCCACCTGGGCAATGATCGAGGCCTGGGTGCTCATCCCTGCGAATTCCAGCACCTTCGGCGCGTAGTACATGACGGTGTTGACACCTGTGGTCTGGTTGACCGCAGCAAGGAAGATTCCGACGAGCAGAAGACGACGCGTCCACCGCGACTCCATGACGACGGCCCACTGCTGGCGATGAGTAAGTCTGCCGCCCTCACCGTTGAGCTCGACCATCTCGGTGACCTCGTCGACGATCGGCTCGTCAACCCCTTCGACGCGCACCTGCTTCAGACATGCAATCGCCTCCTGCAGCCGACCGTGGCTCAAGTGCCAGCGCGCCGACTCAGGCATCCTCCGCATGCCGATCCACAAGGCAACAGCCGGCAGGGTGCACACCACGAGCATCCACCGCCAAGCTCCACCAGATCCGGCAGACACCGACAGCTGCATGACGAAAGTGTGGAAAGCTTCGTCACTCATCGTTCCGCCATGGGACGTTGCCATGGCCTGCAGCTTGTCCCAGGAATAGGTTCCGGGAGCGAGTCGGCCGGACGGATCTGCCGTCACCGTCAGGATCGGACCGCCATGTGCCGCAGAAATGGCGGCATTGACGGAGAAGGCCAACAGTTGACCGAAGACGATCATGAACTGGTCAAGAGCGACGATGCGACCACGCATCCGCTTCGGAGAGGTCTCCGACAGATAGACCGGCACCGTTGCCGAGGCCGCGCCAACGGCAAAGCCGAGCACCACCCGGAAGGGGTACATCACCCAGATGCTGGGAGCCACGGCCGTGCCGAGAGCACCAATGATGAACAAGACAGCGAGGGTCAGCAGGTTGTGACGGCGTCCCCAGCGATCGCTCATCATGCCGCCGATGAGCCCACCGAAGGCCGCACCAAGGGTGAGCGTTCCTCCGATGGCACCTTCATGGCCCACCGTCAGGGCCAAACCACCAGCACCATGTGGCAGGTACATGAAGGGTAGGGCGCCGGAGATGACCCCGGTGTCATAGCCGAAGAGCAGTGAGCCCAGGGTGGCGACCGCCGCCACCACACCAATGCGGCGTTTCGGGCCTGCCGGTTGCGTCGTCTCGACGAGCTTGGCGACCGCGGTTCTCGATGTCACGGACAACTCCTATGGACGGGATGTCGCACCGACGCACCACTGCGCTCGGCACCGCGACCTACCTGGCATCCATGGCTCAATCACGTATGACGTAAGCAGGGTCGACGGCAGGACGTTACCACCCTGTCGCCGACCCCGTGTCCGCACACATTGGCGGGAATGAGAAAACCTGGTGTCAGCCCTGCTTCTGGGCCTCGGCCTGCTTCTTGAGATCCTCGACGTCAATCTCCTTGACCTTCTCGATGAGCTCGTCGAGCTGACGGCCCTGCAGCAGGCCGGACTGACGGAAGACGAGGTAACCGTTGCGGAAGGCCATGATCGTCGGGATGGAGGTGATCTCCAGACCGGCGGACAGCTCCTGCTGGTCCTCGGTGTCGACCTTGGCGAAGGTCACGTCAGTGTGACGCTCACTGGCGTCCTCGTAAATGGGCGCGAAGCGCTGGCACGGCCCGCACCAGGATGCCCAGAAGTCGATGAGGACGACATCGTTCGAATCGATGGTCGAGGAGAAATTGTCCTTGGTCAATGCGACGGTAGCCACGTTGTACCTCCCGGTAATCGTTTGGGTTCGGTCGACCGCAACGCCGTGGCGCCTCGGCCCATGTCTGGTGCAACAGCGTCAGGAGCTGGTGTATTCCCGATGTGCCGATCCGTGATTCACCTGGATGTCGCAGCGCTCGGTGCCATGCCGACTTAAATGTCACACGGCCTTCAACTCGGCAATCGCCGTCGCTCCCAGATCACGTAGCAGATGACCGGCGCGAATGGGTCGCGCGGCGATGACCGACACCACACGGGACAGGCCGGGCAGTGCCTCGTCGGAGACGTCGACGTCGTAGCCGGGAGTCGAGGGGTCCAGCATCGGGTTGGACCCGTCCGCCCACTGCTCGTTGAGCTTGTTCCAGGTCGTCACCCAGGCGTTGCCGATCTCGTTGCCCGACGGCACCCCGAAGAAATGCCCCACTGGGGCATGATGGCGCAGGGCCACCAGGCCAGATTCCTGGAAGATACGGGCCAGACGCACCCGAGCGTCCAGGGCCCGGCGTTCCTCCCACGTACCGGCGAGCACCCACTGACACGGGTGCGGACAAGTGATACCGACGTCAGGACGCTCACCGGCATCAATGGTGGCATGGTTCATCGCACACACCCCCAGGGCCTCACCCAACCTGGAATGGAACTTGTCCAGATACGAGGTGTAGCCCTCCTCATCACCCTGAGCAGCATGAAGGCTGCGCCGAGCCGTCGCGTTCATGGCCGAGGTGTGGGCGCAGTCCTGGCCGTCGACTCCCCACTTCTCCCCCACCTTGCCGGGCAGCGTGAGTGGGTCCCCGCCGTCTCCCAGCACCGACTGCCAGGCCAGCTGACCCAGGTACTCTCCCAGGATGTGGCAGGTCACGACGACCTGCTGTGGCTCCTCGCGGTGCATCCGAATGTCGAGGACCTCGAGCATGAGCTCGTAGAGGGGCACCAGGTCTCCCAGTGCTCCCCTCTCGGTTGCCCGCGGGTGGTGCGGAAAACCCGCGGCGGTGAGACGGGATCGCAGATCAGCAGGCAGGGGGTCCCCGATCTCCTCGAAATCCTCGGCGTCGAGGGCCAGGACTCTGCGAGCCACGGCCGTCACAGCAGCGGCCTGCACCAAGTGGGGATCGTCGGATTCGGACGCCCGCGTCATCCGTAACATGGAATCGGCGGTGTCATACC
The DNA here is from genome assembly GCF_057458005.1 of Cutibacterium sp. LaCa_255. Taxonomy (NCBI): domain Bacteria; kingdom Bacillati; phylum Actinomycetota; class Actinomycetes; order Propionibacteriales; family Propionibacteriaceae; genus Cutibacterium; species Cutibacterium sp. LaCa_255. The sequence goes on along the minus strand of NZ_CP190956.1, from coordinate 564,780 downwards.
AACCCGCCTCACAGAGCGTCGCGATCTGGTTTAGATCTGGCAGCTGACGGGGCCGCAGGGTTTGGGACACACTCATTGCGGCATCGTCACCGCGATTCAGGAGTTCTGGACGACGAACAGACCGGAAAGGACCTCCGGATCGACGACAACCGAACCGTCGGGACCCGTCAGACGGATGCCGTCGGCATCATCCTTGACCTCGATGCTCATGCCCGGCAACAGTCCAGCGGCGTAGACGTCGGTGAGATTGCCCTCGGTGGCCTGGAAGAACTCCGACAACCGGGTGATGGTCACACTGACCGGGCAGCCGGCCTCGGCAATGATCTCGTCGAGAGGCTTGGAGTCGTCGTGGAAACGGGCGGAGTCGTCCGGACGACGACCGATTTGCTCGGGAGGAAGGGGGCAACCGTACGGGGAGACATCAGGGCTGTCGAGGATCTCGGTGAGGCGCTTCTCAACCTCACCGGAAATGACGTGCTCCCAACGGCACGCCTCGTCATGGACCAGGTCGGGGCGAAGACCGATGACCTCGGTGAGCAGGCACTCGGCCAGACGATGCTTACGCATCACCGCCTCGGCCGCGTCGTGGCCTTCCTGCGTCAGCGAAATCGAACGGTCAGACTCGACGACCACGAGTCCGTCACGCTCCATACGAGCCACGGTCTGGGAGACGGTAGGGCCGGACTGGTGCAGTCGCTCGACGATACGGGCGCGGCGCAGCTCGACACCCTCCTCGAGCAGCTCGTAGAGAGTCCTCAGATACATCTCCGTTGTATCGACGAGCTCACTGCTCACGGTGCACCTCTTCCCCGCCCTCACAGCCGAGGGGCGTCGCTGTCCACCTGCCCATCGGACAGATTGTCTGACAAAACGGTCGGGGCGTCATTGCTCATGCCCGAGCGACCCCCCGTCAGGAAGTTTAGTGCTCAAATACCTGTCGTGATCGTCAGACGGACTCACCGCGACGGATGACGCGGACCAGACGACCCTTCTCGTCGGTGAGGCACATGTCGGCCCAGCGCCCCTCCTCCAGGATGCCAACGTCGCTCAGACCGTGGAGTTCGGCCGGTGTGGTGGCCGCCATGACGGCAACTTGCCCCAGCGGCAGTCCCACGACCGAGGTGACGAACTCGACTGCGCGACCCATCGTCAGAGTGGATCCTGCAATCGCTCCCAGCGAACCGTCAGCGTCCAGCAGTCGGGCGCGGCCGTCGACAACCTTCACCGGCAGGCTGCCCAGAATGTAGTCGCCGTCAGGTTGACCGGTGGCGCTCATGGCGTCGGTGACCAGAGCGATGCGCTGCGGTCCGGCAGCCAAAACGGCCATCCGAATGACGTCTGGTGCCAGGTGCACGCCGTCACAGATGAGCTCGCAGACCACGCGCGGGTCAGTGAGCATCGGCGGGACCGGACCGGGCTTGCGGTGATGGATGGACGGCATCGCGTTGAACAGGTGGGTGATGACATCGGATCCGGCATCGACGGCAGCGCTGGCAGTGGTGTTGTCGCACTCGGTATGACCGATAGCGGCATGCACCCCCGCCTTGCTGAAGGTCGCGACGGCCTCCAGACCGTGCTCGCGCTCCGGAGCAATCGTCACCATCCTGAGAGCAGGCCCTCCTGCCTCGATGAGTCGATCCACCGAGACCGGGTCGGGGTCGCACAACAGCTCGACAGCGTGGGCACCCTTGCGTGACTCTGCAAGGAAGGGGCCCTCGAGGTGGATGCCGGCGATCTCGTCCTCGTCAATGAGTTGACGGAGTCGTCCGATCTGGTCGACGACGTCGTCAATGGCGGCGGTCACCGTGGAGGCGAAGAGGGTCGTCGAACCCTGGCTGCGGTGGTAGGTAACGGCTCGCACGGCGGCGTCATGGTCGGGATCGGTGAAGTCGACACCGGCGCCACCATGGCAATGGGTGTCGACGTAGCCAGGCAGGATCCACTCGTCGACGAGCTCAGCCTGCGGATCGATCCCCTCCCCGACCTTGGTGATGCGTCCGGCCTCGACGGTGATCGTTGCCGGTGAATCACTTCCGTCACGGGCGACGACGTGGTGCGAAGCAATACGGCTGATCATCGATGCCTCCTTGACAGCGGGTTTTCCCACATGCTGCCACATGGTCACAGCGTGAACACGAGCTTCGTCAGCACCAAGATCTGCGAGGATCGGACCATGGCTGAGCCAAGGATTCCCAATGACCTCCTGCCCTCCGACCCCCGTTTCGGGTGTGGCCCGTCCCGGATTCGACGGGAGGTGGTGGCCAGTTTGTCCGAACCGGGATCAGTGATGGGTACCTCCCATCGCCAACCACCTGTCCGCCATGTGGTCGCCGCGATCCGCGAGGAACTCTCCACCCTCTACGACCTTCCCGCCGGATATGAGGTTGCCCTTGGCAACGGCGGAGCCACCCTCTTCTGGGACATGGCGACCGTCTCCCTGGTGGAGAAGCGCGCCGCGACAGGCGTTTATGGCGAGTTCACGAAGAAATTCTCCTCGGTCCTGCAGGGGGCTCCCTTTCTCGCAGATCCGGCAGTTTTCCAGGCCCCGCCCGGCGAGCTCGCCCTGCCACAAGCTCTGGGAGAGATCGACGCATATGCGTGGGCTCACAACGAGACCTCCACCGGGGTCGTCGCCCCGATCCGTCGACCGGATGAGATTGACGAGAATTCCCTGGTCCTCGTCGATGCCACGTCAGCTGCTGGCGGAGTTACTGCAGACGTGGCGCAGACTGACGCCTACTACTTCTCACCGCAGAAGAACCTGTCCTCGGACGGCGGGTTGTGGCTCGCAATTCTGTCACCAGCAGCGATCGAACGCTCGGAACGATTGACTACCTCGGCTCGCTGGGTACCTCAGATGCTCGATCTGAGCGTCGCAGTGAAGAATTGCCGGGCAGATCAGACCCTCAACACTCCCGCGCTGGCCACCCTCGTCATGTTGGAGGCGCAGTGCCGCTGGCTGCTGGACAACGGCGGCATGACGTGGGCGGCATCCCGCACCGCGTCGACCTCAGGGATCCTCTACCGCTGGGCTGAGGACAACCCGTTGACAACCCCCTTCGTCACCGATCCGGCGCTACGCAGCCCGGTGGTGGTGACGATCGACATCGACGAGTCCGTCGACGCCACCCAGCTGTGTGCCCGCGCCCGCGAGAACGGGATCCTCGACATCGAGCCGTATCGCAAGCTGGGCCGCAATCAGATCAGAGTGGCCACCTTCAGCTCGATCGAACCCGGCGACATCGAGGCGTTGACGGCCTGCCTGGATTGGCTACTGGAGCACCACGACTAACGGTGTCGCCAGGTGATGTCCTGGGAGCGGTCGTACACGAAGGTCACAACGCCGGCACACAGCGCCACCGCGACCGCTCCCAACACCGCGATAAAGGTGCCCGAGCGCGCCTTGGAGGTGGGCTTGCCACTGGCCTGGGTGGCCCCTGCCTTGGCACTCGGAGTCGACGAGGGGGTCGGCGAGATCGAGGTCAGCGTCGTCGGGAAGTCGATTTCCCGCACCTTGTTGCCGGAGGTCGCGATCTCCAGGGTCTTCTGAGTGGTGTCTGTGGTGATGGTCTGCCCGCCCGAGAACGCCGCATTGGCGACCGTCTTCCAGGAGTAGGCGTCAACGACCCGAACCTCATGGTCGGTCAGCACGGCCAGCCGTGACCCGTCTGGCAGGAAGGTGGCGTCTTTGACTCCGGCGGGGGCGTCCGCCACCTTTTCGAGCGGGTTGGACTCCGTGCGACTGACCTGCGGGCCACTACGGTAGATCGCCGGGTGGGGACCGTCAGTGACGATGTAGAAGCTCCCCTTGGGACTGACTGCCATGGCCTTGGCGTCGTGAGCGCCGTCGGGGTACGTGAACATCCACTCGTAGTAGGTGGATTGACTGGCTGCCGTCGAGGTGGGAGACATCACGCGGATGCCGCGGCGCCTGGTTTTCTCGTCACCGATGTCGGCGACGTAGAGCACGCCATTGGCCCACGCCATCGCCTCCACGTCGTGGAAGGCTGGCTCCCACCTCACCCGATGGACTTCCTTGCCCGTCTTGTCGAGGGCAAGCAGGGAGTGGACCGTCGACGGAGAACCATCGGTGACCCAGTAGCAGTCATTGTCGAGGTCGGCAGCCATGCCAACCGGGATGCCAAGCTTCTTGTCCGTCGTGATGGTTAGATCGACGGCGGCAGCAGGGCCAGCCGACAATCCCCAGGCGCATCCCAGGGCCACCAGCGCACTCGCGCTGCGGGAACGTCGGGGCCAGGATCGTCGGGTCACGAAAAGACATCCTGCCATGTCGGATCGACCTGTCACAGCAGGGATCCCACCACGACGATCAGTACGAGGATGATGAGAACCCCGCGGATGATGTGTTGCCTAGAGCGTGGATTCATGGATTACACCTTATGTCGACCTCATGGCGAATAATCTGTAGCCATGAGTGGGTTGAGGCTCAACGCCATCGCGATCGACGAAGTTCGCGACATGTTTGGGGCTGACGAGGGCCTCTCGGCGAAACTGCGCAAGTGGACCGAGGCCACATTCAGCGTACCCGTCCACCACCATTGTCGATCAGGTCGGCGCAGCCCGTTCCACCCGCTCCACAAGCCCAATGTCGAGGGACCGATGCTGCCTGTGGGATGGCCAACTCCCAATGATGTCGAGGACTTGGTTCGTGGCCGATTCATCGAGCCTGATCGCCTGGGACGGTGCTGGCGACTCGTCAATGAGTGGTTGACCCACCTGTCGTGGGGATGGACCGAGATCCCGATGTCGGTGGCGCGGCTCGATGAGCTTGATTTCGACCTCGCCGCTGTCGGCTTGTCCAGTACCTGTGCCATCAAGCGGCTCATGGTAGGGGAACCGCAGATTCCGCTGCGACCGGCACCTGGCATGAGGATCGGTTATGCGCGCACCGGGCAGGTACTGACGACTCGGCTTGGGTTGGCTGATGTCGTCGACAAGATACCGGCCGAGCGGCGAGGCGAGGGTGACGCCATCCTGGAATTCCTCAACTCATATCCGGGATGGATGGACCTCGCCGGCGACCTGGGGCGCCCGGCACCAGACCTCTTGGTGGTCTGGCAACCGGACACCGTCGGTGGGATTCAACCCACCAGCCTCACATCTGGCCAAACAGTCTCATGAGCAGGGACTGGACGAAGTAGACCACGAAGAGGGCCGCAACCACCCACAACAGCGGATGGATCTTGCGTGCCTTGCCAGCGATGGTCTTGGTGATGCAGAACATGATGAGGCCAGCGCCGATGCCCGTCGTGATCGAGTAGGCGAACGGCATGAGCACCATGCCCAGGAAGGCCGGAAGACCTTCCTCGACGTCTTTCCAGTCGATGTGGGTGACCTGGGCCATCATGAGGAATCCAACGAAGACCAACACCGGCGCGGCTGCCTCCGAGGGAATGATCGACACAATCGGGGACAGGAACATCGCCAGCAGGAATCCGATACCGGTGACGATGGAGGCGATACCCGTTCGCGCCCCCTCCCCCACGCCAGCGGCCGATTCGACGTAACCGGTGGCCGAGGAGGCCGACCCGAGACCACCAGCGACGGCAGCCAGGGCATCGACGACGAGGATCCCCTTGAGGTGCTCGGGGTTGCCGGTCTCGTCGAGGATGCCGGCATGGTCACCGATGGCGACAACCGTTCCCATGGTGTCGAAGAAGTCGGCGAGCATGAGGGAGAAGACGACCAAAAGGGTCCCCAGGAACACTCCGACGTGGAAGTGACCGTCAACCAGGAAGCCACCGAACAGGTCGACGTGACCCAGCAGGCTTAGGTCTGGCAGGCGGAAGTCATCCGCCCCGGGCAGCCGTGGGACGTTGAGGGCCCAGCCGGTGGGATTCTTCTCGCCCTGCGGTCCCAGGTGAGCGATGGCCTCAATGATGACTCCGAGCAGGGAGGTACCAATGATCGCGATGAGCATGGATCCCTTGACGTGACGCTGGTGCAGCACGACGAGAAGGAGGAATCCGAACAGGCACAGGAAGATCGGCCAACCCTCCAGGCTGCCGCCGACGCCCAAGGTGACGGGGGTGCCGGAGCCGCGACGGATGACGCCCGAGTCCACGAAACCAACGAAGGCGATGAACAGGCCAATTCCGACGCTGATCGCCGAGCGTAGAGAGTTCGGGACGGCCCGGAAGATCATTTCTCGGACGCCGGTGAGGACGAAGACGAGGATGAGGACGCCTTCCCACACCACCAGGCCCATCGCCTGGGACCAGGTCATCGTCGGGGCAACGACGTAGGCAAGCAGGGAGTTGATGCCAAGGCCGGTCGCGATACCCATCGGGAATCGTCCCCAGATACCCATGGCAATCGTCGTGATCGCAGCCACGAAAGCGGTGACGGCCATGACCATCATCTTGTTGTCGTCAATGGCAGCCGTGTTGAGGGTGGTGCCGGCGGCGTCGAGGAACTTCGGAGCCCCGTTGAGGAGCTTACCGTTCTTGTCCGCCGCGGTACCGATGATGAGAGGGTTCAGGGCCAGGATGTAGGCCATCGTGAAGAAGGTGACGAGGCCGCCGCGGATCTCGCGCGATCTCGTCGATCCTCGTTCCGTGAGATGAAACCAATTGTCGAATCTTGCTGATGAGGTGTTGCTGGGCACGGGGGCATTCTAGGGATGACATGTCACGGCCATGTTGCAGGGCATTACGATGGAACCGTGGCCAACCAGCGTGAACACCTGCTAACCCAGGCCAATGTCGCCCCTGTCGATGAGAACGGGGTGACGGTCGGCATCGTGGGAACCATTGCCTTCGCGGTGGCGTCCATCGTCTGCTGGATCATGCTCGACCGCCTCACCGTGAACGGCTACCGCGACTGGCTCTGGATCTGCCTGACGGGTACTGCTCTGGGAATCGTCGGCACGGCATACTGCTGGCGACGATCCCGCCACTGAGCCCCTCTCTGGGGCTCACAACTCAGTCGAACAACGAGTCGTCAATCGAGATGGTGTCGAAGACCGGCTCGGGCAGCTCGATACCGCGATGCTTCTCGACGACGTCGGAGTGACCGCCACAGCCATGATCGACGTGGACCACTGAGCCGTCAGAGGGCGAGAACTCGTTGGAACACACCCCGAAGACCCGTCCCAGGGAGTGCTGCAAGCGCACGAAGTAGCCACAGGTGACGCAGCTGGCAGGAGCATGACGACTCATGGCGTTGTCAGGGCCACCCTCACCGGCGAGCCAACGCTCAGCGGTGGAGTCACGGCCCTCCCGCGACAGCAAACGCTCACGGCCCAGCCCCAGCTCAGACGCCACAGCTCGGGTGGTAGCCCACTCAGCCGGATCCTCGTCGGCGGCAAGCTCACCACCGGTATAACCAGGCTCCAGGCGCGGATCATTGTCAGCGGTGGGCATGAGGGTGCCGGCGGTGATGTCCCCGGCACGCACTCGGTCGCGCCAAGGCACCCACTCGGGGGCCAGCAGGGAGTCGTCGCCCGGAATGAGAACGACCTCATTGACGGTGACGTTGCGTCCGCGCAGGGCACGCGACATCGTGACGGCCCACCGCCATCCCCGGTATCCCGGATGCGGGCATTCGAAGAGATGGGTCAGGACGCGCTCGTCCTCGACGATCGTCCCGACGTGCTCACCGACCCCGAAGTCACCCGCGCGACGCTCGGCCGCTTCCCGGGCCTGGTCAACAGCCTTCGCGATCGTCGCGTCAACCCTGACGGCCCGGGTCGCAGCGCGCGATCTCGACGTCACCTGTGTCATCACAGCTCCAACTCGTCGGCAACAGCACGAAGCATCTTGGCCACCGCGCCGGCGGTGCGCGGATCGGGATGACGTCCGTGCCGGTAGCCATTGCCCATCTTGTCGAGCATCTTGATGAGGTCCTCGCAGATCACCGCCATCTCCCGCGGCTTCTTGCGGCTCGCCTTGGACAGCGAGGCCGGGGTCTCGACGATCTGCAGGGACAGGGCCTGCTCTCCTCGACGCCCCTCAACAACCCCGAAGTCAACCTTCTGACCGGGTTTCAGGGTATTCACCCCTGCGGGCAAGGCGGAAGCGTTGACGTACACGTCGCCGCCACCGTCCTTCGTCAGGAAACCGAACCCCTTGGTGGCGTCGTAGAAACGCACCTTTCCGGTTGGCATCTCTGGCTCACTCCTTCTGGTCATGACGGTCAATGGACCGCCATACAAGGCTACAGCCTTGTCGACGGTCCACCACCCGCGATCTTTCCACAGCCCGACGGGAAGGTTTCCGACGGGCTGGGAGCGTCACACCGACGGGTCTCACATGGCGCCGGGGAGATCACCCCGCTGGCCGTCAGTCCATCGGAAGTAGTCGGCCATCGCCAGCTTGGAGGCCGCGGCCTCGTCGGCGATCACGAGAACATGGGGGTGGAACTGCAGCACCGAGGCCGGGCACATCGCCGAGACCGGGCCCTCGACGGCTCCGGCGAGGGCATCGGCCTTGTTGGCCCCGACGGCCAGCAGAACGACATTGCGGGCGTCCATGATCGTCCCAAGCCCCTGGGTGACGCAGTGACTGGGAACCTTCTCGCCCTCCTCGAAGAAGCGAGCATTGTCGGCCTTGGTCCGCTCAGCGAGGGTCTTGACACGAGTCCGCGAGGACAGCGAGCTGGTTGGCTCGTTGAATCCGATGTGACCGTTGGCCCCGATACCGAGGATCTGGACGTCGACGCCGCCGGCCTCCTGGATCGCCTTCTCATAATCCGCGCATGCCGCTTCGAGGTCGTCCGCCATGCCGTCCGGAGTGTGCACGTCGGCCGGGTCCAGACCGAGCTGCTCGGTGACGGTGTGTCGAATGGTGGCGGCGTAGGAGCGCTCGTCGTCGGCGGGAAGACCGACGTATTCGTCCAGGGCGAAGGCACGCAGACCGGTGAAATCAGCCTTGCCCTCCTGAGCGAGAACAGCCAACGAGGAGTAGGTCGTCAGCGGGGTCGACCCGGTAGCCACTCCCAGCACCGGTGTCTTCGCCTGGGCCAGAACCCTGGCAATGCGCTCGGCGGCAATCCGTCCGACGGCCTGCTCGTCGGGGCAGATGATGACCTCCATGTCGGCCCTCCCTCACATGCGCGGCCACGCCGCGCGTCGCTTCGTGTCTAGGTTGAGATTATGGCCACGTGAGCGTTTCTGAGCGATCACAATCATCTCCTGTGAGCGTTGACCCGCACACACTGAGCGCACCGCTTGGTCAGATCTACCCCCTACCATGGAGACATGGCACAGAACACCGTCAGGGGAGCACCCGTAGACGTCGTCGGCTCCCGTCCTGCTCCGAGTGCCTTCCAAGCTCCTCGGGTCACTCCTCTCGAGACCCCGAGCCTTCCTGCCAACCCGGCTGCCGGGAAGCCATCAGTCGCTCCCCGTGGTTACCAGGGTGGGGACTACCGCCCGCTGGCCGAGTTGATACCGCGTCGTCGAGGCCACCGCGAACCCCATGACCCGTTCTCCACCCAGGCAGGACTGACCGGCCCCCGTGTTGAGCATCGAGATCCGCATGAACCCATCCGCACAAGCCGGTTGGCCAGTAGCTCCTCGACCTGGGCAGCTCCGGCGGGAGACCCCGTCTCGACGGTTCCCCCGCCGCGTCTCAAGACCGTCCGGATGCCCCGGCGACTTGATCCGCGCATGCCCGCCACCGCCGGCAGCCGGTCCATCATGGACCTGTGTCGAGCGTTGGGATGGCCGTGGATCGTCGTGCTCGCACTGGGATGCGTGTGGTCCCCACTGTCGATACCGGCACTGCTCCTCGCATGGTGGTTGGCATGGCGTCACCCATTCGCCGCTGGACGCCTCAGCAAGGCTCTCACCGCTGTGACGGTCGTCATCATCATCGGTGGCGCGATCGAGTCGCCGGTACGAACCGTGCCGGCCCAGTTCGCATGGATGTCTCGCCTGGGATGCGTCGTGATGCTCGCACTCGGGCTCCTCCTCATTGATCGTCAGCTGACGCCTCGGGATCCGAGGCCACGTCGATGAGTGCGGTTGATGAACCGACGACCCTTGCCTCCACGATTCGGGGTCTGGACGCCCAGAGGCTCTCTCGGCTTCTGACCCTGCGTCCCGACCTGGCGAATCCCACCCCACGCGACCTCGCTGAGGTCTCTTCGCGGGCTGGCACCCACGCCTCCATCAATGCCGCCATTTCCAGCCTTGATCGGTGGCGACTGAGCCTGCTGACCGCCCTGGCGGCACTGGGAGACCTCACGCTGGATGAACTGACTGACGCCATCTGCCAGGGATGGCCGCCCAAGCCCGACACGATTCGTGCCGATGTCGCGGACGGCGTCTCCGATCTGCTCGACATGGTTCTCGTCCTGGAGGATTCCGGCCACCTGCACGTCATTCAGGTCGTCACCACTCACCTGCCCGGATACCCGGCCGGGTTGGCACCGGTGTCCGTCATGCCCATGAGTTCTGAGGAAGTGGCCGAGAGACTGGCTGCCGCGGGCCCCAAGGCGCACGCCGTGCTGGAGCGTCTGGTGTGGTCCCCCACCGGACACCTCCCCAATGCTCGACGCACGGTGACGCCCGAGACTGCGACGACTCCCGTCGAGATGGCGCTGGCCCACCGCCTGTTGCGTCCCCTCGGCGACGACACCGTCGTCCTGCCCCGTGAGGTGGCCCTGCCCCTGCGCGGGAATCGTCTCCTTGCCGAACAGCCCAGCCCCACCCCACCGGCATGGCCCGAGCCGCGTCAGACCACCCTGGTCAATCGTGCCGGCCTCGGGACGGCGCTGGAAGCCGTCAGCGCGATGTCCGCCCTGCTGGAGGGGGTGGAGCGTCATGACTGTGCCCTGCTGGCCAGTGGCGGCATGGCCAAGCGGGACGCCCGCACCGTGCTGTCGCGGGTGGCCACGGGGGACGATGGCTGGGTGCACCTCGCCGTCGCGGCGGCTGGCGGGTTCATCGGTGCCGACGGGCGCGGCTGGCTGCCCACCTCGCTCGCGGATCGCTGGCGCACTGATTCGTTGTGGGGCCAGTGGGTGAGCTTGCGCGATGCCTGGAGACGCATCCCGCAGTTTCCCGGAAGCCTGGGCAACACCTTGGATGCCTCGTCGCCGGCAACTGCCCGCGCGTGGCGACGCCTCGTCCACGAGGAACTGAGCACAGCTGAACCCGGCACTCCCGTTGAGGCCGGCCTCGTCGCCGACCGCATCCGGTGGCGTCAGCCGGGCACCACAGTCGATGACTCCTTGGTCGAGGCTGTCCTCGACGAGTGCCGGGTGCTGGGGCTGATCGCTCTGGGAGCACGCACCGATCTCGTCGATTCCCTCACCTGCGCTGACATGCCGGAACGCACTGACGAGGTGATCCTGCAGTCCGATCTCACCGCCATCGCCCCCGGCCCGCTGACCCCCGACACCGCCGCCGACCTGGCCCTGCTGGCCGATCGGGAGTCCACCGGGATTGCCGGTGTACGGCGATTCACCCGGACCAGTCTGCGTCGTGCCCTGGACGCCGGGTGGACTGGGGACCGTGTGCGTCAGTGGTGGACGGATCACTCCCTCAGCGATGTTCCCCAAGGTCTGCTGGTCCTCCTCGACGACGTCGTTCGTGATCATGGTCGGGTGTCGGTGGCCGCAGCTGGTGCCCTGCTGGAGGTCGACGACCCGGCTGCCGTCGAGGCCATTCTGCGCAGTTCCTTGGCGACTGATCTTGGACTGCGTCGAGTTGGACCGCAGGTGCTGGTGGCCCAGGCAGAACCTGATCAGGTGCTGGCAGGCCTGCGCCAGTTGGGAATGTCCCCCGTAGCCCGCGATTCCCACGGCGACGTCTTCTCGACTCCTCCTCCCCCACGCGCCAAGGTCGACGCCCTCACATCTTCGGCTCCGCAGGCCGATCCGGAGGGCCTTGCCACGGCACTGCTCAACAACAAGGGCCGTGGGTTCTCGGATCGCCGTCAGCTTCTCGCCCAGCTGCACCAAGCCCAGCAGGAGGGTGCGTGGATGCGGATCGAGCGAGTCATCGACGATGGCACTGCGGTGCGCCAGACGGTGCGGATCATGGCGGTCGCGGCGGGGGCGGTGCGATGCGTCATCCGTGGTGGTGGCGGGGCGGCGGTCGTCCCGGTGTCCCGGATCACCGCCTGCCAACCGGCCTGACGACGTCCCATCGACCCCTCGAAGTAGGAACAAATCCGGGATCAGGGACGATACTGGAAGTGATGACTTCTCTACCCGGCCCCCTCATTGTCCAGTCCGATCGCACCCTCTTGCTGGAGGTGGATCACCCTCTGGCGGACGAGTGCCGTCATGCCATCTCCCCGTTTGCGGAGCTGGAACGGGCTCCCGAACACATCCACACCTACCGACTGACCCCACTGGGTCTGTGGAATGCGATGGCCGCTGGTCACGACGCCGAACAGGTCGTCGACACCCTCATGAGGTACTCCCGTTATCCGGTGGCATCCGGACTCCTCATCGACGTCACCGAGACGATGTCTCGTTACGGTCGTCTGCGCATCGAGAAGCACCCCACCCTCGGACTCGTCCTGGTGTCGACGGACAAGGCCGTGCTCACCGAGGTACTGCGATCCAAATCGGTCCGTGGCCTCGTCGGCGACCAGATCGATGATGAGACGGCAGTGGTCCACCCTTCCCAGCGCGGCACCCTCAAGCAGGCTCTGCTCAAGTTGGGATGGCCCGCCGAGGACCTTGCAGGATACGTCGACGGCGAGCGCCATGACATCGATCTGACCGAGGACGGCTGGAGTCTTCGTCCGTATCAGCGGATGGCTGCCCAAAACTTCTGGGACGGTGGATCCGGAGTTGTCGTGTTGCCCTGCGGCGCCGGCAAGACCGTTGTCGGGGCGACTGCCATGAGCCTGGCCCGCTGCACGACACTCATCCTCGTCACCAACACCGTCTCGGCTCGGCAGTGGAAGGAGGAGCTCGTCCGTCGCACCACCTTGACCCCCGACGAGATCGGTGAGTACTCCGGTTCACGCAAGCAGGTGCGGCCAGTCACCATCGCCACCTATCAGGTCATCACGACCAAGCGTAAGGGTGTGCACCCCAACTTGGAGCTTTTCGAGGCCCGTGACTGGGGGCTTGTCATCTATGACGAGGTTCACCTGCTTCCGGCTCCGGTCTTCCGCATGACGGCCGACCTACAGGCACGCCGTCGGTTGGGGTTGACGGCCACTCTGGTGCGCGAGGACGGCCACGAGGACGACGTCTTCACCCTCATCGGGCCCAAGCGCTACGACGCTCCCTGGAAGGAGATCGAGGCCCAGGGCTGGATCGCTCCTGCCGACTGTGTCGAGGTGCGGGTGAGCCTGCCCGAGTCCGACCGGATGACCTGCGCCATGGCAGAACCGGACGTCCGTTACCGGATGGCCGCGACCCTGCCGATCAAGAACCGGGTGGTTGCGGACCTGGTAGCCCGCCATCGCGGCCAGCCCACCCTGGTCATCGGCCAGTACGTCGACCAGCTGGAGGAGCTGGCCGCGGAATTGAGGTGTCCGATCATCACCGGATCCACCACTCCAACCAAGCGTCAGAAGATTTACCAGGATTTCCGCGGAGGGTTTACCGACCTACTCGTGGTCTCCAAGGTTGCGAACTTCTCCATCGACCTGCCGAGTGCCGAGGTCGCCATTCAAGTGTCGGGGGCATTCGGGTCCCGACAGGAGGAAGCCCAGCGTCTGGGCCGTCTGCTGCGACCCAAGGACGGGCTCGTGGCCAGGTTCTACGCGGTCGTCTCCCGAGACACCGTCGATGCCGATTTCGCCAGTCACCGTCAACGTTTCCTCGCCGAACAGGGGTACTCGTATCGCATCGTCGATGCGGACGATTTGGACGCCCTGGACCGGACAGCGTGAAAATGGATGTGAACGAAATGGGCCGTGGAAGAAGGGGGACGTAATTGTCTGGGAAGGCGCTATTCTCCAGGCGCACTGCGTTAGGCGGTTTGCTCATAGCTACTGGGGCGGCCATCGGCTTACCGGCAGTCCAGGCCGCGAACCGACCAGATCACCCCGAGCCGCGCAGGCCCGCTCCGACGAGGGTCGCCAATCCGGCTGCTCCCGGACCCTACGTCACGTTCCCGTACCAGAACGAGCTCAAGAAATACCTCAACACCCGCGATGGCGAGCAGTCGGTCGCCATGAGGGTGCATGGACAACGCAACATCCACGTTCTCAATCACGGGGCCACGCACTACATCACCGCATCTATCATCAAGCTGGCAATCATGGAGACGGTCATGATTCAGGCTGCGGGTGAGAAACGTCAGCTTTCCGGAGCCGAGAAGAACCTTCTGGTCCCCATGATCGAGAACTCCAGCAACGACGCCGCGACTGCCCTGTGGAACAGGGTTGGTAGGGCTGACGGGGTTCGCAGGGCGATGCACCGCATGGGTGCCACTCACACCACCTTCGACCCCGATGACCACTGGGGATTGACCTCGACGACGGCCGCCGACCAGGTCGTGCTCGCTGACCACATCTTCTGCCCCAACAAGATCATTCCCGAGTCCATGCGGGCCTATGCCAGGGAGCTCATGTCCAGCGTTGCTGAGGACCAAGACTGGGGTATGACGGCGGGGATGCGATCGCCCTACGTCAAGAACGGATGGCTGCCACGTGATGACGGTTGGCACGTCAATTCCGTGGCTTCCACCGGAACCAAGGGTTACACCGCAGTTGGACTGACCCATTCAACCACGGCTCCCATGGAGGACCTCGTCGAGACCATCGAGGGGATGGCTCGGATCATTGCCCGTCACCAGCCTCGCAGCGTGACGACTCCTCCGCCGCCACCGTCAGCTCGGCCGACTCAGACCGCCGCCCCGGCGCCTCAGGCTGTCGGGGACGACCACGGTCACATCCCCTTCCGCGCACCCGGAACCCGGGACGTGTGGATTCAGGCGTTCTGAGTTCTCCCCGACTCATCGAGTCGCGGTCATCCGTCGAGACGATCGAGGAGATCGCGCCATGACCTCACCAGATCGACGTCCACCCACGCCTTCCACGACCCCTGAGGCCGAGCCGGGCCGCCGATGTGGAAGGCCTTGACCCCGGCCCGATACAGCCACGGGACGTGCTCGGGCCGCAGACCGCCACCAGCCATGATGAGCTCGGCCACACGCGGGGTGGCCTCGGCTCGGGCGATGAGGTCGTCAAGACCGTGATCGATCCCCCGCGGTGATCCGGCAGTGAGAACCTGATCGAGCCCCGGCAGACCCAGCAGCTGTACCCATGCCTTGTCGGGTTCCAGGCTGTTGTCGATGGCTCGGTGGAAGGTCCAGCCCGGCCAGCCCGCCGTCAGCTCGGTGACGGTCCCGACGTCAACCCCGGTAGCCTCGTCGAGGAATCCCAGCACCGGCCCGTCAGCACCGAGGTCACGATAGGTGCTGACCAGGTGGAGCATCTCGTCACGTCTGCGCGGGTCAGCGCGAAATCCACCGTCAAGGCGCAGCATGGGACGCACCGGGATGTCAACGGCGCTGAGGGTGCGTGCCAGCACTTCTGGGCCGGGCGCAAGACCGTCGTCGTCCATCGTGCCGACCAATTCGATGCGATCGGCACCTCCCTGTGCTGCCCGCTTGGCGTCGTTCTCGTGCAGACAGATGACCTCGAGCAATGCCATGGCCTAATTCTTGCGCCAGTCGCGCCGAATCACCACGACAAGTCCAGTGATGAGGATGACGAGGACGCCGGTACTGATGATGGATCCTTCCGCCCCGAAGGTTCCTCCGGTGAGCCAGGAATGGGATCCGACCGTCTTGTCAGCCGTCATCAGGGTGTTTCTGAAGCCCAGTCCGGAGACGTCCAATCCCAATACCACTCCCTGCAACCAGTTCCACACGCTGTGAAATCCCATAGCAGCGAGCAGATTTCCTCGCCACACCACCAAGAGACCCAGCATGAGGCCGTATCCCGCAACGTTGACCAGTGCAATCGACGTCATCCCCGGGTTTGCTCCGTGGAGGACAGCGAAGACCACAGCTTGGATGGCAAGACCGGCAGGAACCCCCCACTTCGCTGCGACCGACTGCATGAGGTAGCCGCGCAGCACAACTTCCTCGGCACACCCCTGAACCACGAACAACAGGAGCGAGGCGGCTACGAGCACCGCGCTCATGGCATCAGGACGGGCCCACGCCATCCGGACCTGGCCGCTGGCTGTCATGCCAGCGACGTCAACTGCCAGAACCGCCACTGCGATTGCCACGCCGATCCAGATGTCCCGGGCGAGCCCGCGCAAACCCAGGCACACCATCGGCCGCTGCTCGACGAACCTCATCCACAACCACAGCAGCAACCAGACCCCTGAGAATGACGCCAGAAGCAGGATCGTCGAAGTCTGAGCGTCTGGATGACCACCTGCCAAGGCCGTGAGCACAAGCGCGAAACCACCCTGTCCCACCCCGAGGATGGTCATTGCTGCCAACAATGACAACAGCGGATGGAAGGTGCCGGCTCCGGCCAGGAAACGATCGACAGGACGACGGTATGTGGGTGTCGAGGGCACCGTCCGAGACTAGTCGATTACCGACACTCGTCAGTAGTGCCATCAGACACAACAATGGGGCGTCCCCGCGGGGACGCCCCATTGTGGATCGAATGAGCTAGATCACATCATTCCGCCCATGCCACCCATGCCATCCATATCGCTGCCAGCCGGGGCCTTCACAGGCTCAGGCTTGTCAGCAATGACGGCCTCGGTGGTGAGGAACAGAGCCGCGATGGAAGCGGCGTTCTGCAGGGCCGAACGGGTCACCTTGGCCGGATCGATGATGCCGGTCTTGACCATGTCGACGTACTCGCCAGTGGCAGCGTTGAGGCCCTCTCCGGCGGGCAGACCGGCGACCTTCTCAGCCACAACTCCACCCTCGAGACCAGCGTTGATGGCGATCTGCTTGAGGGGGGCGGAGCAGGCGGTCCGGACGATCTGGGCGCCGGTGAGCTCATCACCCTCCAGCCCCTCGATCGTGGCGGCCTTGGAAGCCTGGATGAGGGCGACACCACCACCAGGGATGATGCCCTCCTCGACGGCAGCCTTGGCGTTACGCACGGCGTCCTCGATACGGTGCTTGCGCTCCTTGAGCTCAACCTCGGTGGCAGCACCCACCTTGATGACGGCGACACCGCCGGCGAGCTTGGCGAGACGCTCCTGCAACTTCTCGCGGTCGTAGTCGGAGTCGGAGTTCTCGATCTCCTTGCGGATCTGGGCAACGCGTCCAGCGATCTGCTCGGAGTCGCCGGCACCGTCAACGATGGTGGCCTCGTCCTTGGTGACGACAACCTGGCGGGCGTGGCCCAGCAGGTCGAGGGTGACGGCGTCGAGGGACAGGCCGACCTCCTCGGAGATGACCTGACCACCGGTGAGGATGGCGATGTCGTTGAGCATGGCCTTGCGACGGTCGCCGAAGCCCGGGGCCTTGACGGCAACAGACTTGAAGGTGCCGCGGATCTTGTTGACGATGAGGCCAGCCAAGGCCTCTCCCTCAACATCCTCGGCGATGACAAAGAGCGGCTTGCCGGACTGCATGACCTTCTCGAGGATCGGCAGGAGATCCTTCAGCGAGGAGATCTTGGAGTTGACGATGAGGATGTAGGGGTCCTCAAGGACAGCCTCCATGCGCTCGGTGTCGGTGACGAAGTAGGGCGAGATGTAGCCCTTGTCGAAGCGCATGCCCTCGGTGAGCTCGAGCTCCAGGCCGAAGGTGTTGGACTCCTCGACGGTGATGACGCCTTCCTTGCCGACCTTGTCCATGGCCTCGGCGATGATCTCACCGACAGTGGTGTCGGCAGCCGAGATGGAGGCGGTGGAGGCGATCTGGTCCTTGGTCTCGATGTCGATGGCCATCTCGGACAGACGAGCACTGATGGCCTCGACGGCGGTCTCGATGCCCTTCTTCAGGCCCATCGGGTTGGCGCCGGCGGTAACATTGCGCAGGCCCTCACGGACCATGGCCTGGGCGAGAACGGTGGCGGTGGTGGTGCCGTCGCCAGCGACGTCGTCGGTCTTCTTGGCGACCTCCTTGACGAGCTCAGCGCCGATCTTCTCGTACGGATCGTCGAGCTCAATCTCCTTGGCGATGGAGACACCGTCGTTGGTGATGGTGGGGGCGCCCCACGACTTCTCGAGAACGACGTTGCGACCCTTGGGGCCGAGGGTGACCTTGACCGCGTCGGCGAGGGTGTTCATACCCGCCTCGAGCCCGCGGCGGGCCTCGATGTTGAATTCGATGAGCTTTGCCATGTTTGGGGAATTCCTCCGCTCCGGTGGGCCTGGCAGCCCGTGGACGTCAGATGGTGTGGCGGGAGCGACCCCGCGTTGTATTTCCCCGTGATGCCCGCGACGGACGATCTGGTGATCTCATCACCGGGATGACCACCCTCGTCGGCACTCGCAACACCGATTCGGGCAGTAGCACTCTCGCTTGCCGAGTGCCAATGACATGTTTAGCACTCGCACCCAGTGAGTGCAAAGAGTTGATGAGCGGAAAGTGACTGATTGTGCTGCCGACGATGGCGTCAGGCAGATTGCGTCGCGTCACCGGGTGGTGATTGTGATGCGCGCCCTAGACTGGCCTTGTGTCAGATTCTCCCGCCCCTGAAACCGCGACGTCCAGCGATCTCAGTGCATCGGACCGCGCGATTCTGGATCTCGAGGAGTCCTGGCAGACCGGGAACCCGGGTGTTGACAAGGAGACCGTCATCCGCGAGAGGCTCAACATGTCGTCCCCCCGCTACCACTTACGACTCAACGAGCTGATCGACGATGAGTCGGCCGCGCGATATGCGCCCGCCCTCGTCGGGAGGCTGCAACGAGTCCGCAGTCAAAAGCGCAAGGCCCGCAGCGCGCAGCTGCTCGGATGACACACGCGGCGTTGTCAACGATGCGACGCCATTGACGAGAGGCACACTATGAAACGCCTGACCGGTACGGTCCGGACGTACTCCTGGGGCTCCTATGACGCGATCCCTGACATCTTGGGAAGGGAAGCCGACGGCCAGCCCTGGGCCGAGTACTGGCTCGGGGCCCACGAAACCTCACCATCGACCCTTGACGGTGCTCCCCTCACCGAATACCTCGACGCTCACCCCGAGGAGCTGGGTGAGCGCAGCCGTGATGCCTTCGGATCCAGGCTTCCTTTCCTGCTCAAGATCCTCTCGGCTCGCCGCCCACTGAGCCTCCAGGCCCACCCTGACGCCCGTATGGCGCGAAATGGATTCGTACGCGAGAACCAGGCTGGCGTTGACGTCACCGATTCCCAGCGCACCTTCGTCGATGACTGGCCCAAGCCAGAAATCCTCGTCGCCATGAGCGACTTCGAGGGACTGTGCGGGTTCCGGGATCCGCATGAGACCCGTCAACTCTTCGACGGGCTGGACATTCGTATTCCGGTGGATCCGGTGTTGGGATCGTTGACCGAGCGTTCCGGCCCGGCGGCACTGGCCGAGACCTTCCTCGACTGCCTCGCCGGGGATGACCTGCGTCGGCAGATCGTCACCGAGGTGGTGTCCGGGGCCGTCAACCATGTTGGCGAGGACACCCCGCTGGGTGAGTTCGCGCGCACCGCTGTCGAGCTCGACGAGTACTTCCCCGGAGACCCATCGATCCTGGCAGCACTGATGCTCAACCGCATTCATCTCAGGCCCGGAGAGGCATTAGCCGTTCCGCCCGGTCTCATGCATTCCTACTTGTCAGGAACGGGAATCGAGATCATGGCTGATTCCAACAACGTCGTGCGTGGTGGACTCACCGACAAACACATCGACGTCGATTCCCTGATAGAGATCGTGGACTTCCAGACGCAGGAACCATGGGTCATGACGGCCGAAGAGGTAGATCCAGGTATGCGGATCTTCCCGGGCACCGATGAACAGTTCCGACTATGGGAACTCGACCTCGACACCACCCGTCCAGCCATCCTGCCGGCCAACGACTTAGCCCGAATCCTGCTCATCACCGGTGGCTATGCGGTGTGCTCAAGCCCCCAGGGCACTGACGAGATCGTGCGTGGACAGGCCGTCTGGATTCCTGCTGGCGAACAGGTACAGGTGGACGGGAACTGCGACGGATTCCTCGCTGCTGCCGGGGTGTGACGCTGCCTCGTGTGGAATTCGAGAGCTTGCGAGAGGATGGACCCATGGCACACAAGATGAACGTCGAGAGTTTCAACCTGGACCACACCAAGGTAGCGGCACCGTTTGTCCGCGTGGCGGACGTCAAACACCTGCCCGCCGGCGACACCCTCACCAAGTACGACGTGAGGTTCTGCCAGCCCAACAAGGATCATCTGGAGATGCCTGCGATCCACTCGATCGAGCACTCCTTCGCCGAGTGCGTGCGTAACCATTCAGAGTCCGTCATCGACTTCGGACCGATGGGATGCCAGACCGGGTTCTACCTCATCATGGTCGGCGAGCCGGACGTACCAGCCACCTGCGAGCTGGTCGAAACAACGTTGCGTGACATTCTCACACTCGATGCCACTCCAGCCGCCAATGAGATTCAGTGCGGATGGGGAGCCAGCCACTCGCTCGAGGCGGCTCAAGACGCCGTCCGACGGATGCTGGACCACCGTGACGAATGGGAACAGGTGATGGCCTGAGCGCTCCTGCGATGTCGATTCATCGTCCAGAGTGCAAATCACAGGGAAACATGCCGTCATACGCCCGGACAAGGGGTGCTCCGATCGACATCGGAGCACCCCACAAGGTGAATGGTGTCGGCACTGGGAATGGAGAAATTCCCTTAGAGAATGGGGCTTCAACAACCCCTCCCCAATGATCAAGGATACGGACTCTTCACAATCGAAGGCGTAGTTGGGGGTCTGAATCCATCTGCGTGCGGGTATTGTAGTTGGCAGCATTACCAAAACCCAAGGGCCAAGCTATGGATCATGTTCGAAGCGACCATTGATAGCTTTGGTGAGCCCATCACTGACGTACATCTAAAAACAAGTTTCCGACGCCTGCACTCCTGCTTTCCGCAAAGGAGATAGTTATTTTTAGATCACTTGACATACCCTTTACTGTCTATCCAGATGGCAGCTCAATCGTTGACAACCACACTTGCTCGCCTGTGCAAGGAAGACTCTCGATGAACCCTCTTGTTTCATTGCTGTCGATCCAGACGATGTCACTATTTCCCACGAGTTATCAATCTCATACTTATTCCATGTAGTTCCCCATTCGGAACACCGATCTACATCAGTACCGTAGAAACCTCTTCGCAACGGAGAGGTACGGCACTCCGGGATATAGGTCCCCGAATCACTTTTCCCGAGGGATACCCGGGAGGAAGCGGTGCGGCAGCTGAACTACGCAAAAGTACTGGCACACTTACCACCTGCAGCAAGCAAGGCGGCTACGAGGCGTGAACCCAGATTTTCCCTCGTGCGGGCGTTTTGCGAACAGCTCTGGATCTCAGCGATGACAGTTTTCCTTGAGATCTAGCTAGGGGCCAGTGGAGCCTCTGACAGGATTCGAACCCGCGACCATCGCTTTACAAGAGCGGCGCTCTACCAACTGAGCTACAGAGGCATGCCGCCTCACGGCGACGTGGGACATTGTGGCACATGTTGCCAGCATGGTGTGACCAGCTAGCACACCGGCTGTGTCGTCAGGACAGCATCTCGCAGAGGTATCGACGGGCACCGACCATGGACGGGCCGTACCAGGCCAGCTTCTGGCCGTCGACGAGACGGACGTCGAGGTCAGGGAAAGCCGATACATCGTCAGGGCCGAAATGGTAGGGCTCGTCGGGCAAGATGACGCGGTCTGGACGGGCCGAGATGAGGTCGGCCAGTTCGGCGTGGGGATAACGGGACTCCCCCGGCACATCGATCAACTCCACGCCGACGTGCCTCAACACGTCGGCAATGTAGGTGTCCTGTCCGACGCAGATCCACGGATCCCGCCACACCGCGACGACGGCACTGCGCACCTCGTCAGTCCAGGGCTGGTTCCACTCCTCATCGGCATCGCACAGCCACTGCGGTCTCTCGACGCCGAACCCCTCCACGAGAAGCCTCGTCAGGCTGGAGATCGCCTCGGATACCGTGTCGATCCGTGTTACCCACACCGGCACACCGGCGTCCCGCAACAAGGTGACGTCGTGCTCGCGGTTCTCCTCCTGATTGGCGACGACCAGATCTGGTTCCAGGTCGGTGATGGCTGCCCGATCAGGATTCTTCGTCCCCCTGATTCGCGCCACCTCGTGGCCGACAGCCTCGTCCAGGTTGGCAGGCCGAATGCAGTAATCCGTGCATCCCACCAGAGTCTGCGGACACGTCGCCGCAATCGCCTCGGTGATTGACGGCACCAGGCTCACCACCCGCTGCACTCGTCCGCTCACCGGCACGTCGGCACCAAGATCGTCGATCATGACACCACCGCCACGGCCAGGGCGGACAGCACCCAGAAACTCATCTGCGTCACCTCATTGATGCTTCCAAAGGTGTCCCCCGTCATCCCGGACAGACGCCTCACCAGGTGATGAATCCAGGCCCACGCTATGAGCAGGGCCAATGCGGCGCAAATCAGGGCGATCAGGCACCACCGCCAGCCTCCGGCGACAAAGCCCGCCAAGGCCACGACAGCTCCCAGAACCGTCAGGTTGATCGAGGCTGATTCAGGGGTCGTCACCCCGGCGACAAGGGACCCGAATCCACCCGGACGAGCGCAGGGCACGCCGGTCATCGTGGCGAAGAGAATGGCAGCTCGACCGATGGCCGGCCCGAGCGCAACCACCATCGCCACACGCCACCATGCCCCCGAAACGGTCGTTCCGGCCAGGCTCACCACAGCAGCCGCGTCCACGATCAGTGCCAGGACGATGCTGATGACACCCATCGGACCGATGTCGGACTTCTTCATGATCTCAAGGGCCTTGTCCGGCGCTGCTCGCGACCCCAGACCGTCAGCAGTGTCGGCGACCCCGTCAAGATGGAAGCCTCCGGTTGCACCGGCCAGCCAGCACAGCGCGAGCACCCCGGCCAGCAACGATCCGGCTCCCAGTCCGAGGACCAGGGCGACGATTCCGCCGGCCACCGCCCCCAGACACAGCCCCAGCCAGGGGAATGCCGTGATGGCCCGACGAGCCAGCGGACGGTCGATGTCACTGAGGTACGGCCCGGGGAGGATCGTGAAGAGGGACAGGGCCTCCGCCACGCCACGCAGCGGACCGAGCTTTCCAAGATCCACATGCCGTTCGTCGCTCATGCCCACCTCTTCGGGACCCCGGCCACACACATCCACACCTCGTCACAGGCATCCCCGACAGCCGCATTGAGGCGCCCCAGCTCGTCGCGGAAAAGCCGTCCCGCCGGGGTGTCAGGCACAACCCCCATCCCCACCTCATTCGAGACGAAGGTGACGTCGCGCCGAGTACGACGGATGGCGTCGGTCAGTTCATCGACGCGATTTCTCAAGGACCTCTGCCACGACTCGTCCCCGGGATCAGCAACCCATGCTCCGACCTCGTCGAGGACCCGCGTGATCCACACCCCGAGACAGTCCACGAGTACCGGAGAGTCGTCGTCAGCCAGCAGCACGGACGCGATATCCGGGGTCTCGACGGTCTTCCAGGTCGCCGGGCGCCGGGCCTGGTGCAGCCGGATCCGCTCCTCCCACTCAGCATCGTCAGGATTTCGCTGGGAGGTAGCAACGTAGGTGACGCGAGAGCCATGGGGCAACCTCGACTCAGCGAAGGTCGACTTCCCGGATCGCGCACCCCCCAGAACCAGGACTCGACAAGGGGGAGCGCTCGTATCGAGGGCATCGGGAAGATCGGTCTCCCCAGTCACCTTGATGTCGGTGACGTCGGCGTCCTCGAAGGTGGCCATCTCGTTGAGGATGTGGGCGCTGGCCTGAACGATTGGCAGGGTGAGGATGGCCCCCGACCCCTCCCCCAGCCGCATCCCCAGATCCAGCAGGGCCGGAAGACCGAGTGCGCTGGTGGACGCAGTGATTCCCGGCTCGGCGCCGGCATGGCTGGTGATGATGAAGTCGCGTACCTCCGGGCAGATCGCGGTGGCCGTCAGAGCTGCCGAGCAGGCGATAACCCCGTCGATGAGCACCGGAACCCGCCGGGAGGCCGCGGCCAGGATGTACCCCGCCATGGCGGCGTGCTCGAAGCCTCCCACTTTCGCCAATGCCTCAACCGGGTGGTCGGCGTCGGGCCGGTTGACCTGGAGTGCGCGGGACACGACACCGATCTTGTGCTGGTGACGACGGTCGTCCGACCCAGCGCCCTTACCCGTCACCTCAGCAGGAGAGCACCCGGTGAAGACGCTGATGAGTGCCGAGGCCGGCGTCGTATTCGCGATGCCCATCTCGCCAGTGACGAGGATGTCTGCTCCCCCCTCGACAGCCTCCAGGCCGGTCTCGATACCGACTTCAAGGGCCTGGACGGCCTCGTCAGCACTCATGGCCGGGCCCTGGGAGATGTCATCGGTGCCTCGTCGCACGCAACGCTGGCGAATGGGCGCGTCGACCTCGTGGAGGGCACCGACGTCGGTGATCCACAGCTGCGCACCCATCTGCCGCGACAACACGCTGATCGCTGCCCCGCCGGCCGCCATGTTGGCCATCTGCTGGGTGGTGATCTCCTGAGGATCCGGGGAGACTCCCTGGGCCCACACCCCGTGGTCGCCTGCGAACAGCCCGACGACCGGGTGGCTCGGGACAGGGACCGGTACCTGTCCGTACATTCCCGCCAGCCGGATCGAGAGATCCTCCAACAGCCCGAGCGAACCCTCGGGCTTGGTGAGCACCTGCTGACGGGCTCGGGCAGCCTCCAGGGCCTTGGCGTCAGCTCCTCGAATGCCGCGCACTGTACGGGCAAGCAGGCTCTCAGCGGACACGGATTCAGACAGTCGGGCCATCATGCTCCATCGTCGGGGACGCCGCCGCATCCCCCGGGCCTGTGTCCTCGCAGTCCCGGACGCCACGCACGTGCGTCGCAATGTGGTCCCACCCCGGTCGGGGCAGGTGTGCGCGGTTCTGGTCTGACTTCGCCTCGATGGCGTCACAGTGGCGGGACCGTCCCGGATTCACACCGGTGTTCCACCGCGGTCGAGGATCATTGTCCCACAGCCTGCTTTGATGGAGTCATGGACGTCCTCATTCTTGGCGGCACGACAAAGGCCCGGCAGCTGGCCACTCGACTGGTCGATGACGGGATCGACCTGTGCACATCCCTGGCGGGACGCACGAAGTCCCCACGACCCGTCCCAGGACCGACGAGACTGGGCGGGTTCGGCGGTGTCGGCGGTCTCAAGGACTTCCTCACCGCCAACGAGGTCAAGGTCATGGTGGACGCCTCACACCCCTTCGCCGCGACCATGCACGGCCACGCCGCACAGGCGTGTCTCGATCTCAACCTGCCGCTGGCCCGGCTCGCACCGCCGAGCTGGCGCACCCAACCCGAAGCCGCGACCTGGCACTGGGTGGACGATCACGACGCCGCCGCACGAGCCCTTGCGGACCTGCCTGACGTCGTCCTGCTGACGGTGGGACGCCAACCCATCAGCCATTACCTGCGCCTTGGCCCGCGTCGGGTCATCGTGCGCTGCGTTGACGCCCCCGAGGAGGAGCTTCCCGAGGGCTGGACGGTGCTGCAGGAGCGTGGCCCTTTCACCATGGCCCGGGAGCGCGAGATCTTCTCCGGGGGTGTGGCGACCGTCGTCTCGAAGGACTCCGGGGGCACCGAGCTGGACCCCAAACTCCGTCTGGCAGCCGAGACCGGCGTCCAGATCGTCATGGTGTCACGCGGCCCGGCCCCTGGTTGGGGGGACGAGCTCAGCGAGGTCGACGAGGCGGTGCAGTGGATCAACGCCCACCTCGCGACGGTGAAATCTCAGTGATCAGACGGTTCGTGGACCTGGGTCTCGTCGAGGTCCAGGCCCGCGACGTCTCCGACAACGGTGATGGCCGGCGGCTTGATGCCCGCTTCGACCATGTCCTCGGCAGCCTTCTCCAGGGTCGTCGTCAGGGATCGCTGGGTGAACAGTGAGGCGTCCGCGACGACGGCGACGGGGGTGTCACCGGCAAGTCCACCTTCCATGAGGCGTGCAGCGATGTCACCGATGTGCGCCACGCCCATGAGGATGACGAGAGTGGTGCCAGTCTTGGCGATCTGTGCCCAGTCGAGTTCGGACCGGGTGTCGCCGGGGGCGACGTGCCCCGAGACGACGGTGAATCCCTGGACCAGGTGACGGTGGGTCAGTGGGACTCCCATGAGCTCGGGGCCGGCCACGCAGGAGGTGACTCCGGGAATGACGCGCACCGGGACGCCGGCTGCGGCGCAGGCCTGCCACTCCTCGCCACCACGTCCGAAGACGAAGGAGTCGCCACCCTTGAGGCGCACCACCTTGCGCCCGGCCCTGGCATGCTCGATGAGCAGCTCGTTGGTTCGCTCCTGCGGGACGTAGGGCCCGCGCGGCACCTTGCCGACCGGGATCTTCTCGGCGTCCGGATTCTCGTCCATGACGACGACCGGAGCGAGACGGTCGTGGAGGATGACGTCGGCCTGACGCACTGCCTCCAGCCCTGCAACGGTCAGCAGCCCGGGATCACCGGGGCCACCTCCGACGAGGGTGACAGTGCCGGGAACGAGTTCTGGGGAGTAGGACATCAGTTTTCCTTGGGTTGGTGTGCTGTCAGATCGGAGATGGCTCGGGCGAGCTCAGCATGTGTCTTCGTGTCACGGACGGCGAGTCTGATCCAGCTGGGACCGAGACCGGGGAAGGTCTCCCCGCGCCTCACGGCAAACCCGCGATCAGCCAGGGGAAGACGCACCGATTCGCCGCTGATTGACGAGGTGTCGACGAGCACGAAGGGAGCCTCGGAATCGACGATGGTCAGACCGAGTTCTCGAAGGCGTCCGACGAGGTCGGCGCGGGCCGCGGGAATCTCGTCGCGCAGCTGGTTGCGGAACCGAGACGCTTCCTCGGAGGTGCAGGAGACCATGGCCGCGACGGCCGGGGTGGACACCGACCATGGGGTCTGGTGAGCCGCCAGACGTGAGATGAGTCGCGGATCCCCGACGACGTATCCGGCACGGATTCCGGCCAGGCCGTAGGTCTTCGTCAGGGAACGCAGCACCAGCAGGTCGTCCATGTCGTTGCCGATGAGGGACTGGGACTCGTCAGTGGCGTCCATGAAGGCTTCGTCGACGACGAGGATCCGACCAGGGCGGCGCAGGGTCAGCAGGTCGGACGCCGGGTGCAGCCGACCGGTGGGGTTCGTGGGGTTACCGACGATGACGAGGTCGGCATCCTCCGGGACGAGGGCCGGATCCAGTGCGAACCCGTCGGAGGCATTGAGGATGACTCGGTCGACGTCAATCCCGGCTGATCTCAGAGCTGCCTCCGGCTCGGTGAACTGAGGATGGATGACCGCAGCGTGGTGCGGCTGCGTGGTCGCAATGAGGGGGAAGGCCTCGGCTGCTCCGGAGGTGGGCAGAACCATGTCGGTTCCCACACCGTGCATGGTGGCCAGGGCGTCCCGGGCCGGGGCGGCGTCAGGGTAACGCGCCCAGTCGTGCTCGGTGGAGGTGATTGCGTCGCGAAGCCACTGCGGCGGCTCGAGGACGCGGACGTTGACGGCCAGGTCGACTAGACCGTCGGCAATGTCGCTGTCCCCGTGGTGATTGAGGTCAGGCTCGCCCTCCTGGGCCCCTCTCCCCTCGTGGAACCTCGCCACCTCACGGGCAAACCACGCCGCCTGGGAGGGGTGACCGGCCCAGTGCAGGTGCAGGTAGGAGGCCTGAACGGTGGGACGCCCCAGAGAAGCAGGGTCTCCCAGAGCTCCCTCGGCACGATCGGTGCCGTCGGGCATGGCGATGTGCCAAGCCGGGTCGACGTCAGCCAATGGCGTCGTCGTGGTGCGGTGGAATTCGTGGCCGACGACGCTGATGGAGTTGCGGGTGGCGACCCGGTACCCCATCGTCAGCCTCGTCGCCATCGCCGCGTCCATCGGAAGGACGCCGGCCATGTCGCGCCCGTCGAGGTGACGGCAGAGGTAGAGAAGCCCGGCGCACTCCGCGACGATCGGCATCCCGGCCTCGGCATGGGCGCGGACATCTGCCGCGAGCTCGGTGTTGTCCTCCAAATCCGTGGCGTGCATCTCCGGGAATCCACCGCCCAGGTACAGGCCCTGGATGCCGTCCGGAAGACGTCGATCGGTGAGGGGATCGACGTCGACGACCCGGAACCCGGCCGCCCGCAACATCTCGGTGGTCTCGGGGTAACGGAAGGTGAAGGCTCGCCCCGCGAAGATTCCGACCACCGGCGGCTCGTCGAAGGAATGGCCTTGCCAGCCAGCTGATTGCAGAGCGGCTCGCGGATCCCAAGGCTCGACGTCGAGGTCGGGTGCGGAATCGGCCAGGTCCATAACGGCGTCGAGATCGACGTGTTCGGCGATGAGGTCACCCAGGCCGGCGACCTTGGAGGCGGAGTGCTCCCACTCCCCCGCCGGGACCAGGCCCAGGTGGCGAGACGGCACGAAGATCGACTCGGTGCGCGGAATCCGCCCCAGCACCGGGATGCCGAGTCGGTCGAGTCCGCGCACGACCTCGGCACCATGACGAGGAGAGGCGACCCGGTTGAGGATCACACCGGCGATCGTGACATTCGGATCAAACGTCGCCAGACCTGCCACCACTGCGGCGTGGGTGAGGGACGCATGAGCGGTGTCGACGACCACGACCACCGGGGTCTGGGTCGAGGTGGCGATCTCGGCGCTGGACCCGCGTCCGGTCCCGAGCTGGCCGTCGAAGAGGCCCATCACTCCCTCGATGACCGCAATGTCCGCCGCATCGGGGGTGACGAAGCCATGGGCCAGCAGCGGGGCCATGAGCTCGTCACCACACATGACGGAGTCCAGGTTGCGGCCCGGACGACCACTGGCCATCGAGTGGTAACCGGGATCGATGTAATCCGGCCCGACCTTGAACGGCGCCACCGTCCGGCCGGTGGCACGCAGGGCTGCCATGAGACCTGTCGCGACGGTCGTCTTACCGCCTCCCGACGCCGGGGCGGCGATGAGGATTCGTGGAATGCGCATCACCATTCGATTCCCGCCTGACCACGCTGACCGGCGTCGAAGGGGTGCTTGACCTTGGTCATCTCGGTGACGAGGTCTGCGGCCTCGACGAGGGCTGCCGGGGCGCGACGGCCAGTGATGACGACGTGCTGGGTGCCGGGGCGGTTGACCAGTGTGTCGACGACCTCGTCGACATCGAGCCATCCCCAGTCCAGCGGGTAGGTGAACTCGTCAAGAAGGTAGAAATCAAGCGCCTCGCTGGCCAGGAGTTCCGACACGTGTCGCCACCCCTCGCGGGCAGCGGCCTCGGGGTCATCGGCGGCATCGAAGGAGCGTGCCCAGGACCATCCAGTCCCCATGACCTCCCATGTGACGGGACCGCCGGCACCGGTCTCCTCGTGGAGTTTCCCGAGAGCTTGCAGGGCGTCCTGCTCGCCGACATGCCATCGTCCGGACTTCACGAACTGGAAGACGCCGACTTTCCACCCTTGGTTCCAGGCGCGCAGGGCGGTACCCATCGCCGCTGTCGTCTTGCCCTTGCCCTCGCCGGTGTTCACAGCAAGAACTGGCCGTAATCGTCGCTGTCTGGTGGACAGCCCGTCGTCTGGTGTGGCGCCACTGCGCGCGTGCGGCATGAACGACCTCCTTGCGGGTCCGCGCCCGTCGGGTCACGGGATTTCCGTGACCTGACCCGCAGGATCGACCTGGCTCGCGCTGAGGCGCTCACAGTGGCGGGACCGCTCCGGATTCACACCGGATTCCTCCCCGAGGGCCATCGTCGATTGTGTCACACGGGTCGGGTTGTCCTCACCCGGCACTGCCCTAAGCTTCCCTCATGACCCATGATCCTGACGCCACCCTCCTCGGACGCACGCCTGGCCTCGACGAGACGCACTTCGCCCATGACGGCCTCATCACCAAACATCCGGTGAGGGCCGTCGCTCTGGCAGCGTTGCGACCCATGCCGGGCCAGCTGCTGTGGGACCTCGGCACCGGCGCCGGGTCGATCGGTGTCGAGTGGTGTCGCACCGATCCGACCTGCCGAGCCATCGGGGTGGAGCGCAAGGCAGAACGGGCCGCCAATGCCCGCACGAATGCCGCAGAACTCACTCTGCCCGGCCAGTTCGAGGTCATCGACGCCGACCTCGCCAAGGGGCTGCCGGAGGGACTGCCCGACCCGGATGCCATCTTCATCGGCGGCGGTGCGACGGAAACTCTCGTCACCCAGTGTCGACCACGTCTGCCCATCGGGGGACGGCTCGTCGTCCATGGGGTGACGATGGAGGCCGAGATGCTCGTGGAGTCCTTGCACCGGGATCTGGGCGGTGACCTCATGAGGTTCGGCGTCGAGACCGCCGACAGCATCGGCCGGCTGCGGGGCTGGAAACCGGCCCGCACCGTCGTGGCGTGGACCTGGCAGCACACTGAGTGACGACGAGCCACCCAGTGTGCACAGTTGTCTGATCCTGGACTCAGCTGATCTGGGAGGCCAGCAGGCAGGCAGCCCAGGTCTGCTCGGCAGCGAAACGCACATGGTGTGGCACTGCCGAAACCGACAGCGCTGACCTGTTCATGATGACCATCGAACCGCCGCACTGTGGCCGCCCCATCAAGAGTGCCTTGTGCCGCTGATGTCACAACGATGACGTCAACACGGACTGCTCGGCGCCAGGTGTGACAGGATCGCGACGACCTCGCTCATCGTTCGGGGACGCTCATCCATCCCAAGACGCCGGACCAGTTCGAGGGGCCAAGGCAGGTGTAGATGGGCCCTCTCCACCATGGTCACATTTGCGAGTAACTCGTCGATCGGCCCCTGCTGCACTCCCCCGTCGACAACGATGAGCGCCTCGTCAGCCCAGGCCAGGGCCAGGTCGACGTCATGGGTAGCCATCGCCACGGTCGTACCGTGGTCGCGCAGACGGTCCAAAGCCTCCAGCATCTTGGTGACGCCGACCGGGTCGAGTCCGGCGGTGGGCTCGTCAAGGAGAAGCAGATCCGGGCGCATGGCGACGGCACCGGCGACAGCAATCCTCTTGCGTTCGCCGTAGGACAGCTGGTGCGTGGCACGCTCGGCAAGATGGCTGGCCCCGAGTAGCTGCAGGGCCTCGGCGACGCGGTCGCGCACCTCCGCCACGTCCAGCCCCATGTTCATCGGGCCGAAGGAGACGTCCTGGCTCACGTCAGCGCTGAAGAGTTGGTCGTCGGGGTCCTGAAGGACGAGCTGAACCGCCCGACGGTGCTCACGAAGCTGGGTGCGCCCGTGACCGAGCACGGTGTCACCTCTCTTGACCTTGCCCTTGACGGGCTTGAGGGAGCCCGACAAGCAACGCATCAGCGTCGTCTTGCCCGATCCGTTTGCTCCCAGAATCGCCACCCGAACTCCAGCGCGGAAGGACACGTTGACGTCGGTGAGCACCATGGGCCGGCCAGGGTGAGTGGCGTACAGGTGCTCGGTCGACAACAGGGCTTCGTCACTCATCTGAAAATCCTTCCGGTCGTCGACCAGCTGATCGCCCAGACTGCGGCGATGACGATGACGACGATGATCTTGAACCGCGCTGATCCGACGCGTTTGACGGGCAGGGTCACCAGTGCGGACTCGAATCCGCGGTTGACCAGGCCGTCGTTGAGGCGGTTGGCCCTCGTCCAGGCTCGAATTCCGACCGATCCGAGCAGCGCTGCGGTGTTGCTCATGCGCCGGTTGAGCCCGCCAAATTTCCCTTCCGGGGCGTCGCCGAGGCGGGCGTGCTGAGCTTCACCGGCCGTCACGACGGTGTCGAGCAGCACGAAGATGAGCCGGTAGGTCAGGGAGGCGATCTCGAGCAACGGGTCAGGGATGTGGAACTTCCGCAACCACGTGAGCAGATCGACCATGGGGGTGGTGACGGCCAGCACCATGAGGGTGAGGGTGCCGCAGACGCCATGTTCAATCAGTGACATCGCCTGGGCGGTGGTGACCGGCCCGATGCTGAACACCCCGGCATGCCACCAGACTGTCCCGATGGGGGACGACCCAAGGCTGATGAGGACCGAGATCCCGCCGACCACCAGGAAGACGATCGGGGCGGCCATGGCTTGCCACAGCACTCGCCCCCGGATGCGTGCCGGGCCGAGGATGACGATGACGCTGATGATCCCGGCGAGTAGCGCCCCGGGCCAGATGCCGGAGCCGACCACCGGGCTCACCCACGACGATGACTCCATCGACGGGGTACACAGAGCGGTCAGGAGCAAGGATGCTGATAGGGCGACCTTCTCACCAACCGGACGACACCGCCAGGGGGAATCCCAGGCGGCGTCGTCGAGAGAGGTGATTGTCATGACTTGGCAGTCGCAGTGGCTTCCGACGAGGTGACGGCGGCCTCGGGCACGTCGTCGACACTGTGCAGGTCAGAGGCGTGCTCGGCCTCCTCACGACCCTTCTTCTTGCCGGACATGCGGCCCAACGCGTACCCGGCAATGCCGGCACCCAGGGCAGCCTGCATGGCGAACAGACCGGACTCGACCTCACCCGAGTTCGGCTCGAAGATCGGCTCGATCCATTTCTTGGCACCGGCTTGCTCGGCGGCCTCGGCGGCAGCGTCGTCAGTCCCCCCGAATCCTTCCTCGTCGCCGCTGGTCTTCTTGCCACCCAGTACCATGCTGATGACGAACAGGGCCACCACGAGGACGATGATGACGGGGGTTACCCACTTGCTCTGTCCGGTCAGAGAATTGTCCTGACGGGTCTTGGTTACGGTGCTCTCAGGCATGAGCCACCTCCTGACTGTTACCGAGGACGCCGAGCTGCTGGAGCTGCGGGGTTGCGACCTTGGCAAGGAAACGGAACAGCAAGATGCCGATGAACCCCTCAATGAGGGCTAGCGGAATTTGGGTGATGGCGAAGATGCCGAGAAACTTTCCAGCAGCTCCCCAGACGCCACCGGTGGGATCCGGGAAGGCGAAGGCGAGCTGGAAGCTCGTGACGACGTAGGTGATGAAGTCGGCGAAGACCATGCACAGGAAGATTGCCAACGCGTCGGATCCGTGGAGTTTCTTGGTGAGTTTGTAGAAGGCGTAACCGGCCCACGGCCCGGCGATGCCCATCGAGAAGGTATTGGCCCCCAGTGTGGACATGCCACCGTGAGCCAGCAGCAAGGCCTGGAAGATCAACACGATCATCCCGAGGAATGCCATGACCGGTGGTTTGAAGAGGGCAGCGCCGACGCCGGTTCCCGTCGGGTGCGAGGACGAGCCGGTGACACTGGGAAGCTTGATGGCGGAGAGGACGAAGGTGAAGGCGCCAGCAGTGGCGAGCAAGAGCTTGTTCTCGGGGTGCTCCTTGACCTCCTTGACGACTCGATAGCCGCCATGGATGACGAATGGTGCGGCAGCCGCGTACCAGACTGCGCACTGAGTAGGTGAGAGAATCCCCTCAGCGATGTGCATGAGGCGTCATCTCCTTTCTCGGGATTCGCGTCCCGTCCTGGAAAGGCCTGACGTGCATGGCAGATCTGACTTTCGGTCCTCACGGGATCGTTCACAGTGGCGCGTCCGTGCCGGCGGTTCCCGGCTTCAACCACGTCATCAGGGCGTTCTTGAATTGTTCTAAGACCAGTGAAACACAGCAATTCAGGGGTTTCATCCAAGGGTTGCCTAAGCGTGATTCCGCCCTGTCACGACGGAATTGGCGAGTGTTACGCTTCCGAGGAATCAGTTTTCGCCGTCGTCAGGAGGACGTCGTGGCCCACGAGTACGTCAACAACGGATCCGACATCTACCGCGAGTCCTTCCGCATCATTCGTTCCGAGGCGAATTTGGATCGCTTCCCCACCGACGTCGAGGGAGTCGTCGTCCGGATGATTCACGCTGCTGCGGATCCCGCCATCGCTGACGACATCGTCTTCACACCAGGTGTGGTCAAGGCCGCCCGCAAGGCCTTGGGCAACGGTGCCCCGATCCTGTGCGACTCCTCCATGACGGCCACCGGAATCATCCGGTCCCGTCTGCCCCGTGACAACGAGACGATCTGTTACATCAAGGATCCCCGCTTGGCCGACATCGCCAAGGCCAAGAACATGACGAAAACCTGCGCAGCGGTGGACCTGTGGGCCGAGGAGGGCAAGCTCGACGGGGCCATCGTCGCCATCGGCAACGCCCCCACCGCCTTGTACCGGGTGCTCGAGGTGTGCGAGGAGACGGGTGCCTGCCCGGCAGCCGTCGTCGGCATCCCTGTCGGGTTCGTCGGTGCAGCCGAGTCCAAGCAAGCCCTTGTCGACTCGCCCCTGGACTTGGAATACCTCACCTTGTTGGGACGACGTGGCGGCTCAGCGATCGCAGTGGCCGCCGTCAACGCCATTGCATCGACCGACGAGCTGACCAACAACCATCGCTGAGAAGCCCCTCACCAGAGCATCGCAGTGGGGCTGAAACCGGCGTCGCCCAGCAGCCGCATCTCACCATCCCAGCCAGGCTCCGTAGCTCGCCTGTCCGGAGATCTGCACCCCTGCTCGCCGTCGTCATGGTCAACGACAACCACGTCAACGTCACAGACACCGCACCTGTGAAGCCAAGGGGTACCGAAGCGGCGCAGCTACCTCTCAGCCCTCGTGCCCGGGCACGGAGGCCGGAATCTTCAGCTGGGGTTTGATCGACGACTGGGGTTCCAACCCCCACTTCTCCAGGCTGACCCTCAGGTGCTCGGCGGCATCGATGTTGAGCGGACCAGAGGTCCACATGGCGTAGGGAAGGTTGAGGTAGCGCTTCTTCTTCACCGCATCCAGGTTCTTGGTCGCCGGATTCGATTCCAAGATCTTGATCTTCTCGCTGTAAGGCTGAGCGTCGTAGTCGACGAAGGCGATGGCGTCCGGGTTCATCTTCGCCACCTTCTCCCAGCCGATGCGCACCCAGGTGTCATTGACGTCATGGGCGCCGTTCTGCGCACCCGCCGCGTTGATGATGGCTTGTGGGCCGCCCTTCCTTCCGCTGGTGAAGACGGTGTCCTTGGCGGAGTCGAAGAGCAGCACCGTCGGGGTCTTCTTGGCCTTCGGAGCCTTCTGAAGGGCACCAAGACGATCATCCATGTCCTTCACGGCCTTCTTGCCGGTGTCCTCGTGCCCAGTGAGGATGGCGAGATTGGTGATGTCGGTACGCACCGCATTCCAAGGATCCATGACGCCGCGGGCGCTCTGGCCGTCCTTCTGTCGACAGGACTCGGTGAGCAGATAGCTGTTGATGCCCTTGCCGTGCAGATTGTCGGGGGTGAGATTGTTCGCCTCGGAGAATCCGTAGTCCCAGCCGGCGACGACGACGTCGGGCTTGTTGGCGATGATCGACTCGAGCGTCATGTAACCCTTGACGCCCTCGTGCAGACTGTTGATGGTGTCGGCCCCGTACTTGGCAGTGAGGATCTCCTTGTCCCGGCCCATCGAGCTCACTGCGGCGATCTGTTTGCGTGCCCCGGCGCTCAGCGTCATGGCGATGATGCTGCCGTCATTGACGTAGAGGCGTTCGGCATTCCTGGGGTAGGTGACCTTCTTACCGCAGTTGGTCACGGTGACTTCGCCGGAGTCCTTGGCGGAGTCGCCGCTCTTGGGAGTGGACCCACTGCCGCAGGCGGTGAGTCCCACGGCCAGACAGGCGGCCATGACGACGGGTAGGAATTTGGTGGACATTTCAGTTTTCCTCTCTGATGAGTTCAGGCAGCGGCGCAGTGCACACGAGCTCCTGGCTGCCATCGGGGGTGGTGACATGGTGTGCGACGACGTGGAATGCCGTCGCGACGTTCGATGGGCTGAGCGCCTCACGGGCCGGACCTGCAGAGAGCACTCCGCCATCCGCCAGGACGACGACGTGGTCGAAGTGGGCTGCGGCCATGCCCAGATCGTGGATGGTGGCGACCACCGTCCGACCGCTGGCGCGCAGCGTGTCCAGCAGCATGAGTTGGTGGCGCACGTCGAGGTGATTGGTCGGCTCGTCGAGCATGATGAGGTCTGCACCCTGGGCCAGGCCACGGGCGATGACGGCGCGACGCCGTTCACCGCCGGACAGGTGGTCGCAGCGACGATCGATGAGGTGGTCAAGTCCGACCAGGGCCAGGGAATCCCGGATGATCCTTCGCTCGGAACGCTGCCCCACCTGCCACGGCTTGCGATGCGGAGTGCGTCCCAGCGCAACCATCTCACCCAGCAGGAGGTCTGGCGATGGCGACTCCTCCTGCCCGACGAAAGCCATGAGTCGGGCACGTTGCATGGGGGTGTAGTTGGTGACGGAGGTGCCGTCGAGCAGGACGTCGCCGGAATTGAACTGACGCACCCCGGCGATGGATCGCAGCAGAGTCGACTTGCCGACTCCGTTGACGCCGACGATGGCGGTGAGCTTCCCCGGCTCGGCGATGAAGCTGACGTCGTCGACGATGACGCGGTCGTTGATGCGGCACTGGACGTTGCGAACTTCGAGACGTGTCATGACTCACTCGAGAATCGGTACTGACTGCGCCCCATGAGGTACAGGAAGATGGGAGCGCCGATGAACCCGGTGACGACGCCGAGAGGCACCTCCTGTGGTGCCGCGATGACGCGGGCGCCGACGTCCACCCACAGCAGGAAGAGACTGCCGATGGCGGCGGCGACAGGCAGCATCGACCGGTGACTGGCTCCCACGAGCAGCCGTGACATGTGCGGAATGACGAGTCCGACGAATCCGATGCCGCCCGAAACCGCCACGAGCACCCCGACGAGTACCGAGTTGCCGACGAACAGCGCCTTGCGCACCCTGGTGTCGGGGATGCCGAGGGATCGAGCGACGTCGGTGCCAGCCGCCAGGGCATCGAGCCAACCCGAGAAGGCGATCATGAGCACCACGGACAGAGCGGTGACGATGGCTGCCACCCACAAACTGTCCCAAGTGGCACCGGACACCGATCCCAGCATCCAGTACAGCACCGACTGCGCCGCGCGCGGGTCCGAGCTGCGGAAGACGAGGAAACTCGCCAGTGCCGAGAATGCCGCAGAGAGCACGACGCCCGAGAGCACCAGCCGCAGCGGCGTCATGCCACCCTGGGCCATGGAGATGAGGTACACCAGACCGGCGGCGCCCAATGCCCCCACCAAGGCTCCGAGGGTGAGCCGGTGAGGGCCCCAGGAGACAAACATCCCCAGGGCGATGACCGCGGTGGCCCCCACACTCGCACCGGCCGAGACACCCAGCAGGTAGGGGTCGGCCAGCGGGTTGCGCACCAGGGTCTGCATACCGCTTCCGGCCAGGGCGAGTCCGGCTCCGACGATGATCGCCAGCAGTGCCCTGGGGGCACGCAGGTCCCAGACGATGACATCGACCGTCGGGTCGGGGCCCGGTTCGCCGGTGACTCGGGCTCCGACCGTGTCGAGAACGCCGCGCAGTGGCAGTGCTTCCGAACCGATGGTCAGCGAAATGACGGCACTGACGGCGATGAGCACGACGAGGATGATCACCAGGGGTGCCACCGGCAACCGGCGGTCACGCTC
Organism: Cutibacterium sp. LaCa_255; assembly: GCF_057458005.1. Lineage (NCBI taxonomy): Bacteria > Bacillati > Actinomycetota > Actinomycetes > Propionibacteriales > Propionibacteriaceae > Cutibacterium > Cutibacterium sp. LaCa_255. The sequence continues at coordinate 527,279 of NZ_CP190956.1, read as the reverse complement.
GGCCGACCGTCTCGAGGAAGGCATAGCTGTTCCTTCTGAGTGCGAGGACCTTGATGCGAGGCCCGAACGACACAAGTCATACATGGGGTCTTCGGACTTCGGATCACTCTCGGTCGGCCCTTCCCAGGATCACTCCCAGTGGTCTTGCCGACGTCGTCACCGTCACCGCTGCGCAACAGTCCCGGATTCTCACCGGATTCACTGCGGCCTCATCGGGGCCGCACCATGTATGCGAGGCAGGCTAGCACCTGTGACACGCACTTCGCGACGTGCCGTCCGCCAGCCCCTTGTCACAGACATGCCGGATCGCGTGCGGCACACGCCTCGGAACCCACCGAGCGCAATCGACGGGGTACTTCGCACCCGCGTGGTAATTCAGTTCGGCAAGGTACCTCGTGCCACACCAGGCGACAGACACCACGACTCCTGACACATCTGCCACAGAGACGAACGGACCACAACACCGCCACCGACAGGATCTCCATACCGCGCAGAGCTCCCCACACTGCGAAAAGTTGTGCTCCCGCCGCCGCTTCATGCCTGGAGTACAACTTTGTGGCTGAAAAATTCTGCTCAACAGCACAAGCGCGAGGGTAAGCACAATTTTCTCGACTGGTTCAGCAGCCAGAACCACAGGGAGCAGCCTCGAAGACTGCACCCAGACACCCAATCCGAGGGTGCAAGTACAATCTTTCGGTCAAAAAGTTGTGCTCCACCGCCCCGAAAGGGGAAGTGCACTTAGCTTTCCGGTGTATCGGAACACGCTCTGCCTGACCAGGAACTTGGCGAGATGGATCATAAGGACTGAAAAAGTCAGGATGCCTCGTCACCTTTCCACAGGTAGTGAAATCCGCGACCTGCCATTGCCTCTGACGAAGGCTGCAGTACTCCGTCAGCCATGAGATCCTTGAGGACCTGTCCGACGTTGGAAGCCCACACATCCAGGATGACGCCCAATTCTGTCGTACTGATACGCCCTCGATGCCGGGCATATTGACGAGCCGTCACTGCTCTACTAGGCACTGAACGCTTCAAACCGCGATTCGCATATTCCATGTCCAGCTGCTTGTTTGCTCTCTTGGAGAGGGTAAACGCGGGGAGGGCTTCGTCGGGAACGCCGCGGATGGGCTTCAGCAAGGGTTCGCCATCACACTCCGTCTGCCGTAGAAGCTCAAGAGTTTCGTGAACTTCCTCGACGGGGACTTGCAGGTAGGGAGCAAGAATGTCCTCGTCGATCCAGAGATGATCAGTGAGGAAACGCATAACCATCAAAGTGCGGAGATTTTGCATGAGCTCGGGAACATCCATACCAGTGAGCCACGATGTCCATGCCACGTCAGGATCGACACCGGAAAGCGTCGTCACCACATAGGGACCGTCAATTTCCCGAATGGTCGGCATGCGAAGCCCCCGGCGAAGCAAATCACCAACCATACGGTCAACTCCGATACCTTCACGTTCTGCAATTCGAAGTGATGCCAAGAGCTCAGTGAGAGCAACGTTTCTGGACGTCGATGGGTGGGTGATGATGTTCTCAGCCGTCACACCTCCGAAGAATCCTCCGGGGCTGGTAACTCGCAAGACGGCTCCATTGTGCTCGATGAGCGTTGCATCGGGCAGCCCCCATTCACGATGAGCCAACCCATTGACGATGGCCTCACGAATGGCACGTTCCGGCAGCTGGCGGACCTGCCCCTCGACAAGTCCCGAAGACACATGCGATAAAGGGTTGTACGCCCGCGCGACGGCGAACACCCGTTGGAGCTGCTCAAGCAGTGATACCCCACCAATACGTACTCGGTCACCGCTGTCCTGACCGGGCATGTCACGACGTATGTAGTCAAGGCATGGCTCGGGACGCCCCACAAAGACCAGAGCAGCAGCATTGGTGAGCTTGCCCTCACCATCAATGGCGTTCAACCGGGACAGCAACTCACGACTCGTACAGTTGGCCAATTCCACCGCCGCCTCGTCGGTGCTGGCTTGGAGGAAGGCGCGTGCTGCGTCAAGGGCAGCAGGTCGCACTTCCTCCAGGCTCACGTTTGAGAACTGCGCCGACCAGTCGTAGCGGATAGAGTACTGATGGCGGTGGTGCCATGACGTTGCGTCGATCTCCTCGCAATGATCACCAATCCGCCAGCGGATCTTTCCCTTGACCTTGATCGGTTCCAGCGCGGTGGGTGATCTGACGATCAACAACCTGGCATCGTGAACGTGGACTTCTCGGACGTCAACAGTCAACGCGCGAGAGGTGTGCTCATAGATCTTCCTCCGCAACCACTCGGTATCCAAGGATGTACCGATGAGCAATGGTCCATCATCCTTGTCATTGACTCCGACGATCAGAGCACCACCCCCAGGGGTGTTGGCCATGCACGCGGCTTCACCGGCAAGCTGCTCAGCGGCTCATTCATCCTCACGTCGACCCAGTAGCAACTCACCGTGCTTGCCTCGTCGACTGGAATCCTCCTTGAAGTCAAGATACTTGCATTCCGGGACCCGGTGCCCTGCGTCCAAGTGCTCCAGCGCAGCGTCGATCTCAACTGCAATCGGGTCTGGCCCGAAAGTTGTTCCCATGTGAGCAGTCCACTTCCAGCTACAAGTTTGTGCCCAGAAACTTTTAACCAGGCATCCAGTCCAGACATTGAGTATAACTTTATGACTGAAAAGTTATGATCAAGCTCAGCGACGAGGAGTGCGCACACATTTTCGATGGATCTGACGTCCCCTCACGATTGGGGAGACAACTGGCTGGCATGTTGAGACAACATGAGCCAACACAGCGGGGCGGCGGATGATTCAGTGCGGTATTTCGGTTCGGCAAGGCACCTCGTGCCACGCCAGGTGGCGAACCCCACGATCCCTGGCACATCTGCCACGGGGTCGCTGGACCACGACCCGCTCGGCAGACCGGACCACCACCTCACCCGGGCCCGCGCACACTCTCACTTACACTGCAAACAACAGTGCAAGTAACGAACATCGGGCAACGTGCCAAAGATGGCGGAGACGCTATTCGCGAACATGCCCAATGGCGGCACAGTCATCCTCGGGGTGGACGAAGCAAACGGTCGGTTCGACGTGGTGGGCGTCAAGGACATCGCAACAACGGAGGCGGGTATCGCAACACAGGCCAGGGATGCCGTCCAAGCATCACCGCATCTGGATTTTCAGACATTCACCATTGACGGCAGACAGGTGGAGGTTCTCCATGTGGACGAACAGATCGACTACGACTTGGCCGCTGCCAGGGGACGTGTCGTTGACGACCTGGAACCTGAGCTGGTGGAGTCGTATCTGACGACAGTACGCACCAGTGACCGACGATTGCGCGACCATGCTGACGAGCGAATCCTGCGGACGACGAACATGCTGACAGCATCAGGGAGAACCAACGTTGGCAGGACTGTATGCCCTGGGTGACTATCCGCAGGGGCACTACCCGGCGCTCATGTGGCGTCAACATGACGACTACGAAGCGAAGACAGCGAGGCCCTCACCGGGCCCCAAAGATCTTCGGTCCCAACCCGCAACGAGGAGCACGTACTCGCTACACTCGTCGCAGGGGAGAGCACTGACGATCCACGAACTTGCAGACTACGCGGGACTGACAACTGGTCAGGTGCGTTACGCTCTGGCGTTGCCGCTCAAGGAAAGACTCGTCGTCATGGATGGCCGCCAAGGTGCCCGGACGACCTGCTACCGAATCCATACCGTATGCTGAACCATCCACACCTTCACTCACACTGCAACGCTTGCAGTGTGAGTTGCAGTCTGGCGACCCACCCGCCAGGCCTGGAACACATGTGAACGGCGTGGAGCTGGGCACCAGAACAGACACAGTCGGGAAACGGGGGCGCCTGCAGCTGGCTCACCCCCAACGCTTGGGGGGTGCCACGGGGGACGGAGTATCGCTGACCGTACGGGCCAGCCACATGGGGGGACCGGCACACGGCCTCAGCCCCAGAAGGATTCACCCTCCCAGGTTCCCAGCGATACCACCGGGACGACCTGACCCGAGATGACCGACCCCTCATGGGGAACCCTCGGCAGGTTCGCCGGGGCGGCCAGGGTCATCGGGATCGAGGTATCGCCGACGATCCGGTACCAGTCGACGCCGGTGAGCGCATTGGCGCGCTTCTCGACCCGCTCGCAGACCATCGTCATCTCGGCGACGGCGCTGGCCTCCCCGCGAGTGGCGCGACCGGCATTGATCTCCATCAGCCACGGGCTGATCAGGGTTCCGGCGGCGAACTGCAGATCACCGGTACCGCCCAGAGACCCCTCGTGAGAGCGTCCGTACTCCTCCTCGGACTCGAAAACCCGCAGCATCTGATTGGCGACGGCGCCCACCCTCAGATGCTCGATGAAGCGTGGGGTGTCGTCACCGGGTTCGGGGCACAGCGGTATCTCAACCGGGTCGTCAACATTGGCCAGGAAGCGCGCCAGGTGCTTGCGGTTGGCGGCGGGGAGCTTGAGCACCGACTCCCCGGTGAGCATGGATGCCAAGTTGGCGTGGGAGTAGATGTCGACCAGTGCCACCGTCGAGCTGAACCGCACCAGATCGGCGGGGTGAGTCGTCGGGGCGACGAGGGAGGCCATCGTCTCGATCTCGTCGCGATCCTTCTGCTTCATGAGCGCCAGCCGCGCCCCGGACGGATCGGTGTAAGCAGCCAGCAGGTCGAACCCGCCGACGTCCTCCACCCCGACAGCACCAGCCTCAGCCGCGGAATTGACGAGGACGTCGAGATCGGGGGCGTCGAAGCCCAGGGCATGTAGGTCGTGGGAGATCACCCGACGATGATAGGCAGGAAAGCCCTGAACCGTCATCGTCGGGGAATCCCTCCTTGACATGATTCAGCCCTGCAGGGCTCGCAGCACCTCGTCACGCAGCTTGGCGGAGCGACGCGGGGTGCGGTCGCCGACGACGCTGACTGTCATGCCACCAGCCCTCTCGGTGGCCGGGGTGAAGGCACTGCCCTTGCGTCCCTTGTCACCACGCACACAGAAGACGCCGCGCTTATCGGCCTCCTCGGCCACCAAGGCGTTCACCTCGGGATCGTTGGTGAGGGCCTGGACGAACCAGACGCCGTCAAGATCCTCGACCTGGAAGGCGCGACGCTCCAGGTCCACCAATCCCTTGCGGGACATCCGCGCGAGCTGGATACCGGAGTTCGGGGCGACGACGTGGACCTCGGCCCCGGCCTCGAGCAGCCTCACGACGCGGCGTTCGGCAACGTGCCCGGCACCGACGACCAGAACCTTGCGGCCCTGCAGACGCAGACCCGTCATGTAAACCGGGGCTCCCTCCCCCAGGCCCACCTCGTCAAGGGGTTCTCGGTAGCGATCGACGACGACGTCAGCAACCTCGTCACAGTCACCGATGACCGGGGCGATGCGGGTTTCGACTCCGGGATGGCTGGCCTGCCAGGCCTCCACCTGCTCGGTCATCCACACGTGCAGCAGCCCCGGGAAGAGGAAATTGCCCTGCACGACGATCTGGTCGGCACCCTGGGCAGCCAGGGCGGAGAGGGCCTCGGGAACCGACGGACGGGTCACCTGGATGAAGGCCGGTTCTACCCGGTCAAGGTCGTTCTCCTCCCAGAACATCCTCGTCAGGGTGTAGTGGGAAGCGTTGGCATCGGGCACGAGAGCTCCGCGTCCCACCAACACCACGGCCGTGTCGCGGGAACGCCACTCCTCGCGTCCCTCACCGGCGGCAAGGGTCTCAGCGAGACGACGGTTGAGGGCCTTGCGCATCCGCACGTCCGGCAGCAACGGGGCGGAATACATGACGCGTGCGTCCCCACGGCCCTCGTCGATGGCCTCTGGAATGTCCTCCCGGACGTGACCGCCGGTGTTGAACATCAACGGAACGACGACGGCGGCTGCCGGGTCCTCGTCACCGTCAGCGCCCTCGGGAACCTCCGGTGTCTGGGCGACGGCGGCACGGACGGCGTCCGGGATGCTGGGCTCGGCGAGCTCGACGAACCCCAGCTCGACCGGGATGCCGGGCAGTTTGCCGGCGATGCGCTCGGCCAGGGCGCGACACTCGGCCACGCCGGACTCGTCACGGGTGCCATGTGCTGCGATGACCAGCGGGGTCCCACTGGCGAGTGGATCGGTCATTTCGACTCCTTCGTCTCGGCGTTCTTCTCGGACCCGGACATGCGGGTCGAGTGGACCGGCGGCTTGGACAGGTAGGTCTTCTCGTCAGCCTTGGGCAGGTCCTTGTGTGTGTAGTTCTTGCGAGCCTCACCGGTGACGTGGCCGTCCATCCAGTGGTAGTCACGTGGGGTGACCATGAGGCGTCGTCCGTCTCCGGAGCTCACGTACTTGGTCGTCGTCGAACCCACGACGACAAGGGTCGTCATGCCGACCCATTCGGGCTTGAACTCCTCGAGGGTGGACATGATCACCTCCTGCTGACGACGCTCGGCATGGGAGACGATCGCCACCGGGGTGGACGGCGGACGGTGCTCAGCCATGATCGCCAGGGCGTCGGGGAGCTGATGGGTTCGGGTACGTGAACGCGGGTTGTAGAAGGTGGTGACGAGATCCCCCTCGGCAGCCGCTCTCACCCTCTTGAGGATGAGATCCCAGTCGGTGTGCAGGTCCGAGAGACTGATCGTGGCGTGATCATGGCCCAGCGGAGCACCGAGGATCGCCGAGATGGCGAGCTCGGCGGTGACACCGGGAACGATCTCGACGTCGATGCCATCGGTGCCCATCTCCAGGGTCGGGGAGGCCATGGCATAGATGGCCGGGTCGCCGCCGCACACGAAAGCCACGTTGCGACCGTCGCGGGTCGCGTCAATGGCCGCCTGGGTGCGCTCCTCCTCGGTGCCCATCTTGGTGGCCAGGATTGTGGCACCCGGACGCACCAGGTCGCGGATCTGACGGACGTAGGGGGCATAACCCGCTATGAAGGTGGCATTGCGGATGGCATCGACGGCGCGCGGGGTGAGAAGATCTCGCGAGCCGGGCCCGAGGCCGACGACCGAGAGGTGACCCCGAGCCGGGATGCGACCGACTGCGCAGGTGGCCTCGGGAGTCTTGGTCTTGTGGACCAGCAGCTCGGCTCCCTGGCACAGCACGGCAGCCTCGCTGACACTCGGTGTGCCGACCTCGCGGGCGACGACGTCGGAGGGAGTCGGGACATCCTGGGCGGCCAGCTCCTCCGCGGACTCGGTGCGGTACTCGACGCCGAGCTGATTCGCCAGCTTCACGAGACCGAGCTCACCGGCCTTGACCTCGTGGGAGACCAGACGAGTGACCGATCCAAGAGCCAGACCGTTGTCAGCGAGGGTCTTCTCGAGAAGCTCTCGCAGCGGTTCGACCTCGGTGCCCTTGTTACATCCCATCCCGACGACCAGGCAGTTCGGGTGCAGGACGACGGTGGGCAGGTCGTCACCATGGTCAGTCCGAATTCGCTCTGCGACCCGCTCGGAGACGATGATTCGGGCGACCGGGGATTCAGCATCCTCGGTGACGTTCTTGGGCAGTGGGGGCAGCGGCCAGGGCTGTTCGCGGATGACCAGCACCGGGAGTCCGGCGATGATCGATCCGGTCACCCCGGCGACGTCACCCTCGTAGGCCCAACCGAGCTGATCGAGGGCCGGGACACCGAGGGAGTCGGTGGCGGTGGACACGACGGCGGTGCCGCCGAGAGCCTCGGCGATGGTGCGGGAGAGCTCGTTGGCCCCACCGACGTGGCCACCCACCAATGGGATGGCGAAACGGCCGGCCTCGTCGACGACGACCACACCCGGGTCGGTCTTCTTGGACTCCAGCAGCGGGGCGATGATGCGCGTCGTGGCACCCAGGGCCAGGTGGGAGACGATGAGGTCGCACTCGCCCCAGGCCGCCGCCAGCCCGGTGCGGGACGGTCCGACGTACTTCTTGGTCTCGCGCTTGAGCACGTGGTCGATGGCCTCGGCGTGGGCCGCCGCGGCGTCGGAATTGATGATCTGTCCGATGATCGGGTCACGGTCCGAGCCGTCCGGGTTGGTGTCGGCGCCGGGCTGGGGGGCCTCGGGAGCATTGACGTTGACGTCACCGGCCAGCTCCGGGTTGATGCCCAGGGCCGCCGGGGAGTCCGGATGATGCTCGAGGACCAGCACGACGTTGGGGCTGAGGATGTCCGCGTCAGCAATGACGGCCCTGGCTGCTTCCTCGTCGAGGACACGCACCCGCTGGCCCTCCTCACCGATCTTCTCAGCGAGGACGAAGGTTTTGCCGCGACCCGCGAGCCCGTCGACCAATTCCGCCAGGCCTCGGTTGGGGGCTGTCAGCACGCCCACCTTGGGATGGATCTTGGCAAGCCGGATGGCGGTCTCGATGTCCTTGGAGTGTGAGGAGACGAACTGGGCGTCGTCCCAGGGCAGGGCCACGGCGGCGAAAGCAGCCTGCAAGGAGGTCGGGGCCGTCACGACCTCGACCTTGAGACCGGCCTGGCGGATACGTCGCACCACACCGAAGAAAAGCGGGTCACCGGAGGCGATGACAACGATGTTGGCGTCGTCGGGCAGGGACTGAACTCGCTCGACGGCAGGGCCGATGAGGCCGAGCTTCTGACGCTTCTCGTCGGGAACGTCGAGGGCGTCAAGGTGACGCTGACCTCCGACGACGAGGTCAGCATCGGCGACCTCCTGGCGCAAGGAGTCGGAAATGGTACCGAGATATCCGTGGACGCGAATCATGAATTGTCCTTCGTGTCGGAGTTCGTGGGGTTCTGGTCGTAGACGCCGCGAGTGCCGTGGGCCTTGAGGTCAGCGTGGGCCTGGGCGTCAGCTCCGCGGTATTCGTGACGGAAACCGGGGTGGTAGAGGTGGCTGCGAGTCTTGATCGGACCCTCTGCCAGGGCCGGTCCGACGAGGACGACGGCGTGCTTCCACAGCTTGTGGTTGCGCATCGTCTCCGAGAGGTGGGCCAGGTCGCAGCGGAACATGATTTCCTCGGGCCAGCTGACCGCGTACCCGATGATGCAGGGAGTCTCGGGCAGGTAGCCTCCCTCCAGCAGGGCATCCTGAAGAGCCTTGTTACGGGCCGCGGAAAGGTAGATCGCCATTGTCGCACCGTGACGGGCGAAGGAGGCGACGGTTTCCCCGTCGGGCATGGGGGTCCGCCCGCCCTCCAGTCGGGTGAGGACGAGTGACTGGGATACCTCTGGGACGGTGATCTCGACGTCCATCCGGGCGGCAGCGGCCGAGAAGGCCGAGATGCCCGGGATGGTCTCGAAGTCGATACCGATGCGACGACACAGGTCGCGCTGCTCGGCGGTGGCGCCATAGATGGACGGGTCACCGGTGTGGACCCTCGCCACCACCAGCCCCTCGTCACGGGCGCGGGTGTAGAGGGGCTCGAGGTCCTCCAGCGGGATGGAGGCGGAGTCAATGAGCTCGGCTCCCGCCTTGTGACGGGCCACCATGTCGGGGTGAACGAGGCTGGAGGCCCAGATGATGATGTCAGCGGTCTCGATGACACGGGCTCCGCGCAGGCTCACCAGGTCCGGAGCGCCCGGTCCGGCACCGACGAAAACGACCCTGCCTGCTCCCTCGGGGATCTCCCGCCGCGGTACCGGAGGCGGCTCGATGGCGTTGTGGTCCAGATCCTCCAAGGCCCTCTCAGAGGCGTGCTGAGTGGGTCGTGCAGCTTGAGGTTCGTTCACAGTTTTCCTCCCGTGATGGTGCGCTCTGGAGTGGTGAGGACGGTCGAGAAGTACGGCAGAGCCTGAGTATCAGCGACCTCACCGAGGGTGACGATCTGCTCGGACTCCAGCGTGACGTCGGTGCCGATGACAGCCTGACGATCCCGCTGCCGCAGCTGCTCGACAACGTCTGGGAGTTTGCGTCCCCCCTTGTAAATCGCCACTGAGTCGACGAGGTCGAGGACCTGGCCAAGTTTTTCCATCCCGACGGTGGCCGGGACGAGGGCCAGGACCTCCTTGCCCTCCACCAGCGGGCGCCCGGACGCCGCCGACAGGGCCTGCATGGCGGTGATACCTGGGCTCAGCTCGACGCTGACGTCGGGGAGTCTCTCCTCGACGTTGGCGCGCAGGTAGGTGAAGGTGGAAAAGACCGTCGGATCGCCGACGGTGGCCAGGGCGACAGTGCGAGCCCCTTCGTCGAAGGCCGTGATCGCCGCATCGGCGGATACCTGCCAGGAGGCCCTGCGCTTCTCGCCGACACCAGACCTCTCCCGCATGGAGAAGGGGATGCGCTTGATGCGCTCGACGATCTCCGGGGCGACGGCAGTGATGATGGTCTCGGCACGTCCGGGCCCGTCGGTGGTGGCCTCGGTGTAGGGCACGAGGATGGCATCAGCCTCGCGCAGGATGCGCACGGTTCTCAGGGTGACCAGCTCTGGGTCACCCGGCCCCACTCCGACCCCGATGAGGGTTCGTCCCGATTTGTGGTCAGGATGTACAGGGGCATAGGTCATGACGGCCTCCTCAGGTGTCCTCGCCCGATGACGTGCGCAACGAACCGTTCGAGTGTCTGGCTGCCATCACCGCGGCGATGGTCACAGTGGCGGGACCGCGCCGGACTCACACCGGCTTCCTCGAGATCGGTCGTTGTATCGATCCTCCCACATCGTGGCACCACACCACGACACGGCCGGGGTCAGCTCCCGCCTGCCAGGGAGAACAGACGGTCAAGACCGAGATGCTCCTCGACGGCGTCGGCCAGCACGTCGATCATCTGCTCGCGGCGCTGCCCATACCCGATGGCACCCTCCACCGGGCGCCACGCCGATCCGGCATGCTCGGCAGCCTCGGCCAGCCAGGCGCGCCGGAAATCGTCACATTCGAAGGCACCATGCCACATCGTCCCCCAGACACTTCCGACGCGGACTCCGTCGAGGAAGGGCTCCCCCGCCGACAGGTCGACATCCATTCGGCCGTGATGGATCTCGTAGCCGCCGACCTCGATCCCCCGCCAGGATCCGCTCGGGATGGCCAGGGTCTTGTCGGCACCGAAGGCCACCTCAACCGGCAGCAGCCCGAGTCCCTCGGTTCGCTCGGTCGGCGATTCCTGACCCTCGGGGTCGAGGATGAGGCGGGTGAGCATCTGGTAGCCGCCACAAATGCCCAGCACAGTGCGACCTTGACGGGCACGGCGGGCCACGACCTCAGCGATTCCGGTGGACCTCAGCCACTCCAGATCACGCACGGTGGACCGCGATCCGGGCAGGACGAGGACGTCGGCCAGTTCGCAGGTGTTGGGGTTGGTCGTCACCTGGACGTCGACCCCGGCCTCGGCGGCCATGGCGTCGACATCGGTGGCGTTGGAGATTCTCGGCAGCCGGACGACGGCAACCCGCAGATCGTCGGTGGAAACGGAGTTCCCGTCGTGACGCCAGCGTCCCACCTCCAACGCATCCTCACCGTCGAGCCACACCTCGGGGACCCAGGGCAGCACCCCAAAACTCGGCATTCCGGTGCGACGAGTGATCTCCTCCAGACCGGGAGCGAGAACGGACTCATCACCGCGGAATTTGTTGATGACGTACCCGGCCAGCAGGGAACGGTCCGCGTCGTCGAGCAGCGCCCAGGTGCCGAAGAGGCTGGCGAGCACTCCGCCGCGGTCAATGTCCCCGACGAGCACCACCGGCAGGCTCTTCTCCCTTGCCAGTCCCATGTTCGTGTAGTCACCGGCACGCAGGTTGATCTCGGCCGGGGAGCCCGCACCCTCGCAGATGACCATGTCGTGTGCGGCGGAGAGCTCGTCGTAGGCGGCCCATGCGGCTTCCGCGAGGTGACGTCGTCCGGTGGCGTACTGTCCCGCTTCCAGCACGCCTCCCGGCGTGCCACGCAGCACGATGAAGGAGCGACGATCGGTGCCAGGTTTGAGCAGCACCGGATTCATGGCTGATTCCGGAGTCACCCTGGCGGCGCTGGCCTGCAGGTACTGCGCCCGGCCGATCTCGGACCCGTCGGGGCAGACCATCGAATTGTTCGACATGTTCTGGGCCTTGTAGGGAACGACGTCGATCCCGCGACGCCACGCGGCCCGGCAGAGGGCGGTGACGACCAGCGACTTCCCGGCGTCAGAAGACGTTCCGGCGACGAGGATTCCACTCATCACTTCTCCTTCGCGCTCGAGTCGTAACGACGAGGCAGGATGCCGCCGTAGAACCTGAGGTGGGCGATGGCCGCTACGCCGAGGCAGGCGGCAGCCGTCGCCATCCCGGTGACCCCGGTGACGAGGTCGGCAGCGTCCGCGACCTTCCGACCGTCCGGGCGTGCGCCGTCTCCCAGTAGGGGGCGATCCTCGTGACGATTGCCGTAGTAGACATTGCGTCCGCCCAGTTGCACCCCGAGGACACCCGCCCAGGCCGACTCGCACCATCCCCCGTTCGGACTGGGGTGATGACCATGATCACGCATCATGATCTGCACTGCCCGACGCCGGTCTCCCCCGACGGTGGGCGCCAGCAGGCAGGCGAACAGTCCGGTCAGCCGGGCGGCAGGGAGATCCAGCAGATCGTCAAGATGGGCGGCAACCTTGCCGAAGTTCTCGTAACGCTCGTTGTGGTGTCCGATCATGGCATCGAGGGTGTTCGCCCCTCGATGTACCAGCATTCCCGGTACTCCGGCCACGGCTCCCCACCACAGGGATGCCACGGCGGCGTCGGCGGTGTTCTCGGCCATGGACTCCACGGTCGCCCGAGCCAGTTCCGGCTCGTCGAGCTGGTCGGCGTCACGGGAGCACAGGTGGGACAGCTGCTCGCGGGCCCCGGCCAGGTCGTCCTCGTCGAGCCGGACGTACATTCGCTGACCTTCGTCGGCCAGCGAGGTCGCCCCGATGACCGCCCAGGTCGTCGCAGCCGTCGTGATCACGCGCAGCATCGGGTGTTTCGCGGTGACCTTCTCGACCCCTGCCCCCAACAGGGCCAGAGGGACGAGACATGCAGCCACATGAGCACCGCCACGCGCGACGGAGTCGGCCCAGTCACGCTTCTCGAGGGCAGCGGCGGCATTGCCAAAGACCGCCACCGGGTGGTGTTCCTGCGGATCACCGAACAACCGATCGGCGACGACACCTACTCCCAGCCCCACTGCCCGGGCGGCCAACCCGAGCCCACGACGACGGTCACGATGACACAGCATGCCCACACCCTAGAGCAGCGGCCCGGACTGATGAGGAGAGGAGTCGCTGATGAAGGGTCCAGAGGGATTGGTACCCCGCCCCACGAAAGGACTGACCAGTGCGGCCTAATCCAGCAGGAGCCGACCGACACCTCATGCGGGCTCTGGGTTGACGGCATGTGGTGACGGGCACCGGGACCGCACCACACGAGCAGCCACGAGTCAGAGGTTTGGTGTTGGTTCGACGCGGGGAGTGGGTGTCGGGCGCTTTCACGGTGCCTCCTTGAACTGCCTGACACAAACCTGGACAATCGGTGGTTCCAAAAGCTGGGAGCACTTCCGCCTTCACAACCAGCCGCGTCTCCTGGCCTCGGCAACTGCCTGGGCCCGATTGACGCTGTTGGTCTTCGCGATCGCTGAGGACACGTGGTTACGGACCGTTCCGGTCGACAGGGAGAGTTTCCTCGCGATGACGGCGATCGGCTCCCCCGACTCCGCCTCCCGCAACACACCTCGCTCCCTCTCCGTCAACGGGTTGTACCCCTCCAGCAGGGACTCTGCGGCCAAGGATGGGTCGATGACGCGGCCTCCCTGATGAACCTTGCGCACTGCCTGGGCCAGTTCGGAGGCCGGGGTGTCCTTGACGACGAATCCCGCCGCCCCGGCATCCATCGCCCGGCGCAGGTACCCGGGGCGTCCGAAGGTGGTAACGATGAGAATCTTGACGTCAGCCCCAGCCAAGCGGTCCGCCACCTCGATGCCGTCCATTCCGGGCATCTCGATGTCGAGCAGCAGCACATCGGGACGGGTCTTCTCAACCGTCAGGACGACCTCGTCGCCACGACTGCACTGGCCGACCACCTCGATGTCGGGTTCCAGGGAGAGCAGAGCGACAAGGGCACCGCGTACCAAGGCCTGATCATCGGCGAGAACGAGTTTGATCGACTCGTCGGTCATAACACCACCACCTTGGTTCCCCGACCATTGTCCCCCGAACCGATGTCCAGCTGCCCACCGACGCCCTCGACCCGACGCCTCATCCCCGCCCGACCGGAACCTTCCTCGGCGTCGCCGACACCGATGCCGTCATCGATGATGCACATCCGGTCGTCGGACAGATCGATCCAACAGCACCTGGCCTGAGAGTGGCGGATGATGTTGGTGACGGCCTCACGCACCACCCATCCCCACACGGCGTCATGGTCGGACTCACCGGTCCGCTCGTCGCGGACCCGAAGGGAGATGCCAGCTGTCGTCAGGGCTGTCGCCGCGGTGGCGAGTTGGGAGTCCAGGTCAGCCTCGTTGAGGTCACTGACCAGGCCTCGAACCTGCGCCAGGGCCTCGCGAGTCAGGTTGTGCGTGTCCGCTGCCTGTTCCTTGGCAGCCTCCGGGTTGATGTCGATGAGTTTGCCGATGAGTTCGGCTTTCATGGAGATCACCGTCAGGCTCTGGCCAAGAAGGTCATGGACGTCGGAGGCGATCCTCTCCCGCTCGGCATAGGTGGCCTCGATCTTGTGCTGCTTGTTCTGCTCGAGTCGGTTGTTGCGCCACACCCGCCTGATGCATCCGGCCAGCAGAATCATGGCCATTGACGGCAGTCCGATGAGCCACCACTGCCGCTGGTCGTCGACGATCCGGGCCACCAACAGCGCGGCGACCTCGAGCACGAGGACCATCAGGACTGCGGATGTCGACATTAGGAAGAGGGTGAAGGCCAACGGAAAGGCGAACATCTCGACGGCCGCCGGCGGATCAACGAGGGCCACCCCGCCGTTGAGCAGACATATTACGGCCAGAAATGCCCAGGGCCAGCGAGGCATCCAACGTCGCGAGAGCCAGGTCTCCAGCGTGTCGACCCCCAGCCAGAATCCGAACAGGTAGACCAGCACGAAGAGGCCGATGAGGACGAACCCGGTGACCCGCTGGGACCTCACGAGCTCGGGGTTGGCAGCTATGTGCTCGATGGGATAGGCAAGGAAGATCGTCCAAATCCCGGCGTACAAGGTCTGCGTCCCGCGCGCGCCCCATATCGACAGCGAGCGTCTGGAGCGTTTGCGCATCGGCCTGTTCTCCTCCCAACTGGCCTCTCAGCAGTCCCTGTGACGGCGGGAGACCAGCCATGCCAACACGACGAAGACAACAGCCCACGCCACTGCGCTGATGATGGCACGGAAGAGGTCGACCTCGACCGGCCCCTGGGTCGTCATCTCGTATCCTCCCATGATCGGCCACCGCGGCAGCAGGTTGACACCCCACAGCGGGGTGAAGCGGGAGAGCTTGAGCATGAACCCGCCCAAGGGCATGAAGACATTGCCGAGAAAAGCGAAGGCCAGCACGAAGAAGGACACCAGGGAGGCAGCGTTCTCGTTGCGGATGAGTATCGCCATTCCAAGACCGAAGATGGTGTAGGGAACGCAGCACACCCATGCCAGGAGGAAGGTCCACGGCCATCCGATGCCGTCGATACGCGCACCCGAGAGGGCGCCGACGAGCAGCACGAGGGCCACCGGCACGGCCGCGACGACCTGGATCGAGACGATCTTGGTGACGAGGTAGTTCCACTGGGTCATCGGGGTGGTCGCCAGCTGCCGTCCCCATCCCGCCTGTTGCTCCAGGGCCGACGACGACCCCAGACCTGAGGCGGCGGTGGCAGTGCCATAGAGGGCCATCGACGCCATCACCGCGGCATTGACGTTTCCATGTGCCACCAGGATGGTGCCGTAGTCCTGGATTGCACCGAAGAGCACGTACATCGCGACCGGCATGACGAAGGCGAAGATGATGATCGACGGGGTGCGAACCATCCGCCGGATGTCGAGAAGGGAGTAGGTGATGTTCATGAGGCACTCTCCGCCCGGTCGATGCTCTCGCTGGTGAGTGAGAGGAATGCGTCCTCCAGAGTGGTGCGGGCGACCAGCACGTCGTGGGCCTCGGTGTGGTTGAGCAAATGGCGCACCAACTCGTCGGAGTCGTCGGTGGTGAAGGTGACGGTGTCGGACTTGATGTCGTAGTGGTTGACGTAGGACAGGCGATCCAGGGTCGCGGGATCCACGTCGGGCCAGACGACGGTCACCGTCGAACCGGAGACCGACGCACGGATCTCGGCGATCGGTCCGTCTGCGATGATGCGGCCGTGGTTGATGAGGATGACCCGGTCGGCGAACTCGTCCGCCTCGGCAATGTAGTGGGTGGCGAAGATGATGGTGCGGCCGTCGTCAGCGGCCTTGTGCATCTGGGCCCAGAAGTGACGCCGTCCATCGACGTCGAGACCCATCGTCGGCTCGTCCAGAACCAGGAGATCCGGATCGGGCAGCATCGCCAGGGCGAAGCGCAACCGCTGTTGCTGACCGCCTGAACACTTTCCGACCTTCCGGGAGGCGAAATCCTCCAGCTCCCAGACCCGCATCTGCTCATCGATCCGGGACCGCGGGAGCTTGAAGGTCGATCCGATGACTCGCAAGGTCTCGTGGACGGTGAAGTTGTCGAGCAGGCCACGGGTCTGTTGTACCGCCGAGACCCGGCCGGATCGGGCCCCCTCCTCGGCGTTCCGGCCCATCAACTCGACTCGGCCGGAGGTCGGGTCGGTGATCCCCAACAACATGTCGATGGTTGTCGTCTTGCCGGCGCCGTTGGGGCCGAGGAAGGCGACAACCTCCCCTTGCTTGATGGTGAAATTGATGTGGTCGACGGCCGTCAGGTGTCCTCCCTTGGCAGGGAAGGCCTTGACGAGATCCTCGACGACCACCGCTGTTTCGTTCATGCCTCCATGACACCCCACCAGGCGTGGTTCCGCCCATGGTCCGGCGTCACGACTTCGCCATGACATTCGTCATGGGGGGTTAGGCTACGGCAATGACTCGAATCGTCCTGGTACGCCACGGCCAGTCCACCTGGAACCTGGAGCACCGCGTCCAGGGACAGACGATGGAGGTCCCCCTGACCAGGAGAGGCCACCGTCAGGCCGGTGAGGCCGGACGGAAGGTCGCCGTATTGGTGCCTCGTCACACCGCACTGCTGAGTTCGGACCAGAAACGTGCCCTGCAGACCGCTCAACGTGTGGGTTGCGCGATCGGGTCGACACCTCAGGCTGACGCCCGGCTGCGGGAGCAGTACTTGGGTGACATGGAGGGCCAGCTGTCCAGTGAACTGCACGAGATGCCGATCCCCGAGGATGCCGACATTGCCGAGGTCGGCTGGGGTGGCGGGGAGTCACTTCTCGACGTCTGGCGACGCTGTCGCGATCTGTTGGACGAGCTTGCCCAGAATCCCCCCGAGGCCGTCGTCATGGTCAGTCACGGGGACACCCTGCGTGTCATGCTGTCGGCCCTGTCCGGAGGCACCCACCGTGACTGCGACTACTCCCTCGCGCTGACAAATGGAATTGTTATGTACCGGGATCTCGACCTGCACGAGCTGGTGGAGAGCCTTCCGAACCTGTGAGCTTCCGTGCCGGGGAATCTCACAGTCTCACGAGCATCTTCCCGGTGTTGGCACCCTCGAGCATGTCGATGAAGGCCTTGGGCGCCGCGTCGAGGCCATCCCGGTAGGTCTCGTCCCAGTGGATCTCGTCGTTCGCCAACCACTGGGCCATCTTCTGCTGGAACTCCGGACGGACTTCCTCGGCGTACTTGGCGATGACGAAACCCCGCAGCGTCAGCCGCTTGCCGATGGCCAGCCCCAGATTGCGCGGGGCACACGGCGGCTCGACGGAGTTGTACTGGGAGATCGCCCCACACATGGCCACGCGACCATCGGTGTTGAGGTGGTTGATGGCGGCCTCCAGGTGGTCTCCCCCGACGTTGTCGTAGTAGACGTCGATGCCGTCGGGAGCGGCTTGTCCGAGCAGGTCGGTCACCGGGCCGTCGTGGTAGTTGAAGGCAGCGTCGAAACCAAGGTCACGCAATCGGGCAACCTTGGCATCGGTGCCGGCAGAGCCGATGACCCGAGTCGCCCCGAGCAGGCCTGCCAACTGGCCGACCATCGAGCCGACGGCCCCGGCGGCGCCGGAGACGAAGACGGCATCTCCGGCCTTCATCTCCGCGGCGCGGGTCAGACCCGCGTAAGCGGTGAGCCCGGTCATGCCCAGAACACCGAGGTAGGCCGAGGCGGGTGCGATGTCGACGTCGATGGCCCTCGCATCGGAGGCGTCAAGAACCGCGTGTTCACGCCATCCGAGCTGGTGGACGACGTGCATCCCTTCCAGAATGCCTTCGCTGCGCGACGCGATGACGGTGCCGACCGCTCCGCCGTCGAGGGGCTGGTCGACCTGGAATGGTGGCACGTAGGACTTGACGTCGTTCATCCGGCCGCGCATGTACGGGTCGACCGACATCACCTCATTGGCGACGAGGATCTGCCCGGCGGCCAGTTCGGGAAGGGGGATCTCCTCGATGCGAAAATTGTCCTCGGTCGGTGCACCGTGTGGTCGGGATGCGAGATGGACAGCGCGGGTGGAAGTCAGATGGGTGGTGCTCATGGGAGTGTTCCTCTCTCGACGCCGGTCAACATCTCGACCATCGCACGCCTCATGCCACCAGACCAGCGGATTCCGCGGAGGGTGATCGCCGGTCATGCACAATGGGGTCATGGCCGAGATCAGGATCCTTCGCACTGACATCACCACTCTCGATGTCGACGCCGTCGTCAATGCGGCGAACCGTCGGCTGGCTGGCGGCGGAGGGGTCGATGGCGCCATCCACCGGGCTGCAGGGTCTGAGTTGTCGGCGGCTTGTCGCAAGCTCCGCGAGACTACCCTGCCCGACGGCCTACCCACGGGGCAGTCGGTGGCCACCACCGCGGGAAAGATGACTGCCAAGTGGATCATCCACACCGTCGGTCCGGTCTGGGCGAAGACCATCGACAAGTCTGACCAGCTCGCCTCCTGCTACCGCACGTCCCTGCGGGTGGCTGACGAGATCGGCGCGAGAACCGTCGCCTTCCCGACGATTTCGGCAGGGGTGTACGGCTATCCCATGGACGAGGCCACCCGCATCGCCGTCAAAACATGCAAGGAGACCGACACCTCGGTGGAGACGATCTACCTCGTCGCCTTCAACGCCGAGGCCGAAGCGGGATACCGCTCCGCTCTCGGAAACGGATGGTCGTAATTCTCATCCAGCCAGATCGTTGAGGATTCGCTCCAGCACGACGGCGTGGTTGACCTCACGGTCGCCGGCACCGAAGAGCAGGATCACCTCGTCGTGGTCGGCGCACTCGTCAACGAACTTCTTCGCTGCTCCCGATTCGTCGAGATCAGCCTCGTAACGGCCTGCAAACTCGTCGAACCGGTCAGCGTCGTGGTTCCACCAGGTGCGCAGTTCCGAGGAAGGGGCCAGATCGGTGCGACGCTCATCGAGCTCAGCATCGTCCTTCTTGACCCCTCGAGGCCACATGCGATCAACGAGGACCCGATATCCCTTGGCCGGGCCCGCCTTGAGGTCGTCACGGATATTCACTGCGCGGAAGGTTGTCATGCCTTCCACTGTGTCACGCCGGGATCAAGCCTTCTTCTTGGACTTGAAGAAGAGGGGGGCGAGGATGACGACGAGCAGGATGATGGCCACCCAGTTCGCAATCTTCGCATAGTATTTCAGTGCGTCAACGATGGGATCACCGACTCCCCACCCCAGAGTGAGGTAGCCCAGGTTCCAGACTGTGGCGGCGACGAAGTCCAGCGCGACGAACCACTTCACCTTCATCCCGGAGGCACCCGTCAGGACGAAGACCACCGGCATGATCGGCAACGGAATCGGCACATAGGCGACGAGAACACCCAGCCAGCCGAGCTTGCGAGCCCACCTCTCCGCCTGGTCGTAACGGCGTCGGGACCGCTCGGATCGTCCGGCCCAGACCTCGATCATCCCTCGGCCCCACAGCTTTCCGGCCCACCAGTAGACCCAGTCAAGTTTGATCGACATGATCGAGCCCAACAGCAACCACCACAGCCAGTGCGGGGCCTGATTGACCGATGCCAGAGCTCCGGTCGCCGCTGCACCGGTACGGGATCCCGTGAGCCCCACGAGGATCGGCGGATCAAGGCCGAGCAGCCAACCACGCAGCGGGAGCATGGCCAACGAGAAGATGCCAAGGAAGCCGATCCACCCCATGCACCAGTAATCGGAGCGGCCTGGCTTGTGGTTCCAGGGCATGCCCTCGGCCTTCCACCACTCCTCGTCCTCGGCGGAGTCGTCACCGGCGGCGGACCTCTCCAGTTCATTCTCGGCCGCGGCAAGGGCGGTGGCGGCCACGGCGAAGGAATCCTTCTCCCCCGCAGCCGCAGTACTCATCTCGTCCTGCACGCCGTCGAGGATACCCAGTGCAGGTGACAGTCCTGCAGCTGCGATGTCTGCCGAGAGGAGAACGCACTTCTCCTGACCTCGTACGGACGGTAGCGTGATCTCTCAACCGGCGTCACCCACAGCACACGCGAACTGGCCGGCCGGGGAGGGACCGCATGATCCGTTTCGACCACGTCAGCAAGCGTTTCGACGAGGGCACTGTCGCCGTCGAGAATTTTGACCTGGAGGTGGAATCCCACCACCTGGTCGTCTTGCTAGGGTCCTCCGGATGCGGAAAGACCACCCTGCTGAGGATGGTCAACCGAATGGTCGATCCGTCCGAGGGCCAAATACTCATCGACGACACCGACATCGCCACGGTTGATCCGGTCAAGCTGCGTCGTCAGATCGGATACGTCATGCAATCGGGTGGGTTGCTCCCCCACCGAACCGTGGTCGACAACATCGCCACAGTGCCGCTTCTCTCCGGGACTTCCCGGAGCGCTGCCCGGTCCCGGGCCATGGATCTGTTGGAGAGGGTCGGCCTGGACTCCTCGTTGGCCCGCCGCTACCCCACCCAGCTGTCCGGCGGTCAGCGCCAGCGGGTCGGAGTGGCCCGGGCCCTTGCCGCCAACCCTGACATCCTCCTCATGGACGAGCCCTTCGGCGCCGTCGATCCGGTGGTGCGTGCCGAGTTGCAGCAGGGTCTTCTACGTATCCAGGAGGATCTCGCCAAGACGATCATATTCGTCACCCATGACGTCGACGAGGCCTTCTTGCTCGGCGACGAGGTCCTCGTGCTGAGACGCGGTGCCCAGGTCGCCCAGCGGGGCCGCCCCGATGAGATCCTGCTCCACCCCGTCGACGACTTCGTCTCCTCCTTCATCGGTGGAGATCGTCGCAGTCTCCACGTCGAACTGCGCGACGAGCCTCCCACCGTCGTCGACGCCGGTGGCCGACTCGTCGGTCGTCTCACGGGAACTTCCGAGGAGAACTCGTGAACACCCGGTGGATCGACGAGAACCGGGACCAAATCTGGCAATTGACGAGCCACCATGCCGTGCTCGGCATCATTCCGGTGGTCGTGAGCCTCGTGCTGTCAGTCCCGCTGGGGTGGTGGGCGCACCACTCTCGGACCGCACGCCGCCTCCTGGTACCCGGCGCCTCCATCCTGTACGCCCTTCCCTCCTTGCCACTGTTCGTCCTGTTACCGCTCATCCTCGGCACGAAGATCCTCGATCCGAGCAATGTCATCGCCGCCCTCACCCTCTACGGCATCGCCCTGTTGGTGAGGACGGCCACCGACGCCTTCGACTCGGTGGGACGATCGGTACGTCGCGACGCCGTCGCCATGGGTTACTCCAATTCCCAGGTGTTCTGGCGAGTGGCCCTGCCGCTGGCTGTCCCTGCACTCACTGCGGGAATGCGGGTGGTCTCGGCATCCACGTTGTCCTTGGTCAGCGTCGGTGCCCTCATTGGCGTCCCCTCCCTGGGCTACTTCTTCACGGACGGTTACCAGCGTTCCTTCCCGACCGAGATCTGGATCGGGATCATCGGGACTCTCGTCCTGGCAATCGTCTTCGACCTCGTCATCGTCGCGGTCGGCCGTCTCCTCACGCCCTGGCAGCGTCGCAAGGGGGAGTCGGCATGACCCAGATTGCATCTGCTTTCACCTGGTTGGCGACCTCATCGCACTGGAGCGGTCCCGGAGCCATCGGGGTCCGCATCGGCGAGCATCTCTGGTACACCCTGTTGGCCATCCTCCTCGCCTCGGTCATCGCGATCCCCGCTGGTCTGGCGATTGGCCACACCGGCCGCGGAAGGACCGTCGCGGTGACCTGTTCAGGGGCTCTGCGCGCACTGCCGTCCCTCGGGCTGCTCACCTTGCTGGCCATCTCGACGACGATGGGAATCGAGCGTCCCGTCGTCCCGGCCACCATCGTGCTGGCGATCTTGGCGATCCCGCCCCTGCTGGCCGGCAGCTACTCCGGGATTGAAGCCGTCGACGACGAGGTGACTGACGGAGCTCGAGCCTGCGGCATGACCGGGATGCAGGTCCTGCGCCGCGTCGAGTTGCCGCTGGCTGCTCCCCTGCTGCTGGGCGGGTTGAGGTCAGCCACCCTGCAGGTCATCGCGACGACGACCATCTGCTCCTACCTGGGCATGGGTGGCCTGGGACGTTTCATCCTTGACGGTCTGGCGGTCTCCGATTACCCGCAGATGCTCGCCGGGTCCATCGTCATCATCGTGTTGGCCCTCGCCACCGATGGCCTACTCGCCCTGGCAACGCGCCTACTCACCGGTCCGGGTGTGCGACACGCCCTGGCCCTCACCCCACAGTGATCACCCATCGAATGGAGCAAGAATGACCACGACGACTCGCCGAACACTGCTCGGAGCCGCATTGCTGACCGGCCTGGCGGCGTGTTCCTCCCATGATCCCCTCGACTCGAACGACTCCGGCTCCGGTGGCGCAGGTGTGACCGTCGGATCGGCGAATTTCACTGAGTCCGAGATCATCGCCGAGGTCTACGCCCAGGCTCTCGAGAAGGCTGGCGTCAGCGTCAAGCGTCGGATGCAGATCGGCGCCCGCGATGTCTACGTCAAGGCGCTCAAGGACGGCTCGATCGACCTCGTCCCGGAATATTCCGGGAACCTGCTGCAGTTCTTCCAGGGATCCTCGACGGCCTCTGACGAGAAATCGGTCATGGCCGCTCTGCGCAAGGCGGTGCCGTCCGGGATGTCCGTGGGTGAACCGTCAGCAGCCCAGGACGCCGACTCCTGGTGCGTCACCTCCGAGTTCTCCAAGGCCCACAAGGTCACTTCCCTGGCAGATCTGGCCAAGCTGGACGCCGTCAAGGTGGGCGGAAATCCTGAGCTCAAGGAACGTCCCTACGGGCCCAGGGGATTGACGAAGGTGTACGGGGTCCCGGCATCCAAGGTCAAGTTCACCGCACTGTCGGACTCCTCCGGCCCGCTCACCGTCAAGGCGTTAACATCAGGGACGGTCGACCTCGTCGATCTCTACACGACGACTCCCGCGATCAAGGAGCAGAATCTCGTCGTCCTGGAGGACCCCAAGCACCTCATCGTGCCTCAGAACGTCGTCCCGCTGATGAACACAAAGGTCAACGACAAGGCCCGCGATCAGCTGGCCAGGGTCTCGAAGGCGCTGACCACCGACGATCTCATCACCATGAACCAGCGAGCTCAGGGGGAGGAGAAGGCCTCGGCGTCAACCATTGCCAAGGATTGGTTGGACACGAAGGGGCTGGCCTGATCACCAGCCCCCTCACCAGAAATCTCAGCCGATCTCCTCGCGAGCCTCCTCGAAGGCCTTGATGGCCGTGTCGAGCTGTTCACGGGTCAGTCCGGCAGACATTTGGGTACGGATGCGGGCCTTGCCTCGGGGCACAACTGGGTAGCTGAAGGCGCGCACGTAGATGCCCTTGGCGAGCATGGCGTCGGCCATCTTCGCAGCCTTGACGGCGTCGCCGATCATGACGGGGCAGATCGGATGATCCGACTCCGGGATGTCGAATCCGCGTGTGGTCATCTCAGCACGGAAGTACGCGGTGTTGTCGCGCAGACGATCCAGCAGATCCGAGCTCGACTTGAGCAGTTCTAGGGTCGCCAGGGCGGCACCGGCGATGGACGGGGCGAGCGAGTTCGAGAACAGATAGGGGCGTGAGTTCTGACGCAACATCTCGACGACTTCGCGGTGGGAGCAGGTGTAGCCGCCAGAGGCTCCGCCCAGGGCCTTGCCGAGGGTGCCGGTCAGGACGTCGACACGGTCACGTACTCCCCAGTGCTCGGGCGTGCCGGCACCAGTCTTGCCCACGAATCCGACGGCATGGGAGTCGTCGACCATGACCATCGCACCGTACCTTTCGGCAAGATCACAGATCTGCGGCAGCGGTGCGACGAAACCGTCCATGGAGAAGACGCCATCGGTGGCGACCATGATGTGCTTGCACCCCTTGCCCTGGGCGTCCTTGAGCTGGGCCTCCAGGTCGGCCATGTCCTGGTTGTGGTAGCGGAAACGCTGTGCCTTGCACAGCCGGACGCCGTCGATGATCGAGGCATGGTTGAGCTCGTCGGAGATGATGGCATCGTCGGGCCCCAACAGCACCTCGAAGAGACCACCGTTGGCGTCGAAGCAGGACGAGTACAGGATGGTGTCCCAGTTGTCGGGGTCGTCGGGGTGCAGGAACTCGGTGATGGCCCGCTCCAGCTTCTGGTGCAGGGTCTGGGTGCCGCAGATGAATCGCACCGAGGCCATACCGAAGCCCCACTCGTCAAGGGCCTTCTTGGCGGCGTCAACGAGCACCGGTGAGTCAGCCAGACCAAGGTAGTTGTTGGCGCACAGGTTGATGACCTCGCGTCCGTCGTCGACGGTGATCTCGCCTGACTGGGGGCTGGTCAACGGGGCCTCAGCCTTGTACAGCCCTTCCTCCTTGAGGGCTTCGATCTTGGCGCTGAGTTCGTCCTTCATGGATCCGTACATGGTGATTGTCCTTCCTTCGTCGGTCAGTCGAGGCATTCCCAGTCCATGACGACCTTGCCGCCATGGCCCGAGCCGGCGACGTCGAATGCCTCACGGAATTCCGTGATGGGGAACCTGTCGGTGATGATCCCGGAGATGTCCAGACCGGAGCGGATGAGGGAGGCCATGGTGTACCAAGTCTCGAAGATCTGACGGCCGGTGACTCCCCGGATCGTGATCATGTTGAAGATGATCTTGGACATGTCGAGGGTGATGGCCTTGCTCGGGGTTCCCAGCAGGGCGATACGACCGCCATGGGTCATGTTGTCGATCATGGAGGTCAGGGCGGCACCCGACCCGGACATCTCCAGGCCGATGTCGAAGCCCTCCTTCATGTCGAAGCGGTTCCACACCGTCTCCAGGCCCTCCCGGGAGACATTGACGGTGTTGTCCAGGCCGAGCCTCTGGGCCAGTTCGAGCCTCTCGTCGGACAGGTCGGTGACGACGACGTTGCGCGCCCCCTGGAACTGGGCGACGAGGGCCGCCATGATCCCGATGGGTCCGGCTCCCGACACGAGGACGTCCTCGGCCAGGCAGGGGAACTGCAGCGCCGTGTGAACGGCATTGCCGAACGGGTCGAAGATCGCCGCGACGTCGGGGTCGAGGTTCGGGATGTGGTGGACCCAGATGTTGCTGGCCGGCATGACGAAGTACTGGCAATAGGCCCCGTCGACCGCATATCCGATGCCTTGGGTATTGCGGCACAGGTGTCGCTTACCGGCCAGGCAGGCCCGGCAGCGGCCGCAGACGTAGTGGCCCTCACCAGAGACGAGCTGGCCGACCTCCAGATCATTGACCTCGGAGCCGAGCTCGATGATCTCACCGCAGAACTCGTGTCCGAGGACCAGCGGGGTGTGCACCGTCTTGGAAGCCCATCCGTCCCACGTGTCGATGTGGACGTCGGTGCCGCAGATCCCACTGCGCAGCACCTTGACGACGACATCGTTCGGGCCCGGGGTCGGGTCGGGAATGTCAATGAGTTCAAGCCCCGGTTCCGGCCGGGTCTTCGCCAAGGCCTTCATGGCCCCTCACCTTTCCGGGGCGTGACCCCCTCAACCACATCTTTGTGACGACACAACTGTGCCACCACCCGAACAGTGCTGCACGTCGGGTGGTGAACTCCGGGGCTCAGCCCTTCAAACCCGAGCTGGCCAGCCCTTCGATGACCCTCTTCTGCATCGAGAAGAACAGCAGGAAGATCGGTGTCATGGCCATCACGGAGGCGGCCATCATGAGGGCGAACTCGCTGGAATGCTGTCCGGCCAAGGTGGCTATACCCACGCTCAACGGCATGGATTCCTCCCGCGTGGTCACGATGAGTGGCCACAGCAGGTCATTCCAGGACCACAACACGGTCGTAATCATGACGGCGAACAAGCCTGGCTTGACGACGGGGACCATGACTCGCCAGAAGGTCTGCCACGGATTGCACCCGTCAAGGCGGGCTGCTTCCTCCAACTCGACGGGCAGGCTCATGAACGACTGCCGCATCAGGAAGACGCCGAAGGCCGAGAAGAAACCTGGCAACACGATGCCCCACGGGGTCTCCAGCAGGCCAAGGTCACGAATGATCTGGTACTGGCCAATGAGATAGGACTGTCCGGGCACCATAAGGATGGCCAGCACGAACCCGAAAAGGATGGACTTGCCTCCGAATTTCATCCGGGCGAAGGCGTATCCACCCATGGCGCACAGGATCAACTGCGCGACGGTTCGCAGGACGGTGATCGTCACCGAGACACCGAACTGCTTGAGGAATGGCA
Source organism: Cutibacterium sp. LaCa_255 (assembly GCF_057458005.1). Classification (NCBI taxonomy): domain Bacteria; kingdom Bacillati; phylum Actinomycetota; class Actinomycetes; order Propionibacteriales; family Propionibacteriaceae; genus Cutibacterium; species Cutibacterium sp. LaCa_255. The sequence goes on along the minus strand of NZ_CP190956.1, from coordinate 500,600 downwards.
ACCTCGTGAAAACGTCGGCATAGTTCTTGAACTGCCACTCGTCCGGGATGAACTTGGGCGGAACGGCCTGAATCTCAGCGTTCGTCGACAAGGACATGAGCACCTGGTAGACGAACGGGAACACCATGAAGATGCCGCCAATGATCAGTAATATGTGGACGCCAACCAGGCCTTTCTGGGAGTTTCGGTCGCCCTTCTTGACGAGCTGGTCGATCTCCTGCTCACTCAAGCCCTCGCCAGCCTGCGTGATCTCAGACATAGTTGACCCACTTCTTCTGACCCAGGAACTGAATGAAGGTGACGATGGCGACCAAGAGGAAGATGACAATGGCGATCGCAGCGCCTACCCCTTGGTCGTTGTTGACAAAGGCCTCCCGGTAGAACAGGGACACCAAGGACCTCGTTCTGGGCTCAGCCGGATTGCCGGTACCGATCATGGCGTATAAGGCATCGAAGAGCTGGAATCCGCTGATCGTCGTCATGATCACCAGGAAGAAGATCGACGGTGACAACAGCGGAACCGTGATCGACCGGAACTGGCGCCATCTCGAGGCACCGTCAATGGATGCGGCCTCGTACAACTCTCGAGGAATCGATTTCAGACCTGCCGACAAGATGATGACGTTGAAACCAATGGATGCCCACAGCCCGAACAGGGCAACCGCGAACAGCGCCCATCCCGGGGTGACGAGCCAATAGGGAGGATTGCTTGCACCAAGTCCACGAAGTATCTGGTTGAGGAGACCGAACTGGCCGTTGTACACGATCTTCCAGACCTGGGCGACAGCCATCGGCATGGCCAGGTACGGCATGAAGTACAGCGCTCGATACAACCCCTTGAACTTCAGGCCTGGCAGTTCAATCATCGACGCGATGATGACCGACAGTGGGATCCCCAGCAGGACGATGAGCGTATACAGCAAAGTGTTGAGCATCGCCGAGCCCAGATCAGGACTCGAGAACAGGTCGTTGTAGTTCTGCAGTCCGACGAACTCGGGATTTCCTCCGAACGCATTGGTCTGCTGCACCGAGGCGACGATGTTCTTGACGATGGGCCAGTAGTAGAACACCGCGATGCCGAGCATGAGCGGACCGATGAAGAGGATGGGCCACGCTCCGACGCTCGTCGGATTTGGTCGTCCGGGCCGGTGGGATCCCGACCCGGAGGGCGAGGCAGCCGCCTGACTGCCTCGCACACCGGGCCGTGGCATCACTTCTCCTTGCTCAGAGCGTCGTTCATAAAGGCTGCCAGCTTCTTGGCAGCCTGAGGCACTGGGGTCTCGCCGGCAAAGGCCGGGTTGAGGAAATCAGCCTCACGGTTGGCCCAGGCGTCGGTGTTACGGCTAACCGGGTAAGTCACGGCGTAGCTCGTCGCGGCGGCGACAAACATCTTGCAGTTCCACTTCGGGTAGCTCTTGATCCACGCGTCCTGAGTTCCGTTAAAGGCTGGGATGGCGGTGCCGTTCTTCGCCTCGACCTCCTGGCTCTCTTTGCCCGACATGTGAGCAATGAGAGCTAGGGCTGCTGCCTTGTTCTCGCTCTTGGCGGAGGCAACCCATCCGAGACCGTGGATGATGGTGCCTTTCTTTTCCTTCTTAGGCAGGTCGATGACGTCGTAGTCGTCCTCCTTGCCCTTGAACTCCTCGGCTAGCTCGGAGGCCGTCCAGTCACCAGTCCAGAACATGGCGGACTTGCCGCTCTTGAACATCTGGGACGGCTTGGTGTCAGTGACGACCTTCGGGGAAGCGACCGATCCATCCTTGACCCAGTCAGCCCAGCACTGCAGTCCTTCGATGCTCTTGGGGTCGTCGAATCCGGACTTGTTGTCCTTGATGACGTAACCACCGGCCTGGGCGATCGTGTTGTAATAAGTGCCCTGTCCGTCGCCGTTGATGGTGGTCGCACATCCGTAGATGCCCCTGGGTTTGCCCCAGTCGGAGATCTTCTTGGCCTTGTTGTGGAAGTCGTCCCAGGTCCAGTCAGCGGTCGGGAAGTCGACTCCGGCCTCCTTGAAGATCTTCTTGTTGTAGAAGACGCCAATGGTGTCGAAGTCCTTCGGCACTCCGTAATGCTTGCCCTCGTAGGTGTAGAGGTCGACAAGGGCTTTCGGGTAGTCCGACCACTTCACGCCGGCATCCGTGATCTTGTCGATCGGGGCGAGCATACCGTTGGCGGCGTACAGCTGGATGTTGGGACCGTTCATCCAGAACACGTCGGGAAGCTCATTGCCCTGGGCCTGGGTGCGCAGCTTGTTCCAGTAATCCTTGAACCCGGCCAGGTTCGTCTTGACCTTGATGTTCGGGTACTTTTTGGCGAAGGACTTGAGGTTCTCCTCGATCGTCTTCGTCTGGTTCTTGTCCCAGTAGGCCAGGGTCAGCTCAGCGGACGTGTTCGAGTCGACGCTTGGCGAGACGTCCGTCTTGTCGTTCTTGCTCGACGACGAGCATCCGGCGATGGTCAGGGTGGCGAGGGCCGCCCCTCCCATGATGAAACCTCTGCGATCCATGATTGACCTCTCTGTCTCGTTGTGATCACTTGACCTGGTTGTTGTTGAAGTATTGGACGATCTCCTCGTCCAGCGTCGGCACCTGGCGCGGCGTCGACCCTTGACGCAACGACTCAGTGGCCTCGATCCCCGCTGCGACCGCATACCAGGCGCCCAACGGCGAGGTATCCGTACGGGTTCCGTTCCTCACGAAGTTGAGGAACTCGGTGACGGTCAACACGTCGGCGTCACCGTGTCCATTGGCGTCCCCAATGATCGGGACGGTCTCATCACCGTCGGCGTTGTAGTGGGTTCGCTTGTTCCACAGTCGAATGACACCTCCCTCACCGTCACCGAAGTTCTCGATGCGCCCCTCCGTGCCGATGACGGTGTAGTTGCGCCAGTAGTCCGGGGTGTAGTGGCACTGCTGGTAGGACGCGAAGACGCCGGACTCCATCCGCATGAGCATCATCGAGATGTCCTCGACGTCGATGACCGGGTTGAGTCCCTTCTGGGTCAGCGGAGGCCAGTTGTCGAGGGAGTACCAGTCGCCCATGAGCTGGTCAGAATTGTCGCGACGATCAGTGATCCGGTCGTAGAGGGTGAGCCCGCCCATCCCGACGACGTCAGTGGTGTGGGAATCGGCGAACCAGTGCATGACGTCGATGTCGTGGGCAGCCTTCTGCAGCAGCAGACCCGTGCCATGCTCGCGAGTGGCATGCCAGTCCTTGAAGTAGAAGTCACCGCCCGACCCGACGAAGTGACGACACCAGATGGCCTTGACCTCGCCGATCCGGCCAGAGCGGATGAGATCGCGCATCGACCGCACGACGTTCATGTGGCGCATGTTGTGACCGACGTAGAGCCTCGTCCCGGTCTCGTAGGCGGTGGTGAGAACCTTGGTCGCCGAATCCATCGTGATGGCCAGGGGCTTCTCCAGGTACACCGGGATCCCCGCCTCCAACAGCTGACAGGTGACCTCGGCGTGGGTGTCGTCAGGGGAGGTGACGAAAGCGACGTCGATTCCCGATGCGATGAGCCCGGCAACGTCAGAGGTGATCGTGATGGAGTCGGGATCCTTCCCGAGCCGGTCGGCCACCCGCTCGCGGGCCAGGTGATGGGGCTCGCAGACAGCGGTCACGAGGCCGTCGTTGCCCTCCAGCTCGGCGTTGAGGGCCAGGCGCGACCGCGCGCCGACGCCGACGACGCCCACCCTCATGCGATCGCCAGTGTGTCCTTCTCGATGGGTTGTCGTCATGACGCTGTGCTGTCCTTTCTCGACTTCGGAAACGACTTTGGCCATGCCACGCAAGGCCACGGGATGCGGGTGTCCGGTACCGAGGGCCTTCCTCGTCACCAGTTCCAGTGCGGTGTTGAGGGCCCCGACGACCGATGCAGCCTGCCCCAATTCCTCGACCTCGGCGGTCATCGCCTCCGAGTCGAGAGGACGCCGAGCCATGAGCCGAGCGATGATGCGGCGAATCACCGTGACCGACGCATTCGTGGGTCCAGACATGACGATGACGTCCGGGTCGATGACGGCCGCGACCGAACCGGTCGTCAGGGCTGCTCGATCGATCCAGTCGTCGTCGGGCATCTCGTCGCCGTCCAGGCGAAGATCGAGCACGTCGCTGATCTCACCGGCGTTCCAGGTACGTCCGCGATGCAGTTGTCCGTCGAGGACCAGTCCGGTGTGCAGTCCGCGGGTCATCCGTACCAGGAGCATGTCAGCATCGGTGTCGAGGCGACCGCGCTGACGACGCTGGCAGAACTCGCCATAAGCAGCCATGTTGATGTCGTTGTCGACGGTGACCGGGACATCAAGGCGCCGGGAGAGCATTCGGCCCAAGTCCAACCCGGTCCACTGCGGCACGAGGTCGCTTCGCACGATGCGACCATCGCCGTCGATGACGCCCGTCGTCGAGACCGCCAGGTGCAGCAACGGCCCCTTGTCCCCGCACGCATCTCGCAATGACTCGATCGCGCTCACGACGGTGTCGAGACGGGCTTCGGGTCGGTGCTGGTCGAGCCGAGAACTACGGGCGTCGAGGATCGTCCCGCCGAAAGTGGCCGCCACCAGGAGCATCGAGTCGACGAGGATGTCGGCCCCGATGACGATTCCGACGTCCTCACCCAACGACCACACCGAGGCAGGGCGCCCCAGACCGCCACCATCGGAGGTGCCACGGACCACCCATCCGGACGACTCGAGGTCATTGAGGATTGAGATGACGGTCGGACGTGACAACCCGGTGCCCTCGACGAGATCGGCCGCGCTCATGGCCTCTCCGGCACGCAGTTCGAGCAGGATGTCGTCGGCTCTCTCACTGCGTCGATCACGCTTCGCCACCGTCACCACTCCTTCTCCGCGACCAAGGTCACCGTGGGTCCATGCCCTCACGATCCTTGTAAAGGCATATTTCAAAACACGGTTTCAATTCTTGTTGGAAAGAGAATGGACCACCACGGCGAGTTGGTCAAGGGGTTTGTCGGAACTCGTCATCACGATGCCTTGCGGTGGCCCCTTCAGCGGCGGACAACCCAGTGCCGGCCGTCATTGCGCTTCACTGACATTGCGCCTCGATCTTTGGCAAAATCGATGCCGTGGCAGTCAGTGTTTTCGATATCTTCAAGGTAGGCATCGGCCCATCCAGTTCCCATACCGTCGGCCCCATGCGAGCCGCACAGATCTTCGTGACTGATCTGGCTCAATCACCGGCGTGGCCCGACGTCACCCGGGTGCGCGCCGAACTCTTCGGCTCACTGGGGGCGACCGGACACGGACATGGCTCTGAAGCCGCCGTCCTGTTGGGCCTGGAGGGAGAGGATCCCGCCACCGTCGACACCGACCAGACCCCAGCTCGAGCCGCCACCATCGCCAACAGAGGACGCATCACCCTCGATGCCGTCCATGGTGGTCGGGAGATTTCCTTCGACGTCACGACGGACCTCATCCTGCATCGCAACCGGTCCTTGCCCTTCCATCCCAACGGCATGACATTCACGGCCTGGTCGGGTCAGGAGGTCGTCGCCGAGCGCACCTTCTACTCCATCGGCGGTGGCTTCGTCGTCGAACACGGTGAGGACGAGCATCCCGCCATCGTCCGTGACTCGGCTCCGGTCCCCTACCCCTTCGAGACAGGCAAGGAACTGCTGGAACAGTGCTCTGATTACCGGATGAACATCCCCGAGGTCACCATGGCCAATGAGATGACCGTCCGCGACGAGGAACATGTGCGCGGCGAACTCCTGGACATCTGGGCCGTCATGCACGCCTGCGTCGAGCGTGGTTGTTCCCGCTCCGGCGTTCTCCCAGGTGGACTGCACGTGCGTCGCCGTGCCATGAAGATGCACCGCGATCTCGCCACCCGGGAGCGCATCACCCCAGGCAAGCCAGAACCCTTCGGATCGGTCGACTGGCTGACGGTGTGGGCCCTGGCGGTCAATGAGGAGAACGCAGCAGGTGGACGTATCGTCACCGCCCCCACCAACGGTGCGGCCGGCATCATCCCGTCCTGCCTGCACTTCGCGGTGAAGTTCCTCTCCCCTGGCTCCGACATCGACTCGGGTACTCCCGGAGTCAGCACCGGTGACGACGACCTCATCGTCGACTTCCTGCTGGCCGCCGGCGCCGTCGGCGAGATCTACCAGCAGTCGGCGTCCATCTCTGGGGCTGAGGTCGGCTGCCAGGGCGAGGTCGGCGTGGCATGTTCGATGGCCGCAGCCGGCCTGGCCCAGGTCATGGGCGGGACACCTGCCCAGGTCTGCAACGCGGCCGAGATCGGCCTCGAGCACCACCTCGGGCTCACCTGCGATCCCGTCGGTGGTCTGGTTCAGATTCCGTGCATCGAGCGCAATGCCCTGGGTGCCATTAAGGCCGTGACGGCTGCCCGTCTGGCCATGGCAGGCGACGGCTCCCAAATCGTCAGCCTTGATCAGGTCATGAAAACCATGATGGAAACCGGACGCGACATGAAGGTGAAATACAAGGAGACGGCGCGAGGCGGACTCGCGGTGAACATCGTCGAGTGCTAGCAGCTCGACGGATCATCTCCCCGGGGATCCCCCTCTAAGAAGGACGGCTTGACTATCCAAAGAACGAGGAAATAATTCAACAAAATCAAGCCGGCGCGAGAGCGTATTTTCACCTGCTGACATAGGCAACCGTATCTGCTTTGTCGATATCACCAGCGATGAGAAACGTGGGAACCAGATCCATGCACACAGTGCCCATACCCGTGATTGAGGCATCACGGGGCGGCACATGCGCCAGAAACGTCATCGCCATCACCAGAGAACGCACCTCACTCTCAGAGACTCTAACGGAACGGTATTTTCAAATTTCAGTAACACCTTCAAGATGAAGGGAATCATTCACGGCCGCAAAGACAACACATTGTATGGCCATATGACCGTTTGCAATGGACTGGCGTTCCATAAGATCATTATGTCAAGCTACGTTTATGCTCGGATGAAGAAAAACGTAAACTTTGCCCATTCTCGCATGAATATCGAAAATGCCATCATGATCTTGTTCGTATTATCGTTTTGATCGTCGAAGTCATCGTTCTAGTGGTGATGTGCTGGTGATACAAAGCCACGATCATTACGGGACTCAATTACAGGGTCCCCCGTGGGAGCAGCCCTGAACCCCAGCTTGTAGGCCGGTGCGATGACGCCCACCGGTCCGTGGGCCGCACCGACACGCAGGGTGGCCCACGGCTCAGCCCCGAGGTGCGCGAGCCGACAAGGCAAAACACTTCTTCCAGCCAGCCTCTTGCCACCATCGCGGGCAATGTCCCTTATGATCGACACCAGGTCCTCGCAATACCCGCGGGGATCCCGGCGGCACCCTTGGTCGTCGGATTTCCACAACGGATCGTCGGGCACGTACCTGCCCGTGGAAAGGATTAACGGTTATGGCAACCGTGCAGTACAAGGAGGCGACTCGGGTTTACCCGGGCACCGATCGCGCAGCCGTCAGCAAGCTCAACCTGGAGATCGGCGATGGTGAGTTCATGGTCCTCGTCGGGCCGTCTGGCTGTGGTAAGTCGACCTCCCTGCGAATGCTGGCCGGCCTCGAAGAGGTCAATGCCGGTTCCATCTGGATCGGAGACCGCGACGTCACCGATCTGCCCCCGAAGGACCGTGACATCGCCATGGTCTTCCAGAACTACGCCCTGTACCCCCACATGACCGTGGCCGACAACATGGGCTTCGCCCTCAAGATGCAGAACGTGCCGAAGGCTGAGCGTCAGCAGCGCGTTCTCGAGGCTGCCAAGCTCCTCGGTCTCGAGGACTTCCTCAACCGCAAGCCGAAGGCTCTCTCCGGTGGTCAGCGTCAGCGTGTCGCCATGGGTCGCGCCATCGTTCGTAACCCTCAGGTCTTCCTCATGGACGAGCCGCTGTCGAACCTCGACGCCAAGCTCCGTGTCCAGACCCGTACCCAGATCGCTGCCCTGCAGCAGCGCCTCGGTGTCACCACCGTCTACGTGACCCACGACCAGGTCGAGGCCATGACGATGGGCGACCGCGTTGCCGTCATGAAGGACGGCATCCTGCAGCAGGTCGACTCCCCGCTGGCCCTCTACGACACTCCTAAGAACCTCTTCGTCGCCGGCTTCATCGGCTCCCCTGCCATGAACCTCATGGAGGGCGACGTCGTTGATGGTGGCGTCAAGCTCGGTGACTACGTCGTTCCGGTTTCCCGCGAGGTCCTAGCCAAGGCCCCGAACGAGACCAAGCTCACCCTCGGTATCCGCCCGGAGTCCTTCACCCTCGCCAGCGAAGGCGTCGGACTCGACGTTGCCGTCGTCGAGGAACTCGGCGCTGACGCCTACCTCTACGGATCCCTCGTCGGCTCCGGCAAGGAGGCCTCGATCGAGGACGGAGAGGCCCACCAGGTCGTCGCTCGTATCTCGTCGCGTCGTCCTCCGCAGCGCGGCGAGCAGGTGCGCCTGGGTGTCGACCCGGCCGCCGTGCACGTCTTCAGCCAGGAGACCACTGAGCGCATCTCCTGATCCTCGGTTTCCGCAGACACGACGAGGCCCCCGGTTCTTCCGAGGGCCTCGTCGTGTTCTGTGTGGCCATGGGGGGCGTGCCCTGATTCTCGCCGTCGAACGCAGCGAACTCTTTCATATCTGCTTGTGTGACACGGCCCCTCAGCGAGCTGCTGCGGCTATGTCCGAACGTCGATGCAGCCTGTGCTTATTTCACTTTACATCACTTTGATAAGTCTCCTTATCAGCTACTTCATATATCAAAGGCGTCTACTCCAGTAAGCTGCTTGCAGCGGAAGGAGGAACCATGACAACTCAGCAGACGCTGTCTCTGGGGCAGATCGCCCGGCTGTGCCACGTCAAGCGCGCCGTGGCGACGATGTGGCTCAAGCGCCCTGTCTCCGGCGCCCCGTTTCCCTCCCCGTCCCCCACGGGCCGCTATGCAGCCGACGAGGTGCTCGACTGGCTGGAGCGGACCGGCCGGGGCAACAATCCCCAGCCCCGACTCGACCTCGCCCTCGAAACCACCTTCAACGCGGGCCGTGGCACGAAGGAAATGCAAGCCCTGACCGCGATGGTGGCTGCCCGGAGCATCGTCGACTGCCCGCTGGCGAGCATGGACACCGAGGATCTCCTCGATGCCGTCGAGGAGGCCGACCCCGACGATGACTGGCTCTGGTCGGAGGTCGAGGCGCTCGACGTCGAGAGGCTCTCTCATGAGGCTGACGCGCTAGTCGAGGCAGCCTGGACAACCTCCGACGCCCACGACCGGCTGGTGCAGGAGGTGACGCGTCGGACCGCGAACACACCCCGCCTCGCCGAAGACTTCGTCGCCCTGGTTAGCACAGCCGCCAAGGCCTTGCTGTCCCCGGGCGGGGAGCTCGTGGACGTTAACGGGACCGCCAACGACGTGCTGGTGAACCTGATGCGCGACGAGGACCTCCAGGATGTCGGGCTAGTCCTGCCCGGCGAGGGTGCCGGTCATCGGATGACGCGACAGCGTCTGGCGGTGCGCCACCTCGTCGCGCGCACACCCTCGTTCGACGACGACTGGCAGCTAGCCGAAGGCAGCGTCATCCTCGCCCGCTTGGAGTCCGACGTGCACGCAGCACTAGATGACCTCGACCAGCTCTCGCTCCAACTCGCGCCGGGCACACGGGCCCTCGTGATTGGTCCAGCCCAGATCCTCGTCGACCCGCTGGGCAGCTCCACGAGCCGTCGCGACGCTGTCCTGCGTGACCACTTGGTGCGCGCTGTGGTGCGACTCCCCCAGGGTCTCTTGGCCGATGGGGCGCGGGGGCATCTGGCGTTGTGGCTGATGGATGGAACGGCGGATGCCCGCCCCTTCGTCGGTGACCTCAGTGGCACCCCGTTGAACAGCGCCTTACGCCAGCGGCTATTGGATGATCTGGTGGCTGTGGCCCAGAAAGACAGTCGCCGCTGCATCGAGTTGCTGCACCCGGTGGCACTCCCCTCCCTCCTAACGCGCTCCAGGTCGCTGGTAACGCTGGGCCAGACCGTGCCGGTGGGGCTGCCCAGTGCCCCCGGTGATGACGCGGCCAAAATCCAGCAACTGCTCACCAGGCTCACGGTTTCCGAGCCGAGTCCGATGGAGGGCATCACGGCGCGGGTGGCCACCGGCCGCACACCATCGTTGGTGGTGCTGGGTGAGCTGGCCCACCAGCGGCTGGCGAAGGTGGTGTCCGGTACGCGCCTCAACGTCGAGGCGCTCCCCGAGGGGTCGTCCAGGCTGTGGACCGCTGCCGGGTTAGCCCGCCGCGCACCGCAACCCGTCGACATGCTGCAGCTGACCCGGCAGGCTCCCGAGGCGAAGGTGACCCAGCCTGGCGACGTGGTCTTCTGCTCGACCGGGAAGCCGGTCGCCCAGGTGGACGACGAAGGTAGCGCAGTCGTCGCTTATCCAGCGCGGGTACTCCGTCTCGATTCCCGTGCGCCCATCTCACCGCGGTCCGTCGCGGCCGTCATCAATGAGCTTCCTGCCGGGTGCGGTGCGTGGCGTACTTGGCAGGTCCCCATAGCCCGGGACCGCAGGGCTACCGACGACACGCTGGCTTTGCTGGAGCGGTGCGAGCGCCAGTTGCAGGACCGACAGAATGTGGTGGACGAGCTCCGCCGCGTGGTGATGCGTTGCGTGCCCTGTGGTGCAGTGACGCTCACCACGACCGAGAAGAAGGAGGGCCAGTGATGGCACCCAGGAAGAAACAGGACGCACTGTTACCCAGCACCGACAAGGAGCTGAAGGACACCCTGTGGAAGGCTGCCGACAAGCTGCGCGGCTCGATGGATGCTTCTCAGTACAAGGACGTGGTGCTGGGGCTGGTCTTCCTCAAGTACGTCTCGGATGCGTTCACGGCGCGGGCTAGCGCGCTGACCGCCGAGCTGACCGAGGAAGGCTATGACGCCGAGGCAATCGCCGAGACTCTGGAAGACCGTGACGAGTACACCGCCTCGAACGTCTTCTGGGTGGACGAGGATGCCCGCTGGCCCCATCTGGTGCAGATGGCGAAGGTGAACGATGTCAAGACGATCGGCCAGCGTCTCAACGAGGCGATGGACCTGTTGATGTCAGACAATCCGTCGTTGGCGGGCACGCTGCCGCGGGTCTTCAACAACTCCAGCGTCGACCAGCGTCGGCTGGCAGAACTGCTGGACCTGCTGAACTCCCTGCGGTTCAGCGGGCAGGGTGCTAGCCGGGCGCGGGATCTGCTGGGGGAGGTGTACGAGTATTTTCTGGCGAAGTTCGCCTTGTCGGAGGGACGCCGAGGTGGCGAGTTCTACACACCGGCCAGCGTTGTGCGCACCATCGTCGAGGTGTTGCAGCCCCGCGAAGGCCGGGTCTACGACCCGTGCTGTGGTTCGGGCGGCATGTTCGTGCAGGCGGAGAAGTTCCTGGCCGCACACGATGACGACCCGATGAAGCTGTCGGTCTACGGGCAGGAGAACGTGGAGAGCACCTGGCGGATGGCGAAGATGAACCTCGCCATTCACGGCCTGAACGGCAACTTGGGGCCGCGCTGGGGCGATACCTTCTCGCTGGACCTGCACCAGGGCGTACAGATGGACTACGTCATGGCCAACCCGCCGTTCAACATCAAGGACTGGAACCGGGTGGAGTCGGACAGCCGCTGGACCTACGGCGTACCACCGGCTAAGAACGCGAACTACGCCTGGCTTCAGCACATCATCTCGAAGTTGAAGCCCACTGGCACGGCGGGCGTGGTGATGGCCAATGGGTCGATGACATCGAAGTCGGGCGGCGAAGGTGAGATCCGCGCCCAGCTGGTGGAAAACGACCTGGTGAGCTGCATGGTGGCGTTGCCCGAGAAGCTCTTTCGCTCCACCGGCATTCCGGTGTGCATCTGGTTCTTCGCCAAGGACAAGTCGGCCGGTCGGGGTGGTTCCGTGGACCGCCGTGGCGAGGTGCTGTTTATCGATGCCCGCAGCCTGGGCCACATGGTGAGCCGTGCCGAGCGCGCCTTCAGCGACGCCGACATCAAGCAGATCGCCGACGCCTACCACCTGTGGCGCGGCATGGAGATCCTCGATCTGGGCACCAAGGACGCCACGGCGACCGAGTCTTCCTCCCCGGCTCCTGAGTCCGCCGAGGGGACGGGAACAGGTACTGAGCCTGTCGAGACCACTTTCCCGGACGGAGCCTACCGCGACATCCCGGGCTTCTGCCGCTCGGTGAGCCTCGCCGAGATCAAGGAGGCCGGCTACGCGCTGACCCCGGGTCGTTATGTCGGCATGGCCGAGGCCGAGGCTGACGACGAGCCGCTCGACGAGAAGATCGCCCGCCTCACCGCCCAGCTCCAGGAACAGTTCGCCGAGTCCGACCGCCTGCAAGCGGTTGTGCGTGAGCAACTGGGGAGGCTGTGATGTGGCCGGCTGTCCGACTTGGAGACGTCACAACCAAAATTCGTTCTGGCGCTACCCCGAGGGGAGGGGCCTCCGGCTACACAAACTCGCGAATCGCCTTGATCCGGTCACAGAATGTGCTCGATAACTCGATGACACATGAAGGTCTCGCCCATATCAGCGACGAAGCCGCCATGAAGTTGGCAAACGCTTCAGTCGAAAAAGACGATGTTCTTCTCAATATCACTGGGGACTCCGTAGCGCGTTGTTGCGTAATGGAAGAAGCTTTCCTGCCTGCACGCGTGAACCAGCACGTTTCAATTATTAGGACTGAATCACAACTCGACCCACGATTCCTCCAGCGGGCTCTCGTGAATCCAGAAATGAAGAATCATCTTCTAACCATCTCATCCGGAGGAACGCGCAATGCGCTGACCAAGTCGATGCTCGAGAACTTAGAAGTTCCTCTTCCGCCACTCCCCGAGCAACAGGCAATCGCGGAGGTCTTAGGTGCCCTAGACGACAAGATCGCCGCCAACCGCGCTCTTGTCGCAACCATCGGCGACTTGATGGTGGCCGAAGTCGCGGACCTGCCGCTCACTGGAGCGCTTACTGACCTTTGCAATCTGACTAAGAAAGTAACCACCACTGACGAGATGCCAGAACGTGTCTGGCATTATTCGCTACCGGCCTTCGACGAGCATGGGCTTCCAAACCACGAGGCCAGTACTGACATCAAGAGCAACAAGTTCGTCGTTACTAAACCGAGCGTTCTCTTGTCGAAACTCAACCCCAGATTCCCGAGGGTATGGGACATCCCTGACCCCGAGTCGGGGGCGGTGGCCTCCACAGAGTTCTTGGTTCTGGAGCCGAACAAATTCTCGACATCCGTGTTGTGGTCATTACTGGCGCACCCTCGTGTCTCACGGTTCTTGGCTGAACACGCAGCTGGAACGTCAGGCAGTCACCAAAGAGTGAAGCCGAGCGAGGTGATGGAGTTGTCGATGCCCACTGACCTGCCCGCATCGCTGCAGGAAGAGCTGACGAGCCTCGGCTTGCGAGCAGAGTCGGCGAAGCGTGAGTCCGCCACCCTCGCCGCACTCCGTGACACCCTGCTCCCCGCTCTCATGGACGGAACGCTGCGCGTTAAGGATGCTGAGAGGACAGTCAGCGAGGCTCTCTAGAACTCCTTTCATTTGTATGCAAAACTTTCTTTAAATCCTCTGATTGGAGTTGCCCATGAGCCCCGTAACCAGCCTCGTGCTGAACCGCGTCCAACTTATCGCCCCGCGGATCGACGAGGCCATGGCCAGTGCCATCGTCCAGGCCGAGACCCGCGCCCAGGGTTTCGAGCAGGATCGCTTTCCGCACATCCGGCCGCTCAACATCCGCCAAGACGTCCGCCTCTCTCTCGAAGCAGAGCCTCTTCCCGGCGGCTGGCGGGTCGAGGGCGACCCACGAAAGATGGGCCAGCTGCTGCTCGTTGACAGCGAGACTGGGATGACCGTGCGATTCCTCAAGGCGCCCTACACCCAGCCTGACCACGTACCTCATGCCGGCTACAACCCTGCCCGTCGCGAGACATGGAGCAATGAACCGCTCGACACCAGCCTGCAAACCGCCCTGCCCTCGCTCGGCGATGCCGGCACGCTCGCCAAGCGCACCGACGGCCTGCACGGCGAGACCTTCCTGCTGATCTGGGCCTGGAAGGACCCGTCAGACCGGGAGAGCGGATACGACCTGCGAATCGTCCACACCCGCGCCCCCGGCGCATTCGGCAAGGCCACCCCGTGTGACCTCGACCTTGTCATCCCCCGCGGTGGCCTCGTCAATGAGGACGGTCTTCGCTTCGTTGGCTCGGACGAGGACAGCGACCTTTTCATTTTCGACATCCCCGACGAAAACGACACCGAAGGGCTCGCAGGACAGTGACCGACCAAGATCTCGTCGGCCAGCGCATCCGGGCGCTCGCCGAGCTACTCGGCATGTCGCGCACGCGGCTCGCCGAGAGCGTCGGCGCCACCCCGGCACAGCTGTCCAAGATCGAGAGCGGCATTCAACGCTTCCCGCTCGACCTCGCTGCCGCCATGGCCGAGAAGCACGGCGTCCCACTCGCCTTCTTCACCCAGAACGACCCCGCACACGAGGCGGCCGTGCCCACTTTCCGCAAAAAAGCCCGCGCCTCCGCACTCGACCAGAAGCGCATCACCCGCCTTGCCCGCGAAGCAGCCCGGGTCTTCACCCAGGCTTCAACACAGACCGGCTACAAGCCCTTTGTCTTCACCGACGACAAAGATCTCCTCGACGACGTCGAACAAGTCGCCCTCGAAGTACGACGTGCCGCTGGTATTGCCGACGACGCCCCTGTTCCCAATGTCACACGAGCCCTCGAACGCCAGGGCATCGCCGTCATCAACGGCCTCGACCCAAACACCGAACGAACCCTCGACCTGTCCGGCATCAGCCTGCCAACCCGCCACGACCAGCGGCCGCTCGTCGCCCTGGTCAGCAACCTGCCCGGCGCCGTCGCCCGCTTCACGCTCGCCCACGAGGCTGCCCACCACATCTGGGACCAGGACCTGCCCAGTCCGATCACCAGTACCAAAGACCACCGCGAACTACGCGCCCACCACTTCGCCGGAGCGTTCCTACTCCCCAAACAGCAGGTTATTGCCCGCATCACAGAGCAGACCACGCTGCGCGGATACCTCCCGGTCAAGGCCGATTACGGAGTCAGCGTCGGTGCAATCATCATGCGCTGCCGAAACCTCGGGATCATCAGCAGTAACCGCGCGCGAAGCCTCCAGATCCAGCTCTCCTCCCTGGGATGGCGGGATCCAGACATCGAACCCGTCCCCGTAGCCGACGAACGCCCCCTACTACTCAAACAGGCCCTGAAACGCGCCACCCTCACCGGCGGCCCGGCACTGGGCACCTACACAGGCCTGCCTCCACACCTAGTCCGTCACTGGGCCCGTTTGGACCCGCCCACCAATCCCGCCGATTCCGGAGCCGACATCATCGATCTGGCTACACGCCGGCGTCATTCCCGCACCACCCCCGCACATGAAAGGCACAACCCATGATCCTGGAATCCGAGTGGGAGACCACCATGCTTGACTGGCTCGGTGAGCTCGGCTGGGAGCCGACCACCGGGTCCGCCGTCGAGGCCGGGCGGAAGGGCCTCGACGACCTGGTGCTGAGCGACGTCTTCCTGCACGCCCTGCGCCGCCTCAACCCGGGGGTACCCGACACCTTCCTCGCCCAGGCGCAAGCCGAGATGCTTACCCCGAAGAGCCAGGATGCACTGGCCGAGAACAAGGCCTTCCACGCCCTGCTCGCGCACGGCTTCCACGGGCTCGCCTATGTCGACTCCTCAGGTGCCGAACAGACCCCCACCCTGCGCCTGGTCAGCCCCAACCCCGACGAGAACGCCTTCCATGCGGTGCAACAAGTCCGCATCGTGCACGGCCAAAACAGCCGTCGCTTCGACGTCGTCCTCTACGTCAACGGTCTGCCGCTGGCCGTCGTCGAGCTCAAGCAAGCCGGCGCAGCCAATGCCACCATCGCCAAGGCCCACGCCCAGATCGGAACCTACCTGGCAGAGTTCGGCACCGCCTTCCGTAGCGTGGTCACCACCGTCATCAGCGACGGGATCAGCGCTCAGTACGGCACGCCGTTCACCCCGCTGAACCACTACTCGCCGTGGAAGGTGGACGACTTCGGCACCCCCGTCGAGACCGGCCCTAACACCCCCGAGCTGGAGACCCTCACCTACGGCTTGTTCGACCTGCGCCGATTCCTCGACATGGTCCTCAACTTCACCGCATTCGACGAGGACTCCGGCCACATCACGAAGCGCATTGCCAAACCCCACCAGTACTTCGCCGTGCGCAAGGCCGTCGACTCCACCCTCAAGGCCATCGACTCCACCGGCAAGGCCGGCGTCGTCTGGCACACCCAGGGGTCCGGCAAGAGCATGGAAATGGAGCTCTACGCCAACCTGGTGATGACCCACCCCGAGCTACTCAACCCCACGATCGTCGTCATCACCGATCGCACTGAGCTCGACGGACAGCTGTTCGCCGGCTTCCGTCGCTCCACCCTGTTACCCGAGACGCCCGTGCAGGTCACCCGCCGGTCCGAGCTGCGCGAACGGCTCGCCAACACCGCTTCTGGCGGCATCTACTTCACCACCCTGCAAAAGTTCGGCCGCTCCGCAGCCGAACGTGACTCCGGCCTCGACCACCCCATGCTCACCGACCGGCGCAATGTCATCGTCATGGTCGACGAGGCCCACCGTAGCCACTACGACGACCTCGACGGCTACGCCCGACACCTCAAGGACGCCCTACCCAACGCCACCCTGATTGCCTTCACCGGCACCCCCATCAGCACCGCCGACCATGACACCCGCGCGGTCTTCGGCGAATACATTGACGTCTACGACCTCAGCCGAGCCGTCGACGACGGTGCCACCGTGCCCGTCTACTTCGAGCAACGGTTAATCAACGTCGGACTCACCCCCGACATGACCTCCGAGGACCTCGACCGCATCGCTGACGAGACCACCGAAGGCCTCGACGACGCCGAACGCAGCCGCATCGAGAAATCCGTGCTGGTGATCAACGCCATCTACGGCGCCCCCGAGCGCCTGCACGCCTTGGCCGCCGACATCGTCGCACACTGGGAGGCCCGACGCGCCACCGTCGAGCCCGCCCTACGCGACGGCGACTCCGCGACCACCCCGCACGGCAAGGCGATGATCGTCGGCGCAACCCGCGAGATTTGCGCAAACCTCTACACCGAGATCACTCGGCTGCGACCCGAGTGGCACAACGACGACATCACCAAGGGGCGCATCAAGGTCGTCTATTCCGGCAATGCCACCGACACGGAGCCGATCCGCAACCACGTGCGCCGCGACTCCGAAAACCAGGTAATTAAGAAACGCCTCACCGACGTCAATGATGAGATCGAGCTGGTGATCGTCAAGGACATGATGCTTACCGGCTTCGACGCCCCGCCCCTGCACACCCTTTACCTCGACCGGCCGCTCAAGGGTGCCCTGCTCATGCAGACCCTCGCCCGGGTCAACCGCACCTTCCGCGGCAAACAAGACGGCCTGCTCGTCGGTTACGCACCCCTGGCCGAGAACCTGCGCGAGGCACTCGACGAGTACACCGAGACCGACAAGACCACCCGCCCCGTCGGTCGTGACGTCGACGAGGCCGCCGGGGCCACCCGCGACCTCCTCAATGCCCTTGACCGGCTACTGTCCGGCTACGACTGGATGGGCGTGCTCCGCTCCGGAACCAAAAGCGCCCGACGCGACGCCGTAGCCGGCGCAGTGGAGTACCTCCGCTCGCCCAGCACACCGGGTAACCGCGTCGACGACGGCGAGGAGACCCTGGCCGATCGTTACCGCAAACTGTCGGCCAGGCTCGCCCGCATGTGGGCGCTGTCCGCGGGCAGCCAGACCCTCGACGACAAGCGCATCGACGTCAATTTCTACGAGGAGGTGCGGGTCTGGATGGCCAAGTATGACGCCAAGGAACGCGAGGCCAACGGCCAGCCCGTCCCCGACGAAGTCCTGCGACTGCTGCGCGGTCTGGTCGCCGACGCCACTGTCAGCAGCGGCATCACCGACATCTATGAGGCCGCAGGCATCCCCAAGCCCAGCCTGCAGAACCTCACGCCGGCAATGGTGCAGCAGTTCAAGGATGCCACCAACCCGCACCTGGCTATCGAGGCCCTGCGCGATCTGCTCGTCGAGGAAGCCGACAAGGCCACCCGCAAGAACCTAGTGCGCAACCGCGACTTCAGCGAGCGCATCAACGAACTGATGCTGCGCTACACCAACCAGCAACTCACCTCGGCCCAGGTGATCAGCGAACTTGCCGAGCTAGCCAAGAGCATCAGCGAGGAGAACGCTCGCGGCGCGAAGTTCGACCCGCCGCTCAACCACGAGGAGATCGCCTTCTACGACGCGCTCGCCAATGACCCAGGAGCGTTGGAGACCATGGGCGACGATGTGCTGGCAGCCATGGCCCGCGATCTGCTCGCCATCGTGCGCAAGGACTCCCGCACCGACTGGACCAGGCGCGACGACGTACAGGCCAAGCTCCGCAGCTCGGTGAAACGCCTTTTGCGCCGGCACAAGTATCCGCCCAGCAAACAGCCCGAAGCGGTAAAACTGGTGCTCGAACAGATGGAGGCAATCGCACCGGATTTCCAAGCATGAGACTCGGAAAATATCTCAGCCCGACACAGCCGCGAACCGATACTGAATCCATGGAATGGCTTACCGTGGAGCGCGACGGGAGATTCCAGAAGTTTCTCGGAAAGAACATGAAACGTTATGACTGCACCGACGATGGCATGCAGCTGGATTTCGCGCTCGCCGTCACATATCATTCACTGCACGACCTCGTCTGCAAATATGCGAATCATCAGCTTGCCATCAGCATGGCAGAGCTGGAGTGGTGCCGCTCAAAAAATGCCCCTATAGATCAACAGTATTACCTCCTTGAATCTGCCATCACGCGCCATTGTTGTGCGTGGGAATATCTCTTCCAGATGCTCACCTATATCCTGTCGCTCCAGGAAGAAGTCGCAGCAACCAAGGCGGACTACAACGCCATACTCGGCCTCTCTTCCTACGACGTGGAATTCATTCCAGGCCCCACCGGGACCAAGGTCCAATACACACCACGTGAGATACAACAGGCAGTCCGTGATATTCGACGCCGTCGCCAGGAGCTCGACTACGTACAGGTTGGAGCTCGAGCAGACAGGTTCTTCAGCAAGACCGACAAGAAGTTTGCGCGAGGAACATGGTTGGATGACGTCAAGCGCCTCGTTCGCGACTACCCTGTCCGCGAAGTCACGAAGATCCGGGATCAGATTATCCACCACCGGCCCCTTGGCAGCTCCTACCGAACAGGCTCGGGAGAGGCCCTCCCCGTCAACGGGATCACCTTCTCAAAACCAGCTGCCGAGGAGATCCCGGAGACCCTCAAGAAACTGCGCCAAGCCCAGAAACGCCTCTTCGAGGCGATAGGGATCGTAGTTCGCGAAACTTCCCGGTCAAACATTCCCAACATCAGAGAGAACGAAGGGGTGGAATACTGGATAGCTTTTTATCGGTGTCTTCGTTGCGGCAAGGATTCCCCCGAGCCCAACCGCAGCGAAGCCAAACCATTTCCACTCTTCTACTGCATGAACTGTAGTCTGTGGTCCCGACGCGAGGACGCAAAAGTCAAGCGCAAACTTTCCGTGTCGGAAATCTTATATTCGAGTCATTTGCGCGACTACTTGCCCCGCCTCAGGGAGTCAATCCAGTACATCCCACCCGAACTAAGAGATATCTTACCTTCATCGCATCACACACAGTAAATGAAAGCTTCCTGCTTGTTTTCGTACCAGTGAACTTTACCGGCCGAGTCTCTCATCATCCGCTCGGATAATCGCAACGAATTCACTGCAGTTCGACGGCCAGGATGCGCTTCAGCGGAAGTTTCACGCGCCCCCTCACCAGCTGGTCGCCGTAGTCACGCAACGTCGTGTCTGGTCGGCAGCGCCAGGCGCAGCGGGTCCGTGAGCAGGTGGTAGTCCTGGCTATGGGTATTTGCTCTTCGCCACCAGTTTGAAACCATGGCTACCGCGTCTCTCTTAGGAGCCAAAGCGACGCTTCATAATCCAGGGCGTAGGGCCGGTTCAGCCCGCCGTCACCCGTCCTTGCGCTCAACCTTGGAGACGGTGACGTCGATCTTCCCCGGGATGCGTCCGGAAGCGGTTATGGCCGTGGCAACCCGGTGACGAAGATCTTGGGTGAGCCGCACGATAGGCACCGTCAGATCGACGGTGACCTCCATGTCCACGTCGGTACGTCCATCCTCTTCACTGATCCGCACCGCGGAGCGTTCGTCAGACTTGCCGACCCGACGCCACCACGGCCGGACGAGTCGAGTCACGCCGGGGGTGTTGAGAACAGTGGTGACGATGACCCCTTCCAGATCATCACTGGTTTCGTCGCCCATCAGGACAGTTCCGGAGACGACAACGTCGTTTTCGGGCTCAGGCATGGATGTCCTCCACAATGATGTCAATGGCTTCTGGGCGTCCGCCCAGCTGGAGATACATTTCCGACGCCACCTGCTGACGCACCCGGTCGGCGCATTCCGGGATCCGAATGCCTTGGGCAACCGACAGGTCAATGCGCAGTCTCAACGGGGCATGCGGCACCGAGAAACGAACTCGGCTCAACCTGCCATCCTCGCAATCAGCCAGGGTCTCGCGCACGATGGTGGTCAGCACGGTCTCTCTGACCTCAATGTCGCCATCGTCGTCACTGACGATGCAATGACGCGGCGAGAGATCAGCGCTGTAGGACCTCCACACCGACGACAGCTTCGGTGGATCAACGACTACCTTGGTCTTGGCATCCTCGGCAACCGTGTCGTCACGCAGTTGACCGGCACGAACGGCCACGGTGCGCACCGCCTGGCAGGCTGGGCACTCGACCTCGTGCTCGGTGGGAGGCTGTGTCGCGTTGTCCCAGACGTGGTTCATGTCCGCGCCACACGCGAGATTCACCTCCATGGTTCCATCTCCTCCGCAATGGTGGCCCTCGCCCGGGCCAAACGGCCACGGACGGTGGACACCGGTAATTCTTCAATCTCAGCAATCTCGGCGTATCCGAGACCGTCGATCTGAGCCATGACCCAGATACGCCTCTGGTTGTCCGGCAGCCGGACAACACTCTTCCTCAACGCCTTCATCGCGGCATCCCTGGTGTGTGCCCTTGCTGGGTCCTGAAGGGTGTCGATCCTCACCGGAACTTCTTCCGGTGCCACCGGATC
Source organism: Cutibacterium sp. LaCa_255 (assembly GCF_057458005.1). Lineage (NCBI taxonomy): Bacteria > Bacillati > Actinomycetota > Actinomycetes > Propionibacteriales > Propionibacteriaceae > Cutibacterium > Cutibacterium sp. LaCa_255. The sequence continues at coordinate 479,373 of NZ_CP190956.1, read as the reverse complement.
GGTTGCGCGTCGCCCGGCGGTCCGGATGACTTCCCGGCAACGATTCCGAGCAATGGTGTACATCCACGCCCTGAACCGGGACCTATCGTCGAGATCGGGCAGCTTCTGCCAGGCGGTCAGCAAAACGTCCTGGACGACGTCCTCCGCGTCAATCGTGGCCGGCAAGTGGTTGTGACAGAACCTCAGGAGCGGCCCGCCCCATGACTCAACAACGCGAGCGTATGCCGCAGCATCTCCGTCCTGAGCAGCACTTATGTCCGCAAAAACGATCTCGTCGCCGTCGTCACCTTCGACCCCGCTGACCATGGATTCGACGCTAGCAGCGGTCGAGGACAACTACTGAGTCCTCGACCGCTAGCGCGCAGCTCAGGCGAGCACCTTTCCGTCACGTGTACGCGGCTTGGCCCGTTCGGACTTCTCGTTGAGGAAGGTGGGCTTGGGCATCGGATTGGCGGGGAGGTTGTCTCCGGACTCGTCGACATTGGACACTTCGGTCACGCCGACGTGACTCACACCCATTCCGGTGACGTGTGCCCCCGTCCGCAACTTCGTTCCGAAACGGATCAGCTTGGCATCCAGAGCGGTCTCGACGTCACGAGCCACCTCGGACTCCAGCCAATTGACGAGCTTTCGCACGTCGGCACGGTCGTCAAGGTCGATCTGAACCATCATCTCGGGAGCAACACGGGCTCCGAAGAATCTGACATTGGCACTGCTCACCCCGGGGAATTCCTCGATCTGCTCCTCGATGGCTCGTCCCAGAGCATCGGTGGACAGCACCGTGGATCCATGGTTCGTCTCGTGGCTGATGCTGTAGCTGTGAGCGCGATTGCTCGACGAGAACTGCCGAAGCAGCCAGATCAGCCCAATCACGGCAGCCAGGACGCCCACGATGAGCAGGGCCCAGGAGGCGTGGTCCGTGCGCCATGCCTTCGGCACGTCGGCAATGGGCGCGTCGGGTTCAGGTTGCCACCATCCCCACGACGAGGCGACGTTGAACCGCACCAGCATGAACCACGCGACCACCAGCAACAAGATGATCCCGACGACGGCAAGTCGTGTTCTGTTTGCGCGGCCCCTCATCGCAACCTCACTTTCACGTTCGGGGACTGTTCCAGGCCAAGCGAGTCGACGCGATCAGCAATCCTCCTGGTGAGCTGTTCCCGCATCACCTCAGGATCATTGACGTCGGTCTCGACGTCGATCTTGAGCGCGTTGCCGCGACGCTTCACTGACGAAGATGCGACACCGTCCTCCTCGTCAAGCCAACGAGAAAGCCAGCCCGTCAGGTCGGAGTTGTCCATGACGATCTCGCGGTCGTCCGGGGCACCCTCAGCCGGCTTGAGGAAAACACCAGAAGTGCGTCCCGGCTTGAAAGCCCAGATCACCAGCATCAGGGCGATGACGCCGATGACGATGGCAACCGTCAGCGCGGTGTCGTTGAGCCATGAGGCGGTGGTCATGTGACCACGGCCCCAGCCCAACCACTGTGGCAAGGATCCGTGCTGGAGACGGTGAATGGCAGCGATGATGGCCACCACTCCGGCTGCCACCAGCAGGACACCGAGGATCGTCACTGGGGTCGTCCGAGAGGGACGACGAACGAGTGGCGGAGACATGTATTGATGACTCATCTCAGTTCAGCTCCTTCGTCGTCGATGCCTTGTTGACAACTCGGCTCACCAGAATGTCGATGGTGCCGATCTCAACCCCGGACAGTTTCGGAACCTGTTCGGTCAAACGGGCTCTCAGGTCGTCGCACTGAGCCTGGATGGGGGCGGGATAGCTGATGGCAACTTCCACCTCGAGATCAGCAGTACGACCGGTGAGAACCGCACCCACCTTCGGGCCTCGGTCGAAGTCGGCACGCGACCCCGATCCGAACAACGACGAGGTGGGAGCCCCAAAACCCTCGCTCTGGGCCGCCACGCGGGCAGCCACCTTCTCGACAACCGCCGTGGACACCGTCAAGGCTCCACGGCTGGCCTTCTCACGGTTGTGGACCGCCAGCGACGGCACCGAACGTACGCGGGTGGTGCCGACAGACATCAACGGTTCCGCTGACTTGGCTTGCCGAAGATGTCGTGCACGTCGAGCTGACCATCAATGATCCGCCCCACGATCAGGCCGAGCAGGCCCAGTACCAGCACAACGATGGCCTGCCACACGCCAACGCAGACCGCGATGACGCCCAGCAACAGACCGACGAGTGCTCCGATGCGCGATGCATTCATACTGCGGCCTTTCAGGAGAGCTCGGTGTTCTTACGCTGAGGGGCGACCTGGGTCGGCTGGTCGTCGTCCTCGCCCTCGTCCTCACCCTGGATGTACACATCGGTGACCTGGACGTTGACCTCGACGACCTCGAGGCCGGTGCCATACTCGACAGCGTCAATGATGGTCTCGCGAAGCTTGTTGGCGACCTCGACGACCGAGTAGCCGTAATCGATGACGACGGAGAGATCGATGGCGCACTGACGCTCACCCTTCTCAACCTGAACGCCATTAGAGACGTTGGTGGTGGAGCCCGGGATGCGGTCAGTGATGGAGCTCAGCATGCGACGTCCGGTGGAGCCCATGGCGTGAACGCCAGGAACCTCGCGGCACGCAATACCGGCGATCTTCTGGACGACCTGCTCGGCAATAAGGGTCGAGCCGTGGTCGGTGTGAAGCGGCGACGGGGCCACGGCCTCCTTGGTGGTGTCCGGAAGATTCTCGGTCTTGGTCTCGTCAGTCTTGGCGGAAGCAGTCTTGTTGTCAGCCATGTCGGCTCATCTCCATTCGATCTGTGGCGACTTTCACATGTTCAGATGTTCAGCGAACCGAATCGTCACGCCGAATCCGAGAATTGGGCGAAAAAAATATCCTCCGCGTCCTCGGCTACCCTCGAAACCACCCGATGACAGGAGGGACCATGCCGACGTCCACCACCATGCAGGGATTGACGACCGGGCTGTGTTCGGATCATGCCCACTCCAGCGTCGCCCCTCCCGCCTTCCTCTCCTCGAACTACTTCTACGACACCTTCGGGGAGCGCCCAACCTTTGACTACGGCCGCGGAGGCAACCCCACCCGAGCCCTGCTTGCCGACGCCCTCACGACCCTCGAGGCTGGCACGGGGGCGGTCGTCACCTCGTCGGGAATGTCGGCCATCATGGTCGTGCTGCAGGCCTTCGTGCCGATTGGTGGCCACGTCATCGCGCCGCACGATTGTTACGGCGGTACCTGGCGCATCCTCGACACCTGGGCCACCGCCGGACGTCTGACGGTCGACTGGGTCGACGAGACCGACCTTGACGCCCTGCGCACCGCCCTGGAATCCCCCACCGACCTACTCCTGGTGGAGACCCCGTCCAACCCACTGCTCCGCATCACCGACATCGCTGCCGCGGCTGAGCTGGCTCATTCCTCGAAGGGCGAGCGCACTGTCGTGGCCGTCGACAACACCTTCTGCTCGCCGATCCTGCAGCAGCCGCTGAATCTCGGCGCAGACCTCGTCATCGCTTCCGATACCAAGTTCCTCAACGGCCACTCCGATGTCATCGGCGGCTCCGTCGTCGCCGCTGTCCCGGAGGATGTCGACCTGATGGCCTTCCACGCCAACATGCTAGGGGTGACGGCATCTCCGCTGGATTCCTGGCTGACGCTGCGTGGCCTGCGCACCCTCAGGGTGAGGATGAAGGCCCACTGCACCAACGCTGCCCGGATGGTCGAAATCCTTTCCTCCCACGCTGCCGTCGCGGCGGTGCACTGGCCTGGGCTGCCCGATCACCCCGGTCACGACCTGGCCGCTCGTCAGCAGAAGGACTTCGGATCCCTGCTCAGCTTTGAGCTGGCCGGCGGACTACCCGCTGTCGAGGCATTCATGACCGGAGTGGAAGGGTTCATCCTCGCCGAGTCCCTGGGAGGTGTGGAATCCCTGGTCTGCCATCCTGCGACGATGACCCATGCAGCGATGAGCCAGGAGGCCCGGGACGCCGCTGGGGTCAATGACTCCATGATCCGGATGAGTCCAGGAATCGACCCCGTCGATGACCTCGCCACCTGCCTGAACGAGGCTCTCGACCGAGCCGCTGCCGTCTGAGTCCTCGCGTACCCAATGACCTGCTGACTAGGACCCACGCCCATGAACAGGTCATTGGGGTGGCAGACTGTCCCCCGTGACCCGTTTCCTCAGCGCGAAGCCCGACTCCCGCCTGCTTCCGTTGCCGTGGAGCACACCGCTGGCACAGTGGCCGCAGGAGCTCCTGGTCGCGCTGCCCCGAGGCATCTCCCGCCACGTGGTGCGATTCATCACCGTTGGCGACGACGTCTACGCCGCAAAGGAGGTCGTCGAGCACCTGGCGATCCACGAGTACCGGCTGCTGCACGACCTCATGCGTTTGGACACCCCGTCCGTCGAGCCCATCGGAGTCATCACCGACCGTTACTCCACCGATGGGGAACCACTCGAACCGATCATCCTCACCCGCCACCTGCGGTTCTCACTGCCGTACCGGTCCCTGTTCCATTCCGGTGTGCGTCAGGGGACCGTCATGCGGCTGCTCGATGCCCTCGTCGTCCTGTTGGTACGGCTGCACCTGGTGGGATTCCTCTGGGGAGACATCTCGCTGTCGAACGTGTTGTTCCGACGCGACGCCGAGGCCTTCGCGGCCTATCTGGTCGACGCCGAGACCGGCGAGTTCCATGACCGCCTCACCACCGGACAGCGGGAACACGATCTGCAGATCGCCCGCACCAACCTTTACGGCGAGTTCCTCGACCTGGAGGAGGGCGACATGCTCGACGCCGCCCTCGATCCGCTGGGCCTGGTGACGACGATTGAGGACCGGTACCACGAGCTGTGGAACGAGCTCACCGCTGCCGAGGAGTACGCCGGCGGTGACTACTCCCAGGTGGAGTCGCGGGTGCGTCGTCTCAATGCCCTGGGTTTCGACGTCGCCGAGCTAGACATCCAGACCTCGTCGGACGGTCAGCGGCTGCGCATCCAGCCCAAGGTCGTCGACGCCGGGCACCACCAGCGTCGTCTGCTGCGTCTGACTGGTCTGGACACCGAGGAGTTCCAGGCGCGACGTCTCCTCAACGACCTCGACACCTTCCGGGCCCGCAATGGCCTACAGAGAGTTGACGAGGCGGTGGCTGCCCATCGCTGGCTCACCGAGTGCTTCGAGCCCGTCGTCCAGCAGATTCCCCCGGAACTGTCCCGCAAGCGCGAGCTCGCGCAGTTCTACCACGAGGTGCTCGACTACCGCTGGTACGAGTCCCAGCGCCAGCAGCGCGAGGTTCCGCACATCGAGGCGGCCCAGGGATATGTTCGCGACATCCTGGCCCAGCTTCCTGACGAGGCCATAAGTGCGGAATCGGTTGTCTCCGTCGACGGATCGCAACCACGCAGCGGTCACGAGCTGATCAATGTGTACGACCCGTCCCTGGGATATGTCGAGGACGAGGAGGATGACGCCCCCTATGACCCGTGGGAGGCCGATGCCGAATCCGTAGACGTGGAATCGGCATCTCGTCTCGACATCGACGCCTTGCGCGCCCGCGGGAAGGGCGTAGGAAAACCTCGTCACTCCGAGGACTTCGGCGGTATCGGCACCGTGAACGACCCACCCTTGGAAGATCCACCGCTGAACGATCCCCACTGTGTGGGAGCTGCTGCCACCGAAGGGCCGGCCTCAGGCTGGGTCCTGGGCTCCTCAGCGTCCTTGTCAGGACGCGATCCGGGGACCACCGGCTTGATGGATTCACCCATCGCGGCCTCCAGGGCCCGGGAGATGGGGCTGGACGACGGCTTGTGCTTGCGAATCTCGGCCATGCGGCCATGGTAGGCGATGTGTCGGGGTCCCCCGGTAGCCTTGAGGCGTGACGTTCAAGCTCTACAACACCGCTACCCATGGCATCGAGACCTTCGAACCCCTGCACGAGGGTCAGGTGTCGATCTACCACTGTGGCATGACGGTGCAGTCCAGTCCGCACCTGGGCCACATCCGCAAGGAGGTCGTCTTCGACGTCCTGCGGCGCTGGTTGGAGTGTTCTGGCTACCAGGTGACAGTCGTCGCCAACGTCACCGATATTGACGACAAGATCCTCGCCAAGTCCGCTGCTGCCGGCGTGCCCTGGTGGGCCCACGCCTACCACTACGAGAACGAGCTGCACGCGGCCTACAAGGCTCTGGGATGTCGTCCACCATCCTACGAGCCGCGCGCCACCGGCCACATCCCGGAGATGATCGAGCTCATCAGAAACCTCATCGAGAAGGGCCACGCCTACCCCGCCCCGGACGGCTCCGGTGACGTCTACTTCGACGTCCGGTCCTGGCCGCGATACGGGGAGTTGTCCGGGATGCGCGTCGACGAGATGGCCCCGGCCGAGGACTCCGACCCGCGTGGCAAGCGTGACCCACGCGACTTCGCACTGTGGAAGGGGCACAAGGATGATGAACCGGAGACGGCATCCTGGGCCTCCCCCTGGGGACGTGGTCGTCCCGGTTGGCACCTGGAGTGCTCGGCCATGTCCGGGAAGTACCTGGGTGATGCCTTCGACATCCATGGCGGCGGCATCGACCTGCGATTCCCCCACCACGAGAACGAGTTGGCGCAGTCGGCGGCGGCCGGACGTGCGTTTGCCCATTACTGGATGCACAACGCCTGGGTGACGATGTCCGGGGAGAAGATGAGCAAGTCCCTGGGCAATACCGCCCAGGTAACCGAGGTCACCAAGACCTACAGCCCACGAGCCGTCAGGTACTTCCTGCTCGCCCCCCACTACCGCTCCATGATCGAGTTCAGCCCATCCGACGAAGACACCAAGGGATCCCTCGACGAGGCCACCAAGGCCATCGAGCGCATTGATTCCTTCCTGGATCGCGCCCGCGACCTCGTCGGCGAGGAGGCCGCGCCGTCGAAGGATCTGCCGGCGGCCTTCGTCACGGCGATGGACGATGACTTGGGAACCCCGCAAGCGGTTGCGGCCCTGTTCAGCGAGATCACCGAGGGCAACAAGTCCGTCTCTGCCCACGACGTCGACGCCACCCGCGAGCACATGGCTCGGGTACGTGCCATGCTCGCGGTCTTCGGGCTCGATCCGCAGGCCCCGGAATGGGCGGATACCGCCGGAAACGAGGCCCGTCTCGAACCAGTCGTCGACGGCTTGGTCCAGGCCATGCTTGATCAGCGTGCCGAGGCCCGTTCCCGCAAGGACTGGGCGACTGCCGACGCGATTCGTGACACCTTGACCAACCTCGGACTGACGATCGAGGACACCCCCACCGGCGCCCACTGGTCGCTGAGCTGACGAGGAGACCGACATGGCAGGAAATTCCAAGCGCCGCGGCGCAGGACACAAGGGCAAAAGTTCCGCTTCCGGATCCGGTGGCCGAGGTCGCAGGGGCCTCAAGGGCCGCGGACCCACCCCCAAGGCCGAGGATCGCACTTACCACAAGGCGTACAAGGCCAAGCAGGAGAAGCTGGCTCGCGGCGGCAACCGCAAGCCAGCCGAGAAGCAGGCCAAGGGTGCCGGCCCGGAGTGGGTGATCGGTCGTAATCCGGTGTTGGAGGCCCTGCACGCCGGTCTTCCGGTGCGCACCGCCTACGTCGCGGAAGGAGCCGAACACGACTCCCGGCTGCGAGAGATCCTCTCCTTCGCCGCTGACAACGGCATCGTGTTGATGCAGGCCACTCGTGGTGAGCTCGACCGCATGACGGGTGGGTCCAATCACCAGGGTGTGGCCCTGCGCCTTCCCGAGTACGAGTACGCCACGGTCGACGACATCATCGATGCCGGCACTCAGGCCTATCGCGGCGGTCTCGTCGTGGCACTGGACAAGATCACCGATCCACGCAATCTGGGAGCGATCATCCGCTCGGCTGCCGCTTTCGGCGCCCAGGGCGTGCTCATCCCGTCTCGCCGCTCGGCCTCGATGACCGCTGCGGCGTGGAAGACCTCCGCCGGGGCTGCCGCACGCATCCCGGTGGCGATGGCGTCGAACCTCAACCAGGCCCTCGGCAAGTTCGCCGAGGCCGGCTGGATGATCGTCGGGCTGGCTGGCGAGGCCGACTCCGACATCGCTGCCGCTCCCGGTCTGGATGGTCCACTGGTGCTCGTTGTCGGTTCCGAAGGTGAGGGCTTGGCCCGTCTCACCCGGCAGTCCTGTGACGTGCTGGCGTCGATCCCGATCAGTAGTGACGTCGAGTCCCTCAACGCCTCGGTGGCAGCATCGATCGCGCTGTACGAGGCGTCAAGGGTACGCGGGAGTGCGTCAGAGAGCTGAGCCTCAGGGCTTGACTATCACGGCTGGCTGTCCGGGGAAGGTCACCGTCACCGAGCCGTCAGCGACGCCGATCTCAGGACGGGGGCCACACGTCCCAAGCCCGACGAGGGCTATGTAAGGACCGCTGCCCTGCATGGGCGTCTCCATCTGCTCGACGGTCGTCACCTCGGACAGACCCGTGACCGACTGGGCGCTCGGTCGCCGTCGGCCCTGCCACTGCGTCACGGGTTCGAGGAAGGAATCGGGATCCTGTTCGGGGTCAGTTGGCCAACCTGCGACGACGACGGAAGCCTCTGCCACGTCCTCGTCGAACCAAGCGCAACGCACCTCAGTTCCCGAGTGGCAGACCTGCGCACAGACGATGCGCGGGCCCAGGTCGGACTCGCCGCGCGCGCCATAGCCCACTTGAGAATCTGACTCGACCTCGATCCAGTGAACCTGCCAGGAGGATTGCCCGACGAGGACGTCCCCGACCTGTTCCAATCGGTCGACGTGCTGGCCCGATCTGCAAGAAACCCGCCCCTTCGCATCGCGCAGGGCGATCACGTTGGCAACGGGTTGCATAGCCCACTCCCCCGCTTGCGCTGGGGCTGTCGCGGTGGAGAAGCCGAGAGACGTGTACAGGGGAGCCTCACTGACAAGGTCTCCCTCGTTCTCGCCATCGGTACCGAGGTTGAACACACGAACCACGCCGTCGGCTGAGGTTCCGCTGACCATCCATCCCGGCGTGGGAATGAGGCGATGGGTGTCCTCCCTCTCGACCGGCAGAGGCTCTTCGTCTGCAGTCCACACCGGGTGATCAACGGGCAGCGCCAGGCCAAGCATTCCCTTTGACGCCCAGTAAGGGGATCCCACGCCAGAGTAGAATTGGGCCATCGGACGGAACTCTCCAAACCAGCCCATGGTCAGGATGCCGTCAGCGGCCGCCCCTCGATCGAGGAAGTGGCGTACCGTTCCCGAGCAGATTCTTCGTGTCAGGCCTGGCGACACCGGAGAAACACCCATGAAGGCTCCGGCCCACAGCGGCGCGCAAGTGCACCATCGGTAGATGAGGCTACGTCCTTGGATGAGAGGGGCAGCGCCTCCCTGGCCGTCCAGATCGGCTCCGACGAGGAAGGGAACATCCTCCAGGTATCTCCGCAGCCTGGGCCCGTGGACGGTTGCGAAGTCCCTACTGAGATCCCAGGTCGGGTCCATCAGGGTCCACAGGGCAGGCAGGGTCTCCATGGCCCACCCGACGTAGTGGTCGTAGCAACGCCTCGGCCCGTCACTAATCCAACCATCCGTGCGGTACCAGCCCTCATGGCGTTCCAGGTGCTCGCGGGTGAGGGCCTCATCCCAGTGGGCGCCGACCCCGCGCAGGAAGGCCTCGACGATGACCTGGAACCAAATCCAGTTGTTGTCCGGGATTTCGGGATTGCGCACATCCTGGAACCACTCGACAGCCTGTTCCCGGGTCCGCTGAGAGAGCTGATCCCAGATCCAGGGCTTGGTGAAGTGGAGCATCAAGGCCAGGGAGCACGCCTCGACGCAGGCCTGACGATGTTCGGAGGGTCGCAACCAGCGATCCTCGGCGCTCGGATCGACACCGGTGGCGACACCTCCGGCCCACCACTCAGCCAACTCGTCCAGGCCTTCACCCCGCTCACCGAGGATACGCGCACCAGCCAGTAGACCAACCCGGGCAAACCCTTCGAGCCCGTCGATGTCAGTACCCAGTCCACCAGGCTCCCCAGGCATCACGATCCGCCCGTGGCCTGGTGTTGCATGGTTCATGGCCGTCGTCACCAGACGATCGGCGAGATTGCACCAGTCCTCGCGTTCCCAACGGGTCAATGGACTCATCTGCGTCATGTCATCACGTCCTGTCGCTGACCATCGAACTGCCGTGTTATCCAAAGATCAAAAATACGATGCTCACCTGATTACGATGGTAATCGCTTTCCCCTAAAGTTTCTAAACAACAAATCCGTACGTGTGGCAGTGCTGCCACCCTCTCCTCAGGAGCGTGACCCGTGTTCGACGCCTCATCTCGACGCACCTTTCTCACCGCATCTGCACTATCAGCCATGGTGCTCGCCGCCTCTCCTACTGTGGCGGACGCCATCGCCGCCCCCATCCCCGACAGCTGGGCAGCGTTGTGCGAGCGGTGGGTCGACATCATCACCGGACGCAGAGCCGCCCGGACCTCCGACCCACGCGCCCGCGAAATCATCGCCAAGGCCGACCGGAAGGTCACTGAGATCCTCACCGACCTCGCATCCGGCTCGAGTCGTCAGACCGTCCTGATCTCGGCGGACCTCCGGAAGGAGCAGTCGCCCTTCATCACTAAGACCGCCCGAGCCATCGGCTCGATGGCCTGTGCCTGGGCCACCCCCGGGTCCAGATACCACAAGGATCCCGAGATCCTCTCCGCGTGCGTCGAGGGACTCAGAGACTTCTGCCGGCTTCGTTACAACCCCTCCCAGGACGAGTACGGGAACTGGTGGGACTGGGAGGATGGCGCGTCAAGGGCCATCGCCGACGTCATGTGCATCCTGCACGACGTCCTGCCGACCGACGTCATGTCCGCCGCGGCAGCCGGCATCGACCACTTCGTTCCCGACCCCTGGTTCCAGCAGCCTGCGTCGGTCAAGCCCACTGCCAACCCCATTCAGCCCGTGGTCTCGACCGGCGCAAATCGCATGGACCTGACCCGTGCCGTCATGTGTCGCTCCATCGCGACCAACGACGAGAAGAAACTGCGTCATGCCGTCGACGGATTGCCTGACGCCTGGCGCGTCACCACCGAGGGGGACGGTTTTCGCGCTGATGGCGGATTCATCCAGCACTCCCACATCCCCTACACCGGCGGTTACGGCGATGTTCTGTTCAGTGGACTGGCAATGCTCCTACCCCTGGTCTCCGGGACGAGATTCGACATCGCCGAATCGGCCCGCAAGGCCTTCCACGACCAGGTCGAACGCGGCTTCGTCCCCGTCATGTATAACGGACAGATCCTCGACGACGTGCGCGGTCGATCCATCTCACGCATCAATGAGTCGGCAGCCATGCACGGCATCTCGATCGCCCGTGCCATGCTCATGATGGCCGACGCCCTACCGACACACCGCGCCGAGCGGTGGCGGGGGATCGTACATGGCTGGATCGCGCGAAACACCTTCGATCACTTGTCCGAGCCGTCCACCCTCGTCGACATCTCCCTGTTCGACACCGCAGTCAAGGCGCGCCCCGTTCCGGAGACGTCGACGCCGAGCTATTTCGCCTCCATGGACCGTCTCGTTCACCGCACCGCGGACTGGCTCGTCACCGTGTCCAACTGTTCGGATCGCATCGCATGGTACGAGTACGGCAACGGGGAGAACGAATGGGCCTCCAGGACCAGCCAGGGAATGCGTTATCTCCTGCTGCCCGGAGACATGGGACAGTACGAGGACGGATACTGGGCCACCGTCGACTACTCAGCACCGACGGGGACGACGGTGGACTCCACCCCACTCAAACGTGCTGTCGGAGACTCGTGGGCAACCGAGACCCCTGCCAACGAGTGGTCCGGGGGACTGGCATCGGGTGCGTGGTCAGCAGCCGCGTCCCAGATCACCTCGCAAGACTCCACCCTTAAGGCACGACGCCTGTGGGTAGGGCTGAAGGACGCTATGGTGGAACTGACAACCGACGTGACCACCAACGCGTCGCGGGCCATGACCGTCGTCGAGCACCGCAAGGTGGCAAGCCCCTCGACGAAACTCTTCGTCGACGGCAACCCGGTCTCATCCGCGACTTCCTTCCAGAACCCCCGTTGGGCCCATCTGGACGGAGTAGGCGGTTACATCTTCGCCAGTGACACTGACCTCTCCGCAGAGGTGGCGACGAGGAAGGGAACCTGGATCGACGTCAACCCCTCCCGCAAGGTTAAGGGGGCTGACGAGGTCATCGAGCGCACTTATGCATCCCTGCACGTCACCCACCACGATCATCCGGTCGCATGGGCCCTGATACCCACCGCCAGCCGTTCCCGCACGATCACCCTGGCCACGCGCCCGGGCGTCAAGCCATTCACCGTGCTCCGGAATGACGCAACGGTCCAGGCCGTCCGCTCTGCGGGGGCCCTGTTGACGAAAGATCCCACTGTCGTCACCACCCTGGCCTTCTGGAAGCCTGCCGGCTGTGGCGGGGTAACAGTCGACTCCCCCACCATGGTTCAGACCCGCGAGCGCGAAAACCGGATGGAGGTCGTCATCTCCGAGCCCACCCAGCGAAAGGACTCGGTCACGGTCACCATCGACGGTAGCTGGCGTCTCGACACCTCCGACGAGCACGTCGGCGACAGCCGAGGTGACTCGGCCATGACCCTGCACATCAACACAGCAGGGCTGGGCGGCCAGTCCGTCCGCGTGGCCCTGTCACGCCCGATCATCCCGGCCGCCCCAACCCCTCAACCATCGAAGTCAGTCCCCGGAACGCCGACCCGCCCGATCAGGCTGCCGCGCACCGGGGTCTGACTCCGGGGGATCCGGTCGGTCAGGCACGCCCCGCATACTGGCCGACCGGGAATTCCCCGGCCACTGGAGTATCGGCAATGTAATTAGCCAAATCGTCGATAGCGCCGTCACCGAGGCGGTGAAGCTCTCGCCCCATTGACCCGGCAGCGTGTGGAGTCAGGATGACGTTCGGCAGGGTCCACAGCGGTGAATCGGGGACGTTGACCTCGGGATCGGTGACGTCGATGACGGCACAGATGCGATCGCGCTGGAGTTCAGCGATGAGGGCGTCCTGATCACAGATGGCCCCGCGTGCAGTGTTGATGAAGGTCGCTCCATCCTTCATCTTCGCGAAATCCTCAGCTCCTAGCATGTGATAGGTCTGTGGCGTCGACGCCGAGTGCAGGGAGACGACGTCGCATGTCCGCATGATCTCGTCGATGCTGGCAGTAGTGACACCAAGCTCACGCGCTCTGGCCTCGTCAAGATGATGGGAGAACACCTTGATGTCGACGTGGAAGGGGGCCAACATCTCGATGACTCGCCGGGAGATTCGTGACAGTCCGATGAGGCCTATCTTGGCACCGTAAAGCCCGACGCCGGGAAAGTTCTCCCAGAAGGTCTCCTCCTTGGCACGGTTCTCCACGTACCGACGTCGCGAGGCGAAGATCCCCTTAGCGGCCAGGATGATCATGGCGAGGCTATACTCGGCGACCGGTTCTGCATTCAGTTGGGTTTGGGAGGAAATCCGAACCCCGGCCTCATAAGCCTGCACCCCGATGACACCCTTCACCGATCCTCCGGAGTGGATGACCATTCGAAGCTGCGGCATCTGTGGCAGGAGTTCCGTGAGGTCACCAGTCTCCCACGCTGTGACGACCACTTCGGCCTCGCGCAGCATCTCCCGGCTCTCCGCCAAGGCATGTCCAGCCGGGTCAGGGTCGATCCGCAAATCAGCCAGGTCGCGGATCCGTTCGAAGGCCGCAGGAGTGAAGAACATGGGCTTGTAGAGGTCCAGAACAGACAGGACCACGCAGGGTTTTCTCATCTTGGACTCCATCCTGTCGGTACGACATCGTTCAACAATGCTGGAAATCACTTTCCACGATACCAATATGTGCCCTCACCGAGGCGAATCGGCAGGTATTTGTGAAAGCGTTTTATCGGAGTTTGCGAAGCAATCCCATTCCATGTCGCAATGAAAACGATAGAGTCAGATGTCAACACCATCCCAGGAGGAATCACATGGCGACGCTCAGCGACGTGGCCGTGCGGGCAGGAGTGTCCCTGGCCACCGCATCGAGGGTTCTCAACGGCTCGGCCCAAAGAGTGGTGGGGCCCGAATTGCGCGAGCGCGTCGCTGCCGCAGCCGCCGAGCTCGGGTACGTCCCCAACAAGGCCGCCCAGGCAATGGCGCGCGGACGCACCGACGTCGTCTCACTTGTCGTCGGTTCCATCGCGGATCCCTACTTCTCATCCATTGTGGCCGGAGTGAGCCGAGAGACCCAGTCCCACGACCTGCGTGTCACCATCTCCGAGTCGGACGGCTCCGAGAAGTCAACCCTCGCTGTCATCGCGAACGCATCCAGCCAGCAGGCCCGCGCACTCATCTTCGCCGGTGGCGCAATCACCTCCACACCAGCAGTCACTCGCGCTATTTCTGACTTCACCACGCATACTGGTTCCCCCGTACTGGCGATCGGAGCAACCAATCTTCCCCCCGAGATCAAGGGCATCGGGGTTGACGACCGAGCCGCAGCCGAAGACCTCGCCGGTATGATGGTGAAGTTCGGTTACCACGACATCTCGGTCATCGCGACATCACCGATCGTATTGGCATCCCAGCTGCGCACCGAAGGGTTCACCGAGGCGATCCGCAAGGCTGGCGGAACGGTGCGCGAGATCGTCGAGACCCCTTTATCGCGGCAGGGTGGCATCGATGCAATGAATCACATCCTGGCCTCCCCAACCCGTCCCCAACTCGTCTTCGCCACTGCAGACGTCATGGCGGTAGGCGCCCTCGCAGCGGTCCGCACCGCCGGCGTCAAGATCCCCGGCGACATCGCACTGTGCGGATTCGATGACATTCCGACCCTGGCCGACATTGTCCCCGGTTTGACGACCGTCCACATCGACCTAGAGGAGCTCGGCCGATGGGCAACCCGGCTGCTGGTCTCCCCGGAAGAACCCATTCAGCGGATAATGCCGACCTCCATCATGATTCGCGAGTCGACCCCTAATCTCTCTGCCATGCGCGGGTAATCCCGTGTCAGACCCCTTCCTGAATGGCGATGGTGTCCCCGGAGATCTCCGGGGACACCATCGCCACATCTCTCAGTGATCACCCATTCACTTCATGGTTCCTTGACTCAAGGAGCCATGAAGCTGGCGCTGGAAGACGATGTAAACCAGCACTACCGGGATGACGGTCAGGGTCACCGAGGCGAACAGCGCACCGAAGTCGACCTCATAACCCATCTTGGTGGCAAAGGTCGCCAAGCCCTGGGACAGCACGTAATTGTCCTCCTTGCTGTTGATGGCAATCGGGATGAGGTACTGGTTCCACAGACCGAGGAAGTTGAAGATGGCGACCGACGCGAACCCGGGCTTAGCCATCGGCAGCATCACCTTGAAGAAGGTCGTCCACTCACCGGCACCGTCAATCTGCGCCGCCTCGTAAATCTCATAGGGGAGGGTCTTGAAGAAGGCGTAGAGGAAGAAAACGGTGAAAGGAAGAGCGAAGGCCACATAGGTGATGATGAGGCCAGGGACCGAGTTCGTCAGGCCCAGGTTCTTCAAGGTGAAGAACAGCGGGACGACGGCCAGGAAGATCGGGAAGGTGTTGCCCGCGAGCATGAGGACGTAAATGGCTTTGTTCCCACGGAAGCGATACCTGGCGAGGACGTAGGAGGACATTGCCCCGAGGACCATCACGATTGCCAACGCACTGAAGACGACGATGACCGTGTTGAGGAAGTAGTCCCCAATATGGGCCTCGTTCCAAGCATTGGTGAAGTTCTCCCAGTGGAGGTTGCTGGGCCAGGAAAACGGCGAAGCGAAGATCTCCGAGGTTGACTTGAACGAGGTCATCAAGGTCCACAACAGAGGCAGCACAACGATGATCGTCCAGATCGCCAGCAGAATGTGTGCCACTGTGGCGAAGGCCTTGTCTCCCTTTGTCGGTTCCGCATGGCGGATCTCGACATCGAATGCGTTGAGAGGAGTCATCATACTCATGCCAGCGTCACCGAATCCTTTCCACCTGTGAGGCGATTGACTAGCCCGACGACGCTGGCAAAGGCCAACGTGAACAGGCAGATCACCACACCTTGAGCACATGCCAACCCGTATCGAGCGTTCTGGAACGAATCCCACAACTGCTGGCTCATGACCAAAGTGGAGTTGTCGGGACCGCCGAAGGGGTTAAGGACGCTCATGTATACGAAAGCATCAAGCGAAATGATGCCGAGGTAGATCCAGGCCGTCTGAATGTTGTCACGGATCAACGGAACCGTGATCGACACCGCGACCCGGAACCGACCGGCGCCGTCGATCCTGGCTGACTCGAAGATCTCGGCCGGAATCGACTTTATGGCTGCCACGAAGAGCAACATGTAGAAGCCGACATAGCCCCACAGCATGATGAAGATGGAGACCGGCATGGCCGTGGACTTCTCCCCCAGCCAGGCGAGGTTCTGGAACTTGTCCAGGCCCATGCCAGTCAACAGTCCATTCACCAAACCGTGGGACGGGTCGAGGATCTGCGACCACAGCAAACCGATGACGACCGCCGGGACGCAGTACGGGAAGAAGGAAACCACCCGGTAGAAGCCCGAACCCTTGAGGCCACGCGTGTGTCCATGACTGGAACCGCCCACCGTCAACATGGTGGCTAGCACCAAAGCCAAGAAGATCGTCACGAACGGGACGAAGATGCACAACACGACGTTGTTGATCATCGCCCGCCGGAACAGGGGGTCAGCGAACAACTGTTTGTAGTTGTCCAGGCCAACCATCTTGAACTTCATGGAGAAGCCGCCCCAGTCCGTCAGTGAGTAATAGAACGCCTGAAGGAATGGAGAGATGACGAAAACCAAGTACACCACCAAAGGCACACCGAGGAACGCCACGAAGAAGCTGATCTTGTCGAAGCTCCAGTGGTGACGCTTTCGGGGCGTCGCCCGCATGCCGGGAACCTCATGCTCCCCCGCGCCCTCCAATGCTGACGTAGTGCTCGGCGGAATAGCAGAACTAGTCATGGGCGTTTCCTCAAGGGCTCAGAACCTAGGTGGATCACTTGAAGGTGGGCTTCTTGATCGAACTGTCGTTGGCAACCTTGTCCGAGATGGCCTGCATGGCGTCAGTCAGCTCCTTGACCGACTTCTTGCCAGACAGGAAGTCATTCCACGGGACGAGGTTGTCCTTGGTCATGCCGTAGAAGGCGGAGAACCGAATCGGGAACATCTTGTCCTCAGCGGCATCCAGCATCTTGCTCAGCGACATCAGCGCGGTTGAGCCGAAGCCGTCCTCCGGAACACTGCCCTTGACGATGGTTGGGACATGGACGGTCTTAGCGAAGCTCGTCGCGGCCTCCTTCGACAGCATGGCGCGCATGAACTCCTTACCGGCACCCGGGTTCTTGGCCTTGCTCGGGAAAAGAAAGGCTTCGCGCGGACCGGCGTGCAGGGCCCCATGACCCATGGCAGGCGAGTTCGAGACCGACGGCTCAGGGCAACCCATCATATCGAAGCCAGACTTCGTCTGAGACTTCATCTCGTTCTCGATCCAGGAGCCCGAGGGATACAGCAAGGCGGCCTGGTCGTGGCACCACTGGGACTGAGCGGCAGTGAACTGAGTTCCGGCGCCACCGGGCTTCATATATCCGTTGTCAATGATCTTCTTCAACGAGGTAAGAGCAGCCTGCATCGGTTCCTGGGACCATGCCTTCGGCTTGAGGTTCTCGAAGTTGAGACGAACCTCGTCGCCACCCTCCTTGATGGCTGAGCCAAGACACATGAGCATGTAGTAGTCGGCGGCCTCTTTACCGAAGAGGAAGAGGTACTTGCCGGCCTTCTTGGCCTCCTCACCGAGTTTTAGCAGGTCGTCCCACGTCTCCGGAGCCTCCCAGCCGTGTTCCTTGAACAGAGAGCCCGAGTACCACAGGCAGTAGGCGGACATGACATAGTTAAGCTCGATGAACTTGTCACCGTAAGTGCCAGTGTCCTTGACGCCGGCGTACAGAGTGTCAGCGATCTTCTTGCCTTCGTAGTTTTCAGCCTCGAGCAGGTCGTCGATGCTGTCGAGCTGATCAAGTATGGCCGAGACATTGATACGCCCGGAACCGGCGTTGTCGAGGACGTCCGGCGGATTGCCATCGGCGAAGCGCGGCTGCAGCTCCTGACCGATGTGGTTGGAAGCCTTGACGGATACCGACTCCGTCTTGGGCCACTTCTTCTTCATGAGGTTGGCGGCGTACTCGCAGTAGGCGATGCCGTAGCCGCCGTTGAAGACCACCGCGTCGAGCTTGCTATTCTCAGCCATGCCGAACGGGTTGCCCTTCGACTTCGCAGCAGCGGACTTCTGCTTGGTGTCGTCCTCACCGCCACCGGTGCCGGCAGCACAGGAAGACAGCATGCTGGCGAGCGGGGCTGCGATAGCTGCAGCTCCCAATCCCTTGATGAATCCGCGGCGCGGGAAGGTGGACTGACTCATGTCATTCTCCTCATCTGTGATCCACCGTCGTTGGTGGACTGAGCAGCCCGTTGATCCAGCTCCCAGCAATGCCAGACCATCGCCGTGACAACGAGCCCAGAAATCGGTTCTGCTCCGGTGCAAGCACCACTGTAAAGCAGTTTTCCCGGAATGGAAACCGCTTACCGGCATTTTCTCTGATTTTTTCCATGCGGGGCTAACCTCAACTCCCGGTATGCCAGATCACGCCACCATCAGCTCAGGCAAACCTCAGCGACTGCATCGTCCCATCGCTTGGCCGGCGTAAGAGCGCGCGAATCCCACAGTTGAGATCAGCGAATGTCATTGACTCACAGCTTGTGTCGTGCGTAGCATGGTAAGCGCTTGCCGCACCAATGGTGGTGCGCCCGTGATCTCAGGAGACAGCTATGCCACAGACCGACACGCGGACATTCCGTATTGCCATGAACGGCGTGACAGGCCGGATGGGTTACCGACAACACTTCGTCAGGTCGATTCTGATAATTCGCGATCAAGGCGGCGTCACCCTGCCAGACGGCTCGACGATTCAGGTCGAACCCATCCTTGTCGGGCGTAACGAGGCAAAGCTGCGCGCTCTCGCGGAGAAGCACCACGTGGATGAGATCTCGACCGACACAGACGGGGTCATGACCCGCGACGACATCGACATCTACTTTGACGCCCAGACGACATCACGTCGTTACCGAGCTCTGCGCACCGCCATCGAGGCCGGCAAGAATATCTACACTGAGAAGCCCACTGCGGAAACCCTCGATGAGGCCATCGAATTGGCGACGTTGGCGCGGCGTCACAACGTCATCGACGGCGTCGTCCACGACAAGCTCTATCTGCCCGGCCTGGTGAAACTGCGTCGTCTGGTCGACATGGGATTCTTCGGACACATCCACTCCATGCGCGGCGAATTCGGATACTGGGTCTGGGAAGGCACCGATGTCCCCTCCCAGCGGCCGTCGTGGAACTACCGCAAGGCCGACGGCGGCAGCATGACGACCGACATGTACCCGCACTGGAACTACGTCATCGAGGGCATCATCGGGCAGATCCAGGACGTTTACTCCCAGACCGCCACCCACATCACCAAGCGCGTGGACGAGCAGGGCAGCATTTACAACGCGGACACCGACGATGCCGCTTACGCCATTTTCAACGCCGTCACACCCTCTGGCGACCCAGTCGTCGTGCAGATGAACTCTTCCTGGGCCACCCGCGTCTTCCGCGACGAACTGCTCGAGTTGCAGATCGACGGCACCGGAGGCTCAGCCGTGGCAGGCCTGTTCGGATGCGTCTGCCAGCCTCGTGGGGTCACCCCCCGCCCGACCTGGAACCCCGACGTCCCTGACACACACGACTACATGTCGATGTGGCAGAAGGTTCCCGACAACGCCGCCACTGCCACCGGCAGCCTCGACAACGGCTTCAAGGCGCAGTGGGAGGAGTACCTCACCGACGTCGCGATGGATCGCAGGCACCGCTTCGACCTGCTGTCGGGAGCGCGCGGCGTCCAGCTTGCCGAGCTCGGACTGCAGTCGGCTGCCGAGGGACGACGCATTGACGTCCCCGAGATCGTGGTGGACCAGCGATGAGCGACCTCTCGAAGCTGTCCCTCAACACCGCGACGGCCAAGCACGCGACCTTGGCAGAGTGCGCCTCGGCATGCGCCGAGACGGGACTGGGATGGATCGGCCCCTGGCGCGACCGAATCCAGGAAGTAGGCAACGATGAGGCAGCCCGGATCATCTCCGACGCCGGGCTCAAGGCCTCGACGGTGTGCCGGGGCGGATTCCTCACCGGTACCGACGACAACTCCTTGCCCGAAGCCATCGCCGAGAACACCCGGGCTCTGGACGAGGCCGCGGCCGTCGGGGCGGGCGAACTCGTCATGGTCGTCGGTGGGTTGCCTGCCGGGGACAAAGACATCGTCGCTGCCCGGCAGCGGGTAGCAGACCGACTTGGCGATCTCGTCCCCATTGCACGCGACCACGGGGTCCGTCTGGCACTCGAACCAATGCATCCACTGTTCACCGCGAACCGAGGAGTACTCACGACCTTGGAGCAATCCCTCGACATAGCGGCGCCGTTCTCCTCTGACGAAGTAGGGGTTGTCGTCGACACCTACCACGTCTGGTGGGATCCCAAAGCCCGCGAGTCCATCGCCCGAGCCGGCCGAGAGGGACGCATCTCCAGCTACCAGATCTGTGACTGGATCCTACCGCTGGCCGCCGAGACCCTGAACTCGCGCGGATTCCCCGGAGACGGGTACATCGATTTTCCGACCATCACCGAATGGGTTACCGAGGCTGGTTACACCGGCTCGGTCGAGGTCGAGATCTTCAACGAGGAGATCTGGGCGATGCCAACTCGTCAGATCGTCAAAAGACTTGCCACCAGGTACGAGGAACTCGTCCTACCCCACCTGTGAGACGAACGGCCCGGTCGCTTCCTACGACCGGGCCGTTTCCTGTCTGACTGTCTCACACCGTTCGGAGCCTCAGCTGAGCAGCCAGTTCACCTCATTGGAGAGGAATGCGCGACGCGACGGCGACGAGTACGACCTTGCGTCATGGCCCATACCGTCATAGATGACATTGTTGCCGTGGGCCCACCCCATCACCTGCCAATTTTCACTAAGTTCATGACGGATGAGAGGAGTGGAGTCCGCGTGGACGACTAGGTCGGAATACCTCTCGTCGTAGACGGTGACGACGTCGAGCCCCGCCCAGACCGGATGGCCCTCGGCCCCGGGAGCCTTCTCGAAGGTCGCAATGCACCGCTTGGGGTGCCAGCTCGTACCGCGCACCCACTGTCCGCCAAGCAGGTC
This sequence comes from Cutibacterium sp. LaCa_255, assembly GCF_057458005.1. Lineage (NCBI taxonomy): Bacteria > Bacillati > Actinomycetota > Actinomycetes > Propionibacteriales > Propionibacteriaceae > Cutibacterium > Cutibacterium sp. LaCa_255. Next base: position 458,070 of record NZ_CP190956.1, on the reverse strand, counting down.
GGGCCACTCAGGCCAGTCCGGGAAGGAGTTCGCCGCGGTGTGTACGGCGAGCACCCGCCCGCCGTCACGAATCCACTGTCCGAACTCGTGCTGGGCGGCGGCCCACTGGTCGTCACGTTCCAGCTCCACCTCGACGTTGCCGCCCAGGTTGACGACGACCAGGTCGAGGTCGTCATACCCCCTCAGACATGAGACGTCATCGTCACGAACCTCGACGCGGTGACCGTCCGCCTCCAGGATCTCGCGGATTGCCGCCGATCCCTCGGCGAAGGGATGCCATGGATCGGTGTATCGGCCATGGCCAGACAGAACTCTGATGGATGCCACGATGTCTCCTCATCGAGTGGGTGGTCAGCGGATATTGTGGTCGATCCGGTAGGTCTTCCAGACGTTCTCGAAAAACTCGTCCTCAGTCGGAATGGGACGCACCGGATCCCAGCGCGCGTGAATGTCCTCCCCTGCGGCGTCCACGGACACGCGCTGGGTGACGCCGTGGTGGGCCCTGGAGTCCAGACGGTGCCGGAAGATGTCCTCGACGTCGAGCTCGGCGCCGTCGTCCCACCAAGAGACAGGCAGATCACCGTCGGGGTCGGTATAGAGCACCGATCCTCGCGATCCCACCCCATGATCAAGATGGTCGAGCATGGCTGCCACGTAGACGGCCTGGGCGTCGAGGATGTCGCGGACCAGGAAAAGCCTATCGACGCTGCGTCTGCTCGTCGGGTCGACGACACATTCTTCGACGATCTGACGACGCCATTCAGCGACCTTCTTTGCCAGCTCCTCAAGCCCCTGACGGGACCGCACAAGCCCGGCGTTGTCGCTCATCGCGCGGGTCGACTCCGCCAACAGGTCGTCGACCTGGACGGCGTCACGGCGACCACAGGCAGTGTCGAGGAGGTCCCGAGCCTTCTGCAGCGCATCACCCGCCAACTCCTGCCAACCCTCATCAGTGCGAGCAGCACCATGCTCACGGGAGGCGATCCACTGGGCTGCCCTCGTTGCCCCGACTTGGGCCGAGTTGAGGGCGGCGCCACCCGGACGCGCCACTCCATGGGCTCCAGCGGCCTCTCCCACCGGGAACAGCCCAGCAATGGAGGATCGCCACCACAGGTCAACGTCTATCCCGCCATTGTTGTGCTGGGCGCACACCTCGATCTCAAGGCGATCGGTGGCCAGATCAATGCCCGGATTGCGGTTGAGGTAGAACTCGTATGCCGGCTGGTTCATGTGCCGCAGGCGCTCGATCGGCGTCTCCAAGCCGAGAACACCTACAGACTCCAGGTATCCGCGAGCCTCGCCGTCGAGCAGATTCGGATCCCAGCCCGGCTGATTGACGCGGAAGTCGAGGAAGACCCGACGCCCTCGCATCACCGTCTCGCGGTAGGTGAGAATGTCGATGAGGCTCGAGCCCTCATGGACCTTGTCGATGTCGAAGGGCCACTGGTAGCCCTTGCGGAAGATAAGGCTGGTGAGCGCGCAAGGATCGTCTATAACCTCGGCCAGAAAGTCGTGCTCGGTGCTGTCGGGGTCCACCGAGACGAACGCAGGCACCACCTGCATGTAGGACCCCGAGACATTCCAGCGAGGCCGCAGGGAGGCCATTCCGAACTGGAACTCAGGCAAGTTGTGGCCAACGGCACCTGCGCGCAGGGCGGCACCGGTCGCACCCCACTGACCGTGGGGCCACACCGAGTCAGCGAACATTCCGGCCGGTCCACCGGTGGCCAGGACGACATTGCGTGCGGCAACGAGGACTAACGGACATTCCTGGTCGGCAACGACGTCGCGTCGCAGGCCAAGGACACCGACACACCGAGGGGTTTCCCCGGATCGATCGACGAGGAGGTCAACAACCCGGACCCCATCGAGGATCTCGGTCCCCCGGGAGCGCACCCGTGCCTCGAGACAATCGACCATCGATTTCGAGGTGAAGGGCCCTACCGAGGTCGCTCGCTGCCGAGGATCGTGGTCGGTCTTGTAGCCGACGAACTGCCCATGACGGTCGCTGGGAAATTCGACCCCGGCCTCCACCAGGTTGTAGAAGCACCGTGCCGAGAGCGCCGCCTCTGTCAGGGCGATGTCGCCGTCCATTGCTCCCCCGTCGAAGAGGGTGCGGGCCATCTCGCCCACTGAGTCGGGACCGTCCCCGGCGAGGGTCAGTTTGTAATAGGTCTGCTTGTCAGACCCAGCATTGCGGGAGGCCCCGGCATGGATGGCGTCTGCAATGACGAGGACGTCATGCTGTCCAAACTGGGCTAGTCGGTCTGCCGCACAGTATCCGGCAGATCCGGTCCCGACGACGACGGTGTTGACGCTGGCGACCGGGACGTCGATCCCGGCCAAGTGCATGGTGGGCAGATCCATCTCACAACCTCGCGATGTGCATGCCACCGTCGACATTGATGACCTCGCCAACGGAGTACCTCATCGAACCGATGGCCAAGTTGACGACAGCTGCGGCGACATCCTCGGGACGTCCCCAGCGTGGCATCGGTGCGACCCCCTCGGCAAACTGACGGTCGTACTTCTCCTTGACCCCGACCGTCATGTCGGTGGCGATGACACCGGGACGCACCTCGTTGACGAGGATCCCCTCTGGAGCGAGTCTGGCGGCCCAGAGCTGGGTTGCCATCGAGACGCCGGCCTTGGAGATGCAGTACTCACCACGGTTGAGGCTGACCATTGTCGAGGAGCAGGAGGCCACATTGACGATGGCCCCGACGATCCCGCCAGTGGTATCAGTGGTTCCGTCTCCTCGCTGATCGATGAACTGGCGGGCGACGGCCTGAGTGAGGAAGTACGGCCCACGCAGGTTGATCCCCAGTACCCGGTCGAAGGACTCGACGGTGGCGTCAAGGATGTCGTCACGGCTCGTTGGTGCCACGCCGGCATTGTTGACGAGCACGTCGACACGACCCCAGCGGTTCAGTGCGTCACCGATGAACCGTTGATGGGCGGTCAGGTCGGAGACGTCGCCACGAGTGTGACTCACCTCGCCCATATCCTGCAGTTCCGTCAGTACCTCCGGTGCCAACTCGCTTCGCGACAGGATCTGCACCGCATACCCCTGCTGCAGCATGGCCTTGCTGATGGCCAGACCGATACCACGGTTTCCCCCGGTAATGAGCGCAACCTTTGTCATGCCGACTCCCTCGTCGTGTGTCCGTGGCGTTCATTATTCCCGTCCGGAACATCTTCGGCAAGCGCTTGCCGCTAGTATTTGAGCGGATCGAAGAGACTGCCACACCGTCACCGCGAGTCGACGGGAAACGGTGGCAAGACCTCGCCACCCCAGCCCCCTCGGGGACGACAATTGACGCAAACCCCCAACGTCGGAGATCACAAGTGAGCAACGAAGCACTCGACAAAGTCCTGACGAATCTCGTCATCCCGGTGGTCGTCATCCATGAGGCCGCCACCACCCCGGCCGTCACCGACGGTCTCGTCGACGGCGGGCTCCCCGTCGCCGAGGTGACCTTCCGCACCGACGCCGCACCCGCCGCCATCGAGTCGATGGCCGAGGACGGGCGCGTCATGGTCGGAGCCGGAACCGTTATCAATGCCCGTCAGGTCGACGAGGCGGTGAGCGCGGGAGCGACCTTCGTCGTCTCTCCCGGCCTGTCCCGTGAGGTCGTCGACCGCTGCCGACACCATGACATCCCGATCCTGCCGGGAGTCATCACCCCCGCTGAGATCATGGCCGGTGTCGACATGGGGCTGGACACCTTCAAGTTCTTCCCGGCCGGAAACTACGGCGGTGCTGCCACGATTTCTTCCCTGGGCGGCCCCTTCCCGAACCTACGTTTTGTCCCCACTGGCGGAGTCAAGCCGCACAACCTGGCGGACTTCCTCTCCCGCCCCAACATCCCTGCGGTCGGTGGCACCTGGCTCACCCCAGCCGACGCCGTCGCTGCCCGGGACAGTCAAACCATCGCCAACTTGGCACGCGAGGCCGCCCGCAGTGCCCACAGCATCCTCGAGGAGCAGTCATGAGCATCACACTTCGTTCCGCAGACCAGTGCCGTTACGACATCGTCTCTCTCGGCGAGGTGATGCTCCGCCTCGATCCGGGTGAGCGTCGCATCCGCACCGCCACGTCCTTCGATGTCTGGGAGGGCGGCGGCGAGTACAACGTCGGCCGTGGCCTGTCCCGGGTCTTCGGCAAGCGTGCCGCCGTCATCACCGGTCTCGTCGACGACCCGGTCGGCCACCTCGTTGGCGACCGCATCACCGCCGGCGGAGTCGACGACCAGTTCATCACTTGGGTGCCTTCCGACGGAGTCGGTCGCACGGTGCACACCGGGCTCAACTTCACCGAGCGTGGCTTCGGTGTTCGCGGGGCCGTCGGCGTCTCGGACCGCGGCCACACCGCTGCCAGCCAGCTGCGCGCCGAGGACATCGACCTCGACCGCCTCTTCGGGGAATTGGGAGTGCGCTGGCTGCACACCGGCGGCATCTACACCGCCCTGTCGGAGACCAGTGCCCAGACTGCCAAGGCCGTCATGGAGGCCGCCCACGCAAACGGGACGATCATCTCCTACGACCTCAACTACCGACCCAGCCTGTGGAAGTCGATCGGCGGTCAGGAGGAGGCCCGCCGCGTCAATCGCGAGCTGGCCAGCCTGGTCGACGTCATGATCGGCAACGAGGAGGACTTCACGGCCTGCCTCGGCTTCGAGGTCGAGGGGAACGACGAGAACCTCTCCAATCTCGACGTCGATTCCTACGCCAACATGATCGACAAGGTGGTCGAGGAGTTCTCGAACATCTCCGTCGTCGCCACCACTCTGCGTCAGGTGCGCACTGCCAGCCGCAACGACTGGTCGGCCATCGCGTGGTCGAAGGACACCGGCCTGGTGCGCTCGGTCGAACGTCCCGACTTGGAGATCCTCGACCGTGTTGGCGGCGGCGACTCTTTCGCTGCTGGCCTGGTGGCCGGAATCATGGAGACTGGAGACCTGCAGAAGGCCGTCGAGTGGGGGGCTGCCCACGGCGCTCTGGCCATGACCACCCCTGGCGACACCTCCATGGCCACCCGCTCCGAGGTGGAGAATCTCGCTGCCGGAGGTTCTGCCCGAGTGAAGCGCTGACTGGCACCGGACTCATATCGGACGGCGAGCCCGAAGGGCTCGCCGTTCTTTTTGGCCCCCAGCCACGAGCAGGTCCTGGGACGGGTAGATTCGTGCTCACCATCCCGTCATGACAGGAGCCATCCGTGAGTGAGCCCAGTGCCGTCGATCCCACAGCCCGCGACATCGCCGAGAAGCTGGCCCCGGCCTACCGCACCATGCTCAACGCGATCGCACAAGTTGAGCCCCGGATTGCGGAGGCCACCCGAGCCGAACTGACCGACCAGCGTCATTCCCTCAAGCTCATCGCCTCCGAGAACTACGCATCCCTGCCAGTCCTTGCGACCATGGGTACCTGGTTCTCCGACAAGTACGCCGAGGGCACCGCCGGTCACCGCTTCTACGCCGGCTGCCAGAACGTCGACACCGTTGAGGCGATTGCTGCCGAGCACGCCTGCACCCTCTTCGGCGCTGAGCATGCCTACGTGCAGCCGCACTCCGGTATTGACGCCAACCTCACTGCCTACTGGACGATCCTCGCCCATCACGTCGAGACCCCGGCCCTCGAGGAGTTCGGAGCGCGCACCGTCAACGACCTCACCCAGGCCGACTGGGACACCCTGCGCCACCGCTTCAACGACCAGCGCGCCATCGGCATGAGCCTGGACACCGGCGGCCACCTCACCCACGGTTTCCGTCCGAACATCTCGGGCAAGATGTTCGACCAGCGCTCCTACGGAACGGACCCGCAGACCGGTCTGCTCGATTACGACAAGGTCGCCGAGCTGGCCCGCGAGTTCAAGCCCCTCGTCGTCGTCGCCGGGTACTCCGCCTACCCTCGCCGGGTGAACTTCGCGAAGATGCGCGAGATCGCCGACGAGGTCGGAGCCGTCCTCATGGTCGACATGGCTCACTTCGCCGGCCTGGTGGCCGGCAAGGTCTTCACCGGTGACGAGGACCCGGTCCCCCACGCCCAAGTGGTGACGACGACGACTCACAAGTCCTTGCGCGGCCCGCGTGGCGGCATGGTGCTGACGACCAAGGAGTATGCCGCCGACGTCGATCGTGGCTGCCCGATGGTCCTCGGTGGCCCGCTCTCCCACGTCATGGCAGCCAAGGCCGTCGCCCTGGCCGAGGCTCGTACCCAGGCATTCCGCGACTACGCCCAACGTGTCGCCGACAATGCCAAGGCCCTGGCTGAGGGACTTATGAAGCGCGGCGTCAAACTCGTCACCGACGGCACTGACAACCACATCAACCTGCTCGACGTCACCACGAGCTTCGGACTGACCGGTCGGCAGGCCGAAGCTGCCCTGCTGGATTCCGGCGTCGTGACCAACCGCAACTCCATCCCGGCCGACCCGAATGGCGCCTGGTACACCTCGGGCGTGCGCATCGGCACCCCGGCCCTGACCTCGCGTGGGTTCGGGGCCGATGAATTCGATCAGGTTGCTGAGCTCATCGTCACCGCTCTGAAGGCCACCACCCCGGTGACGGCTTCCAGTGGCAAGCCGGGCAAGGCCAAGTACCAGATCGCCGACGGCGTGGCCCAGAAGGTCCATGATGCCGCCGACGAACTGCTCGGGAACTTCCCGCTCTATCCGGGGCTGGATCTGGCCTGAGGGTTTTGACCTCCTCTCACCGGAGTTTTGGGCAGAATTTTCCCCCAACGGAGTTGTCACACAATGTGATATCGATCTTTCGACGGCCCGTGTTCCACGAGAAGAACACGGGCCGTCGAGTTCTTGTCGATGCCTTCTGATGGAGCAAAAGACATCAGGACACTGGGTTCGTCGGAGATTGAAAGGACTCTCCGAAACTGCCCCCGTGTGGACCCATCCCCGGAGGACCGGGAGTACTTCTGAGGCGAGGTCTTACCACACGGTTACGTTGACTATTCCACCGCCCCATGCCTTTCTGACCCGTTGTGGAGCCACTTCTCCCCAGATGATGAGTCGCCCCGTCCCGGCGTTAACATTCCCGTACCGGACCAGACGGCCCCGTCACGAGGAGGTTCTTTATGCAGGAAGGTGATCCCAGCGCCAAGCCAACCGGCACCACCGTTGACATGGGTGACGCTGGCTACGACAAGGCCCTGAGGAACAGGCACCTGCAGATGATCGCCATCGGCGGTTCCATCGGCACCGGACTCTTCCTGGGAGCAGGTGGACGTCTGGCTCAGGGAGGTCCTGGGCTGGCCCTCAGCTACGCAGTGTGCGGCATCTTCGCCTTCCTCATGGTTCGGGCCCTGGGCGAGATGGCTATTCGGCGTCCATCCTCGGGCGCCTTCGTCTCATACGCCCGTGAATTCATGGGCGAGAAGGGCGCCTACGTCACCGGGTGGTTCTTCTTCCTCAACTGGTCGGTCACGGTCATGGCGGACATCACGGCCGTCGCCCTGTACCTGCACTATTGGAAGATGTTTCAGCCCATTCCACAATGGGTTCTCGCCCTCATCGCGTTGGCTGTTGTGTTCACCCTGAACATGCTCAGCGTCAAAATGTTCGGCGAGGCGGAATTCTGGTTTGCCGCCATCAAGGTGACGGCCATCGTCCTGTTCATGATCGCGGCGATCTGGGCCGTCGTCACCGAAGCGCCGGTCGGCCACGACACTGCAGGATTCCACAACATCTCCAGCCATGGCGGGTTCTTTCCCGGAGGCATGACGCCAGTCGTCGCCCTGACCCTTGGCGTGATCTTTGCTTTCGGCGGCACGGAGATGGTCGGCGTCGCCGCCGGCGAGACGAAGGACGCCGAAAAGATCTTGCCCAAGGCGATCAACTCGATGATCTTGCGAATCTTCGTCTTCTACGTTGGCTCGGTCGTCCTCATGGCCCTCGTCCTCCCCTACACCGCCTACTCGGCCAATGAGTCACCGTTCGTGACGTTCTTCACCGGGATCGGTATTCCCCACGCCGGCGACGTCATTCAGATCATCGTGCTCACCGCGGCCCTGAGTTCGCTCAACGCTGGCCTCTACTCCACCGGACGCACATTGCGGTCCCTCGCAATGGCTGGTGAGGCTCCGAAGATCGCCGCGAAACTCAACCGACATCAGGTTCCTGCCGGCGGGATCATCATTACGGCGTCGCTGGGTCTCATTGGCGTGGCTCTCAGCGCCTTCCTGCCTGAGAGCGCATTCGAAATCGTCATGAACCTGGCCGGCATCGGTATCGCCGGGACGTGGTGCATGGTGCTCCTCACCCATACCCGGTTCCTGCGCCTCGTCAAGAGGGGAGAAGAAGTGCGACCCGAGTACCACATGCCGGGTGCGCCAATGACGAATTACGTCTCCCTGGCCTTCCTCATCATCGTCGTCCTGTCGAACGTCACGTCGGAGTCGGGGCGCTGGACACTTCTTCTGTTCGCCCTCGTAGCGATAGCGATGGTCATAGGCTGGTATGCCGTGCGAAACGATGTTATGTCTGACAACGCTGTCAAGGACTCTCCAGGGGATTGAGCCATGCGTACCCACATCCTCTACACCGGGGGGACTCTCGGCATGGTCCCCACTCCGGACGGACTGGCACCGGGGGCCGACCTGACGGGATGGCTCGATCAGCTGCTCTCGGGCACAGAACTCGCCGGAACGTTTGAGACCCTGAGCTTTGAGCATCTCATCGACTCAGCCAATGCGACTCCGGCCGACTGGGGTCGAATCGTTGACAATCTGTGGGCACATCGGGAAGAGGCCGACTCCTTCGTCGTCCTGCACGGCACCGACACCCTGGCCTACACCTCAGCCGCCCTGTCCTACGCCCTGACAGATTTCGGCAAGCCGGTCGTCGTCACCGGGTCGCAATACTCGCTAGGAGTCGTCGGGACCGACGCCGCCCCCAACGTCACGGGCGCGCTGAGAGCTGTCACCAGCGGACGTCTCCACGGCGTGGCGGTGTTCTTCGGCCACAAACTGCTGCGCGGAAACCGCGTCACGAAGTCGTCCTCGTGGGCCTACAACGGCTTCGACTCCCCCGCTGCCCCCCAACTGGCACGCACCGGGGCTCCGTGGCAATGGATCGAGAATGACTCGACCGGCTGTGGTTGGCTGGATCCAAGACCGTACCGCCGCCATGACGTCCTCGTCGTCGACCTCTCCCCGGGCCTCAGCGCCGCACGCCTCCGGGCCGTCCTCGATCCGTTGCCTGAGGCCGTCATCCTGCGAGCCTTCGGCGTCGGGAACGTCCCCAGCGATGAGCCCGGCTTGGTCGACGTCATCCTTGACGTCATCTCCGCCGGCACCCCCGTCGTCGTCGCTTCCCAGTGCATGCAGGCCGACGTCCTGCTGGGGCATTACCAGTCGAGTCATGCCCTGGCCGAGGGGGGAGCCATCAGCGCCCATGACATGACCCTCGAAGCTCTCTATGCCAAACTCGTCTTCCTGCTGTCCCAGGGACTGCGTGGTAAGGAGTTGGGACGGTGGGTCGAGACGGACATCGCCGGGGAGATCAGTATGTGAACCGCACTTTCCCATCAACACCGCAGACGACTGCACGTTCGTCGCGAATTGATGTGAAATTTCACGCTGCGGCTGGCCAGTGCTCTCCCCCGTGAACAATGATGGATTCATCACAGGTGGTAGCGAAGGCATCGTTGCCCTCCACCACCACATTCCACAATGACTGACGAGGCGAACTCATCATCTACGCGAGGAGAGGTGTTGATGGTCATCAACAAGAAGGTTCTGGTCTGCTGCGGCACTGGCATCGCCACCTCCGTCCAGGTGGCCAACAAGTTGCAGCGGATGCTGCGTGATCGAGGCGTGGCCGCGACGATGAAGGAGTGCAAGACGGCCAACGTCCCGGCCCAGGTGGAGACCTTCCAGCCGGACGCCATCGTCGTCACCACTGCGATCAATCCCCCTGACGAGGGGGTCAAGGTATACCGAGGCACCCCTCTGCTGACCGGGGTAGGTGCCGACGAACTCGCCGACCAGATCGCCGACGACCTCAAGGGGCTGAATGACTGAGCCACGTCTCATCATCGCGAACTTGGGCGTCGAGACGTCCCACGAACTGTTCGCCGCTATCAGTTCCCGGCTTGCCGATGAAGGGCTTGTGAAGGCGTCATTCCTGTCCGCGGCCGAGGCCCGGGAGGCCACTTATCCCACTGGGTTGGATTTCGGGCACATACAGGTCGCGATCCCCCACGTCGACCCGGACCATGTCGTAGCTCCCGGTCTCCTCCTGTGCCGCAACGCTCACAAGACCGTGTTCCACGCCATGGACGACCCCGAACGAGCGCTCGACGCCCGGCTGAGCATCTGGCCTCTGGTGACCGCCCCGCACAACCAGGTCCGGATGCTCGGCGCTGTGATCGACCTGCTGCAGGAACCGTCGTACTGCCAGCTCCTCCTGGACGGCGACGAGGCCGATGTCAGATCTGCTCTGCAGAAGGTGTTGGACTCCATCGAGCCAGCCGACTGACGCTACGTCACCGACGCGCACTATGGTGGAAACATGACTGCAAAGCTCATCCTGCTCCGCCACGGCGAGAGCGAGTGGAACTCCAAGAACCTCTTCACCGGCTGGGTGGACGTCGATCTCAACGAGAAGGGCGAGGGCGAGGCCCGTCACGCCGCTGACCTGCTCAAGGAGGAGAACCTCCTTCCCAACGTCGTCCACACCTCTCTGCTGCGTCGCGCCATCCACACCGCCTACCTGGCCCTGGACGGCTGTGATCGTCACTGGATCCCGGTGCGTCGCTCCTGGCGCCTCAACGAGCGTCACTACGGCGCTCTGCAGGGCCTGAACAAGGCCGAGACCAAGGAGAAGTACGGCAACGACCAGTTCATGGCCTGGCGCCGTTCCTACGACGTCCGTCCGCCGAACCTCGAGCACGATGGCGAGTACAGCCAGTTCAATGACCCGCGCTATGCCGACATCCCGGAGGCCGAGCGGCCCGTCGCCGAGTGCCTCAAGGACGTCGTAGCCCGCATGGTGCCGTACTTCACCTCCGACATCGCTGCTGACCTCAAGGCCGGTAAGACAGTGCTGGTGGCTGCCCACGGCAACTCCCTGCGCGCCCTCGTCAAGCACCTCGACGAGATCAGCGACGAAGACATCGCCGGACTCAACATTCCAACCGGTATCCCGCTGCTCTACGAGCTTGACGACGACCTCAAGCCCGTCACCAAGGGTGGCCGCTACCTCGACCCTGAGGCTGCTGCCGCTGGCGCCAAGGCCGTCGCCAACCAGGGAAACAAGTGAGTTCGTGACGGCATCCAAGTCCTGGAACCACATGGAGCGGCGCCCCGGAGATGATCTCTGGGGCGCCGCTCCATGTGCAGATGAAGGTGGGATCAGGAGATCACACCGAACTCGTAGCCCTCGCTCTTGAGCCACTTGAGGATGGACGGCATGGCTTCGGCCGTCATCTGCTTTCCGTAGGTGTCGTGGTTGAGGATGACGACGACATTCGGGTCACCAGACTCGTTGATGGTCTTCTTGACCATCTTCAGGTAACCGTCGACGGTCTTGGGACGCTGGACGTCAGCGTCGCCGCTCATGGCGTTCCAGTCGATCCAGGCAACGCCGCGCTTGGCCAGAGCCTGGTCAGCCTGGGACAGCTTGGTCCAGGACATGTGACCGCCCGGGTAGCGGAAGGCCGAGGAGAAGTAGCTCGATCCCAGGATTGCCCGCGACTGGGCAGTGGCCCAGTCCCAGTCACAGCTGATGTGCTTGGCGCTGGCGGCGTGGCCGGGGTAGAGGTAATTGTAGTCGTGCGAGTAGGAGTGCACAGCTAGGGCGTTGCCCATCTTGAGCGAACGGCTGAGCATCTCCTTGTTCACGTCACGCAGCTGCGGGGCGATCATGAAGAAGGTCGCGCGGGCACCGGCCTTCTCAAGGTTGTCGAGCTGCTCACCGGTGAACTTGGCCGTCGGACCGTCGTCGAAGGTCACGAAGACGATCTTCTTGTTCTTCGGCTGGGTGGAGGGCTTCTTCAGCCACTGATTCACAACAGCAGCCGGGTAGGCGTACTTGTCGGCAGCCGTTCCATGGTTCGTGCCGGGCTCCAGACCGTCAATGTCCTTGACGACGGTGCCGGGGGCCTTGAGGGACGAGTAGCTCGACGGGGGCTCCGTGCAATCCGGCTTCGTCACAGCGGCACCGACGCCGTACTTGCCGGCAGGCACCGGACCACTCGGCATTCCCGCTGGCGCACTCGCGCCACTCGAGACGCTGGGCTTGGCCGCGGGAGACTTGGATGCCGGCGCCTTCGAGGACTGGGCCGCGCTGGCAGCCGACTTCGACGGGGAGTTGCCAGACTCCGGATCGTTCGTGGCACATCCGGCGATGGCCATCGAAACGGTGGTGACGAGAACGACAGCTCCAGCCATCGTTTTTCTGCGGAAGGCAAAAGCCATGTGACAAGACCTCACTGACAATAATCAGCCGTGTACCACGGCGAGTTGGGCCTCTCGATTGTACGTACTGAGTACAAGCGATCCCAATTCGAAACCCGACACCCCCATTTCGCCGACGGAACACACCGGCGTGGGGGTCGTGACGTGCCGATGTGATCAGTATGCGCTGGGCCAGTCCTCGCCAGCCGGCGCCTTGCCGGTGACGATGTAGATGACTCGGGAGCCGACGGCAACCGCGTGATCGGCGATGCGTTCGTAGTAGCGACCGAGCAACGCCGTGTCGACCGCGCTCTCGACGCCGTAGGTCCAGTCATCGCCCAGGAGCAGGCGGAACTGGTCGCGCCGCAACTCATCCATCTTGGAATCCTCGGACGCCAAGAGCTCCGCGGCCTGCGCGTCACGATCCGCCAGCGTCTTCTCGGCTTTCGCGATCATGGAATTCGCGATCCTCGACATCTCGACGAACTGATCGGCGACCTGCGGAGGCACCGCGACCTCGGGGAAGCGAAGACGGGCGATCTTCGCGACGTGGGCAGCAAGATCTCCCATGCGGGCCAGCTCGTAGCACATCCGCAGGACCGCGACGACCGTGCGCAGCTCGCCGGCGACCGGAGCCTGACGGGCAAGCAGGTCGAAGCAACGACGTTCGATCTCCTCGTTCAGGGCGTCGACCTTCGAGTCATCGGAGATGACGCGCTCAGCGGTGGTCAGGTCCGCACCAATGAGAGCCTCAGTGGCGTCCTTGACGGCAACCCGAACCAACTCGGCCATCGTCAAGATCCTGCCGCTGGTGGCATTGAGCTCGTCGTGGTAGCTCTCACGCATGCCGGTGTCCTTCCGTAGTGGGGTCTCGTCAAGCCTATCGACCCTATCGACCAGGACATTTCCCCCGAGTGGCAAGACAGTGAACCTTGGGTGAACGACCAGTGATCACGGCATCACTTTGTGACGTGCGGGTGACGAGGATGACGACCTTCCCCCTATTATGCAAAGCGTGGGCATGGTTCTGGCAGCGATCATTGGTGCAGTTGTCGGCGCCGGATTGACGGTCCTCATCATTCAAGCGGTGGAATCATCTCGTCACCCCGTTGACACCCTCGCCACCGACGTTGAGGCCCTTGAGGTCGATCCAACTCTCGCCCGAGCACTCGACCTGGCCACTGAAGCGGCCGTCATCGTCGGCCCCCATGACGAGGTGCTACACACCACCGTGGGCGCCCGGTCAATGGAACTCGTGCGCGGCTCACGAATCGCCGACGCCGCCCTCCTCAATTTGGTCCGCACCGCGCGACGAGAGGACCGCGACATTGTCGACACCATGGAGTTGAAGCGGGCATCCACCGGAGCCAACCTCATCCTCACCGTGCGCGTGGGACCTCTTGACGGGCACGGCAACGCGATCATCTCTGCGGAGGACAGCTCCCGACACATCAGGCTTGCCGAAACCCGCAGGGACTTCGTCGCCAACGTCTCTCATGAATTGAAGACCCCCATCGGCGCCGTCTCCATCCTCGCCGAAGCCATCGAGGGTGCCGCCGATGACCCCGATGCCGTCCGCCATTTCTCCCAGCGCCTGACCGCGGAGTCAACGAGGCTGTCCGCCCTCGTGACACAGATCATTGACTTGTCCCGATTGCAGGCGGACGAACCCCTGCTTCGCGCCGAACCAGTGCCCGTTGCCGACATCATCGACGAGGCCGTCTCTCGTCATCGTGAGCTCGCGACCACCCGGGAGGTCTCCCTGGTGGCCCGCTGCGACGACGACCTGTGGGTTCTCGGGGACCAGAGTCAGCTCACCGAGGCCATCGCCAATCTCGTTCAGAATGCGATCGTGTACTCCGAGCCGAAGGCGCGGGTGGCGGTCTCGGCCAGACGAGTCCATGACGTCGACACCGACGTCATCGAGATTGCGGTGGCCGACAACGGAATTGGCATCGGCGAGGCCGACCAGGAACGCATCTTCGAACGGTTTTACCGGGTTGACTACTCCCGATCCCGGGAAAACGGTGGAACCGGCCTGGGGTTGTCGCTGGTCAAGCACACCTGCCAGGCGCACGGGGGATCCGTCGACGTGTGGAGCAAACTGGGCCAGGGGTCCACGTTCACCCTTCGACTACCCACCCTTGACGCCGACCACTACAACGAATCCGATCAGGAGGAGTCATGACCCGCGTACTCATCATCGAGGACGAGGAGTCCTACCGCGAGGCCACCGCCTTCATGCTGCGCAAGGAGGGATTTGAGGTCGACACCGCGGCCAATGGTGCCGACGGACTGGAAAGCTACTCCCGCAATGGCGCCGACATCGTCCTGCTTGACCTCATGATGCCGGGAATCCCGGGGACCGAGGTCTGCCGGCAGCTGCGTCAGCGTGGCAACGTCGGGATCATCATGGTGACGGCCAGGGATTCCGAGATCGACAAGGTCGTCGGTCTGGAGCTGGGAGCTGACGACTACGTCACCAAACCCTTCAGTCACCGCGAGCTGGTAGCACGCATCCGCGCCGTCACTCGCCGAGGAGGCCCGGAGATCGAGGTCTCCCCCGACGTCCTTGAGGAGAACGGGGTGCGGATGGACGTCGAGCGCCACGAGGTCAGCGTCAACGGAAAGACCGTGCGCCTCGCCCTCAAGGAGTTCGACCTGCTCGAGGTGCTGCTGCGCAATGCCGGGCGTGTCATGACCCGCGCGTCCCTCATCGACCGAGTCTGGGGAGTCGACTACGTCGGCGACACCAAGACCCTAGACGTCCACGTCAAGAGGTTGCGCGCGAAGATCGAAGAGGATCCCTCGCATCCGGCGCGGATCATCACCGTGCGTGGACTCGGCTACAAGTTCCAGGCCTGACACGGTCTCCACGAAACGACAAGCGCGGCCCCCGGTTTTGACCGGGGGCCGCGTCGTATGTTCAAAGAACCCGTCAGGACTGGGCCGACGGGGACCCCGAGGGAGCATACTTCTCGAAATCCGGGTGGGTGGACGGCACGACCGGTGCATCCAGGGTGATCGGTGCAGAGTTCGCGAACTTGATCGTCACCTTGGCCAACAAGCCGTCCGAGAGTCCCTCGACGGGAGCCTGAAGATCGGACTTGGTGAGATTGACCGAGGCGTGAGCCGGAAGATCGACACCGACCGGAGTCACGGTGAAGGACTGCCCTGCCAGGGAGTTGTCCGACTTGAGCGGCTGACCAGTGATTCCGACAACCTTGTCGTTCTTGCTGGAAATGACGGCGGCGGAGACACGAGCCTGACCGTCACCATTGATGAGCAACAGGTTCTGCACCTTGACGGTGTCGGACTCGCCGCTGACACCGGCCGCAGGGGTGTAACTGGTGAGGACCTTGGGATCGGCGCCACAAGCCGCCAACCCAAGAACCCCGACGGCAGCAAGGGCAGCAGTCGTCCGGCGACGGTCGATCATCGTGGAATCTCCTCTTCCGGGGTGCATGATCGCTGCTGAGTTTAGCTGAACTGGCGTCACCGGGGGTGCCGATCGGTTCCAGCACAGTCGACGAGTGAGCAGACTTCTCGAAATCACTATTTCAGTCGACGGCGTCGAGGACCTCCTTGGAGAACACCCTAGAGACATTCAAGATCTCGGACATGAGAATGCGAATATTCTTGTCAATGTCAATATTGATCTCATGTGACAATTTTGTAATTCCGGTCGCTGTGGTGAATGCGTAGATCGCCTCGTCATTGCGAACATTTCCAGGGCAGGAGGGCCACGGCGTCAGCGATCGGGCGTTGGCCGGTCTCTTTTCCACGATCATCGCATCTCATCCCCACACGGCGAAGCGGGACCAGACCGTTCCCGCTTCCCAAGGCCAGATCCGAGGGACTTCCGCAATCCCGACGGCCCGACAGTGAGAGGCAGACCGTAGCACCATTTCGGACGCCCACGCGAATTAATAATTGACTTCAACAATTATTATGTGATAGAATTAATCCCCGAAAGGGGCCGCACAAATGACTTTCAACGTTGGTGAAACCGTTGTCTACCCGAATCATGGCGCTGCTGTGATCGAGGACGTCGAGACTCGCACTATCAAGGGCGAGGAAAAGCTCTACCTCGTTCTGAGAATTCTTGGACAGAACGATTTGGTTGTGCGAGTGCCAGCCAGCAATCTTGATCTTGTCGGCGTTCGTGACGTCGTCGACGACGAGGGCCTTGAGAAGGTTTTCGAGGTTCTTCGCAAGACCAACGTCGAGGAGCCGTCCAACTGGTCTCGTCGCTACAAGGCCAACCTCGAGAAGCTCCACTCCGGCAACGTCCTCAAGGTCGCCGAGGTTGTTCGCGACTTGTGGCGCCGCGAGCGCGACCGCGGCCTGTCGGCTGGCGAGAAGCGGATGCTCTCGAAGGCTCGTCAGATCTTGGTCTCCGAGCTTGCCCTCGCCAAGAAGGTGGAGGACGACAAGGCCGAAGAGATGCTCGACGAGGTTCTCGCCTCCTGAAGCTGTTCACCTTAATCGTGAAATGGGGGTGCACCAGAAATTTGGTGAACCCCCATTGCTCATGTCACGAAGTGTCACCGCAGGATCACGACGACTTCAGCGCGTCTGCAATCTCGTCAGCCAGCCGTCCTTCATCAACGCCGGTCAGGAATGCAACACCGCGAAACATCTTGACATTCTCGTTGGGCTGCTTCACTGCAGTCGTCGAGACGATTGCGTCAGGGGTGAATTCCTCGATGACCCTCGGCACTTCTGCGACGCGACAGTGCTCCATCTTGGCATTGACTCCACGCTCACGCAGCAGCCGCTGAAGCTTATTGGCGACCTGTACCGACGTCGCGATACCGGTGCCACAGCAGACGAGAATCTTCTTCTCGATCATGGTGACCACCCCTCCCTCAGGGAAACCTCATTGCCCTTGGATGTGGCCCACCAAGGGATTCCTCCACGATGTTAAACGTATCCCGTCCATGCCCCTTCGGTGGGGTGGGTCCCGTGGTGATCACGGGTCTTTGGGAGACTGGACGGGATGGTACCGTGCCGTCAAGGGCACAGCGCCCGTCTCGAGGAGGGTCCGCCATGGCGACTACGTCCAGCACACTGTGGAATGCCGTGGTGCTCCGCGCCGGCAAGGGAGCTCAGGACATGCTGGACACCGGCGTCATCGTCCTGTTCGGCGAACCTGTACCTGATGCTCTGTCCGACATCTGCGTGCTCCACAACCGCGGCGGCCGCTCCCCCATGACGCCCAAGCGCGAAATCGTTCCTGGCGACGTCCTCAACATCGCTGGTACCCGTTACACGATCGATGAGGTCGGAGAGTCAGCCACCTCAAACCTCGGTGACCTCGGCCATGTCGTGTTGTACTTCAACTCCCCCGACCAGTCGCTGCTCGCCGGAGCCATCAAGGTTTCCGGGCCGCAGCCGCAGCTGCCCAGCCAGGGCGCGATCCTCACGATCGAGCCTGCCGAGTGACAAGGGCTGACGCGATCGCTGCCACCCCTTCACCGCGGCCGGTGAATCCGAGATGATCGGTCGTCGTCGCGGACACTGACACTGGAGCACCGACGGTCTGCGTCAGCGTCGCTACCGCCTCAGCGCGCCGGGCCGCCATGCGCGGACGCTGCCCCACGATCTGCACCGCTGCGTTCTGGACCGCCCATCCCTCGGCAGTGACGAGCTCAACGACATGGCCCAGTAGCGCCACTCCGGCAGCTCCGGCCCATTGCGGGTCCGAGGTTCCGAAGACGGAGCCAACATCCCCCAGGCCGGTCGCGGAGAGCAAGGCGTCACAAATGGCGTGGCAGGCGACGTCACCGTCGGAATGGCCAGCCAAACCGACCTTCTCGTCGGGGAAGTGAAGGCCAGCAATGTGCATCGGCACGCCTTCACTCAGCTGATGGACATCGGCCCCAATACCGGTCCGGATCTCCATCATTCCTTGCCCCCGTGACCCAACTTGTCGGCGACGTTGCTCGGGGTGACAGCCCGCAACATCCGGCCAACTCGACGACCGGAGTGGTGACCGGCTCCAGCCGCAGCCTTGGCCAGGACCTCAGCAATGTCGAGATCGACCGGCTCGGTGATCTTGAGCGACATTCGGGATCCTTCCACCAAGGTGGCGCGATGGCCGTAACGCTCACAACACGAAATGTCATCGGTAACCGTCCCACCATCACGGGACAACTGCTCATGACACTCCGTGATGACGGCGCGATCAAACCCTTGCGGAGTCTGGACCGCGCGAAGAGCGGAACGGTCAATGACGCGGGAACCCTCACCGTCGATCTGCCGAATGGTGTCGGTGACCTCGACGACAGGTGTCACCGCGACAGCCCCGGCCTCTACCGCACCAATGACATCCTCGACGATGTATGCGGGAACCAACGGGCGGACGGCATCATGAATGAGAACAGTGGTGGCCTGACTGAGATGCTCATCGTCGGCGATGTATCGCAGCCCATTGCGCACCGAATCCTGACGAGTGTCCCCTCCGGTCACGAAGTGAACAGGGATGGGAGAGGCAGCCAAAGCCAGTTGCAGATGGTTGTGCATACCCTCCTTCACCACCACGACGGCCTCGTCGCAACCGCCTGCAGCTAGGGATTCCACCGCGACGGCGACGACGGCCTTTCCAGTCAGCGACGTCACCTGCTTGGGAACAGGACCGCCGAACCGTGTCCCCAGGCCGGCTGCGACGACAACGGCGACGACAGGCGGGGTGTGCTCATCAACCATGGTTTGCACTCTATCGGCCCAGACCCACCAGCTCGCGTCCTCCTATCATCGGATATCGTCGACCCTGACGTTTTCACCCCACCAAGGAGGCACACCATGCCGAGTCGCACCACCACCATTGCAGCCGAGAGTGGCCTGCACGCCCGTCCCGCCGCCATGTTCGTCCAGGCCGCCTCGAAGTCCGGCCTGGCCGTCAAGATCGGCCGCCCTGGCGAGGAGCCGGTGGATGCTCGCTCGATCCTGTCCGTGATGGGTCTTGGCGCCAAGCACGGCGAGACCGTCGAGCTCACCGCCGAGGGCGACAATGCCGATGAGGTGCTCGACGCCCTCGTCGCCAACCTGCAGATCGACCCGGAGGCCTGATACCTATGCGGACCCTCTCGGGGCTCGGGGTCTCGGCCGGAGTCGGACAAGCACATGCCCTTCTCGTCTCCCCCGCCCCAGGACTGCCCACTTCTGATCCCAGTCAGGGCACCGAGGCCGACATGGCCCGAATCGAGTCGGCGCTGAACAAGGTCGCCGATCGTCTCGACGAGCGCTCCCTGCACGCCGATCCATCGGCTCTCGCCGTCCTGCAGGCCACCGCGATGATGGCCCGCGACCCGGGACTGCTCACCAGCGTCAAGTCCCACCTGACTGACGGACATGGACCTGCCCACGCTCTCTGGGCCGCCTTCGACGACTTCTGCGCCCAACTGAGTGCTGCCGGCGGCTATCTCGCCGAGCGCGTCACCGACCTGCGCAACGTCCGTGACCGCGCCGTCGCGGTCATGCAAGGTTTGCCTGAGCCCGGCGTCCCGTCGTTTGACTCGCCCGTGATCCTCGTCGCCGAGGACCTCGCCCCGGCTGACACCGCGACGCTCAATCCTGATCTGGTCCGCGGTCTCATCACTGCCGCTGGCGGGCCGACGAGCCACACCGCGATCCTGGCCTCCCAGATCGGCATCCCAGCCGTCGTCCGCTGCAGCGATGCTCGCGAGATCGAGGACGGCACCCCGCTGGCCCTCGACGGAGTCACCGGAACCGTCCTTGTCGAGCCCGACGAGGCCGCCGTCGCCGAGCTGACCTCACGGGCGAATCGTCGCGCTGAGATACTTGCATCCGCTCCTGAGGGCGACGCCACGCTATCCGACGGTGAGCGCGTCCTGGTCCTGGCCAACATCGGCAACCCGTCCGATGCCCCCACGGCAAAGAAGAAGGGCGCCGAGGGAGTTGGTCTGTTCCGCACCGAGTTCCTCTTCCTCGACCGTCAAGATGCTCCGACCGTCAACGAACAGACGGAGGCCTATGCCACCGTGCTCAAGACCTTCGACGAGGGAGCCAAGGTTGTCTTCCGCACCCTCGACGCTGGCGCCGACAAGCCGCTGGCCTTCGCCGACCTCGGCCCGGAGGAGAACCCGGCCTTGGGACGCCGTGGTCTACGCCTGTCCCAGGTGCGCACCGACCTCATCGACGCACAGCTCGAGGCTCTGGCCAAGGCTGCTGAGCAGACTGGTCGTGATCCCTACGTCATGGCTCCGATGGTCGCCACGAAGGCTGAGGCCGAGTGGTTCTCCTCGCGTGCCCGCGCCGCCGGGATCAAGACGGTCGGCATCATGGTCGAGGTACCCTCGACGGCCCTGCGTTCGGCCCAGGTGCTGGAGACGGTGGACTTCGCGTCCATCGGCACCAATGACCTCACCCAGTACGCCATGGCGGCTGACCGCCTGCAGGGCGAGTTGGCCGAGCTCCTGACGCCGTGGCAGCCTGCCGTCATCCAGTTGGTCAAGGCCACTTGTGATGGAGCGGGCGAGCGTCTCATCGGAGTGTGCGGTGAGGCTGCCGGCGATCCCCTGTTGGCTCTGGTTCTCGTCGGTGTTGGCGTGCGTTCGTTGTCGATGGCCGCCGGCAAGATCACCGCTGTCAAGGCCACCCTGTCACGCCACAGCCTGGATCAGTGCCGCCAGATCGCCGAGGCCGCGCTGGCTGCGTCCAGCCCCGAGGAGGCCCGCAAGGCTGCTCTGGAGCTGGCAGACCCGAGCGTCGAGGTCCTCGTCAGCTGACGTTGTCTGTTGTCGTAAAGCGCCTGTCCCGTTGAACTTGTCCTCCAGAAGTTGGACTGAGGAGTCAATTCCTTCTTCTGAGGAACAGTTCACGGTGGACAGGGGCTTTCACATCCCCTTGACCTGCAGGACAATGGGGCCATGACAAAGACTGCAGTGGTCACAGGAGCAAGTTCGGGAATCGGCGCGGCCACGGCACGCGCCTTGGCCAAGGATCGCTGGCATGTCATCTGTGCGGCTCGCCGCGTCGAACGCATCGAGACCCTTGCCGCCGAGATCGGCGGAAAGGCAGTGGTCTGCGATGTCACCAGCGACGAGTCGGTCGCCAATCTCCTCGAGACCATTGGCGGCAAGCTCGACCTCCTCGTTAACAATGCCGGAGGCGCCGTCGGACAGGAGCCGGTCACCGAGGCCGACCTCGACGCCTGGATGACGATGTATCAAACCAACGTGCTGGGCATGGGACGGGTCACCAAGGCTCTTCTACCGGCTCTCGAGGTCGCTGAGGGAACCATCGTCACGATTACCTCCACCGCTGCTGAGTGGGGCTATGAGGGTGGCGCCGGATACTGTGCAGCGAAGTCCGGTGAGCGCGCCGTCGTCGAGGCGCTACGGCTGGAGCTGTGTGGCCACCCGGTGCGGGTATGCGAGGTGAGCCCCGGCATGGTACGCACCGAGGAATTCTCCCTCGTCCGTTTCCACGGCGATCAGGCCATGGCCGACAAGGTCTACCAAGGCGTCGACTCTCCCCTGAGGGCCGAGGACATTGCCGAGTGCGTGCGGTGGATTTCCGGGCTTCCCAGCCACGTCAACATCGACCGCATGATCGTCCGGCCTCGCGCTCAGGCTGCCCAGTACAAGGTTGCCCGCAAGTCCTGATTCGGGGGGAAGCATTCCCTGCCCGTCAGTCGAGCTGCTGAACCTCGGCGGGCAGGTGAATGTTCTCGTCCGGCTCGGCCGTCTCGTCAACGCCTCGCGAGGACACCTTGTCGAAGAGGATCTTGATCGTCTGGATCATGATCTTGATGTCAAGGATGAGTGAGTACTGCTTGATGTAGATGAGATCGAAGTTGAGCTTGGCGGCGAAGTCCGAGGCGTACTTGCCGTAGACCTGCGCGTACCCCGTAATGCCGGCACGCACGTTGTGGCGCAACTTGTAGTGGGCGTTCTGCTCCTGGAACTGATCGACGAAGAAAGGGCGCTCCGGGCGCGGTCCGACGATCGACATGTCGCCGATGAGCACGTTGATGAGCTGCGGGATCTCGTCGATACGCAGGCTGCGCAGGTACTTGCCGACCGGGGTGACGCGTGGGTCATCGGAGGTGGCCAGCATCGGGCCGGACTCCTTCTCGGCCGTCACCCCCATGGAGCGGAACTTGAGGATCTTGAATTCCTTGCCGTCCTTGGTGATACGGGTCTGACGGTAGAACACCGGGCCGGGAGAGCCGGCCTTCACCAGGATCGCCGTGATGAGCATGAGGGGAGAGAGGATCACCAGGGCGATCAGCGACAGAATGATGTCGAAGAACCGCTTGACGATATCCATTTCTGCCGGGATCTTGAACGGACTGGCAGCAATAATCGTCTCGTCCTCGATCGACATGATCGTCGGATTGATGAGCATCATGTGCTCGAACGAGGTCGACATGAAGATCTCTTTGTCCTCGCTCAGCAGCAAGTCGTAAATGGCAACTCGCTCGGAAGCAGGAATGTCATCGGAGACATGGGCGGTGTCGAATTCATCAATATGAGTCCGAATCTGCCCCAGGTAGTGACCACGCACCACATGGGTGAGGCGATGACGGGTCGCCTTGTTGGCCATGTAGTTCATGACGGCCCGATTGAGCATCTCCGGCGGACCGAGCAGCATCACCCGTTTAGCCCCTCGCAAGCGGCGATAGGCAACAAACTCGATGCTGCGCCACAGGAACAGCAGAACTATCCCGACCAGCAGGTTGATGAGGAGGACCGAGCGCGGGAAGGCGAACCAGCGCCCGAAGAAGGTCAGCGCCATGATGATGATCGTCACCATGACCTGGTCCACGACAGTGATGATCCCAATGTCAAGGAGCGTCTTGTTGTACAGAACATAAACGCCAGACAGAACGTTGACAATAAGGAATGCGATCACCGACGCCATCAGTGCAGCTTTTCCGTCGTCCAAATTACGCTGCGGAATAACCATCCCGAAACGCATCCAGAACGACAGGAAAATTCCAGCCACGAAGACGATGACATCAACAAGGACCGTCACCAATTTCTGCGTGCGGTTGAAATAATCCGTCTTCACGTATTTCCTCCTCGACCCTGCTGATTACAGGGGCACGGGCTCACACTACCGGGCGAACATGCAAGCCGACCTCCGGGTCTACAAGTGGTTCCTGACCAGCAGCGATCCCGTCAATCTCCATATCCAGGCTCACGTCGACTCCGCGACGCACCAGGGCAAGGCCAATGGGGCCGTCAACATGATGAGTTGCAGACGATCCCATGACACCGACACGACGCCCACCGGCGTGGACCTCAGAGCCGATGGCCGGAAGCTCGGCGCGGGAGCCGTCAAGCTGCAGCAAGGTCAGCCGCCGCGGCGGACGTCCCAGGTTGTACACCCGGGCGACGGTCTCCTGACCGCGGTAACACCCCTTGTCGAGATGGGTACCGTACAGGCCGATCTCGTTGGGGATGGTGCGCTCGTCCGTGTCGATGCCGATACGAGGAATCCCAGCGGCGATGCGCAGCGCCTCCCATGCCAGCACACCGACCTGTTCGACCTCGTCGGGGGCGGGAGTATCAGACGGGAGGATGACTTCGTGTCCACCAGCCACCTCGGAATCAAGGATGACGGCATCCGTCGGCGTCGTAACCCGCGAGGCGAACCAGCGAACGGTCATGTCCGGTCGCAGAGCCACCTCGACGCGCATCATGAAACGCATCGAGTCCAGCCAGGCGACCAGATCGGCTCCCCGTCCAGGCTCGGTCCAACCCCAGAAGGTTTCGCCGTCGTCAACACCGTGCATGACATGCTCAACGTGACCGGTCGGTGACAGCACCAGACTCGTCGTCGTGAGCCCAGGCTCCAGACCGTCGAGGTATTGGGAGGTCAACGAGTGCAACCATCCCAGTCGGTCAGCTCCAGTGACCGTGAATACCTCACGGTTGGACAGCTCCAACCATCCGCCACCGTCAGTCATCAACCGCTGCTCGGCGACTGGATTGGCAACGTGAGAGACCAGACCGGCGTCGGGTCCGTCGGTCAGCAGCACGGGGGCAGCCATCTCAGGCCCTCTTGAGGCGAGCCCACATGTAGGGCTGCAGCGGGGCTTCCGTGGTCGCACGATCGAAGGTCCACAGCAGGTCTCCCTCGACCTGGCCGTAGAGACGCTGACCACCGGTGTAGGGCACCAGGGCGTCCTCGGTGCGGGCGACGGCGTCGGTGACGAGCTCGATCTTGGCTCCGTCGATGTTTCCGGTCCAGACCTCGGCCCAGCCCTCCGGGGCGACCATCAGGACGTCAATCTTGCGGGTGTCGACGTTGGGACGCCAGAAACCGGTCTCCATACGCAGCGGAGCAGCCGGGGTGCCGTCGGGGTTCATGGTGAAGGTCTGGCAGATGTAGTGCAGGTAATCCCCGCCGTTCTCGGTGAAGTCGACCTGACACCCGAAGCTGAACTCACCGTCCTCGGGGGTGCTGCCGTGTCCTTCACCTTCCCAGTGGCCGATCATCCAGGCCACGGGCATGAGATCACGATTCAGGTCGTCAGGAATCTGGAAGGGCATGGGTCCTCGTGTCGGGGTAGGAGTTTCGTCAGGAACTGAAAGCTGCGGATTCAGCCGCGCCAGACTGCAACGAGAACTCGCGTCACAGCAACGAGCGGCAACACGGCGCCTATCACGGCGACAGTCACCAGAACCACGAGATCAGCTACAGCCACACACTGATTCTACGAGGTTCGCTCCGTAGACTCGATTCCGTGCGAGTCGTCATTCAGAGAGCAAACAGTGCAGAGGTCACCGTCGAGGGTCAAGCGGTCGGAGCCCTGCCCAGTCCCGGACTCGTCGTGCTGGTGGGAGTGACCGGCACCGACACCGCTGCCGACGCCGAGAAACTCGCCGAGAAGATCTGGGGTCTGCGCATCCTTGATGACGAGAAGTCAGCCAGCGACATCGATGCTCCGGTCCTTGTCGTCAGCCAGTTCACCCTCTATGCAAGCACGCGGAAGGGGCGTCGGCCGTCGTGGAACGCGGCCGCGCCCGGCCCCGTCTCGGAGCCTCTGATCGACCACTTCGTTTCCCACTTGCGCGGGCTGGGTGCGCATGTCGAGACCGGTGTTTTCGGCGCCGACATGAAGGTCAACCTGGTCAACGACGGCCCGATGACGATCCTCATCGACACCGACGACTGGCGCTGAACCTGCCTGTCAGCCCTCCTCGTAAACCTGGACTGAGGAGATGAGGACGGAGTCGCGAGTTGGCTCCCCAAGCAGCCCCGGCTCGGTCGTGGCAATGATGGTCAGAGTGATGTCCCCCTTGACGGCGTGTGGGGGGATCATGACCTTCTGGATCGACTCATCGTCATCGGTGAAATCCTGGTCGAACCACGTGCCGTCCGGCAGCTTCCAGCGCACCGTCCGCACCCGCCGGTACTGCGGATACAGGTTGACGTCGCCGTAGACCTTGGCATAGCCGTTGATCAATCCGACCCCCACTATCCGGGACGGCCGCGGCATGGTCAGGGTGATCTGTTGACCCTCGCCGGATCCATTGCATCGCCAGGCCGTCTGCGGTTTGTCGTCGACCACGTACTCGGAGTCGTACCTCACCAGGTGATGTTCGGAGTCGACGGCCGGATCGGACACGCACGAGGCCGTCGCCTTGAGACCACGAATGGGCCTGACCGGACCCTGGTAGGGCATCGCTGCCGAGATCGTCGCCGCAGGCGAGGACTGGGTCGTCGCCGCCTTGACCGCGCCGGTACCGTCGCGGGACTGGGTGATGAAGGTGCCCAGCACCAAACCGACGACGAGGGCTGCCGCGACCATCAATGTCCAGACGGGGAACCGATGCCGCCGTACAGCTGCGGCCGCTCCGGTGACGCGGGCGTGACCGACGACGACGCTTGGTCCAGTGTCATCGTTGATGACACGAACCGACCCACTTGTCGTCGTGCTGGCAG
Source organism: Cutibacterium sp. LaCa_255 (assembly GCF_057458005.1). Classification (NCBI taxonomy): domain Bacteria; kingdom Bacillati; phylum Actinomycetota; class Actinomycetes; order Propionibacteriales; family Propionibacteriaceae; genus Cutibacterium; species Cutibacterium sp. LaCa_255. The sequence goes on along the minus strand of NZ_CP190956.1, from coordinate 431,730 downwards.
AACTGTCCCCTGTGGCAGCGTGCCGCGGGGCTGAATCTGACGACTCGGACGACGGTTCGGACTCGTCCGCACGGCGAGGCTCATCCGGTCCGGACTTCTCCTCGTCCGGACGGAACCACTCGTCAGGCATCCTCGTCACTCCAGCTATGGTAGTGCTGACATCATGAGACGGCCTAGATGGCCGTGGGATGATGGGGTGCATCACGGCTCTGGCTCTTAGACGACATGGAGGGCATCCGGATGGCACGACTGTCCCTGCTTGGTCCCCTGGACGCCCCGCTTCCCCAGGCCCTGGAACTGCTTCCACACAGCATCATCCGCTACGACGACATACAGGAATGTCTGTCCCATCTGGAGGGAGTCGACATCGTCCTGGTCGACTGCCATGACGAACCTGCCAAGGCCCGGGAGGCGTGCCTGCGGCTGTCATGTCATGAGAGACGAGTCCCGATCCTCTTGCTGGCTGCCCCGGACACCCTGTCGGTCATCAGTCCCGACTGGGGGATGGACGATTTCCTCTGTGACTCGGCCACCCCACTCGAGGCAGAGACCCGACTGCGCTGCCTGTTCACCGTCCAGGTGACCAACCAGCTTGTCGCGGGACCGTTCACCGTTGACGAGGACGGTTACACCGCCACCGTCGGAGGCAAGGATCTCGACCTCACCTATACCGAGTTCGAGCTCTTGAAATACCTCGTCGGTCACCCCGGGAGAGTGCTCACTCGCGACATCTTGCTGTCGGACGTGTGGGGATACGACTATTACGGCGGCACCCGAACTGTTGACGTACACATCCGTCGTCTGCGAGCCAAGGTCGGCCCGGAGTACGAGGGACACATCCAGACGGTGCGATCTGTCGGGTACCGATTCCAGGCTGAACGCTGAGTTCATTCGCATGTTCTCGGAGCGGACGCCGGGTTGCATCCGCCGTGGACAGCTATCGTCAGATAGATTGTGTCCTGCTACGCCCACCACGTCGCGGGCGGACAGGTCTCCAAGGAGTGTGTCCATGGCCAAGAAGTCCAACCCCGGAGTGTCCCCGACTCCTACCGACGAGCTGCCGGAGGATCGCTACAGCGATCGCGAGCTGTCATGGCTCGCCTTCAACGAGCGGGTGCTGGATCTTGCCCGAGATGCCGAGCGCATTCCACTGCTGGAACGGGCGAAGTTCCTGGCCATCTTCTCGTCCAATCTTGACGAGTTCTTCATGGTGCGCGTCGCTGGCCTCAAACGCCGTATCGACGCCGGGGTCGCCGTCCCATCAGTTGCCGGTCTGCTGCCGCGCGAACTCCATGACGCGATCCTCGCTCGGACCCACGAGCTTGTCGCTGAGCAATCCCGCGTCTTCGCCGAGGAAGTCCGTCCAGGCCTGGCCGCCGAGGGCATCGAGATCCTGCGCTGGTCGGAGCTGACCGACGACGAGAAGGGCCGGATGCGCACCCTCTTCTCGGAGCGGATCTTCCCGATTCTCACCCCGCTGGCCGTCGATCCGTCGCACCCCTTCCCCTACATCCGCGGCCTGTCGATCAACCTGGCCGTCATGCTGGCCAACCCCATCACCGGGGCCGAGCAGTTCGCCCGGGTCAAGGTGCCGTCGGTGCTACCTCGTCTGGTCAACCTGGGTGCAGGACGATTCCTCCCCCTCGAGGAGATCATCAGCCGTCACCTGGACCAGTTGTTCACCGGCATGCATGTGCTGCAGCACACCACCTTCCGCGTCACACGCAACGAGGACCTCGAGGTCGAGGAGGACGACGCCGAAAACCTGCTCTTCGCCCTCGAGAAGGAGCTGCTGCGCCGCAAGGTGGGACGTCCCCCGGTACGCCTCGAGGTGCAGGACGACATCACCGACGAGATGCTCACCCTGCTCACCCGTGAGCTCGACATCAAGGACAAGGAGGTCTTCCGGCTTCCTTCCCCACTCGATCTCACCGGCCTGTTCTCCCTGGCCGACGTCGACCGTGACGACCTGTCCTACCCGAACTTCCTGCCCATCACCCATCCGCACCTGGCCGAGGTCGAGACAGCTCGCCCGGCAGACATGTTTGCGGCCATTCGTCGTCGTGACGTCCTGGTGCACCACCCGTACGACTCCTTCGCCACCAGCGTGCAGAGGTTCATCGAGCAGGCCGCCCACGATCCTCAGGTCTTGGCCATCAAGCAGACCCTGTACCGCACCTCTGGCGACTCCCCCATCATCGACGCCCTCGTTGACGCCGCTGAGGCCGGCAAGCAGGTGTTGGCCGTCGTGGAGATCAAGGCCAGATTCGACGAGCAGGCCAACATCACCTGGGCGCGGGTACTGGAACGTGCCGGAGTCCACGTCGTCTACGGCATGGTCGGCCTCAAGACCCATTGCAAGCTGGCTATGGCCATCCGTGACGAGGGCGAGGGACTGCGTCGTTACGCCCACATCGGCACTGGCAACTACAACCCCAAGACCGCTCGTCAGTACGAGGACCTGGGACTGCTGACGTCCAATCCGATCATTACCGAGGACGTCGCGAGGCTCTTCAACCACCTGTCCGGGATGACCGCCGAGAAGCGTTACCGCCGACTGCTGGTGGCCCCCGAGAGCATCCGCAGCGGCATCATCGACGCCATCGAGCACGAAATCGAGAACAAGAAGGCTGGTCTGCCTGCCGGTGTGAAGATCAAGGTCAACTCGATCGTCGACGAGCGCGTCATTGACGCCCTCTACCGGGCCTCTCGCGCCGGGGTGCCGGTGGACCTGTGGGTACGCGGCATCTGCGCCATCCGTCCTGGGGTGCCCGGTTTGAGCGAGAACATTCGCGTCGTCTCGGTGTTGGGACGGTTCCTCGAACACTCTCGTGTCTTCTGGTTCGCCAACGGTGGTCGTCCGATGGTCGCCATTGGGTCGGCCGATCTCATGCACCGCAACCTCGACCGCCGCGTGGAAGCCCTCGTCGGGTTGTCGAACAAGCAACACGTGGCAGAGGTCGAAGAGTTGTTCGAGAGGGCCTTCGACCCGGGGACGGTGTCCTGGCACCTGCAGGACCGCACCTGGACCGAGGTCTCCCGCGGGCCCGACGGCACGGTGCTGGCCGACCTTCAGGAAGAACTCATCCGACGAACCCGCGACAGGAGGCGATGAGCCGAGATGGGAGGACACAAGGGGCCTATCCAGGCCGCTGGTGCCGTCGTGTTTCGTGACATCGACGGCACCGAGGGCGCCCGCGAGGTGCTCGTCGTCCATCGTCCCGACTATGACGACCTCTCCCTGCCCAAGGGAAAGGTCGAACGGGGAGAGGATCTCCCCATCACCGCCGTCCGCGAGGTGGCCGAGGAAACCGGAATCGACATTCGGTTGTCGATGCCCCTGCAACCCACCGAGTACACCGTCAAGTACTCCACCGCCAGCGGCAAACCGAAGAGACGCGCAAAGGTGGTGTCATGGTGGCTTGGGGTTGCCGTCGGCGGATCAATCGAGGAAGCAACCGCCAGCCCGGAAGAGATTGACGGTGCTTTTTGGATGCCCACGGACCAAGCTCTGGAACAACTCAGTTATCCCACTGACGTCCAAGTCCTCGAGGAAGCCCTCGAGCTACCGTCGACCTCGACGATCATCCTGGTGCGCCATGGCAAGGCCGTGTCGCGCAAGGAATGGAGTTCTCGCAAGAAGAAGACGGCCACGGACGCCAAGCGTCCGTTGGAAAGGCGTGGCCGTCGTCAGGCCAGGGCGTTGATTGACCTGCTCGGCGCCTTTGGGGTGTCTCACCTTGTCAGCTCGTCGTCCACTCGATGCATGCAAACCCTCAAGCCGTACGCCGAGAACATTGGGGCCGACATCGTCGCGATCGACGCGCTGAGCGAGGAGGCTCACGCGGCCGATTCAGCCAAGACCGTGTCCGCCATGAGAAAAATCGCTGGTCGTGCCCTCTCCGACCCGTCACGTCCAGTCGCGGTGTGCGGCCACCGACCAGTCCTACCGACCATGCGGGACGCCCTCGGTGGGGCGAATCACCCCATGTCAACCGCAGAATGCCTGATCGTTCACCTGGATGAGGCGGGACACACAATCAGCCAGGAGTGGTACTCCTCAAAATACTGACACAGGAGGTCACCTTCGGGCCCCTGAGTGACTCCCTTCAATCGGGATGCCGCCGGTATTCATCTTGCGTTCACCTTGACGCGGTTGTTGCGACATTTTCAAACCCTAGCGTCATCCCTGTACCAAGGACCGCAACGGCGGCTCTAGGAGATCACTCGAAAAGGATGTGCCGTGACGAACCGTCTCGCCAAAATCACTGCCCTGGCTGCTATTGGCGCCATCTCCCTCACCGCTTGTGGCGCCAACGGCGACAAGGGCTCCAGCTCCGCCTCGTCATCCGAGGCCACTTCGGCTGCTGCTTCCTCCGCCAGCTCGGCGAACAACGCTGACGCCGCCTCGTTCAAGCCGGCCTGCCCCGGTGGCAACATTTCCGGCGCTGGCTCCTCGGCTCAGCTGAACGCCATCAACCAGGTCATCTCTGACTACAAGGCCGCTTGCTCCTCGGCCACCATCAACTACTCCCCCACCGGCTCCGGCGCCGGTGTGAAGTCCTTCATCGGCAAGCAGACCGACTGGGCCGGCTCCGACTCCGTCCTCAACAAGGACAAGGGCGAGCCTGACAAGGCCAAGCAGCGCTGCAACGCCGATCCGTGGCACCTCCCGATGGCTGCCGGCCCAATTGCCGTGGTCTACAACGTTGACGGGGTCAAGGATCTGACCCTCTCGACCCCGACCCTCGCCAAGATCTTCTCCGGCGCCATCAAGAAGTGGGACGACCCGGCCATCAAGAAGGAGAATCCCTCCGCCAAGCTGCCGTCCGCCCAAATCGAGGTCTTCTACCGCAAGGACGAGTCGGGCACCACTGACAACTTCACCAAGTTCCTCAACAAGGCCGCTGGTGACATCTGGACCGAGAAGCACTCCAAGACCTGGAAGGGCGCTGGCAAGGGTGCTGACAAGTCGGCCGGCATCGCTCAGGCTGTCAAGGAGACCAAGAACTCGATCTCCTACGACGAGTGGTCCTACGCCACCAAGAACAAGCTCGACATGGCTGCCATCGACAACGGCAACGGCCCGGTCAAGCTGACCGGTGAGTCCGCTGGTAAGGCCATCTCGGCCGCCAAGGTCGCTGGCCAGGGCAACGACCTGCAGCTCGAGCTCCAGTACAAGGACACCCCGGCTGGCGTGTACCCCGCCGTTCTGGTGACCTACGAGATCGCTTGCTCCAAGGGCCAGGATGCCGGAAAGACCGCCCTCCTGAAGGACTTCCTCTCCTTCTACGCTTCCGAGAAGGAGCAGAAGAAGATCCAGGACCTCGGTTACGCTCCGCTACCTTCCGATGTTGCCTCGAAGGTTCTGACCGCCGCTCAGGCTCTCTCCTGATCGACTTCGCCGGGTAATTTGGTCCCGGTGCTCTGGGGCGGGAGGACGCACGACGCCCTCCCGCCCCAACCCACGAAAACAACCATGAACGCGACGAAGGAAGCCCATGGCTGAAACCACATCGACGGCGCAGCGGAAGCCAACAGCCGCGTCTCGCATGAAGCCGGTGTCCAGGGTCGGGGACAGGATTTTCGCCGGCGCCTCGTCGGTCATCGCCATTGCGCTGGCCATCATCGTCATCCTGATGTTCATCTTCCTCATCAAGACGGCGGCACCGACCCTGTCGGCCAACACCGACAACTTCTTCACCTCTCGTGCCTGGACGACCGACCGGAATCCGCCGGCCTTTGGTATTCAGGCCCTGCTGTGGACGACGGTCATCTCGTCCCTGCTCGCACTGCTCATTGCTGTTCCCCTCTCGGTGGGCATCGCCCTGTTCATCACCCAGCTGGCGCCCAAGAAGCTCGCCAGCCCCGTCGCCTTCGTCGTCGATCTGCTGGCCGCTGTGCCCTCGATCGTCTTCGGCCTGTGGGGCGGCATCGTCTTCGGGTCATCGGGCATCGTCAATGGTCTGCGTCACGCCATCATCGCAGTACTCGGCTGGATCCCGATCTTCTCGGAGGACCCGGCCTGGTCCTCCTCCACCGGCACGGTCTACCTCGCCAGCCTGGTGCTGGCCATCATGATCCTGCCGATCATCACCGCCGTCAGCCGCGACGTCATGGCCCAGACCCCGCACGATCAGATCGAGGCTGCGCTGGCCCTGGGGTCGACGCGCTGGGAAGTCATCAAGCTCGCAGTGCTCCCCCACTCCCGCTCCGGAATCATCTCTGGAGCCATGCTCGGTCTGGGACGTGCCCTCGGCGAGACACTGGCCGTCACCCTGATCCTGCAGACAATCAGCCCCATGGCCCTCAAGCAGAAGCTCAACCTGTCGATCTTCGTCGGCGGCGAGACCTTCGCCTCGAAGATCGCCGGTAACTTCTCCGAGGCCATCAGCGACCCCACCTCGTTGGGTGCCCTGGTGGCGTCGGCCCTGGCCCTGTTCGTCATCACCTTCGTGGTCAACGCGGCTGCCCGCCTGATCGCGGCGAAGGGAGTCAAGCGATGAGCGCCACCACCCCTGATCACATCCCCGCACACTCCGAGGGGGTGCCCGAGGTCGGCAAGCTGGACCTCTCCCGTCCGTCCGGCAAGCGGACCACGAAGAGCGGTTGCGCCTCGGTCTTCATGATCGTCGCCACCCTGCTTGCCGTCATCCCGCTGGTCTGGTTGTTGTTCGCGGCCGTCCGACGCGGTATCGGCTCCCTCTTCCATGCCTCCTGGTGGACCCACTCGATGGACCCGGCCTGGGACCTCGTCGAGCAGGGGGCCATCCACGCCCTCGTCGGAACCATCGAGATCGGTCTCATCACCTCGATCATCTCCGTGCCGATCGCTCTGCTGACCGCCATCTTCCTGGTGGAGTACGCGCGGGGCACCAAGATCGCCAAGGTCGTCAGCTTCGCCGTCGACGTCCTGACGGGTGTACCGTCCATCGTCGCGGCCCTGTTCATCTTCGCCATGGTCGTCACCACCCTCGGCGGAACTCAGTCGGCCTGGGCATCCTCCCTGGCCCTCATGATCCTCATGGTGCCGACGGTGCTGCGATCCACCGAGGAGATGCTCAAGCTGGTGCCGGACTCGTTGCGCGAGGCCTCCTTCGCCCTGGGCGTCTCCAAGTGGAAGACGATCATGAAGGTCGTTCTGCCGACCTCGATGACCGGCATTCTTACCGGCGTCGTGCTCGGCCTGGCCCGAGTCATGGGAGAGACGGCACCGCTCATCGTGTTGCTGCAGTTCAACACTGAGTTGACCTTCAACCCGTCGACCCCGAACTTCGCAACCCTGCCAACCGTCATCACGAACGCCTACACCCAGGGCGGCGTGGACACCCCGGTCGTATGGGGCGCTGCGATCACCCTGATCATCCTCGTCATGGGACTCAACCTCATTGCCCGTGGCATCTCCCGCCGCTACATGCGTCGCATGGGCAAGTGACACGAAAGAGAGCTGAATATGGCAAAGCGGATCGAGGTCAAGGACCTCAACATCTACTACGGCTCCTTCCACGCCGTTGAGTCGGTGAACCTGACCGTCGAGCCCCGTACCGTGACGGCTTTCATCGGCCCGTCCGGTTGTGGCAAGTCGACCGTGCTGCGGACCCTCAACCGCATGCACGAGGTCATCCCCGGTGCCTACTGCACCGGCAAGGTGGAGCTCGACGGCGTCGATCTCTACGGCAAGGGCGTCGACCCGGTGGCCGTGCGACGCAATATCGGCATGGTTTTCCAGCGAGCGAACCCGTTCCCGGCGATGTCAATTCGCGACAACGTCGTGGCCGGTCTGAAGCTCAATGGCGTACGCGACAACAAGCTGCTCGACGAGGCCTGCGAGAAGTCACTGCGCGGCGCCAACCTGTGGGACGAGGTCAAGGATCGCCTGGAGCGCTCCGGTGCCTCCCTGTCTGGTGGTCAGCAGCAGCGTCTGTGCATCGCCCGCGCCATCGCCGTCGAGCCGGAGGTTCTACTCATGGACGAGCCCTGCTCGGCCCTGGACCCGATCTCGACCCTGGCCATCGAGGACCTTGTCGGAGAGCTCAAGGAGCGCTTCACCGTGGTCATCGTGACCCACAACATGCAGCAGGCCGCTCGTGTCTCCGACCAGACCGCCTTCTTCAACCTCAAGGCCCAGGGAGAACCTGGCCGCCTCGTCGAGATCGACCGCACCGACAAGATCTTCTCCAACCCGAAGGAGAAGGCCACCGAGGATTACATCTCCGGTCGTTTCGGCTGAGTCGACCCACCCGTCATCTCGAAGCCCCGAGGCAACACGCCCCGGGGCTTCGTCGTCTTCCTCCTGCTGGCAAGGGGTTGTACGCCCAATGACACATGGTCCTTACGTTGCTGGATTTTCCTTCTCAGGGTTGACTAACCTAACAAGGCATTGTCACGGTACCAAGGAGAATTCATGTTCCCGTCCCCCATATCGAGGCGCACCATCCTCGCATCGTCTCTCGGCCTCGGTGCCGCCGCAGCTCTGGCCGGTTGTAGCAAGGACACTGACACCTCGCCCAGTGGCGCGAACCAGCACTCGTCAGCCACCAAGGGGTTCCCGGTGAGGATCAAGCATGCCTGGGGCGAGACTGTGGTGAAGTCTCCTGCAACCCGCATTGCCACCACTGGGTGGGCTGGTCAGGATGCCGTCCTGGCCATCGGACTGGTTCCCGTCGGCATGCCGAAAGCCACTTATGGCGATCCCTCCGGAAAGGGGATGCACACATGGGTGGCTGATGCCCTGGCCAAGCTCAATGCGACCGGCGACAAGGCGCCCAAGCTCTACGACGAGACCAGCGACACCGACGCCGCCGCCATCGCAGCGACCCAACCTGATCTCGTCAGCGGCCTCAACTCCGGGATGACCAAGGAGCAGTACGACAAGCTCTCCAAGATCGCCCCCACCCTTCCCTACCTCGAAAAGGCGTGGAGCATCGACTGGCGTACCCACCTGCGCACCATCGCCGAGGTCGTCGGAAAGGCCGACAAGGCCGAAGAGGTCATCATGTCCTGCGAGAAGTCGATCGCTGACGCCTTGGCTGCGCACCCCGACGTCAAGGGACTCACCGCTGGAATGTTCTATTTCGACGTCAAGAAGCTCTCGGAGATCTCGGTTTACACCAAGGGCGACTCTCGTGCTGACTACCTCACCGACCTCGGCTTCAAGGCGCCGTCATCAATCCAGAAGCTGTCGGCGGAGTCGAAGCAGTTCTACACCACGGCTTCGGCGGAGAAGGCCGACATGTTCAATGACGTCGACCTCATCGTCTGCTACGGAGATCCCAAAACCCTTCCCGGTCTGCTCGCCAAGCACCCGTTGCTCTCGAAGATCACCGCTGTGCGCAAGGGAGCAGTGGCCGTTCTCGAGGACAACTCCCCGCTCGCGGCATCGATGTCTGCCAGTGCCTTGTCCATCCCCGGTCAGGTGGGACCGCTCGTCGAGCGACTGGCCGAAGCGGCCACGAAGGCGAAGGCGTGACACCACGGAGGGGATGGACCCTGCTCGTCGTCACCGTCCTGCTCGCCTGTCTGTGCGCGGCCTCGGTGATGGTGGGTTCACGATCCATCCCGCTCCATGATCTGTGGACGACCCTGAGACAGCCGTCCGCTGACCCCTTTGTCGCCGAGGTCATCCGCTCACGCGTTCCACGCACGGTTCTCGGCCTGGTGTCCGGAGCCGCCCTCGCACTCTCCGGCGCCCTCATGCAGGCGCTGACCCGCAATCCCCTGGCCGATCCAGGAATTCTCGGCATCAACTCCGGGGCCGCTCTCGCTGTCCTCGTCGGTATCGCCCACCTGGGCCTGACGGCACCAATCCAGTACGTCTGGCTGGCCGTTGCCGGGGCTACCGCAGCTGCCGCCCTGGTCTGGCTCATCGGAGCCGGAAGCCGCAGCCGGCCAACTCCCGTCCGACTGGCACTGGCCGGAGCCATCGTCACCGCCGTCCTCACCGGTTTCATTCAGATGGTGTTGTTACCTCACCCGAACCTGCTGCAATCCTTCCGAACCTGGCAGGCAGGATCCCTCAGCGGACCCAATCTGGGACAGATCGCGACGGTGTCTCCTCTGCTCCTCGTCGGAGTGGTGCTGGCTGCCATCAGCGCCCCAGGCCTGAACACCCTCGCGCTGGGAGAAGACCTGGCAGCGGGCCTGGGGACGCGAGTGACTGTCGTCCGGGTGACGTCATCGGTGGCCGCCGTCCTGCTGGCAGCTGGAACCACGGCGCTGACGGGTCCCATCGGGTTCGTGGGGCTCATCGCCCCTCACGCCGTGCGGGCCGTCGTCGGCCCGGACAATCGGCGGGTGCTGGCATGGTGTGCCATCTGCGGACCCGTTCTGGTGCTGGCGTCCGACGTCCTGGGACGCGTCATCACTCGGCCTGCCGACGTCGCGGTGGGAATCGTCACCGCAATCATCGGAGCTCCGGTGTTCATCGCCCTGATCCGTTGCCGGGAGGTGAGACAACGATGAGCGCGCTTGCTCTCGTGCGGCAGGGGCGACGGCACCGCCGCCTGCGTCGTGGTCTGGTCGTGACCATCTTGTCGGTGGCAACTGTCGCCGCTTTCATTGCCAGCCTGTGCCTTGGCGAGCAGATGTACTCGCCGTCACAAGTCGTCGACGCTCTCCGCGGGCAGGTCGGCCCGGCATCCTTCATCATCGGTGACCTCCGTCTCCCACGCACCATTGCCGGACTTCTCTGTGGCGCTGCATTTGGCCTTGTCGGAGCATTGTTCCAGGCCCTGCTGCGCAACACGTTGGCAAGCCCTGACGTCATCGGGATCACGGCCGGGGCCAACACTGCCGCGGTAGCTGGAATCATCGTGCTCGGATGGTCCGGCCTGCAGCTGACGTGTCTGGCCGTCGCGGGAGCGATCGTAACGGCCGGCATCGTCGTCGGGCTTGCGCGCCACGACACATCAGGTGGCGAGCGGCTCATCCTCATGGGCATTGCGACGGGGGCTATGGCGACCGCAGGGACGATGTGGCTGATGGTCCGCGCCGATCCCAATGATGCGGCTGGGGCTGCTCGTTGGCTCGCGGGCAACCTTGCCGTGGCTTCCGCTGACCAATCCGCCACTCTCGCCGTCGTCCTTGTCATCGGCCTACCGGTGCTGCTGGCCAACTCTCGCCACCTCGGGACCATGGACGTGGGGGATGACCTGGCCACCGGGCTGGGGGTACACGTGGAGCGGACTCGTGCTCTGCTCATGATCGTCGGGGTCATCGTGCTGGCCTGCGCCACTGCCGTTGCAGGACCGATCGCCTTCGTGTCGCTGATGTGCGGACCGATTGCATTTCGACTGTGTGGCCCAGGAGATGCCCCACTCATGGCCTCCGCGCTCACTGGATCGGTCCTGGTACTGGTGTGCGACTTCGTCGGCGCCAACCTCATGTCACACACCTATCCGGTGGGGCTGGTCACCGGGATTCTGGGCGGGGTGTACCTGCTCATCGTCATGGCTCGTCAGTCTCGAAAGGAGAGTGCGTGAGAACCAGTCATCATCTGAAGGCCGACGCGGTATCGGTTGGGTACGGAGACCGCGCCGTCCTGGACCACCTCGACCTCAGCATCCCGACCGGAAGGATCGGGGCAATCATTGGCCCGAACGGTTGTGGCAAATCCACCCTGTTACGGACGATGACACGCTTGATCCGCCCCAGCAGCGGTCAGGTCGTCCTGGACGGTCAGGAGCTCCCCACTGTGCCGACCCGGCAACTCGCCCGTGTCGTCGGGTTGTTGCCGCAGTCCCCGACAGCTCCGACGACGATCACCGTCGCAGATCTGGTGGCGCGCGGACGCGCTCCTCACCAAGGAATTTTCGGACGATGGACCACCGCCGATGAGCAGGCGGTGGCGTCGGCGCTGGAACGCACTGGAATCGTCGAGCTGGCCCGACGACCGGTTGACGAGCTGTCCGGAGGTCAGCGCCAGCGAGTGTGGATCGCCATGGCCTTGGCCCAGAACACCGACGTGCTCTTCCTCGACGAACCGACGACCTACCTTGATCTGGCCCATCAGATCGACGTTCTCAGCTTGTTGCGTGACCTCAACCGCCGTGACGGGGTGACGATCGTCATGGTGCTCCATGACATCAACATGGCGGCGCGCTACTGCGACTGGTTAGTGGCCATGCGTGACGGGGAGATTCGAGCGAACGGAACCCCCACCGAGGTCATCACCGCCGACGTCATGCGAGAAGTCTTTGGCCTGCACACGCACATCATCCATGCCCCGGATGTCGGGACGCCCATCGTCATCCCGATCGACACCGTGGGGGTCGATGACGGCTGACTCGCGAGAAGCCCTCCATGGTGCGTCACTGACGTCGGGCCCTCGCCGATGGGTATGGCATCGACCGTCGCCACATCGCCTTCATGAGGTACTGGAGACAGGACAACGCTGCGATGTGAGGGTAACCGAATTCCATTTGTGAGGCACGGCTAAGATGACTGCGTCCGGCGTAGGGAACCCCGTGTGAATCGGGGGCTGACGCGCAGCGGTAAGGCGGACGAACGGGCAGACAAGCCACTGGGAAACCGGGAAGGCGCCCGTTCGGTTGAGGCCAAGTCCGAAAACCTCCTGGACCGTATCTGACCGACGGCCGCGCGATTCGGCCCTGACGAGGACGGCTTTCCCTTGGCTCGACTCCTTCACCGCCGTACCCCGGCTCACTTCTTCCTACTCGTGACTCTCCTCGTGCTCACGCCGGTACTCTCGATTGCCTTTGGTGCCGCACCGGTACCCATCGGTCAGGTCTTGGGGGTACTCGCCGACCATTGTGGCATTCCCATTCACGTGACCTGGGACTCCATTACCGACGCGATCGTCTGGCAGAACCGCATGCCTCGCATCGTCACCGGGCTCGGCGTCGGCGCGACCCTCGGTGTCGCCGGAGTCGCCCTCCAAGCCGTGGTTCGCAACCCCCTCGCTGAGCCCTACGTACTTGGTGTGAGCGCGGGAGCCTCCTCGGGAGCTGCCGCGGCGATCATCATCGTCGGCGTCACCTCATCATTCGCAGTAGCCGGCATGGCCTTCCTGGGAGCGCTGCTGTCGACCGCGATCGTGCTGTTCATGGGCGGCGGCCGGAACTCGTCGACGCTGCGTCTCGTCCTCGCCGGTCTCGCGGTGGGATTCATCTTTCAAGCCGTCACCAATTTCATCATCTTCTCCTCCGACTCGGCCGAGACTGCACGCGCGGTGATGTTCTGGACCCTCGGTGACCTGTCTCGAGCCAGCTGGGGGCAGGGATGGACGAACGTTGTCGTCGCGATCGTTCTGACTGTACTGCTGTGGGCATGTGCCCCATGGCTCGACGCGTTGGCGTCTGGGGATTCCACGGCCACCGCGGTCGGGATCGACCCGACCGTCATCCGTGTGCTGCTTCTCGTCCCCGTATCGGCTGGGGTGGCCACGGCGGTGGCTATCTCCGGCGGCATCGGTTTCGTCGGACTGGTCATCCCCCACCTCATGCGATCCTTCATCGGTCATGGCCACCGTCGGTTGGTGGTCTCCTCAGCGATAGCCGGAGCCATCTTCCTGATGTGGGCCGACACCTTCTCACGCACCGTGTTCAGCCCAGCCGAACTGCCCATCGGAGTCATCACGGGTCTGCTCGGCGCGCCGTTCCTCCTCGTGTTGGTGCGACGGGAGGCGATGGCATGATCACCGCTTCCGACTTAGTCATTCACCGAGGACAGCGGGTTGTCCTCGACGGCGTCGATCTTTCAGCGGATCAGGGCGTGACCATCGGGGTCGTCGGCTCCAATGGCGCAGGAAAGTCAACCTTGTTGTCTGCGCTGTACCGCAACGTCGCGATTGCCTCCGGACGAGTCACCGTCAGCGACCATGATCTCTCAGCCATGAATCGCCGCGAGATTGCGCGCGAGGTCGCCGTCGTCTCTCAGATTCCCGATCAAGCCCTGCCGCTGACGGTTCGCGACACCGTCTCCCTGGGACGACTCCCCCACCGATCGCTCATGGGATACGGGGATGCGACCGATCGTGACATCGTCGACAATGCCCTGACGAGAACGGACCTGACAGGTCTCGCGGATCGACTCGTCACCCAGTTGTCCGGCGGGGAACGTCAGAGGGTTCTCGTCGCCCGAGCCATCGCCCAGCAGGCCGGCCATCTGCTGCTCGACGAGCCCACCAATCACCTCGACATCGGCCATCAGTTCGCCCTGCTCGACCTCGTCAAAACCATTGACGCCACCACCGTGATCGTGCTCCATGACCTCAACCTGGCAGCTCGAGCATGCGACCGACTGGTGTTGCTTGATCAAGGCCGCCTCGTCGCCTCCGGCCCTTGTGAGGAGGTCCTGCAACCCGATCTGCTGTCGCGAATCTACCGGGTCGACGTGGACCGCATTTCCCACGACGGACACATCCATCTTCTGTTCAACCCACCACGATGAAGGAGAACACCATGTCAGCCCTCCGCACCCGCCGCACGACTCGCGCAGCGGCGGCAACCCTCGCGGGACTGTGCGCCCTGTCCATGAGCGCCTGCGCTGGTTCCTCAACCGATAAGTCCTCTCCGTCGGCCTCGGCGTCCTCGGCACTGCCCAGGACGGTCTTGAGCTGCACCGAGAAGCTCAGCTTCACCGATTCCCCCAAGCGGGTCATCATGCTGGGAGACATCGATGCCTCGACCATGGCTGCCCTCGGCGTACTTGACCACGTCATTGGTCGCGCCGGGCAGATCAAGGAAGACGCCTTTGACGCCGGCACGCTTGCCAAGATCAAGGCCATTCCGCAGATCGCCTCCCAGGAGCTCGACACCGGCGGCGCGAAGGTGTCCACCGAGACCATCCTCAACCAGCATGCGGATCTGGTCATCGGCTACGACACCGGCGTCGACCGCGCAGCTCTGCGCAAGGCCGGAGTCAAGACGTACAGCCCTGACGCCATGTGTCCTGACAAGGCTCCCGCATCACCGGCCACCTTCTCCCTCGTCACCCAGGAGGTGACGAAAATCGGAAACATCTTCAACGTCGCGGACAAGGCCAAGGAGGTCAACAAAAACCTCGAGGGCAAGATCAAGAAGATCGAGTCCCAGGCAGGATCGGGTACCAAGGACGGTGCAGCTGCCCTGTACATCACTCCTGGTAGCACCGAGTTCTACACCTACGGATCGTCCAGCATGGTTCAGCCCATTCTGGACGCGAACGGATTGAAGAACCTCTACGGCAACAACTCCAAACGCGTCTTCGACGCCTCCATGGAGGACGTGTTGCACAAGAACCCGAAATGGATAGTGCTACTTGCCGGTACCGGAGATGCCTCGAAGGTTGAGTCAACATTCCTCGGCTTCAAGGGAGCCAAGGAACTCGACGCCGTCAAGAATGGTCACGTTGTCGTGCTGCCGTTCTCTCTGATTGATCCACCGTCCCCGTCGTCCATCACGGGCGTCGAGAAGCTGCACGAGCTCATGGCGGAAAAGTGACCTCACTGACACCACGACAACTTCTACAGGCATGGGACGCCCAGCAGAAGATGTACATCGAGTTCCGCGAGAATCGCACCCGCTGCATGATGGACATCCTGGCCGGGCTGGCCAAGAAACTCGACCACCCATTGCGCGTCCTCGACGTGTGCTGTGGACCTGGATCCTTGTCAAACGCCGTCACACAGAGATTTGGTGACGCCAGCTGTGTGGGGATCGATCGCGACCCGGTGCTCATGCGGTTGTTCCGCGAGACGACGCCACACCCGGATCGAATTGAGATCGTCGATGTCGACCTACGGGAGCCCGGATGGGCGGCCCGGTGGGCTGAGGAACCCTTTGATGCCGCTGTCAGCGCGACGGCCCTGCACTGGTTCGAGCCCGATGAGTTGACGAGGGTGCACCAGGACATCGCCTCGGTGCTGACCCCTGGCGGGATCCTGCTCAATGCCGATCATCTCTTCTTCGACAAGGCCACTGAGCCTTTCCTGGCTGAATTGGCCCCGGCAGAACGAGACCGCACCGAGGCTCAGATGCGAGACGACGGGGCAATGTCCTGGCAGGAATGGTGGGACGCAGCCTTGGCCATGCCTGGATGGGAGTCCGAGGCCGAGGAGTTCCGACGCCGTTGGGCGGACAAGGACATCTCTCGGAAGGTCAGCGCCGAGTTCCATCTCGCCTCGATGCGCGCGGCCGGATTCACCGAGACTGCTCAGGTCTGGCAGTGGTTCGACGACCGGATCCTGATGGGACGGATGCCGATGTGACGCTGGAGATGGGCGGGGGTACCCCCCGCCCACCGTTCTGCTCTGATCAAGGGTTACTGTCGCCCTCGCTCCCATCCCAGGGTTGACCAAGAACCGCCCCCAATGTCACCCCAGCATCACTCGATTCGGTCAAACTCCTCGTCAAGGCCAAGCAGGGCGTTCTCCACGACCTCAGGCAGTGCCGGGTGTATCCAGTACTGTCCCCGCGCCATCTCCCCGACCGTCTGGCCGGCGCTCATCCCCTGAATGCAGGTCTGGATGAGGGTCGATGCCTGCGGACCGATGATGTGGGCGCCCAGCAGCGTCCTCGTCCCCGGGTCACCCAACAGCTTGACACAGTGTCCCTCGTCCTCCATCGCCCAGCCATAGGCGACGTCCGCGTACTCCTGGACGTACTTGGTGTACGGGATCTCGGACTGCAACAGACTCTGTTCGCTCGCACCCACCGAGGCGACCTGCGGGTTCGAGAACACCGCATGAGGCACGAATCGATGATCAGAACTGGCCAGGTCATCAGGGTGTAGCAGATTGTGGCGCACCACTCGGGCCTCGTGGTTGGCGACGTGCTTGAGCTCCCAGTGCGAGCAGACGTCGCCGAGGGCCCAGATGTGTTCGATATTGGTCCGCTGGTGCTCATCGACGACCACGAATCCATCGTCATCGACGTCAACCCCGGCAGCCGGAAGGTTGAGACGGTCACCGTTGGGCACCCGACCCATGGCATTGAGGACGACGTCGGCCGGATAGTCGTAGTCGACCCCGTCACCGTCAACCGTCAAGACCACGAGGTGACCACCCGGATCACGATCGATGCCCACCAAGCCCTCGGACATCCGCAGCCTCACGCGGTGACCAATCTGATCGGTGAACCGCTGCGAGATCTCCTGGTCCTCATGACGCAGCATCCTCCCGGACCGATTGATGACAGTGACGCTGGATCCCAGCGCGGAGAAGATGTGGGCGAACTCGGCGGCAATGAATCCACCACCGAGAATCACCAGACGGTGGGGCAACTCCTCCAACCTCATGATGGTGTCGGAGGTGTGGATCGACCCCGCCAGGCTCGGGTCGTCGAGACCGAGGACATCAGGGACACGCGGGCGCGACCCTGCCGCCAGGACGATCTGGTCCGCAGTGATGCGAGTGTCCCCGACCTCGATGGTGTGGGGATCGACGAACTTCGCCTCGTCGGTGTAGACGTCGATGTTCTCCAGCCCCTGGCGGTACTCAAGCCCACTTCGAGAAATGGGATCAATGCGTCCGAAGATTCGGTCACGAATGGAGGTGAAGGATGCCCCGCGGAACTGCAGCCTGACCCCCAGCTTGGCTGCCTCGGACGGCGAGGTCGCAAGGTCCGCCGGGAGCACGAACATCTTCGTCGGTATGCAGCCGACATTGAGGCAGGTACCCCCGAAAGTGCCCGAGTCGATGATGGCGGCGCGTCGGTCGGCAAATTCCTCGTCCAGGATCGTGTTTCCTGAGCCCGAACCAATGACGACGATGTCGTAGTGCTCCATACCCCCAGTCTGTCATCCCGAGCTATGACAGATCGCCTCAACCCGCCGCCGGCGTCACATGACAACCTTACGGATCCCTGATTCTCGCATCTGGCATGTATGGTGATCGCCAGACCGCACCCAGGATCCGCCGGATTCACCGGACCATCCCCCGCGGTCCCGTCCCCTCGGGGACATGTTCGTAGAACCCACCCCGGGGCTGCCCACTGACTCCCCTGCGGGTCCGGTGACATGCCGCGATTCGGCACGATGCCGGATCCCAACCCAGGAGCGGAATGTTCACCCTCACCTCAACGCCCATCACCTTCGTCGGGCTTCTCATCCTCTTTGCATGGTCACTCGTGTGGTCGGTGCGGGACGCTATCAAGGCGCCCACCGTCGTCACGAAGATCTCCACATGGGTCCACGTCGTGATGGCGGTCACCATGATCCTCATGGTGCCCAAGTCATGGTGGAAACCCCTCGTCTCCGCCATTGGCGGACCAACCACCCCGGTCGTCATCTTCGCCATCTGTACGGCCTGGATGGTCTTCATGGCCGCCTGGCGGTCCTCGTGGTCGTCATGGGGTCATGCCGCCATGTTCGCCGCGATGGCCTGGCACCTCGCCGCGATGCGCAAGATGTCCTCCGTCATGACGGCGTCCAAGCACTCCGGCATGGGAACCATGAATCACGGCGGAATGGATCACGGCATGAACCATGGCGGCATGGGCCACGGTATGAACGGCAGCATGGACCATGGAATGCAGACGGCCATGAATACCGCGATGCATGACTTCGCCGTCGTCGGGATCCCTCTCATGGTCGCCCTGCTGGCCCTGGCCATTGCCGGCCTGTGTCGAGCCATCAGCGGCAAGGCCGAGAATCCACGCAAGGTTCCCACCTGCCATGTGGTGGCCACCGAGCCACTGGCGATTCGCCTCTCCGGCCTGGCTGATTTCGCGATGGCCTTCGGTATGTTCTGGATGAGCACCGGTCTGCTCACACCGATCATGCCGTTCATGGCGCACCTGCACCCCTGAGCAGCGTCTCAGGATATGGGCCGGCGTTTCATCTTTCTGATCACTGCTAGCGTCACACCCATGATGAACGGTTGGAGTCTCATTACCCGGCGCGCGGTCTGACCACGCACCGGAATCCAACCGCGCGCCCTCCTTCCACTTCCGGATGGAGGGCGCCGTCATGTGTACGCAATTGCCGAGGGGGAACACGATGCCCACGCTGAGATCCGCCACCAGCACCACCGGACGCGCCATGGCCGGAGCCCGCGCTCTCTGGCGTGCCACCGGTACCAAGGACGATGAATTCGGACATCCCATCGTGGCGATCGCGAACTCCTTCACCCAGTTCGTCCCCGGACACGTCGGACTGCGTGACGTCGGCAAGATCGTCGCCGAGCAGGTCCGCGCCGCCGGTGGCGTCCCCAAGGAGTTCAACACCATTGCCGTCGACGACGGCATCGCCATGGGCCACGACGGCATGCTCTACTCCCTGCCCAGCCGTGAGCTCATCGCCGACTCCGTGGAGTACATGGTCAACGCTCACTGTGCCGACGCCCTCGTGTGCATCTCCAACTGCGACAAGATCACCCCCGGCATGTTGATGGCCGCCATGCGCCTCAACATCCCGACCATCTTCGTCTCCGGTGGCCCGATGGAGGCTGGGAAGGCGACTTTGACCGACGGGGAGCACAAGCTCGACCTCATCGACGCCATGATCGCCGCCGGTGACGAGACCGCGGCCGACTCCGACGTCGAGATCATGGAGGCCAATGCCTGCCCGACCTGCGGGTCGTGTTCGGGCATGTTCACCGCCAACTCGATGAACTGCCTGACGGAGGCCCTCGGCCTCTCCCTGCCCGGCAACGGTTCCCTGTTGGCCACCCACTCGGATCGTCGCAAACTCTTCAAGACAGCCGGACGCACCGTCGTCTCCCTGGCCAAGCGCTGGTACGACGAGGACGACGCCTCCGTCCTCCCACGCTCCATCGCCACCAAGGCGGCGTTCAACAACGCCATGAGCCTTGACATCGCGATGGGAGGTTCGACGAACACCGTCCTGCACCTGCTGGCCGCCGCCCAGGAGGGCGAGGTCGACTTCACCATGGCTGACATCGACTCCCTGTCACGCAAGGTTCCCCACCTGTGCAAGGTGGCGCCGTCGACCACCGTGTTCCACGTGGAGGACGTCCACCGCGCCGGCGGTGTGCTCAGCATCCTCGCCGAGCTGGATCGTGGCGGCCTGCTCGACACCGCCACCTCGACGGTGTGGTCCCCCGACGGCAGCCCGACGACGATGGCCGTCGAGATTGCCAGTCACGACCTCATGTCCGCCCCCGGCGAGGACGTCCGCACGCTCTATGCGGCCGCCCCGGGCGGGGTGCGCACCACCGAGATGTTCTCCCAGTCCTCGCGCTGGGAGAGCCTCGACACCGACCGTACGAACGGCTGCATCCGCGACATCGCGCACGCCTACTCCGCCGACGGCGGCCTGGCAGTGCTGTTCGGCAACATCGCCGAGCGCGGCTGCATCGTCAAGACCGCCGGCGTCGACGAGTCAATCCTCACCTTCTCGGGGCCTGCCGTCGTCTACGAGTCCCAAGACGACGCCGTCACCGGCATCCTGGGCAAGGAGGTCAGGGCCGGGGACGTCGTCATCATCCGCCACGAGGGCCCCAAGGGTGGCCCCGGTATGCAGGAGATGTTGTACCCGACGAGCTACCTGAAGTCGATGCACCTAGGCAGGGAATGCGCCCTGCTCACCGACGGCCGGTTCTCCGGTGGCACGTCGGGCCTGTCAATCAGTCACGTCTCCCCCGAGGCCGCCTCCGGTGGTCTCATCGGCCTGGCCCGCGACGGGGACACCATCAGCATCGACATCCCCAACCGCACCATCAGCCTTGACGTCGATGACTCCGAGCTGGCCCGTCGTCGCGAGGAGGAGGAAGCCCGCGGAATCGACGCTTGGACGCCACACGCTCCCCGTTCGCGTCACGTTTCCACCGCCCTGCGCGCCTACGGGATGCTTGCCTCCTCCGCCGATCGCGGTGGAGTACGCGACCTGTCCCAGGTCCGTCCGGTGGCTGGCTGAGGGGATCGCCAGTGTCCGTCAGGAGTGACCAGGAATATCTGCGAGCCGTCCTGCGAGCACCGGTCTACGAGGTGGCCGAGAAGACCCCGCTCGAACCGATGCCCAGCGTCTCCAAACGCCTCGACAATACCGTGCTGGTGAAGAGGGAGGACCGTCAGGCAGTCCACTCCTTCAAGATCCGCGGCGCCTACAACCGGATGCGCAACCTCACCGAGGAGGAGCGTCGCGCTGGGGTGGTGACGGCGTCGGCCGGCAACCACGCCCAGGGCGTCGCCCTCTCGAGTGCCCGGCTCGCAGTCAAGGCCAAGATCGTCATGCCGAGACCCACTCCGACGATCAAGGTTGACGCGGTGCGCCAGCTCGGCGGCGAGGTGGTCCTGGCCGGGGATTCCTTCGACGAAGCCAAGGCTCATGCCCTCGAACTGGCCGAGAACGAGGGACTGACCTACGTCGCCCCCTTCGACGACCCGATGGTCATCGCTGGTCAGGGAACCATCGGCCTGGAGCTCATCCAGGACGCAGCGGACGTCAACCGGATCTTCGTACCGGTCGGTGGTGGTGGTCTTGCCGCAGGGATCGCCGTCCTCGTCAAGCAGCTCATGCCCCAAGTCAAGATCATCGGTGTGGAGCCAGCTGAGTCGGCTTGTCTGGCAGCCGCAATGGAGGCCGGTGAACCCGTCACCCTGGATCGGGTCTCGCTGTTCGCCGAGGGTGTTGCCGTTGCCCGGATCGGTGACGAGACTTTCCGCATCCTCAAGGACCATCTCGACGACGTCGTCACCGTCGACTCCGACGAGATCAGTGCTGCCGTCAAGGATCTCTTCGACGACGTGCGTGCCGTCGCCGAGCCGGCCGGTGCCGTCGCGCTGGCCGGGCTCAAGAAGTACGTCCGCGCCCACGACATCCACGGAGAGCAGCTCGCCGCCGTCCTCAGCGGTGCGAACCTCAACTTCGGGTCGCTGCGTCACATCGCAGAACGCGCCGAGATCGGTGGGCGTCGCGAAGGGATGTTCGGAGTCATCATCGACGAGCGTCCGGGAGCCTTCCTGGACTTCTGCCGACTGTTAGGTGGCCGCATGGTCACCGAGTTCAATTATCGACTTGCTGACGACGACTCCGCGGCCATCTTCGTCGGCGTGCAGTTAGCCCATCGCAACGAACGTTCCGAGATCGTCGAGATCCTGAGCAGTGCCGGACACCGAGTCGTCGATCTGTCCGACGACGAGGCGGCCAAGACCCATGTCCGTTACATGGTCGGTGGGCACCCGTCACGTTCCGTCGGGGAGAAGGTCGTCTCCTTCGTCTTCCCCGAGTCGCCAGGAGCACTGACCCACTTCCTCACCACCCTGGGCACCCGGTGGAACATCTCCCTGTTCCACTACCGTTCCTTCGCAATGGACACCGGTCGCGTGCTGGCCGGGTTCGAGGGTGCGGCTGACGACCCGGACCTGTCGTCTCACCTCGACGACATCGGGTACCCGTGGAGTGACGTCTCGGACTCCCCCTCGTATCAGATGTTCCTCCGGGAGCGTTGAGAGCTACGTGGAAGACTTGTGACATGACTGAGAAGGATGCGACTCGCGACGAACGCCCGTGGGCACTGGTGAGCGGGGCCAGTGGTGGTCTGGGGCAGGCATTCAGCCGTCACCTGGCCAGCTGCGGAGCCAACCTCGTCCTGACCGGACGCCGTCAAGACGCCCTCGACGACCTTGCCACCAAACTCACCACCCGATACGGGATCCGCACCATCGTCCGTCCCTGCGACATCGCCTCGGCATCCGAGCGGTTGACCCTGGTGGAGGACATCGCCGGGCGCGGCATCATCGTCGACACCCTCATCAACAACGCTGGGTTCGGTGCAGCTGGCCGGATCGCCGAGACCGACCCGGTTCGTCAGACCTCTCAGGTGGAGGTCAACTGTGAGGCCGTCGTCCATCTGTGCGGTCTGCTGCTGCCGGGCATGATCGCGGCCAAGCAGGGGTCGATCATCAATGTCGCCTCCACCGCTGCCTTCCAGCCCATCCCCCAGTTCGCCACCTATGCGGCATCGAAGTCTTTCGTGCTGTCCTTCACGAAGGCGCTGTGGGCCGAGACCAACGGCACCGGGGTGCGAGTCACGGCGGTCTGTCCTGGCCCGACTGAGACCGGATTCTTCGACGTCGCCGGTGTGCCGAGGATGGGAGCTGGAATGCGTCGTCAGCCCGACGATGTGGTGCGTACTGCCTTCGACGCTCTGGCCCGTCATCGTCCCTACGCCATCGACGGATTCATCAACCGCGCCGTCGCACGGTTGGCTCCACACCTGCCACCGCGTCTGGTGATGACTGAGGCGGAGAAGTACCTCAAGATCTGACGGCTACTTCGCCGTCACAACCTTCTCGTCAGCGATGCGGTTCCCTTCCCGGATCACCACGTCATATTCCCCCTTGGGCATGATGACGGTGGCGCTCCACGGGCGCCAGTTGTCACCGTCGGTGGCGGAGATGTTGATCTGCCCGCTGGTGACCATGTGACCGCCCTTGGGAGATCTCACTTCGTATGTCATGACGGAAACCGTCGGCTGGGCGAAACCACTGATGGTCATCTTGCCCGACGACACATCGGCACCGGCCTGTGGCGTGTCGACCCACACCCGGGCGCACTGAGCAAGACCTTCGTCGACAAAATCCGTGGCGGGCTTGCCAATGATCGGCAGGTTCGGCGAACCATCAACGAGGATGCGCACCGACTTGTCACCGGTGCGGTCACCGACGGCCGCCGTGGCGGTCACGACGAGCTGCTGGATGGCCCTTTGCACCTGTTCGCCATTCTTGAACTGGCTGAAGGCGGATGCCGACAGGTCGATGGTGATGCGTTTTCCTTTGACCGATGCCCGGTTCACCTGGCCAGCTGCCCACCCGGATGTGTAATTCGGGTCGAGGGGCGCGACGTTGAGAACCGCCCCAACTGCCGTTCCCAACAGGTCGCCGAGGGTCGGCAGGTCACGCAGCTCACGGTGGATGAGCCCGTCGTCACGGCCCAGGTAGAAGACATCCAACCCAGTCTGAACGGTCGGCAGGGACTGGTCGCTGGCCTGCGGGGTTCGGGCAGCCGGTGCCGCCTCCGAATCACTCGTCGTCGAATTGTGATTCGAGCCCAGCAGGGGAGACAGAATGCCAAGTCCCAGTGCCACCAGACAGGCCAGGGCGACGATCCAGTTGGCGGGAAGGCCACGACGCGGTTTCCGGGAAATCTGAGAGGTGATGGCGTCATAGCCGGAGTTCGGACGGATCGACTCCATGATGGTTTCCAGGGCCGAGCGCACGACCGCCTCGACCCTGGGATCGGCGTGGCCGGGGTTCGTGTGGGAACCAGGCCGCAGCGTCTCACCGATGGCAGTCAGACCCTTCGTCTCGTTGTTGTGAACGCCATTGACGCTCATGCCCAGGGTCTCGGCGATCTCGTCGTCTGACAGATCTGCTGTCGCGAATTTGAGGACCAGCACCTCACGCTGTCGGGCCGGCAGCCCCCGCAGACACCAGTACGCCAACTCGTCGGGGGCTTGGGGAGGAGTTGTGTCTCGTTCTGCCGGTTGTCGACCCCTAGCCTTGTTCACGACGGCGGTGCGCAGATACGACACGGCATGCTGGTGGGAATGCAACCGCGGATCGCGCCGGTAACTGGTGACAAAGGCTGCGATGACGGCAGCCTCGGCCACCCGCTGGTCTGCCAGCAACAGGGTGGCCAACCTGACGAAGGCGTCCCACTTCTCTTGGTAGAGCTGGGGAAGCCAATCATCGTGGGATTCGGAGAAGGAACCCTTCATGTCAGATGCCGGCATACGAATGCAAGCCGTTGAAGATCAGGTTGACACCGATGAAGTTGAACCAGAAACAGGCCACACCGATGATCGCGATGACGGCAGCCGGGCGTCCGCGCCATCCGGCTGTGGAGCGGGCGTGCATGTAGGCCGCGTAGACCACCCAGGTCACCAGGGACCAGGTCTCCTTGGGATCCCATCCCCAGAACCGACCCCATGCGTAGTCAGCCCAGATTGAGCCGGCCGCGATGGTGAAGGTCCAGATCGGAAAGCCGATGGCATGTGCACGGTAGGCCAGGGTGTCCATGGACTCCGGGGAAGGAAGCTTGGCGAGCAATCCCCTGACGGGAATTCCAGTCCGCTCAGCCTTCGCCCGGGCGTTCATCGAGATGAGATACATGATCGAGGCAATGGCACCGACGTTGAGCGCAGCAGCAGCAATACAAGCCGCGACAATGTGGATGACGAACCACACCGAATGCAGGGCCGGGACCAGCGGCGCGACAGCCACGTAGAACACGGTGGCTGCCAGGCCGTTACCAACAGCCAGCAACAGGGTGACGGCAATGCCCATCCACCTAACCTGACGGACGGCGACGAGGACGAGGTACGCGATGACGACGAAGAGCAGCGCCGAGGTGACGAACTCGTACATGTTGCCCCAGGGCAACCGATGTGCCGCGATACCACGGCAGACGACGCCGATGGTCGCGCAGATGGCACCCAGGACGGTGAGGTTGAGGCCCATCCTCCCCCACGTCTCGGATCGCAACCGCGCCTTGTGGCTGGGGTGCTCGACCCCGCGCACACTGGCCCATTCCACGACGTGAGCCAGGAAGGCAAGCATGTAGAGCACCGCCGCGGTGACGATACCGACGGCCGACAGATTCTCCACACTCACGACTGGGCCTCCTTGATGTCGCCTGACATGCTATCTCCGTGTACCGCAGCCAGCAGAGAGTTTACATCGTCCACCGCACCGGATCGGGAGTCACTGCGGTCCAGGCCACCGATTTCCACCTTCAAGCCCTCCTCGACGGGCGTCATTCTCATCCACACCCGTCGCGACCGTGAGAACAGACTCAAGCACAGACCGGCCACTGAGAGCAGCACGGACAGGAAGGTCAGCGGTAGACCAGGGGTCTGGGACACCTGGATCTTGGCCCAGCGCTGCCAGCCGTTGAACTGGATCGATCCTCTGCCGTCGGGCAGCTTGTATCCCTGCCCCGGCGACAGCACGAATCGGGACTTCTCCTTGCCGTTCGTCACCTGGGTCATGCCGGTCGTGTCGAGGGTGTAGATGTTCGACGGAACACCCGTCTCGCCTGCCGGTTTGCCGTACCAGGCGGTCAGGTACAGCTGCGGGTTGAGGGCGTCTGGGAAGAGGGAGGTCGGGCCACCAGCCGTGATCGTGCCCGTCGGTAGGAAGAATCCCTGGAAGGCCAGACGATCCGGGCGGGCGTCGGGAGCCTTGATGACACCGACGGACTTGAAGTTGCCGTCCTGAGGCAGGAAGACCACAGGACCCGAATAGGCGACCTTGCCATTTCCGTCGCGGACGAGAACGTCTGCGGCGTAGCCATGGCCCAGCAGATGGACCTTGGTCGAGCCGATCCGCAGCGGGTGATTGACCTGCAAGTCTCGAGTCTCGGTCGTGCCGTCCACGGTGAAGTCGACGGTGGCGTCGAAGCTGCGAGCAGCACCACGCTGAACCGTGCCGGTCTCGAAGGATGCTGTGAACTTGCGCAGCTTCATGGAGAACGGGGCCAGATCGTCGGTGTCGACCATCGACCCTGCCTTGAACTCGTCGTACTGGGTGATGTTGTTGGAGAATCCCTGACCCTCGACGACGACCGAGGTCCCCTTGAATCCCCACAGGGTATTCCAGCCGACACCAACGAGCAGCAGAACCAGGAAGCCGTGGAAGATCAGGTTGCCCGTCTCGCGGTGGCGGCCGGCCTCGGCACGAATGGAGCCATCGTCGTCAACGACGAACCGGTAACGTCGGGCCTTCAACCACTCCCGGGCTCGCTTGTCGACCTCCTCGGCCGAATCAGAGGTGGTCGTCGAGGCATGGGCTGCCAACCGGTCCAGCCTGGCGGGGACGCGAGGAGGCTGCCGGCGCAAGGCCTTCACGTGACTGATGATGCGCGGAATGATGCAGCCGATGAGGCTGATGAACAGCAGCAGGTAGATCGCCGAGAACCACACCGAGGTGTAGACGTGGTACATCCCCAGCGGCCGGTAGATACGATCCAGGGCGGGGTGGTTGGCGGCAAAGTCGGAGACCTTGATCGCGCTGTTTGCGGTCTGCGGCACCATCGACCCCGGGATGGATGCCAAGGCCAGCAGGAACAGCAGGATGAGGGCCGTCCTCATGCTCGTCAGCTGACCCCACAACCACCGCATGGATGCGCCGAAACCGAGTCCGCCGCTCCCACGAGCCGAGGTCGAGCTCCTCGAGTCCGTCACTTTCGCGTCCTTCACGGAATCACCCATCAGATCACCGCCCCGAACTTGGCCGCCCAGGTTCTCAGCATCGCCATTATCGACTCCCACCACCCGGTGACCAACAGCACGCCTATGGCCATCATGAGCACTCCTCCGACACGCTGCACGGCATGTTGGTGGGCACGCACCGCGTCGACCGTGCGACCAATCCACACCAGAGCCGCAGCGGCAGCGATGAACGGGATACCCAGCCCCAACGAATAACAAGTGGCCAGTACTGCCCCACGAACAGCGGATCCTTGGGTCAATGACAGTCCGTAGACCACCGAGAGGGCCGGCCCGATGCACGGGGTCCAACCCAGCCCGAAGACGATTCCCAGGATCGGCGCAGCAGCCAGTCCCGCTCGGGGAAGGCGATGGATCCGCAGTTCGCGTCGTCCCAGCGGTACAAGGCCGGCGAACATGGCGCCAAGCAGGATCGTCAAAGCTCCGACGATGATCTCAATGGTTCGCCGATGACCCATGAGTGTCCGACCGAGGGTACCGATGACCGTGCCGGTCGCGACGAAGACAACGGTGAAACCGATGACGAAGAGGATCGTGCCCACCACGGTGCGGGCGCGATGCCGTCCCTCGATGACGTCAGCCGCGCCCAAACCCGTCACATAGCTGAGGTAGCCAGGGACGAGGGGCAGGACACACGGTGAGAAGAAGGACAACACACCGGCGAAGACCGCCACCGGGATCGCTCCGGCCATTGATCCCGTCAGTGCTTCAGCGGCCCAGGACCCCAGGTCAAGGGGCGTCACTGACTCTCCTTGGCAACGTCATTGATCGCCTGGACGAGGGTGGCGGTGCTCACTTCTCCCAGGAATCGAGCGGCTGAACGGCCCTTGCGGTCGATGACGAGGGTGGACGGGATGGCCTTGGGAGGCAGCTCGCTGAACTTGAGAAGCATCGCCCCGTCCGGGTCGTAGAAGCTCGGGTACGTGACGTCGAAGGCTCGGGAGAAGGCCTGAGCCGGACCTGGATCCAGGTCTCGGGTGTTGATGCCGTAAAAGACGGCGACATCCTTGGTGCGACCGGCGGCCTTCACCAGGGCTGGGGCCTCGTGACGGCAAGGGGCGCACCATGATCCCCACACATTGAGGACGATGACCTTGCCCTTGGCGTCAGCGGTGCTGATCTCCTTGCCGTCCAGGTCCTTGCCGGTGAGGACGGGGGCAGGCTCACGTTTGTCGGCCGGAACCCTCGACCAGGATCCGTCACCGGCCGCAAATCCCTTGTCGTCACTGGCTGAGGTCGACGAGCACGCCGAGACCCCGGTCACCATGAGGGTTGTCGCCGCGAGGACGGTGATGAGCCGAGTCCTCACTCCCGTGCACCACCTGCGGAGATGTTGGCCCGACGATCCTTGGCCGGGATGAGGTCGCGAGCCGGTTCGCAGTAATCGACGCGCACGATGCGACCGTCGAGCACACCGAAACTCGTCACGGAGGCGAGGGTGCACTGACGGGAACGCGGATCGTGGGGAAGACGTCGCCCCTCGGCTGCGCAACGGGCAATCCAGATCGGCAGCTGATGGGAGACGATGAGGGCCTGTCCGCCCTCAGGAATCTCCTCGGCGGCACGCATGATCGCCCGGGTCATTCGCTCGGCGATCTCGACGTAGGGCTCTCCCCAGCTTGGGGTGAACGGGTTCGACAGATGACGCCAGTTACGAGGATTGCGCAAAGCCTTGTTGCCCTTGCCGAAGACCTGCCCCTCGAAGACATTGGCCGCCTCGATGACGTCGGAATCGACACGCACCTCGAGCTCTGGGTGCACAGCGGCGATGGGGGCCATCGTCTCCCGGGCGCGCTCCAGCGGGGAGCTCACCAGGGCGGACAACTCAACACCAGCGAAATGCTCGGCAGCGCGGGCGGCCATTCGTCGTCCCAGTGGTGACAGGTGGTATCCGGGCATACACCCGTACAAGACCCCGGTCGGGTTGTCGACCTCACCGTGGCGCAGCAGGTGGACGGTCGTCGTGGCGCCCATCGTCTCCCCTTCCGATACCTCGCGGGTCGCAGAGCCCGCCTCTGCCCATGACCCTACGTCATAGGGCTGTGTCAGCGTCAGCGTGATGGGTGACGGCCCCGACGCTTGCGCTGGGAAGGCCGAACGACCGGCAGGCCCTTGGCGACCATGTCGTCACGACGCTTCGCGGCGAAATCGGCGAGGGCGTCAGCAAGGCTCAACGCAGTCGGTTCCGGGGCGATGACGTCGACCGTCAGACCGTGCTCCCGGCAGGTCTCGGCAGTGCGCATGCCCACGGCAGCGACGACGGTGTGCTTGTGCGGCTTACCGGCGATACCGACGAGGTTGCGCACCGTCGTCGAAGAGGTGAAGACGACGGCGTCGAACTTGCCGGTCTTGATGGCCTCGCGTGTCTCGGCTGGCGGCGGGGCGGCACGAACAGTGCGGTATCCGACGACATCCTCGACCTCCCAGCCCAGTTCGGACAGGTCGGCCGACAGGGACTCGGTGGCGATGTCGGCACGCGGCACGAAGACCCGGTTGATGGGGTCAAGGGCCTCGTCGAAGGCCGGGAATACTGCGGCCAGGGCGCGGGTGGACTGCTCCCCGGACGGCACCAAGTCAGGTCGCACTCCCCACTCGGCCAGGGCGTTGATCGTCGACTCGAAGATGGCGGCGATGCGCAGACCCGAATAAGCGCGGGCGTCCAAACCGATCTGCTCCAGCTTCTCGGAGACGGCCCGCACGGCATTGGCGGAGGTGAAGACAACCCACTCGTAGCGTCCCTCGACGAGACCGCGGATGGCCTTGTCCATTTGCTGCGGGGTGCGCGGAGGTTCCATCGAGATCGTCGGGACGTCGAGGGAGTGAGCGCCGTAGCTCTGCAGACGTGAGGGCAGGGTCGCGGAGTGGTCGCGAGTGCGCGGGATGAGGATCCTCCAGCCGAACAGCGGCTTGGACTCGTACCAGTCAAGCTGTTCGCGCTCCGGAGCCTCGACGACCTTGCCGATGGCAATGTGAATCAGCTCGGCGTCGGTTAGCCGAGCGGACTTGGCGGTCTGCGGCAGCTCGCCGAGGGTGGTGGTGTGGGTGGTCTGCTGGGTCGTTGCGCCGTGGCAGATGAGGGCTGCCGGCTCGTCCTCGCTGCGACCAGAGGCCATCGCATGCTTGACGACCTCCTTGATCCGGCCGGCCGAAGTGTTGACGACGACGAGTCCGTTGGCCGACCAGGTCGATCCCCTGCCCGCGATGTCTCGCTGACAGGCGGCGTCACCGATGAGCTGGACGTCATGGCCATGGAGGGCCAGACCGGCGTACTCCGGAACTGCCGTCATCCCGGTGACACCGGGGACGACGTCGACATCATGGTCGGCGCGGGCCACGGCAGCGGCCTCGGCGCCGATGTCGCCATCGAGGAATGGGTCCCCGCTAACGAGACGGACGACCTCAAGTCCCTGGGAGGCCGCATCAATGATGGTGGCGGTGACGTCGGCGCAGTGCTCCGCGACCTTGACCGGGGTAGGTGCCCCCGTTCCAGGCTGGCTGGGCAGGACGGCTGCCTCTTCGTCGGGGCTACCAGCCGAGACGATCCTGACGTCGGAATGGAGCTCCAGGAAGTCGTTGCCGAGCAGAATGCGGTGTCCCGGGCACGAAATGACGATGACCTGGGCGCGATTGATGGCATCGACGGCCCCCAGGGTCAACAAATTCGGATCTCCTGGGCCAGTGCCCACGAACTGCACCCTGGCCTGGGCCGACGCGGTGCCCAGATCACCGGCCGACTGTGGCATCGGCTGGAGAGCCTCGTCAGTCATCTGGAGTCCTTCCGGTGTCTGCCGCCATGCCGGGCGGTGTGCTCCAACATTGGGCATTGAGGTCAATAGTGCTGGTCTGCGGGGCAACGTGCAAACCTGCCCGCCCGCTGGACGTTCCGACTGTCAGGGCAGCACCGCCGGAAGAGTGGGGCCATCACATAAGGCCGACATGAACGTGTCGGCGTCAAGGGTCCAGTAGGCAATGAGGGTGCCGTCGACGAAGGTGACCGGGACGTGGTCGCCCCAGCGGGAGCGTAGGTCCTCATCGGTGTCGACGTCGACGATCGTCGGTTCGGGCACGAGATCGCGGTGATCCTCTCTCATCTGTGCAACGAGTTCGATGGCCTCATCGCACAGATGACACCCCTGGCGGGTGACAACAACGACGCGCCCCTCGACCGGCGGGTCGAGGGGCCGTGATTCACCGCAGCGAGGGGCAGTCGTGTCATGCCGATGTCGTCGCCACATGCACAACCGCCCGAAGCGTCACTTGCCGGCGCGACGACGCTGAATACGCGTCTTCTTGAGCAGCTTGCGGTGCTTCTTCTTCGCCATGCGCTTGCGACGCTTCTTGATCACGGATCCCACGGTCAACCTCTTTCGTTGGAACTGGAAGTTTGGTGCACCCGGGTGGGTGCGAAGTTCTCGGCCCACCGACAAGGCGGACAAAGGATTACTTTACGCTGTGATCTGCAATCGAGCCAAAAACGCCGCGCTGACCCGTCAGGACACGCCCGCCGCACGGTCTCGACATGCCATCATCGCATCGGCGAAAGTGGCGCGCAGCCCCCCAGCTTCCAACTCAGCCAGGGCCGCCGCGGTGGTCCCGCCGGGGCTCGTCACCTCGGAACGCAGCACCGCCGGGTGCTCGCCTCCGGACAACAGCTCGGCCGAGCCGGCCAGGGTGGCGACGGTGAGCTGGCTCGCCTGGTCGCGCGGCAGTCCCATGGCGACGGCAGCGTCAATCATTGCCTCGGCCACCAGGAAGACGTAGGCCGGGCCGGAGCCCGACACGGCCATGGCGGCATCATGCAGTTTCTCGGGCACCTCGACGACCCTCCCGACCGTCCCCAAGATCTCGACGATCTTCTCGCCGGCCTTCTCAGCACCTGGCGCAGGGCTGACGATAAACGCGCCCTTGCCCACTCGGACGGGGGTGTTGGGCATGACGCGGACGACATTGCCCTGCCAGGCAGCGAGCAACTTCTCGGTGGTGACACCGGCGGCGATGGAGATGATGATCGCGTCATCCTTGAGGGAATCCGCGACCTCCTCCAGCACTCCGGCGGCCGCATAGGGCTTGACGCCGAGAATGACGAGGTCAGCGTCACGGGCAGCCTGGGCGTTGACCGCCGTCGTCTTCACGCCCAGAGCCCTGGCGATCTCCTCGCGATGGGACTCCGACCGCGCCGTCGCCACGACATCGTCAGCCTTGATCGTGTCGGCGTCGATGAGCCCACCGATGAGGGCTCCGGCCATCGTCCCGCAGCCCAGAACCGCAACCTTCCCGCTCATTCGGCAGCCACCAGTTCGGCCAGTTGCACGGCATTGAGGGCGGCACCTTTTCGCAGGTTGTCCGCGGAACAGAAGAACACCAGCCCCCTGCCTGCCGGGGCGGACTGATCAGGACGGATACGCCCGACCAGGGACGGATCGGTTCCGGCGGCAGAGCGAGGATCCGGGACGTCGACGACCTTGACACCCGGAGCCTTCACCAACAGCTCGGTAGCCTTCTCGGGGCTCAGATCGTCACGGAATTCCGCGTGCACCACCAGCCCGTGGCCGCTGTACACCGGCACCCGCACGCAGGTTCCGGCGACCAGCAGATCCGGGATATGGAGGATCTTGCGCGACTCGTTGCGCAGCTTCTGCTCCTCGTCGGTCTCGCCGGTTCCGTCATCAACGAAGTTGCCAGCGACCGGGACGGCGTTGAAGGCGATCGGCGCGACGTAGGGCCCGAAATCATCGACCGGTACTCCCCGTCCGTCCAGGGCCAGGGCAGAGGGGCCGTCGATGGCTGCGGTCTGCTCGGTGAGGGCGCGCACTCCGGCGACGCCCGATCCGGAGACCGCCTGATAGGTGGCCACGACGAGGCGGGTCAGTCCGGCAGCGTCATGAAGCGGCTTGAGCACCGGCATGGCCGCCATCGTCGTGCAGTTCGGGTTGGCGATGATCCCCTTGGGACGCTTGGCGATGTCCTCCGGGTTGACCTCGCTGACGACCAACGGGACGTCAGGGTCGCGTCGCCAGGCCGAGGAGTTGTCGATGACGACGGCCCCGGCAGCAGCCACCTTGGGGGCGAACTCGCGAGAGGTACCGCCACCCGCGGAGAAGATCGCGATATCAAGGCCTGAGAAATCAGCCGTCGCAGTGTCCTCGACGACGACCTCACCGTCTTCCCATGGCAACTTCTGGCCGGCCGAACGGGCAGAGGCGAAGAACCTCACGTCGTCAGCTGGGAAATGACGCTCCGCCAGCAAGGTGCGCATGACCCGACCGACCTGTCCAGTGGCTCCGAAGACTCCAAGCTTCATGCCGCCCATGGTAGGGGCATGCCACGACAGGTCCGCGCAGTGTCCGAATGGACTCACAACCAGCTGACGTGACCGACCAGATAGGCGTATCCGATGAAGGAGCCGATGTCGAGGAAGACGTGGGCCACGATGAGGGGCAGAAGTCGACGTCTCTTGGAGAAGACCCATCCCAGGAAAAGACCCATGATGATGTTGCCGAGGAAACCACCCCAGCCCTGGTACAGGTGATAGGTGCCGCGAATGACGGCCGAGACGACGATGACCATCGTCGTCGACCACCCGATCTGACGCCACCGCGTGAACAGGTAGCCGACCATGACGGTCTCCTCCAGGACCGCATTCATGAGGGCCAGACCGATGAGTACCGGGACCATCCACCACACATGCTGCAGTTGGGAGGCCTGAACCGTCGTGTTCAGCCCCAGTGCGCGAGCGGCGAGGTAGAAACCAAGCCCGGGAATGCCAATGATGACGGCCAGAATCGCTCCGGCGCCGACATCCTGTCCCCACCCCGGCCCTTGCAGACCGAGGGCGTGACGAACACCCTTGCGAGGGGGCTTGACCTGGGCGAGCAGTAGCAGAGCCAGCAGGGCCGGTGCGACACCGAAGACGATGTCAGATAACTGGTAGAGCAGATCAAGCCAGGGACGCCCGGGGGTCACCGATGAGTTGAGCTTCGAGGTCTGTTGATCCATCGGCACACCGCGGGTGAGTCTCTCGATCATTCGCAGAATTGAGTACCACGCGGACTGCCCCAGGCTGACGGCCAGGAGGAAAATCGTCTCCCACAGCAGGCGCCGATCCGCCCAGTGGTCCCCTATGATTCCCCGGCGAGGGGTTTCGTCCAGGCACCGGCGAGGGGAGACGGTGCTCGTGCCATTCCACATCGTCAACGCCTCTCCACCAGCGACCTTCCGAACAGCCAAATATTGCCCGGTCTCTCGACGATCCGTCGAGTGCAGTACCGGTACCAATCATGTCCATAGGGCAGATAAACCCTCACCCGGTGGCCAATGTCCACCAGCCTGCGCTGCTCGAGGGGACGAATTCCTTGCAGCATCTGAAATTCCAGGGGTCGATCCAAACTAGCCATGAGCTGCTCGCCGAGGGCGACGAAGACCGGATCATGGCTGGCCAGCATCACCGTCGAGGGGCCGGTCATGAGGGCACGCAGGCATGCCGCCATCCTCAGATCGACGTCATGGGGATGGATCAGGGTGACCGAACGAGGGCCAGTGTAGGAACCCTTGCACAGCCTGATGCGCCTCCCCGGAGCGGCCAGTTCCCTCACCTGGGTGAGGGAATCGTGGCGGGCCGCCTGGATGACGATGCCGGTGTTCTCGTAGTCCTCCAGCAGGTCCATGCCGATGCGGTGGGAACGATCATGGATGTCCGGGCCCTCGTCGTCCACCGTCACGGCGACGTGGTTGTCGCGAGCGATATCGCAGATCTGCCTGGCGTTTTCCCGGGCGAGCTCGTCGTCAACTCGCAGTCCCAGAGCCGCGAGGCTGATGGAGACCTCGCTGTGGCCACCAAACGCCGGATCGGCACCGAGCCTCTCGATCACTTCGCACAGCCCGACTGTCGCCCGGCGAGCCTGGGCGACGTCGACGGCGGCGGGGGCGAGGGGATGCAGGCTGACGTCCAGACCCTTGAACACCTGGTCGGCAGCCTTTTCGATGGCTGTCCCGACGTCCTCACCAGCGACATAGGTCGCGGCGATCTCACGGGCCAAACGTGACTGGGAAACCTCGTCGGCAATGGTCGGATCCATCGCCAGTTGCATCGCTAGACGTCGACCCGATGCAAGCAGAGCCCCGCCACGGAAATCGTGTCGATTCTCGGTCACTGATGGGCCTCCTGCTGCGCCTCGATGTCACGACGCGCGAAGATGCCACGGTCAACGGCCATACGGGTCTGCATCAGGACTTCGGAGAGCGCCTCGAACCGGGCACCTTGCCCAGCTCCCTGCCCGGAGAGCTTACGGGTGTTGACCTCGAGGACGATGTCACCGTTGAACCCGCCGGCCACGGCACGCTCGACGACCTCCCAGGCATGCTGATTTCCCCGGCCGGGCAGAAGATGCTCGTCCTTGAAGGTGCCCGAACCGTCGGTGAGGTGGATGTGACGCAGTCGCGGCCCCCACAGGTCCACGAGCTTTCGCGAGTCCATCTGGGCCGTGGCGGCGTGGGAGAGGTCCAGGACGAGGTGGTCGTAGCTGAGTTTGGTGGGGTCGAATCCCGGCAGGTATGCGGCGAAACGGCCCGCCGGGGTACGCCACGGGTACATGTTCTCCACGGCAAAAACCAGTGGGGCGTATTTCTCGTTGAGCTCGGCGATGCCTTCCTCGAACTGGCTCGCATAGTCGCGCTGCCAGCGGAAGGGCGGATGGACAACGATGAGCTCGGAGCCAAGTCGTCCTGCAGCCTCGGCGGCCTTGTCGAGCTTGCCCCAGGAGTCGCCTCCCCACACATTCGGAGTGACGAGCAGGCATGGAGCGTGAATCGACCACACCTTGACGTCGTGTTCTGCCGACAAGTCGACGATTCGGTCGACATCAGCGGCAACCGGGTCGATGCCGACCATGAGTTCCACCCCGTCATAACCAATGGCCTTGGCGCGGGCGAAGGCATCGACCGTCGACTCGGGATAGACCGAGGTCGTCGACAACGTCACGCGGGGAGCACTGGAAGCAGCCGTGGTCGAGGGTTTGTCAGGTCCGGCACTGTCAGGCACACGCTCAACCTACCTTGTCGGGGTCGACGGCGTGCCACAAGCCAAGGAATGCGTGCCCCGTCCACATCCCCTCAAGACCTCGCTCGGACCCGCTTCATTGCAGCCAACCGGGGGTCGGATTTCATCATGGAAAGCACAAAGGGGACAATACTGCCATGCACGTCGACCATCTCATGTTCGCCGCTGGCCCTGCAGGTCTCGATGAGGATGCCGCTCGCCTTGGCGAAATCCTGGGGACCTCATTCATCAACGGCGGAGTCCATCCGAGCTTTGGAACCCGCAACCGCATTCTGCCGCTGGTCGGGCCGCGTTACATCGAGGTTGTGGAGGTGCTGGACCACCCCGCAGCCGAGAAGGCCGTCTTCGGCCAGGCCGTGCGCGCACGTCAGGAACAGGGCGGCGGATGGATGGGGTGGGCCGTCTCCGTCGACGATCTCGCCCCCTACGAGAAGCGCCTCGAGCGTGAGTCGGTGCCCGGTAACCGTACCTTCCCCGATGGTCGTCACCTCGAGTGGCGCCAGATCGGCATCAAGGGCCTGATGGCTGACCCGCAGCTTCCTTTCTTCATCAAGTGGACCTCCCCGGCCGAGCTGCTGCCCTCCAGCCTGAGCGGCAACGTCACCCTCGCCTCGGTCGAGGTGTCCGGATCGCGTCAGCGCGTCGAGAACTGGCTGGGAGAAACCATTCCCGACGAGGTCGAGGGCATCACCTTCGACTTCACCAGCCCGAATGGCCACCCCGGCATTGACGCCGTGACCTTCGACACCCCGTCCCACGGACGAGTTCGCATCTGACGTTAAAAACTGACAGAACCTCCCGGTAGTGTAAGAAACGAAGTCATTACCGGGAGGTTGTCGTGTCCAGGAAACCCGAACCCATGACGAACCCGATCACGAATCGGGGAACGGCTTTCACTCGCGCCGAACGGCTGGAGCACGGGATGATCGGACGGCTTCCGGTAGCCGTCGAGACTCTCGAGCAGCAGGCCCAGCGCTGCTACCGCCAGCTCCAGGGATTCGACCGCAGCATTGACCGTTACGTATTCCTGGAAGAACTGCAGAACCGTAACGAGACCCTTTACTACAAGCTGCTGGTCGATCACCTCGTCGAATTGCTGCCGGTGATCTACGACCCCACCGTCGGCGAGGCCATCAAGAAGTGGAGTCACGCCTACCGACGCTCCCGCGCGGTCTACCTGTCCGTCGACCACATCGAGGATGTCCGTCCCTCCTTCGAGACCCTCGAGTTGGGGCCTGACGACGTCGACCTCCTCGTTGTCTCCGATTCCGAGCAGATACTCGGAATTGGGGACTGGGGAGTCAACGGGACCGACATCTCCATAGGCAAGCTCGCTCTCTACACAGCAGCCGCGGGCATCCGTCCGGAGCGGACCATCGCCGTCAACCTCGACGTCGGCACCGACAACGCATACCTGCTCAACGACCCGTCGTACCTCGGCAATCGTCATGCCCGAGTGCGCGGGGAACGCTATGACGAACTCATCCACGAATACCTCGAGGTCGCCAGCGAGCTGTACCCGCATGCCCTGCTGCACTTCGAGGACTTCGGGGCCTCCAATGCCCGTCGGATTCTGGTGCAGAATGCCGGGAGCCATCGCATCTTCAATGACGACATGCAGGGTACGGCAGCCATCATCCTGGCCGCCGTTATCTCCGGTCTCAAGGTCACCCGACAGACCTTCGCCAGTCAGCGTCTGCTGGTGTACGGGGCAGGTACCGCCGGTACCGGAATTGCCGACCAGATCCGAGAGGCCATGATCAGTGATGGCCTGGGTCAGCAGGAGGCTATTGATCGAATCTGGCTCATCGACCGCAATGGGCTGGTCACCGACGACATGGAGAATTTGCCCGATTACCAGGAGCCTTACGCCAAGCCAGCCGGTAAGACGCGTCGTTGGGCTCATTCAAACGGGCATATCGGTCTGGTGGAGACGGTCCGGCAGGTTCACCCGACGATCCTCATCGGCACCTCCACCGACCACGACGCCTTCACCCAGCAGGTCGTCGAGGAGATGTGCAAGGGGGTCGAGCGTCCCATCATCCTGCCGTTGTCGAACCCCACCGAGAAGATCGAGGCGGTGCCGGCAGACGTCATCTCATGGTCGAGGGGAAAGGCCCTGGTCTCCACCGGCATCCCGATTGAGCCCTTTGAGTATGACGGTGTGCGCTATGAGATCGGACAGGGCAACAACGCCCTTCTCTATCCGGGCCTGGGGCTGGGGGTCATTGTCTCGGGAGCCGAGCGAGTGAGCGCCGGCATGATCCTCGCCGCGGCCGAGGCCGTCGCCTCCCAGGTGGACCCGCGTCCGGCGGGAGCATCCCTTCTCCCCGCCGTGGAGAATCTGCGGGCTTCCTCGGCGACGGTCGCAGTGGCGGTCGTCCAGGCCGCCATCGAGGAGGGAATCGCCACAAAACATCCCGACAACGTCGTGCAGGCAGTTCAGGACGCCATGTGGTGGCCGCACTACCCGCCGGTGGCCTGAGGAGGACACCACCGGAACACCACCATCGTCGAACCTGTCGGCCCCTGCTGACAGGGTATGAGCCATGGCGAAGAAGACGCAGGCTCCGACATGGGTGTGCACCGAGTGCGGCTGGACGACGTCCAAGTGGGTCGGTCGCTGCGGGGAGTGCCAGACCTGGGGTTCGGTGGTCGAGAGGGGAGCACCGAAGCTCACTGCGGTTGCCTCGTCGACACCCACCTCCAAGGCGGTGCCCATCGGCGAGGTGAGTGAGCAGGCCGCCAACCGTCACCTCACCGGGATCAGCGAGTTGGACCGGGTGCTCGGAGGTGGTCTGGTGCCCGGGGCCGTCGTGCTGCTCGCCGGAGAACCAGGAGTCGGAAAATCGACCCTGCTCCTCGACGTCGCTGCCAAATGGGCCAAGGCCGGACGACGCACCCTCTACGTCACGGGTGAGGAGTCGGCGGCACAGGTGAGACTGCGGGCGGGTCGTACGAATTCACTTGCTGACGAACTCTATCTGGCCTCCGAGACCGACCTGGGGACGGTACTGGGACACATCGAGCAGACCGAGCCTTCCCTCATGGTGCTGGACTCGGTTCAGACGGTGGGGACGAGTCAGGCTGACGGCTCCCCCGGCGGGGTCTCCCAGGTGAGGGAGGTCACCGGTGCGCTGGTACGGGTGGCCAAGCGGCGTGGCATGGCCGTCATCATCGTCGGTCACGTCACCAAGGAGGGGTCGATCGCCGGTCCGCGCACCATGGAGCACCTGGTCGACGTCGTCCTCAACTTCGAGGGTGACCGTCACTCCGGATTCCGCATGGTTCGCGCCGCCAAGAACCGTTACGGCCCGGCCGACGAGGTGGGCTGCTTCGAGATGACCGACAGCGGAATCATGGAGGTACCCGATCCGTCGGGACTGTTCACCTCGGACAATGCCGATCCCCAACCGGGCACCTGCGTGACGGTGACGATGGAGGGTCGCCGTCCCCTGCTCTCGGAGGTGCAGGCGCTGGTGGCCCCATCAGCATCCGAGAAGTACCCGCGGCGCACCACCCATGGGGTCGAGGGCAGCAGGGTCGCCATGATTCTGGCCGTCCTGGAACGCAAGGCAGGCATGCCACTGAGCAACCGGGATGTCTACGTCTCGACGGTGGGTGGGGCCAGGGTGTCGGACCCGTCGGCCGATCTGGCGATCGCAGTGGCGGCAGCCTCGGCTGTTCTCGACGCCAACTTCCCGACGCGAGTCGTGGCCCTGGGAGAGGTCGGACTCGCTGGTGATCTGCGACGTGTCCCTGGTTTGGAGAGACGCGTGGGAGAGGCAGCACGCCTCGGCTTTGACCTCGCCGTCGTGCCACGCAATTCCCGCGAGGCGCACACCAAGGTCCCGTCCATGCACGGCCTCCATGTCATCGAGGTCGGCAGTGTGGCCGAGGCACTGTCGGTGCTCAACCTGCGTCGGCAGCGCAAGGCGGACCAGTCATGATGAGCACATCCGAGGTGAGAACTTCAATGGGTAGAACTAGAGTCGTCTCATGACCGACGCCCAGCCGACCCCCGAGAGCGATCGGGAGACGGAGGCCGCACGGGTCCGTCACCTGATGGCCCTGCTCGCCCCCGGCACACCTATCCGGGAAGGACTCAACCGGATCATCAATGGACGTACCGGTGGCCTCATCGTGCTCGGTAATGGCCCGGAGATCGATGAGGTGTGTTCCGGCGGTTTTTCACTCGACGTCCGGCTCACTCCACAGGCTCTTCGCGAGCTGTCGAAGATGGACGGTGGGCTGGTCGTCTCGAGCGACCACGAGCGAATCACCGCGGCTGCGGTCCACTTCGTCCCGGACGGCAACCTGCCGACGATGGAGACCGGTACCCGTCACCGCACCGGTGACCGCCTCTCCCAACAAACTGGCGCACCGGTGGTCGTCGTCTCGGCGTCGATGTCAGTGATGTCCCTGTTCCTCAATGGCCGCCGTTACCCGATTGAGAGGCCGGAGCAGCTACTGGCTCGCGCCAACCAGGCACTGGCGACCCTGTCGAGTTACCGTGCTCGTCTGGTTGAGGAAGCTGACAACCTCACCATGCTGGAGGTCCGCGACCAGGTCCAGGTCCGTGACGTCGCAGCCGTCGCCCAGCGCGTCGAGATGTGGCGTCGGATCGACGCCGAGGTCCGCGGCTATGTCTCCGCACTTGGTGTCGAGGGGCGTCTGGTCCAGTTGCAGCGCAACGAGCTGTCCCTCGGGGTGGAGGACCTGGGACGTCTGCTCACCGAGGATTACCGGCCGGACTCCGTCGCCCCGGGCGAGTTCTCCCTGTCCGGTCTGCAGAAGCTTCCCTGGGAGGACCTTCTCGACGTTGCCAAAGTGGCTGGGGCCATCGATCTCGATCCTGTCGAGCACCCCCTCGACGCTCCCATGCAGCCACGTGGACACCGTCAGCTGGCATCGATCACCGATTTGTCGTCCCGGGCGATTCAAGCAATCATCGATCACTTCTCGAACCTGCAGACCTTGGTGTCGGCCTCCACGTCAGAACTTGGCGACGTCAAGGGAGTGGGGCTGAAGCGGGCCCGCGAGATCCGGCAGGGTTTGGAGTCAATCTTCGAGAACGACCAGCGCACCCATCACTTCCACTGACAACGATTTCGGCTCCCAGCTCGAGAGCTGGGAGCCGAAACATGTCATGGGGCAGGGGGTGTGGATGGAGGGTCACTCACTCATCTGCATGATGAACCGATCGCTCGAACCGCCATCAATGTTGACGGTGGCGATGTAGTAGCCACTCCCCAGGGTTTCCTTCGACAGCTTGCACTTGTCGGTGGACCGTTTGGTCGGCCATGAGACCTTATAGGTCCAAGGATCCTTAGACCTGATCTCACGGATGCCCTTTGGCCCCCAAGAGCCGCAGCCCTCGGTCGACCAGATGCGGTCTGATCCGGAGGTGACGGTGAGGGTCTGCTTCACCTTCTGGGTGTCCCAGCGACAGTCAGACGAGCTCTTCACCTCCACGGTGAAGGTCTCGGTGTCACCCACCTTGGGCTTCTTGCTGGCTCCCGTGATCTTGACCGTCAGCTGGGACCCTTCGCAGAGTTCGCCAGCGGTCGATGCGGATGGAGATGACGACGCTGATGCGGACGACGTCGCCAACGGGGATTTCGAGGAGGAAGCGGACTTGCCGGAACTGGCCGAACCCGAGGGAGTCGGAGTCTCCGGGCCCCAGGCGGTGTCAGTCCATGACGGGTTCGGGGTGAAGGACGACGCCGCCGGCGCCGCCGACTTCTTCGAACCGCCCATGAGCTTGGAAACACCCGTGACCACCAGGGCAACGACAATCACCACTGCGATGAGCAGGACCAGACGCCGCACCCAGTAGGTCTGCGGCGATTCCGGTCCCACCGGGTCGGTTAGGCCACGCAAGGGCGCCATCAAGCTCTCATCTGGCGGTCGGCCCAAGTCACCGGGGAGACGCGCTCGCCAGTGAAGAAGGGGGTGTCGACGTCAACATGACGACGAGCCTCGACGTAGCGCAGGTCCTTCATGACGTCGACGACGCGAGCGAGGTCGTCACCCTCCAGGGCGAGAATCCACTCGTAGTCTCCCAGGGCGAATGCGGCCAAGGTGGACGCCTTGACGTCAGAGCTGGCAGCACCGACCATGCCGTGCTCGCGCAGCATGCGGGAACGGTCAGCAGCCGGGAGCAGGTACCACCCCTTGGAACGGACGAAGGGGTAGAAGGCAGCCCAGCGCCGCGGGGCGACTCCGGCGAAGCAGGAGGGCAGGTGAGACTTGTTGAACTCTGCCGGACGGTGAACGCCCACATTCGACCACACCGGATCGAGATGGCGTCCCAGACCGGATCCGCGGAACCGATGGTAGGCGTCCTGCAGGGCCGTCGGATTGTCGCTCAGCCACCACACCAGCAGGTCGGCGTCCGCGCGCAGACCCGACAGGTCATACCAGCCACGGGTCTCGACGCCGGACTGTCCGACCCACTCGTCGGAGCCCTCGATGAGCTGACGGCGCGCCACATCGTCGGCGGGAAGCGGAGTGGCAACGCTGAATACCGAGTACATTGCCCACTTGCTGGAGGCATTGACCTCCTCCGGGACGACGGCATGATCACGCGGATCAGTCGGTGCGGTGTAGGAACCGGCGGGGGCCTCGTCGTCGCGAGGTCCCTCAATCACTGAATTGCTGCTCGAATGGTCAGTCATGGGGATCTCCTTGGTCAGAAGGTCGTAGGGGGAAGGAGCTTCTGGCTCCGGTCCGACGGCCTCAGGAATGGCGTCAGGTCCAGGAACGGTAGCAGGTCTGGGACCGGACAGGACCTCAGGTTCTGGGTGCGCGGCTTCCGCCGCCGTTGCCGTACCAGTCGATGCCACGGCTGCGGCCACCGGCTCGGAGGCCTGTGTCTCGTCAGGCTCGACGACGTCACTTCCGGAAATGGCCGGAATGTCCTTGGCGTCCGGGCAGCGTCGGCAGCATCCGGGAGCACAGGGGGTGGGCCAGGAGGTCAGATTTCCGCCCTCTCCTCGGGCAGCCGCTGCCTGGGTCATGATCAGGCCCGCCATGTCGGCGACGAAGGCCGGATGAGCGCCAGCGGTCGCAGCACGGGCAAAGGCCAGCCCGATTTCAGCCGCCGTCTCAGCTGCCTCGTGATCGAGGTCATTGACGACCTCCATGTGATCAGCGACGAAACCGATCGGCGCAACCACGACGGACTTGATCCCCTGCTCCGGAAGGGTGCGCAGGTGGTCACTGATGTCAGGCTCCAGCCAGGGGTCAGTAGGGCGTCCCGACCGCGAGCAGTAGGCCAGATCCCACTGCGGCATGTTGCCGAAGGCATGACGCACCTGGTCAGCAATCTTCTCGCACACCGCCTTGTGCTGGGAGATGTAGTCAGTCCCTGGCTGCCCAGCCCCCGACGCCTCCTGCATGGGGCCGGGGATGGAGTGGGTGACGAAAACGACTCGGGTGGCCTCGAGCGGAGTCGGCGGGATGCGCATGAAGGACTGCATGAGGGCTTCCGCATTGGCGCGAATGAAACCGGGGGCCTCGTTGAAGGGAGGCACCTTGTCGATCTGCATGTCCGTGATGCCGGCCTGGTCGAGGGCCGCAGCAATCTCCTCGCGGTACTGACGGCAACCGGAGTAGCAGGCATATGCGGAGGTGACGGCGGCAAGCACTCGACGCACACCGTGCTGGTGCATCTCGGGCAGGACGTCATCAAGGAACGGTGAGCCGTTGCGGTTCCCCAGCAGGATCGGGACTCGGACTCCGTGCTGGTGAAGCTCATTCTTCAAGGCGTTGACGAAGGCGTCCGTCGCCGCGTTGATGGGGCTCACCCCACCAAACTGGTCATAGTGGTGAGCGACCTCGGCCAATCGCTCATCCGGAATGCGACCGTTGGAAACCCTCCTCAGGAAGGGCCTGACCTCCTCCGGGGACCGCGGCCCACCGAAAGATGCGACGAGCACCGCGTCATAGGGAGCCAACGGATCCTTGGGGGCTGCATACGGGTTGGCGGTCACGAATTCTTCTCCTCACCTCGGGGCGCCGCATCCGCGGCAAGGTCCTCCACCCGCAGGCCGGTCACCGGGCAGGCCATGCAGTCAGCGTTCGTGAAGGTTGACATGTCGATGACGGGCGCGGCGATCTCGACGTCGATCCCCAACACGTCCGACAACGAGTTGAGCCAGCGATCCCCCAGGCCCTTCTCAGAGGCCATCCTGGCTCGCGCCGACGGGATGTGCGCCATGGACGCAGCAAGCCGACGCAAAGAAGCTGCCACCTCGTCGACCGGCACCGATCCCTCTTCGGGCAGGCGCTCAAGCTCGGCGGTGACGAGATCTGAGATGACGTCGCGCAGGGCGACGACGGCCGGAGCCATCCGACGACGCTCGAGGTCGATGGCAAGGTGCCGGACCCCGGCAGCGACGATGTGCTCGGCGGCGGCACGTTCGGCCTCGGCAGAGGCGGGAACGGCATGACGAATGGTCTCCAGGTCGATGACCTCAACCCCAGCGGGCACCGGATCCTCGACATCACCGCTGACGGCCAGATCAAGGACCAGCAGGTCTCGTCCGGCGCGAGCATCCACTGCGCGTCGGGCGGCCTGTGCGGAGAGGGCGGGCACGCCCGATCCACGGCAGGTGACGACGAGGTCAGCCTGTGCCAACGCGGCGTCCAGATCGACGGCCTCGGCCACACGGTGACGGCGTGCGAAGCCGGCGGCACGTCCGGAAGCGGAATGAACCTGAATGTCGGTCA
This sequence comes from Cutibacterium sp. LaCa_255, assembly GCF_057458005.1. Taxonomy (NCBI): domain Bacteria; kingdom Bacillati; phylum Actinomycetota; class Actinomycetes; order Propionibacteriales; family Propionibacteriaceae; genus Cutibacterium; species Cutibacterium sp. LaCa_255. The sequence goes on along the minus strand of NZ_CP190956.1, from coordinate 386,809 downwards.
CCCCGCGGGAGTTCAGCTGGGCGCACGACGCGCCGGCGTAGGAACCAGTTCCCATGACGAGAACACGAACCCCGTCGAGGTCCATCCGCTGGGAAACGAGGTCCAGTCCGACGGCCACCACGGTGCGCCCTTCGGCAGCCAGTGCCGTCTCAGTGGCGACATGGCGGGAGGTCTTGAGCGCCTCCTCAACGACGTGGCCGATGATGTACGAAACCGTCTGTTCCTTGCGCGCCTCATTCAAAGCACGCTTCATCTGTCCGGCGACCTCGCGCTCACCGACGACCATCGACTCCAGGCCAGCAGCCACCCGGAACACACGCCAGACGGCGTCGTTCTCACAGAAGATCTGGGCCGAGTCAGCCAACACCGTCGCCCCCTGGTCGGCGAGACAGGCGCGCAGCGCGGTCTCGCCGAATCCTTGAGCGGCAGAGTCGGGAGAAGTCTCCACGATCAGGCACACTCGGTTGCACGTTGACAACACGAGAGCGCCACGGATCTGGGGATGGTCAGTCAGCGCCAGGCCGAGCCCATCGACCTGCGCGGCAGCCTCGGAAACGACGCCGAGTCCTTGCTCGGCATGATCCACGGTCAAGACACACAATCCCACGAGATGCTATTGAACCATGTGGTTCCGACGGTCCCCAGTAGCCGCGAGCCTTTCGCCGCAGTCGACAACTGCCCCATGAACGGCCTCTCGACGAAGTGAGGCACAATCGAGGTGATGACTGAAACCACCACTTCCACAGCCGACTCACCGCTTCTGCAGGCCATGACCGGGCATCGCCCTGCCGTCACCCCGGTTTGGTTCATGCGTCAGGCGGGCCGTTCGCTCCCGGAGTACCGCAAGGCCCGCGAGGGCACGACGATGCTCGACTCCTGCCTCAACCCTCAGCTGGCAGCTGAGATCACCTGCCAGCCGGTGCGACGTCACCATGTCGATGGGGCCGTCCTCTACTCCGACATCATGGTGCCGTTGGCCATGGCCGAGATCGGGGTGCGGATCGAGCCGGGAGTCGGACCAGTTCTCGACGAGCCTGTTCGCACCGAGGACGACGTCGACCGGATCACCCAGCGCGAGCCCGGCGATGCCTCTGCCATCGAAGAGGCTGCCCGCCTGGTGACGGAAGAACTCGGTGACACCACGCCACTGATTGGTTTCGCCGGCGCCCCGTTCACGATTGCCGCCTACCTGGTGCAGGGCGGGCCCTCTCGTGACCACCTGGCCGCCCGCGCGATGATGCACTCGGATCCGCAAGCCTGGGCCAGGCTCATGGAGTGGGTGGCCGACCTGGACGCCGCATTCCTGGCCGCCCAGTTGCGCGGTGGAGCTCGTGCCGTCCAGCTCTTCGACTCCTGGGCCGGGTCGCTGAGCGCCGTCGACTACCGCGCCAGCGTTGCCCCTTTCTCCCAGCGTGCTCTCGCCGAGCTCGACCCGAACACCCCTGTGGTGCACTTCGGCGTCAATGCCAGCCATCTGCTCTCCGAGCTGGCCCAGGTGGCCGCGACGGCGTCCCGCTACCCGGTCCTCGGCGTCGACCACCGCATCAGCCTCGACGAGGCCTGCGCCACCCTCATGGTCTCCGGGATGGACATGCCGGTCCAGGGCAACATCGACCCGGCCCTGCTCCTCGCCGGTTGGGAACCGCTAGAGAGCGCCACCCGCGAAGTCGTCGCGGCTGGACGTCAGGCCCCCGGCCACGTCGTCAATCTGGGCCATGGTGTGCCCGCCGACACCGACCCCGATGTGCTGACGCGACTGGTGAAGCTGGTGCACTCACTGTGAACCACAATTCCGAGGACGTGACGATGAACACCCCTGATCCGCACACCGTGGACGCCGTCGTCATCGGCGGTGGCATGGCCGGGCTCGTTGCGGCCTGGCAGCTCGCCCAGGAAGGGCTGCACCCCGTGCTGGTGGAGTCCCGCGGGTACACCGGAGGCCTGGTGGCCGGGTCCACGTTGGCAGGGATCAGCTATGACATCGGCGCCGAGGGGTGGGCCATTCGTCTTCCCGACACCGCCGAGCTGGCCGAGGAACTGGGGGTGACCGTCGAGAAGCCGAGGACCGCCCCGTCCTGGGTGTACTTCGACGACGCCTGCTTCGCGATGCCCGGCAATGCCATCCTGGGCATTCCTGCCGATCTGTCGGACCCGGCGGTCGTCATTGCGCTGGGAGCCCAGGAGGCCGCCCGCGCCGCCGCACTCGACCGCGCCCCGATGCCCGACGAACTCCCACGGGATCTGGGAACCCTGGTGGAGTCACGGATGGGACCGGAGGTGCTGAGGCGACTCGTCACCCCGATCGCCGGTGGTATCCATGCCGCCGATCCGCACCTGCTCTCGGCCGACGTCGTCTCCCCCGGTCTGCGGGCTGCCGCCCAGTCCACCGGGTCCTTGGCTGCCGGCGTGGCCCTGTGCCGTTCCCGGCTGCCGGAGGGGCCGGCCGTCGCATCAGTGGCCGGCGGCATGTTCACCATGCCGGCCGAGTTGCGTCGTCAGGCCGAGGAGGCCGGTGCAAGGATCATGACCCGGGTGGGGGCTCGAAAGTTGACCCGCCATGGTGACCAGTGGCTCGTCGAGACCGCCGGCACCTCGCGCAACCCGAATCCGTCCCTGCCTCCTGTCCCTGACGGCGAGGTGCGCACCTTCCTGACCCCGCGGGTCGTCGTCGCCTGCTCTGCCGGTCCTGCCACCGACCTGCTGAGCAGTGTCATCGACGTCTCCGGACCCGAGATGGTTCCCGGTGCGCCCATTGGCCACGTCAATCTGGCCCTGCAGGCTCCGGAGCTGGACGACAGCCCGCGTGGAAACGGCATGCTGGTGGCTCCCGGGACGACGAGCGTCAAGGCGAAGGCCCTGACGCACATGTCTGCCAAGTGGCCGAGCCTGGGGCAGTCCTGCCCCGACGGACTGCACTTGCTACGGGTCTCCTACGGGCGATCCGGGGAGACGGATGTCGCGCTCAGCGTCGAGCGGGCGCTGGAGGATGCCTCGATCCTGCTCGGTGTGGAATTGTCGTCCAATCAGGTGGTGGACTCCCAGATCATCCACTGGACGGGGGCGCTGGCCCCGACGACTCCGGAGACCAGGGCGTGGCGTGACGGTCTGCACCGCCAGCTCGAGGAGTTGAACCAGTCCGGACGAGGCCGCATCGGTCTGGTCGGGGCATGGGCGTCGGGTTCCGGCATCGCAGCTCTGGTGCCTCAAGCCCGCCACACGGCCCGTCAACTGGTCTGAGAGCAAGGGAACAGGCGTCGGAACCGAGTGCCACAATGGAGGACATGTCTTCAATCCGTCTGGGAACCCGTGCCAGCACCCTGGCAACCACTCAATCCGAGATGGTCGCAGAGCTGCTGAGATCACAGGGGCTCGACGTCGATCTGGCGACGATCACCACCCACGGTGACACCTCGACGGCCTCCCTGGCGTCGATGGGTGGCATCGGGGTGTTCGCCTCGGCGATCCGCACTGCCCTGCTGGAGGGCTCAGCCGACATCGCCGTCCACTCCTTCAAGGACCTGCCGACCGGACGCCCGCTCGGACTGGCGATTGGTGCCGTCCCTGTTCGCGAGGATCCGCGCGACGCCCTGGTGGCTCATGACGGTCTCACCCTCGGTGAGTTGCCGCAGCGGGCCAGCGTCGGAACCGGTTCGCCGCGGCGAGTGGCCCAGCTGTTGGCGGTGCGACCGGACCTGACGATCGTCGACATCCGCGGCAACGTCGATACCCGTCTGGGCCGGGTCAAGGGTCTGGGTCACTACGCCAAGGACAGCGGCAAGGAGGACCTCGACGCCGTCGTGCTGGCTGCCTCAGGGCTTGCTCGTCTGGGTCACAGTGACGTCATCACCGAGCTTCTCGACCCGTCGGTCGTGCTGCCGGCTCCGGCCCAGGGAGCCCTGGCCGTCGAGTGTCGGACCGCCGATGTGCATCACGGCAAGCTCGCCAAGGCCCTCGCCAGAATCGACGACCACGGCACGCGACTGTCGGCCACCGCCGAGCGAGCCGTGCTGTCCCATCTGGGGGCCGGGTGCGCCGCCCCGATCGGCGCGTTGGCCCATCTCACGCCGACCCCCGGGAGGTCCCCAGACGTGTTGACCCTGGACGTCGTTGTGGCTGCGGTCAACGGGTCGCGCACCATTCGGGAACAGGTGAGCGTCGAATTGCCTGAGGAGGTCGAGCCGGCACTGGCCGCGGCGCATACCCTGGGAGTGACGGCCGCCGAGGAGCTGCTGGACGACGGCGCCGCCGATGTCGCAGACCTCAAGGCCTCAGGAAGCACTCGATGACCACGAACCCTGCTGATCTCATCAAACCCCCAGTCGTCGTCCCCCGTGACGACTCCCACGACAAATTCGTGACGACCTTGAAGCAGGCCGGTTACGGGGTCATCCACAAGGCGCTGACCCGGACCGTCGAGCTCCCGGACGCCGATAGGCTCTCCGAGGCCGACCTGTGGCAGGCCGACTGGCTGGTCGTCACCTCGAAGACCACCGTCGGGCTGCTGCCCGATCCAGTGCCGAACCCTGACATCAAGGTGGCAGCCGTGGGCGCAGCTACTGCGAGGGCCCTGGAGAAGCGCAGTACTGGCGTCGACTTCGTGCCGGAGGACCACAGCGGAGCCGGTCTGGTCGCCGAATGGCCGGGTGGTGCCACGAACGTCCTACTCCCGGTCTCGAAACTGGCCGCCGACACCGTCCCCGAAGGACTGACGAGGGCCGGTTGCACCGTCAACCGGCTCGAGGTGTACACCACCGCTGCCGTTGAGGAACTGCCCCAGGTGATCGCCCAGTCCTGGCCGTCGGTCGGGTTCGTCGTCGTCACTGCATCCTCGGTGGGACGTGCCCTGATCGACCTCGTCGAACCGTTGGGATGGCGCCGTCAGAAGCTCATCGCGCTGGGCAAGCCCACCGCAAAGACACTCGAGGACCTCGGCCACCCGGCAGACGCGGTGGCCTCCTCCCCCACCCCGGAGGCCGTCCTCGAGGCGGTCGAGTCCCTGGTCGCCTGATCGACGACCTGTTTAAGAAGGAAGATGATCATGAACCTGTACCTGCCTGATTCCAGCGATCCCCGCATGGCCGGCGTCAAGCCGCTGCCCGAGGGCCTTCGCCCGGTTTCCCGCCCGCGTCGGCTGCGTACCACCCCTGCGATGCGACGCATGGTCGCGGAGACTCGGGTCGCCCCGGCCCAGCTCATGCTGCCGGTCTTCGTCAAGGAGGGCATCGACTCCCCTGTCGAGATCACAAGTCTACCTGGCCAATACCAGCACTCCATCGAGTCCATCAAGGAACTCGCCACCAAGGCCGCCGAGGCCGGCATCGGCGGTATCGACCTGTTCGGTATTCCCGAGCACAAGGACGAGATCGGTTCCCAGGCCTGGGACCCCAACGGAATCCTCAATGCCGGTATCTCTGCGGTGCGCGAGGCTGTTGGTGACGACCTCGTCATCTGTGCCGACACCTGTCTGGATGAGTTCACCGATCATGGCCATTGTGGTGCGCTGACTCCTGACGGCCGCGTCGACAACGACTCCACCCTGCCGCTCTACGCCGCGATGGCGGTGTCCCAGGCCCGCGCCGGAGCGCACATGGTGTCCCCGTCGGGAATGATGGACGGCCAGATCGCCGTCATCCGCGACGCCCTGGACCGCGAGGAGTTCACCGACGTGTCGATCATGGCCTACTCGGCCAAGTACGCATCTGCCTTCTTCGGGCCCTTCCGCGACGCCGTGGACTGCTCCCTCCAGGGTGACCGCAAGTCCTACCAGCAGGACCCGTCGAACCGTCGTGAAGGCATGCGCGAGACCCTGCTCGACCTGGCCGAGGGTGCCGATCTCGTCATGGTCAAACCCGCCTCTCACTACCTGGACGTGCTGGCCGACGTCGCCGAAGTCTCCCAGGTGCCGGTGGCCGCCTACCAGGTGTCCGGCGAGTACGCGATGCTCGAGGCCGCTGCCGCCAACGGTTGGATCGACCGTCGCCGCTGCATCAACGAATCCCTGACATCGATCGTGCGCGCGGGTGCCGATCTCGTCCTGACCTACTGGGCCATCGAGGCCGCACAAATGTTCCGCGAGGCCTTCTGATCCTTGGTGATCAAGCCCGCCACAAGCCCAAACACCGGAAGGAAGAAATGACCTCCAACGCCGAACTGTTCTCCGCCGCCCAGGCCGTCATTCCCGGCGGGGTGGATTCCCCGGTGCGGGCTTACGGATCGGTGGGCGGGGTTCCCCGCTTCATCGAGAGGGCCCAGGGCCCGTGGATCTGGGACGCCGAAGGCACCCGATACGTGGACCTGGTGTGCACCTGGGGTCCGGCCCTGTTGGGGCATGCCCGTCCCGAGGTCGTCTCTGCCGTCCAGGACGCCGCGTCGAAGGGACTGTCCTTTGGCGCGCCAACCCGTACCGAGACCGAACTGGCCGATGCGATCATCGAGCGGATGGCCCCGGTGGAGAAGGTGCGCTTCGTCTCGACAGGTACTGAAGCGACGATGACTGCGGTTCGACTGGCCCGTGGTGCCACCGGCCGCGACGTCATCATCAAGTTCGCCGGCAACTACCACGGTCACTCCGACGCCCTGCTCGCCGCAGCGGGTTCGGGGGTGGCGACGGCCGGTCTGCCCGGTTCGGCGGGTGTTCCGGCCGCCTCGACTGCCGACACCATCGTGGTGAGCTACAACGACGTCAAAGCCCTTGAGGACGTGTTCTCCGAGCGTGGCGACCAGATCGCTGCGGTGATCGTCGAGTCCTGCCCGGCCAACATGGGCGTCGTCCCGCCCGAGCCCGGCTTCAATGCGACGATCCGTCGCCTCACCAAGGAGCACGGCGCCCTCATGATCGTCGACGAGGTGCTCACCGGATTCCGGTGCAGCGCGTCGGGATTCTGGGGTTTGCAGCAGCAGTCCGGCGAGAACTTCGCCCCCGACATCTTCACCTTCGGCAAGGTTGTCGGCGGCGGGATGCCGCTGGCTGCCTTGGGCGGGCGCGCCGAGATCATGGACCTGCTGGCGCCGACCGGCCCCGTCTACCAGGCCGGGACCCTGTCAGGTAACCCGCTGGCCACCGTCGCCGGCGTCAAGACCCTGCAACTGGCTGACGCCGGGGTGTACCAGCGTCTCGATGCGCGCTCCGAGCAGTGGCGAGGCGAGCTGGCTGCTGCCCTCGACGCGGCTGGCGTCTCCTACCGTCTGCAGACCGCCGGGAACCTCTTCAGCGTGTTCCTCGGGGTCGAGGAACCGGTACGCGACTACGAGGATTCCAAGTCCCAGAACGCCGATGCCTACACCGCCTTCTTCCACGCCATGTTGAACGCCGGGGTCAACCTGCCGCCGTCCTGCTTCGAGGCTTGGTTCCTCTCCGACGCCCATGACGACGAGGCCTTCGAGGTTTTTTGCAAGGCCCTGCCGAAGGCTGCCGAGGCCGCAGCCAAGGTCATCGGCTGAGATCGGCTGATCCGTGCCTGAAACCGGGCTGACTCCGCGGGCCGTCGAGACGGTCTGCGACTGGTTCGACGTGCAGGGACGGGACCTGCCGTGGCGTCGACCGGAGACCTCGCCGTGGGGAGTGCTCGTCAGCGAGGTGATGAGCCAGCAAACACCTGTGTCGCGAGTCATTGGTCCGTGGCATGAGTGGATGAATCGTTGGCCGACTCCGGACGATCTGGCCGAGGAGGAGTCCGGTGCCGCCGTCGCCGCGTGGGGACGTTTGGGGTACCCCCGTCGCGCGCTCCGTCTGCACGCCTGCGCGGTTGCCATCGCCACCGAGCACGGCGGGGTCGTGCCCAGCACCTACGACGAGCTCATCGCCCTGCCGGGTATCGGCGACTACACGGCTGCCGCGGTGGTGTCTTTCGCCTTCAGAGGGCGCGCAACCGTGCTGGACACCAACGTGCGTCGCGTCATTGCACGCGCGGAGTCCGGAATCGCGAACTGTCCGACCTCGGTGACGAAGGCCGAACGGGTCGTCGCCGACGCACTGGTTCCCGAGGAGGACGGCACAGCCGCGAAGTGGGCAGTGGCCTCCATGGAGCTGGGAGCGCTGGTGTGCACGGCTCGTTCACCACAGTGCGAGGTCTGCCCGATCAATGCCCGATGCCGGTGGGTGGCTGACGGCAAGCCCGACAACGCCCCGGCCCGTCGCGGACAGCCGTGGAAGGGGACGGACCGTCAGTGTCGCGGGGTGATCATGGACGTCGTCCGCAACAGTCCGCACGGCGTCAGGGTTGATGTGGCCCTGTCAGCCTGGCCGGAATCTGACCAGGCGTCACGTTGCCTGACATCTTTGCTTGACGACGGTCTGGTGCACCGCAGCGGGGAGTTGGTGACGCTGTGAATACGATCGCGAGAAGTGCTGCCGCCGCCCAGGCCATTGCCGAACACATCGACGCCGCATCGGGGCGGGCGGTCGTGCTCATTGACGGCGGGTCGGGTTCGGGGAAGACGACCCTTGGCGAGCGCGTCACGAGGCTCTGCCCGCAGGCCCAGATCGTCCATGGCGACGACCTCTACCCCGGCTGGACCGGGTTGTCAGCGGCGTGGGATTTGAGCGAACTCATCGTCAAGAATCGCTATCAACAGTGGGACTGGTACCAGCATCGCTTTGCCGAAGAGATCATCCTCGACGCTCGTAGTCCCCTTGTCATTGAGGGGTGTGGGGTTCTCACCCCGGCGAACGCCAAGCACGCCTCGATGACGGTGTGGTGTTCCTGCCCCTACAAAACCCGACGCGACCGCGCCCTAGGTCGTGACGAATTCTTCGTCGACTCGTGGGCGATGTGGGCCGTCCAGGAGAGGCTGCATCAAGTCCGTCACCACCCCGAGCAGCTCGCTGACGTCGTGGTGGATCTGACAGCCGTCGCCCAGTGACTCACCCCACCCCGCAGCGCTCCACCAGGGCTGTGTTAGGGTTCCAGCAACATTTCATGGATCTCAGGCTTGTGACTTTCGGCAATACCTGATCCACCGGCGGGCACGAGTGTGTCCACGCCGGTATCTCACATTGCCGGAGGTATTCATGAATCCAGTGGTGCAGGCCCTGGAAAAGGGGCTCGTCGTCTCCTGCCAGGCGTTACCTGGCGAACCCATGTATTGCGAGGACGGTGGCGTCATGCCTCTGTTCGCAAGGGCAGCTGCTCAGTCGGGAGCCGTCGGTATTCGCGCCAATTCGGTCCGCGACATCAAGGAGATCCGGGCAGCCGTCCCATTGCCGGTGATCGGCCTGCTAAAGAGGGAATACGACGGTTACGAGCCCTACATCACCCCGACCCTTGACGACGTCGAGGCGGTCCTGTCCGCCGGAGCCGACATCCTCGCCTTCGACGCCACCGACCGCGTCCATCCAAATGATGTCTCCACGCCCGACCTCATCGCTCAGATTCGCAAGGCCCATCCCACCGCCGTCCTGATGGCCGACATCTCCACCTATGACGAAGCAGTCATGGCCGCGAAGTGCGGAGTCGACCTGGTCGGAACCACCCTCTCCGGTTACACCGCCGCCTCTGCGAACTCACCCGCGCCCAACCTCGAGCTGGTGCGTCGTCTCGCTGCGGACCTGTCCATCCCCGTCATCGCGGAGGGCAACATCTCAACCCCTGACCTGGCGGTCGACGCCCTCAACTGCGGAGCCCACGCTGTCGTCGTCGGCGGCGCGATCACCCGTCCCGCCCAAATCTGTGCCCGCTTCGTCGACGCGATCCGTGCCCGCGTCGCCCACACACCCACGGAGAACTGACATGTTCAAGACCCTGCAGAAGATCGGCAAGGCCTTCATGCTGCCGATCGCCATCCTCCCAGCGGCAGGTCTGTTGCTGGGTATTGGTGGTGCGTTGTCCAACCCCACCACCGTCAAGAGTTACCCCGCTCTCGGCAATCCGATCCTCCAAGACATCTTCCAGGTGATGAGCGCTGCTGGAAGTGTCATCTTCGAGAACCTCGCTCTGCTGCTGTCGATCGGCTTGTGTATCGGCTTGGCGAAACGAGACAAGGGAACCGCAGCCCTCGCCGGTATCACCGGCTTCCTCGTCATGACAGCCACCACCAAGGCGCTCGTCTCCCTCTCGAGCAACCCCGACCGGACGATTGACACCGGCGTCATCGGTTCACTCGTCATCGGTGCCGTCGCCGTGTGGCTCCACAACCGTTACCACAACATTGAGCTGCCAGCCTTCCTCGGCTTCTTCGGCGGCTCGCGCTTCGTCCCGATCGTCACAGCCTTCGCCGGAATCATCATTGGCGCATTTTTCTTCCTGGTATGGCCGCCGGTCCAGGCCGGAATGATGTCGGCCGGCACCGCGATCGCCGGATGGGGAGTCATCGGAACCTTCTTCTACGGCTTCCTGATGCGTCTGGCAGGCGCCGTTGGTCTGCACCACATGATTTACCCGATGTTCTGGTACACCCCTCTGGGTGGTTCTGAGGTCGTCGCCGGGCAGACTGCCGTTGGCGCGCAGAAGATCTTCTTCGCTCAGCTTGCTGACCCGAACCACGTCGGGCTGTTCACCCATTCGACCAAGTACTTCGCAGGTCGCTTCGCGACCATGATGTTCGGTCTGCCGGGCGCGTGTCTGGCGATGTGGCAGTGCGTGCCGAAGGGACGTCGCGCCAAGTACACCGGCCTGTTCGCCTCGGTGGCCTTCACCTCCTTCCTGACGGGAATAACCGAGCCGATCGAGTACATGTTCCTCTTCGTGGCTCCCCTGCTCTACGTGTTCCACTCCGTCCTGGATGGCATCTCCTTCCTCGTCGCCGACCTCATGAACATCCGCATCGGCAACACCTTCTCCGGTGGCGCAATCGACTACCTGCTGTTCGGCGTCCTGCAGGGCGAGTCCAAGACACACTGGTTGTACGTCCTGCCGATCGGAGCCATCTGGTTCGCCATCTACTACTTCTCGTTCATGTTCTTCATCAAGAAGTTCAAGATCGCGACCCCGGGACACCTCGAGGACACCATGGCGGCCGCGGCACCGACCGGCGGCAAGTCGACCGACGATCCCGCCGAGAAGTCCGAGAGACGAAATGACGGTATTGAGGAGGGGGCGACGCAGGTCATCGCCGCCCTGGGTGGCCCTGAGAACATCGAGGATGTCGATGCATGCATCACACGCCTGCGCGTCTCGGTGAAGGCGGCTGATCAGGTCGACAAGGCTAAGCTCAAGAATTTGGGAGCGACCGAGGTCTTCGAGGTCGGCGGAGGCGTCCAAGCTGTCTATGGTGCGAAGGCCATCCTTTACAAGAACGCCATCAACGCCCAGCTCGGAATCGACGACTGAAAGGCATCAACATGTCCCTCTTCCACAAGCGCCACAAGGACGAAACCCTGAAGGTCGCAGTGCCCGTCTCGGGAACCATTCTGGACATCACGGACGTTCCAGACCCAGTCTTCGCCGGCCAGCACATGGGCCCCGGGTTCGCGGTTGACCCGACCTCGGGAGAGTTCACCTCTCCCATCGACGGCGAGGTCACGCTGGTGGCCCCGACTCTGCACGCCGTCGGTCTCAAAGCCGACAATGGCGCCGAGGTCCTCGTCCACATCGGCATCGACACCGTCGAGCTCAAGGGTGAGGGGTTCACCGCCCATGTCAAGGAAGGTGATGCCGTCACCGCTGGCACCCCGCTCCTGACCGTCGACCTTGACGCCGTCAAGCCGCGGGTGCCGTCAATGGTCTCTCCGGTGGTCATCACGAATGGGTCCGACTTCACCGTCTCCGAGCGCAGCGACGATCCGGCGGCGGTGCTGACCATCACCACAGGATGACGCAGTGCCTCCCCTGGAACACTCCCTGACCGAGCTCGGTCCCGAGCAGGTCGTCGTCAAGAAGGTTTACAACAACAATGTTCTTCTCGGCGTCGACCGCTCCGGCACGGAGATGGTCGTCAACGCCCGCGGTATCGGCTTCGGTCGGCACCGCGGGGAGGTCGTCGACGCCTCGTCGGCCCAGCGATACCTGGCGGAGGGCACCTACCGAACGGCTGCGATCGCCTCACTCCTATCCAACGCCACTCACACCCAGGTGCGGGTGGCGCAGGCGATCGTCGAGCTGGCTCAGGAGGAACTGGGGATCCCGAACGCCCAACGCATGATGCTGCCGGTGCTCGATCACCTCGTCGCGGCAGTACACCGAGCAGAGCAGGGAAGCGTCATCGACTTTCCCCTGACTTGGGAGGTTCAGCAGTTGTACCCCGACGAGGCGCGCCTGGGTCACCGGGCCGTCGAGATCGTCGACGGTGCTCTCGGCATCCATCTGCAACCCGAGGAATGGGCGGCGTTCGCGCTGCACTTCATCAACCACCAGTGGGATGGCAAGAGTGTGTCGCGCACCGTGACGATGACTCAAGCGATCTCCGAGGTCTTCACCGAACTCGAGAATCTCTGGCAGGTCCAGATTGACCGGTCCTCCATGAGCGCATCACGGTTCGTCACGCATCTTCGTTACCTATTCGCGCGAGCCGCAGACAACAAGCAGCTCTCCCACATCGACCTGGACATCATGGGTCTCATGTCGGATCGCTACCCGGAGGCCACCTCGGCGGCTCTTACGGTGGCCGAGCACATCTCGACGGCGATCGGCGACGACCTGACGAAAGCCGAGGTCAACTACATCGCACTGCACACCACACGCCTTTACGGCGAGGTGACGGTTGTGGATGGTTGACCTCTGGCCAGTGTCGTTGTGGATCTGGCGGAATGGCGGTGGCGGCCTCTCTTGCGAGAGGCCGCCACCGGCACCACGAGGACGGGATCAGAATCCCGACAGGTCCTTGAACTTGACCTTTGCGACGTCGTCGGTGTCGCACAAGGCCTTGAACTTCCACTTTCCGTTGGCGTCGATACTCTCCGTCGAATCCGTGCAGGTTCCGACGTTGGCCCCCGAGTCGTCATAGGCGTTGAAGGTAATCATCACGGCGACCTTCACAGGCTTGTCTGAATTGTTCGTAACTGTGCCCTTCACCATTGGGGAGAAGTCATCAGTCGTGAACTTGTAGCCCTTCTCCAGGACGAGACGTTCGGTCGGCTTCGCATCCTCGGCCTTCTTCTCGTCCGCCTTCTTCGCTGCCTTGTCGGTCGACTTGGCTTCACTGGACGCGGCGGTATCCGTCTTGGCATCGGAACCGTCGTCACCGCCGCCCATCGCGCCAAAGGCGAGCAAGAGAGCGACGATGACGAGCAGCCAGAACCACACGCGCTTGTAGATCGGCTTCTTCGGCTTGGGCTGTGGGGCCTGCGGTGGCTGGGGTTGAGACTGGTTCGGCCAATTGGTGTCGGTCACGATCACTCCTGAGGTGTTTTCGATTGATGCATCAAGTCCACCGCCGCAGGCCCCGTCCCCACATCACCCGGACGGCCAGGACCGCCTCTGTCGATCGGCCCCATCGCCTCTCCCGAACGGCGGTGCCACGAGTAGAGCCCAACTCCGTAACATAGCTGCCGTGTTCAAATTCCAGAAGGTCGGCCGCGACAGCCGTCCAGCGGTATGGCGGACCATTCTTCTGGCCCTGATCAGTGCCTTTGGTGGCCTGATCTGCATCGTGTTCTCACCGGCAGGGTTTCGGGCTGGGACTCCGGCGGGAACCGACATTGACGCCGCAGTGGTCATCGTTGCGCTGATCCTGGACATCGCCCTGGCAACGGCCTTGGTCTGGCGTCACCGCATCCCCTTCGGATTGACGATCGCTGCTGCGCTCGGCGCCGTGATCCTGCCCATTGGGACGGTACCTGCTCTCATTGCCCTGGCAGCCCTGCTCGGCCGACGGCGTGGTCCCGCGACATGGTGGTGCACCGCTCTGGTCGCTGTGACAACCGTCATCGACGTCATTGTTGACGGTCGAGCCCAACCCATCGGGGCGTCAGTGACGGCGTCGATATTTCAGGCGAACAACTCACTGGAGGCCCGCAACACAACTTCTATCCTGACGGCCCTTCTTGGTGCAGCGACGTTTCTCATCATCGGGATAGGTGCTGGGCTCATCCGCCGTTCGCGTCGTGAAGTCATCGTCACGGGCCGGGACTTGTCTGCAGCTCACCAACGCGTGGCCCGGCTCGATGATGAGGTTTCACGCCGTCAAGAGCGGGAAAAGATTGCCCAAGAAGTTCACGACTCACTGGGGCATTCGCTGTCCCTCATCTCACTGCAGGCCGCATCTTTGGAGACCAAGCTTGACGGCACTGACCACGTGGAGAGCGCCAAGACGCTGCGCGAATCGGCGGGCAAGGCGATGTCTGAGCTGAGGTCCTTGCTCTCCTTGCTCTCCGAGCCCATGACGCCGGCGCCGGATCTTCCGTTGTCAAAACTCGCCGAGGTCGTCGAGGACACTTTTGGCGCCGGTCAGCCGATCACGGCATCAATTTACGTTTCCGAGGGAGACTCTGCTGATCCTGCCCTCTCTCGGGCTGTGTACCGGACCGTCCAGGAGCTGCTGACAAACACCGCCAACCACGCGCCAGGAACAACTGCCGCTCTCAAGGTGCACGCTTCACCGGCCGACGGAGTCCGCATCGAATGCTCGAACCCGATCGTAGAAGGCGGGCGCGGCGAAGGCTCTGGACGTGGACTCTCTGGCATCAGTGAACGGGTCAAGTTGCTCGACGGCACCGTGTGTCGAACTGAGGAAAACGGGATGTTTTCAGTCACCGTTACGATCCCGTGGCGCAACGCTTCTTGACCCTGCGACGCCTGACGTGGGAGTTCCTGCAATACCATGCATTGAGTGGTTACCGTTCTCCTCGCCGATGACGATCCGTTGGCACGCAGTGCTGTGTCGACAATCGTCGGCCATGACGACGCCATCACGATCCTGGGGCAAGCGGGAGACGGCCGGGACGCCATCCGCATGGCACGTGAATTACGACCAGATGTCGTCCTCATGGATCTGCGTATGCCCGGAATGGACGGCGTGACGGCCACGGCAACACTCCGCGCCGATCCGCAGCCTCCTCAGATTGTTGTCCTGACGACCTGGGATGTCGACAATGCCGTCATGTCGTCGATCAATGCCGGAGCCTCAGGATTCCTTCTCAAGTCCGCCTCTCCACAGGAGATCACCACGGCCATCAAGGCTGCTGCCGCGGGAGACGCTGTGCTGTCAGCGCGCAGCACCAAGCAACTTCTCGACACCGTGCGCACCGATCCGTCCCGTCGCCGGCGTCGTGCGGCCGCCAAACAGCTCTCCCAACTGACCGACCGGGAGCGCGACATCGCCATTGAAGCGGCCCGAGGGTTGTCGAACGCTGAGATCGGCGAACGCCTCTATCTGGCTGCAGGCACCGTCAAGTCCCACTTGGCAAACATCCAAGCCAAACTTGACATGTCGAACAGGGTCCAAATAGCCGTCCTCGTAGAGCGAGCCGGCCTACTCGATTAGCTCAAAACACGTAGTACTTCAGCAGTACCAGGATGACGAGCACACCCAGAAGCATTGCCATCCTCGGCCACGTCTGCGGGGACTTACCGGCCTGAATGCGCTTGGGGTCCTCGAAGAAGATGACTCCGCACGCCAGCCCGACGACGAATCCGCCCAGGTGGGCCTGCCATGCGATCCCGGAGATGAACAACAGCAGTGCCGCGTTGATGGCCAGCACGATCCACAGGTCTCGGGTCGACGCCCCGAGCCTGCGCTGCACGATGAGCAGCACTCCGAACAGGCCGAAAATCGCGCCGGATGCGCCGACGACGCCGTCATTCATGTTCGGCAGGAACCTCCCGTCACCATGTGGGGAGGCCATCAGGCAGAACAACACTCCCCCGCCCAGACCGGACATCAGGTAGGCGGCGAGAAACCGGGCTCGTCCCAGGAAGGGCTCCAGCGACCGCCCCAAGGCCCACAGGGCGTACATGTTGAAGCCGATGTGGAGGATGCTCAGCGCGTGCCCGAACATCGATGTGACGAATCGCCAGGGCTCGTGGAACCCCTGGATGGGCGCCAGGACGACGGCGTCGCGGATCTGAGGGCTGACCCACTCCCCGGCCCACACCAGGAAACAGACGCCGATGAGGGTCCACGTCACCACCGGGAGGTCACTGCGTCGTTTCACGCGGGCAACAGGCCTGGGAGCTGCCTGCTGGTACGACGCCGAGGGCGCCTCCCACGAGGGATCGACCTCCGCCGAGCGATACGGCTCGGACTCCGGTCTCGACGTCCTTTCTGCCTGCCCGGAATCTGGCTGCGAAGGTGCCCAGGAGGACTCGTCATGTTTCGGCTCGTCCGCCCATGAACCCCACTCGTCTGGGCGGGAAAAATTGTCGGGACGTTGGTTGTTATGGCTCATCGGCGTCCTGCAAGTGCTGAGGTGATTGACTCGGTGATGGAGGTGTCGCGGAACTCGAATCCGTGATCAAGGAGTTTGGCGGGCTTGACCCTCTGCCCGGAGCACAGCGCCTCATCGACGAGCTGGGACCCGACGATCATCTTCGCCGCCGGGGTCGGGAAAGGCAGCACTGACGGCCGGTGCATCGCCTTGGCCAGGGTTTTCGTGAACTCGGCATTGGTGCATGGATTCGGTCCGACGAGGTTGACCGGTCCACTGATGGAATCGTCAGTGAGGATCCGCACCATGGCCGACACATGGTCATGAAGGCTGATCCACGACATGTACTGGCTGCCGTCACCGATCTTGCCGCCCAAGCCGAGCCGGAAGAGTGGGCGCTCCTTGCCGAGGATGCCGCCGAACGAGCTCATGACGTGACCGGTACGCAGGGTTGCCCCTCGCACTCCCTCGGGAGCGGCGCACGCGGCTGCTTCCCACCGCTGGCAGACCTCGGCCAGGAACCCTTCGCCAGCGGGGTCATTCTCGTCGAGCCATTCATCGCCACGAGGGCCGTAATAGCCAACGGCCGATCCGTTGATGAAAATCCGGCAGCGTGGCGAGGATGCCAGGGCTCGCACGATGAGACGAGTGGAGTCGATGCGTGAGGCCAAGATGCGGGTCTTGCGTTCATCGGTCCAGCGTCCCCCGGCGATGGGAGCTCCAGCCAGATTCACCACAGCGTCGACGTCGTCGAGGAATGGCGGGGCGATGGACAAGGTGTCGAGGTCCCACCTGCGGTCGGAGGGTTGGATGGGTTCGTGACGAGTCAGTGTGACGACGTCGTGGCCTTCCTTGCGCAGCCGCTGAACCAGCGCTGTGCCGATGAGACCGGCAAACCCTCCGATGGCAATCTTCATGTGGTCATCCTACGGGGCGGGCGAAAGGCACCCCGGCGACGTCCACCTGCCTCACACAGGATTGTCGTCAGGAATTGTGCTGAGATGAACGCTGGAAGTTCGCGAAGAAGGCACAGACGATGACGCAGATCATGCCGGCGATGATGGTGATGAACATCGACTCGCCGAGCCCTCGCCCCAGGTCATGGCGGGCCATGATTCGGGCGTCCATCATCATGGCAATGAGGGCCGAGCCAAGGGCCGAACCGACCTGACGAGTCGTATTGAAGACTCCTGAACCGGCTCCGGCGTCAGCCTGACCGAGATCGTCAGTGCCCACCAGCGAGATCGGGCTCCACATCATGGCCGAACCGATACCGGCGACGACCGACAGCAGCAGGAAGACCCACACCCCAGTTGACGGCACCATGAACAGCCACCATCCAATCGAGGCAATCACGTAGAGAGCCACGCCGATGGTGGCCATTCGCCCCGACGAGCGGCGCTGGAGCACCCGTCCAACCACCGGAGACAGCGCACCGGAGAAGACGGCGGTGGGGATGAGCAGCAGGGCGGCGATCGTCGGGGACTTGCCACGCACGTTCTGCAGGTACACAGTGGTCGGCATGAAGTAGGCAGTCACGAGCATGCCGACCAGGAAGATCGCGATATTGGCGAGGGTGAAGTTGCGCTTGGTGAACAGACGCAGCGGAACCAGTGGTTCGAAGTCGCTGGCGTGAGCATGCAGATGGGCCTGCGCCCATTCGGTCTGGGAGACCACGAAGAGCACCATGAAAACCACGCCGAGGATGACGAGCAAGGGTACGGAAATGATGCCGGTAATCGTCCCCCAGTTGTACTGCTCACCCTCCTGAATACCGAAGACGAGCAGGGTCATGCCGATACCCGACAGGATGACGCCCAACCAGTCGAAGGCGTGACCATGAGTCTCCAGGGCGGGGACGTTCCGGATGGCCAGCCACAGCCCGATGATGGTGACCGGGACGTTGACGAAGAAGATCCACTCCCATCCCAGGGTGTCGACGAGAATGCCGCCGAGGACCGGGCCGACGAAGCTGGCCACACCTGCCGTGGCTCCCCACAGGCCCATGGCGGCGCCGCGCTTTTCCGGTGGGAAGAGTCGGGTGATCATCGACAGGGACTGCGGGGTCATGAGGGCAGCACCGATTCCCTGAACCGCACGAGCGGCGATGAGAGCCTCGATCGTCGGGGAGAGACCACAAGCCAGCGAGGAAACTCCGAAGACGAGCATGCCAATGAGGTACATGCGACGCGGGCCCCACCGGTCGCCCATACGTCCGGTGATCAGCAGCGGGACGGCGTAGGTGAGCAGATAGACACTGGTGATCCACACGCCGTGGTTGAGATTGGCGTTGAGGGCGCGGATGGTCGCTGGCAGTGCGGTCGTGACGATAGACGTGTCAACGAGGATCATGAAGAAGCCCACGAGGAGGGCCCACAGAGCGCTCCATGCCTGCTTCTCGGTGACGACATTTCCATCCCGGTCCCGGGCAAGGCGATCGACGTCCACGACTGGCGATTGCTCGGACGACAAGAGGTCTCCTAGGGGGCGAAGAGGTTAGGGCAAGGGCCGATGATACCCCGGCGGATTACCCCGGGAACGTGTCATCGCCACGGCTGCGATGACATCCGAAACCTCACGACGACCCCGGCTCGAGCCTGGGCAAGACGGTCTGCGTCGTCGGGGTCGACAACCCCGATGACTGGGTACCCACCGGTCGTCGGATGATCCGGGCCGAAGACCAGGGGCACACCCGAGGTGGGCACCTGGATCGCTCCTCGCACCACCGGCTCACTCGTCAACTCCCCCGTCACTGCTCGCTCCAGGGACGGCCCTTCCAGCCGCGTCCCGACGCGGTCGCTCGCCTCTCCGACCCGCCATGTCGTCTCCTCGAGCGCGCGTCGGCCAGCGTCAGTGAACCAGTCGTCGCGCGGGCCCCATACGCCGTGGAGGATGAGTTCTTGTGGCGCGGGACCGACGTTGACAGGCTTCGTAGTGATGACGCCGGCTGGCCCATCCCCAACGGTGACGACGTCTCCCGTCTTGAGCGGGGCTGGTCCCATCCCTCGGGTCGGGTCGGCCGAGACGCTGGCGAAGGTCGGCGTCGCACTGATGCCTCCGGTGACGGACAGATAACTCCGTAATCCCGTTTCCGGCGCACCGACCGTCAGCGTCTGACCATCGGCGACGAGGAATCCACGGCCATTGGGACGTGGTGATCCATCCAGATCAATCTCGACGTCTGCCCCTGTCGCAGCAACAAGAACAGGCTCTCCGATGCACGTCAGACGCACTGGACCGAGCAGAACTTCCAGGCACCCGAGACCGGCTGCGTTACCGACGAGACGAGCTCCCTCCCGATAGGCGCGACGATCCCACGCCCCGCAGCCACTGATCCCCAGATCGGCCCATCCTCGACGTCCAGCATCCTCGACGAGGGTTCTGGGCCCGGCCATCTCCACGACGAAGTGAGTCATGAGGTCACCGCCTCGAACTTGATGACGGCACCCGGCAACAGCAGGGCCGGCGGGTCAGCGTTCTCGTCCCACAGCGTCATCTCCGTCGTCCCGATGATCTGCCAACCGCCCGGTGACGCTTGCGGATAAGCCCCGGTGAATCCGTCGGCCAGGGCGATACTGCCCGGTGGGATCCGGGTTCGGGGGCTGGAGCGACGTGGAATCCGGTAGGGCCAGTCCACCCCGGACATATACCCGAACCCAGGCATGAATCCCGCGAACTCCACCGTCCACAGCTGGTCGCTGTGGTGCTTCACCAGCTCGTCGGTCGTCATGTCGAGCAGATCTGCCACGTCCGACATATCGAGTCCGTCGTAACGCACGGGCACTGGGAGGGGCTCCCGCGATCCCTCCTCGACAGCGTCCAATCCCCCGGCGAGCAGGTCTTGGACATGGGCGACGGCTCCCGGCAACAGGTCAGCGGACTCCACCTGGACGAGCACCGTCGTCTGGGCCGGTACGAGATCCACCGTCCCTTCAGCCGGGTGGTCGCTCAGGGCGCGATGCAGACGCCGCCGCTGACCGGCGTCGTCCAGTTCGACGAGAACCGCCGTCCGCCCGGCCGGCAGCAGTCTCATGCGACAGCCCGCAGCTCGACACCGGCAGCAGCAAGACAATCGCGCACCGCCGTGGCCATCGCGACAGCCCCCGGGGTGTCACCGTGGACGCACACCGAATCGGCCTGGATACTCACCTCGGTGCCATCGATGGCGGTCACCGCTCCCTGGGTCACGAGCTTGACGACCCGCTCGGCGACCTCGTCGGGGTCGTGCAACACCGATCCCTCCTGGCTACGCGACACCAGGGTGCCGTCCGGGTTGTAGGCGCGATCAGCAAAGGCCTCACGCAGGGTTCGCACCCCCTGCTGCTCGGCAAGGTCGAGGACGAGGGCGCCGGGCAGACCGAGGATGGCCACGTCAGAATCCGTGGCGGAATTGACGGCGACGATCGCCTCGACGACAGCTCTGGCCTGCGCCTCGTGGTGGACGATCGTGTTGTACAAGGCGCCATGAGGCTTGACGTAGCGCACCGACGCGCCGTGAACCGCGGCAACCCCGCGCAGCGCCGACAACTGGTAGATGACCTCGTCCCGCAACCGTCCGGGGTCGACGTCGATGAAATTGCGACCGAACCCGGCGAGGTCCCGGTAGGCGACATGGGCTCCCACGCACACCCCGTGTTCTGCGGCGGCCTCACAAGTCCGCCCCATGACGACGGCGTCGCCGGCATGGAACCCGCAGGCCACGTTTGCCGAGGTGACGATTCCCAGCAGAGACTCGTCGTCACCCATCTTCCACGACCCGAAGGACTCCCCCATGTCTGCATTGAGATCAACAGTTGTCATGACCCAAGATTGCCGCAATCTGCCTGGCCGTCGTGACAGATCTGGCAATGGAGACGTGAAATACTCCCGACACGCTCTCTAGAGTGACGCGACAAAATCCCCAGAAACACCCAGGAGAGGAGCGAACCATGTGGGTTCTGCTTGCCGTGGCGATCGTCGTCGTCGGCTTCGCGCTGCGGCTCAACGCCATGCTCGTGGTCGCAGTCGCCGGTGTCGCTGCCGGCCTCATTGCCGGCATGTCGCCGGTCAAGATCATTGAGACCTTCGGCACCGGATTTGCCAGTTCTCGATCCGTGACGGTCTTCATCGTCGTCCTGCCCGTCATCGGATTGCTCGAGCGCCACGGCCTCATGCAGCAGGCCGGCCGTCTGATGTCGAAGATGAAGTCCATGACGGCCGGGAAGCTCCTCACCGTCTACCTCGCCGTTCGCCAGATCACCGCTGCAGTGGGGCTGTCGTCCATCGGTGGACCAGCCCAGGCGGTGCGCCCGCTCGTCGTGCCGATGGCTGAGGCCGCCGCGCGACGCAACCACCCTCGTTACACCCGCAAGATGCGTGAGAAGCTGCGCTCCTACGCCTCCTCGGCGGACACCATCGGGCTGTTCTTCGGTGAGGATGTCTTCATCGCCATCGGGTCGATCCTGCTCATCACCGGCTTCGTCGATGCCACCTACAACCTCAAGCTCGAAGCCCTCCAGATCGCCCTGTGGGCCATCCCGACGGCTATCTGCGCCTTCCTCATCCATGCCCCACGGATGTGGCTGCTGGATCGCAAGCTCGCCAAGATGGCCGCCGAGGGAGGGGATGACGTCGGCGTCGACACCACTCCTGAGCCTGGCCACACCGTCAGTCTGCCTTCGGGCGGCAATCCTGAGCAGGGGGTCCGCTAATGATCAAGGTGGAATGGTTCTACTGGCTGTGCGGAATTCTCTTCCTCATCATCGCCGTCGTCCGGATGCGCGATCGCGATGACAGGAAGCGGTTCGGATCAGCAGCCTTCTGGGCGATCCTGGCCTTCTGCTTCGGCTACGGCACCTTCGTCGTCGACAAGACGGCACCGGCACTCGTGGAGGGCGTCGCTGTCCTCCTCCTGGTAGTACTGGCGACATGCGGCTTCCCGGGCCGCGGCTCCAACGAGACCACTACTGACGCCGAGCGGGAGGAGCTCTCCGAGAGGTTCGGCAACAAACTGTTCGTGCCCGCCCTCATCATTCCGATCGTCGCCGCGATCTTCGCGGTGGCCGGCATGCGTGACCTGTCCTTCGGCGGAAATCCGGTGTTGGAAACCGGCATGGCGACCATCATCGGTCTAGGAGCTGCTTCGCTGATCTCCCTCGTCGTCGCCATGATCATGTTCAAAGTACGCTCCCCCATGGTGCCCTTCAAGGAAGGCGACCGGCTGCTCGGCCACATCGGTTGGGCGGCGATCCTGCCCCAGTTCCTGGCGACCCTGGGCACCCTGTTCAATAATGCCGGCGTCGGTGACGCAGTGGGACGCATCACGTCGTGGATCCTGCCGTCCGGAAGTCTCTTCGCAGCGGTCTGTGTTTACTGCATCGGCATGGCCTTGTTCACCCTCGTCATGGGCAACGCCTTCGCGGCCTTCCCGGTGATGACGGCTGCCGTCGGGTGGCCGCTACTCATCCAGCACTTCGACGGCAATATGGCTGCCATCTTCGCGATGGGTATGTTGGCCGGATTCTGCGGCACCTTGTGCACCCCGATGGCCGCGAACTTCAATCTGGTCCCGGCAGCTTTGCTTGAGCTTGATGACAGTTATGGTCCTATCAAGGCGCAGATCCCCACCGCTGTTCCACTGCTGTTCTGCAACATTCTCATCATGTATCTGTGCTGCTTCCCAGGAGGTTTGCTGTGAGCGTTGACGATTACGCCCAAGGATGGGCCACGACGATCATTGACGGCCTGAATCGGCCCTTCCCATGGGGTTCAGCCCACCAGTCCCAAGGGCCGGACGACGTCGACGTCACGCCATGGCGTCTCCATCCGTTTTTTCATGGGTGTCTGGACTGGCATTCCTCGGCACACATGCAGTGGTCGGCCCTCACCTTGCTCGAGCACGCAAACCAGACGATCGATTGCGCAACCATTGACGAGCTGGTTGGCCTTCTCAATGCGCGTCTGACCAATGAGAATGCCCAGGTGGAGGCGGAGTACCTGCGGGTTCATCGCGGGTACGAGCGTCCCTATGGCTGGGGATGGGCGGCACTGTTGTCCGCCAAGTGTTCAGCGCTGGCCACCATGGCGAGCAATTCGCCGGAGTGGGCGTCCGCGACTCGGATCGTCGGACGCCAGATCTTCGACAACCTGCTGGCATGGCTGCCGACGATGACCTTCCCCGTCCGCACCGGAACCCACGACAACACCGCTTTCGGTATTGGCCTGTGCCTCGATGCCGCCCAGGCCCTGGGACGTAGCGACGTCGTCGATGCCATTGTCAAGCACTCCCACCGTTTCTTCGACGCCGACACCGACTACCCGTCGTCCTGGGAGCCCAGCGGCAATGACTTCTTGTCGGCGGCGTTGAGCGAAGCCCACCTCATGGCGCGGGTCTACCGGGCCGAAGGTCGCTCCGATGAGTTTGGCACCTGGCTGCATGCCTTCCTACCGCATCTGGGACAGGCTGACGACAACCTGTTGGACGTCGCCGAGGTGACCGACGGCACCGACGGCAAGCTCGCCCACCTGTATGGGCTGAGCCTGTCGCGGGCCTGGCAGCTGCGGGTGCTGACACCATGGCTCGACGACGACGCTCGTCGCCGCATCGAGGTGGCCACTAATCGTCAGATCAGCGAGGTAGCCTCCCAAATCACTGACGGCGACTTCATGTCCACCCACTGGCTGGTGTCCTTCGCACTCCAGGCGGTACTCGCCAAGCTCTGAGACCCACACACAACACTGCGGCCCGGCGCATCGAGCGCCGGGCCGCAGTGTTGTGATCGAATGATCAGTCCTGCTGACCGTTGTTGTCCCCTGCCGACGAGGTGAGCTCCTCAGGGACCTCATCCGGAAGCTCGGAGCGCTCCGTGCCCTTGAACACGAACGGCTCCTCGGAACCCTCCGGAGCGGCGTCGACAACCACGATCTGACCGGGCTTGACCTCGCCGAAGAGGATCTTCTCGGCCAGGACGTCCTCAATGTCGCGCTGGATGGTGCGACGCAGTGGACGGGCACCCAGCAGCGGGTCGAAGCCACGCTTGGACAGCAGCTCCTTGGCGGCCGGGGTGACCTCGATGCCCATGTCCTTGTCGCCCAGACGCTCCTCCAACTGGTCCACCATGAGGTCGACAATCCGCAGGATGTCAGACTGGGTGAGCTGGTGGAAGACGATGATCTCGTCGAGACGGTTGAGGAACTCGGGGCGGAAGTGTCCCTTGAGCTCCTCGGTGACCTTGGCCTTCATCTTCTCGTAACTGGACTCGGCGTCGTTGGCCTTGGAGAAGCCAAGGTTGACCGACTTGGAGATGTCACGGGTACCGAGGTTGGTCGTCAGCACGATGACGGTGTTCTTGAAGTCCACCACACGACCCTGGGCGTCGGTGAGACGTCCCTCGTCGAGGATCTGCAACAGGGAGTTGAAGATGTCGGGGTGGGCCTTTTCGATCTCGTCGAAGAGGATGACGCTGAATGGCTTGCGGCGCACCTTCTCGGTGAGCTGGCCGCCCTCCTCATAACCGACGAATCCCGGCGGGGAACCGAACATCCGGGATGCGGTGTGCTTCTCGGAGTACTCGCTCATGTCCAGGGCGATGAGGGCATCCTCGTCACCGAAGAGGAACTCGGTGAGCGCCTTGGTGAGCTCGGTCTTGCCGACACCGGACGGGCCGGCGAAAATGAACGAACCAGCCGGACGCTTCGGATCCTTGAGGCCGGCGCGGGTACGACGGATGGAGCGGCACAGCGCCTTGACAGCGTCCTCCTGTCCGACGTAACGCTTGCCGATCTCGTCCTCCATGTGAAGCAGTCGCTGGGACTCCTCCTCGGTGAGCTTGAAGACCGGGATGCCGGTGGCTCCGGAGAGCACCTCGGCGATCTCGTCAGGACCGACGACGGCCGGAACCGACTCGTCTCCCTGCTTCCACTCCTCCTCCTTGGCCTCACGCTCGGCGAGTAGCTTCTTCTCGTCGTCGCGCAGCCCGGCAGCACGTTCAAAGTCCTGGGCGTCGATGGCGGCTTCCTTCTCCACGCGCACGTGGGCAATCCGCTCGTCGAACTCGCGCAGGTCCGGCGGGGCCGTCATACGGCGGATGTTCATCCGGGCGCCAGCCTCGTCGATGAGATCAATGGCCTTATCAGGCAGGAAGCGGTCCTGGATGTAACGGGCCGCAAGGTTGGCCGCCGAGGTGATGGCCTCGTCCGTGATGGTGATCTTGTGGTGAGCCTCGTAGCGGTCGCGCAGGCCCTTGAGGATCTCGATGGCCAGCGGGATCGACGGCTCAGCCACCTGGATCGGCTGGAAACGACGCTCCAGGGCGGCATCCTTTTCGATGTACTTGCGGTACTCGTCGAGGGTCGTCGCACCGATGGTCTGCAACTCGCCGCGGGCCAGCATCGGCTTCAGCATGCTGGCGGCGTCGATGGCGCCTTCGGCAGCGCCGGCACCGACGAGGGTGTGGATCTCGTCGATGAACAGGATGATGTCGCCGCGGTTCTTGATCTCCTTGAGGACCTTCTTCATCCTCTCCTCGAAATCGCCGCGGTAACGCGATCCGGCGACCATGGAGCCGAGGTCCAGGGAGTAGATCTTCTTGTCGCGCAGGGTCTCGGGGACATCTCCACGCACAATGGCCTGGGCCAGACCCTCCACGCAGGCGGACTTGCCGACGCCAGGCTCACCAATGAGAACCGGGTTGTTCTTGGTACGGCGGCTCAACACCACCATGACCCGCTCGATCTCCTTCTCACGCCCGATGACCGGGTCGAGCTCGCCGTCACGGGCGGCGTCGGTGAGGTTACGACCGAACTGATCGAGGATCGTCGCCGAGGACTGCTGCGGGCCAGCCTCAGGCGCGCCCGAGGTGGCAGCCTGACGCTCGTCACCCTGGTAGCCCTGCAGCAATTGCAGGACGCTGTTGCGCACTGTGTTGAGGTCAGCGCCAAGGCGGATCAGCACCTGCGCGGCGATGCCTTCTCCCTCACGGATGAGGCCGAGCAGGATGTGCTCGGTACCGATGTAGGAGTGATTCATCTGGAGGGCCTCGCGCAAACTCAGCTCGAGGACCTTCTTGGCGCGCGGGGTGAAGGGGATGTGGCCAGTCGGTGTCGAGGTGCCGTGACCTATGATCTCCTCCACCTGGGCGCGGACTGCCTCCAGGGAAATGTCAAGGGACTCGAGGGCCTTGGCGGCAACGCCCTCGCCCTCACTGATGAGCCCGAGCAGCAGGTGCTCGGTACCGATGTAATTGTGGTTCAGGGCCTTGGCCTCATCCTGGGCCAGGACGACGACCCGGCGGGCCCGATCGGTGAACCGTTCGAACATGAACTCTCCTCGTATGTGGAGCAGATCAACCACCGAAAAACACCGGTGTACGGATCCACTCGCGGTCGCGTGAAACTTTCATGCAACCAACCGACAGCACTGGACCGCCGGCCTGTGTAGTCAGTCTAATAACCGCTGACGACAGATCTGAGACACCCACTTACGCCGCTGGCACAACCCGGGTGGAACAGCGCGACGCCGGAGCCTTCCTGCTCCGGCGTCGCCACCGACACGCCCTGTCAAGGATCACATGACTGGGATCAGTGAGCGCGATCGTAGGCCTCACGAATCTCGTTGGCGACGCGTCCGCGCTCTGAGACCTCGTAACCCTGCTCCTTGGCCCACTGACGAACCTCGTTTGCGGTCGGGCCTCCGGTGGGCCGACGACCACGGGTACGGCGACCACCGGTGCGACGAGCATTGGCGGTCCACCTGGACAGATCATCGCGCAGCTTGGAGGCGTTCTCCGCGGACAGGTCAATCACATAGCTGACACCATCAAGGGCGAAATTGACGGATTCCTCGGCAGGGCTTCCGTCCACATCGTCGACAAGATCAACACGCACACGCTGTGCCATGGTATTCCTTTCAGACTTGCGCCGTAGATACAACTTCGGCTTTTCAACTGACAGTTTATGTTGATGACACAGAAAAACACAAGGCAACTTCTGTTCCTCTTTCATCGAAAGGTTGTCCTGAAGGTGCATCTGGGCGCGTAATGAGGCATCCTTGAAGTGTGCTCAGTTCCACGCGAAAGATCTTGTTCGTCGTCGGAGCGATGATGTTGGCAACCCCTGCAGAAACTCCAGATGGCGAATATGAGGTGATCCGGCTTGATCTCGGGCGGCTGCACCCGACGAGGCCAGGTCTGGTACGTATTGCCACAACTGTCGAGGATGGTCTCATCACCTCGGCACAGGTAAATGCCGGCAACCTTCATCGCGGGGATGAAAAACTCTTCGAGGTTCGTGATTACCGACAGATTCCCATGCTTGCATCACGTCATGACTGGACGTCACCTTTCATCGGTGAGACTGGTGCAGCACATGTCGTCGAAGAGGCGATGGGTATTACTGTGCCGATTCGGGTGACATGGATACGAACGTTGCTCGCAGAGTTCAGCAGAATCACCTCACACCTCACATTTTTGTCATGGGTGGGTCATCACTGTGATGACCCAGACCTCGAGAATGAGATTGCTTCCACGATTGAAAGATCACGAACGATCTGGCAGTCGTGTTCAGGAAATCGCATTCATCCCATGATCACGCGGATCGGAGGGCTCGAGATCCATCCGGGGCAGGAGTGGTGCCCCGGATTACGGGAATGGCTCGACGAGGCAGACGCCCTCCTCCCCCGGCTGCGCGCCGATCTCGAGGCCGCCGAGGGGATTCGCGAGGTCGCCGTCATTCCCACAGAGATGGTCGACGCCTACGGCCTCTCCGGGCCCGTCTCACGGACGAGCGGCGTCGACATGGACATTCGCAAGGGTTTGCCGGTTTACGACGAGCTGAGCTGGCCTGAGACGGCTGCAGAGCCCCTGGGAGACGCCTACTCCCGGCTGACAGCCCTGTGCGACGACGTGACGGTGTCGTCAAGCCTGTGCCGTCAGGTCCTGGATCGGCTGCCGACTCTCGACGGGCCGCTGGAGACTCGCCTGCCGACGTCCATCAAGGTTCCCCGTGGACGCACCTGGACGGCCATGGAGGCCCCTTGGGGACGAGCCGGGTACCTGCTGGAATCTCGCGGCGGCACGACGCCGTGGAGAATGGCGCTGCGCACTCCCACCTTTGCCAACGTCCAGGCCCTGGAAGCCATTCTGCCCGGTACTCGGACGGACGATGTCGAGGCCGCCATAGCATCCCTGGGATGGACCTTGGGAGATCTGGACAAGTGAGGACGGGGGCACCGCCCACAGCCCCCTCAGGCGAACAAGCATGGGGCCCAGCCACATGGCTGGGCCCCACATGAGGTCTTCGGCGGCTGAGTGTCAGGCCTGGCGGCGAGCCACGCGAGTCTCGTCAGACAGACGGGGAAAGGCGACGCGAGAGAGATCAGCGATGGTCGCGTCGTTGCCGCGCTCCCAGATCTCGTCAGCGGTGGGGACGCCCGCGTCGGTGACGGTGCGCAGGGTTCCCAGGCGTCCCGAACGACCGTCAGCCAGCAGGGCGTCAAGCTCAGTCTCCAGCTCGGTGATACGCATCTCGAGGGAGGCGACCTTCTTATTACCGACCGTGACCTTGTACTGCAAAGCAGCCTTGTCGCCACGGAGGGTCGACAACTCGCTCTCGGCGTGATCCAGCTTGGCGCGAGTGTCGGCGAGGGTCTTCGAGATGGAGCCGACACGACGCGAGAAGGTGTCGATCATCTCCATGGACTCAGCATGGTGACGCTTCTCCTGCTCGGATGCAGCGTGACGAAGTTCCTTGATGGTGTCGTAATGCATCTGGCGAATGGCATCGACCTGACGCCACGCCATGAAGACCGAGACCCACGCTCCGACGAGGGCTACGAGCACGCCAGCCCGGACCGCCCAGATGGAGGGAATCAGTCCACACGCAATGGCAACAACCGTTGCCGCGATGAGAATGACGAGCACACCCTTGCGCTCGCCAGTGTCCTTTTCAACCCGTTTGAGATCATGCACGCCGCTCACGCAATCAATCATATCGCGTGAGGCGTCCTCAAGTACAGTCCGTTGGGCCTCGCGTCAAGCACTGAACACTGGCGAGTCGCGATCTTGTGGTCGCTGTCACCTCTTGGAGCGCTCGTCCGGATCCTCCGGGCCCTTCGGCACCTTGCAGGCGTTCTCGAGGAACCACCCGGCCCATGCCATGACCGCGCAGGTGATGGCTGTCACCGCCCCGACGATGGTCCGCTGCCGGGGGTAGGGGATGTTGAGGTGCCAGACGTAGGTGAGGACGTACACGATGCACGCCCCGACGAGAGCAGCACCCGACAAGGTGATGGCCTTTCCCAGTGCCAGTGACACGAGGCCTTGGTTCGCCTCGACCTCTCGCTTGGGGTCGACGACCTTGGCGCGAAAGGCCCTGGCATATCCCCATGTCGCGACAGCGACGACAAGGATGACCACCGGGAGCGACCAGGGCAGGATCGGAACGGTGTTGTCACTGACCTTGTAGATGCTCAGCGTGAACCATCCCAGGGCAGCTCCACACAGAGCTGCCACGATGACGACCTTCCAGTCGGTCGGAGCGAGATTGCCGTGGGGATCATCGCCGCCGTCGGGGCGTCGATCGTCATCCCAGTCCGGTGGCAGGCTCCGTGTCATAGATCCTCCTCTTCGCGCCTCTCGTCCCATCCTCTCGCAACGGTGACACCAGCCACGTCAATCTGGCGTGAATACGGCTTGACGACGTTGGCTACGTCGTCGGCGTCGAAGCGGGCCAGCAGATCGACAACCCGTCCGTACCCGGGCAACTCGGCCTCAGGGTCGGCGTCGGACCACGGCACGAGGACGAATGCGCGCTCATGTGCTCGGGGGTGCGGAAGCGTCAATTCGTCAGTAGTGACGGTTTCATCACCGACGCAAATGAGGTCAACGTCGAGGGTACGAGGACCATTTGGGATGGTGCGCTCACGCCCGTGGGCGTCTTCGATGACGTGAGCACGCTCCAACAAGACTGATGGTGGAAGGTCACTGGTTGCGACGACGACCAGATTGAGGAAGTCGTCCTGCTGCACTCCCCCAACAGGGGCAGTGACGTAGACCGGTGAGACGACGACGTCGTGAAGGCCGGGGGTTTCGGAGATGAGGCGGACGGCGTCTCGCAGATGAGCAAAGGGGTTTCCCATGTTGGAACCCAGGCTGAATACAGCTTTCACTCGGCATCCTTTCGGCACGTGACGGCCACGTCGTCGAGGGCTACTCCTACCGGGGCGTGCGGCTTGTGGACGGTCACCTGGACATGACGTACTCGCGGACTGATCGCGAGAACGGTGTCGGCAATCCTGCCAGCCAAGGTTTCGATGAGATTCACCGGTTCCCCTGCGAGAACGTTGAGCACCTGCTGTGCGACTGTCGCATAATTGACGGCTTTGGTGATGTCGTCAGAGTCGGTGTCCATGTCGACGCCGAGGGTGACGTCAGCGCTGAAGGGCTGGCCGAGCTCACGCTCGCTGGCGAGGATGCCGTGGTTCGCGTGGGCGCGGATGCCCGTCAGGGTGATCTGTCCATCGGTCATGTCGGAAGGTTACCTGTACACCGCAATTGGGCTTGTCGACGACGTCTGCGAGGAGAGGCACAGCGTCAATCAGCAAGAAGCGCAGGCTCAGGCGAGGAGGCGGGCGACGGTCTCCATGGCGTCGCGGTTGGCACGGACCTCGTGGGTGCGCACACACCAGGCACGATGGAGGGCGAGGTAGGTCGACAGGGCCATCGTGCTGGCATCGCGTTCCAGGGCAGGGCGGTCCTGGCCGTTGTCAGCAAGTAGTTCGCCGAGGAAGCGCTTGCGGCTGACTCCCCACAGCACGCGCAGATCCTTGAAGCCGTCCTGGAAAGCGTCGACGGCGTCGATGAGCTGCCAATTGTGCTCAGTGGTCTTGGAGAAACCGATACCCGGGTCGACGATGATGCGCTCACGGTCGATACCGGCGGCGATGGCGGCGTCAACCTGCTGGGAGGTTTCGCTGATGACGTCGGCGACGACGTCATCGTAGTGGATGAGATCCTGCATGGTAGCCGACTGACCACGCCAGTGCATGAGCACGTAGTCGACTCCGGCGTCGGCGACGACGTCGAGGATGGCCGGGTCGGCCTTGCCCCCGGAGACGTCGTTGACGATGGTGGCTCCGGCCTCGACAACGGCTTCCGCCACTGAGGCGCGCATGGTGTCAACGGAGACAGTGGCCCCGTCGGCTACCAGGGCTTCGACGACAGGCAGCACGCGACGCAGTTCCTCGTCCTCGGGGGTGCGCTCGGTGCCAGGGCGAGTGGACTCGCCGCCGACATCAATGATGTCAGCCCCGTGGGCGACGAGGTCGCGGGCGTGCCGGATGGCCACCTCGGGATCGGCCCACATGCCTCCATCGGAGAAGGAGTTGGGGGTGACGTTGACGACTCCCATAACGAGGGTGCGGGCAGGATGCGGATTGGTGTTCACAGGGTCCACGGAGATCATGGGGTGAAGTCTAGGGCGAACTCACAGCTGGCAGTGATCAGCGAGTCACGGGCACATCGGGGGAGGTCTTCGCCGACCCGACCGATATCTTGACCTTCTTCACCGAGTCGGGCAGCGGCGGGTACGCCGCCTGCATGAGGTACACGCCATCGGGACCGATCTCGGGGTCCTCGCTGCCGACAACGAGGGGCGTGTCCTTTCCCGTGCTCAAGGAGTCTACCGAGTACTTCACTCCCCCAGCGGTGTCGACGAGGGACGGGAAGTCCTCCGGATTGGCGACAGCCATCGCATGGTCGATTCCGCTCGAGGTGAGCCAGAAGGTGAGGACGGTGCCCGTGACGCCCGTCTTGACCGAGGCGACGTGCAGTGTCACGGCGACTTTGTAGCGAGGGGGTTGGAACGAGACCTTGACCACTTCCTTGGGGACGGGCCCGCCCGCATCCTTGAGCTTGCCCATCACCTGCTGGGCCGCCACCGACTCATGGAAGGCCACCTCGGCCGAGCTCATGGGGCTCGGCGGGGCGGTGGTGCTCGTCCCGGATGTCGTCGTGGCAGCCACGGTCGGCGTCGGGGTGTGCGTCCCGTCGGACTTGTCGGAGCCCCCGCAGGCGGTCAGGAGCAGGGCCGCGGCGAGGCCGACGGCGACAGCATGAGCTTTCATCATCCCTCCCTGACCGTGATCGTCACGCGACGGTTGAGGCGTCGTCCCGCCTCCGTGTCATTGCTGGCCACCGGGTCGGCCTCGCCCTTGCCGGCGGTCACCAGGGTGACCCCCTTGGGCAGCTGCGGCCCCAGGACCTTGGCCACCGCCGCCGCGCGACGCCGCGAGGGATCGAGGCCGTGCTCGGCGGTACCGAGGTTGTCGGTGTACCCGGTGACCTCGACCCTGCCCGCCGCCTTGCGCGCCACGAGTTCCTTGGCCGCCCGATCGATGACGGCGCGTCTGGCGGGCTTGATGACGTCAGAGTCCTTGCCGAAGAGGACTGAGGAGTCCAGATCGATGTTCGTGGCCTCCTTGGTCACCCGCTCCCGCCGGGCATCGGAGACCTCGCCCGTCGTGAGGATGAGTGGGCTGACGTACGAGGCCACATCGACACCCGAAAGATCGTTCGGGTCCAAGGCAGGCCAGGCTGCCCCCAGCGGCAGGCCGTCGTTCCACTGCCGGGTCGCCGTGTCCTTGTCGATAGTGGGGGTGAGTGCACCATCGTCCACCGGCACGTCATGGAAGATGCGGTTGCCGACCGCGACGTCGGCTCGCTGGACGTCGGACGGCACCGGAGGGGTGCTGAACCAACCGACCACGGAATGCCCGGGCTGAGTCAGGGCCGGCGATCCGTTCCACCACGCGTTCCCGCACATCTTGCAACCCTGGAAGTCGCCGATCGTCCGGTAGAGCTTCCGATTGCGGACGTCAATGATGCCGCCATCGGCGCTGAGGGTCTTGCTGTAGTGCGCCTGGGCGCCCTCGGAACCGACGAAGTACCCCGGGTCGGCGGGCCCCGACGCCGACGCGTCGATCGTCACCGAGTAGTACACGACGGTAGTCTGTTCCAGACGTCGTACGGCGTGCAGCGCCAGGATGACCGAGCCCGGCTTCGCCTTCTGCCTCTTGGCCCGGTCATTGAGGCTCACGGCCACCGCATCAACGATCGGCACCGGTACCGCCGTTTGCCCTGGCGCCGGCGAATTGTTGTCGGCGTGTGCCAGCGCTGTCGCCGACACCACCGCCATGGTGAGTCCGCAGAGGAGCCCAGTTGCCCGGGCCTTCAAGTTACGCACGATTATGACGCTACGGTAGAGGCCAGGTCACGTCCATACCGCACCAGAACGAAAAGCCCTCGCGGGAACAACCGTTGCGGTGATACCCGGCCAACTTCCATCAAATGTCCGCACTACGACGCGAATCGAATCCGATATGCATGTCGACTCACTTGGCCAAAGACGCCCTGTGATCGCCAACAAGAAGGTCCCTGATCTGCTCAGGAAATATCTCGGGCGCCGATAGCGCTTCGGAATTGCCAAAGCGAGCTAGCATCCCCCGCCACACCTCACCTCCCAGTGATCAACCCCATCGCCTCGGCACGGGTGGCGGAGTCACGAAGGATGCCTCGCACAGCCGAGGTCACCGTCCGCGACCCCGGCTTGCGCACGCCGCGCATTGTCATGCACATGTGCTCGCACTCGATGACGACGATCACCCCGCGGGCATGCAGGTACTCGACCATGGCGTCAGCGACCTGGGTCGTGAGCCGCTCTTGGACCTGGGGGCGTCGGGAGTAGACGTCGACGAGTCGGGCGATCTTGCTCAGGCCCGTGACGCGGCCGTCCTTGGCCGGGATGTAGCCAACATGGGCGACGCCGGTGAACGGCAGCAGGTGGTGCTCGCAGCACGACTGCACCTCGATGTCGCGCACGAGGACCAGCTCGTCATGGGAGATGTCGAAGGTCTTGGAGAGGATCTCGGCGGGATCCTGGGCCAGGCCCTGGAAGATCTCGGCGGCGGCCCGAGCGACCCGCTCGGGAGTCTCGCGCAAGCCCTCCCGATCGGGGTCCTCTCCGATCGCCAGAAGGAACTCGCGCACCGCGGCCCGGGCCCGACGCAGGTCGACTGGTAGCTCTGGCATGGACTCACTCACCCGAACGATTCTAGGGCAGCGCCGAGGGCCGCCTCAGGCCGCAGCCGACAGGCTCGACGTCGGCGTCACGTGGTCCCGCGCCCAGGCAATCAACACCTCGACGATGATCTTGGCAGCGGCGTAGAGCACCAGCGCCCCCGAGGAATAAGGCCAACGCACCGGCAAAGCTGACGGATCGACCGGAATTGGCTCGCCGGTGCGCCTCGACTCCCGCCGCAAACGTCCATTGGCCAGCGCCGCGGCAATGACAAACATGACGTTCTCGCACCAGCCGAGCAAAAGAATGTTGCCACCGGCCAGCCTGGGACGACGGCCCACCGCGTCACACGCAGCAGGCCGTAGCGATCGTCAGGACCTACGCGGACCCCAGGGGTTACCGCCCGACGGCGGCTGGGGGCCCTCACCCGGCTGGGCTGGCCCGGGGCTCGGGGGCTGAGGCGACTTTCCTCCCCCGACGCTCGGTGGCTGCCAGTCGGACGGCGGCTGCCACTCACCGGGGTTGTCCCCCGGAAGATCCCCACCAGGCTCAGGAGCCGGAGGAGCTATGACGCCACGACGCGGAGCACCAACCTCGGGAGCATCCTCGTCCACACCGACAACCTGTGGGGGCTTGACCGGCGGGATGGACGACGGCACACGCTTGTCAGAACCGGTGAAGGCACCGCGCTCGGGCCACCGCTTGAGCGGCTTGAAGATCTCGGCGACCTCAGCCTTGCTCAATGTCTCCTTGGCGAAAAGCTGGCACACCAACTCGTCAAGCACCTCACGGTTGGCGTCCAAGCAGTCAAATGCTTCCTGGTGCGCATTTTCGAGAAGTTCACGCACCTCGTCGTCAATGATCTTGGCGGTCTCGTCGGAGTAGTCGCGCTGTTGCCCAGTCGTCATGCCGAGGAATGGCTCGCTGTCCCCTGACCCCAGTTGCACCGTGCCGACGCGAGCCGACAAACCGTACTGAGTAACGAGAGCGCGGGCCACCTTGGTGGCCTTCTCGATGTCGTTGGAAGCACCCGTCGACGGGTCGTGGAAGATGAGCTCCTCGGCCGCACGACCACCCATCATGTACGCCATCGAATCCAGCAATTCGCCGCGCGTCTGGGAGTACTTGTCAGAGTCTGGCATGACCATCGTGTAGCCCAGCGCCCTACCACGCGGCAGAATCGTAATCTTCTGTACCGGGTCGGTACCCGGCATGGCCGCTGCCACCAGGGCGTGACCACCTTCGTGGTACGCAGTTACCAAGCGCTCGTGCTCGTTCATGAGTCGAGTCTTCTTCTGCGGCCCCGCAATCACACGATCGATCGCCTCGTCCAGCTCCGCGTCACCGATCACCGGCAGATTGGCTCGCGCCGTCAGCAATGCAGCTTCGTTGAGGACGTTGGCGAGGTCAGCGCCCGTCATACCGGGAGTGCGACGAGCAATCGACGCCAGGTCGACATTGTCAGCCATCGGCTTGCCGTGGGCATGGACCTGGAGGATCTTGAGGCGGCCGTCGAGGTCCGGGGCCTCCACCGCGATCTGACGGTCGAAACGACCGGGACGCAGCAAGGCCGGGTCAAGGACGTCGGGACGGTTCGTTGCGGCGATGAGGATGACGCCACCGTGGACGTCGAAGCCGTCCATCTCGACGAGCAACTGGTTCAACGTCTGCTCACGTTCGTCGTGGCCGCCGCCCATACCAGCACCACGGTGCCGGCCGACAGCGTCAATCTCATCGATGAAGATGATCGCCGGAGCTGCCTCCTTGGCCTGCTCGAAGAGGTCGCGGACCCGGGAGGCGCCGACGCCGACGAACATCTCGACGAAGTCCGAACCCGAGATCGAGAAGAAGGGCACTCCAGCCTCACCGGCCACGGCACGAGCCAGCAACGTCTTACCGGTACCAGGAGGGCCATACAGCAGGACGCCCTTGGGAATCTTGGCGCCGACCCGCTGGAACTTCGCCGGCTCAGCGAGGAACTCACGGATCTCCTGCAGCTCGTCGATCGCCTCCTGGCAGCCCGCGACATCAGCGAAAGTCGACTTGGGGGTGTCCTTACTGCCGACCTTGGCCTTGGACTTGCCGAACCCCATGACGCCGCCACGGCCGCCCATGCCCTGTGCTGCGTTCATAGCCCACAAGAAGAACAGCAGGATGATGACGAAAGGCAGGAAGTTGATGAGCAGAGCCTTCCAGATGCTCTGCCCAGGGTTCTCCCCCTGCCACGACTTCAGCGTCTTGTCCTGGACCCGGGCGTTGAGCTTGTCAACGAGTTGGTCGGACTGGTTACCAACCCAGTATGAGCGATACTTCTTGTCGTCGTTCTCAGTGATCTTGATGACCTGATCGCCGTCAGTCAGCGTGACGCTATCCAACTTCTTGTCACTGTTGATGATGCTGACGGCCTCAGAAGTCGGAATGTCCTTGTACCCGTTCCCCGACCCGGTGAACTGCAGGAACACAATGATCAAGCCGATGCACAACAGGATCCAGATCAGAGGACCTTTGAAGATGCGGGACACGTTTTTCATGTACTACCTAGGGGCATGGGTGGGTGGGACTCAAAGCGTCACGATACCAGCGCATGACAACATCGCAGTGTTGACGAACGCTGTACCGCATCGCGATCATTCCAACCCGATGGCGGTCCGCCCTTCGACGTCGATCCCTCAGGAGTTGTAGACGTGCGGCGCCAGCGTCGCCACATCCGTGAGGTTGCGGTACTTGTCGGCGTAATCCAGGCCGTATCCCACGACGAACTCGTTGGGGATGTCAAAACCGACGTACTTGACGTCCAACGGGCAGGTCACGGCCTCCGGCTTGCGGAACATCGCCATGATCTCGATGGAGTTGGGGTTGCGGCTGCGCAGGTTCTGCACCAGGTAGCTCAGTGTCAGGCCGGTGTCGATGATGTCCTCGACGATGAGGATGTCGCGACCCTCGATGTCCTTGGTGAGGTCCTTGAGGATGCGCACCACGCCGCTGGACTTCGTACCGGCACCGTAGGACGACACGGCCATCCAGTCCATGGACATGTGGGACTTCATCGCGCGGCACAGGTCCGCCATGGTCATGACAGCACCGTTGAGCACACCGACCATGAGGATCTCCCGCCCCGCATAGTCGGCGTCGATCTGGGCAGCAACCTCGCGGACACGAGAGGCCACCTGCTCATCGGTGTACAGAACGCGGTCGAAATCTTCGGGAATGTCAGAAGCTCGCACGGATCCAGCTTACCGATCCCGGATCTGCCGCAGGCGCCGAGTGAGGTACAGAGTCCCGCGCCTCATCTCGACGCGGCCGCCAGGAACGTCTACCCCCGCGCCTCCGGGACCGTCCAGAAGCCCCAGGACGGCGTCGACGTGAACCATTGCCGCCTCGGGCAGCCAATTCTTGACGACCCGTCGGGCCACCCCGGATTCCACACCTCTCAGCCCAGGCAGAACGTCATCCGTCACCTCGTGGTCTCGTGCCCACTGGTCAGCCACAGCCGTGACGACGACGTCTTCTCCGGCCAACAGGGACGCGCTGCGGGCCAGGGATTCCGCCACCCCCGATCCGAGGACGTCCTCGAGAACCGGCATGAGCTCGGTGCGCACCCTGGAGCGCAGGAATCGCGAATCACTGTTGTGGGGATCATGCCATGGCTCGACGTCCCATTCCTGGCATGCCTGCAGGGTCTGAGCCCGACGCACCCCCAATAGCGGGTGCCAGAACTGGCCTGCCCGCGGCCGAATACCGGCGAGCGACGTCGTCCCGGAGCCACGGGCCAAGGACAGCAAGACCTGTTCGGCCTGGTCGTCGAGGGTGTGGCCGAGCAGGATCGGCGTCTTCCCAGCGACGTCAACCAGCGCTGCTCGACGAGCGGTTCGAGCCGCTGCCTCCGGGCCGTCAGGGTCATTCGGATCGATCTCGACGCGACGCACACAGGCGTCCATCCCACGGTCGGCCAGCAGGTCTCGAGTGCGCGCTGCCACCTCGTCCGACCCATCCTGCAGCTGATGGTCGACGATGACGACCATCACCTCGGCTCCACGGCGTCGAGATGCCCACTCCGACCCCAATGCCAGGGCGAGGGAGTCTGGCCCGCCAGAACACCCGACGACGAACCGGTCGATTCCGCGGACCTCGCGCTCGACGACCTGGGCAACCGTCAGGGCTGCCGGACCGAGTTCACGGCGTGCCATCAGCGGGTGCAGCCGCACCCGGCCAGGTTGCCGTAGACGACGTCCAGCCAGGATCGAGCGGAGCCGTCGGTCTGGTTGACGATGAAGGAGGTCACGAGGATGCGCCCGTCGGCGTCACGCAGCCATCCCGACATCGAGATAACCCCTTGGAGGCTGCCGGTCTTGGCGTGGACCACGCCACGGGCCGCTGCCGTGCTCGGCTCGGAGAAGCGCTTGTGCAAGGTTCCCGATACCCGACCGACGGGAACCGCATTGGCGGCCGGCTGCAGCTTCGGCGTCGTCAGAACCTTCCGCCAGGCGCGGGAAAGCATGCCCGCCGTGATCCGGTTGCCTCGGGACAGGCCCGACCCGTCCTGAACGACAGCGCCGTCCTGCCAGGCTCCCATGTTCTTGAGGTGCTCCTCGAGGGCCTGGGAGGCGCCGGCGAAGGATCCCGGCTTGCCGCTCGCAAGGGCCATCTGACGGCTCAGCACCTCGGCTGCAGAGTTGTCGGACTCCTCCAAGGTGCGGGTGACGAGGTCTTCCACCGGAATCGACTGCACGGCAGCAATCTGTTTGTCGGACTCAGCCGCCTTGTGCCGGGCAACCGACCCCGTCACCTTGATCCCGGCGCTGCGAAGCTGTCCGACGAAGGTGTTCGTCGCCAAGACTGCGGGCGTCTTGCTCCGATTCCACGGGCTGTTGTTGATCATTCCTTCGTCAACCCACAGCGAGGTGATCGGGGTGACCTCATCGGAGTAGTTGTCGATCGGCCATGCACTGTTCCACGTGGGACCGGAGAACAAGGTGTCGTCAAATCTGACGGTGACCGACTTCGTGCCAGCCTTCTTGAGGGCCGCCGCGGTGCGCTTGGCAAGCTGCTCCGTCGACGGGTACTCAGGACGCTTGTCGGAGACCGAGGAACGCAGGTAGGGATCGCCGCCGCCGACCAGGGTCAACGCCGACCCGTCAGCGACGACCTTCGTCGTGTAGCGGTGCCCGGCATCCGTGCAATCCAGCAGCGCAACCGCGGTCATCACCTTGAGGTTCGAAGCAGGAGTCAAGAGAGTGCTCTGCCCGGATTGATAGAGGGTTTCACCAGTCACAGCATCCAGGATGTCGGCACCAAGCACGCCTGGGGCCGCACCGGCAGCTTTCACACGATTGGCCACGCTTGCTGCCAGTGGCTTGGCTGACGGAGTATTCGGGGCCACGGCAGCAACAACCCCTCGACCTGGCTGCACCGCGGGGGCACTGCTCTTCTGACGATGCGGAATGAGTCTGCGTTCGGCCTCATTGGTCGCCGGACCAGTCCGCAGGGAACTGAAGACCACCGCAAGGACGACAATGATGGTCACGGCGACGCCGACAGCTACTGGAACCCATGCCGGCGTGCGACGTCGTGGCTCGGGAATAGCACGTTTCGGCTTAGGTTGATCTGGGTGTGGCACGAAAAATCCCTCCTGCAAACGGATACAGTGTCGACCATCACCGTGTCCAATACAAGAAGAGGGGCTCCTCGTGACTGATGATTTCACCAACCCATTCCAGGGAGAACAGCCCGATAGCTTGCACTTTGATGTGACCATCGAGATTCCGCGCGGCAACAAGAACAAGTACGAGATGGACCACGAGACCGGTCGTATCCGTCTTGACCGTACGCTGTTCACCTCTACCCAGTACCCGTACGACTACGGGTACATCGAGGGAACCCTCGGCGAGGACGGCGATCCGCTGGACGCCCTGGTCCTCCTCCCTGAGCCCACCTTCCCCGGCTGCCTCATCGAGTGCCGCGCACTGGCCATGTTCCAGATGCAGGACGAGATGGGTGGCGACGACAAGGTGCTGTGCGTCCCCGCTGACGACCCCCGTCGTGCCAACCTCATCGATCTTGACGACGTCGGCAGCATGACCCTCATGGAGATCGAGCACTTCTTCACCGTCTACAAGGACCTCGAGCCCGGGAAGTCGGTCGAGGGCGCCACCTGGACCGGCCGCGAAGAGGCAGAGGCCGAGATCAAGGCCTCGATCGAGCGCGCCAAGGGCACCTCCTACGAGCACCTGCAGGTCAACCTGGCCTGACAGCTCGACCTCGTCTCACGGCACCGCCCCGATACCGGGAGGCGAGGTTCACCAACACACCGCAATCGGCGGTCGCGACGCAGCGGCCGCCGATTGCCATTTCCTCGGCATGTCGGACGGGTCATGACACAATGTCAGCCATGTCCGAGACCCTCGTCCTGCTCGCCCCTGCCGCCAACCACGTCTATGCCGGGCAGGCAGGGCCTCTGTGCGCTGCGGAGTTGGCCCTCACCTGCCCGAATGCCACGACGGTCTCACCGGTGACGGTGGCTGGGGTCGAGTACCTCACCGTCAATGGCGACGAGCCCCTCGGACCTGCGGACTTGGCTGCGTTAGCGCGGTCCTCGGCAGCTCTCGCCTGCTTCGAACGTCATGGCGACCTGTTGGCTCCCCTGGAACTGCCGCGAGTCGACGTCGTCGATGAGGATCTTGTCACCATCCCCAAGTACCGGGGCAAGACCAATGAGCAATTCACCCGACTGCTGCTCAACCTCACGGTCGCAAGCCTCGGCGGCCGCTGCGCGACTCGTCGCGACGAGGGCCAGAGACTGGCCATTCTCGATCCGTTGGCCGGGCGTGGTACCACCCTGGAGTGCGCATGGATGGCGGGTCATGACGGATTCGGGGTGGAACAGGACGCCAAAGCCGTCGAGGCGATGGCCGCCCACGTCACCACTTGGCTGCGTCGCAAGCGTCTCAAGCACAGCTGCGGCACCCATCCGGTGCGCCGCGACGGCCACTCCATCGGCAAGCGGTTTGACGCCGAGGTGCGGCTCCCAGGAGCCGAGCCCCTGACGATGGGGGTGTTCACGGGGGACGCCGTCAACTCGGCGAACCTATGGGGACGCAAGACCTTCGACGCCGTCGTCACCGACGCCCCCTATGGAGTCGTGCACGGATCCCACAGCGGGTCGTCGCGACGTCGCTCCCCCGCTGATCTGCTGCGTGAAGCCGTTCCGGTGTGGGCTGGCCAGTTGCGCCACGGCGGTGCGCTGGGAATGTCGTGGAACACCCTTGGTCTGTCCCGTGAGGATCTTGTGGCGATCCTGTCCGGCGCTGGTCTGACTACCCTCGATGACAACCCTTGGCGTCAATTCAGCCACCGCGTCGACTCGTCGATCCACCGCGACCTCGTCGTCGCTGTCAAGAGCTGAGCAAAGGTTCAGGGGAAGAGCTGAGCCAGCACACCGAGCTGGTTCCAGCGCTGCACGTCCTCCCCGGCCGAATGCCCTGCGAAGGGATAGACGGCAATCTGCTTGTCCGCAACCATCCCGTCGCCCCAGGCGTTGTAAGCCGCCCACACCGATGATGGCGGCACCAACTGGTCCATCATCGCCACGGAGAACCAGGTGGCAGTACGGGCGCGACGAGCGAAGTGCAGACCGTCGAAGTAACCCAGCGTCTGGAAAGCCTTGCCACACAGGGACGGATGAGCCGCCAGGTACTTGACGACCTCGAGATACGGACCAGCCGTGGCGATGTCACAGCTGCGCCTCATGTGACACAGGAAGGGGGCATCGACGAAAGCACCAGCCAGCTTGATGCCACGCATGGCTGCCAACCCGCACACCGCGATCGTCTGACCAGCTCCCTGGGAGTGACCGTGGACGACAATTCTGGTGGGATCGACGATCTCCATCTCCCGGGCGGTCTGCAGGCACCGGAAGGCGTCGGTGAACAACCGGCGGTAGTAGTGGCCATGCGGGTCCGACAGGGATTGAGTCATGAATCCGGGAGCACCGGAGCCCTCGTGGACATCCGGGGAGTTCTCGGTCAGAGCGGGGTGGCCCCATCCCTGACCGCGCGGGTCGACGACGATGTGCGCGTACCCGGCTGCCGCGAAGGCCGACCCGATCGGGACCCCGCGCGAACCCGAGTAGCCGAGATACTCGATGACAAGGGGCAACGGCCCATTCGCCCCGGCTGGGGCATGCAACCAACCGCTCACCCGAGAGCCGTGATATCCCGCCCATGACAGATCCCAGGTGTCGATGAGGGCCTGGCGATTGTCGAACGGAGCTGCCGTCAGATCGAGTGGGACGTCGGCGTGCTCGTCGAGGGTTTCGGTCCAGAAGGAGTCGAAACCGTCGGGTTCAGGGACAACCGGGCGGTAGTTGCGCGCCTCGTCAATGCCCATATCCGTGAGCGGCATGCCAACATCGTAGGACCACCTCGCCCACGGGGTGCAACCATGGAATCATGCATACCCTGTTTCTCATGAGACATGCACAGCCCGTTTCCCATGCCGCTGGTGGCGACCGAGAGCGTCCGCTCACCGACGTGGGACGCCGTCAGGCACGCGAGGTCGGAATGCGTCTTGGACTGCGTAATGTCGGCCATGCGCTGGTCTCCGACGCCTTGCGCACCCGACAGACGTGGGACTGCCTTCAGCTGGATTGCCCCGTGGGATTCATGCGCGCCCTGTACTACTGCGGCACAGACACCATGCGTCAGCGCATTGGAGAGATCGACGACGACGTCGACAATCTGCTCGTCATCGCCCATGCCCCCACGGTCCCCGGTCTGGCGGCGCAGCTGGCCGCGATGAGCGGGGCCGAGGAGGAGGTCGGCTGCTGGTATCCGCCAGCAACCCTCACCGAGGTCGAAATCGACGGCACCTGGGCCGATCTGACCGATGACTACTTCGACAAGGTGCGCCTCGTCGGAGTCCAGCGGCCGATGTGACGAGCTGCCTTGGTCCTCGCTCAACGCAGGATGTGAACCTCGGCAGCGACGCCGCCGGTGCAGGTGGTGTGCGTCTCCTCCGTCCTGCACTTCATGGTGTAGTCCTTGCCGGTGACCGGGCTGTGGGCGTTCACCTCGTAGTTGCCCTGGGCATCGTCGGGAACTGCATTGGCGACTTCAAGCGCGAACGGGCATGACGTCGTGCCCACGGCGCCGACAGTCGAGGAGCAGACAGTGTCGCCGTCAGGAAGCTTGTCGGCAACCTGGCGAGCACTCGACGCCGGGGATTCCGGGGTGGAAGGGGCCGAACTGGCCGCGGGCGCAGGCGAGGACTCGAGGAAACTTGGCGTGGCGCCAATGGATGTCGCGCCCTCGTGGGGTTCCTCCGAGGCGTGGGGCTCCTGCGAGGTGGATTGCTCGGCATGAGTGCTGGCCGATGGCGTCGCCGCCGGAACGGGTTCCCCGCTTGAGCGCCCCTTCCGACCACCGGCGAAGAGCAGGATCGCACCCAGGATGACGAGCACGAGTAGCCCGATCACCAAGCCAATGAGCACGTTCCGGTGGCGGGACGAGTCATCCGGAGGCTGCGGGTGCGACGTGGCAGGGGAAGACGGCGGCGGGGGTGGGGTGAAGACAGGGTTATCCGGGACCGTCGCCATCGCGCGAGTCCGCTCTGCCTCGGGGTCACGGAACCAGTCGTCGGGCAGCTGGGAATCCCCGGCCTCCTGACCCTGACCTTGCGGAGGCTGCTGCTGACCCGACCAGGGCTGGCGGCTGTTGGACCACTGCTCGTTGGTGCTCCACTGTTG
Source organism: Cutibacterium sp. LaCa_255 (assembly GCF_057458005.1). Lineage (NCBI taxonomy): Bacteria > Bacillati > Actinomycetota > Actinomycetes > Propionibacteriales > Propionibacteriaceae > Cutibacterium > Cutibacterium sp. LaCa_255. The sequence continues at coordinate 342,776 of NZ_CP190956.1, read as the reverse complement.
GGTCGGCGTGGACTCCTGCCGCTGCCACTGCTGGGTTGGTGTCACGTCCTGCTGATCTCGCGGCTTCGGCGGGATCTGCACCCGAGGAATCTCCCGCGTCGGAGCTTCATCAACGCCCACGGGGCTCTGCACGACCGTCTCGTCGAAGGAGCCAGGGTCTGTCATGCGCACGGCACCGGGCAGGTGCAGGTCCAGCCCACACTGTCTGCAGGCGGCATCGTGCGCACCCACCTGGGTGCCGCATCGCGCACAAAACATAGTCTCATCTCCGTCCATGAGTAGCTCGTCAAGGATATGGCATGTTTTCACGGCCTCCGCGTCACGTTCCTGTCACCGCCGTAACACCGTCGTCACACAAGAGCGCGATTCTTCACATGTCAGTAACGCCGACCAAACGGTTCCGCAACGCTGCCAGATGACGATTGACACCATGACACCACTGCTTGAGATCAATGCCGGCGACACCGCCTGGGTGCTCGCCAGCGCGTCCTTGGTGCTGTTCATGACACCGATGCTCGCCTTCTTCTACGGCGGTATGGTGCGAGCCAAGGGCGTGCTCAACATGCTCATGATGAACGTCGTTGCGATGGGGACCATCGGCGTCCTCTGGGTGGTCTGCGGTTACTCGATGGCCTTCGGTGACCCGCCGTGGGGAAGCCTCATCGGCAACCCCGCCCAGTACTTCGGACTCCACGGGGTCATGGGAACCGAGGTCGGAACCATTCCCGGATTCGTCTTCGTCGCCTTCCAGTCCGCCTTCGCCATCATCGCAACTGCCCTCATCAGCGGCGCCGTCGCTGACCGTATGAAGTTCTCCGCCTGGGTCGTATTCACCATCCTGTGGGGCCTGCTGGTCTACTTCCCGGCCGCCAACTGGGTGTTCGGCACCGGCTGGATCCTCAACACCATGCACGCCGTCGACTTTGCCGGTGGCACCGCGATCCACATCAACGCCGGCGCTGCCGCCCTTGCCCTGGCCCTCATCCTCGGCCCACGCGTCGGATTTGGTTCCAGGCCGATGCGTCCGCACAACACCACCCTCGTCATGCTCGGTGCCGGCGGCCTGTGGTTCGGTTGGTTCGGATTCAACGCCGGATCTGCGCTGGGGGCCAATGACACCGCAGGTCTGGCCTGGGTCAACACCCTCGCCGCTGCTGCCGCCGCCATGCTCGCATGGATCTGTGTCGAGCGCATCCGCGACGATCAGCCCACCACGCTTGGCGCCGCCTCGGGCATCGTCGCCGGCCTGGTCGGCATCACCCCGGCCTGCGCGTCGGTCTCCCCGTGGGGCGCCGTCATCATCGGCATCGTCTGCGGCGCCGTCTGTGCCCTGGCCGTCAGCCTGAAGTACCGCTTCGGCTACGACGACTCCCTCGACGTCGTCGGCGTCCACATGGTCGGTGGCTTCCTGGGCACCGTCCTCGTCGGATTCCTCGCGGACCCGCATGCCATGGCTGAAGGCGCCCCCGCCTCCCTCGAGGCCAATGGAGCCGGCCTGTTCCTCGGCGGCAACGGCAAGCTGCTGGGGGTCCAGATCATCTGTGCCCTCGCGATGATGACCTACTCCTTCGTCGTCAGCGGCCTCATCGGCCTGGTCATCAAGAAGACGATGGGCATCCGTGTTTCCACCGCCGAGGAGCTGCGCGGCATCGACCTGGTCGAGCACGCCGAGTCCGGGTACGACTTCTCCAGCGTCCGCTACTCCTCTCTGGTGCTACCCAAGGCCCACGCCCACCAGGAGGCCGCCCCTCGCCCGGACGGCAAGCCCGCCCGCGCCGCTGACACCACCGCCGACAAGGAAGAGGTCTCAGCATGAAGCTCATCACCGCCATCATCCAGCCATCGGCACTCGACACCGTCCGACTCGAACTCGCCAAGGCCGGAATCTCTGGTCTGACGATCTCCGAGGCCGCCGGGTACGCCCGCCAGAAGGGTCACACCGAGGTCTACCGAGGCGCGGAGTTCACCATCGACTTCCTCGAGAAGGTCCGCGTCGAGGTGCTGTGCACCGACGAGGAGTTCGAGAACGTCGTTGAGACGATCTGTGACGCGGCTCGTACCGGGGAGATCGGTGACGGAAAGGTGTGGTCCAGCGACGTCCAGGATGTCATTCGGATCCGCACCGGGGAACGAGGCCCTGCCGCCATCTGATTCGTAACCCAGGCTGGAACAACAGATCAATTTCGAGCAGTACCCGCTGCGCCGTCCTTCTGAAGGCGGCGCAGGACTGGTCCGGTCACGGTCTGGCCTTGCCAGACCTCATTTCGGCAGCTGATGACGTCGCCGCGGAGAACACCATCACCGCTGCTGACCTCGTGGCAAGGTTCGCCGCCGAGGTCAGCGTCAGACGGATCAGAGCAGGTCGACAGCCTCCTGAGCCGCGCGAGCACCGGCTCGCAGCGCGCCTTCCATGTAGCCGTTGAAGGAGGAGGCGTACTCGGCGCCGGCGAAGAGCACCCTGCCCAACGGCTGGGCGAGGATCGGGCCGGTGGCAGTCCAGAGACTGGGAGCGAAGTGGGCGCCGTGGCAGCCACCGGTGTAGGGCTCGGAGAGCCAGTCGCGGTCGAGGTATTCGATCGCGGAGCGGGGAGCCTCACCGAAGGCGGACTCGACGACCTCCTCGAAGGCGCGCTGACGCAGACTCACCGAGAGTTTGCCGTAGCCCGACGCTTCGGTGCCCTCGAAGAAGCCCATCAGGACTCCCCGGCCGGTCTCGTCGTCGGAGGTGTCGAAGATGACGCGAACGGCACCCTCGTCGGCACCCATCTGGCCGGAGGCTCCGGAGGTGCGCCACCACGGGCTGTCGTAGACGAGGTAGGCCTTGATGACATTGCCTGCGGGTACCTTCTCGGCCATCTCGAGACGCTCTGCCGGAAGAGCGGGATCGAACTCGATCTCCTTGAGAAGACGCGGAGGGACGGTGACGATGACGCTGCGCCCCTGGTACTCGGTGCCGGCGGATGTCGCGACGGTGACGGTGTCGTCGTCTGCGTGGATGGAGCGGACCGGGCAGGAGAGCTTGAGGTCATCGCCGAGACGCTCCGCGAGGTTGCGAGCGACCTGGGCGACACCGCCCTTGACGCGCTGCTGCTTGAGCCCACCGTTGACGGCGACGAGGGATTCCAGGTCCACCCCGGAGTTGGCCTTCGTCAGACCATCAAGAAGTGTGGTGTCGTCGGGAGAGACCCCGAAGGCACGCCGGAAAAGATTGGTGATGTATTCACGTCCGGCGTCCGTACGCACATTCGAGACCACCCACTGACTCAGGGACTGATTCAGCCACGTACCGTTCGCCGTCGTCCAACCCTTGTTGTTGGCAACGCGATCGGCCAGACGGCGGAACCTCAGCAGGCCCTGACCGAGGTCAGACAGTTCGAAGGGGCTGAGGGTGTGGGCAGAGCTGGAGGAATTAGTGACGTGGGAGACCCGTCCGCGAGCCTTGACGACGACGTCGCCCTCGGTGGAGTCGACCAGTTCAAGGCCTTGGGAGGCGATGAGGGAGCGAAGCTCTTCATGGCCCTCACCGACCCATTGGCCACCCAACTCGATGACCTGCCCATTGGACAACTCGGCGTTCTCGAGGCGCCCACCCACTCGGGAGCGAGCCTCCAGAACCACCACCGAGTGCCCTGCGGATGCGAGTTCTTCGGCGGCCGTCAGTCCGGCAAGGCCTGCGCCGATAATGATGCTGTCGTACATGGGTCCCCTTGCAATTCCGCTGTACGGCCGAACCGAGGAGTCAGGCCGCGACCTACGAATCGTGGTGCCTCGATCGTACCGGGCCACCCTGACGCATTGCGCGTAGACCCTGTTCGACACCCCGGTTCGCCCTTCCCGAGTCGGTGAACGCAAATCTGAGTTGAGCGAGTTCGTGCGGTACCTTGTCCGCGATGCTCTCCCAGTTCAACTCCCTGTTGCCCGAACTGTTCCGCGCCATTGACCTCACCGGCGTGCTCCTCAACGGAGTGTTGGGTGGCAGGTTGGCACGCATCAAGCGTTTCGATGCTGTGGGTTTCTGTGTGTTGGCGATCACGAGTGCGTTGGGCGGCGGGATGGTCCGCGACGTCCTGCTGGGAGCCGCTCCCCCAGTTGCCCTGACCGACCCGCGCTACTTGACGGTTGCGCTCGTCGGCGCTGGCGTGGCGATGTTGTGGAAGCTAGATTCCCGACCCTGGCGGATCGCCCTCATTCTCGCCGACGGCATGGTGTTGGGTTGTTGGGCCGCCACCGGCGCCCTCAAGACCCTGGCTGCTGGTTTCGGCATCATGCCCGCCCTACTGCTGGGGCTCATGACGGCCGTCGGCGGTGGCATGATCCGTGACGTCTGCGCAGGCAATGTGCCGCAGGTCTTCGGCGGCAACCACCTCTACGCGACGCCGGCGCTGGCCTCGGCCATCGTCATGGTCGTGGCACAGAAGTGCGGATTCCCCTCCTTCGGAATGGTCATCGCGACCCTCGTCGGACTGGGATTCACAGCATTGGCACATCGCCATCGTTGGGTACTGCCCCAGAATTCGGAGTGGACCCTGCAGCTGTCGTCATCGCAGGTGCAGAACATGTTGCGGACGCGAGCCGCACGCCGTGCGGAGAAGCTGCGAGCACGCCAGGAGGCTCAAGGGGACACTGTCAAAGGTCCACAGGAGTAATACCGGCCACAGCCCACTGGCACCTGCAGGAGAGCCATGGCCCGACCCCTTGCGTCGGGAGGCTGTAGCCCCAGGATGACTTATGGTGGTGTGAGTTAGGAAGGAGTCAGAATGATCTGACTGCTCTTCGCGTTGATTAAGGCAGTGTTGAGCTTTGTGTTCAACATCTTTCTGAACTTCTTCCACGCTCTGGTGATGGTGTTCCGGTGGGCCTGATGTTGTTCTGCGGTGAGCTGTTGCACCTTGGTGGTTTGGCCGGGGCGGTGTGGTCCTTCATCCGGCTGAACACGTTGTCGATGAATCATTGGGCAGGATTCGTCGGGGCGGCAAGGGTTCAAGTCATTGTGGCCGGAGTGGTCTCCTTGGTGGTGCTGTTCAATGGTGGAGGGCTCTTCGGTAGCGGGGAAAAGATGATCGATGAGGCGGAGAAACAAGCCGAGCGCCGTGAATTCATCGAGGAGATCAGGACCGCTATAGCCGGTACAGATTTGGATGGCCTTGATCGTCGTCGCTGAGGACGATGAGCCGGCTGTGGGCCAGTCCTAGTGGCCTCGCAGGGAAGGCGTTGGCTTGGCGTGACGCCCCATACCTGGCCGTGACGGCCCGCGGCTAGCAGGTCGGGACCAGACCGGCCAACGCTGGCTTGTGGTGGGTCAGCTAATGGTGTCGGGTCCGAAGGCGGCGACCTGGGTGTTGTGGAACGTGACGGTCCATTCGTGCAGCCGCATGTCTCGAAACCATCGCCCGTCGCGCTTGTAGGCGCGGTGGAACAGGACCGTGACGGTCATATTGGGATCGCGGTCAGGAGTCGAACCGGGTTCCTGCCCGCTGCCGCCTCCCAGAACGTTGTCAATGAGTACGGCAATGAATCCGTCATCAGCGCACATCTCCTTCCACCACGGGCTTGGCGCTACGTGCTTTTGAGTGCTGAGCTCGTGAGCGAGATCGGGTGTTGCCAATGGGTTGGCGCGTTTCCACGCGTCCGGAGGCGCACCGTCAATACGGCAATCAGCGGTCGCGGCCAGGATGACGAAGGTAGCAGCCACCTGTTGGGGGTGGGTCAAATCGTCCGGAATACGCGAGTAGGAGACTCCTCTGGACTTCTGCTGACTGGCAGCTGAGACCCGGTTCTGCGGTGGAAATGATGCAGGAGTGGTGGTGTCCATTGCCGGTGCACTGGCCGACGGCGGGGGCGTGGTGGAGGTGGGTGCGCGATCAGAGTGATCGGTGCTTGTGCATCCTGACAACGTAAGCCCCGCCACGGCCAGAGCGATACCGAGACGACGGAAGGTGGTGCTGGTCATTGCGTGCTCCTTATTTCTCGGAGTCGATAGCGACGTCGACGTCCGTCCCCGTGCGCAGGCCAGTTCGAGAGCCGGACGTATGGCGGTTCTTGTCGTAGGTCTTGACGGCGAAGAGGCATATGACCGCCTACGTCTCCGGAGGTGTACCCCACGCCGGTTGGTCTAGTCGTCGTCCGGGAACTCGGCTTCGACCTCCGCCTTGATCCTGTCCAACTGATCCATCCACTCGGCCCATTCCCGCAGAGACTCCGGACTTCCTGCGTGCCCGTAATTCGGGTCCGAGTCGGGAGGCTCGGGTCGATCAGGTCGTCCTCCTCGACCTCGGGAGGTGCCATGATCTCGGCCCGCGCTATCTCCTCGGCCTGCATCCTCGCCCGGTTCAGTCTCCCCACCTTGTGAAAGTACGTCTCCCCCGGTTCATCCGGTCCGGCCAGCTGAGTCGTCAAGTCGCTGATCATCCTCGATGCCTGCTGGCCCAGACTCTCGAAGAATTCCTCGGGATTGTCCATCTGACGCACCTCGTCCGGGCAGGCCATCTCCCAGGACCGCTGTATCTCGCTGCCGTACCTGTTCATCGCTGACTTCCTGTTCTTGAGACTGTGTTTGCGACCATGCCGACGCTTTCCCGGCCATGGATAATCTTCGCCCTTTGGTGGGCCAGTAATGCCGCCAGCCTGCTACGGAAGACACGACGAGGATCGTGGCGACTACGACCACGCCGGTGTAGACCTCGATCAGCGGACGCCGCGGTGAGACCTCCCCCTGGCCCACGTTGACTGTTATAGCCTTGAAAAGGAGGGAATCCGGCCCTTCTTGGAACTGGATCCCCTCTTTGGTTACCGGCGCTTGCCGCCTCGCCGCCTCCGAGTTGCAGCTCGGGGGCGGCTTTCGTTGCGGAGCTTGCGCACCGCAATCACGGCGGCTGCCACATTGGCGACCGCAGTCGCCGGCTGAAGCGCCGGGATAACGAGATCAGCCATGCTGACCTCCTTTCTGCCACGTCAGGAGGCGAGGCACCTGCCTTGCCTCCTGACGGGGTTAAGCGCGGTCCAGTAAGGCGCGCGTACGCCGTCGAGCCGTGTGACACTCGGCGGAAGAAGATTCTTGAATGCCTGACCGCGCGCAGCGAGCCCACGGGGCAAAGAGGTCTCTGCAGACGGCGTCAGTGAGAGATCCCGCAGATCGGGGAGTGACCAGATGGCGTCGACGCTGATGCGTCCGGCCATGATGGAGCCAACTACGGGAATCGAACCCGTGACCTACGCTTTACGAGAGCGTCGCTCTACCGACTGAGCTAAGTTGGCACGCCCGCCATGGCAGGCTCGCAAGACTATACCGGCATGATGACCTCGGCGCGAAACCGGTACGCTTCTTTCTGGAACACCACGCGACTCCCACCTGTCCACGACTCGCGATAACGTCATCCTCGTGACCAATGACAACGCACACACCACCCACCAGATGGGGTCAGAGGTCGACGAGGTTGCCGACCACCACTGGGACTCCCTCGTGGCGTCTAGCCCCATCCTGGCCACCGCCCTCGGCCTGGACCTCAACCAGGATGAGTACGACGACCTGACCCCCGCCGGAATGGAGACCCGGTACCAGCTCGTCATGGACACCTTGGACCGTCTCGACCAGGCCATGCCTGCCGACGACACCGACAGGGTCACCGTCTCCGCCATGCGCTCCAGCCTGGGTCTGGAGGCCGAGAGCCACGACAAGGGATACGACCTCCTCACCCTCAACGGCATTGCCTCGGGCGTCCACGAGATCCGCGAGGTTTACGACGCGATGCCCACCGAGACCCCCGATCAGGTGTCGACGGTCGCACGTCGTCTGCAGGCCACCGGCGCGGCTCTCGACGGCTGGCTGCAGACCCAGCGCGCCTCGATCGATGCCGGTGTCGCGCCCGCCATCCGTCAGGTGAACCTTCTCGTCGAGCAGATCACCTCCTGGACCGGCGACGGTGGATTCTTTGACGACTACCTCAAGCGGACCGCCTCCGACGACCTGCCCGACTCCGTGAAGTCGGAACTTGCTGAGGGCATCGACGCCGCCAAGGCCAACTTCCGTCGCACCGCAGAGACCCTCGCCGCCGAGATCGCTCCGCGCGCCACCGAGACCGACGCCGTCGGCATCGACCGTTACCGTCTCGCTTCTCGTCAGTTCGTCGGCACCACTGTCGACCTCGCCGAGACCTACGAGTGGGGCAAGCAGGAACTCGCCCGCATCGAGCAGTTGCAGCGCGAGACCGCCGAACGCATCCGTCCAGGAGCCAGCGTCAAGGAGGCCATGGCGGTCCTCGACGCCGATCCGACTTACCAGATCTCCGGCATCGAGTCCCTCAGGACATGGATGCAGGAGCGCGCCGACGAAGCCATCTCTTCCCTGGACGGCACCCACTTCGAGGTTCCCGAGCAGGCCCGTCACATCGAGGGCATGATCGCCCCGACCCACGACGGAGGCGTCTACTACACGCCTCCGTCTGAAGACTTCTCCCGTCCCGGCCGGATGTGGTGGTCGGTGCCAGAAGGCGTCGACACCTTCACGACCTGGCGAGAATTGACGACCGTCTACCACGAGGGCGCCCCGGGTCACCACCTGCAGACCTCATCGGCCATCGCTGCTCGTGACGAGCTCAACTCGTGGCGACGCAATTACTGGACGTCTGGTTACGGGGAGGGCTGGGCCCTCTATGCTGAGTGGCTCATGGCTGATCTGGGCTACATGGACGATCCCGGTCACTTCATGGGCCTGCTCGACGGGCAGTCCATGCGCGCTGCCCGCGTCGTCCTCGACATCGGCCTGCACTGCCAGTTCGAGGCCCCCGAGGAAGTCGGCGGCGGCGAGTGGGACTGGGACAAGGCCTGGACCTTCTTCAACAACCACGTCTCCATGGACGAGGGATCGGCTCGCTACGAGGTCAACCGTTACTTCGGCTGGCCCGGCCAGGCCCCGTCGTACAAACTCGGTGAGCGCACCTGGCTGGAGCTGCGGGAGGCTGCGAAGGCCAAGAACCCGAACTTCGATCTGAAGGAGTACCACACCAACGTCCTGCGCATGGGTGCTCTGCCGCTGGACGTACTGCGTCGAGCGGTGCTCTCCTGAGGACTCATGCCTGAGATCCCGCCAGCTGGCCACGAGGTGGCTGGCGGGATCGGGGCCTCACATCAAGGATGTCGCAGGCACAGGGCGCCGACGTACCCGGTGTCGTGGCTGAGCTCATGTCGCACTGACACCCGCGTCAATCCTTGCGGACAATTCGTACCGGGCTTGACGACGTCCTTGACGTAACGGGCACCGTCCTCCTCGCATGCCACCCTCGGGACACGTCCGTCGTCGACCCGTGCCCCGACCATGACGCAGTGCCCGTCAACGGCTTCCAGATCGTTCCATGCGTGGGACCGCCACGCCCACTCCAGGGCAAGGAGTGCGCCTGCGAGCAGGGCCAAGCCCGTGACACGCAACACGATGCCAATGACATGGCGCTGACCCAACGTCATGAGCGATCCCTCCTCATGACGACAAGGGTAACGACGTCTCCCAAACCTCCCGCCGGGCTCGCACGTCTGTGCTGACAGCCGTCACGAACAGCGGATACCGTCGCACCAGGACGGCCTGCCGCCACACCCCAACGTCAGCAGACTGTCTTGTCTCTGGGGACCTTCGCGTCATTGACGTAACTCTCGACGGCCTTCTTGACGCATTGGTTACCAAGCTCCCACGCCGAGTGCCCGGCACCCCGCCAGGTCAGCAACACACCGGACTTGAGCTGGTCAGCCATCCACTCGGCCTGCTCGTAGGGGGTGGCAGGATCACCCGTGGCACCCAGAACCAAGATGGGTGCCGCCCCCTGAGCCGTCAGGTACAGCTGGTGAGCCGGGTGGGCCGTCCAGACCTCACAGGTCGGCGTCATCCCCAGAGCCTTGCCGAGGGTCGGCGCCTTGGCTGCCTCCTTGGGCCACTCCTTCCGGACGTGGTTCAGACCGAAGTCAGCCTGATCCAGGCAGGAGATCGCTGGGAAGGCAGAGACGATCGTCTCCCACTGGCCATCCTTGCCACGCCCGTTCAAGAAATCGGAGGCTGTCAGCAGGTAGCTGCCGTTCCCGTCCTTCATGGCACCACGCAAGGAACCCGCCAGGTAGGGATATGCCTCCTTACCCGAGTACAGGAACAAGGCGATGCCAGTCGCTGCCAGACTTTGCGTCAGGGTTCGGTTCTCGACCTTCAACGGGTGGGAGTCCAGATGGTTGAGGAAGTTCAGGGTGGTCTTGCGGACCTCGGCCTCGTTCTTCCCCAGCGTGCAGCGCTGCCCCTGTTTGGCGCACCACTTGGCGAAGTCGCCGAAGGCTCGGTCGAACCCGACGCTCTGGCTGACGGTGTCGTGGTTGGTGATGTTGACCGTAGAGTCCAGCACCATCTGCCCGACTCGCCCCGGGTACAGCTCGGCATAAGTCGCACCGAGGAAGGTACCGTACGAAATGCCGAGGTAATCGAGCTTCTTGTCGCCCACGAGATACCGCAGGTAGTCCAGGTCCCGAGCGGTGTCGATCGTCGAGACATGATCCAGCAGCTCGCCGGAGTGCGCCCTGCAACTGCGTGCGAAATCCCTCGTGCCGCGGCCGAGCGCCTTCCACTCGGCCTCATCGTCGGGGGACGCGTCAAGGTTGAAGAAGGCGTCCATCGTCTTCGCCGGGCCGCAGTCAACGTGGGTGGACTGGCCGGTTCCGCGCGGATCCCACCCGATGACGTCGTGGTTCGGGAAGGCGGAGGACTTGAAGCTGTCCACCATCTCCTGGCCGGAACCGCCAGGGCCACCGGGATTGACGAAGAGGGTCGCCTTCGACGACGACTCCGCTGGCTTGCGCTTGAGGGCCAAGGTAATCGCCGGACCATTCGGATCATCCCAGTCCAACGGCACGAGAACCTTGGAACACTGGAAGTTCCCGCACGCATGCCACGAAATCTTGCGCGACAGGTATCGGTTCATCCCCTTACCGGCTGGCGGCTTGCTGAACTGCTTGTCGTCCTGCGATGCGGGGTGCATGGTCTGGCGGTCCGGGCTCTCCGGACCCTCCAAGTGGGCATGGGCCTTGGGATCGAACGAAGCGACCGGAGGGTTCGGGTCAGCTTTCCCCTGGGTCGGCTTGACTGACGCCGTCACGGACGGCGAGGGCATGGGGCTCGGGGTGGCGGACTGCTGGGTCGGCGAGGCGGATTGAGTGATCGTCGGCCCCGAGGTGGGCTCCTCAGTGGTGCAGGCTGTCACCGAGAACAGGGAGCAGGCGACCAAGGCCGCGGCAATCGTGCGTCGTCGCGGATCGCGTCGAGTCATGGGGACCTCCTGGGTCTGGCATCTTTGCGCTCCTCTTGCAGCCGGCGTCGTCCAGCTGTCGAGCAGGCCGACACCAGCGGACAACCCGGACCGTCCGGGCCGCTGGCTTCTCCCAGGGCAGCCTCGAAATCGGCGTAATAGGGAGACTCGTAGCGCAGGCAGCACATGAGTTTGCCGCATGCCCCGGTCACTGCCAAGGGATTGGACGCCATCCCCTGCTCGGTGACGAGACGATTCGGCACCGACAACGGCTCGGGCAGGAAGGTCGCGCAACACAGCGGACGGCCACACGCCCCTACCCCGCCGACGGCTCGGGCGGTGTCTCGGCCGCGCAGCTGACGCAGGTCTATGCGTGCGTGCAGCCGTCGCGCCAGTGGCCCGACAATGGTGGCGAACTCAACCCGGTGGGGAGCGCGGAAGTACACCGCGATGAGGCGATCATCGTCGGACTCCACCAGGTCGATCGCCAGGACCTCCATCTCGACGCCGAGGTCCTCGACGGTGCGCCGAGCGGTCTGCAAGATCTCATCCCGGTGGTGTCGGTCCTGGGCCGCCGCGGCGACGGCCTCGTCATCGGCGACACCTGCGCAGACCGGCAGGGCCCCATCAAGAACAACCTCTTCCGGCCCCCACACACACCGACACACCAGCGGGCCGTCAGGGGTGGGGTAGAGCAGCCATGAACCCACCTCGACGTCGAGAGTCCCGACGTCGAGGTGGAAAAGTTGTCCGTATTCGCGGAAGGCGACCGCTACGACTCGGCTCAGTAGCCGGCCTCCTCAGCCTTCGCAGCGGCACGGCTGCGCCGGTAGGCGGCGTCAATTGACCAACCACCGGCGCCCAGGAAGAGCAGCAGAACACCGCATCCGGCTAGCAGGAGCTCCAGTTCCCCCTTGAAGCCCATGGTCTTGAAGATGGCGAAACTGCCCCAGAAGATGAAGGTCAACGCCAACACCATGATGATGATGACGCCGACTCCGGCGATGCGGGTGAACAGGCCGAGGATGATGCACACGGCAGCAATGCACTCGCAGATGCCGAGCACCCATACGCCGGTCTGGGCGTATCCGCTGGGCAACGGGAGGGTCTGCACGGCGCGCAGGGTCAGATCACGCTGGGTGAGGTGCTGGAACCCGTGGATGCCCAGGATACCGCCGACGACGATGCGGAACAGGAACATGCCCAAGGAGGCCATGGCCTTGTCGGTGGTGCGTTTGGGGGTCGGCTCAGCCACTGGCTCCGGCTCGGGCTCGGCATGGGCGGCACGACGCTGACGCTCAGCCTCGATCGCCTGACGGTCAGCACGCTCACGGGCACGCTGATCAGCCAGCTCACGGCGGCGACGCTCCTCCTCGAACTCACGATCATCAACGACGCGGGTCTTCTCGGTGTCGGGACGGAATACGTCGTCGTCGATGACGCTGGTGCGCTCCGAGTCCGCCGAATCGCTGGGCTTGATGACTTCAGTGCGGTTGGCATCGGCATCCACGCGGGAGGCCCCCGTCTGGATGACCCGGGTGGTCTCGGCGTCGGTGGAGTCCGCTGCAGTCCTCTTGATCGCCTTGCTCACGCTCAATCCTCACGACTTGGGGACCGCACCGAGGATACGGTACGGCACATTCACACTGTGCCACGAAAATGGCTCCGGCAGTGGTGCAACACACCGTTGTCATTCACTTCGTCAGGCCTTGACAAGTGGGATTCGCCAGAGAGCGAGCTGCTCCCGTCATGGCGATGAGGAGAGTTTCCATCACGAGCAACGGGGTGACGCCGTGCTCGAGGGAGTTCCTCGCGTCCAAGATGGCGTCGATGGTGGCAACGGTGTGTTCGGGGCTCTGGGAATGCGCCACCCGGTGCAAGGAGGCTGACCAGCCGGCATTGACCAGCCGAGCCCCTCGCAGAGCGTTCTCCTCCTCCGGACGTACTGCCCCGGTCTGGATGGCCAACACATCGCGGTGATAGGCGGTCAGCTCCGTCAGGACGCGATCCAAGGCGTCCCGCTGAAGTCGCTTCGACCGCGCGGCCTGCTGCTTCTCCAGATCCCGGATCGCAGCCTGTGCATTGCGCGGACGAGCCCGTGCGGAACCAAATCCCAGGGCCTTCTCCAGCTCGGCGCGCTCGGAGGCATCGGACTCAGCGGTGGCAGCGGCGGCCTCCTCGCTGGCCTGGTTGACGAGGTCCTCGGCTGCTTGCAGGCAATCCCCCAGGCTCCGCAGCCGGGTAGGGAGCTCACCGATGGCGTTGCGGCGCGCTCGAGCCTCCTCATCGCGAGCCAGACGGCGTGCCCGGCCGATGTGGCCCTGGCCAGCTCGAGCAGCCTCGGCGGCCATCTCAGGGGGGATCCCGTCACGTCGAGTCAGTAGGTCTGCCACAGCTTCGTCGCGCGGGGTGGCCAGATGGAGACGTCGACACCGAGACCTGATCGTCACGATGACGTCCTCAGGAGTGGGCGCGCACAGCAGCCAGACGGTCTTCGGCGCTGGCTCCTCGATGGCCTTGAGTAAGGCATCCGCGCCTCGTTCGGTAATGCGATCCGCGTCCTCGACGACGACCACCTGATGACGACCGTGCGCCGGGTTCATCGCCGCTCGTCGCACCAATTCACGCACTTCGTCGACACCGATGGACAGCGCCTCGGTGCGGACCAGGGTGACGTCCGGATGAGCGCCTGACAAGGTGGTTCGGCAGGCATTGCATTGTCCGCAGCCGTGCTCGGCGCACTGCAATGCAGCCGCGAAGGCCTTCGCCGCGTTGGACCGGCCCGATCCTGGCGGTCCGGTGATGAGCCAGGCATGGCTCATGGCGTGGGAGGAGCGACCCGGTTGCGACTCCGCCGCACGGCGCAGCACCTTGACGGCCTTCTCCTGACCCACGAGATCGGCCCACACACCGGTCAACACATCGCTCACGGGATCATCGTTGCAGATCATGCCGACACCTTCGTAGTGACGGCGTTCGATTGCTCACCGGTCGAGGAGTTCGCTCACCTGCTTGCTGACGGCATCGCGGATCTCCTCACGACGCTTCCGAGCGTTGAGGACGAGATAGCGCTCTGGGTGAGTATCCGCAAGGTCGAGGAAGTGTTGGCGAACCCGCCGGTGGAACTCCTCACCGGCCGCCTCCATACGATCCTTGGCGGCAATCTTTCCGGCCCCCTCGGAGGGATCAACGTCGAGCAACACCGTCAGATCGGGGACGAGGCCAGCCGTCGCCCAACTCGCGAGTTGGGCCACCTCCTCAGGATCGAGGACGCGCCCGGCCCCCTGATAGGCGATCGTCGAGTCGATGTAGCGATCACAGACGACGACCTTGCCCTCACGTAGAGCCGGCATGATCACCTGCTCGACATGTTGAGCCTTGTCAGCGTTGTAGAGCAGGGCCTCGGCACGCGGGCAGATCTCCGCCGAGTCGGGGAACAGCACCAGTTCCCGGATCCTCTGCCCGAGCCCGGAGCCACCGGGCTCACGGGTCATGAGATGCGAAATGCGCTGACTCGTCAGCCATTGGTCGAGTAGCCGGGACTGAGTCGTCTTGCCGGCACCGTCCCCACCCTCGAGGACGATGAAGAGGCCGCCCAGATCGCGTCCGGTGCGAGTCTGCTGATCAGTCATGGAGAGCCTTCAGAATCTTGCGACGATGCTGTGGCCAGTCGTCCCGGAACGATTGCCGGGATGCGGACATGGCCGCCCGAGCCCGCTCCACCTGACGTCCAGCCTCGAAAGCCTGCTCGGGAGACATCCCGGAGACGTCGACGTCCTCGGTCACGTTGTTCTTGGTCCGGGCCAGTTCCTTGACGACCGGGCGCAGCCGCTTGGCCACCTTCTCGGCTCGACCGGTGTCAAGGATGCCGGCGACTGCGGCAGCATGACGGGCAGACGTCTCGGCGGCCGCCCATCCCTGGGAGTCCTCGATGTCGTCGCAGACTGCCACCGCATGAGCGACCGACTCCTTGAGCATGCGCTTCATCGTCGAACGGGCGGGCAGGTCGGGATCAACAGTCACACGCGGCGACCGCGCCGCCGCCGTCATCTCCTCGAGCAACTGGTAGTACTCACGGGGCAGGCTGTGGATGCTGATGTGGCTGGGGTCCAGCTTCATCATCCGCAGACACAGATCCCGGGCACGATCGACCCATGGCGGATCGAGCAGACCCGACATCGCGTCAAGGGCCTCCGACAGCGCATGAATCTCCTTCTGGAGAGGCCGAATGGACCCATGAGTGCCGTCGTGGATGCTGGGAGCCGAGGTCGTCACCGGGTCGTACCCCATGCCAACCAGGTCAGTGCGGTCCGGGGACTCGGGAAGGACGCGCGGCTCGGTACGTTTCGTCTCAGTCGACCCGAGGTCCATTCCCTGGCACCGCGCGGCCAGGTCTGCCTCGACGACGTCGCGCAGTCGCCCGGCCAGCTGGGCCGACACCCACGCCTGCGTACCGGCACCGTCATGCAGATGAGGACGTGGGTAATCGGTCAGGGCTCCGGCACCCGGGCCCAGGCGGCGCAGCACCGAGGGATGACGGGTGACGGGAACCCCACCCAGAGCGAAGATGCGGTTGGTGAGCCATTCCCGCTGACCCTCCGTGAGACCCCGACGCGGGTTGATGGTCAGCTCGCGAACCCTCGACGTCGTCACCCCGGATTGGACGACGGCAATCCGGTCGTCGCGGATAAGGGCCAACTTGGTGGAGTCAGGGGCCTCCAGCATGGTCTCGTTGCGCTCCCAGGACAGGGCCGCCACCGGACACAGGGTCGCCCCACGCAAGAACGGACGAGCCAGGCAGGTGAAGTCCCGGGGCAGCTCACCGGCCGCGTCGAGGGCCACCGACCGAGCAACCGGAAGCCATGACGACCATTCCGGAGCGTCCATGTACCACTCTCCCAGCCCGTCGACGACGCGGTGAGCGATGACGATTCCCGATCTCAGCAGTCGGTGGTCCGGGGAATCGAGCAGGGTGACCTCGCACTCGATGGTGCGACGCGCCCCGACAGTGGCGACGGTGGTGTGCAGGTCGGGCGGAACCGGTCGAGCAGCCGTCCACGCCAACTCGAAGTACAACGGTTCGGTGCTTCCCGAATGCCACGCCGTGGTCATCTCAGCTTCCTGACGACGACTTCGCAGCTGCCTTCTTCGTCGTGGTCGACTTGGAAGACGTGGACCTCGAGGTGGACTTGGTCGTCGACTTCCTCGCAGTGGTCTTGCGGGTGGTCGTCTTCCGCGTCGTCCTCTTCTTGGCCGGGCCCTTGGCCCTCTTCTCGGCCAGCAACTCCTGTGCGCGCTCGGGGGTGATGGCCTCGACCGAGTCGTCCCTGCGCAGGGTCGCGTTGGTCTCGCCGTCGGTGACGTAAGGGCCGAAACGGCCGTCCTTGACGACGATCGGACGCCCGGAGGTCGGGTCCTCGCCGAGCTCACGCAGCGGCGGCTTTGCGGCCGCGCGACCGCGTTGTTTGGGCTGGGCGTAGATGGCCTCGGCCTGCTCCAGAGTGATGGAGAAGATCTCCTCTTCGCTGCCCAGGGAGCGCGAGTCGGTGCCCTTCTTGAGGTACGGCCCATAGCGTCCGTTCTGAGCGGTGATCTCGGCGCCGTCGGCGGCCGTGCCCACCACGCGTGGCAGGGAGAGCAGCTTGAGAGCATCGTCGAGGGTGACGGTCTCGAGATTCATCGACTTGAACAGGCTGGCGGTGCGCGGCTTCACCTTGCGCTTGGTGCGACGCTTCTTGCCGTCCTTGGTGGTCGTCTCGACGACCTCGGTGGCCTCGTCGTCGTCGAGCACCTCGGTGACGTAGGGACCGAAACGGCCATTGCGGGCCACGATCGGACGGTGGCTGTGCGGGTCCAGCCCGAGCTCGCGATCCTGACCGTTCGGGCTTGCCAGCAGCTCCTTGGCAGCCTTGATGGTGAGTTCGTCGGGGGGAAGGGCGTCGTCGACGTTGGCCCGGTTGCCCTCGGAGTCCTCGACGTAGGTGCCATAGCGACCCACCCGGACGACGACGGAGTCTCCGATCGGGAAGGTGCAGATGGACCGGGCGTCGATGTCCCCGAGCTCGGTGACGAGCTGGTGCAGTCCCTCGTGGCCCTCGGCGGGCGTCGGGACGTCACCGTCGTCGGACTTGGTCTGGCCGAAGTAGAAGGTCGAGAGCACCGCGACGCGGTCAGCGTTGCCGCGCGCAATCTGATCGAGGGTCTCCTCCATGTCGGCGGTGAACTGGTAGTCGACGAGGTTGGAGAAGTGTTCCTCGAGCAGCCTGGTGACGGCGAAGGCCAGCCAGGTCGGAACGAGGGCCGATCCCTTCTTGAAGACGTAGTCACGGCTGGTAATGGTGCGGATGATCGAGGCGTAGGTCGACGGACGGCCGATCTCCAGCTCCTCGAGTTTCGCCACCAGACTGGGCTCGGTGTAGCGGGCCGGCGGACGTGTGTCGTGACCGTTGGCCGTCACCTCGCGCGGATCCAGGTCCTGGCCCTGCGAGAGCTGGGGCAGGCGCTTCTGGGCGTCGTCGGAGGCTCCCTCGTCGACCGACTCGACGTAGGCGCGCAGGAAGCCGTGGAAGGTGATGGTACGACCGGATGCCGTGAAGGTGGCAGTCCTGACGTGACCGTCGGCAACGCTGATCGGGGAGGACGGGGTGGCGCCGATCGTCACCGAGAGAGTCTCGCCCTTGGCGTCAGCCATCTGGGAGGCCAGGGTACGCATCCAGACGAGCTCGTAGAGCTTGAACTTGTCGCCGGTCAGGCCGGTCTCGGCCGGGGTGCGGAAGTGCTCGCCGGCGGGACGGATGGCCTCGTGGGCCTCCTGAGCGTTCTTGACCTTGGAGGCGTAGATGCGCGGCTTGTCCGGGATGTGGTCGGAACCGTAGAGCTCAGCGGCCTGGCTGCGGGCCGCACGGATGGCCTCCTGGGACAGGGCCACCGAGTCGGTACGCATGTAGGTGATGTAGCCGCCCTCGTAAAGCTCCTGGGCCACCGACATGGTGCGCTGGGAGGTGAAGCCGAGTTTACGGCCGGCCTCCTGCTGCAGGGTCGTGGTGCGGAAAGGAGCGTACGGACGACGGGTGTACGGCTTGGACTCGACCTTGGTGACGGAGAACGAGGCCTTCTCCAGGGCCTTCGCGATGGTGGTCGCGGTGGCCTCGTCGAGGCGGCACACCTTGGAGGTGAGGTCGCCGTGGGAGTCGAAGTCGCGTCCGGCAGCGATCTTGGTGTCGTCCAGGGCGACGAGACGAGCGTTGAACTCATCGGACTTGGCGGCCAGAACGGCCTCCATGTCCCAGTAATTGGCGCTGGTGAAGGCTATCCTCTCACGCTCACGGTCGACGACCAGACGGGTCGCCACCGACTGCACACGACCGGCGGACAGCCGCGGAAGCACTTTCTTCCACAGCACTGGGGAGACCTCGTAGCCATAGAGACGGTCAAGGATGCGTCGGGTCTCCTGAGCGTCGACGAGGTCGGTGTCAAGTTCACGGGTGTTGGCGACGGCCTCGTTGATAGCCTTCTCGGTGATCTCGTTGAAGACCATCCGGCGCACCGGAACCTTGGGCTTGAGTTCGTCGAGCAGATGCCAGGCAATGGCCTCTCCCTCGCGGTCACCATCGGTGGCGAGCAGAAGTTCGTCGGACTCCTTGAGCAGGCCCTTGAGCTCACGGATCGTCGACCGCTTCTCCGGGGAGACGACGTAGATGGGAGTGAACTCGTCGTCAACATTGACGCCGGTGCGCGCCCAGGACTGACCCTTGTACTTGGCGGGCACCTCGGAGGCGCTGGTGGGCAGATCTCGCACGTGACCCTGGCTGGCTCGCACGGTGTACTTGGGCCCCAGGTACCCGGCAATCATCGTGGCCTTGTGGGGTGACTCGACGATGACGAGGCTCTTGGTCGGTGACATTCCTGCCTTCTCCGTTGACGTGATGTGGGCTGCCCCGAGGAGGACGGTCCGCGACCCAATGTAGCGGCACCGTCGCCGGTGGTCGCGCGTCAACCGTAACAACAGCCGTCGCATCGAGCACCTCGAGTTCGCTCGCAACGAGAACACCCTGCCCCCGACGAGCCTGTTCGGCCAGCCTGTTTCGGGCTGGACGGCAGGAGGTCGAGGGCAGGGCGCGTTCACATCCTGCGAGAAAGCCTCAGGCCTGCTTGGTGAGCTTGATGTGCCACTCCTCCGGGCCCTCGGTGAGGTACTCGATGCCGAGGGATCCATTGATCTGCTCGAGCTGGCTCAGCAGGGGCAGCGGATTGTGTGGGGCAATGAGAACCATCGAGGCGCCCGGCTGCAGCTGGGCGAAGGCACCGATGACGGCACCGTGGCGTATGGCGTGCGGAATGGTGCGCACGTCGAGCTCGGGCAGTCCGGCATTGCTTTCGCCACAGCTGCAGTGATGGGTCTCGGTGAGGGGGATCTCCTGGTGATCGGTCATCAGTTCTCCTTTTTGATGATTTACTCACCAAAAATAGCGCACCGAGGAACACCCCTGCCACCGGGGCTAGAGTGGTCATCGTCCACCGGTTCTGAAGGACTCAGGCAGCCTCGAGGATGCCGTGACGCAGGCACTCGCGGACCAGCGGGAGCACCTCGGCGAGGACGTCCTCATGGTCGACCTCGAGGATCGCCGAGACGGCGCCGGTGATCTGTCCCAGGGTGAGTTCCCCGTCGCAGGCTCCCAGCACCCCACCGGAGGCCGTCGTCATCTCCACGGCACGGCACAACCCTCGACGCTGACGCAGCACGATGTGCTCCGGATCGGTGGCCCCGGGGCGTCCGGTGGTCTCGTTGTCGACGTCAGAGGCAATACGCCAGCGCCGGGCCACCAGGTCCTCGTCACTCAGACGAGCCCAGGTGACGGCCTGGGCTCGCTGGGCCATCGTCCCTCCGATGGGTTGTGCGACCTGCCAGGGCCATTCCTCGAAGGACAGATCCGGCTCGTCGCGACCAGCCTTCGTCAGCGTGATCCAACCCAGGGAGACACCGGTGACGTCGAGGGTGTCGAAGTAGGACAGCCACTCGTCGTAGCGAGGACGCCATTGAGGGGATCCGTCGAGGCCGGCATCAGTGAGCCACGTCTCGATGTATTCGCAGACGTCGAGGTGTTCCCGCTCGACAGCCCACAGGTCACAGCCAGTCCCCTCGACCCAGGTGGCCAGTCGCTCGGACCACGGCTGATCTCCGATGTGGGCCCAGTTGGCGAGAACCTGAAGCATGCCGCCGTCGTTGAGGCGGGCAGGGGCGCCACGGACGACGGCTTCCACCAGGCCGTCGCCGGAGAATCCGCCTTCTCGGTAGACCAGACGCTGACCGTCCGGGCTGGGAGGGGCCATGACGTATGGCGGATTGGTGACGATGAGGTCGAAAGTGTCATCTCCAGCAGGGTCGTAGAGGGACCCTTCCCGAATGTCCACGTCCGCATGGGAAAGACGGCACGTGAGTTCGGCCATCTGAAGGGCTCGTGGATTGATGTCAGTGGCAACGACACGGTCAGCGTGGCGAGACAGGTGCAGGGATTGCACGCCACATCCACAACCCATGTCCAGGGCGCTCCCGACATGGGTGGGAACGGCCATCTGGGTCAGGGACACCGATGCCGGCGAGACGCCCAACACGTAGTCGGAGCGGGTTTTGGTGATGACCCTGTCCAATCCCGGGGTGAGGTCGGAGACAGTCCAGCCGGAGGCGCCGTCGTCGGGAGAACCGTAGGGACGCAGGTCGACCAGGGCACGGACCGTCGGCCCGTCGACGCTCACGATTCCTGCCTCGGCGAGGGTCTCCAGTGGCAGTGGCGAGAGCTGCTCGGCGGGGACCTGCTGTTGAAGCAGCCAGAGCCGGATGGCCCCAGCCAGCGGATCGGTGCGACCCACGAGGGCCCGGGCGGCCGGGGTGGTGCTGTTTCTCGTCAGTCCGAGCTGCCCGGGGTCCCCGATGGCGGCCATAACGGGGTCCGTGAGGAAGCCGATATCAATGAAGGTGTTCCGCAGCTGTTCGATCTCGTCGGCGGTGAGGTGTCTGCCCATGGTGGCAATCTTGGCGCGTGGCCGTTCCATCTGTCCCGTCGATACCCGACGGCAGGACTGTGTCACGACTGCTGGCCAGCCCCCAAGTGGTGCACGTCGATCATCGTGACGCTGCGTCTGGGCGCACCTGTGAGTGGCCGTCATGGCTGCCCGAGGATTGTCGCAAAGCCGTGGAGAAGGCCGGCATCTCACACCCGTGGGAGCATCAAGCGCTGCTAGCAGAGTTGGCGAAAGCCGGACACCACACCGCCATCTGCACCGCAACGGCATCTGGCAAGACCTTGGCCTACCTGTTGCCCATCATGGCGGCGACGGCGTCGACGACTCCGGTGCTGCCTGACCCGCCCACCCCGAATCTGTCGGCCTCCCTGCGCGATTCCCTGAAACGCAACAGCGCCTTGTATCTGGCCCCGACGAAGGCCCTGGCCCACGACCAGGACCGGGTCTGTCGCGAGATCGGGCCGCGCAACTGGTTGGTTTCCACCCTCGACGGTGACTCCGACGACGCCGAGCGTCGATTCGCCCGGGAGCAGGCCCGGTACGTCCTCACCAATCCAGACATGCTGCACCACACAGTGTTGCCCTCCCACTCTCGGTGGGCCTCCCTACTGGGAAGTCTGAGGTATGTCGTCATCGACGAGGCACATCGGTACCGCGGGGTCTTCGGGGCCCACGTGGCCCAGGTCATCCGTCGGCTTCGCAGGCTCTGCCGGATGCACGGGGCTGATCCGGTCTTCCTGCTGTCGAGTGCGACGTCAACGAATGCGGCTGAGGCCGGGGCGCGTCTGCTCGGAGTGGAGAAGGTCGATGTCGTCGACGAAGACTGCTCTCCCCATCCGGGACGCGACGTCGTGCTGTGGCAGCCGGCCGAGTCGGTGTCCAGCGACGCCACCGGGTTGGTGGCGGACCTTGCCGACGCCGGGATGCAGACGATCTGTTTCGTCGCCTCACGGTCACTGGCAGAGGTCATCTCTGCCCACGCCCAGGACCGGGTGACCGGTGGGGCGTGGATCGCCTCCTATCGCGCCGGATACCTGCCCGAGGATCGTCGAGCCATCGAAGCCGGGTTGCAAAACGGATCCGTGCGAGCCGTGGTGGCGACGAACGCCCTGGAGCTGGGGGTGGACGTCTCGGGGATGGACGCCGTCGTCATCGCCGGATATCCCGGACGACTGTCGTCCCTGTGGCAGCAGGCCGGTCGCGCCGGCCGGTCCGGACGTGACGCCCTCGTCGTCCTCATGGCCCGGGAGAATCCGCTGGATCAGTACCTCTTCAACCACCCAGAACTGTTGTTCTCCTCGTCGGTGGAGTCGACAGTCCTGCATCCAGACAACCCTTATGTCCTCGGTCCGCATCTGGCTGCGGCCGCCCAGGAGGCCTACCTCTCCCCTGCCGACGAGGAGTTCTACGGGTCAGCCTTCGCCGGAATGTGCGAGATGTTGGCAGCCCAGAAGGTGCTGCGACGACGTGGGAATCGGCTGTTCTGGACCCGCCCGGGGCGAGCTGTCGACGCCATCGACCTGAGATCGGCAGCTGGCAAGGGGATTGACATCATCGATCGGTCCACCGGTCGAGTCATCGGGGTGGTCGACGAGGCCGCCGGGGATCGAACGGTTCATCCGGGAGCGGTGTACCTGCACCAGGGCGACCAGTGGTTGATCGACGAGTATGACCCCGCCGAGCACTACGCCCTGGTGCACCAGGGTCTGCCGGGCTACTGGACCCAGCCACAATCGGCGTCAACGGTACGCATCATCCAGGAGGAGAAGCGCCGAGATTTTGGGCCGGGCTATGTGGCATGCGGGCAGGTGGAACTGACCGAACAGGTCGTCGGATATCTGCGTCGCGACGAGATCACCAATGACGTCTGGGACTCCACAGCCCTGGAGATGCCCACCCACACCATGATCACCCAGGCGTGCTGGTGGGTCATCCCTGACGAGGTCGTCGACAAGCTGGGACTGGATGCGGTTCATCTGGCGGGGGCGGCTCATGGTTGCGAGCACACCGCGATCGGGCTGTTGCCGATGTTCTCGCCGTGCGATCGGTGGGATGTCGGCGGGGTGTCGACGGTCATGCTGCCCGATACCGGGGTGTGCACCATCGTCATCCACGATGGCCAGGCCGGTGGGGCTGGTTTCGCGCAGGCCGGTTTCGACAAGGCCGAGGAGTGGTGGCATGCGACCGCTCTGCGGCTGGCCCAGTGTGAGTGCGAGTCGGGGTGTCCTGCCTGCGTCGTCTCGCCCAAGTGCGGTAACGCCAATCAGATGCTCGACAAGGCATCGGCGGCCGCGTTGACAGCGGAGATGGATCCGCTGGGAACCTGATCTCAGTTCAGACGTCGCCTGCCACCCCGGCAATACCTGTCGGATCGCTGGACGATGACCGCCGGTGCGGCGATGGAGTAATCCCCCAGGGTCTTCGACCCTTCCTCCGCATGAGCGAATTACCTACTGAGAATGGCACCCAGTGACGACGGTGATCCGCCCCAGCTCCATGACGAGGTCACGAATTACTGCGGTATCCGTGCACGATCACCTGGCTGATCATGACCGCGACGCTGGGGACGGATCACTGACGGTCTCGACGTCACACGTGTTCTTCCTTGCCAACCTCCTGTTTCCGGCTCACTCGACCGGGCCGGCTCGAGAGGTTTTCACCACCGTCGTGGGCATGCCAGGCAACTCCCATCCGCGGTGGAGCCTCATCCCCACATCGACGATGACGGTGAACCCCGTCGGTCCACCACGCACCTCACAAGCCATCAGCTGAGCTCCGTTCGCCCGCACCGTCTGATACGCGACCGGACATCCCGACTCACCGAGGGCTTCAGCTCGTCCGGCCGCCAAGGAAGCCATGTCGGCCACCTCCTCAGCGCGATGACCGGCCGACCACCATCCCGTCACCAGGATGGACAGCCAGACCGCCGCGACGAATCCCACCCCGGCAGCCGCCAGTATCACGGTTCCCGAGCCTCGTTCCCGGCGCGCATCGCGACCACCGGACGAGCAGCGATGACACCACCTCCTCATGACTCCCCCGGTTCCATCGGCGAGCGCGCCTGACCGCGCAGATGAACCGGTCCGAGCCGTCCCAGGGACCGATCAACCTGGACCGTCACCTCAACCCAGCCACCCGAGGACCTGGTTGACACCTGCGCCCCGGTCGGGGCGTGTCTCTCGGCCTGACGTGCCGAGGCTGTGTCGCCACGAGCCACTTGGCGGGCCACCTGGGCAGCCGTCGTGCGACAGGTATCCTCGACGACCACCAGCCCCACCACCCAGCAGCTGGCCACCACGACCAGGGCTGCCGTGATGAGACTGACGGCCATCTCGACCGTCACCATTCCCCGCGACGCGTTCTGTCCGGATCGCCGCGAGGAGCGACCCGGCGTGGCGGACGCCCGTTGACGCCCACCACGACGAGTCAGCCTGATCACGGCAGCATGCCTCCGGCCTTGCCGATGATGCCGACGACCAGCTTGAGCAACTTAGTGAAGACCTCCTGGTGAGTGACGATCTTCAACATCACCAGGGCGAGGGCGACGGCAGCAAGAATGCCGACGGCGTACTCTGCGGTGGCCATGCCGCGATCGATGAGTTTGTTGCGGGCTGCTCGGTATCGTCCCCGAGCTGATGGTTCCACCGCAGCTTCGGTTGAACCAACCAGGTCGAGGGACCTTGCAGAGATGACGGGTTCAGTCGTTGGGTTCTTCTCAGACACTGTCGTCTCCTGTCTGTTCTTGCGGCCGGACCACTCCCGGCCGAGGTGAGGCCCACGCCTCACACCTTCAGTTGTCGTCTGAACCCTCGAGATCCGTCACCTTTTTCATTTCTGTGGACAACCCCCGCACGACCGTCTCAACCCCTTGTGGATAACCACTTTTGCCATGGACATGACGATGCCGGCCGCACCCTCAAGCACGGCCGTCACCCTCGTCACACCACCCCGAGCACCATCCCGGCGATAATCGGCACCACCCCAACCAGCAGGAAGGCTGGGAGGTGACAGCAGACCAGCGGGCCGATGGCGTCGACGCCGGCCTTGCGTGCCTTCTTCCCCGCCTGCTCGGCAGCAGCGATCTGCAATTGCGCGGCGTGGGCCGACAACAGCTCACTGACACCCTCGCCCGAATCAACGGCTCGTGAGACGTCCTGAGCCGGATCTCTCCACACCGGCGCCGACGCGAGGACGCTCCAGGCCTTGGAATCCGGAACCCCAGCAGCCAGGGATGACGCCAACCGGCGCAAGTCCTCAGCACAGGGCCCGTCCAAGGATTCCGCCACCGTCGTCACCGCCGATCGCAAGGGCAGGCCGGCCTCCATCGCGCTGGAGAGCATCATGAGGGTTTCTGGCAGTTGGGCCGCCCTCCGCTGCTCCTCCCGCCGATGCGCAGAAGACTCCAGCCGCCCAGATCCCCACCACACCACGGCTCCGGCAGCCCCGGCGACCACTACTGCCACCGGGAAGGACCAGGAAACTGCGGCCATGACCCCGCACCCGGCCGCCAGGCCCGCCACGACCCGAACCTCGGGAGCGGGGGCACCGCTGCGAGGGGCAAGCCAGGCCGGAGAACGTTTGCGAGATTTCGTTCGAGATTCCCCCGCTGGTAGGACGATCAGCCAGGCCGCTACTGCAGCCATCACCATTGCTGGAATCAGCGTTCTGTCCACATCGATGTCCGTCATGGCAGGGCCTCCCTCGCCACACGATCCGCCAGGGACTCGCTCCACAGCACCCCGACACAGGCCAGCAGGGTCGCACCCACCAGGCAGGCCCTCCCCAACCAGGTGGTCGTCAGGAAGACCGTCGGGCGCGCCCCGACGAGATGTCCCATGAGCAACCCGACGAAGGGCAGCAGGCCCATGATCCGTCCAGACGCCCTGGCCGCGGCGAGTTCGGAGTCCAAGGTGGCTTCCAGGCGAGCCCGCCGAGCGGTTCCTTCCGCCACTGACTTGGCAGCTGGGGCGAGTGGAGCACCCGTCGTCGCGGCCAACTGCCAGGCATGGGCCAGGGGCACCAAACCCGCCATTCCCGGTTGACGGGCGGTCGCGATGAGGGCGTCGGGAACACTTCCTCCCACCGCTTGGGCCCTCTTGGCCCGGGCCAGCACCTCGACATCGTCAGCAACGTGGTCCAAGGCCATGGCCGGGATCTCCCCGACCGACACTCGGCCTGCCAGGGCTCTCGTCGCCCGAGCCACTTCCTGTCCGCCTCTGAGAGTCTGGGTTCGTCGTCGCTGTCTCCGCACGACGATGAACACCGTCCCTCCCACTGCAGTGGCCATGACGGCCCACACCACACCGCTGATGCCACACACCAACCCGACGGCCACAATCCCGGCCGGCACCACTGACCAGGCTGGCGGGCGTCGTCCCTCTTGTCGTCTCATGGGAGGCGGGACCACCATCCACACCGCCACACCCATGAGGGCCGCGGCCGCCACGATCATCATGGGGCCACCTCCGTCCCCAGCAGCTCGGACAATCTCCCGGCACCCGCACCGAGGCTCGTTGCACCATCCGCGTCCCATCGCACGGCTGGCAGCACAACTGCTCGACCGTCGACGTCAGTGAAGACGCCGATCTTGGCCACCCGTCGCCCTGACGATCCCCGTTCCAGGTGGATGACGGTATGCAGGGCTGCGGTGATCTGGGCCGAAGCCGCGTCTCGCGACAGGCCGCCCAGGGCGGCAAGGGCCTCCAGACGAGCTGGCACCTCGGCCACACCGTTGGCGTGCACCGTCCCGCATCCGCCCTCATGACCCGTGTTGAGAGCCATGAGGAGGTCCCGCAGTTCGGCACCTCGCACCTCTCCCAGGACGATCCGATCGGGCCTCATGCGCAGGCACTGCCGCACCAGGTCCGTGAGGGTGACGGAACCTTTGCCCTCGGAATTGGCGGCCCGGGCCTCCATCGACACCCAGTGCGGATGGTCTATCCAGATCTCCCGGGAATCTTCGACGATGATCAGCCGCTGATCCGCTGGCAGACTCGTCAGCATTGCCGACAGCAGGGTCGTCTTGCCGGTTCCGGTGCCTCCAGTCACCAGGAAGGCCAGCTTGCGGATGAGGATCTCGTCGATAATCTGTCGGCACCCCGGGGTCATCGATCCCCAGGCCACCCAGTCGTCGAGGGACAGGTTACGTCGCGATGGCACGCGCAGGCTGAGACAGGTTCCCGGTCGGGCCAGGACGTCGAGGACGGCATGAACTCGGGTGCCGTCAGGCAACCGGGCATCCACCCACGGGTTGCCGTCATCAAGACGACGTCCCACCGCAGCTGCCAGGCGCACCGCCAACGCCCGCACTTCCTCTGGTCCACTGAAGGTGACGTCGGTCAGTTCCAGCCCCTTGCCGCGGTCGATGAACACTTGGTCCGGGCCGTTGACCAGGACATCCGTGACCCCATCGGTCACCAGGAGAGGCTCCAGACGGCCCGCCCCGGTACTGGTCCGACGCAGCTCCTCGACGACTGCCAATACCGTCTTGTCGGAGGCCACCCGACCGCAGTCGAGGATGGCGTGGGCGACGTCCATCGGCGTCCAGTCACGGCCAAGACCTGCCAGCCGACGACGCACCGGCTCGACCAGCTGACGGTCTGGCTCGTCGCCGCTCATGCGCACATCACCATCTCAGCCAGATCCTGGCACCGGCGACGCCATCGTCGAGATGCCACCACCCACGGTGCCTCGGCGTCGCCCTGCCCACGAACCAGACGGCGGTCATCCCTCACCACGACGTCCGGTCGGACTCCCAGTACCGACTCGATGTCCTCGTCACACATCGATCGCCCAGGGCCACGCCTGACCACCAGCAGGTTGGGCAGGTCCTGGCCTCGCGCGGTCATGACAGACCTGAGATCGGCGGCGACCACACCGACCCTGACGTCAACCGACACCTCCGGGGCCGACACGTGTCCTGGATCCACCACGACGAGATCGTGATCCCCCGACAGGGAATCCACCACGGCCCGGCGCGCCGCTGGAGGCACCTGGGCACCCACCCTTCCCGCGCTGACCACCTCGACGCCGTCAATCGATGGCAGGTGGGACCCCAGATCGGTGGTCACTCCACGCGCCGAGGCCAACTCAGGCCACCGCCACCCGTCCGTCCTCTCGATACCCAACAACAGATCGATCCCGCCGGCGTGAGGATCGAGCTCGACCAGCCCGACCTTCATCCCTGATCTCGCGGCAGCCCATGCCAGTCCGACCGCCAGGGTGCTCACCCCGGTGCCGCCACCACTCGAGTCCACCTGCACCACCGTGGCCTTCGCGGTCGCGGCCATTTCGTCATGGAGGATCTCGGTGAGCACCTGGTTGGCCCGCGGCACGACGATGACGCTGGCCGACAGTCCTGCCGACCACCGTGCAGCCTCCTCGGCGTCGAAACCGACGACATGGGTTCCCGGCCGAGCCGACAGGCCCCAGGCCATCACTGTCCCGGCCATGTCGGCACCCACGAGCAGGGGGCCGTGACGCGACCATGCCCGCGCCACGGCGTCCCGATCTGCCACGACCTCGACGACCACCCCGCCACTGGCCGCCACCGACCCGACGACTTCGGACAACCGGCTGTCTCGACTCACCAAGGCCACGGAGTTGGCGTCCGGGGCAGCGTCCTCGGCGGGCTGGCGCGGCGCCAGGTCCCGTCTTTCTCCAAGAATCCTCATACCTTCAGTTGTCGTCACAGGACGCGAAACCTGTCACCGAATCCTGGTTCTGTGGAAAACCGTGGCGAACCGCCGAGGAACCCCTGTGGACAACCCGGCCTCAGCAGTTCCCCCTACAATCGGGCCCATGGCAGTCACCTCCACCCCGCGTTTCCCCAGCGGCACGCTCGAATGGCTGACTGCTGGGCGCCTGGAGCCGGGTAGTCGGGTCATCGTGCTGTGCCCGACTGTCACCTATTGCCGGGCCGTGGCCTCTCACGGGGTCGACGTGCTGGCCGTCCATCGCGACCCTGAGACGGCAGCAAAGCTCAACCGGACTCCCGGCGTCATGGCTGTCTGCGGATCGCCCGAGTCCTTACCCCTCAACCCCTGTAGCTTCGACGCCGTCCTGGTACATCAGCGATTCCACGAGCTCGCTCCCGGACTCGTGCTGCCCGAGGTCGCCCGCGTCCTGCGACCCAGTAGCGTCCTCGGTGTCTCCTGGCTGGTGCGTGACGACACCGTCCCGTGGGTCAAGAGGCTGGCAGCCCTGTTGCGCACTGTTGACGAAAGCGCCATGAGTGGCGATTACGGCACTGAGTCGGTACAGGAACTCGTCTCCAGCAAGTACTTCCCCGACGACGAGCACACCACGAAGCGCCTCTGGGTTCCGGTCGATCGGGATTCCCTCATCGCCATGGCGGCCAATCTTCCTGCTGTCCAGGACCTCGACACCGACTCTCGCTCCGAGCTGCTGACCAAGGTCGCTGCTCTTGCTGACGATTCCGCCGGCATGAGTGGTCTGAGACTGCCCTACCAGCTGGAATGCTGGCGGGCTTGGGTCGATCACGACGAACTCACCACCCCCATCCGTCCTGACGACAACGGGCTCACCATCACCCTCTGACGCCCACTCATGGTGTAACGACACCGTCAGTCCACGAAATGAACATCGATGGGTGACGTCACACCCACTTGGTACCATTTTCAACGAGGTGTGCCGGGAAGTCTGGTCGGCGTGACCCTGTCCCCTATCCCCGCTGAGCCTGTGGCGCGGGTACGCGAAAGGCATTTATGACAGATTCCCACAAGAACAAGCGACCTCACATGAGCATCCTGCGGCCAGTGACGGGCCCCAACGCCCTTCACCTGTCCGACATCTTCCGAAACGAGACCACCGGCGGCATGCTCATGCTGGCAGCCACGGTCGCAGCCCTCTTGTGGGCCAATTTCGGTCAGCATTCGTACCACTTCTTCCGCGAGTTGACCGTTGGTCCTCTCACGATCGAGGGGTGGGCAGCTGACGGTCTGCTGACGATCTTTTTCTTCATCGCAGGCCTCGAACTCAAACGAGAGTTCGTCGAGGGTTCACTGTCACGACCCGCCGACGCCCTGGTTCCCATCGTCGCCGCCGTCTGCGGAATGGTGTTCCCGGCCGGCATCTACACGTTGTTCAACCTACTGTCCGCCGAGGGACATCCAGCAGGTTGGGCCATCCCGATGGCCACTGACATCGCCTTCGCCCTGGCAGTACTGGCCATCGTGGGATCTGGACTACCACAGGCCGTGCGAGCATTCCTACTCACACTGGCCATCGCCGACGACCTCGGTTCCATCATCGTCATCGCGGTCTTCTTCTCCAACGGAATCGACATCTGGTGGCTCCTGGGCGCGATCGTCTGTATCGCCCTGTGGGGAGTCATGCAGCGCTTCCACGTCGACAACGGCTGGTGGTACGTCCCGATCTTCATCGTCGGGTGGTGGTGCATGCTGCACTCCGGTGTCCACGCCACCATCGCCGGTGTCGCTTTCGGTCTGCTCACCCGCACCGAGGAGGACGTCCTCGACGACCCCGTCGACCGTTGGCAGCACAAGGTTGAGCCGTGGTCCGCTGGTGCCGTCGTCCCCTTCTTCGCCCTCATGAGCGCCGGAGTGCAGGTTAACAAGGAGACCTTCCTCGGTCTGTGGGCCCACCCCATCTCCCTGGGCATCATCTGCGGCCTCATCGGCGGCAAGGTCATCGGCATCACGTTGGGCTCCTGGCTGACTGCCCGATTCACCTCTGCCGAGCTGGGTCGAGGCGTCGTGTGGCGCGATATCATCGCGGTCGCCATGCTGGCCGGCATCGGATTCACCGTCTCGATGCTCATGACCGACCTGTCCTTCCCGAAGAACCACAATTTCGCCGACGAGGCCAAGGCCTCCGTGCTCGTGGCCTCCTTCCTGGCAGCCATCCTCGGAGGTGCCCTGCTCCATCATCGCGGCAAGAGGCACAGCTTGTGGGAGGAGAAGCATCCTCACGAGGTTCCGGTGGCTGCCGGTACCTCGAACAACACCGACTGACCCTGTTCCCTCGACGACAACTCGACCCGAATACAGCAGATCGAACCGATTCCCGTTAGGCTGAGATCACCATATTCATGACGCGGAGGCATCCCATGGCAGACAAGCTCCCGGTTGGCGACACGATCGACAACCTCAAGACGGACGGCCAGAAGTTCGTCCAGGACTCCAAGGCCTTGGTGACGGCGGAGATCAAGCCTGCAGCCAAGCACGCCGGGATTGGTGCCGGCATGTTCGGCGGTGCTGGCTACTTCGGCATCGTCGGCGCACTGCTGCTCTGGCTGTGCGGCGCCTTCGCCTTCTCCCTCATGTGGCAGCACATCGGTAACTGGAGCATCCTGCTGTCCCTGGTCGTTGGTTTCGCGACAATGGCCGTCGTCATGTTCATCCTGGCCGGCATCCTTGCCCTGGTCGGCAAGGGCCAGATCTCCCAGGTCAAGGCCCCTACCGGCGTCGTCGACGAGGCCAAGTCGACCCTCGCGGCTGTCAAGTCGGCCGTTGCCCGTGGCAAGTACAACGCCACTGCTCGCAGCAGTGTTGATGCCAGCGAGGTGTCCTCGCATGCCGCGTCGGCAGCCACTGGTGTTGCCGCTCCTCGCCGCGCCAGCGGCGCCACGGCTACCCGCCACTGAACTCAAAGTTTGACGCTGGCCCTCCCACGGCACTGTGGGAGGGCCAGCGTCGTTTTGTGCACCTTGATCTCGTGCTCTGACCTCGAGGATCAGGGGATGTCGTCGGGAGTGGTGCCCTCCGGCAGACGACGAGCCCCCAGATAGCCCTCCGGAATCTCCACCACGCGCTCTCGGTCCCACGGACGCGACCAGCCACCGCGGTCGAGCAAGGACTCGAGGACGTGAGCGGTGAATCCCCAGACGAAGAGGTCCGGCAGCACGAAAGCCGGCCCGCGATACCCCGACGGGTGACGGGTCGTGGCCCGAGCGGCCGGATTGGCCAGGTCTGCCAGCCTGACGCGCTGCACCAGGGCGACCTCGGCGGGATCGACGACCCCGACGGCCCCTTCTCCTCCCCAGGTCGCCACAACGGTGGCGACGTCGGACTGGCTGGCTGCTACGTGGGCCGTCGGGAGCACTCCCCTGACGGTGACGAGGCCTCGGTCCAGCCCGACCTCCTCACGAGCCTCCCGCAGAGCTGTGTCGACGATGGTGTCATCAGTCTCCTCCGCGCGTCCCCCCGGCAGGGCGACTTGGCCGGCGTGGTGACGCAAGGACAGCGGGCGTCGCGTCAGGATGATGTCATTGTCGGTCTCGCTGATGAGGGCGAGTACTGCTGAGGACTGTCCACCACCAGGACGACGTCCCACCGAGAAATCGGGATCGTTGCGGCCCAGGCTGGCGATGAGGGTACTCAGATGACTCATGACGGCCTTTCGAGAGCCTTGTCGATAGCGGAGTTGAGCTCCTGCTGGGAGCGCCACTGACCGCTGTGGCGGGTGACGATGGTGCCGTCCCTGACGATGAAGGTGACGGGGACCCCGCTGACCTGCCATGCGCCTCGGATGGTGCTGTCAGGATCTTGAAGCTGCGGGAAGGCCAGGCCGACCTCGCCGGCGAAGGAGATGGCCTCGGATGCGTCGGACTCGGCGTAGTCGACCCCGAGGAAGGCGACCCGGTCGTGATAACGACGGTAGGCGTCTGCGATGAGAGGGGACTCGCTGCGGCAGGGTCGGCACCACGACGCCCACACCGTCACCAGGGTTACTCCCTTGGAGGTTGCCCTGGCCATCGAGACCGTCGGTCCCTCGCCGAGGCATTGCAGGCCGACGTCAGGCATCGGCCGACCTTCCGCGGCCGTCCCCGAGGTCTTGGAGATGGGCCCTGAGGACAGATGGGAGCAGTCTGGAACGCCGACCTTGTTGCGTTGATGGGCCATATCGGCGTCTCCACCGCAACCAGCCAGCATGGCGACGGCCATCACCGCGCCGAGAGTGACCGTCTTCTTCATCGTCGCGGCTCCCTGACGAGGGTGGCGGCCTCCTCGGGGTCGGTCGGTCCCTCACCGTAGGAGGGACACCATTCGGCCACTGGGCAGACCCCACATGCTGGGCGTCGGGAATGGCAGCGACGACGACCGTGCCAGATGAGGCGGTGGCACAGCATCACCCAGTCGTTCGGGTCGAAGAAGTCGGCGAGATCGGTTTCCACCTTCGCCGGGGTGGTCGCGTCGGTCCAGCCGAGCCGGCGCGACACCCTCATGACGTGGGTGTCCGGGGTGATCCCGGGGACTCCGAAGGCATTGCCGAGGACGACATTGGCGGTCTTGCGGCCGACGCCTGGCAGGGTCACCAGGGAGTCGAGGCCTTCCGGGACGTCGCCGTCGAACTCGTCAACGAGTTTTGCGGCCATCGAGACCAGCCGCACCGCTCGGGTCGGCCCGAATCCCAGGGGTGCCACGACCGTCTCGACCTCGCTGACGTCAGCGTTCGCGAGGGTCTGTGGGTCGGGCCAGCGGGAGAACAGGGTGGGAGTGACGGTGTTCACCCGTCGGTCGGTCGTCTGGGCTGACAGCACGGTGGCGACGAGGAGCTGATAGGGGCCGTCGTGGTCCAATTCGCAGCGCGCATCCGGATAGGCCTCGGCCAGCAACCTGGCCACCTCGTCAGCGTGCTCCCTACACTGATCCCGACGCACTGAGGTGGTGGATGTGGCTGCCATGATTCCAAGCATAGAAGGAGAAAATAACCCCCGTGCCATCACAAAATGTGACACCTGCCACAATATGGGGACATGCATACGGTGACTCGACCGTCGATGGTCGGACGATGCAGGTGCTCATGAGGGGAGATGTTCGGATGGCAAATGTGGTGGCAACAGCGGCGACCCAACCGCTCTTCGCAGCTCTCGGCCCCGCCTCGGCCGCCCGGATCATGGCGATGTGTGAGGCCTTGGTCTGTCCGCGAAATACGGTGATCTTCGAGGCCGGCGACCCAGCCGACAACCTCTACCTCGTCGTCGAGGGCAAGGTGAAACTCACCCGTTCCACCACTGCCGAAGACCTCACCCCTCGAGACTCGCTGCTGTGGCTCATGGGCCCCGGTGACATGTTCGGGGAACTGTCACTGGTCGACGGCGGCATGCGCTCCACGACGGCCACCACCCTCACCCGCTGCAGCTTGTTCAAGGCACCTGGCATGCAGATGCGCGAACTCGTCGAGACCCGCCACGATGTCGCCCTGGCCATGCTGGGTCGACTCTCGGAGCGACTGCGTCGGGCCGACGACAACACCGCCCACTTCGTCTCCGGTGACGTTCCCAGCCGTCTGGCCTACACCTTGCTCGACCTGGCACGCCGGTTCGGCACCGCGAACCCGTCGACAGGTCACATCGTGGTCCGTCATGACCTCACCCAGCACGAGCTCGCCCAGGCCGTTGGTTCCTCCCGTGAGACCGTCAACAAGGCTCTCACCGACTTCACCGCTCACGGCTGGATCGCCGCACGTCCCAAGGTCGTCACGATCATGGAGCCGGAGAAGCTCGCGGCGCGCGCCAACTGAGTCCCAAAAGGCCGCACCCCAAGAGGATCCCAGACCGACGAAAAACGTCCGGGGCCAAGTACGAAACCTGGACCCGGACGCTGTGGTGATCCTTGGGCGATCAGACCTCGACGGTCAGCTCAACCTCGACGGCCGATCCGAGCGGCAGGGTGGCCACACCGACGGCGCTGCGGGCGTGACGGCCGTGCTCACCGAAGATCTGTCCGAGCAGCTGGGAGGCGCCGTTGGCGACACCGGCCTGGCCGGTGAAGTCCGAAGCGGAGTTGACGAAGACGACAACCCGGACGACGCGCTTGATGGCATCGAGCCCACCGGCAACGTCAGCGGCAGCCGCGATCGCGTTGAGGACCGCAGTATGTGCAGCCTCGGTGGCCTGCTCCGCGGAGACGGTGTCCCCCACCTTGCCGACGGCGGTGAGCTCGCCGTCGACGAAGGGCAGCTGACCAGAGGTCAGGATCTGTGACCCAGTCTGGATGGCCGGCACGTAGTCGGCCACCGGAGCCGCAACCGACGGGAGGGTGATTCCCAGTTCAGCGCACTTCGTCGTGGCACTCATCGGGACTGCTCCTGGTCAGGCAGCGGGCGCTTGAAGTAGCCCACCAGTGATTCCGGATTGGGGCCGGCGACGATCTGGACGAGTTCCCAGCCGTCGGCTCCGAAGTTGTTGAGGATCTGCTGCGAGGTGTGCACCAGAATCGGTGCCGTGAAGTACTCCCATCGAGTCATAACTTCACCCTAGCGGTTTTCGGTTGAGAGCCCTGATCGGCGAGCAACACGTCGCGCCAGCTCGTCACGTCCGGACGCTCGCGCAACAGGCGTCGCCTCTCGCGCTCGGTCATGCCTCCCCAAACTCCCCACTCGAGGCGGTTGTCCAGGGCTTCGGCAAGGCACTCGGGACGCACGCGGCAACCAGTGCAGATCCGCCTGGCTCGGCGCTGCTCCTTCCCGTCCGGGAAGAGGGCATCTGCCATACCGCGGCAGTTCGCGAGGAGTGTCCAATCGTCAGCTTCGTTGCTTCCCACGAGCCTCACGGTACGCGGTACGGATGCCTTTTGACAAGGCACGGCGCCTACGAATCGACTGCGCATCGGGACAAATCGTGGTACTGCTCACGCCGACGTCTAGAGTTGTGTCATGGACACCACGGCCACCATTGGTTGGGGAATCGCGGGCACTGGACGCATCGCCCGCACGGTTCTCGACGACTTCGCACACGTCCCTGGAGCACGCATTTCCGCCGTCGCGTCGAGGTCGATCGCGCGCGTCGATGCCTTCGCCGATCTGGTCTCCCAGAGCCTCGGCACACCACGTCCCAACGCCCATGACTCGTATGCCGAAATGATCGCCAACCCCGCCGTTGACGTCATTTATGTGGCAACTCCACACCCTCAGCACCGCCCGATCGCCCTGGCTGCCATCGAGGCAGGCAAGGCCGTTCTGGTCGAGAAGTCCTTCGCCGCCACCGCGGAGGCAGCGACCGAAATGGCCGAGGCTGCTCGGGCCCACGAGGTCTTCGCGATGGAGGGGATGTGGACCCGATTCCTCCCCGTCGTCACCGAGATGATCGACGCCGTCAACAGCGGTGCGATCGGGGAGCCGACAGGTGTTCAGGGGGACTTGTTCGCCCTGCGCGATTATGACCCGGAGGACCGTCTCTTCTCGCCTGCGCTGGGTGGCGGAGTGACCCTCGATCTCGGTGTCTACGCCCTCGATTTCGCCATCCGGCTCCTCGGTGAACCCACCGAGGTCATCGCTCGTGGCAAGCACTTCCCGAATGGCGTCGACTCCGATGCCTCCATGCTGCTGACCTTCCCGAAGGACAAGTTCGCCACACTGGCGATCTCCCTGACCTCCGACGGCCCGGGACGCATGACGATCCAGGGCACTGACGGATGGATCGAGGTGGAGCCCCGGTTCCACCATCCCAGCCGCATCCTCATCCATCGTCGCGGGGTCATCCCGGAGGTCCACAACACTCCTGCCCTGGGACGTGGTTATGCCCACGAGCTCATCGAGGTCTGCGAATGCCTGCGGGCTGGGCGCACCGAGAGCCAGACGATGCCGCTGGATGCCACCCTGGCAGTGGCTCGCACGATGGCCAACATCCTCGACCAGCTCGGCGTCGAGAATCACGACGACACCGAGTTGCCGTCCTGATCCTGACCCCGATTCTCCCCCTGACAACGTGCATCGGGCGGCCACCTTTGAAGGGTGGCCGCCCGATGTTATGGGTCCATCAAACCTTCTCGACCTTCACGGCGAGGCCGAGCTCCTCGTCGCGGGACCACTGCTCGTCAGCCTCGCCGCGGTTGGCCGAGGTGGCCAGCACCTCGCCGGTGATCTCGTCGAGGTGCTCCTCGATTGCCACCGCCAGCTCACCGTCAGCCTGCCAGGACAGGCAGATGCGGTCGGAGACGTCCAGGCCGGCCTTCTTGCGGCTGTCTTGGATGAACCGGATGACCTCACGAGCCTGACCGGCGCGGGCCAGCTCCGGGGTGATCTCCAGATCCAGGGCCACCGTCTCACCCTGCTCGTTGAGGACGCTCCACCCCTCACGCGGGCGCTCGGAGACAATGACCTCGTCAGCAGTCACGACCGCCCTGCCGCCCTCGACCTCGGGCACCTCCAGCTCGACCGAGCCGTGGGAGGCCAGCTCGGAGGTCAGCCATTCTGGATCGGCAGCGGCGATGGCGGCAGCGACCTTCGGGGTGGCCTTGGCGTACTTCTTGCCGAGTGCCCGGAAGTTGCCCTTCGCGGAGTGGTCGACGAGGTCGCCGGCCGCGGTGAAGGAATCCAAGGCCATGACGTTGAGCTCGGAACGGATCTCGGCCTGCAGATCCTCATCCAGCTTGGCCAGGGCAGCACCCGAGATGAGGGCACGCGACAGCGGTTGACGAATCTTGGCCCTGGCCTCGGCACGAGCGCCACGACCCAACTCGACGATACGTCGGGCCAGATCCATCGACTCGGTCAAGGACTCGTCGATGACGGACTCGTCGGCAACCGGCCAGGTCGACAGGTGCACCGACGTCGGGCCCCCAGGATTCGTCGTCACGAAGAGGTCCTGCCAGACGCGCTCAGTGATGAACGGGACCATCGGGGCCATCAGACGGGTGAGTGTCTCGAGGGTCTCGTGCAAGGTCCACAGGGCGCTCTGATCGCCGTCCCAGAAGCGGCGACGGGAGCGACGCACATACCAGTTGGACATCTCGTCGACGAACTGGGCGATGAGGGTTCCGGTGCGCTGAGTGTCGAAGTTGTTCAGTGCTTCGGTGACCTCACGGACGAGGACGTTGGTGGCGCTAACCAGCCAGCGGTCCAGGACGTGGCGCCCGGCGACGGCCGGAGCCGCGGGAGCGGTGGCCGGGGACCAGCCATTGGCGCGGGCGTACAGGGCATGGAAGCTGACGGTGTTCCAGTAGGTCAGCAGGACCTTGCGGACTGTCTCCTGGATGGTCTCGTCACCGACGCGACGAGCGCTCCATGGGGAACCGTCAGCGGCCATGAACCAGCGCACCGCGTCGGCACCGTGCTTGTCCATGAGAGGGATGGGCAGCAGGATGTTGCCCAGGTGCTTGCTCATCTTGCGGCCGTCCTCGGCGAGGATGTGGCCCAGGCACAGCACGTTGCGATACGAGGACTCGTCAAGGACGAGGGTTCCGACGGCCATCATGGTGTAGAACCAGCCACGGGTCTGGTCGATGGCCTCACAGATGAAGTCGCCCGGGTAGTGGGCCTCGAACTTCTCCTTGGAACCGGGAACGTGCGGGTAACCCCACTGGGCGAAGGGCATCGAGCCCGAGTCCAGCCAGGCGTCGGCCACCTCGGGGACGCGGTGGTAGGTGTGACCGTCACGAGTGAGGGTCACCTCGTCGATGAACGGACGGTGCGGGTCCATTCCGGTGAGGTCGCGTCCGGCGTACTGGGACAGTTCAGCCAGGGACTCAACGCAGATGACGTCGGAGGGATCGTCGTCGTTGCGCCACAGTGGCAGCGGGGTGCCCCAGTAACGCGAGCGGCTGACGGCCCAGTCGATGTTGTTCTCGAGCCAGTCGCCGAAGCGGCCGTGCTTGATCGTCTCGGGGTACCAGGTGGTGCCCTCGTTCTGCTCGAGCAGCTGCTCCTTGACGCGGGTGGTGCGGATGTACCACGACGGTTGGGCGTAATAGATGAGGTGGGTGTCACAGCGCCAGCAGTGCGGATAGGAGTGCCAGTGCATCTCGAGTCGGAACAGGATTCCGCGCTTGTCGAGGTCGTCGCACAGCGGCTTGTCAGCAGTCTTGAAGAACTGCCCACCAACCATCGGGACCGACTCGTCGAAGGTGCCGTCGGGACGGATCGGGTTGACCAGCGGCAGGCCGTAGCGACGGCAGGTCAGCAGGTCGTCGGCACCGAAGGCCGGGGCCTGGTGGACCAGACCGGTACCGTCCTCGGTGGTGACGTAGTCGGCGAGGACGACGAAGTTGGCGTCAGCAGGGGTTGGACGACCGTCGGTGGTGACGCGCTCGGTCCTGGGCCACTCCAGGAAGTCATAGGGACGCTCATAGGCCCAGAACTCCATCTCGGTACCCATGAAGGACTCGCCGGTCAGGCTCCACCCCTCACCCAGCACCTTCTCAAAGAGCGGCTCGGCGATGACGAGGTCCTCGGAAAACGGGTCGTCCCCGGAGGTGGTGGCGACGGCGTCGGAACCTTCGGGAACCGGATTCTGGTGGGCGACGACGTAACGCACCTCGGGATGCACCGCGACGGCGGTGTTCGAGAGGAGGGTCCACGGGGTGGTCGTCCACACCAGCAGCTTGGCGCGACCGGCCAGTGGGCCCGAGGTCACCGGGAAGCGGACGAAGATCGACGGGTCGCGGTCGTCCTGGTAGCCCTGGGCCAGCTCGTGGTCGGACAGGGTCGTGCCACACCGCGGGCAGTACGGTGCGACGCGGTGGTCCTCGCCGAGCAGACCCTTGTCCCAGATCCGCTTGAGGCCCCACCACACCGACTCGACGTAGGACGGGTTCATCGTCCAGTACGCCTCGTCCATGTTGACCCAGTAGCCCATTCGCTCGGTGAGCTCGCTGAAGGCGTCGACGTGGCGGGTGACGGATTCACGGCACTTGGCGTTGAAGGGCTCGACGCCGTACTTCTCGATGTCGGGCTTGCCGGAGAACCCCAGCTCCTTCTCGACGGCAAGCTCGACCGGCAGGCCGTGGCAGTCCCAGCCGGCCTTGCGGTCGACGCGGAATCCCTGCATGGTCTTGAAGCGGGGGAAGACGTCCTTGAAGACGCGAGCCTCGACGTGGTGGGTACCAGGCTGACCGTTGGCGGTCGGTGGACCCTCGAAGAAGGTCCACGGCTGGCCGTCCTTGGTGGCCTCCAGGGTCTTCTCGAAAGTGTGTTCCCGGGCCCACAGATCCATGATCTCGTGGTCCATCGCGGGAAGGTCAATCTGCGGCGGCACGCTGTTGTACTGCCGGCAGTCGTCAGGGCGGACTGAGTTCACATCGGTCATCGCGGTGGGCGGATCCTTCGTCTCGGGTATCCGAGGGACGAGCACACCGGATTCTCCGGGTACCCGCGGTACCACCCTCCTTGCGCGACGTCGACGACGTCGGCCTCTCGGTTCGTCGATCGCTGCCGGTTCTACTGAGGTGGTGTGTGCACGTACCCGTTCTTCCGGCGACTCCGGGGTGATCGCCCCATCACTGCCTTGCGGTCGCAAGCATCCTACTCCAACTGGAGAGAATTGTGGCGGGTCTCCGGGCACGGTGGCAATGACGTCGCTCCACGGCGTCTTTGCCACCACCGACGCCACGAACGACCATCATGTACCGAAATGCCACACACCCGGGATATCCGCCTGCCCGCACGTAGACACGTGATCGAGGCGTCGTACCACAAGCGCCGGTGGCACGCAGCTTTCAGAGTCAGCCACGGACCCCGGAGGAACCCCACCTGCCCATACCGGCCAGTTGGCCCCGTCCAAGCGGATCACCCACGGCTACACCACATGGCGAGACCTCA
This sequence comes from Cutibacterium sp. LaCa_255, assembly GCF_057458005.1. Lineage (NCBI taxonomy): Bacteria > Bacillati > Actinomycetota > Actinomycetes > Propionibacteriales > Propionibacteriaceae > Cutibacterium > Cutibacterium sp. LaCa_255. The sequence goes on along the minus strand of NZ_CP190956.1, from coordinate 301,968 downwards.
CCAGCGAAGTAGAGATCCCCAGAAGGCAAAGGGTCCCTGAGAACACTGCAGACAATGCATCTGTGCGATCCTTCACCGGCCAAGACCACAGAGCTTCGAGACTCGTGGTGCTCCCCGCCACAAGACTCATGAGGACCCAGATAGTGGCAGGTAGGGCTGACAGCCTCTTGACACCAAGTGCGTTGGCGAAAAGGGTCACCCCAGACAATCCGACAATATTTCGCGTGGCAACCATTCCGACGGGAAGATCTCCCACATATGCCACGGTTCCAAGAAGCACGGCCGACGTCATTGACAAGAGACAATCGGCAAGTGCAGTCCGCCGCCCCGATCCTACTTCCAGCCGCGTGTCACGCCGCGAAAGACACCAACCTTGCACGATGACCACGCACAAGGGAACTACGGCGGCATTAGGAACGTCAACACCCCTCCCGGTCAAAAACGGGGGGATCGCGACCATGACCTCGGAAGTGAGCCCGATGAGGACACAACAAACCACAGTAGCTGCAAGCAAAGATAACAGGGACCGATTTCGCGCCCATGCCCTCCAGCCCAGCACCACATTACGGCTCAACATGTCCGAAGCCGGGCTCGATCTTGTTCAATAATGCTGGCCTGTTTCTCGATCGGCAATCGATCGATGGATTTCAACCACTCACGAGTCTCTGGGGACAATGTCGCGTCTCGCGCCTCGATGCCGGAATGTTCCACCAACCAAGCGACAACACGCTCCTGGACATCTTCCACCCAGATCTCCACTTGGTCTTTACGAGCTTGGCATGGAGCAACAGCCATGCCATCTGCGACTGCTGACAATGTGGGTCCTGCCGATCCAGACGCATTCTCTGCTGACGCCGACCACCAAACGGTTGTTTGAGTCGATTGTCCAGTGCCCTGCCGATATTCCCTTGGAACATGAATCCCGCTAGCCCTCCACGCAGCATCTGCCTTCTGCACTATGGGACCCAGGAGTTGGAGGTCCTGCGGCCCCCAGGTACACACCGTGGGATCCTTCAAACACGTCTGTGTTCCAGTTCGAGGCACGGCAGGGAGAGCACCCACACCCTCCACCTCACGGAACCCAATTAACACTGTTGAGACCAGCCCGATAATCAAGACCACGGTCACGATGGCATTTGGATGACGGCGCTCTCTACCCGCAATGAGCGCCATCATCGACACGACAAGAACGCCGCATGCCATCGTCATACCGGCCACAAGGACTCGCGGATCTAGCATCTCCCCCACATTGCAGCAGCTCATGTAATAGCCAACCAGATACCTCAATTCCAGTACCGATACGGCCGGGCCATACAAAACGAGAACAAATGGGACCCCAAGAGCTGTCGGTGCTGCCAATGCCAATGGCCATGACGCTCCAATCACGGCACCAAAGACACCCCACGCGAGCATCCAGACAACACCAATCAATGACATTCTTACAATTTTATCCCCAGATCCTGAAAGCAGAACTGAAACACCTACAGCCATTGCGGAGGGAAGAACAGCAATTGCCCACCACGGCGCCACAATTCTCAACCGAGACCGCTTGGATAATCTCTTTAGAATCTGGCCTTCGGTAAATCTCCGAAGTTCCAAGCAAGTGCCCAGTGCGACGGGCCCCGCAACCATCATGAATGCGTAAAGTGTGCTGGAAGCTCGCTCAATAGTTGAGTGTGCCGGAGGATTCCCAAATGCTCCATACCACCACATGATCAGCATTACCGGCAAAAGACGCACACCATAAGATCGCCGGAGCAGGAGACACCACGTCATGATGTCTGCTCCGATGCACCCACGACACCAAGAAACGCCGCCTCTGCTGCATGAGAAGATCCCGCACCATGCATCAGGAACTCATCGGTCGATCCGTCGTAGACAATATGCCCCTCATGCAATATCACGACCCTGTTGTACATTGAGTCAATGTCGGAAGTGTCGTGAGTGGACACCACAAAACTACGAGTAGCGCCGAGTTCCGTGAGCAGATTCCGAAATACGTGTTTCTGCGCTGGATCAAGGCCAGCGGTCGGCTCATCGAGCAATACAATCGGCTGTCCTCCTACCAGGGCTTAAGCCAGACCAACTCGACGCAGCTGTCCTCCGGACAACTGATTGGGCTTGTCCTTCAGGCAGTCTCCAATTGGACTGCCTCTAGCGCCATAACTGCCCGCTTCTCGCTCTGGGATGAACTACACCCGCCAAGCCAAGCTGAATATGCGACTTGCTCAACCACCCGGAATCCAGGAATTGGCCTGATCTGCTGGGGCATCAGAGACATAACGGAGCGGGGATCCTTGCCTCCATCCACAGCAATTAACCCCGCAGAGGGCCGAAATTCGCCCGCACATAACCGCAGCAGGGTAGTCTTCCCCGCTCCATTAAGGCCCAAGAGAACCGTCGGCCCCATATCACCCAGAATCAAGTTCAGTTCAGCAAAAAGCCGGGATCTGCGTCGCGGATAGGAGAAATGAACCCCTTCAAGCTGTAGGGTCCGGGTCATCATCGGATCCGGAAATCACGAACAGAAAGCTTCAACCACATAGTTGATCCTTCATCGGGCCAACTAGCCGGAATCTGTAAGTTCCGGCAGGCATGCGCCGATAGTAAGTGGAACCTGTCTTCGCGCACGACAGCATCCTTTCACCGAAGTTTACGTTTGGTTTGAAGCCCCGTGCCGTGGCGCACCCAATTACACCGCGACAAGTAGCCGCTAGTGTCACGCCTGCAACCGTTCGATTCTTCACGAGGCTAGCCTCGTAGCCCAGTGCCCGCCGCCACTCGGGGGGTCATCGCCGGGTCAGCGTATTTGCAGATTTTGGTTGCGGTCAAGACGGTGACGACGCTCATGGGTTTCCGCGTACGAGGGACCGTGCCTCACCTCATTTTCCCCGCGAAACGGTGTAGGTCAGCCACGATGGAGGGTCGGTGACTGTTCTCTCACCGCCAGCAGCTCCTCGACGACCTGGGCAACCCCATCCTCGGCGTTCGAGGGCGCCTGGTGACGCGCTGCTGCGGCCGCGAGCGGGACCGCGTTGGCCATCGCGTAGGAGTCTCCTGCCCACTCCAGCATCTCGACGTCGTTGGCCCCATCCCCGAAGGCGACGGTATCGCGCTGATCGATTCCCAGGTGATCGCACAGCATCGCCAGACCAGAGTCCTTGGTGACCCCCTTGGCACTGATCTCCAGCATCGGCTTGCCGGAGGTGGTGACGTGGACCTCGTCGGTCATCCCGACACCGGTGGCACGGGCGGCAAGCTCCTCAATGGGCAGGCTGGGGTGACGAGCCACCATCTTGAGGCAGTCCCCGTCGAGGACCTCGTCGAGGTCCAGGGCCGGCATGTCGGAGGGGTCGCGAGAGTGGTCGGCGAAGGTCGTCAACTCTGCGTAGCCACGCTGGGACGCAAATGTGAGACCGTCGTCCTTAATCGTCAAGAAGCGGGTGCCGGGAGCAGCAGCAAGGAGACGGTGGGCGAACTCATTCGCCACGGCAGCCGACATCAGCTGGCGGAAGAGCACCGTGTAGGCCTGGAGATCCCAACAAATGGCGCCGTTGGAGCACAGTGCCCACCGGCCCAGGTCGTCCCGCCATTTCTCAATGCCGTAGATCTGCCGGGCGGTGACCGGCACCACCGGCACCCCGACCTTCTCGGCAGCACGGATGGCATTACGGGTACGAGGGCTGATGGTGCCCTCAGGGGTCAGCAGGGTCCCGTCGAGATCTGTCGCGATGAACACACTGCGAGGTTATCGGGATGCCAAGATCTTCTCGACGACAACGGCGAATCCGTCGTCGACGCACGAAGGTGCCCGCAGATCGGCAACGGCGACGGCCTCCGGCTTCGCACCACCCATCGCGTAGGAAGTCCCAGCCCACTGCAGCATCTCGACATCATTGGCACCATCGCCCAGGGCGACGACGTCGGCGCGGTCCTGTCCGAGGACCTTGCAGATGTGCTCCAGGCCACTGGCCTTGGTGACGCCGGCGGGTCCGGCCTCGGTCACCGTGAATCCCGCCCAGGTGGAGTGGACTCCGGGGGCGTCGAGAAGCCTGGACCGCTCGTAGACCTCGGCTGCGGGGACGCTCGGGTGCACGATCATGAGCTTGACGGCCTCGGTGGAACACAGTTCGTCGCGACTGACGAGGACATGCTCGGCGGGGTCGTTCTTGGACTCGAACGGCGGGACGATGTCGTCATACCCGTCCTCAACGAGGAAGACCGAGGAGTCCCCGATCTCCGCGCAGAAGACTGTACCCGGGATCTCGGCGGTGAGCCGATCGACGTAAGCCCTGACGGTCGAGGCCGACATCGTCTTGGTGAAGAGGGTCGCACCGGTGGACAGGTCCACCCCAACGGCACCGTTGCTGACCAAGGCGTACTGACGGAAAACCGGACCGAGGATTCGTAGCCCGCCGATGGCTCGCCCCGTCACCGGGACGACGTGAACCCCGGCTGCTTCGGCAGCCTCAAGAGCCGCGAGATTCCGGGCAGAAACGGTGGCGTCCGGGCGTAAAAATGTTCCGTCGAGATCAGTGGCGATGAGCACATTCCCAACCCTATCTGCCCGTGCTGAACCCGCCCGGTCACCCGCACGGTTTGGGTACCGTCGGTGGGGACCATCACAATGGTTTCTGCGGGGCGTTTTGTGCGGAGGGGGTACTGGCCGATGGCGAGGAAGCAGGAGGGCGCTCGTAGCGGGTCCGCGTCGTCTCATCGTTGGCACGGGGACGAGCCCATCCCGCTCACCGCTGACGGTATCGACGCTCGCATCTTCCGCCCCGGCCAGGCATCCGCTCAGCCGACGTCCCAAACCCATCCGACTCCGCCGGAACCTCCGGTCGAGGATGACAGCCCGACCCGGCTCGGCCCGGTGCGCACGGCCTCGACGTCGTGGACCCTGCGGCCGTCGGCGACGACCTCGCCGGAGACGACCGCTCCGCAGAGCCGTCGATCCGGGCCTCCCAAGGTTCACCATGCCCGTCGCGTCCCCCTGGAGCGGTTCTTTCGAGCCGCGACCCCGATGGAGACCACCCTCGCCCTCAACCCGGGCAACTCCGACATGGCGACGCGGCAGGCTCGACGGGTCGTCGATCTCGTGACGAGGGTCTCCGTCATGGCGATCTCGGTCGGAGGTTCGGTCTCGGAGGCCATCGCGATGGCCCTGCGCATCACCGCGACCTACGGGGTGACGGTTCACATCGACATCACCAACACCTCCGTCATCGTCACCCAGCATCGCGGCCTGGAGGAGGACCCCATCACCGCGCTGCGGGTCGTGCGCTCCCGCAGCAACGACTACCAGCGTCTCGGTGAGCTCCAACTCCTCGTCGACGACATCTGCGCCAGGACCGTCGGGCTGGAGGGGGCCGCTGATCGCCTTGCCGCCATCACCCGCAGCCCGCGTCTGTACCGGCAGTGGTTCGTCACCCTGAATGTGGGCCTCATGGGGGCCGGGTTGTCGACTCTCTTCGGTGGCGCCCCGATGGACGGTGCACTGAGCTTCTTCTCCACGTGCATCGTCGACGCCACCGTGCAGGCCATGGCGCGCAGGAGGATCACCAACTTCTTCACCCAAGCTGCCGGCGCGGGCATCGCCACTGCTTTCGCCCTGCTCGTCATGGTGTACATGGCGGCCTCCCACCACACCATTCCGCTGTCCCCCTCTCTCATCGTCGCATCCGGAATGGTCTCCCTGCTGGCGGGAGGTTCCTTCGTCGCTGCTTCCCAGGACGCTCTCGATGGCTACGTCGTCACCAGTTCGGGACGATTCCTGGAGGGGTTCGTGCAGACCGGCGGGATCATCCTCGGTGTCATCACCGTCATGTGGGTCGGACTGCGACTAGGCGTACCGGGATACATCTCGCCATCCCTGGGATTCTCGACCGATCCCATCCTGCAGATGGTCTGCGCAGCTGTCATCGCCGTCACCTTCGGTATCTCCTCCCACGCTGGTTACCGCACCCTGGCCATCTGCGCGGTACTGGGAGCTGCCGCGTGGGGCGGCTACATCATTGGCATGCAGCTGACGGGATCGGTGTCTGCTGCCTCGGGGCTCGGCGCCATGGTTGCTGGCATCATCGCCGCCCTGGGGGCCCGACGTTGGAAGGTGCCGCAACTCGGTCTGGTGACGATCGCCATCGTCCCCCTGATGCCCGGTGTCATGATGTACCGAGCGCTGTACATGATCGTCAACGCCCAGAACGGGACCGGCGTCGCCACGGGCGACGGCTGGACCCTCTTCCTGGAGGCCCTGCTGGTGGGAGTGGCGCTGGCCGTGGGCGGCAGCTTCGGAGCCCTCATCGCTCGCCCGTTCACCTTGCCAAAGGATCTGCGCTCCCGGCTGGCGACCCTGGCCTCCTGGGGTGCTGGCCAGGCCGTTCCGCGCGAACGGCGTCGCCGTCGGTCCCAGCCCCCGGCTGATCCGCGTCATCCGGCTCTCAACAATCCCGACAACGACCCGTCCATGACGGGAACCTGGGCGAGGTAGCGCGCCTGGCCGACGCCGTCCTCAGTCCACCCGGGTCATCCGGGCCTTGGGCACCGGGACACACCACCTGGCCACGAGCCCCAGCAGGACCGGCGGAACGACCACGATGAGTGCCAGCCAGCCGAGTGGCCATGCGACAGGCTGCACCGTGTCGGCACACGCAATCATGATGACGATGGGCACGAATCCCACGATCAACCCGAGCACCTGGCCGATACCTGTCGTGACGAAGGCCTGTGCCGCAACCATGCGTCGCAGCGTCGCGGTGGAGGCTCCCACCGATGCGATGGCAGTACGCGAGGCGTTAGAGTCCGACAAGGTCAGGGCAAGTACCACGGCTCCCACAAAGGTGGCCAGGAGCGCCCCGATGATCGCTGCCCAGCGCACGACGGTTCCCGAGATGTCCGCGTATCCCTCTTCCCAGAAAAAGTCGGAGGTGCTTCCGGTGATGTCCATCAGGGAGCGCTGCAGACGGTCCCCCTCCTCCGAGGTCGGGGGGTGTGGCAGACGAAGCCACGTGTCCGTCGTCTGGGTCTTCATGTCGTCGGGACTGACTCCCAGCACCTTGGCAGCAGTGTTGCGTCCGATGAGGGCTGGCATCTGGAGGCCGAGAGAGTTCTCGGGGGCCCTGATCGCCGTCACCTCGAGGTCATGGGCCCCATTCGGTCCACCGTCCTGGAAGACTGATTCCCGGGATCGCTCTCGCGCATCGGGTTGGAAGAGGATGATGCCCTCGTCAAGGGCCTTCATGACCTCATCATCGGCATTCTGCCCAGTCAGCAACTCGTAGAGGGTGCCATCGTCAATGACCACCGATGGGATGTACAGATTGCGCACATTCACATCGAGACTGTTGCTGCAGTTCTGTCCGTTCTTGTCGCAGGTGACAGGTTCCACCGCACGCTGGTACTTCACGGATGGCCCGAAGACTGCCTCAACCTGCTTGATCTCCTTGCTCATGCGTTTTCCAGAAACATGATGACCACCGGTGTCATCCCCAGCCAACACCGCCACGTTGGCGGCATAAGTCGGCTGGTAGTTGTTTCGCTCCTGGATGGCGATGCCGTCCGCCAACGTCACGAAGGCACATGCCAGGACGGTGATGGCCATCGACGCCGCTGCTCCGGCAACCGCCCTTCCCCGATTCCGGTTGAGATCGCGCAGCGCAAAGCGGAGCGACAGTCGCGAGGACGGCCGCCCAGACAGCCTGTCAACAAGCCGCGGCAGAGCCAAGATCGCGGCCAGGTACAAGATGACGATGGTGACGACGATCCCGATGTTGAGAGGGATGACGTCGTCGGAGCCCGACACGTGGACGAGATCGTAGACGACGACACCGATCCCAACGAGCACTCCAACGATCGCCACGACGGTCGCTGCGATCGGACGACGTGCTAGAGGGGCAGCTGCCTCAGCATGTTGAACCCCCATGAGGACGTCCTGCCGAGCCACCTCCCGCGCCGGGAACCAACAGGCGACCACCGCCGCCAACAGACCGATGACCAGGCCGATGATTGCGTACTCCCAGTCGACGCTGTAGGTCAGGAGGTATCCGGGATTGGCTCGGCGTCCGATGGCCACGAACGCATTGGCCACTCCGATGCCGAGCACTACTCCGAGCACCGCACCCGTCGAGCCGAGCAACAGTCCTTGGCCGATCATCACACCCATGAGGTCTCGTCGGGCTGCACCGGTGGTTCCCAACAGAGCGAGCATGCGACGCTGCTGGCGAGCCCCGATGGAGAAGGCAGCAGCAGCGATGGTGGCGGTGACGATCGAGGAGAGAACGGCGGCAGCCAGGACCAGGGCGAAGATCTGGCCGGCGACGAGGCCGTCATCGTCAGAGGCACTGTCGGATTTCCGGTCCTCGACGCCCAGGCCCGACGCGTTGAGTTTCGCGATCTGTTCCTTGGCGAGCTGCGGACCTCTGACGTAATAGATGAGATCCCCATTCATGACGAGTGGATCCTCGGGTCCCACCCAGAAAGTCGGTTCGTAGCTGGACCGGTCCCGCGTCAGCCCTGTGATGGTACGTTGACGACCCTCGATGGTGACGTGTGAGCCGATGGACCAGCCATACGTCTTCGCGGCGTCCCCGGAGACCCAGACGCTGTTGCCACGAGGCATCGGGCCACTCGGGAACTCCATGCGATCAGGACGCATGGCGGTCACGTCCATCCCCTTGACGGTGACCTCGAAGGTGGCAGATCGCCATGCCACGTCGACAGTCTGGGTCCGCAACGGATACAGCTCGTGGCCCGCGACGTGAAGGTTCTCCATCGCCTGCCGTTGACGAGCGTGCAACTCGGGAGTCGGCGATCCCTGGACGCCACAGTGAGCGGAATCCGGACCGTACTGGGAGCAATGACCATCCCAGTCCTCAATCGGCATGATGAGCATGTCGGCGTCGCCATACTTCGAGACGGCCTGGCCCTCCGTGGTGGTTCCATCGGCCTCGAAGATCGTGCCCAGCCCGGACATGATGGCCACGGGCAGGGCTATCAGCAGCACGATGAGCAGGGAACGCGCCTTGTGCTTGCGGATGTCCCGGACGGCCAACCGGGTGATGAGACGGCGGTGGGATCGTCCACGTGCGACGACCTCTCCGGAGAGTCGGACGGTGGCGCCGCTGTCGGGGGTGTTCTCGGTTCCCATCACCACTCCCCGCACTTCGGGTTGTGGCTGAGGAGTTCCATGGGGTCGCTGACGACCTGGGACTCATCGACGAGTTGGCCGTCACGCAGGAAGACCACGCGGTCTGCCCAGGCTGCGTGGCGTGCCTCGTGGGTCACCAGGACGACGGCAACCCCCTCGTCGGCAAGCGCCCGGATGAGGGCCATGATGTCGTCACCCGTCGCAGAATCAAGGGCACCGGTGGGCTCGTCGGCGAGGAGTACCCGGCGGTCCCCGACAATGCCGCGCGCGATGGCGACCCGCTGGCGCTGTCCACCCGACATCTCCTCGATGTGACGATCAGCAAGGTCGGGCAGACCGACACGTTCCAGGGCGATCTCAGCCGCATTGCGGGCACGCTTGGCCGATGCCCCGTCGAGTTCAAGGGGCAGGGAGACATTCTCGACCGCGGTGAGGGTGGGGACGAGGTTGTAATCCTGGAAGACGAAGCCGAGCTGACGGCGTCGCACCCGTGCCAGGTCGTCACGGGACATGCCCCTCAGCGGCTCTCCACATACGGAAACCGTGCCGGAGGTGGGCTGATCCAGTCCGCCGGCGAGGCCGAGCAGGGTGGACTTGCCCGAGCCTGATGGCCCCATGACGGCTGCGAAGGTACCGGGATTGATGCCCAGACTGACGTCGATGATGGCGTCGACCCGTTGCTCGCCCTCACCGAAGGAACGACTCACGTGGTCCAGGGACAAGACGGTGCGAGGCGCCGGAAGGGTGATCTCGTCAGCGGCGCGCGGCGGGGTCGACGTCATGCGGTTCAGGCCTCCTGGGTGACCTTGGGCTCTTCGGTCACGGCCTCGACGGACTCGTCACGGCGACGGCGAGAGGTCTGGATGGCCTTGGACTCACAGTGGTCGAGCCAGCGGATCTCGGCCTCGGCGACGAAGATCATTCCCTCAACGAGGAGCTGACCGGCGAGGTCTTCCTCGGCGACACCACGGCGGGCCTGACGGTATTCCTGCAACTGGTGCATGGTGGCGCGGCGCTGATCCTGGATGAGGGCAGCGACGTCAACTTCCTTCGAGGTGGCCGCAAGGGCAATCTTGATGGCCAGCTCGTTGCGCGGCGGATTCGCCGGGGTGATCGGGGTGGCGAACCACTTGCGCACCTCTTCGCGGCCCTCGGGGGTGATGGTGGCAATGACCCGACCATCGGGGGTCTCGTCGCCCCGGAAGCACAGCCGATCACGCTCGAGGCGGTCCAACGTTGTGTAAACCTGTCCAATATTTAGGGGCCAGGTGTGATTTGTGCGGCGATCAAACTCATTTTTGATCTCATACCCATGACGGGGCTTCTCAGCCAGCAATGCGAGGATGGCGAACCTTATGGACATGTGACCTCCGGGTGCCGTGGTGGAATCTTGGCCAAGACTCGCATACGCGATATCCACCAGTCAAGGAATCATCGGTTTTTGACCACATAGTGAGACATAGTGCAGATCAGGCGCCGACACCGACGTGGAGACGCCCCTCGAAAGCGCGCCCCAAGGTCACCTCATCGGCGTACTCCAGGTCGCCGCCGACGGGCAGACCGGAGGCCAGACGCGACACCGTCACACCCATGGGGCTGATGAGACGGGACAGGTAGGTCGCCGTCGCCTCCCCCTCGAGGTTCGGGTTCGTGGCCAGGATGACCTCGGTCACCGCCTCGTCGGCCAGACGCTGGCACAGCTCGCGGATGTGAAGATCAGCAGGACCCTTGCCGTCCAGCGGGGAGATGGCCCCACCCAGGACGTGATAGAGACCACGGAACTGCCGGGTGCGCTCCACCGCGATGACGTCCTTGGACTCCTCGACGACGCAGATCATTGCCTGGTCCCGACGCGGGTCGCGGCAGTACTGGCACACCTCGTCGGAGGAGACGTTGAAGCAGATCTTGCAGAACTTGGCCTTCTCCTTGACCTCGCGCAGGGCGTCGGCCAGTTCATTGACCTCCTCTGCCGGGGCGTCGAGGATGTGGAAGGCAATCCGCTGTGCACCCTTCGGCCCAATCCCGGGCAGCCGGGAAAGGGCGTCAATGAGTTCCTGCAGCGGACCGTCGTACATCAATTCTCCTGTCTGACGTGGTGGGGGTGGATCAGAGCCCGAGGCCCGGCATCTGTGGCATGAGGGACTGCTGCATGGTGTGAGCCTGCTCGGTGGCGTCCTTGACGGCAGCCACGACGAGATCGGCGAGGGTCTCGGCATCGGTGCCCTCGAGGGCCTCGGGAGTGATCGTCAGGGCATCGAGATCGCCAGTTCCGGTGACGGTGGCACGGACAAGTCCGCCGCCGGCAGTACCCTCGAAGCTGCTCTCCGCGAGCTGGTTCTGGGCCGCCTCGAGCTGGCCCTGGACGGACTGGGCCTGGGCGAGCAAGGCGCCCATGTCGATTCCGCTGAGGTCGAATCCTCCAGTGGTCATGATGTCTCCCATGTGTGTGGCCCCTGATCCTCGTCGGTGGGGCGGCCTGGTGTCGCCAACCACAGTAGCCGCTGATGACGACGAGTTCGCGAGTCAGTACGTGCCGTGAGCGCAATCACCTGGCAGCTGAGTCACGGTCGTCCGAGGTGTCGATGACGATCCCGCCCAGCTCACGCATGATGAGGTCCACCGGGCTCTCGTTGGACTCCTCCAGGACGGTGTCGTCCCACACGCCATCCTCCTCAGGAGGCTCCTCGATCTGAGCTGGACGATGATGAGCTGTCTCGAGGGGGCGCACACTCCCCTTGGCACGCTCACTCCAGCGGTGGGTGAGGCTGTGGGGCGCCTGCGCTGCAGCGTCCTGTGAGGATGCCGTGGAGGTGTTCTGCCCCCGGCCTGCGTCATGGGACTCACCGCCCTGTGCTGCCTCGACGTGATCCTCGGCGGGCACGAGGTCAGGCTCGGGATCGGCGGCCTCACCACTGTCGGGATTGGGAGCGCCCGCCACCGGGCCGGACTCGACGATCTCATCGCGGACGTCTCCGGACTGATCCTCGGCGGTGGAACCCGGGGCCGAGTTGTCGTCACCCGAGTCGGTGGGATGGGAACTGTCGATCGGCGAGTTCGAGGGCTCCTCCGAGGCATCAACGAAACTCGACTGACGGTCACCCGGTCGGTCCTGGGGAGCCCGACCGGGACGAGTAGGGTCCGGCTGACCGTCACCCCGTCCCGGGCCCTGATGTGTCGGACTCTCACGGGTGGCCCCATGATCGGGAGGTTCCGGAGCCCAGGAATCCTCCGTCGGGGGTTCCTGGGCACCCGGTTCCTCATGGAACTGAGGACGTACCGCCGCCGGAGGTTCCCCGATCACTGCGGTGAAGGTCAGGTCCGCTCCCAGCACCTTGACGACGGCGTCGTGGAGGATCTTGGGGTAGTTGCCGTTGGCGAACCGTTCCCGCGCTCCAGGGTTGGAGAACCCCAGGGTGGCTTGGTTCCCGTGGACCTCCAGTACCTGGGCGTAGCTGCTGAGGACCATCCACGCGACACGTCCGCCGTCCTTCACGGCCTCGAGCACCTGCGGCCACTCGCGACGCAAGGTCGTGATGTCGATGGCACCCTCGGCACGATCACTCTGGTTCCCAGAGGGTTGCTGCGGCGCAGCCGGGGAGGGAGGATCACGGCGGGTCTGGTCAGAGGTCTGCTGTTCCTGAGGCCTGGGCTGTTGGCGCTGTTCGGTCGCCGGGCCGCCATCAGCCGTCCCCTGCGGTCCCTGAGCATGACCTGGGCCATTCTGGGCGGGGTATGGCTGACCGCCCGGTTCGTTGCCGGGTTGGTAATCCCTACGGCTGGGGCGCGGGCGCCCGGACGAACGCTGTGCCGGCTGGGAACCGCCACGAGGCGCGACCGACTGTTGGGGAGGTCCGAACTGCTGAGGACGTTCGGCGGGGCGGGAGACAGGCTGGCTGGCGGTAGGGCTCTCGACGCGGTCGGCCTCGTCCACAGGACCCGAGACGCCGATCCTGCGCTCCAAGCGCTCCAGACGGGCATGGATGCCGCGGCCGCCGGTGTCAGCCGCAGGGAGCAGGATCCGCGAGCACATCAGCTCCAGGTGAAGCCTGGGAGCAGTGGTGCCGCGCATGTTCGTCAGCCCGGTGGCCAGAACCTCCGCGGCACGGGTGAGCTCGCCGGCGCCGAAGCCGGCTACCTGGTGGGTCAACCGGGTGGCCTGCTCAGGAGAGACGTCGATGAGGCCGGTCCGGCACGCGTCTGGGACGGCCGAGATGATGACGAGATCACGCATCCGGCGCAGCAGGTCCTCGGCAAAGCGGCGCGGATCTTGCCCCACCTCGATGATCTTGTCAATGGTGGCGAAGACCTCGTGGGCGTCCCCGGCTGCGAAGGCGTCAACGATCTCGTCGAGGAGGGCTTCGGGGGTGTAACCGAGCAGGGCTGCCGCCTGCTCGTAGCTGACGTGGCCATCGGCGGCGCCGCCGAGTAACTGATCCAGCACCGACAGGCTGTCTCGCACCGATCCGCCACCAGCGCGCACCACGAGGGGCAGGACGGCGTGGTCGACGTCGATCCCCTCCTTGACGCACAGCTCAGCCAAGTAATCGACGAGAACCTTCGGCGGCACCAGGCGGAAGGGATAGTGGTGGGTCCGGGAACGGATCGTCCCGATGACCTTCTCCGGCTCGGTCGTCGCGAAGATGAACTTGACGTGCGGCGGGGGCTCCTCCACGAGTTTCAGCAGGGCGTTGAAGCCCTGCGGGGTGACCATGTGGGCCTCGTCGATGATGTAAATCTTGTAGCGCGAATGCACTGGGGCGAAAAAGGCGCGCTCCCTCAGGTCCCGAGCGTCATCCACGCCACCGTGGGAGGCCGCGTCAATCTCGATGACGTCAATGGATCCGAGGCCGCCGCAGGCCAGGTCGCGACAGGACTGACACTTTCCGCAAGGAGTCGGCGTCGGACCTTGTTCACAGTTCAGCGCTCGTGCAAGGATGCGAGCGGTGGTTGTCTTGCCACAGCCACGCGGTCCTGAGAACAGGTAGGCGTGGTTGACGCGGTTGTTGAGGATGGCCCGCTTGAGCGGCTCGATGACATGGTCCTCACCGATGACCTCATCGAAGGTCTCCGGGCGGTAACGCCGATAGAGGGCCAACGGAGGTTCGAGCGGATCGTCGTCAGGACGGCTGTCGAGGATGTCGATGTCGGGGTCCTCCACGGTCAACTCCTGAATCCGTTCGATGGTGTCGGCATCGTCGACGTCACCCTCGTCCTCGTCGGTCTCCAGACCGTCGGGCTCGTCGGGAGCCTCAGGACCGTCCAGCAGACCCGGATCACGCGAATCCGGGGGAAGGTCGTCGTCAGGGGTGGCTTCGTCAGGGGGCATGACGGGGCGCGGCGGCTCCTCGTCGCCGAAAAGATCCGGACCGTCCTGTTCGAAGGCCTCAGGCTCGACGACCTCGTCCTCCATGCCCGGTTCAGGCACCCTCTCATCCACGGGAAGAACCCTAGTTGACGACTGCGACACAGTCTCATCAGTCCGACGAGCTCTGCGTGGAACAGCCTCAGCCGAAGAAGACCAGCAGAAGGCTGATGACCGTGACGACGGCGAAGGTGGTCCACGCGATCTGCACCGCAGAGCGCACCGGATGCCCCAACCGCTTGGCCTTGCGGCCGCACGAGGTCGTCACCAGCGGAGGGATGAAGAAGGCGACGATGTCCAGCCCGATAACCGTCCAGGTCAGCCATGCCGGGACCCCGCTGTCGTGGAGTTGGGGGTAACCGAGATTGGCTGGCAGCATCGTCTGGGCCATCATCCCCACGATGCCCGCAACGATGAACAGCAGTAGCGAGCACCAGGTGATGCCTGCCCAAATGGAGCCGGCTCGGTCGGTTGTGATGATGCGTTGCTGATCGTTCATGACGACCCTCCTTCCGGGCATTGACGAATGCCTGACGGGGGCGCGGCTGCCGCGGACATGAAAAGGGCTCCCCGCGCACCCGGTAGAGCCAACCTACCCTTGCTACCTCTCGGTCCTGGGGGAGTTCAGTCAGGTGCCGCCGCGCGGGGAACCGAGTTTCACTCTACCCGACGCCTCATCTGGGGAACAAGCCATGGCATTGCTGCACGAATCGCCATTGCCTGCAACGACACGTGGCTCGCCCTAGCATTGCTGACACGTTTTCCACGGCACAGGGAGGCATGATGACGAGGATCGATGTGTGGCTGTGGTCGGTGCGCGCCTACAAGTCCCGATCATTGGCCACTGGGGCCGTCAAGGGTGGCCACATTCGCCTCAATGGGGATCCTGTCAAGCCCTCCCACGACGTGAAACCCGGCGATACCGTCACCATCCACACCCCCGGTTGGGACCGGGTTCTCAAGGTCATCAATCCCATCGCCAAGCGGGTCAGCGCCAAGCTCGCAGTCGAGGCCTACGAGGACCTGTCAGCTCCTCGACCGACCTACCTATCTGCTCCCCCTGCTCGTCGTGACCGTGGGGCTGGACGACCCACCAAGAAGGACCGGCGCCAGATTGATCGGCTTCAAGGCCGTGACTCTCACTACTAGGGCCACCCCGCTCCCCGGATTGGCGCCGCGCGCGAAGTCCATGTATGTTACTCCGCGGAGGATTCGCCTAGAGGCCTATGGCGCTCGCTTGGAAAGCGGGTTGGGTTCACGCCCTCACGAGTTCGAATCTCGTATCCTCCGCGGTCAGCCCGCCTCTCGGATTGCGTGAGAGGCGGGTTCATGTTTTTGATGACGTTAGCGCATGTGAGCCGTTGATCTGGCTGGTTGTAATTTTTTGCTATCAGCCTAAGCGCTCACCAGGTCAGCAAGGATCGTGCCGTGGTCGATTTCAGTATTTTCGGCGACTATCAAAACCCCGTTGAATTCAATTTCTCAACAGCCGAGGGATTCTCCAGCCAGCTACGCTGGACCTCACAGCGTATAAACATCTTTGACGCACGGACGTCGCTTGCTGAGTCCATCGCCTCTCGAGAGTTCAGGGGATTCTTCGCCACCGTATTTGCGCTGAATATTCAGGTGTGCTCGGCGGACGCCATGGCGCTGTCCGAAGCATTGAGTACCGCCGCTGACATGGTGGACTATCTTGCCGAACAAGCTCGTGACTTCGCCTCGCAACATGACGATTTTGGCGATCACGTGCGCGATTTCTTCACAGGCGTCGATGTCCCGCCTGATCTCACACCTGCCGAACCTCCGTCACTTCAGTTACTCCAACCGCCCGTGGCAGGAGATCGTCAGCAGAACCGGTCAATGCGAGGTTCATCGGGTGGAGTATCTTCAGCAGACCCCAATGATCTCACCAGCGCCGCACAGGTGTTGGGAGAGGCTGCAGTCCAGGTACCGGCAGGATCAGTCCTAGCAGGGTGGTTCGACGACTTCACCGCCCAATGTAAGTACGGCATCGTAGAAGTCGGGGATCTGTTCGCCCAGCTGGACAGGTGGCGAAGCCTCAATGATGGAGACGTCGAGTGGTTGTACGCAGTGGCCAAAGCCTTCCAAGCCGCTGGTTCTGGGGTCATCGCCTTGCCCAACACTGCCTTACGCACCGCCTTGCGCGCTGCTGGAACCCCCTTGTGGCGAACCGACCTAGGTGTAACCACCACACAGGTTAGGTACATCGGGCTGGTCAGAGACAGCTGTGGCTGGACACGGGCGAGGGCCTCTGGGTGGAGTGTGTTGCTACCACACAAAGCACGACTCTCAAGAGGCCCTCATGACCCATCGTAATGCCCCGTTGTCCGAAACCGGACGTTTGCGCCTGGCCTGCTGCATCGTCGAGGATGGCTGGCCCCTGCGTCGGGCCGCCGAACGCTTCAACGTCAGCGTCACCACGGCCCAACGCTGGGCACAGCGCTACCGCGCCCACGGGCCGGCCGGAATGCGTGATCACTCCAGCCGACCCCACCACCAGCCCCGACGGGTCTGCCGTCGCACGCAACGACGGGTGGTGGGATTGCGCATCACCCACCAGTGGGGCCCAGCACGCATCGCCTACCACCTACGCCACCAGCACCTCGGCGTCTCGACTGTCGGCAAGATCCTGCAACGCTACGGATGCCCACCCCTGACCTGGATCGACAAGGCCACCGGCGCCCGGCTACGCGCCCGGCCCACACCCGTCTGCTACGAACACGACACCCCCGGTTCCGACATCAAGAAGCTGGGCCGGATCCCCGACGGCGGCGGCCACCGCATGGTCGGATGCGCCCAAGGAGTACGCAACCGTGGCCGATCCGCCAGCGGGGGTGGGTATCACTACATCTACAACGCCGTCGACGACTACTCCTGCCTGGCCTACGTCGAGGTCTTCAGCGATGAGCGCAAGGACACCGCCGCCGGGTTGTGGACCAGGGCCCAGGCCTGGTTCGCCAGCCAGGGCATCACCGTCAAGCGGGTCCTGACCGACAACGGCTCCTGCTACCGGTCCAAAGCCTTCAACAGGGCACTCAAAGACACCCACATCATGCACAAGTACACCCGGCCCTACACGCCCAAGACCAACGGCAAGGTCGAGCGGTTCACCAGGACCCTGGTCGCCGAGTGGGCCTACGCACGGCCCTACGCCAGCGAGACCGACCGCCTGGCCGAACTCCCCGGCTGGCTGCACCACTACAATCACCACCGCGGACACACCGCGCTCAAAGGCACATCACCCGCCGACCGCGTACCTAACCTGTCCGGCGATTACACCTAGACCTCACGTCCCCGGGGCTATCGGGTATCGATCTGCGAACTGGATACCTCGAGGACCCCGTCAACTCGGCGACCGGTAATTTCATCGAGCCCGAAACCGATCTGGCCTTCACGGCAGCGTCAGCGCCCCTTGCTCTCAGCAGGATGTACAACTCTGTCCAGGCCGTTCGGGGACAGGGCGGGGTCTTTGGCCCGGGATGGGCCAGCGTCCTTGACCAGTGCCTACTCGTGAAGTCGGGGTGCGTCGAGTGGGTGCGTGAGGATGGCAGGCACATCGTATTCCCCCTACAGACCGCACAGATGACTGTCCCGCCAACGACTGACCAAGAGTCCGGCCTGGCGGAGGACGACACAAGGCCCGTCGAACAATGGCGAGCGCAGGGCAATAATCTGTGGCTCGGTCGCGTTCCCGTGTCACAGCTTCCCAAGTCCCTTCGCGCCCCGAAAGCATCGCACTGGGTGTGGATAATTTCAGACAACCACGGAAGCCGATGGGTCTTCACTGAGAGCGGCGCATGGGTGAGCAGCGGATCCTCGCAAAGAAGCATCGTGCATGCCACGCGAAAAGACGACCTCGTGACTGCGATAGAAACGTCATGGGGTCGCAAAATCACGGTGTCGTATGACGGCACTGAAGTGGCATCGGTTACTTCCAGTGATGGTCGTTGCGTCCAGTACTCCTACGACGACCAAGGTCGACTCGTTGAGGTGAATGGCCCCGGTGGTTCACGACGTTACGAGTGGGATAACGCACTAATCACGACTGTGGCAGACGCATCTGACACCACGGAATGCATCAACAACTATGACGACCGCGGCCGAATCTCGTCCCAACAAACCGCGAATGGTCGTACCGTCTATTTCAGGTATTTACCTGGGGGCGTCACTGCCGCCAGCGATGCGGATGGCGCCAATGCAAACACATGGATCTGTGACGCTTACGGTCGCACCACAGGTGTGGTCGACGCCCATGGTGGCCACGTTTCGATGGCCTACGATTCTTTCGGCAACATGGTGCGTTGCGTCGATCGAGCTGGAAACGTTACCTCACACCGTTATGACCAGCGAGGGAGACTGACGCACACGGACCTTCCCACTGGAGGCACGGTCGACTGTTCTTGGGACGATGCGGACCGGCTTGTGAGCACAACCTTGGCAAATGGCGCCCGGACTACGCTCGACTACGAGGCTGCTGACCGTGATCCGGTGCGTGTCACGGATCCGTGCGGTGGCGTCACCTGCTTGGAGTGGAACAACGGGTTGCTCCTGCATGCCATGAATCCTGTCGGTGTAAGCCTGAGGTTTTCCTATGACCATCATGGGGATCTAGTGTCTCTAGAGAATGCCGATGGGAAAGCTTGTCATCTCATCCGCGACGACGCGGGACGTATCGTCAAGACGATCTCACCGGGTGGCGTGACGACGCGGTTTGGCTACGACGATGCTGGTCACCTGCTTAGCGTAATTACACCGGATGGTGCGATATGGGCACATCGTCGTGATGCGGCCGGTCGCCTGATCGAGTTAGTTGCTCCCGATGGCGGGAGCACAAAGTGGGAGTATCGCCCGGACGGCCAGATCGCCAGGGTCATTGATCCCCTTGGTCACGTCATTAAACACTCCTACGATCATTTGGGCAACGTGGCGGGCATGCAGCTTCCCGACGGCAACGTTTGGGGCTTCGCCCACGACGCGCTGTCGCGGTTGATACAGATAGTGGCCCCGGACGAGGCTCGGTGGACTTATGCCTATGACGTTGACGGCAACCTTTCTGGCGTCAACGATCCAGCCGGTTTTGCTAGCGTCTTTACCGATGGCCTCACGACCAGCATCATCTCGGACGGCCACGGGCACCAGCTCCACCGCATAGATACCGACCCCTATGGCCTCCCCACTGCCGTGACCGATGCCACTGGTGCCCAGCAGATCGTCACACGTGATTTGTGTGGCCGCCCAGTTGAGTTCCAGAACGAGTCTGGCGCGGTTACCTATGTGGAGCGCGATCTGGCAGGCCGTATTGTTACCCTCATCAGCCCCACAGGGCTGCACACGAGCTACCGCTATGACGCGTGTGGACGGATGATTACCGTCACCGATCCTGCAGGGGGCGTGACGAGTTATTCCTACACCCCGGATTTCCAGGTGACGACGGTGACCGATCCAACTGGTGAGATCGCGCGTTACGAGTACGACGCCATGGGCCGTGTTGTGCTCAGTCATGTTCCCGGCGCCGGGGTGAGCCAATACCGATACGACTCATGCGGCCGACTCGTGTTCAGTTGCGATCTGGTGCACGGAGCGCGTCACTTCAGTTACGACCTTGCTGGTCAGCTCGTGACAGCGACTAACCCGGCTGGGGGCGTATCGCGGTACGACTACGACCGGTGTGGCCGACTCGTAACCCGCACCGATCCGCGGGGGGAGTCACCGAATATACCTGGGACAAGACCGGGGACCTAGTCACGATCAACCGCCCAGATGGCACGATTGCCAGTCGACGTCTCGGCCCTAAGGGCGTCGAAGAATACATTGATGACCAACTAATCAGTCGTATCCTCGTCACTCCGGCGACCCGTACGATCACCATTGATGACTACACTAATCCAGCTTCACCGTGGCGCCACCTGTTTGGGTACGACCCACGTGGACTGCTCGTGACCCATAGCATCTTCCCCATATCAGACGACGAATTCACCGTGGATGAGAGGGCAGCCTCCTCATCCGAGCAATGGTGCTACAACGCCGAGGGACGTCGTACGCGTCATCTCACGTTGGCCGGTGACTCCATCGATTACGCGTACACCAGCACCGGAGAGCTGGAGTCGATTCGTCATTCCCAATTGGGTGAGGTGAGCTTGGAGTGGGACGGGCCCGGCCGCCTCACGAAGCTGGGCAGCCCTCTCGGCCAACAGCAGTGGGGGTACGCTGACGGCTGGGTTACCCACCACACCACCTCCCACGGTTCCACGACTATCAGTCGTGATGAGTTGGGTCGGGTTTTCGAGGTGACTACTCCAGACGGTAGTGTCTGCTACGGGTATGATGGCGCGGGCTCGCTCACATCCGCCGTCGGTACTGACGGATCGAGCTGCCGATGGGACTATGACTCTGCAGGACGACTCGTCGAGATGACCATGAGAGATCCCATGCGTACTCAGATCTGTCACCTTGGCTACGATGTGGCCGGCGAGCCCGTCAGCAGGGTGATGCGGCTCGACAACCGTGGCAACACAGTTGAGACGCACTACCGCTATGACAGGTGCGGGCGACGCGTCGCGGCTGAGTCCTCGGAGGGTCAGTGCCAAGAGTTTAGGTGGGATTCGCGAGGCTGGCTTGCAGAGGTGCGGGTCGTCACGGCTGAACGATCCCAGGAATTCATCACCCATGTTGACGCTTTCGGATGCCTGGCCGAGATGTCAGGTCCTGCCGGACGAACCCCCATTATCTGGGATCTGGCAGTCAACGAGCCGGGATTGGTACAGGTTGGCGACATACCTGCGCTGCCGCTTCCCGACGGCAGTGTTCTGACCCCACTGAGTGCAGACACTGATCAGGCTAGGCAGTGGCGTCAACCGGCAACTGACCCCCTCGACCCGTATACGTTGGTCCACGAGCACCTGACGTCGGATGTCAGCACGGAGGGAGGCCATCTTGGTGTAGCTGGTTTAGCATGGATGGGAGCGCGTGTTTACGATTCCGCCACGGCGGCTTTCTTGACCAGTGACCCGCTTACGGCACCGCCAGGATCCCTGTGGGAAGCCAGCGGTTACGGATACGCCGCCACCAACCCCCTTGTACTAGCTGATCCGTTAGGTCTCAGACCCGTCACCGATGCCCAGATGCGCCAATTCGCGGGCACCATCGACACTCGGAACTTGTGGGACCGCCATATCCACAACGTGTTTTCCGGGGAGACCCTCAAGGGAGTTGGCCTGGCCGCCATCGGAGGAGTCCTGATGTGTTTTGGCGCCGAATTACCCGGGGCGATGCTACTCGGCGCCGGAACCGACATGGTGTACCAGCAAATCGTCAACGGTCACGTCGACTACGGACAGGTCATCTTATCCGATGCGTTGGCGCCTATAGGAGGCTCTGAATTCGGCGAAATCGCAGGCCCCGGGGCCCAATCCCTATTCGCTCGCGGCATAAAGATAGGCGCAACTCAAGGATTCGCCATGGGGAACTATCACTGGCAAACATCACCAGGGCCCCACAACGCCGAAAGCTATCTCGAACACGTAGGCGGAGAAACACTCAGCGGCGCCGCCTTCGGAGGCATCACCGCTACGATGGGAGAAAAAGTATACGATGCCCTCCCAGACTCAACACTCGCCAAGCCTTAAAGCCACACAAGAAGGTATTCTGTAGCAGTTCAGCACAAATATGTACCCAAGTTGCAAGGAGTCACGATATCAATTCGACGAATATGCTTCACCCACCCAGTCCTCCTGAATTTTGGGATTCGGATTTTCCTCTGACCAAAAACCAGAAATTCACTTAGATATTCAGCAGTACCCGCAGTGTCGAATTTGTACTGTCTCACCAACGCCCTGAAGGAGTACAGCCAGCAGAGACGGTAATGGATGATTGTATGCTGTGACAGGCATCCTGACATCCTAGATCTTGCATCTAACACCAACAGTACGATGATGAACTACTATTACCCTGTGATATAAAACCGCCATTTATGCGAATCGATTCGTCGGAAATTGGGGGAGTTGACCCTAGGAAAGATGGCGAAGATACATTCCGACATGAATATCTTGATAGACCGGATTATCAGTAGGGCACCGCATTGTTCCGAACAAGTGGTTATAGTTCATTTGAAATCATCATCTACAGACAGGCAAAAGTACATACCGGTTCACAGCATCGCTCAAAATATATAATATCGGAGGTCGATGGTCTCACCACTGTTCCCTGACGGGCACATGTACATCGAGACCTTTAACGCCTCCCTCACGCTATATCTCGCTTTCACCCCAAGACGCCTGAAACGCTGGCATTCCCGACTTATCAGGCGCTCTATCGTCTGGTAAGTCGGGAGAACGACGAAGCGATCGACTCCGGCAACCCGAAACCGGCATCGGAAAGCTCGACCAGAGACAATGGTTTCACAACTATCTACTTCAGATCACCTGCGAGTAGGGCCTTTTGCGCTTTTCTACCTTGGATCTGAATCCTTGTCAGGCCCGGAAGCATTCGTAGAACCTCTGCCCCACGGATCATCAGCATGGCGGCCATCCTGCAAAAAAGGCTGAACACGTTCAGAATTCACCGGATTCCCTTGCTGCCTGTCCCAGATTTGCGCTTGCTGCCCTTGATGCTGCGGTTGCCCATATGCCGGGTACTGCACGGTCGCGGGTGCCCCTGCAGACTTTGCGCGCATCTTCTTGGTACGTCTCTTATGACCCAGGTGGGAAGCAACACCCCCGATCAGGCCGATGAGCGCCCCTACGACGGTATAGCCCCGACGGTTCTCCGGTAGGAGGATCCCCCGTTACCTTGCTGGTGACCCCGTAAGGAGGGGTCACGGTCGCCGGGCCCGGCATGACTTGCTGCCCCTGTCTCATGAATGATCCGGGGGGTGTTGTCACCGGGCTTGGTGGCGCCAGCCGACCGCTGATAGGGACACGGCCTGCTTCAAAGGTCTCTTCGTAACGTGGGTGCCGGCAGCTGATGCATCACCACCCGGGCGACCGTTCATCTCGGGATGGAAGGATGGCGGTTGTCATGAATCAGGACAGCGGCTTCGACATCTGGTGCGGGCTGGACGTTGGCAAGACCGGCCACCACGCCTGCGCATTGGATGCTGCTGGCCGGAAGGTCTTCGACAAGCCCCTGCCCCAGGACCAGAAGCGCCTCGAGGAACTCTTCGACAAGCTCCAGACCCATGGCCGGGTCCTGGTGATCGTTGACCAGCCGAACACAATCGGAGCACTACCCATCGCGGTCGCCCGGTCCATGGGAATCCAGGTCGCCTACCTGCCCGGGCTGGCCATGCGCCGCGCAGCAGACCTCTACCCGGGCAACGCCAAGACCGACGCCCGCGACGCGTTCGTCATCGCCGACACCGCGAGGACCATGCCCCACACCCTGCGCCGGGTCGACGCCGGCGAGGAAACCCTCGCGGAGCTGAAGGTGTTGGTCGGGTTCGACGAGGACCTCGCCGCCGAAGCGACCCGGCTGTCGAACCGCATCCGAGGATTGCTCACCCAGATCCACCCGGCCCTGGAACGCGTTGTCGGACCCCGGTTGACCACCAAGCAAGGCCTCGCGGTGATCGAGCAGCTCGGCGGGCCCCAGGCCATGGCCGCTGCGTCGAAGTCCAAGCTGCTGCGGGTCATCAGCAAGGCCTACCCGCGCGGCGCCCAAGAGTTCGCCGATGCCATCACCACCGCCCTGGCCGAGCAGACCGTCATCGTTGCCGGAACCGCCGCAGCCGAGCAGGTCCTGCCCCAACTCGCTGCATCGCTGCGCCAGACGCTGGACCAGCGACACGCACTCGCGGCGCAGATCGAACAGGTTGTTGATGCTCACCCTCTTGCCGAGGTCCTGACCTCGATGCCAGGCGTCGGGGTCAGGACCGCAGCACGGATCCTGCTCGACGTCGGCGACGCCTCCCAATTCCCCACCGCCGGACACCTCGCCGCCTACGCCGGACTCGCCCCAGTCACCCGACGATCCGGAACCAGCATCCGCGGCGAGTTTCCCGCCCGCTCTGGCAACAAACACCTCAAACGAGCCCTGTTCCTGTCCGCCTTCGCCGCACTGCGCTCAGACCCCACCTCCAAGGCCTACTACGACCGCAAACGAGCCCAGGGCAAGAAGAAGCACAACCCCGCCCTCATCTGCTTGTCACGCCGACGCTGTGATGTCCTGTTCGCCATGCTCAAGAACCGGGAGCCCTACCGGGCCCCCACCCCAACGCGAGAGCCATCACCCCTGCCCCTCGCCGCTTGACGGGGAACATAGGGACACCCCCCGACGCAGCACCGGTAGGTCGCTCACTCACCGCCTTCATTCCCGATTTCGAGTCCTTGACATCAGTCCACGTGACAGTATTGCCGTCAACAGTACTTGAGCCTGAGTGGCTGAGCACCTTTCCAGGAAATGTCACTGAAACTTTAAAGTCCGCCACCGGGAATTTATCGAGTTCAACATAGTTGAAAAACTTCGAACCGATTGACAGCGACACTCTGTCTGCATCGAAATCCAGCCCCAGCCCGACGCCTCGCGCGGCCTCCGCAGTCGTGTCGACTGAATATTCGCAGTTAACGTAGTTCTTGTCCTCGACGAACTTGGGTTTTTGACCACGTGCTTTATCGGACGCAGACACCTCGAAGAGTTCCTCGCAATCAGCGAAATCCGAAGGCTTGTTGCCCGCCTTCGCTATGTCCGCCTTGGAGATGCCGTAGACGAACGTTGAGCGTACATCGTTCTCGTTCTGAATCTCCATGCCGTAATTGAATCTTCCGGCTCCCATCAGGAGAGGGGCGAGGAGGCTCACCAGAGAGCACCACACGCGGCGCGGACGATTGAGCATGTTCCACAGTTAATCACACAAGACAGTCAGCTTCAGAGCGCATCGCCTCGAGCCCGAGGCGTACATGACCGCGTATACGACTCCGTCTGGCCTGTAGCCACTCCACATCAACGAGCGACCCAAGCGTTCCGATCAGCCCCTGTCCGCGTGGCCCATGCACACGATGCAGTACACCTTGGCATGAAAAAGCATGCGAAGGCCAGGAATGGCATGAGAAGTACACGTCACCCATCTCTCCACTGGATATCGAGTTAGTCATCGTAGCAATCCGGCGGTTGAATCATGGCGTTGAGATGAGAGAGCGCATCAGGATGAGTGTCAAAGAACTTCTTGTGTTCTGCGTACAAGCGCCCGCCAACCGTATTACGCCATGCTTGAGCCTCATCTTCCCAGTCGGGATCAGTGATAGCAGTTCCGGGTAGCTCGAAACGACGGTGATGCAGTTCTTCAATAATCCGAAAATATGCCAGTGAATAGTCAAAACGATTGTAATCGATATTGACCGTCGTTTTCCCATCCCATAGCTTGTAGCGCTGTGTACCAATATCAAAGCGCGTCACTTCATCAAAACGAACCTCGCGGTAGAACACCGTGCCAAATCGAGTCCACACTTTATCGCGATCCACACCGAACCTGCGCCACAGCCCGTTAGCGAGGAAGATGTATCCGAATATGGCCACCAACAATGTGAGTAGCACTTCCGAAATATCTCCGTTCTCACCACGTGAGAATCGCGTCACGGCTCTCACGAAACCTGTGGTGAAGGCAACCGCGAGGATGATGCCAGCAGGCACCATAATCTTAGCCTGTGAGAAAGTCCGTGAATCATAAGGATCTGAGCTCATCTTTCGCAATGCACGCATAAGCCGTTGTTCTCGTGGAACATCAATCACTGGAAAAGGCAACGAATCCTGACCATACACACGTGGTTGAACTTCCATTGTCTTCCTCTCCATCGAATAACATCCTTGATGCCGTTAATCGGGTCCTGAATCCCTATACTCGATGATGTCCTTTAAATGAAGATCACCGAGAATGCTCACGAAAACGTCGCGCAATAGCCCAAATCGTCGTGCTTGAGCACACTAACTCACGATCCGCCGGCAACAACAGTAATAGGGCTGTCCTGAACCTGATAGTTGCCGATCTCTGCACCGATACTACACGACGCCGGATGCAAAGCGGTCACGTCATGACCGTCCGGGGTGATGGACACGGCACCTGAGCAACGATCCGTCAGTCGAAGGTTCTCCAACTTACCGCCAGTAATATCGCTGAGGATGCTTGTCGGATTTGACTTGAAAGGCGTCGTGTAGATCGGCGTCATCTTATTTTCACCCGCCGGCCACGTTCCTAGAATCGTCACTGGTATCGCCGATCCTTCTTTGACTCGCGAAGGTATTTTGATCCTCATGGTCTGCAGCCGTTGCAAAGAGTACGAGGTCGAGGTGTCAGCGTCATCATTTAACGCCTTGTCGGTAGCTTGCTGCTGATCTTGGAGCCACGTCTGCAGGTTTTCCTGATTACTGATCGCGGCTTCCTTTGCCGAAAATTTCGCTGTGACCGTCACCGGCTCTTCCTGTGAAAGAGCCTCCAGCGTGATTGTCCACCCACATTTGGCGTCGATGGAAGTCAGGGCCGGGCTGTGTGACGCAACCTTGACAGTGTCGTCCCATGTTGCATCGGGGCATGAATGGGCTGAGCTGACCACCTCGAGCACATCTCCCCTCACGGACTTCTTGATCGTGCGATAGGTGAGAGTGTACTTCACAGTCCCCTTGCTGACTGTCGCTGCTCGCGAAACATTCAGCCCAGACGGGTACGTTTGCATCGGCAACGAGGCGCTCAGTCCGTCAACCACTTTCGTCCCCTGCTTGTCGGCGTTTCCCGAGCCGCTGCCAGCCATCATCCATACGATGACCACTGCCGCGATGACGAGAATTACTGCGGCATAGATGATGATTCGGTGTGTGCGGCTCGACCACCACGACTTCTCGGTCGCCTCTTCTACCGGCAGGTCATCAAGCGTCTCCCCATCTATCCCCGGACCGGCCTTGAGCACAGTGGCCGAGGCAGAAATACCAAGGGTGCGCAGATGCTCCAGATCGATGGGGGCTTGTCCATCGTCGAGCTTGGCGAGCGACTTCTCGTCACTCCCTGGAGTCGTCAGTGACGTCGCTTGCCGAAGCATGGTCATGGTATGGGGAGCCAATGTCCCCTCGGGCACAGCTAGCGGCGGCTGCCCCTCAACGTCGACAATGATGTCATCCACCAGGTTGACGACGTCATTGTCTGACAGGCGATCGACCGGATTCTTGGCGAGCATCCCTCTGACAAGGCCCCACACCTGGCCGTCTAGCCCCGGAATCACCGCCGGGGTGGAGTGCACATGGCGCTCAGCAACGGAGTACGGATTGTCATCGCCCGTGCCGAATGGCAACTGACCTGACACCATCTGGTAAAGCGTCACGCCCAAGGCATACACATCGGCACTCGGGCTCACCACATTGTCACTGATGAGTTCAGGCGCCAGGTAGTGCGCTGTTCCGACCAGGTGCGTAGCCGTCGATGACTCGCCAAGGATCTTCGCGATTCCGAAATCTGCAACCTTCACCCCAGGGTTCTGGATGCCGTCGGGATTGGTGAGAATGATGTTGTCCGGCTTGATGTCACGATGGACGACCCCACGCCCATGGGCGTAAGACAAGGCCTCAACCACCTGACGGGTCACCGCCAATGCAGCGCCGGGTGCCATTGATCCGGTCGTCACTAACTGCTCACCAAGAGTGGGCCCGCTCGCCAGCTCCATGACGATTCCGAGCATGCCCTGGTCAACGATGAGGTCACGCACGGCAACAATGCGCGGATGCTCGAGTTCGGTGAGGGTATGACACTCGTTGACGAACCGCTGGACCAATTGCGCATCATCGTCAAGGCCGGAACGCAAAATCTTAATCGCAACGCGGTCCTCTTTAGCTCGATCGATTCCCTCAAATACGTACCCAGAAGCACCCTGGCCGATTTTGCGAATAGCCTGATATCGTGACCCGAAATCGAAGGGTAGAAGAATTCTCACCGGCGGCCCCCTGTATTCACCGTGACGCCCTGGATGAGAGTGGCAGCACCATTTTGGCATCCGTACCCACGTGCCTCACTCATCGTCGCTGCTGGATGTCTCGGCAGGCGCACACCCAGCAGGTCCCCGTCATAATCAAGATCCGGCACAAGGAGGACTCCCAGCCGAGACTTGCGAATCTGCCCGGTCCAGTGGCTGTACAGGGTGGGCAGATCGTTGTTGCGACCTGCCACGATAAACAGCAAAGACGAGTCTGGAACGGCCAATACTCGCGCCAAGGTCTGGCTCTCGTCAGCGACCAGGTGAGCATCATCGACAATGATGATGCACGGCTCGGGTTTAGCGCTCTGTGTTGCCACCAGATCCACGAGTTGCTCGGGGAGCATGACGCCAGGCAGCATCTGGTGCAATGGTGAGCGACGCGGGGCCCCTACGAGAATTTTGGTGTCTGGGAACTGCTTCGCCAACATTTGGTGGATTGCGGCAAGCATCGTGGACTTGCCGCTGCGAGCCGGTCCGCTAATGAGCACGTGCTCTCCTGCGAAGGCTTCCAGAACATACGGATTGAGGTCACTCTCGTTTATTCCGACGGGTATCTGCCATTTTTCGTCACCCAGGGCGAGGTGGCTGACCACCTGTTCGGGCTCCACGTGCTTCGGGAACTCCTGCACCAAGGGAGGTAGCCCGTCGGCTCCCCAAAACTCGTTGATCGCCGCTATGACAGCGTCGATGTCGTCAGGAAGCCCGACATGACCGTGATGCGCCCGGGTTGTCGAGACGAACCGTCCAGGCAGGTTGGCTGGATGGTTGTCCTTGTCCACAGTCGGGTGATACTCAGAACTATCGGCTAGTTGGTACAGCCATTTCTGGCCGGTCAGGTCACTGATGGCTGGCGGTAGCGCCTTAAGACGCGTCGTCGTCGCAACGCAGTGAATGCCCACTGCCGGACCTTTGGCCCAGACCTGATAAAAACTCTCAAGTAACGACATGTCGGCCACATCGCTGTAGCTTTCACGTAATGTGGCAAATCCGTCGACGAGGACGAATAGTTGCGGGAAAGTGTCATGAGGACGGGAACTGCGCCGCTCCAATTCTGTCGCGATGTAGCGCAACACTCGTTTCTGAAGCTGACGGCTCTCACTGGTGCTGCCCGGTCCGGCATAGCCACGAACGTGGGCAAGCTTCTCCAAATTGTCCAGCGATGCTGTGAAGACATCCAGTATGACGATGTCGGCATCGCCGGGGGCACAGGTGTCAGCAATCCTCAATGCCAATGAGGTCAACGTACTGGACGTGCCGGACCCTGGCATACCCGCTAGAACAAGGTTCTCGGTGGCAAACCTCCACCCGGAGATGTACTGACGCTGGTGTTCAGGGTCATCAAATAGGGCAACGTCAAGGACCGTCGACTCTGGACCAGGGACCACTCGCTGTCCCCGATGGCTCGCGGGACGATAATGTTCCAGGGCGAGTTCGACATGGTCGGAAAGCGGCTCAGGCCACACCCTACGTGCCGAACCGAATCCGAGTTTGTCATTGGCCTCGCCGATCCATCGGATGAGGACATCCATGTCACTAGCCTCGCCGCCATTGGACCGGATGGCGTGCTCCTCAGGAGTGTTTCCCAAAACCATCGGATCCACATGGAGATCTTGAGAACCACTAGCCCCACTCACACCAGGTACCAGGGCCGTCTGGATTGGGGTGATGTCCTCTTCACCCAGCTTGATATAGGCGCGTCCCTTCCAGTTCCGCGGCCAGGTGTGGCCTGAGACCCGGAGCGCTTTGGAGAAGGCGAAGGCTGAACTGGAGCAGCTGCGGGCAAACCTGCAGAAAATCGCAACGGACATTTTCACTGCTGGTGGCGGCCAGTAAGGATACTTTCACCCGGTGGCGAGATGATACGTCATCTCGCCACCATTCTCCGTACTATTGTCTCGTTTCTGTGCACAGTGATGCCACGCTATGCAACCGTCACATGGCGTCACGGTAAACTTTTCAAACTTTTGAGTGACGATTGTTACATCCGCGCCGTCCAGGGTTTGAGGCGCGGGATTATTTCCCAAACGTAGTGCGTCGGTAGTGTGAGGTTTCCGTGTCTGATACGAGTGATCTGGGTGACTACCAGAATCCTGTCACCTTCGACTTTGGGGTAGCGGCCGAATTCGCGACCAAGCTCCGCGCCGCTGCAGGCAAGGTGACCGTCCTCGACAGTGAACGTGGCCACGCCGAGTCTGTGGCGTCAACCGAATTCCGCGGGTTCTTCTCGCACCTGTTTCGACGGAACATGCAGGTGTGCTCGACGGACGCAGCCGAGTTCACACAGGCATTCAACCAGACCGCCATGGAGGTGGAGTACCTGGCTGAAGAGGCTCGCAAGGAGAACGCGCGACGGCAGCAAGTGCGTGACTACGTGACCGCCCACGCCGATGAGAACTGGTTCAAGCATGGACTGCATGCACTCGAAGACGCGGCTGCCGAAGCCGGACGCAAAGTAGAGCACCTCATGTTTGGGACTGGTGGTACTGCGCCTTTGCCGAAGCCAAATCCACCCGCTCCTCGGTGGGTGAACCCGCCTCAGACAGGCCAGCGCCACACCGATCAGGGGCTGCGTGGACCCTCGGGGGGTGTCTCGAGTGCGGTTCCGACGCACTTGACCAGTGGGGCCCGCCTCATTCATGAAGCAAATCGGGGGTTGCTGCCCGCGTCAGCCCTAGAAACTCTGTATGAACAGTTTTGCGCCAGTTGCCAGTATGGATCGTTGACGGTGGATGGCCTGTTCAGCCAGTACCAGCAATGGATAAGCCTCAACGATGCCGATGTCGCGTGGCTGGAGACCGTGGGGCGAGCGTTCGCCGCTGCTGGAGGCTCGGGAGCCGTGAAGCTAGCCGATGTGGCTTTGGAGGCCGGTTTGAAGGCGGCCGGGGTAAGTGTGACTCGAGCGGATGTTCAGGTCTCCTCGCCAACCCTGGGTGGAATCGACCCTGCCACCGGGTACATCGAAGACCCAGTGAACTCGACGACCGGCAATTTCGTCCTCCCTGAGACAGATCTGGCGTATGGGGGACTGAGCCAGCGACTCGTGATGTCCCGGATGTACAACTCGACGCTGGCAGCCACCTACGATGGCTCTGCCCAGTGCGGGGTGCTGGGGCCTGGCTGGTCGACAATCCTGGATCAGCGCCTGCTCGTCGACGATGACCAGGCACGCTGGGTGCGTGATGATGGTCGCGAGATTGTGTTTTCTCTGACTCCTGGTAGCGCTGGCGAGGTCGCCGGAGCC
The DNA here is from genome assembly GCF_057458005.1 of Cutibacterium sp. LaCa_255. Classification (NCBI taxonomy): domain Bacteria; kingdom Bacillati; phylum Actinomycetota; class Actinomycetes; order Propionibacteriales; family Propionibacteriaceae; genus Cutibacterium; species Cutibacterium sp. LaCa_255. The sequence continues at coordinate 270,253 of NZ_CP190956.1, read as the reverse complement.
AATGTCTGCCACGGCGACGAGAATGGGCCGTGGCGGGCAGTTCAGGACAATGTGTGGCTGTGGCGCAGCGACGCCGCCGATGTGGCTGTGGCTCAACCTGCAGGCGTGAGTGGGCCGGTGTGGATTGTCGGTAACAACGCCGGCGAGAAATGGGTCTTCACCGCTGCTGGCGCCTGGGTAGGTTCGGGCTCCGACACCAGTGATGGTGTTTGGGTTGAACGCCATGAGGGTGTGGCTGCCGCTTTGCATTCCGAGTGGGACCGATCAATAGATTTGCTCTACGAGCAGGGACGTCTGGTCAAGGCTGTGGCCAATGATGGTCGCAGCGTGGACTATGTCTATGACAACCATGGCCGATTGGTAGAGGCGACTCGCCCTGACGGGGTCTGCAGTTACCGATGGGATGGCTGGCTGCTGACCCAGGTCATCGATACATCTGGGGCGGCTCAATGCGTCAACACGTTTGATGACCTCGGGCGGATTCGCACCCAGCTGGATGCGACTGGACATCTGACACGGTTCACATACCTACCGGGTGGGGTGACGGTTGCCGATGACGGGCAGGGTCATCATTGCAATACCTGGATCAGTGATGGGCGGGGCCGTACCGTCGGAATCATTGATGCCGACGGGCAGCGCACCTCCATGCTGTATGACCGATACGGCAATCTTGTGGGGGCGACGGATCGGGCAGGCAAAGTGATCCGTCACGCCTACGATGAACGGGGCCATCGCGCCCACACCACACTGCCCACAGGCGGGGTCATCGATTACACCTGGGATGAAGCTGATCGGCTGACCTCCGTCTCAAGCGGCGGTCAGTTGCGGGTGCGCCTCGGCTACGAGGGTAGCCACCCCACACCGGTACGTCTCGCTGATGCCCACGGCACCGTAATGACGATGACGTGGCGCCATGGTCTATTGAGAAGAGTCGTCGATGCTACGGACACCAGCCTCGGTATCGACTATGACAAGTATGGCCAGGTCACGGCCATAACGAACGGGGTCGGCGCCACCTGGCACATCAGCCATGACCTGGCCGGATACGTCACCCAGATACTTACCCCACTGGGATATCGCACTCAGACAGCCCACGACCAGGCTGGACACCTGACCGAGCGTATCGCCCCCGATGGGGCATGCTGGTCTTACAGCTACGATGACGCTGGGCACCTCGAGACGGCCACAGCCCCCGATGGTGGGCGCACCTGCTACACGTGGGGTCCTGATGGCCAGATCACCACAATCACCGACCCCACCGGCGCCACGACCACCCTGTCGTATGACGAGGTCGGAGACCTGACAGGGATCGGACTGCCGGATGGGGCAGGGTGGGCATTCCTGCGCGACGCGATGGCGCGGTTGTGTGGGGGGACCGATCCTGCCGGGGGCACGTGGCGCGCTTCCTACACCGTCACCGGTGAGCTTGCCTCGCTGACCGACCCGACGGGGGCAAGTTTGCACGCCGCCACCACCGATCACCACACCCAGGTCACCAACGCGGCCGGTCGGGTGATCGCCTCCACTCGAGTCGACGACTACGGGCGTGTCGTCTCAACCACTGATGTGTTCGGCGCCACCAGCCGCATCGACTACAACACTGCAGGCCTGCCTGCCGTGCTCACTGACTCTCTCGGTGCGGACATCCGGTTCGGCTACGACCGGGCCGGGCACCTAACAGCTGTCACGAGTCCCACCGGGTTGGAAGAGCAGTACTCTTATGACGAGGCTGGGCGTCTGGCGAGCACCACTGATCCGACCGGCGCGCTCACCTGCTACCGCTACGACGCAGATTCTCGCCTCGTTGAGGTGGTCGATCCAACCGGGGTGGATACCACTTACACTTGGGATCCTGTCGGCCGTCTCGCCGAGACCCGAGTCGGCGGCCGCGTCACCTTCAGCGCCGACTATGACACCTGTGGACGGCCAATACGTACGTGGGATCCGGTTGCCGGAAAACGATCGTTCCGTTACGACCAGGCCGGACGGCTCATCAGCGCTGTTGATGCTGCTGGCCAGGTCCACCGCTACACCTGGGACAAGCGTGGTCGCCTCGTGACAGCAACCACCGGCACTGACGCTATCTCTACCTACCGGTACAACCAGCTCGACCAGATCATCGAATCCACCGATCCCGCTGGCGGAATCCATCGCTACACCTGGGACTCGGCCGGTCGCCTTGCCTCTCATACCGACCCAGACGGTGGCGTCACCAACTATGCCATGACCGACGGGGCAGAAACGGTTACGATCAACGGGCGCGTCTCCATTCGCAAGTGGTGGGACTGTGATGCCCGCCAACTTCACATTGCCGATCACACCGACCCTGCAGCCCCGCTTCATCACCTGATTGGCGTCGATGTACGCGGGCTGATCTGCGACCACACCACCACCGATGCCGAGGGCCAGGTCATCAGCCACCACCACTGGGACTGGGACCGTGAAGGTCGTCTGGTCCGGGCCGACGACACCCACACCAGCGTCTCCTATGCTTACCACGATGATGGACTGCCAGCCCGTATCACTCATTCCACACTGGGTACCGCGACGTTGACATGGGATGATGCAGGGCGCCTGACCGACATCACCACACCCGGCCACCACGACCACTGGGACCACGACAGCGGCCTGCTGTGCAGATACACCCATGATGGGCGCACGACCCGCATCACACGCGACGACCAGGGACGCGTAACCGGGCTGGATACGCCCGACGGCGTGTGGTCCTACAGCTGCAACCAGGCGGGGTCACTGATGACAGCAATCGGGCCTCGCACCCATCACGCCTGGACCCATGACGTCTACGGCCGGCTCACGAGCCACACCACTTCTGAAGGCGCTGCCCGGTGCGAAACGGTATTCAGCTGGGACGCTCACGGCCGTCTCATCGACACCCGCACCTGTGCACATGGCGACACCGCTACCACGCACTACGGCTACGACACGGCAGGACGACGCACCAGCGCCACAGGCGATAGCGGTGATCGACGATATTCCTGGGACACGAGGGGCTGGCTGTCCGGTGTCACCACCGACACCGCCACCGTCTCAACCCACGTCGACGCACTCGGACATCCCAGCCGGGTCGCTACCCAGGACCAGCACGTGCATGTTGACTGGGACCTCGTCACCGGAGCTCCCACCTCCATTGATGGCCACCCCGTCTTGGCCCTGCCAGCAGGCCGCACCCTCGGCACCACACCCGTCGATGAGGTCGACCACTGGCGAGCCACCACACCCGTCAAGCCCCAAGACCCATACCAACCGGTCAGCGCCGCAATCGAGGGAGTCCCTGACACCATCAGACTCGCCGGGAACACTCTGGTCGTTGATGGCCATCCCTGGTGGGGAGCACGCCTCTACGACCCCACCACCACTACCTTCCTGACCCCCGACCCTGAAACTCCGCCCGCCGGAGCACTATGGGCCAACAATCCCTACGACTACGCCAACAACAACCCTCTTACCCTCACCGACCCTCTTGGCACCCATCCCGTCACAGATGACCAACTCGCAGGCCTCACCCACCCCGTGAGGCACTGGTGGGCCACCCACAAACACCGCATCTTGTCCTGGAGATTCGGCGTAGGCGTCCTTGCCATTGCCCTCGGTATCGGGTTGACGGCCACCGGCATCGGGGCTGGTACTGGATTCGCCCTCCTCGCAGCAGCATCCAGCGACGCCTTGATCGGCGGAGGATCAACCATGGCCATCGAACAATATTCCACCGGCGATGTAAACTGGGTCGACGTGCGTAAACAAGCCGCTATCGGAGCTATCGCTGGTGCGGCGACCGCTGGTGCCGGAAATTTTGTCAATTCCCAGATGTTGAAACTCTCCACGACAACCGAGAAAGCCTTGACGAATTTTGCAAGCGAGGCAAAAATTCAAAAGGCAGGCAGCGGTTTGTGGTCCCAACTCAACGGAGCATCGAAGGCTCAACATGCTTTCAAAATGGCCGTCGAAGACGGTTGGGGTAAAGCCATCTCGGAAAACATCTCCAATGAATTCATTGAAGATCTTGTGGCACAGCCACTAGGATCTGGCGCAGAATATATTTCTGATTCTGTCATCAACCACAAGAAGTTCACCATGACCGGCCTCATGACAGCTAACACAGCAAGCGCTTTTTCGGCTCTTCTGCCGGGTTCCACACGGCTGGCTGTACGTCTCAGTGTTCCCACGCGAAGCACAGTGTCTACCGCCGCCCATCCTCAGCTTCACCGGTTCGCCCGGCATTTGAGGGAGGCGTCCCGCGAGGCAGCCTGGTCGGCAGCGGGTAACGTCACCAGAGACTGTCTGTCAAGCCTGATGGACCATGAAGACATTAGCTTCCGAATGGCGCCGAAACAGCTGGGGAGTCCATCAACGCCGGATTCTCCGGTGCACATGCCGAGAACTGGACCGTCCCCCACCTACACCACACAGGCCGATGAATATGAACGTTGAACCCCGCTACCTCGCAGCAGACATGGACAACCCACCCCTCCAATACGAGGAAAAAGGCATCTACGGCATCGCCCGCATGGAACGCCGCATGAGCCACAACCCACACCACCCCCGAGTCTTCTCCCTCGCCTACCTCATGCTCCCCGTATTCCTACCCCTGACAGCCGGCCTCACATGCGGATTCATTTCGATGCTGATCGACAACAGCGACGGCATCCGAGACAGCTTCTCCGGATGGGCCGTCGCAATCGGAGCCCTCACCGCAGCATACATACCCCTATCCCAAGGCCTCTGGCTCCACCCCGGAGTCGACCACGACAAGGTCTGGACCCGATTCGGACCCTTCCACCGCAAAATCCGATTCACCGACATCACCCGACTCGACATCGGCATAGAACACTACAAAATCTGGGCCGGAAAAACCAAAATCAACATCGGATACGACCGATTCGACTACGCCCTATTCCACCTACGCCTCCTCGAAGAACTCCACCACCGCAAACTCCGACTCCCCGACGCCGACATCACCGACCCCAACTGGGAAAACCACGCCCAAACCTGGCGCAACATGCTCTCCGGCGACCTATGGCTCGACCACTACGACTTCTACGACACCCACCCCCAACACCTCGCACACCTCAACACCCTCATCAGCCCACCCGACCACTACGATAATTAACAGATTCGTCACACAGCAGGCTCTCCGCCTTGCATAGAAAAGATCACTATGACCGCCGAACCCCTCACCTTCTCCCACCCATGGGCCTCGCAATCCTGGGGCCAGCCTGGCACTCCCACCCCTGATGACACGTCGGCCCAGGACCCGGCCAGCCCCCAACACCTGCGCCCCTCACGAAAATGGCTGAAATGGGGACTCATCATCGCCATCATCACCACCCCCTTCTTATGGCACTTTATTGCCAAACCCATCAGCCATCCCATCCTCACAATCTGCTGCCAACTATCCGTCACCCTGCCCGGCTACATCATGATCTTCTACCGCCTGCTATATCGAACCCACATCGACAACGACACCATCGGCGTCCGCATCGGCCCTCTCCGCCGCACCATCGACGCCCATCGCATCACGAAGCTGGCCATCACACCCAACTGCTACGTCATCACCGACGAGTCGGGGCACCGGGTACGTGTGAACCATCGAGCTCACGACATCGACCGGGCAGTCCTCCACCTTCTGGTCACTCTCCACACCCGACCCATCGACCTTCCCGAAGGCTCACCCGACCACCCCGACTGGCCCGACTGGGCCCAACACTGGCGCAACATCTTCGCGACCGCCATCTACGACAACCACACCAGCTACTACGCCACGCACCCTGACGCGTTGGCCCAGCTCAACACCCTCGTCCGACCACCGGCGCAAGGCTGGGCACACTGAGCTGAGGCAACCGGGGCCGCAGTGGCGATTCATTCGTCTCGCGCGCTGGCCTCGGTTGATGTCCGTGCCTTCTCAGTCGTCGTTTTTGTCGGCTGGCTGCCACCGCTCGACGCAGCTGTACCGTCACCTCCACAACGACCGCGCCGTGAACTACCGTAGGGGGCAGGGTCATGAGGAGGCGTCCATGAAACCGTCACGAGTCCGCTGGGATCAATTACCCGGCTCAGTTCACCACAGAGTCGCTGAAATCCTCGGGTCCCCAGTCTCCGTCGATACCCTCCAAACCCACGGCACCACCCCTGGGGTGGCATCGCGCGTCGTCACCGCTGACGGTTCCCACGCGTTCGTCAAGGTTGGTCACTGCGCCATCAATGAGGACATTCCCGGCCTCAACCGTCGCGAGGCCACCCTGCTGTCCCTGCTCCCCGACGCTGCACCATCCCCACGCCTCCTCGGCCGCATCGACGTGGACGGGTGGGTCGGCATGGTGACCTCCGACATCGAGGGACCCCATCCCGCACTGCCCTGGTCCGACGAGGACATCACCCCCACCTTGGCCGCACTGTCCCGTCTGGCCGAGTCGACGGCCGGTTTCCACGAGCAGTGGGAACCGTTCTCCGCACGACTGCAGAACTATCGGTCGGTGTGGGACACCTTCATGGACAACCCACCGGCTGACCTTGATCCGTGGCTGGCAGAGCGGATGCCCGACCTTGCGGGACGAGTCGAGAGGCTGGCCCATCACGCGTCCGGCGACACGATCATCCATGGCGCCGTCCGTTCCGACAATGTCCTGCTGCGCAGCGATGGGGCCGTCCTCGTCGACTGGTCCCAAGCCGTCGTCGGACCGGCATGGGTCGATGCCGCCAGCCTCATCATCGACATCATTCACACCGATCCCCTCGACGCCCCGCGGTGGGATCGAGCCGACGACCTCGTGAAGCGCGTCGCAGCCGAGTTCGCCCCGTCCACCCATGGCGAACCTGTCACCGAACCCATCGTCGACCTCCTCGTCGCTGTCCTGGGACTTTCGGAACGCGAATGCCGCAAGCCGGACCCCGCTGGAATGCCGCAACTTCGCGAGTTCCAGCGCGAGCGAGCGAGTAGGTTGCGCGCCTGGCTGTGGGCCTCCGAACATCTCGCGTGATCGGCGAACAACCCCGCAGTTCAGAACACGGAAAGGCGCCGACCTGTCGGATAGCCGTTTTAAGGTGGGAATGTGACGACTTCCACGCCCCCGTCCGCCGCACCCGCCTCCACGTACCGTCTGCAGTTCAACGAGGACTTCACCTTCGCTGACGCCCTCGGCCAGATCGACCACCTGGCCGCCCTGGGCGTCAGCCATCTGTTCTGCTCCCCCATTTTGCAGGCCGCACCTGGTTCCACCCATGGCTACGACGTCGTGGACCACACCCGCATCTCCCATGAATGCGGTGGCGAGGACGACTTCCGTCGACTCTGCGAGACGGCCCATCAGGCTGAACTGGGCATCGTCGTCGACGTCGTCCCGAACCACATGGCGGTACCGACCCCGCTGTGGCACAACTCGGCGCTGTGGAGTGTGCTGCGCGACGGCCCTTCCTCCCCGTACGCAACCTGGTTCGACGTCGACGTCTCGAAGTCCCTGTCGATCCTCATGGCCATCCTCGGTGATCGCATCGGCACGGAACTGACAGCCGGCACCATCCACGTCGAGACCCGGGACATCCCGGACCAGGACGGCACCACCCACCCCGAGGACGTCGTCGTCTATCACGACCACGTCTTCCCAGTACGTCCCGGCACCGAGTCCATGCCGCTGGCCGAACTGCTCGACCAGCAGTGGTACCGGCTGGCGAGCTGGAAGGTCGCCACCGAGGAGCTCAACTACCGCCGCTTCTTCAATGTCGACACTCTGGCAGCTATCCGCGTCGAGGATGACGACGTTTTTGCCACCTCCCATGCCAAACTGCTGCAGCTCTACCGTGACGGGCTCATCGACGGGTTCCGCATCGATCACCCGGACGGTCTGGCCAACCCACGCAAATACCTGGCGGATCTGCAACGAGCCACCGATGGCGCATGGGTTGTCGTCGAGAAAATCCTGGAACCCTCCGAGACCCTCTCCGCCGAACTTCCGTGCGCAGGAACAACGGGTTATGACTCCTTGCTGCGCGTTGACGGGCTGTTCATCGACCCAGCCGGGCTGGTACCCCTGAGCACGCTCTACGAGCGTATCTGCGCTGACGACGATTCGAGGGCATCCTTCCCCGCCGAGCTGAACACGGCCAAACGGGAAATCCTTGACGACATGCTCGTCACCGAACTCAACCGGCTGGCCAATGTTGCCATGGACATTTGCGCCTCCGACATCATGCTGCGTGACCACACCCGTCGTCAGCTGACAAGGGCCATCACCGAGCTCCTCGTCGCGATGGATCGGTACCGCGCCTACCTGGAGCCTGGCCGGGCACCCGGACCTGGCCAGGTGAAGGTCGTCGAAACGGCTGCCGAGCTGGCCCGTATCGAGCTACCGGAAGAGGAACACGACACCCTCGAACTGATCGTCGACATGGTGTGCGGACGCCTTGGGCCCTCGAGTGACCCGGTGGCACAAGCCAGCCGGGATGAGTTCATGGTCCGTTTCGCCCAGACCTGCGGGCCAGTGATGGCCAAGGCCAAGGAGGACACCGCCTTCTACCGCTACACCCGCTTCACCGCGGTCAACGAGGTGGGCTGTGACCCAGAACTGGCCGGGATCTCGGTCGATGACTTCCACGACTTCGCGACCAATCTGGGCGAGAAATTCCCGACGACGATGACAACCCTGTCAACCCACGACACCAAGCGGTCGACCGACGTCCGCGCCCGCCTGGCCAGCCTGACAGAGTTCCCGCGCGAGTGGGAGCAGACGGTTGCGGCCCTGGAGAGCGTCACCGCTGACCAGCGTTCGGAGTTGCTCGACGGGGCGACGATCAACTTGCTGTGGCAGACCCTGGCGGGGACGTGGCGGCTTCCCGGGACCGCCGCTGGCTCCGAGCCGATCAGCGCGGACAGGCTGGTCTCCTACCTGACGAAGGCGGTACGCGAGGCCAAGTCCCACACCACATGGACCGATCCTGACGAGGACTACGAGTCGGCGCTGACGGATCTGGCTAAGTTCTGTCTGAGTGACGAGTCAGTGGCAGAGGCCCTCGACGAATTCACCGAGACGACTCAGACGGCGGTCCGTGCGGCGATCCTTGGACGCGTTCTGGTGCAGTTGACGATGCCTGGGGTGCCCGACACCTACCAGGGCTGTGAGGTCGTCGATCTGTCCTTGGTGGACCCGGATAACCGTCGCCCGGTCGATCATCACCGATCAGCTCGACTGCTGAGGGCTGTGACTTCCAATGGCCTTGACGCTGTGGCTGACGGGGATCGTCTGGATGCCGAAAAGCTGCTGGTGGTCCACCGGGCCCTGGACGTTCGCCGGCGCCACGCCGACGCCTTCCGTGGTGAGCATGCGAGCTACCGCCCGGTCGCGACGACCACCGGCCACGCGGTCGCTTTCGCCCGCGGAATTGACGATGAGCCCCCGACGGTCATCACCGTCGCCACGCGCCTGGCTGGAGCTCTGGAGGGGCGTGGCGGCTGGGCCGACCACCAGATCGTGCTGCCCGAGGGCACGTTCACCGATGTCATCACCGGAAAGACGGTTGAAGGCGGCATGGTGAAACTCGCTGACCTGCTGGACGAGGCACCGGTTGCATTGCTGACCGGGAAGGAGAAGTGATGACCAGCCAGTTGACGGTCTGGGCCCCCAACCGAACCACGGTCCAGACCCTTCTCGACGGACATCTCCTCGACATGACCCGAGACGGCGAGTGGTGGGCCCTCCCCCAACCCGTTGAGGACGGCCAGCGCTATCAGTTCGTCCTGGACGGGGGTAACCCCCTGCCGGATCCACGCAGTCGATACCAACCCGAAGGCGTCCATGGGCCATCGCAGGTGTACGTCCCGCGCGAACCAGCCCCCTGGGACGGCTTAGACCTCAAGGGACGAGTGCTCTACGAGATGCACATCGGCACCTTCACCGAGCAGGGCACCTTCACCGCCGCCATCGATCGCCTCGACGACCTCGTCGAACTCGGGGTGGAGGCCGTCGAGGTCATGCCGGTCGCCCAGATTCCCGGCACTCGCGGCTGGGGATACGACGGGGTGGATCTGTACGCCACCCAGAACACCTACGGCGGCCCGGCCAGCTTCCAGCAGTTCATCGACGCTGCCCATGCCAAGGGACTCGGGGTCATCCTCGACGTCGTCTACAACCACCTCGGACCGGAGGGGAACTACCTGGCCGAGTTCGGCCCCTACTTCAATCACCATCACCCGACCCCGTGGGGCGACGCGGTGAATTTCGACGGGGACGGCAACGAGCCCGTCCGTCAGTTCGTCATCGACAATGCCCACCAGTGGCTGGTGGAGTACGGGGTCGACGGGCTTCGTCTGGATGCCGTCCATGCCCTCGTCGACGGATCCGAGACCCACATCCTCGCCGAGCTGTCCACGAAGGTCGCCGAATGGTCCACGCAGATCGGCCGTCCGCTGACCCTCATTGCCGAGTCTGACCTCAACCAGCCCGACATGGTCACACCGGTCGGCGTCACGGAGGGGTCGCGCGGCATGACGATGCAGTGGGACGACGACATCCACCACTCCCTGCACGCGTTCTTCACCGGCGAGACCGACGGCTACTACTCCGATTTCGGGACCGCCGAAACCCTCGCCAAAGCCTTCACCAAGGTATTCGTCCACGACGGTGGATGGTCGTCCTTCCGAGAGCAAAACTGGGGCGCTCCCGTTGATCCCAACAGCACCCACTACGACGCGGCATCGTTCGTGAGTTTCTTCGAGGACCACGACCAGGTGGGTAACCGCGCTGCCGGGGACCGTCCGGGCCACAACGGGGCCGACCCTAATATCCAGGCGGCAGCTGCTGCGCTGTACCTGCTCGGGCCGTTCACCCCGATGATCTTCATGGGCGAGGAGTGGGCCGCGTCCACCCCGTTCCCCTTCTTCAGCGACCTCGGCCCTGACCTCGGCCCGATGGTGACCACCGGACGGCGTCAAGAATTCGAGAAGATGGGCTGGCAAGGAGTGATTCCCGACCCTCAATCGGTCACGACCTTCAAATCTGCGCAACTCAACTGGGCCGAGCGACGTGAGCCTGACCATGCACACATGCTTGCGTGGTACCAGACGTTGTTGGACATTCGCTCGTCACTTCACCAGCGGAGCTCCCATGACCTGAGCTCCACGTCGATGGAGACCCCGTCCCCCGACGCCGTCGTCATGAGACGCCCTGGAGTGACCGTCATCGCAAGTCGGAGCGAGGTTCCGGTGACCGTTTCAGACCTTCCCGAGAATCCCTCGTCCACATTGGTAATGGGTCACCAGAAAGTCACCGAGACTTGGATCACCCTAACCTGCCCCGGCTGCGTCGTCATCGTCGCTTAGTTCCAGTGGTGGGCTGTCGCAAAACGCGATAAAATCTGCCGCGGCGGAGTCGTACGCCGCCGTCACACCCATCAGCGGTTCGCCTTACGATCACCCCGCCCCCCACAGCCCAGAACACGAGGAGAGGCCAGTCCGTGATCGACATCATGAACGAGTCGGTCCCCTCCGTGACACCCGTGAAACCCCGGCGAAGCCTCTCTTGGAACCATCTTCGCCAATATCGCGCGCGTCTCATCGTGGCTGACATCATCGTCATCGGCGTGGCCCTCGTCGTCGCGATACGAGCACGAACATCAATGACGGTGTTCCCAACAGCCACCGACGTCGGGAACAATGTCATCCCCCTCGCTGGAGTCATCGCAGCGGCCTGGCTGGCGATCGTAGGAGCCATCGGCGCTTACCGCACCAAGTATCTCGATGCCGGTATGGCCCAGTACCGCGCTGTCCTGGCCGGGTCCGCCATCACCGCAGCTTTGCTCGGCGTCTCGGCATACCTCTTCATGTACCCACTCTCCCGCGGTTTCTACTTCCTGCTGTTCCTCTTCGGGATTCCGGCGCTGTTACTGGAACGATTCTTCATGAGGCGCTGGTTGCACCACGAGAGGCGCCGCGGGCGGTTCCGCCGCAGCGTCGTCATCGCGGGAGACTGTGCCCACATCGACGACCTGGACAAGGTCCTACAACGTGAGCGGTGGCTCGGGTATGACGTCATCGGTGTCCTGACCCGAGGACAGGAGAGCTGCCCGATCGTGAGTGTTCCGGTGCTGGGCGAGCCGAGAGACGTCGTCGCCGTCGCACAACGCACCAAGGCGTCCGCCGTCATCTTTGTCGAAGGTTCTTTCTCACGGGCTTACCAGTTCAACCGGTTGGCGCGTGCCCTGGAGGGCCAGGACACCGAACTCATCATCGTCCCCGCGCTGTCGGACATTTCCTCACAACGCATGACGATCCGCCCGGTCGCTGGCATGCCACTGGTTCACATCGAGAAGCCGCAAGCGGAGCGGGCCGGAGGTTGGTTCAAACGGGCTTTCGACATCATCGGCTCCGTCCTCCTTCTCATCGTTACCTCCCCGATCCTCCTCATCGCCGCCATCGCCATCAAGCACGAGGATGGTGGTCCGGTCTTTTACAAGCAGCGCCGCGTCGGACGCAAGGGAGAGATCTTCGAGTGCTACAAACTGCGTTCGATGGTCGTCAATGCCGACGAGATCAAGGCCACGATGTCGGCCGACAAGAACGAATCTGACGGCGTCTTGTTCAAGATGAAGAACGACCCACGCATCACCAAATGCGGCAGGTTTCACCGCCGCTACTCCATCGACGAGATCCCACAGTTCTACAACGTGCTGCGGGGTGACATGTCCCTCGTTGGTCCGCGACCGGCTCTGGAGAACGAGGTGACCGCCTACGAGTCCCACGTGCGTAGGCGTCTCGACGTGCGCCCCGGCGTGACCGGCCTGTGGCAGGTGTCCGGCCGGTCCGATCTGTCCTGGGAGGACACCGTCCGTCTCGACCTCTACTACGTGGATAATTGGTCGATCCTGCAGGACGCCAGCATCCTCATCAGGACCTTCCGCGCGGTGCTCACCTGTTCGGGAGCGTACTGATGGTCACCCGAACGCAACGTGTTGCGCGGGCCCTGACGTGGCTCTACCTTCTCGCTGCCGCCGTCGGGGCGGTTATTCCAATGGGCCGACGCATTGGGACCTTCAAGTTCAACGTCGGGTACCGCCTCACTGGTGGGGTGACACCCATCGGGGCACACCCCCTCACCGGCGACCAGGTTGCCACGATCGGCGATCACGCTCTCAACGTGTTCATGCTCTTTCCTCTGACGCTGTTGGCCAGCCTCGGCTGGCCGAAAGTGCGCTGGTGGATGTGGGGCATTGCCGCCACGATCATTGGTATCTGTGCCGAATCGGCCCAATACGTCCTGCCTCAGTTGGGCCGTCGGCCTCTCATCTCCAACGCCGTCGAAAATGCTGTTGGCGGCTGGGCGGGAGCTGGAATCGCGGCGTGCTTCCATCACCTCAGGCAGGGGTCTCCCACATCGTCCAACCGTTCCCACCGCGAACCATCCGAGAGGTGCACACACCAGTGAAGATCGTCATTACCGGAGGGGCCGGCTTCATCGGCCAGCGCGTTGCTCGTCGTCTGCCTGATGACGAACTCGTCGCCGTCGACATCCTCGAACCGCAGACTCACACCGACATCGACGCCGACCGGGAGCGTTTCCCCGGCCAGGTCATCGAGAAGGACGTCTGCGAGCCCGAGACCTGGGCCAGCCTGGACCGACCGGACCTCATCATCCATCTGGCGGCCGAGACCGGCACCGCCCAGTCGATGTACCAGACGGAGCGTTACCGCCGGGTCAATGTGGACGGCACCAGTCTGGCTGCCGAGTCGGCGCTGACGTGGGGCTGCCCGGTCATCATGACGAGTTCACGCGCCGTCTACGGTTGCGGTCGCTGGCGCCTGCCCGACGGGACCATCGCGTACGGCACCCCGTCAAGCCCCGACGCCGTTCCCGAGGACTCCCGCGAATCCGATGACCACTGCCCGGTGAGCGTCTACGGCGAGACGAAGTCTGAGGGGGAGCACATCCTGGCTGAGATCGCCGACCGGGTTCCGGTGACGATTTACCGTCCGCAGAACGTCATCGGCCCCGGCCAGGCGCTCCACAACCCATACACCGGGGTGTTGGCGGCATGGCTGGCGATGCTCAAGGAGGACCGTCCGATCACGGTCTACGGAGACGGCACCCAGACCCGTGACTTCATTCACGTCGACGACCTTGCCCGGATGATCGTGTGGTCCGTCAAGAACCCGCCGGAACTGGGGTCTCCCCAGATCCTCAACGCCGGTTCCGGTGTGCGCACCACTCTCACCGAGCTGGCCCAGTACTGCATCGACGGCGCCCCTGTTCGTCGCGAGGCCGGCATCACCCACGTCGACGTGGTGCGCGCCGGGGACATTGATCATGCTTGCGCCGACATGTCGCTTTCCAAAGGTCTGGGCGTCCCCCAGCCGAGCTGGTCGACCCCCGACGCCGTCAAGGATTTCATCGTCGCCGGCTGGGACAAGCCCGGGGCGAAGGCCTCAGCCTGGGACGATGCCCTCGACGAACTGAGCCAGCACGGCATGACGAGCAACTCTCAGGAGGACCGATGAGCCCGAGCACCCTTGCCATCATCCCGGCCCGGGGCGGGTCGAAGGGGATTCCGCGCAAGAATCTCAAGGATCTTGCCGGCAAGCCCCTGCTGGTGTGGACCATCGAACAGGCCCTGGCCACACCTGGCCTGGACGTCTACGTGTCCACCGAGGATGCCGAGATCGCAGCGGTCTCCCGCAAGGCGGGTGCCGGAGTGATCGAGCGTCCTGATGCACTGGCCCAGGACACCACAGCCACTGAACCCGTCGTCGAGCACGCCACCGACGTCCTCACCGAGCAGGGACGACGCCCTGACCAGGTGATGCTGCTGCAAGCGACCTCCCCGCTGCGCCTGCCCACCACCATGGGACGCGCCCTGGAGGAGTTCGCGGCCTCTGGCGCCGACTCCATGGTCGGTGTGGTCCCCGAACCGATCTTCATCTGGCAGAAGGAGCCGAGGGTCGTCGCCCACTACCCGTACGAGAACCGCCCCCGACGCCAGGACATGACCCCTGACCAACTGCGTTACCGCGAGACCGGGTCGCTGTACCTGACCAGGACCGAGATCTACCAGCGTGATCACAATCGTCTCGGCGGCCAGATCGAGTTGTTCGTGATGGATCCCATCGAGGGAATCGACATCGACTCCCCGCACGACTTCGACATCGCAGCCGCCGAACTCTCCCGGCTGTCTCGCTGAACGATCCACATCCCAGGAAGAGGCCCCCTCATCCCATGATCATCAACCGCCAGACGACCCCCTTCACCGTCTTCGACGAGGACACCGTTCTCTCCGCGCTGACGAAGATCACCGACAACAAATCAGGCATCGTCTTCTGTGTCGACGAGCACGGCATGCTCACTGGGTCCTTCTCCGACGGCGACTTCCGCCGCTGGATCACCTCCGACCAGGCTGGCGACCTGACGACGCCGGTGCAGGTGGCCGCCAATCGCGCCTGCGTGCGTGCCCATCTCGGTGCCGACGTCTCCGCCATCTCCGGCCTCTTCCGCCCGGGTATCGAGGTCATCCCGCTGGTCGACGAGCGTGGCCACCTGGCGGCCGTCGCGACCGAGGGCGCCGTCGAAATGACCATCGGTCGTCACACCATCGGCGAGGGGCACCCCTCCTTACTCATCGCCGAGATCGGCAACAACCACCAGGGCGACGTCACGTTGGCCAAGCACCTCGTCGACCTCGCCAAGGAGGCCGGGGCCGACGCCGTCAAGTTCCAGTTGCGCGACATGGACGCCCTCTACCGTCAGGCCGGGGGTGCCACCGCCGGCGAGGACCTCGGCGCCCAGTACACCCTCAACCTGCTGGCCAAGTTCTCTCTGAACCCTGAGCAGATGATCGACGTCCTCGATCACTGCAAGGCCGTCGACATTGACGCTTTCTGCACGCCGTGGGACCTCCCCAGTCTCACAGTGCTGGGCGACTACGGCGTCCCAGCCCTCAAGATCGCCAGTGCTGACATGACAAACCACTCCCTGCTACGGGCCTGCGCCGCCGAACACTTGCCGATGCTGGTCTCGACCGGCATGTCGACCGAGGACGAGATCGTCGGTTCGGTGGATGTGCTGCGTCGAGCCGGTGCCCAGTTCGCGTTACTGCAGTGCCAGTCGACCTACCCGGCTCCCTTCAAGGACGTCAACCTGCGCTACATGGACCGCCTGGCCGCCCTGGGCAACTGCCCGGTCGGTTACTCCGGTCACGAACGCGGCTACCACGTGCCGATCGCAGCGGTGGCCCGTGGCGCCCACATCATCGAGAAGCACTTCACCATCGACAAGACCCTGGAGGGCAACGACCACCAGGTCTCCCTGCTTCCCGAGGAGTTCGCCGAGATGGTCGACCGCATCCGTGAGGTCGAGCTGGCCCTGGGCACGGACAAGGCCCGCGCGGTGTCGACCGGCGAGATGATGAACCGCGCCAACCTCGCCAAGTCCTTGGTGTCCACCCGAGCCCTGCACAACGGCGAGGTCATCACCCGGGACGCCGTGGCCGTCAAGTCCCCAGGCCGCGGGCTGCAGCCCAACCACCTCGACGAGCTGGTCGGTCGCACCATGCGTCGCGACATCGACGCCGGTGACTTCTTCTATGACACCGACCTGACCGACGCCGTCGCCCAGGGTCGCAACTACACCTTCCGTCGCCCGTGGGGCCTGCCGGTGCGCTACCACGACGCCCGCAAGCTGCTGTCCCACTCCGAGACCAACCCAAATTTCCTAGAGTTCCACCTGTCCTACAAGGACGTGGAGATGACGGCCGAGCAGATCGCCGAGGCCTTCGAGCACCGCAAGTTCGACGGGATGACCTACACCGTCCACTGCCCCGACCTCTACGCCGGCGACTTCATCATCAACCTGGCCTCCCCCGACGAGGACATCTGGGAGCGCTCGATCGCCGAGGTCCAGAAGGTCATCCAGATCGCCCGTGACCTCGACACGTGGTTCGACGCCGAGGAGCCCCCGGTCGTCATCTGCACCATGGGCGGGTTCACCAAGGACGCCTTCGTGGCCCCCGAGGAGCGTCCGGCCATGTACGCCCGGATCGCCCAGGCCCTCGAGCGCATCGACGAGGACGGTGTCCGTCTGACCTCGCAGACCCTGCCGCCCTACCCGTGGCTCATGGGTGGACAGCAGCACCACAACCTGTTCATGGGTCTCGACGACACCGTCGAGTTCTGCAACCAGTACGGACGTCGTCTCACCCTCGACCTGTCCCACTCCAAGTTGGCCGCCAACTTCAACAAGATCCCGTTCAGCGGGTACATCGCCGAACTGGCACCGCTCAGCGACCACCTGCACATCGTCGACGCCGAGGGGGTCGACGGCGAGGGCCCGCAGATCGGTGAGGGCGAGATCGACTGGCCGGTGACTGCACGGCAGCTCGACGAGCTGGCCCCCGAGGTCACCTTCATCCCGGAGATCTGGCAGGGCCACGTCAACAACGGTGAGGGATTCTGGACGGCCCTCGAGCGCCTGGAGCAGTGGTTTTGATGAACCGACCGACCGCCCTGTGGGTGTCCCCGGTGAGCAGCCTCGCCGGGGTGGCCCGACATGTCCTCGACGTCGCTCAGGTCGGGATTCCCGGCTGGCGGATGGTCGTCTCATGCCCCTCCGGCCCTCTCGCCGACAGGCTCCGGGAGATGGACGTCGAGGTCGTCGACCTTCCCGTCGAGACCGGGACCGCGGTCCGATCCTTGCGCGCGACGATTCAGCAACTCGGGCCTGACATCGTCCACTCCCACCTGGCCAAGGCCGATTTTCTGGCAACGATGGCCTCGGTGGGCACCGGAGTCAAGCTCGTATCCACCGAGCACACCATCCCGACCGACCGATTCATGTACCACTCGAACCGCGCCTCGGCGGTCGCCATGGAGACTGCACACCGTCTCCGGCTGACCCGGTTCTCCGGGGTCATCGCGGTGTCCGCGGCCACCGAACGCGAGATGCGTCGCCAGTGGCACATCAAGGTACCGATCACGGTCATACTCAACGGTGTCGACCGTCCCGCCACCCTGCCGTCCCGCGAGCCCGGTCTGAGGCTGCTGTCCCTGGCGCGGCTGTCGAAGGAGAAGAACATCTCCGCGACGATTCGCGCCTTCGAGCACATCACCCGTGAGCATCCGGAGGCGACCCTGACGGTTGCCGGCACCGGGGAGGAGGACACTTCCCTCAAGACTCTGGCCCACCGTCTGGGTCTCGACGACAAGGTGAGTTTCCCCGGCTTCGCCGACCCGGACGAGGCGATGGCCAGCCATGACGTCATCATGCAGCCCTCGAAGTCGGACAACTGCTCCTACACCCTGCTCGACGCCCTCGCGCAGGGAATGGGCGTGGCCGCGAGCCCGGTTGGCGGCAATCCCGAGATCCTTCCTCCCCGGTGCATCGCCGAGGCCGATGACGTCGAAGCGCTGGCGGAAGTGGCCATCCGGCAGGGACTCCGCCTGGACAACCGCCCCGCCCTGACCGATGCCATTCCCACCGTGGCGGGCATGACGGAGGGCATCTCTGAGGTCTACCGAGAGGTTGTGGGATGACCACATTCACCATCGCCTCCAACCAGGGAAGCATGGGCGGCGGTGAGGTCATGATGCTGGCCATCGCCGAGGCGGCCCGCGAACTCGGTCGTGAGGTCACCGTCGTCGCACCGCAGACCCCTGGGGACGTCGTCGAGGAGGCCCTTCGACGCGGCTTCCGTGTCATGGCCATCCATGGGGACACCACCGCGAAATATCTGGCCAGCCTGCGGCGCTGGGACGCCACCGAGCGCAGGGGTCTGCTGTGGTGCAACGGCTTGCGACCGGCTTTCGCCACCTCGGGGCATCTGAACCGGGTCGTCCACCTGCATCAGCGTCCTGCCGGCAAGCTGCGCGCCCTGGCCGTGGCGGCCCGTCGCGGCGCACTGGCAACCGTGGTCCCGTCGGCATATATGGCCGCGGCAGTCCCCGGTTCGCGGGTGATGTGGAACTGGAATCCGCCCGCCCGGACTCGCGATTTCACCGAGCCGGGAGCGACCGTGACGGTCGGGTTCCTGGGTCGGTTGTCCTCCGACAAGGGGGTCCCGCGACTGTGCGAGACGATGTCTGAATTGGAACGCCGGCACCCTGGGCGATTCAGGCTACTGCTGGCCGGTGAGCCCCGATTCGTCGACCCAGCCGATGCCGACCGTGTCGCCAACCGCATAGCGGCTCTGGGCGATGCCGTCGACCACCGTGGCTGGATGGACCGTAACGAGTTCTTCTCCTCAGTTGACCTCGCGGTATTCCCCTCAGTGTGGCCTGAACCCTTCGGACTGGTTGTTTCCGAGGCGATGTCGGCGCACTGCCCCTTCGTCATCACCGACGCCGGGGCCCTTCAGGAGGTGGCCGGGGCTGAGCACCCTTTCGTCGCGAAAGCCGATGACGCCGTCAGCCTGGCCGATACCATCGAACGGGCTGCCGAAGGCTACGACGAGGAGCTCCTCGACGCAGCTCACGACCGCTGGCAGGAGAACTTCTCCCCCGAGGCCGGCCGCGCCCGACTCGCGGAGATTCTGGCTGATGTCGATCCGGAGCCCGACCAGGGCGCCCCGCACGTCGCTATCGCCCACGACTACCTCACGCAACGAGGTGGTGCAGAACGTGTCGTCACCCAGTTCGCCAGAATGTTCCCGGAGGCCCCGATCATCACATCGGTGTATGAATCGGACCTCACCTACCCTGAGTTCTCCACTCATGAGGTCATCACCTCTCCGCTCAACCGGATCGGATGGCTCCGTCGCCACTTCCGGGCCGGCCTCCCCCTCTATGACTGGGCCTTCGACCACACCTGTGTTCCGGAGGGAACCGACATCGTGCTGGTGTCGACAACGGGGTTCGCACACGGAGTCAAGACGCCTGCCGGATGCCGCAAGGTCGTCTACTGTCACTCTCCCGCACGATTCCTCTACCTGGCAGAGGACTACTTGGGCGACCAGTGGTGGCGTTCACCCAAGGGGATCGTGCTCAAGGCCCTCACCCCGCCGCTACGACGTTGGGATCGCCGGGCCGCCGCGTCCGCGGACGAGTACCTGTGTAACTCGACCGTGGTTCGCGACCGTATCCGTGACGTGTACGGGATCGAGGCAGCAGTCGTGCATCCGCCGTACTCCCTGGATCCCACCGGCCCCCAGGAGCCACTACCGGGACTGGATCATCCCTCCTTCTTCCTGGTGGTCAGCCGCCTCATGCCCTACAAGAATGTCGACATCGTGCTGAATGCCTTCGTGGATCTGCCCGATGAGCATCTGGTCGTCGTCGGGTCAGGGCCATTGCGCGATGAATTGCACGATCTCGCCCCGGCCAACGTATCCTTCTTCGAGGGCATCAGTGACGCCCAGTTGCGGTGGGCCTACGCCCACGCGGCTGCTGTCATTGCGCCGAGCAAGGAGGATTTCGGTTTGACCCCCGTCGAGGGTTTCGCGTTCGGAACCCCCTGCCTGGCTCTGCACGCGGGCGGGTATCTGGACACCGTCGTCGACGGCATCTCCGGACAGTTCTTCGACTCTGCGACTCCTGACGCCGTCGTCCAGGCCGTCCGCTCGTTCCGCGAGAACCCTGTGGAGAAACGCGCCGTTCTCGACCATGCCGAAAGGTTCTCCCCGGACACCTTTTCCAAGGATGTGCGACGTGCGATGAAGGCGTCCACGTGACCAGTGTTCCGGTCATCCCTCCCGCCTACCATGCAGCACAGACGATGCTGTCTCGGCTCGACGAACGAACAGTCCTCAATGAGCTTCGGACATGAAGGAGCGCCCATGAATCCGCGCAGTGCACGGACTGCGGTGGTCAATCAATTACCTGAACCAGTGCGTCAAAACGCGCAACTGGCACGCCGGGTGTTCGGGCATTGGAGGGACAAGGACCGGCGCGAACGCGATCTGACCGTTGCTCGTGGCATGAAGGGCACGTTGCCGCCCGTCCGGCCGCGGCGACGCGATCAGGTGTGGGCCGTCTCGGTGGTCTTGAACGAGGTCGACATCATCGAGTCGACCGTCAGACACCATCTCGACCAGGGGTGCGACCACATCCTCATCGCCGACAACATGTCGAACGACGGCACGTTCGAACTCCTGCGCGACCTGTCCCGCACCCTACCGATCACCGTCTTGAGCGACACCACCAAACCCTTTTACCAAGGGGCGAAGGTGACCTGGCTCAGTCGGGTGGCCTGGCTGTCGGGGGCTCGCTGGATCATCCCCTTCGACGCCGACGAACGCTGGTTCGCACCGGGTGAGTCCCTCCGGGAGTTCTTCACACGAAACACCCACCCCATCGTCGCTGCGACCATCCACAATTTCTATCCCACCGATGACGATTCCGACACGTGGCGGATGCAGGTCAGACCTCACCCACTCACCCAAGTCGCATATCGAAGTCACCCGCTCATCGAGGCCCAGGACGGCAACCATCACGTCGCCCTTCCCGGATTCCCCGTCAGCGAGCCGGGTCTCTACATGGCACACTTCCCGTGGCGGTCGATGGAACAGCTCCGACGGAAGGTCCAGCAGGGCGCCGAGAGGATTCGAATGACGAACCTCGGAGAGGGAATCGACGGCTACTGGTGGCAGATGGCTGACACCATCGATACGCGCGTCGAGCAGACATGGAACTGCATCCTCGGTCGTCAGGACGTCGACTTCGACTTCGGGTACAAGCCGCAAGGAGAGTTCGCCGTCGTTGCGGTCCAGGATTGGCAGACGTGGCCGAAGGAGTTCACCCAGCATGAATGAGAACATCGCACATGGAATGACGTCGCTGTCCACGTTCGCTCTGCGTGCCGCTCGCAAGGCTGCCACCGTGGCCGAAACTGCCGCCCGCACCACGCAGTCCCAGATGTCCCGGGCCCAACGCGGGCTCACGCACAAGATCGATTACCAGATGCAGGGGCTCGACTGCCCCACCGCACAGCAGTATCTCGACGGCTGCAACCGTCTCACCCGACCGATCAGAATCTCTGACGCCACAGCCTGCAAAGAACCGTCGATCGTCGTCCTCGGCACCTTGGACACGAGCGCCATATTCGGAGGCATGGCCACCATCTTCCGCGTGGCAGCGGCCTTGGCCGAATACATGGGACGGCCCCTGGTCGTCGCACAGACCATGGGTGCTGACAACGCGCACGCGCGCGACACCTTCCGAGCACTGGGCCTCACCGTCGCCGACGGGGACGTGTCGTCGGTTGACATCCGCGACCGGACGAACGACGTCCTCCCTCTCCACGAGGACGACATCGTCGTCGTCAGTGCTTGGTGGGACGCCGTAGCCGTGTCGAAAATGGGTAGGAATCGGAAGTTCGTTTACCTCATCCAGGATTACGAGCCCATCTTCTACAGCAACTCGGACGATTTCGTCGCTGCCGAAGCCAGTTACCTGAGCCGTCAGTTCGTCCCCATCTTCAACACGTCCGAACTGAGGAAGTTCTTCGCCACGAAGGGCTATTTCGACACCTCGGACTCCTGCTTCTTCGAACCGGCGGTGGAGTTGCCATCCGTGTCCCGATCCCCGCGCAACGACAGAGTTCCCAAGCTGTTCTTCTATGCGCGTCCCGGCGTGGCACGCAACCTCTTCCGTACTGGCCTGGCTGCCATCGACCTCGCCCTGGGAAACCCGGAGATGGCCAACTGGGAAGTCCACTGTGCCGGCAGCAAGGACGTGCCCGAGGTCAGATTCCGCAACGGAACCACACTCGTCCGGCACGGCAAGATGGCACCCGGCGACTACTTCGCCTCGCTGGGTACCTATGACATGTGTCTGTCCCCCATGCTCGCACCCCACCCGAACTATCCGACCCTCGAATTCGCGACGGCTGGGGTCCCCGTCGTGACGACTTCGTGGGAGACGAAGACCGACCTCGCGCACTACTCCGGGCTCATACGGTTGGCTGCGCCCACGCCCGAGGCTCTGGCCGACCGACTGGTCGAGTGCGCACGCATGACTGCCGACGAGAAGGCTGGCGGAGCCGCCCAAGGCCACATCCCGACGTCGTGGAACGAGACGCTCACACCCGCTGTCGCGAAACTCGCGGAGGTGCTGACGTGACCCTCGGAGACCTCGTCACCGTGATCGTGGTGTCGTACAACCACGAGGACTACATCTCCCAGTGCCTCGAGTCCATCGAGAGCCAGACCGTGCGCCCCCACCGAGTCATCGTCCTCGACGATCGCTCCTCCGACTCGTCGGTTCGGATGGCCGAGCAGTTCGCGGAGTCCTCGGACCTGAGCGTCACCGTCGTTCCGCACCGTTTCAATGTCGGCCTGTGCCGGACGCTGAACGAGGCCCTCGACATGGTGGAGACGAAGTATTACGCGTACCTGTCAGCCGACGACTACATGATGCCGACGCGGCTCGAACGACAACTCGAACTGTTCGAGAGTCTCCCCGACGATCACGCCGTCGTCTACTGCGATGCGTGGCGCGAGGACGGCAACGGGGAGCGCCTGCCCGAACGGTTCAGCGAGTCCTATGGGTGGCCGCCTCGCGCCGACCGGGTCGGGGACGTCTTCCTCACCGTCCTCGAGTCGCCCTGGATTCCGGCCCCCTCCGCGATGGTTCGCACCGACTACGTCAAACGGATCGGAGGTTACGATCCGCAGATCTTCTTCGAGGACCTCGACATGTGGGCTCGCCTCGGGGCCCGGTGGAAGTTCGAGTCGATTGACGAGCCCCTCGTCGTGTTCCGAGAGTTGGAGTCGTCGTTGGGGCACCAGGAGTTCGAGTCGGGCAATCCGCGATTCCTCGATGCACTGACCCGGGTGCTGCTCAATGCCGAAGGCCTGCGGCCCGAGCACGACGCGAGGATCCGCGCCCGACTCTGGGAACTCCTCATGAGGTCTTGGAAAGCCGGCATGCCGATGAGGGGCCGGGCAGCCGTCGCGAAACGGCTGGCTCCCCACACCGGCTATCGGACCTCCCCGCTGTACGCGGCGATGATGGGTGTCGGGCTGCCACACCCCAGCCGTGTCACGAGTCGTCCACGCAAGCCTCGCGGATAGCGGACGGGCAGTTCCCACCGCCCGATCGTCATTGCGCGTCGGAGTGCCTCTGCGGATGAAAGACCGACACCACCTTGCGCTGGAAGGAATCCCACGAGTAGTGGTCGAGGGAGACGAGGCGGCCCGCGGCGGCCCTCTCCTCGCTGGTGTCGTGGTGCCTGAGGGCGTCAATCAGCCCACGCGCGAACTCCTTCGGATCGCCGGCGACGAGGCCGAAGTCCTGGAACCGGTACACACCTTCGGCCCCGATGGTCGTCGATACGACCGGGACTCCGGCGCACATCGCCTCGATGGTCTTGAACTTGACCCCCGACCCCATGAGGAGAGGTACTGCCACCACCGCTGCCTGGGCGTAGAGAGGGTCAAGGTCGTCGACCCATCCGGTCGCGCGGATCCCCGTCTCACTCGAAGCGAGCGCGCTGACCCTGCGATCAGGGTCTCCCCCGGCCAGGGTGAGGGTGGCATCGGGAACCGCTGCCCGCACGTGAGGCCACACGTGTTCGACGAGCCACTGGGCTCCCTCCACGTTGACGTCTCGGCCGAAGTGGCCAACCACCAGAACGTCATGGGTTTCCGGCCGACGCGCAGTGTGATTGACGCCAAGGGGAGGACAGATGACCTCCACGTCGGTCGCCCCCAGTTCCCTCAGCAGGTCGGCGTCCTTGTCGTTGAGGGTGACCACTGCGTCAAGATGGCGAAGAACCGCTCGTTCCTGCAATCTCGTCCATGCCGTGATGGCCTTCCAGCGAAGCCTTGCGGCTGGTGTCGAGGCCTCGTCAGCCCGGCGAGTGAAGAGCTGGCTCATGACGTCATGGAAGGTCCCCACGACACGTGCGTGCGGATTGACACGCTTCAGCAGCGGTGCCAAGCGTATGAACTCCAGCCATTCGAGATCAATGACGTCGGCCTGGCTGACGAGGTCTCGGCCTTCGCCGCTCATCAGCCACGGCAACCAGCGCAGCGGGGGCACCGCAGGGTCTAGCCGGCGAATGCCGTTCTCAAGTCGTCCGAGTGGGTCAACCCGTCCGACGATGCACCGTTGCCCTGGCGGTGGAACGACGACGCCATGCACATTTGTGATGACCTCGCCACCGGGCTGGGACGCAGCGAGTGCAACAACCTGTCCACATCGACGATGTACCCTTGCCACATCACGGACGTAACGCATTCCTGCACTTGGCGGGTTCTCCTGGGGTAATCCTCCCCCCATCATGACGATGCGCAACATTGCGGCATTCCCTTCTAAACTTGCCTTGATGGGGCACACCCTTCCAGTCAGGATAGTGCGCCGACAAGCCCGTCTCAGAGCAACCGTGGCTCCCTCGAAGTCACATATCAATTAGGAGACCCATGCCGAGCAAGGAGCAGTTGCGGCTGGCCTACGACCCTCCGACCAGGCGCAAGGCTGTTGTCGGCATCATTGGCTCATTCATCGCCTCCATCATTGACATGGCCGCCGTGATGGCGGTGGCCCCCCTGTTCCAGCTCCTCATCGGGGCAGACATCCACTCCCTCGGGCCCGTCGGAACGTTGACGACGTCGGTCATGGGGGACGCTTCTCACGGCCGCGCGGCCGCGTTCCTGGGCGCCGTCGTCTTCGGCGGTTTCATCATCAAAGACATCTTCAACATCTTCTTCAGTTGGTGGCTGGGGACATTCGTGACGACCACCCAGGCCAAGGCTTCCGTGAAGCTGATGAGGTACTACCTCGATGCTCCGTTCTCCCTGCACGCCCGGCGCGGGACCGGCTCATTCCTCAACACCCTCGGGCCATCGGTCGGGCAGGTGTACAGCTACCTGCTGAGCGGGGCGATGTCGGCGATCAGTTCCGCAATCACCATCCTCCTTGTGGCCGTGGCGCTCCTCATCACAACGCCCCTACCAACGCTGATCACCTTCGTTTACATCGGCGGTACTGCGCTGCTCTATGCAACCGTCATCAGGCCTCGATCCGTTCACGCCGGCACGGAGGCCCTCGCAGCATCCAAGGCGGGGTACAAGGCCGCGCTGCATGCCCTGGGCGGGATCCGGGAGATCATCGTTCGGGGATCCCAGCGGCATTTCATCGACGAGTACGAGGACTCTCAGAGTCGAGCAGCACGAGCGAGCCGAGATGGAAACTTCTATGGGAGCCTTCCTCGTTACCTCCTGGAGCTTCTCTTCGTCATCGGTATCACCATTTTGATTCTGGTGACGATGCGGGTCTCTGGCGGAGAGGAGATGATGGCCACGATCGCCGTCCTTGGTGCGGCCAGCTTCCGGGTGCTCCCGAGCATTTCGAGCCTCCTCGGTGCACTCAACACCATGCGCATGGGCCTACCCGGTTTGGAGGATCTCACTCGCGATCTGGTCTGCGCAGAAGCACTCCACGTGGAGCGCTCGTCAACCTCCGAAGCGGCCCTCACTCTCCATGAGGACATCACGGTCGACCATCTGTCCTTCCGCTACGAGGACGGCCCGTTGGTCCTCGACGACATCACTCTCACCATTCCGGTTGGGCAATCGGTCGCCCTGGCGGGAAGCTCGGGGGCAGGAAAGTCGACCTTGGTCGACCTGATCCTGGGGCTTCGTTCCCCGTCTGACGGGGCCATCCTCTCCGACGGCACCGACATTGCCACCGCCTTGGCTGCGTGGCGCAAGAACATCGCGGTCGTCCCACAGGATGTGTTCCTGCTGGACGCGAGCCTTGCGGAGAACATTGCCTTCGACCAGCCTCGCAACGAGATAGACGAGGCGAAACTGGCACGAGTCATCAAACAGGCCCAGCTCGACGACTTCATCAACGAACTGCCCGACGGCGTCGACACATCCATTGGCGAGCGCGGTTCTCGTCTCTCCGGTGGTCAGCGGCAGCGAGTCGGTATTGCCCGTGCCCTTTACCGCGAGCCCGAACTGCTCATCATGGACGAGGCCACCTCTGCTCTGGACAATGAGACCGAGCACAGGATCACCCAGACGATCGAGTCGCTGCACGGGCACATGACGATGATCATCGTCGCGCACCGGCTCTCAACCGTCCGCAACGTCGACAAGGTCGTCTTTTTCTCCCACGGAAAGATTGACGCCAGCGGCACGTTCGAGCAGGTACAGGCCGAAAGCGAGGAATTCGCTCACCTGGTCGCGTTGGGAGATCTCTCCGGCGGTAAGTGAGAGAGAGAACGGCTGCCGTCGAGGACTGTGCGCCCAGTCCTCGACGGGTCACTGCATGAGTTGTCGCGCGACCACTGCGGCCGGCTCCTCACCCTGCTGTGTCGCAGCGGCTGTCGGGGCGTCCCCCCAGCGCGAGAGGTGGTATCTGTCCCAGAACTCTCGTACCCACGAGGGCGGGGCCGGATGATGAACCCAAGCCGGAATCCCCCGAGACGCGGCTTCCAAGGTGCCCGTGGAAAAGATGGAGACGACCGGTCGTCCCTCCTCCACCAGGGGCTTCCCAGACTTCTCGATCTGCACCCCGCAACGACGCATGCCCTGGTGCTGAGCACGCGAAATGGCATCCGCCTCGTTGGGATGCGGGCGGTAGACTGCCCCCGTGGAAGTGCAGAACTCGGTGTAGATGCGTTGCTTGGACACTCGGCCGAGCTCAGACCCGTGCAACTGTCCCAGCATCATCGGAGTCTCGTCCAGCACCTGCACCTTGGGCAGCCTGGACGCCTTCCACAGCATCTGGGACCCGACGACCTCGCTGGTGACGTCGGAACGCCCGGCACACTGGTACTCGGCGTCGGCTTGGGACCAGGCAAACAGGTGATCCCCTGGGCTCAGCGGTGGGGCCCAAGGCGTCAGCAGACCGTGTTGGATCACGCAGAAGCGAGCGTGACGCCTCGCCGCCCACGGCCTTACGTCAGCAGACAGAGGGTTGAAGGCTCCGAGGGTCAACACCTGTTCGACCGACGACGGCAGCGGGGCCGACGGATGCCACTCCATGACCCGAACCCAGCCTGGCGCATATCTGCGCGCCTCGGGGAAGGCCGACAACACTGCGGTCTGATTGGGGTCCAGATGGGACAGTGGATCGACGGTTGCACAGCGGCAGCTTGCGGAAAGCTGGTCCAGCACCACCAGAACGGTTGGCGTCCCGGCCGGCAAATACAGCATTGGCGGTGGGCTCGGAGTTCCCCGCTGGAGGAGTGCCTTCGCGGACGACAGCCCAAATCGCAGCCGGTTCCGGTTGCGGGACCATTTCCGCCACGCATCGAGGTCCTCGGGAAAGACAAGACCGGTGTTCCTCACACTCATCACCACAATTCGTCCAGGACAGCGATCCTGTGGTCCAAGGTGTGCTCGGCCAGGGTACGGGCCCTCGCAGCATCCCGCAGGGAGGCCATTCGCCCTCGGTCCGCAAGTACCCCACGAGCGATCTCGACGGTCTCCTCGGGACTGTGCTGCACCAGAACCTCTGTACCGGGCTCATAGAACTCATCGACGTCATCCCGGTCGACGATCTGGACACCGCCCACTCCACAGGCCTCGAAGGTGCGCATCGTGAAGCCGTCCTGGTCGCCATGGATGTTCAGGGTTGCGACGGAGTCACGCATGATCGCGTATGCCTGGCCAAGGCTGACGTCTCGCCCCGCCGGAATGCCGGACGAGCCCAGCCGCCAGGTTCTCAGCCGGTCGACCGGGTGATCCGACCAGTCCCTGCCGTAAGCCCTCACGGGGACGTCACCGGCCACGAGAGCGGCGAGTACTTCCTGGCGCCTGGGCTGGCTTGATCCCACGAAGCTGACGACGTCCTTGGACCAACTGCCGTCGCTTCTCGTCTCCGCGTTGTAGGCCAGGGCCACATGATGGGCGTCAATTCCCTGTCCCTTGAGCTGGTCAGCGTCGCCCCGACTGTACGTGGCGACCGTCGATACCTGTGCGACAACATCGATGTCGTGTGTCATACGCCGTAACTCGTCGTACAACCAGACCACCGAGTGCTGGCATCCGGCACTGAGTTCGTGCCAATAATCAGCCTCCAGCACGTCCCCGCGCACCGTGAGAACCAGATCTGGACGCACTTCGCGTAACCGCTGCACCGCCCTGGCGGTGACGGTCTGAGCGGACAGATGCCGAGCCTGGCCACGAACTTTGGCTGGCAATTCGTATCTCAGCTTGTTCCAGGCCTTTTCGACGAAGGGGGCCGCGTCGTACTCGTGGACGACGACGTCGTACCCCTTCTTCTCGAAGGCCCGTCCAATGGCCAGCCCGTAACCGTGGAAACTCGGCGTGACGACGAGCAGCTTCGTCACTTCGCTTCCTCTCTGAACTCCGCAAGGACCGGGCAGAGCCGCAGCCCCGCACGTGTCATGAGTCCCAGTACCGACGATCGCATACTTCCTTCTCACACTCCCGCCGCGTACCTCTATTACCTGGCTGCATTGGCACCCCCAGCGTCACGGGGGACGAGATCATCCCTTGAAACGTCCTTGATCCGTACCGCTCACACAGGGCGATTCCGATGGTGATGAAGGCGGGAGCGGCGAAGAAGCTCTCGCCAAGTTTCCACGCACACACCAGCACCGCAATCGCTGCACCTTCGACGACGCGTTGTTCGTCAGAGACCTTGTTTCGCTGATCAAGGATTCCCCAGACCACAAAAATGAAGAGTCCGACAACAGCGACGAGGAGGGGGATTCCTCCCTCAACCCTCAATGCCGCATAGGAATTGTGGAACCACATTCGACGATCGCCGGGAATCTCCACCCATGCCGTCCCTAAACCACTGCCGTACCACGGAGACAGGCTCACTTTCGTAGCGGCCGCCTCGTCGATGAGATTCCGGAACCAGTCGGTGCCAATCCTGGCGGAAAAAATACCGGCCTCGGCATAGTTCTCCTCCACGTATCTGATACAGAGCCACCCGATGAGTGCGACACAGAGGCGAAAGAGGAGACCGAGCCGATTCCTCATGAGGATCCAGATAGCACCAGCCGGGAACGCCATCATCGCGGTCCGAGACCCGGTGGCGAACAGGGCGGCACCGAAAAGTAACGTGGCAAGCACACGCGATCGAGTAGAACTCAGGGTCGCCAGGACGAGCATCCCGACGATCGCGTAGATCATGCCTGCGACATTCTTGTCGCCGACGAATCCAATCAAATAGCCTTCATAACCGCTGGGGCGCAGCGGTGTGAAGTTCGCGGGGATGTTCACGAAGATCAACCCGAACCCGTACCCGGCGATGAAGGATCTCCAGAGAAGCCGGCCTTGAGCGATGCACACGGAGAACAGCACCAGCAGGAACCAGCGAAAAGATCGCTGCATCCACGGTTGACCCTGATGGACGGATATGCCAACGACCCAGGCGAGCGCACCGAACCAGAACACAAGGTAATACCCGAGCCCGCGAACATTGACGGTGGGGCGCACAAAAGCTGCCACGAGAATCGCCGCCGCAATCAGACCAACGTCAATGGGAACCGGAAGACCAATGTCATAGCGACCGGCGATGAACGCAAGACCGAGAAGGAAGTCCGGTACCCGAATACTTCCGACCCTGGCAGCGGCGCTACGAACCCGCGTGCTCATGGCGGGATCCCGGTCCGCCACAGCAGCGGGTCGGGCCGTGCCATCAGTCACAACTCCAGTCATTTCGCCCGACGTGGCGTGATCTCTGTATCCGTGTCGGCGCGGTCCTTCTTGGGAACGCGAACCAGACCCTCCGCCGGCTGCGCTTCCTGGACCACCGCAATGGATTCCCGGCTCTCCTGCTCCTCGCTGCCGTAAGAGGAGTAGCCGCGTTTTCCGTAGTCACCGTAGTAGGAGCCATATCCATAGTTGGCGGCCCCGTAACCATAGAGGACGTCACCCATCTTCTTGCGGGGCACACGGGTCAGCACTGAGCCCAGGAGCGGAGCACCAACCTGCTCCAGACGCTTGGCCACGAGGGACACCTGATCGCGGTGGGTCTTACCGACGACGGCCACGTAAATGGTGCCGTCGGCAATGGCGCCGAGCAGGCCGGCATCCGTGATGGCCAGCAACGGCGGAGCGTCGATGACGACGAAATATCCGCGCTTACGCAGCTCGGTCAGGAGGTCTTTCATCCGTTGGGAACCCAGGAGCTCGGACGGGTTCGGGGGGATCCGTCCGGCGGCCAGCATCTGGAGACGCTTGGTCTCCGTTCGCATCAGAGCGTCATCCAAGGTGACGTCGCCCGCAAGAACCTGCGACAGACCCACACCGGCTTCGGCACCGAACGCCTTGTGCTGCACCGGTCGGCGCATGTCAGCGTCGATGAGAACGACCTTCTCGCCAGCCTGCGCCATGACGACGGCCAGGTGGGTCGACACGGTCGACTTGCCCTCTCCGGGATTGGCTGACGTGACGACGACAGCGCGCGGCGGGTTGTCAACATTGGCGAACCGCAAATTCGTACGCAGATGCCGGAATGCCTCGCCAGTCACGCCAGAGATGTGGACAATCGACTTCTCGCGCTGCTCGGCAAGTTTCTTGTCATCCGGAATCACACTGAGGATTCCGGAACCAGTGAGTTCCTCGATCGTCGCCTGGTCTCGCACCTTGACGTCAAACTGCTTGCGCACCACTGCGACGACCGCACCGATGAGAAAACCGGCCGCCAAGCCAGCAACGACATACAGCGCCACCGATTTTCCTCGATCACCGCTAGGCAGACCTGCGGATTCGTAACCAAGGACATGCACTGAGGTCATCTTGGCCAACTGGGCGTCGCTCTTGTGGTCCGACGCCGCGATCTGGCCATAGGTCTCCATGCGCAGAGCCTCGGAGATGAGAGCCTCCAACCCCGCATTGGCAAGGGCCTGAGCATTCTTGGCGGTGCCGCCGGTCGCCTTGATGTCAATGAACGCGGTGTCGCCGGGGACTGAAGCCGACACCTGCCCATTCGCAGCCTCCGGCATCCCGTGTTTCTTGAGGATCTCGGATGTCTTCTGCGCCATCGTTCGAGTCTCGACAAGCTTCGTGTACGTCGCCGCCCTCTGCTGGGCAATCGCGTTGCCAGACATGGCCTCGCCGACCGACGTCGAATCTCCGGCCACAACCATTCCGGTCGC
Source organism: Cutibacterium sp. LaCa_255 (assembly GCF_057458005.1). Lineage (NCBI taxonomy): Bacteria > Bacillati > Actinomycetota > Actinomycetes > Propionibacteriales > Propionibacteriaceae > Cutibacterium > Cutibacterium sp. LaCa_255. Next base: position 238,241 of record NZ_CP190956.1, on the reverse strand, counting down.
CTTGGCCGTAAACGTTTCTGAGCGCGTCAGTTGGTAAACCGCACCGAGCAATCCGCCTGCCAGCGTGCAGATGACGAGAAGAGCAAGGTTGCGCCGCAGGATGCGGACTACGTCGACGATTGTCATGAGGCATGGACTCCTCTGGTGGTTCGCTGGCCCTCATGGGGACGGGCCAAAACAGCCCACAGGCACAGTAACCTTACGGCACCCCATTCGATTGGGCGAGTCATGGCAGATTGGAAAGCTCAGAGTCTCGTCACGAGATCACGCAGATACGTTCCGTATCCCGACTTCTCGAACATGTCGGCCTGCTCGAGAAGTTCCTTGTCGGTCAGGAATCCACGACGCCATGCGGCCTCTTCGGGGCACCCCACCTGCAAGCCTTGACGAGCCTGAATGGCCCGCACGAAATTGCCGGCGTCATTGAGGGAGTCGAAGGTCCCCGTGTCCAACCAGGCCGTGCCGCGCGGCAGCAGTTCGACGTGTAGTCGGCGCTGCTCCATGTACGTCCGGTTGACGTCGGTGATCTCCAGTTCACCCCGCGCCGACGGCTTGAGGTCTCGCGCGATTGCGACGACGTCGTTGTCATAGAAGTAAAGACCGGGAACGGCCCAGCGCGACCTGGGATGCTCCGGCTTCTCCTCGATCGACACCGCAAGGCCGTCATCGTCAATCTCGACGACGCCATACGCGCGCGGATCAGCAACCTGATAGCCGAAGATCAGAGCTCCGTCGACGGACTGGGCCTTGGACAGCAGGCGAGTCCCCAATCCTGGGCCCGAGAAAATGTTGTCGCCCAGCACGAGGCATGACGAGTCATTCCCGACGAAATCGGCACCGATGGTGAAGGCCTGGGCCAAGCCCTTGGGCTCGGGCTGCACGGCAAAGGAGATCGAGATCCCGAACTGAGAGCCGTCTCCGAGGAGGTGGTGGAAAGCCTCGGCCTCGTGGGGAGTGGTGATGACCAAGACGTCCCGGATACCCGCGAAAATGAGGGTGGTCAGAGGGTAGTAGATCATCGGCTTGTCATAAACGGGCATGAGCTGTTTGCTCGTACCCAACGTGATCGGGTGCAGTCGAGATCCAGTTCCGCCGGCCAGGATGATTCCTCGCATTGACTCAGTCTAACGGACGATCATCCGCGTGGTGCCCGGAGAGAGTGCCAAATGTGTGGTCACGGACCAGCACGTCGCGACGCTGCGCGTTGGGGACCAGTGTCGCCGCGATGCTGCCACCCATGCATGATCGTGGACCACTCGTCAGAAAACGTTTCGGCTGGGTCCACATCGGCTCCGCGTGCCTTCTTGACGACATTCCAACCGGCGTTGAGTACTGACGTTGCCACCATTCCGGCCAAGAAGCGACGAGTCCCACCCCACTTGTCGAAGAAGCGGAACTGGCCGTCAACGTTCCAGGAACGCACTCTGTCAGTCGATGACGATCCGCCACCGACGTGTCCGATCTCGACCTGCGGCAGATAAACGGCCTTGAGTCCGCGCTCTTCATGGAGCCGGCGGTGCAGGTCCATCTCCTCGCAGTACATGAAGTAGTCCTCGTCGAACCCCCCGACCGCCCGAAAGTCCTCCAGCGGCATCATGTGGGCGACGCCAGCCACCCAGTCAACGGCCACGCCACGCCCGCTCCTCGTCGCAGCCTTGACGGAGGTGACGTCTTGCCCCTGAAGCCGGTCGAACCACTCCTGACCGTGGAATCGCGCGCCTGGGGTGGCCCAGTTGGCGATGTACTGATGAGGTTTTCCCCAGAACCTCGCCACTGGTGCCGGGTGGTCTGCCTGCCGCACTGCCGGGGCGGTGATGGCGCGTCCCCATGGCTTGGCGGCCGCCAGGAAGCGCCTCAGGAAATCGTGTCCTACCGTGACGTCGCTGTTGAGGAACAGCACAAAGTCTCCCGATGCCGTCGCTGCGCCGCGATTGCACGCAGCCCCGTAACCGCCGTTGACCGTGCTGCGCACGACCTCCCAGCCGTCACCATCGGGGAAGGGCACGGGAGAACAATCGTCGCTGACGATGATCTCGACGGAATCGACCCCGTCCTGGGTCATCAGATCACCGACCACCTCCATGGTGGGGCTGACCTCGCCGTAGTGCGGTATGACGACCGAGACGCTCGGCAGATCTGACGTTGCAGCGTCCAGTCCCGCCCCGACGTCCGGGCCGGCGCCTGGGCTTCGCTGAGTGAAGAAGCCCCTCACTCGGGCGGACAGCGCACCTCTTTCTGGACCAGCCACCGACGCTGGGACCACGGTCATGCCCGGTACCCGAGTGACACTGTGGCCACCCTCGGCCAAGCGATGAAGGAGGTCGTCATCGGCGTCCTTGCCTGACAGGCTCGCGTCAAAACCGCCAGCGGCAATCATCGCCAAGCGGCTCACCCCGAAGTTCCCAGACGCCCGCACAGCAACGGATTCGTCGGAATCAGCGCCGGTGAAGACCACTGCTCCCCGGCCGGCGTCGATTCCCCGCCTGATCCAGTCCGAAGAAACGGCAACGTCCGTTCCGGTGAACATGACGACGTCACCGGTGGCGAAGGAGGTCGCAACATTTCGGGCGTATCCGTCGCCGGGACGAGCAGTGGCGTCAACCTCTCGGATGTCCAGCCGCTCCTGCCAGCCCTTCACAAGGCCAGAAAGGTCCCTTCGACACCCACTGTCGGCAAGCAGGACCTCGAAGTCCGGAGGGTCAACTTGGTCAGCAAGAGCCTGAAGCTGGCGCGGGAGAGATCCCCATTCCTCAGAAACCGCGATGATGACGGTCACGTCGGTCATGGGCGCACACCCCTCTTGTCGATCTGGCTGTCGGGGCAGGCACAACAGCCCGGTACGGCACTCATCGTGCCACAGCACGCGCCGACCTCGCCGTCAATGGCCCTTCTCCCTCCTGCAGCGAACAACGAGACGAGAGAGAACGTATGCTCATACACTGACGACCGTGACCTCACTATTAGTCACCGGCGGAGCCGGTTTCATCGGCAGCAACTTCGCCCACTGGGTCCTCGACAACACCGACGCCACCGTCACCGTCCTGGATGCCATGACCTATGCTGCCAACGAGGCCTCCCTGGCAGGGCTGCCCGAGAACCGCTTCCAGCTGGTGCGCGGATCGGTCTGTGACGCTGACCTCGTCGACGAACTCGTCGCCCGCCACGACGCCGTCGTCCACTTTGCCGCAGAGTCCCACAACGACAACTCCCTGGATGGCCCGGCGCCGTTCATCCAGACCAACATCGTCGGCACCTTCACCCTGCTGCAGGCAGCCCGCAAGCACGAGGTCCGCCTGCACCACATCTCCACCGACGAGGTCTACGGCGACCTGGAACTCGACGACCCGGCGAAGTTCACCCCGCAGACCCGGTACAACCCGTCCTCCCCCTACTCGGCCTCCAAGGCCTCCTCGGACCTGCTGGTTCGCGCTTGGGTACGCTCATTCGGAGTCCAAGCCACCATCTCGAACTGCTCGAACAACTATGGCCCACGCCAGCACGTCGAGAAGTTCATCCCCCGACAGATCACCGAGATCCTCGAGGGACGCCGCCCCAAGCTCTACGGCGCCGGCCTCAACGTGCGCGACTGGATCCACGTCGACGACCACAACTCGGCCGTGTGGACGATCCTCGAACGCGGCACGATCGGCGTAACGTACCTCATCGGAGCCGACGGTGAACTCGACAACAAGACCGTCATCGAGCTCATCCTCGAGCTCATGGGCCAGCCCACCGACGGCTACGACCACGTCAACGACCGCCCCGGCCACGACCTGCGCTACGCCATCGACGCCACCAAGCTCCGCGAGGAGCTCGGCTGGCAGCCCGAGTACACCAACTTCCGTGACGGCCTGGCCAACACCATCGACTGGTACCGCAACAACGAGTCCTGGTGGCGCCCCCAGAAGGAAGCCACCGAGGCCGCCTACGCAGCGAAGGGACAGTGATGAGCGACCTCAGCATCGACACCACCGACATCCCTGGCCTCCTCGTCCTTCACCTGCCCCTGCACGGTGACAACCGCGGCTGGTTCAAGGAGAACTGGCAGCGCGAGAAGATGACCGCCCTCGGCATGCCCGACTTCGGTCCGGTCCAGAACAACATGTCCCACAACTCCCAGGCCGGGGTCACCCGCGGCATGCACGCCGAGCCCTGGGACAAGCTCGTCTCGGTCGCCAACGGACGCATCCTGGGCACCTGGGTCGACCTGCGCGACGGCGACTCCTTCGGCAACGTCGTCACCGTCGAGATGGGTCCCGAGACGGCCGTCTTCGTCCCCCAGGGTGTGGCCAACGGCTACCAGGCCCTTGAGGACGGCACGACGTACACCTACCTCGTCAACGACCACTGGTCGGCCGAGGCCAAGAAGTCGTACACCTTCGTCAACCTCGCCGACCCGGCCCTGGGCATCGAATGGCCCATCTCCTTGGAGAACGCCGAACTGTCCGAGGCCGACCGCCACCACCCGCCACTGGCCGAGGTCACCCCCTTCCGCAAGCCCCGTACCGTCGTGCTGGGCGCCAACGGCCAGCTCGGCAAGGCACTGCGGCCGCTGCTGCCAGACGCCGAGTTCACCACCCGTGACACCCTCGACCTGTCCAACCCGGACAGTCTGGACGCCTTCGACTGGAGTGGGGTCGGCACCATCATCAATGCCGCCGCCTACACTGCCGTCGACGCAGCCGAGGACCCTGCCAACCGGGCCACGGCCTGGGCCGCCAACGTCTCCGGTGTCGCCCATCTCGCCCGGATCGCAGCATCCCGTCGAGCCACCCTGGTCCACGTCTCCAGCGACTACGTCTTCGACGGCACTGCCGAGGTCCACACCGAGGACGAGACCTTCAGCCCGCTGGGCATCTACGGCATCACCAAGGCCGCCGGCGACGAGAGCGTAACCGCCTACCCGCGCCACTACCTGATACGCACCAGCTGGGTCGTCGGCGAGGGTGGCAACTTCGTCGACACCATGGCGAACCTGGCCCGTCGCGGTATCAGCCCCCAGGTCGTCTCCGACCAGCACGGCCGACTGACCTTCACCCGTGACCTCGCCGCCGCCATCGTCCACCTGCTGACGACCGGCGCTGCGTTCGGCACCTACAACGTCTCCAACGAGGGACCGACGCAGACCTGGTTCGACATCGCCAGCGAGATCTTCACCCTGCTTGGAGCCGAGGGAACCGTCACCCCGACGACCGCCGCGGAGTGGGGCAAGGACAAGAACCTGGCCCCCCGACCGACCCATTCCACCCTCGACCTGTCGCGTATCGAGGCCACCGGGTTTACCCCGGCCACGGCCGCCGATCGACTGCGCGAACACCTGGGCGTGGCCAAGTGATGGACCTTGCCGCCCTCGGCACCACGGTGCAGGTCGACGTCTCCGGGACCGGGCTGGACGAGGAGGAGCTGCGCCATGCGTGGGCTCGCTGCCTCGCCGACCCGGATCCTGATGCGCTCTCCCTCACCCCCGGTCCGATGACGGCATCCTCCCTGACGCAGGAGATCACCCGAAAACTCATCTCCCGTCAGATCGGCCACCTCCTCATGTTTCACGCCGGCGCGGTGTGTCACCCAGCCACTGGGGACTCAGTTGTCTTCATCGCCCCTGGCGGCACCGGGAAAACCACCCTTGCCACGTACCTGGGGCGACGATATGGATACATCAGCGACGAAACGGTTGCCATCGAGCCCGACACCTGGCGGATCCTCCCTTACCCCAAACCGCTGTCTACCCGTCGTCCCGACCTCTTGGGGGAGAAGTCCGAACTCAGCCCCGACGACCTGGGGTTGCAGCCCTGCCACCCGCATCCGCATGTCAGCCACCTCGTATTGCTGGCACGAGACGACTCCCACGACACCCTCATCACCCCCGAGCGGCGTCTTGATGCCATGGTGACGATGGCCGAACAGTCCTCGTCCATCCACAAACTCCCCAAGCCACTGCACCTGCTGGCCGATCTCATCGACCACACCGGCCAGGTGTGGCGGGCCCAGTATGCCGAGTGCGAGACTCTCGAGCCCTTCATCAAGGATGCGCTGGGGGCACCATGTTGATCTCTCGCGCCGACGTCACCGACATCTGGTTCGAGGAGGGCGAGGCCCTCGTCATCGTCGAGGATTCCGTCATCCGTCTGAGCCCTCTGGCCGTGGCCATCTGGGGCGTTCTCGAAACTCCCTCGGAACTCGAGGAGCTGGGCTCCGAACTCGAGGCCCTCATCGGCCCTCCTCCTCAGGGCAACATGATCGAGATCCTCACCACCTCCATCGAGGACTTGTCCCGTCACCACGTCCTGACGGTGTCATGACGGCCCGAATTGATAGCATCCAAGCCGATGAATGACATGATCGAGGGGACACCGATCGGCACTGCGAGCCGTATCGAGTTAACCCACGGCGTCCTGCAGCGGCTGGCCAACCGATGCGGTGCCGACCTGCTGCACGTCAAGGGCCCCGCCGTGTCCCCCGACCTGCTCGCGCGCCGTGTCGTCAACGGCGAGGAGATCGTCATCCCGCGCCACTCCACCGATGCCGACGTCCTCGTGCGTCCTGAGCACCTCGCCCAGTTCGAGTCCATGCTGGTCAATCACGGCTGGCACAAGGTCGCCGACTTCCGCAAGGGATCCGCCTTCGGTCACGCCGCCAATTACTGGCACGAGCTCCTCGGCTACGTCGACGTCCACCGTCAATTCCCTGGCATCGACATCGCGCCCTCACCGGCATTCCAAGCCCTGTGGACCCGTCGTCAAGGAATCGACATCGCCCACACCCCCATCCACACTCCCAGCGTCACCGACCAGCGCCTCATCCTCCTGCTGCATGCCGCCCGCAGTGGCAACCCGAACCATCCCGACAAGGTGCGATGCTGGGACGACGCCAGCGATCAGGAGCGCCAGACGGTGCGCACCCTGGCCCGCGATCTCGACGCCCAGGTCGCCCTGGCCGCCGCCATCGGCGAACTGGAGCAGTACCGCGGACACCGCACCTATGACCTGTGGCGACAGTTCTCGACCGGCGACCCCAGTCGTCTGCACGAGTGGCGCGCTCGAGTCCGCGCCGCCCCCACCCGCAAGGAAGCCGTCAAGGTAGTTCTGAATTCCCTCGCTCTCAATCGACCGCACCTCCGCATGGACCTCGGCCATGACCTCACCCGCGCCGACATCGTTCGCGGCTACTGGGACCGCACCGTCAGGGCCTCCCAGGAGGTCTTTCACGTCGCCCGGGAACAGGTGTGCAAGCAGCTGGACTCCCGACGTCGAAAGGGACGCCGATGACGTGGCGGATCAGCCCCAACGTGGCCTGGACGTACGACGAGGATGGCGTAGCTGTGGCTACCGTCCCGGATACCCAGGTGTATCGCCTCGACAGCAGCGGCGGAATCATCTGGGACGCCGTCGCCGAGCGCCCGGGAGCGACGACCGAGGAGATCGTCGCGGACGTCGCCGCCCTGGTCCAAGTGCCTGCCGACCACATCTGTGAGGACGTCATCAGCTACCTCCACCACCTGGAATCACTCGGTACCGTGATCGCGAGAGGTTGACGATCATGACCGAACACGCACACTCGACGGCCCCGCTGCGAATCCATTTCGTCTGCACGGCCAATATCTGCCGCTCGGCGTATTGCCATGCCCGGGCAGCCCACCTGTTCAATCCCTCGCGCTTCGAGGTCTCCAGTTCAGGCATCCAGGCCGAGGAAGGCCTGCCGATGTGGGAGCGGATGCGCCGCGAGCTCGAACGCCATCAATCCGAGGCGACCGCGACCTCCTCCCACCAGATCGAGATCGACGACGCGGAGGATGCCGACCTCATATTGACGATGACGGCCGGACAACGGGACGCCATCGTTGGATGGTGGCCGCAAGTGATGAAACGGACCTTCACTCTGCCGCAATTCGTCGCAATCGCCAGTGGGCTCACCTGGGACGACCCCACGATGGACCCTCGACAGGTCATTGGCAAGGCATTTCAGAACCGTTTCGCGGCTGGCTCGACAGACGACATCGAGGATCCCTACCGTCGCAGCAGTGAGGTCGTACGGGCCTGCGCCGACGAATTGGACGGACTTCTCGAGGATCTAGAACACATGCTGACCCCCGTGAGGCCCCGTCGCGCGGCAGAATGAGCACCATGCACCTCGATCTCGGCCTCACCCAGACCATCAACCGCGCAACCCACGTCACCCGCGGATTCCGCCGCATCGTCATGGTGACCGCCACCGGGGACAACCGTCCCGATCGCCTCGTCGCCGATCTCACCGATGAGTTCTCCCGCCGTGGAATCGAGGTGCCACAGCTTCCGATCGAAGGATCCAAGGGCATCACGGCCCCCTCGTCGGTGCCAGCCCCGGCCCGCAAGGTCCTGAAAAAGTGGTCACTCCACCGTCAGGAGAAAACTCGCCAGGACCTCGGCGAGAGCCTCGACCACCAGTCCGCGATCATCGTGACCGATCCCAGCCGTCTCGACGAGATCGCTGATCTCCCGGTCGCTGGTCAGGCCGACCGTCCGGTCGTCGTCCTGCTCGCCACCGACCCCGACAAGGCTCCTGATGAGCTCCCCCAGCTCGTCGACCTCGTCGTCACCCCGAACCCCGACACCAATCCCTGGAAGCACCTCGGTGTTCCGGTGCACTCCATCGGTGTGCCGGCCGCAGGCGCCAGCCCGACCCCTGGTGACCGTCCGAAGCGAGTCGCCCTGCTCGGCCCATGCACCGATGAGGAGCTCTCGGAAGCCCTCGCCACCTTCGACCGAGCCTGCCAGGTCGTCCCCGGCTGGTCCCTGGAGGTATGCCTCGACGACGAGACCCGCATCCACTCCGCAGTGGCAGCCCGCCGTGACGTCGGAATCCACCCGGCCAGATCTGAGAACACCATCATGAACCAGAGTGAGTTGGCCCTGGTCCTGACCCGCGAGGAGGACCTCGCCTCCCGGATCCTCGACGCCGCTGGTGCCGGACTGCCCGCCATTGCCTACGCCGACACCCCTGCGGCAGCTGACATCCTCTCTCGCAGCGGATATCCGGCCACGAACATGGAGGAACTGGCCAGCGCTCTTTCCCAGGGCATGGCCGATGCCCCGCTGCGTCGTATCCAGCGCGAGTCTGCGGCCGATGTCGTCTCCGACCATGGCAGCTCGAAGATCGGCGACGCATGGCTCGACCTCATGTTCACCGTGGGGCGCAGCCGCCGCTGACCTTCCCACCGGCCCCGGTGGCGCTTCCGAAGCCGCTTTCGAGTGCGACGTCCGCCACGCGGAACACGACCGCCACAGGGTATCGTCGGACCTTCTGGGTACACTCGCATGGTGGTAGCCCGTGTGAAACGGGCTACCCAGCCTGACATGTCAGCCGGAAGGAGGAGCCGGGTGGGTTTCCTGGACAAGGTCGAGAAGTCGATCGAAGGCGCCGTCAGTGGCGTCTTCGCGCGCGCCTTCCGTGGCGAGGTTGAGCCGGTGGAGATCGCCGGTCGGCTGCAGCGCGAGCTCGACTCCGAAGCGCAGATCCTGTCCCGCGACAAGTCACTGGTTCCCAATGATTTCGTGGTCCGGCTGTCCAGCCATGATTACGAGCGTCTCGTCCCCTACACCAAGACCCTCAATGCCGAGATCATCCCCACCCTGCGTGACCACGCCAGCGAGCGTCACTACGTCTTCAACGGGCCCATCCATATCCGTTACGACCTGGACGACTCCCTACCAGTCGGCAAATTCACCGTTCTGACGGGCGAGAACCACGCCAAGGCCACCGCTGGCCGTCGTGCGCCACTGGTACTGGAGGTCAACGGGGTGCGTCATCCCCTCACTCCCCCGGGCCTGACGATCGGCCGAGGTTCCGATGCTGACATTCGCATCAACGATCCGGGCATTTCTCGTCTCCATGCTCGTGTCAACGTCTGGCCCCAGGGCGACGGAATTGGCCTGTCCATCGAGGATCTCAACTCCACCAATGGGGTGTCGGTCAACGGAGTCAAGGTCTCCAGCGCTGAGATCAGCGACGGGTCACGCATCGAGATCGGCTCCACACGGATGCTGGTCCATTCTCCGACGGGGATGTGATCGTGAGCGAATTCCTCGTCACACTGTTACGCATTGCCTACTTGGCGGTGTTGTGGATCTTCATCCTGCTCGTCACGAACGTCATTCGTACCGACATCTACGGTCACCGGGTGCCTCGCAATGCTGAGGCCGCTGCCGTGGGTTCTGGGCGAGGTGGCAAGGGCCGCAAGGCTCGTCGTCGCGAGGTCGCCCCGGCACCGACTGGTCTGCAGGTCATCTCCGGCAGTAGGGCCGGCACATATGTCCCGCTGGCCAACGGCGTCACCGTGGGGCGCGGCAACGACTGCACCCTTCCCATTGACGACGACTACGCCTCCACCCGCCATGCCGAGTTCAGCCCCGGCATCGACGGCGCATGGTTCGTCGAGGATCTGGCCTCGACGAATGGCACCCATGTCAACGGTGAGCGCATCGAGAACCCGACGCGCCTGTCGGTGGGGGACGAGGTGCGAATTGGCAGGACCGTCATGACCGTCACCGGCGGGCGGTGAGCGATGGCCTTCTCCCTCGACGTTCGATGCCACTCCGAAATTGGCCTGGTGCGACGCAACAACCAGGACTCGGGGTACGTCTCCCCGAGGATGCTCGTCGTCGCCGACGGCATGGGCGGTGCCGCCGCAGGTGACCTCGCCTCCACCGTCGCCGTGCGTCACGTCACCCAAGCTGACGAGAGGTTCTCCGGGGAGGACTCCCCGTGCCGCCCGCAGGGAGAGGAGATGCTCACCGTTCTGGCTGGTGCGGTGGCTGACGCCAATGACGAACTGGCCGACCTCGTGGCGTGGGACTCCTCCCTGGAGGGCATGGGGACGACCTTCTGCGGAGCGATGTTCTCAGGCACCCAGCTCGGCGTGGTCCACATCGGTGACTCCCGCGGCTACCTGCTGCGTCAGGGCCGCATGAAGCGGATGACCCACGACCACTCGTGGGTGCAGTCCCTCATCGATGATGGTCGGATCACCCCCGAGGAGGCCGCCGTTCATCCGCATCGGTCCCTCCTTCTCAAGGTGCTCAATGGCCAGCCCCAGCACGTCCCGGACACCCAGATCGTGGATCTCCGGTTGGGAGACCGCATCCTCTTCTGTTCTGACGGACTGTGCGGTCTCGTCGACGACGAGACGATCGCCGAGCACCTCAACACCACCAATCTGGACGACGTCGTCGATCTGCTGACGACGGATGCCCATGCCGGTGGCGGCACCGACAACATCACCATCGTCGTCGCCGAGGTCGTCGAGGCTGATCCCGTCCTGGACGCCTCCGAGCCCCACATCATCGGGGCAGCGACGACCCGCAAGGTTCCCGAGCACGAGGTCACCGCTCCGCTCTCCGTCGAGCAACCGTCCTCCGCGACGAAGGACGCCGGCACGTCGACCGTGCTCTTCGACTCCGAGGCGGAGGAGTCGATGCGCTATGCGCCCGTGGATTCCCGGACACGCCGTCGTCGCCACTGGCTGTGGCCCGTGGTCGTCCTCGCCGTCGCCGTTGTCGTCGCCGGCGGCATCTTTGGCACTCGCGCCTACCTCGACACGCAGTACTACGTGGGTACCGACGGCAATGCGGTGGCGATTTATCAGGGATCACCGGACAGCCTGGCGTGGATCCAGCTCTCCCACGTCGCTGAGACGACGGACGTCAAGACCACTGATCTTCCGCGCTACTACCGAAATCGAGTCTCGGAGAACATCCGCGTCTCCTCGATGGAGTCCGCCCACTCCACGGTTGCTGAGCTGCGTACCGGAGCCGAGCATTGCAAGGCCGTGCGCGAAATGGCGACGACCCCGCCTGCTGCCCCGACCAGACCCTCGACGACCCCGTCGGCATCACCCCAACCGTCCGCCAGCAGTTCCGGTATTCCTCACCCGTCTGCAGTACCGACCCCCGCGATGCCCTCACCGAGCGCCTCGGGGCATGAGGTGGACCTCCCCGCCGTCAGTTCGGGTGATTGCTGATGAGTGTCGTACCGGAATTCGATGACGGCACCGTCGTCGTCCAGTCAAAGAGACGCTGGACGGAACTCTTCATGCTTCTCATCGCCTGGGCCATTGGCTTCGGCGGCTGGGTACTCACCGAGCTCAACATCAACCATGAGCTGCCCGAGACCTGGATGATGGTCGGCGGCGTCTGGCTGGGAGTAGCCGTCATCGCGCACATCATCGTGAGGATCGTCATTCCTTACGCCGACCCCGCGATTCTGCCCATCGTCTTCACCCTCAATGGGCTCGGGCTCGCGATGATTCACCGCATCGACCTCATCCCCGACCCGCACTATCACCGGATGGAGACCCAGGCCCTGTGGACGGCTCTGGGCATCATCTTGTTCGTGGCGACCCTGCTCATGCTGCGGGATCACCGCAAGCTGCAGAAGTACCCCTACGTGCTGTTCATCGTCGGACTGGGATTCCTCATGCTGCCGCTGGTCCCCGGCCTGGGAATGTCGGTGCTGGGATCGCGAGTGTGGATCCACGTCGGTTCCTACAGCTTCCAGCCCGCCGAGGTGTCCAAGGTGCTGCTGGCCATCGCCTTCGCGGCCTACCTCGTCGACAACCGCGATGTACTTTCCCGTGCCGGCCACAAATTCCTTGGCATCACCCTGCCGCGCGCCCGTGACCTCGGCCCGATCGCGGTGATGTGGGTTGCGACGATGCTCGTCATCGTCTACCAGAACGACCTAGGCACCGGAATGCTCTTCTACGGCATGTTCGTCGTGATGCTGTACATGACGACCGAGCGTGTCGGATGGGCGATTTTGGGAGCGGCCAGCCTCGTCGGCGGTGCTGCGCTGGCTTACGCCTTCTTCGGCCACGTCCGCATCCGCTTCGACTCCTGGCTGCACCCCTTCACTGACTACAGCCAGAATTATCAGATCATCCAGGCCCAGTTCGGATTGGCGTGGGGTGGTCTCGCCGGTCGCGGCTGGGGGCTCGGCCGCCCTGGCATGGTGCCACTGGCATGGAGCGACTTCATCGCCACCTCGATCGGCGAGGAGCTCGGCATCACCGGCCTCATGGCCGTCATCGTGATGTTCTTCATCCTCACTGCTCGCGGCATGCGCACGGCCCTCGGCTGTCGCGACGAGTTCGGCAAGCTCATGGTCGCTGGACTGTCCTTCACCCTTGCTCTCCAGGTCTTCGCCATCATCGGTGGCGTCACCCGGCTACTGCCCCTTACCGGTCTGACGACGCCATTCATGAGCCAAGGCGGGTCGTCCCTGGTGGCCAACTGGATCATCGTCGCGATCATCATGATCGTGTCGCACCGAAACCGAAAACCTGACGACGACTTCGTCGCCACTGTTCCCGCCGACCCCCAGGCCCAGAACGCCACCGCCGTCATCCCGAATGGAGGCACGCGATGAACAAGCAGATTCGCGGAGTCTCCCTGCTCGCTGGGCTGATGTTCCTGGCCCTCATGGCCAATCTCACCGGATCAGCCATCTTCCGGCAGGCCAGCCTCAACAACGATCCTCGCAACGTTCGAGTGCGCGACGCCGAGTTCTCCCAGAACCGTGGTGACATCCTCGTCGGTTCGATGCCCATCGCGACCACCAAGTCAAGCGACGGCAAATTCGCCTACCAGCGCGTCTACCCCTCCGGGCCGGAGTACGCTCCCATCACCGGGTACTACTCCTACTACTACGGGCGTTCCATGCTCGAGCAGACCCAGAATGCCCAGCTGACGGGTACCTCCGACACCCAGTGGCTTTCCCGAATCACGGGGACGTTGTCCGGTCACAAGCCTGAGGGCGGCTCGATCACCACGACGATCAACGCCAAGGCCCAGGACGCCGCATGGGAAGGTCTCAAGGGCAAGAAGGGCGCCGTCGTAGCGCTCGACTACACCACCGGCGCGGTACTTGCCATGGCATCCTCCCCCTCCTACGACCCCAACGATCTGGCCTCCCATCGCCTCGACCACACCAGCCAGGCATGGAAGGAACTCGTTGCGGACAAGTCGTCTCCGCTGTCCAACCGCGCCGCCCGAGAGATCTACGCACCCGGTTCAACCTTCAAGCTGGTGACGGCCGCTGCAGCTCTGCAGAACGGCTACACCCCGAATTCCACAGTGGATGCGCCGGAGAACTGGATCCTGCCCGGCACCCGCACTCCGTTGACGAACGAAACCAACTGCGGGGGCAAGCAGATCACTCTGACCCATGCCCTCGACATCTCATGCAACACCGCCTTCGGCAAGCTCGGGGTGGGCCTAGGCCAGGACAAGATCCGTGATCAGGCCAAGCAATTCGGGTTTGGCAAGGTTGTCGACTCCGACATTTCGTCGGTCGCCTCGAGGTTCCCCGAAGACCTCACCGACGCTCAGCTGGCGCAGAGCTCCATCGGCCAGTTCGACGTCGCGACCTCCCCGCTCCAAATGGCGATGGTGACCGCCGGAATCGCCAACGGTGGCAAGCTCATGACCCCCTATCTCACCACGCAGGTTCGGGCATCGAATCTTCAGGTGGTTTCCGAGCATCATCCCAAGCAGATGTCGCAGCCGATGACGAAGGACTCGGCCGAGCAGCTGAAGTCGATGATGGTCTCGGTGGTCAACAACGGCACTGGTAAGAGGGCACGCATCGACGGGGTCACCGTTGGCGGAAAGACCGGTACTGCGCAGACGATGAAGGGCAAGGCTCCCTACGCGTGGTTCGTTGGGTGGTCGGACAAGCCACACGTCGCAGTGGCGGTCTTCGTCCAATCCTCAGACACCGCCATCGACGAGGTCTCCGGAGGCCGACTCGGGGCTCCCATCGCCAAAGATGTCATCGAGGCGATGAGATGACAGTTAGACAGACAACCAGCACATTCCACCACGTCTCACCACAAAGGAGATCCCTCAATGAGCACTGAGAGTTGGCTCTCCGGGCGTTACGAACTGCAGAACCTCATCGGTCGTGGCGGCATGGCCGATGTCTGGAAGGCCCGCGACCACCGTCTCGGCCGCGACGTCGCGGTCAAGAGGCTGCGCGCCGACCTCGCCAGCGACGACACCTTCCAGGCCAGGTTCCAGCGTGAGGCGCAGTCTGCTGCACGCCTCAACCATCCGAACATCGTCGCCGTGTATGACACTGGTGAGACGCAGGATCCGACAACCGGCCTGCAGGTGCCCTACATCGTCATGGAGCTCATTGACGGTCATACCCTGCGCGACGTGCTGCGCGACGGCCGCAAGATCCTTCCCCGCCGCGCCCTCGAGTTCACCCAGGGTGTGCTCGAGGCGCTGAGCTACTCCCACGCCGCCGGCATCGTCCACCGTGACATCAAGCCGGCCAACGTCATGCTCACCCGTGAGGGGTACGTCAAGGTGATGGACTTCGGCATCGCCCGCGCGGTTGCCGACACCTCTGCCACCATGACCCAGACGGCAGCCGTCATCGGCACCGCCCAGTACCTCTCCCCGGAGCAGGCTCGCGGCGAGACAGTCGACAACCGAGCCGACATCTATGCCACCGGCTGTCTGCTGTACGAGCTGTTGGTCGGACGCCCGCCGTTCATCGGCGACTCCCCCGTCTCAGTGGCCTACCAGCACGTCCGGGAGATCCCGGCCCCGCCGTCCTCGCTGGATTCCGAGATCACTCAACAGATGGACGCCATCACCCTCAAGGCCCTGGCGAAGGACCCGACCGATCGCTACCAGACCGCCAAGCAGATGCGTGACGACATTGATCGCCTGTTGTCTGGACGCGAGCCACTGGCAATACGGACTCACGCCGATCCCGAGGCTGACACGGAGGAGCAGACCCACCTCGTCCCGGCTGCTGCGGCGACTGCCACCGCGACTCGTCCCGCTCCAGCTGCCGCTGCTCAGCGAGATGGTGTCACTCCGGCTCGGACCGAAAGCCCCGAGGAGCCTGAAGAACCCCGGCGCAAGCGTTGGCCGATCGCCCTCGTGACGATCCTGATCGTCGCGTTGGTCGCCCTGCTCGGATTCGGCCTGTACAAGATGTTTGATGACCCCTCCTCGAACCCCTCGCCGTCTCCGACGACGCCGTCGAGCACCGTGAAGATGGTGGATGTCCCGGCGGTTACTGGTCTGAGTCAGCAGGGAGCTACCTCGACCCTCGAGAACGCCGGCCTCAAGGTGAAGGTCGAGCACGTCCAGAAGGATGAGTCCACTGCCAACCAGGTCGTCTCCCAGGATCCTGCTGCCAATCAGAAGGTTCCTGAGGGCAGCAAGGTGACGATCACCGTCAATGACGGGCCGAAGAAGCTGACGATCCCCCAGAACACCGTCGGGATGTCCAGGTCGGATGCCGTCAAGGCCCTCAAGGACGTCGGATTCTCGGACACCCAGATCAAGGTCACCGACGACGATCCGAAGACCGAGCCGAATACCGCCAAGGCGGGCACGGTTGACTCCGTCAGCCCGGCTGCGGGGACGTCGCTGACCCCCGAACAGCAGGTGACCCTGACGATCGCGACCGGTAAGTCGATCGTTCCCAATCTCAAGGGCATGAGCGTCGAAGAGGCCAACGCCGCTGCCAGCTCGAACGGATTCTCCATCTCCGTGGAGCGTCAGACGACGTCCTCGGCCGCTCCGGGGACGGTGTTCGGCCAGGACCCGGATTACGGCGCCACTGCCAAGCGGTCAACTGCCATCAGGGTGCTCGTCGCCGTGGCACCACCGGAACCGACCCACGAGGCCCCGACGAGCCCTACTCCGAGCGAGGACGACCCCTCGACGTCGATCGCACCGGTCCCGACGTCGACGGCCAGCCCGTCGTCATCTCACGGCTGAATCAGCAGTCCGCCGCGCTCATCAGCGGGCTCATCTGGCTGGCGCGGAAGGGGGCTTCCGGGTCCCCGCATTCGGCCAGCCAGGTGGCGAGCATCTGATGACCGTGCTGGGAGAGTACTGACTCGGGGTGGAACTGCACCCCCTCGACCGGCAGACTGCGGTGACGCAGGCCCATGACGACACCGGTGTCCGTGCGTGCTGTCACCTCCAACTCGGTCGGGACTTCATCGACGGCCAGGGAGTGGTAGCGGGTGACGACGAGCGGGTCAGGAAGACCAGCGAAAACTCCCGCCCCTTCGTGGTGAATCGGCGAGGTCTTGCCGTGCAACTGCTCCTCTGCACGTCCGACATGGCCTCCCCACGCGACAGCCATGGCCTGCATTCCCAGACACACGCCAAAAATCGGTCGGGGGGCACCACGCAGGATGTCCACGCACACTCCGGCGTCTTCGGGGTGTCCGGGGCCAGGCGACAGCAGGATGCCGTCGAAAGGAACCCACCACTGCGGATCCTCGAAAAGAGGATCATCGTTGCGAACCACCGTGGTGTCTGCCCCGATCTGTCCCAAGTAGGACACGAGATTCCACACGAAGGAGTCATAGTTGTCGACGACGAGGATCCTGGCTGTCATGGGGTCATTGTGTCGCAGGCCGGCGTCGAGACGCCATCATGCTCAGGTTGTGTCAGGCGCACCGACTCAGCGGGGAGTGGCGTGGCCCATGGCGACGGTGCCGGTGTAGGCCGGCATCGTGACCGTACCGACCCGCTCCACCGACCATCCGAGCTGGTAGGCACTCACGTACCCCTTGTAGATGCGCACCGCCTCGGAGGTGTCGAGAGCTTGCTCCATGGCGGAGCGGTCCCCAATCGCCTCGATGACGTAGGGCGGGGCGTAGGCGACTCCGTGCAGGACGACGGTGTTGCCGACACATTTCACGGCTGTGGTGGAGGTCACTCGTTGCCCCTGGATGGTCATGGCTTCCGCTCCCCCAGCCCAGAGGGTGTTGACGACCATCTGGATGTCCTGCTGGTGGACGACGAGCATGTTGGCGTCGACCCCGTCGGGATTCTCACTGAGGGGAGCGTCATCGAGGGTGACCCGCAGTGCCTTGCCGCTGACAGCTCCCAGACCCACCGAGGGCGCCAAGGCTGACGCCGAGGGGACGGTCGAGGAGGTGACGCCCGGGGTCTGATCGGCCTTGGAGAGCTCGTCAACCTGGGCTCGCAGGCTGGCTGCCTCTTTCTGCAGGGCGGCATTGTGACTGGCCTGATTACGGACGAGGGTGGCCATGTCAGTGTCGCGTTCGGGACGAAGGTCATGACCACGCGAATTGACCGCGGCCGTCGTCATCATGAATCCGGCCGTCACCATGACGAGCACCGTGGCGAATCTGGCCAGCCGTGGATGACGGGAGTCTGAGCGGATGTCCTGGATGAGGGGGTCACCGACGACGTCCTCATCTACCTCTTCGGGCGTGTCAGCCCCGTCAGGCGCAGGGTCAGTGGCGGGAGAAGGATCGGAATGCTCAGGGGTGGAGTCATCACGACGGACGTCCTCGGCGTCGTCGTCGCTCATCGTCCCCTCCTCGCAGCCCGACCCGTGTCGCCGGAATTGGCGATCGTCCTCTAGGCTAGCCAAGTAACACTTGTCCCAATCACGCTCGGTGGGCGTGTCCTCGAAACCCCAGGAGTAGTCACCGTGCCCGAATCCAAGGTCAGACCGGAAGCCAAGAAGAAGGCCCAGGCCAAGAACCGGGCCAAGGTCGAGGAGCGCCGGGCCGAGAAGAAGGCTGCGCCGGTTGATCGTTCCTGGGTGCCGAAGGTGTTCGTCCCCCTCTTCCTACTCGGTGTGCTGTGGCTGATCGTCTACTACATCGCAGGCAACCAGATCCCCGGCATGAAGGATCTCGGCGACTGGAACGTCCTCATCGGCATGTGCCTCATGGCCGCCGGTTTCGGCGTCGCCACCTTGTGGAAGTGAACTGGCGCAGGCAGAACTGGAGGCTGGGGCTCGCCCAATCCTGAAACAGAACAGAAAGGCCTGCCGGGACATTCCCGGCAGGCCTCACATCGTCAGTGCTCGGGCTTGAGCAGCGGGAAGAGGATCGTCTCACGGATACCGGCGTCGGTGAACAGCATCACCAGACGGTCGACGCCGAGTCCCAGACCGCCCATGGGCGGGCAGCCGAACTCGAGGGCTTCGAGGAAGTCCTCGTCGAGCTGCATGGCTTCCGGGTCACCGGCCGCAGCGGCCAGGGACTGCTTGGTGAGAACCTCGCGCTGGATGACGGGGTCGACCAGCTCCGAGAACCCGGTGCCGCGCTCCATACCGCCGATGATGAGGTCCCAGGCCTCGACCATGCGCGGGTCGTCGCGGTGCGGGCGGGCCAGGGGCTGGGCGATGGCCGGGTAGTCGCACACAAAAGTGGGGTTGATGAGTTCAGGCTCGACGAGCTCGCCGAAGAGCTCCATGACGACCTTGCCGGCCTCCCAGGACGGATCGAGTTCGATCTCGTGTTCGGCAGCAATGGCCTGCAATTCCTCCAGCGGAGTGTCGAGGGTGACCTCGCGTCCCAACTTCTCCGACAGGCCCGGGTAGACGCTGACCCAGCGCCACTCCCCATCAAGGTCGATGGTGCCCTTGGGCGTCTCGATCTGGTGGATGCCAAGGGCGTCGGCCACCTCCATGATGATGTCCTTGATGACCTCGGCGATGGTGAACTGGTTACCCCAGCTCATGTAGGCCTCGAGCATGGAGAACTCGGCCGAGTGGCTGGAGTCGATGCCCTCGTTGCGGAAGACACGGCCCATCTCGTAGACACGGTCGGTGCCGCCCACCATCGCGCGCTTGAGGTAGAGCTCAAGGGCGATGCGCAGGCTCATGTCGATGTCGAAGGCATTGAGGTGGGTGTTGAACGGACGAGCCGCGGCACCACCGTGGACCAGCTGCAGGATCGGGGTCTCGATCTCCAGGAAGCCACGCTCATCGAGGGCGTGACGCACTGCGCGGGTGATGATGGCGCGGGTGCGCACCATCTGACGGGACTCGTCGCGGACGACCAGGTCGGCGTAGCGACGACGCACCCGGGACTCCTCCGAAAGCTCCTTGTGGAGGGTCGGCAGGGGACGCAGAGCCTTCGATGCCATCCGCCACTCCGAGGCCATGATGGACAGTTCGCCACGGCGGGACACGACGACACGGCCACGCACCCACACGTGGTCTCCGAGGTCGACGTCGGACTTCCATGCCGCCAGGGCCTCGTCGCCGACCTCGGCCTTGGAGAGCATGACCTGCAGACGTTCGCCATTGGAAGTCTCGGTGAACCCATCCTGGAGGCTGGCGAAGCAGAGTTTGCCGGTATTGCGGACGAAGACGACACGCCCGCCGATGGCGACCTCGTCGGTGGTCTCCTCGCCGGGGGCCAGGGTCAACTCGCCGAGGTCGTCGGTGTACTTCTGACGGATCTGGGCCAGGGTGTGGTCGCGCAGCAGGTCAACCGGGTAGGCCTGGCCTCCGTCGGCAATGATCCGGGCCCGCTTGTCGAGACGAACCTGCATCTGCTCGGAGACCTCAGGGGACTGGCTGGAAACGGTGTCAGAACTCACCGGGAAATCCTATCGAAGAGGAGGGGAGGGAACGATTTGGCCAAGCCATGTTTTTCGTGCATCCCCTCGGGACACAATGATGACGGATCAAACTACCCCTCAGCCACCTTCAACCCACCAGCGACCAAGGCACCTCTGGCCCTCGATGCCAACGCAGGCAACGTCCCAGACACTTTCGTCTTCGTCGCCCAGAGCTTCGCACTGGGGCGCCAGGCCGCCGCGACCTCGTCCCACACCGGCGAGATCGAGGAGTCGTCGTCAATCTTGCGACCCAGATCAGCCAGGTCCCCGACGACGTCCTCGTTGCCGACCAACGTCTTGAAGGACGCCGGCGTCGTCATTCTCTCGGCCTTACCAGCTGGGATGAGACCACGCCCCGTCAGCAATTCGGGCTGGTCGTCGAGGGCGTCAGCAAAGTCCAATGCCTCACTTGGCGTCTTGCATCCCTTGAGGACCACCCACGACGAGCCCTGATACGACGCCACCCGTGAATCACTGCCCTCGAGCGGAGGAATGGTGGTGACCTTCCAATGGTGCCGCCCAGCCCCGACGACAGTCGTGAGATCCGGAAGATCAGCGGGAGCGCCAATGTGTCCGACAATCTTCCCGGAGGAGAAATCGGTCTGCACCGACTCCCATCCATGAGATACGACGAGTTGCTTGGCCTCGACCATCCGCTGCAACTCGTCGGTGAGCTTGCGCACCCCGTCAGAATCGATCCCAACCCGCCAGGTCGTGTCATTCAGCGGGACGAACCATGGCGATCCTGTGGTGTCGGACATCGCTGCCAGCCACCCGGTTTTCTCAATCGGCATATCTGACACCGCCTTGCCCGTAGACGCCAGAATCGTGGCCGCGGCACGGAACTCCTCCCAGTTCTTGGGAGCTGACACATGGGCCTCGGACCAGGCGTCGGAATCGTAGAAGAGGACCATCGGGGAGGTGTCCATCGGAAGTCCGTATGTCCGCCCCTGGTACGCAACCCGCGACATCGGGCCGCGGTCGTACTTGTCGCGGTACTGCTCGGCGTACTGGGTGACATCCTCCAGCACCCCGTGATGGGCCAATTTCGCCACCGACGTGCTCGGCACCTGAGCCATGCAGGGAGCCTTGCCCTCCTCAACCGACGTCTCCAAGGTGTTGAGGTACGTGTCGGTCGTCGAGGAGATCGCGTGCAAATTGAGTGTCACACCAGGGTTACGACGCTGGTACCCGTCACCGGCGCTCTCCAAGCTCGGCAGGTCAGATGCCATGGACATCCGATGCCAGACCTCGACCGAATCGTCACGACTAGGCTTGGCAAGTGGTGTCGACGTCTGTGAACACGCAGCTGTGCCGACGAGAAGCACCCCCGCCACCACAAGGGCCAGCTTGCGTCTCATCGTCACCTCTCACGACACAGCGGATTCAGTGTCTCACAGCCTACTGACAAGGCCGACCCGTCTGACGACATGCGGACAACACTGCTCATTTCCTCTAGGGTGTCGATCGTGCCGCTCGCGGCCGCCCGGCAGATCCTCTGACGCCGGTTGCACATGTCCCTGTCCGAGGAGCACTCGTGCTGACACAACTCGTGGCCCGACACCTTCGGCCCTATCGCCTGCAGGTGATCGTCATCGTCGTCGCGCAGATTTGCGCCCAGATCGCCGCGCTGACCCTCCCGACGATCAACGCTGACATCATCAACCAGGGAGTCGTCCGCGTCGACACCGGCTACGTCACCTCACACTCCCTCCTCATGCTGGCCGTCGCCCTGGGACAGACGATCTGCCAGGTCATCGCAGTGTTCCTGGCCGCCCAGGTCGCCATGGGAATGGGACGCGACATCCGCGACGCCGTCTTCACCCGCACCCTCGACTTCTCGGCCCGTGAGGTCAACCAGTTCGGAGCTCCGTCCCTCATCACCCGCACCACGAACGACGTCCAGCAGGTGCAAATGCTGGTCTTCATGACCTTGGCCGTCCTCATCGGAGCACCGATCATGATGGTCGTCGGCGTCGTCATGGCGATCCGAGCCGAGGTCTCCCTGTCGTGGATCATCGCCGTCGCCGTCGTGCTGCTGGGCATTGGAGCGGGGCTCATCGTCTCCCGGATGGGTCCGCTGTTCAAACGCCAGCAGAAACGTATCGACGACCTCAACCGCGTCGTTCGCGAGCAGATCACCGGCATCCGCGTAGTGCGAGCCTTCGCCCGGGAACGCCATGAGGCGGCCCGCTTCGACGCCACCAACTCCTCCCTGCGCGACATCCAGGTCAGTGTCGGACGAACCATGGCCGCGATGTTCCCGCTCGTCATGCTCATCATGAACCTGTCCCAGGTCGCAGTGTTCTGGTTCGCGGCCCACCAGATCGACAGCGGCAAGACCGAGGTCGGCGTCCTCGCCTCCTTCACCACCTACCTCATGCAGATCCTCATCAGCGTCATGATGGCCGTACTCCTCGTCGTCATGTGGCCGCGAGCCTCGGTCTGCGCCAACCGCATCGCAGAAGTGCTGCAGACCTCGTCGTCCCTCCACATTGACCCCGAACCGGTGACGACCTTGCCCGACAACCCCACCCTGCTGGAGTTCCGCGACGTCACCTTCAGCTACCCCGGAGCCTCCGCACCGGTGCTCCACAAGATCTCCTTCGAGCTGGAGCGCGGAACGACGACGGCCATCATCGGCTCGACGGGCTCGGGCAAATCAACCTTGGTCAACCTCATCCCGCGCCTCGTCGACGTCACCGACGGGCAGGTCCTCGTCAAGGGTGTCGACGTCCGCCGTTACGGCTCCGAGGTCCTGTGGAGCTGCATCGGTCTGGTGCCTCAGCGGCCCTACCTCTTCGGCGGCACGGTGGCCTCCAACCTGCGCGACGGCCGCTCCGACGCCACCGACGATGAGCTCTGGGACGCCTTGCGCATCGCTCAGTCCGACGACTTCGTCTCCCGAATGGACGGGGAGTTGGACGCCACCATCTCCCAGGGCGGCACCAATGTCTCCGGCGGCCAGCGACAGCGACTGTCCATCGCTCGGGCCTTGGTCAAGGCCCCCGAAATCTACGTCTTCGACGATTCCTTCAGCGCCCTCGACGTCGCCACTGATGCCCGGCTCCGGGCCGCGCTGGAGGCCCACCAAGGCAGTGCCGCGATGCTCATCATCGCCCAGCGAGTTTCGACGATCCGCAATGCCGACCAGATCCTCGTCCTGGATGCCGGACGCATCGTCGGCAAGGGAACCCATGACGAGCTCATCGAGTCCTGCCCGACATACATCGAGATCGTCGACTCCCAGCTCTCCACCGAGAAGGCGGCATGAGAGGCAAGGTCGAGAAAGCTCCCGCCCGCAACGAGCATGCCGAGCTCGCCCGAGCCTCGTCGCGGCGAGGCGGCGGCCGGGTCGCTGAGAAGCCCATCTCCTTCGGCCCGTCCCTCAGGCGGCTGCTCGGCCAGCTCAAGCCTCATCGCCTCGTCCTGACCATTGTCGTCATCATGGCTGTGATCTCGGTGAGCTTCAATGTCATTGGCCCCAAGATCCTGGGCCGGGCCACCGACGTCATCTTCGGCGGCATTGTCGGAAAACAGCTGGGCAGACACGTCCCGCAAGCGCGTGGCATGACAGCCGGCGAATTCATCGACAAGCTCGGCCAGGCCGGTCAGAGTGGCGATCGCGGGAAGATCATCACCCTGCTGCAGCAGTACCCCGATGTCATCATCGGTTCCGGCATCGATTTCCACCGACTCGGCGTCATCATGGCCTGGGCCCTGGGCCTGTATGCCTGCGCCGCCCTGCTGATGTTCCTGCAGGGATTCCTGCTCAACACCGCGATCCAACGATCCATGTACGACCTGCGTCGTCAGGTCGGTGCCAAGCTGGAGAGACTGCCGCTGTCCTACTTCGACGGTCAGCCCCACGGCGAGCTCATGAGCCGGATGACCAACGACATCGACAACGTCTCGCAGACCTTGCTGCAGACCCTCCAACAGCTCCTCAACGCCTTGCTGACCGTCATCGGCGTGTTGATCATGATGTTCTGGATCTCCCCGTTGCTGGCGGTGATCTCCCTGGTCATCATCCCGGTTGCCGGAGTCATCGCGGGAGCCATCGGCAAGAAGGCGCAGGGGCAGTTCGCCCAGATGTGGAAGGCCACCGGAGAACTCAACTCCCACGTGGAAGAGGCGTATTCGGGCCACGCTCTGGTCAAGACCTTAGGCCGCACCCAGGCCGTTGCCCAGGAATTCCACGAACGCAACGAGGAGCTTCGTCGAGCCACCGCCAAGGCCCAATTCATCTCCGGACTCATCCAGCCGGTGATGTTCCTGCTCGGCAACGCCAACTACGCCGTCATCGTGCTCATCGGCTGTCTGCGGGTGGCCAAGGGCCAGATTCCTCTGGGCAATGTCCAGGCCTTCATTCAGTACTCCCGAATGTTCACCCAGCCGATCACCCAGATCGCCTCCATGGCGAATCTGTTGCAGTCAGGAGTGGCCTCGGCAGAGCGCGTCTTCCAGGTCCTCGATGCCGACGAAATGTCCACAGACGCCGACAGCAGTCTCCCTGCCACCAAGGGACGTGTCGTCTTCGACCACGTGAGCTTCTCCTACAGCCCCGACAAACCTCTCATCGCCGACCTCTCGTTGGTCGCCGAGCCGGGCCAGACGGTGGCGATAGTCGGACCCACCGGTGCTGGCAAGACGACGCTGGTCAACCTGCTCATGCGGTTCTACGAGGTCGACGGCGGGGCCATCACCCTCGACGGCTTCGACATCTCCACGGTCCCCCGCACCGAACTGCGCTCTCGACTGGGAATGGTGTTGCAGGACACCTGGCTGTTCAGCGGGACGATCCACGACAACATTGCTTACGGCCGCCCGGAGGCGTCCGAGGAGGAGATCCTCGACGCTGCCCGGGCCGCTCACGTCGACCACTTCGTCAACACCCTGCCTGACGGTTACCAGACCGTCATCGACGAGGACGGATCCAACGTCTCCGTCGGTCAGAAGCAGCTCATCACCATCGCTCGGGCTTTCCTATCCGCCCCGGACCTGCTCATCCTCGACGAGGCCACCAGCTCGGTGGACACTCGAACCGAGATGCTCGTCCAGGAAGCCATGGCCAACCTGCGCAAGGGACGTACCAGCTTCGTCATCGCCCACCGGCTCTCGACCATCCGTGACGCGGATCTCATCCTCGTCATGGAACACGGCGACATCGTCGAGCAGGGGTCGCACGCCGAGCTCCTCGAGCGGCGCAGCCACTACCACGACCTCTACCAGTCGCAGTTCAACGCGGCGGACGCCGACGGGGCGGCACCGGCCGACGTGTGAGGGGCCGGGGCCCACGACCATCGGACGCTGCTCCGGAAACCCCCTGGCGACGACCAGCCCTTGGCGCGCAGCGGAGCCAGCGCGTTCGTCCAGGCGATAACGGCGTCTAACTCAGCCTCCAAGGAGGTGACGAGGTGGATCGTGGGGGTGGTCGTCACGGCCTCGAAGTCGCTGGCGAAGCTGATGGCGACGGTTGGGGCGAGATGGCCAGTCCCACGTGGCGACCTACCTGTACTGACCGGAGAAGTTGATTGATTTGCTGATGTGGCAAATTCTCTTGCTGGGTCGACACGCGTACTGGTCTCATAGAAGCTCATCGTCGGTCGGGAGAGGTGCAACATGAGACTTTCAGCGAGTCGGGTCGTTCAGGGCGTTGTCGTGGGGGTCGGCGCGACGGCAGTGATGGACCTGACGGCGGAGGTGTTGCGGCGTACTCGTGGTACTGGCTCGCTGGATTACGCCTTGGTCGGGCGCTGGCTCGGGCACATGCCCGCTGGCCGATTTCGACATGAGTCGATCATGACGGCCGAACCTGTTCCAAGTGAGAGGGCCTTGGGTTGGGGTGCTCACTACACGATTGGTTCTGGCTTCGCGGTGGCCTTGGCGTTTGCCGACTCAAAATGGCTGGATGATCCGCGGTTCGTGCCGGCTGTCTCGATGGGACTGGCAACAGTGGGCGCCCCATGGTTCGTGATACAGCCGGCGTTCGGTTTCGGCGTGGCGGCATCGAAGACTCCCAGCCCGTCGCAGGCGCGGCTCGGCAGTCTGCGGGCTCACAGCGCCTACGGGATCGGCCTGTGGCTCTCCGGCGTGGCACTCAAGCAGATCCGGCAGCGCATGACGGCGTGACATTGCCAGATGCGGGGTCAGCGACGTGGACGCGCTGCCCCTGAAGGCCCAGCAAGCTGAGGATCTCGACTGGTCCACGCCCGGTGCTGCCAAACCAGTGAGCGGTGCGCGTGTCGAACTCTGCCGCCTGGCCGGGCAGCAGGACCGAGTCGTGGTCACCCACGATCAGCCGCAGCTCGCCAGACAAGATGTACATCCATTCGTGCCCCTCGTGCCGCGTCAGCCTTGGAGCGTCCTTCGTGGCGGGGATGACCATTTTGAGTGCCTGTTGGGGGCCCGGGATGTGTGACAACGGGATAACCGTCATCCCGTTGCGGCGGACTGGCCGGGGGTGGACCCGCGGGTCTCCTATCGGGGGCGCTCCGACAAGGTCATCGAGCGGCAGCCCGAAAGTCTGAGCCAGCGGCAGCAGCAGTTCCAGGGGTGGTTTGCGACCGCCAGATTCCAGTCGCGAGAGGGTCGAGACGGAGATTCCCGTCATTCGTGACAGGTCATCCAGAGTCATGCGGCGAGCGGTCCGGACACTGCGCAGGCGTCGTCCCACGCCCCCGAGAACGTCTTCCATCGCCTGCTCCCACTTCCAGTAGAGGGGTCTGTGTCACACGCCAACGCTGCGTTGACTCCACGCCATCGTCTCAAAGTCGCCCAGCTCGTCGTCGAGGACGGGTGGCCAATCAGCAAGGTCGCCGCCCGGTTCCAAGTCTCCAAGGTGTATTGACCGGACACGTTAGTTGTCGTGAGTCCGCGATCGTCTGAAGTCAGTGGTAAGCCACTCCTGAATGGAGGCGGCGGGAAAGTCGGGCATGGTGGCATCGAGAGGCGCGGCCTGAGAAGCGGCATCCTGGACGCGGTCGAGGCGGAACAGCCGCCAGTCTGCCCGCTGAGTGTCGTAGGCAATGAGGTACCAGATTCCCTCGCGCACGACCGCCGCTGACGCGTCTGCTCCACCCGCTTCCAGGACGAGTAGGCCCGTGGCGAGGGTACAGACCTCGTCGGCGTCCAGCAGGAGCGGCGGGATCTTGACGCCCGTCACGAGCCGATAGGTGCCACCGGGCCCGGGGCGCGGAGCGGATGTCGTACCCAAGGGAGCGCAACCGGGCGATGTCACGGCGGACGGTCCGGTCAGCGATGTCGAGGTGCTGCGCGAGCTCCGATGCGGTCCAGTCACGCCCGGTCTGCAAGAGGGACAGCAGGAGCAGCGCGCGATGAAGGGGTCTCCATGCGGCCATTGTCGCCCGAAACGAGGACAAGAACAGGCCGGATCTGTGGCTAGCGTCGCTGAACGAGACCCTTTGAAAGGAGACTCACGTGCGAATCGCGGTCACGACCCCGACGGGCCACGTCGGGCGCCACGTCACCACCATGCTGATCCGAGTCGGAGTGCGCCCGCTGCTCTTGGCCCGGAGCCCCAAGAACGTCCCCGGGCGGTACGGGACCACGCCGATGTCGTCGAAGCCGACTCCACCGACCCCGATCAGGTCAGGGCGGCGACGCGGGGCGTGGACGCGATCTATTGGGTGGATCCCAGCGTGATGTCACCCGACCCCCTCGCGAACTATGCCCTGGCCACACAGGCACTGGTGGAGGCGGCCACTGCCAACGCAATCGGCCGCGTCGTATTCCAAAGCAGCGTCGGCGCCGAGAAGCGTCACGGCGCCGGCGAGATCGACGGTCTCGCGGGCACCGAGGTCGCACTGGATGCACTCGACGGGGATGTCACCCACCTGCGCTGCGGCTACTTCTTCACCAACCTGCTCCTCGACGTCAACGCCGTCCGGCAGGGGCGCCTGACGACAGTCCTGCCGCCGGACAAGCCCATGGCCTGGGCGGCCCCGCGCGACATCGCCGAGGTCGCCAGCCTCACCCTGCTCAACACCCAGTGGCACGGCCACCGAGTGCAAGCCGTCCACGGACCACAAGACCTGTCCTGGCGACAGGTGGCCCAGACCCTCACAGAGCAGGTCGGCCACACCGTGCACGTGGAGCAGATCAGCGATACCGCAATGCGCCAGAACTACCTCGCCGCCGGGATGCCGCCCATGATGGCCGACGCCGTCCTCGGCATGAGCACCGGACTACGCGACGACTTCCACCTCGAGCAGCCGCGAAACCTCACCACGACGACACCCACAACCCTGACCAGCTGGATCCACGACGAGCTCCTCCCTGCGCTCTGACCGACCAGACCAGTGACCAACCCCCGGCGGGCGGCTTCCTCGAGGAGGCCGCCCGCCCCCATGAGGAGAACCAGTGCCCCATGCCAACGCAGCTCTCACGCCCCGCCACCGGCTCATCGACGCCCGTCTGGTCGTTGACCAGGGCTGGCAGATTAGTGAGGTCGCTGCCCGATTCCAGGTGTCCTGACCGACTGTGAAGCGGTGGATAGACCGCTACCTAGCCGGCGAGCCGATGCAAGACTGCAGCTCACGCCCGCACTCTTCGCCGAACAAGACCAGTCAGAAGACCACTCGGCGCTGCATCACCTTGCGGCTGCGCTTGCGGGAGGGGCCGGTGCAGTTGTCCTGCCCTAGGTGCACTGACCGGACACGTTGATCAACCTACAGGGTTGACCTTGCCGTTACGTCAATGTTTAGCGTCCAAGGCATGACAATCACGATGCTCGACAGCGCCGCAGGCATGCGCGCCATGCTCCACAGCTCCCCTGGCCAGTGGCCGGAGGCGGCACGCCGGTTGTGGGAGCCGATGGCCGGCATGTACTTCTTCATTCCTGGTGGTCCCGACATGGCCGCAGTTCACGGGCAGAACTTCGGCTTCGGGTCGGGTGCTCCGCGCCAGGAAATGGTCGATGCCCTCCACCGGTTGGAGCAGGCCGACGCTTGGGGCCGCATAGAGCAGTCCCTCACGCAGGGCACTCAGGACTTGGGGACGGCCTGTCCTGGGGCGACGATTCCCGACCTGACGGTGCTGCTGGTCCTGGGTGATCCCACCAATCGGCACTTCGTGGATGAGATCCGTGGCCTGTCGGCCTTCGGCGGTATCAGTGGCTACATCGCGATCACGGTCTGGCCCACGGACGAGGTCGTCGACCGGCTGGAAGCGATCGCGCTGCACGAGCTTCACCACAACGTGCGCTACTCGCCCGGTGGCATCGTGTGGAACCCGCAGACCGTCACGGTTGGGGAGCACGTCGTCGCGGAGGGGCTGGCCGACCTGTTCGCTGCCCAGTCCTATGGACGGCGCGGCTACACGCACTTCGTCACCGATCACACCCGCCGCAGCGACGACGTTCTGCGCAAGGTCGTCAAGGGTCTGGACGTGACAGGAATGCAAGACTTCGCCGCCTGGGTCCTCGGCGACGCGAGCGCTCGCCTGTTCGGTTCCACGCCGGTCGGACTGCCCACCGGCGCTGGATACGCGGCCGGGGCCCGCATTGCCCAGGCTTACCTGGAAGCGACCGGCCGCAAGGCAGCCGAGTGTGTCACCACGCCGGCTTCCGAGATCCTCGACGTCGCCCTGCCACAATTGGGCCTGCCGCGACACAAGTGCTGACAGGAGGAGCGCGATGGTGGAGTGGACTGTCCGCGAACTCGCGGACCGGGCTGGCATCAGCCCACGGGCCCTGCGCCACTACCACCAGATCGGTCTCCTGGTCCCGGACCGGATCGGCGCCAACGGCTACCGCCACTACGGACCCACCGCAGTCGCGCGACTCCAACGGATCCTGCTGCTGCGTAATGCCGGCCTGTCCCTGACCGACATCAAGGCGGTGCTGGCTGACGAGGCTGACCATGGTGTCGAAGTCGAAGCTCTCGAAGCTCACCTGACCCGGCTACGCCGGGACCAGGATGCCCTTGCGAGGCGCATCGCTGCGGTCGAGCACACCTTGGTGATGCGTCGCGCAGGTCGACAGCCCCGGGTGGACATGGTGCTCGAAGGGTTCAACGACCGTTACGAGGACGAGGTCGCCCAGCGGTGGGGCCGCGAGGTGTTTGAGCAGTCGAACCGCTGGTGGCACGCCAAGAGCATCGACCAGCAACGACAGTTCCAGGCCGACGCCGAAGGGCTCCTGGCTCGTTGGGGCGAGCTGTATGACCAAGGAATCGCCCCAACAGACACGACCGCCCAAGACCACGCAGCGGTTCACACAGCCTGGTTCGCCCAGATCCCCGGCACCCCCGCCCATGTGGGGGACACCGCCAAGACACGCGCCATGCTCCACGGCATGGCCAACCTCTACGCCACCAGCTCTGACTTCCATCCCGCCTTCGGCGGCGCCGAAGCCGCCGCGTTCGCCGCCCAGGCACTGCACCGCTACACCGACGAGCACTACCCGAAGTGAGCCTGGGCGAGCGCGGGGCTCGTCCAGAAAGCTTGCACATGTCCCACGCCAATGCCGCGCCGCCGCCTGCTCGTCGCTCGTCTCGTCGTCGAGGACGGCTGGCTGGTCGGTGAGGTCGCTGCCCGGTTCCAGGTTTCCTGGCCGACCGTGAAGCGTTGGGCCAACCACTACCGGGCAGTCCATGCAGGACAGGTCATCCCGGCCGCACCGCTTGCCGAACAAGACCAGCCCGCAGACCGCCCGGCCTGTGTCGGCCTGCGGCTTCGTCTGCGTGAGGGGCCGGTGCAGCTCGCGTGCCAGCTCAGGATCGCCCCGTCGACGGTCCACCGGATCCTGACAGACGCCCACTTGAACCGTCTGTCGCATGTCGACCGGACAACGGGTGAGCTGGTGCGGTGCTACGAGCATGACTGCCCTGGGGTGATGTTGCACGGTGATGTGGAGAAGCTCGGCAGCATCTTTGAGGGCGGGGGATGGCGCTACGTCGGCCGGCGCCAGGGCGAGAAGAATCGGGTGGCCGCACCGCGCAAGCCCCGCAACAAGTACCGGGATCCGTTGATGGGCGGGGCTTTCGTTCACACTGTGATCGGCGGTCACTCCCGTGTCGGCTATGCCGAGGTCTACGATGATGAAACTGCTGTAACTGCGATCGCTGTGCTGGTGAGGGCGGTCGAGTGGTTCAACACCGGAGGTGTCGCCGTCGAGCGGGGCCTGTCGGACAACGGTGGCGTCTATCGTTCACACCTGTGGTGAGACACCTGCGCAGAGTTCGGCATCAA
Source organism: Cutibacterium sp. LaCa_255 (assembly GCF_057458005.1). Lineage (NCBI taxonomy): Bacteria > Bacillati > Actinomycetota > Actinomycetes > Propionibacteriales > Propionibacteriaceae > Cutibacterium > Cutibacterium sp. LaCa_255. The sequence goes on along the minus strand of NZ_CP190956.1, from coordinate 206,622 downwards.
GCACAAGCCCACCAGGCTGTGTCGGCCGCAGACCAATGGAAAGGTGGGGCCCTTTCACCGCACTCTGGCTGACGGCTGGGCCTCCATCCGCTGCTATACCTCCGAGACCGAACGGCGCGGCGAGCTTCATGGCTGGTTGCATTTCGACAACCATCATCGGCCCCACACAGCTTGCGGGAACCAGCCTCCCTTCTCACGATTGACCAATATCTCCAGTCAGGGCACCAGTCACGGACGCGACCGGGGCAGGTGAAACCGAGGATGATGCCGATGCGTGGAGTCGCGGACATGGGATCCTCCGATCGGGAAGCCCGGCTGATTGACGCTTCAATCGTCATCATGGGCAGGCTCCGCCGCGGCGACCGGTTCACGGACAGCTCTGCACCTGTCCCACGACCCATCCAGCCGACTGGTAGGCGACCTTCCGAAGGTTGACGTGCCGGGAGGCCCGGTCCGTCGACTCGACGACGGTGACGGGGATCGCCGCACACCTGTCCATCCACATGCGCGTGCGTGTGACGTGCGGGGGATCGGTGAGCACCACGGCGTCGGACCAGTGATGACGCGCCGCCAGGTCACGCAGGGTCGCCGCCTCACCTCGGGTGGTGTACGGGTCGGGCACCAGGCAGATGACCTTCCAATGGGGGGACGGGTCGCAGAAATCCTTGCGGTACTCCTCGCCGGTCCTCGGGTCGACGCTGATGGTCACGACGAGTGTCGAGGCCCCCGTACGGCGCATGAGGTTACGGGCCTGGGCCATGTGGAAATCCGCCGGTCCGATGGCGTAGACAACGTCAGTCCTCCTCGGGACCGGCTCGAGGCGTGGCCGAAGGACCCCGATTGCCAGCGGCACCTCCGCGACCACGAGCAGGACAAGCACCCCAACGACGACAGGCCACCACCGACGACCCGATCGACTCACGCTACCCATTTTCACCCATCGGGCAAATCATCGACCAGCACCGCCGTGACGACGGACGTTGGTACAGGATTTTCATCCGTTTTGGCGCAACGCGACCCTGAGCGCCAAAACCTGGGCCGCCGAATAGTAGGGTGCGCGCCATGGATGCCCAACTGATCGCCCGATGGCAATTCGGGATCACGACGGTCTACCACTTCTTCTTCGTCCCGATCACGATCGCGCTGTCGATGCTCGTGGCAGTGATGCAGACGGTGTGGCTCAAGACCCGTAACGACCGTTATCTTCGCCTGACCAAGTTCTACGGCAAGCTCTTCCTCATCAACTTCGCCCTCGGCGTCGTCACCGGAATCGTGCAGGAGTTCCAGTTCGGTATGAACTGGTCGGAGTACTCGCGATTCGTCGGCGACATCTTCGGCGCCCCGCTGGCCCTCGAGGCCCTCCTCGCCTTCTTCATGGAGTCGACCTTCATCGGCCTGTGGATCTTCGGGTGGGACAAGCTCCCCAAGGGAGTCCACCTGGCCTGCATCTACCTGACCGCCCTTGGCACCATGGTTTCCGCGGTGTTCATCCTCGCGGCCAACTCGTGGATGCAGAACCCCGTGGGTGCCACATACAACCCCGCCACCCATCGCGCCGAGTTGACCGATTTCGGTGCCGTTCTCACCAACCCGGTCTTCAAGGCAACCTTCCTTCACCAGATTTCCGCGTCCTACATGGTCGCAGGTGCCCTCATCGCCGCAATCGCCTTCTGGCACCTGGCCAAGGTCGCCAGGGGTCGCGCCACCTCTCAGATTTCTGACGCCGAGGAGGCCGAGACCGTGCGCACCTGGCGTTGGGCCTCGAAGTTCGGCGCCTGGGTCCTCATCGTCGCCTGCGTCGGCATCGTGCTGAGCGGTGACTACCAGGGCAAGGTCATGACCGACGCCCAGCCCATGAAGATGGCCGCTGCCGAAGGCGCCTACGAGACGACCTCGGACTTCTCGGTGCTGACCATCGGCAACCAGGACGGCTCCGAAGAGGTGTGGGCCATCAAGATCCCCGGCATGCTCGGCTTCCTCGGCAACGGCAAGTGGGGTTCAGAGATCAAGGGCATCAACGAGCTCAAGAACTACCAGGTTCATGAGTACACCTACCACCGCAAGGACGGGACGCAGACCTCTCTGCAGTCCTCCTACCAGGATGCGCTGCGCCAGAAGATCGACGCCAACGGTATCAAGTTGGAGCCGAACATCCCGGTTTCCTACTGGACCTTCCGCATCATGATCACCCTCGGCATGATCGGCGGCCTCGTCGGCCTCATCATGCTCATCGCGATGCGCGGTGACCGCAACCCGAAGCCGCACGGCTGGCTGACCTTCTTCATGATCTGCCTGCCGCTGTTGCCGCTGTTCGGCAACTCCTTCGGCTGGATCTTCTCCGAGATGGGACGGCAGCCCTGGATCGTCGCGGGTGTGCTGCCCACCACGGCGGCTGTCTCACCCGGTGTCTCCGCCGGCAGCGTGCTCTTCTCGACCATCGTCTACACGGCGGTGTACGGCATTTTGGCCGTCGTCGAGGTGAGTCTGTTCTGGAAGACCCTCAAGAAGGGCCTGCCTGAACTGCCAGAACGTCGTCAACCTGCTGTCGAGGGCGAGGACACTCCGCTGTCCTTCGCATACTGAGGAGGTCACCGACATGCTTCCTGTGCTTGAAACTGCTGCTCATTCGCCCCTGACGATCGTCTGGTTCATCCTGATCACCGTCCTGTGGGTTGGATTCTTCTTCCTCGAAGGCTTCGACTTCGGTGTCGCCATGCTGCTTCCCTTCATGGGACGTGACGACAAGGACCGTCGCCTCATGGTCAACACCATCGGCCCGACCTGGGACGGCAACGAGGTGTGGCTACTCACCGCTGGTGGTGCCACCTTCGCGGCTTTCCCCGGCTGGTACGCGACGATGTTCTCCGGCCTCTACCTGCCGCTGCTGCTGGTGCTGCTCGGCCTCATCATCCGTGGTGTCTCCTTCGAGTACCGCTCGAAGCACCCGTCCTCGAAGTGGCGCAACACCTTTGACTGGATGGCCACCATCGGATCCTTCCTGCCCACCTTGGTGCTCGGCGTCGGCTTCGCGAACTTCGTCCGCGGCCTGGCCGTCGGTCCGCACCCGACTCCTGACGGTGGCGTCGCCCCGCTGGTGACAACCTCCTTCTGGGGCCTGTTCACCCCGTTCGCCCTCATCGGCGGCATCCTGTTCGTGGTGCTTTTCTGCGCCCACGGGGCCAACTTCGTCGCCCTCAAGACGCTGGGTGACATGCACGACCGGGCTCGCAAGACTTCGGCCAAGCTGGGGTGGATCGCGACCGCCGTTGCTCTGGTGTGGGCCCTGATGTTCAACATCATGTACGTCACCAACGACGGACGCCAGGTGCTGACCTGGATCCTCGGCCTGCTCGTCGTCGTGCTGCTGGCTGCCGGTTCGACCGTCGTCGCCAAGGGACGCGAGGGCTTGGCCTTCCTGTGCACCGGTCTGGGTATCGCCCTCATGATCGTTGCCTCCATGATCGCCATGTACGGCAATCTCGGCTATCGCCCGTCGGGGATCCCCTTCGACATGTGGATCGCCTCGTCGACGCCGTACACCCTGAAGATCATGACGATCAGCGCCTGCATCTTCGTGCCGATCGTGCTGGCCTACCAGATCTGGAGCTACTGGGTGTTCCGCAAGCGCCTCACCCGCGAGGCCATTCCGGACACTGCGGTGGCCGCCTGATCCGTGGCGGCTCCGCTCGACCCGCGCCTGGTTCGCCGGGCGCGGGCCACTCTTCCCTTCCTCGCAGGTCTGTGCGTGGTGGGCGTGGCCACGGCCGTGCTCATCCTCGCACAGGCCTGGTTGCTGTCCCGTGGTGTCTCGTCGGTCTTCGCCACCCATCATCTCGACGGCGTGGCGATGTGGTGCGGGCTGCTCGCCGCGGTGTTCTGTGGTCGAGCTTGCCTCGCCTGGCTGCAAGAATCCCTGGCTCATCGAGCTTCAGCGTCAGTCAAGTCGCAATTGCGACGCGACATCCTGAGCGCCAGATTGTCGCGTCCCACCGATGCGACGATGCCGTCGGGAACCCTCATCAATCTGGTGACGACGGGTCTTGACGCCCTGGACGGGTACTACTCGAAGTATCTGCCGCAGCTCGTGCTGGCCGTCATCGTTCCGGTGGTGTTGGCCACCGCAATCGGCTTTCAGGACATCAAGAGCCTGATCATCGTCGTCGTGACGATCCCCCTCATCCCCCTCTTCATGGCCCTCATCGGTTGGCGCACTGAGGCGGCCGTGGCGAAACGGTTCAAGGTCGCCACCCGACTCGCCAACCACTTCGCCGACCTGGTCGCCGGCCTGCCCACCCTGCAGGTCTTCGGACGGGCTCGCGCCCAGCTCGAGGGCCTGCGCCGCACCGAGGCGGCCAACCGCGACGAGACGATGCGCACCCTGCGCATCAGCTTCCTGTCCTCCTTCGCCCTCGAGTTGCTGGCGACCCTGTCGGTGGCCTTGGTGGCCGTCACCGTCGGTTTCCGGGTGGCTGCCGGTGGCATGGATCTGCACACCTCCCTGTTCATCCTCATCCTCGCCCCCGAGGTCTTCCTGCCGGTGCGGCAGGTGGGCGCCCTCTTCCACGACGCCGCCGACGGGATGGCCGCTGCCGAGGTGTCCTTCGGTCTCATCGAGTCGGGACGACCGATGGATTACGACGGCGACGTCGACATGCCCTCACCGAGGGATGTTCCGGTGGTCGTCAGTGGGTTGACTCACACCTACGAGGGCGCCGATCGCCCAGCGCCGGATGGGTTGTCCCTGCGGATTGATCCAGGGAACCTCGTCGCCCTGGTCGGACACTCCGGTGGTGGCAAGACGACCGCCCTGTCATGCCTGTTGGGATTCATCGACCCCGATTCCGGGTCGATCCGGTGTGGCGATGTGGAATTGGTCGGAGCCAACGAGTCCGTCTGGCAGGCGTGGCGTCGTCAGTTGGCCTATGTGCCCCAGGCTCCCGCAATGATGGCCGGGACGGTGGCGCAGAATGTACAGCTGGGATACCCAGAAGCCCCCGACGCCGTGCTTCGCGATGCCCTGAATCGTTGTGGTGCCGTGTCCATCCCGCTGGACAAGCGGGTTGACGACGACGCCGAGGGTTTGTCGGCCGGCGAGCGACGTCGCGTCGCCCTGGCACGTGCCCTGGTCAGAGTCGAACAGGCCGGGGCCGGTTTGCTAGTCCTCGACGAGCCAACCGCAGGTCTCGATGCCACCACCGAGGCCACGGTCCTTGACGCGGTGCGAGCCTCGGGAGCGTCAGTGCTCGTCGTGACCCATCGTCGCAACGTCATCGAGGCAGCTGACACGGTCGTCGAGCTCTCGGCGGAGGTGGACGCATGAACACGCGAACCACCCAACTACTCACGAGTCTCCTTAAGGACGTCCCGCGCGGCCGTTGGTTGCTCGTGCTCTCCACCGTGCTCGCCGCTTGCGCATCGGGCGCATCGGTGGCCCTCATGGGTGTCTCGGCATGGTTGCTGTCACGGGCCGCGGAGATGCCGCCAGTGCTGTATCTGGAGGCCGCGGCTGTCGGGGTGCGGTTCTTCGGTATCTCCCGAGGAGTGTTCCGTTACGCCGAACGTCTCATCGGCCATGACCTGGCCCTACGGATGCAGGGGGCGCTACGGATGCGGGTCTACGACCGGCTGTCGCGCACCACCCTGCTGGGACGTCGCCGGGGTGACCTGCTAGTGCGGGTTACTGCCGACGTCGACGCGGTGTTGGACATGGTCGTGCGGGTGATCGTTCCGGCGTGCGCGTCAAGCCTCGTCATCATTGGCACGACGGTCCTGCTGGCCCGGTTCTCATTGGCTTCGGCTGCGGTTCTACTGCTGTCGGCCCTACTGGCGGCCGTCGTCATGCCGGCGATCACCCAACACCTGTCCCGGGCTGCCGACTCCTCCTTGGTGCCGCTGCGTGGTCAGTTGGCCGACCGCACTCGCGAGTTGGCCCATTGCGCTCCTGACCTCGTTGCCTATGGGGCTCAGGACGCCATCCTGGCCGACGTGCTGGAGGTCGACTCCCGGCTGCGAGCGGCAGAGCGCAAGGCAGCCTGGGGACGCGGGCTCGGCACGGCCGGACAGATCCTGGCAGCCGGTCTGGCCGTCGTCTCCGCTCTGTGGATCGGTGGCAATGCGGTTGCGGACGGCCAGATTGGGGGACGGACGCTGGCCGTGCTGGTCCTGACCCCACTGGCCCTCCACGAGGTGTTCGGTGCCTTCACCGGGGCTGCCCAGACCCACACCCGGGCCAAGGCAGCACTACTGCGGGTCGTCGAGGTGTTGGACGCCCCGCAAGTCGGGACAGGAGACTCCCCCACCGCCGGGGCATCTGAGGAGGAGCCCTCCCTCGTCATCGACGGATTGACGGTCGGGTGGCCGGGTGGCCACCCCGTGCTGTCCGATGTGAATCTGACGGTTGCTGCCGGGGAGTCGGTGGCCGTCGTCGGGCGGTCGGGTATCGGCAAGACGACCCTCGCCGCAACCATCATGGGACTCATCCCGCCGCTGGCCGGTTCCGTGACGACGACCGGACGGGTGCGGTACCTGGCCCAGAACGCTCATGTCTTCGCAACCTCGATCAGCGAGAACGTGCGCATCGGGTGCAGGGACGCCACCGAGTCGGAGGTCGTCACGGCCTTGGGCCGAGCCGGATTGACCATCCCGCCAGAAAGAGTCGTGGCCGAAGACGGCGGGACCTTGTCCGGTGGCGAGGCACAAAGACTCGCCTTGGCTAGGGTGCTCGTCAGCCACGACACATCCGAAGACCCTTCGGCCCATGATGTCCTCATCCTCGACGAGCCGAGTGAGCACCTCGACGTCGAGACGGCCACCGCCATCATGGATGACCTGTGGGCGTCCACCCCCAAAGCCGCCAAACTTGTCATCACCCACGACCCCGCTGTCATGGCCCGGTGTGACCGAGTGTGGCACATCAGGTGACGGCGCTGGTCCAGCCGTCCGCATCCTCGTCACAGGCCACGCCACCCCGCCAGCCAACCGTGCCCACCGAGGCGCCGCGTTATCCCCGACCCCTGCCGTGGAAATCCGGTGCACAAAACCCAGCATTACCACCTTAACTGGCATGAGACCCAACTCCCTACCGATTTACCACACACGTCGGTTGCCAAGTCCAAATGCCAGTGGCACGAGCGTCGCAGCAGCCGATGACTAGTCAGCAACGACAGATCAGCATCGGTTTTCTGCGACACGATCCGCCGTCAAGAAAACAACTCACAGGGTGACCCGACCCCACGGCTGCTCAATCGGCATCCGCGCCGAAATGTTGCCGAACTCTCCGAGTCGGAATCACGAGGGCAAGCACCCCGAGGACAACCGAGGAAATAATCCATCCCTGGCTCACGCATCCCGATGGACTAGACACTGACCAGTTCCACCAGGTTTCGCCGTCGTAGCTGCGACCCACTAGGAGGCCAACGAAGAAATACGCGATGGAAGGCAGTGAGGCCAGACTGCGCGGCATCCAGCGGGCCGCGACCATCGTGATGCCAAGGAGTATCGGAACATCGCGAACAACACTGGCATTTCCTGGCCCGCCGAGGAGCCCCAGCAGCATGATCGCTGACATCGCTACCCCCAAGCTGGCGTCAAGAATCCCCGTGCCACGCAAGGATCTGTCCTCGACAGTCAGATCAGCCCGAGCAAGACCGACAGCGTAGATAATCGCAAGTACCAGGCCGAACACGTTGTTCAACACCATCACCGCACTGATACTGCCGAAAATGGGAGGCACGGCCACCTCCCCCGGGTCAGTGAGAGTACACACCGTCGCGAGGACACCGGTCACGGCAAGCTGGAATCCCGCCATCCGATTGCGGAACCAGTACCTCACCGAGGACACCCACGCAGGTATTCCTGCATCTTCCGTATTGCACTGGCTTGAACCGCGGCGTCCTTGGTCCGCATTTGTGTGGCCCAAGCAGAATCATCTGCCGCTACCCCCGCCTGCGTAACCTCAACGCCAGCCGCATGCGCCACTTGCCGCAGCCACGCGTCAATACGACCGCTGTACTGGATGATCTCGATGGGCCGAGTCCCCTCGTCATCTGGGGTCGAACAGAACGGACTTCCCGTAGCTGCCGCGAGGCGGGTAACGACTTCCGACTCTCCCGTCATCCCTGAGGCAACGCTAAGATTGACGACGTCCGTGCGTCCTGGAAGGGCCTGCTCGGAATACACATCCGGGAGAGTTATTCCGGCACGCCTCCAGATTGGAAATACACGCTTGGCGCTTGCCTCGATCGTCGTCCGCTCAGATTCGTGCTCCGGGAGCAGACACAGGTCGATACCCACGTCGTCTACCGCGTGGCACTTCACGACAGTTTCACGCGCAAGGGTCGGAAAGGCGTCGAGGCCTCTGACCTGGACGGCGCCGACGATGAACCCCATGACGAGGGCCAACACTCCCAGGCACAGAACCAGCCAGCGTCCACGCCGTGCCACCCGGGCCGATGCAGCGATGACACCTCCGACCAGAAGACCAAGCTGAACAGCCAGGGTTCCTGTCACGACGACCGGATTCAGTGTCTGCGTGATGGTACAGCAGCTCATCCACGTGCCAGTGAGGTGACGGAGCCAGTAAATCGACATCCCAGGCGGGAAAATCATCCACGCGACGGGTACCGCCAGAGCCAATGGCGCGGCCACGGCAACGGGCAGCCAGATCCCCAACGCGACCCCGACAACCGTCCAGGACCACACCGACAACAAGGTCACGCCGAGGATGGCCCACCCCAAAGGATGGGAGGCAAATCCATGCTTGACCATGAAGATCACCGTCAGCACGGTAGTTACTGCCGCCGAAGCTACTATGGGCCCCGCCAACACACGCCACCACGGCCTCACTCGGTTACCCGTAAGGGCAACAGCTTTAAGTCGTCTACCCTCCAAAGCACCCGCAAAAGCACATAGCCCATTGGCGACCACGACCCTGGCCGTGTCCTGAACCACCTGGGCAAGCCAGTACGGCTCGCTAGAAGCATTCTGGTCGACCATGATGAACACGAGCGCGACGAGAGGTGCCAGCCAGATCCCAGGCGCAGTTCGCAGTCGTGTCGTAAACCTCATTCGCCGGTCACCAGTCCCAGATAAGCCGCCTCAGCACGATGCTGCGAATCCTCCGGCGCGAGATCGAGGAACTCGTGAGGAGTCCCATCAAAGACAACGCGCCCCGAGAACAAGACAATCACCCTGTCGTACCCGTCGGCAAGATCATCAACCTGATGAGTTGAGACAACGGTGACCCGGTCATCTGGAATCCGCTCAAGAACCTCACGAAAACGCATTCGCTGAGCCGGGTCGAGCCCAGCAGTCGGCTCATCGAGCAGCAATACTTCTGGCTGTCCAACGAGGACCTGAGCCAAGCCCACCCGGCGCAGCTGGCCACCCGAGATCTGGGAGGAGCGCTCGTCGGCCTTCTCCATCAGATCGACGTCTTCAATCACCCGCTCAGCCTTGACGGAAGCCTCACGAACGCTCAATCCCCTGAGCCACCCGCAGTACGTCACCTGCTCGCGCACTGTCAGCCCCGGCATGGGCCGGACGGCCTGGCCCATGAATCCCACGCGACGACGCAACGTCCGAGACGAAGCCTTAACGGTTCCCAACGTGATCTTCCCTGACTGAGGCACCGTGACTCCCGAACACAGCGCAAACAGGGTGGACTTACCCGCCCCATTAGGACCAAGCAATGCCGTCCTACCCGGCGTGAACTCGATATTCACACCATGCAAGACTTCATGATTTCTCCGGTAGGAGAAAGAGACGTCACCGACGATCATGGCCACTAATTGTCAGTACTTAATGCGGAAGTCGTTGACCGAGACCGAAGCCTTCCCCCCGATACCGCGGATGACCACATGGTAGTCACCCTTGACTTGACGTCCCCAGTACAGCGATCCCGTCTTTGAGCATGGCAGCGCCTTAGTACCCAACTTGGCATCAGGACGCCACGAATACTCATGCATGAGCTCATAGCTCACTGATTTGGCGTTGCACTTGGAATAGTGTGAAACGCTAGTTGAGACTCCATCAGAATCGCCGTCCCACCAGCTTCGAGTCTCAAAACCCACTCTCCCATTCGATATGTGGCTGTTGATACTGCCTTCGGCGAATGCCGGAACTGCCACAGATGCAGCTACAACGAGACCCGCAGCGACTGCCGCTACTCTGGCAGTTTGCTTCGAAGGAATCATCATAATCTCCTTTGAGTACTTGGGTTTCACCGGCGTAAAACAACCCTAGCCAAACCTTACCACTCGTCCCCTATTCCTGTCACGGAGCGCCATGAGATTCGAAGAATCGACACTGAGCTATGTTTTGGCTCTCTGCTCAGTCCAGTGGAAGTAATTGACGGCTACACCATCACTGATCGTCCACGACGATGACGTAGAGCTGACGGGGCCCATGCACACCATCGACACGTGCCAACTCGATGTCGGAGGTTGCCGAGCCACCGGAGATGAAGGTCAACGGATGGCCCTCGTGGACCGCCGGCTTGACGATCTGGATGGCCTCGGGAACATCAGAAACCACCTGACTGGCCTTGATGACACACACGTGGCGGTCCGGAACGAGGGTAATGGCCCGACGTCCCTGGTCCTCGACGTGAGTCAGGACGATCGAACCGGTGTCGGCGATTCCAGCCGCCGAGGCGGTGACGACGGCGTCGGTGTCGTTGAGCTCCTCCTTGGACAACTGGGGCTCGTCGACGCGGGCGTCGATACCGGCTCCCTTGATCGCCTCGACCCAGGACTCGTCCAGCCCAACCGGCACGACGGTGCTGTGCTCGGCGCCGGTGACCTTGAGCCCCTCAACGACGGCCTTGGGAACGTCAGCCCCCTGAACCCGCACGACGGTGGCCTTGTAGTCGATAACCTTCTCGACGAAGGTTCCGACGACGTCGTCCATCTCGATGCCGGTGCCGTACTTCCACTCGACCGGCACATCAGCGACCGGGTCGGAATTGGTGATGTCCGAGCTGGCGCGACGAATCCGGGCAAGGATCTCGGTACGCGCCACCGGATCAGTGCTGATGGTGGTCATCGCTTTTCCTCCCTGTTCTTCTTCCACCAGGTACGGAACGTGTCGGTCGGCGGCGCATCGACGTCGCGGTACTTCAGCCACCGCTCGGCCACCGGCACCGGAACCGGTCCCATCTTCTTTCCGCGCAGGACACGTCCCACGCCGCGCGAGCCGACCTGGATAGCCTCGAAGTGCTTGTAGTCACTGAACGCCCACGACGCGGTCTTCATAAGCCCCATCTCGCCGGCAACCTCGTAGTCCTGCGGGACCTTGTCGGCCTTTTCGGACTTGACGACCTTGTTGCGCAGCTCGAGGAGGATGTCGGTGAAGGGAATCTTCACCGGGCAGACCTCGTTGCAGGCGCCGCACAGGGAACAGGCGTACGGCAGACCACGATCAACCGGGTGTTCGACGCCACGCAGCTGCGGGTTGAGCACCGCACCGATCGGTCCGGGGTAGACCGAGCCGTAGGCGTGACCGCCGGCCCGCTCGTACACCGGGCAGATGTTGATGCAGGAGGCGCAACGGATGCACCGCAGCACCTCACGGCCGAGGGTGTCGGCCAGGACGTTGGTACGGCCGTTGTCGAGGAAGATGACATGCTGCTCCTGCGGACCGTCACCCTCGGTCACGCCGCTCCACACCGAGTTGTACGGGTTCATCCGCTCACCGGTGGCCGAGCGCGGCAGCAGCTTGAGGAAGACCTCGAGGTCGTCGAAACTCGGCAACACCTTTTCGATGCCGACGACGGACACCAGGGTGTCGGGCAGGGTCAAGCACATACGGCCGTTGCCCTCGGACTCGACGATCACCAGCGAACCGGTGTCGGCAAGGACGAAGTTGCCACCCGAAACCGCCATCTCGGCACGCAGGAACTTCTCGCGTAGGTGCAGACGAGCAGCGTTGGCCAGCTCCGGCGGGTTTTCCGAGATGTCCTCGGGTGCCGGACGACCGTAGTTCTTCATCTCATGGAGGAAGATCTCGCGGACCTCGGCACGATTACGGTGAATGGCCGGCACCACGATGTGGGAGGGACGGTCATGTCCGAGCTGCACGATGAGCTCGGCCAGGTCAGTTTCCCAGGTCGCAATGCCCTGCTCCTCAAGGTACTCGTTGAGGTCGGTCTCCTGGGTGGTGATCGACTTGATCTTGACGACCTCGTCGACCCCCTTCTCCTTGGCGATCTGGGCGACGATGCGGTTGGCCTCCTCGCCGTCACGGGCCCAGTGGACGTGGACGCCGTTGGCAGTGAGGTTCTTCTCAGCCTCGATCAGGTAATGATCCAGGTGACGGCCAACGCGGTTCTTGATGGCCTCCGCGGCGTTGCGCAGATCCTCCCAGTCCGGGGACTCGGAGACGCGCAGGGCGCGCTTGTTGCGAATCGTCGTGGTGGCATTGCGCATGTTCTTGCGCTGCACCGACAGATTCAGCTCATTCTTGGCGGCCTTCGAGAACTTCGGCATACCCATGTACGTACCGGGCTTGTCGGGGGCCGGGGTCAGCCGGGCGACACCATGATTTCCGTAGGTGACGCGACGTAGTTCGGTGCTCATGGGTCAGTCCTCCTCAGTGTTGGCGAGGATTTCGGCGATGTGAATCGGCTTCACGCCCGAGTTCTGACGGGACAGCACACCACCGATGTTCATGAGGCAGGAGTTGTCGCCGGCGACGACGTACTCAGCCTCCGTCTCACGAACGTGGCGAGCCTTGTCGCTGGCCATTGCCGCGCTCATGTCGGGGTTCTTGATGCAGAAGGTTCCCCCGAACCCGCAGCACTGCTCGGCCATCGGCAGGTCGACCAGGGTCATGCCGCGGACGTTCTTGAGCAGCTGGTAGGGACGATCTCCCAGCTTGAGCAGACGCTTGCCGTGGCAGGACGGGTGGTACGTCACTCGGTGCGGGAAGTACGCACCGACGTCGGTGACCCCGAGGATATCGACGAGGAACTCCGGCAGGTCGTAGGTGGTCTGGCTGGTGTGCTCAACCTCCTTGAGCAGTCCGGAGTCGCCGGCGTGCTCGGCGAGCATCGGGTGCTGGTCGCGGACGGCAGCGACACAGGATCCCGACGGGGCGACCACGTAGTCGTAATCCCCGAAGGCCCGCACATACTGACGGACGGTGGGAATGCCCTCGTCGAAGTAACCGGTGTTGGTCGTCATCTGGCCGCAGCAGGTCTGCTCCCGCGGGAACTCGACCTTGCAGCCCAGACGCTCCAGCAGGGTGGTGACGGCCACGCCAGTCTGGGGGAACATCACGTCATTGATGCACGTGATGAACAGCCCGACGGTGATGCCCGCCCCCGGCAAGCCGGGCGAGGCAGCCCTGGTACCAGGGCTCGTAGTGGTTGTCATGGTGACCTCCATTGAGAATGAACGGATGCCAGGCGGTGTCAACCGTCAGCAGAATCAGGGGACCATCCATCCGAGCACCGGGGTCGACATGAGGCCGACGATGATGCACATCAGGACGAGCAGGATGATCGAGAACTTGAAGACCTTGCGCAGGATGACCGACTCGCCGCCAGCCAGGCCGATCGCGGTGGCCGCGATGGTCAGCGACTGCGGGGAGATCATCTTGCCGACGACACCACCGGAGGCACCGGCACCGACCAGCAGGTGACGCATGCCCTCGACGCCGAGGTGAGAGCCGGCGCCGATCTGCTGACCGACGCTGCTCTGCAGGCCGGAGAACAGGATGTTGGCGGAGGTGTCAGATCCGGTGACGTAGGTGCCGATCCAGCCAAGGATGGGGGCGAGGAACGGATAGAGCGCTCCAGCGCCAGCAATGAACATACCGAGGGCCAGGGTCTGGCCGGAGTCACCCATGACATAGGCGAGGGCGACGACCAGGCCGATGGTCAGCATCGAGAACTTCATCTTCTTGGTGTTGACCCACAGCTCCTTGAAGACGTCGGAGAGGGACACCTTGTAGATAAGGCCGACGAGGATGGCGACGACGGCCAGCAGGAAGCCCGGCTGGGACAGCCACTGCCAGGTGTAGGACTGGTGGGCCGCTGCCTTGCCACCAGTGGTCATGAGGCCGGACAGGCCAGGCCAGGCCATCTTGGTGTCGGCAGTCTTGAGGCCCTCCTTAACGGCCGGGATGGCGGCGATGCCGAAGACCACGATGACGAGGATGTAGGGCACCAGAGCCATGAAAATGCGGTTGCCGGTGAGGTCGGAGATGTCTACCTCCTGAGCCTCCACGGGCTCGGTCTCGACGGCCGGGTCCATCGGGATGCCGATGCGCTCGGCGGCCTCGCGGCCACCCTTCGGCTTCCAGGCCTTGAGGAAGAGCAGAGAGAGGGCGACGGTGACGACTGCGGCGAAGATCTCGGTCAGGTTGTAGACTGGGGTGCCACCGACGATGATCTTGGTGACGCCGAAGACGATGCCGACGAACAGGCCAAAGGGCCAGCACTCACGCACACCCTTGCGGCCATCCATGATGGCCAGCATGAGGAAGGGGACGACGAGGCAGAGAACCGCGCAGATACGGGCGGACACCGGGGCAACCATCGAGACGTCCAGGCCGCCGGTTTTGGCGGCCATGAGCACCGGCAGACCGACGGCACCGAAGGCCACCGGAACGGTGTTGGCGACCAGGGCGGTGACGGCACCGCGAAGTTTGCCAAAGCCAATGGCGATCAACATGGCAGCCGCGATGGCGACCGGGGCGCCGAATCCAGCAAGGGCCTCGAGCAGACCGCCGAAGCAGAAGGCGATGAGGATGCCGAGGACGCGCGGGTCGTCACTGATGAGGAAGAAGGTGCGGCGCAGGTCGTCGAAACGACCGGAGATGACCGTCACCTGGTACATCCAGATGGCGCCCAGCAGAATCCACGAGATCGGGAACAGACCGTAGAGGAATCCCTGGGCACTCGAGGAGATTGTCATACCGATCGGCATGTGGAATGCGGTGATTGCCACGATGAGGGCGACGCCCCACGAGAAGAGGCCAGCCAGATGCGCCTTCCAGCGCAGCGCACCAAGGGTGATGAGCATGGCCAGCACCGGCAGCACGGCAAGGAGGGCCGAGAGCCACTGCGACCCCAGCGGGTTGGCCGATGGGGTGAAGGTCTGGAGAAGAACCATCGAAGAACTCCGTTGTTCAACCATTGCCTCCGGTCGGCGAACCGTCGGCAAGGTCGGGCCGATTTGGTCCGACCAATAGTACGGTAGGACCATTACTTACAAACGTCAAGAACTTCCGTTCAATTGACGAACGGACGATCAACCATCTGTGCAACACATGAGGGTTGCCTAATTTCGGACCCTTTTCAGGGTCCTTTCATGTACTCAACCCGCTTCACAAAGTTGTTGGGCATACCATGCATGTTCGGTGACAATGAAGCGACTCACCGATGAGGATCTCAGCCATGACACAGACCCGCGACGCGGACGCCAGCCAGCCAGGCGCACATCCCGGACACTGGGTGTCAGAGTCGCACCCAGAATCAGGCGCTGACACTGATACGAGATCCCGCGGATTCTCGGTCGTCATGCATCACATCGATGACGAGATCCTCACCGGGACCTGGGTCAATGGTTCGCGCCTCCCCCCGGAACGAGAACTCGCCGCCACCCTGGGCGTCAGCCGGGGAGCAGTCCGGGAAGCCATCCGCGCCCTGGAGGCCCTGGGAATTCTGACCTCGGGCATTGGTCGAGGCAACGGAACCCACGTCGACGCCCATCCCTCCGATGCCATGGGCCGCATCCTGCGCCTACAACTGGCCCTCGACGTCGTCTCCTTCGCCGACCTCACCGAGACCCGCGTGGCCCTGGAGAAGGCGGCCTGCGCGGCGGCAGCAAAAGTCCGCGCCCCCGAGCCGCTGGCACGGGCCACCGACCTCCTCGGTCAGATGCATGACGCCATGCAGCCGGATTCCTTCAACACCCTCGACACCGCTTTCCACGTCGCCCTCGCCGAGGCTGGGGACAACCGCCTCATGAGCGACCTGACGATGGCCATCCGCGAAGCGGTGCACCTGCCCATCCTGGAGGCAGAGCATTCCCTCATCGGGTGGGACAACTGGCGTGACAGCCTCGTCTGCGACCACGAGGAGATGCTCACCGCGATCGAGAACGGCGACCCGATTCGGGCGGCCGAGGTCACCGAGGCGCACATTCGCAACGCCTACGAGACCCTGCTGCTCGGACGGGACTGACGCCGAGCCAGTCCCACCCGGCAAGTGTCCTCAGCCCTGCTGCTTGTCGAGCTGAGCCTGCAGGCGCTCGAGCTTGGCGTCCATCTCCCCAGTGCGTCCGGGGCGGATGTCGGCCTTGAGCACCAGCGACACCCTAGTGCCGTACTGGGCAACCGCTTCGGTAGCTTCCTTGACGACGCTCATGACCTCGTCCCACGAGCCCTCGATCTCGGTGAACATGGATGAGGTGTGGTTGGGCAAACCGGACTCGTGGACGACGCGGACGGCAGCAGCCACGGCATCGGAGACCCCACCGTCCTCCCGCGAAGCTCGGCCACCGCTGGGTACAAGACTGAAGGCAACGATCATGCCCCCAGTCTTGCACCGCTCACCCGCCACCCAGCCAACCTCGTCGGGAACACCACACCGAGCACCGCAGAGCGTGAACACCATCAATTTTCGATACGCCAAACGTGCGTTATTACGTCATTGCCACAAGGTTTAGGAAAACATCCCTGCACCAAATCTCATTCCTCATACCCTGCCGTGCACGACCTTTCATACGTGGTCTAACATCGATTGCAGGTTCGCTTGTGAACCCCACATTCACGATCCAAAATGCCGCATTTCCAACAGGAAGAGCCAGGTATGAGCGCCGAGACCACGACGAGTGACACGACCGTCACCGACGACCAGAACGGGTACGTCATCAGGGAGAACCAGGACATCGCCGCACGTCCTGACCTCGCCCGCACGACAGGTCGCGTCACCCCGACCCGCACCCGCAGACCCGTCTACCTCGACATGCTCCCTCCTTGTAATGCCGGTTGCCCGGCGGGCGAGAACATCCAGGAATGGTTGCGTCTCATCAAGGCTCATGAGGAGGAGAAGGCATGGCGTCAGCTCACTGCCGACAACCCCTTCCCTGCCATCCACGGCCGTGTCTGCTACCACCCCTGCGAGGTGGCCTGCAACCGCGCCGACCTCGACGGCGCAGTGTCCATTCACTCCGTCGAGCGTTACCTCGGCGACCTCGCCATCGAGAAGGGCTGGAAGTTCATCAAGCCCGTCGATGCCTCCGGACACCGCGCCCTCATCATCGGAGCCGGCCCCGCCGGCCTGTCCGCCGCATACCACCTGGCCATGCTCGGCCACGACGTCGAGATTCACGACGCCGGCGACAAGGTCGGCGGCATGATGCGCTACGGCATCCCGGAATACCGGCTACCCCGCGAGGTCCTTGATGCCGAGATCGAGCGTCTCACCGATCTCGGCATCAAGATCGTCCTCAACCACCCCGTCAACGACCTCATGGAGGAGAAGGCGAAGGGACGCTTCGACGCCGTCTTCGTGGCCATCGGTGCCCACCTGTCCAAGCGCGTCGACATCCCGACCGTGGATGCCTCCCGCATGGTCGACGCAGTCAGCTTCCTGCACAACGTCGCCGCTGGCGAGAAGCCCCTCATCGGTCGTCGCGTGGCCGTCTACGGTGGCGGCAACACCGCCATGGACGCCGCTCGGGTGGCCAAGCGACTGGGTGCCGAGGAGTCCATCGTCGTCTACCGCCGCACCGCCGAGCAGATGCCGGCCCACGCCGAGGAGCGTGAGGAGGCGGAGCGCGAGGGCGTCCAGATGAACTGGCTGCGCACCATCACCGACGTCGGTGACGACCTGACAGTCGAGGTCATGGAACTCGACGAGAACGGCAAGCCGCGCGGCACCGGACGTTACGAGAAGCTCGAGGCCGACACCGTCATCCTGGCCGTCGGACAGGACGCCGACACCGGCTTCCTGCACAAGATGCCCGGCATGCGATTCCGCAACGACGTCGTCGACGTCAACCCCTCGACCCTCATGACCGATGTTCCCGGTATCTTCGCCGGTGGCGACACCGTCCCCTCCGAGCGCACCGTGACGATCGGTGTCGGCCACGGCAAGCGTGCCGCCCGCCAGATCCATCTGTGGCTCAACCGCGAGTCGGGCTATCCGGCCCCCAAGAACACCACGGTCGGTTTCAACGACCTCAACCTGTGGTACTTCGGTGACCACCTGCGTCGTCACCAGCCCGAGCTCGACCCGACCCAGCGTGTCGGATTCGACGAGGTCGTCGGCGGTCTCGACGACGAGCAGGCCCACTTCGAGGCCGGACGATGCCTGTCCTGCGGAAACTGCTTCGAGTGTGACGGCTGCTACGGCTCCTGTCCCGAGGACGCCATCATCAAGCTCGGCAAGGGCCACCGCTACGAATTCGACTACGACAAATGCACTGGATGCGCCACCTGCTTTGACCAGTGCCCGGTCCATGCCATCGAGATGATCCCTGAAGGCACCGATCCGGCAACCGTGCAGGGGTCCGGCAACCCCACCCTCGGATGGGCAGTGCGTCCTGAACCCAATCCACAACGGTCAGCTTCGATGAAGTTCACCGTCGACTCCGAGAACTGAGAAGGAGGACTGACCATGGCAACTAGCTCCGACTCCCGCGTCCGCACCATTGCCGACGGCAACACCGCCGCCGCCTCGGTCGCCTATCGCTGCAACGAGCTGTGCTCGATCTACCCCATCACCCCGTCCTCCCCGATGGCCGAGACCGCCGACGAGTGGTCCGCCGCCGGACGGAAGAACATCTGGGGCGACACCCCCACCGTCATGGAGATGCAGTCCGAGGGTGGCGCCGCCGGCGCCATGCACGGCGCTCTGCAGGGTGGCGCCCTGAGCACCACCTTCACGGCCTCCCAGGGCCTGCTCCTCATGATCCCGAACATGTACAAGATCGCCGGTGAGCTCACCAGCACGGTCTTCCACGTGGCCGCCCGGTCGCTGGCTGCCCAAGGCCTGTCGATCTTCGGTGATCACCAGGACGTCATGGCTTGTCGTCAGACCGGATTCGCCATGCTGTGCTCCTCGACGGTGCAGGAATGCCACGACCTGGCCCTCATCGCCCAAGCCGCGACGATGCACTCCCGGGTGCCCTTCATGCACTTCTTCGAGGGCTTCCGCACCTCCCACGAGCTCAACGTCCTCGAGATGCTGTCGGACGACGACATTCGTCACTTCATCACTGACGACCTTGTCCACGCCCACCGGGAGCGCGCCCTGTCCCCGGCCCACCCGTTCATCCGTGGCACCGCCCAGAACCCCGACACCCACTTCCAGGCCCGCGAGGCCGCGAACAAGTACTACGAGAGCGTGCCGGGCATCGTCCAGTCCCTCATGGACGAGTTCGCCCAGGTCGTCGGTCGCCAGTACCACCTCGTCGAGTACCACGGCGATCCCGAGGCCACCGAGGTCATGGTCTGCATGGGCTCCGGTGCCCGCACCATCGAGCACGCCATCAACCGTCTCAACGCCCAGGGGCACAAGCTCGGCCTCGTCGAGCTGCACCTGTTCCGTCCCCTCCCGGCCGCCGAGATCGTCAGGGCCATCCCGGAGACGGCCCGCACCGTCGCCGTCCTGGACCGCACCAAGGAACCCGGCTCCAACGGCGAGCCCCTCTTCCTCGACGTGCTGGCCGCCCTGTCCGAGGCCCACTCCCGTGGCACCCGCAACAACATGCCGATCGTCTCGGGCGGGCGCTACGGCATCTCTTCGAAGGAGTTCACCCCCGGCATGGTCGCCGGCATCGCCGCCGAGCTGGAGCTGGAGCGGCCGCGTCCCCGCTTCACCATCGGCATCGAGGACGACGTCACCGGCCTGTCCCTGCCCTGGGAGCCCCTCGACATCGAGGATCCCAAGACCATCCGTGCCGTCTTCTACGGCATGGGTTCTGACGGCACCGTCGGCGCAAACAAGAACACCATCAAGATTCTCGGCTCGGACCCCAACACCTACGCCCAGGGCTACTTCGTCTACGACTCCAAGAAGTCCGGATCGAAGACGACCTCCCACCTGCGCTTCGGACCCGACCCGGTCGAGGCCCCTTACCTCATCAGCCAGGCCGGATTCATCGGTATCCACGCTTGGGGAATCCTGGAGTCCATCGACGTCCTGACGATGGCTCGCGAGGGCACCACCGTCCTGCTGAACTCCCCCTATGACGCCGACGAGGTGTGGGACAAGCTGCCTGACACCATGCAGCGTCAGGTCCTCGAGAAGCACCTCGACCTGTGGACCATCGACGCCCTGTCCGTGGCCCGCAAGGTCGGTCTGCGCAACCGCACCAACACCATCCTGCAGACCTGCTTCTTCGCGATCTCGGGTGTGCTGCCCAAGGACGAGGCGATCGCCAAGATCAAGGACTCGATCCAGAAGACCTACGGCAAGAAGTCTCAGCAGATCGTCGAGATGAACCACGCTGCCGTCGACGCCTCCCTGGAGCATCTGCACCAGGTCAAGGTACCTGAGCGGATGACCGCCAACCACAGCCTCATCCCGGCCGTGCGCGAGGACTCCCCGGAGTTCGTCAAGAACGTCACCGCCCGCATGATCGAGGGATTCGGCGACCTGCTGCCTGTCTCGGCCTTGCCCGACGACGGCACCTACCCCGCAGGAACCACCAAGTACGAGCAGAGGACGCTGTCCGACGTCATCGCGACCTGGGAGCCCGAGGCCTGTATCCAGTGCGGTAACTGCGCCTTCGTCTGCCCGCACGGCGTCATCCGCGCCAAGTACTGCTCACAGTCCCAACTCGAGGGAGCCCCGGAGTCCTTCCAGTCCGCCGAGCTCAACGCCGCGGGTCTACCGGAGTCCCGTTACACCCTGCAAATCGTCCCCGACCAGTGCACCGGCTGCGGCCTGTGCGTCGAGGCCTGCCCGGCCCACCCGGTGGGCGAGCCCGACCGCAAGGCCATCAACCTCGAGGAGCATCTCGACAAGACGGTCCAGCGCGAGAACGTGAGGTTCTTCGAGACCATCCCGGTCAACGACCGCTCCCGTGTCGACTTCGCCACCGTGCGAGGCACCCAGTTCCTAGAGCCGCTCTTCGAGTTCTCCGGAGCCTGCTCGGGTTGTGGCGAGACGCCGTACGTCAAGCTCATCACCCAGCTCTTCGGCGACCGCGCCGAGGTGGCCAACGCCACCGGCTGTTCCTCCATCTACGGCGGTAACCTGCCGACGACCCCGTGGGGCAAGAACGCCCAGGGCCGTGGCCCGGCATGGTCGAACTCCCTGTTCGAGGACAACGCCGAGTTCGGCCTGGGCATGCGGATGGCCGCCAACGTCCAGACCGACCTGGCCAGGCGTCGGCTCCAAGAGGTCTCCGACCAGCTCGACCCTGAGTTCGTCGACGACTTGCTGCACGCCCCACAGCTCACCGAGCACGACCTGCAGCGTCAGCAGCGTCGGGTCAAGCAGCTGCAGGACAAGCTCTCCGACATGGAACAGACCCCGGCGGTGCGCGACCTCATGAGCGTCGCCGATCACCTACTGCGTCGCTCGGTGTGGATCATTGGTGGTGACGGTTGGGCCTACGACATCGGTTCGGGCGGCGTTGACCACGTGCTCGCCTCCGGACGCGACGTCAACGTTCTGGTTCTCGACACCGAGGTGTACTCCAACACCGGTGGCCAGGCGTCGAAGTCGACCCCGCTGGGTGCCGTCGCGAAGTTCGCGTCCGCCGGCAAGCCGACCGCCAAGAAGGACATGGCCATGCAGGCCATCGCCTATGGATCGGTGTACGTGGCTCGCGTCGCTCTGGGAGCCGATCCGCAGCAGACCCTGCGGGCCTTCCGCGAGGCGGAGGCCTACCCGGGCCCGAGTCTCGTCATCGCCTACAGCCACTGCATCGCCCACGGCTACGACCTGCGCAACGGCCTCGATCAGCAGTACAAGGCCGTCCACTGTGGACACTGGCCGCTGATGAGGTACAACCCGGTGTTGGCCGATGAGGGACGCAACCCGTTCCTGCTCGACTCCTCCAAGCCCGACAAGACGTGGCGGGAGTACACCAAGCTGGAGCTGCGTTACCGGATGCTGGCCAAGGCCCACCCGGAGGAGGCCGAACGTATGCTGGATCTGGGTCAGCGCCAGGTGGAGCGTCGTTATGCCGAGTACGCCGAGATGGCTTCCCGTACTGCCGAGGACTTCGCCGTCGATGCCCGTATGTCCCAGTTCGCCGCTTCATCCAACCGCGCCTGACAGCCCACGAAGGAATGACGTTTCATGAGTGATCTTCACACCAGGTACATGGGGCTCACCCTGAGGTCACCACTGGTGGCCTCGGCCGGCCCCATCCAGCAGAAGGTCGACGGGGTCAAGGCCCTTGCCGACGCCGGAGTCGGAGCCATCGTCATGTACTCCCTGTTCGAGGAGCAGGTGAGGCATGAGGAGGCCCGACAGGCCGAGATCGAGTTGGAGTACATGGACTCGTTCGCCGAGTCGCTGAGCTTCTTCCCGACCGTGGCCAGCAACGAGGGCGGTATCACCGAGCGCTACCTCACCCATCTGGAGGCCAGCGCCAATGCCGTCGACATCCCCGTCATCGCCTCGCTGAACGGCGCGACGAACGGTGGTTGGGTCGACACCGCAAAGCGGATGCAGGATGCCGGCGCCGCGGGCATCGAATGCAACATCTACATGGTGCCCGGTGACCTCGAGCAGTCCGCCGAGGAGGTCGAAGACCGTCACGTCGAGATCGTCCAGGCAGTCAAGGACGCCGTGACCGTCCCGGTGGCCGTCAAACTCTCGCCGTTCTTCACGGCCCTGGGCAACATGACCACCCGTCTGGACGCCGCCGGGGCCGACGCCTTGGTGATGTTCAACCGCTTCCTGCAGCCCGACATCAACATCGAGAAGATGCAGGTCGAGCCCGGTGTGTGGCTGTCCTCCCCGGCTGACGCCCGCCTGCCGCTGACGTGGATCGCCGCCCTGTCGGGTCGTATCAATGCCTCGTTGGCTGCATCGTCGGGTGTCGAGACCGCCGACGATGTCGTCAAGTACCTTCTTGCCGGCGCTGACGTCGTCATGACCACTTCGGCGCTGGTGCGCCACGGTGCCGGATATGCGGCCGAACTGCAAAAGGGACTTGAGTCCTATCTGCAGCGCAAGGAGCTCGACCTCGACAAGCTGCGCGGCACGCTCGCCATCCCGGCCGACGCCTCGACCGCCGAGTACGAGCGCAACGGTTACGTCGCGGCCCTTGAGAAGGCCAAGACGACCTACGGATCCTGATTCGCGAATTCACGGCTGAGGGGCCGGTGGCGGTGGCCACCGGCCCCTCATTCTGTGCCATCCCTCGTCGTCGCCACCCGCACTCGTGTGGTGATCGGGGTGATGACAAGGCCAGCTGCCACCTCACATAGCAATCCCCCGGGTCGCAACCGCAATTACCACAGGGGCATCGGGTGTCACCCACTTTGCCGTCAGACCCCATCTGACGAGGCCATATGTCGTCGTGACATGATCGTGGCCGGCGACAACAGTCACGGGCGGAACGAGCATGACAGGGAACGTGGGTGAACGCCCGGTAAGGTTGTCCGCACGAGACGTCCAGGAGGAACGATGCCCCAACGCAAGGTCAGCGTGATCAACCACTACGCCTTCCCACCGGGGTCGGGTGGCATCACCCGCACCTTCGACATGTTCTCGCGGTTGCGCGGCTGGCAGCCCCACTTCTACGCCGCCAACATCAACCACACCTCTGGTGAGAGGATGACCGTCGACGACCCGCGTTACACCCTCGTCCCGATCCCGGAGTACAAGGGCAACGGGGCCAAGCGTGTCCTCGGCTGGATCGCCTTCGCCGCCGGTGCCGGTGCCCGGACTCTGGTACGCCCGGCCGACGTCATCTTCGCCTCCTCCCCCCAGATCTTGGCCCCGGCCGCTGGCATGGTCGTCGCCGCTCTGCGTCGCAAGCCCTTCGTCGTCGAGGTGCGCGACCTGTGGCCGGAGTCGCTAGTCTCCGGCGGCGCCCTCAAAGAGGGATCGGCCCTCCACAAGGTGCTCCAGGGGCTGGAAAAGACCATCTACGCCCGTGCCCGCCAGATCGTCGTCGTGACGAAAGGCTGGGAGGACCACTTCCGCGAGCTCGGCATCAACGTCGACAAGGTCACCGTCGTCCCCAATGGCGCCGACCTGGCCGAGTACGAGGTCAACGAGTCCCGCGAGGACCTGCGCAAGGAGTTCGGCATCGAGGGATTCACCGCGGTGTTCTCCGGCACCCATGCCAACTACGTCGGGCTGGACCTCATCGTCGACGCGGCCCGTCGCCTCCCGGACGTCAACTTCCTCCTCGTCGGCGCTGGAGCTCGCAAGCAGTGGGCCATCGACGAGGTGAAGAAGCTGGGACTGACGAACGTCAAGTTCCACGACCAAGTACCCAAGTCCGAGCTGGTGCGCATCCTCTCGGCCTGTGACGTCGGCTTGCACACCGTCTCCCCGCAGTCGGTCTTCGACAAGGGCATGAGCCCCAACAAGCTCTACGACTACATGGCAGCCGGGCTGGCCGTCGTCTCGAATGCCAAGGTGCCGATCCGCGACGTCATCAGTGACGACGAGGTGGGCGCCTGCGTCGATCCGACCGAGCTCGTCTCTGGTATCGAGCGGGTGCGTGACGCCGACGAGTCCACCATGAAGCGTTGGCACGAGCGGGCCCGCGAGCTCATGACGAACAAGTACTCCCTACAAGCATCGGTCGACAAGCTCGAGACGGTGCTGGAAAAGGCGCTGTACCGCTGACGTCGGAAACGAGCGGCTGGGGTGGGCAGTCCCCAGCCGCTCTGCGTCGTTGGAGTCCGTCACCCCAGCAGTGCCGCTGCAATGGCAGGGACAGCGATGACGAGGACGGCCAACGCGACTCCCCACAGGTCTCGTGTTCGCCAGCGCGACTCGACGGCGTAGGTACGCCGAGTCGCCGTCGCGAAACCGCGAGAGTCCATGGCCCGGCTGAGCACCTCCGACGACCTCATGGCGTACAGCACCATCGCGAATGTCATCGAGGACAGGTATTTGACCCGGGATGACAGGGAGTACGCCGGCCCCATCCCGCGCAGGCGGCGCACATCGGACTGGACGCGCCACTGGTCGCCCAGGTGCCCCATCCGGATCACACCTGCCACCGACGCCACCACCGGGCGCTGCGGAAGGTGGGTCTGCTGTGCCAGGGCGTCGCCGAAGCGGGTGGGATCGGCCGCGGCAGAGGCCAGTGCGCCCGGCAGGACGAAGACGAGGATCCTCAGCCCCTGACGGGTCGCCTCGCTCCACACCGCTGGGTTCGTGAACCCGCTGTGGAGCAACAGGGTCGTCCAGACCAACATCACCGCGGCGATGACGACCGGAACCGTCCGAACCGCCAAGGGTTTGACGCGGCGGGAACACATCGGAGCCATGGCGACGGCCGGAATGAGCCCGATGGCGCCGATGAGCGGAGATCGCACGAAGAGGGACCCGACAATGCCTGCGACGGCGATAAGGAGGACGACGAGAGGGTTGATCTTCGTCAGGAATGCCGGCTTCCCCTGGGGGTTCTCTTCCGGGGTAGGATCCGGATCGCGGTACGAGGCGACGTCAACGACCTCGTCAGCCATCTCGATGACCTGGGGGTCGTGGGAAGAGACGACGACGGCAACCCCGGAGTCCGCCGCGGCGCGGATGGCCGTCAGGACACTGGCACCGCGGTCGTCGTCGAGGCCGACGGTCGGCTCGTCGAGGAGCAGCAGGTCGGGTTTCTGAGCGAGTGCCGCCGCGATGGCAAGGCGCCTCTTCTCCCCGCCCGAACAGGTCATGGGGTGGGAGTCGAGGATCGGCTTGAGCCCGAAGGTCCTGACGAGGTCGCGCAGATCAGCGTTCTCAGGAACCATCGGCGAGGCGAAGAGCTCGTCAGCAGCTGTGCGGGCGACGAGGTAGTTCTCCGGGTTCTGCGGCACCCAGGCGGTGTGCCCGGGCTCGGGGAGGGCGAGCTCGCCGGCGGCAGGGTCGTCAAGCCCGGCCAGCAGCCTCAGCAGGGTGGACTTGCCGACCCCGCTGGGCCCTGACAGGACCGTGACGTAACCGCGTCGGGCCGACATCTCGACGCCACGAAGCAGCACGTCGTCAGACTGCGGACGGTGAGCATCGAGAGCGACGGCCCGAGCGACTGCCTCGCCGGGAGTAGCGGGGTGCCACGGCACTTCGGTGGGCTCGCGCGAGTCGAGGTAGTCCTCGAAATCCCAGATCCGTTTGAGGGTGCCGTGATCGGTCAACTCGACAACCTGGTCGAGGATCCCACGCCACTGGTCCGGATGGTGGTCGACGACGAAAACCGTCCGGTCGTGGGCCATCATGGCGACCTCGTCTCGAATCGCGCTGGCCGATTCCTCGTCGAGCATCGAGATCGGCTCGTCGAGGAGGAGCAGCCCGGGGTCGGTGGCCAGGATTCCGGCGATGACGAGACGCTGCATCTGCCCGCCCGACATCTTCGTGGTGGAGTGGCCACAGGGAATGGTGAACCGGGCACGGCGTCGGGAATCCTCGACGATCGGCCAGATCTCCTCGCGGGGAACGCGATGATTCTCCGGACCAAAGGCGATGTCACGTCCACAGGTCGCGGCAACGACGGAGTGGATCGGCTCCTGCTGCAGCAGACCGACGTTGTCGTTGCCCCACGTACTCACTTGGCCCGTCAGATCGTGACTCTCCTCCTCCAGCAACCCTCCGACGGCGTGCAGCAGGGTCGTTTTGCCAGCGCCCGAAGGCCCTGTGACAAGCACCCTTGCGCCAGCAGGCAGGTGGAGGTCGATGGGCCCGAGGATGGGGGCGTCGCGGCCCGGGACGCCGACAGTCAACCCCTCGACATCCACAGGCACCGCCCGACGAGCGGAAACGTCGTCAGCCTGGTCATTACGGGCCAAGACGTCAGTCATGACAGATTCCGCGCCGACGCCGTACTCCGCTTTCCGCCACGCAGTTCACGAGAAACCGCGAAGGGGTTGAGGGCACCAGCGGCCGCCAGGCCGCGGACGATACCCCACGCCAGCAGACCGCCGAGCAGGGCTCCGGAGACGACCATGAGGATGAGGTAAACGACGGTGTCCCCGAAACGGAACATCGGGTAATAGGAAATACGTTCGTAGATACCCTCAGCGATACCGGTGAGAGCTCCGGCGACCATGGCGAGCTTCGGTCCAGCCTTGCGATAGGCGACGATGAGCAGACACAGCTCCATCGGCAGAGCCTGGATGACTCCGGAGATGATGGTGCCTGGACCCCATGGGCCTCCCAGAGCCGCCTCGATACATGCAGCAAGAATCTCTGCGAGAAGGGCAGCGCCCGGTTTGCGGACGACGAGGCCGGCGATGAGGGCGGGTAGGAACCAGATGCCGGTGAGAATGCCCTCGGCTGGCACATACACCGAGGACACCGGCTTGAGGAGGCTGTAGAGAGCGCCGTAACCGAGGAAGATGACACCGAAGGCCACCGCGATCATCACTGGGGTGA
This sequence comes from Cutibacterium sp. LaCa_255, assembly GCF_057458005.1. Classification (NCBI taxonomy): domain Bacteria; kingdom Bacillati; phylum Actinomycetota; class Actinomycetes; order Propionibacteriales; family Propionibacteriaceae; genus Cutibacterium; species Cutibacterium sp. LaCa_255. The sequence goes on along the minus strand of NZ_CP190956.1, from coordinate 179,105 downwards.
CAATGTCAATGGTGCGGTACCGCATGGCAGGTTTGTCGTTGGTCATGGAAATCCTTCCGTCCCTTCGGAAGGGGGCGCACATGCGCGAAGAGCCCGACTCCCTACGCCGGTCCTAACCGGTTCAGGTTCGAGGGTCTGGGCGGTGCCCACTCTCAGCATCCGACGATGCTCCCCTGTCGTTGAGAGCCATCGTAGTCGCGGTTGGCGGGAAGTCTCCACCCACAACGGGTTCGGCGATCCTTGCGCAGGGCTCGGAAATCGTCGGGCGGGGCCCGTCACCCGGACCTCGACGATGTCGGGTATTCCGCCTCCTGGTGGAAATCGGGGTCATGGACCCCCGTCGTGCCATCTCCCGTAGCAGCTTTCGCCATCAGAACCCCGATCTCCACAAGGTTGCGGGTAGACCGGGACGGGAAGGGACACGTTGCTTGGAAACAAGTCCTCAACTCCCGGACTCAGCGTGGGTGCTGGACTTGGCCCGCCGTCAGCTATGCCCCAACGCCCGATTCGTGCGCTTCGTGGGCATGGCCGTCAGTGGGTCCTCGGGCCAGGGATGTTTGGAATAACGTCCACGATTCTCCGCTCGCACTGAGGGGTAGACGTTGGCCCAGAAACTGGCGAGATCGTCTGTGACGGCCAACGGACGTCGGGCTGGGGACAACAGATGGAGCACCACCTTCACGCGGCCGTCACAGATCATCGGGCCGTCGGTCCACCCGAAACACTCCTGGAGCTTCACCGCGAGCACCGGAGCGGCGTCACTGCCGGGTTCCGGGTAGTCAACGCGGATTCGCGACCCGCTGGGGACCGTGATCGTCTCGGGGAGGGCCTCGTCAAGACGTGCCGATTCCTGCCACCCCAGCATCCTGCGTAGGCCAGAGGTGGCGTCACTCCCCTGCCCTGCGGCCAGGCCATCCAAGTCGAGCCATTCCTCGGCGCGAGAGAGCAGAGCCTCATCACTGACGTCAGGCCAGGGGTCTCCGAGTACCCGGTGGGCCAGGGCGAGCCGACTCCTCAGGGACTCACCGTTCTTCGTCAGGCCTATAACCTCGAGCCCGCGGGATCTCACTTCTTCCAGCACCGCTCGACGGGCTTCATCACGCCCTGGCCGGACCGGGGTGCACGACAACTCGATGGCACCAAGCCGCGAAACGCGCCGACCGCGAGCCTTGCCGCCATTCCAGGTGACCGTGGTCTCGGTCGCGAGCATCGCCGCACCGGCATCCAGAGCCGCCGATTCCGCCAGCGGGACCGCTGCCCGGATGAGGGCGCCGCTCGTGACGCGAGAGGTTCGGGCAACGGCCAACCAGGGCTGCCCGAGCAACCCGGGTGGGCAGTTGCGGGGCAGTTCAACCCCAGTGCCACAAGCCAACAGATAGGACGATGACCCCTCACCACGGCTGCGAGCGATCCAACCTGGGCGAGCCAGGGAGACGACCGTGGCGACGGCATCATCGTCGGTGATGTTGGTGTCGGGGAAATCGTCAGTGAGACGCGAAAGCCGGTCAGCCTCGCGACGCCACACCCTCCCATCGGGGTGACGACCAGTCCGCAACTGGCGCCACTGCCCGACGAGGTCGACCTGTCCGTCGTCGAGGCCGAGCATGGCGACGATCTCGGCGCAGCGACGAGACCCGACAATCGGCGCGCCGTCGACCAGGGCCCTTGCTAGACGCGGGTCGACCGGAACCGTCGCGAGCTGACGCCCTCTGTCGGTGACTCGACCGTCAGCGTCAACAGCACCTAGGTCACGCAGTTCCTCCTCGGCCTCGGCCACCCGGTCCTGTGGCAATGGGGTTGGTAGGGCCATGCCTTCGCCACGAGGAGAGCCCCAAACGGCCAGCGCCAGCAGCGGTGCCACAAGGTCGGCATGATCAACCTCGGGGGCCGGGTCAGCATCCATCCCAGACCAGTCCTGGGGCCGCAGGCTCCGCACCGCGACGCCAAGGCCGAGACGAGCTGCACGTCCGGCACGCTGAATTGCCGAGGCTCGAGATTCCCGGACTGTCACCAGGCCCGTCATGCCGCGATCACGATCCAGGCGCGGTTCCCGGGACAGACCCGAATCGACGACGAGCCTCACCCCCGGCACCGTCAGGGAGGATTCCGCAACCGCCGTCGAGACGATGACACGGCGCACATCACCTGGGTCTGACAAGGCACGATCCTGCTCACGCGCCGACATCGACCCTGACAGCCCGACGATTTCCACGCCATCGAGCCGGGAGCGCAGATCCGCGACGACGTGGTCGACCTCGCGCGCCCCCGGCACGAAGACCAGCGCCGAACCATCTGGGTGGTGATCGAGGGCCTCGACGGTGACACTGCCAAGGTGACTGAGGAACTCGGGAGTCACACCCCGAGAATCCACAGGGGATCCCGAGGCTGGGGCCCACTCGATCTGGAGCTGATGCAGGGCCGATGACACCTCGACGACCGGTACCGGCTCGTCCGTACCGAGGAGGCTCGCCCACCCGGAGCTGTCGACGGTGGCCGACATCGCCACCACCGTGAGGTCCTCGCGCAGCTGGGCCACCTCGCACACCATCGCGACGGCTAGGTCGGCATCGAGATGACGCTCATGGACCTCGTCGAGGACGACGGCATCAACCCCTGTCAGGTCAGGATCGCGCATCAGGCGGCGAAGGAGAATCCCGGTCGTCACGAACTCAACCCTGGTGTCGCGGGTTGTCGTCGACTCCCCGCGCACGGTGTGGGAGGCGAACTCGCCGGGGCGGGTCCGGGTGAGTGTGGAAAGTCGGCGTGCGGCGGCTCTGGCTGCCACCCGTCGTGGCTGGGTGACGATGACCCGACCCGAACACCGCGATGCGACCAGCGGCGGGACGAAGGTCGTCTTGCCGGTGCCCGGTGGGGCGACGATGACCGCCCTCCCAACATCCAGGGCTGTGGTGATCTCGTCGCAATGATCGGCAACCGGATGCCCGGAGCCTATTGCGTCGAGGTCGAGACTCCGCGTCACTGGGCCGTCCCCCACCCCTGGGTCTCCCTCTCGTCCAGGGGATCAGGAGCAGTGGCCTCGGCGACCGTGCGGTTCGTCATTGCCTCCGTGGGGGCATCTTCCAGCGACCAGTCCGTCGCCCGGATAGGAATCCAGGAATCGGCCACCCGCTCGACGATCATCGTCATGATCATGACGGCATCGGGCTCGGCCCCCGGGAGCGCGGCGAACTCGTCAGGGCTGACCCACTGAAGCTCCAGAGACTCGCCAGGACGCGGTTTCTCCGCCGGATCACCATCAGCAACCATCGCCATGACGATGTCGGAGTGGAAGTGCCCTGGGTAGGGGCTGTGGGTGTTGAGAAGCACCGGCGTCGGGTGCATGAGGTCATGAACCCCGTCAGGAACCCGATTCCATGGCTGTAGGACGCTCAACTGGTCAATGTGGTAGCCAGCTTCCTCGTGGAGCTCGTGAGCAAGGGCCTGCCAGGGGTTCTCGGTGTGCTCGACGTGTCCGCCCGGTTGAATCCACAAATTCATCTTGCGGTGCTTGTGCACGAGGGCCTTCCACTGCCAGCCACGTGGGCTGTCGGATGGAAACCTTCTCAGGATCCACGCGCTGATCGTGACGTCGTGTCCATGTGGCTGGGTGTGGAGATGTGGCATGGTCCAAGCCTGTCACGCTGCAAGCTGCAGTGCCCGGCCCCGACCTACCCATGGGGCTCGCGTTATTGCGAAATACAGCACATTTTTGGGACAATCAGTATGTATCACCATCATTCGGAGGATCAGATGGACATCAATACCCTGTTGTCGGACATTGGCCTGCCGGGCCTGGGTCGCAGACCGGTTCTGGCGGACTCCAAGCCTCGAGTCGTGATCGTTGGTGCTGGTTTCGGTGGCTTGGCGGCCGCTGAGAAGACTGCCGAAGCAGGGTGCGACGTCACCCTCATTGACCGCAACCCCTACACCACATTCCAGCCGCTGCTGTACCAGGTCGCGACCGGTGGTCTGAACCCAGGTGACGTCACCTACCGCCTGCGTTCCTTCGCCGCTCAGAACGGTTCTCGCACCCACTTCCGTCGTGCCTCTGTGACCGACGTCGACACCGAGAACCGCATCGTCAACGTCGACAACGGCGACCCGATCTCGTACGACTACCTCATCCTGTCCCAGGGCGTCGGAGCCAACTTCTTCGGTACCCCCGGTGCCGCCGAGCACTCGTACACCATCTACACCCGCGCATCCTCGCTGCGCGCACGCGACGCCATCTTCACCTACCTCGAGGACCTCGACACCCAGCGTGACAAGACCTTCGACGTCATCATCGTTGGTGGCGGCCCGACCGGCGTCGAGATGGCCGGCACCCTGGCCGAGATGAAGTCGATCGGCATCCCGGCAATCTTCCCGGACGTATCCACCGACCGCGTCCACGTCACCCTCGTCGAGATGGCTGACCACCTCCTCATGCCCTTCGACCCGGCTCTACGCCACTACACCCGTCGCCAGCTGCAGAAGCGCGGCGTGGACGTGCGCACCAAGACCGCCATCGCCGAGGTGCGCGAGGATTCGGTGCTCCTCAAGGACGGTCAGACGCTTCCTGCGGACATGGTCATCTGGGCTGCTGGCGTCGGTGCCCACAAGTCCGTTTCCGACTGGGGGTTCGAGCAGGGTCGCGGCGGCCGTATCGCCACCGATGGCACTCTCCGCGTCAATGGTCACGATCGCATCTTCGCCGTCGGCGACGGTGCCATCAACACCGAGGACCCCAAGCCTCAGCTGGCTCAGCCCGCCATCCAGGGCGGCGAGTGCGTCGCCCGTCAGATCGTCCACCTCGAACTCGGCGAGCCGCTGGAGAAATTCGAGTACCAGGACAAGGGCACCATGGCGACAATCGGCCGCAACTCAGCCGTCGTCCAGCTGTCCGAGAAGCTGAAGTTCACCGGTATCAGCGCATGGCTGACCTGGGTGATGGTGCACATTTACACCCTGTTGGGCGGTCGTAACCGTCTGCAGGCCATGATCAACCTCGGCGCTCGTTACATTGCGTTCCATCGCGAGGCCGGAGCCATCGTCGGCGATGTCCTCACCGAGGAAGGCAAGGAAGACAAGAACAAAAACGCTCTTCGCGACGATGACGAGAAGGGCGCCAAGCCCATCGACGGGAAGAAGTGATGCGCATGAGCAAGCTCGAGATCAATCCTGAGGAGATCGACAGGGGACCCCTGATTGCCATCGCGGTGGCTGCAGTCGCCGTCGTCGGGATCGCACTGGTGGCAGTGCGCAAGGGACCCAAGGACACGAAGACGGGATCCCACGATCCGTCCTTGTTCGAGAACCTGTCCAAACGCAAGCCTGCCGGCGGACGGAAGGCTCGCCGTCGCGATCCGCGAGCCGACGGCCACGCCACCCCAATGGGTGGCACCGGGCGTGTGTCGACCGCCCCGGCCTTCTACTCCTACAAGTGACAATTCACTGACGGTGGGGTGACGCGAGAGCGTTGCCCCACCGTTATTTGTAGGCTCGGTGAGTCTGGGTCCCTCGCTCCCGTGCCTCGAGCCACGTGATGAGCGTTCCCCTCCTGTGGCAATGGGGTTCCTGATGGTCGGTGGTGCAGCGCCACGTTGCAGATGGGTTCATCGAAACCCCATTTTCCACAGCGGGACAACGCGACGGTCTGGCTGGGGACGCATGGGTCAGCGAACGGGACGAATCAAGACCCATCAGGGGGTAGGGCTACCCTTCTCCGCCGTTACGAGGTTGGATCCGCGAGCCTCAGGCTGGCGCGACACCGCCCATGATCTGCCGCAGGACGGATTCACTGAACATGGTTCTTGGCCGATGCCGCCGATGCAGGTGGGAGGCGAGCCAGTCCAGGACGAATCTCGGGGTCTTTCGGAACATCGTCGGGGTGACGTGGAGCACCTTCCAGCCATGACGGTCCAGATGAGCCGACCTCATCATCGTCTCCTCATAACCCTTGGCGGTGCCGTGAACTGACCGGCCATCAATCTCCAAGGCGACCTTCTCGGCCTCGAAGGCTTGGTCCAGGTAGTAATGACGATCTCCCACCCGGACCTTGTGGTTGGGCTTGTGACCGGTGATCCCGGTGGCGCGAAGGACCCTGCTCATCTCCAGTTCCGGGATTGACCATGCAGCCAGGAGGATGTCAGCCAATGCGGCATCGACCTCGGCCTTTGGGTATCGGCCAGTAAGGCCCTTGCGTGCCCGACGACAGGATTCGGGAGTCACGAGACGTTGTCGCAGGGCCTCGCAGACCCACTCCCATTCTCCCTGAATGGCGAGGACGAGGACCGATACCTCAGCGGTGGCAATCCGAACCCGCTCCCGCTCGGTCACGAACCGGTGCGGCACGTGCCAGCGACGTACCCGAATACCCGGTCGGACCAACCGGCGGGTTGAGGAAAAGGCCTCCACTTCATTGATGGTTCGGAAGTCCATGGGCCTGTTGGCGCCAGGAGCGGTCATCCCGAGCAGCAGGAGAGCGGTCTTTCCGACGATCACGGCGTCGCGGTGCCACAACAGCAGCGCGCGAAGGATGGTCTTGGGGTCTCTGGCAAGGGCTGTCGCAGCAACCACTCCTGGCAGGATGCGGACGGCGTCTCCTCGGGCTACCGCCCGGTCGGCCTGGCCTCGGATGTAGCTGTGACGGTGGATGCGGGCAACGCCGCGGTGATCGAGTCGTTCTTGAAGGTTCCTCACACCCCAATTTGTCGGCGGGACCCGCGATTTCTGCCAGGCAATTTCAATTCTGTGGACAACTCCGGTCGGGGTAGCCAAGGCTTCTGTGGAAAACCGTCTTCTGAACCCGACCCTCGCCAGGTGAGATGGTTCACCGCATGTGCATCACCCCAATCACCACAGGAATGGGACAAGGTGGGTCCCCGGGCGGGGAAGAACTGAGGGAGAAGCGGGCACGGGGTAGGTTGGACCTGGGGGCCAGGGTTGGTCAGGTTACGGAATCAATGGTGGGGAAGGTCCGACGTACGCCGGTAGCCCCAGCCACGCGCTCGCTCCCGAGTAATCAGCCCTCGAGCAGGCGAGAAACCAGCCCCGTCAGCGCCTCAGCCTGGGACTCGAAGTTCAGCCCCGACTCGACGGCCCGACGTCCCGCCTGGCCCATCTCGTGGCAACGCGTCGGATCGGCAAGCAGCGCGCCGACGGCATCAGCGGTCGCGGCGACATCCTCGGTGTCGACGAAGATCCCGGCACCATAGCCGTCGAACATCTCCCGCCATGCCGGGAAGTCGGATGCCGCGAACGGTACCTGCGAGGCCATGTATTCGAACAATTTCGTCGGCAGGGAGGCGACGTAGTTCGGCAATGGTTTGAGAAATACCAACCCCAGCTGGCCGCTGGCCAACACCTTCGGCACTTCGGTCGGGTCAATGAGGCCCAAGTGCTCGACGAAGCCCTCAGCCACCGCGCGGTCAACGGTGTCCTGACAACGCGGCAGCACCCGTCCGGCCAGCACCAGGTGGGCCCCTGGCACCCGCTGACGAGCCCTGCGCGTCACGTCGATCATGAAGGAGAGTTTGCGTTCCTCCGACAGGTCTCCGACGTACACCAGCCGTCCCAGCACCGGATCCGGGGTCGCGTCATAGTTACCCAGCCAGGGATAGTTGCGCACCACCGTCACCGGGGAGTGGTGAAACCTTTCCCCGACCGTCGGGGTCGCGGCAACGACGGCGTCAACCCCACGGTCGGCCAATCCCACGAGCCCACGCGCCGCCAACCGAGCCAACGGCCGCGTCACCCTGCCCAGGTACGGCTTCGTGTCGACCTGGCCGATGAGGTCCTCGTGAGCGTCGTGGATGACCTTGCAGTGGTGACGACGTCCCCACAGCAGCGCCAACGGGATGAGCTCGGGGTCGTGAATGTGCAGCACCTCGGGTTGAAGGGCCTGCAGGTGCTGCCACGCCTCGCGTTGACTGACGACCAGCCGGCGGGCTCTCCCCTCCTCCCGATGCAATGCGACGACCGGGATGCCTTGGTCAATCCCGTCACGCTCGGCGGAGATGACGAGGTGATAGTCGTGGCCGGCCCCGACCAGCGCCCGCGCTTCCTTGTTGAAGACCCGGTTGTCGTGGCCGTGATGCACCGTCGACAGGGACACCACCCTGCCGAGGCGAGGGGAATCGGTCATCAGTCCCTCTTGCCGGCCTCGAGCAGCACCTTGGCGACGTTGGCAGCGGCCTTGCCGTCACCGTAGGGGTGGCCCGGATCGCCTTCGGGATGCGGACGGGTGGCATACTCGGCGAGGTGCTCGGCGTCGGGGTCGAGCACGTTCCAGCCGTTCTCGACGGTCTCCACCCATTCGGTCTCGGTACGTACCGTCGTGCAGATGGTGCCGAGCAGGAAGGCCTCCTTCTGCAGACCGCCCGAGTCGGTGATGACGCCGGCGGCATTCGTGACGGCATTGACCATGTCGGGGTAGGCCAGCGGGTCGATAGTGGTGAGGTTCCCGCGAGCGATGGTGATGCCGTCAGCCTCGGCGCGGGCGCGCAGACGCGGGTGCACCGGCAGGATGACCTTGCGATCCAGGCCGCCGAGAGCGTCGAGGATGTGGGCCAGACGCTCGGGATCGTCGGTGTTGTCGGCGCGATGGATCGTCGCCATGACGTACTCCTCGCCCTCCTTCACACCGGGCACCGGACGCGGGTTGGCAAGGACGGAGTTGCGCACCTGCAGGCAGACATCGGTCATGACGTCACCGACGAGCACCGATCGGGCAGCCAGCCCCTCGTCAGCCAAGTGACCCATGGCCACCTCGGTCGGAGCCAGGCACAGGTCAGCGGCGTGGTCGGTGAGGACCCGGTTGTGCTCCTCGGGCATGCGGCGGTTGAAGGAACGCAGACCGGCCTCGAGATGGGCCACTGGCAGATGCATCTTCACCGCCGAGAGGGTGCCGGCGATGGTCGAGTTGGTGTCGCCGTAGACGAGCACCCAGTCGGGGGCCATCTCCTCAAGCACCGGATCGAGCTGTTCAAGCATGCGACCGGTCATGAGGCCGTGGGAGCCGCCACCGACACCCAGGTGCAGATCAGGATTCGGGATGCCGAGCTCGATGAAGAAGGAGTCGGACATGTTGACGTCGTAGTGCTGGCCGGTGTGGATGATCTTGTGATCGATCCCTCGGGCCGCGAAGGCCTTGGCCACCGGGGCCAACTTCACAAACTGGGGACGAGCCCCGACGATGCTAACGACGCGCACTAGTGGCACCTCTCTGATGTTGACGACTTTGCAACCGGCGAACCGGCACCTTCTCAGGCTATCTGACGACCGGCATCCGCGACGGTTTGCCGGTACGCCTCCTCCATAAGATCCAAGCTGTGCTGCCAGGAATATTCCTTGACGACGTGTGCCCGACCGGACATTCCCATCCGCCGACGAAGACCCGCATCGTCGACCAAACGGTTCAGGGCCTCAGCACTCGCGATGACGTCACCGCGAGGCACGACAAGACCGGTAACACCCTCATCGACGACTTCTGCAGGACCGTCCACATCGCTCACCACGACCGGAAGACCGCACGCCCCGGCCTCTATAATGGCCACCCCGAAGGACTCCGAGTCCAGGGTCGAGAGGGCTGCGAACACGTCCAAGCTGGTCAAGGCGTCCTTGACGCGGTCGTGAGGAATAGCCCCCGCGAACTCCACCGACCCGTCCGGGACGAGGCGTTCCGCCAGGGCCTTGAGGTTGTCCTCGTCGGGACCTGAACCCCAGATGTGCAGGCTCGTTGCCGGGTGCTTCTCGTGAACACGGCTGTAAGCACGGATGAGTTCCCCAATGCCGTACTTGCCGTAGAGGGCCTTGACGGTGCCGATCCGTATCACCGAATCGTCTTTCGGCGCCTCCGATGGCGTCAGAACATCCGTGTCGACACCAAACGGGGTGATGGAAATTGGCCGATCATGGCCGATGAGTTCCCGGGTGACCCGGGCCATGCAATGGCTTGTCGAAGCGATTCGCGTTGCAGAGGCCAAGTTCCCCTGGACCATCCGCTTCATGACCGGATTCTTGGGCGAGTCGTAGACGTCGCTACCCCACACCGACAGCAGGGTTGGAGCGTCGAGATTGGCTAGTCGCCCGAGCAGTCCGTACCCGGTTGCGTAGTGCACGTTGACGATGTCCGGCCTGATGTCGGCCGCCAAGGAGCGCAGCCATCTGGCGTTGACGATGTATCGTGTCTTGCCGCCGCGTGGTGCCAGGTGAACGCTGACTCTGGTGTCGATGGCGTGATTTCCGACTGGGTGGACGGAAGCCAAGTGGACGTCATGTCCTCGACCAACCAGTCCGTTGACCCATCGCACGGTATGGATCGAGGATGCCGCACTGACGACAAGTACTCGCACACTTCCTCCTTCTACCAATCCCGCCTCATGGTGCGCGGATCAGATGGCTTCACGCTACCGCGAATCGGCTCGGCAGCCGTTCTTGGAACGCCGATCACCATGGACGAGGACGACAGCGCTCAGCAGCCACGTGAGCTGGGTCACCGACTGCACAAGGTATGTGCTGTTGGCCAGCGACAACACCGGTATGACAATAAGCAGGGCCGTGGACCACCATTGACGGTGCCGCCAGCATGAGACGATGCCCCACACCCAACAGACTGCCAGCATCACCGTGACGACAAGACCGTATTGGGACGCGATTTCAAGGACTCCGTTATGAGGGTCGCTCTTGCCATGAGTGAACCATCGTCGCGGCTGATCTATGATCGCTGCCCGGAATCCGCCTGGCCCCGCTCCTATCAGCGGATGCGCCGCGACGAGGGCCAGTCCCCACGCCATCAGTGCGGTACGAGCTGAAAATGACGACGGCCCCTCATCGTTGTGGTGCACGAGCACGCCTACAAACCTGTGCCACGCCAACCCCGCCTGCTGAGCATGCGTCATCAGAATCACTGCAACCGCAACGACGGTGAGAGTCGGGAGCACCCAGCGCCACTTCGTTACCGCCCACAGACGCACCATCAACGCCAGCGCAAGGGCAATCTGCGCGAGTCGGCTCCCCGTCGCGGCAACCAACCCGACGCCAAGGATCACCGTCGCGCCCGCAACGACACGCACCCAAAGGCATTGTTCACCAGCCCAGACGGCCCCAACAAAGACCAACCCCACAGCCACGAAGACGGCATAGAGATTGGGGTTGGTCAGCCAGGTAGCCGGCTGGCGGTAGAGCCCTGGGTGATTTCGCCACAGTCCTGAGGTATACGTGCTGAGGTGTCGCCCCGTGCAGATCTCCCACCCCGCCACTGGGGTGCCTATCCACATGGCTACGGCCCAGCCGAAGGCAAGATCACGCAACGCTCGGGGCCGACTGAGATGCCCGTCGGCAATGAGCCGGGTCACCGCCCATGCTCCCATCAAGGCGAGGCCGGCACCGACGAAACTCGACAGCTCCCGGCGAGTCCCCAACTGAGCCGCACCGACGAGACCAACCACTCCCCACACGACAGCGATGAGGATCATTGCGGCGGCGCCACGACTGCCCCTCCGAGCCCCGGACGGGCGAATCCAGCCCGCCAGAGCGCAGCCCGCCAGAACAACAGTGAGGACCCGATACACAAAAACGGGCCCGATCCCCGCCCACGGCCCCAGAAGAGCCGCAGGCGGGAAAAAAGCCAGCAGCACCCCCGCAATACGGCCGAGGATGCTGCTGGAAGGCTCAGGCTTCGCCGTCACCGACGACAATGACCTTGACGCCGTCCCACTTGGCCGGATCGACGACATTACGGCCGTCGATGAGGACCTTGATGCCCGGAAGATCGGTCGGGGTCAGCTCGGCGTACTCGGGATGGTCGGCCTGCAGAAGGGCCCCGTCGACGGGCTCGCCGACGTGGTAAGCCTTGAAGCCGAACTTGCCGAGCTCCTCGTCGGTGAACATCGGATCGTGGACGCTGACGTCGGCGCCAGCCTTGGCCAGGATCTCGACGGTCGGGAAGACGCCGGAGAAGGCAGTCTCCTTGACCTTGCCGCGGTAGGAGGCACCGAGGACAACGACCTTCTTGCCGGACAGGTCTCCCAGCACCGAGGCGGCCTGGTCGACGCAGTACTGCGGCATCGTCATGTTGGCCTCGCGGGCGGTACGGACGATGGTGGCGTCCGGGTCGGTCCACAGGTAGAGGCGCGGGTAAACCGGGATGCAGTGTCCACCGACGGCGATGCCGGGACGGTGAATGTGGGAGTAGGGCTGCGAGTTGCAGGCGTCGATGACCTTGTAGACGTCGATGCCGTTGGCGGCGGCGTACTTGCCGAACTGGTTGGCCAGGCCGATGTTGACGTCGCGGTAGGTGGTCTCGGCGAGCTTGGCCATCTCGGCGGCCTCGGCGGTGCCCATGTCCCAGACGCCGTTGTCGCGCGGCAGGTCGTCACGATCGTCGAAGTCGAGGACCTGCTCGTAGAACTCGATGCCCTTGGCAGTGCCCTCGTCGTTCAGGCCGCCAACGAGCTTCGGGTAGCGACGCAGGTCGGCGAAGACCCGGCCGGTAAGGACGCGTTCCGGGGAGAAGACGAGGTGGAAGTCCTTGCCCTCGGTCAGGCCGGAGATCTCCTCGATCATCGGCTTCCAGCGGTTGCGGGTAGTGCCGACCGGCAGAGTGGTCTCGTAGGAGATAAGGGTGCCCGGGGTGAGATGCTCCGCCAACGACTTGGTGGCGGCCTCCATCCAGCCGAAGTCCGGCTCCCAGGTCTCGTCGTTGACGAACAGCGGGACGACGAGGACGATCGCATCGGCGCCCGGAATCGCCTTGGAGTAATCGGTGGTGGCGGCGAGCTTGCCGGCCGGGACGAGTTTCTTCAGCTTCTCGTCGAGATAGGCCTCACCGGGGAAGGGCTCGTTGCCCTTGTTGATCTCGTCCACGACGCGCTGCTGCACGTCGACGCCGATGACGTCGTGACCCTTCTCGGCGAACTGCACAGCCAGGGGAAGCCCGATCTTGCCCATGGCGACGACGGCAATTTTCATTCCTGAACTCCTTGGGATTCGCGAATACCCCCGCCAGTCTAACCGGGCAGAACGCCGCAATGATTTCGTGTTATGCTCCCGCCATCACAGCCATCCCCGCATCATGCGCCTGACTAGGGATTTAGCCTGTTTGCGCTGGGGGCTTTTCGTTGAGGAGGGCCGGTGTATCCCGCCGAGAGACACAAGTGGCTCATCAACACCGCCCGTGAGACCGGTCGGGTGTCAGTGTCTGATGCGTCAGCCTCCCTGGGGGTCGTCCCGGAGACCATTCGGCGCGATCTCGATCAACTGTGCACCCAGAAGATGCTGAGACGCGTCCACGGTGGCGCCATCCCGATCGAGTTCGACCTGCTGGGAGATCAACCCCTCGACACCCGTGATTCCTCCGCGGTGAGTCAGAAGGAGCAGATAGCCAGGGCTGCGCTGCCCCACCTGCCGGCTGACAACGGATCGATCATCCTCGACGCTGGATCGACGACCGGTCGACTTGCGGCAATCATGCCTCCCACAAGGCGCTTCACCGTTTTCACCAACTCATCGCCGATCGCCAGCACCATGGCAACCCACAGTGCATGCGACGTCCACCTACTGGGAGGGCGCCTGCGCCCGACCACTCAAGCCACCGTCGGGAATGTCGATGCCATTTCACGGCTGCGTGTTGACGTCGCCTTCATGGGCACCAACGGCATCTCCCTGGACCATGGTCTCTCCACCCCCGACGCCGATGAGGTCGCGACAAAGACAGCGATGATCGCAAGCGCCCACCACGTCGTCGTGTTGGCCGACTCCCGGAAGATGGGGGCAGAGTCAACAATGCGGTTCGCGGAGTTGGGTGACGTGGACGTCATCATCACCGACTCCGGGGTAACCCCACACCAGGTTGAGATGCTGCAGAAATCTGGCGTCGAGATCGTCATCGCCTGAGGTCGGCCGCAGCCAGGGCCATTTCAGCCTCCCGGCCATTGCGCACGCACGCTTCCCCCAGCCCGCACTTCCACCGTGTGTGGTGTTTGGGTTGCTGACGTCAGCGCGTGCAACCCCAGGTGGCAGCAACCCCATTCATAAGACCGATCACCACACCGACTCCCGTCGCCGGACCAGCCCGTCAAACAGTCACCCCGAGTCATCGCGACGCCCCGCATCACCAAATGTCCGTTTTGGTGTTTTATTGTTGCGTTTTGAGCTTTTATGCTTTAGAGTGTCACACATCCCAACATTGCAGGGTCACTCATATCTGAGGGACCGTCGGGAGAAGCGACGAAGGAGTCCCCCGTGATCGTCACAGTCACCCTCAACCCGAGCATCGACCGCACTGCATCCCTGCCCGGGCCGCTGCAACGCGGCCAGGTGAACCGACTCGGCAATTCCACTGAGGTCTCCGCTGGCAAGGGAGTCAACATCTCCCGAGTCCTCTGCGGAGCTGGGATCGACACCTGCGCCGTCATACCGGCAGGAACCAAGGACCGCCTGGTCACCGGCCTCGCCAACGACAAGATCCCACACGTCGCCGTCCCGATCTCGGCGTCGGCAAGGACCAACCTCACCATCACCGAACCCGACGGCACGACAACCAAGATCAACCAACCCGGAGCCGCACTCACGCCCGACGAACTGACCGCCGTCGAGGAGATCATCCTCGAGACGTCGACCGACGCTGAATGGGTCGTCCTGTCCGGTTCCCTGCCTCCCGGCGTCGCCCCGAACTGGTACGCCACCATGACTCGTCGGTTGCACGAAATCGGCGTCACGGTCGCCGTCGACACCTCAGACGAACCCCTGCAACAACTGTCCCGCGAACTGCCCGAGTCAGCTCCCGAACTCGTCAAGCCCAACTCCGTCGAGCTCGGCCAGCTGTGCGGGACCGACGGAGACTCCCTGGAGGCTGCCGCCGAACAAGGTCACTTCGACGACGTCGTCGCTGCCGCCCGGCGCCTGCACGGCATCGCCGAGGTGCTGGTCACCCTCGGCGGCGCGGGGGCCCTACTCGTCACCGAGACCGATGCCTGGCACGCCTGGCCGGAACCAGTCCAGGTGAGGTCGACCGTTGGCGCCGGGGACTCCTCCCTAGCCGGATTTCTGCTGGCCCGTACCCGCGGCGACCAACCCGAAAACTGTCTGCGCACCGCCGTCGCCTGGGGCACGGCCGCCGCAGCCCTCCCGGGGTCGACCATGCCGACCCCTGCCCAGGCCGACGCCATCCACGTCAGCCTCACCCATCTGTGAGATCGGAGAACCGATGAACGCCCCTCTCATCATCTCAGAACTGGTATCCCTCGACGCTGACCTGGGCTCGACCAAGGCCGAGGTCATCACCTCGGTCGCCGGAATCATCGCCAGGGCCGGACGCGCCGACGCCGACGGCCTGACCCGTGACGCCCTGGATCGTGAGTCCAAGAGCCCGACCGGGATGCCCGGCGGATTCGCTATCCCTCACTGCCGCTCCGCCGCAGTCTCCCAGCCCTCACTCGGCTTCGCCCGGCTGTCCCCCGCAGTTGACTTCAACGGACCTGACGGCCCTGCTGACCTCGTCTTCATGATCGCCGCCTCCGAGAACGGTGGCGCCGACCACATGAAGCTCCTCACGAAGTTGGCTCGCGCCCTCGTCAAGCCCGAATTCGTCGAGCAGCTGCGCCAGGCCCCCGACGCTCAGACGGTCGTCGACCTCATTGGCGGGGTCGTCGGACCAGAGGAGGGCGCGCCTGTACCGGCACCCGCCACCGCCGCCGCGACAGACGAAACAGCTCCCGAACAGACACCCACCACCCACGTCGTCGCCATCACAGCTTGTCCGACCGGCATCGCCCACACCTACATGGCCGCCGACTACCTCACGGCCGCGGGTAAGAAGATGGGGGTTGACGTCAAGGTCGAGCCCCAAGGTTCCACCGCCACCGAGCCCCTCGACGCATCCGAGATCGAGGCCGCTGACGCCGTCATCTTCGCCACTGACGTCGGTGTCAAGGGCCGAGAGCGATTCGCCGGCAAGCCGGTCATCGAGTCAGGGGTGAAGCGTGCCATCAACGAGCCCGAGAAGATGGTCGCCGAGGCCGTCGCGGCAGCCAAGGATCCGCACGCGCACCGTGTTCCGGCGGGCCACGGCGAGCACCAGGAGCCCGAGCAGGCCGGTTCCCGGATCGGGTGGGGCAAGCGCATCCAGCAAGCCCTCATGACCGGTGTGTCATACATGATCCCGTTCGTCGCGGCAGGTGGTCTGCTCATCGCCCTGGGATTCCTTTTCGGCGGGTACGAGATCGCCAAGGACGGCATGGACATCGCCCTCCACAGCACCTTCAGCAACCTCCCGGCGCCTACCGCCCACGCTCTGGGTGGATCGGCCACCATGACCTACATCGGTGCGGTCTTCTTCGCCGTCGGCCAGGCGGCCTTCGGATTCCTGCTACCCGCGCTCGCCGGCTACATCGGTTTCGGTCTGGCTGATCGTCCCGGCATCGCCCCCGGCTTCGTGGCTGGTGCCGTCGCCGGGGTCACCGGGGCAGGATTCATCGGGGCCATCGTCGGTGGTCTGCTCGGTGGCCTCGTCGCCTATGGGTTCACTCGCCTCAACCCGCCCCGCTGGCTGCGTGGTCTCATGCCGGTCGTCATCATCCCGCTCGTCGGGTCCCTCATAGCCGGCGGCCTCATGTACGTGGTGCTCGGCCGTCCGCTTGCCGCTCTCACCAACGCCCTCAACAACTGGCTGGGTGGTATGAGCGGAGCATCGGCTGTCATCCTTGGAATCATCCTGGGCCTCATGATGTGCTCCGACCTGGGCGGCCCCATCAACAAAGCGGCGTACCTCTTCGCGACGACGAACCTCGCCGTCACCAACGTCGGATCCCTCAAGGTGATGGCCGCCGTCATGTCAGCCGGGATGGTCCCACCCCTGGCGATGGCCCTGTCGACGACTCTGCGTCCGAACCTCTACCAACCGGCAGAGCGCGAGAACGGCACCGCTACCTGGTTGCTGGGAGCCTCGTTCATCTCCGAAGGTGCCATCCCCTTCGCAGCTGCTGACCCACTGCGCGTCATCCCCTCGATGATGGCCGGCGGAGCCGTCACCGGGGCCCTGTCGATGGCCCTGGGCGCTGCGTCCAAGGCTCCCCACGGCGGTATCTTCGTCTTCTTCGCCATTGACCGGGTCTGGGCCTTCATCCTGGCCATCGTCGTCGGCACCATCGTGGCAGCCTTGCTCGTGACCATCCTCAAGGCATCAGCCAAGCGCAAGGCCGAGGCCACCGCCTGAAATATCCACACCAAACCGCACCGAAACACACAACCCTGAAAGGGACACCATCATGGCCAGCAGAATCGTCAAAGTCGGATCCTCCGTCGGGCTTCACGCCCGTCCCGCCGCAGTCATCTCCCAGGAAGCTGCCAAACTCGGCTCCACTGTCACCCTGGCCGCAGAAGGAGGCGAGCCGATCGACGCCAAATCCGTGCTGCTCATCATGACCCTCGGTGCTGGCGCGGGTGATCCCGTCACGGTCGCCGGTGACAACGAGGATGACGTCAACACCATCGCTGATCTCATCGAGTCCGACCTCGACGCCTGATCCCGCTCCACACACGGCGAGGGCCGCTGTCATGACGACAGCGGCCTTCGCCCATCTCCACGTGGACCCGATCGTCAGAACGTCGCCACCGACCCGGAATCGACACGATAGTTCGACCCATTGACGAAGGATGCCTTGTCGGAACACAGGAATGCGATGACGGCAGCCACCTCCTCGGGCTCTCCGCGGCGCTTGAGCTCCATGTAGGGGCGCTCCTCGTCGAGGAAGGACTCGATGGCGTCGTCGAAGCTGACGCCACGTTCCTCGGACCGCTTGGTCATCATGGCGTCGGTCATCGGGGTGTGGATGAAGGCCGGGGAGACAGCGTTGACGAGCAGCCCTTCCCGGGCATAGGTACGCGACAGCCCCTTGGCCAAGGCCAACACACCGGCCTTGGCGGCGCAGTACGGGATCTCGTCGTCATAGGGTTGGACGCCATCCTCGGAAGCCAGCAGCACGACACGACCCCACCCGCCGGTGCGCAGGTCGGCGATGAACTCCCGCAGCACCCGCACCGGGCCCATGAGGTCGATGTCGAGGGTGGAGCGCCAGCCCTCCTCGTCGATCTCGTGGAACTTACCCTGGGCGCCGGTGACCCCGGCTGACTGGACGAGGATGTCGATCGGCCCGAAGGCCTCCTTCACCTGTTGGTGGAGCTCGGCCAAGGAGTCGGCGTCGGTGACGTCGGCCGGGAAGGCGACGAGACGGTCCTCGGGCGCATCAAGGTCCTTCGCGGCCTTGGTGAGCTCGTCGGCGTCAAGGTCGGTGACGGCAACCTTCGCTCCCTCCGCAAGGAGGAGTTTCGCGGTGTTCCAACCGATGCCAGAGTCGGCACCGGTGATGAGGGCTACCCGCCCATTGAGTCCGAGATCCATGATGTTATCTCCTGTAGTAGAAATCAGTTGATGGCGTCCGAGAGGTCCTCGGGCGGGTCGGCAAGCACCTTGACAGCCTCGTCGGTGCGCCCAGGCAGGTTCCAGAGCAGGACGCCGACCGGCTTTCCGTCCTTGAGGTAGTAGACGACCTGGCCGTCCCCGACCTCCACCGCAGTGGTCTCAAGGCTGGAGTCGAGAGCGCCGACGGCCTCCCAGCGGACCCCGAACACCTGCGAGTACATCATCGGGGTGTGGGTGTAGGGGGCGTCCGAACCGGCCATCGAGCGGCCCGCTGCCTTGCCCATCATGGTGGCGTTGTCGACGTGCTCGACGCGGGTGCGGCCCAGCACCGGGTCCGGGTAGTTCGCGATGTCGCCAGCTGCCCAGATGGCGGGGTCGTCGGTACGCAGGTACTCGTCGACGACGACGCCGTTGTCGACGGTGAGACCGGCGTCCTCGGCCAGGTTGGTGACGGGAGTCGCCCCCAGACCGGCGACGACGTCGTCGGCCTCGAGGATGATGCCGTCGTCCAAGGTGACTTCGGCGTTCTCGTGCTTGCGCACCGAGGAGACACGATGCCCGGTGACGAGGTGAACCCCGGCATCGGCGAAGAGTTTCTGGTACTCCGACGCGATCTGGGCCGGGAACTGGGAACCGCCCAGGACCGGGTCGGGTGTGACGAGGCTGACCTCGCAGCCCTGCTGGACTAGGGCGGCCGCAAGCTCGACTCCGATGTATCCGCCACCGACGATGACGAAACGGTGGCCGGGCTGAGCCAAAGCACGCAGTTTCTGGTAGTCACGAGCGGATCGGTAGTAGAGGACGGCGTCTCCGTCATCGTCGATGCGCGATGGGGTCAGGCCGGTGACAAGCAACAGCTTCTCGTAGCCGAAAACCTGGCCTGAACCGGTCAGGACGGTCTTCGCATCGCGATCGATGCTGAGAACCTCGGTGTCGAGGCGCAGCTCGGCGCCGGTGTCGGCGGCGGTGGAGAGATCGGTCTTGCCCCAGGTGAACTCGGGATCGGTCCACAGCTTCTTGCTGAGGGCAGGGCGGGGGTACGGCGAATCAACGTCGGCGCTGAGCATGGCGATCGACCCGTCCTTGTCAATCTCGCGGATGCCGTGGGCGGCTGAGTCGGCGGCCATTCCGCCACCGATGATGAGGTACTGGTACGTCGTCATGTGTGCTCCCAAGGTTGGGTTCATCGTCGAAACGATGCGTACACAAACCACGTTAATCAGCCCTCAGCGTCCCTTCGAGGGTTCACGGCTGGCTTTCGCACCGGGCCAAGACGCTGGTGGAAGATCGGTTTCTGAACCCGTCGACTGCCATCTGGGATAGCACCAGGAACTATCAGCAACCCGATCACCACACACGGTAAAGGTACCTCTGCCAAGGTGCCTCCGACACAGAACCGGGTCGACACGGACCACCAACACGACGTGGGACCCGCCCCACCGGACGGGCCCCACCGACGAATCAGTAGCTTTCAGATTCAGTGGCCTTCAGATTCCGGGGTGGCCCCGGCACCCTCGTGGCACACCTGATCGACGTCCTCCATCTTCGACTGGGTCCACGGGGCGATGGCGAAGAGCACGAGCGCGACGACAATCGTCACGATGCCCAGACCGTAGTAGAACACCACGTCACCAAGATTCTTCGTGCGCTCGATTGTCACCGATGCCAGGCCCTGACCGCAGGCCGCTGCTAGCAGCCACAGGGTCATGTTCTGGGATGCGAACTTCTTCGGGGCCAGCTTGGTGGCCGTCGAGAGGCCAATCGGGTTCATGAACAACTCGGCGACGGTCTGAATGACGAAGACGACGGCCAGGAACCACCACGGCGCAAGCTTGTCCCCACCTGGCCAGCTCTGGAAGCCGAATCCCATCATGAGGGCGGTCAGCCCGATGATGAACACCGAGATCGCGAACTTCTGCGGGGTGTTGGGGAACTTCCCCTCCCTCCTTCGGAACCACATGCCCAACAGACCGGCAAGGATGAGCACGGCGGCCGGGTTGATCATCTGGTACTGCTCCGGCTTGAGAAGGGCGGAACCGGCGATGTGACCGTCGGTGTTGGCCTTGGCGAAGGTGGCCATCTTCCCGGCTGCCTGCTCGAAGATCATGACGAAGAGCACCTGCCCCACCCACAGCGGGACGAAGGCCCACAGGTGACCACGCTCCCGCTCGGTGACCTTCGAGGAGCGGAACATCGTCAAGAAGTACCCCAGGGCTGTCACGGTGGCGAAGGTGAACAGCGAGTAAGCGATAGCCGAAGTCCACTCACCCAGCAACGCCTTGAACCCGATGACGAGCACAGCACCAATCGCGATGATTCCCAGGGTCCTGAGCACCATCCGGCGCCCCTCACCCGGGGCGAGCGGATTGGGAATGTCAAAGGCGAAGTCGCGCAGCTTGGAACGACCATGGATGAAAGCCACGAGGGCCAGGGCCATACCGATGGCTGCCGCGATGAATCCGATGTGGTACCCGTAGTGGTCCTTGAGCAGACCGGTGATGAGCGGAGCGATGAGGGAGCCGATGTTGATCGACATGTAGAAGTACAAGAAGCCTTGGTCACGACGCGGATCGCCATCGTCATAGAGGCCACCGACGACCGTCGACAGATTCGGCTTGATGAAACCGGTACCGATGGCGATGCAGACAAGGCCGATCCACGACGTCACCACCTGAGGTATCGCCAGGATGACGTGACCGGTCATGATGATGAGACCGCCCCACAGGGTGGAGACCCACGGCCCGAGAATCCGGTCGGCGAAGATACCGCCGGGAATCGTCATGAGCAGCACCGCAGCGCCATAGGAGGCCATCACCACCTGACCGGCATTGACCGGCAGCCCGAGGCCGCCATTTGCCAAGGTGTCGGTGATGAAGTAAACGAGGATGGCCCGCATCCCGAACCAGGAGAACCGCTCCCACATTTCCACTTGGAGCATCCACGGCAGACCGCCGGGATGACCAAGGAATGACTTGTCGTCGCGTGAGGGGCCGGTCACCAAGTGCTTGGGTCTGAACCCCCTCGCTCTTCCAGCTGCGGTGACGCCTTCGGCATCTACGTCGAGCGGATCGAGGGACATCTCTTCTTTTCCTTTCCCATGTTCCGGGCATCACGAGTCCGTCCGGTTGAAAGGTTGGGCACCTTCCCGGCGATCCGGGAAACCTACCTTTTCCGGGCGCGGCACCGGTATCCATGGCTTAGTGACGTCATCGTCGAGAATGTGTAATGACTACGGGTTCAGGCTAGTACGCCGCCGTACCATCCGCTGACGCACCCCCGCAAGAAACACGATTGGCCACGCGGTTTCCCGCGCGAATCAGTGGTCGACGGACACTTCCTCGCGGTCATCCTTCCCCGTGGTCGTCACGAGCCGGCAGACGACCAGCGTGAAGAACCACCAGAACAGCGCGATCGGGAAGTTCTTGATGAGGTAGGTGTCCATCAGGAAGGCCGGGATCGTCGCGAGCACCCCGAGGCACAACACCGGGAAGTGTCCGCGAATCCCCTTGATGCACACCGCGATGACAGTGCCCAGGGAGACCAGCAGCAGGATGAGGCCAATCGCCCCGAGCTCCCCCAGCACCTGGGCGACCAGGCTGTGAGCGTGCGGAAGACTGTAGCCGTACAGGGTCTGGCGCATCCCATGGGAGGACCCGGGCATGAAAGTGGACTCAAGGACGAACCACGGCCAGATGGTCCCATAGCCGGTTCCCATTAGGAAACGACCCGGTGACTCGAGGACGACGTGTCCCGCCAAGGCCCAGGTCCTCGCCCTCGCCGGATCCACCAGAGACCCCGTCCGCACCGTCGAGACGGACCAAATGGCAACTCCGGCCACCACTATCCCCAGGGCCGCGAGGATGGTCCATTGCTCACGGCTTCTCCTGCGGTGAGAGCGTCCGAGGAGAACCAGACCGAGAATGAACAGGGCCAGGCAGATGATCCCGGCACGGGACCCGGACGCAGCCAAGCAACCCAGGTGGCTGACGACGGCCACGCTCGAGGTGATCCGGTGCCGGTTACGGGTGATGGCGTCGACAGCGACAGCCACGGCGAGGATCAGCACCACGTGAGAGATCGCGGCCCCACCGAGCTTGGTGGCAACCCGCCATCCCGTCGTATGACCTGCTGAGTATTCGTTGACGAGCCCAATTGGGTTCGCGATCGCCATCAGAACGGACAGTCTCCACAGCGCTCCCTCGAGGTTATCCACCACGATGAGTCGGCAGGCGAAGACAGCGACGAGAATCGTCATCGTCGCCTCGGCCAGGGGCACGACGAGGGCATAGAGCGGCAGGCCCCTGATGACCCCCATGGAATAGTCATAGACGACATGGTCATGGAAGGGGATCGAGGCCGCAGCCCAGGCCAGCAGTGCCAGGAAGCTGCACACCACGATGGTGAGGTGACGGGTCCACTCCCGCGGAGTCGGTATCCCCCGTGCATCCCTGACGATGCACAACACTTCCAGCGCCACGGCAGCCACCGCGAAGAGCGGGAGCATCAGTGGGCACGCGTCATTGTCGAAGAGTGGCTGGTCCACCGTGACATAGGTACACGTGAGGAAAAGACATGCGACGACGACCTCGGCCGCCCCGCTGAACCACTGAGCGGGGTCTACCGAGCGCGATGCCACGGCCCGCAGGCCATGAGGGAATTCGTGGTGACCAAAGATGCCAGCCATCCTACCCTCGAGGCCGTTGGAGACTCGGCCGCTCGACCCAGGCCGAACGCCTCGGTGAACGCAATCGGGCCGGGCCTCGACGGCCCGGCCCGATCATGACCGATGTGTCAGGAGATCTTGACGAACTCCCCGGAGGCGGCGGAGTTGATCATTGCCTCGCAGACCTGGACGACCTTGGCGCCCTGGGTCATCGTCACGATGTCGGATCCCTTGCCCAGCACAGCGTCACGGAAGTTCTCGTGCTCGGTGCGCAGCGGCTCGGGCTTCGGGATCGCGAACCTGGTGACGTCACCCTCGGCAACGCCACGGAAGTTGGCGATGTCGTCCCACACCGTCGCAACCTTGGCGTTGGAGTAGAAGGTGAGATCAGCGGTCAGGGTGTCCGCGATGAACATGCCCTTCTCGCCGGTCACGAAGGTACGACGCTCCTTGGTCGGGGTCAGCCAGTTGACGAGGTGGTTGCTCATGAGCCCATCGGAGAGCTGGCAGGTCGCCGACACCATGTCCTCGTAGTCCCGGCCAGCCTTGAACATGGTACGGGCGGCAACCAGCTCGAACTCACGCTGGGTGACCCAGGCGGTGAGGTCGATGTCGTGGCTGGCGAGGTCCTTGACGACGCCGACGTCGGCGATACGGGCCGGGAATGGACCCTGACGACGGGTGGCCACCTGGTAGAGGTCGCCGAGGTCGCCGTTTTCCAGACGCTTGCGCAGCGATTGCAGGGCCGGGTTGTACCGCTCGATGTGACCGACGGCACCAATGAGACTCTTGCTCTCGAAGGCCTTGGCCAGACGGGTGGCGGCGGCCGTGTCGTAGGCCAGCGGCTTCTCGATGAGGGCGTGGACCCCCGCCTCGGCCAGCTTGAGACCGATCTCCTCGTGGAACTTGGTCGGGGCCGCGACGACGCAGTAGTCGACTCCGGCCTCGATGACCGCGTCGACGTCGGGCAGGACGGGCAGGTCACCGGCGACCCCGAATGGGTCCTTGCCGGAGGCGTCCGCAATCGCGACCAGGTCGACCCCGTCGATGGCGCGCAGGTTGCGGACGTGGTTCTTGCCCATCGAGCCGATACCGACCATGCCGGCACGCAGGTTCGCCATCAGGCACCTGCCTTCGCGCAAGCGTTGACAGCGGCGACGATGCGCTCGAGGTCAGCCTGGGACAGCGAGGGGTGAACCGGCAGCGAGACGCACTCTGCGGCAACCTTCTCGGTGTTCGGCAGCTCGAGGCCCGGGGCGTACGGGGCCAGCGAGGGCAGACGGTGGTTCGGAATCGGGTAGTAGACCCCCGAGCCGACCTGGTGCTCCTCCTTGAGGGCGGTGACGAAGCAGTCGCGCTCCTCGCCGGTGGCTCCCTCGAGACGGATCGTGTACTGGTGACTCTCGGGAACGACCGGGGTGACGGCCTCGGTGATGTTCT
Organism: Cutibacterium sp. LaCa_255; assembly: GCF_057458005.1. Taxonomy (NCBI): domain Bacteria; kingdom Bacillati; phylum Actinomycetota; class Actinomycetes; order Propionibacteriales; family Propionibacteriaceae; genus Cutibacterium; species Cutibacterium sp. LaCa_255. Next base: position 154,602 of record NZ_CP190956.1, on the reverse strand, counting down.
TCGACAGGAAGGCAGCGTTCTCCTGACGGGTCTTCGTCCAGCCGGCCAGCTTGGTGAGCTGAACACGACCGATGGAGGCGTGAATGTCGGTCATGCGGTTGTTGAGACCGACGTACTCGTTGGCGTAGCGCTTCTCCATGCCCTGGTTGCGGAGCATGGCAGCCTCGCGAGCGACCTCCGGGTCGGAGGTGGTGATCATGCCACCCTCACCCGAGGTCATGTTCTTGGTCGGGTAGAAGGAGAAGGCGCCGAAGGTACCGAAGGTACCGACGTGCTTGCCGTCGATGCTGGCGGCGTGAGCCTGGGCGCAGTCCTCGAAGACCCTGAGGCCGTGCTTCTCGGCGATCTTGAGGATCTCAGGCATGTTGGCCGGCAGCCCGTAGAGGTGCACCGGCATGATCGCGGCAGTCTTGTCGGTGATGGAGGCCTCGATGGAGACCGGATCCAGGTTGAAGGTCACCGGGTCGACGTCGGCGAAGACCGGCTTGGCGCCGGACAGGGCGACGGAGTTGCCGGTGGCGGCGAAGGTGAAGGAAGGGACGATGACCTCGTCACCCTCACCAATGCCGGAGGCCAGCAGACCAATGTGCAGGGCCGAGGTGCCCGAGTTGACGGCCACGCAGTGAACCCCGTCGACGACCTGGGAGGAGAACTCCTCCTCGAAGGCGTGGACCTGGGGGCCCTGGGCGACCATGCCGGAGGCGATGACCTCGTCGACGGCCTTGCGCTCGTCATCACCGAGGATCGGCTTGGCAGGTGGAATGAACTGGGCGGTCACGTTGAAAGCTCCTAACTATTCGGACGGAAAGTCCGGTGTGCGGGTGCTTCGACACCCACGGGGTATTTTGGGGGGGACGATGGCTTCAAGCCCGCTCGCCCTCGCTGACCAAGGTCAGCGTATCGGTGGCAGGATCCTCGACGAACCGATCCCCGGTGCGCGAGTCAACCCACGTATTCTCACCGTCGGGATCCAGCGGGAAGCCAGAACGACCCACCCACTTGATGCGACGGGCTGGAACTCCAGCCACCAGGGCATACGCCGGGACGTCCTTGGTGACGACCGATCCAGCAGCCACCGTGGCCCACTCACCGATGGTGACGGGCGCGACGCACACCGAGCGGGCGCCGATGGAGCAGCCGCGCTTGCAGGTCACCCCCACTTGCTCCCAGTCGTCAGCCGACTTGAGGGAGCCGTCAGGGTTGATGGCGCGCGGGAAGTGGTCATTAGTGAGGACCACCGCCGGGCCGATGAAGACCCCGTCCTCCAGCTTCGCGGGCTCGTAGACCAGCGCATAATTCTGAATCTTGCAGTTGTCGCCGACGTGGACGCCCTCGCCGATGTAGGCACCACGACCCACGACGACGTTGCGTCCGAGCACAGCCTCGCTGCGGACTTGGGAGAGGTGCCAGATCGACGAACCGTCGCCGATAGTCACACCGTCGTCCAGATCGGCGGTGTCGATGATCCGTGGTTCACCCATGTGGGACGCCTTTCGTACCGGTTGCATCAAGACCAGCCTACTCGTGCCGTGCACAACTGCCATGGCCCCCAGTCCATCCTGACCGAACGTGTCGCAAAAAGAGCACTCAAAAATAGTCGCGCCCCCTGGAAATCACTGGGTCTCTCGCCTGCCCTGTGTACCATGCACTGACGTGAGCAACCTCCCATCAGAACCCTCTCTCGTGGACTCTGGATCCTCCAAGCCTGAACACGATGCCACCGCAGTCGCATCTCACACTGCTAGCAGTAGGCACGACCCGAACCAGCCCATCGACCTGCTCGGATTCCTCAAGGGACTCGTGCGACACTGGTTCGCCGGCTTACTCACCTTCGTTGTGGTCGCTGGAATCCTCGTTGGCTATTCCCTCTTCATAGCCCCCAAGGACACCGTCGGTAAGGTCGCTGCCCATGGCCACATCATGGTGACCCTGCCCGAGCCCCGCACCGAGGCCCAGGCAATCATCGAGTCGTCCACCGTCTCGAAAATCATGAGCAACTACGTGGCACTCGCCACTCCCGAACCGACCGTCAAGGCGGCCGTCAAGTACCTTCATGACGGCACCACTGCCGATGATCTCAAGAAGGCCGCCTCGGTCCACTGGGGTGGAGGCGGAACGGTGATCGCCGTCTACGCACTGGGAACTGACGAAGGTCAGGCAATTCGCCGCGCCAACGCGTATGCGCGCGCCTTCACCGAAACGGCGAATGCCGTCGCTCCAAGCCCTCTTCACGGGCTTCCTCATCCGAAGCTAACCGTCGTTCAGCAGGCATTCCCCTCGGACCCCAACCTGGAGGCCCCGAAGGTCAAGGACTCCGACGACCCCGGCAAGATGATTTCCCCGTCCGTCGGGGTGGGCGCCGGCCTCGTCCTCGGACTCCTCGTCATGGGCCTGCTGGAGTATCGCTCCTCAAGACGTCGCAACGCCTCAGCCTGATTGATCTGGCGTCACGTCGACTCGCTCCTGGTGGGCCACCATCGTCCCCAGCTCCGAGCGGCGTGACGCGATCATCTGCGCAGTAAGGCACGACGCCACGACCAGGTACAGCCAGGTCACGTGGTAGCGCAGGGTGGAGGATGGGACGATTCCAAGCACGGGCAAGAGCATGACAACGGTGAGGGCGAAGGCCGCCTGCCAGTCCACAGCGGGGCGACGCGGGAGGAAACCCTTGACCGCGATCCATAGCCAGCACGCCACGAAGAGGATCATCGCCACAATCCCGTAGCGCAACACTAGTTCCAGCAACAGGTTGTGGGGATCCATGAGGACGTCCCCGAAACGAGCATTTGCCTCGTTCTGGTACTCCGACAGCGATCCGTACCCGAATAGGAGGGCAATCGGATCACTCATGAGCATGCTCACAGCATTGGTCATGATCCTCCCTCTCTCAGCAGTCGAGTGGTCCTGGACGTAAGGGCTCATCCACAACCCGCCTCCGGCCGCGACGACCAGAGTGGTGCCCCAGAAGAAGGCCCTGACACCCATGGCCGCGGCATGGAGGCGTCGGACATTCAGGATGACTAGCAGGGCCACCGCGCACATGCATCCCAAGAGAGCTCCGCGAGAGCCTCCCATCAGAATCATCCCGAAACATGTGACCAGCGCGAACAGCCGACCGAGTTTGACTGCCCCTCGCCTCGGATCGAACCACATCTTGGCCAGCAAGGCAGTGAAAAGCATCGTCATGACGACGCCGTAGTCGTTGTAGTTGGGATAGGTCGCCGTGACAATCCACCTACTCTTTGAGACCGCCGAAACGGTGTTGGCCTCTGGATAGAGCAGCGGGAGAAGCTTGATGCCCGTGAGGATCTCACCTAGACCGATGAACCAGACGAGGAGGGCACCCCAGTACAACCCCGAGAGGGATTGACGGGCCGTCTTGCTGGGGTCGGCAGAGCGGAACACCGCCAAGGTGAATCCCACAACGGCAAGCATGATGACGGCACTGTTGCCAATGCTGGTGAGGAGACTCGGATGGAATACCACCGCGATCACAGCGGTAACCATGCAGCAGACCTCGAGGGCTGCCAGCGGACCCGCCCTGAGGCCAGAGCGATACCTCGTCTGGGCAAGCAGAATGATCCACGGAACGACGAGCAACAAGAGGAAGCTCATCGGCAGCCGCATGACGAGCAGTGCCGCAACTCCCCCCAACCACATCCCAGCCGTGGAAGGGGCCGCCGCGGCTCGGGGCTGGTCGACCTCAGAAGTCATAACGGAACCAACCGCACTCATCGTCGATCCACCGCCGCCAGAACGTCGGCGAGCTGCTCCACGCGGGCTGGCCAGGTGTGCTGGTCGCGGGCAGCCATAACATTGTCCCGGGCCGACTCGACGTGATCCGGATGCTCCACAAGGTCTGTCAGCAAAGTGACAAACTCGTCGACCGAAGCCTTCACCGTCCAACCAATCTGATCGCGCGAAACCACATCGCCGACGAAAGTGTTCTGAGTCGCGATGATCGGCTTGCCGTTGCCGATGTACTCGAAGAGCTTAAGCGGGGCCGCGAAGTCACGGTACTCGTGCGGAGCCATCGCCAACACGGCCACGTTCGCTGCCGCGAAGTAGGGCTCGAGCTCCTTCTTACCGTTGGCGTGGACAACCTTGATATTGCCCTTCATGACCGGCTCATAGTCCTTGCGAGCCTGCTCCCATTCCTTCGGTCGGGTGCAGATCGTCAAGGATGCGTCGGGAACCTTCGAAACAGCCTCACAGAACGCCCTGAGATCGTAGAGAGACCCTAGCCCGCCAACATAGAACAACGACAGGGGCGACGACGGGGTTGCTGCCGGGGTCTCGTCGATGTCATGGCCGGGAGGCAGAGGCACCTTGAGCACCCGATCTCCGACGTCAACCCAGTCCCCCATCCGCAACGAGGGCAGGAAGAGCACGTCGAGGCACTGACGGTAGGCGAGCAGGTCGTAGCGATACATCGCCTGTGCAACCATCTGCTTGGCCTTCGGCACGCCTTCTCCGTAGATGGGGAACTTCCAGTAAACATCCCGGTAGAACAGACCAACCGGAATGCCGTGGCGACGTAAACGGGCTAGGAAGGCGAAATCCTCGATGGGATGGGTCGGCAGGTGATGTGGCTCGGTGAGGGCTGTCGGCATCGTCGACGACTCCGAGTAGCAGAACTCGAATCGGGTGCCGGCCTTGACGGCATCCATGACGACCTTCATCTGGCGGCGCCGCTGAGCTGCGTTTCCCGCAACCAACCAGACCTCTCCCCAGTCGGCCAGGGCCTTCAGCATCGCAACCGCTCGTTTCTGACCCCCGAATGTGGTGTTCGGGTCGAGTGGGTACGGCACGTGGTAGATGCAGCGTCGGACCTCACGGTCAGTGCGCGACATGATTCTCCTCAGATCCACCGGGCATTTCATGCCAAACGGTACCCGAGACGCTCCCTACGACCGACATCCGCAACACAGGGCTAGGGTTGACACATGGCAGATCGTGAGTCGACGCTGATCCTCCTCACCAACTCGTACCCCCTGGAACGGGGGGAAGAATTCCTGGAAAACGAGATTAGTCACCTGTGCCGATCCTTCGACCAGGTCGTTATCGCCCCTGTCCAAGCGGGAGGAGACGCCGAGGTGACCCGAGATGTGCCCGACAATGCGCGCATCTGGCGGGTTGGGGCCCGCGCCCCCCAGGGTGCTGCCCGCGGACGGGCTCTGGTCAAGGGACTGCGTCACCTGCCGGTGCAAGGAGTGGATTGGTCGGCTGCCCGCCGGGAACCTCGTCTGGTTGTTTCCGATGCTCTGTTCGAGGCACGCGCCCAGAATGCCCTTGACGGCCTCCTCGCACACATCCCTTCCCTGCATTTGTCGCCCGACAGCCACGTCACGATCTACTCGTTCTGGTTACACATCACCGCCCGCACCGCTACGTTGCTGGCCGACCATCTGCGCTCCCAGGGGATCACCGTGGACCGGGTGGTCTCTCGGGCCCATGGTTACGATCTTTACCCCAGCATCTCCCCCCGCAACCACATTCCCGAGCGGAAGCTGCTGCTGAGCAGTATGGACGCGGTGTGCCCGGTGTCCGACCAAGGCACCCAGGAGCTGCAGCACACCTGGCCGCAATTCGCCGACAAGATCCACACTCGTCATCTTGGAACTCCCGACCCCGGCACGATGGCTGAGTGCCAGAGGGAGCCGTTCACCATCATCAGCTGCGCCCACCTTGGGGCAGTCAAGAGGATGACGCGCATGCCAGCTATCCTGGCCGCGGCTCGTGACCACGGTATCGACGCCCGGTGGACACACCTGGGCGATGGCCCGGACATGGGTGCGTTGCGTCAGGAAATCGCTGCTCACGGTGTTGAGGAGTCGGTCACTCTCCTTGGCCACGTCGACAATGCCGCAGTCATGGAAACCCAGCGCAGCCTCAGTCCGTCGGTTTTCGTCAATCTGTCGTCATCAGAGGGGTTGCCGGTGTCCATGATGGAGGTGGCGTCCCTCGGCATCCCGATTGTCGCCACCAATGTCGGCGGAGTCAGCGAGATCGTGTCGTCGGCTAACGGTCACTTGCTTCCTGCCGAGTTCACTGACGTGCAGGCCACCAAGGCCCTGATTCGCCTGGCAACAATGCCCGACGACGAGTATCGGCAGACCTGCCAGGCCTCCCGGCAGCTCTGGGAGGACCAGTTCCGCGATTCCGTCGTCTACCCAGCTTTTTGCCGCGAGGTACTCAAGGGGCGCTGACCCCCACACAGAACGGCCGTGAACGCCACCACCCACCACCACATACTGACGCCAAAGTTCTTGAAGAGGTAGGTGTCGAGCAGGAATGCCGGCATGGTGGATATCACACTCCACAGCACAACGGCATGCGGCGGCGACCAGGACCCGCGGGTGACCTCAGCAACCAGACGAATCACCGGTACTGCCAGGGTGACGAACAGCAAGGACAAACCGATCAGCCCTAGCTCCACCAGTACCGCCAGCACAGTCGAGTGGGCACTGTTGAGGCTACGGCCCCAGTGAGTGAGGATCATGCCCCGCCATGGCTCACGCCAGGCATGTGAGTCATAGAGGTACCAGGGCCACAACCGGCCGAAGCCGTGCCCGACAAACACGTGCCTCCAATCGCTGGACCACAGACTTACTCCGACATGCACGGTCTGGGCCCGGAGCGGATCCGACGGATTCAACATGCGCCGTAAACCGGGTACCAGGGCCACCATGACAGCGACCATCATCACCAAAGCTCCCAGCCCTGCCCAGACCAGGCGACGGTGACGGGCGGTTACTGCGGGGGCGGACCGTCGCCACAACACCGAACCGATCCCGCAACCCACGCTGAACAGCGCTGCACAGGCAAGCCCTGCCCGAGACCCCGTCAGAACGACGGCAAGCAGAGCAGCGCACGCGAAGAGAACACTCAGCGCTGTGCGGAAATGCGCTACCGCAGCAGCGACCAGCACGCCGCAGGCCAGCAGCAAAGCCACGTGAATCACCGCTGATCCACCCATCCCGGTAGCCAGCCGAGGAGAGCCATGCACCTTCATCGCTCGGGGCCATTGCACGAATGATGCGCATGTGAGGGCCACGGCAGGCCACCACAACCGGGCAATGAGATCACGCCCTGATGCCTCAACCGCCAGCCCGCAGGCAATCGTCACGCCAGCCAGCAACGTCATCAAGGATGTGACAGCCGGCATCACAAGAAACTCACGCCCTACTGTGATGCGAGAGAGAGATGGGAGAGGACACACACTGGCAGACACCAGTGCCCACACCATGAGGCCACCCGCCGCGGCAATCATCCATGTACCGGCTCGTCCCAAATCATGCCGACGCAGCCACACGGCCGGGGCGCACACCAGAACGATCAGGACGTCGACGACAAGGTAGCTACTGACAAGCCACGGAGGCTGCGTCAACCCGTGGCGCAAATCGGCTACAGCCGCGACGACCATGAGGGCCGTCAAACCCCACGACGTCAGAGCACCGATCGACCGCTGATACCAGCCCACCCGTGTTGGCGCTGAACTCAACTGGCCCACCCCCCGGTGAAGAATCGCCAGCCCCACCACACCACGACGGCGAGATCGACGACAACGACAATGCCCATGATTCCGCGCCACAGCAACACCAGACCGGGCGGTTTGGACGGGCCACGAGTGAGCTCAGCCAGCGCGACGAAGAGCGGGAACCACAACAGAGTGGCACGGTTGACGCTCATGTACCAATAACCGATCGAGAAGGCCACGACTTGGATACCAACCCACGCTGCCGAGGCCCAACGGCGACGGATCAGGCAGTAGATGAAGACGAGGATACCCAGGACGACCGAGACCAGCTCGAGCCGAAACACGATCGCCACTCCGGCTGCCCCTGACCCGTAGGTGGCTTCCCAGGTCTCGGGGCGGGTCGCGGGCAAGGTGTGTCGCAGTGTCTCGACCGGGGTAGTGAAACCGCGTCCCCAACCCTTGGTCTGCGCCTGGGACCAGGCCGTCCACGACCCTGTCAGCCGATGCAGCCACACTGCGAAAGCCACGAGGACAGCGGCTGGCACCAGCAGGGTCGAAAGCCGATTGACGATCTCGGTATTACGGCGGCGTCGAGCGGCTTGGCTGGTGGGACGGCGCTGGTCCCCGTCACCAAGGACTGCCATCACGGCCAGGGCACCGACAAGGAAGAGCCCCGACACTCGGAAGGTGCACGCCAGTCCGGCAAGCAACGCGGCTGGCCACCATTTCCCGGCTCGGGCACGCTCCCAGGACCAGAATGCGGCGGCGCAGAACGGGGACTCGGTGTACCCGACGACGGTGAAGACCGCCGTCGGGGCGATCAGCCACAAACACGCCGGGACCGTGCCGCCGATACGGAACAGCGCCCAGGCCGCCAAGGCCGACCCGACCAGGCCGAGCAGAACTCCGGTGACCTCCATCGGTAGACCGATGAGGCTGCCAACCTTGAGCAGTGCCGGAAGGCCAGGAAAGAAGGCCATTTCCAGGGGATCGGCGTACCCATTGCGGGCGATAGACATGAAGTGCTGGACGTCCCAGTTACCCGTCACCTGGGAGAAGGTGCGGTGGTACCCGGTCATGCCGACCACGGCGACGATGAACAGGATCGTTCGACTCCCCAACCATGTCTGGGCCACCAGGCGTCCGTCATCGGCGGGAGTGAATGACGTCGCGACTCGCGTCGACCTCATTGCTCCGGTGCGCGTCACCGGGCAGCCTCCGCGGCGGGTTCACCTTCGGGCGCTGGGTCTGGTGCGTGGTCGAGCACCCCACCGGTGGGATCGTCGGCATACCCCACCCTGACGACGTCATTCCACGGCCGTCGGATGTCGTCGACAACTCCCCACGCGAACCAGATCTCACAGGCCAGGCGCAGCACGATGGAGGCCCAGTAGACGATGTCGGCATCGGACCCGCCCGGCAGAGACAGCCCGCCGAGATGGGCCCAGACGGCCAAGGAGTAAAAGCACTCCCCCACCATGAGGACGGCCCAGTCGCGGAAATCGGGACGGGCCAGGGCAGCCAACGGAACGAGCAGCAGCACCCATTGCGGCGAGTACACCTTGTTGGTGATGAAGAGGATCAACAGGGCCATGCAAGCGACCTGTGCGATCCGCGGACGCCTCGGGACCGTCATCGACAGCCATGCCAGACCGAGCAGGCCGCCAACCGTCAAGGCGCCGGTGATCCAGCCGATCCCAGGGATCGTGCCGCCCGAGGAGTCCTGGATGACGTACCACATCGTGCCCAGACCAGTGCCTGACCAGAAGGCCGAACGCAGGTAGGTCCACCAGGTCGTCAGACTGAGGCAGCACGCGATGACATGACAGGCCACCAACACAAGGAACCCGGACAGCAAGTATCGTCCCAGCTCCGGAAGCCGCGTGGCGCGCAGACAACACACCAGGACGGCGAAGGCCACCACGGCGGCCTGCAGGCTTCCCGCGCAGGCCAGACCGATGAGGATCCCGGCCAACCATGGACGGCGACGGGACCAGGCCAGCATCGACGTGGTGGCCAGGGCGACCGGGACCATGGAGAAGTCGATGAGACCGGCCAGGTAGACCGCTGGGCACAGCACCACCCAGAAGACGTCCCAGGAACGGCGTCGGGCCTGGGTGGGACGGCCCTCCTCGTCGACGGGAAGGTCGGTGTCCGAACTGCGCCCCAGCAGCATGACCGAGATGACGACGGCCAGGAAAGCCACGAAGAGCACAACCTGGGCGACTCCCCAATAGGCGTTGGCTGCGTCGAGAACCTGCTGGTCAGTGGCCTTCGGGGAGACTTCCGCACCGAAGACCCACACCACACGGCGACAGAAGGCCATGAGAACAGTCACGAGAGGGGTCTGGGCGACGTCGGGGTTCGAGAAGAGTGATCCGCCGTGGCCCATTCCCGAGGACCGATAGATCGTCGGAATGCCCGAGTAGCACTGCCGCTGGTACGGATCGACGGTCTTGGACGCGACATGCTGCACGCACGGAGTGACGCGGTATATCGTGAGCAACCACACCACGATCGCGCTCATAACAGCCCACGGACCTGGGTCGAAGAAAATGCCGCGTGGCCAGGCATGACGCCCCATACGCCCACCAATACGGCGATCCAGCCCCAGCTGAGATACGCGGGATCGCCTCGGGACATCAAGGACACGGCGACCTGCGTAACCCATGGATCCGCCGTTCGGGCGTGCGACCGCATGACTGTTGGCCGCCACGGCGTCGTCGTTCTGATCGGGGATGGTCACGTGGTCAGGCTACCCATTGTGGCCCGGACCACCCGGTTGGAGTCCGCCGCGCGTCGTCTCTCCCGAAGTGGGATGGCTGGTGTGTGTCGGTCTGGCGGTGTGCGTCGGTCTGGAGGTGTGCGTCGGTCTGGAGGTGTGCGTCGGTCTAGGGATATGGGTCGGGCGCCGGGTGTGGGTCGGCTCAGTCCTCGTCATCGTCGAAGACGGCTTGGGAGGCTCCTGGCTGGCCGTCGGCAACGGCTTGGAACTCGGGGTCGTCGACGCCGTGGGGACCGGCGCCGACGACTCAACCGGCGACTCAGGATCGTTCGAGTCCGAATTGTCGGAGGTGTCCCGAGAATCCTCTTCAACTGGCACTTCCGGACGTTTGGTCTCGCCGTAGTGCTTGCCGGACAGATTCACCCAATCAGGGTCGGCGAAGGACTCATCAGGCATCCCCTTCATCGCCGTCTCCATGTAGTCGCGCCAAGTGCGCGCCGGGTAATCGCCGCCATGGAAGCCGGTAGCCCCCTCGCGAGCGTAGGGGTCGAGGTTCTCATTACCGCTGTCACCTGCGACGAACATGACGGCCGTCGAGATCTGCTTGGTGTAGGCGACGAACCAGGCAGCCGTCACCCCATCGCCGACGCCGGAGGTACCCGTCTTTCCAGCGACGTGATGGTCGAAGTCGGCCACGATTCGACCGGTGCCTTCCTCGACCACAGACTGCAGGGCATAGCTGACATCGTGGCTGATGTCAGCCTCGATGGCCTGCGCAGACGGCGATGGGGCGTGGTAGACGACCTTGCCTGACTGGTCGACGACCTTGCCAACGACGTGAGGGGTGGCCTTCTTACCGTCATTCGCGATCGTTGCGTAGCCGCCGGCCTGGGCCAGTGGGCTCACCTCGGCGGTGCCCAGGGCGATGCGGTTGTTGAGGTCCCATCCGGTGCCCTTGGGAACCCCGGCGGCATTGGCGGCCTGGACAACGTCCTTCGGGCCGTCCTTCATCCGCGAGACCATGTCGACGAAGGCGGTGTTGATCGACTTCGCAATGGCTCGCCGCATACTGACGGTGCCGTAGTTCCGGTTGTTCTCGTTGCGGACCTCCGTCGTGTCGCCATCGGGAGTGAAGGCGTCGCCTTCCAACCGGGAGCGCAGGCTGAAACCGTGCCGCATCCCAGCCACAGCCGCATAGGTCTTGAAGGTCGACGCCGCCGGACGTGGAGTGCGAGCCCAGTCACGAGTGTTGGAGATGTAGTCGTCACCACCGTAAATAGCCAACACACCACCGGTCTTGACGTCAACCGAGGCGAGAGCCGGATGAAGATTCTCCGCCCCCTTGGAGCCTGCGTTGCGGCCTGCGATCCTCTTGTACTTCTGGCCGGCGGCAACCGCTGCCTTCTGGTCGTTGCGATCGAGGGTGGTCGTCACCTTGAGCCCGCCACCCTTGATCTGCTGGTCTGAGAATCCCCTCGCGATGAGCTCGTCATGGACCATCTTCATAAGGTATCCGTCGGTTCCAGCCCACCGGTTGTAGTCGGGGACCTTCGGGAACTTCGGCAGCTGCCGATACGCCTCGTCATGCTGGGCCTGGGTGATGTTTCCGGCCTCGAGCATGCCGTCGAGGACGTAGCGGTAACGCTGCAGCAACCTCTCCCGGGCGGCCACTCCGCCTTTGGGGTCGAAGTTGGCAGGGCTGTTGAGGACCGCCGCCAGCACTGCCGACTGGGACAAGGTGAGCTTGGAGGCGTCGGTGTAGAAGAACGCCTTCGCGGCAGCCTGGACCCCGTAAGCTCCACGACCGAAGTAAATGGTGTTGAGGTAGCCGGCGAGAATGTCCTGTTTGGACACCTCCTTGCCCATCTTCACCGCGAGGAGGAGCTCCTTAAACTTGCGGCTCATGGTGCGTTCCTGGGACAGGTACAACACCTTGATGTACTGCTGGGTGATCGTCGAGCCACCCTGCATCTCACCACCGCGCGAAATGGCCCATGCGGCGCGCACCATACCCTTGACCGAGATGCCAGGATCCGTCCAGAAGGTGCGGTTCTCGGCTGAAACGACAGCGTTGCGCAGGTCCTTGGGCATCGCTTTGTAAGGAATCGACTGACGGTTCTGCACCGAGAAGGATCCGAGTCGGCTGCCGTCGCGGTAATAGATGAACGAGGTGTTCGTCTGGAAGTCATGGTTGGGGTCGGGCAGCTCGGTGCGTTCATAGGCGACGAAGACACCAATGACAGCGATGATCGCCAGCGACAGGATCGTCACCAGCAGGCCCCACAGGAACTTCTTCAGCTTGGTGTGGCGTCCGTGTTTCGGTCTGGCCGCGGGGCGCGCCGACCGGGTGCCACCGCTCGACGCATGGGTGGCCCGGTGTGCTGGGTGCTTGGCAGGTTTGTGATCAGCCATAGATGTCCTCCACGGTCGGCTGATGGCGAGGTGGGCGACGACGTCGACCATCCCCCAGGACGTAGTCGACGAGGATGTGGTTCCACAAGCAGTCGGGACAGACCTCGACCTCATACACGTGGAACTCACCGAACTGGTGCTCCATCTCCTCCAGTTCGTCAACGGTGCGGATGCGTCCCGAGTACTGGCCCAGCTGGTGGCCGAAGACATGGCGCAGCAGGACCAGCCGCGGCGACTCGCAGACCGGACAGTCGTCGTCGAGGGGCTCGCCGTGGTGCATGGCGGCACGCACCAACATGGGGTCGGCGTCGCATGCCGTGGGGGCGTTGAGGTCAACCTGGGGGCTGAGCAACGCCTCCAAGGTGTGACGGCGTTGCAGGGCGTGGGACACCACGTTTCGCTGCGTCTGCATACCCTCCAGGGTACGGCGTGATAAGGACGAATCGGCGCAGGTGGTGTTCCGCAACGGGTTGTGGGAGAGATTTTGAGGGTCCTTCTGCCCGCCTGTGGTGATCGGGTTGATGATCGTGGGCAGTGCTACGGAGGGTGGTGATACCGAGCCCCAGAAACCACTTCGCCACCACGAGCCGACCCACGGCGTCATCGGCTGCCCCTATGCTCGAACCCATGTCAGAAGGCCTCCAGCTACACCGCACGACCCTCGACAACGGGATGCGCGTGGTCGTCAATCCAGACGCCACCTCCCCCGGTGTCGCCGTCAACATCTGGTACCAGGTGGGATCGGCCGACGAGGAGGTCGGCCGTTTCGGGTTCGCCCACCTCTTCGAGCACCTGATGTTCTCGGGCACCACGAGCGGCATCGCGTCGAGCGAACACCTGGCCACCGTCGAGTCGGTGGGAGGGTCGGCCAATGCGTCCACCAGCTTCGACCGCACCAACTACTACGAGACGGTTCCCGCCGGGGCGTTGGAGCTGGCGTTGTGGTTGGAGGCCGAGCGGTTGGCCCATCTGGCCGTCACCGAGGAGAACCTCGCCACCCAGCGGGAGGTCGTCAAGGAGGAGAAGCGGCAGCGCTACGACAACACCCCCTATGGTGACCTGCTCGATCTACTCCTGGACGGACGGTTCGGGGAGACGCATCCGTACGGGCATCCGACCATCGGTTCGGTGCCCGATCTCGACGCGGCCTGCCTCGACGACGTGACTGCCTTCCATTCCACCTGGTATCGACCCGACAACGCTGTTCTCGTCATCTCCGGGTGCGTCGAGGCTGATGAAGGTCTCGTTCTCGCCGAGAAGTACCTGGGAGCGGCGCCCACTGCTCCCGGAGACCTCCCGACGCGCATCCAGGGACCAGTTCGCCACGACAACCCGCGGGTGGTCGTCGAGCGCCCGGTGCCCCGGACCGCGGTGACCCGATCCTGGGCCACCCCGCCCATAACCGATCCTGACAACCTCGCCGTGGCGATGGCCATCGATGCCATCGGATCCGGGATGAGTTCGCGTCTCATCCGCACCCTCGAGAGGGAGCGTCACCTGGTCGACGGCATCGCGATGAACGACTTCGGGCTGTCCCGGGGGTCCTCGGCAGCCTTGGTGTCGGCCCACCTCAAGCCGGGAGTCCCCGAGGAGGAGCTGACCGGAGCCGTTGACGAGATCATTGCCGAGTTCGCTGCCAGCGGGCCGCGAGAGGCCGAACTGGAGCGGGCCCGGGCGCAGGTAGAACGGGACTGGTTGGAATCCTTGGCGGTCGTCGACGAACGGGCCGACCTGCTCAATATGCACGAGACCCTGTTGGGCGACGCCAACCTCGTTAACACGCACCTCGACCGGGTGCGTGCGATCACCGCCGACCAGGTCACCGAGGCCGCGAATCGGTGGCTCTCCCCTGAGCAAGCATCGACCGTCGTCCACAAGGAGGTGGCGTGATGAACCTCAACGATCGTCCCGACGTGCAGCCAGGCTCGCCGTGGTCCTTCCCGACGTGCATCGTGGATGACTTGTCCACCGGACTGACGGTGGTGCGCGTACCGATGCCCGGGCAGAAGATCATCACCATGGAAATCGGGTTGGACGCACCCTTGAGTGCCGAGCCCGCCGGCCTCGAGGGGCTGGCCGGGCTCGTCGTCCGCACCGCCGACGAGTCGACCACACCTCACCCCGACGCCGCCTTTGCCGAGGCGATGGAGTCGATCGGGGCCAGCTACGACGGGGCAGCCGGTTTGGCCGGCAGCCACGTCGGTGTCGACGTGCCCGTGACAAGGTTCGATGCTGCCGCCGAGCTCTTCGTCGAGTTGTTGCGGACCACCAGTCTGGCCCAGACCGACATCTCCCGTCAGCTCGACATGGCACGAGCCTCCCTGGCCCAGACCAGCCAGCGTGGATCGGCCTTGTCCGGGCTCGCAGCCGCCCGTGCCCTCTGGCCGGAAGGGTCGCGATCGGCCCTGCCCACCATTGGCACTCTGACATCGGTGGAGAAGCTCGATGCCGAAGCTGCCCGGGAGTTCTGGACCGCACACTGGACCCTCAGCGACGCCGTGCTGGTGGTGGCCGGTGAAGGGGTCGAGGACCTCGATCTGTCGGTGTTCGAGCAATGGACGGCCACCGGGTCAGCGGCGGAGATCGTTCCGGCCACACCTCGGGTCGGTGGGCCACGAGTGATCCTCGTGGACCGTCCCGACGCCGTGCAGGCCGACATGCGGATCCAGCAGGCCACGGTGGGGAGGGCCCACCCTGGATGGGCAGCCCTCAAGGTGGCGTGTGGTGCCCTGGGCGGCACCTTCGGGTCGCGGCTCAACCAAGTGCTGCGCGAGGACAAGGGCTGGTCCTATGGAGTCGGGATGTCGGCGCGCCCACTGCCTGACGGTGGGGTGGCGACGGTCGCCGGGTCCTTCCGGACCGAGGTAGGTGCCGACGCCATCGCCGAGGCCTTGAGCATCCTCACCTCTGACGACGACCTGCGTGACGACGAGGTTGATTCCGCCCGTGACCACTTGGTGGGGATTGCTCCGCTGCAGTACGACACCGCCGGTTCAGTGGCCCACCAGGTGGCTGCTCTGGTGCGGGCGGGTCTGGCGCCAACCTGGGTCGACGATCACCTGGCTGCAGTGGCCTCGGTGAAGGCGGATGGTCAGGAATGGTCAGCCAACACTGCGTGGCGCCAATTTCTCAACCCCGACGACTGGCGGATCGGGATCTGTGGTCGAGCCGAGGACCTGGCTCCGGCGTTGGCCGAGCGTGGGTTGGAGGCAGTCGTCGTTAACCCCACCGAGGTGCTGTCGTAGGTGGCGCGTTGCTACACGGAACTGCCAGAAAACCGAGATGGTGACGTCATCATCGGGTTTTCAAGCAACTTTTTGGCAGCTCCGTGTAGCAACTCGCCCGTACCCGACTCGCCGAAAGGGGCTGAGTTCCCCTAGACTGTTCGGGTCCACGGGGCATTGGCGCAGTTGGTAGCGCGGCTGCTTTGCAAGCAGTAGGTCAGGGGTTCGAATCCCCTATGCTCCACGTAAGAAGAGAAAATCGAAAACTGCCCCGCCTGATGGCGGGGCAGTTTTGTTTCTGCGGTGACGTGGGCCGGGGCATCGATGGTGGTGTGGGCGAGGACGCTGGCGGTGGTCTCGTCGGGGATGTCGGGGGCGTTCTCTTCGTCGTCGATGGTGATGTGGGTGAACAGGGCGCGGTTGAGAATGCGTCGTACGGCTGGTTCACACTTGCTGCAAAGATCGGGCACGACCTCGCGAGCTCCGATGGAAAGCATTCCGGTGTCGGGGTCCGTGTTCCGCCCATCATCCCGCGAGGACAGCACAGAACTGTCATACCCCGCTGACACCATCGAGAGCGAGTTCACAAGGCTCCGTTCGCGAGCCAGGAAGGCGGAGGGATGACCGACCATGAATAGCATC
This sequence comes from Cutibacterium sp. LaCa_255, assembly GCF_057458005.1. Taxonomy (NCBI): domain Bacteria; kingdom Bacillati; phylum Actinomycetota; class Actinomycetes; order Propionibacteriales; family Propionibacteriaceae; genus Cutibacterium; species Cutibacterium sp. LaCa_255. The sequence continues at coordinate 138,119 of NZ_CP190956.1, read as the reverse complement.
AAGCCGACAGAGGCCATCTGGCCCGACGAGATCACTCACGCGGTGCTCGCCCAGTTGAGCTATGACGATAAGTGCGACTGGCTCAAGTGGGCTTGGGCTCGTATGTCGGAGGCTGGACTGGTGCCAGCCCACCTTGTGACCGATGACCCGAACTACGTCGAGCACGTGTTGACCTTGGCCGGTTTAGGCTACCTGCTGCGGCAGTTCCAGGAGGTCTACACGGGCTGTAACTGCGACTACGAGCCGACCATGGAACTCTGGGGTGCCGAAAGGCCATTCCTGCAGCCCGACGACCTGATCGACGTCGACGACGAAGATGATGAGTACGACTTGGACTATGCGATGCACGACATACTCGCCGCCACGATCGCAGACCGTGCCCGGCAACTTCGCCTGCAGTTGGGGCAACTTCTGGGCCCGACCACGTTCTTCACTACACTTGGGCTGACCGTCTCCCTCCATCCGGACGAAGCAGAGACTCTCGGCCCGGATGACCCGAGCGACAACGCGTGCCACTGGGTCATGAACACCAACCTCACCGCCGACAAGCTTTGTGCCTACGCATGGTTGACAAACGCTTGAGCAGAGGGCGGACTGCGGGGCCCGACCGAAGACCGCAGAGCTGATCTCCCCGCCCAGGCCGACCGGCGTCTGCATGGCTGGTTCTCATGACGCGAACGGCGTTCCCGGCTCGAGCACCAACCGGTATCCCATCCCTGCGTCGGTGATGAGATACCTCGGGTTGCTCGGCTCGGGCTCCAACTTCTTGCGCAACTGAGAGATGTACAGCCGCAAATACCCGGTGTCGGTGACGTGCTCCGACCCCCACACCTGGCTCAGCATCGTCTGTCGAGTCACCAACCGACCCTCGTTGTGGATCAACAGCTCGAGCACCCGCCACTCCGTCGGCGTCAACCGGACATCAGCCCCGTCACGAGTAACGGTGTGCGACGTCAGATCAACCCGCACCGACCCGAAGGCGATGACCGGCTCGGAATCCCCCTCGTCCTGGCCAATCCTCCTCGTCAGGACCCGAATCCGCGCCAACAACTCATCCATCGAGAAGGGCTTGGTGACGTAATCCTCAGCCCCGGCGTCGAGGGCCTCCACCTTCTCCGCCGACCCCGACCGCCCCGAAATGACCAGGATCGGCGCCTGGGACCACCCCCGCACCGCCTCGATGACCTGCACCCCGTCCAGACGCGGCATGCCGAGATCCAGCAGGATGATGTCGGGCTTGTGATCGACGGCCATCTCGAGGGCGTGTTGACCATCGCGGGCCAGCAGGATCTCGTATCCGCGCGCCCCCAGGGTGATCCGTAGTGCCCGCAGGATCTGCGGGTCGTCGTCGGCAATGAGAATCTTCATCGGACACTCCCCTCCTCAATGTCATCGTGGTCCACACCATCGTGCCCCGCCGCCTGATGGCCCACCCTCGGCAGGCTGATGACCATCGTCAGGCCACCACCAGGGGTGTCCTCCAACGCGAGGGTGCCGTCCATCCCCTCGACGAAACCCTTCGAGAGGGCCAGCCCCAGTCCCAGCCCGACGGTCGAGTCGGCGTCCCCCAACCGCTGGAAGGGCACCATGACGTCATCGCGACGATCCTCCGGAATCCCCGGACCATGATCGATCACGCGGATCTCCACCCGGTCGGCGAAACTGCTTGTCGTGAGCCGAACCCGGCCACCTGCTGGCTCATATCTCAGCGCATTCGACAACAGGTTGACGACCACCCGTTGCAGCAGGGCCGGATCGGCGACCATCTCGGGCACGTCGGTCCCCAGATCGATCTCGACATCCGCCGGCCCCAGGGACAGCTCGTCCAAGGCCGGCATGATGACCTCGGCCGGGTCGACCGGCATCACCGAGACCCCGAGCACCCCGGACTGCAGCCGGGAGACGTCGAGCAGATCGGTGACGAGGTTGGCCAGTTTCCCCAGGGCGTCATCGGCGGTCTCCAATAGGTCGTCACGATCCTGGTCGGACAGCCCGGCTCCCTCGCTGCGCAGACCTGAAACGGCAGCGGTCGCGGCCGCGAGGGGCCGACGAAGGTCATGTCCCACCGCCGACAACAAGGCCGTTCGCACACGGTCCGTGGCGGCCAGTGGCTCCACCGCCTTGGCCGTTTCCTCCAGCTGCCGCTGGTCCAGGGCCGTCCCCAACTGGGTGGTAATCACCGACAGCAGGCGACGCTCGGAGGCGTCCGGCTCAGGCCCGTGGAACTCGACCACCGAATGGTTGTCGATGTGCTGCTCTGTGACCTCATCGCTGGTCGTACCCGAGCTTGCCACAACGCGTCCATCGGTCAGGACCCGGGCCCCCGACAGCCCGAAGGCCTCGGTCGCCTTGGATAACAACGACTCGACGGCATCCTCACCGTGCAGCACCGATCCGGCCACCGACTCCAGCAGCCCTGACTCGGCGGCCGCACGACGCGCCACCCGGGTCTTGCGGGCAGCGCGATCGACGACGAAGCTCACCAGGGCAGCCGTGAGCAGGTACAGCAGCAGAGCCACCATGTGTAGCGGCTCGTTGACGGTGACGGTGTAGAAGGGCTTGGTGAAGTAGTAGTCCAGGGCAATACCCGAGGCCAGAGCCGCGACGAAGGACGGCAGGGCACCGCCGATCAGGGCCACCACGACGGCCAGAAACTCGTAGGTCAGCACATCCGTCGTCAGGGCCTCGGGGCTGCGCGTCGACACCAGCAACCAGGTCAGCAGTGGCCCGAAGACCGCCAGCACGACGAAACCGGCGATGCGGCGACGGGTTGACAAGGACCCACCTATCCGTGGCAGCCGGATTCCCTTGGCCTGGGCACCATGACTGACGATGTGGACGTCAATGGCGCCCGAAGCCCGAATGATGTCGGACTCGACGTCATGACCCGTCAGCAGCCGCGACAACTTCCCACGCCGACTCGCCCCGATGACGAGCTGGGTGGCGTTGACCGACTTCGCGAACTCGATGAGGGCCTCCGGGATGTCGTCGCCGACAAGCTGGTGGAAGGACCCTCCCAACTGGTCCACCAATCCGCGCTGACGAGCCAATTCACCCGGGTGTGGGGAGCGCAGACCGTCCTCGGTGGTGACGTGGACGGCCAACAGTTCACCACCACCAGCTCGAGCGGCGATACGGGCACCGCGACGCAACAAGGTCTCCCCCTCACGCCCACCGGTGAGGGCGACGACCACCCGCTCGCGGGCCTCCCAGTGGGAGTCGATCCCGTGCTCACTGCGGTAATCGGCCAGGGCGTGGTCGACCTCGTCAGCCACCCAGAGCAGGGCCAGCTCGCGCAGGGCGGTGAGGTTGCCCAGTCGGAAGTAGTTGGACAGGGCGGCGTCGATCCGCTCTGCCGGGTACACCTTGCCGCCCGAGAGCCGATCGCGCAGAGCCTGCGGGGCGAGATCGACAACCTCCACCTGATTGGCCTTGCGCAGCACGGTGTCCGGGATGGTCTCGCGCTGCGGCACCCCGGTGATCTGTTCGACGACGTCATTGAGGGACTCGATGTGCTGGATGTTGACCGTCGAGATGACATCGATCCCGGCGTCCAGTAGTTCCTCGACATCCTGCCAGCGCTTCTCGTGACGCGACCCAGGCGCGTTGGTGTGGGCCAGCTCGTCGACCAGGGCGACGTCGGGATCGCAGGCGAGTACCCCGTCGAGGTCCATCTCGGACAGTTCGATGCCGCGATGTTCGACGAGGTGGCGAGGGACGATCTCCAGCCCCTCAGTCATGGCCGCGGTGGCTGCCCGGCCGTGGGTCTCGACGACGGCAATGACGACGTCGGACCCACCCTTGCTCAGGTGCTTGCCCTCGTCGAGCATGGCGTAGGTCTTGCCGACGCCCGGCGCCGCGCCGAGCAGCACCCGCAACCGTCCCCGAGCAGCCACCTCGTCCTCCTTCAGGCCATGATCACGAACTGATCACGTCAGTCAGTGCTGACGATCCAGTTCGGCATTGAGGGTCACGACATTGACCCTAGTCGCACCAAGGAATCCGAGCTGGCGTCCGTCAGTGTTGTTGGCGACGATCTCACGGACGACACTGGGATCGAGGTGACGGGCCTTGGCGACCCGATTGACCTGGATCTCGGCGTAGGCGGGGCTGATGTGCGGGTCCAGACCAGAGGACGACGCCGTCAGGGCATCGGCCGGAACCCTGCCGGCATCCACCCCGTTGAAGGTCGCCACCTGGCTGCGACGCTCCTTGATGGCCTTGGCCAGGTCCGGGTTCTCAGGCCCCATGTTGGAACCGCCCGAGGAGGACCCGTCGTAACCGTCGTCACCGGCGGCTGACGGGCGTGGCTGGAAGTACTCCGGCAGCGGCTTGCCGTCCTTGTCGGTGAAGGACTGACCGATGAGGGTCGAGCCGACCACCTTGCCGTTGACCTCCAGCTGGGAGCCATTGGCCTGCCGATGAAGGACGAGCTGTCCCAGCCCGGTCATGACACCGGTGTACACAACGCCGACGATGACGGTGAACAACAGGATCGAGCGCAGCCCGACGAGGAGGGTACGAGTCCTGGAGGAAATGATCATGATGGGCTCCGATCAGAAACCGGGAATGAGACGGACGAGCAGGTCGATCAGCCAGATGCCGATGAATGGCGCGACAACTCCGCCCAGGCCGTAGATGCGCAGATTCCGGGCGAGAATCTTCGACGCCCCGGCAGGCTTGTAGGACACTCCCTTGAGAGCCAGCGGCACCAGGATGACGATGATGATCGCGTTGAAGATGATCGCCGAGAGCACTGCAGACGCCGGGGAGTGCAGGCCCATGATGTTGAGGGCCGACAGGCCCGGGTAGGTCGCCATGAAGATCGCGGGGATGATCGCGAAGTACTTGGCGATGTCGTTGGCGATGGAGAAGGTCGTCAGGGCGCCGCGCGTGATGAGCAACTGCTTGCCGATCCCGACGATGCTGATGAGCTTGGTCGGGTCGGAGTCGAGGTCGACCATGTTGCCGGCCTCCTTGGCGGCCGAGGTACCGGTGTTCATGGCGACGCCCACGTCCGCCTGGGCCAGGGCCGGGGCGTCGTTGGTGCCGTCACCGGTCATCGCGACCATCCGACCGCCCTCCTGCTCCTTGTGGATGTAGGCGAGCTTGTCCTCCGGGGTGGCCTCGGCCAGGAAGTCGTCGACCCCGGCCTCCTTGGCAATGGCGGCAGCCGTCAGCGGGTTGTCACCGGTCACCATGACGGTGCGGATACCCATCCGACGCAACTCGGAGAACCGGTCGGTCAGGCCTTCCTTGACGATGTCCTTGAGATGGACGACGCCGAGGACCTTGCCGACATGGTCGGGGGTGCGCACTGCGACGACAAGCGGGGTACCACCGGACTCGGAGACGGCGTCGACACGACGATCCATGTGGGCCAAGGTGTCGATATCCATGTCGATGTGGGACTCCGTCAGCCAGGCTCGCACGGCCGAACCGGCACCCTTGCGGATCTCGGTGCCGTCGGGAAGGTCGATGCCGGACATCCTGGTCTGAGCGGTGAAGGGGACAACCTCCCCCTGATCACCCCAGGCATCAGCGTCGAATCCCTGCTCGCGAGCCAGGTCGACGATGGAGGTGCCCTCCGGTGTCGGGTCGGCCAGGGAGGACCGGGCGGCCGCGTCGCGGATCTCCTCCTCACTAACGCCGGGCATCGCAATGAACTCGCTGGCTCGGCGATTGCCGTAGGTGATGGTGCCGGTCTTGTCGAGCAGCAGGGTGGTGACGTCACCAGCGGCCTCGACGGCTCGGCCCGACATGGCCAGCACATTGTGCTGCACCAGGCGGTCCATACCCGCGATACCGATGGCCGACAGCAGGGCGCCGATGGTCGTCGGGATGAGGCAGACCAGCAGTGCGACGAGAACCGTGATGCTCACCGGCCTGGCGGCCAGGGAGGCGATCGGGTTCAGGGTCAGGGCGACGATGACGAAGACGATCGACAGGCTCGCCAGCAGGATGTTGAGGGCGATCTCGTTGGGGGTCTTCTGGCGTCCGGATCCCTCGACCAGTGCGATCATGCGATCGACGAAGGACTGGCCGGGCTTCGAGGTGATCTTGACGACGATGCGGTCGGAAAGCACCTTCGTGCCACCGGTGACGGCGGAACGGTCGCCGCCGGACTCACGTACCACGGGGGCGGACTCGCCAGTGATGGCCGACTCGTCAACCGAGGCGATGCCCCAGATGATGTCCCCGTCTCCGGGGATCGTCTGACCTGCCGTCACGACGACGACGTCGCCGTACTTGAGGTCCGAGGAAACGATCTCGGTGGTGGCGGTGTGCTCGGCCGAGGGATCGATCTGTTCGTCCCAACCGTCGACGCGCAGCGCGTTGGTGGCGGTGCGGGTCTTCCGCAGGGTCTCGGCCTGGGCCTTGCCGCGGCCCTCGGCGATGGACTCGGCAAGGTTGGCGAAGACCACGGTGAGCCACAACCAGACCGCGATGACTGCGGAGAATCCGGTCGGCACACGGCCGTCGGTGATGTGAGTGAACGGCTCCATGACGGCGACGATCGTCGTCAGGGCCGCACCGACCCACACCAGGAACATGACCGGGTTGCGCCACTGGGCACGCGGGTCGAGCTTGCGGAAGGCACCGGGCAAGGCCTGGCGGACCTGGGCCCCGGCGAGGCCACGGGAACGCGAATTCGAGGTGATGACGGTCATGATCAGATCAGTCCTTCGGCCAGCGGTCCCAGTGTGAGGACCGGGAAGAAGACGAGCGCCGTGACGAGGATCGCCGTGAAGACGACGAGGGTGATGAACAGCGCGTTGTGGGTGGGAAGGGTGCCTGCGGTGACCGGGACGGGCTCGCGTTCGGCAAGGGCTCCGGCCAGCGCCAGCACGAGGATGATCGGCACGAAACGACCGAGCAGCATGGCGATGCCGATCGCCGCGCACAGCCAGTCCGTCGAGGCGTCCAGACCGGCGAAGGCCGATCCGTTGTTGTTGGCGCCCGAGGTGAAGGCGTAGACGAGCTCGCTCAGTCCATGCTCACCCGGGTTTGAGATCGAGGTGTTGACGACACCATCCCGAATACCAGGGATGGCCAGACTGAGGGCCACCCCGCACAGCACCAGGGCCGGCATGACGAGGATGTACAGGGCTGACAGCTTCATCTCTCGCGGGCCGATCTTCTTGCCAAGGTACTCCGGGGTACGACCGACGAGGAGTCCGGCGATGAACACCGCGATGACGGCGATGACGAGCATGCCGTACAGGCCAGATCCGACGCCGCCGGGGCTGATCTCACCCAGCATCATGTTCAGCATGGTGACCATGCCGCCGATGGCGGTGTAGGAGTCGTGCATCGAGTTGACGGCGCCGGTGGACGTCATCGTCGTGGAGTTGGCGAAAAGAACCGACTGGGCCAGGCCGAAGCGCTGCTCCTTGCCCTCCATCGCGGCGCCGGCGAGGCGCCCGGCGGTGCCCTGCCCGGAGAACTCGGCGGCAGCCATCGCGAAGAGGTTGATGAGGAACAGCACGATCATCGAGATGAGGATCGCGCGCCCCTGACGCACGTCCTTGACCATCTTTCCGAAGGTGCGCGGCAGCGAGAACGGGATGAGCAGGATGAGGAAGATCTCCAGCATGTTCGTCCACGGCTGGGGGTTCTCGAAGGGGTGGGATGAGTTGCCGTTGAAGAAGCCGCCACCGTTGGTGCCGAGCTCCTTGATGGCCTCTTGGGAGGCGACAGGTCCGCCCGGGATGATCTGGTCCCCACCAGCGATGCCGGTGACGTGCATGAAGCCGATGAAGTTCTGCGCAGCTCCACCGACGATGAGCAGGAAGGCTGCTACGGCCGCGATCGGCATGAGGATGCGCAGGGTGGTGCGGGTGAGGTCGACCCAGAAGTTGCCAATGGTGTGCTCACCTCGTCCGATGAATCCACGCACCAGTGCGATCGCTACAGCGATGCCGGTGGCAGCCGAGACGAAGTTCTGCACGCACAGGCCGGCGAGCTGGACGACGTGACCAAGCGTGGCTTCGGGCGAGTATGCCTGCCAGTTGGTGTTGGTGACGAAGGAGACCGCGGTGTTGAAGGCCACGGCTGGGTTCACCGACCCCTTGTCCATGGACCAGGGCAGCCACGACTGCAGACGCTGGAGGGCGTAGAGGAGGACGACGCCACAGAAGCTGAAGGCCAGCACCGAGCGGGCGTAAGACTTCCACGTCTGTCCGGCACGGGGGTCGACGCCCATGAGGCGGTAGCAGAAGGTCTCGACCTTGGTGTCCTTGTCAGAGGTGAAGACACGGGCCATGTAGGAGCCCAGGTAATGCTGGGCAATCCCGAGCGCAAGGGCGAGAAGAACAAGACTCGCCAAGAAGTAGAACCACGTCATCAGAAACGCTCCGGACGGACGAGGGCGATCACGAGGTACACGACAGCCGCAATGCCGAGAATGGCCGCGACGATGTTGAGGACGGTCACAGCGCGTCGACCCCCTTCACGCACAGGGCGAGTAGGAGGAAGAGGACGACGACACCGAGCAGCCAGATAACGTCCAGCATGACAAGGCTCCTTGACGATGACCCGGGGGTTTCCCGGGGTGCCGGTTTCGGCACCAGGAACCATCGAAACGGTGTCGTAAGGAGGTTGTCGCGCTCCCCTACGGATCCCATACGGGGGTGAGTGGGATCCTAACGATTTGCTAACAGGCGAGTCCCGAACGGTTCAGAAAGTGTGACGTGCGTCACCGTTCGGCTCAGGGGAATCAGCCCTCCCGACCACGATCGAAGGCCTTGATGGCCTCCGTGACGACGGCGGCGGGATCGTCGGCGGCCATCACGGCGCGCACCATCGCAACCCCTGCGACGCCCGTCGTCGCCAGCGCAGCCACGTCGTCAACCTGGACGTCGCCGATCGCGACGATGGGCAGAGAACTCGCCTGCACCAGAGCCGGGTACCCCTCCACCCCCAGCGGCGGGCGTCCGGAGTCCTTCGTCGGGGTGGGCCGGAAGGGGCCGGCACCTAGGTAGTCCAAGGCGTCTGCGAAGGGCTCAGCCGACCTCACCAGGTCCAGGGTTCCGGTGGTGTAACCGACGATGGCGTCGGGGCCGAGCATGGCCCTGGCATCACGCACCGGAAGGTCCTCGACTCCCAGGTGCACACCGTGAACGTTCCCGCGGGCGCGCATCGCTGCCCAGGCGACGTCGGCCCTGTCATCGACCACAACCAGCGTCTTCGGGTTCGCACGATGCACCGCCTCGCCGACCCGAAGGACCAGTGACAGCAGGTCCCGGGTGGCCAGGGTCTTGGCTCGCACCTGGACGATTCCGGCACCGGCCCCGGCGGCCAGCGCAGCCGTCTCGACGGTGTGACGGTCGGTTCCCGAGGTCACCAGGTAGCAACGCAGGTCCAGGGTCATCTCGTCCCCTCCACTCCGGTTCTCGCGACCTCGTCAAGGGCGTCGAGCAGTTGCACACGAAAACTGCCGGGCCCGCCGGCACGGGCCGCCGCGACCTCGCCGGCGACGTCGAACCAGGTGACGGCCGCGACCGCCGCCTCCATCGGATCGTCCACTGCCGCCAGGCATCCGGCAGTCAATGCCCCTAGTAGACAGCCTGTTCCGGTCACCCGGGCCATGAGCGGATGGCCTCGGGAGATCTTCTCGGCCACTCCGTCAGCAGTGACGACGACATCGGTCGGCCCCGACACCACCACGACTCCCCCGGTTCGTCGCGCCACCTCGACGGCCGCGTCAACGGCGTGCTCGGGGGTGTCGGCGGAGTCGGCCCCGCGTCCCCCTCGTCCTCCGACGAGAGCAAGGATCTCGGAGGCATTCCCCTTGACGACGTCGGGACCCTCGTTCAGAAACTCCCGAGCCATCCGGGTACGCACCGGGGCCAGACCGATCGCGGTCGGGTCGAGGACCCACGGGATGTCTTTGGGCCGAGCGGCGACAGTAGCCGGAATACCAACCATGCCATCGGTGGACAGGGTGCCCAGGTTGACCGACAGGGCGTCAGCAGCCGAGACGACGACCGGAGCCTCCTCAAGGGTCTCGGTCATCATCGGGCGTAACCCGGCAGCCAGCAGGCCATCGGCCACCAGTGACATGCTCACCGTCGCGGTGAGGCAGTGAACCATGGGCGGATTACCTCGAGCAGCCGCCACCACCTGGTCGATCGTCATGCCACCCTCGCCACCTCGTCGATGTCAGCGTCGATGTCAGCCCCCGAAAGCCTCGGTCCGAGGGCGGCGCCCAGCACCACCAGCAAACCACCCAGCACGACGAGGACCAGCACCGCACCGAGGTGTCCGAACACTCTCTCCAGACCCGGCAGGTAGAAGGGGTACAGCGCCGGCAGGATGAGGGACAGGCTGTATCCCATGCCGTAGCCGGTGGAGCGCACCTCGGTGGGGAATCTCTCGGACAGGTAGGCCGAGATGGGCCCGTAGGCCGACACCGTCGCCACCTGGAGGGCGACGGCGAAGACGGCTGCCCTGCCGGCCGAGGCGGAACTGATCGCTCCCCACCACAGCAGCGGGCCGAGCACCGCAGCACTGATTCCCCAGCACACCAGCAGACGGCGTCGTCCCACCCTCGTGGACCAGTGCCCGGCCAGGGCCATGAAGATCGCCTGACCAACGGAGGCGACTCCCATCACCCAGGAGGTCGCGGTCGCCGTCAGACCGGCATCGGTGCGCAGTCGCGCGGTGAGGATGAGGACGGTGGTGTCGGTGAGCAGCCACAGCCCCGTCATGAGGGTGAACACCTGCCAGAAGGCCGGCGCCCACGCCCCGGCGATGACCTCACGCACACCGGGGGTCAGGGTTTTCCATGCCTCCTTGGAGTTGTCGGAGCGGTGGAAGAGAGGGGCGTCGCAGACTCGCCGGGAGTAGTAGACGATCATCCCGATGCTCATCGCAGCGCCCATGACGAACAGGATGCGCCATCCCCATGCGGCGTAGCGGTCCGGCCCGAGAGCGGCCAGCATGACGGCGACGGCGAAGGCGATCGATGCCTGGGCCCAGGGAGCCATCGACAGGATGACCCCGGACGCCAAGCCGCGTTTCTTGGGAGATGACCATTCCATCGCCAACGGGATGGCGGCGGAGTACTCACCGGCGACGAAGATCCCGCCCAGGAATCGCAGCAGCAGGATGAGCCCAATCGTCCACGCCCCGATGAGCTGGTGGGTGGGCATGACGGCAATGAGCCCCGCGCAGGTCGCGGTGCCGGCAATGGCCACCCGGGTGGTGCGGGTGCGTCCCAGCCGGTCGGAGATGCGTCCGAAGATCATTCCGCCGAGGGGGCGACCCAGCAGCATGGCGATGACGACGAGGGCGCCCATGGAGGCGCTGGCCGAGGGCCCGGCGAGCACCGCCATCGCAGGGGCGAGGGCCGTCAGGGGCAGGAAGACGTGGATGTTGTCAATCCAGTTGCCGACGACGCCAGCACGCAGGGCGGCCCGTCCTTCGGGAGGCATCGTCAACGAGGTGTTCGTGGCGGTGCGCAGTGAAGTTGTGGTGGTCATGAAGGCAGGTCCTTGAAAGATGGTGTGTGTCTGAAGTGGGGTGATGGTGACTCAGACGCGCATTGCCTGGTCGAAGAACTCCAGTTCATGACGGCAGGCAGTCAGGTAGGCGTGGGCCGCGCGTGCCCGAGCAGCCGGGCCGGCCTGTTCGAAGGCCTTTTCGACGACATCGAGGGTGTGCGAGATGGCCTTGGTGAACTCCGGGTCCCGATAGGTGTCGAGCCACAACGCATAGGGATGGCCTTCCGGAACCTGCGGCAATCCAGCTCCCACCTGGGCATACAGCCAGAAGCAGGGCAGGACCGACGCCACCCCGACGACGTAGTCGTCACCCAGGGTTCGTGCCAGTAGGAAATCCGTGTAGGCCGTCGTCACCGGACCAGCCGGAACATGATCGCGTCCCGCCAACCAGGTGCGATGCAGGGCGGCCTCCTCGACGATGCAGGTCTGGGATGACTGCGCCCACCACACCGAGTCCTGCGGATCGACGGCGCGAGCCGCAAGAGCGGCCAGAGCTCGTGAGTAACAGGCCAGGTACTGGGCGTCCTGCCCGAGGTAGAAGTTGAAGGCGTGTCCTGTCAAGGTGCCGTCGACGAGGGCAGCGACGAAGTCCGATGCCTGGATCTGACGGACCAGATCCTCGCTGGCCTGCCACAGGGCCGTCGTCCACGGACCAACCGGGGCCACCGCAGCCGTGGGTGCTGATTCCGACGAGCCGACCAGGGTCTCGGGAGATGCCAGCGGTTCAATCGGCCCGAACCAGGCCACCGCCGAGGCATCGGCGGACAGTCGTCGTGCCCGGTGGGAGTGGTCCACCGGACCGTGTCCCCGGCCTACCTTCAACTCTGACCCGTGCTGGATCGCCTCGTGCAGCCAGTTGGTGACCCAGCCCAGGGCGTCACCGGGAGCGTCCCCGGCACCCAGCCGAGTGGCCAGGGCCGAGGACAGCGAACACCCGGTGCCGTGGGTGTTCGTCGTCTCCACCCGAATGATCTGTGCGGTGTACGTCGTCCCCTCCGGGGTCACCCAGATGTTGTCGACGCGCGAGGAGTCGAGATGGCCGGTCTTGACGATGACGGCGACCCCGGTCTCCTTGGCCCAGCCGCGCGCTTGTTCCAGGGCCTCCTCGGCATCCTTCGCCGGTTCACTCTGGCACAGCACTGCGAGCTCGGGGATGTTCGGGGTGATGACGGTTGCCCGGAGGCAGAACTCGCGCATGGCCACCTCAGCGTCAGGGGCGAGGAGCCTGTCCCCGCTGGTGGCGACCATGACCGGGTCGACGACGACAACGGGCGGACGGTGCTCGTCAAGGAACCCGGCGACCGTCTCGATGATCTCGACGGTGCCGAGCATGCCGGTCTTGACGGCGTCGATCGCCACGTCGTCACTGACCGCCGCCAACTGCTGCGTGAGGAACTCGGTGGGCGGGGTGTGGATCGCGCGCACCCCTTGGGTGTTCTGGGCCACCAGGGCGGTGACGGCGGCCATCGCGTACCCACCGGCCGCGGTGATGGACTTGGTGTCGGCAGCAGTGCCGGCGCCCCCGGAGGGATCCGTTCCCGCGATGGAGAGAACGCGCGGGACTGAGCCCTGCGACGGGTTGCTGGGGGTGGAAGAAGTCATCTCGGACATCCCTTCGCCAGTACGAACTAGATCAGGTTCCACGGGTGTGATCTCAGCGCCGATACGGCGCACCCCGTGTCCAGCGATAAGTATGGCACCCGGCTACGACAAGGCACTGCACCCCGAGTCCTGACGACGAAGAACGCTCAAGAAAACTCTTACGAAAGTCTCAAAAAGAGGGAGTTCCATCGCACCCTACCGGCGCTATCGCGAGGCTAGTCGAAGTTCACCGGAGAACTCTCCGGCGAAGTCGTATGAGGAGTGGATCATGACGAACTTCCAAAAGATTTATCAGCGCAGCTACCCGGTCAGCCCTGACGGCAACGCCTACGTCCACAACGACCTGGGCACCTACACCCACAACCGGCCCATTCCCCCCGACGACGTCGCCGAGCGGAAGGCCTACATCGTCGGGTCCGGCATCGCCGCCCTGACCGCTGCCACATTCCTCATTCGCGACGGCCAGATGCCCGGCGCCAACATCACGATCCTCGAGGAACTCACGGTTCCCGGCGGCGCCTTCGACGGCAACGGCGACACCGAGAAGGGGTTCATCGCCCGCGGTGGCCGCGAGATGGGTCAGCATTTCGAGTGCTTCTGGGACATCATGCAAGACATCCCCGCCCTGGAGATGCCAGCCCCCTACTCGGTGCTCGACGAGTTCCGCATCACCAACGAGAACGACCCCAACGTCAACAACTGCCGCATCATCAACAAGTGCGGCCACAAGCGTGACGCCTACCACATGGGCCTCAACAAGAAGGGCCAGATGGCAATCGTCAAGCTCCTGCTGGCCAAGGAGTCCGACACCTACTACAAGTCCATCGAGGACTGGTTCGACGACGATTTCCTCAACTCGACCTTCTACACCCTGTGGAAGACGATGTTCGCCTTCGAGCAGTGGCAGTCTCTGACCGAGCTTAAGCGATACATGCACCGCTTCCTGCAGTACCTGCCCGGGTTCTCCGACCTGTCGTGCCTGAGGTTTTCCAAGTACAACCAGTACGACTCCTTCGTCGTGCCGCTGGTGCGCTGGCTGACCGACCAGGGCGTCAACTTCCAGTACGAGTCACTGGTCTACGACGTCGACCTGGAGATCACCGCCCACCGCAAGATCGCCCGCGGCATTCTGTGGCGCGACAAGGAGGGCGGCGAGCATCGCATCGACATGACGCCGAAGGACCTCGTCTTCGTCACGAACGGTTCCCTGACTGAGTGCACCGGCTACGGCGACATGGATCATCCCGCCCCGTATCACAAGGAGATGGAGGCTGGCTGGGAGCTGTGGCGCAACCTCGTGAAGCGCTCCCCGGTCTTCGGGCGCCCCGACGTCTTCTGCGCCGACCCCGACAAGACGGTCTGGCAGTCGATCAGCTTCAACTTCATCGGCGCCGACCACCCGTTCCTGCGCAAGATCAAGGAACTGACCGGCAATGATCCGTTGTCCGGACGCACCGTCACCGGCGGCATCATCACCGCCGAGGACTCGTCGTGGTGCCTGTCGTTGACGATGAACCGTCAGCCGCAGTTCCACGGCCAGCCGAAGGACTGGGGCGTCGCCTGGGCCTACGGCCTCTACCCATTCACCAAGGGCGACATCGTCAAGAAGTCGATGCTGGAGTGCACCGGCGAGGAACTGCTGCGCGAGTACTGCTACCACTTCGGTCTGCTCGACCAGTTCGACCAGATCAAGGCCAACACCAAGGTGCGCATCGCCACGATGCCCTACGTCACGGCCTTCTTCATGCCACGGGGCAAGGGGGACCGTCCCGAGGTCATCCCCGACGGCTGTGTGAACCTGGCCTGCCTGGGTCAGTTCGTCGAGACCCCCGACGACTGCATCTTCACCACCGAGGGCTCGGCCCGTACCGCCATGATGGCCGTCTACGGGCTGCTAGACCTCGACCGTGACATCCCGCCGATCTGGCCGGCCCAGTACGACATTCGCGCCCTGCTGGCCTCCGCCAAGACCCTCAACAACGGGAAGCTGCCCGGCGGCAAGCTGCTGTCGCGCCTGCTGCGCAACACCTACTACGAGGACATCCTGCCGTGACGTGCCGACGTCATGGTGTCCTGATAATGCGGTTTCGGGGCGGTCGCGGTTGAATGACACCGTGACCGCCCCGAACCATCTCCCCTCATCTCCCCTACCCGTCACGAGGCTGCGTGATCTGTTAATGGCTGATGTCCCGGCTTCTCGTCTGGTCATCGCCTGTGACACCATCGGTGGAATCGGCCCGCGTCCTAACGATTCCTACCCAGCTGACCCGGTGTGGTGCGCTCATCTGGGAGCGCGGGTGCCCCTCCTGGAGGTGCTGTGCGCCGGTGCGCGTCCACTCATCCTCGTCGACACCCTGTGCCAGGACAGGGAGTCAGCTGCCCCCATGATCGAGGAGTTCCGATGCTGTGCGGCCGCCGCCGGGATTGCCCCCGACGCTGTGACGGGATCAACGGAGGACAACGTCACCACCACCCAGACCGGGATCGGCGTGACGATCATCGGCGTCATGCCCGACGGAAAACTCCCCCGGGCCCATGACGGCGACGTGCTGGTCCGCGTCGGGACTCCCATCTCGGCCCCTGATGACGACGTCGCCCCTGGTCGACGTGAGATCGTGGCCCTCGAGGAGGTACGAGAGCTGATGGCTTCGGGGAAGATTCACGACTGCGTCCCGGTGGGTTCTCACGGGGTGGCGTGGGAGGCCGCACAGCTCGCCTCCACCGCGGGGTTACGGGCCGAGTTTCGGGACGTGGAGGTTGACCTGGCCCATTCCGGAGGACCCTCGACCTGCCTCGTACTGGCCTGTGATCGGGCTGACGTCGAGGAGCTACACGGTGTGGTGGCGCCGCAACGGCCATGGGAGGTCATCGGTCGGCTCGCATCGGGATCCTGAGGACTCGATACCTGAGGATTACCACACGGAGCTGCCAAGAAATCACGATGGTGACGTCACCATCGTGATTTTGGGCCAATCCTTGGCAGCTCCGTGTGCTATACCCCTTGCTCACCGCCGTTGACACGGAGTGTTAATGTGCGATTGCCTCGAATCGGACTCGGTCCGGGGTACTCCTCAGTGAGCGAAGTCGGTGGGAATCCGACACTGTCGCGCAACGGTGATGCCTCACAGCTCAGTCCGGTCGACTCCCTGCGGAGTGGCAAGTAACGACTCTCGCCGTAGGAGTCTGCCGGGCACACGACGCGGGTGCCACCGTGAGTCCTGCGGCATGACCGCAGGGAGAACCGCGTGAGTACTCCGAAGACGGAAACCACGCCGAGAAGGATCTCGGCCCTCATCACCCTCCTCGTTGCCCCCAGCCTCGCGCTGGCAGGATGTTCGGGCTCCGAGAACAAGACCACTTCAGGCGACAAGCCAACGACATCCTCCTCCGCCAACACCGGCAGCAGCATGCCCGGCTGCATCAAGGACTTCGACTCCTCGAAGGACTACTTCCCCGACAAGGCGACCTTCAGCGACGCCCGCGGCCTCACCGTCACCTACCACAAGTCCTACAAGGTGGTGACGGTCAAGAACCCGTCGAGTACCTCGTCCAAGGAGACCAGGTACGTCCTGGTGCAGTGCGGCGCTCCGCAGCCGAAGCTGGACGGAGACCTCGCCAAGGCACAGCGGATCACCATCCCCACCACCAAGGTGGCGCTGGGTTCGACCACTGAGCCGATGAAGTTCCAGATGATGAACAAACTGGACGCCGTAATCGGAATGGCCAGTGTGGACAAGGTCGGTGACCCGAAGACCCGTCAGGCCCTCAGGGATCACAAGGTCGCTGACTTCGGCGTCGGGGACGGCACCACCGAGGTCAACACCGAGAAGCTGGCCGCCCTGCGTCCCGACCTGTTCATCATCAGCGGCCACGACGACCCCGGCAAGTTCGCCAAGGTCAAGGAGATGGGTACCCCAGTCGTCGCCGAGCCCGACTTCCTCGAGAACACGCCGCTGGGACGAGCCGAGTGGATCAAGTACGACGCCCTCTTCGTCAACACCGAGAAGGTCGCCAACGAGAAGTACGACGAGATCGCCAAGAAGTACCACGAGACGACCCAGCTCACGGCCAAGGTCAAGACGCGACCCAGCGTGCTCTACGGCTCCCAGTTCAAGGGGGTCTGGTACATCAAGTCCAACGAGAACTACTCCATCCAGTTCCTGCGTGACGCTGGCGGCGAGTACGTCTTCACCGACGTCCACGGCGTGGTCTCGTCGAAGCTGGACACCGAGACGATCCTCAGGAAAGCCCATGACGCCGACTTCTGGATCGATGGTCAGATCAATGAGTCGGAGAAGGCCTCCCTTCCGGCCATCGTCAAGGACGACCCGCGCATGAAGGCCCTCAAGGCGGTACGCACCGGCACGGTCTGGAACGCCGTCCTGCGTGCCGACCCGAAGCACGGCAACGACTACTGGCAGACCGGCGTCGTCCGTCCTGATCTGGTGCTGGCAGACCTGTCCGCCATCCTGCACCCTGAGCTCAGTCCGAACCATGAGTTCACCTTCTACAAGAAGGCCCCGACCAAGTGACCGCAGCAAACCGGGCGACGCAACGGCGGCGTGGACTGCCGCTGCCCGTCCGCTTCGCGATCCTCGGGGTGATCTTCATCCTGGTGGCGATGGCCGGGCTGGCCCTGGGATCGGTGAACACTCCCATCGGTGACGTCATGACGATCGTCACCGGGGGTACCGGCGTCGACCCGGTGTCCCTGACGATCGTCCAGGACGTCCGGGAGCCACGCACCATCACCGCCCTGCTGGTCGGGGCGGCCCTGGGGATTGCTGGCCTGGAGATGCAGACCCTGTTCCGCAACCCGCTGGCTGATCCTTATGTGCTCGGCATCTCCTCGGGTGCCAGCCTCGGCGTCGCCCTCGTCGTGCTCGGCACGGCGTCGTCGGCGGGTGCGGCAACCTTCGCCTCCGGACTGGGCATAGGTCCCGATCTGTTGATCATGGTGGCAGCCGCGCTGGGGGCGGCAGTCGTGCTGTTCATCGTCATGCTGGCCGGCCGATTCGTCCACTCCTCGACGATCCTGCTGCTGCTCGGCGTCATGATCGGGTACTTCGTGTCGTCGGGGGTCACCGTGCTGTTGTCGCGAGCCAGTCCGGAGCTCATCGCCCAGTACACCCGCTGGCAGTTCGGCAGCTACCACGGCGTGACGTGGCAGAACCTACGAGTCATGGTGCCGATCATGGTGGTCATGATCCTGGCCAGCCTGCTGCTCGCCAAGCCACTCAACGCCTTGTTGTTGGGGGAACGCTACGCCCAGACGATGGGAATGAACCTCAAGGCGGTGCGCACCCTGCTGGTGGCCAGTACCGCGATCCTCGCCGGTGCCGCCACCGCGTTCTGCGGGCCGATCAGTTTCCTGGGCATCGCGATCCCACATCTGACGCGTGGGGTACTGGGGACAGCCGATCATCGTCATCTGCTGCCCGGATGCATCCTCACCGGCGGTTCCCTTGCGTTGATGGCCGACATCCTGGCGCAGTTGCCCGGCGACGACGTGCTGCCCGTCAACGCCGTCAACGCGGTGTTCGGCGCTCCAGTCGTCATGGTCATCCTCATCCGTTGGTATCGGGATGCGGAGGCGACGTGATCGGTCTTGCCATGACGGATTTGTCCGTCGGCTACACCTCGGGCCACCACGTCACGACGGTGTTGTCCGGGGTGACGGGATCGGTGGAGGCCGGTCGAATGATTGGGCTGGTCGGCCCCAACGGGGCCGGCAAGTCAACCCTGCTGCGGTCGGTGGCCGGCTTGCAGCCCATTCTGGGTGGCGAGGTGTCCCTCAATGGCACACCGACGTCAAAGATGTCTCGCCGTCAGATCGCCCAGACCCTCTCCACGGTGTTGACGGACCGGGTCTCGGTCGCCCGCCTCACCTCCAGGGATGTCGTCTCGCTGGGACGTCACCCCCATTCCGGAATCGGGGGTCGGCTGCGGCCCCATGACCAGGCCGTCATCGACGAGTCCTTGGCGGCGGTGGGGGCCACCGAGTTGGCTGGGGACTTCGTTGGCGAATTGTCGGACGGACAGCGTCAGCGGGTCATGGTAGCTCGGGCACTGGCTCAGGAGCCGTCCATCCTGCTGCTCGACGAGCCAACCTCCTTCCTCGATCCGCCGGGCCGTATCGCCCTGCTCGGAATGCTGCGCGAGGTGTGCACGGCGAGGGACATCGCCGTCGTGGTGTGCAGCCACGACATCGAGCCGGTGATGCGTTACGCCGACACCCTGTGGGTGGCTGGGCATGGCACTGACGTGACGATCGGCGCCCCTGAGGACCTGGCCCGTACCGGCGCTCTCGAGGAGGCCTTCCGCACCGAGGGGATCACCTTCGACCTCCACACCCTCACCTTCTGGCAGTCCGACGACGGATGCCCCACGGCGCGGGTCGTGGGGTCGGTGGATGCCGACCTTGCTCATCACACCTTGACACGATCCGGATACCGGGTGGTCCAGGACCTTGCGGACGTCAGCGTCACGGTGAGCGTGGCCAACGGTGGCTGGGTGGTGGATGACCGCGTCCTGCCAACCCTGTCACAACTCCATGATCACCTCGTCGGACGTCAACAGGAGGTCAGCCGGTCATGACCGTCCGCTATCTCGTGCTGTGGCCCACCGCCGCCTGCGACCTTGCCTGCCCTTACTGTTACCGCCGGGATCGCCGGGGCGGCCGGATGCCGACCGAGGTCGCCGATGCCTCCCTGGATCTTCTCGCCGAGGGGGTTCGTACGACCGGCCAGCCAGCCCATGTGCAGTTGGCCGGTGGTGAGCCCACCCTGGTGCCCTCCCTCATCGAGCACGTCGCCGAGAGAGTTGCGGCCATCCGAGGTGGACGGGTCACCTGTGGCATCCAGACCAACGCAGCACGCCTCGACGACGAGATCATTGCCATGTTCACACGCCGTAACGTGCGTGTCGGGGTGAGCGTCGACGGTCCACCGCAGGTGCAGGAGAGAGCCCGCGGTTCGGCGGCCCCGACCTTCCGGGGTCTGCTCGCCCTGGCCCGAGCCGACATCCCGGTACGAGTGACGACGGTGCTCTCGGCCCTCAACATCGACCACCTCGACGAACTGGCCGTCACCCTGGGGGGACTGCCCAATGTCACCGGGTTCGGCCTCGACCCACTGGTGGGGATCGGCAGCGCGGCGGGCAGAGGCGATCTCGTCCCCTCCGATGACGCCGTCGTCGGAGGGATCACCGCCCTGTACCGACGCCTGACCCAGGTCAACGCGATGCGGGCGAGACCCCTGGTCTGGCGGGAACTGGAGACCGTCCGGGCTGCTATGCATCGCTCCCCGGCGAACACACCCACCACTGTCGACCCCTCCGGTCGCACCCTGCTTCCGCTGTCGGTGTCCAACCGTCCCTACTGCCACGCAGCTGTCGGGGAATCCATGGCGGTGGCCCCGGACGGCAGCGTCTACCCCTGCTCCCAGTCCGTCGGGGACCCGGCATCCCGGGCCGGAACCGTCCACGACGTTGACTGGGACCGCCTCAAACACCGTTTCTCCCAGGACGTCCACACCTTGCGCGGACCATGCCATCGCTGCGCCCTGGCCGGCCGCTGTCCCGGCGACTGCCCCTCCCGTGTCGAGGCCAACAACCTCGCCGACCCGGAGCAGGCTCGCACCCCACTCACCTGCCTCATCGACGACACCCTCGCCCGTCTGGAGACCGCATCATGACCACCCTGTGTTTCTTCTCAGCCACCGGAGGCGAACTCACCCTCGTCAGCCAGGCGCTCTCACGGATGAGGGCTGACGGCCTCGACGTCACCCTCTTCGGCCGCACCAAGGACCAACTCCTCGATCCGGAGTTGTCCCGCGCCTTCGCCCGAGCAGCCGCTCGCAGTGACGCCGTCGTGCTGAGTCTCCACGGTGGGACGGCCTCCTGCCCGGCGTGGTCGGACCTCGTCGAGGCCTGGCAGGACCGTCGCGACTCCGGACTGTCGCTGCCGTGGATCCACATCCAACCCACCTCCGGTGACGACGACGGCCTGCTCGCCGCCCAGGAATGGGCCAGCGGCCTCGACGACGGCACTTGGAAGGGGCTCATCAGCCTGCTGGGAATGAGCGGTCCGGACAACATCGAGGCGGCGCTACGAGTTCTCGTCGACCGGGTGACGGATGGGAACGTGCCCGTCCCCGAGGTCGTCCGTGCCCCCACCGAGGGAATCTGGCATCCGCGTCACGGCCTGTTCACGAGCCTGGCCGATTACCAGCACCACCTGAACCCCGACCGTCCCACCATCGGGATCACCTTCCCGCGCAGCTACTGGCTGGAGCACGACACCGCGCACATCCGAGCCCTCGTCGAGGCCGTCGAGGAGCTTGACGCCAACACCGTCCCCTTCTTCTGCCTGCGTCTGCCCGACTCTCGGCGCGGGAACATGGGTATGACCCAGACCTTGGAGACCCTGCTACGCGACGAGAAGGGCAACCGGGTCATCGACACCCTCGTCGACGTCCACGGGATGTCGATGACGGCCGGCGTCCCTGCTAATGCCAACGCCTACCCGAACCTGGGCGTCAGCGTGCTGCATGCCCTCACCTCCTATGCACCGCGGGCCGCGTGGGGGGCCACTGCCCAAGGCATGGGGTCGATGGACATCGCCACCCAGGCCGCCCAACCGGAGTTCGACGGCGCCCTCATCACCAAGTTCCTCGCCACCCGGGAAGCCGACGAGGTCGACGAACTCACCGGAGCCGTCGTCCCTCGCATGATCCCCGTCCCGGGACGCCCCGAGGCGATGGCCGAGCTGGCCCTGTCCTGGGCTCGCCTGGCCCGCACCCCGGCCAACCAGCGCAAGGTCGCGATCGTCTTCCACCACCACCCGCCACGCAACGACCGCATCGGCTGTGCGACGGGGCTGGACACCTTCGAGTCAGTGCGCCAACTGCTCATCCGGATGGCCGATGAGGGGTACGACGTCCCGGAACAGTTCGATCATGCCGACGACATCGCCCAGGTGCTGCTGTCCTGCCTGACCTGCGACCAGCGCTGGCTCACTCTCGAACAGATGCACGACCGCTCCGAGGCCCACGCCGATCTGGATACTTCCCGCCCCTGGTACCGGACACTGCCGGAGTCCGTGCGGGAGTGCATGGACCGCAACTGGGGGCCGCACCCAGGAACCCTCTTCGTCCACGACGACGAGTTCTCCTTCGCCGGTCACCTCGACGGCAACGTGCTGCTGACGATCCAACCGCCGCGCGGGAACTTCGAGGCCATCACGGATTCCGTCATCCACGACCCGGTGCTGCCTCCCCCGCACCACTACCTGGCCCACTACCGCTGGATCCGTGACGTCTTCAAGGCCGACGCCGTCATCCACGTCGGCACCCACGGCAGCCTGGAATGGCTTCCCGGCAAGGGACTAGGCCTGTCCGAGGAGTGCTACCCGGAGCTCGCCCTGGACCGGATGGTCAACATCTACCCGTACATCATCAACAACCCCGGCGAGGGCACCCAGGCCAAGAGACGCAGCGCCGCCGCTCTTGTCGACCATCTCACCCCTCCCATGCGTCAGGCCGGTCTGTACGACTCCACCGCCGAGATCGACCGGATCCTGCGCGAGCACGCCGGGGCGGAGTCACAAAGCCCGCAGCGCGCCCGTCTCGTCGCCGAACAGGTGTGGGGCGCCGTGGTGGAGGCCGGTCTGGACACTGATCTGGGGCTGGCCCCCGAGGACGTCGACATCGACCCCGTCGAGCTGCTCGACAAGGTCCATCACCACCTGCTCGAGCTGCAGGACCGCGAGATCTCCGACGGTCTGCACGTGCTCGGACAGCTCGTCGCAGGCCAGGACGACCCCGCCGCGGCCGAGGTGGAGTACGTCGCCCAGTTGACCCGTCAGTCCAACGGCCACGTGCCGTCCCTGCGGGAAGCGGTGCTGGACACCTGGGGGACGAGCCTCGACGAGGTCAGCGCGAAGGCTGGCGAGCCGGTCACCGTCACCGCCGACCTGCCGGATGGCCTGACCGGACGCGGGATCATGGAAGCTGCCCACCAGCAGTGTGTCGACCTGCTGGCCCCGGTCATCGCCTGTCACCACGGCGGATGCTTCGACGCCAACAAAGCCCGAGACCTGGCGGTCCAGATGAGTCTCGAACAACTCGGCGCCGAACGCGGGGATGTCGTCGAGACCCTCACCTGGGTCATCACCGACCTCATGCCGCGTCTGGACGCCACCCGGGACGAGATCGAGTCGATCATGACGGCTCTGGACGGCGGATTCGTGTCTCCTGGACCGTCGGGGGCACCCAGCCGGGGTAACGCCCACATCCTGCCGACCGGTCGGAATTTCTTCTCCCTGGATCCCGAGGCCATGCCGACACCAACCGGATGGCTGGAAGGGGTCGAGCTGGCCGACCAGTTGCTCGCCGGGTACGCCGAGGCCCACCCCGACCAGCCCTGGCCGCGCACCGTCGGGGTCGTGGTGTGGGGGACGGCCAACATGCGCAGCGGCGGGGCCGACATCGCCGAGATCCTGTACCTCATGGGGGTGCGTCCGATCTGGGAGTCATCGGGCCTTGTCAGCGGGTTGCAGATCATCGACCCGGTCGAGCTGGGGCGCCCTCGCATCGACGTCTCCCCGCGCATCTCGGGGCTCTTCCGGGACGCCCTCCCCAACCTCGTCGAGATGGTCGACCGGGCGGTCCGGATGGTCGCCGCCCTGCCGGAGGCCGACGACGACAACATGTTGCGCGCCCACGTCGAGGCCGACGTCGCCGACATGATCGCTCGCGGGATCGACGTCGAGCAGGCTCGTCGCAAGGCGACACTGCGGGTCTTCGGTTGCCCACCCGGCGGATACGGCGCTGATGTGGAGGAACTCATCGAGACCAAGGCGTGGCAGGACAAGGCCGATCTGGGACGGGCCTACATCGCAGCCTCCTCCCACGCCTACGGCGAGGGGGTGTTCGGGGACGTCGAGACCGAGAGATTCACCGCTGCGTTGTCGCGGATGGACGTCACCGTCAAGAACGAGGACACCCGCGAGTACGACATGCTCAGCTGCACCGACTTCTACAACTACTACGGCGGGCTCATCGCCGCTGCGACGACGGTGCGCGGTGAGGCACCGATGTCGTTCGTGGGTGACTCCTCCGATCCCGCCCGGATCGCCACACGCACCACCACGCAGGAGGCCCGGATCATCCTGCGCTCCCGAATCCTCAACCCGTCGTGGATCGAGGGTCTGCAGCGCCACGGGTACAAAGGGGCCGGGGACCTGTCCAAGGTGCTCGACATCCTCATCGGCTGGGACGCCACCGCCGACGTCGTCGACGACGGCCTGTGGGAGAAGGTGGCGCGTCGTTATGCCCTCGACCCGGCGATGCAGGAGTGGTTCCACGAGGTCAACCCGCACGCCCTGCACAACATCGTGGACAAGCTCCTTGACGCCGCCCAGCGCAACATCTGGCAGGCCGACCCGGGCACCGTCGAGGAGTTGCAGGACACCTACGCCGACATCGAGGGGACCATCGAGGAGGTCTCCGACGACCCGCACCCGTCCGCCGCTGCGACGCGCTCTGCGTCCGTGACCGCTGATGGTGGGCTCGACCTGGCCGGGCTGGGGTTGGCCTGATGACCTACCCTTTCACCGCCATCGTCAGACAGGACGAGACGAAACTTGCCCTGCTGTTGTGCGCGGTCAACCCCCGTATCGGCGGGGTCGTCCTCAGTGGTGAGAAGGGGACGGCCAAGTCGACGGTGGGCCGTGGTCTGGCAGAGCTGCTGCCGAGTCAGGTGATGAGGACGTTGGCCCTGGGCGCCACCGAGGATCGTCTCGTCGGAGGACTCGACCTGGAGGCCACCCTGACGTCGGGCCGGCCAGTACTCCAGCCGGGCCTGCTGAGCGAGGTCGACGGCGGGGTGCTCTACGTCGACGAGGTCAACCTCCTCGACGACCACCTCGTCGACCTCGTCATCGACGCGTGCGCCGGTACGTTCCGGGTGGAGCGGGAGGGCCTGACGGCCACCCTGGCCAGCCGATTCGTCCTGGTCGGGACCATGAACCCGGAGGAAGGTGCTCTGCGCCCCCAGTTGCTGGACCGGTTCGGACTGTGCGTCGAGGTGCACGGCGAGTCGGACCCGGACACTCGCGCCGAGATCATCCGGCGTCGGCTCGACCACGACGCCGACCCGAGTGGGTTCGCACGCCGTTGGCAGGACGACCAGGAACGCCAGGCCGCGGCCATCGGCAGGGCGCAGCGCATCGTCGACCAGATCGCGCTGAACCGCACCGTCACCGAGCTCATCGGCTCGCTGTGTCGACACAACCACGTCGCCGGTCACCGGGCCGACATCGTCATGGCCGAGGCCACCCGCGCTCATGCCGCTCTGGCCGGTCGCGGGATCGCCACCGAGGACGACGTGTTGGCGGTCAGCGAGATGGTGCTGCGGCATCGTCGCCGCGACGAAACCCCGTCGGCCCCTACTCGGCCACCCGAGCCGCAACAGCAGGAGCAGTCCGAGGACCAACAGCCCAACCAACCTGATCACCAGTCTGACCAGCCCGACCGGGATCCCAATGACGACGTGGAAAACCGGTTTCAGAACGAGGATGCTGCTCCGCCACCCGGCAGTCAGGACGATCAACAACGCGATGACCACGCAGATCCTGATGACCAGACCGACCAGACGAACCAACAACCCAACCCCGGGGAACAGGTCGCTGCCGTCGGGGATCCTTTCGCCATTCGGCCTCTGGAACCCGGTCAAGATCGTCTGGCGCGCCGCGCCTCCGGACGACGCCTGCGTACCCGCAGCAAGGATCGACGCGGTCGTTACATCTCGGCCCGCCCCACGACCGTCCCCGACGACCTTGCCCTGGACGCCACCCTGCGTGCCGCCGCGGTGCACCAGAGGTCACGCCGAGCCGACCCGAGTCGTCCCGCGATGGCGGTCCACGTCGAGCCGGGTGACTGGCGGGCCAAGGTGAGGACCGGACGGTCGGCCTCCTGCGTCATCCTCGTCGTCGACGCCTCCGGGTCGATGGGGTCACGGGGCCGGATGACCGCCTCCAAGGGGGCTATCCTCTCCCTGCTGCTCGACGCCTACGTCAAGCGTGACCGGGTCTGCCTCATCGGTTTCCGCCGCGACCGGGCCGAGGTGCTCGTCCCGGTGACCTCCTCGGTGGAGGTGGCCCAACGCGGCCTGGCCGAGCTTCCCGTCGGCGGTCGCACTCCTCTGGCGGCTGGGCTCGTAACGGCCTGCGAGGTCGTCCGGCCCCTGCTGCTCAAGGACCCCGGTCTGCGTCCGCTGTTGGTGCTCGTCACCGACGGACGCAGCAACGTCGGCCTGGACGACAAACCCAACTCCCGCGCCACCGACGAAGCCCTCAAAGTGGCGGACGAGATCGGCGCCGACCGGCGTCTCAGCTGGGTCGTCATCGATACTGAGGACCCCCGCGGCATCCAACTGTCCAGGGCCAACGACATCGCGACGGCCCTGGGCGGACCCTGCCTGCGCATCGACGACCTACGTGCCGACGACCTCGTGAACGTCGTCTCCCAACTCGACCCGACCCAACCCCGAAAGGACCGCTGACATGGCACAACGCCCCGTCTACCCCTTCTGCGCCATCGTCGGACAGGAGGAGATGAAGCTGGCCCTCATCCTCGCCTCGATCAGCCCCGATCTGTCCGGGGTGCTCATCCGCGGCGAGAAGGGCACCGCGAAGTCCACTGCGGTCCGTGGTCTGGCAGCCCTGCTCCCGCAGCACCGGGAGGTTCCCGGCGCCTACCACCTGTCCCCCGAGGAGTACTCGGCCCACGCCGAGGAGCTTGGCCTGCCGGCAACCATGCCCGAGCCGCGTACCGTCCGGGTGCCGGTCGTCGAGCTGCCGGTGGGAGCTACCGAGGATCGCGTCACCGGCACCCTCGACATGGAGATTGCCCTGCGGGAGGGACGACGTCGCTTCGAACCCGGTCTGTTGGCTGCGGCGCACCGGGCGATCCTCTACGTCGACGAGGTGAACCTGCTCGACGATCACGTCGTCGACCTGCTGCTGGACTCCGCCGCGATGGGCGTCAACACCGTCGAGCGGGAGGGAATCAGTGTCACCCATCCGGCGAGATTCACCCTGGTCGGTACTATGAATCCCGAGGAGGGCGAGCTGCGCCCCCAACTGCTCGACCGGTTCGGACTGTGCGTCACCGTCGGAGGTGAGGACGACCCCGAGAAGCGCATCGAGGTCATCCGCCGCCGTCTGGCCTTCGAGGACGATCCGACCGGCCTCTCGCGCAAGTGGGAACAGGAAGGCCACGAGACCAGCAAGAGGATCGGACTGGCCACCGAGCTCGTCAAGGAGGTCCAGATCGACGACGAGACCCTCACGACGGTCGCCCGCACCTGCATCAACGCCCATGTCGACGGCCACCGGGCCGACATCATGATGGTGAGGGCCGCGCGCACCCTGGCGGCGTGGAACGGACGCACTGAGATCATCACCGACGACCTCACCCAGGCCGCCCGGCTCGTCCTGCCGCACCGCATGAGGCGGCGTCCCCTCGAGTCAGTCGGCGGTCCGGGGGCAGCGTGATACGTACTCCCCGTCGGCACTGGCAGCCGAGGCTGAGTTGGCTTCCGCACATCCCCAGACAGACCCCGCCGCCCATTGACGTCCCTCTCATCGGCCTCGACGAGGTCCACGACGGGCGGGCCGTGGTGCGTCAGATGTCTCATGACGGGAAGCGGTGGCTGCTGCCAGGGTCGATCGCCTCAGCCTTCGTCAGCCTGGTCAACATCGGGATGCCGATGGCCCTCGGCGGAGCCATTGATGACGGAGTGGTCGCGGCCAATGGTGCTGCCCTTGTCGGCTGGCTGACCCTGGTTGCGCTGGCCTACGTGGTCCGCGCGGTAGCCCAGACGGTACGGATGCAGACCAATGTCGGGGCCGGGCTGGCCGAGCACGATCTTCGTGTCCAGGCCCTCGATCGGATCACTGCTCCGGGGGGAATCGGTGGGACGTCCCGTCTTCCCGGTGATCTTCTCGCCGTCGTCGTCACCGACGTCCGGGCGGTGTCGCGCGCCTTCATCGCCCTGACTTCGATCCCCGGCAACACCGTCACCCTGCTCGGTTCCCTCGTCGCGATGGCTCTCATCAACGGATGGTTGGCGCTGGCGACGGTATGCATCGTCCCGCTGCTCATCCTGTTGTCGGTCAAGGGGGTCGCCCCGGTCAAGCGCAGCACCCGCCGAGAGCGGCGGGCCGAGGCCGCGGTGGCCGGGTCCGCAGCCGATCTCACCAGCGGGCTGCGCGTCATCCAGGGGTTGTCGGCCGAGCACCGCGCCACCGAAAGATTCCGCGTGGCGAGTCGGGAGGGGCTGGCGGCCGCCCTGCGCAACCGTCAGATCAAGGGGGTCTACACCGGCACCATCAACGCCTCGGTCGGCGTGTTCATCACCGCCCTCACGGTGCTGGCCGGGTGGCTCACCCTCAAGGGCCACATCAGCGTCGGGCAGCTCGTCACCGTGGTGGGTCTGGCACAGACCCTTGGGCCACCGCTGCGAGCCCTGGGCGTCGACACCGCGACGATACTATCCAGCGCCAACGCCTCCGGGGACAGGTTCTGCGAACTGCGTGACAGCCCGGCGGCCTGGCCGGTCCATCCCGACGACGGGGCCCGCACCACTCCCGGCGACGGCCCGGTCTGGCTACGGGTTCCAGTCGAGGAGCCGGACTTCTGTCTGGACGTCCCGGCCGGGACGCACCTGGGGATCGTCGCCCCGCAGCGCGTCTGCGACGCAATGGCTGACGCCATCGATCACGGGCCGAAAACCCTGCTCAATGGGGTGCCGGCCAGTCGTCTCAACCCGTCCCAGCGACGTCGTCTGGTCCTGATGGCTCCACGCACCCCGGAACTCTTCGACGACACCGCGCGGGCTAACATCGTGCTGAATCGCCAGACGACGGTTGCCAAACTCGATGCTGTCGTCGACGCCGCCGCCCTGGACACCGTCGCGAAGGCGCTGCCGCGCGGTCTGGAGACCGAGGTCGGGGAGGGCGGACGCCAGGTCTCCGGAGGTCAGCGTCAGCGTCTGGCTTTGGCGCGCGCCCTACTGCACTCCCCTGACGGTCTGGTGCTGATCGACCCCACCACCAGCATCGACGCCGTCACGACCGCCACCATCGCTGAACGGCTGCAGGAGTTGCGGCGGGGACGCACCACCGTCATCGCCACCGCGTCCCCGGCCCTGTTGGACTGCATGGATGAGGTCGTCATGCTCGACGACGACGGCCACGAAGTCGCCCGCGCCCCACATCGCGAGTTGCTGACCCGCGAGGACTACCGGGGGATGCTGTCATGAGCACTCCCCGTTGGCTGCCACTCGCCACTGCCGACCAGGTTCGTCACGAGGTCCACCGGGCGGCACGCGGCGTGCGCGGGTACCTAGTCGGCGCGATCGTGGTCATCACGGCGGCAGCCCTGCTGGACCTGGCTGTGCCGGTGGCGACCGGATGGATCATCGACGCCGCTCGGGCCCACCGTTCGCCCTCGTCCCTGCTCTCCCCGGCCCTCGTCATGGCCGGCGCGGTGATCGGGTCGGGAATCTGCAATGGCGCTGCCCAGGCGCTGACGCCGTCCTTCTTCACGACCATCGTCACCCGGTTGCGGGAGTCGATGATCCAAGCCGGCCTGGGGCTGGACCAGCAGCGGGTGGAGCGGGCCGGTACCGCCGACCTGGTCTCACGAGCGTCCGACGACGTCCAAGCGGTACGCGACGCGGCGAATGGCGCCCTTCCGCGCCTTGTCAACACCATGATCATGGTGATTGTGTCAGTGGGCGCGTTGGCCAGCCTGCATCCGGCCTTCTTCATCCCTGTGCTCCTCGCCGCCGTGCTCTACGGCCTGGCCATCCGGGAGTTCCTGCGGACTGCCCCGCCCGTGTATCGCGCTGAGAGGCGGGCATCGACAACCCAGTCCCAGCACATCCTCTCGACCATCCACGGTCTTGACGTGGTGCGGGCCTTTGGGCTGGAGAATCTGCGTATTCGGACGGTGGCGGGCGGATCCTGGCAGGCCATCCGCTGGAACCTCCGCGGACGGTTCCTCGGGAACAGGCTCGTCGTCAGGCTGCTGGCCGGTGAGGCTGTGGCAACCATCGGCGTCGCATGGACCGGACACCTACTCGTCACCAGCAACAAGCTCAGCGTCGGTGCGGCGGCGACGGCAGTCCTGGTGCTGCTGAGGCTGTTCTCCCCGGTGCGGTTCCTGCTGATGTTCCTCAACAACCTGCAGACTGCCTGGGTATGTCTGCAGCGGGTGGTGGGTGTGATCCACGCCCGTCACGAGGAACCAACCGTCGTCGAGCACACCCACCAGGGCCCGTCGTCGGTTCACGTGGAGGGGCTGAGTTTCGGCTATCAGGACGGTCCGGACGTGCTGCACGAGGTGAGCCTGGACATCCCTGCCGGGCACACCATGGTTCTCGTCGGGGAATCCGGCGCTGGCAAGTCGACCCTGGCAGCACTCGTGGCTGGCCTGCTGGAACCTCGGTCTGGTCAGGTCGTCATGTCCCCTGGCGCGGCTCGAACCGTGCTCATCAGCCAGGAGATCCACACTTTCTCGGGCAGCCTTCTCGACGACGTGGCTCTCGGGTTACCAGCCACCGCCGAGAACTGGCCTGACGACCAGGTTCGCGAGACCGTCATGGAGGCTCTGGACCAGGTCGGTGCCGAATGGGTGAGGAATCTGGCCGATGGCGTCGACACTCTGGTGGGACGACTGGGAACCCGGCTCTCCCCGGCCCAAGCCCAACAGGTGGCGCTGGCACGGGCCTTGCTGGCCGATCCCCAGGTCATCATCTTGGATGAGGCAACAGCCGAGGCCGGAAGCTCGGGCGCGGCTGCCCTCGACCGGGCCGCCGTCGAGGTCGTCAGGGGAAGGACGGCCCTGCTGGTCGCCCACCGGCTGTCCCAGGTGGCCATGGCTGACGAGGTCGCGGTCATGGAGGACGGGCGGATCGCGGAGGTCGGGCCTCCCGAGCGACTGCGCGAGGGCAGCGGCCCCTTCGCCAAACTGTGGCAGGTGTGGTCGAGCCAGCACTGAGCGCTCTCAGGCACACAGCTGTGCCACCTTGAGGCACCCGCACCGCGAAAAGCCCGGCGCAGGTGTCCGAAACTGGCGCAGCTGGAAAGAGAGGGTCCCCGGGGAACCCTGATTCCCCGGGGACCACGAGTGGGTCAGAGCGACATCACATCGTGGACTCGACCCTGTCAGCGATACCAGCGTCGATATTGCGCCAGTAGGTCAGGGTGTTGCCAATGACCGGCTCCTCCATGTCGAAGTTCGTCAGCAGGTCGACGAGGGTCTCCACCAATTCGTCGCGCTCCTGATCGGAGAAGACGTCACGGACCAGGGTGTGGGCCTGGCCGAAGTCATCATCCTCGGCGTGCAGGGTCTGGGCGGCACGAACGAGCTCACCGTCGGTCTCCCAGGTGGCCTCCGAGCTGGCGCGGTAACCGCTGGCGTAGTTGCGGCCGTAGGAGTTCGGGGCGTAGGTCGGGGCCGATCCGGCATGCTCGTAGGTCATCTGGCCGTCGAAGGCGTACTGATTCGTCACGACGGTCGGACGGTTCACGGGAAGCTGCTCGTAGTTGACGCCCAGACGGTTGCGGGCGGCATCGTTGTAGGCGAAGGCGCGGCTCAACAACATACGGTCGGGCGAGAGGCCGGTGCCCTCGACGGTGTTGGACGGGGAGAAGGCCGCCTGCTCGATCTCGGCGAAGAAGTTCTCCGGGTTGCGGTCCAGGGTGAACCTGCCGATGGTGTGCAGCGGGTAGTCCTTGTGTGGCCACACCTTGGTGATGTCGAAGGGGTTGAAGCGGTAGTCCTTGGCATCGTCGTAGGGCATCAACTGCACCTTGACGGTCCAGGACGGGTGGTCGCCGTCAGCAATGTGATTGAACAGATCCTCGCGGTGGATGTCCGGGTGATCCCCGACGACGGCCTTGGCCTGGTCGGCGGTCATGGTGTGGACGCCCTGGTCGCTGATGAAGTGGTACTTCACCCACGTGATCTTCCCCTCGGCGTTCACCCACGAGTAGGTGTGCGAGGAGTAGCCGTTCATGGTGCGGTAGCTGAGCGGAATGCCTCGCGGGCCCATGAGGTAGGCGACCTGGTGGGCCGACTCCGGGGAGAGGCTCCAGTAGTCGTACATCATGTTGGGGCTGCGCAGGCCAGAGTTTGGCAGGCGCTTCTGTGAGCGAATGAAGTGGGGGAACTTCATCGGGTCACGCATGAAGAACACCGGGGTGTTGTTGCCAACCATGTCGAAGTTACCTTCGTCGGTGTAGAACTTCAGCGAGAATCCACGGACGTCACGCCACGTGTCGGGGCTACCGAGCTCACCGGCGACCGTGGAGAAGCGGGCCAGCATCGGGGTCTCCTTGCCTCTCTGCAGGAAACCGGCCTTGGTGTACTCCGAGACGTCAGCGGTGGTCTCGAAGTGTCCGAAGGCCCCCGACCCCTTGGCATGTGGCTTGCGCTCGGGGATGTTCTCGCGGTTGAAATGGGCCAAGGTGTCAACCAGGTGGGCGTCGTGCAGCAGCACCGGGCCGTCGGCACCGACGGTCAGGGAGTATTCGTCGCTGGGCGCGGGGGAACCGTTCGTATTGGTTGACGGCTTACTGGGATCAATGGGCATGACGACTTCTCCGGATAGGTCGAGTGCTTCCTTCCACATTGCCCCTTGGCACGGTCACTTCCAAGCAAATGACGCCATCCGTGAAAGCACCTGCGAAGGCCCTGGCAATAGGGCCGCAGTTGCCCGACGATGGGAGTATGAGCGACGTCATCGTCACCAAGAACGACCAGCAGTCACGCTACGAGTCTCATATCAACGGTGAGCTCGCCGGATTCGCAGAATTTCGCCGCGAGGGGGACGTTGTCGTCATGCCTCACACCGAGGTCTTCGACGCCTTCGGCGGCAAGGGGGTTGGCAGCGCCCTGGCGCGATCTACCCTCGACGACATCGCCTCCCAGAACCTGACGGTACGACCGGACTGCACCTTCATCAGGGGATGGCTGGACAAGCACCCCGATCACCCGGTGAACGTTATCTAAAGGTGTGTGGGTGGGACCAAGCCTTTTCCAAGACTCAGCCCCCACACGCTCTCACACTGGAGACTTCGACGGATTGTGCAAGGGCGGCATTCATCCGACTGCGAGCATCATCGCGTGTCAGCGACGCTCAGACACGAATGTCCGGGGATCCTCCGGGAGACCGCGGTCGCTCGGCTCGTAAGTGCGTCCGGAGTATCGAGGGTGAAGGAAGTTCTGGGCCGACATGATCTCATCCAGCCTTTCCTCGGGGATTAGAGCGCGTTTGAGGACGACATCACGAACTGATTTTCCGGTGCGGGCAGCCTCCTCGCCAATGAGATCTCCCTGATGGTGTCCAATCACATCGTTCAGGTAGGTCAAAATGCCAATGGAATTGGTGACATGCTTTCGGCACCGCTCCGCATTTGCAGTGATTCCGTCAATGCATTTGCTACGCAAGGTGCCACAGGCATTGATCAGACGGTGGATGGACTCGAACATTGCTTGTGACAGAGCCGGTTCCATCACATTGAGTTCCAGCTGGCCAGCTTCGACAGCGAAGCAGAAGGTGACATCGTTTCCGAATACCTTGAAACAGATCTGGTTAACGACCTCGGGAATGACCGGATTCACCTTGGCCGGCATGATGGACGATCCTGCCTGCATCTCTGGAAGGTTGATTTCCTTGAGCCCAGCCCTTGGTCCCGATGAGAGCAGTCTCAAATCGTTGCAGATCTTGGAGATCTTCGCCGCCAGGCGTTTGATGATGGAATGGACAGCAATGTAGGCGCCGTTGTCGTAGGACGATTCCATGAGGTTAGTGGAGGGACGAATCGGGTACCCGGTCACCTTGGCCAGCTTCTCTGCGGCAAGTTCGGCATATCCATCTGGGGTGTTGATCCGAGTGCCGATGGCAGTGCCGCCCAGGTTGACCTCTACGAGAAGATCGCTTCCGACATCAAGCCGGTCCAGTTCAGCACGGATGTTGTGCACGTACCCGTCAAACTCCTCACCCAGAGTCATGGGAACAGCATCCTGCAACTGGGTGCGTCCCATCTTCAGTACATCGGCAAATTCCTTGGCCTTGGCATCGAAACTATCTGCAAGGTCGGCGACGGCTCGTTTCACCCCCTCCAGCAGGGCGTACACCCCCAAGCCGGAACCCGGTGGCGTAGGCGTCATTGGTCGACTGGGACTTGTTGACGTCATCGTTGGGGTGGATGACATCATAGACACCCTTCGGGTATCCCAACATTTCGAGAGCCAGGTTGGCGATGACCTCGTTGGTGTTCATGTTGATCGAGGTTCCCGCTCCTTCTTGGAAGGAATCGGTCGGGAATTGGTCCATGCAGCGCCCATCATCCAAGATCGCATCGCATGCGGCGACGATAGCGTCAGCGACATCACTCGGCAGAACCTTCAACTGCTTGTTCGTCAGAGCTGCTGCCTTCTTCACCTGAACCATCCCACGAATGAAGTCAGGCTCGTCGTTCATGCATCCACGTGACATTTGGAAATTCTCTAGAGCACGCAATGTATGGATTCCATAGTAGTACTGATTCGAGATTTCCCGTTTCCCAAGAAGGTCCTCTTCAATCCGCCCCCAGTCACCTTTACTCCTAACCACGATATTATTTTTATCTAGACTCACATGCCCATCCTTCGACACCATATATAATAATTGGAGTCATTGAAGGCAAGGAACTAATTTCACGCAAGTCAGGAAAATGACACTACACAGATACATGGATTAGTCATCATTTCAAACATGACACAACCGCAAATCGCAAATTAGCACAGAATTAGTAGTGATATGTCCACCTCTCCATGGACACCAAATATATATCATGCTAACACCCCTCCGCATGCTGGACGACCTGACTCCCGACGAGCGCAAGATCACCATGTCTGCACACCCTGAACCATGATCCCGAGAGCCCCGCTTGCTCCTGCCATCCCCGGTAGGACAAGTAGAAAAAACCTCGGCGCACGTAGTATTTTGAGGAGTCGATCATCGAAAAGAGGACTCCCCAGTGCCCACTTCCTCCGTCGGATCGCGCCGAGCCTGGCTCATGGTCGGGGCCGGAATCTCCCTGTTGGCGGGCCTTGACGGCGCCTTGTTACTCCTTGGCGTCTGGTCCCCGGTGCTGTCGTCACGGCTGTCGGACTGGCACGGACCCCTCATGGTGCTCGGCTTCGTCGGCACCGTCATCTGCCTGGAACGGGCAGTCGCCCTGGGGAAGAGACCTGGCTACCTCGTTCCGTTGATCTCGGGGCTTGGCGTGATCGTCCTCCTCGTGCCCCTCACGCCTCCCCGGTTCGGCCTGACCCTGCTCACCCTGGCACAGCTCGGTCTGCTGGGCATTTATGTCCCGCTGTGGAAACGCAACCAGGACGACGCCACCGTCATCCAGATTGCCGGCGCCTTCTGCGCCGCCGGTGCAGCCGCTCTGCTCACCTCAGGGGCCGACGTCCCTGACGTCATCGGATGGCTTGCCTGCTACCTCATCCTGACGATCTGCGGCGAGAGGCTGGAACTCTCCCGTCTGACGATGACTCGCAATCGCGCCCTCCCAGCTCTGTGTCTGACCGTCGTGGCCGCTCTCTTCGTCTCGGTCGCCAGCCCCCAGATCGGGTACCGACTGCTCGGACTCGTCCTCATTGCTCTGGCGGTGTGGCTGTGCCGTAACGACGTCGCCCGCGGCGAACTGAAGCGTGGCGGGCAGTCGGCCTACATTGGCCTGTTGCTCATGATCGGTTACCTGTGGCTCGGTCTGGCTGGTCTGATCTGGACGATCAATGGCCTCCTCACCACCGGACGGGCCTATGACGCCGTCGTCCACTCAGTCTTCCTCGGATTCACGATGGGGATGATCCTCGGCCACGCCCCGATCATCCTCCCCGCGGTACTACGCGTCAGACTGAGCTGGACGACGTGGTTCTGGCTGCCGGCCTTCCTCCTGGAGACCTCCCTGCTGGTGCGCATCGGCATCGGTGACGCCTTGAATCGTCCCACCGCGGTGCAGGCGGGCGGTGTCGTCAACGTGCTGAGCCTGCTGACCCTGGTGGCCGTTGTGGCCACCCATGTTCGTTCGCGAAGTCGACCCGACACCCACCCGAAGCCTGCAACCCCACACACGACACTCCCCCTCAGGAGGGACCATGGCCGAGATCACGTCCGCGTCGGCCGGCCGCAAGCCGGACACGAACAAGCGCAGCTGGCACCGCAAGGCGTCCCGTCCGGT
Organism: Cutibacterium sp. LaCa_255; assembly: GCF_057458005.1. Taxonomy (NCBI): domain Bacteria; kingdom Bacillati; phylum Actinomycetota; class Actinomycetes; order Propionibacteriales; family Propionibacteriaceae; genus Cutibacterium; species Cutibacterium sp. LaCa_255. Next base: position 101,702 of record NZ_CP190956.1, on the reverse strand, counting down.
CTCCGGGTGGCTGGCGGCCCTGCTCATCGTGGCGATCGTGAACCGGTGGATCCCGCAGTCGCGCTGGCTGTTGGTCCACATGGTCACCCTAGGCGTCGCAACGACCTCGATCATGGTGTGGGGCCAGTACTTCACCGAGGCGATCCTGCACAACAACCTCACCGAGGCTGATCGCAGTCGTCAGGTCTTGCGCATCCGTCTGCTGACGGCAGGCATCATCGTCACCTGTGTCGGCATGGTGGCGGACTGGCCGTGGGTGACGGTCGTAGGAGCGGTGATCGTCGGCTCGATGCTCACCTGGTACGCCTTTGACTTGGGCCATCAGGTTCGCCACGCCCTCCCCGGCCGTTTCGACTCCACGGTGAGGTTCTACTGCGCGGCCGCCTGCCTGCTGCCCCTGGGAGCGACCCTCGGTGCGATCATGGCCTTCTCCCCGGTAGAGCCGTGGCGAACCCGTCTGCTCGTCGCCCACCAGGCCCTCAACCTGCTCGGATTCGTCGGTCTGACCGTCGTCGGCACCCTCATCACCTTGTGGCCAACCGTGCTGCGCACCAAGATGCAACCCGCCCAAGATCGCCACGGCAGGTACTCCCTGTACGTCATGATGGCCGCGGTCGCCGTCACCACCGTCAGCGCCCTGTGCGGGCTGTGGTGGCTCGCTGCCATCGGCGTCACTGCCCACATCATCGGCGTCTGCATCGTGCTCGGAGATCTCGTGGCCTGTGCCGTCCACAAGCCGCCGCGTGACTTCCCCGGATTCACCATGGGGGCGGCCATCTGCTGGATGCTGGTGTGGCTCGTCTGGCTGGCCTGGAAACTCGCTTCCAAGGGCACCGGGCTGCTGGCTGACGACATCTTCACCCTCTCGGTGCCCGTCATCGTCGGTTTCCTGCTCCAGCTCCTCATCGGCGCCATGAGCTATCTCATGCCGATGGTCATGGGTGGCGGGCCGAAGATCGTCCGGGCGACCAATGCCAAAATGCACGCCTTCGGCGCGCTGCGAGCCACCATCACCAATGCCGGGCTGTTGCTGTGGGTGCTCGCCATGGGCGCCTGGACTCGTCGCCTCGGCATGGTGATGGCCGTCGTCGGACTGGCCACCTTCCTGCCTGCCACCGCAGCGATGGTGCGCACCGGCGTCCCCTTGCTCAAGGAGAAGGGACGCCAGATGGCGGCTCGGGCGGCCACCCCTGCCGAGAGGGGGGAAACCCCTGGGGCCTCCCCCGAGAGGGCAGCCGTCTCCCCTGCTGCCAAGCCGACAGCCACCACATCCACCGAATCCGACGCCCCGAGCAGTTCCGCCGTCACCGGCATCACGCCCAAGACCGTCGACCCGGCTCCCACCGCTCCGACTGATCGCCGCTCCTTCGTCGGAGCCTTTGCCGGCGCTGCCACCGCCCTGACGGCAGCCGCCGTTGGTCACCGTCTGGACCAGAACGCACCCGCCGATGACGCCGACGGCCCGGCCGCGGTGGTCGGGAAGGTCTCCCCCACCGGCCACACCACGACAGTCAGCATCACTGCCGAGGGCATGAAGTACCACCCGAGCACCATCAGCGTCCCCGCCGGTGACGAGCTCGTCGTCGAGATCACCAACAAGGACCCCAACCAGGTCCACGACCTGCAGTTCGCCAATGGCGCCCATTCACCACGCCTGGATCCCGGGGCCCACGCCACCGTCAAGGCCGGGGTCATCACCGGTCCGACCGAAGGCTGGTGCACCATCGTCGGCCACAAGTCGATGGGCATGGTGCTCAAGGTTCAGGTCAGTGGCATGCCAGGAGGTGCCGAACACGACAACCACATGGGTTCGACCAATCCTCGCCGCAAGATCGACCTCACCGAGTCTCCTGGCAAGGGATTCACGACCCGTGACGCCGTCGTCCCCCCGCTGCTGGCCGGACGCGTCCACACGATGACCTTGACCGCGAAGGAATCCGTGCAGGAGATCGCCCCGGGGACGACCATCGACGCCATGACCTACAACGGTCGCTACATGGCGCCGGTCATCCACGCCCGAATCGGCGACGAGATGCGGATACACCTGGTCAACAGGGGGACGATGGGTCACTCCCTGGACTTCCACGCCGGTACCGTCTCCCCTGACGAGGTGATGCGCACCATTGCCCCGGGCCATGAACTGGACTACAACTTCACCCTTCACCGCGCCGGAATCTGGCTCTACCACTGCTCCACCATGCCGATGTCGGCCCACATCGCGGCTGGCATGTTCGGTGCCGTCATCGTCCCCCCGCATGACCTGCCGCGCGCCGATCGCGAGTACTACCTGGTGCAGTCGGAGACCTACCTCAGCGAGCACAACGGGGCCGAGGTCGACACGGGCAAGATCGCCAACGAGACCCCGGACCTGACGATGTTCAACGGTCACGCCAACCAGTACGTCTTCGAGCCACTGAAGGCCAAGGTCGGTGAGCGGGTACGCATCTGGGTGCTGGCAGCCGGCCCGAGTCGCGGCTGCTCCTTCCACGTCGTCGGCACCCAGTTCGACACCGTGTTCAAGGAGGGCGCCTACACCCTCAGGCGTGGCAATCCGGAGGGCGGTGGCTGCCAGGCTCTCGACCTGTCCAGTGCCCAGGGTGGCTTCGTCGAGATGGTCTTCGAGGAACCGGGTCATTACACCTTCGTCAACCACTCCTTCGTGGAAATGGAACGCGGCGCTCGGGGAATCATCGAGGTGACGGCATGAGTCGACGTGACAACGACACAAGTCTGGTTGACCCCGGGTCCGAGAAGAGGATCGACGAGGTCGCGGACGCCCTGCAGAGGCGTGGCGGCTCTGCCACCAGTGCGGAAGTAGCTGCTGACTTGGGGATTCACCCCTCGACGGCACGGTTCCACCTCGATCGTCTCGTCGAGCAGGGGCGCGTCGAGACGACCCGCCAGCACCGGACCACTCGGGGCCGACCCCACACCGTCTTCACCCTCGTCAACGACGAGGGACCGCGTGCCTACCGACTGCTGGCCCAGATGCTCGTCGAGGAGGTTGCCACCAGCGACGATCCGGCAGGGACCGCCACGCGTATCGGTCAGCGCTGGGGGCATCATCGCCCCGGCAACCTCGTCGCCGTCCTCGACGAGATGGGCTTCTCCCCCGCCCCCGAGGATGAGGGAATCGTGCTTCGACACTGTCCTTTCCTCGACCTGGCCCTCGGTCACCCGCAGGTGGTCTGTGCCCTGCACTGCGGGGTCGTCGAGGGTGTGACGGGGAAGACGGCAACCATTGACGCCAACCCAGGGGGAAAGTGCGTGATCCACACCGCAGCCTGAAGGACGGCAGGCAGACGAATGCCCCTGGCCGAGGCCAGGGGCATCACAACTCAGTCGCCGAGGCCCGTTCCGACCTCGCGAGCTGCCTCGACCCACGGATGGTCGGAGGGCACGTACTTGACCTTGCCGGCGACCTCCTTGAGCGGAACGGTCATCGTGTCCCCGCCCTTGGCAGCCACCATGACGCCGAACTCACCGTCGTCGACGAGCTTGGCTCCCATGGTTCCCAGGCGAGTGGCGAGCAGCCGGTCATGGGCACACGGGATGCCGCCGCGCTGCACGTAGCCGAGGATGGAGACTCGCGATTCCAGCCCGGTGGCCTCCTCGAGCTGGGTCGCCAGCTTGAGGGTGTTGTCGCGCATCGAGTGCTCGAGGTCCTTCTTGGCCTTCTTGGCAGCGGCCTTCGTCTCTGGGGTCTTCGAGGAATCGACGAGGGCCTGGGCCCCAGCCATCGCAGCGGAGTCGGCCTCGTCGCGGGCTCCCTCGGCCACCGCGATCACGGAGAAGTTGAGGCCCTGCTTCCGGCGCCTCTCCACCGCCTCGACGATGGAGTCAACCTTGTAGGGCACCTCGGGCAGCAGAATGACGTCGGCGCCGCCGGCGATGCCAGACCCCAGGGCGAGCCAGCCAGCACGGTGGCCCATGATCTCGGCCAGGATGATGCGGTGGTGGGAGTGGGCGGTGGAGTGCAGCCGATCGATCGCCTCCGTGGCGATCTCGAGGGCCGTCGAGAAACCGAAGGAGTCATCGGTGCCGACAATGTCGTTGTCAATGGTCTTGGGCAGGTGCAGGACGTTGAGCCCGGCCTTGGCAAGCTTGTAAGCATTCTTGGAAGTACCACCGCCACCCAGGGTGACCAGCGCGTCGAGTCCGAGCTTCTCGTAGTTCTCGACGATGGTGGGGACCATGTCCTTTTCCTCACCATCAATGATCATGCGATTGACCTTGTCACGGCTGGTTCCGAGAATGGTTCCGCCGACCGTCAGGATGCCGGAGAGGGCGCGCGGATCCAGGGTGATCGTCCGATTCTCGGCCAGCCCGAGGAAGCCGTCCTGAATACCGATCAGCTCCATGTCGTGCTGCCGAATGGCTGCCTTGCCAAATCCACGGATCGCGGCATTGAGACCTGGGCAGTCACCACCAGCGGTGAGGATGCCGACCTTCTTCTTCTTGGACATGACGACTCCTGATCTGTGTCGGGTGTGCTCCATCCTCCCACGGATGGCGTCCTCACCAGGCCTGCCGGAGACAAGGATCCGTCCTGATTCCGCAGACTATTAAGCTGAATGGCTTAACACCGATATAATTGAGGCATTAGCCTCAAGTACTGACGAGGGAGACGTGATCATGCTCGCCTGGGTGATCCTGGCCGATCAGCTCGAAAGCCGCAGTCATGACGACGAGGTCCCCACTCTCCTGGACTCCCTCACCTCCCCGGGACTCCTCGTCAGCCCGACGGATTACCGCGTCGGCACGCCACACTGGACCCTTCCACCAGAACGCACGTCCGGGGACGAGGTCCAGGCCCTCTCGACCGACCCTGCCACCCTCATCCATGCGCTGTGGACAGCCGGTTGCGGGCCGTGGCGAATCGGCCTCGCCCATGACGAGGTCGTCACTCCGCTGCCAGATTCCACGAGAGCTGCACGCGGACCGGCATACGTCAAAGCCCGTCAGGCCATCGAGGAGTGCAGACGCCGTCGCGCAGGTGTCCAGGTGGCCACTGACGGGACCGACGCCATGCGACGGTTCTCCCAGGTGGCCAGTGTCGTCGTCGACCTGGCACGCGGACTGCGGCCAGCCTCTCGCGACATCGTCGCGTCCTACGATCTGTCCATGACCAGTGAGGAGACCGCACGAGCCCTGGGTATCAGCACTTCAGCCGTCAGCCAACGTCTCACCCGTGCCCGCTGGGAGTACCTGGTGCAGACTCGCCAACTCGCCGTCGATCTGGCCCGGGATGTGCAATGACCATCGCCATGAGGATCGCGGCCGTCCTCGTCGTCATCACCGCGGTGTGGGCCGGGAAGTACGTCGTCTCCCTGGTCTTCCACGCTGCCGGGATCCACACCGACGGTGACAAGGGTCTGCTGCGTGGCGGGCTGTGGATCGGCTATCTGGAGAGACTCGGCATCGTCACCGCCATTCTCACCGGATATCCAGCCGGCATCGCCGTCATTCTCGGCGTCAAGACCCTCGCCCGCTATGCCGAACTGAAATCCCAACCCACTCCGGGTACCGGGGCTCAGGAGGCCAACGAGGAATCCAGTGCGGCCATCGAGCAGTTCATCATCGGGACGATGACATCGGCCTTGTGGGCCGTCCTGCTGGCCCTGGCCACCAAGGCCCTGTGGCGCTGATCTCCCCTCACCGACGTCAAGGGTCCCGAGGCGCGAGCCTCGACACGCGAGGAGATGGAGAAGCCGGGCCACCCCTGGGCAGCCCGGCTACCGCCGTCGTCAGTCAGCCGACGCTCGCTCAGTCGATCGGAGCCGGATCCAGCTTCCACACCTGCTCGGCGTAGTCGCGAATGGTGCGGTCCGAGGAGAACCGGCCGGACTTGGTGATGTTCACCCACGCCTTGCGGGCCCAACCGCGAGCATCGGCGTGGTCGGCAGCCATGGCGTCCTTGACGGTGCGGTAGGACTCGAAGTCGCCGAGCACGTAGTAGACGTCGGGGCCCTCCCAGCCGGGCTCCATGAGGCTCTGACGCAGGTCGTGGAACCAGCCGGACCCGTTGTCGTCGAGGGTGCCGTCGGTCAGCGCGTCGATGACTCGCTTGAGACCAGGCACGTTCTCGTACTGCCAGCGCGGGTCGTACCCGCGCTTGAGGGAGGGCAGTTCCTCCTCGGTGGCACCGAAGATGTAGGCGTTCTCGTCACCGACGGCGTCAAGGATCTCGACGTTGGCGCCGTCCAGGGTGCCCAGGGTGAGCGCGCCGTTCATCATGAACTTCATGTTCGAGGTGCCCGAGGCCTCCTTGCCGGCCATCGAGATCTGCTCGGAGACGTCGGCGGCCGGGATGATGTGCTCGGCCGGGGAGACGTTGTAGTTGTGGATGAAGACGACCTTGATACGGCCGTTGATGTCCTCGTCGTTGTTGACCAGGCGAGCCACCTCGTTGATGAATTTGATGATCGCCTTGGCACGGATGTAGCCGGGAGCGGCCTTGGCGCCGAAGACGAAGACGCGCTTCGGGACGTCGAGGGTCGGGTCGTCCTTGAGACGGAAGTACAGATCCAGCACGTAGAAGGCGTTGAGCAGCTGGCGCTTGTACTCGTGCAGACGCTTGATCTGAACGTCGAAGATGGCATCCGGATCGATCTCGACGCCTTCGCGCTCGGCCACCCAGACCGCGAAGTCGACCTTGTTGGCGTGCTTGATCTCATTGATGCGGTCGTAGACCGAGTCGTCCACGGAATCGGTGTGGTTGGCGAGCACCGAGAGGTCCTTGACCCAGGCGTCGGACCCGGTGACCTCGGTCAGCAGGGTTGCCAGACGCGGGTTGCACTGGTTGAGCCAGCGACGCGGCGTGACGCCGTTGGTCTTGTTGTTGAACCGCTCCGGCCAGATCGCGTGCCACTCCTTGAGGGTCTCGCGCTTGATGATCTCGGTGTGCAGGGCGGCGACACCGTTGATCGAGTAGGAGGCATAACAGGCGATCCACGCCATCCGCACCTGGTTGCCCGAGACCGGAGCCATGTACTCGATGGTCTGGCCGTCGAGGCCGCGCTTGCCCATGTCCTCACGGAAGCGACGATCGATCTCGCGGACGATCTCGGAGATGCGCGGGAAAATGCGATCGAAGATCTGCATCTCCCACTTCTCGAGGGCCTCGGCCAGAACGGTGTGGTTGGTGTAGGCGAAGGTGTGGGTGACGATGTCCCAGGCCTCGTCCCAGCCCATGCCGTGCTCGTCGAGCAGGATGCGCATGAGCTCGGGGATGGACAGCACAGGATGGGTGTCGTTGAGCTGGATCGAGTTGTACTTGGCGAAGTCCGTCATGTCCTCGCCGTGGTGCTTGACGTAGTTGTCGACGATCTCCTGCAGGGAGGCCGAGCAGAAGAAGTACTGCTGACGGACCCGCAGCACCTTGCCCTCGAAGGTGGTGTCGTTGGGGTACAGCACACGCGAGATGTCGGAGGTGCGCTCCCGCTCGACGATGGCGTCGGTGAAGCGCTGGGAGTTGAAGGCCTGGTAGTCGAACTGCTCCATCGGCTCGGCCTTCCACAACCGCAGGGTTCCGACGTTGCGAGTTCCGTAACCGGTGATCGGCATGTCGTGGGGGATGGCACGCACCCACATGTCGGCGTAGCGGACGATGCGCTGCTGCTCCTCGCGGCGGATGACGAAGGGGTAGCCCTCCTCCATCCACGGGTCCGGGTGCTCGGTCTGGAAACCGTTGTCGAAGAGCTGCTTGAACAGGCCGTAACGGTAGAGGATGCCGTAGCCGGTAACGGGCAGTTCCAGGGTGGCGCAGGAGTCGAGGAAGCAGGCGGCCAGACGACCGAGGCCACCGTTGCCAAGGGCTGCGTCCGGCTCCTGCTCGAGCACCTGGGACAGGTCGATGCCGAAGCTGGCCAGGGCCTCCCGGGTCTCGTCGACCAGGCCGAGGTTCGACAGGTTATTGAGCAGGGCTCGTCCCATGAGGAACTCGGCGGAGAAGTAGTGCTCCTGACGTCCTGCCTTGTAGACGGCGTCAGTGGCCTCCCAATCGTCGGCAATGCGGCCCACGACGGAGGCTGACAGCCCCTGCCACACCTCCATGGGGGTCGACGCGGTGACGGTGCGTCCCGAGGTGGATCGCACCTGGAATGCGATTGCTGAAGCCAGATCCTGAGTCATGTGCCCTTCCTTGGTTGGGAGGATCGCCGCACGGCGGCTGGTACATCCAGGTCAGACTATCGCGAACCTGATGTATTCCCCGGAGCGCGACCGATCCCTCCGTGGAACCCCGGCCCTCGTTTGCCGATGAGGACGAAACCAGCCCACCCGAGCAGCACCGCGACGACAACGACCGGAACACCCAGTGCCCCGGCACGGGTCAGCTCCAGGGCGAAGGCGACCGCGAACAGGGGGGCACGCTGGGTCATGGACAGCACACAACCGGCTCCCACAATGGCCATCATCGTGACCTGGGAGGGGGAATCAATTCCCGCCGCTGCCGCGATGAGAGTGCCGATGAGAGCACCGGATGCCAGGGACGGGGTGAGCAGACCGCCGGCAGCGCCGGACCTCAGAGCCACCGTGGTGGCGAGGATCTTCCCGACGAGCAGAATCGCCAACGTGGCCGGGGCGACGGGGTGGGCCAGTACCAGATTGACGATGACCTGACCGTTTCCGACCACCTGGGGAGCCATGAGGGCGATGGCCGTCACTCCGATCGATCCGAGCGGCACCGTCCACCACAGTCGGGAGGTCACCGGGACGCGACGTTTCATCTCCCCGAAGAGCACGCCCATCCCTGCTCCGATGGGGGTGGCTACTGCGACGAGGAGGACGATCCATCCCAGACCGGAGGGGGTGACCTCGGCCACCGGGGAGCGGTAAATGGGCCGATCATGGTTGAAGATCCAGGCCGTCACCGTCGAGAGCACCGAGATGACGACGGCAATCCCAACCTGTCCCCAACCGCGCCGGGTGCGCAGGTCGGGACGCACCGTCAGTTCCAAGGCATAGAGGGCACCGGCGACCGGCACGTTGTAGACCGACGCCAAACCAGCCCCGGCGGCACTGGCCAACAGCACTCGTCTCGTCGAGCCGTCAACGCGGAATCCGTCGGACAGCCCCTGGGCGGCCAGGGCAGCCATCTGACGAGGCGCGGCCTCTCGGCCCAGGGAGCTTCCCGACCCGACGACGACGAGCTGGGCCAGGGCGTCAACGATGGTTTCGATCGGCCGCAAACGTTTCGGGGAGTCGATGTCAACAGCCTGGCGTACCGAGATGATCGAACCTGACGGACGCGGACGCAACCACCACCACGTCAGGCCCGCGATGACAGCGCCCGCGATCGGGGCGACCAACCGTCGCCACATGACGACCCCGCCGACGCCGGTCGTCGAGGAGGAGAAGGGAGCACCGAAGGCACAGGCCTCGATGAGGTGGGACAGCTCGCCGATGAGGCCACCGATGAGTCCGGACACCAGCCCTGTCAGGACGACGGCGGCGATGAGTCGGAGACGTGAGGTGCCCACCCGGCAGACGCTACCGTCCCACCCTCGAGATCATGTCCTTTGAGTCACGCCGGAAGAGCGACGTAGATCGTCTCCAGGAATTCCTCAATGCCCTGGTAGGAACCTTCTCGGCCCAGACCGGACTCCTTGACGCCACCAAATGGGGCAGCCGCGTTGGAGAAGACACCGAGATTGGCACCGATCATGCCGGTCTCCAGCTTCTGACCCATCCGCAGGATTCGGGCGGTGTCGCCGGTGAAGACGTAACCGGCCAGTCCGACGGGGACGGAGTTGGCGATGGCCAGGGCCTCGTCCTCGGTGCTGAAGGTGGTGATCGGGGCGATCGGTCCGAAGATCTCGGTCTGCATGATCTCGGCATCGGCGGACACCCCGGAGAGCACCGTCGGCGGGTAGAACCAGCCCTTGCCCGCAGGGATCTCGCCGCCGCAGTGAACAGTCGCACCGGCCTTGACCGCGGAACGAACCAGGCCGTCGACCTTCTCACGATCCTTCTCGGTGATCATCGGGCCGACCTCGGACTTCTCGTCCAGGCCATCCCCGACGGTGAGGCCGGACATCATCTCTACCATCCGGTTGGTGAACTCCTCGGCCACCGACTCGTGGACGATGAACCGGTTGGCAGCGATGCAGGCCTCTCCCATGTTGCGCATCTTGGCTCCCCTGGCACCGGCAATGGCCTGGTCGAGGTTAGCGTCGTCGAAGACGATGAATGGAGCGTTGCCGCCCAACTCCATCGAGGTGCGCAGCACGTGCTTGGCTGCCTTCTCCAACAGGTTGACGCCAACCCCGGTGGATCCGGTGAAGGAGAGCTTGCGCAGCCGCGGGTCCTCCAGGATGGCGTCCGTGACGGCGTGGTCACGACCGGTGATGACATTGACGACCCCGGCGGGAAGACCGGCGTCGACGAGGGTCTTGGCGAAGAGCAGGGTGGTCAGCGGGGTGGCCGAGGCCGGGCGGATGACCACCGTGCAGCCGGCGGCAAGAGCCGGGGCGATCTTGCGGGTGGCCATGGCCAGCGGGAAGTTCCACGGGGTGATGAACAGGCACGGGCCGACGGGCCGCTTGGTGACGAGCTGGCGGATCTTGCCCTCCGGGAGCAAGCCGTAGTCACCGCGAATGCGCACTGCCTCCTCGGAGAACCAGCGCAGGAACTCCCCGCCGTAGGTGACCTCTCCGTAGGACTCGGCCAGCGGCTTGCCCATCTCGAGGGTCATGAGCTTGGCGAAGTCGTCCTTGCGCTCGGTGACGAGCTCGAAGGCCTTGCGCAGGATCTCGCTGCGCTCACGCGGGGAGGTGTCGGCCCAGGATTCCTGGGCACGGACGGCGGCGTCGAGGGCGTCGGTGCCCTGGTCGACGGACGCATCGGCGATGGCGACGAGTGACTTCTCGGTGGAGGGGTCGAGGACGTCGAAGGTGCGGGACGCCTCGGCGTCCACCCATTCTCCGTCAATGAGCAGCTGAGAGGGCAGATCTGATGGGAGCGAGCGGTCGTTGGTCGTCATGAACCCACCCTACGACGGGGTTTCGACGCTTTGAGGGAGTTCGGTGTTCACGGGGAGGGGAACACGGCCGGCACCACCGACAATCACAGGACGGTTACTTGAACAGCGCCACTCGGGTGTCGACCGAGATGAGTGCACACTTTGTAGACGTCGTCCAGGATTCCCGGAGACAGCACGGCCGATGGCGCACCCGCTGCCACACATGTGCCCTTCGACATCAGTACAAGGGTGTCGCAGAATCGTGCGGCCAGATTGATGTCGTGAAGTGCCACCACCACCGTCGACCTGAGGCGCCGCGACAGCTCCATCACCTTGAGTTGATGATGAATGTCAAGGTGGTTCGTCGGTTCATCCATGATCAGCAGGCCGGTCTGCTGCGCCAGCGCCCTCGCGATTGTCACCCGCTGCCGTTCTCCTCCAGAAATCCGTGAGAATGTCGACGTCGCGAGATCTCCAACCTCCATAAGCTCCATGGCTGCGCCGCACAGGGCAAGGTCGCCCTCGCTCAGCGACCGCCACGACTTCTTGTGAGGTGTCCTCCCCATCCGGACGATTTCCCCGCACGTCAGCGGGAACTCCGCGGGAGTCTCTTGGAGAACCACCGAAATGTGCCGGGAGGACCACTTCGTGTCTCGCGCCCAGACATCGACACCATCGACGGTCACCGTCCCCTTCGTAGGGCGTCTCGAGTGGAAGATTGAGCGCAGCATCGTCGACTTGCCGCTCCCATTGGGGCCGAGGATCCCCACCACCTGACCGGGGTGGGCGACGAAGTCGACATCCTGGACGATGTGGCGCCCCTCGATGTCGACACCCAGGCCCGCGACCACCAGTTCTGCACCACTGACGATCATGACGTCTCCCCCAAGGTGCGTCGCAACAGGAACAGGAAGAATGGAGCCCCGACAAGCGCGGTCACAATACCTACCGGCAATTCCTGCGGCTCAATGGCCATCCGCGCCCCAACATCCGCCAGCACGGTGAAAATCGCACCCAGAAGCAGTCCTACGGGAAGGGTTCGGCGGTGATCTGCGCCAACCAGCATCCTCGTAATGTGCGGCATCACCAGGCCGACGAATCCTATGACGCCACACACCGCAACTGTCACACCGACAATTGCAGCTGCCACAACGAACATCCAGGTTCGGAACCGATCAACGTCCAGGCCGAGAGAACCCGCTGTCCCTTCCCCACCAAGAAGGAGGTTGAGATTTGACGCCTCAGCCAGGCATAAGAGCATTCCCACAGCGAGGACGAGGGTGGGGACGGGAAGGTTCTCCCACTTGGCGGCCCCGAAGCCTCCGAGACTCCAAAAGAGGACTTGCGACGCCAGTTGCGGATCCGGGGAGGTCAGAACCATGAAGTTGTTGACTGCCGACAACAGGGCCGAAACCGCCATGCCGGTGAGAACCAACGTTCCTGCAGAAAGGGTTTGCCTCCGTCTGGCGATCACCAAGACGAGTAGAAGCGTCAGGAACGCGCCTGCGAACGCGGCCAACCCGAGAGAGACCGCACCACCGAGGAGCAGACCAAACCGCATGACGGTAATGGCTCCGGTTGCAGCTCCCGACGACACGCCGAGCACCGTGGGGCTCGCCAGTGGGTTGCGAAGCAGCGCCTGCACGACTGTGCCGACAGTGGTCAGCGCCATCCCTGCGACTGCCGCCAGGAGCACACGAGGAAGCCGGACATCAGCAACGATCCTGTCGATCGACGCAGTCCAATCAACGGTGACGACACCTGCCGGCAGAGCCCGGTGCGCAACGACCTTCCATACTTGGACGAAGGGAACATGAACCGAGCCAATTGACAGCGCGAGTCCCAGGACAAGAATCAACGTGACGGCCAGTACGGACAAGACTATGACCAGGTGTCCACGATGCGAATCGCCACGCCACCTGTCTTCCCCGACAGATGCCGACTCGGATGGAAGGGCATTGAGGACAGCAACGAGTTCGTCCTGCCGTTTCACAGCCGTGGATGACTCATCAATGCCACCACGTGCACCCATCATCAGCCGTGGAACTGCTTGGCAAGCTGCTCGATACCTTCAGCCGAACGCGGGCCGGGCTGTGCCAACGAGAGACTGATCACCGGGAAGGCATTGTTCTTGACGGCCTTGGTGTCCTTCAGTGCCGGAATTGACTTCAACGTCTTGATCTTCTGATCGACACTCGGGGTCTTGTAGTCGTAAATCAGAATCATGTCTGGATCAGCCTTTGCAACCTGCTCCCACGACATCTTTCCCCACCGCAGCGGTTCATTCGCGAAGATGTTCTCGCCTCCCGCCGCATCGATCATCACCGATGCATAGGCCCACCCACCAACTGTCGTCGGGGCGTCCTCACCTGAGTTGTAGAGGAACACCTTGGGGCGCTCCTTCCCCTTCACGGACTTCTTGACGGCATTGACCTTGTCGTTGAACTTTCGAATCGATGCCTCAGCTCGGTCATTCACATCGAAGATCTGGCCGATGGTCCTGATCTCCTTGGTCTCATCATCCAAGGCCTTGACCTCATTGGTGCATCCCACAGGGCTGAGATGCGTCTTGATCCCCATCTTCTGTAGGTCTTTCCGGGTGTGACCGTTGCTCCTTGAGAAACCGTCCGGGTACCCGGAATACACGAAATCAGGATTTACGGACAAAAGCTTCTCCATGGAAGGCTGCCCAGCGGCCAAAACCGACACCGAGTCGTAGGCCTCCTTGTATTGGGCACCGATGGGGCGAGTGCGTTGGTACGCCGTCCCGACCATGCTCTTCTCCAGCCCTAGCTCGAGCATCGTCTCAGTCGCCGTTGACGTCAATGTCACTGCGCGCGTCGGGGCGGAATCGAACGTCTGCTTCACCCCACAGCTCTCCACCGTCAGCGGGTATGACGTGTGCCCGGCCTTCGAACCGGTTGCGTGGGACGACGCCGTCGAGGCGTTCTGCTCCGTGACGGCGCTCCCACAACCAGCCATGAATGAGACAGGAATCACTAATGCAGCGACAAGAGCGACCCTCCGCGTGTACCTTCGCGCCATCGCAATGGTCCTTCCGTTCCGTTCCCACGCCAACGGTCACAGATGGGCCCCACGTAAGGGTTTCCAACCAAAAGCCATGACGCGAGCTTGTGTCGAGTGGATTTTCATCGGCAGGTCTTCGGACTGGGGTTCAACCCGTTTCAGCACCTTCCCAGGCCTCACTGGCCCAGTGGCATACGCCGAGACGGTCACCGTCACCGCTGCGCGTCAGCCCCGGAATCACACCGGAGTTCCCTCACACCCATTTAGGTTACCGATACACATACCTTATCAATGAAGACCTTGAACTGATCGACACTCCCCTCACACAGGCATGTCGGGCAGGGCCCCCACAAGGCCCTTCGCATCTACATGCACCAGACCAATTGTGCGTCTACACCTCCATCCGCGCGGGAATCCAATCGCATAGGAATCCATAATCCTGATCGCCTCGGAAAAATTACCTCCTCGAGTCTGGACCTCATGGTACAATTCATCTTCAGAAACAACTCGATATTCCTCGAGAATTCTAATTTCTGCTGGAATCCCCAATTGTGCGAGGCCACCTGCAAGGAGTAGATGGCGAGCCTGTGAAACACGGACATCTTCCCCCTGTGCTGCTGCAAGGGCATGATCCCAGGCCGTCGGTGATCCAGTGGTGTCAATAATGATGACGTGCCGTCGAGCCTGCCGAACCAATGCCCGCAAGGACGCCGCCAGATCGAGGGCCCAGTACAAGGACCACGCAGCAAGAACGGTGTCGAAAACCCTTCCTGTGTCCATGGGCCATTGCCCCTGGATCGTCTCGATCTTGACTTCCTCGGCTTCAGCATTCTCCGAAAGCACACGGAGCATGTCCTCTGAACGGTCTACGACAGTCACACGGCAGCCGCGTTGTGCCAGCGGAATCGCGAACCGTCCGGTTCCGCCGCCAACGTCAAGGATCGATGACTCAGGTTCGACGATGCTGGTCACGGTGCCGATCTGAGCCAGGGAACTGCACGTCAAACCTGCGTGCTGGTCGTAGACCGCTGCGTGCCCATGCCAAAACGCCTTTTCCTGTTCCAAAGATCTGCGCGCGGGGTCCGATCTCCTATCGTTCTCCCACAGTCCGAAGTAATCACTGATCCTCATCGGCGCCTCCCATGTTCATCGGGACCAATCCTGTGGCATCACCATCCTCCTACCACGGGAGGACGCTCCGATTCGACCGCCAGCACGATGCGCGACGAGGGGCTCGGGCAGCACGGTGGATGACATGTTGACGCCAACCCGATCCAACCCTCACGCCGTCGCCGAACCCGTCCCCGGCGCTCACCTCCGCACCCTGGGACTGACGAAGACCTACGGGACGACTCGTGCCCTCGACCACGTCGACATCGCCATCCCGGCCGGCCAGTCGGTCGCCGTCATGGGGCCGTCCGGATCGGGAAAAACCACCCTGCTGCACTGCCTGTCCGGGATCCTCTCGGCCGACTCCGGCAGCATCGAGCTGGGTCTGCCCGACCGCGTCGTCAACGTCGAGAGTCTCTCCAGCGAGGGACGGGCCCAGCTGCGTCGCCAGTCCCTCGGGTTCGTCTTCCAGCAGGGAATGCTCGTCCCCGAGCTCACCGCCGTCGAGAACACCGCCCTGCCTCTCATGCTCAATGGCGCCTCTCGGTCACAGGCCGTCGGGTACGCCGTCCAGTGGCTGAGCTCGATGGGACTGGGAGGCATGGAGGATCGACGCATCGGTCAACTCTCCGGCGGCCAGGCGCAGCGAGTAGCCATCGCCCGATCCCAGGTCATCGACCCGGCGATCGTCTTCGCCGACGAGCCCACCGGAGCCCTCGACTCGGCCACTGCTGTCGAGGTGATGTCCATCCTGCTCTCGGCGACGACCGGGAGGGGACGCACCCTCATCGTCGTCACCCATGACGAGGGCGTCGCCCGCCGCTGTCAGCGCATCCTGCGCCTGCAGGACGGCCGGATCGTCTCCGACGAGATGCGTCATTCCGACGGGAGGTGGTGACCATGACCACGAAGTCCACCATTGAACCGGGAACCGCGGATCAGCAGATCCCGTCGATCTCCGTCCCCGAACCGCTCACGACCAAAGCGGGACGCCCGGCGACCTCGTCGATCCTCGGCATGACCCTGCGCACCTCGGCCGCTGATCACTCGACCTGGCGGCTGCCGGTGGTCGCCTTCGCGGTCATCACGACGATCATCCTCGACGTCACCGGCGGTGCCGTCATGATGTGGCACCTGCCCGGTGAGAATGCCTCCTTCTACAAGCTGACCTCGTCAATCGCCGTCATCCTGCTGGTGTTGCCGCTGATGACCCTGGCCTCCTCGGCCGCGCGGTTGTCCGCCCGACGTCGCGACGACCGGCTGTCCTCCTTACGTCTCATCGGGGCGTCATCCCATCTGCTGCGGGTGGTCACCCTGGTCGAGGCGGGCCTGCAGGCTCTCGTCGGGTCCCTGCTCGGCATCGTCGGCTACCTCATCTGCGTGCCCCTACTGGGACGACTGTCCTTCAACGGCAGCCAGATTGGTGCGGGCTCGGTCCTGCTCGGCCCCGCTCCGGTGGCCGGGGTCATCCTGGCCCTGGTACTCCTCGCCCTCATCAGCTCCGCCATTGGTCTGAGACGGGTCGACGTCTCTCCCCTCGGGGTGCGAATGCGCAGTCAGCCCCGCTCGGTGTCATGGGTTCGGCTGGCCATCGGGGGCGCCATCGTCCTCGTCCTCGTCTCCTCGAAGGCTGTACTCAGCGTCCTCGGAGGTCAGACCGGCGTCGTCGGTGTGTACGTCTTCCTCGCCATCCTGCTGGCAGCCGTCGTCGAACTCGCCAACATCATCGGCCCTAAGCTGTTGTCGATGTACTTCAAGCACCGCCTCAACAAGGCCAGGACTGCCACCGACCTGGTCGCTGCCCGTCAGGTGCTGGAGAACCCGCGGGCTGCCTGGACCCAGGTCGCCTCCCTGGGAGCGGTGTGCGTGGTGGGAATGCTCGCAGGAACCGGGGCCGCCATGATGCAGGCGGCGGGCAACGGTACCAGCGCCGACCCGGCTGCCCAGATCATCGGGCAGGACCTGCAGACCGGCACTATCCTACTCATTGTCTTCGCCTTCGCCACGGTGGCCTGCTCGGTGGGCGTCAATCAGGCCTCTGCAATTCTCGACCGCCGCTCGGTCGAGGTGGGTCTGGACATCGTCGGGATGGATCTGGCCACTCAGGACAAGGTGCGACGGATCACCGTCATCTCACCAATGAGGTTCGCCATGGTGACGGGCCTGGTCGCCACCGGACTGCTGATCGTCCCGATGGTGGGGGTGGCCCTCGTCCTGAGGCCGGTGACAATCCTCGTGACGGTCGGCACCATTCTCATCGGTGCAGGCATGGTGCGGCTGGGTCTGTGGGCGACCCGTCCGACCCTGAATCGGGTACTTGCCGACGGACTGGCTCGGACCGAGTGAGAGAAGGCCCGACAAGACCGGACCTGGCGAGGGACGAGGTGATCTCGACGATCAACTCCGCTGCTCGTCGTCGGGGCCCTCGTCAATCCCCTCCATGCCGAATCGCCACACCTCGTCGATCCAACCCCTCCGCACCGAGCGGATCCGGCTGGTCACTGCAACGACACTAGCCAGGACGGCAAGACTCGCGAGGAGGGGTTTGTTCATGGTGCCACTCTAGATCGCTGCCGTCGCTCAGGCTTCGCTGGCGGTCAGCAGTTCCCTGGCACTGGTCTGACGCCGTCGCCCCACTGCGAGCAGACTGGCGATGAGGGCCGCCACCGCCCATATAACAACGGCCAGCAGGGATCCGAAGCTGGGATTGTTCCCGGCCACCACAGCCTGCTCCGCCTGCAAAGCAGGTCGCAGCGGGGAGATGGCGTCGACCCCGTGCACCGGGGCGGGGACGGTGCTCGCCAGCCCGGCAGCAACACTCGCCGTCACCAGGACGACGCTGATGAGCCGCCCCAGGCCATGCAACCAAGCGGCCAGGGCGTGGTTGATCAGGCCGAACATCGCCCCGATGAGGAGCAGCAATCCGCCCAATCCGATCGACCGTGGTACCGAGAGACCCAACACCACCCCGCCGATGACCGCCAGGCCAATACTCACCGCGACGGTCACGATGGCGCCGACCGACATCGTCCGGGCCAGCAGGCCCAGGGTCGAGCGCGCGGAGCTCAGCGCCCGCGAGGGAACTGTGCGAGCCACCAGCCAGGTCGCCAGAGCAGCGATCCAGGCACCAAGGATGAGCAGAACCGCCACCGCGGCCACCGAGGTCGCAATGGCAGGCCCATCCCCATTGACGGGAGCGGACACGACGTCAGCCAGCTTGGTGCGGTCATTCTGAGAGTAGGTCGGCACCTTCTTGGCCCCGGCCGCAAGCTCACCGGAGAACTTGCCAGTGCCGTCGGTGAGTCTCTGGGCCCCACCATTGAGTTTCGTCATCCCGGACGCAAAGGTGTCGACCCCCGCGGAAGCCTTCCTCACCCCGTCAGAGAGGTGATTCACACCGCCGACGTACTGATTGACTCCCTGCTCGAGCTTCGAAGTCGAGGCGGCCGCCTTGGAGACCCCGCCGGTGTAGGCGTCAACACCATTGGCGAAGGTCACAGCCCCCGCGGAGAGCTTGGCCCCGCTTCCCTTGAGTTGCTGGGACTTGGCGGCCAAGGTCTGGGCGCCAGTGGCGGTCTGATGGATGCCATCTCGCAGCTGGGCGACCTGGCCGACCACCTTGGGCAGTCCGGTACGTATCTCGACCGTGAACTTGTCGACACCCTGGGACAGCTGCGAGGAGCCGTCAGCCAGCTGGTCGATGCCGTCGTCGATGCTCATGCCGGAGTTGGGGTCCTTGACGGACATCGCCTTGACGGCCACCGCCGATCCAGCCCTCACCCCGAGGGCGTACCCGTCGGTCATGGCCTCGCGGACGAGAGGCAGCAGGTTCTGACAATCCTGTGCGGTGTGCCTCTGGGTGCAGCGTGCCATGAAGTCCGCCTCACCCTTGGACAAGGACTCCTTCTTGAGTTCGGCGGTCTTCTCCCCGGAGGCGTACTGACGAATCTCGGTGCGATATCCGACCAGGCCATCGGTGAATTGGTCGATGCCGTCCGCTAATTGGCTTGCCCCGTCGGTGAGCTGGTTGAGCTGGGAGGTGTCGATCTTGCCGGTGGCCGCGCTGACCTTCTGGTCCATCGTCGTCAGGCCAGCGGACAGCTGACCGATTCCGTCGACGACCTTGCCGGTGCCATCGGTGTAGGTCGTCACCCCGCTGGCCAGACCGTTCGCACCGTAGCTGAGCTGTTTTCCCTTGTCGGACAGGATGTTGAGGCCACCCGATAGCTGGGCGACTCCGTCGGTGAGCTTGCCGCCACTGGTCTTCAGCTGCTGGGCTCCTCCGCTGAGCTTCGTCATGCCAGCGGCCAAGGTCCCCGCCCCGGCGGCTGACTTCTTCGTGCCGTCGGCAAGTTTCGTCGCCCCGTCATCGAGCTTGGCCGCAGCGTCGGCCATCTTGCCCATCTGCTGGGCGAAGCGGTTGAAGCCGATGTAGACGTTCTCGAGGTACCCCGAGGTCAGGGTGGTGTTGAGGGAACGCCGCGCCACCTGGGCGGTGAGGGCCGCGATGGTGGCGTCGGAGACCGGGGAGGTCTGGGAGGTGGTGACGTCGATGAGGGCTGGCTTGGCCTTGGCCGCGTCATTGGCGGAGTAGGAGGTGGCGTCGGACGAGAAGGACTCTGGGATCGTCACGACCGCCGAGTAGGTGCCGTCTCGCAGCCCCTTGGCGGCCCCGTCGGCGTCAGTCAAGGTCCAATCGACGGTGTGGCCGTCAGTGGTGTGAGAGCCAGAATCGACCAGTTCCGCGGTGAGCTGGCGTCCGATGGGAACCAGCCGTCCACCGACCTTGACGGCCTTGTCCTCGTTGACAACCGCCGCCTTCACCTGGCCCAGCCGGTCAGTGGTCCGCCAGGTGGTGCCGACCAGGCCGGCCACCACCACCAACGGTACGAGGATCAGGGCGACCACCGCCGGCCACCGCAACCTGATCGTGGAGTGGGAACGTTCGGTCATCATCGGGTACCTCCGAGAGATGGCTCGGGTTGGTGTTCGGTCAGGTCATGAACGGCCTGTGGCTCCAGCCAGTCAATGCGGCCGGCACGCTGGGCTCCCAGGATCACGGCGGCCTCACCGGCCTGGTTCACCTCGACAATGAGGGATTCCAGCTGGTCGCGGTGGGACTGCTCGACGATCTGATCAGCGTGGTCGATGAGGAACAGACGCGGTGGGCGTCGCGGCGGATGGGTGAGGGCTGCCACGGCTGCCTGCAGTTCCTCGGTGAGGTTCTTGTCAGCGGCATCGATGAGCCATGCCACCCGACGCACCACGGAGGCCCGCTCAGGGAGGAGACGGCCGCCCGACCTCATCCGACCGTGGTCGATGGCAAGTCGTCCCCCGGCCGCCAGCAGCACGGCCGTGACCGAGCCCGGTGACCCCACGACGGCCTGCACCTCATGTGGCTCGACGTGCAGGTCGAGGTCAGCGAAGAGACCATCGACCCCGATCCCCTCGGCGTGCAGAGTCTCGGTATGGTCAGGGGTAGGCCATTCGGCGAGTCTCTCCTCGTGGGCAATCCCCTCCCCCTCGATGTCGAAGCGGGGCAAGCGGCGATCCAGCCATCCGGGCAGCCACCAGGCCTTGTCACCGAGCAGGGCCATGACGGCCGGGACGAGGGTCATTCGCACCAGGAAGGCGTCGGCGAGAATGCCGATGGCCAGGGCCAGGGCGATCTCCTTGATGGCGTTCATGCCTTCTGGGACGAAGAAAGCGAAGACCGAGAACATGATGACGGCTGCGGCCGTGACGACCTTGCCCGAACCGATGAAGCCCCTGATGACGGAACCACTGGAGTTGCCGGTGTGGACATACTCCTCACGCATTCGCGACACCAGGAAAACCTCGTAATCCATGGCCAGACCGAAGAGGATGCCCATGACGACGATCGGCATGAAGGAGATGATCGGGACTGGACGGTCGAGGTTGACCACCGACAGGCCGATGCCTCGGTTGAAGACCAACTGCGCAGCTCCGAAGGCAGCCAGCACTGAGAGCAGATAGCCGACAGTCGCCTTGATGGGGACCGCGATCGACCGGAACACCACCGTCAACAGCACCAGACACAGCCCGACGACGAAGACTCCGAAGGGCAGCAGGGCGGCCCCTAGACGGTCGGAAACGTCGAGTTTGATGGCCGTCAGTCCGGTGACGGCGGTGTCGACCCCGTACTCGTCATGCCATTCGGCCTTGTGGTCTCGCAATTCGCGGACCAGGTCGTTGGTCGCCTCGTCGGTGGGACCCGTGGTCGGCAGCACCTGGACCATGGCGGTGTCGGCGTTCTGGTTCGGTACTGCCACAGCGACGGTGTCGACGCCGGGGAGCTTCTCGATGTCGGCCTTGAGCCCGTTGACGATCTTCATCGGGTCGGTGGAGGTGACGATGTCGGCGGTGACGATGACCGGACCGTTGAATCCCGGCCCGAACTTCTTCTCCAGGGCGTCGTAGGTCTGCCGGGCCGTGTTGTCTGCGGGCAGTTCTGCGGCGGTGGGCAGGCCGAGGTGGAGGTCCTTCATCGGAACGACCAGCGCCCCCAGAGCCACCACGACGACGAGGATGGTCGCCAGCGGGACGCGGGTGACGGTGTGTACCCACCACCCGAAGATGCCGCCGGAACGTTCCCCCTTACCAACCGCATTGGTGCTGGTTGACGGTGTCTCCGTGCCGGCTGTGGCATCGTCGTTCCTGCTCGCTCTGGCTGTCACCTGGGCTGGTTTCGGCCCCCGTCCGCGACGAGATTTCCGCGGACGCAGTCTCTCCCCCATCAGGCCCATGAAGGCCGGCAGCATCGTCAGGGCGATGACGACGGCGAGAGCGACGCCGACGGCGGCGAAGACGCCCATGACGGTGAGGAAGGGGATCTTGGCGATGGCCAACCCGATGAGAGCGATGACGACCGTCGTCCCGGCGAAGACAACGGCCGACCCCGACGTCGCGACGGCTCGAGCAGCCGATTCCTGTACCTCGAAGCCGTCACGCAATTGATCGCGGTGGCGGGAGAGGATGAACAGGGCGTAGTCGATCCCGACGGCCAGGCCCAGCATGACGGCGAGCATCGGGGTGACGGAGTTGACCGTCGTGAACCGGGTGAGGATCGCCATGATCGCGTAGGTGATGCCCACCCCGAGGACGGCTGTGATGATCGGCATCCCGGCTGCCACCAAGGATCCCAGGGTGACGGCAAGGACGACGAGGGCCACCCCGACCCCAATGACCTCGGTGATCGACAGGGAGGGCAGCATCGCCTCGAAGGCCTGGCCACCGACATAGACGTGTGATCCCGACGGCAGGTCGGCCTGGATCTCGTGCCCCAGCTGTTGCAGATCATCACGTCCGGAGTCGGGAAAAGTCACCGAGCTGACCTGCCCCAGTTCAACCTGAATGACGGCCGCGGTGTGATCCTTGTTAATCATCCCGGAGACGTGCTTGCTCCAGGGCGAGGTCGCCCCCGTTACGTCCTTGAGGTCCTTGAGCTCCTCGACACCTCTCTCGATCCGGGAACGAATGGGTTTCGACGAGATGTCGGTGCCATCGGGCACGGTGATGACGACGTTGGCGCTCAACGCGGAGGCCTGCGGGAAGGTCACCTTGAGGTTGTCGTAGGCCACCTGGGAGGGGGCGCCCGGGATGGTGAAGGAGTCGTCGTAGTCGCTCTGCAGGGCGACCATCCCCACCCCAAGCAGGACCAACAGGCCCAGCCACAGGGCGACGACGGTCTTGGCCCTGCGGAAGCAGCACTCCCCGACATCGTGAAGGAAGGAGGACATCATCACCCCGCAATGAATTCGCCCGAGCACCACTCGATACAACATCGTATTCGATGCAGTATCGTATCCGATACATCGTCGTATTCAACCCTCGAGGTCTCCAGGAGCGTCATGTCCACCACCACAGTCTCTACTCGTCGCGCAGCCACCCAGGCACGACTGGCCGACGCCGCTGCCGCCGTCTTTGCCCGCAAGGGGGTACCGGGGTCGACCGTCGAGGAGATCTGCGAGGAAGCCGGGTTCACCCGCGGAGCGTTCTACTCGAACTTCGATTCCAAGGACGAGCTGTGCATGGCGGTGTTGAGCCGTTACGCCGAGAAGAATCTGGCTGTCCTCAGCTCCTCCTTGGATTTCCCCAATGACGGCCAGGACGCCCTGCGGGATCGAATCCACGACATCATCGCCCTCTTCTCGTCGGCGGTCGGCTCGGACCCGACGACGGTTGTGGCGATCCTGGAGATCACCCTCGAGGCAACACGAAATCCACGACTGCGGGAGGCATACCAACACGTCGAGGCAGCCATTTCCCCCGCCCTGCGCGAGATGGTGGAACAAGCCCTGCGCGACCACGACGTCACGACGACGATCAGCGTCAACGACCTCATCGAGGTCACCCGTGCGGTCTTCGACTCCCGGGTGCTGGCGACCATGGCGTCAGGGCGAAAGGCCGACATCGACCGGATGACCAACCAGCTGACGACGATGGTGCTGGCCTTCATCCGTCCACTCTGACACCGTCACATCGCCCCCGGAATCACGCAGCCCGGGAAAACACCACCGGCCCCGCACAAGTGCGAGGCCGGGGACGGGTCGAGGGTTCGGGAGATCAGTAACCCAGGATCTTCTTGCGCTCGGGCAACCACGCGATGGCGTCACGGATGCCATCGGCCGGGGTCAGCTCCGCACTCCACCCGAGCAGGTCCTTGGCTCGGCTGGAGACCGTGTAGGCGCCGGCGACATCGCCGGGGCGCGGCGGACCGTAGACGACGTCGAGAGGCTTGCCAGTGCCCTCCTCGAAGGCCTTGACGAGCTCCTTGACGGTGACGCCGTTCCCGGTACCGATATTGAACACCTGGTACGGGTCTTCGGTGGTGACCTCATCGAGGTGCTCCAAGGCGGCGACGTGGGCGCGGGCCAGGTCCCAGACGTGAATGAAGTCCCGGATGCCCGAACCGTCACGGGTCGGCCACTCAACACCGGTGACGGTGAAGGTGGAGTCCTCCATCCAGGCGTCGATCATCTTGCCGAGCACGTGGGTCGGGTGCTCGATCTGCTGGCCGGTGCGCAGCTTCGGGTCCGAACCGATCGGGTTGAAGTAGCGCAGGCTGAGGGCCTTGAGGTCGGAGGCGTGGGCGGCGTCACGCAGGATGAACTCCACCATGAACTTGGTGGTCGCATAGGGGGAACCGGGGTCCAGTGCGGACTGCTCGGTCACCTTGAATTCTTCGTCAGTGGCATAGATCGAGGCCGAGGAGGAGAACAGGATGCGGTGCACGCCGTTGCGCTCCATACCCTTGAGCAGGGCGACGGTCTTGCCGACGTTGTTGTCGTAGTAGGTCAGCGGCTCATCAACCGACTCCGGGACGATGATCTTGGCCGCGCAGTGCACGACGGCGTCGATCTGGTTCTCGGTGAAGACGCGGTCGAGCAGGTCCTGGTCGGCGATGTCGCCCTGGTAGAAGGTGCGGTCGCGGACGAACTCGCGGCGTCCCGCGGACAGGTCGTCCAGGACGACGACCTCGTGGCCTGCCTCCTCGCATGCCGAACCGACCGTCGATCCGATGTAACCGGCCCCGCCGGTGATGAGAATCTTCATGGGAACCTTCCGTGTCGCCGTGATCGTCAGTCTCAAGTCTAGGGGGCGGCTTACCGACCCAGCCGGCGGGCGAGTTGTGTGTGGCGAAGCGGTCACCGACCGTGCGCGTTGCCACCCCACACACCGTCACCCGACATCAGAAACCAATCCACCATGGGTTGGACGGTCTTCCTAGACTGGCGGTCATGGAGGAGACCGGATCGCAGACCTCGACCGCGGACAACCGTTCCAACGGATCCCGCGGATCCGGTGTGCGTGCCCGCCTCAACCGCTTCAACCCGACCCGCAACAACGTCCCGCAGATCTCCATCCCTGGCATGGAGGAGGTGCTGGACCCCAAGCTCGACGACGGTCGTCCGGCAGACACCGAACGGGCCTGGTGGGGAGACGTCACCCTCACCCTCGTGATGGCCGTGGTGACGATCGTCCCCTATCTCGTCAGCCTGGTCGAACGACCCCATCCCGAGTACGCCGCGGCCCTCGTCTCCTCCATGATCATGGTGGCCTCGCTGCCGATGCGCCGTGAACATCCCCTGCTCATGATGACCCTGGTGGCCCTCGGCGGGGCCATCCAATTCATCTTCGTGCCCTTCCCGGTGCTGAGCATCTTCATCGTCCCCATCGCCTCCTACTCGGTGGCCAGATGGGTGGACGGCCACGAGTCTCGCTGGGTGTTGTGGGTCGGAGCGCTGGGTTCAGTCATCGGCCCGATGAGATGGCAGCTCACCATCGCCGCTGGATATGACCCCACCTCGGGGACGCCGTGCGTACTGCTGATCCTTGCGATGGCGGTCTGTGCCGGCTTGGTCCTGACCCCCTACGCGGTGGGACGACGACTGCGCGAGTCCGCCCTCATCGACTCCCAACAGCGTATCGCCAAAGCTCAACGCTACCGAGCCATCCTCGCTGAACGTGAGCAGCAGGCCAGGGTCGCCGAGGAACGCACCCGCAGCGAGATTGCCCGCGAGCTCCACGACATCGTCGCCCACTCACTGTCGGTCATGATCGTGCAGGCGGAGGGCGGCAAGGCCTTGGCGACGAAGAAGCCGGAGAAGGCCCCCGAGGTCCTCGACACCATCGCCGAGACCGGTCGCGAGGCCCTCGTCGAGATGCGTCGCATCGTCGGGGTGCTGCGACAGGACACCGACGCCGACTACTCCCCCTCCCCCGGGCTGGCGGAGATTCCCGAACTCGTCGAGAAGTCCGGGGTGAAGGTCACCTTCACCGTCACGGGACAGGAGCCGGTCGTCTCCCAGGCCCTCGGTCTGGTTGCCTACCGAGTCGTCCAGGAGGCCCTCACCAACGTCCTCAAACATGCTGGCCCAGGCGCTCACGCCTCAGTGACCTTGGCCTATTCGCCTACCGCAATCCATGTGGAGATTGTCGACGACGGGTATGGAGACGCCGTCCAGGGAGATGGGCGCGGCCACGGGCTGCAGGGCATGCGTGAGAGGGTGACGTCGATGGGCGGACGACTGTCCGCGGGGCCTCGCAAGGAGGGCGGGTTTTGCGTCATAGCGAAGCTGCCGGTCCAGGCTGATTCCCGCCAGAGATGAGCTCGGTTCCGTAACCACTCACCTCAACAGTTCAGCAAGGAACTCGAACCGCTCTGGGTCTCGCGGTACCCAGGCGAGCAGGTCTTCGGGTGTGAGCGGATCCGTGGTCCCGTGCGCTCGCGACGTGACGATGGCTCCCACCAGGGCTGCAACATCGAGCTTTCGGGTCAACGAGACCTGCCATTCCCAGCTCCAGGCCAGGCCAGCCACGGTGGCGTCTCCGGCGCCTGTGGTGTTGACCGGATCAATGGCCACTGCCGGAACATGGACCTCCTCACCAGTGCGGGAATCCACACCGACGATCCCGTCGCCGCCACATGTGACAATGACAACCGGCACGTGCTCGGCGAGGGCTCGCGCCGCCCACACCGGGTCGTCGGTACCGGTCAGTCGCATCGCCTCAGCTGCGTTAGGCGTGTAGCAGGTACATCCTGACACGGCCTCGAGCACCCCGGATTCCTGCCCCTCCTCAAATCCATGGTCTGCAATCACCGGGATTCCGGCATCGCCGGCTTCGTACAGCCAGGCGTCGGCGGGAATTGAGACATGGGTGACTACTGCGTCGACTCCGTCAAGACTAGGAGCGGGGAAAGGGACTGGTAGCGCCGTTTCCACGGTCGTCATAGCCCGCTCGGTGCCACACGCCTGGCTCATCGTCACCGGGAGCGCCCAGCCCGGGTTGATCGGGCTCGGGGCCAGATCGATGCCCCAGTCGATCAATTCACGACGACACACCTGCGAGTTGAGGTCGTCACCTAGACCCGTGAGCAATTGCACCCGTGCTCCCAGGCTTGCTGCAATCCGAGCCGTGTTGGCAATCCCACCCCACGTGGCGACGAAGTCCGTGCCGTAGCGTTCCTCCCCCAGCGCAGGCAGCTGCCCGATTCCAGAGATGACGAGGTCGCGGTACGTAATACCTGCGGCGAGCAGCCGAGGATGGCGGTTGACGGGCATGGGCGTAGCTCCTGTGCGCGATTGGTCGTCCCCCAGCATAAGCAACTCCAATCCCAGATAAGCTGTGGAGCACCCCATTGGCAGGCGATGCCACGAGGAGTAGAGATGCCCGTCCCCTCCAACGACACCCTGATTCGTGGCTTGTGTCCCCAGCCC
Source organism: Cutibacterium sp. LaCa_255 (assembly GCF_057458005.1). Lineage (NCBI taxonomy): Bacteria > Bacillati > Actinomycetota > Actinomycetes > Propionibacteriales > Propionibacteriaceae > Cutibacterium > Cutibacterium sp. LaCa_255. Next base: position 74,360 of record NZ_CP190956.1, on the reverse strand, counting down.
CGCCACGTGCAGTTCACCGAGGGACGATTCCCCCTGCCAACCGTCCTCTCCTGGGCTGGCCCCGACGAGGTCACCGATGCTGTCACCACCCTCGCCGAGCGACTGGCCCCGGCGCTGGACGTCGTGCGCGTCACGTCACACACCGACACCGCTTCTCTCATCGTCACAGTGAATCCCGCCTTGGAGGCAGAGGGATACCGCATCGAGATCGACACCCAGATCCGCATCACCGCCGGCGACCCAAATGGCGCACGATGGGCGGTGCAGACCTTGCTGCAGCTACTCCCCCCGTGGGTCCACGGGCCCGGCCCGCTGGCCCGAGAGCACCTGCACCTTCCAAAGGGTGTCATCGCTGACGCGCCACATTACAGTTGGCGAGGTGCGCATCTGGATGTCTCGAGGCACTTCATGCCTGCCTCGTTCATCACGCGCTTCCTGGACGTGCTGGCCATGCACAAGCTCAACCGGCTGCACCTGCACCTCACCGACGACCAGGGATGGCGCCTCCCGGTACCGGGGTGGCCACGTCTGACCACGGTAGGGGCCTGGCGTCCGGGAACGGTACGAGGGCACCAACCACCACCCGACGACAACGATTGTGACGACGTCGCCGAGCATGATCACGTGCCTCACGGAGGCGCCTACACCGTCGAGCAGCTGAGCGCCATCAACAAACGGGCCGGACTGCTGGGTATCACGGTCGTGCCAGAAATTGACCTGCCGGGCCACACCGAATCGGTGGTGGCCGCCTACCCTGCGCTGGGCTGCGGAATACCACTGGATCACCCACGTACTGCTTTCGGGGTGTCGGAGCACCACATCAACCTGACCGACGATTCCTTGGGTTTCTGCCGCGATGCCTTAGACGCCGTGATGGAGATCTTCCCGGACTCACCAATCCACATCGGTGGTGACGAATGTCCCGGAAAGGAGTGGTTCAACCACCAGCAAACCCGAGCCCGGCTTGCCGAACTGGGGATCACGACACCACACCAGGCCCAGGCTTGGTTCGAGCGGCAGATCTGTGATCACGTGGTCGCCGCAGGCCGTCAGATCATTGCCTGGGACGAGGTGTTAGAGGCCGGCGCCCCCGAGGAAGTTACGGTGATGGTGTGGCGAGACGCCGACGACATCTCCCGCGCCGTCGCCGCAGGCCACGACGTCATCGGCGCACCCGCCCGGCACACGTACCTGGATCACGGCATTGAAGCGGGTCCGGAGGCACCGGTGACGATAGCTGCCCCGATGACCATGGACGACGTCGCCGGGCTGCATGATGTACTTGCCGCAGTGGACTCACCACACCTGCTGGGTGGGCAATTCCAACTGTGGACTGAATACCTGCGCACCCCTGCCCAGGTCGAAGACGCCGCCTTCCCGCGCGGCACATCGATCGCTGAACAGTTGTGGACCGGCGATCCGGCTCGGCCGCAATCAGAGTTGGAGGCCCAGTCCCGCCGGCTCACCGCAATGGGGATCAATTGGCACCGGTGATGGCGTCGATACCGGCCACCTTCATCATGAGCAGGCAAGCCATCGAGTTCGACCAACTGAACCACCCGCGCGTGTACCGGGTGGGGTCATGTGGATCGAAACTCTCGTGTGTCCAGCCAGTGCCACCATCGGTGGCGAGGATCGTCCTGAGGCAATCACGCGCCTCGACGTCGTCCCCCGTGAGCCCCTGCACCGCCAAACCGATGTGCCAGATGTAGCCCTCGGGGCTGTGCGGGCTGCCAATGCCCCGTGCTGCCGGGCCGCTGAACAGGTAGGGGTTGGCCTCGCTGAGCACCCAGTTCCGGGTGGTCTGGTAGAGCGGATCGTCACGGGCAAGGTCGCTGGTTAGGGGCAGCGACAGCAGCGACGGCATGTTCGCGTCGTCCATCTCCACTACTGATCCGAGCCCGTCAACCTCGTACGCAAGGTGATCTGTCACGACGCCGAATTGCCTCACCCCGGCGTCGATGTCAGCGGCCAACCTCGCGGCGCGTTCAGCAAGGCTCTCGTCGCCCCAGACACGGCAGAAATCGCCAATCTGCCGCAACGCACGTATTGCCATGAACTGTGCCGGGATGTTGTATCCGTAGCGGCAGGCGTCGTCGGAAGGTCGGAACCCGCTCCACGTCATCCCGGTGGGCGCTACCGGCCCTCCCAAGCCGTCAGCGCCAAGGGTGTCGACGGGTTCGCTGGGGCGCACATGACGATAGGTGGAGCGGGTGGCATGGTCCTGTTCCAGGTTCCAGACGTCGACGATGCGTTGACACCCCTCGTGCACCGCACGGTTGAGGTGGTCTCGACGTCCCGTGGCCTGCCACAACCGCCATGCGAGATCGACGGGGAAGGCCAGCGAATCAACCTCGTACTTGCGCTCCCACAACTCATCGAGCAGATCAACATCGTCGGGGTCGAAATGTGCTCCGGTCGGACCAGAGTTAAAGGCGTTGGCGTAGGGGTCGACTCCGATGCAGTGCCATTGCCGAGCGACGACGTCCCCGATCTGACGGGACACCGCAGGCAGGTCGCACAGTGCCAGGAAGGGCCACAGCTGAGCGGAGGAGTCGCGCAACCACATGGCCGGAATGTCGCCAGTGACGACGAAGACGCCGTGGTCGTCGCGGGTCATGGTGCGAGTCCACGTGTCCGTCATCCAGGCCACGAATCGGCCCGCAGCCTGCCGGCCCGATGCCTCATCAATGTGTTCACTGACACTCGAACCGATCTGAGCACCGACCTCGTCCAGGCGCCGCTGCAGGGCGGGCGTCAACTCGCACGCCGTCATCGGTAGGGCTCCCATGAGGTCACGCGCTCATCATCCAACCCCGGGACCCACATGTCCCCCTGGCCCTTGAGTCGATCGCCGAGCGCGAGAACCCACGCCCCGGCGGCCCGTCCAGCACGCAACCCGAAGACAGAGTCTTCGATGACGACACATCTGGCCGGGTCGACTCCCATCCGCCTCGCTGCTGCGATGTAGGGGTCGGGGGCTGGTTTGCCGGCAGCGACGTCGTCGAACCCAACGACGGTGTCGAAGAGGTCCAGCCAGCCTTGCGAGGCCAGTCCGTCACGCACGAGGCGGGTGGGGGAGTTGGAGGCCACCGCGATGGGCACGTTCCCGGCCAGCTTCCTCACCAGACGGTCCGCCCCGGGCATCGGCTCCGTGTTGTCAGCCAGGCAGGCGTCCAGAAGGTCGACGAGACGCTCACTGGTGGCCTGCGGATCTGCCTGCGGGTGGTCCCGCAGATACAGCTCGACGACATCGTCAACGGTGCCCCCGTCAACGTCGGCGCTGACAGCGTCAGCCAGACAGCCACCCCACAACCGTTCGGAGGCTGCACGCCATGCAGACAGGGTGTCGAGCAGAGTGCCGTCCATGTCGAAGAGAACGCCGTCGACCTTCTCAGGCAAGTGCGTCGTCACCATTCAAAATCCATCTCTCTACTCGGGCCGACTGGCATCACATCGCGCAAGACGCCGACATCGCTGGCGTCCATGTGACCAGGGTGCACTCCGACTGCCCTGAGCAACAGCGGCGTCAGTTCGTGGCTGCGAATGGGATCGGTACGAAGCAATGGATCGGGCAATGCCCCACCGATGTGGTGAGCTGCCAGGAAGCTACGACGCACCTCGACCTCATCCTCGCCGTGGCCTCCCTCGGGTTTGTGCCCGTGGTCGGTGGTGACGGCAACGAGCCATTGCTCGCCGAGCTGCTCGTGACGCTCTGCGACGGCCTTGACGAGGTGCCGGGTGAGCTCATCGGCGTGACGCACGGCTTGGCGATACTGCTCGGAGTCCGCTCCGTAACTGTGCCCAGCGTTGTCGACCCCTTCGAAGTAGACGACGGCAGCGTCCGGGCCCTCGTGCAACAGGTGCCAGGCGGCCCACGACGACACCTGCTCGTCGGCCCTGTCAATACCCTCCGCCAAGTCGGGACCGAACAGCTGGTGCTGGCCGGTGCGCTGCTGGTCCACACGCTGATGAATGATCGGTCCGGGCCCGTAAGGGCTGACGAAGGCGTCCCAGGTGGCTGCTGCGATGGTGCGCGCCAATGGGTTGGCGAAGAAGATTTGGGACAGGATGTCGGGGTGACGGGCCAGGTCATGGCCGACGAACTCGTTCCACCACACGTTGCACTGTTCATGGGTGGCGCCGGTGAGGATCGTCGTCCAGCCGGGAGCGGAATCGGTCGGCGGAGTCATCCACATGGGGATGATCGTGCCCTGGGAACGGTCGTCACCTCGCACCAGGCGAGCGAGGGTGGGGGCCAGCCCGACGGGGGCCTGGTCACCGGGCAGGGTGTGGTCCAGGGCTGGGGCGGGGTGTGCGGGAACCGGCTCCCCCTCACCCACCCCGCGCACGAATCGCGAGTCAGCGGGATGATCGGGGTGGATGAATCCAGGATTGTGCTGCAGTGCCTCGGGTAGTGCCATGTCAAGGCGCACCCCATCGATACACACCAGAAGCAGTTTCATCGTTGACTCACTCTCAACGTCAAGATCTGGAAAGGACGCAGGGCGAGGTCCACCTCGCTCACGGCGACCGTCGGAAGCTGTCGGGTCGGATCACCGATTCGTTCCTCGAGCAGGTCCACCTCGCTGAGGTAGCCGCCCCGGTCTAGCAGCAGGCGCACTCGGCTGCGGGCGCCATCTGCCTCGTGCATACGGATGACAAGATCACCAGAGCCATCGAAGGCCTGCTTGACGGAGTCGATGACGGCGAAGCCTCGTACCGGTTCGATCCGGGCCAGACTGTCCAGGTGCAGCGCACCATCTCGCATCTGGAGCGGCTGGTTGAGCCGTGCCGCCTCGACGTGGGCAGACGCAACCCCGGCATCAGCGAGCAGGCTGTAGACAAGGTGGTGATGACCTCGGTCGGGGTGCGGGTCTGGGCTCTGCGGAGCACGCAGCAGGGTAAGCCGGGCCATCACCCCCTGGGTGGATGTGTGCTCGTCCCTTCCCGCTGGACTCACATCATGACCGTAGGTGGACTGGTTGGCCAATGCGACGGCGTAGCCGGGTTCGCCCAACAACATCCACTGCTGCCCACAGCTTTCAAAGTGGGCGTCATCCCATGACGTGTTGGCACCGATTGGTCGCTTGATGTGACCGAACTGGATCTCGTCGACGCTGGTGTCAGCGGCCACATCGAGGGGGAAGTCGACCTTGAGGACTCGGGCCTGCTCGGTCCAGTCGACGTCAAGGCTGAACTCGACCGCTCGGCTGTCGGCGTCAAGGGTGATGGCCTGAATGAAGCCGGACTCCCCGCGTTCAACTCGCACCGTGCTCCGTAGCGGGTCCTCGAGGACGTCCACCCCGGTGAGGTCATCCACCACAACAGCACTGTGACGGTACTGGTGCTGCAATTCCCATGCGTCGAAACAGTCGGGATAGTCGGGGTGTAGGACGAGTCGGTTGGCGCGCTGCCCAGGAAGCAGGAGCTCGCGGTCGGCCACCAGGTCAACAACCGAGCTCACCAGTCCGTCGTGCGTGTCGATGCACACCTCGACCAGTCCGTTGGACATTCGGATCGAGTCGAGCTCCCGCTCCACCCGTACCGGGTGCTCAGGGTCAACCACCGCATCGGCGAGCGGCTGCGCCGCCATGGCTGGCACCTGTACGAGTGTGGGCCGACCGTCAACGGTGACAACCTCGCGACGGTCACTGTGAGATGGATTGATCAGACTCGCCCCGGTGATCTCGCCTCCAGACGCCTGTGACAGTGCCTGCCAGGCCTCATCCATGAGCTGACCCAACTCAGCACGAATAGCGGTGAACTCGGCGATGGCCTCCCGATTCACCCACGCGATCGACGAGCCGGGCAGGATGTCGTGAAACTGCAGCAACAACGTACGTCGCCACAGCTGTTCCAACTGCTCGTGGGGGTAGGGATGGCCGAGGCGAGCTGCCGCGGCGGCTAACCACTCGGCGGCGGTGAGAGCCTCCTCGGCGCGCCGGTTGCCGTCTTTGAGGGCATGGACAGAGGTGTAGACGCCCCGGTGGAACTCCAAGTACATCTCGCCGCGCCACACCGGCGCCTGGGGGTAGTCGTCGCGAGCCTGGGCGAAGTAGTCGTCAGGTGAGCCCAACCGAACCTGAGGCGCGTCCTCCACATCGGCGAATCGGTGGACGCGTTCCACCTGCTCAGCTGTGGGCCCTCCACCGCCATCGCCATACCCGAATGGCAGGATCGAGCGTCGCGCCACACCTTTCTCTTTGAAGTTCGCCTCAGCCTTCTTGACCTCGTCGGCACTGACGATGGAGTCGTAACAATCCACCGGCGGGAAGTGCGTCCAGATACGAGTCCCATCGATGCCCTCCCACCAGAACGTGTGGTGGGGCAAGGTGTTGGCCGTGTTCCAGCTGAGCTTTTGGGTGAAGAACCAGTTCATGCCAGCCAGTCGGGCGATCTGAGGCAACGCACCGGTGTAGCCGAAGGAATCCGGTAGCCACAGGCAGTCCGGGCGTACCCCAAGCTGTTCACGCATCCAACGCAGACCACTGGTGAATTGACGCACCAACGATTCCCCCGAGGGCAGGTTGGTGTCGGATTCCACCCACATGCCACCCACCGGGTGCCACTGGCCACGTTCAATGGCGTCCCTGACGCGCTCGAAGAGTTCTGGTGAGGAGTCCTGGAGCCAGGCGTAGTGCTGGGCGCTGGTGCAAGCGAAGTGGAAGTCGGGATATTCCTCGGCCAGTGACACGACGTTGGAGAATGTACGCACTACCTTGCGGCGGGTCTCACGCAACGGCCATAGCCATGCCGAGTCGATGTGCGCGTGTCCGATCGCCGTCATCTGTTGAGCCGATGAGTTCGCCCCCGAGCTAAGGTGCCCGGCAAGGATTTCTCGGGCCTGTCCGGCACCGGCGAGGATGCCATGGAGATCGACCTCGTCGGCAGCCTGCTCCAAACAGTGAAGCAATCGGGCGCGGTGGGTGGAGTCGGACGGCAGCTGGCGCATGAGCCCGTCGAGGACATCAATGTCGAGCCACAGGTCCCACACCTCCTTGCGACGCACCGAGAGTTCCGCTCCCCTGAACTGCCACAGCGGTTCATCGCCTGCCGTGCGACGATCCCCCAGCTCAGTGGGTCCGCCCAGATGCAAGGTCATGTCGGGGTTGCCAGCGGCTTCCACCCACAGCTCGATGCCCCCATCGGCCCCGATGAGCGGCTCACCCTCGTCAGCGAATCGTTGGGCCAGCGCCCCGTGGTTGAGTGCGACCCTATGGTTGCGTGGGTTGAGGGCTTTGAGGGGGCGTCCCGAAGAGGTGTACACCATGGCTTCGGACTGGTTTCCGGCCCAGTCGCCGACGAATCCGAGGTCCATCGAGAGGTCGATCTCGTCGCCGGCGTGGCCTTCGGGCAGAGTGCCGGTGACGTGGAGCCACCAGGTACTCCATGGAGCACCCCACCAGGTTCCGGGCGGGAATGGACGGTAATCGGCGACGACGGCTTCCTCGAAGCTCACCGGTTCTCCGGGAGCTTGCCAGGCCGTCACGTCCAGTGGACAGATCTTCTTGGTGATTTCTCGCTCGAGACGCTCTTTGAGGTGACCAATGCGGTCTTGGGTGAGCTCGGTGTGATCATGCATGGTCATCCACAAGGTAGTCCAGGCCGTCGAAGGCATCGGCGAAGTCATTGAGAAGTTGCTCGGCAACGTACACGGAGTCAACTAATGGGTGGTGGCTCAGGGCTAGCAACGCGGCGGTGCGGCTGTGGTTGACAGCGGCATCGATAGTGCGTTGCTCGACGTATTTGGCGTTGACGACAAGCCCGCGAGCGTGGTCGGGTAGCTCCGGTGCAAGGAGTCGGTGGATCCCGGCACCGTCTACTCGACACGGGATTTCCACGACAGCATCATCAGGTAGGTCGGGGAGAGCCCCGCGGTTGGCAACATTGAGGATGAGTTCAGCGGGCACGTCGTTGGCGATGGCGTGCATGATCGCGAGGGCGACCTTGTCGTATCCGCCGGTTTCCAGGTCGGCCTCATCGCGCTCGAACTCCCCCGAGACCTCGCGATTGGTGGCCATGTAGGTCTCTTCACGCTCGAGGCGAGTGGCCTCCCACAGTCCGGCGACATCGTCAGTGTGTTGGGCCTTGGTGTAGAAGCGCCGCTGCTGGGCCTCCAGAAACGCCCCGCGCGGAGCCTCGGCATTCCGGTCGACGGCGAGGTCGTCGCGAGAATAGTAGTAATAGTGCAGGTACTCGTTGGGTACGGCGCCCAAGGCTTGCACCAGATCAGGACCGAAGAGCCGACCTTCCTCAAAACTCCCGATGAGGTGGGGGCGCTCGATCAGACGCGGTAGGACGTCGATGCCGTCGACCTCCAAGCTGGTGAGCCAGCCCAGGTGATTGAGCCCGCTGTATCCGATGTGGACGCGTCCGTCAGCATCGAACAGGGAGCCCAGGTCAGTCGGCGCCAGCCCGGCATTCTGCAGGGCGGAGAGGGCGCGACGGGCCAAGCCGACCGGGGAGTCACAGATACCGACCACTTGGTCTCCAAGGCGGTGCTGCATGACCTCGGTCATCACGCCAGCAGGATTAGTGAAGTTGATGACCTTGGCGTGGGGGGCGTATCGCGTTATCTGTTCGACGAGGTCGAGCACCACCGGGATACCCCGCAAGGCATATGAGATACCGCCAGCCCCGACAGTCTCCTGGCCGATGACACCGCGCGCCAGACACATCGACTCGTCCAGGGCGCGTCCACGCGTTCCGGCGACGCGAATGGCCGAAAAGATGAAGTCGGTTCCCGCCAAGGCAGTGGGCAGGTCAGTGGTCGCCACGACAGACGGCGCGTTAGGCAGGCCGGGAGCCAGCTGGGACAACACTGTTTCGATGACACCTAGTCGTAGTGAGTCGGTGTCGTAAAGCCGCAGCTCGGTGACTCGTTGAGGTGAGTCGTCGCGAGCGAGGGCCTTGAATACCAGTGGAACGCGGAATCCCCCGCCACCGAGGATGGTGAGTTTCATACCGTGACGACCTCCATGCCTGTTGATTCGTAGTGGGCGTCGAGGTCCGGCGGCAGTGGTCCAGTCGTGATGACTCCACTGACGTCCTCGACGGTGAACGGGGAATGCGCTCCCACACCTGGGAATTTCTCGGAGTCGACGAGCAGGTAGCTTCGACTCGCTGCAGCGACAATCGCCTGTTTGATCTGAGCCTGGGAGCGACTTGTGTCACGCACCCGCCCGTTGGCACTCACCCCGGAGCAGCCCAGGAAAGCTAGGTCGGCCTGATGATGAGTCAGCGCATCGGCGACGAACTGACCGTCAAAGCACTGGTATCGCTCCGACCACACTCCCCCAAGCACAACCACGGTGACGTCCGGGGCGCTCCTGAGAGCTTCAAAGACGGGCAGGGACGCAGTGAGGACGGTGACGGAGCGCTCGGTGAGCAGCCCGGACAGATGATGGACGGTGGTGCCGATGTCCATGACGATCGTGTCGCCGTCGTGAACAAGCTCGGCGGCCTTGCGGGCGATCGCAGCCTTGGCACGAGTGCGGTGGTTCATCACGTCACCGAAATGATCGTCCACGTTCGTGACGAGTTGGATGCCTCCCCAAGAACGCTCGATGATGCCCTTATTTTCCAAAGCGATGCAGTCACGCCGCGCTGTGGCCATGCTCACGTTCAGATTCCGAGCGATGTCGACGGTTCGCATGGCAGGTCGATCCCGGAGTAGTTCGACGATCGCGTCATGACGAGCGGCCTTGAGCATATGCCCATGATAGCGATCCAGAGTCACCGATCAGAAGATTTTCGTCATTTCGATCATTTTTCATCATCCTCTCCTCCACCGGGCGCTACAGTGATCTCAAGAGCTGCCCCTCCCGGCCAGCTCAGGCACACTCGAATCAAGCATTGACAAGGTTGTTTCCTGGATATCACCTATAGTTAACCTCAGGTGCACACAGTCGTGACACCCTGAACCACTGGCGAGTAGAAGAGCCCAAACTTCCCTTGCATGACGTCCACATCATCGGGAGTCGGCTCGGAACCCACCTCCACAATGAACATTATTGAGCGATTTTTGTCAGTGGCGATTTCCGTTCAACCCCAGGAGGGATCTCATGAATTTGTCGCGTCGTCGTCTTCTCACCGGCAGTTTTGCTGGACTGAGCATGTTGGGAATGTCGGCATTAACCGGATGCTCGACCTCCGCCGATCCCACGTCCGGCAAGGGTGCCGGTGACGCCAAGAAGCTCGTCCTATGGATCTGGCCGGAAGGATTCGACAAGCAGACGCTGGCTGCCGTCTCCAAGGCGCAGTCGTCTTACAGCGTACGCCAGGACATCATCGGCGGCGACTTCAAACAAAAGCTCACCACAACCTTCACCGCAGGTTCTGGGCTGCCCGACCTCACCGGCGTCAAGGGTGAGGACATCGCCTTCTTCCGCGACCACGCTCACTACTTCGTCGACCTCAACACTCTGGGCGCCAAGGACATCAAGCCCACCTTCCTGGATTGGAAATGGGCCCAGGCCTCCACCACCGACGGCAAGCAGCTCGGCATTCCTTCCGACATCGGCCCGACGGCCCTGTTCTATCGGGCCGACATCTTCGAGCAGGCCAAATTGCCCACCGAGCCGGACAAGGTCGCTGCCCAGATCACCACCTGGGACGCTTTCATCGAGTTCGGCACCAAACTACTGGCCGCCAAGGACAAGACCTACCTGGTGCGCAACTCGGCAGGCTTGTTCGACACGATCTGGCCGCAGTCGGGTAAGGGATTCATTGACGCGAAGAAGACCTTCATCGGCGACCAAGACCATATTCGCAAAGCCTGGGACATCGCTGTCACGGCGCTTAAGGCCGGCATCGTCGCCGGGATCCAGTCCAACACCTCCGATTCGGCTGCTGCCGTCAATGAGGGACGTCTACCTGCCGATTTCGGCGCCTCCTGGCACCTGGCCGATCTCATCGTTGACGCTCCCGAAACGAAAGGCAAATGGCGAGTCTGCGCCCACCCCGGACCAGCCATCAACCAGGGCGGCTCGTTCCTGTCCATCCCCGCGGGCGCGCCCGATCCCAAAGCCTCCTTCGCGGCGATCCGCGAACTGCTCAGCGTGGAGTCTCAGGTGCGCGAGTACGTCCACAATGGCAACTTTCCCGTCTCCCCGAAAGCCTACGATGATCCGAAGGTTTCCGGGCCAGTGGAATTTCTCGGCGGCCAGCATGCCGCGAAGGTCTTCGGAAAAGCTGCTGAGTCGGTACGTCCGATCTACGAAGATTCGCACTCCGATGCCGTGTCCGCCCCATTCAGGGCCCAGTTGGAGCAGGTCGAGTCCTCAGGCAAGAATCCCGAGACCGCCTGGAAGGACGCCGTCTCCGAGGCCAAACGAATCGCCAAGCAACTGCATCTCACCGTCAGGTGACACAGCTTTCAACGTGAGTTCTGTGACGAGATGAATCCTGCGAACACCACCGTTGAAACCGTGCCCACGGGTGAGCTGCGTCGCTCTTCCGTGGGCCGGCGGATGCGCAAAGCGTTGCCGATATATGCCGCTCTGAGTCCGTATTTCTTCTTCTTCCTCATCTTCGCGGCTTTACCGATGGTCTTCACCCTGCTACTCGCGTTCACCGACTGGTCAGGGCTGGGGGACGCCAACTTCGTCGGTCTGGAGAATTTCAAGTACCTGGTCAGCGACCACCTGTTCTACAAGTCGCTGGGCAACACGCTCATTTTGTGGGCAATGGGCACGATCCCGACACTCATCATCGCCACGATCGTCGCCCTCATGCTGAACAAGACGATGCGATTCTCCACCACGTACCGGGTCATCTACCTCGTGCCGAACATTACGTCGATGGTGGCAATGGGCATTCTGTTCAGTTCAATCTTCTCCAGCCAGTTTGGGCTCGCGAACGCCATTCGCAATGTGCTCGGCCAGTCGAACATCGCCTGGCTACAAAGCGAATGGGGCATCAAGATCGCGATCTCATCGCTGACGATCTGGTCATTCGTCGGGTACAACGCTCTACTCATCCTCGCTGGGCTGCAAGCTATCGACAAGAGTCAGTACGAGGCAGCCGCCATCGACGGGGCGAACGGGTGGCGCACGTTCTTCCACGTCACTTTGCCGCAGCTTCGAGCCATCGTCCTGTTCATCACCCTCATGTCGACGATCGGTTCGTTGCAGAGCTTCACCGAAGCCCAGGTGATCACCAGCTCCGAATCCACCGGGGCAGCCTCTGCTGGTGGGGTGAACAATTCCGGTCTAACGATGGTGCTCTATTTCTACTCGGTGGCCTTCCAGGAGAACCGGTACGGCTACGGTGCGACGATCGCCTGGGGAGTGTTCGTCATCGTGCTGTTCTTCTCGATCATCAACTGGCTCGTCACCCGCGAGCATGATCGCGAGGCGACGCGATGAGACGGCCCGTACGTACGGCCCTGCGGCACATCTTCCTTGTCCTGGGCGGATTGGTCTCGCTGTTCCCGTTCTACTGGATGCTCGTGCTGGCCAGCCGACCTTCCTCGGCAATCTACAAATATCCCCCAGTGCTCACACCTGGTGACCGTCTAGGCGAGAACATCCGCACCATCACGGACAAGATCAACATCTGGGCTGCCATGGCTAATACGGCCCTGGTGGCGGTGACGGTGTCGGTGCTCGTGCTGCTCATCTCCTCACTGGCAGCCTTCGCCTTCGCCAAGTTCGATTTTCCCGGCAGGAAAGTGCTCTTCGCTGTAGTCCTGGCGACCTTCCTGTTGCCCACCCAGCTAGCGACGATCCCGCAGTTCGTCCTCATGAGCAAGATTGGGTGGGTGGGCGATCTCAAGGCCGTCATCGTGCCTTCCCTGGCAAGTTCGTTCGGAGTGTTTTGGCTGCGCCAGTACGCCACCAACGCCATCCCGAAGGAACTGTTGGAGGCGGCCACCCTGGATGGCTGCGGCTTCTGGCGCCAGTACGCGCACGTGTGCGTGCCTATCATCCGTCCTGCCATGGCATTCCTAGGGATCTTCACCTTTATCGGCTCGTGGAACGACTTCATGTGGCCCCTCATCGTCCTCAACGATCCCAGCAAGCTGACTCTGCAGGTCGCATTGAGCCAGCTCAAAACAGCACACGGCACTGACTACGGCATGCTCATGGCCTCCTCACTCATCGCCGTCGTCCCGCTGTTGCTCGTGTTTGCCATCGGCGCCAAGCAGCTCATCGCCGGTATCTCGGAGGGAGCAGTCAAGAGTTGAGCTGCGTCGAAACAAGGCAAACCCTGGCGGCAGCTCTGTCGATCGGCACTGCGTCACAGCCTGGAGGTCGTCGTTGCTGACGCCCACCAGAGCGCGCCTGCGATGAGCTGGCCTGCGTTCGTCCTGCTCGTTCTCGCATTCTTGTCACCCCCTACCACGCGCATTCGTCTTACTCGGCATGGTTGCCCACGGAGCGACGAAGCAGAGATAGACAGATTCCTACACGGCACGCGGTCGGTAAACTTCGACTGACGAGCAACTGGAGGTGCCATGCCTGATCCGATCCGCGTCATCCTCGTCGACGACCAGTCCCTCGTACGCTCGGGATTCCGCATGCTCATCGAGGCCGAGGACGACATGGAGGTTGTCGCGGAGGCGTCCAACGGCGTCGAAGCCCTCGACGTGCTGCGGCGAATGCCGGTCGACGTCGCCCTCATGGACATCCGGATGCCACAGATGGACGGTGTCGAGGCCACCCGGCGTATCACTGAATCACCACTGGACACCAAGGTGCTGATTCTCACCACCTTCGACCTCGACGAGTACGTCTACGCCGCCCTCAAGGCTGGCGCCTCGGGATTCCTCCTCAAGGATGCCCGCCCCACTGAGCTGTTGAGCGCGATCCGCAACGTCGCTGCTGGTGACGCGGTCGTCGCCCCATCTGCCACTCGACGCCTGCTCGACCACGTCGTGCCCACCCTGCCCAGCGACCCCAAGGCTGCCGACAAGCGGCTGTCGGTGCTGACGGACCGCGAGCGGGAGGTGTTGGTGGAGATCGCCAAGGGGGCGACGAACGCCGAGATCGCCCAAACCCTCTACATGGCAGAGGGAACCGTGAAAACTCACATCGGTCGACTACTATCAAAATTGGAGTGCCGAGACCGGGTTGGCCTCGTGCTTTTTGCCCATGAGGTCGGTCTCATCTGACAACTTCAGACCGGACATATATTCGATATTGGATGCGCCCAGCGTCCACATTATTATTCACGTCACCTAAGGCGTGAGGGGCATCGTCCACCTGTCGATGCCCCCTTCGGGAACCATGAAAGGCATCATGAGCGACCACAACCGATCTTACGAATCTGACGAGCCCTGGCAGCCGAGCCACGCAGCCCCCGGCGAGCCGGGATCCCCCGGGTCCCCGCGACACGGTGTCCCCTCTGAGCAGGGTTCCCCATCGGCGTGGGCCAAGCCCTCACCCCAGCGCGGCGGGGAGCAGGACCAGCAGCTGAGTCAGCCGTGGGTACGACCACAATCGCCTGATCCTCAACCGGCTCACGCCGGCGGATCCTTCCCGGAACGGGCTGAGTCCGCCCAGCCTTCCCGCGCCACCAGCTCAGCCCGTTCCGGCGATCTGGCTCCTGGACTGCTGGACACCCCCCTCGAGACGGACGCTGCCGCTGGTATCGACCTCACCAAGGTCTATGGGGACGGGGAGACCCGGGTCACCGCCCTGGATTCCATCAACGTTCGCTTCACCCGCGGCACCTTCACCGCGATCATGGGCCCGTCCGGATCCGGCAAGTCAACCCTCATGCACTGCCTCGCCGGCCTGGACCGGATCACCTCCGGTCGAGTGTTCCTGGCTGGCCAGGAGATCTCGGGCCTTCCGGACCCCAAATTGACGACCCTGCGCCGCGACAATGTCGGCTTCATCTTCCAGTCGTTCAACCTGCTGCCAATGCTCACCTCTGAGGAGAACATCCTGCTCCCCCTCGACCTGGCCGGGCGTAAGCCTGACAAGGCCCTGTGGGATCAGCTCATCACCGGTCTGGGCATCGCTGATCGCCTCAAGCACCGTCCCTCGGAGCTGTCGGGTGGTCAGCAACAACGCGTCGCCTGTGCCCGCGCCATGATCACCAAGCCGCATGTCGTCTTCGCTGACGAGCCCACCGGCGCCCTGGACTCCAAGTCGGGAACGAACCTGCTGAGCTACCTGCGCCACTGTGTCGACGACCTGGGTCAGACGATCATCATGGTCACTCACGACGCCAAGGCTGCTTCCTATGCCGACCGCGCCCTCATGCTGCTGGACGGCCGTATCGTCGACGACCTCCCCTCCCCCACCGCTGAAGCGGTCAGCGAGGCGATGGCCGGGTTGGAGGGCTGATGTTCACCGAAGCTCTCAGGGAGCTGCGGCAGCATCCAGGCAGGATGGCCGCAACCCTCACTGCCATCGCGGTGTCCGTCGGGTTCCTCGTCGGCATCTCGATGTTCGTACGAACCCAGGGAGTGGCCTTGGGCAAGGAGCAGGCGGTTGCCACCTCGAAGGCTGACGCCGTCGTCTACAGCGCCGACACCGAGACCAATCCCAAGGACATCACTCAGGGGATTCGCGACACTCCCGGCGTCCGGACCGTCGACATCGTCCAGTCCACCACCATGGCCGCCTCTCATGGCCAGGACTCCACGATGATTGATGTCCACAAGACGCCGGCAGAACCGTTCCGTTGGTCCTCGGTGACCTCGGGCAACTGGCCATCAGGACCCGGTCAGATCGCGCTGTCCAAGGCGGCAGCCGAGAATCTGCACGTCAGTGTCGGGGACACCGTCGACATCACCGGTAAGAACATCAAGGTGGTGGGAATCACCGACGACGCGGACGCCCTGCAGACCGCTCCGGCCTACAGCAGCGAGGACGTCAGCCAATTCTTTGACACCTGGATCGTCAAGGCCAAGGACGGGACGACTCCACAGCAACTCGTCACCAACCTTGAGAAGACCCTGCCCACCGTCAAGGGTGCCCCCAAGTTCAACACCGGCGAGGAGTACGGCTCGACGATCGAGACCGCGACCGATCATCAGAAGAAGACCGTCACTGACCTGGCTCAGGGATTCGACGTCACCAAGTACCTGCTGATGGTTTTCGGAGCCATTGCCCTGCTGGTGGGTGCGATCATCATCACGACGACCTTCCTCATCCTGTTGGCCCAGCGACGCCGTCAGATCGGTCTCATGCGGGCTGTCGGAGCGTCGAGCGGTCAGGTGAGGAAGCGAGTTCTCGGCGAGGCGATCCTGCTGGGTGTCATCGGATCGGCCCTGGGGGTCGTGCTCGGAATCCTGCTGACGGTCGCTGGCACTGCCTACACGGGCGCCTTGGCCTTCGGGCTGGAATGGCCTTGGAAGGACATCGTCATTGAGTTCTTCATTGGCATCGTCATCACGGTTCTGGCCGCCTTCCTGCCGGCGCTTCGAGCCACTCGCGTGGCACCTCTGGAGGCGCTGCGCCCGGTTCCGACGGTGGAGCAGAAGCGCCGGGTCGGACTGGCACGGATCATCATCTGTTCCCTGCTCACAGTGATCGGAGTCATCACCTCCGTGGTGGCGATCACCGGGCACGGCAACGGAATCATCGGCTGGGCCCTCCTGTCGGCGGCCTGCCTGTCGCTGGCCTTCCTCATCGCCACACCGTTGTATGTGCCGTGGCTCATCAGGGGGTTCGGATTCCTGTTGCGCCCGCTGGGGCCGACAGCTCGACTTTCGACCTCCAATGCCACCCGCAACCCGACCCGTACCTCTCTGACGGCGGTGGCCCTCATGCTGGCCATCGGACTGTCGGTGACCCTGCAGGTCGGCATCTCCACGACGCGGACGACGGTCATGGACCAGATCGACGAGCACTATCCGATCGACATCACCTTCACGAACAGTCCCAGCCATGACCCCAACAGCGACGAGCCCAAGGTGGGAACCCTCGACCCGTCGGCCATCAAGTCGGTGCAGAACCTCCCGAACGTCAAGGACTCCGTCATCCTCAAGGGCGGGTTCGTCGAGACGGACGTGTCACCTCAGACCCACATCGTTTCCGCCGACAAGGACAAGATTGCCAAGGTCGCGCCCTCGATTGCCAAGGAGATGAAACCTGGGGTCGCGCTGATGTCCTCTATGGGCAACTCACCGAAGACGATGGACTTCTCGTCTTCCAAGGGAAAGGTGTCTCTCAAGGTCAAGGAGGTCAACGGACTCCCCTACAACGACATCCTGGTCACCGAAAAGGACATGAATAAGATCGTTCCTTCCGTGGGCGACCAGGCTGCCTGGGTCCACCTCGAGGACCGGAGCAATCTGGCCTCGGTGTTGACGGTGATGATCTCCTCGTCGACGAACATCGATTCGCAGCACATGGATGTTGGCGGCGGTGCCCTCATCGGCGGCATCGTCGAGCTGATCCTCAAGGCCCTGCTCATCGTCATGACGGCTCTGCTGGGTGTTGCCGTGCTCATCGCCCTCATCGGTGTGGCCAATACCTTGAGCCTGTCGGTACTGGAACGACGGCGCGAGTCGGCACTGCTGCGGGCCATGGGCATGCAACGGCGCGGACTACGGCTGATGCTGCTCTACGAGTCGATCCAGGTCGGTATGGTCGGTGTCATCGTCGGAATGGTGGCAGGGTTCTACTTCGCCTGGCTGGGCATCCGGTCTATATTCCGGGTGGCCTCGGACACGATTCCGGTGCACTTCTCGATCGACTGGCCCTGGACCCTCGGTCTCATCGCAATCTGCTTGGCGGCGGCTTGCCTCGCCTCGGTCCTCCCGGGCCGACGCGCCGCCATGGCTGCCCCCACTGAGGCGTTGGCAGACGAGTGAGGGTTTCCACCGCCCGATCTATCTGCGTGATGACGACCGGCCGTGTCCTTCGGGGCACGGCCGGTCCTCTTGGTGGGGAGTCTTGTCGTGACGGCCACCGGACAACACTCCCGTGAAGACGGACAACACTGAGCGTCACATGGGCAACACCCTGACCCCGGCAGGCAACACCGTGGGCAACGTCCCGCCGATGGACTTGGGGCATCGCCGATCCCGAGAGGTGCTGCCATGACAATGATGATCCACCGCCGTCTGGACTCCCACTGGGCCGAGATGTGCGCCCATCCCCGCGCCGAATGGCGTGCCAATCTCCTCTGCGCCGGGTGTGAGCCCGAGGACCTGCCCCGGACGCTACGTACCGACGACGTGGCTGCCATCCGGGCCCTCATCGCCGCTCGCAGTGGCGCTGGCCAGACATCGGAATTCGCCGGGATGGCGCTGATCCAGGCGATCCTGCCAGCCCTCGTTGTCATGGCAAGCAGGAATCGGCGGACATGTCTGGACGATTACGTCGGTCAGGCGTGGCTGGTCATCGTCAATTTCCCACTGACGCGCAACCACAAGGTGTGCACGAATCTGGCCTTGGACTGTCTGCACGTCGTCTCGGCGAGGCTACGCGCGACGAGCAGGGAAACCCCGGTCGAGGTCGTGGACATGAGTGCGCCTGAGATGCCGGACAACCCCGGCCAGGTCGCCTCGGAACTGCTCACCGCCGCCGAGGAATTGGGAATCATCACCTCAGTCAGCGCGCCGGTCCTGCGCAGCGTGTGGGTGGATGCCCTGGATTCCGCATCCGCAGCGCGACGCCACGGGATGAGTCCTGAGGCAGTGCGTGCCCGGTGCTCTCGGGCGAGTCGAGCCATGAGGAAGCGCCGTGACGAGTTGCTAATCGCGTCATGAACAGGATTGTCATGCCTGCGACGTATGCTGTTCGCCGTGACGAAGTTCAAGCGTGTCATGGCCCTGCTGGGGGTCATCTACCTGACCACGGTGGGCTGCCTGTACCTAGTGCTGGCCGAACGCAGTGACGATTTCATTCGCAACAGTCAGGTCATCCAGGGAACCGTCACAGCCGTGTACCTGCACGACCCCGTCAATACCGGAGCCACCAGGTATCTCATGCACACCGAGGGCGGCAACGTCGCCATCATCAAGTACACCTATGACGGTGTCACCGACACCGTGCCGTCGAATCCGTATCGCAACGTCAAGAAGTACCAGGTCGGGCAGCAGGTCGATCTGGTCATCCGGTCCACCCCAGGACATCCCGAGGATGCCATTGTCGCCGTGCGTGATCACACCATCCTCGGCCTGCGCCTCGTCCCGTGGGGATTCCTGGCCTGTGCTGTCCTCATGGCGGCCTGGTTCTGGCGTGACTCTCTCAGGTCCCAACGCCGGCGTCGCACCACGTCACACCGACAGACACCAGCCGCCGTCGAAGGGTGACCGTAATTCCGGGGGAGTCGCAGCAGCGACGGCCTCTCGTCCACCAGAACAGCTCAATCGGCCAGCAGCCAGCCCAGAAACTCCTTGAGATCGCCGGTCTCACCGTCACGTCCGCCGCGACCAATGTGCATTGGCGGTGAAGAGGGCTCCAGCTTGACCCCGCGCATCCGCTCCATGAAGCCACCCGGGACGACGAGCTGGTAGTACTCGCCGTGTTCGCCGATGGCCAGGGAATGCTTGGCGTTGAGGTACCAACCTCGTCTGTCCGTCCGCGCCTCGTGGCCATCCATGAGCTGGGCCCGCAACGGCTCGGGTGTCATGCCCTTGGCCCGGGCCGCCGCAAGGAAGTCGTCGATGAGTCGCTGAGCCTGAGCAGCCTCCTGACGCCGCGCCCTCTCCTCGAGTTCGATGCGGAGTCTGGCGTCCTCGGCGCGTTTGCTGGTCACGGATCGAGGGTACGGCACCTCGGAGATGGTGCATGCCTTGGGCGGCGTGAACGCGTCACAAGAGTGATCGAACAGCGTACCGACGCCATCGGAAAGATGCACTACTGGCCCGAGCGCAATCGCATCGGATTTGACGAGATCGAACTTCACGACGGGTACCTGCATACTCCCGCCAAGGCCACAGCGCTCCGGCTTGCCAGGACGACGATCTCGTGTGGTTACGCGACCATACCGGGACGGCCAGTGACGAGGATTACATCGATGACGGTGTCGAAGGACGCTGAATCGTCCCCAGGACAAGGACCACGACAGAAGCGGGGCGGGGAATGATATCCGCAGCCCCGCCGATCCCACTCGATCAGAACAGTCCGATGATCTCCCCGCTGTCATCGATGTCGATGCGCTCGGCCGCTGGGTGACGTCCCAGGCCCGGCATGGTGCGCATGTCACCACAGATCGCGTAGATGTACCCGGCACCCACAGCGGCCCTCACCTCGCGGACAGGCAGACGCCATCCGGTCGGGGCCCCCTTGAGGGAGGGGTCGTGGGACAGGGACAGGTGGGTCTTGGCGATGACGACCGGGAAGTTCCCGTAGCCGAGATCCTCGAAGTG
This sequence comes from Cutibacterium sp. LaCa_255, assembly GCF_057458005.1. NCBI lineage: Bacteria > Bacillati > Actinomycetota > Actinomycetes > Propionibacteriales > Propionibacteriaceae > Cutibacterium > Cutibacterium sp. LaCa_255. The sequence continues at coordinate 54,076 of NZ_CP190956.1, read as the reverse complement.
GGCGAGCTCCTTGGCCGCGGCCGGAGCGATGTCGACCCCGTCAGCTCCGTAGACCTTGGTGGACACCTTGGTGAGCTTGTCGACCAGGGAGTCCTCGAGATCGTAGGTGTAGCGGAAGTCGGTGTTCTGGTCGCACGCCGCAACGACCGCACGAGCCAGATCGACGGCGCCGTCGCCACCGTCGACGACATGGGTCGAGGCGGCGAAGTGAGCACCGGCCACCTCTGCCACCTTACGGACGGCGTCGATCTCGTCGGGATGGTCGCTCGGGAAGACGTTGAGGGCCACCACCGGGGAGACGCCGAAGTCTCTGACGATCTCGATGTGCTTGCGCAGGTTGGCGGCACCGGCAAGGACGTCGTCAGGATTGTCCTCAAGCATCGCCGGGGGCAGGGGCTTTCCAGGAACGACCTTGTAGCGACCGGCATGGGTCTTGAGGGCACGCACGGTGACGACGAGGACGGCGGCGTCGGGGCGCATACCACCGAGGCGGCACTTGATGTTGAAGAACCGCTCGGCGCCCATGTCGGCGCCGAATCCGGCCTCCGTCAGCAGGTAGTCGCCGCAGCCGATGCCGACGCGGTCGGCGATGACCGACGAGTTGCCCGTGGCGATGTTGCCGAAGGGGCCGGCGTGGACGAGCACTGGGCTGTTCTCGGTGGTCTGCAGCAGGTTCGGCTTGATGGCGTCCTTGAGGATGACCGCCATCGACCCGGCGGCATGCAGGTCCTCCGCGGTGACTGGCTCCTTGGAGCGGTTGTAGCCGATGACGATACGTCCAAGCCGGGCGCGCAGGTCTGAGAGTGAGGTGGCCAGGGCCAGGATGACGCCCACCTCGCTGGCCGCAGTGATGTCGAATCCGCTCTGACGGGGGATGCCGTCAATTCGCGATCCAAGGCCGACGATGGTGTTGCGAAGGGCACGGTCGTTGATGTCGACGACGCGACGCCATGAGATGGAGTGAGGCTCGATGTCGAGCTCATTTCCGTGGTGCAGATGGTTGTCGATCATGGCGGCCAACAGGTTGTGGGCCGCACCAATAGCGTGGAAGTCACCGGTCAGGTGCAGGTTGAGCTTCTCCATCGGCAGCACTTGGGAATACCCGGCGCCAGCGGCACCGCCCTTGATGCCGAAGGTCGGGCCCATGGAGGGTTGACGCAGAGCGAGCACGCTGCGCTTGCCGATCTTCTCCAGTCCTTGAGCCAGACCGACTGCTGTGGTCGTCTTGCCTTCGCCAAGGGGTGTGGGGGTGATGGCCGTGACGACGACGTATTTGCCACGCGGACGATCCCTGTTCTGCTTGATGACCTCGAGATCGACCTTGGCGACATCGCGCCCGTAGGGCTCGATGCACCTTTCCTCAATGCCAGCCCGAGCTGCCACCTTTTCGATGGGGTCAAGGTGGGCCTCACGAGCAATTTCCAGATCCGACTTCATCGTCATGGCCCCAATCATGGCGCGTTGTCAGGCCCTTTGCACACCTTTACGGACAGCAACATTGCAACCACGCCGTCTCCCGCCCCATGAGCGCGACGTCATGAGCCAGGAGCGCTCGACGAATCGTCAGCTCCTGGCCCGGGTCTGCTCCACCTCACCCAGGTTTTCCTTGAGGTCATCGGCGTAGGAACCGAGCAAGCTGCCGAGGGCCTCGTCCTCCCCCATGGGCTTGGCCAGCCGCCACAGGATGAAACCGATGACGGCCCAGACGAGCAGGACGAGGTACTCACCAGGCCACACCAGCGAGGTGTTCGTTCCCGGCCAGATCGCCATGACGACCGTGACGAGGGCGCCGACAGCTCCCACCCATGGCAGCCATCCGGCATGGTACTTGGAGCGCAGGTGGGGGTACTTCTTCGGAAGGGTGGACAGGGTGATGACGACGATGATCCACACCAGTCCGAGGTAGATGCCACCGGTGTCGAGGAACCACAGCATGGCGCCCGGGCCTAGGGCTCCCAGCAGCAAGGTCATGACAGTGGTGAGCAGAATGGCCCTGCGGGGGGCGCCACTCTCCTCGTCCACTGCGGCGAGGCCCTCCGGGAGGAGCCTGGCCCTCGCCATCGCGACGACGATGCGGGAGATCGCCATGAACAGACCGAGGAAACTCGTCAACAGACCACAGATGGCAATGATCCAGGCTCCCCAGCCGAGGATCGGGAAGCCGGCAGTGGTGTAGGCATCGATGGTGCCCAGGTGCATCTTGGCGACGTCCTGCCAGGGAAGGATCCAGGCCGAGGAGGCCAGCACCAAGCAGTAGAACAAGGTGGCCGTCAGGACGGTGAGGACGGTGATGCGACCGATCTTGCGGGCAGGGATGTCGGCGTCCTCGGCCAGTGCTGCCACCAGCCCGAAGCCTGCCATGTAGGTCATACCGGGCACGACGAAGCGGAGGGTGTCGCCGAGGGCATTGGCGTCGGCCCGGTAGGGCGGGATGAAGTTGCTGGGGCTGCCAGTGACGAGCGCCGTGACGACCAGGGCGAGTCCGATGACGACCATAGCGACGAAGAGAACGGTCTGGATCTGACCGGAAAGGCTCACTCCGAACCAGTTCATTGCCGCAATGATCAGGGTCAGGACGACGCCGATTATCAATACAGTCATATCGACTGACTCCCTGTTGACTGAATACAGGGACACGGATCCCAAATTCGGCCAAATCTTTTCCAAAAGATACCCAAAAGCTGTCACATAAAAAGCAGTGGATGAAAGATAAGCGCCAGTGAGGAGCCAACCAGTGGCAAAGGATGCCCTTCTACCGAGGCCGACGTAGGAATAGACGACTTCGCCCCCAGCTCTGGGAAACAGCGTTGTCAGCTCGCTATAAGCCAGAGCCACACAGGATGCCAGCAAGCCTCCGAGGAGCATGCCGAAAATCATGCCTCCAGCACCGTACTTGTCGAAAAATTTCGAGTTCGTGTAAATCCAACTCGAGCCGATCAATCCGGCCACCCCGAGGGCAAGGAGCTGGAAGAATCCTAGGCCCTTCTTGAGTTCAGCCATGGCAACTCCTTCATTGTCAGCCCAACGCCGCATTGCATTGCAGGGCATTAATTATGCTACATGAACGATATATATAGTTTCGGGCAGAACGATCAGTCATCCGTGGGGCAGCTGCGCATGCGGTGAGCACAGCCCCGACGTCGATCCAACGCCGACCGATACGGGTGGTTAGAAGCTAGCCGCTCTACCTTCCCAAGTCCACACCCCTGTTGTTGAACTCCTCATGAAATGGCGTTCAAGGGCCTTTTCAGGCTGTCCCCCACCGGCCATGCGCGCGCAACCAGCGACGGATCCGCCCAGGATCCCCTTCCCACAACCCTCTAGGATCGAGGCAGGCCGGCCCCGAAGGAGACCATGTGTTCTGGCAGAACCTGCGCCACCTGTGGCGACGCCACGATTTTCGAAGGATTCTCGGAGTCCGCGTAGCGACACAGGCGGCCGACGGCACCCTGCAGGTGGGAATGGCCTCCCACGTGCTGCTCTCTCCCGAGCAGCAGCCTGACGCGTGGTCGATCACGATGGTGCTGGCCATCACCTTGTTGCCGTTCAGCATCATCGGGCCCTTCATCTCTGTCGTTCTCGACCGTTGGTCACGTCAGCGAATCCTCGTCTACACCGACGGCCTGCGCTGCCTCATCGCGATCGGGCTGGGGATCCTGGTCTGGGACGGCGCACGCGACAGACCCTCTCACCTGGCCCTGCTCGTCGGATTGCTCATCGCAATGAGCCTCAACCGCTTCCTTCTCACGGCGTTGGTGGCGGGGCTGGAGTACACCATCGACAAACGCGACTACCTGACGGCTTCCTCGATCATGCCGACGATTGGCCCCCTGGGACTCATGATTGGTGCCGTCGTCGCGGCCGCCGTTCGAATGATTGCTGGACACTACATGCCGGTTCACCATGCCGACACGATCATCTTCTGCATCTCTGCGGTACTCTTCGCGATTTCTGTGGCACTTGGTCTTCAGTTCTCGCGCCGAGAACTCGGGCCACCACTGCTGGACCGCTCCCAAACGCTGCGTGCTGTCGCCGAGGATGTCGTCGACGGTTTCCGTTACCTGGGAAAGGTGCCCCTGGTGGGCAATTCCCTCACTCTCATCGGCGCCCAGCGAGCACTCTTCGGCGTCTATTCGGTGGCCATGATCCTGGGTTATCGCAACCGTTTCCACGTGCAGTCCGACATCAACGGGGCCATGGCTGACATGACGATCTGGGCGATGGCGATGGGGGCTGGCTTCGTGCTGTCGGCCGGATTCATGCCGATGCTGGTACACGGGCTGGGCATGAGGAAAGCCCTCATCAGCCTGCTGGTCGGCACCGCCGTCATTCAGGCCTTCCCAGGGGCCATCCCGAACCGCTGGGGTCTGCTGGTCGCCGGCTTCCTCATCGGCCTTTTCGCCCAGTCCCTGAAAGCCGGGGTCGACACCATCTGTCAGGCCCATGTTTCTGATGGTTACAAGGGCCGAGTCTTCATCGCCTACGACATGGTCTACAACGCATTGTTCGTGGGAGGCTCCGCCCTGGCGGCCCTCGTGCTTCCGGTGCACGGACTGTCTGGCCCGCACATGATTGGTCTGGCACTCTCCTACCTCGTGGTGGCCGGAATCTTCATCCTGGCCACCCGCGCACAGGGTGACGATGTCTTCGACAAGGGCAGCGCCATGGGAGGTCTTCCCACCGGCAGTTGAGGAGTGACGCTCACACCACCCGGGCCCGCACGTGGCCTTCCATCACCTCCTGGAGGACCGAAATCGTCTCCTCCGACAGGTCGACGCCAAGACGGCGAGCCTGCCGCGACAGCACGTAGACCAACCGTTCAACCTCGCCACGATCGTCGAGTTCGTCAGCGAGTTTGATGCGCGCCACCAACAGTACTTCGTCCTCAGGGCAGGCGACGGTGGCACGCGCCAAGGCCCTGGATGCCAGCTCAAAGTCGCGGTTCTCCATGGCTCGACGGGCCACCTCGACCCCGATGTCACGGATCATCTGAATCATGTCGATGCGCCATTCCTCGGCCCAGTGCCACTGACCGGGAGCGGCGTCAGCCAACGGGGCACCACGAACGAGGTCCATGGCCGAGACGAGATTGGCCAGCGGGGCCGTCGAGACCCCTCCCGCGACAAGCAGTTCAAGCCGTTCCCAGTCGCTACTGACGACATCTGCCAGACGCAGGGAACCGTCATACCCTTCGGGCAGGTAGGCCCGACCGTTATCATCGGCGCCCAGCCATCGCCGCAGTCGGGAGACGTTGGACCGTCGGGTCGGCTCGGCAACCATGAGGGCGTCAGCCATCTGCACCGATCGCGCGCCAGGATGGCACAGCAACCAGGCGCAGTACTCAAGGCATTGCCGCCGAGCCTTGGTCGGCGGATTCCCGCGAGCTCCCACGAGGTCGACCGGGCCAAGGAGGCGCAGGACAGGAGAGGATACTGCGCCGACGGGGACGGGCAACTGAGCGACATCACTCAGTGCAGTTGGCGTGAGCACGTGTTCCTCCTCGACGGTCGTATGGGCATCACTGGGCGGCAGTACTGCGCAGGTCTTGGCCACCATCGTCGGAGGGCTGGACGTCTCCTCCCCTCGCCGTGGCTCCCACCAGGGGGCAGGCTCGGTATCAGTTCGAGCAGTGGTTTCGAGCAGCTCGACGACGGCACGGCGCATCGGTGCGGTGACGATCTGGGGTGTGAAAGCCTGACCGTCCAGCTCGGCATGATCGGGGCCGGTGACGATGACCCTCCGGCCACATGTGCTTGGCATGACGACGACGATTCCCGCCTCGACCACGGATGACGGGTTCGGAAGGTCGAGGGGCTGAGAGGACAACACGACCCTGGTGATCGATGGGTGCTGACTACTGGGACCGTCAGGATGATCTGCCAGCCCCTCGACGATTTCCTCGGCGTCAGCACACTGCACATCGTCACTTCCGGCCCGTGACAACCACGCGAGGTCGTCACCGACGGCGACGATGTCGATTCCGCCGGACCATGGCGCCGCGACAAGGGACAGACTGATCGATGCCACCACCGCGGAGGCCAACTCGGCAGTGGCGTCAATACCCAGGAGACCGCCGGTATCGGCGAGGTCCAGCACGACTGGGGTGTGCGGGTCAGTGGTTCCCAGGACGACGGTCGTGGGCGTCAGGGTGTCGGCACTGACAGGGTCCGTACTGACGGCGTCGTCACCGCGTGACGTTGCTTCGTCCCCGTGATCGGCCGCGGTGTCGAGCATTCTCTTGGCGCGACGCGGCGGTCCCGACACGGTAGGAATTCGTCGGCCCAGCGGGCGGGTGAAGAGCTGCTGCCGCCGTCGAGCAGCGATTGTGCCGGCCACCCCACCGGCCAGGAACAGGCTCAAGCCCGCCAACCCGGTACGGAGGATCTCGGCAGGGTCCTGACCTACCCCGGCGGCAGCCACCGCTTCCTCGGATCGAGGAGTCGGGACATCTGAGGGAGGCGCATCTGGCTGCAGCGCGCTCTGAGCGATATCTGCACCGGACGCCTCGTCGTCGTGGCCGGGGAGAGCCTTCTCCGGCTCGGTCATGGCAGCTTCGTCCATGTCGGCCACTGACGTCGACGCGGCCTGTTCAGATTCCGGGGCAGGCACGACGAGCTCCCAGCCGGGCTCGATGTGGTCAGGGTCCGTGACGATTCCCGCATTGAGATGCCAGAGGGACGGCCAGGCTTCGGCATCACCGAGCCAGGTGCGTGCGAGCCCGCTGAGGGTGTCCCCTTCCTGAACGGTGACAGTTCGGACGTCATGGTCGTCAACGGACGGGGTGAGCCGATCGAGCTGGTCCGCGTCGAGGGGATGGCCAGCACCGGTATGCCCATTGGGGATGGTCATGGTGGCCCCGGGAAGAGCGAGTTCCTGACCGACGGCCAGGTGGTCGACGTCGATCCCGGGATTGGCGGCCGCGATACGTCGCCATGAGGTGCCGTCTCCGTACCAGGTTTCAGCTATCGCCCACAGGTCGTCATGGGGGCCGACGGTGACCGTCATGACATCCTCGTCAGGGGCAGGCTCAACCTCAGCACTCGCCTGCACCTCGTCTGCAGGCTGCGGCGTCGCGGCAGCCGTCGCCACGATCGGCGCCGGGGTGGGAGGAGCGGCCGAGCGCGTCAGAGGGGACAGGACTGTCAGGCTCGCCACGAGTAGTCCGGCAGCGATGCTCTGAACTGTGCCCAGCCCTGGAAGCTTGATGTGGCGACGCTGACTGGTCGCCAGTCCGACGATCTCCGAGACCACACAGACCGTGAAGACCGCCCACGCCAGCCAGCCGACGACGGTGGCAATTCCAAGAAGGATCGTCCCGTCATCAGGGGTGAGCCAGCCTGACGGACGCAACAAGGTGGTGGCGTCGAGACGTCCCCATGCCACCAGGGCAGCTGGGGAACCGAGGACAAGGATGATGAGGGCCACGAAGGCCGCGAGACCGCGCATTCGGGCGCGGAGAGATGCGTCATTCATACGTGTCGCTCCCGATGACTGTCGACGGTGGAATGTGCCGTCGACTCGACGTGGAGGGCGCCCGGCATTCCCGGAACGAGAAGGTCGGAGAGCCTGACAGTGCACCTCACCCGGGCGGAGGTGACTCCCGTGGACCCCACTGGCAGGGCAAGGGCCGATGAGTCGATGCTGATCGCAGGATCGCTGCACCTGCTTCCGGCAAGTTCGGTCATGGCGACTCGCTGGCCTACCGCATGGCCTTCACCAACCGTCGAGGCGACCGATCCCGCGCGAGCGGCTACCTCGGCAGCCGACTGGGCATCGGCCCGTACCTCGGACAGCCGCCAACCCCCTGTCGTCATTGCGGCGATCATGAGGAGACTGGGCAGGATGAGCGCAGCCTCGACGGCGACTGCACCACGCTGATATCCCCGAAATTGACTATGCCGAGTCATGTCCCCTCCTCAACGGCAACGGCGTGACCTTCGACGGGGATGACAGCACCAAACAGGGTCGCTGCCTTGCCCTCGAGATCAACGCGTACCAGGGAGCCAGTGGTCGACACCCGTACCGTGACATTGGCCAGTTTGGAGGTCTGGGCCACGTCCCGAGCGACGGCTTCGGCATCACCAGCATGGGAACCACGCAAGGCTTGTACCCTGACTGCCGCCCGGGCCGCCTCGGTGGCTGTGGCCCGAGCCTGCAGCACCACCGAGGTCTGGACGACCCCGACCACCACGAGCAGGACCACCGGCCACACCAGCGACCACTGGAGAGATTCGGAAACCCCACGCTCCCGGCCTCGTCGAGACGCCTGCCTTGACCTCACTTCGGCAGGTTCGACGTCACGTACCCCTTGATCACGGTGACGACCACCGTTGCGATGGACACGGCCCCCACCAGCAGGATGGCGTTCTCGGTTGATTGGCTGAGTCCCCTCTCGTCGTGCTTCTCGACGACCGGCGGGATGCCCGCCATCATCGGCAGGACAAGGGACGCGACGGTGTTGACATGTTTCATGGCGACCTCCTTGGTCATTCGCACCGGCCTTTCCGGTGACGTCACTGGCCCCGTTGCAGGTTGGGGTGTCGAGGGTGCGAGGCATGGTCATGACGCCACCCCAGCCATGATCAGAAGCGGCGGAGTGATGAGCACCAACCCCAGGACGAGAACCGGAATGACCATCCAGATCGTCAAGGATTCGGAGGTCGTCTGAGCCTCGATCTTTTCCCGGCTGAGATGGGCATCCCTCATTTCGTTGACGCGTGCTCGCAGAGTTCCGGCCAGAGAGGCTCCCTGATCGTCGAGGCGAAGTACCTCGACGAGCTCAGCGAGCTCGGGGAGTCCCAGTTCCTCGGACAGACTCTCCAGGCCAGCCCACGGCGACTGCTGCTCCAATCGGGAACGCTCCAGCGTGGTGCGAATCCGGGCCAGGACAGGGTGATCACTCATCTGTGCGGCCTCGACGAGGGCTCGGGGCGCCGACTGATTTGCCAACCTCGCCAATGTGACGAGGTCGATGTAGACCAGCACCGCTTCGGCAGCATCCTGACGGACTGCCTTGGATCGTGACCTGATCCGGGTGTCAGGAATGAACCATCCAAGAATGGCAAGCACAACCGCCAGTCCGACAGGAGTCACCGGGAGGGCGTCACCCCATATCGCTGTCACGACTCGGGCGAGGACGGGCATCGTCATTCCGCCCACCGCCATGACAGCCTTCTCGGCGACCAAGTCACCGGGAGTCCGGCCCTGCAGCGCGAGGGTTCGACGAGACTTCTCACTGATGAGACGTGGCCACCGTGCCGCAGCGCGTGCTCCCCATCTCTCCAGCCGTCCATCCTCGGAGGCTGGATCGACGACGGCGTCCTGCCGGATAGGCGCGGACAACCCTGCCAGCGCGTCGATCAGCCTCAGGGGAGCACCGCGCCTTCCAGCGATGACGAAGATGGGTGCGGATGCCAGCAGAGCCCCACAGATGGCGGCGAGGGCAAGCGTGGACTCAGTCATGATCGGCCTCCCGCCTCAACAGGATCCGGGCGCGGCGTCGAGGCTTGCTGCGTTGCGACAGAGCGACGAGCCCGACGAGGTACAACCCGGCGTAGCAACACAGCAACACCTGGCCGACGCCGGTACGGTAGGGGGCTAGGTATTCTCGTCCCAGAGCAAGAGCACCAGCCAACACGACGGCGATGATGATGCTGACCTGGCGGACGACCACTCGCGGTTTGGCACGCTCGGCCTGGACTCCTCGGGCTGCCCGAATCCGCTCCTGGAGGGATGCCGCCAGTGCATCGAGGGTGCTGGTGGCCCCTGTTCCCCCTCGTTCTGAAGCCATCATGATCGCGGCAATGACCTGGTCGGCGTCCGCGCTGTCGAGGTCGTCAGCAAGGCCTTGGAGGGCAGTTCGGGTGTCCCATCGTGAATCTAGCCGCGCCACCATGCGAGTAAGCGGTTCCACTAGGAGCGCCGGGGCCTGACGCCGCGTCGCTCGGATGGCGTCGATGACGGACTTACCCGTCGACGCGGAACCGCTGACCAGGCGCACCCACCGTTCCAGGGCGCGCATGACGTCGAGGTCGCGCCGGGGCGGATCGGCCAGCAAGGCAGGGACGACGACAGCCAGGATCGGCACGATGAGAATCAGGACCGCCCAACCGGTCACCAGGTAACCGACGGCACCGACACCCAGACCAGTCAGACCATGCACGCGACTGCGGCGGGGCAATCGGGAGAACCAGTTGTCCACCGTTGTCCACAAACTTGTGGATTGCCCTGTGGACAACTGGTGGATGGAGGCTGACCCGATGACGATCATCGTTAGTCCTCCGACCAGGAGAACCCCCAGCAATGCCGCGACCGGTGTGCTCATGCCCATCTCGTCACCTCCGGCTCGTAATGGGAGAGTTCGGCGACAAGGGCAGGATCGGGGTGGAAGACACCGGGGCTCGTGGATGTCGGCGCGGCATAGGTGAGATGGGTGATGGGACGGCCGTTTTCCAGTGCCCCGGTTAATTGCCGGATTTCCGTGACATGACGGGTCCGGGTCCCTCCTCGCCAGGTGTCATCGACCAGGGTGACGTGGACGAGGAAGGTGATGTTGTGAGCGATCTGGCGATAGGCCTCGTCGATCGTCATGACGCCGCCCATGGCAACTCGTCCAGCCAAACGGTCCATGGTCGAGGTCGCGGAATGGGAGTGGGTGGTGCTCATGGTTCCAGCCCCGGCCTGCATCGCCTCGAACATGGCAGCTGCCTCGACGCCACGCACCTCGCCGACGACCAGGCGCGACAGGTTCTGACGCAACGCCTCCGGGATGAGATCAGCAACCGTGAACTCACCGAGGGATCGACCATCCACCTTCTCCCCCAGCCCGACGGTGGCCTGCAGGGCGACCATGTTGTCGCGATCCGGGTTGAGGTGGGTCAGCAACTCGTAATCGGTTTCGAGGGTTCCGAACCGCTCAGTGGGCGGGATCGCGTCGACGAGGGCGCGCAACAGGGTCGTCTTGCCGGCTCCCTGGTCTCCTGCAATGACGATGGATCGTCGAGCCAAGACGCCCGCTCGCAACAACACACCTACGTGATGGGGCATCATCCCGCTGGCAACGAGGTCGTCGATCGTCACCCTCGTCAGAGTGTGGTGACGGATGACGACCGACGGTCGGTAGGACAGCCCGAACCCGATGGCGTGCAGGCGGTACTCCGAGCCGAGAGCCACCGTCATGGTGGGATGGGCGTCGTCAAAGGGTCGCGGAGGGTTTGCGGACTCCCCCAGGAAGCGGATCGCCTCCACCAGTTCGTCATCACTGTCGGCAACCGGCGGGCCCGGTTCACGTCGTCCGTCCCCGTACTGGATGAAGACCCGGTCACTGCCGTTGATCTCGATGTTCTCGGCATCCGGGATCTCGAAGAGCGGTTGCAACCGTCCGTACCCGAAGATCGCATCCACGACGGCGCTGGCGTAGGCCTCCTTGGTGGACGTGCTCCACAACGCCTGACCCTCGGCTGTCAGTTTCTCGGCATGGGATTCAACCACCTGACGCACAACCGACCGGCCGAGCATCCTCACGTCATCGCCGCTGAGATCAATTCCATTGCGCTCTCGATGCGATGCACGTTCCGAGGAGATACGCTCCGACGCCTTGCGACGCAGCGCGACGACTGTGCTCCAGTCAATGTCGGTCGTCTCAAGTCGCCTCGGCGTGGGTCCAGGAGCCGCAGCTGGAGACGGAGTAACCGATGGGGACATCCGAGACAGCAGACCAGCGAGGTCCTCTCTGCTCTCGATGGTGCCGGCCGGGGTGTCATCGGCGTATCGGCACACCGCCGGAGCGGTCTCGTTGATCGTCATGGCGCCACCCCCACGGCCAATGACGTCGCGGCCCGCGGCCCGTTGATGGTCTCGTTGGAGCGACTGAGCTTGAGTTCCATCGCATCAGCCAGGGTTCGCAGACTCGTGGCATACCGTCCACGAGCCCATTTCCTTCCCGTTGGATCACCATCGGACAGAACGGCCGCAGCCTGAACGTCACGAGTCACTTCTCCCAACACTGGCAGGCCAAATTGGCGTCCGATCTCGCGCGAGCCGTAGGGATGTCCAGGGCCCACGACGACGAGTCCCACAGTTCCGGTGGTGGCCGAGGAGATGGCCTCGACCTCCTTGGATCGCATGGACAGCCCGGCAAGCTGCCGCAGCCGCGATCCCGTCACGATCCCGATGAGTGAGGAGCGAGAAATGAGGCTCTCGGGTAAGGTTTCCGGACCCAACCGCCCACCGTCGACAATGACGTCAACCCCAGCCCGACCGAGATCGATCATGGCGCTGACAAGGCCTGGCCACGCAGCACCCATGAGAGAAGCCTGCCCAAGGTGCCCGTAACCGCTGATGAGCCCGACCATCTTGTTGTCGTCATCGTGAGGAAGCGGGATGATCTCCTCCCACATCGCCTGCACTGGATCAGCACCGTCACGACAGGCTGCGGCCAATCCAATCAGCCCGGCCCGCGGTGGAATGCGACCAGCGAGAAATCCTGATTCGATGGCGCGGCCTGGGCACGGGTCAGCATCGATGAGGATGACGTCGCGTGGCCAGCTCAACGCCAAACCAAGAGCGGTCGTCGTCAGCCCTGGGGCTCCCCCAGGGCTGACGAGCAGGAGCATCGCCATCATCGTCCCCTCTCGACCAGGGCAATGCGGTCCAACGAGGCCAGGTCAGCGAGCCGGGCCGCATTGCCGGAATCCACCTCGACGTCGACCAGCCAGCCCCCATGATCGTTGGTGCCTTTGGGGGCTGCGACAACGACGGCGTCGAAGGTCGAGAGTTGGGATGCGGTCTCGGATGCCTTGTCAGAGCTGGTTTCCACCAAGGTCACGCGCGCTCCCGCGGGAAGGGAGACGGTGGGTAATCGTCCGGCAGCCAGCTTCAGCCCAATTCGAGAACGCCCCGGTGCCACCCGAAGCGCGCCGACTGAGTGGGATCCGAGCAGCTGACCGGCTGAGAGATCGACGAGGGCATGGCGGCCGACTATCTCGTCAAGCTGAGATGCCGGGATGGTCGTCACCGCCCTGTCGACGGCCACGGATGTCAGACCGACATCGGTATTGCGGACGATCTCGCCCTGCCCCACTGCCCGCGTCATGACGAGGACCTGGTCTGTGTGGGACGCGCTGTGCCAGGCAAATGCTCCGCCCAGGCCGCCCAGGCAAGCGCAGAGCACGCCGATGGCGATGAGACGGGGCGAGCGACGTAGCCGGGGTACCGGCGTCGCTATGTGTGCAGGAGTCGTCGCGGACATGGCCGTGAAGTTATGGGCGCGCCTCGATCCCCCTCAAGAGACACACAGCACATCTGTGGACAACTTTTTTGGGGGTGTTCCAGATCACATCACCCACGAACGTTATCCACAGTTGTCCACAGCTACTGTGGACAGTCCTGTGCACAACGCACCGCCCACCACGAGATGATCGCCCCAATGACATTCTCACCAAGTGGACTCAGCACAAGGCGTCCGGATCAAATGTGTCATTCGTTTTTCCGGGCTCCTCGAGGATTCGTCCACTCTCCTCGCTGAGGCTCTGCCACGGATCTTCGACACCCGACAGAACCGTCACACTCAGCACTCCCGGGAGCGTCGTCTCACGTCAAATGCACCTGACCGGTGAGGGTCCATCCCAACCCCGGATCCACGGCCCCTGCCGAGTCGCACACCACGATTTTGGCCGTCACATCGAGTTGTTCAGCCGTCTCGTAGGGATAATTCGCCCCCACCATGAATGACTCCCCGGGCCCCAACACATACGGCGGCCGGGCATTTCCGGGGGCAAAGGGAGTCGTCACCACCTTGTGTGTGGCATCAGCCTCCGGAGCCGGCACCGACACCAGCGGCTGACGCCAACTCCAGTCCGGGTAGCGCGCGGAAATTGTCACCGTTCCCAAACCTAGGTTGAGGGGCGCCGTTGACACATTCGTCACGACGTAGCGCACCAGCACGATGGGAGATCCCTTGCGCACTACCGGAGTGCCATCCTGCGGATCCACCATGACAGAGTCTGCCGGGGATTTCGCTATACCCGCTTGGTCGACCTCGATGCGAATACGGTCATCACCAAAGTGCCCGAGCTTCTTGCCAGATCTCGTCACTGGAACAGCCCATGCCGGCTGTGTCTGGGCACCCTTCGGGGTTTCACGTGAAACCGTCGGGGTTGGCTGCGGCTCAGTCAGAGGGGCGAGGGCGCTGCACCCTGACACAAGCGCACAGGTCAGCACCACGCACGTGACCACGCCGAGGCGCATCCACTCACCTCCATCACAAGTCATCGCGTAGCAAGGCCATCGTCACCGAGTCCCAGCGACTCCCCTGCCACGATCGTGCCTGCGGTATCCTGCCACATTCTCGATATCCCACAGCATTGGCACAATGAATCATTCTGCCATTGCCGCTCCACGTCGTCAGCGTCACGACGTGAGCATCAGTGGTCGAGAAGGTCGATTCAGTCCACAAACGCAAGGCTTGACGCCCCACGCCATACCCCCCAGATGGTCGGTCTAAACAAGACGATCCCAACCTCCCACCAGCCTCCGCCAGCCGGTGGCTCCTCGAACCGGGAGACGAATCCGACACGGTCTCCGCCGACGGTAACGACGGCGCGGTGACCGCTCATCAGCCCCAGACGCCACTCCTCAGCAAACTCCGCGAAGCTGCAATCATCGTCGGAGCCAAAGTAGGGGCCGTCCCACTGTTTCCACTCCGGAGCGACCACCTCGACGTTCCAATGCCACAGCCATTCCAGGTCGTCCTCGACGAGGGGGCGGATGCCGACCTTCCCTCCCTGTTCAAGATGGTCGCAAGGAGAAATGTCGCGTGGTGGGGTCACGTCTCCATTTTGCCTGCCCTTGACAACTCTCGACGTGGCAGGCTGGAACCTATGACGACTCCTATTAACGGTACAGCTCTAGTCCTAGAGGGAGGTGGCATGCGCGCCGCCTATACCAGCGCCGTCGTCGTTAAGCTGCTTGCACTGGGGTGGGAGTTCCCGCAAGTCTCCGGCATCTCCGCTGGCTCCAGTCTCACCGCGAACTACATCTCCCGCGATCCCGAACGAACTCGCCTGAGCTTCACTGACTTCGCCGCGGACCCGCGATTCGGAAATGTCGGTACCTGGTTAGCGGGACGTGGATACTTCCACGCCGAGTACATCTACCAGCGCACCGCCGGGCCCCACCAGGCCCTCCCGTTCGACTTCGATACCTTCTGCGCCTCACGCCAAGCCTTACGTATTGGCGCCACTCGTACCAGCGACGGCAAGCCGGAATGGTTCACCCGCAAGGACATCACAACACTAGATGACCTCATGGTGCGGGTACGGGCGTCCTCAACGATGCCCGGGTTCATGCCCCCGGTGACCATTGACGGCGTCGAGTACGTCGACGGTGCCATCGGTGACGCGGGTGGTATCCCGATCGACGCCGCCCAACTCGACGGCTATGACCGGTTCTTCGTCGTCTGCACCCGAACACGCGACTACGTGAAGAGCGAGATCAAACGTCCCCGAGCAATCCATAAGCTCTTCCGGCGCCGTCCTGCTGTCGCCGAAGCCATCATCTCCCGGCCGGCCAAGTACAACGCCACCCGGGAGATGCTGCGTGACCTTGAGACAGACGGGAAAGCATACGTCTTCTACCCGCGAGTCATGCCAGTCACCAACAAGGAGAAGGACGTCACGAAGCTGCGTCAGGCCTATGCCCTCGGAATGGCGCAGGTCAACGCCGAGCTACCGAAATGGCGGGACTTCCTGGGGATCTGAAACTCAGCCCCTGACCGCAGCAGCCAACGCGTCGATCGCTCGATCATTCTCCTCGGGCAACCCGATCGACAAGCGAATTCCCTCGCCACTCCAGCACCGGGCGTAGACACCCCGGGACATCAGAGCCTCGTCAATCCGGTCGGTGTCGTCCCCTGTTGCCAGCCACAGGAAGTTCGCGTGGGAGGGGCTGATCCTCCACCCCTGCTCGACCAGCGCATCGAAAACCCTGGTGCGTTCGGCGATGATCTGCTGGATCCTCTCGTCGAGCTGGTCCTCGACGGCCAGCGACGCGACCGCAGCTTGCTGAGCGAGAGAAGTCACCGTGAACGGGGTGGCGACGCGACGCAGGTCTTCGCTGATCTCGGGACTGGAGATGGCGAAACCAATGCGCAGGCCCGCCAGTCCGTAGGCCTTGGAGAAGGTCCGCAGCACGACGACGTTCGGGTGGTGCTCGAGAAGGCCGATCCCGTCGACGGCACCTTCCTCCTTGTTGAAGTGGCAGTAAGCCTCATCAATGACAACGACGACCTCCTCGGGCACCTTGACCAGAAACTCCTCCACCTCGTCGGTGTGCAGGGCCGTCCCGGTCGGGTTGTTGGGGGTGCACAGGAAGATGAGCCGGGTGCGGTCGGTGATCGCGGCGGACATCGCGTCGAGGTCGTGACGCAGATCCTCCGTCAACGGCACTGGGACCGGAGTGGCCCCGGCGACTTGAGTCAGGATCGGGTAGGCCTCGAAGGAACGCCAGGGGAAGATGATCTCGTCACCGGTGCTGGCCAAGGCATGCATGAGTTGGCTGGCGACCTCGGTCGACCCGGCCCCGAGTGCCACCTGGCGCATGTCGACGCCGACGTGCTCGGCGATGGCCGAGCGCACCTCCTCAGCGCTTATCGACGGGTAACGGTTGAACCCGGCGAGCATCCGAGTGACGGCCTCGACGACGCTCGGCAACGGCCCAAAGGGGTTCTCGTTGGACGACAACTTCACAGCGTCCGAACCGGGAATGATGCCCTGCTGGTAAAGGGGAAGCCCTCGCACGACGTCGCGTCGGGTCACATCCTTGGCCATGTCATCCTCCAATCGATGTTGTCGGAACTCTCTCACACGCCTACGACAATCGCTGTCGCGATGCTCTACCACATCTGGCACAGACCAGCCACGCTTTACTTGGCCCCGATCCTTCGTCCGACTCCCGCGGGTGAGATAAGTTGCTTATGTATCAAAAATCCGCTGCAGCCCTGCTGGCACTGACGCTTGCCTTAGCAGTGCCTGCTACCGCATCCGCCTCCCCCAACCACATCTCCATCCCCACTGCTAGTGGCAACAGTGACTTGAGACCCGAACAGGGTTCCGCCAAAGTCGCATCCAAAGCCGCTCCCTTCATATCGAAAATAGACAATCCTCACTATTCATCCAGTCATGCTGGAAGTGTCAATGTCCATGGATGGTGGCTAGATGATCATGGCAACTTCAGCGGAATGAAGGCCCGAGTTACGGTTTACCTGTGGGCAAAAAAGGGGTCACAGTGGGTCCAAGTGAACAAGATTCCTAGCAAGAAGAATCCGGTGACTGTCTATGCCGGTGGAGGCAGCGGCAGACGAGCCTCAGGATCAGTATCCTGTCGCAGCCACACACCTACATGGTATCATGGTCAGGTCGATGTAGAAATTATTGGCGCCATCGACACACCCAACCGACCCAACTCACAAGACGTGAAATTAAACTGCCGACCATGGTAAAAGAACAACCCTCATGCATCATCGGCAACGTAGCCATCAGCACCACGCTCCACCTCGCACCCAATGACATCGGAGCATTCACCGACACCGATGAGCTACGCATCCTCATGGAATCAGCCCGATCCCACGGCTACTTCAGCCCACCCCCACTAGAAAACCGGGAATACCTCATAGAAGAACCCATCGGAGTAGTCGTATCCGACACCAGCCAACCCGAATACCTCACCCTACGCCTAGACTGCCACCCTGAACACCACATCATCGGACGACCCGGCATAAAAATCATGCTCGTCCTCGCCGACGCCCTCCGACTCATAGGGTTATCCACCCCCCAAAGCATCGACGTCGAATGCGTCTATTTCAACCCCCACGACTGGGACCTCCTCAACCCAGACCCCGATGACCACATGCACATGATCGGGACCCTCAGCAACGAGATCTGCCGGTGGATGTCTCCCCACCTCACCCACACCTGGCACGCCACCACCACAAACCCCAACCTCGACCCTCAACTCACACAAAACACCATCAACCGCTGGTTCCCACCAGACTTCGAATACCCCTGGCTAGGACACACACCCCAAGCCCACCAAGAAACCCTCACCTGGCACATGCCTGACGACATCGCAGCCCTAGGCTGGCTATTTGACCTCATCACCCTCCTCCAAGGCCAACCACCACAACACATCCACGCAACCCCAGGAAAACAAAAAATCCGACCATGGTGAACCCATCACAGCTGAGCTGCCCCGGTGGCGAGACTTCCTGGGCGTCTAAACCTCGGCGATCGCCTGCGAGAGTGCCTCGATCGCTCGATCATTCTCCATGGGAGACCCGATCGACAGACGAATACCCTCGCCACTCCAACACCGCGCGAAGACACCCCGGGACGTCAACACTCCGTCGATCCGCTCGGTATCGTCGCCGGTGGCAAGCCAGAAGAAGTTCGCCTGGGAGGGCCGGACTGGCCACCCTTGACGGGTAAGTTCAGCGAAGATCCTGGTGCGCTCAGTCACGATCTGCTGGACCCTCTTATTGAGCGGCTAGGGACGCAATGGCGGCCTGTTGGGCTAGCGAGGTCACCGTAAACGGGGTGGCGACGCGACGCAGGTCGTCAGTAATGTCGGTGCTAGCGATGGCAAATCCGATACGCAGCCCAGCCAGCCCGTAGGCCTTAGAGAAGGTGCGCAGTACGACGACATTGGGGTAGTCATCAAGAAGGGCAAACCCATCAACGGCGGCGTCGTCACGGTTGAAATGGCGATAGGCCTCATCCATGACGACGACCACATCTTCAGGCACCTGCGTGAGGAACTGTTTCACCTCGTCCATGTGGAGGACGGTTCCGGTGGGATTGTTGGTACACAGGAAAATCACGCGGGTGCGCTCGGTGATCGCGGCGACCATAGCGTCAAGGTCGTGGCTCAAATCGGGGGTTAATGGGACTGGAACAGGTGTGGCTCCGGCGACCTGAGTGAGAATCGGGTACGCCTCGAAAGACCGCCACGGGAAAATAATCTCGTCACCGTCACTCGCCCGGGCATGCATGAGCTGTCCGGCGACCTCAGTGGAGCCTGCCCCCACAGCGACTTGACGCATGTCGACGCCGAAATGGTCTGCGATAGCAGCGCGCACCTCTTCAGCACCCATCGACGGGTATCGATTAAACCCCGACAAGGTCCGAGAAACGGCCTCATAGACACTCGGCAACGGCCCAAAGGGGTTCTCGTTGGACGACAACTTCACAGCGTCCGAACCGGGAATGATGCCCTGCTGGTAAAGGGGAAGCCCTCGCACGACGTCGCGTCGGGTCACATCCTTGGCCATGTCATCCTCCAATCGATGTTGTCGGAACTCTCTCACACGCCTACGACAATCAGGATCCCTCACCCCAGGCGCGCGCACCATTCCCGGAAGCTTCGAAGAATAACCGACTCCGCGTCACGAAAGGGAAACTCTTTTCCAACTTATCTACTCATCCATCCAATAGCCCCCTGAAGCCATATGGAGCTCGAGGAACTCGCCAGTAAAGACGATTACGCGACTCACAAGCCGGGGTATGCTGCCATTTGTTGACTTATCGACTCACCGCGAAACCAAAGCCGAGATCAGCTCGTGCCTCAGTAAGTTCATCAAGACGTCCAATCTGACCAGAGTGTCGCCACGAATCAGCACCGTTTCAGAGGACAGGGACAACCTATCCTCGATCAAGATCTGCAGTGATTCTCACTCTATTCCCTATAGAAATCATCAAGAATTCGCTAAGCATTATGGGTTTTCTGTTACATTTTGGGGAGTTTTTATTTACGTCTTTAAGAGATGCTTATGATGCATGGGCGAAAGAAGTTGTATGAATTATGTTAGGTCGCATTGCAGTCTCGGTAACGTGGTACGTACATATGCTGGCAGTATGGAAAGTCCAGACGGCAGGCGCTAGCCGGTGCCGCGTCCACGCCACAAGTTCATCAGGACGGTTAATACGCCCGCGGAAGTGTAGCAATGACACATACCAGAGATCTCGACTACTGACGACACCTTCTCTGAAAGCATCTACGCCAAGTTCTTCCCCGATTGCGTAACCCCGGAAGCGATCGGCATCAAGACTCGTAGGGCTCAAGGTTGCGAGGACGCCACCAGGAGTCACGACAACTCGCCCCAAACGCATTGAGAGCGGCGGATACTTGGAGCAGGCGCGATCTAAAGCAGCAGCACAACGGATTGCGAAGGGGTCATCCGACGCCACTCGACGCCTGTTCTCCAATGCTCGAACAGTAATGTGGGCATAGCCAGCGTCTCCACTGCGCAGGTGATGTGACCCGGCAAGCTCCATGGCGGTTCGCGTGAGAGCGCTCACAGTCTCTGCCGCATCTGGCGGGGGCATCATGACAATGCTGAGGGGCCATCGAGGCGCGCCGTCGCGCGGAGGAGGTTCACACGTGTGTTCTCCTGCTAGTACAGCGCGTTCACCAAAAGACTGAAGGGTTTCACTATCCATCGTGGGATGCCGATCTGGGGGAGTGTAGGCGAAATGTATGAGCAAGTACCCGATGTACGTCACAAAGGCTGATGCACACTATGTCAGCACGGTGCGTCCGCCCACCGCTACGACGACAACCCCGGCGGCTCGTGCGGCCGCAAGAGCAGTCCATCGCCACGGCCTCAGCAGGTTGACGCCGCACGCTCGTGCAGCCCGAAGGTAACCATTGGGTGCCGGTTTACCGAACGGCACATTTCCAAGAGTGACCAACTTAGGTGGGTTAAATCCAGCAACTGAGAGACGAGCGTCGAACAAGATCGCGCCGACACCGGCCAAAATGGGCTGCCTTAGATGACTCATGTCACCAGCATTCATGATGAAATCATCATGTGCAACGATTACTTCGTCAACGAATGATCATCCGGGCGTTGGGACCAGCTCCAATCTCCGTGGACTCCCTGGTCGACCTCACGGGAGCTTCTCCCGCAACGATCCGCCGTGACCTGACGGATCTAGAAGGGCACGGCCAACTGCGCAAAGTGCATGGTGGCGCTGTATCGGTAAATCTTCGTGGGGCTCCACTTCCATATCATCTGCGCGCAGCCGAAAATGCAGATGCCAAAGTTGCGATCGCCAAAGTGATCAATGACCTGGTCGTGGACGATATGGCGATCATCCTCGACAACGGTTCAACAATGGCGATCATCGCTGAAGCCTTACGTAATCGCCCCATTACTGCATTGTGTCTGTCTCTTCGTTCAGCATTGCCGCTAGCTGATGCTGGAACCGCCACCGTCGTCACCCCTGGCGGAACCGTCATGCCCGAAACCTTTCGCTACGAAGCTACCGCCTGCCTACAAGCCCTTCACGATTTCCGAGCTGACATGGCAATCGTGGGTACCTGTGCAGCCGCTGCAGCCCATGGCTTGACTGTCACCACCTATGAGGACGCTCAGATCAAACGCTCCATCCTCGCAACCTCGTCTCGCGTGACCCTTGCTGCCACGGGCGAGAAACTCACCCGCACCTCCAGTTTCCGGTTCGGGAACATCGAGGATGTTGATGATCTCGTCACGACATCCGAGGCACCCGACACAACAGTGGAGACCTTCCGGCAGGCTGGAACCAGCATCCACATTGCCGACTGATTCACCGCGCAACACCACAACCGACTTGAACGCGCCGTCACCAATGACGGTAGTGGATTTTCGGTTTCCACCTTCGTCAGCAACCACCGGCGATGGCAGCACCGACGATCACAACCCCATTCGCCACACGGCGGCATGAGACGACAAGTGGCGGCGCCCCACGGACGCCGCCACCATCTGTTTAGCCTCAAAGAACTTTCGAAAGGAAGTTCTTCGTTCTTTCATTCTGCGGGTTAGAGAGCACCTCGACGGGATCTCCTTCCTCCACTAGGTACCCGTCAGACATGAACATCAGCCGATCAGCCACCTCACGAGCGAATCCCATCTCGTGGGTGACGACGATCATCGTCATACCTCCCACGGCAAGGTCCCTCATGACGTCCAGGACCTCACCGACCATCTCCGGGTCAAGGGCCGACGTCGGCTCATCAAAGAGCATGACGTCGGGATCCATGGCCAGGGCACGCGCAATCGCAACGCGCTGCTTCTGACCACCCGATAGCTGAGAGGGCCGGGCGTCGGCCTTGTCGGCCATGTGCACCCGCTCCAGCATCCGATGGGCGCGCTCAGCAGCCTCTTTCTTGTTGGTCTTCTTGAGCTGCACCGGGGCCAGCATGATGTTCTCGGCGACGGTCATGTTCGGGAACAGGTTGAAGTGCTGGAAGACCATTCCCACCTTCTGACGCACCTTGTTGATGTCGGTGTCCTTGGCGGTGAGGTCCTGTCCCTCGACCTTGACGGTGCCGCTCGTCACCTCCTCCAGCAGGTTAAGGCAGCGCAGGAAGGTTGACTTTCCGGACCCGGAGGGGCCGATGATGGACAGCACCTCACCCTTGGTGATGGAGGCGGAGATGCCCTTGAGCACCTCCAGCTCCCCGAAGGACTTGCGCAGGTCGATGACCTCGATCATGGGGCCGTCATAGGCAGTTGCGGTGGTCACTTGTTCACCTTTCTGTCGACGAAGTTCGACAGCTTCGTCAGGGCGAAGATAACGATGAAGTAGATGATGCCGACCATCAGCCAGATGTCGAAGGACCGGAAGTTCCGGGCGATGATCTGCTGACCCTGATACGTGAGCTCGGCGAATCCAATGACAGCCAGCAGGGAGGTGTCCTTGAGGCTGATGACGAACTGGTTGATGACGGCCGGGGTGCTGATCTTGACCGCCTGCGGAACGATGACCTTGCGCATCGACTGCATCCAGTTCAGGCCCAGGGACCGGGATGCCTCCATCTGCCCAGGATCAACGGACTGGATGCCGCCGCGAACGATCTCGGTCATGTAGGCACCAGCGTTGAGGGACAGGGTCAGGACGCCGGCCGTCAGCACGCCGATCTTGATCCCGGTCACCGTAGGTAGACCGAAGTAGAAGAAGAAGGCCTGGACCAACAACGGTGTCCCTCGGAAGATGTCGACGTAGATGGCCGCGATGGCCTTGAGAATCCCGATGCCGGACACCTTGCAGAACCCGAAGATGACGCCAAGGATCGACGCGAACAGCAAGCTCAGCGCGGTGGCGGCCAAGGTCATTCCCAGGCCCTTCATGAGGGCGGGGAAGCTGCTCACGAAGAGTTGCCAGAAGGATTGATCGGCCTCGGAGTCGGAGGCCTTGAGGTACTTGTCGACGATCTTGTCGTAGGTGCCATCAGCCTTGACGTCTGCCAACCCCTTGTTGAAGGCATCTTTGAGGGCGGCATTGTTGCCCTTGAGGACCGCGAAACCGTAGGACCCGCCAGCCACCTTGGGCGTGACGGTCTTGAGGCCATTGCCCTGGGCGATGCCGTAGGCCAGTACCGGGTAGTCGTCGAAGACAGCCGCTGCATTACCGGTCTGCACCTCGGAGTACATGGTGTCGGCCTTGTCCAGGGCCTTGACGGTGAATCCGTACTTCTTCGAGATGGACTTGGCGTAGGCCAAGCCCTCGGCGCCGGTCTTACCGACCACGGTCTTGCCCTTGAGGCCCTCGTATCCCGAAATGTCCGAATCCTTCTTGACGGCCATCTGCACGCCGGACTGGAAGTACGGATCCGAGAAGTCGAAGATCTTCTTGCGCTCGTCGGTGATCGTCATTCCCGAGAGCACAGCGTCGGCCTGTTTCGCCTGAACCGCTTGGAGGGCGGCGTCGAAGCCAATCGCCTTGATGTCAACCTTGAATCCCTCACGGGTCGCAATCTCATGGATGAGGTCCATGTCGATACCGACCATCTCACCGGAGGCGTCACGATACTCAAACGGTGCGAAGGTGGTGTCAGTGGCAATGATGAAGGTCTTGCCCTTGACCGACGAGGAGTCGTCGGCATGTGCCTGGGCCATTCCGGGACCCACAAGGGTCACCAAGCCCACGAAGTTAGCCACGATGACACTCATGAGACGTCTGACCCGCTGTGACACGTGAATCATGCGGTTTCTCCCAACTTGACGCCGCTGTGGCGTCATGGCGGGCATGGTAAATGATGCCGGGAGCTTTCCCGCATTCGTCCCACAAGGCGCACCCGCCCGGGAAAACCCGAGCGAGTGTGTCTTCGCCCATTCCGACGGCTGATCAGGCGAGCTCATGGTGGTGCAGGGTTCTTGCCCTTCGTCTCGGGCAGGGTGAGCACTGTCAGGGCCGAGATCACCAACAGGATGATGACGTAGACGACGAACCTGTTCGGAGTCTTGGCCCAGGCCGACATGATGTAGGGAGCGGTACCGCCGAACACCGCGATGAGCATATTTATCTTGCACTCGAATTTGGGGCGACAGGAAGGTAGAAATAGCGATTTCAAAGAAATAAAAGACCGAGTTACGGTTTATCTGTGGGTCAAAAGGGGCCACAGTGGATCCAAGTGGACAAGATTCCTAAACAAGAAGAATCCAGCGATCGTCGATACTGGAGGAGATATTGGCAGGATCGGTATCCTGTAACAACCAAACACATGCATGGTTTTACGGCCAAGTTGACGTGGACATTATTGGCGCAATCGGCACACCCAATCGACCCAACTCACAGGACCTGATATTAAACTTCCGACCATGGTAAAGGAACAACGCTCATGCATCATCGGCAACGTAGCCATCAGCACAACGCTCCACCGCGCACCCAACAACATCGGAGCATTCACTGACACCGATTAACTACGAGTCCTCATGGAATCAGCTCGATCCCCCGGATACTTCTGCCAACGCCAGTTAGAAGACCGGGAATATCTCATAGAAGAACCCATCAGGGTAGCTGAATCCGACACAAGCCAAACGGAATACCTCACTCTGTGCCTAGATTCCTATCCTGAACGTCACCTCATCGGAAGACCTGGTATGAAAACCATGCTCGTCCTCGCCGACGCCCTTCGGCTCATAGGGTTATCCACTCCCCAAAGCATCGACGTCGAATGCGTCTACTTCAACCCCCACTACTGGGATCTCCTCAATCCAGACCCCGACACACATCGATATGACATGGACCCTCAGCACCGATATCTGCCGGTGGATATCTCCCCCTCACCCACACCTGGCACATGCCCGACGACATCACAGCCCTAGGCTGACTATTTGACCTCATCACCCTCTTCCAAAGACAACCACCACAACACATCCACGCCACCCCCGGCGAACGAAGAATCCGACCATGGTGAATCCATCACACATACCGAGATCGTCATTGAGGGAGTTTTCTAACCCGATACCCAGATTCTCCCTCTGCTGGGTTCATTAAATTTTCGGATGCGATCACAGTTTGACGGTCTCTCACATACTTGGCACGCCCGGATAAGGCTCCGCCTACCTATGGATTCTGCACGTCAGGGCACTATGAGAGCCAACGCAGTGATTGCCAACTGCCCAGCGACGATAGCAGCCAAGATTGTCGAAAATAGGAATATTCCCTCCATCCACAGCGTCAGGAAGAACCACCCGAAGTGATGAAATACGAGGCCCGATACGTATCCGACGCAGGTAGCAACACGCCACATACATAATTGAAGCTTCAGCGCGATCAGCGTGCGCCAAGGCGCCCACCCAGCCGAACGCCACCGAGTGCACGATGACGAGCCCGCAGGTGAATATCACCACGCCGATGAGGGTGACCGACAGGTAAGTGCTGATGACCATTGGTAGGCCTATGAAGATCAACACGGCTCCACCAAGGATCGTGCGTAAGCTCTCCACCGCGTGACGATCGTGCCGGCTCAGGCTGAGGCGACGGCGCCAAAGAAACACGGCAAGAAGATGACACCGACTCCCAATTGGGAGAGGTGGAGGGGGAGGCCGTCAGGACCGTGCAGGCCAGGACGCCCCTTCTTCGACCCCTCGGGTAGCACTCCGAATGCTGCCTCTTCCTCGGCGGTACTCGCCCAACCCTTGTCACTCACCCAGAGGCGTCACATAGATACTTGCTTGTCAAGAAATTTCATGAATTCATGATACGACGAAATTGACCGTAATTCTGTGAACAATTCCTGATCGTAAAGGACACGGATCAGCGGCTGATAGAACCTCACGAAATCATCATAGTCCCCCTCATTAATAGCAAGCAGGAGAACCAAACTAACATCCGACGTCTCCCAATCGATCGGAGTTGACGGTATGAGGATCGCGATCTTGGTCTCATACGCCAGGAAGTCCATCGCGTGTGGGACCGCGAACCTTCGGAAGAAGACCGTGGATGAGTACCCTTCTCTCAGAAAAACACTTTCCCTGAAGCCGTCGGGAACAATACCATTTCTCTCCATTGCTTCACACATGAAGTCGAGAGTTTCACGCCATGAATCGAAGGATCCCCCAGTGAAAAATAATGTGGGATCGAGAAAGCGTTTCATTGCGCTGGCAGTGGCAACCCGCGACTTCTTCTCACCGGCCCTCAAGAGTTCAGAATCGATCGCCGACAGATCCAGATCCGACATCAACGCACTAATGGGAACACAGGTATGACGGTGCGACGGTTCCTCTGTCGTCGATAGCACGATGTCGCAATCACAGGTATCTGCTTCCGCGACAGATGAAACGATGTCCACAATTCTCATCCGATCCGCGAAATGGTCGACCAATCCGGCCAATAAAAGATCACGGAGCGCCCGGTAACGCGGACAGACCACCACTGCCGTAACCAAACTCGGATTCGGCGCAGGTTCGGAATAAAGTCCGATGTAGACAGCCAAAAGTCCAATCTCGTCATCCGTGAAGAAAATTCCCAACAGCCTCGAAAGCTTGTCAGCCAAGTACACGGCGGCGTCATAGAGGAATGGTGACCGTGATCTCAATGACTCACGCAGAGTATTGCGAAAATAGGGCATTGAAGGAGCATGAGCCATGAGTCGTTCAACATGTTTCGAAACACTGCCGTACAGCTCCTCTTTCGCGATGACCAACCCGAAGTGTTCAACCGTGTCATCCAGACACCTGCTCACCGTCAAGCAAGTGTCACAGGAATCAGAGTGATGATCAGGTTCGCCATGACCAAGTCCGAGGGTCGCACCAATGATCGACCTCAGGTAGGCGTCATCAGCGGATGACAGTGGCCGATCAGGGTACAACTTCCGCAATCCAACCAGAAACTGATCGCACAACATCTCAGATTGGTTACTCATCACCAGATCTGTCGCCGCGTCGTCCTCGATCGGAAAATTGTACCGTTGTACGCATATTGCGATGTTCACGACCATGTTGCTGAGTCGTATGTCGTCAATTTCCAAGTAGTGATCACGCAATGTTTCGACGACCAAGTTCTCGATATCCCCCAGTCTGACATCTGGCAGATACCTGGCCACTCTGTCATTCTGGCCAACAACAGCGTCCATGGCCGTATTCACGAGGCTTCCCAAGAAATTACGGAAATGAACCTCGTCACCATCCAGATGAATCGTCGAACCCTTCACTGACAGGTGCAACGAATGGTCTTCGAATTGTGGTTTCAAACGTTTCAGCGACGCTTTTATGACAGACTCGCTGAGATAGCAATCACGCATGACGTCATAGATCGTGGTGTCGGAAGTGCTGAGCAGATACAGGAGTATCCGTTCGTGGTGTTCGAGCTGAGTTGAAAACTCTGAGTTCCTTGCAACGACCTCGGCGTACACGGATCGTTCCACCGAATATCCGTTCGTCGTTGATTCAATAATATTTTCTCGACTAATACCATTGATCCGCGCAATATCGTATCTGAGCGTCCTCGTACTGACACCAAGGAGCCCTGCGAGGTCTGTACCTTTCATGGAGTGATCGACCTCGCTGAGCAGCTGCAGCAACAAGGCCTGCCGCTGTGAAAAACGAATCAACAGAAAACACCTGACATCGACGTATCATCACTGGAAAGACACATTATGTCATATATCCTCGCTCGGTGAAATTCAAGTTTTGCCGCGGCACTGGCAATGAAAAGTTTCCCGCTGAACGGCAACAAATCTGACCCGTGCTCCTGGAACCGATGGGGCATGAAATGCTCGTCAACCTCAACCATCATTGTCGTCCAGGAAGGGTCATCGCTGACCCCGTGCCGAGGATGAAAACGGCACCACCACATCGCACTGCGGCGAAGACAGGAGGTTACTCAATGGCCGAGATGATGAACGCTGCACTGATGTATGGACCTGGCGACATCCGCGTCGAGCAGGTGCCGAAACCCACGTGCCCACCCGGCGGGTTCGTTCTGAGGGTCGATGCAGTAGGACTGTGTGGTTCAGACATCCGGAACCTCACGACGGACTCTAGGAAGGGCGACTACCCCTTCATCTATGGGCACGAGGTCGTGGGTACAGTGTGCGAAACTGCCGACGGCGTGGACGAATACGAGGTCGGCGACAGAATCTACGTCTACCCCGAGGCACACTGTCTAAAATGCGAGTACTGCCGCTCGGGGCTGAGCAACCTGTGCACGGACGTCGAACACTATGTGGATCGCCCCGGTGGTTTCGCGGAGTACATCTCATACACCAACAGGCGTGTCGAACGCGGTGCCACATTCCGGGTACCCGAGGGAATTTCTCCGGTCCGTGCCAGCTTGGCCGAGCCCCTGTCGTCGGCATATTCGTGTGTGGAGAACATCAACGTCAGGCTCGGGGACACCGTTGCAATCTTGGGAGCTGGCCCCGTCGGCATATTCCTGTCCATTCTGAGCAAGTTGCGCGGAGCATCGCGAATCATCCTGATCGACATCAACAAGAACCGTCTAACTCGTGGCCTTGATTTCGGAGTCGACACGATCATCGACTCCAGCGATGTTGATCCGATCGAGGCCGTCCGGGATCTCACGCATGGATTGGGTGCGGACAAAGCCATCTCTGCGAATCCGACTACCCTCGGCCAACAACAAGCCGTCGCTATGACTCGTCCTGGCGGAACCGCTGTCTTCTTCGGTGGTGTCCCCAAGGGGACTTGCGTCAGTCTTGATTCAAACTCCGTTCATTACAAGGGCATGTGGATCTACGGTCACTACGGAGCGACGAGTACTCAGGTCCAAAAGGCGTTCGAACTCGCCATTGACGACAAATTCCCTGCCGAAAAGGTCATCACCAACGTCTTGCCCCTGAGCAGCATCAACGACGCAATCGAACTCACCCGTACCGGCGAGGCCCTGAAGGTGGTCCTCGTACCCGATGGAAAGGATAAGTGACAACCATGGCAAGTGAAGTCAAGGTTCTCATCGCATGTGGCTCAGGAATTGCCACGTCAACCGTTGCCCAGGAAAAGGTCAAGGAGATCCTGCGGGACGCCAAAATTCCCGCGAAGATCACGAAAGGGACGGTGGGACAGCTACCAGTTCTCCAGGACGGTGTCGATGTCATCATGCTGACAACCCGTTACGGGAAACCGTTGAACAAGCCCGTAATTCAGGTTTTCGGACTCATCTCCGGCATCAACGAAGACGCGTTGGCAGAAGAGATCATCTCCACGTGTCGAGATGTCTTGAACCAGTCATGACCCCATAGGAGCACCCCATCATGTCAATCATCAAGGGCATTCTCGACATCGGCGCTGTGGTCATCCTGCCGATCGTGATGCTGATTCTCTGCCTGATCTTCAGGATGCCTTTCGGTAAATCCCTCAAGGCCGGTCTGATGATCGGTATCGGATTCTCCGGGCTTTCCCTCGTCATCGGATTCCTCATGACGTCCGTGCAGCCGGCAGTGGATTACTACCGGCACATGGGTGGAGGATTCACGACCGTTGACGTCGGCTGGGCGGCTGTCGGTGCGGCCTCATTCGGAGTGCCGTTCGCTGCCCCTGCCATCCTTCTTGTCGTCCTGATAAACGTCGTCATGATTCTCGCGAAGATGACGAACGTACTCAACGTCGA
This sequence comes from Cutibacterium sp. LaCa_255, assembly GCF_057458005.1. NCBI lineage: Bacteria > Bacillati > Actinomycetota > Actinomycetes > Propionibacteriales > Propionibacteriaceae > Cutibacterium > Cutibacterium sp. LaCa_255. The sequence goes on along the minus strand of NZ_CP190956.1, from coordinate 24,185 downwards.
CATCTGGAACTTCATCCACTTCCTAGTGCCCGGAACTCTGGCCTACGCACTGACGAACAACGCCTGGATCGGCCTGGCTGTCGTCCTCGTCCTTTCGGTCATTGACCTCATCGTCGCCCAGCGTGTCGCGCCAAAGTGGCAGGAATACTACGGTCTCACAGGAACGACATGCTCGACCCTTTCCTACATCACGTCGGCATGGCCCATCGCGATCGCACTGAACTGGGTCATCGACAAGATCCCCGGAGTGCGCAAGATTGACATCTCCATGGAGAAGGTCGGGGACAAGCTCGGATTCTTCGGCGACACCGCCTTCATCGGCCTTATTGTCGGCATCTTCCTGGGGCTCATGACTCGTCAGCCTTGGCAGGGAGTCCTCGTCATGGGTATGGGAATCGCCACCGTTCTGGTGCTCCTACCTCGGATGGTCTCGGTCATGATGGAGGGCCTGTCAACGGTGGGTGAAGGTGCGAAGACCTTCATGAAGCGTCACCTCGGAAAGAACAAGGACGGCAGCGAGCGCGAGCTCAACATCGGCATGGACGTCGCTCTGGCGCTCGGTGACCCGGCGGCAATCACCATCACCGTTCTGATGATCCCGCTGTGTATTGCCTTCGCATTCATCATCCCGGGTATGAACTACTTCCCGGTCGGCATGCTCACCGTGATCGTCTACATGATGCCGATGATCTGTCTGGCCTGCAACGGAAACATGTTCCGTTCCCTCATCATCGGGGCGATCTACATGTTCTTCGTTGAGTGGGGCGCGAGCTTCTTCGCACCAGAGGCCACTGCGATGATGCATGCCACCGGCGTTCAGGTTTCCGGCTCTGTGACTGATGCATTCTTCGGTTACAACCTTCCCAACGTCATCATCTCGCTCATCCACCGGATGTTCTGATCTGACGGAGCACAGTATCCCCGCGGCTATTTCCGAGCCTGTGAAAGCAGTGACAATATGAGCGTACTTCTGAACACCGAGCTTACAAATGTGAATGCTGAGGCTGCTGACCGTGATCAGGTCCTGACAGCCATGGCTCACCAACTTGATGAGTCTGGGGTGACCAATGCGGGATTCCTAGAAGCTTTGTTGAAACGAGAGGAGAATTATCCGACAGGCCTTCCCATCAGTGGCGGCGTGGCCATCCCGCACACGGATCCTCAGTACGTGACGCGGGACGCCTTGGCAGTCACGACCTTGCGCACTCCGGTGCTCTTCGGTCAGATGGGTGGGTCAGAGGAGGATGAGGTTTCGGTTTCCGTCGTCATTCTCATGGCATTGTCGAATGCGGATGATCATCTGAGCATGCTTCAGAACATCGTGAAATCCATTCAAGATGGCGATCTCATGAAAACGATCAGGAACGCTGCTGAACCAGAAGAGATTGTTTCCCTCGTCAGGGCGATGATACCTTCTGATACCGAGGCCGCCTGACGACAGCTGACACTGAATTGCATATCAGATTATGCAGCGCGACATCATGCCGCGAAAAAGAATGAGCTTGTATCACACATGACGTCGCACTGTATTCACATTCGATCCTGATTGTTTTGACATATGGTGGGGATCACCAAGACGACTTCGTCGTAGCAGTTGTTTTTGGAAAGGCTGAAGCATGAACAACAAGAGCACTGACGGACCCCTCGTCATCGCCATCGATTCATCAACGACCTCCACGAAGGCCATCGTCGTCGATGTCGACGGCAACGTGCTGGGCACCGCCAAGCGGCCCATCCAGTTGCGCACCCCGGCGATGGATCAGTACGAGCACAATCCCATCCGCTGGTGGGAGACCTCGCGGGACACAATCGGCGAAGTCATCTCCGGCCTCAGCCCCGCAGACCGATCCCGCGTCAGCGCCATTGGTGTGACGCAGCAGCGAGAGTCTTTCGCGCCGTTCAAGGCCGACGGCACGCCGTTGCGCAACGGCATCTTGTGGCTGGACGGCCGGGCCACCGAGCAGATCCGCGCCTATGGCACGGATCGCGTCCACCAACTGTCCGGAAAGCCGGCAGGCGTCACGCCCGCCATCTACAAGATGGCATGGCTCAAGCAGTATGAGCCGGACGCCTTCGCCCAGGCCGACAAGGTCATCGACGTCGGTGGCTACATCTGCTTCAACCTCACCGGCAGGTGGGCGACATCCGAGGCATCCGCCGATTCCCTCGGCCTCTTCGACATCGAATCACGCACCTGGGCGGACGAACTCCTCGAGATCGCTGGCGTCCGTCGCGATCAGATGGCTGATTTGGTTCCTCCTGCCGACGTCATCGGGGATCTGCGTCCAGAACTCGTCGCAGACTGGGGTCTGGACGGTCCGATTCCCGTCATTGCGGGCCTTGGCGACGGTCAGGCAGCCGGTATCGGCGCTGCCGCAATCACCCCGGACATTGCCTACCTCAATCTTGGCACCGCTGTGAACGCTGGCGTCGAGTCACCCACCTACAAGTACGACTCAGCGGTACGGACCCTGGTGTCCGGAATTCCCGGTGAGTACGTCTTCGAGGTGCTGCAGTCGTCCGGGTCCTATCTGGCCGGATGGTTCCGCGAGGCCCTCGGTGATCCGCGTCTCCTCGGTGAGCCCGACCCTGAGCTCGACGCCGCCGCCAGCACCATCCCGCCCGGCTGTGAGGGCCTCATCACCCTCCCGTACTGGAACGCTGTGCAGTCGCCGTACTGGGATCCGGTCGCCCGCGGAGCCGTGGTCGGTTGGCGCGGAACTCATTCCCGAGCGCACATGTACCGCTCCATCCTCGAGTCGATCGGCTTCGAGATGCGCTTCAACCTGGACTGCATCGAGAAACAGACCGGCGTCCGCATCACGACCTTGCGTGCCATGGGAGGCGGAACTCGATCCAAGCTGTGGCGTCAGATCATGGCTGACACCGCAGGTGTCCCCATCACAACATGCGTCGAGGACGAGATCTCAGCCCTTGGTGCCGCTGTCCTTGCCATGGCCGGAATCGAGGCCCACGGCAGCCACGACGTCGCCGCATCGGCGAAGGCGATGGCCCACTTCGGCGACACCACGGAGCCCGACATGTCCCTGCACGAGCAGTACAAGGACATCGCCGAGGTCCAGCATCGCCTCTACCCGCAGCTCCAGGAAGTCTTCGAAGACCTGCACACCTTGGCCAACAGATACCCCAGTACCAAGCCCGAGTCCCCCAAGGTCTCGTCCTGAGCCATGACCAACCTACGGTGGAGTGGAAGGTGCCAGTCGCGACATCTTCCACAACGCCGTCCGCCTCGCGATCGACAGCGAATACAGGAAGGACACGACATGCCAGTTTTCACCGTTCTGGGCGCAGGAGCCATGGGCACCGCGCTGTGCAAGCCCCTCGTCGAATCCGGATGGGAGGTGCACCTGTGGGGAACGTGGCTGGACGACCACCTCCTTGACTGCATCGAGAAGGGTGAGCCCCATCCCCGCATCAAGGTTGAGGCAGCTCCCGGAATCAAGACGTATCGCTCCGACGAGCTTGCGGTGGCCCTTGAGGGCTCTGACGTCGTTGACATCGCCGTCACCTCTGACGGCCTGCCGCGCGTCACCGAGATGCTGCTGGAACACCTCGGAGATCTGCGGGCTCTGTGCCTGACGGCCAAGGGCTTCTGGACCAATCCCGAAGGACGCATCACACTGCTGCCCGACGCCATTCGTGCCATCGCAGCTGACAAGGGGGTCTCCCTTCCCCCGATCGTCGCCATCGGTGGACCTGTCAAGGCCAATGAGTGCGCTGCCGGAGAGGTGACGGCGACGACCTTCTCCTGCACCGACTTCGACATCGCCAAGGGACTGGCAGCTGATGCGTCCACCGCCACCTACGGCATTCGTCCCAGTGACGACGAGGTCGGCGTCGAGCTGTGTGCTGCCCTCAAGAACGTCTATGCCATTGCCCTGGGCATCGCTGACGGTCTGGGAGAGGCGAGCGGCATCCCGCGTCACAACCTCAGGGCAGCGACCTTTGCCCAGGCCGTCCGGGAGATGTCCATCCTCGTCGACCATGCCGGTGGTCATGCTGAGACTCCCTACGGCCTCGCCGGGGTGGGAGACCTCGAGGTCACCGGTCTGTCCGGCCGAAACAAGCTGTACGGCGTTCGCCTCGGCAAGGGGGAACACCCCGATGACGCCCTGAAGAACATGAATGAACTCGAGCAGACGGTCGAGGGGTACCCGGCAGCTCCGCTGGCCGTTCGATTCGCCGGTCAGCTCGGTGTCGACGAGGAGACCGTCCCGCTGCTGCACACGGTGGCCCGCATCCTTCGCGGGGAGGCAGGCGACGTCTACAAGGCCGTCGCTGCTGCGGTCAAGCCCTGACAGGAATCTGCGACCCCAACAATTCTCCAACTCCAGCGGTGCGGTGCGGATCCATCGATCCGCACCGCACTTGTTTGTCTTTCAAGCCTTGACGACGCAGGACGATCCGTCACTCCACGAGCTTGAGACCAATGACACAGCCGACGATCCCGCCCAGCAGCAGGATCTTGGCCACCGAAACCGGCTCGGCACCGGTGATCATCGCGTAGGCGACCGTGACGACAGCCCCAATTCCGACCCACACCGCATAAGCCGTTCCGACGGGAAGGGACTTCATGGCCATCGCCAGGCCGAACATGCTCGCAGCACACCCGACAACGACGATGATGCTTGGGACGAGTTTGATGAACCCCTCGGATCGACCCATCGCGGTGGCCCACACCGCCTCCAGGGAACCGGACAACACAAGAATCAGCCATGCCATGACAGCAACCACCTTTTCAGGCCGTCTTGTCGCTGTCCGGGTACGGCTCCCTCGTCCGGGTCCCGCTGATCGGGGGCAGGACCATGCTCTCAAATGGGGGCGGCACCCTACCTGGCCCCCACCGGCCTCCTGCCAACATCAGCACGAACCAGTGGTGGCAAGGTCACCGTCGTCATCTCCTGGCAGCTACGGGCGTCTTCCACCAACCACGCCGGGCGTGCAACTCGATGCACGAACCGACGCACACAGCCCCTAAAACTTTCCCCTAAACGCAACAAAACCCCTTGTCACCAAGGGGTTTTGTTCGGTGGGCCTAACTGGACTTGAACCAGTGACCTCCGCCTTATCAGGGCGGCGCTCTAACCGACTGAGCTATAGGCCCGAACCTCGACCAGTTTCCCGACCGCGAGTTAAGACTCTAATGGATACTTAACGTTCGGAGCAAGTCGGGATCCAATCGAGGTGTCGTGCTCCACTTAGAACGCCACACCACAATGAACGATGACGTTGGAGTATGGCGTCGTCTCACCGGTTCGCACTACGAAGGAGACACTCGGAAGTGCCTTCTTCAGGTCTTCGTGACTGACGGCTTTGACCTCGTCGATCCGATTCCTCACCCACTCTTCCGGCTCGTGGCCGACAGCCTCGGTGGCGATCGTAGCCCCCTCGACGGCGACCTCATCCAGGATGGCGTCGAAAACCTCCTGGAACCTCGGAGTTCCCAGCACCAGCGCGAGATCAACCACCGGGACGTCCACGGGAATCGGCAACCCGGCGTCTGCCACGACGAAGGTCTGGGTGTGCCCCAACCTGGCTACCGCCGCACACAACTGGGGGTTGAGCAGTCCGCTCTTCTTCATGCTTGATCCCCTTGGCGAATGTTCTCGATCTCCCCAATGCTCGGGTAGGAGGCCTGTGCTCCTGGTTTGGTCACCGTCAGAGTCGCCACCGCAGTGGCGAAACGGCAGCCCTCGACAAGGCTGCGTCCGCGAGCCAGCTCAGCAGCCAAGGCACCGACGAAGGCGTCACCCGCACCGACCGTGTCGACAGCCACCGTTTTCGTTGCCGGCACCGAATCGAACCCTTCCGGTCCGCCGACGATGCAGCCGGCCGATCCCAGGGTGATGACGACACTGCGACATCCCAGATCCAACAACTCGCGCAGGGCGGCGTCAGGATCGTCTTCGAGGCGAGGTGTCGTCGACCCCAGCGCGGCAGCGACGAGGGCCGCTTCGTGCTCGTTGACCACCAGTGGATCGGCCATCCGAATGACCTCCGGGTCAACGTTGATGACCGGAGCCAGATTGAACACGAACCGCTCGGCGCATCGAGCTGCCTCGGCTATCCCGTCCCGCGGGATCTCCCCTTGGCAGACCACGACGTCAGCGCCCTCAACCCTCTCGGCCTGCGCATGCACGCTCGCAGCGTCGACCGACCCGTTGGCGGCCGCGATGACGATGATCGAGTTCTCCCCGGAATCGGCCACCATGACGACGGCAGTCCCCGTCAGGATGTCTCGACGCACCACACCGTCGAGGCCGACGCACTCCGAGAGCAGGGAGAGGGCTGTCTCAGCCGTCGGGTCGTTCCCGACAGCACCAACCATCTCCACCTGGGCTCCGCAACGTGCCGCCGCGAGGGCCTGGTTGGCTCCCTTACCGCCGGGGGTCAGGGTGGCCTGTCCCCCGGCCAGGGTCTCCCCCGGCCCGGGGAACCTCTCCACACCGACTCTCATGTCGGCATTGATCGACCCGACGACGGCGACCTTTCCGGATGCGGTCACGCATCGATCACTCATTCGTAGTCCTTCGCGTTGTCCTTCGTCACCAGCACCACCTTGATCGGGGTGGTCTTGGAAACCGTCTTGCCGGCCAGAATGTCGGCGGCCTGGTCCACCGCGGCCTTGCCGAGCAGAGCGGGCTGCTGGGCGATCGTCGCTCCCAGGGTTCCAGTCTTGACGGCCTTGATGCCGTCAGCAGTGCCGTCGAAGCCGACGATCTTGACGCCCTTGCCAGCCTTCGATCCCAGAGCGGAGATGGCGCCGATGGCCATCTCGTCATTCTCGGCGAAGATGCCAGCCGCCTTCGGGTGTGCCTGCATGAGGTTGGTCGTCACGTCGAGGGCCTTGGAGCGATCGAAGTTGGCGGTCTGCTTGGCGACCACCCTGATGCCCGGGTGCTTGGCGATCTCCCCGGTGAATCCCTTGCCACGGTCGCGGGATGCCGAGGCTCCTGGGGTTCCCTGCAGGTGGATGATCTCGCCCTTGTCGCCCATGATCTTGGCGAGCTCCTTGGCAGCCTCGACGCCACCGGCGACGTTGTCAGAGGCGATGAAGGAGGCGACGTCACCGCTGGAGGAGCTGCGGTCGACGGTGATGACCGGAATCTTGGCCTTGTTGAGGGCCTTGACCGAGGGGGCGACGGCGTCGGAGTCGGTCGGGTTGACGATGACGACCTTGGCTGCGGTGGACACCGCGTTGGCGAGCTGGTTGGCCTGAGTGGCGGCATCGTCAGAGGCATCCTGGACCTGGAGGTTGACCCCCTTGGCCTTGGCCTCCTTCTTGGCGCCGTCAACCAGCTGGACGAAGAAGGGGTTGGTCTGGGTGGAGACGGCCAGCACGACCGTCCCGGAGGCGGCCGATCCGGATCCGCCGTCGCGGTTGCAGCCCGCCAAACCAGTGGCGGCCATCGTCGCGACGACCGCCGTCGCGAGCACCTTGTGAGCAGTTTTGAACTTCATCGTTCTACCTTTCGTTTTTCAACAGTGTTTTTCAGTTGCCAATGTTGTGCTCAGGATTCTTTCTTGGACCTGAAGACGTCGAATCCGACAGCCAGGGCAATGACGCAGCCAATGACGACCTGCTGCCAGAAGGAGGACACGTTGAGAATGTTGAGACCGTTACGAATGACGGCCAGAAGAACAGCGCCAATGAACGTACCGCTCGCCTTTCCAGAACCTCCCGACAGGGAGGCGCCACCAATGACGACGGCGGCGATGGCATCCAGCTCATATCCCAGACCCGCCTGCGGCTGAGCCGAGGACAGTCGACCAGCCAGAACCAGACCTGCCAGACCAGCGAACAGACCGGCGAGAGCGTAGACGGCGACGAGGATGCGACGCACCGGGATACCGGAGAGTCGGGCAGCCTCCTCGTTGCCACCGATGGCGTAAAGGGACCGGCCGAGCACCGTGCGCGACAGGATGAACCAGCACACCACGCCAGCCAGGGCCAACATGATGACGGGAACGGGGATCGGCCCCAGGTCAGCGCCCAGGTGGTTCACTGCACCTGAGGTGGCAACCGGTGTTCCACCGGATATGACGAGAGTCAGGCCACGAGCGACGCTCATCATGGCCAGTGTCGCGATGAAGGCCGGCAGCTTTCCGTAGGCGATGGCCAGACCGGAGGCGGCCCCGGCGAGGAGACCGATGAGCAGGCCGATGATGAGGGTGAGCCATCCCGGCAGACCGACGTTGGAGAACATCCACGCCGAGACCATGGCCGACAGCGCGGCGACGGAACCGACCGACAGGTCGATGCCGGAGGTGACGATGACGAAGGTCATGCCGAAGGCCATGATGGCCACCACGGCTGCCTGAATGCCGATATTGATGATGTTCGGCACGGTGAGGAACACCGGGGTGGCAATGAGCAGGGCAATACACAGAATGATGAGACCGACAAGGGCACCATGATTGAGGGCCCAGGAACCAATTCTCCTACCGACTGACGGTTTTTGAGTGGTGGTTGTTGTTGCGGTGGTCACGATGATATTTCCTTTCCCGATCATCGCCGATCGAGACAAGACGACATTGCTTCAATACTTTTCGGATTCAGAAATGGTCATTCTGGTTTTTCATCGACGGGATCGACGGAGGCCACTGCCAACTCCATGACGGCATCCTCGGTGGCCGTCATGGCGTCCAGGGTCCCCATCGCCCGTCCGTGGGCCATGACGAGGATTCGATCGCTCATCCCGATTACCTCGGGCAACTCGCTGGACACCATGAGGACGGCTCCCCCGGCTTCGGTGACGGAGTTGATGAGCTGGTAGATCTCGACCTTCGCACCGACGTCGACCCCTCGGGTCGGTTCGTCGAGCAGCAGGATTGACGAGTCCGCGAGGATCCAGCGACCGATGACGACCTTCTGCTGGTTGCCACCGGACAGGTTGCGCACCGGCTGATCCAGACCGGCCATCCGCACCCGCAGTTTCTCGGCGACGTCCTGGGCTCGTCGTCGCTGGCCAGATCGATCAACCAGACCGGCGTGGGAGGTCGACTTCATGGTCGCGTAACCGAGATTCTCGTTGACCGAGGCGTCCAGGACCAGTCCCTGGGACTTGCGCTCCTCAGGCACGTGGCCGATGCCATGGGCAATCGCGCGGGATACCTTTCCGCCCGGAAGCTCCTTGCCATGAACGCGGACGGTTCCGGAGTCGTACTTGTCAGCCCCGGCAACGGCTCGCAGGACTTCGGTACGTCCGGCTCCCACCAGGCCGGCCAGGCCCACCACCTCGCCGGCATGCAGCTCGAATTCGACGTCCTGGAATGCCCCTTCACGACTGAGTCCCTTGACTGACAGCAGCACCTCTCCGACCTCACCGCGGTGGCGCGGGAACTGGTCGTCAATGTCACGGCCTACCATCATCTTGACCAGCTCGCGCTCGGTGGTGGAGGCGGGAACCTCACCGACGAGGATGCCGTCGCGCAGCACGGACACATCGTCACCAACGCGCGGAATCTCGTCGAGGTGGTGGGAGATGAACACCATCGCCACGCCCTTGGCCTTGAGGTCGTCCATCACCTCGAAGAGCTGACCGGACTCCTTGCGAGTCAGGGCAGCGGTGGGCTCGTCGAGGATGAGCACTCTGGCATCCATCGAGAGAGCTCTCGCGATCTCCACAAGCTGCTGGTGCGCAGTACTCAGCGACCCGACGAGCCGATCCGGGGAGACGTCCAGGCCAATCCGCTCCAGAGCGGCACGGGCCTGGGCTCGCATCGGACCCCAACTGACGAGTCCACCACGGCTGGGAGTACGTCCCAGCATGATGTTCTCTGCCACCGACATCTGTGGAACGAGGCTGAGCTCCTGGTGGATCGTCGCGATGCCCTCGGCCTCAGCAGCCTTGACGGTGGGAAGGTCAACAGGGTTGCCATCGATGACGATGGATCCCGAGTCTGGGTGGTAGATACCGCTCATCATCTTGATGAGGGTGGACTTTCCGGCTCCGTTCTCGCCGAGAAAAACGCGCACCCTGCCCGGGATGACGTCCACGGAAACGTCCTCAATGACCTTGACGGGCCCAAAAGCCTTACTGACGTGGTCCAGTCGAAGTACTGGCGATGTTGTCACTGGTCCTCCTTGACCATTCGGGTTGATGCCCTGACGATGAGATGGGTGTCCAGTCGAGCGGAGCTGGTCGGTTCACCAGCCATGGCATGGTCCAGCAGATCAACGGCCACCTTTCCCATGGCGTCGATGTCCTGGGCAACGACGGTGAGGGCCGGATTGGTGAGACTGAACACCGGAAGGTCGTCGAAACCGACCAGGTCGATGTCTTCACCGATGCGAACTCCCCTGTCGAGGCAGGTTCGCAGGGCTCCCATCGACATCAGCGAGTCGGAGGCGAAGACGGCGGTGGCACCGCGATCGATTAGTTGTCCGGCACCGACGCGTCCCGATTCCTCCTGGTAGTCACCTTCCACCACGAGGTCATCGACGACGTCGACATCATGCTCGGCCAACAGCTGGCAGTAGGCCTGGTAACGCTCCAAACCAGTCGACGTCTGTTGGGGTCCGGTGATGAAACCGATCCTGCGGTGCCCACGTTCCAACAGGTGATCGACGGCCTCCCCCATTCCGTTCCACGGATCAGAGGTGACGGAGGGCAGTGACGACCCCGCGACCTCACGGTCCACGCAGACCACCTGGACCCCGTCGTCGACCAGGTCCTTGACGGCATGCTCTCCCAAGCCGGTCGGGGTGACGATCGCACCGTCGACTCGCTGACGACGAAGGGTGTCGACGTATCGGTTGAACTGGTCAGGGGACTCGTCGGCGTTGCACAGCAAGGTGGCCCAGCCATGGGCCAGACAGGCGTTCTCCACAACTGATGCCAGTTCGGCAAAGTACGGGTTTCGAATGTCCGGGACGACCAGACCAATGACGCCGGTGTGGGCCGAACGCAGCGACCTGGCATGAGCGTTCGACAGATAGCCGAGCTCCTTGGCCGCCTTGCGCACTGCAGTACGCGACGCTTCCGAGGTCGCGGAACTGCCATTGAGAACGCGAGATGCTGTCCCGAGGGACACACCGGCCAGCTTGGCAACGTCCTTGATCGTCGATTTGCGATCCACCTTGCCCTCCTCTCATCGTCGAGTCCGAGGTCGCCGGGGCCTGTCCCCGACCTCACCCGTGGAAACGTTTCCACAGATGTATGGCATAAATGAAAGCAAACGAGGAACCCGGTGTCAAGGGAATTGGCAGCGGTCCTCGTCAAACCCGTGTGGTTGGCATGTGACGACTCGGTTGACAACGCAAAACGTCCCCGGATGCGCACCATCCGGGGACGTTCTCCACGCTTTCAGGGCCCTCAGTCCTCCGCGAGGGTCACCTCCAGACCACCCATGATCTCCGCAGCCAAGTTGTACAGGAAGCTGAACAGAGTCGAGATGGCTGTGAACAGCACCGCGTTGATGGCACCGATGAGGGCCGTCAGACCCAACACTCGGCCAGTGTTGACGTAATCGGACAACTGGAACTTCGAGTTCGAGCTCGGGGAGCTGATGAGGTCGTTGACCACCTTGTTCATCGAGTCGAAGGCACCCGAAGCACCGATGATGCCCCAGATGATCCACGTTGCGATGAAGAAGATGATGGCACCGGCGACACCGAAGAGCAGGGAGGTCTTCATGACCGACCACGGGTCAACACGCGTCAGACGCAACCGGGCTTTACGAGTACGCCTGGCAGCGCGGGCGGGCTGATGCGCCTGGGCGGGACGGGAATCCGGCTGATTGGGCGCCTTCTCCCACTTCGTCGCTCTCGCGTCGGCGCGCTTCACCGCAGGGGTCGACGCCGTCGTCCGCTTGCGATCAGACTCTTGACGCGGATCGGGGCGCTGCCGGCCCGTCTCCTGGAAGGTACGACGAGCGTCACCGGCAGTCCAGTGCGTCGCCTCTGGATCATCGGGACCCGGATGCGTCACCTTCTTCTCGTCACTCACCGTTGTCCTCCGGCTTCATGTCGCTTTCCGCCGTATCGACGGTACGGTCGTCGTCCACAGTATCGCCTTGCGGAAGCACATCCCCGGATTCGGTCTGCGTGGCACCACCTTCGGCGGTTTCCACAGCCTTTTCCTCGACGTCCTCCTCGACCTGGTGCTCAGGATTCACCGCGATGATCGAGACGGCGTCGTCACCGTGCACGGAGACGAACTTCACCCCCATCGTCGAGCGTCCCTTGGCGGGAACCTCAGAGACGGCCGACCGTGTGATCTGACCCGAGGTCTTGATGGCGATAATCTCGTCAGCCTCGCTGACCACCAGGCCACCGACGAGGGAACCACGCTCCTCGTTCAGGGCCATGGCCTTGATGCCAAGGCCACCACGTCCCTGCTGACGGTACTCCGAGACGGCGGTGCGCTTGGCGTAGCCACCGTCGGTCGCAGTGAAGATGAAGCGGTCGTCCTCAGGCATGTCGGAGTGAATGATCGACATCGACAGCAGCTCGTCGTCACCACGGAACTTCATGCCGGTCACGCCGGAGGTGGCACGACCCATCGGCCGCAACTGGTCATCACCGGCGGAGAACCGGATCGCCTGACCTTTGCGGCTGATGAGCAGGACGTCGTCCTCGGCCGAGCACTGCTCGGCACCGATGAGCTCGTCGTCCTCGGTACGGAAGTTGATGGCGATGACGCCGGCCTGACGGGAGGAGTCGTAGGCCTTGAGGGCAGTCTTCTTGACCAGGCCCCTACGGGTTGCCAGCAGCAGGTACTCGGCGTCCTCGTAGGAGCGCAGGGTCATGACCTGCGCGATCTTCTCATCGGGCAGGAAGCTCAGCAGTCCGGCGACGTGACCACCCTTGGCGTCACGGCCGGCCTCCGGCAGCTGCCACACCTTGGTGCGGTAGACACGGCCCATGTTCGTGAAGAAAAGGATCCACTGGTGGTTGGTGGTCGTGAACAGCTGGGCCACCTCGTCGTCAGCACGCAGGCTGGCACCGCGAACACCCTTGCCACCGCGCTTCTGCACGCGGTAGAGGTCAGTGCGAGTGCGCTTAGCGTAACCACCACGGGTGATGGTGACGACGACATCGTCGTCGGGGATGAAGTCCTCCTCGGAGAAGTCCCCGTCAGCCGCGATGATGCGGGTGCGACGCTCGTCACCGTACTTCTCGACGATCTCGGCGAGCTCGGTCGAGATGATCTCGCGCTGACGATCCTCGCTGGCCAGGATGGCCTTGTACCCGGCGATGAGACGCTCGAGTTCCTCGAGACGGTCGATGATCTTCTGACGCTCCAAGGCGGCCAGACGACGCAGCTGCATGTCGAGGATGGCGCGAGCCTGGATCTCGTCGATGTCGAGCAGCTCCTGCAGGCCGGTGCTGGCGGCCTCGGTGTTCGGGGAGCGACGGATGAGGGCGATGACCTCGTCGAGCATGTCGAGGGCCTTGACGAGGGCCCGCTGGATGTGGGCGTCCTTCTCGGCCTGGGCCAGACGGTACTCGGTACGCCTGCGGATGACCTCCATCTGATGATCGATCCAGTAACTGATGAACTGATCCAGACGCAGGGTGCGCGGCACGTTGTCCACCAGGGCCAGCATGTTGCAGCCGAAGGTGTCCTGCAGAGCGGTGTGCTTGTACAGGTTGTTCATGACGACGCGCGGCTGGGCATCCCTCTTGAGGACGATGACCAGACGCTGACCGGTACGGGCCGAGGAGTCGTCACGAATGTCGGCGATGCCGTTGATGCGACCGGAGTTCACCAGGTCGGCGATCTTGGTGGCGAGGTTGTCGGGGTTGCACATGTAGGGCAACTCGGTGACGACCAGGCACTGGCGTCCCTTCTTGTCCTCCTCCATGTCGATGACGGCACGCATCGTCACCGAGCCACGGCCGGTCCGATAGGCGTCCTCGATTCCCTGACGGCCCACGATGAGCGCGCCACCGGGGAAGTCAGGACCCTTGATCCGCTCCATGCACGCCTCGAGTAGCTCCTCCTGGGAGGCCTCGGGGTGGGTCAGGGACCACTGCACGGCCTCGTTGATCTCACACAGGTTGTGGGTCGGGATGTTGGTCGCCATACCGACCGCGATACCCGAGGAACCGTTGACGAGCAGGTTGGGGAACCGGGCGGGCAGGACGACCGGCTCGGTCTCCTTGTTGTCGTAGTTCGGCTGGAAGTCGACGGTGTCCTGGTCGATGTCGCGGACCATCTCCATGGCCAGCGGAGCCATCTTGCACTCGGTGTATCGCATGGCGGCCGCGCCGTCATTGCCCTGGGAACCGAAGTTGCCCTGACCCTGGACCAGCTTGTGGCGCATGGCCCACGGCTGGGCCAGACGCACCAAGGTGTCGTAGATGGCCGAGTCGCCGTGCGGATGATACTTGCCCATGACGTCGCCGACGACACGGGAACACTTGTTCCAGCCGCGGTCGGGACGGTAGCCGCCGTCGTACATCGCGTAGATGACGCGACGGTGCACCGGCTTGAGGCCATCGCGCACGTCGGGCAGTGCTCGCCCGACGATGACGCTCATCGCGTAGTCGAGGTAGGCATTCTGGATCTCGTCGCGAATCTCTACCGGCTGGATCCCGACGTGGCGGCCGGTCACCAGTCCTTGATGGTCGGCCTGGTTCTGCTCGTCGGGCTTCTCATCGTCAGCCATGGAGTGTCCTTTGAATGATCAGTGGATGAGGGAAGGGTTCGAGGGAGTGCTCAGATGTCGAGGAAGCGGACGTCCTTGGCATTGCGCTGGATGAAGGACCGGCGCTGCTCGACGTCCTCACCCATGAGGATGGAGAACATCTGGTCGGCCAGGGCGGCGTCCTCGAGGGTCACCTGGAGCAGCAAACGCTTGTCGGGGTCCATGGTGGTGTCCCACAGATCCTCGGCGTCCATCTCGCCCAGACCCTTGTAGCGCTGGATCGGGTTGACCTGAGGCAGCTTCTTGCCATGGGCCAGACCGTCCTGACGCAGCAGGTCACGCTCCTCGTCGGAGTAGGCCAACTCGTGGGGAGAGTTCGTCCACCGCAGCCGGAACAGCGGCGGCTGGGCCAGGTAGACGTGACCGGCGTCGATGACTGGGCGCATAAACCGGAACAGCAGGGTCAGCAGCAGGGTGCGGATGTGCGCGCCGTCGACGTCAGCGTCAGCCATGAGGATGATCTTGTGGTAGCGCAACTTATCCAGATCGAAGTCCTCGTGGACGCCGGTTCCCAGCGCGTTAATGATCGACTCGATGGTCTCCGAGCTCAGCGCGCGGTCGAGCCGGGCCTTCTCGACGTTGAGGATCTTGCCTCGCATCGGCAGGATCGCCTGGATCCGCGGGTCGCGACCCTGGGAGGCCGAGCCACCGGCGGAGTCACCCTCCACGATGAAGATCTCGCACTCCTCCGGGTTGGTCGAGGAGCAGTCCTTGAGCTTGCCCGGCAGGGAGGTCGAGCCCAGCAAACCCTTGCGGTTACGGGCCAGGTCGCGGGCCTTGCGAGCCGCGACACGCGCCTGGGCGGCCGCCTGGGACTTGCGGACGATGTTCTTGCCCTCGTTGGGGTTCTCCTCGAACCAGTCGGAGAGCTTCTCGTTGAGAGCCTTCTGGACGAAGGACTTGGCCTCGGCGTTACCGAGCTTGGTCTTCGTCTGGCCCTCGAACTGCGGTTCGGTGAGCTTGATGGAGACGACGGCGGTCAGTCCCTCGCGGATGTCGTCACCGGAGACGCGGTCCTCACGCTTCTTGATGAGTCCCCAGGTCTCGCCCCACCGGTTGACGGTGTTGGTGAGAGCGGCACGGAAGCCCTCCTCGTGGGCGCCACCCTCGATGGTGTTGATGGCGTTGGCGAAGGTGTGGACGCTGGTGGTGTACGAGGTGTTCCACTGCATCGCGATCTCCAGACCCATGCCCTCTTCGGGACGATGAGACTCCAGGGAGATGATGGTGGGGTTGATGACGTCGCGGGTACCCGTGAGGAAGCGGACGTAGTCCTTGAGGCCCTCGTTGTAGAGGAAGTCCTCGTGGATGGGATTGCCGTCCTCGTCGACATGACCTTCACGGCGGTCAGTCAGCATGATCCGCAGCCCCTTGTTGAGGAAGGCCATCTCGCGGAAGCGGTTCGACAGGGTCTCGTATTCGAAGACGATGGAGTCGAAGATCTCGTCGGAGGGCTGGAAGCGCACCGTGGTGCCCTCGTGTTCGTCAGGGCCAAGGGCCTCGAGCTGCTCCAACGGGCCGTCCGGCTCGCCCAGGCTGAAGGACTGACGCCAATGGTAGCCGTCCCGCCGCACCTCGACGATGAAGTGGGAGGCCAGGGCGTTGACGACCGAGGAACCGACGCCGTGCAGACCGCCGGAGACCTTGTAGCCGCCGTTGCCGAACTTGCCGCCGGCGTGCAGCTTGGTCAGCACCAGGGTGACGGTGGGGATGTGCTCGACGGGGTGCTCCTTGACCGGGATACCACGTCCGTTGTCGGTGACCTGGCACCAGTTGTCGTCGAGCAGCTCGACCTGAATGGTGTCGCAGTAACCGGCCATCGCCTCGTCGACCGAGTTGTCGACGATCTCGTAGA
The DNA here is from genome assembly GCF_057458005.1 of Cutibacterium sp. LaCa_255. Classification (NCBI taxonomy): domain Bacteria; kingdom Bacillati; phylum Actinomycetota; class Actinomycetes; order Propionibacteriales; family Propionibacteriaceae; genus Cutibacterium; species Cutibacterium sp. LaCa_255. Next base: position 7,651 of record NZ_CP190956.1, on the reverse strand, counting down.
CGCAGTGGTGCAGACCGCGCTCACCGGTGGAACCGATGTACATACCGGGACGCTTCCGGACGGCTTCCAGACCTTCCAGGACGGTGATCTGACCGGCGTCATAGGATCCGTCGACGGTCGTCGGGGAAAGATCCGAGTCGAGGACGTCAGGATGATCGGTGGCGTCGATGAGAAGGTCCTCGGGGGTGTCCCCGTCGGTCACGGACTCGGGCATCTCGGGCTGGCTCACGGGCAATGCGCTCCTGTGTCTCTGCAGAGGTCACGGTGACCTCCGGGGTTGGCGTCACCGTCGGATGTCATGCGCCGACGGAGAGCCCAACGCTCCGATGTTACCGCAATCCTGCGCGGTACCGGACACCGGAACCCGCGAGACGGACGTTGAGAGGGTCTGTGAGCGATTCGACCCCCATCCCCGACCACGGGGTCCGGGATGGGGGTCACGGCGTCAGCAGCGGTACACCGCCTCTCACACCTCGGTCAGCTCAGGAGCGATCAGCGTCAACCCCGGCGCCCGCCAGGAATCCACGCCCCTGGCCAGTCACCGTCACCTCCTCGCCCGCCGGCAGCCATGCCGATTGACCACGATTCAGTTCACAGTCTTCATCGCCGCAGTGAGCAACCAGCTGTCCCTCCGTGACGAGGAGAATCCGACCCAGGTCGGTAGCCGGAAGCGAGAGAGTGTCATCGTGTCCCTGCAGGGCCCACAACCGGAATTCCGGGAACTCGGCGCGGTAGAGGCCCACTCCTGAGGACACCTGAACCGCGTACTCACCGACGCACGGCTCGGGAGTCATGATGGCATGGTCGAGCAGGGCATCGACGTCGACGTACTTGCTCGTCAGGCCACCACGCAGGACGTTGTCGGAGTTGGCCATGATCTCAACACCGGTGCCACCGAGGTAGGCATGCATGGTGCCGGCTCCTAGGTGAATCTGCTGACCAGGTGCCAGTCGCACCCGGTTCATGAGCAGGGCGACGAGGATGGACGGGTCACCGGGATGGTCCTCGGACAGCTCGACGGCGGTGCGCGCCAGGCCCCGAACAGCCTCGTCAGTGCCCTCCTCAAGATACGTGCGAGAGGCTGCCACGACTCCTTCCACGACGGTTACGACCTTCTCGTCACCCGAGAGCACTGTCGCGACGACCTTGGCCAGTCCGTCGTCCTGGCCCAGTGGCGCGAGCACCTCATCCAGTCCGTCGAGCTTCCCCAGTCCCGATAGCAGAACCAGGGAGGAGGACGGGTCACGGAAACCACACAGAGCGTCGAAATCCGTGAGAGCGACGATCATCTCGGGCTTCGGCCAGTCGTCACGGAAGATGCGAGTGGGATCACCCAGGCCCACTCCCGCCTCGTTCTCAGCGGCGAATCCCCTCTCGGCCTGCTCACGCGACGGGTGGGCCTGGATACTCAGGGCATGGGAGGCCGACAGGATCTTGAGCAGGAAGGGCAAGCGATCACCAAAGGCGTCACGGCTGGCCCGCCCGAGTTCCTCGGGGTGGTCAGCCAGCCACTGATCCAAGGTGACGCCGCCGGCCAGAACTGACGAAGCCTTGGGGTGAGCCCCCAGCCAGTACTCAGCCCACGGCTGTCCATTCGGCTGCTCGCCGAGAATCTCGGGGATTGCCTGATCCGATCCCCAGTCGTAGTGCTGAACCTCACCGACCAAACGCTGCATCTGACCTCCTCATGGTCGAGTACAACGTTACGGGTATCACCCCATGTGAGCTATATTCTCGCGGGTTCTTCGCTCAGTGCCGACGCCCTCAAGGGTCAGTGATCTCAGCCATAGGTGTCGCGCGGTCCACGACCCGGCACTGACCTGGAACCGTGTTTCCAACTGGGAGCAGTGGGGCCCTCGATGATGACCCTGGTGACGGTCCCCTCGCCCAGCCGACGATTGAGTTCGGCAACCAGCTGTGGCGCGATGGTGCGCAAGGAGGTCGCCCACACCGTCGCCTCGGTACGGACGGTCAGGACCGTGCCCTGATACTTGACCGGACGGGAGTGCTCAGCATTGGTCGGACCGACGAGTTCTGGCCAGCGTGAGAGGACCAGGTGCAGGTTGACCTGACGTCCCCATCCCTTGGACTTCACAAGGTTGGTGAAGGCATCCCCCAGGGCCATCGGGTCGCGGGCATCCTTTCCCGGGCCAGACCATGTCGGGGGATTGGGAGAACGACGACGTCTCCTCACCGTGGAGCGTCGAGGTGGTGGCAACAACACCTCACCGGCGTCGTCACGACGCGGGGTTCCCGCCGGTTCACCACGGGAAGCCCGAGCGATGGCCAGGGCGACGTCGACCCCCTCGTCGTCATGATCGGCTGCCAGGCGACGGTCCTCGTCGGAAGGGATGACCGGGTCGCGCGGATCAACTCCGTCAGTCATCGTCACTCCCCTCATGGAGCAGCACCTGGCCGCCACCGACGTCGAACCTCTCCCCGCGCAGGATCTCGGGAACGTCCGAGGCTACTGCGGCCGTCACCAGGACCTGATCAGCCTCGATGACTGAGGACGCCAGCCGTCCACGTCGAGTGGCGTCAAGTTCGGCGAAGACGTCGTCGAGGACGAGAACAGGCTCGATGCCGTCGTCCCGCAGCAACTGGAAGGACCCCAGCCGCAAGGCCAGCGCCAATGACCACGATTCACCATGGGAGGCATACCCCTTGGCCGGCATTTCCCCGATGTGCAGGACGATGTCGTCACGTTGTGGACCGACGAGGGTGACGCCACGGATGAGCTCGTCGGCTCGCCGTTTCGCCAGGGCGTCGAGGAATCGGTTCGCCAGCTCCTTGCGGTCGATGGGCTCGGGGATCTGGCCCTCCTGGGGAGGTGACCACAGTCCGTCGAGGTCGATGGTCGACTTGTACGAGGCGGTCACCAGGTCATTGACCGGGGCGATCTCACGGTAGGCGGCCGAGGTCAGTGGCATGACAGCCGACAAGGTGTCGAGGCGAGCTGACAGGAGCTCGGCACCGATGGTGGCCAACTCGTCGTCCCAGATCTCCATGGTCGCGCCGATCTCGGCTCCCGCCGACGGTCCCCTCCCAGCCAGGGACTTGAGCAGAGCATTGCGCTGTTTGAGGACGCGCTCATAGTCCGACTTCACCCCGGCCATCCGCGGCCATCGTGTCATCACCAGCCCGTCGAGGAAGGTGCGACGATCTGACGGATCACCACGGACGATGACAAGGTCATTGGGCGAGAACACCACGGTTCGCAACACCCCGAGGATCTCGCGAGGTCGAGTCAGTGGAGCGCGATTGATCCGTGCCCGATTGGCACGCCGCGGATTGATCTCGACCTCGAGGAGCAGACTGCGGGAATCCTCGGCCCCGGCACGGACTCGGCCGCGCACCACGGCCTGATGAGCTCCCAGCCTCACCAGCGGGGTGTCATTGTTGACGCGGTGTGACGACAGGGTGGACAGGTATTCCACGGCCTCGACGAGATTGGTCTTCCCCTGACCGTTGAAACCGATGAAGGTCGTCACCCCCGCTGTCATGGGGACGTCGGCGCGGACGTAGGAGCGGAAATCGACCAGTTCGAGACGCTCGACGAACATCCGGACCTCCCTCCGACCGCTGTCAGGCCGTCCGAACCAGGCTACCGGAGCGCGTTGTTCACAGCCATGGCCTGCCGTGCAGGACGACGCAGCCCTCGGGCAGGAGTGGATCATCACCGCTGCGAATGGCATCGACGACGGCTTCCGGTTCGGACAACGGCGCAGGACCGTCTCCTCCCCACTCCAACGCACAGCGTCGGCTGGTGGCCACCAGCCGGAAGGCCGATCGATCCGCCTCCGAGGGAGCGACGATGAAGACGAGACTGCCATCGACGAGGGCCGTCATGTCGTCGTCGAGAACGGCCAACAGGTCTTGCGACCCGGAGTCACAGGCATCACAGGCACAGTCGGGGACGATGTCAAAGGGGTCGGCGTCGGAGGTGACGGATAGCCCGACGAGGGGAACCTGGTCGAAGGTGACGACGGAGACATACAGCGGCAGGGTGTTTCCGTGCGGGCTTGACCAACGCTGCTGCAACCGGTCCTCCCCCTTGGCCATGGTGTCGACGTCGACGTCGCACAGGGTGGAAAGGGCCTGCTGCCAGGCTTGCAGACGCAGCACGAGAGCTCGATACCGCTGTGGATCGGTAACCCTGCTGTACTCCTCCTCGGCCGCTATCTGGTTGTCAGCGTGGGGATCGGGCCAGGAAGGCGCGTTGAGGGCATCGAAGACGCGGTCGACCTCGGTCTGGACGTCAGCGATGGTTGTCATGCCAACAGTGTGGCAATCCCACTGACTGGACGATCCAGCACCCCATGCCCCTGGTCCACAAGTCAGAGTGCTATGGAACCTCCACGAGTCAGCCTTGTCGGACCATGCCCGTCGACAAGGCCCATTAGTGTCGTGGGATCGGTCAGGAGGGAAGCCTCATGAGCATGATGACGTGGCGGTAATCCGTCTCCGGCTTGCCGTCGAGATCATTGAGTCCGGTCACCAGGCAGGGCTTGCCGGGAGCGGTGAAGGAGAAGTGGACGTAAGGGGTGTCCAAGGCACCGAGGGCGTCGGACAGGTAGTGCGGGTTGAATCCAGCCGCCGTGATGGAGGGCTCTCCGTCAACGTGATTGGTAACGATGGCCTCGATGGCCTCGGAGGCCTGGGCCTGGTCACCGGTGGCGGCCGACAGGGCGACCGAATCGTCATTGATGACCATGCGCAGCGGGGTGTTGCGCTCGGCCACCAGAGAGACACGACGCACCGAGTTGATGAGCTCGTCGGTACGAGCGCGCACCGATCGGGTGGCCTTGATGTCCATGAGGTGACGAACCTTGGGGAATTCTCCACTCAGCAGACGGGTGGTCATCCGGCGCACACCGTTGGCACCATCACCCTCGAAGCCAACCAGGCCCTCGCCGCTCTCGCCCGAGGAGAGGTTCACGGTGACGTGCTCACCGGAGGTCATTGAGCGGGCGGTCTCGTTCATAACCTTGGCTGGCACCAGGGCGGTGGCCTCGGCGTCGGTGGCGGCCGGATTCCAGGTGATCTCCTTGAGGGCCATGCGGTAACGGTCGGTGGCCAGCAGGGAGAGGACCTCGCCGTTGATCTCGACGCGCACGCCGGTGAAGACCGGCAGCAACTCGTCACGTCCAGCGGCCACGACGACCTGGGCGACAGCCCGGGAGAAGACATCGGCCTCAACGGTTCCGGTGGCAGCCGGCATCTGCGGCAGATCGGGGTACTCGTCGACCGGCAGGGCCTGCAGGGTGAAGCGGGCAGATCCACAGACCAGATCCATCTTGGCGGGATCCGTGGTGATCTGGACCGGCTTGTTGGGCAGGCTGCGCGCAATGTCGGCCAGCAGCTTGCCGGAAACCAGGGATTCGCCGGGCTCGTTAACCTGGGCGGGAAGGGTGATCTGGGCGCTGGTCTCGTTGTCGGAGGCAGACATCACGACGGAGTCACCCTCGGCGCGTACGAACAGTCCAGCCAGGATCGGCACTGTCGGCCGGTTCGGCAGGCTGCGGGCAGCCCAGGCGACAGCTTCGGCCATGACATCGCGTTCCAGACGGATTTTCACTGCGTCCCCTTGACTTGGCGTCTTGCACCCCATGGTGCTTGCAGGTCGATCATATCCATGCCACAGGACGAATCGCACCCACGGGACGCCAACGTTGAGGGTGCGGTCGGCGATGTCGGGGAAAATTCCGTCAGTAGATCTCGTCGGGTGAGCAACGGCGAAGGAGGCCTTGTCCCCAAATCCACACCCACAGATTTTTAAGAGATGGAGATGTATGTCCTTTCTTCATCGTCATAACCGCTGTGGATCTTGTGGATAATGCCTGAAACCCGTAGTCACAGAGTATTTGGTGATGTGGATGACGACGTGGACCGGATGTGTGTCGAAGGGGTTCCTGTGGACGGCCGACGTTGTCCCATGGTTGTCCCCCGACTATCCACTGGTTTTCCACACCTGAGTGTGGGGATGGGGATGAACGCGTCCGCGCGTGGGTCAACGACGGTGCCTGGGGTGGGAATGGGTTCTGCGCTGATGGTTGCGGGCCGGGAATGGGCAGACAGCAGCATGACCGGAGGGACGGCTGATGGGGCTGTCCTGAAGGCGCCCAGAATTGTGGAGAGCCGCTCAGTACTGCTTGATGCGGTTGGTGATCTCGGAGACCTGGTTGAAGATCTGACGCTGCTCCCCCATGAGAGCGCGGATCTTGCGGTCGGCGTGCATCACCGTGGTGTGGTCCTTGCCACCGAACTCAGCCCCGATCTTGGGCAGCGAGAGATCAGTCAGTTCACGACACAGATACATGGCGATCTGGCGAGCAGTGACGAGAGTCTGGGCGCGCGAGGTGCCCAGCAGGTCGTCAGTGGAAATGTCGAAGTAGCTGGCCGTCTCGGCGATGATTCGCTCGGGAGTCACCGGGGTCTCTCGTCCCTCCGGAATGAGGTCCTTGAGGACGACCTCGGCCAGCGAGGTGTCCACCGGCTGTTGGTTGAGGCTGGCGAAGGCCGTCACCCGGATGAGGGCGCCTTCGAGCTCACGAATGTTGGTCTGGATGCGGCTGGCGATGAACTCCAGCACATCCGGCTCGACCTCGATCTTCTCGGCCGCAACCTTGCGTCGCAGGATGGCGATTCGGGTCTCCAGGTCCGGAGGCTGAATGTCGGTCAACAGACCCCACTCGAATCGGCTGCGCAGGCGGGGCTCGAGGGCCTCCAACAGTTTCGGCGGCCGATCGGAGGTCATGACGATTTGCTTCTGGGCGTTGTGGAGGGTGTTGAAGGTGTGGAAGAACTCCTCCTGGGTCTGGATCTTCGACTCCAGGAACTGGATGTCGTCGACCAGCAGGACGTCAACGTCGCGGTAGGAGCGACGGAATTCCCTGGTGCGGTTGGTGCCGATGGCGTTGATGAAGTCGTTGGTGAGTTCCTCGGTGGAGACATACTTCACCTTGACGTTGTCGTAGTACGACATCACGTAGCGACCGATGGCGTGCAGCAGGTGGGTCTTGCCCAGTCCGGAGCCGCCATAGACGAGCAGCGGGTTGTACGACTTGCCGGGAGCCTCGGCGACGGCGACGGCAGCCGCGTGGGCGAACCGGTTGGAAGCGCCGATGACGAAGGAGTCGAAGGTGTACTTGGGATTGAGCCGGATGCCCTCGTCATCATCGACACTGGGGGTCGGCTGGGTGGAGGGTTCAGTCGCTCCGACGGTGACCTTGGGAACGAATTGGGCCGGTGGGACGGGAGCCTCTTCCTCCTCGTCGTCATGTTCGGGGGCACCGAGGGCCAACTCCAGATCGGGGTCGATGGTGATGGCGAGATGGATGCCCTTGTGGAACTGGTCGGAGAGGAGTTCCTCGAGCTCATGCCGCATCTTGGACTCGACGCGTTCACGGGCGAACTCGTTGGGGACGGCGATCATGACGGTCGAGCCGTGCATCGTCACCGGTGTGGTGTTGGACAACCACGCCCGGTTGGGTTTGGAGACCTTCTTGAGGATTTCGTCCCAGGCCGCGTTGAGTGCTTCGGTGGGATCACTGTCAGCCGGCTGCGAACTCATCGGTGGGGGTAGCACGGCGTCCGGATGGATCGGCGCGGGACGGGGGTGGTCGGCGTCGCCGAACGGGGTGTCGGACAT